>CAWAMI010000001.1:0-750362 GCA_963783105.1 uncultured Actinomycetota bacterium
GTACCGGCGCGCTGCTCGGCCTGGCCCGCCGGGCCGGCTGGCGGCAGGGGCCGCTGGCCGGCGGCCTCGTCGCCACCGCCGTGGTGATGATCGGGACGAACGGACCGATGACCGCGCTGGGCATCACCGATCCCCGCACCTGGTCTGCGTCGTCCTGGATCACCGACATCGTGCCGCACCTTGCGTACTCGGCGGTCACGCTCGCGGTGCTCGACCTGATCGACGGCTAACCGCAGCTCAGGACTCTGCAGCGGCTGTCGCACCCTCGGCCAGTCGCACCGCTCCCAGCACGGGCGGCTCGGTCAGCACGCGGACGCTCGCCTGTGGCCGCGCGCTCACGACCGCCGTCCGCAGTGCCTCGGCCAGGGGCGGGTGTCCCGTCCCCAGCCCGCCGGCCAGCACCACCGGCAGATCCGGCGGTGCCTCGAGCGTTTCGGCGACCGTCATCGCGAACGCGGCCAGCTCCCGCCCTGCGGACAGCAGGATCTCCTGCGCTGCGGGATCGGCACTGCCCAGCACCACGCCTGCGTGGCGGGCCCAGCCGTCCGGGTTGGAGTTGTCGTAGAAGCGTTGGATGAGGTCGGGCAGGTCGGCAGCGCCGGCGGCGGCCAGCAGATCGTCGCCCAGCTGCCCGAGCGGCTCCTCCCGATCGCTGCGACCGGCCAGGGTTCGAATCGCCTCCCGCACCACCCAGAAGCCGCTGCCCTCGTCGCCGAGCACGTACCCCAGGCCTCCGGCACGTGCCTCACGCCCGTTCAGCACCCCGATGCACATCGACCCGGTCCCGCTGATGACGGCGATGCCGTCCTCCAGGTCGGCTGCGGGCAGGACGAGGCGGGCGTCGTTGACGACGAGCACGGTGCCCGTCCGGGTCAGCGGGGCGAGGTGCCGGCGGAGGAAGTCGACGGCCTCCGGCGAACCGCTCCCGGCGGAGCCGGCACAGACCGCGTCCAGCGGGCCGTGCGACGAGAGGTCGAGATCGGCGATCAGCTGCTCCAGCGCCTCGGCCGCGGCGTCCGCCCCGGCAGCGGTGAGACTGGCGCTTCCGGCCTTCGCCTCCGCCAGCGTCTCCCCGTCGCACGCGAGCCGGGCCCGGCTGTGGGTGCCGCCGATGTCGAGGCCGAGGACGAGGCTCATGCCGCACTCGCCAGCAGCCCGGACGGATCGTGCGCCGCCTGGCCGGCCACGACGGTCGCGGCGACTTTCAGGTCGGAGGAGAGCACGACCAGGTCGGCGTCGGCTCCGGTCCGAAGCCGCCCCTTGCGCTTCTCGCCCAGGCGGTCGGCCGGGATGCTCGTGGCGGCGGCCACGGCGGCGGTCCGGGTCAGCCCGGCGGCGACGAGCGTCCGCACTGCCCCGTCCATGGTCAGCACGCTGCCGGCCAGCGTCTGCGGCGCGTCCGCGAGCACGGCCCGGCCACCGTCGACGAGCACGTCCAGCCCACCGAGCTCGTAGCGCCCCGGCTCCAGCCCCGCGGCCGGCATCGCGTCGGTCACCGCCACCACCCGCCCCCCGGCGGCCGCGCACACGACGGCCAGGACGTCCGGATGCAGGTGGATCCCGTCGGCGATCACCTCCACGGTCACCCGGGGGTCGGTCAGCGCGGCGCCGACGGGCCCCGGCTCCCGGTGGTGCAGGCCCGGCATCGCGTTGAACAGATGGGTGACGTGCCGGGCGCCGGCGTCGAAGGCAGCGACCGTCTGCTCGACGTCGGCCTCGGTGTGCCCCACCGACATCACGACCCCGGCGTCGGCCCCGACGCGGACGACGTCCAACGCGCCGGGCAGCTCCGGCGCGAGCGTCACCATCCGCACCGCCCCCGGCGCCGCGGACAGCAGGGACTGCAACTCCGACACCGACGGCGGCCGCAGCACCGCCGGGTTCTGTGCTCCCGCCTTCCCGGGTGCGATCCAGGGCCCCTCGAGATGCGCCCCGAGCACCCGGGCGGCGCCCGGGACGTCGGCGGCGGCCGCAACCCCCTGCACCGCGGCCGCCAGCCGATCGGGTGTGTCCGAGACGGTGGTCGCCAGCAGACCGGTCGTCCCGTGCCGGACGTGGAAGCGGGCGACGTCGAGCACCGCGTCGGCGATCCCGTCCGGAGAGCCTCCGTTCACCTGCGCCCCCGCCCCGCCGTGCACGTGCAGGTCGAGGAAGCCGGGCGCGAGGATCCGATCCCCCACGTCCACCCACGTCATCCCCTCCGGCGGCGCCCCGGACCCGACGTCGGCGATCCGGTCGCCGTCGACGAGGACCCAGCCCGGCGTCAGCTCCGGATCGGAGATGCCACCGGGCAGGACGACCTCGGCTCGGAGAACGAACGCCACCTCAGGAGCGCTGGCGGACGCCGGAGCTCTCGGCAGCCGGTTCGCTCGGGTAGGGCGCGCTCTGATCCGTCTCGGAGCCTGACGGCCAGCGGCCGCCGTTCTCCCAGTACAGCCGGATCGACTCGAGCGGCCGCCCCTTCGTCTCCGGCGCCAGCGCGAAGACGAACACGAACGACAAGGCCGACAGCACCAGGAAGATCGTGAAGGTCCACACCCCGCCGATCTGTCCGAGCACGCCGAGGAAGAACTGGGCGATCAGCAGGTTGCCGACGAGGTCGGCGGTGAGCATCGCCGACGCGCCGCCCGACCGCAGTCGGCCCGGGAAGCTCTCGGAGGAGTAGACCCACACCATCGCGCCGAAGCCGAAATCGAAGCCGCAGGTGAACAGCAGCACCCCGGCGAACGCCAGCGCGGACAGCCCCTCCACGCCGGCCGCGAAGACCGCGATGAGCAGCGCGTTCGCGGCGATCATCGCGCTGATGCCGAGCAGCAGGACCTTGCGGCGACCGACCCGGTCGACGATGCGGACCGCGACCAGCGTGGCGACCAGCGCCACCGCCTGGATGACTCCGGGGATGAGCAACTGAGCCCGGTTCCCGGTCAGCCCCATCTGCTTGAAGATCAGCGGCGTGAAATAGATGATCGCGTTGATGCCGGTGATCTGCACGAGGAAGCCGAGCGAGACGACGAAAGTGGTGGCCCGGCGGTAGGGCGCCCGCAGCATCTCCTTCAGGTTGCCGCCGCGCTCCGAGCGCAGCGCCGCCTCGATCTCGTCCAGTTCGGCGTCCACCGACGCCTCGGGGTCGACCTGCCGCAGGGTGCGTGCCGCTTCGTCGCGGCGGCCCTGCATCACGTACCAACGTGGGGTGTCCGGCAGCCGGAGCAGCATCAGGCCGACGAGGAACGCGGGAATCGCGGAGATGCCGAGCATCCAGCGCCACGCGCCGTGCGAGGCGAGGCCGTAGTCGACGAAGTAGGCGATCATGATGCCGGCCACGGTGGCGACCTGGTAGCCGACCAGCAGGCTGCCGCGGATCTTGGCTGGGCTGGACTCGGCGATGAAGATCGGCGCCGCGACGGTGGACAGACCGATGGTCACGCCGAGGAGGAACCGGGCGCCGTCCAGCCAGTAGATGTTCATGGAGACGGCGGACAGCGCGGCGAAGACGACGTAGCCGGCGGCGATGCCCACCATCGTGTTCCGCCGGCCCACCGCGTTGGCCACCCGGCTGGCGAGCAGGGCTCCGGCGATCATGCCGAGCGCGACCGCCGTCGCGATGGACGACGTCTCGCTGGTGGAGAGATCGAACTGCTTCGGGACGAACAGCAGGACCCCGGCGATGACTCCGGTGTCGTAGCCGTAGATGACGCCGATGGCGGCGGCACTGATCGCGATGATCACACCGAGCCGGGAGCCGAGTCGCGCTTCGACGGTGTTCGCCGGTTGGGGCTGACCTCGGTTCGGCTGTGTGCTCATGTCGACCTCCTGCCGCGATATGCCGATCCCACTACCCACGCTCGTTGTGCCGCACTACGCCGACGTCACTACCCACTCTTGTCATGTTGCACTACAACTTTTGCAGTACGGACGTTCCCGCCGTGGTCGTCCAGGGCATTGCGGGCGGTCTCCGCGTCGACCCCGACCGCCATGACGATGGCGGTCTTCAGGTCGCCGTCGGCGGCGGCGAGCAGGTCGTCGGCCCGCTCGCGGTCGACGCCGGTTGCCTCCTGCAGGATCCGCACGGCGCGGTCCCGGAGCTTGTCGTTGGTCGCCCGGACGTCGACCATCAGGTCGCCGAAGGTGTGCCCTGTTCGCACCATGACCAGGGTGGACAGCGCGTTGAGCAGCACCTTCTGCGCGGTGCCCGCGCGCAGCCGGGTCGAGCCGGCGAGGAATTCAGGGCCGACGACCGCCTCGATCGCGAGGTCCGCCGAGGCCGCCAGCGGAGTTCCGCTGTTGTTCGTGATGGCGACGGTCAACGCGCCGGCTTCCCGGGCAGCGCGCAGCGCGGCGACCGTGTACGGCGTGCGGCCGCTGGCGGCGATGCCGACCACCGCGTCGCCGGTGCCGACCCCGACTCGTTCCATGTCGACCACGCCCGCTTCGGCGTCGTCCTCGCCGCCCTCCTTCGGGTCGCTGAGCGCGTCCGTTCCGCCGGCCATGACCGCGACGACCTGGGTCGGCGGCAACCCGAAGGTCGGCACGCACTCCACCGCATCGAGCCAGCCGAGCCGGCCGGCGGTACCGGCGCCGACGTAGACCATGCGGCCGCCGCGGCGGAAGCGCTCCGCTATCGCATCGACCGCCCGCTCCAGCGGCCGGCGCACGGCGTGCAGCGCCCGAAGACCTTCCACCTCGCCCGACAGGAACTCCGCGACGAGCCAGCCGGTCGGCTGGAGGTCCAGCTCGGCGTGCCCGGGCCGCCGGGACTCTGTGGTCAGTGAGCCGAGTGTCGAACGGTTCGCCTCGAAACCGTGCGGATTGTTCGCGGACACGGGGACACCTCCCGGCGGGTCGACCTGTCGGACGGACCCTCCGTCCCCACTCACCGGAACATCGACCCGGGCGAAGGGAGGTCAGGCGTGGAGGTCGTGATCGTCGGTGACCGGGCCGAGGGAGGCCGACTGGTGGGTGGCGCCGTCGAGGCGCTGCTCGGCAGCAGGCCCGACGCCGTCCTGGGACTCGCGACGGGAAGCTCGCCGGAACCGGTCTACGACGACCTCGTCGCTCGGCAGAAGGCCGGCACCGTCTCGTTCGCCCGCGCGCGGGCCTTCCAGCTCGACGAGTACGTCGGCCTGCCGGAGGGGCACCCGGAGTCCTACCGTGCGGTGCTGCAACGGGAGGTGGCCGACCGGCTCGACTTCGCGGACGGAGCCCTGCACGGGCCCGACGGCCGGGCGGACGACCTGGTTGCGGCCTGCGCCGCCTACGAGCGGGAGATCGCCGAGGCCGGCGGCGTCGACCTGCAGCTGCTCGGCATCGGCAGCGACGGGCACATCGGCTTCAACGAGCCGACGTCGTCGCTGGCCAGTCGGACCCGCATCAAGACGCTGACCGAGCAGACCCGACGCGACAACGCCCGCTTCTTCGACGACGACCTCGACGCGGTGCCCCGGCACGTGCTGACCCAGGGCATCGGCACGATCCTCGAGGCCCGGCACCTGGTCCTGCTCGCCTGGGGAGCCGGCAAGGCGTCGGCGGTCGCGCAGTGCGTCGAGGGTCCGGTGACGGCCATGGCACCGGCGTCCGCGCTGCAGCTGCATCCGCACGTCACGATCGTCGTCGACGGGGACGCGGCGAGCGAACTGGAGCTGGCCGACTACTACCGCGCCACCTGGGCGGCGAAGCCGGATTGGCAGGGACTGTGAGTCACCTGCGGCCGAGCCGACTCGGGCGTACGCTGCCGCCCCGGGGGCCCGCGGCGAGAGGAGTTCCATGCCTGTCTTCTTGATCGAACGACAATTCGCCGACGAGCTCGACGTGACCACCGACGTCGCCGACGAGATCAACCGGATCAACGCCGACGAGAGCGTCCGGTGGCTGTATTCGTTCCTGTCCGCGGACAAGCGCAAGACCTACTGCCTCTACGAGGCGCCGTCCGCCGAGGCGATCCGCCGAGCCGCTGCCCGCGCCGGGCTCCCCGCCGATGTGATCATCGAAGTCGAGGGCAAGATGGTGCCGGACGGCTCGCTCACCGCCATCTGAGCGACCGCCACGACAGCGGATCCGCGCGTCAGACCAGCCCCCGGGCCGCCGCGTAGATCGCCGCCTGGGTCCGGTTGTCCGAGCCGGTCTTGGTCAGGATCGACCGGACGTGGTTCGCCGCGGTGTTCTCGCTGATCACCAGCCGCTCGGCGATCTCCCGGTTGATCAGCCCCTCGGCGAGCAGGGCGAGCACCTGTACCTCGCGGGCGGTCAGCCCGTCCGGCCGCTCCGTCGGCCGCACGCCGCCCACGCCGTCCGCACCGCCCGGCCCCGGTTGCCCCGGTACCGCGATCCGCCCCGACGGCGCAGTAACGCGAGCCCCGGCGGCCTGGTCGAGCAGCCGCAGTACCCGGGCCAGCCCGAGCGGCTCGGCGATCTGCCGCGCGCGGGCGGTCACGGCCTCGAGCTCCCGAGCGGGCGCCCCGGCGCGACGCAGGTGCATCGCGCGCCGGGCGAAGGTCTCCGCCTGATGCAGCGGCGCGCCCATGCGGGTGTCCATCTCGGCGGCGGAGCCGAACCACTCCTCGGCCGCCGACGCCTCGCCGAGCAGCGAGTCGACCGCACCGAGGTAGCGGTCGGCGCTGCCGAACAGGGCGACGAACTGCCCCGCCACGAGGTTCAGCCCGGCGTAGTCGGCGAGCAGTGGACGCAGGCGCCGCGCCGCCGACACGTCCTCGAGCCACAGCGCCGCCTCGACGAGGAAGGCGAGGACCCCCGGCCACGCGGCGGACTCCTGGTAGCGACGGAGGTGCTCGTCCAGCAGCCAGTGCAGCAGGGTCCGGGCCGGCTCCGCCAGCTCCAGCTCGGTGTACAGGGCCAGGAGGCCCGGCGCCCAGTGGTCGGTCGGGCGTTCGGTGCCGGTGATGACGGCGCGGGCGACACCGAGCCGTCCCGTCTCCCGCTGCAGCATGTACATCTGGACGCCGTAGGACCCCTCGGTGTCGTCGGTCCCGAACGACTCGCCGAGCTCCAGCAGCTCGCCGCAGGTGCGGTCGGCCGCGCGGAACTCGCCCCGCATGAACTCGTGTCCGTAGCGCAGGCAGCCGGCCATGTACTCGAAGAAGCCCTGCGCCGTCCCCCGGGCGGTGCGCAGCAGGTCCTCGTAGGCGCGGACCAACCCCTCCGGCTCGCCCCTCAGGTAGGAGATGGCGCCGCGGAAGTAGGCGGCGTGGCCGAGCTGCCCGAGCTCGTGCCGGGCGAGCGCCAACCGGGAGAGCTCGTCCGCCCGCGCGAGCTTGTGCGGTGCGTCGCGCGGGTGCAGGCCGTGCCACAGGCTCGCCTGCAGCGCGTGCGCCAGCAGTCTCTCGTCACCGCTCGCGCGGGCGAGCTCCAGCGCCCGCGCACCGAGCGACGCCGCGCCGCGGGTGTCCCCGACGAAGGCGAGCGCCCGGCCCAGGCTGGCCACCGCCCGGATGTAGAGCGGGTCCTGAGGGTCGGCCGGGACCTCGCGGAGCGCCTGGGAAAGCAGCTCGACCGAGCGGTGGCCCGGCAGACCCGGCCGCCAGGACGCCGCCTCGTAGCCGACCGCAGCCCGCAGCCGGACCGCCGGGCTTCCGTCGGCCGCGACCTGCTCGTCCAGCGCACGGGCGGCTGCGAAGTCGCCGGCGAGCAGGTGGCTGCGGGCTGCCGAGAGCTGCAGTTCGTGGCGTTGGACCCGGTCGGTACTCAGCGCGGCTGCCCGGGCGAACCACCCCGCCGCGTCCTCGTGGGCGAGGCTGCGGTCGGCCATCCTCGCCGCCTCGATCAGGTACTCCACCGCCTGACGTTCGACGCCGAAGCCCGGGGCGTTGGCGTAGTGGTAGGCGAGCCGCTGCACCTCCCGCACCGGCCGCGACCCCGGCGGGCCGGTGCCCTGCTGCTCGACGATTCTTCCCACCCGGGCGTGCTCCCGAGCACGGCGGGACGGCGGCACCAGGTCGAGGACGGCCTGGCGGGCGATGGCGTGCGGGAAGCGGAAGCTGTCGCCCCCAGGTCCGTACGGCTCGATGAGCCCGTGGGCGAGCGCGGCGTCCAACGCCTCCAGCGTCGTCTCGTCCGACCAGTCGGAGGCGGCGAGCAGCACGGCGAGCTCGAACTCCGGACCGATGACCGCGCCGAGCTCGACGGTCTGCCGCTGCGGCGCATCCAGCTGGTCGAGCCGGTGCTGGATGGTGTCGCGGACGCTGGACGGGGCCGAGAAGGACCCACCCTGCAGCGTCCCCAGACCACCCCGGGCGGTGACGTCGCGCCACAGCTGGCGCAGGAAGAACGGGTTGCCGCCGGTCTGGTCGCGCAGGATCGCCCCCCAGCGCCGGGCCCGCGGCCGGGGGATGCCGGCCTCGATGGCCACGAAGTCGGCGATCTCCTCGCTGTCCAGCGCGGGCAGGTCCATCCGGCGGACCCCGTCGAACCGGTAGAGCTGGGCGATGGCGTGGACGAGCTGGTCGGAGCGGTCCGGTGCCGTGGTCCGGTGCGTCGCCACGATCAGCAACGGCGAATCAGCGGTCTGCTCGACGAGGTGGGTCAGCAGGTGCAGGGCGCTCGGGCCGGCCCAGTGCAGGTCCTCGAGGGCGAGGACCAGAGGCCGCTCGTCGCCGATGGCACGGCAGGCGTCGGCGACGGCGTCGTAGAGCTGCCGGCGGTGCTCGCGCTCGAGGGGGTCCCCGCCCGCGGACGGGCGGGCACCGGCCAGGACCTGCAGCCGCTCGAGCGTGCGGGGACCGAGAGCCGGTTCGTCGTCCGGGCGGCTGAGCAGGGAGAGCAACGTGTCGACGACGTCGACGAACGGCTGGTACGGCGGCCCGTACTCGGCCGCGGCTCCACCGAACAGCACCGCCGCTCCCTCGCGGTGCAGCGCAGTGCAGATCTCGGCGAGCAGCCGCGACTTCCCCGCGCCCGGCTCGCCGCCGAGGAAGACCGCCTGCCGGGCACCGGCTCGCAGCGACGTCCAGATGTCCTCGAACACGGCGAATTCCGCCCGACGTCCGACGAAGGCCGAATGCGTCGCGGACGACCAGCGCATCGGCAGCGGAGGGCGCTCCCGGGCGGCCACGCGGGGACGGTAGAGCGGATCCCCCGTCCACGTCCATGACCAGATCTGGTCACGCGCGATCGCGGCGTGGATTGGACCAGGTCTGGTCATGCCGGCACCCGCCACCAGGTCCTACGGTCCCGGCGTCGGAGAACCCCGGACGATCGAAACGAGCAGACCATGAGCACTCTCAGCCTGGACGCCCTCCGCTCCACCATGGCGAACAGGGTCATCACCGACGCCGATGCCGACTACGAGCAGGCCCGGCACGTCTACAACGCGATGATCGAAGCGCGACCCGCCGCGGTGATCCGCTGCAGCACCGCCGCCGAGGTGGCGTCGGTCGTCGGGTTCGCCCGCGGGACGGGTCAGGACCTCGCCGTCCGCGGCGGCGGGCACAGCGTCCCCGGCTTCGGCACGGCCGACGGGGCGATCGTCGCCGACCTCTCCGGCATGCGCTCGGTCCAGGTCGACCCCGACAGCCGGACCGCCCGGGTCGGCGGCGGCGCCACCTGGGGCGAGGTGAACGAGGCGACCGGCGCGTACGGCCTGGCCACCACCGGCGGCGTCATCTCCACCACCGGCGTCGGCGGCCTCACCCTGGGTGGCGGCATCGGCTACCTGTGCCGCGGCTACGGGCTGTCCTGCGACAACCTCCTGTCCGCGGAGGTGGTCACCGCCGACGGCGCCGTCGTCACGGCGAGCCCGACCAGCCACCCCGATCTGTTCTGGGCACTGCGCGGCGGAGGCGGCAACTTCGGCGTCGTCACCGAGTTCACTTTCCAGCTGCACGGCGTAGGTGACATCTACGGCGGGCCGATGCTGTTCGAGCTGGCCGACGGCGAGGCGATCCTGCGCTACTTCCGCGAGTTCATCGCCGACGCCCCGCGGGAGTTCGGCGGCTTCCCCGGCTTCCAGATCGCCCCGCCGCTGCCGTTCATCCCGGAGAACCGGGTCGGCGAGCCGTTCCTGCTGTTCGTCTCCTGCTGGACCGGCTCCCCGGAGCGCGGGGAGCAGATCCTCGCGGGCTTCCGGGACGTCGCGGCGCCGATGGCCGAGCACGTCGGCACCATGCCCTACGCCGCCCTGAACAGCGCCTTCGACGCCCTCGTCCCGGCCGGGCTGCAGCACTACTGGAAGGCCGCGTTCAGCGACCGGCTGACCGACGAAGCGATCGACGCGCACCTGGAGCACGGGCCGCGGGTCCCGGCCGTCAACTCGACGGCTCACCTGTATCCGATCAACGGGGCGTGCCACGACGTTGCTCCCGAGGAGACCGCGTTCGGGCACCGCGACGCCTCGCTGGCCACCGTCATCGCCGGCATGTGGCCGGACCCGGCCGACAATTCGGCGAACACCGCCTGGGTGAAGGAGTACTACGCGGCCCTCGCACCCCACTCCTCCCCCGGCGGCTACGTCAACTTCGCCTCCGCCGACGACCAGCCGAAGGTGGCGGACAACTACGGCAGCAACTACGACCGGCTGCGGGCCGTGAAGCGCGAATACGACCCGGACAACCTGTTCCACCTCAACCAGAACATCGTCCCCTGACCGGCCCGGTCCCGCTCATCCGCCTCCCTTCGAGGTGGGATGAGCGGGCCCACGGTCACGTCATCCCGAGCAGCTCCCGCAACCGCGCGGGGCGCATGGTCGCGTAACCGAGCGGGTTGCCCCCCTCGGGCATGGACGCGATCAGCCGTTCGAGCTGCTCCCGCCGCGTCGGGTCCGCGGCGGCCTCCCGCGGCGTCAGCCCGTCGAGGGCCGGGACCGACTCGGCACACCAGCGGAGTTCCTGGGTCTCGACGACCTCCTGCAGGATCGCGCGTTCCTCGCTCTCGGAAGGCTTGGGGCGGGTTCCGGTGAGGTCGAACGCCGGCGGAGACGACGTCGCCAGGTCGTCGAAGGAGAACGGCTCGCGCTCCTCCTCGCGGGGCTGCAGCATCGGCGGCCGTGACCTCGCTGCGAACCAGGACAGCAGCGCTTCGCCGCGCTCCTGCGAATCCTCGAGGTCCAGCAGTTCGAGCAGCGCGCCCTCGCGTCCTGTGGGTACGTCGAAGCCGCCGTCGCAGAGCTGCTTGCGCTCACCGTCGTCCAGCAGCCGCGCGCAGATCACCGTTCCCGGGCGGGTCGAGGCGCTGAACATCCGGTCCCGGAGCTCCTCCTCGTCGCCGGTCCGGAGGTCCCGCAGCCGGGCGGTGCCGGCGGTCGGGTTCGCCTCGGTCACCTCATACAGCGACCGGCCGCGGAGTTGCCAGCTCGCGTACAACAGCCGCTCGTCGTCCGGCAGCAGCGGACCGCGAGCGGCCAGGAATCTGTCGAGCCACCCGAAGTCGAACAGCACGACGTCCAGGGCGACCGGGTCGGACCACACCTCTTCGATGGCCTGCTCGCCCAGCCGCTCGAGCAGCCAGGCGGCCCGCGCGAGGTCCCGCGCCGCCGCCGCGCCCTGCCGCTCGAAGAAGGAGAAGAGCTTGCGCATCATCCAGTGGAAGCGATCCGGCAGGGGCGGACGCTCGCCGATCCGCAGGTGACACGCCTTGTACTTGCGGCCGGACCCGCACCAGCACAGCTCGTTGCGCCGCAGCTTCGGAGACCCCGTCGAAGGCTGGGGGAGCAGCGCGAGATCGGCCTGCGGAGGCTCGGAGAGCTGCAGCCACAGCGAGCGCGCCTTCTCGGCGTCACCGCGGTCGGAGGCGTACCAGGCGAGTTCCTCGATGACGTTCGCGTTGTCCGGGTCGTCGAGCAGCACGTCGCGCAGCAGCGACTCGGCCTGCTCGGGGTCGCCCGACCGTGCCACCACCCGTGCCCGGAGCCACGTGACGGCGGCCCGCGGACGCGCGCGGGTCGCCACGGGTCGAAGCACCTCGGCCAGCGCGACGAGATCCTCGGTGGCTTCCGGGGCCTCCTGGTCGTCGAGCAGCCGGATCAGGTCGAGGGTCAGGTCCGGGTCGGCCAACGCCGTCAGCCCCGCGCGCACCTCTTCCGTGCTCGGCTGCTCGTCGTGCGCCGGCCTGCCCATCAGCTTGATCAGGTCCAGAGGACGCTCCCGGTCCTCGGGGCCGAACAGCTCGTACGTCTCATTCAGCAGGCGGGACCAGCGGCGCCGCGCCCAGACCCCTCGGCCGCGACCGACCGAGGTGCCGCGCACCTCCAGCCCGGCGGCGGCGCACAGTTCCGACAGCGGAGCAGTTATTCGGTTGAACCACCTGGGGTCGGCTGCCTGCAGTTCGAGGAGAAGGTCGGCGACGGAGACGGGCAGCCCGACCTCGTCCGCGTCCTCCTCGTAGGCAGCGGCGATTGCGTCAACCAGCCCGGGATCGAGTTCCGGCGCGTCCGGTGGTTCGAGTGGTTCGACCGCTACCCGAGGGCCGTCGCGGCGAACGGCAATCATCGTGCCCGGCGGGATGTCCGACAGCCAGTTGCTCGGCCCTTGCCACACGAGCAAGCCGTCCGAGCGCATGGTGACGTCGACCGCGTCGCCCGCCGTCGTCTCCTCCGGATCGGGAAGCAGATCGAACGGGGCGAGGTCGGCGTCGAGCACGAGCTCGCCCGCGCGCCGCACCCGGGTCGTCAGCACGACGCCGGACAGCAGCCGCTCGGGGACGACCGCGAGGTCGCCGGTGAGCAGGGTGAGCGATCCGTCGGTCAGCAGGCGGTCCTGCACGTCTTCGACCACCGAGCGGACCATCGGGACCTCGAGATCCACGGCCAGCTGATGCCCCACCGCCTCGTCGAGGTCGTCCAGCGGGATCGGCGACGTCGCCATCTCGAGATAGGCGGCCGCGATCTCGTGCTCGTCCGGCAGGGGCAGCAGCTCGAGGTTGTCGCGGAAGCACTCCATGACCCGGTCGGGGTCGCTGCTGTACTCCGCCGCGTCCTTGAAGGCCAGATCCAGCGCGACCCAGGTCTGACGAGGAGACCGGCCCTCGGACATCAGCAGCTGCGCCGCGTCCAGCAGCTCTGCGGGGTCCCCGGCGAGCAGCTGCGTGGCGACGACCCGGCGGGTGGCGAGACGAGCGCGCGCTGCCTCGTGATCGTCGTCCGGCAGCTCGGCGGTAGCGGCGGCGAGCGCGGCCTCGACGCACTGCTCCGGGTCGTCGAGGTCGAGCCCGGCGGGAGCTCCGGACGGGAAGAACAGGGCGACGAGCCAGTCGTACATGGCACGCAGGCTACGAGCTCGTCGCAGCTGATTCTCGTTGTTCACAGCCGGAGTTGTGCCCGGCCGGAGCTGTTCACCAGCGGGAGTTGCGCTCAACGGCGCCACGCACTCCTGCCAGGCGAGACATAGATATGCCTGCACCGATATGCTCGGATGCATGCGCACAACCCTCAACCTGCCCGACAGCCTCCTCGAGGCGGTGCGGCGCCGCGCTCAGGCGGAGGGGCGAACGATCACCAGCGTTGTGGAGGAGGCCCTGCGCGCCGCGCTCGCGACCGAGGTGGAGGGCCAGGAAGCACCGCAGCTCCCGGCTTACGGCGACCGAGCGGGCCGGTTCCTCGTCGACCCGTCCGACCGCGAAGCGGTGTGGGCGGCTCTCGACGCCGACGGAGTTCGATGATCCTTCCGGACGTCAACGTCCTCGTGTACGCCTTCCGCCGCGAGGCCGCCGAGCACGAGCGCTACGCGAGCTGGCTGGCCGAGACGGTGAGAACCTCCGAGCTGGGCCTGGCAGAGAGCGTCCTGCTGGGAACGGTTCGCGTCGTCACGAGTCCGCGGATCATGGCTGATCCCGCCCCGACGCCGGTCGCGCTTCAGTTCGTCGAGACGCTGCTCGATGCCCCGCGTGCCCGGCTCCTGAGCCCGACCAAGGCGACCTGGGGCCGGTTCCGCACCATCGCATCGAGCGACGCTCATGTGCGGGGGCCGCTGGTGCCGGACGCCTGGATCGCTGCGCTCGCACTCTCGCACGGTTGCCGGCTCGCGACGGCAGACCGAGGTTTCGCGCGCTTCGCCGGACTCAACTGGTTCGTGCCCGTCGAGCCGAGCCCTGGCTGACTCGCCAGGGTGGAGAGCCCGGAAGCACCGCAGCTCCCGGCGTACGGCGACCCCGCCGGCCGGTTCCTCGTCGACCCGTCCGACCGGGAAGCGGTGTGGGCGGCTCCCGACGCCGACTGAGATCGCTGATCCTTCCCTGCCGAGCCGCTTCCCCAGCCAGTCCTCACGCGGTTACCTCTACGGGGCAGACCAGACGAGCCGGACCTGGCTGGGCGTCAGTGTCTCCAGCAGGAGGTCCGTCTGGCCCTCGTAGACGAACTCGACCTCATAGCCGAGCGACGGCTCCGTGTAGATCTCGACGATCGTCCCGCTCATCCCTCGTACGACGTCGATTCTCGGGATGTCGACGAGGGTCTCGACGACGTCGAACAACTTGACGCTCGTTCCCTCACGTCCAGCGGGCGGAGTGGGACGCGACCGCGCTCGGGTCGCCGAGGTCGTTCGCCAGGCCTGGGCCCACGCCTCACAACTCACAGGCACGTCAGTGCCAAGGACCATTCGGCGACGTCCACAAGCAGGCGCATCTGCTCAGGCGAGAAGACCGTCATCTGCGGCTCGGCCTGCCCTCGTAAACGAACTCGACCTCGTAGCACGGCCGCGGCGTCGTGAAGACCACGACGACGGTCCCCCGCATACCGCGAGTCACGCCGATCTCAGGGACGTCGACGAGACGTCTCGACCACGTCGTTGATGTCGATGTTCATCGCTACTCCTCAGCGGACGTAGATCGTTGTCAGACGTGGCGCGTCACCCGGCTCGCTCGACGATCCAGCCCGTGCGGACCACGGCGTGTCCAGTCGGTCCGGCGACCGGCATGTCGACGATGAACCGCTGACCGTACTCGTCGAAGCTTGCTGCGGAACCGCCGGTTGCTCGCGCAGGCCCTGCGAGGAGCTGCCGCTCGAGCTCGTCTGCTGTTGCTCCGGTCGAAGCCGGTCGCCGCCTTGAAGTACTCGAGCCTTATGGCCGCCGACCTGCGTGGTCCGGATTCAGCGAGTACCCGTGAGCTTGCCGGCGGGATCTAGTCGCGCGTTCGGCACCAGGAACAACGGCGCCCGGCTGATGCCCGTACCGGGCAGCGACGCTGGCCGCCTCGGCAGCCTCGCGCCGAGTGCTCGGCGTCGGCCGTGAGCTTCGCCGTCTTCTTGACGAGCTTGCCGCCGGTTGCGGCATCACCAGCGATCGGGATCATCGCCGCCAGGCTCAGCCCGGCGTTCAGCTTGTCGCCCTCGAGCGCGTAGTAGACGCCGTTCAGTCCGTCCGCGGGTTCGCCGACGACGGGCACGAGGCCGACCAGATCGAGGCCGCCGTGGATCCATCCGCCGATGGACGACTTCGAAGCCGGCGGCGGCCCCGACGAGGGCGGGACCATCCCGGTCAGGTCGCCAACGAGTCCTCGGATCCGCCCTGCGGCCTCCGCGCTCGCCTGCTGCACCCGTCCGGTTGCCGATCCAGGAGCCGCTGCGCGTCGGATGCGACCCGCTCGACCTGCAGCCGCCGCATCGCAGTGCCGACCTCGAGAGGACCCAACGCGTTCCGGCCGTCCTGCGCCCTGTCGAGGCCGGCGAGCGCGTCGCCGGCCTGCCGCTGCGCCGTCGCGAGTTCGTCCGCGTAGAGCCGCAGCACGTCGCCGCAGCCCGCCAGCACCTCAACACCGATGCGCGCGTGATTCCCGAGACGGACCAGCCCGGCAAGGGCGGCCTCCGCGCCGGCCCCGTTCCACCCGCGGGTGGCAACCAACGCATCGTCGGAGAGTCCGTCCGCAACCGCCGCGAGCTGGCGCGCGGCACCGTGCAGGTCGTCGGCCCCACGCCGAACGGCAAGCGCGTCACCCGCGATCACGGCTGCCCGAAGGCCGTATGCACCCGCACCTCGTCGTCGCTCGCGACGTAGGTGTCGGCGGAGCGACGCAGGGAGGTCGCACCCTCGTCGATGGCCCGCGCCAACCCCCGGCAGCAGCGATCCAGCTCCACCGCCAACTCGCGGAGGGCGTCGGCGAGCGACACCTCCCCGGCCGCCGACGCGGACACGGCGGCAGCGTCCGCCGCGATGGCGCCCACCCGCTGTACGGACTCGGCCTCCGCCGCCACCCGCGTCGACGCCTGCCGGATCTGCTCCGGCACCACCTTGAAGCCCGCCACTGGCCCTCCCCCGATCGACCACGGGCGAGGCTAGGGAACAGCGGCTCGTCGCCACTGAGGTTGTCCACAGGTCCACGGTCGCGGCGACGAAGGCGGCGAGAAGTACGGTCGTGAGCGACGCGGACGAGCCGCCGAGTTACGGAGGCGACGCCAGATGTCCCGCACCCGCACCGTGTCCGACAGCATCGTCATCGACGTCGACCCCGCGACGGCGTACGCCCACGTCAGCGACCCCACCCGCATGGGCGAGTCGAGTCCGGAGAACCTCGGGGCGACCGTCGCCGACGAGCCCGACGACGCCTACGTCGGCATGGTCTTCAACGGCCGCAACAAGCGCGGACCGGCCCAATGGACGACCCGCTGCGTCGTCACCGCCGCCGACCCCGGGCGGCGCTTCGCCTTCCGGGTCGTCGCGATCGGCCTCGGGACACCCTGGCTGCGGGCGCCGATCGCGTCGTGGGAGTACCGCTTCGAGGAGGCGGACGGCGGAACGCGCGTGACCGAGACCTGGACCGACAACCGGCGCGCGTGGCCGGACGCGGTCACGCGAGTCTTCGACGCCGTGGCCACCCGCGGGAAGACGTTCGCCGACTTCCAGCGCGGCAACATCTCCCGGACCCTCCGGCAGCTGAAGGCCGTGCTGGAAGCCGAGTCCGCGTCCAGCTGACGGACAGAACCTCCGCCGCGGCTGCCTGGAGGCTCAGCCGGCGGTCCCGAGGTGCAGGATGACGAATCCCGTCATCCCCGCCTGACCCGGTCCACCGCCGGACCCCCTCACGTTCGGCGTCCCGCCGCCGGCGGCGCCCGGGTTGACGTCCAGCGGCACGCCCGATCCCGCTTGCGCGGGTCCGCCGCTACCTGGCTGACCTGCGCTACCCACCGCGACAGCGACGTTCGAGTCCGCATTGAAGACGTTGGAGTCGTTGCCGGCGGCGCCTGCGGCTCCGCCCGATCCGACTACCACTTGCCACACGTCACCGCTCTTCACGCTCGCCTGCGCACGGACGTATCCGCCCTGGCCACCATCGGCGGTCGTCCCACCCGCGCCCCCGCCCCGGACCTCCACGACGATGCTCGTGACCCCGGCCGGGACCGTGAAGGTGGTGTCGACGGCGGACGTGTAGGTGACGACGCTCGGCGTCATCGGACCTTGCGCCCCGTCCCTGCCCGGCGCGCCGTCCCTGCCCGGGGCGCCGTCCTTGCCGGCAGCACCGGCCTGGCCCGGCGCTCCCCGAAGCCCCATGGGTCCCATCGGGCCTACCGGCCCTCGCTGGTTCCAGCTGATGGCGTTCTCATGCTTCGTGCAGTGACCCGCGAGCCCCGCCTTCGCGGGGTCGATGACGCGCAGGTAGCCGCCCGACTTCAACGCGCATCCGTGAAACAGCTTGGTCCCGGAGTCGGGGATGCTCGCGAGCGCGATGCCCCCCAGCCCGAGGATGCCGAGGGCCGCGAATGCGGCCACGATCCAGATCCGGGACTTGCGGCCGAACCAGCTCATCGGTTCCCCTCGATCGGCGCGACAGGCAGGCGATGCGGCGGGGCGCCTATCGGACAGCGCCAACCGACCGACGACGGCCGGAGAAAGCCGGAACGAATGATCCGCCCCGAGAAGTACTTGTCAACGCAAACTTTTCGGACCATTGGCGGCAGCCTCGGGCCAAACCGGACGCGGTTCATCCCGCGTCGGACCTCGCCGGACGTCGTCTCCGGCGTCAGCCGAGCCGCACAGCCCTCACAGCGTCACCGCGTGCCACACCGGGTCGCCGGCCACCCGCACGAGCAGGTCGTACAACCCGCGCTTCGGCGGCGCTCCCTTCCAGGTCGCCAAGTAGGACCCGCCGGCGCCATCGCTCTTGCCGCGGTCGGCGTAGGTGAAGGGCGCACCACGCAGGTCCTTCACCGGCCGCGGCCCGCAGGACGTCGCGGGCGTCGCCGAGTGCGGCACCACGCACATCGCCTGCACTCCGATGCCCGGCAGCGACTTGTTGGCACCCTTGAAGTCCAGCAGCTTCAACAGCACCTGCGGCGAAGCGCCGGTCTTCGCCAGCTTCTGCACGCGGTAGGTCACGAGAGCCGTGCTCGTGGTGGTCACGGTGTTGCCGGCGGTGTCGGTCGCGACGAGCGAGATCGTCCGGCGCCCCGGCCCCGAAGTCCCGAGCTGGGCGCCAGGCGCCTTCGGCTGCGGTGCCCCCGCATTGATCGCGACCGTTGCCGCGCAGCGACCCTTCGTCATCCCGGAGAGCGCGTCCGAGCAGCCGTACGACACCGGCACGCTCTGCCCGACGACGTAGGTCGCGCCATTCCCCACCGAGAGCTTCGACAGCGGCCGCGTCGCGTCGTAGTTGAGCTGGAACGCCGACTGCTCGGATACGTTGCCGGCCTGATCGGTGCAGCTGCCGACGAGCGTCACGCCTGCGGCATCGACCGGGCCGCTGCTCCCCGCCGGCGGGTAGGTCCGCGACGAGCAGCTCGCGATGCCGGAGCCGTCGTCCGAGCCGGTCCACGTCACCGAGACCGGTGAGCGGTACCAGTTGTTCGCATCCGGCGCCCGGCTCGGCACCCCGACGACGCCGGTCGGCGGCTCCCACTCCCGGTTCACGGTCACGGTGCTCGACGACGAGTTGCCGGCGACGTCCTCGCAGCTGCCGGTCACGGTCGAGCTGAAGCCGCCCTCGGGCACGACCTGGTCCGGCGACACGCTCGACGGCACCACCCCGGACTGCGCGTCCGTGCAGCTCGTGTGCACGCGGAAACCCTGGTTCGTCCACCCGCCCGTGTACGGCTTGCCGTCGTCGGTGGTGATCGACATGGCCAGGACCGGGTTCGTGACGTCCACCGTCCAGCTCATCGGCGGGCTCTGCGCGCTCTGGCCGGCGACGCTGGAGGTGGCGACGAACGTGTAGGTCCCCTGGGCGAACGTCGTGTTCGCACGGCAGTTGTAGGCGCCGTCGTCAGCGGGCGGCGAGCTGCAGACGGGGCGCAGCTGCCCGCCGGTCGTCTCGTAGAAGGTCACCACCGAACCGGGCTGGGTGGTGCCGGTCCACCTCAGGTTCCCGTCACGGCTGATGTGGTCGGTGTCGGACACCCCGGTGTCCGCCGCCGCGATCGTCACCGTCGGGGCGATGGCGCTGACGACGTTGATGGGCGCGTAGTCCCGGCCACCACCCCAGTAGGACTTGCAGAGATGGATCTGTACCGACGACCGCCGTTCGCCGAGCCCGGGGTCGTTGAGGTTGGTGTTCTCGAACCCGATGTCGTCGTCGTCCACCCAGTCCGGCAGGCCGAGCGCCTCCCGGCAGCGGTCCCGGCTCAGTTCGGACGTCGTGAAGGCGACGTCGCGCAGCACCTTCTGGTTCAGCGTCCCCTTGTAGAAGACCGCGCAGAAGTAGAGGTAGCCCGAACCGGTCCAGCCGGCGTTCAGATCCACCTGGTCGTCGCGGTTGTTCACCGGGTAGTTCGGGTCGGCGCAGCCGGTGATGCCGGGGGTGAGATACGGACCGGCGACACCGAGGTCGGCCATCGGGTTCGGATTGCCCTCCGGCGACCAGTTCACGCAGAGATAGACGTGCTCGCCGCCCTCGGTGTCCTCGTTGAGGTCCTGCGCCTTGCGGGTGTAGCCGTCCGGGCAGGCGGGCTTGGCGTCGACCCGGTTGTGCACCAACTGGAAGGCGGTGATGACGGGCTTGGTCGTCGCGTCCCCGTCGCAGGTCCGGTTCACGCGGATCGACGAGACGGCGTTGGGACCGAGGTCGGTCTGCGCGAGCGAGTGCGGGCCTTCGCCGAAGACCGTCATGCAGCGGCTCGTGTAGTTCGCCCCGTTGTAGAGGGCGATCGCGCCGTGCGAGTACAGGACGAGCGACGTCGCGGCGTTGTCGGCGCCGAGCGTCGCCATGTCCGGCACATCGCCGTAGATCTGCACGCCCCGCGGGAACGTCGTGCCACCCACGTCGATCGAGCCCGTGACGATCGAGGCGACCGGCGGCGGTGAGGCCGCGGGGTCCGCCGAGGCCGCCGCCGGGAGGGCCGCGACCGCCATCGTCGTCAGCAACGCCCACACCACGAGCAGGCAGATCTTCCGCATGTGTCCCCCGACCCCGCCGTCAGCGGCCACCGATGCGGGGCCGCTGGGGAGAACGCGCACTCCCGCGGGACATTGCGCCCTACGATCGTTAACGCCGCGTTAGGGGACGGACGCGCGAGGTTTCGGGGGGCGCCGGGTGACTTCGCACGGCGTCACCGCGTCTCCCGGCTCCGATACGTCGCAGCCGGGCCGTCCGGGCCGGCCGGGCCGGCCTGGCCAGCCGACCCCCTCGGTCCGGCTGCACCTCGCCCTGCTCGGCGGGTTCCGGGCGACGATCGACGACGAACCGGTCCGCGGCTTCCTCTCCGTCAAGGCGACGGCTCTGCTGGCCTACCTCGCCGCCGCCGACGGCCCCGCGCCGCGCAGCCTGCTCGCCGCGATGTTCTGGGGCGGGCTGGACGACGAGGCCGCCCGCCTCAACCTCCGTCAGGTCCTGCACAACCTGCGTCGGCTGGTGGGCGAGCACCTCTCCATCTCCCGGACCAGCGTCGCCTTCCTCCACTCCGAGCGCACGCAGGTGGACGTCCGCGAACTCGCCGCCGGACGCTGCGCCGAGATCCCGACGGGCGAGTTCCTCGCCGGCGTCACGCTGCCGGACGCCCCCGAGTTCGACGACTGGGTCCGCACCGAGCGGGAGCGCTACCGCCGGCTCGCCGTGGCGGCCCTCGCGGACCGCGCCGCCGAGACCGACCCGGTCACAGCGATCGGCCAGCTGGAGCGGCTGCTCGCGCTCGACCCGTGGGACGAGCCGGCCCTGCGTCGTCTGCTCACGCTGCTGCTCGACACCGGCCGCCGCGGCGCCGCGCTGGCCCGCTACGAGACGTTCCGCCGGCGCCTCGCCGACGAACTCGGCATCGATCCCGACCCGGACACCGCGCGCCTCGCCGCCCGACTGCGCGCGGACGAGCCCCGCCCGCCCCGGGTGCGAGCGCCGCTCCCCGTTCCGCCGACCCGGCTCATCGGACGCGCGCGTCAGGTGGGGGACCTCGAACGGCTGCTCCGCACGCCCGAGCACCGGCTGGTCACCCTCGTCGGCCCGGGCGGGGTCGGCAAGACCCGCCTCGCGCTCGAGGTCGCGCACCGCATCGCCGCGTCGTCGACGGGGACGCGGGCGGACGCCTTCCCCGACGGCGTGGTCCTGGTGACGCTGGACAGCGTGGCGGAGCCCGCCCTCGTCGCCCCCGCGATCCTCGCCGCCCTCGGTCGGCCGGACGCCACCCCCGACCCGGGAGCCGCGGTGCGCGACGCGCTGCACAGCCGTCGGATGCTGCTCGTCCTCGACAACCTCGAGCACGTCCTCGACGTCGCCCCCCGGCTCGCGGACCTGCTGACCGCGTGCCCCGGGCTGCGTCTGCTCGTCACCAGCCGGGCCACGCTGCACGTGCGCAGCGAGACGGTGGTCGACCTCGCGCCGCTGCCCGTCCCCGACCTCGACCGCCTGCCGGACGCCGACGCGCTGGCCGACGTCCCGGCCGTCGAGCTGCTCGTGGAACGGGTCCGACGCCAGTCGCCCGAGTTCGCGGTCTCCGCGTCGAACGCCCGAGCCGTCGCCGAGCTCTGCGTCCGCCTCGACGGGCTGCCGCTGGCCCTCGAACTCGCCGCCGGGCGAGCTCGCGTCTACGGACCCGAGGCGCTCGTCCGGCTGCTCGCGCATGACACCCGGCTCCTCGCCGACGGACCCGTCGACCTGCCCGGCCGGCACCGCAGCCTGCACGCGACGCTGGCCTGGGGCTACGCCCTGCTCACGCCCGACGAGCAGACGCTGCTGCGCCGGCTCGCCGTCTTCCCCGGCGGCTGGACGGTGGACGCGGCCGACGCGGTCTGCGGCGACCCGGACCGCGACGGCAACACCGACGGCGCCGCGTTCACGCTCGTCCCCCGGCTCCTCGCGCAGAGCATGCTCCGGGCCACCCCGGCCGACGACGGCAGCCCGCGCTTCACGATGCTCCGGACGATCCGCGACTTCGCCGCGACCCAGCTCGACGACGCCGGCGAGACGCTCGACCTGCGGCGGCGGCACGCCGAGCACTTCCGGGCCCTGACGGTCGGCCTCGCCCCCGAGCTGCACGGCCCCGGTCAGGTCGCCGCCCTGAACCGGCTGGCGGCCGAGGGCGAGAACCTCCATCGCGCCCTGACCACCTTCCTCGACAGCGGCTCGCCGGGCTCGGCGGCGGAGCTGGCCTGGTCCCAGTGGTGGTTCTGGTACATCCGCGCGCACTACGCGGAGGGGCTTCGCGCGATGGACGCCGTCCTCGCCGCCGGAGACCGTCTCGACGGCCTCGCCCGCGCCCGCGCCTGCACGGTCGCCGGGCTGATGAGCTACCCGCTCGGACGATTCGACCGGGCGCGCGGGCTGCTCGACGACGCGATCGCCGGGGCCCGGTCCCTCGGAGCGGACGACGTCCTCGCCGTGGCCCTGCTCGCCCGCGGGCACCTCGCGGTCAGCACCGGCGACGCCGCCTCGGCGCGAAGCGTCCTGCCGGAGAGCCGGGAGCTGTTCCTCGCGAGGGGCAACCCGCTCGGCGCGGGCATCGCCCTGCTCGGACTCGTGCACGTACCGCTCGGGACGGGCGACATCGTCGCGGTCCGCGCGATCCTCGACGAGGCGGATCGGCTCGTCCGCCGGGCGGCGGCGCCCTTCGGCATCGTGGCGGCGCTGGGGGTGCGGGTGCTGCTGTCGGCGGTCGTCGGCGAGCCGGTCGAGGCGGCCCGCGCGGCCCGCGAGTCGCTGCCGCTGTGCGCCGAGCTCGGCGACCTGTTCGCCATCGGGTACGCGCTGCTCGGCGTGGCGGGCGGGCTGGCCGCCGAGGGCGACGGCGAGAACGCGCTCCGCCTGTTCGGCGCGGAGGAGGCGCTGCGCGAGCTCACCGGCACCCCGCTGCTCTACGCCACCAGCCGCGACCTCTACGCCGCCCAGCTGGCCGCCATCCGGGACGCGTTGCCCGCCGACGTCGTCACCCGCCGTTGGCAGGAGGGCCGGGACCTCTCGCTCGCCGAGGCCCTCGTACTGGCCGAGCAGTCGTAACCGATAGGTCAGGCCGCGCGCAGCATCTCCGCGATCACGGCGACGAACTGCTCGAGATCCGAGAGATCGTCCAGCTGCTCGGCGACCACCGCGTCATCGACGGCGACGTAGTTGTGCACAAGGACGTTGCGGAACCCGACGGCCTTCCGCAACGCCTGAGCGAGTTCAGGCGTCAGCAGGCCGTGGCTGCCCAGCAGCGACATCGCATCGCCGTTGGTGTCTGGCGGCCCCCAGCCTTCGGATGCGCAGACATGCTGAGCGATGTCGATGCACGCCTCGATCGCCGTCACGAACGTGTACTTGATCCCCGCCGACCACAGCGGATCCCTGCGTCGCGCTTCGCCCGCCGCGGACTCCGCGTGCAGGATCGCCAGCCTGTCCGTGACCGCCCGGAGCAGACGCAGCAGACGTAGCTCATCAACCACGGGCGCGGCTCTCGAGGAACTCCTGATGCGCGCGCTCCAGACGCGGGCGCTCGTCCGAGTAGATCTTTCGTGTCGTCGCGAGCCACCGCACCCGCTCGCCCGGGTCGTCATCCAAGACGAGCCGCCCCTCGAGGGCCACCCGCCCTGCCAGCTCCAGGGGCGCGTGGTTGAGGACCAGCAGATCGACGCCTTCGGGGAGCTCGATCTCAAAGGCCGCGGGCGCGGGCTCCGGCCACCATGCCGCGAGATCGACGTCGGAGCCGTGCCGGGCGGCACCCGTCGCGCGACTGCCGTGCAAGAAGGCGAAGCGGGCGCCACTACGGCGCAGACGGCCGACCGCTCCCTCGATCAGCACGTCCGCCGGCACGCCGGCGATTGTCCCCCTTGTGGAGGTCATCCGTCCTCTGACCCGCTGACCGACAAGGCCGCAATCCCTACGGCGCATCATGATGCACTAGCATGATGCTATGATGCCGCGGTGCGCACCACGGTCAACATCGACGACGGGCTCCTGACAGCAGCCAAGGAGATCGCCGCCCGCAACCGGCGATCACTTGGGAGACGTCCTCGACGACGCCCTTCGCGTGTTCCTCGCCCGGTCGACCGTCTCGGGTGGCGCGCGCGACGTGCGTCTGCCGACGTTCGGGGGCAGCGGGCTGCAGCCCGGGGTCGACCTGGAGGACAAGGACGCGCTGGCCGACCTGCTGGACGACAGTGCTCCTCGCTGACGTCAACATCTTCATCTACGCGCACCGGCCCGAGAGCCCACGCTTCGACGAGCATGCGGCATGGCTGCAGCAGGCGCTGACCGCGGACGAGCCGTTCGGGGTGAGCGAGCAGGTCCTCGCTTCGTTCCTGCGCATCGTCACCAACCACCGCGTCTACCGCGAGCCGACCCCCTCGACGATCGCCCTCGACTTCTGCAGTGCGGTGCTCGGCGCCCCTGCCGCTGTCCCGATCCGACCCTCGGTCCGGCACTGGGAGCTGTTCGACTCGCTGTGCCGAACCGTCGGCGCACGCGGCAACGTGGTGCCGGACGCCTTCCTGGCCGCTCTGGCCATCGAGCACGGGGCGACCTGGGTCACGACCGATCACGGATTCGCGCGCTTCCCCGGGCTGCGCTGGCAGACCCCCCTGCAGTAGCGGACGGCGTTTCGCTGTCCGGCCGGAACGCGATCCGCGAATAACACGCGCTACCCGATTCACACGTTGGGGACCTCAGCCGACAGGGTCCGTGTTCCGATGCTCGTGGTTCCGACATTCGGGCGAGGGGGGTCATGGGTCGGCTCTCGCGCGTCTGGCTCGTGCTGCCCATCGCCACCGTTTGGCTGCTGGTGCCCGGCCCGTCCGACGGCCTCCGGACGTTCGGGATCAACCTCGTCCTCATCGCCGTGCCGGCCGCCGCGGGATTCGCCTGCGTGTCCACCGCCCTGCGCCGGCGGAGGAGCGGCGGCTCGCAGCTCAGCTTCTGGTTACTCGGCGCCGGGTGCCTGTCGTGGTCGCTCGGCAACGCGGTCTGGACCGTTCTGGTCGCCCTCGGGGCGACGACGGCCTACGTGCCCTCGCCCGCCGACCCGTTCTACTACGCCCTGATCCCCTGCACGGCCGCGGCGCTGATAGCGCTGCCGCACCGGGCCCGCAGCATGAGCGCCCGCCTCCGCCGGCTGTGCGACAGCCTGATCGTCGCGACCAGCCTGCTCGCCGTCGGCTATCCCCTTTTCGTCCTGCCGATTTTCGACGGCCTGACCGACCCGCTCGGCATCGCCGTCGCGATCGCCTACCCGACCGGCGACTTCGTGCTGCTGACCCTCGCCATTCCCCTGGCGCTGGGCGCGGCCCCGCGGTGGCGCGGCGTGATGCTCCGACTCTGCGCCGCCCTGCTGCCGCTCACCGCGGCGGACGTCGCCTACTGCATCACCAGCAGCATGGGCACCTACAGCACGGCGTCCCCGATCTGTCTCGGCTGGATCGCCGCCTTCTGCGCGGTGCTCGTCTTCGCGCTCGGCTCGCCGTCCGGCCGCCGGGCCGGCAGTTCGGCCCCCGTCGTCCTCCGGGCTCGCACCAGGACTGCGCTCACCCTGCTCCGCCACGTCCCGATCCTCGCCGCCGCCGGGACGGCGCTGGTCCTCCTGCTCGACGACCGGCTGAACCGGATCACGGGCGTCGCCGTCCTGCTCGTGCTCGTCCTCAGCGCGCTCCGGCAGCAGCTCGCGTTGTGGGAGAACACCACGCTCACCCTCGAGCTCGAGTCCCGCGTCGAGCAACGCACCGAACAGCTCGCCGTCCTCGCCTACACCGATCCCCTGACCCGGCTCGCCAACCGGGCCCGCTTCGCTCTCCGGCTGGCCGAGACCACGGCCGACGAGCCGGTGCTGCTCCTCATCGACCTCGACGGCTTCAAGGTCGTCAACGACACACTGGGGCACGCCGAAGGGGACGAGCTGCTCGCCCAGGTCGCCAACCGGTTGCGCCGCTCCTGCGCCGGCGCCGACGTGCTGGCCCGGCTCGGGGGTGACGAGTTCGCCGTCCTGCTGGGCCGGTGCACGCTCCAGTCGGCCGCGGGCTTCGCCGAGCGGGTGCTCGACGGCCTCACGGCGCCCTTCATGCTCGGACGCGCCGAGGTGCGGCTCGGCGCCAGCATCGGCATCGCCGGCGTCGTGAGTGGAGACGGTGACTCCGAGAACGACGGTGACACCGGCGACGGCGATCGGGACCTGTTGCGGCACGCCGACCTCGCCATGTATGCCGCCAAGGCCGCGGGCCGCAACTGCTGGCGCGCCTTCGACCCCGCGATGGGGCGGGCGGCGGAAGGGCGACGCGCCCTCGTGGAGGACCTGCGGACCGCCGTCGCCGCCGGCGAGCTGAGCCTGGCCTACCAGCCCATCGTCGAGCTCGGGACCGGCCGGCTGCTCGGCGCCGAGGCCCTGCTCCGCTGGCAGCACCCCGAGCACGGCATGGTCCCGCCGGACGTCTTCGTCCCGCTCGCCGAGGAGACCGGGCTCATCGTCCCGCTCGGCGCCTGGGTGCTGAGCGAGGCCTGCGCCCAGGCGGCCCGGTGGCGGGAAGGGCTGGCCGACGGCACCTTCGCCATCAGCGTCAACCTCTCGGTGCATCAGCTGCAGCCCTCGTTCGTCGCCCACGTCGCCGCCGTCCTCGCCGAGACCGGGCTGCCGGCCCAGGATCTGCTGCTCGAGGTGACCGAGAGCGTCTTCATGGACGACGACCGGACCGACCCGGAGCTGCTGCAGGAGATCCGGCGGCTGGGCCCGCGGATCCTGCTGGACGACTTCGGGACCGGCTACAGCTCGCTGAGCTACCTGCAGCGCTTCCCCGTCGACGGCCTGAAGATCGACCGGTCCTTCGTCGCCCCGCTCGCGGACGGCGACGGCGGAGTCATCGCCGAGGCGGTCCTGCGGATCGCCGACAGCCTGGACCTCGCCGTGATCGCCGAGGGCGTCGAGGAACCCGCCCAGCGGGAGGCGCTGATCGGTCTTGGCTGCCGCGTCGGACAAGGCTTCGGGCTGCTCCCACCGATGCCGGCGTCGTCGCTGGACGGGCTGCTGAGCGGGGCGACGACGGTGCCGCTCCCCCGCACGGTCGGCGCCGCGCCGTCGTGGCACCTGGTGCGCTGAGCCCGTCGCGGGCCTTTCACAATCTCCGCCCAACAGCGGCCACACATAGTCGGACTCGCAGGTCATGTGCCGACTCGTCCCGGTTGCGGTCGACCCGGCAGACGCCTACCTTGCGCGCCGCGCGCCGGAGGCTTGCCCGGCCGGTTGGGCGGTCGCCGGCCTCCGGCGTGTGCAGACCCACCCGGACGTCCGGGACCGCACCGCCACGAAGGACCGCGCGATGACCCAGCCCGCCAGCTCCACCGCCCTCAACTCGACCGCCCTCAATCAGGCCGCCGTCGACGCGCTCGAAGCGAAGCTCCGCGGCCCCCTGGTCCGCGCCGGCTCCGCCGACTACGAGGACGCCCGGCCGGTCCACAACAAGTGGATAGACGTACGTCCTCAGCTGATCGCCCAGTGCCGCGACGTCGCGGACGTCATGGCCGGTGTCGCCTTCGCCCGCGAGCAGGGCATCGACCTCGCCATCCGGGGCGGCGCCCACAACGGCCCCGGCCTCGGCACCTGCGAGGGGCTGGTCCTCGACCTGAAGGCGATCAACAACGTTCGCGTCGACCCGGCCGCGCGCACGGCGACCGTCGGCGGCGGCGCGCAGTACGGCGACGTCGACCACGCGACCTACCCGTTCGGCCTCGCCACCCCGTCCGGGATCATCTCCACAACCGGCGTCGGCGGCCTGACCCTCGGCGGCGGCATCGGCCACCTCGCCCGCAAGTACGGCCTGTCGATCGACAACATGCTCGCCGCGGACGTCGTCCTCGCCGACGGCTCGATGGTCACCGCCAGCGAGAGCAGCGAGCCCGACCTGTTCTGGGCGCTGCGCGGCGGCGGCGGCAACTTCGGCGCCGTCACGTCGTTCACCTTCAAGCTCAACCCCGTCAAGGACGTCATCGCCGGGCCGACCTTCTTCCCGATCGAGCGCTCGGCCGAGATCCTCGCCTGGTACCGCGAGTTCCTGCCGTCCCTGCCCGAGGACCTCACCGGCTTCTTCGCCTACCTCAGCGTCCCGCCGGCGCCGCCGTTCCCGCCCGAGCTGCACCTGCAGAAGGTGTGCGCCGTCGTCTGGTGCTACACCGGCGACCCAGCGGCGTTCGACGACCTGTTCGCGCCGGTCCGAGCGATGAACCCGATCCTCGACGGCGTCGCGCCGATGCCGTTCCCGGCGATCCAGTCCGCCTTCGACCCGCTGTTCCCGCCGCGGGAGGACAACTGGTACTGGCGGGCCGACTTCGTGAAGACGATCTCCGACGACGCGGTCGCCGCGCACGCCGAGCACGGCGCGAAGATGCCGACCTGGAAGTCGACGATGCACCTGTATCCCATCGACGGCGCGGTGAACCGGGTGCCCGAGGACGCCACCGCCTTCGCCTACCGCGACTGCACCTGGGCGTCGGTGATCGTCGGCGTCGACCCCGACAACGGCGTCAAGGACCAGTTGCGGCAGTGGTGCGTCGACTACTACGACGCGCTGCACCCGCACTCGGCCGGCGGCGCCTACGTCAACATGATGATGAACGAGGGCGACGAGCGGATCGCCGCGGCCTACCGGGGCAACTACGACCGGCTGCGCCAGGTCAAGGCCGCCTACGACCCGGACAACCTGTTCCACATCAACCAGAACATCCCGCCCGCGATGCAGCCCGGCCTCGTGCCGCGGGTGCGTCCCGCCTCCGAGGCGCGGAGCGGGGCGCGGATGGGCTGACGGGGTCCCGGTCGGGGGCGGTGACGGGACGCCGCACAGGAAGACCGTCGGCACGAGCCTGGGCGCAATGACCGGCGCCGGTAGCCCGCTCGTGCCGACGGTCGCGGCGTGGCCACGACCTGGCGGGGTGGGCGGTCATGCTGTGCACTGTCCGCCATCTGGTACCAATACACCACTGACGGTAGAGTTCCACCGTGGCGCTCAACATCAAGGACCCCACCACCGAGGCCCTGGCCGCGGAGGTCGCCAGGTTGACGGGTGAGTCGAAGACAGGCGCCATCCGCCAGTCCCTGCGGGAACGCCGGGAACGACTTCGGGCGCAACAGGGGCTCTCCGACGGTCGCCTACGCCGATTCCTTCTGGACGAGGCCTGGCCGCAGATCCCCGTCGAGCTCATCGGCACCTCCGTCGACAAGAACGAGAGGGAACGACTGCTCGGGTTCGGGAGCGAGGGCGTGTGATCGTCGACTCCTCCGCCGTGCTCGCGGTGCTGTTCCGGGAGTCCCATGCCGATGCGGTGGTCGCGGAGCTCGAGGCGGCGCAGCGGGCTGGGATCGGTGCGCCGACAGCGGTGGAGGCCGGCATCGTGCTGACGGCACGCCTCGGCGTGACCGGCCGCTCGCTCCTCGCGCGCTTCCTGGCGGAAGCCTCGATCGACGTCCTGCCGTTGTCCGCGGAGCACTGGCCACACGCGGTCGACGCCTATGTCCGCTTCGGCAAGGGCCGCCACCCCGCCGGGCTCAACTTCGGCGACTGCCTCACCTATGCGGTGGCCCGGCATGCCCGGCAGCCCCTGCTCTGCGTCGGTCAGGACTTCCCGCAGACCGACCTGGAGATCGTCGACATCGCTGATCCGACGGACGGGAACCGGAAGCCTTGACTGGTCCGGCTGCGGACCGAGCTCGTCCGGTCAGAGCTCGGCCGGTCACATCGGTCGGACAACCCTGGCCGACGCGCCACCCGAGCGGCCGATTCTGTCGGACCCCGCGCATAGCGTGCCGACAGCGGACGAACGGAGGTCGACGCGATGCGGATGACGGCGGACGAGGCGACGCTCGCGCGAATGGTCGGCGTCGAGACCTTCCGCCGCGGCCGCCGCTACGCCGACGAAGGTGCGGTCCTCGACGTCGAGGTGGACCACGACTGCTGCGGCGCCGTCGGTGATGTCTCGGGAAGCGGCCCCGTCCCGTACGAGACGAAGGTCGCCGTCCGCTGGGCGGCGGACGGCTCACTCAAGACCTTCACCGGCCGCTGCAGCTGCCCGGTGCAGGTCAACTGCAAGCACGCGGTCGCAGTGGTGCTCGCCGGGCTGCTCGACGGCGACGAGGAACCGCGGCAGCCGGCGGTCCCCTGGTCGCCGGCAGGTGGGTCGCCCTCCGCCGCCGTCACCCCGCTCCACGCGCCGTGGGAACGCTCCCTGCTGGCGCTGGTGCAGCAGGACGACGAGTCGGACGATGCCGTCGCCCGCGTCGCCCTGCAGCTCGAACTCCGCAACGCGTTGGCCGGCGCACGTGCGGCACGCATCGAGCTCCGGCCGGTCCTGCCGGGTCGCAACGGCGGCTGGGTCCGGACCGGCGTCTCCTGGCACGCGCTGACCTACACGCCCTACCAGTTCTCCCGCATCCCAACGGCGCAGGTCCGGCTGCTGCAGGAGATCGCGGCGCTCGACCGAAGCGGAACCCCGTCCTACTACTCGTACTCGAGCGACGCGGCGATCGACCTCGTCTCCTTCCACAGCCGCCGCCTCTGGGACCTGCTCGCCGAGGCCCAGGCGCTCGGGCTGCCGCTGGTCGCGGGCAAGGGCGACGGCGTTCCGTTGCTGCTGCCGGAGCCGGTCGAGGTCACGGTCGACGTCCGGCGGCAGGGCGAAGACCTTCGCCTCGAGCCGCGTCTCGTCGTCGGCTCCAACGAGCCGCAGTTCGGGGCCCGGGTGCTGATCGGGGACACCTCCGCGCACGGCGTCGCCTGGTGGCGGGACGCCGACGCAGGCGAGCTGGGACGGCTGCACCTGGCTCGGCTGGCGAGCCCCGCCGATGGCGGGCTGCGGGAGCTGATCGAGACGGGCGGAGTGACCGTCCCGGAGGCCCAGCGGGAGCGGTTCCTCTCCCGCTACTATCCGGTGCTCCGCGAACGGGTGGTGCTCACCAGCACCGACGCGTCGGTGGAGCTTCCGCAGCCCGAACCTCCGGTGCTGCAGCTGTCCGTGGGGCACCTGCCGGGGCATCGAGCCGAGCTGGAGTGGCAGTGGCGCTACCGGATCGGCGAGGCAGTTCAACTGCATCCCCTCCGTCCCGCGACGCTTCGGCCGCGCGGCCGCGACCTCGCCGCGGAGAGAGCCCGGCTCGAGGAGGTCGTGCCGGCGGCCAAGTCCCTGCCGGACCTGTGGGAACTGCCGGTCGGCGCCGAAGCGGTCGAGACGCCGCACGGCGAGGCGCCGGGCGAGCGCAGGTTGCGGGACCGGGTCGCGCTGTCCGGCATGGCCGTCGTCGCGCTGCTCGGCGAGGTGCTGCCTCAGCTGGAGGCCGTCCCGGACCTGGTTCTGCAGATCAGCGGCAGCCCGGCCGACTACCGCGAGGCGAACGCGGCGCCGGTCATCGAGATCGACGGGGACGCGGTCGACGGCGGCCGGGACTGGTTCGACCTCGCGGTCACGGTGACCGTCGACGGTGAGGACGTGCCGTTCCCGCTGCTGTTCAGCGCCCTCGCGTCCGGCCGCCGGGAGCTGATCCTGCCGAGCGGCACCTGGTTCGCCCTGGACCGGCCGGAGTTCAGCGTGCTGGCCGACCTGATCGCGGAAGCACGGTCGCTGCAGGACCACGACGACGGCACCCTGCGGCTGTCTCGCTACCAGGCGAGCTTCTGGGCGGAGCTGGAGCAGATCGGTGTGGTCACCGGGCAGGCCGTCGCGTGGCAGCGGCAGGTGCGGAGCCTGGCCGACATCGACGCCCTCGTCGAGCCGCCGGCGCCCGCCGGGCTGCAGGCCGACCTGCGCCCCTACCAGCGCGTCGGCTACTCCTGGCTGTCGCTCCTCCACCGGCACGGGCTCGGGGGCGTCCTTGCCGATGAGATGGGCCTGGGAAAGACGCTGCAGGCGCTGGCGTTGATGGCCTCCGCCCGCGAGGCGGACCCGGCGGCCGCCCCGTTCCTGGTGGTCGCCCCCACCAGCGTCGTCACCAACTGGGCGTCCGAGTGCCGCCGCTTCGCGCCGGATCTCACGGTGCGGGTCGTCACCGAGACCCGGGCCAAGCGGAAGCAGGACCTGTGGGAGGTGGTCGGCGACGCGGACGTCGTGCTGACCTCCTACACGCTGTTCCGGCTGGAGTCGGAGGACTACGAGGGCCTGCCCTGGTCGGGGCTGGTGCTCGACGAGGCGCAGTTCGTGAAGAACCACAAGTCGAAGGCCTACGCCTGCGCCCGCCGGCTGCCGGCACCGTTCAAGCTCGCGATCACCGGCACCCCCATGGAGAACAACCTGATGGAGCTGTGGTCGCTGTTGTCGATCACCGCTCCGGGCCTGTTTCCCGACCCGCGCCGGTTCGACGAGACGTACCGGACGCCGATCGAGAAGGGTCAGGACGCCGATCTGCTCGAGCGGCTTCGCCGCCGGGTGCGACCGCTCATGCTGCGGCGGTCCAAGGACGAGGTGGTGCGCGACCTGCCTGCCAAGCAGGAGCAGGTCCTGGAGCTGCCGCTCAACCCGAAGCACCGCAAGGTGTACCAAACGCATCTGCAGCGGGAGCGGCAGAAGGTGCTCGGTCTGCTCGGCAACCTGGAGAAGCACCGGTTCGAGGTGTTCCGCTCGCTGACCCTGCTGCGGCAGGCGAGCCTCGACGCGGCGCTGGTCGACCCGAGGTACGCCGACATCCCGTCGACGAAGCTCGACCACCTCAGCGACCAGCTCGACGAGATCACCCGAGAGGGCCACCGAGTGCTCGTCTTCAGTCAGTTCACCCGGTTCCTGGAGCATGCCCGGCTGCGAGCCCAGTCCGCCGGGCTCGACCACTGCTACCTCGACGGCAAGACGAAGGACCGCGCCGCCGTCATCGAACGGTTCAAGAGCGGCGAGGCCCCGGTCTTCTTCATCAGCCTCAAGGCCGGCGGCTTCGGACTCAACCTGACCGAGGCCGACTACTGCATCCTGCTGGACCCGTGGTGGAACCCGGCCGCCGAGGCGCAGGCGGTCGACCGGGTGCACCGGATCGGCCAGAGCAAGCAGGTCATGGTCTACCGGCTGGTCGCTCAGGAGACGATCGAGGAGAAGGTGATGGCGCTCAAGGCCGGCAAGTCGGCCCTGTTCAGCAGCGTCATGGACGGCGGCGACTTCGCCGGCGGCGCGCTGTCGGCCGACGACATCCGGGGCATGCTGAGCTGACGGCAGGAGGGGAGCTGGGCGACCCCTCGTCGGCGGCCGCGTCGAGCGGGCCGCGACGGCGGCGACCGGTTGGCCGGGGCCGGATGACGCCTCAGCGCAACGCGTGGTGGCCGAGGTACGGCATCACCTGCTCCGCCACCCGCTCGAGCTGACCGACCGGGTCGACGACCGGCCACAGCAGCACCTCGCGGGCTCCCGCCGCCGCGTAGTGGTTGAGCAGGTCGACGCAGTGCTCGCGCGTTGCCCACCGGCAGGATCCGCGCGAGCTCGTCGGGGTCGCGGGAGAGCACGGGGGCGAGCACGTCGGCCAGCGTGCTGCGGGCCTCCTCGGGACGGTCGGTGAGGTGCAGCCACATGGTGGCGATGGCGTCCGGGAACCCGGCCGGGTCCCGTCCGACCGCGTGCAGGTGACCGTCGAGCCGTGCCCGGGCGTCCGCGTAGCGCGACGGGGTCGTGTTGTAGCCCGAGGCGAGCCAGCCGTCGGCGTGCGCCGCCATCGCCCGCAACCGGGCGTCGGACCCCCAGCTGCCGAACCACACCTGGGGCGGCGTCGCCGGCAGCGGGTCGAGGCGCAGATCCGCCTCCGCGTAGAAGCGGCCGGGCGGCACCGGCTCGCCGCGGACGAGCGCCCGCACCACCTGTAAGGCTTCGTCGAACTGCGCCCAGCGGGTGTCGAAATCGCGGCCGACCGCGGCGTAGTCGGCGCGGCTCGAGCCGGGCCCGAGGCCGGCGACGACCGGGCCCGTCGCGAGCAGGGCAAGGGTCGACAGCGTCTTCGCGAGCACGGCGGGATGCCGGACCACGGGCAGCGAGACGGTGGTCGCGAGGGTCAGATCCCCGGCGGCCGCGAGCACGGCGGCCAGCGCCGTCGGCCCGTCCAGCCAGGGCCGGCGCCAGACGAGATGGTCGTTCGCGGCGAGCGTGCTGAAGCCCAGCCGATGCGCGGTCGACGCGTAGCGGCACAGCTCGTCGACCGTCGCCGCCGGCCCGGCGAGGCTCGCCAGCGGGAGGTGCGCGCCGAGCCGAAGTCGCACGCCCGGCCCCTACGTCCGCACCGCGCTCAGCAGGATCATCGACCGCACCAGCGTCGGGCAGTCGTCGCCGAGCCGCGCGACGACGTCGTCGACCAGCTCGCGACGCCCGGCGTCGGACAGGCCCGCGAGGAACGTCGCGTGCTGCGCCATCCCGAGACGCCACTCGACCAGCTCGGGGACGCCGAGCTCCGGGAACGGCACCCGCAGCGTCCGCACCTCGGGGCGGATGCCCGCCGCGGCGGCCACCGAGCGGGCGGCGTCGACGGAGCCCAGCGCCGGGGCCGAGTGCTCCCGCATCTCCACATACCACGGCTCCAGCTCCCAGCCCCGGTCGGCGAGCGCGGCCTCCATCGCCCCCTTCACCGGATGGGTGTCGTCGTCGGCGTAGGCCGCCGCGGCGAATCCGCCGCCCGGACCGGTGACGCGCGCGAGCTCCCGCAGCCCCTGCCCGGAGTCGCGGACGTGGTTCAGCGAGAAGGCGGCGATGACCACGTCGAAGCAGCCGTCGGAGAACGGCAGCGCGACGAGGTCGCCGACCACCGCCGGCGGCCGGGTCGCGGCGTCGTGGGCGAGCATGCCGAGCGCGACGTCCATCGCCACCACCCGACGAGCCCCGGCGGCGGTCAGCGCGCGGCTCGCCGCCCCGGTCCCGGCACCGGCGTCGAGCGCACTCGCCCCGGCGACGGGCACCGGCGCGTGCTCGACGACGACCTCGGCCAGCCGGTCGTAGATCCGGCCCGGACCGCGCTGCCACGCCCCGCCCGTGAGCGAGTACGCGCTCGCCGCCGTCGTCGTCGATCCCGCCCGCACGGGTTCAGCCGTCACAACCGTCGCAGCCCTTCCTCCGCCGCCGTGCACCACCAACCCAGCTCGTCGGCGTCGCCGAGCGCCTTCTCCCACCCGAACTGCACGAGGGTGCCGAGAAGCGCGAGCGCGAGCTGACGGTCCCACCACTCGTCGGTGGCGACGCCGTGCCGCTCCAGCGCCTGCCGGAACGCCGCGGTCGTCGCCTCCTTCGACCGGGGCAGCTTCGCCCGGTCGAGGGCGAGATGCCAGCACAGCTCGTGGCACGCCGGACCCTCGCCGACGTACGCCCAGTCGATCAGCACCGTGCGGCCGTCGGGTGCGACGCCCGAGTTGGACGCCTTCGGGTCGCCGTGCAGCAGGCAGGACGGCGTGGACCGCAACGCGTCGCTCAGCGGCGTCACGTCCCGACGCAGTTCCTCGACCGGCGCGACCAGCCGGGCCGGAACCCGCTCCGCGAACCGCTGCCACCCCTCCGCCGCGATCTCGGGCACCCGCTCCGGCCAGCCCAGCGCCCGCTCTCCCTCGATCGCGGCCCGGCCGAACCAGGACCAGCGGCACGGGTACGGCAGCAGACCCGGTCCGTCGGGCGGCTCGTCGCGGAAGCCCCAGGTCGCCGCACACCAGCCGGCGAGGTGGTCGAGGAACCGTTCGTGCTCGTCGGGGTCGAGGGCGGCGTCGCCGGGCGGGAACAGCTCGCCGGACACGTCCCGCATCAGCAGCGCCGCGCCCCAGCCGTTGCGGCCGAGGCCGTAGGCGGCGCCGACGATCGCGTGGTCGATCAGGCGCGGCGCGGCGTCGAGCAGACCCGCCGTCCAGGCCCGGACGATGCGGCAGCCGACGTCGCCGGAGACCCGCATCGTGAAGTCCTCGTCGAGGTGCACGTACTTGACGACGTGCGGCTCGCCCCCGATCTCGACGCGTTCGAACCGCGCGGACGAGCGGCCGTCCGGGTTGACGAACGGCGCGCGGTGGTCGGCGTCGGCGAGCAGGTCGTCGAGGGATCGGGCGAGCGTCGGCACGCGCAGCAGGATGGACCTCCAGGCCGGTGCGCGCGACCCCTTCGCGGCATCGCCGCGCGACCGGACACGGCGTCATCGGACGGTGACGACGTGATTGCGAAAACCGCCCACGAGCACGTGCCGACCCCGCTACTTTTCGTTCCGTGGCCTCCGCAGAATTGCTGATTCGTACAGGTCAGCGGGCTCAGACGGTGCCGGTCGAGGACGAGGTGATCCTGGGCCGCTCGGCCACCGGAACCGTCATGGTCGACGACCCCGAACTCTCCCGTCGGCACGCGCGCGTCTACCGCGACGGCGACCAGCTGCTGATCGAGGACCTCGGCTCCTCGAACGGCACGTACGTGAACGACGCCCGCATCACCGGCGCGCAGGCGCTGCAGCCCGGCGACACGGTGACAATCGGCACCACGCACATCGAGGTGCGGCTGGGCCTCCTGCCCACCCAGAGCATCGCGGTCCCCGGGCTGGCCCAGCAGCAGGGCGCCGGTGGGGTCGCGGCGCCACCGGCGCCGGAGGCACCGCTTCCGCCCGGCGCACCGCTGCCCCCGGCGGCGTCGCAGCCCGGCGCGGTGCCTCAGCAGTACACGCCCGGCGCACCCCCACCCGGCTCGCCGGACTACCTGACCGGCGCCGTCGGCGGCGCGGGACGCAGCAAGGCGCCGCTCGTCCTGCTGCTCGTGCTGATCCTGGTCGTCGCCCTCGGCTTCGGCGGCTGGTTCGCGTTCGTCCGCGACACCGGCGCCAGCAGCAACGCCGGCGCGGATGTCGCCGACGACTGCGGACGCAACCTCGGCGGCGGCCAGCCGGTGGCGATGGTCGCCTACGTGCAGAGCAACACCACCAAGGACAACGGCGTCCTCGCCATCCCCTACCGCGCCGGCGACATGGCCCCGTTGCCGATCTCGCGCTGCGCCACCGGCGGCACCGGCTCGGCCGACCTGACCGACTCGGGCGTGCTCGACGCGAACAACCAGATCCTCATCAACCCGGTGCACACGCTGCTGTTCTCGGTGAACCAGGGGTCGGACTCGATCGCGGTCTTCACCATCGCCGCCAACGGCGCGCTCACGCCGGTCGCCGGCTCGCCGTTCCCGTCCGGCGGCAAGGCACCCGCGAGCCTCGGGCTGGTCCGCAACACCCTCGTCGTCGCGAACAAGGCGCAGGACGGCATCCGCGACCTCACCACGGAGAAGCCGACCTACACGACCTTCCGGATGGAGAGCGACGGCCGGCTCACACCCGTCCCGAACTCGACCGTCGAGTCCGAGCCGGGCGCCTCCCCCACCGACGCCTACGTCCCGCCGAACGGCACGGTCGCCTTCTCCACCGAGGAGTCCGGCCCGCTGCGCAGCTTCGCCGTCGACGACAACGGCGTCCTGAAGCAGTCCGACGACTCGCCGAAGCAGATCGACGGGGACGTGTTCCCCGACGGCTTCGACGAGAAGAAGAAGTTCGCGCTCGGCGTCGTCGCGCATCCCGCCCGGAAGCTGCTCTACATCAGCATGCCGACCGTCCCGGCCCTGGCCGTTTACTCCTACGACGAGGACAACGGCAACCTCGACTTCGAGAACGTGGTGCCCAACGGCGGCTCCTACCTGCCGTGCTGGAACGTCGTCACGCCGGACGGCAGGTTCCTCTACACGACCAACGCCGACACCAACAACGTCACGGTCTACGACCTCGACGACGCCAAGGATCCGAAGCAGATCCAGACGTTCACGTTCGACCAGGCCGGCAACCCGTGGAACGCCGCGGTCGACCGGGACGGCAGATTCCTCACGGTCATCGCCCCGCGGGACACGCCGAAGGTCCCCGAGGGCGAGGGCAACATCGTCCACCTGCTGCGGATCGGTGAGGACGGCAAGCTGACCGAGGTCGGCCCGCCGGCGAAGCTGCCCGTGCCGGCCGGCACGAACCCGCAGGGCCTGGCGGTGCTGAACCTCGGCTGAGCGGTCCGCCGCTGATCCGCCGGAAGAACGGGCACAGCTTCGACGTGCCCGAACTGCCGGAGGTCGAGTCCGCCCGCGCCGTCATCGCCCGCAGCGGCCTGCGCCGGCGGATCGTCGACGTCGACGACGCGGACACGTGGGAGTGCCGGCCGCACGCGCCGGGCGAGATCCGCGCGGCGCTCGTCGGGCGGTGCCTGACCGAGGTGCACCGGCGCGGGAAGTCGATGTGGTGCGAGACGTCGTCATCCGGCTCCGGCTCGGGGCCGCTGCTCGGCATCCACCTCGGCATGAGCGGTCGCATCGTCGTCTCCGCCGGCGAGGGCACCGGTGTTCGGGGCGACGACGAGGGCGGCGACTACGTCGGCACCGGGCGGGCGGCGTCGGCCGTGCGCAAGCCCGAATGGTTCCGCTTCACGCTGACGTTCGAGGACGGCGGGCAGCTGCGGCTGCTCGACAAGCGTCGGCTCGGCCGGGTGCGCCTCGACCCCGACCTGTCCGCACTCGGACCGGACGCCGGCGAGATCGGGCTGGACGAGTTCCGTGAGCGCGTGGGCCGGGGCTCGGCGCCGATCAAGGCCCGGCTGCTCGACCAGGCGGTGATCGCAGGCGTGGGCAACCTGCTGGCCGACGAGGTGCTGTGGCAGGCGGAGGTCGGTCCGCAGGCGCCGTCCGGCGAGCTGGCGGCGGAGACCCTCAGCCGGCTGCACCGCGAGCTCCGCACCTCGATCCGCGACGCGATCCGTAAGGGCGGCGTGCACACCGGCGAGGTGATGCCCCACCGGCGGGCCGACGCGCACTGCCCGCGCTGCGGGGCGACGATGCGGCAGGGCAAGGTCGGCGGCCGGACGACCTGGTGGTGCTCGCGCGAGCAGGCATGATCGTTGCTACCGCTTTACTACCGAAGTAGCATCGCGTCCGTGAAGCTGAGTGTGAGCCTGCCGTCCGAGGACGTGGCCATCCTCGACGAATACATGCACTCGGCCGGTCTGCGCTCTCGGTCGGCGGCTCTTCAGCACGCGGTTCGCATGCTCCGCCACCCGAACCTCGAGAGGGACTACGCAGAAGCCTGGCAGGAATGGGAGGAGTCGGGCGAGCAGGCGGTATGGGACTCCACACTGGACGACGCGCTCCGCTGATGCTGCGGGGCGAGATCCGAATGACAGACCTGGAGCCGGTCAAGGGAAGCGAAGCGAACAAGCGCCGACCGGCGGTCATCGTCAGCAACGACCGCGCGAACAGCGTCGCGGCCCGCCTCGGTCGGGGTGTGGTGACCGTCGTGCCGGTGACGAGCAACCTGGCTCGTGTCCACCCCTTTCAGACCCTGCTGCCTGCCGACGGCACGGGACTCCCGAGCGACGGCAAAGCACAAGCGGAGCAGGTGCGTGCTGTGGCCGTGGAACGCGTCGGCGAGGTCGTCGGCAGGGTGACCGTCGAACTTCAGGCACGCTTGGATGAAGCACTGCGGCTTCATCTGCAGCTGTGACGGCGCGGTCACGCCTCGACGGCCCCCTCGGATCAGCAGCAGTGTGACGGGTAGGTGCCGGTGGTGTCAGACACGCGGAAGACCGGTCGTACCGAGAACCGCATCGCCGTTCTCGGCGCCACCGGATTCGTCGGCCGGCGGCTCGTCCCGGCGCTGCAGGCCGCCGGTCACGACGTCGTCGCGCTGACGCGGCGACCCGACGCGTACGCCGGACCGGCCTCCGCGCGCTACGCCGACCTCGACGACCCGGCGGCGGTACGCGAGGCGCTCTCCGACGTCCACGCGGCCTACCACCTCGTGCACGCCCTCGGCTCGGACCGCTTCGACGAGCGGGAGCGCCGGCACGCCGAAACCCTGCGGGACGCGGCGGCCGAGAAGGGCCTCCAGCAGCTGATCTTCCTCGGCGGGCTCGGCCGTGAGGGCACCCGCCTCTCGCCCCACCTCCGCAGCCGACGCGAGGTCGAGCGCGTCCTCCGGCAGGGTCCGACGCCCGTCACCGTGCTCCGCGCCGGCATCCTCATCGGCGCCGGCAGCGCGGGGTGGGAGCTCCTGCGGCAGACGGTCGAACTGCTGCCCGTCGTCGTCAGCGACCCCCGCTCGCGGACCAAGCACCAGCCGATCGCGGCCGACGACGCGGTGGGCTACCTCGTCGACGTCCTCGGTCACGCCGACTGCTCCGGCCGGACCTTCGACATCGGCGGTCCCGACGTCCTCCGCTACCGCGACATGATCGCGCGCCTCGCTCGCCTGACGCATCGGTGGCGCCCGCACGTCGAGGTGCTGTGGATGCCCGGCGTGCTGACCGGCCTCGGCGCCGGGCTGCTGACCGACGTCGACCGGCGCGTCGCCCGGGACCTGCTCGGGTCGATGCCGCACGAGACGGTGACGACCGAGCGTGCGATCACGCGGGTGCTGCCGCGCGAGCTGCTCGGCTTCGAGGACGCCGCGCGGCGCGCGCTCGAGGAGACCGTCGGGTCGAACACGCCGATGGCGTGGCTGCAGTCGAACGTCGCGCGCGTTCTCGGGCCGCTGCTGGACCCGCCGCGCTGACCGACGAGGAAGCTCGGCTGGTCATCCCCGCGGAGTGGGCGGCTCGGGCGAGCGTGTCGGAACTGGCCGAGGCAGGGGCGTGGCCGTCGCCCGGGGCGACGGGACCGACGTGGGCGCCATCGCCGTAGGCGTCGCGGTCGTCCAACGTGCCCACGCCGTCGGCTCGGGCGTGTCGACGACGACCTCATCCACTCCTTGCGACGGGTCCGTGACCTGCGTTCCGTCGTTCGGATGCGTCAAGCCGACGACCAGGGCGACCGCGACCAGTGCCGCCACGGGGGCCCCGACGACCAGCGCGCGACGGTCGCTCCACGGACGGCGCCCGCCACCGCCCAGGCGCGTGCGGCCATTGATCGCCATGCACGGTCAACCGGCGAGATGGCCCACCTCGGCTCCGCCGAGCGGGTGACCAGCCGGCGGCGCACGGGTGATCCCGGGAGTTGCGCCCGGTTCAGGGTGCGAGCAGTCCCTTCAGGGCGTCGTCGACCAGAGCTCGGTACTCCTCCGGCGACCCGGGCAGGACCGCCGGCAGATGGCGCCGGAAGTTCGCGTTGCCGAGGTAGAGGAAGTAGGTCAGAACGGCGCGCCTCCGCGCCGTCGCGGCGTCGAAGCCCGCCCCCTCGAACAGCTTCGTCATGTAGTCGAGGCGCCGCTCGACCACCCGGTGCATCGCCGAGGCGATCTCAGGGAGATCGGCGGCGGCGAGCAGGGCGAGCTCGACCCGGAGGTCGTTCTCCTGCGCGAACGCCGTTTCGGCCAGCAGCCGCAGCCGGGAGAGCGCGTCCGGCTCGACCTCGACCAGGTCGATGACCGCCTCGGTGTTCTCCCGCTCCCATCGCTCGAGGGTGGCGGCGAGCAGGGCGTCGCGGTTGGCGAAGTGCCAGTAGGCGCTGCCCTTGGTTGCGCCGAGCCGCTTGGCGAGCGGCTCGATGGCGACGGCGGCCACGCCGCCCTCGGCGAGCGCGGCCAGCGCGGCGGCCGTCCAGTCGTCGCGGCTGAGCCGGCGGTTCGGGGGTTGCTGCGCCACTGTCCATACGCTAGCGTACGGCCTGACCGTACGGCACCGTATGGAAGGAGACGGCCATGTTGCTGACCAGCAACGTGCACGAGCGGGAGTTCGACGCCACGCCGGAGGAGATCGGCGCGATCCTCGAGACCGCGGGCGGGCCGGACGACGGCGTGTGGCCGAAGGGGTGGCCGCCCATGCGGTTCGAGGGCGGCCCGGTCCGTGAGGGAGCGCGCGGCGGGCACGGGCCCATCCGCTACCGGGTGTCGCACTTCGAGCCGACGCGGCGCGTCGAGTTCACGTTCGAGCCGTCGATGGGCATCGAGGGGACGCATGCGTTCGACGTGCTCCCGGGCGACCGGCCCGGCCGGACCGTGCTGCGGCACACCGTGATCGCCCGGCCGACGACGCTCACGATGCGCCTCGGCTGGCCGCTGGCGATCCGGTGGCTGCACGACGCGTGCGTCGAGCAGATCTTCGACCGCGTACAGCGCTCGCTCGGGCAGCCCCTCCCCCGGCCGGCTCAGCCGTCGCTGTACGTGCGCGCGCTCCGGCTGGGCCTCTGACGCCCCCGCCGCCTCGTACACGGACGAACGCCCGCTGCCGGTCGTCGGCGGTGCCACGCAATCCGCACCGGGATCGCCCTGTCACTCCGACACCTCCCCGTCCGTCTCGTCGAGCGGGTAGGGCGTCGACCCGCCGAAGACGCTCGCCAGCACCGGCCCGAGGTCGTTGGCGACGACAGCGACGGCATCCAGCGCGTGCCGCAACGACTTCCGGCCCAGGGCCTCGGGATGCAGGACCACCGAGACCCGCACCACCCCGTCGTCCCACGCGCACGAGGTGCTGCGCGACCGGCCGTTGACCTCGTTGAGCTCACGCAGCAGGCCGTAGCTCTGCTTCACCCCGACGACCGCGTGCCCGAACACGCGCACGAGAACCGGCATCTCCGAGTCCACCCGCACCCAGCAGGCGGCGACACCGGCCCGGAACGGGACGTCCCCGTCGTCGTCGGTCGGGACCCGGCAGACCTGCCAGATGTCCTGCAGGCACCGCTCGACGTGCGATCGGACCAAGTGCTCCATGGTGCTCCCCCTCCGTCCGGCCGAAGTGTCGCCGAGGGGTCCGACAAAATCGGCTCGACCTACGGCGCGCCGCCTTGACGGCCTGCCGGTCGAGTCCTGAGAGGACGCCAATCGTCCGCAGACGCGGTGCTAAAGTCCCGCTCGTGCCGCAGTTTCGGATCCGCGACGCCGCCGGGCTGCTCGGCGTCAGCGACGATTCGGTCCGCCGATGGGTCGATTCCGGCGCTTTGACGGCCTCGAAGGACGACGCCGGACGCCTGGTGCTCGACGGGCGCGACCTCGCCGCCTTCGCCCAGGAGCACGCCGCCGCGCCCCGCGACCCCTCGGGTGTCGGCCGCTCCGCCCGCAACCGCTTCGTCGGACTCGTGACCCGCGTCGTCGCCGACGGCGTCATGGCCCAGGTCGAGATCCAATGCGGACCGCACAGCGTCGTCTCCCTCATGAGCGCCGAAGCCGTCCGCGAACTCGCCCTCGAGCCCGGGCGGCTCGCGGTCGCGGTCGTCAAGGCCACCACGGTCATCGTCGAGACGCCGGACGGCAGCTCGTGAGGCGGCTCGCCGTACTCGTCGCCGCCCTCGCGCTCTCGGCCGGCTGCGGGGGTGCTGAGGGTTCGGGGTCGACCGCTCCGCGACCGCTCACCGTGTTCGCGGCCGCGTCCCTCAAGTCGAGCTTCACGACACTCGGGCAGCAGTTCGAGCGGGCGAACCCCGGCACGCGCGTCGCCTTCAGCTTCGCCGGCTCCTCGGACCTCGCGAGCCAACTGACCAACGGCGCCCCGGCCGACGTCTTCGCCAGCGCGGATCAACCGAACATGGCCAAGGTGACCGACGCGAAGCTCGTCGACGGCACGCCCGCGGCCTTCGCGACCAACACCCTCACCGTTGTCGTGCCACCCGACAACCCCGCGAGGATCGAGGGGTTCCCGGACCTCGCCCGCCCCGGCGTCGACGTCGTCGTCTGCGCGCCCCAGGTCCCGTGCGGCTCCGCGGCGCAGAAGGTGGAGCGACTGACGTCGACGACGCTGCATCCGGTCAGCGAGGAGTCGTCCGTGACCGACGTGCTCGCGAAGGTGACCTCGGGCGAGGCCGACGCCGGTCTGGTCTACGTCACCGACGCGAAGCAGGCCGGCTCGTCGGTCACGGCGATCGCCTTCCCCGAGGCCGCCCAGGCGGTCAACGTCTACCCGATCGCCGTGCTCTCCGACAGCCGGTTCCCGGGCGCGGCGCGACGGTTCAGCGACTTCGTCACCGGCCCGACCGGTCAGCAGGTGCTGCGCGATGCCGGCTTCGGCCCGCCGGGCTGAGCGGCCGACCCGCCGCTCCGCCGGGACCGGGAGCGGCCTGCCGGCCTGGATCTTCCTCCCGGCGGGCCTGGGCGGCCTGCTCGTCCTGCTGCCGCTGCTCGCCGTGCTGACCAAGGTGCCGTGGAGCGGGCTGGGCGCGCTGCTGACCTCGGAGGCGTCGCGGGACGCGCTTCGGCTCAGCCTGCAGACCGCGACCGCGAGCACCGTCTGCTGCGTGCTGCTCGGCGTGCCGATGGCTCTCGTCCTGGCGCGCGGGCGGGTACGCGGCCTGCGGCTGCTGCGGGCGTTCGTCCTGCTGCCGCTCGTCCTCCCGCCGGTGGTCGGCGGAATCGCGCTGCTGTACACCTTCGGTCGGCAAGGCCTGCTCGGCTCGACGCTCGACCTGCTGGGCCTCCGGATCGCCTTCTCGACCACCGCCGTCGTCCTCGCCCAGACCTTCGTCGCGCTGCCGTTCCTGGTGCTCAGCCTGGAGGGGAGTTTGCGGTCGGCCGGCCAGCGCTACGAGTCGGTGGCGGCGACGCTGGGCGCCCGTCCGACGACGGTGCTGTGGCGGGTGACGCTGCCGCTCGTCCTGCCCGGGCTGTTCTCCGGCGCCGTCCTGTCCTTCGCCCGGGCCCTCGGCGAGTTCGGCGCCACGCTGACCTTCGCCGGCAGCCTGCAGGGAGTGACGCGAACGCTGCCGCTGGAGATCTATTTGCAGCGCGAGACCGACCCGGCCGCCGCCCTCGCGCTGTCGCTGCTGCTCGTCGTCGCGGCCGTCCTCATCGTCGTGGCCACGAGGGATCGACGGGGCGGGCTGCCGTGACCGGACAGCCGGCCGCGACGGGCGCCCTGCGGCTGACGGCGTCGGTCGCCGAGCGGGGCCTCGCCGTGAGCCTGGACGTGGCACCCGGCGAGGTGGTGGCCGTCCTCGGACCCAACGGCGCGGGAAAGTCGACCCTGCTATCGGTCGCCGCCGGGCTGCTGCGGCCGGACGCGGGTGAGGTGCGGCTGGACGGAACGGTGCTCGCGGACGAGACGACGTGGATGCCGCCGCACCGGCGACAGGTCGCGCTGCTCGCCCAGCAGGCGCTGCTGTTCCCGCACCTGTCCGTCCGCGACAACGTCGCCTTCGCGCCACGGAGCCGGGGTCAGGGACGACGGCGGGCGCGGGAGGCGGCCGAATACTGGCTCGCCGAGGTGGACGCGTCGGAGCTCGCCGAGCGCAAGCCCGCTCAGCTCTCGGGTGGTCAACAGCAGCGCGTCGCCGTCGCCCGCGCCCTCGCCGCAGAGCCGGCGCTGCTGTTGCTCGACGAGCCCATGGCGGCCCTCGACGTCGCCGCCGCGCCGGCGCTCCGGCGGCTGCTGGGACGGGTCCTGCAGGCGGCGGGCCGGTCCGCGCTGCTCGTGACCCACGACGTACTGGACGCGCTCATGCTCGCCGACCGCATCGTCGTCCTGGAGGGCGGCCGGCTCGTGGAGGACGGTCCGGTCCGGACGGTCCTGTCGACCCCGCGGAGCGCCTTCACCGCCCGCATCGCCGGGCTCAACCTGCTGCCAGGACGCGTGACCGAGCTCGGTCTGCGTCTCGCGGACGGGCGGGAGATCGTCGGCCCCCGGGAGGACGGGGCGGAGCTGGGCGACGCAGGCGTCGCAGTGTTCCGGCCGTCCGCCGTCGCGGTGTTCCGGGAGATGCCGCACGGGAGTCCCCGCAACACCGTCCCCGCCCGCGTCGACGAGCTGGAACCCCGCGGCGAGTTCGTGCGCGTGCACGCGAACGCACTCGCGGCCGACGTCACCCTCGGCGCGGTCGCCGACCTCGCCCTGCAGCCCGGCGACGAGGTGTTGTTCAGCGTGAAGGCGACGGAGGTACGGGTGCTGTCGTCTCCCCGAGAACCTCACGGGAAGGCGTTGCCGGATCGCCGGTCGCGAGGGTGATGTGCCACCCCCTCGTTGCGTGGGGGACGAGGAGGCCTCGGTGGAGACGTGTGGGCCGAGCACAACCCGCTGAAGTGGGTGCCCCACACCAACGCCGACCATGGACGCGTCGACATCGGATCGAGCGTTGAGCGCCAGGGGGAAGGCCTGGTCACAGACAACGCCCGATCCGGCGTCGACTCGCCGGACAACCCGACCCGACAGTCAACGCTCGATCCGGTGTCGGTGCCGCTCGGGGCGGCAGCGCGGGTCAGCTCCGTGGTGTCGCGAGCCGTAGCGTCGCGAGCCGTGAACCGCGTGCTGTCCAAGGACACCCAGCTGTGCATGTCGCTCGCCGGTCGGCCGGGCAACCACGGCACCCGCTTCCACAACTTCCTCTACGACGAGCTCGGCCTCGACTTCGTCTACAAGGCGTTCACGACCGACGACCTGCCCGCGGCCATCGCGGGCATCCGGGCGCTCGGGATCCGCGGCTGCAGCGTGTCGATGCCGTTCAAGCAGGACTGCATCCCGCTCGTCGACGAACTCGACGACTCCGCCCGTGCGATCGATTCGGTCAACACCATCGTCAACGACGACGGCCGGCTCCGCGCCTTCAACACCGACTACCTCGCGGTCGCCTCCCTGCTGCGGCAGCACGACGTCTCGTCGGAGCTGCCCGTCGCGGTCCTGGGCAGCGGCGGCATGGCGCAGGCCGTGACGGCGGCGCTGCGCGACGGCGGCTTCGCCGACGGCGTCGTCGTCGCACGCAACGAGCGCACGGGGAGGGCGTTGGCCGAGCGCTACGGGTTCCGGTGGCTCCACGAGCTCGGCGAGCACCAGCCCGCGCTGGTGATCAACGCGACGCCGGTTGGGATGGCGGGAGGTCAGGACGCGGACGCGCTGCCGCTGCCCGAGGGCGCACTCGAGTCGGCGGCCGTCGTGTTCGACGTCGTCGCGGAGCCGGATCGGACGCCGTTGATCCGGCGGGCCGACGAGCGTGGGCTCCACGTCATCACCGGGGCCGAGGTCATCGCCCTGCAGGCGGCGGAGCAGTTCGAGCTCTACACGGGGGTGCGCCCGAGCGACGAGCAGGTCCGGCGCGCCTCGGACTTCGCCCGGCAGTGAGGCCGCGACGGGGAGCCCGCGGACGAGGGCCGAAAATTGTCGGACCCTCCTTCTACGGTCCGTCGCATGAGATCGCGAACCGCTCCGTCCTGTGCCCCTGCCCGCCCCGGGACCGTCGCCGGCGAGTCCGCCGCGGGCGTCCTGCTCGGCATCTTCCTCGCTCGTCGGGCCGACGACCCGCTGGGTCGCCTGCTCACCCCGAACCCGGACGGGGACGACGTCTACTCACCTGCTGCGCGTGCGCTCGAACGCGTCGCCCGCGAGGTACGCAGCAACCCGTTGCTCGTCGGGGTGACGGTCGAGCGCGCGAACCAGTTGGCTCTGAAGACGCTCCACGAGCGCGCGCTGGCCGCCCTCGAGGGCCAGACCGTCGACAATCCACCGCCGAGGCGGCCGATACCTCATCGGCTCGGTTGACACAGTCATGTTCGGCGCGCAGAGTCCCGGTGTGCTCGTCGACCGATCCCGCGCAGCAGCGGTCGACCCCACCCCGCTCCTCGTGGCGCGTCTGCACATCGATCTCGGACGGGTCACCAGCGCGCTCTGTCGCCGCGGCTGAGTCCGTCCGCGGCCGGAATCCCGGCCGCATCCCGACCAGTCGAAGGACACCCAACAGTGGCGCTCTGGAAGCCTGACCCCACCTTCTATCCCTCACCCCGGGACGCGGCGGCCGCGCCCCCGGAGAAGCTCGCCTACGTCGCGGCCTTCTCCCGCCCGGCGGAGACGCCCGACGCGATCGCCGTGCTCGACACCGACCCCGACTCGGCCACCTACGGCACGGTCGTGGGGTTCACCGAGCTGCCCTACACCGGCGACGAAGTGCACCACTTCGGCTGGAACGCCTGCTCCAGCGCCCTCTGCCCGTACGCGCCGCACCCGCACGTCGAGCGCCGGTACCTCGTCGTCCCCGGTCTGCGCAGCAGCCGCATCTACATCCTCGACACGAAGGAGAACCCGACCAGCCCGAAGATCGTGAAGGTCCTCGAGCCGGAGGAGCTCGGCAAGCGCGCCGGGTATTCGCGGCCGCACACCGTGCACTGCGGTCCCGAGGGCCTCTACATCTCCAACCTCGGCGGCTATCACCGGGAGGGGCCGGGCGGCGTCGCGTTGCTCGACCACACCAGCTTCGAGGTGCTCGGGCAGTGGGAGGTCGACCGCGGCGACCAGTACCTGGCGTACGACCTGTGGTGGCACATCGCCCACGACGTCGCCGTGACCAGCGAGTGGGGCACCCCGTCGATGATCGAGGACGGGATCGACCCCGAGCTGCTGCTCGGCAAGAAGTACGGGCACCGGCTGCACTTCTGGGACCTCCGGAAGCGCAAGCACGTCCAGACCGTGGATCTGGGCGACGAGCATCAGATGGCGCTCGAGCTCCGCCCGGCGCACGACCCGACCAAGACGTACGGCTTCCTCGGCGTGGTCATCAGCGTCGAGGACCTGTCGGCGTCGGTCTGGGTCTGGCACCGCGACGGCGGGCAGTGGGCCGCCACGAAGGTCATCACGATCCCGGCCGAGCCGGCGCCGGAGGAGAAGCTCCCGCCCGCGCTCAAGCCCTTCGGCGCCGTTCCGCCGCTGGTGACCGACATCGATCTGTCCGTCGACGACCGGTACCTCTACGTCTCCTGCTGGGGCACCGGGGAGCTGAAGCAGTTCGACGTCAGCGACCCGTTCGCGCCGCGGGAGGTCGGCTCGGTCCGGGTCGGCGGTATCGCGGAGGAGAAGCCGCACCCCGCCAAGCCGGACGCTCCCCTGCGGGGCGGCCCGCAGATGGTCGAGGTCAGCCGGGACGGCAAGCGGGTGTACTTCTCGAATTCGCTCTACGGGGCGTGGGACGAGCAGTTCTATCCGGACGGCGTGGGGGCGTGGATCGCCAAGGTCGACGTCGACACCGAGAACGGCGGCATGGCCTTCGACGAGCGGTTCTTCCCGGAAGGTGACGCCTTTCGCGGACGGCGGGTCCACCAGTTGCGGCTGCAGGGCGGCGACGCCTCCAGCGACAGCTACTGCTACCCGTGACCGGTACCGAACTCGTCACGCTCGCGCTGCTCGGGGCCTTCCACGGCCTGAACCCCGGGATGGGGTGGCTGTTCGCGGTCTCGATCGGCCTGCAGGAACGCAGCCGCAGAGCGCTGCTGCTGTCGCTGCCCTTCATCGCGCTCGGCCACGAGGGTGCGGTGGCGGTGATGGCCGTCGTCGCGGCGGTCACCCGGTCGTTCACCGCCTCCCGCGTGGTCGTGCTCGTCGCCGGCGGCGCCCTGCTCGCGTTCGGGCTGTGGCAGGTGCTCCGCAAGCGGCACACGCGGTGGGCGGGCATGCGGTTGTCGCACTGGGGGCTGGCGCGCTGGTCGTTCGTCATGTCGTCGGCGCACGGCGCCGGGCTGATGGTGCTGCCGGTCTTCGTGCTCCCGCTGCACGCGTTCGAGGGGCTCGACACGTCGAGCGGCTGGATCCACGCCGTCGGAGTGGGCCTGCTCGCGGCAGGGGTTCACTCGGCCGCGATGATCGCCATGACCGGCACCATCGCCGTTCTCGTCTACGACATCCTCGGTCTGTCCGTGCTGCGGCGTTGGTGGGTCAACGTCGACAAGATCTGGGCGTTCAGCCTCGTCGGTGCCGGAACGGTCGTGCTGCTGAGCAACTGAGCTCCGTCCGTGACCGTCGGCGCCGCCCGGGACGACGGGCTCCTCTCGCTCTGGCACCGGTGCACCACGTGACGCGGGCAACAGCTGTCGAGATCGTCAGCGCCTGACCCTTAATGTCGCTTCCGGGGGGACGCTCCCTCCCGCGGTGAGGCACGAGGAGTTCCATGTCGGCCATCGACGACTTGGTTGCGAACAACAAGAGCTACGTCTTCCCGGGTGCGCTGCCGACTCCCCCCTCTCGACAGGTCGCCGTCGTCTGCTGCATGGACTCCCGCATCGATGTCTTCCGGCTCCTCGGGCTGGGGTCCGGCGAGGCGCACGTGATCCGCAACGCCGGCGGTGTCGTCACCGCCGACGTCCTGCGCAGCCTTGCCATCAGCCAGCGCAGCCTCGGCACCCGCGAGATCGTTCTGATCCACCACACCGAGTGTGGGCTGATCGGCTTCGCCCCCGACGAGTTCAAGGCCGAGATCAAGGCCGAGACAGGTGTCGAGCCCCCCTGGGAGTCGCTGACGATCAGCGATCTCGACGAAGACCTCCGCCGCGCGGTCGCCCACGTGCAGGGCAACCCGTTGCTCCCGCACAGCGACATGGTGCGCGGGTTCGTCTACGACGTGACGACGGGTGAGCTGCGTGAGGTGGAGTCGCTCGAAGCCGCGGGCTGACCGGCCGACCCGCGGGCAGGCACCACGGGCGGCGACGTCGTGCCGTCGGCCGCCTCGCGCACCACCATGCGCGACTTGCCCCGGTCGTGCGGGATGACGTCGACGACCTCGAGCCGCACCGGCACCTCGCCGCGCACGATCTCCCGTGCCAGCTCGACCCCCCGCCGCATGCTGGCCTCCGCGTCGGGCGCCGCGCCCGGCACGCAGCGCAGGGTGATCGACAAGTCGGCGTGCTGAACCGCCTGGAACTGGCGCACCGCCTCCGGCCAGTGGGCGAAGACGCTGGCGACCAGCTCGGCCATCACGAGGCGCCCGCTGGGCAGCACGAAGTTGTCCGTCGTCCGACCGGCGATCGGGTTGAGCTGCGGGAACGGGCGCCCGCACGGGCAGGGCTCGGTCTTCCACGCGCCCCGATCGCCGATCTGGTAGCGGACGATCGGGAAGACCCGGTTGCGGAGGTCCGTGATGACCAGCGAGCCCGTCTCCCCCGAACCGACCGGGCGGCCCTCGTCGTCGACGACCTCGACCCAGCGGGCGTCGGTGAACACGTGCGGGCCGTTCGCGTGTTCACACTCCCCGGCGGTGATCGGCACCTCGATCGACTGGTAGTGGTCGTAGGTCGGGGCGCCGAAGACCTCCGAGATGTAGGCCTTCTCCGCGGCCGAGATCGGTGACGACGTCGTGGCCACCGCGAGGGGCGGGGCGAATGTGCGCTTGTCCTGCTGCACCAGGCGCGCCAGCTCGAGCACGGTTCCCGTGTAGCCGACCAACAGAGCCGGCCGGACGCGCGACCAGCGGTCCAGGAACTGGGCGACCTCGGCAGGGCCCATGTCGTTCGCGTCGACCTGGAGCGTCCTCATCGGCCAGGTGAGGACGTTGCTGAAGCGCTCCCGCATCGGATTGGGACGGAAGCCGACCCGCCAGGCCAGGGCTCGGTTGTCGGACGGCGAGACACCCCACCAGCTGTGCAGCCGGTAGGCGATCAGGTGCTGCATCGCCCGCTTGTCGTGCAGGACCCGCGTCGGGTGCCCCGTGCTGCCGCCGGTCACCTGCGGGATCGCGTTCTCGGGCGTCGCCTCGGGGGTGCGGATCGCCTCGAAGTTCTCCCGCACCGCCGCCTTCTCGGCGAACGGCAGGGAGCCGAGCACGGCCGCGTCACGGAAGTCGTCGGCCGACAAGCCGGCGTCGCGGTACAGGTCCCGGTAGAACGCGGACTGCTCGAAGGCGTGCCGAGCGATGGCCAACGCCCGCTCCCGCTGGAGTCGGGACAGCTCGTCCGGAGAGAGACGCTCGTTGTCGGCCAGCCGGCGGGACTCCGCCACCTGCGAGCGGCGGGTCAAGCCCTGCTTGACGTCGTAGATCTTCTGCCGCGCCGACCTCGCCACCTGCCACCAGCCCTTCCGGCGTCACGCCCGCCGCTGAGCGAACTCCCTCACGCCCGGAAAGGTAACGGCCACATGGGGCGGACATGCGCGAATCGACGGATTCGGCGTCACCTGCCGGAACGAGGTGACCCTGCCTTGGCAACGGGTGCGCCGACCGGGCTCGGCTCCTCCGAGGTCACCCGCGCGTCGATCGCCAGCTCCGAGGGGATGAGCGCCGGAGGGGAAACCGTTCCGTCGGCCGACTCCCGCACCACGTAGCGCGTCTTGCCCCGGTCGTGCGGAATGGCGTCGACGACGTCGAGACGCACCGGCACCTCGCCCCGCACCCGCTTCCGGAGGACGTCCGCGACGTGGTGCATCGACGCGTCTGCATCGGGCGCATCCCCCCGCACGCAGCGAAGGGTGATCGACGAGTCGGCGTGCTGACAGACCTGGAACTGCCGGACCGCGTCGGGGAAGTGGTCGAAGATCGCGGAGACACTGTCGCCGGACATGACGAGGCCGCTGGGAAGCCGCAGGTTGTCGGTGCTCCGCCCCGCGATCGGGTTGAGCTGCGGGAACGGGCGCCCGCACGCGCACGGTTCGGTCTTCCAGGAGGAGCGGTCGCCGATCAGGTAGCGAACCACCGGAAAGACCCGGTTCCGCAGATCGGTGACCGCCAGGGTGCCCGTCTCCCCCGGCGCCACCGGCTGACCCGCGTCGTCGACGATCTCCACCCAGCGGGCGTCGCTGAACACGTGCTGGCCGTTGACCTGCTCGCACTCGGCCGAGATGAGGGGCACCTCGACCGCCTGGTAGTGGTCGTACGCGGGCGCCCCGAACACCTCCGAGAGGAAGGCCTTCTCGCCGGCGGAGATCGGCGCCGCGCCCGTGACGACCGCGGTCGGCGGCGCGAACGTGCGCCCCTCCTGCCGGGCCATCCGCGCCAGCTCCAGCACGGCACCGACGTAGCCGCCGACCAAGGCTGGTCGGACGCGGGCCCACCGCTCGAAGAACGTCGCGATCTCGGCCTTGCCCATCTGGTTCGCGTCGAGCTGGATCGTCTTCATCGGCCAGGTGGCGAGGTTGCCCATCCGCGCCCGCCAGGCCTCCTTGTGAAAGTCCATCCGCCAGACCAGGGCCCGGTTGTCCCCCGGGTGGACGCCCCACCAGCTGTGCATCCGGTACGCGAGCAGATGCTGCATCGCCCGCTTGTCGTGCAGCACCTTCGTCGGGTGCCCCGTGCTGCCGCCGGTCGCCTGTTGCGTCGAGTTCTCCGGCGTCGCCTCCGGAGTGCGGATCGACGCGAAGTTCTCCCGCACCGCGGCCTTCTGCGCGAAGGGCAGGGCGTCGAGGACGGCCTCGTCCCGGAAGTCCTCCGCCGACAGACCCGCGTCCCGGTACAGGTCCCGGTAGAACGGTGACTGCTCGAACGCGTGCCGAGCGATCGACAGCGCCCGCCCACGCTGCAGGCGTGCCAGCTGCTCCGGAGCCAGGCGTTCGTTGGCGACCAGCCGGCCGTACTCCTCCAGCTGACGCCGACGGAGGACTCTCAACTTGAGGTCGTAGACCCTTCTCTGCGCCGACCTCGTCGTCATGTGCCCCCCAGCCCGTTCTTCCCGTCAGCGGTGTCGCTCCGCGAACTCGGTCGCGTGACGAAAGGTAACGAGGAGCGGACGCGGCGATCCGGCGATCGGGTGATTTCCTCCCGTCGGGTGACGCCGGTCCGACCGGGGCGGTTGTCCACAGTTGGGCGCCGGGGCCGAGCGCCCGCGGCCCGGGTTGTCGCACCGTGTCCGGCATGCCGAGCGCGTCACCCTCCGCCACCGATCAACCGGTCCTCAAGCTCCGCCGCCCCGACGACGTCCTGACCGCCGTGCCGTATCTGCTCGGCTTCCACCCGCACCGCAGCCTGGTCGTCCTCGGGCTGTGCGGCCCCCGCCGTCGCGTGGGGGTGACGATGCGGGTCGACCTCGACATGGGTGCCGACGAGCTGGTCCGCGCCGTGGTGCGTGCGCTCGAGAACGACTCCGACGACGAGGCGTTCGTCCTGCTCTACGACCCCGACGAGGGTCCGGACGATCGCGGCACGCCGGGGCAGGCCCTCGTGCGCCGGCTGCGCCGCGAGCTGCGCGCGACACGCATCCGCCTCCGCGACGCCTACCGGATCTCCGACGGCCACTGGTGGTCCTATCTCTGCCGCAACCCACGCTGCTGCCCACCGGGCGGAGCGCCGGTCCCCACGCCGGAGGCCGCGGACTCCTCCGTCGTCGCCGCCACGGCCGTGCACTCGGGCATGACGGCGCTGCCCGACCGCGAGGCCCTGCGCAGGACGCTCGAGCCGCCGGCACCGTGGATCCGGGCGGCCGGCGAACAAGCGCTCGAGCGGCTCGGCGACCTGTTGGTCGAGCGGCTCCAGACCGCCGGCACCCAGGGCGTGCTCGACGAGTTCCTGGAGCGGATCCGGACGCTCGTGGTCCGGTTCGAGGACCGGCGGGCCGAGCTGACCGCCGACGAGGCGGCCGCCGTCGCCCTGGGTCTGCACAGCCTCACGGTGCGGGATCGCGTGGTGACCTGGACGATCGGGGATCGCGCCGAGGCGCTGCAGCGGCTGCTGGTGGAGGTGGTGCGCCGGGTGGGACCACCCGAGAATGTGCCGGTCGCCACCGTGCTGGCCTGGTCCGCATACCTCAAGGGCAACGGGGGCTTGGCCAACGTCGCGCTGGAGATCGTCTTCGCGGCTGACCCGGAGTACTCGCTGGCGCGACTCCTGGACCAGGCGCTGCAGAACGGGCTGCCGCCGGAGATCCTGCGCCGCTCGACCGAACAGGCGGCAGCGGAGCTGGACGCCTCGCCCGGGGCGGCTTGCTGAGACCGGCGCGTCCGCCGCCGGTCAGGGCACCCGCCGGAGAGGGGCCGTCGCCGTGGCGCCGTCCTCGGGGTAGGTGCCGTCCTCGGGGTAGGTGCCGTCCTCGGGATGGGGGCCGTGCGCGACCGGCTGCGGCAGGTCGACGGCGAACTCGTCACGAACCCGCTCGTGCGGACGCAGCCGCAGCAGAGAGCTCCGCGGCTGCCCGCCGGGGGCGACCGCGGTCAGTACGTGTTCACCGGCCGGCACTCCCTCGAGGAGGAAGCGTCCGTCGGCGCCCGCCCGGGCCCGGCCGACGAGCTCGCCCCGCTCGGTGAGAACGACGGTCCCGTTCGGCACGGGCTCGCCCTGCCGGTCGCCGCGGACGATCCGACCCTCCACGACCCCGAGGGCGGACGGGACGTCGATGTCGAGGGCGACGTCTCCGACCCGTCCGTCGGTGCGGCCGTCGAGCCGCAGCACGCGGGCGACGGGGTCGACGGTGCGGCCGCTGACCACGAGGACGTACTCCTGTTCAGGGTCGACGACGCTCGGGTCGAGGGAGAAGCGGCCGTCGTTGTCGGTGGTGGCGCGGAGGAGCTCGGTCTCGCCGGGTACGGCGAGCGTCAGCACCGCCTTCGCCACGGGCCGTCCGCCCGAGGTGACGGTGCCGGCGAGCCGACGGTCTCCGCCGTCCCGGGCGGCAGGTGCGGGCAGCTCCTGTGTCCCGGCTGCGGTCTCGCTCGCCGGTTCGGTCTCGCTCGCCGGTTCGGCCTCGCTCGCCGGTTCGGTCTCGCTCGCCGGTTCGGCCTCGCCCGTCGGTTCGGCCTCCCTCACCGGCTCGGCCGCCCTCGGCGGTGTCACCGTCGCCACCCCGGCGGGCGCGGTTGCCGTCGCGGCGGCGCCGAGCTCCGCCCCCTCGGCGTAGTGGTACTTGCCGCCGCGGAGGTAGGACGCCGCGGCGGCGATCAGGCAGACGACGATCGCGAAGACGAACGCCACGTGCAGGCCGTTCTCGAACGGCTGGGAGATCAGGTTCGGGAAGAACTGCCGACCGGTGACGTAGCCGAACTGCTGGGGGTCGAGGTTGTTCGCTGCCGGCCCCAGCAGCTCCTGGATCGGGTTGTAGCCGAGCAGCGACGCGAACAGCGTGGCGACCGGCGGCAGCCCGGCCGCGCGCTGGGCGTCGGCGACGGGCACCCCGGCGCCGGTGAGCCCTCCGACGAGCGTCCCGGACAGCGTCGCGGCCAGCCCCAGGATGATCAGGCTGAAGAAGATGCCGATCGACAGCACCATCGCGGAGTTCTGGAAGGTCGCGGCCATGCCGCCGCCGACGCCGCGCATGCGCGCCGGGAGGCTGTTCATGATGCCGGCGCGGTTCGGTGAGGCGAACAGGCCCATGCCGATCCCGTTGAGCAGCAGGACGGCGGCGAACGCCCAGTAGTTGAAATTGACCGGCAGCAGCAGCAGGAAGACGAACGAGCACGCGGCCACGAGCATGCCGCCGGTGGCGAAGGGCCGGGCACCGAAGTGGTCGGACAGGTAGCCGGAGATCGGTGCCGATGCGAGGAACCCGATGGTCAGCGGGATCATGTAGATGCCGGCCCACAGCGGCGTGCTCTCGAAGCTGTAGCCGTGCAGCGGCAGCCAGATCCCCTGCAGCCAGATGATGAGGATGAACTGCAGACCGCCCCGGCCGAGGGCGGACAGGAGGCTCGCGGCGTTGCCCGCGGTGAACGCGCGGATGCGGAACAGCTGCAGCCGGAACATCGGCTCGGTCACGCGCGTCTCGATGACGACGAAGCCGGCGAGGACGGCGATCCCGCCGGCGATCGCGACGACCACGAAGGGGTTGGTCCAGCCCATCGTGTGCCCGCCGTAGGGCTGGATCCCGTAGGTGATCCCGGCGAGAACGGCGATGAGGCCAACGGCGAAGGTGACGTTGCCCCACCAGTCGATGCGCTCGCGCCGACGCTCCCCGGTGTCCTTGAGCTTGAGGTAGGCCCACACCGTCCCGAACAGGCCGAACGGCACCGAGACCAGGAAGACGAGGCGCCAGTTGACGGGCGCGAGGAGACCGCCGATCAGAAGGCCGAGGAAGGACCCGGCGATGGCGGCGACGCTGTTGATGCCGAGGGCCAGCCCACGCTGATGGGTGGGGAAGGCGTCGGTCAGGATCGCGCTCGAGTTGGCGAACAGCAGCGCCCCGCCGATGCCCTGCAGCACCCGCATGACGATGAGCCACATCGCGCCGGACGAGCCGTGCATCCAGGTGACCGACAGCAGGATCGAGAACACCGTGAACACGGCGAAGCCGAGGTTGTACATCCGGACCCGGCCGTACATGTCCCCGACCCGGCCGAACGACACCACGAGCACCGCGGTGACCACGAGGAAGCCCATGATCAGCCACAGGAGGTAGCCGGTGTTGCCGGGGAGCAGCGGGTCGAGCCGGATGCCGCGGAAGATGTCGGGAAGGGCGATCAGCAGGATCGACGCGTTGATCGTGACCATGAGGACGCCGAGCGTCGTGTTCGACAGGGCGACCCACTTGTAGGCGGATCCGTGCCGACGCTCCATCTCCTCGGGAGAGCCGATGACGGCAGCATCGACTCGGCCGCCCCGGGGCTCCTGGCGCGCCGTGTTCGTGTCCGTGGTCACCGTTCCTCCGGGGCCGCTCCTACAGGTTGTTTGCTCTACCCGCGATCTTGTTGCATAAGCTAACTAATCGCCCCGCCGGCCGGGGTCAGCAGCCCGCCCGTTCGAGCCGCCCGGGAGCCCCGTGATCCCGGTGCCGCCGGGAACCATCGCCACGGGGTGCAGGCCCGCCGAGAACGGCGGAGCGGCGGGCCGGGAGCGGCCGTCGGCGGCAGAGCCGTCGTGCTCGGGACCTCCGTGCTCGGGACCTCCGTGCTCGGGACCTCCGTGCTCGGGACCTCCGTGCTCGGCGCCGTCGTCGGGACCGCCGTCCTCGAAGCCGAAGTCGTCGAGTGCGAGGGGGCCGACGCCCAGATCGTGGTGGCGTGCGTCCCCGGACTCCACCCGCACGGCCTGGGCGATCGGGGTCGCGCCCGGTACCGCCGCAGTCAGCGTGTAGTCACCGCTGCGCAGGCCGGCGAGCTCGTACGTGCCGTCCTGCTCGATGTCGGTGCCCCCGACGACCACGCCCTCGGCGTCGAGCAGCGTGAGCACGCCCTCGGAGGCGCCGACCACGCGGCCGTAGAGCATCGCGTCGCCGTCGAGGGCGAACGACACCTCCGCGTGTGCGGACCCCGGGCCACCGTCCGGGACGACGACCCGGCGGGCGTCCGGCGCGCAGCCGGCCGGACTCGCGATGACGAGGTAGGTCCCGGCCGGCAGATCGGCCGCGAAGGCCCCGTCGGCCCCGCTGTGCAGCATCGCGACAGCGGCACCGTCCTCGGTGGTGACCGTGATCGGCACCCCCGCGAACGGCTCACGGTCGGTGTGGCGGACCAGCCCGCGGATGCCCGAGCGCACGGCGTCGGCGGGCTCACCCGGCGACGACGAGGTCGGCACCGGGGTCGGCGCGGAGGTCGGCACCGCGGCCGGCGCATCCTCATCGGTGCTCATCCCGTTGTCGTTCCCCGCTGTGTCGGCGTCCGATGCCCGACCCTCGGGCTCGGGTGCGGACTGCTTCGCGCCGACGAAGTCCTTGCCGCGGATGAGCAGCAGCGTCAGCACCCCGCCGACCAGCGCCAGCAGCCCCGCTATCAGCAGGATCTGCCGCAACCCCGTCACGAAGCTCTCCCGGGCGACCTGCGCGGCGAGAGGTCGCAGCTGTTCGGGCAGGGCTCCGATGGCCTGGGAGCCGCCGCCGTTCTTCACGGCCGTGGTGAGCCCCTCGGCGGCGCCGGGAGGCGCTCCGGGAAGGCCGCGGACGATCTCGTCGGAGACCTTGGCCGCGAACAGCGAACCGAAGGTGGCGATGCCTGTGGCGATGCCGACCTGGCGGAAGGTGGAGTTGATCCCGGACGCCATGCCGGAGCGGGCCGGCTCGACGACGCCGACCGCGGTCGACGCGAGCGGCGGGTTGACGAGCCCGGTCCCGACGCCCGCGACGAACAGGCCGGGCACCAGGGTCGTCCAGTCGGAGGCCGGGTCGATGAGGCGCATGAGCAGCAGGCCGGCCCCGACGAGCAGCAGCCCGGGGCCGATCAGCAGACGAATCGGCACGTGTGCGGTCAGGCGGCCGGCCACGGTGCTGGTCAGCAGGATGCCGCCCGACAGGATCAGGAACCGCAAACCGGTCTCGAAGGCCGAGTACCCCAGCACGTCCTGCAGGTAGAGGACCAGGTACAGCATCATCGCGAACAGCGAGCCGGACAGGGCGAACGCGGCGATCGAACCGCCGGCGAAGGTGGGCTTGCGGAACAGGCTGAGATCGAACATCGGGTGCCGACCGCGCGCCTCGACGGCGACGAACACGCACAGCAGCACGCCGGCCGCGATCAGGCAGCCGACGACCCGGGAGGAACTCCACCCCTTCTCGCTGGATTCGATGAGCCCGAACACCAACAGGCTCAGGGCAGCGGTGAACACCACGAAGCCGGGCCAGTCCGGCCGCCGCGCTCCACGCTGCATGGATTCCTCGACCTTGGCGCGGGTCAGCACCATTGCCGCGAGCCCCAACGGAAGGTTGACGAAGAAGATCCACCGCCAGGTGAGGCCGGAGGTGAGCGCGCCGCCCAGCAGCGGTCCGATCGCGACCGCGAGGCCGGTGATCGCTCCCCAGACACCGAACGCGATGCCTCGCTCCCGCCCGGAGAAGGCCGAGGCGAGCAGGGCGAGCGAGACGGAGAACATGATCGCGCCACCGACGCCCTGGAAGCCACGGGAGAGGATCAGCATCAGCGGCGAGGTCGAGACCCCGCACAGCAGGGATGCCAGCGTGAAGACGCCGAGGCCGAGGATGTAGAGCTTGCGGCGACCGTAGAGGTCGGCCAGCGAACCGGTGGTCAGCAGCAACGACGCGAGGGTGAGCGCGTAGGCGTCGACCACCCACTGCAGATCGGAGAACGACGCGTCGATCTGCTTCTGGATGTCCGGCAGCGCGACGTTGATGATCGTGATGTCGACGAGCAGCATGAAGGTGCCGAGGCAGACCGCGACCAGGGTCCACCAGCGGGCCGGCGACGGCGCGTCGGAGGTCTGGGCAGGCGCGATCGGCTGCGTGGTGCTCACCTGACCCTCGTTCCCGAATATCGGCATTGGCTGCAAAAAGTGATCTCATCCATGACAACGAGATGACAGTTTGTGGGCAGATAGACGGCTATGAGCCCTCTGGCGGATCAGCAACACCCGCGCAAACACGGCGTCGGCCGCATCTCCCTCGGCTCCCTGACCCTCGGCGTCGCTCTCGTCACGGCGGCAGGCGCCGCCCTCGGGCTGCCGGTTGCATCGGCGGCGGACCATGACGGCCGGCCGTCCGCGTCACGCCCCACCAGCCCCGCCGCATCGGCGTCCGCGAGCACGGAGAGCCCCCGGCCCACGGGCAGCCCCGAGCCCACCGACAGCCCCGAGCCGTCTGCGACCGCGACCCCTGAGCCGACGACAGAGCCTTCCCAGACGACGCAGCCGTCGGAAACAGCGCAGCCCTCGGAAACAGCGCAGCCGTCGGAGACACCGCAGCCGTCGGCCACGACGCAGCCGAGCGCGACGTCGCAACCCGTTCCGGAGGCCTCACCGGCCGAACCCGTGGCCCCGCCGCCGTCGTCGGGTGGCGACTCGGCCTCCGTCGAGGGCAGCGGCTCCGGCACCTCTACCTCTTCCGGTTCCGGCGGCACCTACGGCTCGAGCCGTTCGTACAGCTCGAGCCGCTCCGACCTCACGAGCGGCTCGGCTTCGCGCTCCGCGGCCGGCTCGGGGGACGCTTCCGGTGCGACGACGTCCTCCTCGCCCAGCGGACCCGGCCCGGACGACGTCCCCGCCGCCCGCGCACCGCTGACCCCGCCGGCCGTCGACAGCCGCGCGGGTGGCGACCTGCTGCCCTCCGTGCCCACCACCGAGCAGCCGGGTGCAACCGCGGCCGGGCCCGCCACGCCGAGCCCGACGGCACCCCATCCGCAGATCACTGCGGTGAGTTCCCATCAGGCGTCCTTCGGCTGGGTCGGCACGCTGTCCACCCTCGCGGTTCTGGCCGTCGTGGCGGTCCTCGTCGCGGCCTGGCAGCGCGCCCGTCGCGAGCGCTCGGCCCCCACGGGCCGCTAGTTCCCGTTCGGCAGAGCGGGCGCCGAAGCGGGCGCGGGGGACGTGGCCCCAGATTTTGTCGGAGGGTCGAGGGACAGTGCTCTTCGTCGGCGGCGCCGCCGCCCGGACGGAGGTGGTGCTCGTGTTCCCGGAAGTGTTCGATCCGGTCCTGTTCGGTGTCCTCAGCGCAGCGGTGGAGGAGGAAGCCGCCGCGGCGTACGAGGCGGGGTTCTCCGACGGGCTCCGCTCAGCCGCGTGGCAGAGCCCCGACGAGACGGAGGACGACCTGGGGCCGCCGGGCGAGGGATTCGATGCGGCCGGTCCGGTTGGGGACGACGACTCCCCCCTGGCCCGGGTTCGGGGACAATGAGCGCGGTGACCGCTACGACTCTGGACGCCGCCGAGGCCCTCACTCGCGTGCTGGCCGCGATGGCGGGGCCCTCCGCCGTACCACGGCCGGACCAGGTGGAGGCGGTCGAGGCGCTGGCGACGCAGCGGCGCCGGGTGCTGCTCGTGCAGGCGACGGGCTGGGGCAAGTCCGCCGTGTACTGGGCGGCGACCGCCGCCCGGCGCTCTCAGGGGGCCGGGCCCACGCTGGTCATCTCGCCGCTGCTGGCCCTGATGCGGGACCAGGTGGCCGCTGCGGAACGGGCCGGCGTGCGGGCGCGGACCATCAACTCGGCGAACGCCGACGACTGGGCCGACGTGTTCGACGCCCTCGAGCGGGACGAGGTCGACGTCCTGCTCGTCTCGCCGGAGCGCCTCGCCAACCCCCGCTTCGAGCGGGCGGCCCTGCCGCTGCTCGAACGCACCGGTCTGCTGGTGATCGACGAGGCGCACTGCATCTCCGACTGGGGCTTCGACTTCCGCCCGGACTACCAGCGACTGACCCGGCTCCTGGCTGCGATGAGCCCGGAGAACCCGGTGCTCGCGACGACCGCGACGGCGAACAGCCGGGTGACCGAGGACGTCGCCGCGCAGCTCGGCACGGACACGATCGTCCTGCGCGGCTCGCTCGCCCGCTCCTCGCTGCGCTTGGCGGTGGTGCCCGGCCTCGACGGCGTGCAACGCATGGCGTGGGTGGCCGAGGCGCTCACGACACTGCCCGGCTCGGGCATCGTCTACGGGCTGACGGTCGACCAGGTGACGTCGCTCGCCGGCTTCCTCGAGGAGACGCTGCACGACTCCGGGCTGCCGGTCGCCGCCTACACGGGCGCGACGTCGCCGGAGGACCGGGGCCGCATCGAGGCCGATCTGAGGGACAACCGGCTGAAGGCGGTGGTCGCGACCTCCGCGTTGGGGATGGGCTACGACAAGCCCGATCTCGGCTTCTGCATCCACGTCGGGTCGCCCGATTCGCCGGTGGCGTACTACCAGCAGGTCGGCCGGGCCGGCCGGGCGCTCGAGAGCGCCGTCGGGGTCCTGCTGCCGGCCCCCGAGTCCGACGAGCGGATCTGGGACTACTTCGCCACCGCCACCATCCCCGATCCCGATGCCGCCCGCCGGGTCCTGGCGTTGCTCGGCGATGCGGCCGAGCCGCTGTCCGTGCCGACCATCGAATCCGAGACCGGCCTGCGGCGTGGCCGGCTCGAGGCGCTGCTGAAGACCCTGCGGGTCGACGGGGCGGTGGAGCGGGACGGGTCCGGTTGGACCGCGACCGGCTCGCCCTGGCACTACGACGCTGACAAGTACGCACGGATCATCTCCGCCCGCCGCGCTGAGGCCGGCCTGATGCGCAGCTACGCCGCGGGCGAGCGATGCCTGATGCAGGTGTTGACGGAGGCGCTCGACGACCCCGACGCCGGACGATGCGGGCGGTGTTCGGTCTGCACGGGTGAGCTTCCCCCGCCCGGGCTGCAGCCGGACGAGGCCCGGGTCACCGCCGCCCGGACGTTCCTGCGGCAGCGGGACGTGGTCCTCGAACCCCGCCGGCAGTGGCCGAGCGGTCTGCGCCGGCCTGACTCGTTGCGCGGCCGGCTCCTGCCGCCGCTGCCGGGACGGGCCGTGGCCTTCGCCGACGACCCGGCGTGGCGGTCCGTGATCGCCGAGCTCTCCGGTGCGGACGGCCCGCCGAGCGATGAACTGCGGGCAGCACTCGTCCAGGTGCTCGCGCGGTGGCGGCGGGACTGGGAGCAGCGGCCGGTCGCCGTCGTGTCGATGGCGAGCCGCTCTCGCCCGGAACGGGTGTCCGGGTTGGCGGCGCACGTCGCCGAGGTCGGCCGCCTCCCGCTGGTCGAGCCGTTCCGCGCCTCCGGTCCGTCGCCGGACGCGGACGTCGCCTCCTCGGCCCGCGTCGGCCAGCTTCTGGAGCGGCTGGACCTCGATCCGGCGGTCGCGCTGCCGGACGGTCCGGTCCTGCTGGTCGACGACGTCGCCCGGACCCGCTGGACACTCACCGTGGCGGGAGCACTGCTGCGGGCCGCCGGGGTACCCGCCGTGCTCCCCGTCGTCGGACACCTTCGGCCCTGAACGACTGTTCCCATCAACGCACCATCTCTGCGAGAGTTCAGCGGGGGTGGTCTTGGTCACGCGAGGGAAGGCAGATCTCATGCAGCAACTCACCGGACTCGACGCGGCCTTCTTGGCCATGGAGACGCCGACCGTCTACGGGCACGTCGGCAGCATCTGCATCCTCGACCCCAGCACGTCGCACGTCCCGTTCACGCTGGACCATCTGACGGAGGTCGTGCAGTCCCGCCTGCACCTGCTCCCGCCCTTCCGTCGGCGCCTGGTCGAGGTCCCGTTCGGCGTGGACCAGCCGTACTGGATCGAGGATCCCGACTTCGACATCGAGTTCCACGTCCGCGAACTCGCTCTGCCGGCGCCGGGCGACGACCGCCAGCTCGCCGAGCAGGCGGCCCGCCTGCACGCGCGTCCGCTCGACCGCCGCCGTCCGCTGTGGGAGCTGTACCTGATCCACGGCCTGCAGGGCGGTCGCGCCGCGATCTACACGAAGGTCCACCACGCCGCCATCGACGGCGTCTCCGGCAACGACATCCTCACCGCGCTGCTCGACCTCACCCCCGAGGGGCGGGAGATCGAGGACGCGCCGCCGTGGGAGTGCGACCCGGTGCCGGGCAACATCCGGATGCTGGGCGCGAGCGCGTGGTCGCTCGCCTACCAGCCGCTGCGCGCCGCCAGGCTGACCTACGGCCTGGCCAAGTCGCTCCCGCGGCTCGCGAAGAGCCCGGCTCGACCTCGGCTCCCGGTGATCGACGACCTGTTGGGCCGGGACTCCCGGGTCGTGCTGCCGTCGGCTCCGCTCCGGGCGCCGCACACGCCGTTCAACAAGTCGATCACCGGGCACCGCCGCTGGTCGTTCCGGGACATCGACCTCGAAGACGTGAAGCGCATCAAGAACGCGGCCGGCCTCACCGTGAACGACGTCGTCATGGCGCTGTGTGCCGGCGCCCTGCGTCGCTGGCTCCGGGACCACGACGCCCTGCCGGAAGAGCCGCTCGTCGCTGCCGTGCCGGTCTCCATCCGGGCGGAGGGCGAGAAGCTCGGCAACCGGGTCTCGTCGATGCTCGCGCCGCTGCCGACGAACGTCGACGACCCGGGCGAGCGGATGCGGCTGTCGCACCAGGCGATGCTGGGCGCCAAGGAGCAGCACGGCGCCCTGCCGGCGGACCTTCTCGGCGACGTCACCCAGTTCGCCGCCCCCGCCCTGGCGGGTCAGGCCGCGCGGCTCGCGGCACGGATGCGTCTGGTCGAGCGGATCAGCCCGTTCAACCTGATCATCTCGAACGTGCCGGGCCCGAACATCCCGCTCTACTACGCCGGCGCCCAGCTGCTCGCCTACTACCCGCTGTCCGCGATCGCCGACGGCCAGGGCCTCAACATCACCGTCATGAGCTACGGCGGGAAGATGTTCTTCGGCCTCATCTCCGACCGTGAGCTGGTGCCGGACCTCGATGCGATGGCCGGCTACCTGGTCGACGAGCTGAACGAGTTGCTCGCGACGGTCACGCCGGACGGCGCGCCCGTTCCGCGGACCGGCGGCGCCGAGGGAGTCGCCGGTGGCGCCGCCGCTCCCGTCGCCTCGGGGACCGGCTCGACCAAGAGCAGGGCCGGCGTCTGACGCCGGACGGCGGTCGCCTCGCTCCGTCGAGAGGGTGAGGGCGGGAGCCTCAGCCAGGTGACGCCGGGAGGGGCATCCAGCGACCCGGCGCCGTGGATGTCAGGCTGATAGCGATGAGCGATCTCTCCCACGAGCTCGGGATGACCGGGCCCGCGCCCGCCGACGCAGCCACCGCGGCGGACGCGGGCGCGGAGGTGCCCGCGGGCCCGCCCGAGCCGGGGTCGCCCGAGCCGGGGTCGCCCGAGCCGGGGTCGCCCGCCACGGCCGCGGAAGGCGCCGACAGCGGTCCGTCCGGCGACGCCGGTCTCTCGTCCGGCAGTCGCCGCCGGCTGCTGCTGCGCCGGATGGCGGGGCTCACGATCACGGGTGCAGCGCTCTACGTGGTCGCTCCGACCGTGCTGTCGGTGCTGCACGAGTTCCCGCAGCTGCGCCACGTCGACCCGATCTGGTTCGCCGTGTTGACGGTGCTGCAGATCGCCTGCTTCGCCGGCACCTGGATCCTGGTCCGCTTCGCGCTGCGGACCAGGCGCTGGTTCCCGATCATCACCTCGCAGCTCGCCGGCAACGCGGTCAGCCGCGTGCTGCCCGGCGGGGTGGCGGCCGGGCCGGCGCTGCAGGCCGCGATGCTCGCCCGCTCGGGCTATCCCGGGGTTCTCGCGGCGACGGCGATGAGCTCGACCGGCCTTCTGCTCACCGGTGTGCTGCTGATGCTCCCGCTGCTGGCGGTCCCGGCGGTGCTGGCCGGGCTCAGCCTTCCCCGGGCGCTCGAGTTCGGCCTGATCCTGTCGCTGATCCTGGCCGTCCTCATCGTCGGCGTCGGGGTGCTCCTGCTGCGGACGGACGCGCTGCTGCATCGCGCCGCACAGGTCACGACCTGGATCCGGCTCCACGTCCTGCGGCGCGACGGCGACACGGCGGCGCTGACCGCGAAGCTGCTGGCCGAGCGGGACGAGGTGCGTCGCTCGTTCGCCCGCAACCCTTATCGCGCGTTGACCATCGCCGCCATCACGCGCCTGCTCGACTACGCGACGCTCGTCGCCGCCCTGCTGGCGGTCGGCGTCGACACGAGCCCGACGCTGGTGCTGCTCGCGTTCGTCGGCTCGGCCGCCCTGTCGATGGTGCCGATCACGCCGGGCGGGCTGGGACTCGTGGAGGCGGGCCTCACGGGGTTGCTGGCCTTGGCGGGAGTGCCGCTCAACGAGGCGCTCGTCGGCACGCTTCTCTACCGGCTCACGTCGTACTGGGCGCCGCTTCCGGTCGGTCTGGTGGCCTATCTCTACTGGCACCAGCACGCGGCGGTGGACAGGGAGCGCCACCTCGAGGTGCCGGAGGAGAAGGTCGAGGCGGCATGACCGCGGACCGTGCTACGACCGCCTCAGCCACCGGCTCGTCAGCGGCGCGAGCAGCAGGCCGGCGGTGATGCCGCAGAAGTCCGCCAGCGCGTCCGTCGGGCTGGACGACCGGTCGGCCTCCAGCCCCTGGATCAGCTCGCTGCCCACGGCATAGGCGATCAGGCCGCCGACGAGTACCGGCGCTGGGATGCGCGTGCGGCGGCCGAGGGCCGCCAGCGTCGTGAAGATCAGGAAGTGCACAACCTTGTCGCTGCCGGGGAAGGGACCCTCCCCCGGCGCGTTCGGGCTGAAGAGCATGACGGCGCTGACGGCGAGGGCGACGAGGAACGCGGGCACGCCTATCAGCGTGCCCGCGTCCCTGGTTCCGTGCTCAAAAGCCCGTGCGCTCACGACCCCGCGCCGGGAGCCCGCGCTCAGCGCGGCTCGGGCACCTGCCCGGCCGAGAGCGGGCTCGTGTCCACCCGGTGGTTCGCCACGAACAGACCCTGAGGGTCGACCGCCGCCCGGATCGCGCGGAGCCGGGCGTAGTCGGCGGCCGCGTATCCGGTCGAGGTGTCGAGCGCCGCCTCGGCGAAGTTGAGGTAGTGCCGGCCGTTCGACCACGGCGCGAGCGCCTTCATGAGCCGGGTGGCGTCCGCCTGCCCCTGCGCGGCGATCTCGGGGCTGAGGGCCATCGCGGCGCCGAACAGGACGAACTGCCCCTCGAGTCGGGGCAGAACGCCCGCGCCGTCGTGCGGCCGGCCGAGCTGGCCGCCGAGCTGGCGGAGTTCGGCCATCAGCAGCGAGCTCCCGGAACCCGGCCCCGCGGTGGCGACGAGAGCCCGGATCGCCTCGGCGGGTAGCGCGGAGAGCATCGAGGAGTCGCTGATCGCCGGGGTCGGGCCCTCCGGGTCACCGTGGATGCGGACCAGAGCGGCGGCCGGCATCCGCGTGAACATGTCGATCTCCGGCTCGAGGTCGCGCAGGGGAGCGAGGATCTCCTCCGCACGGGCGTCGTCGGCGAGCACCGCGCCGTCGATGACGACGAGGTTGCGCCCGCGGATCGGCTCGGGGATCTCCTCGATCGGCGGCAGCTGCATGATCCGGAAGGAGGTGGTGACCTCGTCCGGGGCGTCGACGGACCAGCTCGCCCAGCGGGTCAGCACCTTCTCGGCGTGCGACCAGTCCCAGGCCAGCATGCCGCCGTACGCCGTCTCGATCGGGTACAGCCGGAACGAGAGGCTGGTGACCAGCCCGAGGTTGCCGCCGCCGCCGCGGAGCGCCCAGAACAGGTCGGCGTCGGTGCCCTCGGAGTTCGCGTCGACGTGGCGGACGGCGCCGTCGGCGGTGACGATCGTGGCGCCGGTGATGCTGTTCGTCTGCAGGCCCAGCTTCCGCGCGAACCAGCCCATCCCGCCGCCGAGCGAGTAGCCGGAGACGCCGACGTCGGGTGACGACCCGTGCAGCGTCGCCAGACCGTGCTGCGCCGCCGCCTCGACGACGTCGAGCCACAGGACACCGGCGCCGACCGTCGCGATCTGCCGCTCGGCGTCGATCTCGACCGACGTCATCGCCGACGTGCGCACCAGCAGGACGTCGTCGAGCCCGCCCTCGGCCAGCGGACCCGGGTTGTGTCCGGTGCTCTGCGGCGCGACGCGGAGGCCGGCGGCGCGGGCACCGCGGACGACCGCGGCGGCCTCCTCGGCGTTGGCCGGGTAGGCGACGGCGGCGGGCCGCTGGTCGACGGCGACGTTCCAGGGCTGCCGGGCGGCGTCGTAGCCGGGGTCGCCGGGCAGGGACACGGCGCCACCGCAGAGGCTGCGCAGGTCGGCGACGCCGCCGAAGGTGCTGGGGCTGCTGATCTCGACGCGGGGCTCGACGGACATGGGATCTCCTCGGATGCGCTCTCCCGGCGGCGGTCGCCCCGGGCTTCGGGGATGACCGTCGCGCAGGCACCTTGCGAGGCTCCTGTCAGCGACTTGCAGACCGACGACAAGCCGCGGACGTGCCGGCGGTGGACCTCAGGACAGGGAGGCTCCGAAGCCCCGGCGTCCGCGCCCCGCCTCGACGCCTCCGGCCGGGTCGCTCGGGTCGGCGGCCGCCGCAAGAGCCGCCGCCAGGTCCTCGTCGGGGCCCACGCCCAGCCGTTCGCGGACGTCGGCGAGATGCTGCTCGACGACCCGGGGGGTGAGGAACAGCGCCTGCGCCACGTCGCGGAGCGCGACCCCGTCGGCGGCCAGCATCGCGACCCGCCGCTGAGTGGACGTCAGCGCCGCGAGACCGACCTTGCGCACCTCGGGGACGACGACGCCCGCCTCGCCCAACGCCGCGGTCGTCCGCCGGCGGAGTCGGTCGGCCGAGCAGCTCTCGGCCACCTCGAGCGCCCGCAGCAGCAGGCCGACCGCCCGCGCCCGGTCGGTCGGGGCGGCGGACAGCAGCGCCTCCCCGAGCGCGAACAACGCCTCGCCGTGCTCGAGCCGGGCCAGGGAGTGGGCGAGCAGCATCTCGGCGTCGCCGAGTTCGGCCATCCCCCGCTCGGGGTCCTCCGCCAACCGCAGCTGCCCCGCCTGCCGCCGGAGGGCGCCCCGGATGCTCTCGGCGCCCCACCGGTCGGCCGCCGCGATCTGCTCGTCCAGGATGGCCAGCGCCTCCGGGGTGCGGCCCATGCCGGCGAGCGCGGCCGCCAGCAGCTCCGGACCGCGGCGCCAGGCGGGGTTGCGGACGTGCGGCACGAGCGCGTTGGCCTCCTCGAGCAGCGGCACGGCCACCGCCCAGCGCTCCTCGGCCAGCAGGACCGAGGCCTCGGCCTCGAGCATGAGGCGGTGCCCGTCCGAGCCCGGTACCGGCGGGTGAGAGCTGGACAGGTGGCGTCGCGCCTCCGCGACGCGGTCCTGGTCGATGAGGCAGCGGATCAGCTCGGCCTCGGCGTAGGGGTCGCCGCTACCGGAGGCGTAGTACATGGACAGCTGCTCGATGGAGGTCCGCAGCGACTCCTCCGCCTCGGGCAGCTCGCCCCGGTGGCGCAGCGAATAGCCGCGCCACAGCGACACCGACAGCACCGCGAACAGCGAGCCACGCTGGTGTGCGAGCGCGACGGCGTTCTCCCACAACGGCATCACGTCGACGTCCGCCAGGTCCTGCACCATCGTGGCGACCACCCACAGCAGGCCGTTGTCGGCTGCGTAGAGGCTGCCCCCTTCCAGCGCCTGCTGCGCCATCTCGATCACCCGCTGCCGAGGCTCCACGACGCACATCCGTTCCCAGGCGATCTGGGCGGCCAGCATGCGCGCGCCCGGGCCGCCCCCCTCCGGCGTCGGCTCGGCGAATCCGGCCGCGACGAGCTGCCATTCCGCGGCGTCGAGCCCGTGCATGTGCACGCTGATCCTGCCGAGGGCGAGTAGCCCCTGGCGCTCGTCGACGAACGTCTCGGGCAGCTCCGCGCGGGCGTCCCGGGCGAACGCGGCGGCCGTGCCACGAGGGGCGATGAAGACCATCGTCCGCGCGAGGGCGAGCGCGGCGCCGGCCCGGCGCCCGTGGTCCGGCAGCGCGCCGTAGGCCTCGGAGAGGTCGGCGAGCGCCGCCGGACCGTCGATGAACGACTCGGCGCGGGCGAGTTCGAGCAGCACCTCGGCACGGTCGGTCGGCGCCGGCGGCTCGGCGATGGCCCGGCGCAGGTAGCTGGTCGCGCCGTCCGGGGCGCCGCGCCGCATGGCCGCCGCGGCCGCGTGCCGGAGCACGTCCACCGCCCACCCGTCGGCCCGGCGGGGCGCGAGCAGCAGTTGCGCCGCCACCTGCTCGGGCGTGGCGCCGGCCCGATCGAGCAGCCGGGCGGCGCGGTCGTGCAGCAGCTCCCGCTCGCCCGGCGAGAGGTCGCTGACCACGGCGTTGCGCACGAGGGCGTGTACGAACGCCAGCGGCGATTCCGGGCGCAGCACCTCTACCCGCGCGAGCCCGGCTGTCGCGGCGGCCGCCGAGGCCTCGTCGAGACCCGCGAGGGCGGCGACGACCGGCAGCGCCGCGCCGTCCCCGAGCACGGCGAGGGCGCGGGCGACGGCACTCGCCGCGTCCGGCAGCCGGCTCAGCCGCAGCAGGACCATGCTGCCGATCGCCCGGCTGCCGAGAGCCCGGGCGGTGTCGGCGTGCGCGGCGTCGGGCCGCACGCCCTCGCTCTCCAGGGCCCGCAGGAGCTGCCGGAGCAGCAGCGGGTTGCCCGAGGTCGTGTCGTAGCAGGCGGCGGTGAACGCCGGGTCGGGCTCGCAGCGCAGGCTGGTCGAGATGATCCGCCGCAGACCGGCGGCGGACAGCGGCGCCGGCCGGATCGGGACCGTGGCGACGTCGACCCGGAGCTCGTCGAGCAGCTGCTCGTCGACGGCCTGCTCGCCGGTGCGGACGGTGGCGATGATCAGGACCGGCAGCCCCTCGAGGCGACGGACGAGGTAGGTCAGGTAGCGCAGCGAGCCGCTGTCGCACCAGTGCAGGTCGTCGACGACGAGGACCAGCGGCCGGTCGGCCGCGAGGTTGAGGGTCAGCCAGTAGAGGCCGTGCAGGGTCGCGAACGAGGACTCGTCGGCGTCCGCTCCGGCCGGCGCGCCCGGGTCGACGTCGAAGACCGGGCCTGCGGCGACCGCCGACCCGCGCAGGAGCTGGTCGCGACGGGCCGGATCGGCGAGCAGCGGCTCGAACAGCTGTCGCACGGCCCCGAAGCCGAACTCGCGTTCCAACTCGCTGCAGCGGGCGTTGAGCAGGGTGGCGCCGGCGTCGAGCACCAGGTGCCGGGCCTCGGCGAGCAGCCGGCTCTTGCCGATGCCGGCGGGACCGGAGATGAGCGCCAGCCGGCCCGAGCCATCGAGCGCGTCGGCGAGGCAGGCGTCGAGCTCGGCGACCTCACGGTCGCGCTCGACCATCTCGTCGCGCGGTCGGCGACCACCGGCGGAGCGGCGGGTGACCGGCGCCGGGGGCTGCTCGCCCCGGTCGGCCGCCCCGTCCGGAACCGGTGCCGGAAAGTCGGACACCGTCGAGGCGGACGTCGGCGACGCAGCTCCGCCCTGGCCGGTCGACGCGGCCCGGCCGCCGGGGCGCGCCCTCGGGTCGGGGATGACCGCGTCGAGCGCCGGCGACTGGGCGAGCACCTCGCTCTCCAGCGCGCGCAGGGCCGGACCCGGGTCGACGCCCAGTTCCTCGGCCAGCACCGTCCGCGCCCGGCGCAGCGCGGCCAGGGCGTCGGCCTGCCGCCCGCAGCGGTAGAGCGCCAGCACCAGCAACCGCCACCGCTCCTCGCGCAGCGGTTCCTCGCTCACCAGCACCTCGAGCTCCGGCACGAGCAGCGAGGCCTGCTCACCGCTGTTCAGCCGCGCCGCGAGCAGGTGCTCACCCGCCACCGCGCGCAGGTCCGTCAGCCGCGTGATCTCACCCTCGGCCCAGGTCGCGTCCGGCAGCCCGGTGTAGGCCGGCCCCCGCCACAGGCCGAGCGCCTCGGTCAGCCGCGTGACCGCGACGACCGGCTCCGCGGTGATGTCGGCCTGACGCAGCAGGTGCTCGAAGCGCCAGGCGTCGACGGCGTCGACCGGGAGCTGCAGGGCGTAGCCGCCGGCGGCGCTGGCGATGACGCCGCTGCGGCTGCGTCCGGGCAGGTCGGGTTGGAGGCGTCGACGCAGGTGCGAGATGTAGGTCTGGAGCGAGGCCGTGGCCGCGGCGGGCGGATCGTCGCCCCACAGCGCCCCGATGATCTGGTCGCTGCTGACGATGCCGCCGCGCCCGATCACCAGCCGGGCGAGCACCGAACGCTGACGCGGGCCGCCGAGGTCGATCGGCTGGTCCCCGCGGCTCGCGGTGATGTCGCCGAGGACGCGCAGGTGCGGGAGGAGGTCTCCAGCGGCGTCCGGCGACGCGGGCACGGTCGGCCTCCCTGGCATGTGATCAGGTGCGCTGCTCGCGACCTCGAGGTCCGGCTAGCAGGCCCTGTCGAGCAGGCCCTGTCGAGCGGTCCCTGTCGAGCAGGCCCTGCTCCGAGCATAGGAAGCTCAGCCCGGGGACGTGGGGCTTCCGGACAAACCGCCGCCCCCGCCCGCCGCCTGCGCGTAGGCGGGGGGCGTGTGGTCCGGCTCGTAGCTGGTCAGCTCGCGGTGCCGGTCCAGGCGGCGCATCAGCGGCGTCGCGGTGACCCCGTGCAGCACGACAGACAGGAGGATGACGAAGGCGACCGTCGCCCACAGCAGGTCGACCTCGACGAACTTCGCCTCCCCCAGCGCGTACGTCAGGTAGAAGATCGAGCCGATCCCGCGGATGCCGAAGAAGGCGATGACGCGGCGCTCCTGGGTCGTCCCGCACCCGTGCAGCAGCGCGAGGCGAGCGAAGGTCGGCCGCACGCAGAACACCAGGAAGACGCCCAGGGCCGCCGCCTGCCAGGTCAGCGCGCCGAGCAGGCCGCCCGTGATCGCGGCGCCGAGCATCAGCAGCAGGCCGACCGTGAGCAACCGCTCCACCTGCTCGGTGAAGTCGTGCAGCACCCGGTGGTAGCCGTGCGACCGCTCCGCGGAACGGATCATGCAGGCGCAGACGAAAACGGACACGAAGCCGTAGCCCTGCACCACCTCGCCGACGCCGTAGGCGAGGAAGGTCGCGGCGATGGCGACGAACCCCTCGGCGTGCTCGGCGAGCCGGAAGCGCTCGCTCGGCGCGCGGAAGAACAGCCGGCCGAGCACCCAGCCGACCGCGAAGCCGACGGCCAGGCCGGCCGCGATGCGGTACCCCACGTCGACCAGCAGCCAGTGCCCGACCCAATTGTCGGGGGCGGCGCCCTTCATCGCCATGGCGATCGCGGCGTAGGTGAACGGGAAGGCCAGCCCGTCGTTGAGCCCGGCCTCCGAGGTGAGGGCGAAGCGCACCTCGTCCTCGCTGTCCTCGTCCCCCGACGGCTCCCCCACCTGGACGTCCGAGGCGAGGACGGGATCGGTGGGCGCGAGGACGGCGCCGAGCAGGACGGCGGCCGCGGGCGCGAGGCCCAGCGCCCACCAGCCCAGCAGGGCGGTCGCCGCGATCGACAGGGGCATGGTGATCCCGAGAAGCCGCCAGGTGGAGGACCAGCGGATCCGCCCGAAGGGCCGGTCCAGCCGGAGCCCGGCGCCCATCAGCGCGATGATCACCACGATCTCGGCCAGGTGCCTGGCGACGTTCGGATAGACCCGCGGGTCCGGGTCCACGAGATCGAGCGGCAGCAGCTGCACGACGATGCCGATGAGCAGGAAGATGATCGGGAGGGAGATCGGGCGCCGGTCGATCACCCGGGGCAGGATCGCCGCGCAGAACATGCCGAGACCGATCAGCCCGAAGGCGAGATCGACGGGGTCGAGCATGAGAACGGCTCCGCAGAGGTCAGGGGCGAGGCGGCCGTCGCCGGCCGCATCGGGGTTGGGCGCCGATCGAGCGCCGCAGGACGACACCGCGCCCTCCGGGGCGGAGCGCCGCTGCTCCGGGCGCAGGTGGCTGCCGTATCTTTGCCCCGCTCCTCGCCGTTGACGCCGCCCTCCGAGGGCGGGACGGGCGCGTCCTACGTCACACGCGGGGCAGCGGTGCCAGCGTGGATGCGGGGACGACCTGACGCGGCACCAGGACACCCTGCCGGGCGAGCACGTCCGGCTCGAGGTGCAGCAGCTCGTCGATGCACCAGTCGGGTACCGGCCGCATGAACAGGAAGCCCTGGGCGACGTGGCAGCCCATCTCGCGCAGCGCGTCGAGCTGGGCGCCGGTCTCCACGCCCTCCGCGATGATCCGCAGGTTCAGCGCGTGCCCGAGCCCCACGACCATCCGGGCCAGTTCGTCGGCCTCCTCCTGCTTGCCGAGCTGCTCGACGAACGATCGGTCGATCTTGAGGACGTCGACGGGGAAGCGGGCGAGGTAGGACAGCGAGGAGTAGCCGGTGCCGAAGTCGTCGACGGCGATGCGCAGGCCGAGAGACTTCAGCTCGCGCATCAGGGCCACGGCCTCGTCCACCCGCTCCATGAGGACGGTCTCCGTGACCTCCAGCAGCAGCGATGACGGCGGCAGGCCCGTCTCGGCCAGCACCTGGCGGACGTCCTCGACGAGACCGCCGTGCAGCTGACGGGCGGAGATGTTCACGCTGACGTGGAAGGGACCGCTGTCCGGGCCGAGCGCGTCCTGCCAGCGCCGGCCCGCGCGGCACGCCTCGCGGAGCACCCAGGTGCCGAGCTGACCGATGAGCCCGATCTGCTCGGCGACGCGGATGAAGCGGTCGGGCGGGATGAAGCCCCGGGTCGGGTGCCGCCAGCGCAGGAGCGCCTCGGCACCGACCAGGCGGCCGGTCGCGATGTCCCGCAGCGGCTGATAGACGACGGCCAACTGCCGGTTCGCGGACGCCAACCGGAGGTCGTTCTCGATCTCGGCGCGTTCGGCCAGTTCCGAGAGCATCCCGGGCTCGAACCGCATCCATGATCCGGTCGCCCGGCGCTTCGCCTCGTACATGGCGAGGTCGGCCTGCCGCAGCAACGTGTCCGCGTCGTCCACCCACGGCGCGCTCACGGCGAGCCCGATGCTCGTGCCGACGTGCGCGGACCGGTCCGGAAGCGGAATCGGCTCCGCGACGTAGGCCGCGATCCGCTCCGCGATCTCGACGGCGGCCTGCTCGACGTCCACACCCGTCAGCAGGACGGCGAACTCGTCCCCGCCGAGGCGGGCCACCGTGTCGAACTGGCGGACGCACTCGGTGAGGCGCAGGGCCACCACCTTGAGGAGCTGGTCGCCTGCGGCGTGGCCCTGCACGTCGTTGACGGACTTGAACCCGTCGAGGTCGCAGAACAGCACGGCGACGACGCCGGTGCTGCCGGGCCCGCCGCCGGCGGTCCGCTGGCGGAGCGCCTGCTCGACCCGCGCCTGGAACAGGATCCGGTTCGGCAGACCGGTCAGGGCGTCCGAGTAGGCCTGCCGGGTCAGGGCGCTCTCGAGGCGCTTGCGCTCGCCGACATCGCGGACCGTGACGACGAATCCCTGCACGTGGGGGTCGTGCAGCAGGGCGGTGACCGTGACCTCGCAAGGAACCCACTGCCCGCTCGAGTGCCGGAAGGTCGCCTCGACCCGGCAGGCCTGCTCCGGGTCCGCCGCCGCGGCGGCGAAGACCTCGACCAGCCCCGTCGCGTGGGGCCCGGCGAGCAGCCCCGCGAGGGCGGCGCCCTGCAGGTCCCGGGGCGCGAAACCGAGCACGCTCCGCACCGACGGCGAGATGTAGGCGAGACGCCCGTCCGCGTTCACGACGAGCAGCAGGTCGCTCGAGTTCTCGACGATCGCGCGGAACAGTCGAGACCGGGTCGCCTGCGCCAGGGCGTCGCGCGGGGTGGAATTGAGCATCTCCCAGATCGCGGACCGGCGACGGCGCGGCGCGGACGGAGGAGCGGTCACCCCAGCGGATTCGGCGCCCTGGAGGAATTTCCGAATCGTCAGATCGGGCTAATGGTGATTCGCGTGATTGCGGTACGTGTGCCTCGGTCGTGCGTTATAGGCCGACTTCGGGCGGCGTCCGCGGCTTCAGAGTGTCGCCAGGCCGCCGGCGGTCGGCTGGGCGAAGCGCGGCTCACCGGATTCGGGCTGGCCGAAGACCTCGTCGGTCAGGGTCAGGTCGGTCAGGTCGGTCAGGTCGATCGTGCGGTCCCGCGGCGCATCCTGGTCGACCGGGCCGTCGTGGCAGCAGACGGCCAGGCTCACGCCCGCGATACGCAGGGCGGCCCGGGCGACCCGCTTCGCGCTCGGCACCGGATGTCCACCAGGGTCTCCGTCTCCGGAGTCGGTGGAGGCGGTGGAGTCGGTGCAGACGCGGACGACGACGTCGTAGGCCCCGACCGTCTGCTCGGCCCGCTCCACGCCGGGCAGCCCCGACAGCTCGCCCACGACCTCGGGGACTCTGTCGACCGCGTCATCGGAGGTCTGGATCAGGACCCACCCGGCGCTCACGCACACCAGATTTCCCACAGCTTGTTACGGCCGCGTTTCCGGCAGGTTCTCGAATGGTTCCGGAACCCGGACTGGGTACATCATGGACGCCCGCAGCACCCCGGCTCGCGGGATCTCTCGAGGAGCATGCATGCACATCCTCTGGGCCATCATCGCCGGCCTGATCATCGGCGCTCTCGCCCGGCTCGTCCTGTCGGGCCGCCAGCCGATCCCGATCTGGCTGACGATCGTGCTCGGCATCATCGGCGGTCTCATCGGCGACGCCATCGCTTCCGCCCTCGGCGTCCGCCACACCAGCGGGATCGACTGGATCCGTCACGCCCTGCAGGTGGCCGCGGCGGCAGCGCTGATCGCTGCCATCACCCCGCTGTACCTCAACCGCGGACGACGCGCGGCGGGTCGCTACTGACCGACCGCCGCAACGCGCAGCAGACCGACGTCGAGACCCCGTCCGGCCCGGCTCGGGTCACGCTCCACGAGCCGGGCGGGCGGGGCGCGTCGGAGGACGCCGGGCACGCGCCCGTCCCGGGGCTCGTGCTCCTCGGACATAGCGCCGGCGGCGGCATCGAAGCGCCCGACCTGCGTGCCGTCACCGCCGCCCTGAACGGCGCGGGCCTGCGCGTCGGCCTGGTCGAGCAGCCCTACCGGGTCGCCGGCCGCCGCGGCGCCGCCCCCGCCGCGGCCCTCGACGCGGCGATGCTGTCGGTGGTCGACGCGGTCCGACGGACCGACGAGCCGTTGGTGCTCGGCGGACGCAGCAGCGGCGCCCGCGTCGCCTGCCGCACCGCCACGGCCCTGTGCGACCAGCGCGGGGGTACGGACGGCGGGGGTACGGACGGCGGGGGTACGGACTGCGGGGTCGTCGGCGTGCTCGCCCTCGCCTTCCCGCTCCGTCCTCCCTGGCGCCCCGAGAAGACGCGGCTACCCGAACTCGACGCCGTCCCGGTGCCGGTGCTGATCGTCCAGGGCGAGCGCGACCACTTCGGCGGCGCCGCCGACCTCGCCGCCGTCGCCCCTGCGCAGGCCCGCGTCCTCCCGGTCGAACGCGCCGACCACGGGCTCAAGCGCCCGCTGGACACGGACGCGATCTGCGCGTGGGTGCTGGAGCGCGTGCGTCGCCCCGCCTCCACCGAACGGCGGCCTCGGCGGCTGCCCTGACGGCCGAGGGTCAGCACTCCAGGCCCAGGCTCTCCAGCAGCCCCTGCACCTGACGCCCCACCGGGGTCTCGGTGACGCCGTCCTCCGCCAGCGGCTCCGCCACGGCGCGCAACCGGTCCGCCAGCTCCTGCTCCGCATCGGTGAGCATGCCCCCGTACGCCGGATCCAGCAGGTAGCCCACCGGCGCCGCCGCCCCGGCACCGAGCCGGTCGAGGAACACCTCGAGCCGCCGCGCCGCCGACGCCGTGTCGCTGTCGCCGGCCGACATGGCGAGATCGTCGAGCGCCTGCGACCACAGCTCGGCCCGCAGCGGGTCCCGCCGCAGGCTCAGCGTCGTGCCGACCACCCCGGACTCTGGCGGCCGGACCTGACCGGCCCGGTGGGCGATGCGCACCAGGTTGTCGTCGAGCAGGGACAGGCCGACGAACAGCACGTGCCGCGTCAGCAGCAGCGCCTGCACGACGCCGGCCAGCGCCGAGCGGCCGACGTCGTACTCGAGGAACTCCTCGCGGGTCAGCACCACGGAGTCGGCGTCCCCGACGTCGCCGTGCAGCTTGAGCAGCCAGCGCTCCTGCCCCGACGGCCGGCTCGTCGGCAGCACCCGCACCGGCCGGCCGGCGCCCTCGGCCGCCGCCTCGAACAGCCGGTCGTAGTTGGTCGTGACGGCCTCGCGCACGGGCAGCGCGGCGAGAAGGGCGTGCGCCAGGGCGTGCGGGCGGTCGGCGAAGATCTCCCCGACCCGGGTGCGCAGGGTCGTGCCGCCCATGCGCCGGCCGAGCAGCGACGCCGCGTCCTGCGGGGGAAGTGCGTCGAGGCCGGCCAGATCCTCCTGCGGCAGGCCGGCGTCCCGGGCGAGCTGCACCAGCAGCTCGCTCCACAGCGGCAGGCCCGCCGCCGCGCTGACGCCGGCGCCGAGGAACAGGGCGAGCTCGTCGGCCCGGGCCCGGTCGGCCAGGCCGTCGGCCGCCGCGAGCAGCTCGGGTTCGAGCGGCCACGGCAACTCCAGGGTGCGGCGCACGCGCTGAGCGGCCGCGTGGTCGCTGGCCGAGCGCAGGACGAGCGCGACGTCGATGCCGGCGGCCTCGGCGGCGTCCCGCAGCCGGGGGATCAGCGCGCGGAGCAGGTCGCCGCGCCGACCCGACGCCCCGCCGCCGCCCGTTCCGACCAGGGGCAGCGCCGCCAGCCGCCTCGGTCGACCGCCCCGCGGCCGGGCCTCCAGCTTGCCCACGGCGGTGAGCCACTGTTCGACGCTCTCGACGATCCACGCGTCGTCCGGGTTGCCCTTCGCGGCCGTGTCGACCAGCCAGGCGCGACGCTCGTCGCCGAGCCGCCCCATCTCGACGACCCGGCCCGGCGGTGCGGAGACCCGCAGGGTGCGCTGCGGCGCCTCCTCGCCGCCCGGGCGACCGGCGATCGCGTCCTCCGGCACCAGCGCCCGCAGCGACTCCGAAACCGTCCGGTCGCTGTTCGTCGGGACGAGCACGTCGTCACAGGCGAGCCGGACCAGGTCCGCATGGACCACGAACAGGTGCGGCGGGTCCGGGCGGTCATCGGACGCCGGCGCGGTGCGCGCATCGCCTCCGTCACCGGAGCTGCCACCGGAGCTGCCTCGGGCCTCGGTCACAGCCGGTAGGTGCCCCCGCGCCCCGGCCCGACGCATCCGGGAGCGACGCGTTCCGGCCACCGGGTTCCGGGCGGAGGCGTTGTTGCCGATGCGGTCGTCGCCGGTGACCTGGGCCACATAGGCTGACGTTCGTCGACCGCTGAACGAGGTGCGCATGACCGACCGCAACGTCCTGTACATCGATGGGGCCTGGGTCGCCTCCGGCGGCTCGGGGACGATTCCGGTCGTCGGCGCCGCCACGGAGCAGGTGCTGGCCACCGTGCCCGAGGGCGTCGCCGCCGACGTCGACGCGGCCGTCGCGGCCGCACGGCGCGCCGCCGACGACTGGGCCGGGACCGCCGTCGCCGACCGGGCCAAGATCCTGAAGCGCGTGAGCGAGGGGCTGCTCGCCCGGCAGAACGAGATCGCCCTGACGATCAGCGCCGAGATGGGCATGCCGTACGCCCAGGCCAACGTCATCCAGGTCGGTCTGCCGGCGATGACGTGGGCGTCGATGGCGGACCTCGTCGGCTCCTACGCCTTCGAGGAGCGGGTGAACAACTCGCTGCTGGTGCGCGAGCCGGTCGGCGTCGTCGGCGCGATCACGCCGTGGAACTACCCGCTGCACCAGATCAGCGGCAAGCTCGCCCCCGCGCTCGGGGCCGGCTGCACGATCGTGCTGAAGCCGAGCGAGGTGGCCCCGCTCTCGGCCTACCTGCTGTTCGAGATCCTGCACGACCTGGGCCTGCCGCCCGGCGTGGTCAACCTCGTCTCCGGCACCGGCCCGGTCGTCGGCGAGGCCCTCGCCGCCCACACGGACGTCGACATGATCACCTTCACCGGCTCCACGGCGGCCGGGAAGCGGGTCAGCGAGGCCGGCGCGTCCAACGTCAAGCGGGTGACCCTGGAACTCGGCGGCAAGTCGCCTTATCTCATCCTCGACGACGTCGAGGGCGAACACCTGCAGGACGCCGTCGGCCGCGGCATCGCCGCCTGCCTGCTCAACTCGGGCCAGACCTGCTCCGCGCTGACGCGGATGCTCGTGCCCCGCTCGCGGCTGCCCGAGGTGGAGGCGATCGTGACCGCCGGCATCGGCACGACCGTGCTCGGCGACCCGCTGGACCCGGCGACCACGCTCGGTCCCCTGGTCTCCGATGTGCAGCGCGAGCGGGTCCGCGACTACATCCGCACCGGCATCGACGAGGGCGCGAAGCTCCTCGTCGGCGGCCCGGACGCACCGGAGGGCCGCGAGGTCGGCTACTACGTCTCCCCGACCGCCTTCTCGGAGGTGACGCCGGAGATGCGCATCGCTCAGGAGGAGATCTTCGGGCCGGTGCTCGTGATCCAGCCCTACGAGGACGAGGCGGACGCGATCCGTATCGCCAACGACACGATCTACGGGCTGGCCGGCGGCGTCTTCTCCGGCGACGAGGAGCGGGCGCTGCGCGTCGCGCGCCGCATCAAGGCGGGGCAGATCGAGGTCAACGGCGGCCCGTGGAACGCGTACGCGCCCTTCGGCGGCTACAAGCAGTCCGGCAACGGCCGCGAGTTCGGCATCACCGGGCTCGAGGAGTTCCTCGAGATGAAGGCGATCCAGCTCTGATGCGCACCACCCCCACCGAGACGAGGCTGCCATGACCGTGCAGACCGACAAGCCCCCGACTGACACACCCCAGTTCAGCGACCTGCAGCGGGCCACCCTCGCCGCGCTCGCCGACACCTTCTGCGCGGCCGTCCCCGCGCCGGACGGGCAGGACCCGGACGGCTTCTACTCCCGCACGGCGAGCGACCTCGGCGTGCCCGCCGCGGCGGAGGAGTACCTGCTGGCGATGGTGCCCGCGGCGCAGCTGACCGGCCTGCTGCAGCTGCTGGACACGATGGCCTCGCTCGGGCTGAAGAACCAGCCGCTGGTGACGCGCGAGGTCATCGCGAAGACCGTGGCCGGCATCGCGCCCGAGGCCCGGGCGGGTGTCGACGCGATGCGTCAGCTGGTGCTCCTGCTCGCCTACGGCAACCCGGACGAGAGCGGGAAGAACCCGTTCTGGACGACCTGGGGCTACCCCGGCCCGGTCTCGGCGCCGCCGGACGTGCCGAAGACGCTGAGCACCGATCAGCCGGAGGGCGACTCCGAGACGGGTGACATCGAGGTCGACGCGGACGTCGTCGTCGTCGGGTCGGGCTCGGGCGGCGGTGTCGTGGCCGCCGAGCTGGCGAAGGCCGGCCACGACGTGCTGGTGCTCGAGATGGGCGGCTACTTCAATGAGGCCGACTTCAACCAGTACGAGCTGTGGGCCTACGAGAACCTCTACCTGCGCGGTGGCTACTTCCCGACCGCCGACCTCAACGTCTCGATGGTGGCCGGGTCGAACGTCGGCGGTGGCAGCACCGTCAACTGGTCGAACAGCGTCCGCCCGCGGCCGGACATCCGTTCCCGGTGGGCGAACGAGTTCGGGATGGAGGGGCTCGACGGCCCGGAGTTCGACGCCCACATCGAGGCGGTGCTCGAGCGCATCTCGGCGAACACCGACTGCAGCGACCGCAACGGGCCCCACCAGCGGATGGAGGAGGGCGCCGCGCGCTTCGGGTGGCACGTCCGGACCTCCTCCCTGAACACGCGCAAGGACCGCTACGACCCGACGCTCGCCGGCTACACCGGCTTCGGCGACCAGTCCGGCGCCAAGCAGGGGACGATGAAGACCTGGCTGCAGGACGCCTGCGACGCAGGGGCCCGGATCCTGCCGCGCACGACGGCGCGGCGGATCCTCGTCGAGGACGGGCGGGCCGCGGGCGTCGAGGCCGCCTTCGCCGACCCGGCAACCGGTGCGAGCGCCCGGGTCACGGTGCGGACGAAGGCCGTCGTCGCCGCCTGCGGGTCGCTGGAGACGCCGGCGCTGCTGCTGCGCTCCGGCATCGGCGGGCCCGCCGCCGGCAGCGGGCTGAAGCTGCACCCGTCGACGGTGGTGGGCGGCATCTACCCCGAACAGCAGGACATGTGGTGGGGGCCGCCGCAGGCGTCGATCCTGGACGAGTTCGCCGACAAGGACCCCGGCGATTCGGGCACGGGGTACGGCCACATCATCGAGGGCATCCAGCACGGCCTCGCCCTGCTGTCCGCCTCGATGCGGTGGCAGAGCGCCGCCCAGCACAAGGAGCTGCTGGCCAAGATCGGCCGGGCCTCGTTCTTCGTCGGCATCACGCAGGACCAGGGCAGCGGCTCGGTCGTCATCGACGAGGCCGGCGAGGCGGTGCACTTCTATCCGCTCTCCGACGAGCTGGACCGGCGGCACATCTACGAGACGCTCGAGGCGATGATCCGGCTGCACGAGGCGGCCGGCGCCGAGGAGATCCACGTGCCGTCGCCGGACCTCGAGCCGTGGCACCGCGGGGAGGACCTCGACGCCTTCGTCGCGACCGTCCGGGCGGCCCCGCTCGGCTTCGGCGGCATCGCCGTGTTCAGCGCCCACCAGATGGGCTCGGCGCACATCGGCCTCGACCCGGCGACCAGCGTCACCCGGCCGACCGGCGAACTGCACGACACCCCGGGGGTGTGGATCGGCGACACCAGCGCGTTCCCGACCTGCTCGGGAGTGAACCCGATGGTGTCGTGCATGTCGCTGGCCCGGCGCACCGCGGGGCACCTCGACGCGGTGCTGCGCGGCGAGGTGCCGGCCTCCGAGCCCTCGGTGGCGGGCGCGACGCCTACGCCGGTCTCGCCGGAGACGCCCGAGCAGGTCGGCGGGGTGGACCTCGGCGGCACGGCCGGTGGCACGCTCGCCGCCGTCGGCGCCGGGGCCGTGCACGCGGACGCCGAGGGTGAGCCGGCGACCGGCACGGGTCTGCCGACGGAGGTCCGCCAGTAGGCGAAGCGGACCGCCGGGGGAACGCGTCCCACCCCCGCGCTACTCCTCCTCGGGCTCGTCGCTCGGGTCGGGCTCGTGGATCCCGCCGTTGGTGCGGCGTTCCTGCTCCGGCGAGTGGTCGCCGAGCTCGCTGAAGTGCTCGGAGTGCAACTGCAGGATCAGCCGCCAGACCTGGTACGCGTGCGGCACGTACTCGAGGTTGGACAGCGCCTTGTCGCGCTGGCTCGGGGTGTCGAGGTCGATCGTGCCGTACTGGAAGAAGTCGCTGATCGGGCCGGAGATGCAGTTCGAGAAGCCGATGGAGCGGATCTTCACCGACGGCCGATGCACCGTGAGGATGCCGTGCAGCAGCAGGACACGCTTGTTCGTGACGACGAGAACCTCGTGGTACCAGTACAGGTAGTCGTGCAGGAACCAGCCGAGGATGAGCAGCACGTACAGCGCGCCGACGATGCCGAGCGCGGGTGCGACCAGGACCAGAACCGTGGCGGTGACCGCCACGAGAAGCCGCTCCACCCGCCCGCGGCCGGGTCGGTAGTCCTTGTAGACGGTGTAGACGAGAATCCCCGCCAGCGCCAGGCCGAACGGGAAGGGCGGCCGGAACAGGAGGAAGACGGCGCTCAGGGTCCGTAGCGCCGGTGCCACCAACGCCACCCAGTGCGGCCGGCTCGCGTGGAAGACCTCTTCGTAGCGGGTCAGGTGGTGCTCGTCGAGTTCCCGCTTCTCGTTGACGTCCGGAACGATCACCATCTCCGGAGGCAGCCGATCGCAGAGGAGGTGGGTCATGGTGCGGTCGTAGTAGTCGCGCACGCCGTCCAGCGGGTTTCCCACGACGACCTCGTTCCTGCCTTCGGGGGCGGGCCGACCCGAGCAGGGACGGCCGATTCTCCAGGGCTACTGCAAACATCCGGGGAACGCGAGCGCGACACGCGGCCCGGGGCGTCCGCCTGTCGGGATTCCTGGGTTAGCGTGCCCGTCCGAGGCCTGATCTCCGGGCTCGCACGACAACAGACCCTCGAGGTCGGAAAGGAGCGCGATGAGTTTCAAGACCTTCCTGGTCGTGCTCCTGTTCGTGGTGCTGCTGGCGGGCGCCACCGGCGGCAGCGACTCGGCCCGCAACGTGGGTGAGGCCCTCAACCAGGCGGTGCACTGGATCGCGGACGCCTGGGACGCGCTCGTCGGCTCCGGCTGACGCACGACGCGTCGCCTGTCGCGTCCGCGCACTCGGTGCGCGATCAGCGGAATGACCGATTAGCCTGAGGTGATGCGGTCTGTAGCGGTCTCGTCCTCGAGCGCCGTGCTGACCCGCCTGCGCCGCGAGACCAAGAACGCGCACACCCGCGTCGAGGACCGGCTGTTCCCGGCCGCGCTCGCCTCCCCAGCCGCCTACACCGGGATGCTGCGGGCGATGTTCGGGCTGCACGCCCCGCTGGAGCGGCAGTTCCGGTCGGTCGAGGGATTCGACGCCCTCCGCGTCGACCTGGACCGGCGGCGCAAGGCGGACCGCATCCGCGCCGACCTCGCAGCCCTCGGCGGCCTCGGCGCCTCGTCACCGTCCGTCGTGCGTGCCGGCTTCCTCGACGGACCGGTCGTCGACCTGCGGCTCGACTCCTTGCCGGCCGCGTTGGGCGCCTTCTACGTCCTCGAGGGCTCGACGCTCGGCGGGCGCGTCCTGCGCAGCGAGGTCACCGCCCGACTCGGCGACATGCCGACCAGCTTCCTCGCGGGCTACGGCGCCGACACCGGACGCCGGTGGCAGCAGACCCGAGGCGTTCTCGTCGCCGCCGTCCGGGCAGCGGACGATCCGGACTCGGCCGAGTCCGCGATCGTCGACGGAGCGGCGGCCACCTTCGCCGCCTTCGACCGCCTGCTCGAGGCCGAGGGCTGGCCCGTACCCGACGGTTCCCGGGCCGGTTCCCCGACCGGCGCCTCGCATCGTTCCCCCGCCGGGCCCCGCGGGGTCCTGGCGTGACGGCCCGGCTCTCCCGCTTCGACGTCCCGGAACGGACCGCCGAGCGTTTCGCCACCCCGGCCTCCGTCCCCAGCGGGTCGGTCGGCGCCAGCACCGACGTCACCGCCTGCGACACCGAGCCGATCCACATCCCGGGCAGCATCCAGCCCCACGGCGTGCTGCTGGCCCTCGACGAACCGAGCCTGACGGTCCTCCGGGTCAGCACCAACGCCGCCCGCTTCCTCGGCAGCGCCCCGGAGCACCTCCTGGACGCCCCGCTGACCCGCGCGCTCGGCCCCGACATCGCGGGCCGCGTCGGGGAGGCGGTGCAGGCCAGGCATTCGGGGCGCATCGGCCCGCTGGTGTGCGACCTGACGGGGCTCGACGGCGACACGGTGGTCGTCCGCAGCTGCGACCTCACCCTGCACCGCAATGCTGTGGGCGTCCTGATCCTCGAGATCGAGGACCACCTGCCGGCCCGCGACCTGGGGGCCGAGGTCCTGCCCGACACCCTGCTCCGGCTGCAGGGCGCGCCCGACCTGCCGGACCTGCTGACGCGCACGGTCGACGAGGTCGCCGAGCTGACCGGGTTCGACCGGGTGATGTTCTACCGCTTCAACGCCGAGGGCGACGGCGAGGTCGTCGCCGAACGGGTCCGCAGCGGCGAGGAGTCCTACCACGGCCTGCACTACCCGGGCTCCGACATCCCCCGGCAGGCGCGCGAGCTGTACCGGCGGCAGTGGCTACGGTTGATCACGGACTCCGCCTACGAGCCCGCGCCGCTGCTCCCCCTCGGCGGCCCGGACGGTCCTCCCCCGCTGGACCTGAGCCACGCCGCGCTGCGCAGCGTCTCGCCCGTGCACGTGCAGTATCTGCGCAACATGGGCGTCGGGTCGTCGATGTCGATGTCCGTGGTGGTCGAGGACGAGCTGTGGGGCCTGATCCTCTGCCACGGCACCCAGGCGCTTGCGGTGCCCAGCCAGCTGCGCACGGCCTGCGAGCAGATCGCGCAGTTCGTCTCGATGCAGGTGGCCGCCCGGTGGAACACGGCGCGCCTCGCCGCCGACCTGCGCTCCCAACACCTGCGCACGCTTCTCACGGACCAGATCGACCACCCGAACCCCGCCGGCGGGCTGTTCCGGGACCCCGACACGAACACCGACGCGACCGCCTCCGAGCGGGTCGACCTCCGCGACCTCATCCCCGCCGACGGGGCGGCGGGTCGCCTCGCCGGGCAGACCGTCGTCGGCGGGGACCTGCTCGATCCGGGCACCGCCGACGCGTTGGTCGACCTGATCCGCGACCGCGAGGGGACCGACGGCTACTACAGCGGCTGCCTCCGCCGGGACCGCCCGGACGCGGCCGAGCTGCTCGCCGCCGCCGGTTACCCGTCGATCGCCGGTGTCCTGCTCGCGCCGGCCCTCGGCACCGCCTCGGACGACTACCTGCTCTGGGTGCGGCGCGAGGTCGAGCAGACCGTGAACTGGGCCGGCCAGCCGTCGGTGAAACACCAGTCGGGCACGCTGTCCCCCCGCGCGTCGTTCGAACTCTGGCGGGAGAAGGTGCGCGACCAGTCGGAGCCGTGGCAGTACGCCGACGTCGACGGCGCCGGCACGCTGGCCGACGCGGTGGCCGCCCGGCTCACCCGGCTGGACGAGATGTCGCTGGCCTCCGCCGCCACCCGCTCCGAGCAGCTGTTCCAGCGCGAGCACGAGATCGCCGACGCCCTGCAGCGCGGGATGCTGCCGACGCTGCCCGTGCTGGACGGCGTGACGCTGTCGGCCTCCTACGTGAGCGCCGGCGAGTCGGCCGAGGTCGGTGGCGACTGGTACGACGTGTTCGCGCTGCCGGACGGCTCCATCGGGCTGGCGATGGGCGACGTCACCGGGCACGACCTGTCGGCGGCCGCGGTCATGGGGCAGCTCCGCAGCGTGCTGCGCAGCTACGCCTGGGAGGAACCCGCGCCCGAGCAGGTCCTGGACAAGGTCGACGCGCTGGTCGCCGGCTTCGCGATGCGCCACCTCGCCACCGTGTTCTTCGGGCGCATCGAGCCCGGCTCCGGCGGCGGCTCCGGCGACCCTGACGACGTGTCCGGCTCGGTGCTGCGCTACGCCAACGCCGGGCACCTGCCGCCGATGCTGCGGCTGCCGGACGGGGCGGTCGAGGTGATCGACGACGGCGTCTCCGTCCTGATCGGCGTGGACGCCGGGATCCCGCACGAGTCGTCCACACGTCGGCTGCCGCCCGGTTCGACGCTGCTGCTCTACACCGACGGGCTCGTGGAGCGACGGGACCGCGGCATCGAGGAGGGTGTGGAGGAACTCCGCGTCGTGGTCGCGTCCGGGCCGGCGAATCCCGACGACCTGCGCGAGCACGTGCTGGCTCACCTGGCGGCCGGGCGGCGCGAGGACGACATCGCGGTCCTCGCCGTCCACCTGAACGCGTGAGAACCTGAGAGTCGACGTCCACTCGCCCGACAGTGACGCTCCCGACATCGGGCTTCCCGACAGCGACCTTTCCCGACAGCGACCTCCGATCCCGCCTTCCGCCCTCACTCCGACAGGTGATCCCGTCGACAGCCTCCAGCCGGCCGACGTCCCCAGCGTTGTCCGCCGGGCTGCCCGCCGAGCGCCTCCGCGCCGGCGCCGTCCCGCTCTGAGCCCATGACGTTCGCCCTTCTCGGCGTCCTCGCCGTCGTGCTCCTCACCCTGGGCACGGCGCTGTTCGTGGCGGCGGAGTTCAGCCTCGTCGCGGCGGAACGTCCTCGACTGGAAGCAGCGGCCCGGGAGGGTGACCGTCGCGCCGCACGAGCCCTGCGCGCCGTCCGCTCGCTGTCGTTCCAGCTCTCGGGGGCCCAGCTCGGGATCACGCTGACGACGCTGGTCGTCGGGTTCCTGGCCGAGCCGTCGTTCGCCCGCCTGATCCGGCCTCCGCTCGAGGCCGCAGGCCTGCCCGGCGCCGTGGTCAACACCGTCGCGGTGACCCTCGCCCTGTTCCTGGTGACGGTGCTGCAGATGATCCTCGGCGAGCTGGTGCCGAAGAACTGGGCGATCGCGCGGCCCCTCCCGGTGGCCCGGGTGGTCGCGGGTCCGATGCAGCTGTTCTCGGGGGCTTTACGGCCGCTGATCGCCCTGTGCAACTCGTCCGCCAACGCCCTCGTGCGCCGACTCGGTGTGGAACCACAGGAAGAGCTGAGATCGGCGCGCACCGCCGCCGAGCTCGACAGCCTCGTCCGCAGCTCCGCCGACTCCGGCAGCCTGCCGGACCGGACCGCGGCCCTGCTGAGCCGCTCCATCACCTTCGGAGACAAGACGGCCGGGGACGTCATGACGCCGCGCACGCAGGTCGTCGCCCTCACCGCGGGGGCGAGCGTGGCCGAGATGCTCGAGGTGGCCCGGGCCAGCGGCCACTCCCGGTTCCCGGTGGTCGCCGGTAAGCGCGACGACCGGGACAGCAACCGGGGCGAGCGCACGGGCTCGGCCACCTCGGGGGACCTCGACGACGTCCGCGGCGTCGTCCACGTCAAGCACGCGTTCGCGGTCCCGCGGGACCGGCGCGCTCGCGCCAACCTCGGCTCGATCACCCGGCGCATCCCCTCGGTACCGGACAGCCTGCCGCTGGACCCGCTGCTGGCGACGCTGCGACGCCCCGGGCTGCAGATGGCGCTCGTCGTCGACGAGTACGGCGGCACGGCCGGGGTGGTCACGCTCGAGGACCTGGTCGAGGAGTTGGTCGGCGAGGTCGAGGACGAGTACGACACCCCGGACGCCCCGACGGTCAGCTCGGACCCGACCGAAGGCCGGGTGCTGTCCGGTCTGCTCCGCATCGACGAGCTCGCCGAGGCCGCCGGGTTCCGCGCACCGGAGGGTCCGTACGCGACCCTCGGCGGGCTCGTGATGGAGCGGCTCGGCCGCCTGCCGGTCGTGGGCGACACCGTCGAGGTCGAGGGGCGGACGCTCACCGTGCTGGAGCTCGACGGTCGCCGCGTGGCGTGGGTCCAGCTGGGACCGTCACCCGTGGGCCCGGGCGAGGACGGATCCGCCGACGTCGACGGCTCGGGACGGGCGGACGACGGTGGGATCGACCCCGGACCGACCGACGCGGGCCGGACCGATCCGCGCCGGACCGACGCGGGCCGGACCGACGCGGGCCGGACCGACGCGGGCGCCGACGAGCGGGCGGGAGGCAGGCCGTGACCGGCATCAGCCTCCTCGTCGCCGTGTTGCTGCTGCTCGGCAACGCCCTGTTCGTCGGCGCCGAGTTCGCCGCCATCAGCGTCCGACGGGCGATGCTCGAGCCGATGGCGGAGACGAGCGGCATGGCCCGACGCGTCCTCGCCGATCTGCGACACCTGTCCATGCTGCTCGCCGGCGCCCAGCTCGGGATCACCCTGTGCTCCCTGGGCCTGGGTGCCGTCGCCGAACCGGCGGTGGCGCACCTGCTCGAGGACCTGCTGGACCTGCTGCACGTGCCGGAGGCGCTGCTGCACCCGATCGCTTTCGCGGTCGCGCTGACCCTCGTCGTGTTCCTGCACATGGTGCTCGGCGAGATGGTGCCGAAGAACCTCAGCCTCGCCTCGCCGGAGCGGCTGGCGCTCGTGCTCGTGCCGGCCCTCGCCGCGTTCGTCCGGGTGACCCGTCCGCTGATCTACTCGCTGAACGCCCTGGCCAACGCGGGCCTGTCCGTACTCGGGGTGGAGCCGAAGAACGAACTCGACGCGAGCCACACGCCGGAGGAGCTGGCGGACATCATCGCCGAGTCACGCTCCGAGGGCCTGCTCGATCCCGAGAAGCACGAGCGGCTCACCGGGGCCCTCGCCCTCGAGAACCTGCGCGCCCGGGACGTCATGATCCCGCTGGAGCGGCTGGTCAGCGTCTCCCCCGCCATCTCGGCGGACGACCTGGAGGACCTGGCCGCGGAGACCGGGTACTCCCGCTTCCCGGTCGCGACCGGCGCCCGGGGGGAGCAGGCCGATCCGGACACGCCCGCGGCGACGCGGCCGCCCGCCGTCCGGCCGCTCTCCCGGCTGAGCCCCACCCGGGCCCTGCCGGCCCGGATGCGACCGGGGTCCGCCCGACCGTCGGCCACCCTCGACGGACGGGAACTGCTCGGTTTCGTGCACGCCAAGGACGTCCTCGGCCTGAGCGCGGCCGCGCGCCGACAGCCGCTGCCGCTGCAGCGGCTGCGGACGATGCCGGTGCTGCGGCCCGACCAGCCGTTGAGCGTGGTGCTGACCGACCTGCAGCGCATCGGCAGCCACCTCGGGCAGGTGCAGGCGGGCGGCAGGACGCTCGGCGTCGTCGCGCTGGAGGACGTCGTCGAGGCCTTCGTCGGCGAGGTCGAGGACGCCTCGCACCTCGACGCCGAGCACGACCCGCAACCCGGGCACGAGCACGACCCGGGTCGGGCGGATGACACGCGGCCGGTCGCCGAGCCGCGGCCCGCCACGGGCGACGAGGGGTCCGACGCCGACCGGCCGGACGAGGAACCTCCCCCGAACGTGGACTCCGCGCAGGAGGGCGATCACTTCCCCGCCGACGATCCGGAGCGCCCCGTCTGAACCTCCTGACCTATCCGGGCTGACCCCCGCCCAACGGCGACGGGACGCCTGTCGGGTTCGGGTACGGGACGACGCCGGCGTCGGCAATGGTCGCCGCGAGCCGAGCGACGCCCGCGCGGAGGAGGTCGGCCTCGTCGAGGCCCAGGGCGGCCGTGGCCGGCTCGCACAGCCGGTCGGTGGCCTGCTCGATCTCCTCGCGGGCGGCGTGACCGGCTGCGGTGGGCGTGCCGTCCGCGTTCAGCCAGCCCCGTTCCAACAGCTCACCGTGTGCCTGCTGCCACTCCTGCTCCGTCCAGCCCCGCCGCTCACGCTGGTTCGGCGGCACCAGCCCGAGCGCGAACATCAGGCGGTTCGCCGAGCAGCCGGACAGGCCGGCGGTGACCAGCGCGGCGACGTGCCCGTCGCCGCGGAACTCGCGGAGCGCGGTCGCGTCGAACCAGAGCCGGGCGAGCGGCGCCTCGGGGCGCGGTAGCGCGGCGTGCGCCGCGAACACTGGCCGGCCCGCCCTCGGCGCGGCGTCCACCATGCGGCCGGTGAGCTCGGTGAGCCTGCGCAACTGGTCGGCGGTTCCACCGGCGCCGCCCGCGCCGCCGGTGGGGACGATCTCGCCGAGGGCCTCCCCCGCGATCCGCTGACGGGTCGCCAGCACCGCCTCCCGGTCGGCGAACCGCCACGCGTCCGGGAGGGCACGGGCGACCATCCGCGGCGCGAAGCCGAAGAACAGCGCGGTGACGAGATCCGGGCCGACCGGTCCCAACGCCGCCGCCCGGGACGCGAAGTAGCCCATCCACCAGCCACGGCAGCCGATCTCGGCGTAGGCCGTGCTCGCCGCCGGGGTGAAGTAGACGACGGCGTGGACGGCCTCGAAGCCTCGCCACAGGTCTCGCACGGGTCACAGCCTCCCACCCGCAACCGGGAACGAGGTCTGCTCGTGCAACGCTGTTCGAACCGATGGGATCCGCGGGAGGGACGTTGACTTCGTCTCAGCATGCCGCGCGCGTGAACCCGGCGAGAGCGCCGAGCGTTGTCCGGGTGTGGACACGACCGAACTCCGGGGCCCCTCCCGCGCGCCTCCGGGTCCCGACGGCGCAACCGCGGTGGCGACCGCGCCGGTCGAGCGGGTCCCCCACCAGGTGCTCGTGCGCAAGGCGGCCGGCGCCCGCGAGACCGGACGGTCGGACCGGGTGGTGCGGTGGACCTTCAAGGTGCGGGACAGATGCGGCGACCTCGCCCGGCCGACGCGTACGAAACGGCCGCGGACGGAGTTCGCCCCTCAGCCTCTCGTGTTGGAGCCCCATGTCCCCCCCAGCCCATCCCCGTAGTCCGGATACGCCGGAGCCCATCCCTGCGCCCCCGCCGGCGCCCAGGCCGATGCCGACGACCCCCCGCGGGCAACGCACCCGCCAGATGATCATCGAGCGGACGGCGGCCGTCTTCGACGCCCTCGGCTTCGCCGCCGCGACCCTCAACCAGCTCGTCGCCTCGACCGGCCTGACCCGCGGGGCGTTCTACTTCCATTTCGACTCGAAGGACGCGCTCGCCGAGGCGATCGTCTCGACCCAGCAGGAGCGTTGGCAGCCGGTCGTCGAGGAGCTCATCCGCAACGAACCCGATCCGCTCCGTCGCCTGATCTCGATCACCTTCTCCAGCGGCACGCTGTTCCAGGGCGACGTGGTGATGCGGGCCGGCTCGCGTCTGATGACCGAGCGGTCCCTCATCCGACGCGAGCTGTGGCAGAGCTACCCCTGGTGGCTAAGCGCCGTCCAGCAGCTGCTGGCGGAGTCGGTCGACGAGCTGAACGTCGACCCGTCGCTCGCGACCGACACCTGGCCTCCCCGCGACGAGATCCCGGACGGCGTGTCGCCCGGCATCGCCGCCCTGACCGAGAACCTCGTCGCGGCCTGGATCGGCCTGCAGCAGCAGGCGACGGCGACGGGGCGCAACGACTTCGCCGACCGGTTACGGGTCTCCTGGCTGGCGACGCTGCCGTGGCTGTGCAAGGAAGCGGCCCGATGCGACGAGCTCACCGAACTCGTCGAACGGCTGGCGGTCCGGATGCGGGAAGCCGGCACCTGGACCCCGTCCTCCTCGGCCACCGCGGGCGCCGCCGCCGCGACCACCTAGGTCGGCGCTCAGTCGGCCACCTCGACCGTGCTGCCGCGCCGTCCCTTGCGGACCCGGATCTGTGCGGGGACGCGCGCGCGCAGCTCGCCGACGTGGCTGACGAGCCCCACCATCCGCCCGCCCTCCCGCAGGCCGTCGAGGGTGTCCATCACCTCCTCGAGCGTCTCGTCGTCCAGGGAGCCGAACCCTTCGTCCACGAACAGCGCCTCGATGTCGGCACCCCCGGACTCGGCCGTGACGACGTCTCCCAGCGCGAGCGCCAGCGCCAGGCTCGCCAGGAATGTCTCGCCGCCCGAGAGGGTGGCCGTGTCCCGGTCCTGCCCCGTCCAGCTGTCCCGGGCGAGCAGCCCGAGCCCGGACCGGGCGCCGCCGCGAACGGCGCCGTCGGTGTGGACGAGCGTGTAGCGACCCTGGGTCATCCGGCGCAGCCGCTCGCTCGCCACCGCCGCGACCTCCTCGAGCCGGGCGGCGAGAACGTACGCCGACAGCGTCATGCGCAGCCGGTTCGCCCCCTGCCCCGCGGCGAGGTCGGCGAGGCGGCGCACCTCCGCCGCCCGCTCCCGCAGCGGCTCGACGGCCCGCAGCTCCGTCTCGAACGCCGGCACCAGCCGCTCCAGCTCGTCGGCGCGCGACCTCGCGGCGACCGCCGCCGCCGCACCGGCGCGTGCGGCCGCACGCGCCGCGACCAGCGCCGTCTCGGCGTCGGTGACCACCGCGGGTGGGTCGAGGGCCACGTCGACGTCCGGGTCCGCCAGCGCCGCGCCCAGGGCCGCATCGGCGGAGCGCCACTCGTCGACGGTCCGCTGCAACTGCTGGACCTCGTCGGGGGCGAGCAGGGCCCGCTCGGCGGCGGCGACGTCGGGGAAGCCGGCCGCGACGACTCCGGCGGCGAGATCGGCCTCGACGGACAGCACCTCCTGCTCCGCGGCCGCGGCACGGTCGAGGGTGCCGAGCAGCGCCTCGACGGCCTGCACGACCCGCTCCTCGCGGCGGAAGGCGGTGTCGACGTCGGCGGCGCCGTCGAGCAGCGAGGCGAGCCGGTCGCCCAGGGCCGTGCCCCGCGCCTCGGCGTCGGCGGCACGGGCGGTCAGCGACTCGATCTCCCCCCGCGCGAGCGCGAGAAGCTCCCGCTGCTCCCGCTCCCGCTCGTCGAGCCGGCGGCGCTGCTCGGCCAGATCGGAGGTGTCCTCGACCGCTCGGCGCGCCTGTCCGACCTCTCGTTCGGTGCGGTCCGCATCGGTCGCCAACGCCCCTGCCGTGGAGCCAGCGGCGTCCGCCTCGGCCAGCCGGACCTCGAGACCCTCGATCTCGGCGTCGAGCCGCGCCACCGCCGCGGACAGGTCCGCGACGACCTGCTGGGCCTGTTCGGCGGCCGCCCGGGCAGCGTCCTCCTGCTCCCGGGTCACCCGCGACCCGCGCACCTCCGACGGGTCGGGGTGCTCGCTGGCTCCGCAGACGGGACAGGGGTCGCCGTCGACCAGGGCCGCGGCCAACTCGGCGATCATCGAGTCCACCCGCTCGGTGCGCAGCCGTGTCGCCTCCTCCCGGAGGCTGACCGCCGACTCCCGGGCCTCGAGCAGCTCGCGGCCCCTGCCGGAGCGCTCCGTTCGGCAGCTCTCGAGCCGTGCCGCGTCCCTGGCGGCGCGCCGCAGCCGCGCCGCGTCCGCCTCCAGCACGGGAATCCGGAGCCGCAGCCCGTCGAGGTCGGCCAGTCGAGCGTCCAGACTCTTCCGCTGCTGCGGCAGGTCGGCGAGCTCCTTCTCGAGCGACGCCGAACGTCGCCGGGCCTCGAGACCTCCGCGCTCCGCCGTCTCGCGTTGTCCGGCGACCTCACGGAGCTCCTGTTCGAGACGTCGCGCCTCGTCGAGTCGCCCGAGGCGGCGACGGCGGAGCTCGGCCGCCGCCCTTAGCTGGGCTGCATCCGCCTCGGCCAGGCCGAAGGGCTCCAGCGTGCGACGCCCTCGGCGAACCTCGTCCGACCGCTCGGCAGCGGCGGCCCGTCGGCGCGCGCGCTGTTCCAGCCCGCCGCGCAGCTCGGCCGCCCTTCGCGCCTCGTCCAGGCGGGCCTCCGCCTCGGTCAGCGCGGGGCGTTGCTGTTCGAGGGCGCTCTGCCGGGACAGCAGCTCCCGCCGCCGGGACTGGCGCCGGCCCATCTCTCGCGCCTCGTGCAGGACGGCTTCGGCGTCGGCCTGAGCCTTCCGGGTCCGCTCCGCGTCGGACTCGGCGACCTGAGCGGCGTCGGCCGCCTGCTCGGCGACCGAGGTCGCCCACCCCTGCGGCGGAATCCCCTCCTCGCCCAATTCGGGCTCGGCGAGCCCCGCGGCCTGCGCCACCCGGGCGGCCGTCCGGAGCACGGCTGCCTCGGCGGCGGCGAGCGCGGCGGAACAGCTGCGGCGGCGTTCCGCCAGCCAGTCCTCCACGCGGCGGAAGCGGTCGGTCGCGAACAACCGCTGGAGCAGCTGTGCCCGTTCGGCGGCCCCGCTGCGCAGGAAGCGCGCGAACTCGCCCTGCGGCAGCAGGACGACCTGGTGGAACTGGTCGACCGACATCCCGAGCAGGCGGATCAGCTCCGCGTCGGCTTCACCCACCCGCTCCGAGACCGGCGCCCAGCCGCCGTCCACCGCCTCCTGCAGCAGGATCTTCGCCTGGTCCTTCGTCGTGCCCGCGCCACGCAGCTTGGGCCGCTCCTGCTCCGGCCAACGCTGGATCCGCAGCCGGCGACCGGCGATCGTGACCTCGAGCTCGACGCAGGTCCGCACCGCCGGCTCCGCGTGGTCCGACCGCAGCCGGTTCACCCCGGCGCGTTGCCCGGGCACGCGCCCGTAGAGCGCGAAGGCCAGCCCGTCGAGGATGCTGGTCTTGCCCGAGCCGGTGTCGCCCTGCAGCAGGAACAGCCCGCCGGCGGTCATCCGGTCGAAGTCGACGGTCACCTGTTCGGCGAAGGGCCCGAAGGCGGTCAGCGTGAGCCGGTGCGGGCGCATCAGGCCGCCGCCCCGGCAGTGGGACTCTCGGACCTGAGACTCTCGGACCTGACGCCCTCGGTGAGCGCGCTCGACAGCAGATCGCGCTCGGCGGCGCTCGCCTCGGTGCGGCGCACGTGGGCGACGAAGCCCTCCGTGACCTCGAGGTCACTGCGCCCGCGGACCCGGGCGCGGTAGGTCCGGTCGTCCTCGACGCCGCCCTCGGGCTGCCAGTCCAGCACCAGCACGTGGGGGAACCGCCGACGCAACCGGTTCATCGCGTCCTCCGGCCGGGAGGGATCGGTGAGCACCACGGACAGGAAGTCCGCCTCCGCCGCCGCGTGCTCCGGCGCCCGTAGCAGCTCGTCCAGCGCGCCGCGGACCGTGGAGAGCCGGCGGTGCACGGGCGCCTCGATCTTCTCCACCCGGTGCAGACCGGCGGCGTCGAGCTCGACCAGCCAGCTGCCCTTGCGGTGGTTCGCCTCCGAGAAGGAGTACGGCAACGGGGAGCCGCTGTAGCGCAGGCCCTCCGACAGCGCCTGGGCGCCGTGCAGGTGACCGAGCGCTGCGTAGTCCACCCCGTCGAACAGGTGCGCCGGCACGGATCCGACGCCGCCGATCGCGATGTCACGCTCCGAGTCGCTGACCGCCCCGCCGGTCACCCAGGCGTGCGCCAGCACCACGGTGCGGGACAGCCGCCGAGCTCGGCGATCGGCGTGCACGCAGTGCATCGCCCGGTCGAGTACCGCGGCGTGGTCGCGGGCCGGCAACGTGGCCTCGCCGTCCGGCGCCGCCGGCAGCTCCCAGCGCGCCGCCTCCGGCTCCAGGTACGGCAGGGCGTAGACGCCGACCGGCCCGTACCGATCCTCGACCACCACGGGGGCCGCGACCTCCGCCGCCGAGGTGCGGATGTGGACGCCGGCCGCGTCGACGAGCCGGCTGCCGAAGCCGAGCCGCCGCGCCGAGTCGTGGTTGCCGCTCGTCACCACGACCCTCGCCCCGGCGTCCCGGAACCGCCAGAGTGCGTCGGCGCAGGCGTCGACCGCCTCCAGCGGCGGGATCGCCCGGTCGTAGACGTCGCCGGCGACGAGGACGAGATCGACCTTCTCCCGCCGGACGACGTCGACGAGATGGTCGAGGAACGCGACCTGCGCGTCGCGCAGGTCGACCCGGTGCAGGGAGCGGCCGAGATGCCAGTCGGAAGTGTGGAGCAGCAGCACACGAGCAGGCTAGGTCGACCCTCCGACATTTAGCGGTCGTCGCCGTCCCGGGCGCGTTCCCATGGTCCGGCTCCGCGACCGTTTCCCCTGGTGCTCCCCCTGTTCTTCCTCGTTTGTCCTTCCACGGGACGAGCAGGTCCGGGGACAGTCATGTCTCGACTTCGTTCCGTGCTGCCGGGCCGGACGCCGATCGGCCTGTCGTGGGGCGTCGCACGCCAACTCGCGGCCGGAGCCCGGCCAGGTGGCGAGGTCGGACTCGAAGCGCCGCCGGACTGGCGGGTGGAACGGGTCGACCGGTTCGGCCCCTTCTACACGCGCATCGTCTACCGCCTGCCCGACGGCTCCACGCGGATCTGGACCTCACGACGCCACCGCCTGGGCTGCGAGCTCCGGCGGCCGGCCAGGGCACTGCTGGACATCGGGCACGCCACCAGCCCCGTCCACGCCCTCTGGCGCCCCGAGCGGTTGTCCTGGTGGATGGCGGTCAACTACCTGCTCGCGTCCATGGTGCTGCTGATCGCGGTTGCGGGCCGGCTCACCGGCAACATCGCGCCCTCGTCGGCGTGGTGGTGGTACCTGGCCGCGTCCGGCATCTACGCCTTCGGCTCCTACTTCGGGCTCGTCTCGGCTCTGAACGCCGCAGATGATCTCCGCGACAACGATCAGGGAGCCCGGGGCTACCGCTGGTGGGGATGGCAGCCCGATCGACTCGGCTACGTCGTCACGCTGGCGCTGCTGTTGGGCTCCCTGCTGTTCGTGATCCGGGCGGTCCTGGAAATCGGTTGGGCCGACGGATCATCGTTTGTCGCCTTCGTGGCCAGGGCGCTGACCGTGCTCGCCTCGATCATTTGGGTCGTCATGATCGGTGTCGAGGTACGCGAGGTCCGGGTGGCCCGCTTCTGGTGGGAGCCGCGGAACCTGGCGTGGTGCCGTGCGGCGCTGAACTTCGTGGGAGCAGCCGGGTTCCTGCTCGGGAGCCTGATGACGAGTGTCTCGGTGGATCTGCCGGTGATCGCGGACGGCGATTCGGCGGGACTGCTGCTGTCCCTGGTGAGCGCCGGACTGTTCCTGGTCGGGAGCTACCTGATCCTCCCGGAACTCGACCGGTAGCCGACGGCGCGACGTGGTCGACGCCGCACAAGTCGCAGGCACGATGTGGTGAAAATGTGTACATATCGGGAAAGGACCACCACGGCCAGTTGACCTTTTCACGCCGATCCGATGGTCGGGCGGCGCCTGCGAGGAGGTGCCCCGCGACATGTCGGATGCGAATCCGCCCCCCGAGGGCGGGGTGGCAACGGCGGACGCCGACGCCGTCGGAACCGTCAACGGAATCACCGTCACGGACGAGCGCACCATGCGCCGGGCTGTCGCCGCCGCCACGATCGGCAACGTCACGGAGTGGTTCGACTTCGGGGTCTACTCCTATCTGGTCGTGGTCCTCACCGACGTCTTCTTCACCGGGCTTCCGACCGGAACCGGGCAGATCGCCGCCTTCGGCACCTTCGCCGCTTCCTTCCTGGTCCGTCCGCTCGGCGGGCTGTTCTTCGGGCCGCTGGGCGACCGCATCGGACGCACGAAGGTGCTGGCCCTGACCGTCCTGCTCATGGCCACGGCGACCTTCGCGCTCGGTCTGATCCCGAGCTACGCGAGCATCGGCATCGCCGCACCCCTGCTCGTCCTCGCCGTCCGGCTGGTCCAAGGCTTCTCCACCGGTGGCGAGTACGCGGGGGCGATGACCTTCATCGCGGAGTACAGCGCCGACCGCAAGCGCGGCTTCTTCTGCAGCTGCCTCGAGTTCGGCACGCTCACCGGCTACGCGATGGGCGCCGGGCTGGTGACGATCCTGACCGCGGTGCTGTCGCACCAGCAGATGCTCAGCTGGGGGTGGCGGATTCCCTTCCTCGTCGCCCTTCCGCTCGGGATCATCGGCATCTACCTGCGGCTCCGACTGGAGGAAACCCCGGCCTTCCGGCAGATGATCGAGAGCTCGGACGAGGATGCCGGCACCGCGCCGAAGCAGGCGTTCCGGTCGGTCTTCGTCGACCACTGGCGGGTCCTGCTGCTGGCCGGCGGACTGGTCATCGCATGGAACATCACGAACTACATGCTCACCAGCTACATGCCGACGTACCTGACCTCGACGCTCCCGGATGCGGGCCGGGCGGGGGTCGGACAGACCACCTCCGACCTCTTGCAGATATCGGTGCTCGTCATCCTCATCGTTCTCGTCGCCTTCCTCGGCCGGCTCAGCGACCGGGTGGGACGGCGGCGGGTGCTGTTGACCGGCTGCGCTGCTCTGATCGTTCTCGGGATCCCTTCCGTCCTGCTGCTGCGGGTGGGCAGCATCGTGGCGACGTTCGCGGGTCTGTTGATCATGGGATTGACGTTGGTCTGCTTCTCCTCGACGGCCCCGTCGACCCTGCCCGCGATGTTCCCGACCAGCATCCGCTACAGCGGCCTGTCGATCACCTTCAACATCTTCGTCTCGGCCTTCGGGGGGACGACCGCGACCATCGTCGCTGCACTGGTGACGGCGACCGGCGACCTCACCTGGCCCGGCTACTACCTGGTGGCGGCCGGCGTCATCGGGGCCGGGAGCATCTACCTCATGCGGGAGACGGCCCGCCGACCGTTGGAGGGCTCGCAGCCGGCTGCGTCGGACGAACAGGAGGCCCGCGAGCTGGTCGCCGCCTGACAGAGGCGCAGTCGAGGCCGCGGTCGAAGCCGCGGCAGGATGGCGACGTGCGGGCGGTGGTGCAGCGGGTGACGCGGGCGGACGTGAGCGTGGACGGACGCGTGGTCGGCGAGATCGGCGCCGGGCTCCTGCTGCTCGTCGGGGTCACGCACACCGACACCCCGGACGAGGCCGTGGCACTGGCCCGCAAGGCCCACACGCTGCGGATCCTCGACGGCGAGCGATCGGCCGAACAGGTGGGCGCGCCGCTGCTCGTGGTCAGTCAGTTCACGCTCTACGCCGACACCAGGAAGGGACGGCGGCCGTCCTGGAACGCGGCCGCACCGGGACCGGTGGCCGAGCCGCTCGTCGAGCGGGTGATCGAGGAACTCCGCGCCCGCGGCGCGGAGGTCGCCGCCGGCGTCTTCGGGGCCGACATGCAGGTCGGCCTGGTCAACGACGGGCCGGTCACGGTCCTGCTCGAGGTCTGACGGAGCCGGCTCGAAGCCCGGGCGGCCCGGCGCGCGGCGGCAGGCTCAGGCGACGTCGAGCGCCCGCAGGCGCACCCGCCGCAGGCGGTCCGCCTCCGCCGGTCCGTCGAACGGCGCCAGGTCCGGATGCACCCATCGCAGCAGCAGGTCGGCGAGCGCGGGGTTCTGGGCGAGCACCGGGCCGTGCAGGTAGGTGGCGAGAACCCGCCCGTCGCCGACGTCGGCCACGTGTCCCTCGGCCCGGTCCGGCGTGCCGTTGCCGATGCCGACCCGCACCGTGCCGAGCCGCTTGCCCGGCGCATCCGGGACCGGTCGGGTACGGCCGCCGTGGTTCTCGTACCCGAGCAGCAGGGGCAGGTCGAACTCCGGGTCGGGCGCGACGACGATGTCGCCGACCGCGCGGGGCGGCGTCGGGTCGTCCGCACTCCCGAACGTCCGCCGCGTCTCGAGCCCGAGCAGGCCGACGCCGTCGTGCTGCTTGCCGTCGGCGCCGAGGAACGTCTCGCCCACGATCTGGAAGCCGGCGCAGACCGCGAAGACCGTGGCGCCGCCCTCGACCGCCCGCCGCAGCGAGTTCTCGCGCCGCATGCCCTCGGCGGCCAGTACCTGGGGCTCGTCCTCCCCGCCTCCGAGCAGGTACAGGTCGCACGAGGTCGGCACCGTCTCGCCCGCAGGTACGGACACCACCTCGGCGTCGAGACCGCGCCAGCGCAGCCGCTGGCTGAGTACGAGGGCGTTGCCGCCGTCGCCGTAGGTGCCGAGCAACTCCGGATAGACGAGCGCGATGCGGGTCGTCGACTCCCTGTGCGGCCGGGCTCCCGGCGCGGACTTCTCGGTCGGCCGGGGATGTCCCTCGGCGTCGCGGCTGCCGAAGAAGCCCTCGCCGCTGGCCCTGTCGCCGGCCCTGTCGCCGGAGTTGTCGTCGCTGCCCCTGTCCGGGCGCTGTTCCGCGGGCGCCGACGCCTCGCTCATCGCACGGGCTCCGCTCGGCTGGGGGTCGGGGCTCCGGCCGGCTCGAGCCGGCGCAGCAGGTCGCGGAAGGCGGTGTAGTTGGCGACAACGTCGACCATGCCGTCGACCATGCCGTCGACCCCGTCGGCGCCCCCGTGACCGTCGTCACCGGTCCGCACCGTCGTCGCCGCCCGCGCCGCGGCCTCGACCGAGTCAGCCAGCGTGTGCGGGACGCCGGCGTAGGCGAGGCGGACGCTGACGTCCTCCCGTCGCTCGCCGCAGACGAGCACCTCCCGCCCCGCCAGCCGCTCGAAGGGAACGTCCCACAGCCAGGACGGGTCCCGCCCGTCCGCCGTCCGGCTGTTGAAGTCGACGACGACGGGACGCCGCGGCCCGCCGTCGAGCAGTTCGAGCATCTCCACCCAACCGGCCGGGTTCTTCGCGAGCAGGAGCCGGGCACGACGGCCCGGCGCGACCGGGGCGATGGAGTACCGGCCCTGCACCGCGTCGAGCCCGGACATCGCGTCCAGGGCGTCGTCCACCTCGACGCCGAAGGTCTCGGCGGTGGCGGCGGCGATGGCGGCGTTGCCGACGTTGACCCGGCCGGGCAGCGTGAGCGCGACCGTCTTCGGCTTCCCGCGCCAGAGGAGGCTGTCGAGTCCGGTCACCTCGATCTGCGGCGTCGGGCGGGCGAACCCGCACGAACCGCACGACCAGTGCAGTCCGTCGCGCGAGAGCAGCGCCGCGTCGACAGGGCAGACCATCGCGTCGGCGGTCCAGTTCTGGCCCGCGGAGACCCAGACCTGGCGCGAGTAGCCGAGGGCGGCGTAGACGACCAGCGGGTCGTCGCAGTTGGCGACGGCGGTGCACCCGTCCTCACCCGGCGCACCAGGCTCGCCCGGGCGGGCAGCCGGCCCCGTGCCGAGCTCCTCACCGAGCCTGCGCCACAGAACGGCGATCCGACGGGTCTCGTTGGAGCGGTCCAGCTGGTCCCGGCTGATGTTGAGCAGCGCGACGGCGCGCGGCCGCACGGCCCGAGCCACCTGCGGCAGCCAGATCTCGTCGACCTCGAGGGCGGCGGGGCCGGCCACCGGGCGCCGCGCGAGGGCGTGGATGACCCCAGGCGTCATGTTCGCGCCCCCGGAGTTGCTGGCCACCGGGCCCTGCACGCCGAGCGCGGCGGCCAGCATCCGGGTCGTGGTGGTCTTGCCGTTCGTGCCGCTGACGCAGGCCGCGGGACGATCGGCGGCGACGGCGGCCAGCACGTCCGGATCGACCTTCAGCGCGACCTTGCCGCCGATCATCTCGCCGGACCCACGGCCGAGTCGGCGCGAGGCACCGGACGCGGCCCGCTCGGCGATCAGGGCCAGCCGGGTCCGCAGCGGCAGTCGGGGCGGGGCGGGAGTCATCCCCGCCTAGCCTGCCAGAGGTCGCCGGTGAGCCCCGGCACCGACTGCTCCGCTCAGCTGAAGTCGGTGCCGATCAGCGGATGTTGTTGACGCCCTGGGCGTTGAGGAAGGCGATCGGGTCGGTCCGCTGGTTGTCGATGTGCACCTCGAAGTGCAGGTGCGGCCCGGTGGACATGCCCTCGGATCCGACCCGGGCGATGTTCTGCCCGACCTTGACGTGCGCATCCGGCGGGATCAGCAGGTCCTGGTAGCGCATGTGCCCGTAGACGGTCTGCACGCCGCCGGGGTGCTGCAGCACGATCCAGTTGCCGAAGCCCTGGGCCGGGCCCCAGTACAGGACGTCGCCCTCGGACGCGGCGTAGATCGGGGTGCCCAGCGGCGCCGCGAGGTCGATGCCGGGGTGCCCGTTGGCGTCCCGGCCGTTGCGGACGCCGAAGCGCTGGCTGAGCGCGAACGTGCCGAGCCGCAGCGGCAGGGTCCAGCCACGGCCGATGACGGGGACGCCTCCGGTGACCACCGGTCCGCCGGTCGTCGTGCTGCCCGCGCCGGTGTTGACCACGAACCGCAGCGCGTCGGCGTCGGAGCCCGGCACGGCCTGCTGCGCCGCCTTCGCCGCGGCGACCGGGTCGGCGTCCTTCCCGAGCTTGATGACGAGGACGCCACCCTTGACGAGGCCGAGGTCGGCCGAGCGGCTGCGGTCGGCCACGACGCCGACACCGGCCAGCCGGGTGGTGGCGAAGGCGCCGACCCGGAACTCCTTCTGCGTCTCGCGCCCGATCTTGGTGCGGTCGCCGAGCTTGACCCCGAGGGCGCTGGCGACCGCGTGGGCCACCGCTACGTCGCCGCTCGCGATCCGTTGCCACAGGGCGTCGACCTGCGCCGTGTTGTCGGGGGCGTAGTTCCGGAACGTCGAGGGGTCGACACCGACCGCGGTCGTGGTGCCCTCGCCGAGCTTGACGCGGGCACCGTCGATCTGCAGGACGCTGTCCGGCTTGGTGGCGCGCTTGACCTTGGCGAGCTGGTCGGAGGTGATCGGCTTCTTCGCGACGACGAGCACGTCCGGGTCGACCCGGTCCTTCATCGGCGCCACGGGAGGCGCGGAAGTGGCACCGCTGCCCCCGCCGGTGCCTCTCCCGGGGTTGACGGCACCGGTCGGGTTGGTCGCGACCGACGCGCCCTTGCCGTTGAAGATGGCCTGGTTCGCGGCGGCGACGTCGGTGTCACCGTCGACGCCGCCGGCGCCGACCGGCACCTGCTCGTAGCGAACGCCGTTGTCGCCGCCGCGCTGGGCCACGGTGACGCCGGCGATGCTGCTGACGCCCGCGAGCATGACGGCGACCATGGCGACCAGCACGCCGTGCGGGATACGCCGACGCGGGGGACGGGACGGGGCGGCGCCGGAACGCGGCCTACGTGGCCGGCCCGAACCGCCCGCGGCGCCGCGAGCCGGACGCGCGCCCGACCTCGGGCGGCCAGCGGCGCCCGGGACGCGGCTGCGGCGTGCGGTGTCCCCGGCCGGACGACGGCGGGGACGAGCGCCCGGTTCGGCGTCAACGACCGGCGACGGGCGGCGACGCACCGTCCGTCGTGCCTCACTCCGCACCGTCCCGGCAGGCGGGGACTCCGGTCCGGGAACCGACGCGTCCAGGGGACGCGCAGAGCGCTCGTCAGTCGACAACGCTCGCTACCTCCTCAACCATCGGCCCCCACACATCCATCTACCCCAACGAGTGTCGACACTCCGGGTCACGGCAGACGGACCACCGCCGAGACGACGGCTGCTCCAGCGAGTGCCCGCATGGACCGGCTGCTCAAACCCGCAGCACGGACCATCGGCATCACGGAGCGTCAGCTTTGTCCGGTTGCGTGCAGGTTACTGCCTGGCGAACTCCGCCCGTTCTGGTCGTCCACAGGCTCGTCCGGCTCCCGGCTCGCTTGTCCGAGCAGTGCTTCGTAGGCGTCGACGGTCCGGGAGCCCACGGTGGTGGGCAGCTCGAGGTGGTGCGCCCCCGTCGGCAGCAGGCCGACACCGCCGGCCGCCTCGAGCACCCGCAGCTGGGCGACCACGTCCTCGCCGTAGGCACCGCGCCCCAACTCGCGCCAGAAGTCGAAGCCGCCCGTCGCCCTCAGCACGTTCCGGTCGAACAGCACGCAACCGGCCGCCCAGGCCACCCGGTAGGCCACCCACCGTTCGGAGAACGGCGACAGCCCGAGCCGCTGACCGAGGTGGGTGGGGTTGGCCGCGTTGTGCAGCCGCCATCGTTCCCAGCCCGGGTCCGACTTCCGGACCCGCTCCGGCTCCGGCCGCACACCGGCCGCCAGCGGCTCGAAGGCCTGCCAGTCGTGCTCGCGCACGTCGTCGAGAAAGGAGAGCCCCGTCATCGCCATCGCGACGAAACCGACCCGCAGCTCGGACATCGCGTCGAGCAGCCGCAGGAGCGACTCGGGCTCGAGAACGATGTCGTCGTCGAGGTAGAGCAGATAAGGCCGCCGCGCCTGCTCGAGCAGGAACGCCCGGTTCTCGATCACGCCCTCGCCGCTCGGGTGGTGCAGGACCTCGACGTCGACCCCCCGCTGCCGGAGCACCCGCAGGACGCCGGCGACGAGCGGTGAGTGCACGGCGGTACCGGCCTCGGACTGGTCGGCGACCCGCACCCGCGAAGGAAGCACGCGCTGGCCGACCAGGCCGGTCAGGGTGACGGCGAGGGCCGCCTCCCGCTCGTAGGTCGGGATCAGCACCTCGACGTCGGCGCCGGCGAGGGGCTCGACGGCGCCGCTCACGAGGTCGTACGCAGCGCCGAGTCGTCCCCGGCGTCCGGGTCCGCCTGCGCATCCGCGCCCGAGCCGCGGATGCGGGCGACGAGACCGGTCGTGCTGCGGTCCTCCAGGTAGGGAAGGATCACGATCTCGCCGCCGATCGCCTCGACGTGCGGCGCCTCCGGCAGCATCTCCGGTGTGTAGTCGCCGCCCTTGACGTAGACGTCGGGCTGGACGACGTCGAGGACGTCGACGCTGGTGTCCCCGTCGAAGACCACGACGTGGTCGACGCAGGACAGGTTCGACAGCACGGCAGCCCGGTCCTCGGCCGGGTTCAGCGGCCGCTCCGGGCCCTTGAGCCGCCGGACCGACTCGTCGCTGTTGAGCCCGACCACCAGCACGTCGCCGAGGGACTTCGCCTGGTTCAGGTAGGTCACGTGACCGCGGTGCAGCACGTCGAACACGCCGTTGGTGACGATGACGCGGCGCCCGCGCAGCCGGTGCGCCCGCACCACCGGCCCGAGCCGGGTGAGGTCGAGCACCGCCCCGCCGTCGGCGCCCGAGTGCAGCAGCGCGGCCCGCAGCTCGTCGGCGGTGCAGGCGACGGTGGCGGCGCGACCGCAGACCACACCGGCCGCGGCGGTGGCCACCTCGCCGGCGAGGGCGGCGTCGGCCCCGGCCCCGAGGGCCAGGGCGAGGGCTGCGGTGAACGAGTCGCCCGCCCCGGCGGCCCGCGACGACGCCGTCGGCCGGGACCAGAGCCGGTAGGGCGGACGGCCGCGCTCGACGAGGACGCCGCCCTCGACGTCGAGGGTGGCGGCCACCAGTTCGGCGCCGGTGCGCTCGAGCAGCTCCTCGGCCGAACGCCTCGACGGCGGCGGCCCGCTCGCCGACCGGCAGCGGCCGCCCGAGAAGGCGTTCCACCTCGCCGGCGTTCGGCTTGACCGCCACCGCGCCCACGCGGCGCCACCGGCCGGGGTCACGGGCGTCGACGACCAGCACCGCCGGCGCCCGGCGCTGCAGGTCGGCTATCCGCTCGATCACCCGCTCGGTCAGCAACCCGCAGTCGTAGTCGCTCACGACGACGACGTCGACCAGCGGATAGAGGGCCTCGAGACGCGCCAGAAGCCGGTCCTCCGCCTCGTCCGGCAGGGCGCCGGCGTCCCCCTCGTCGTAGCGCAGCAGCATCTGCTCGCCGGCCAGGATCCGCCGCTTCGCCAGCGTGCGTCGTCCCGGCACGACCAGCACGTCGTCGCTGCGGACGCGGCCGGCCCGCAGGACGCGCCGGAGCTCGGCGCCGTCGTGGTCGTCGCCGACGGCCCCGAGCAGCCGGACCTCGGCGCCGAGCGCCGCGAGGTTGACGGCCGTGTTGCCGGCTCCGCCGGGCAGCAGCTGCGGGTCGGTGACGTCGACGACCTGGACGGGCGCCTCGCGGGAGAGCCGCAGCGAGTCGCCGGAGAGCCAGCCGTCGAGGATGGGCTCCCCGATCACCAGGGCGGACAGCTCGTCGATGCGCTCGACGATGGTCAGCGGGTTCACGGGACGGTCCCGTTCGCGGTCTCGGTCAGCAGGGCGGTCCAGTCCGCGGCGAACCGGTCGATGCCGAAACGCTCGGCCGCGCGCTTGCGTGCCCCCTCGGACAGGGCCGCGGCCTCGGCCGGGTCGGCCAGCAACCGGCGGGCGTGCTCCACCAGGCGGGCGGGGTCGGTCTCGACGTAGCCGCTGACCCCGTTCTCCACCGCAGACGACATCTCGGTGGTGGCGAGTCCCAGCACCGGCAGCCCGAGCGCCAGGGCCTCGCACACCGCGAGGCCGAGAGAGGTGTAGCGGATCGGGTTGAAGAAGAACCGGTAGTCGACGAGGCGGCGGTGCAGGTCGCTGAGCCCGACGTCGCCGATGCCCTCCGGGAACTCGTCGCTGTTCATGCCTGCGAGGTCGAGCGGGACCTGGTCGGCGACGGCGCGGAAGATGTCCGGGCCGAGGCGCCGCCCGCGTCGTCCGAGGTTGTTCACGACCGTGATGCCGCGCTCCAGCCGGCCGCTCCACTCCAGGCCCCCCGGCACGACGACACCGTGGTCGATCACCCGGGTGGGCGTGCGGCCGCTGTCCCACATCAGGGCGTTGAAGGGGGTGACGTGCACCAGCAGCGTCCCGGGGTCCTGCACCGGATGCTCGGCGTCGTTCGGCCAGCCCTTCGGCGGGTCGTGCTCGAGATGGACGCGGGGCAGGTCCCGCAGCTGTGCCGGCGAGAGGATCTCGTGCCGGTCGATCTCCCAGTTTCGGATCGACTGCGTGAGGACGACGTCGAAGTCGGCGTCCGCGACCTCGTCGGCGGGGAGGTCGTGCACGTTGTCCGGCCAGGCGAACGAGCCGCTGCGACCGCCGTAGCCCTCGGGACGACCGTCGGTGACCGGAAGGTAGAAATCGACGTCGGCGTGCGACAGGTACCAGAGGTACGAGCCGTGCACGTGCCACGTCAGGACCCTTGGTCGGGCGGGGGTCGGTCGGGCAGGGGTCGATCGGGCGGGGGCGCTCATGCTGCCAACCTCGCCACCTCGGGCTTGCGACCCTTGCGGGACTTCCCGTTCGCGACCGGATCCGTGCGGGCGGAGCGCCCGAGCCGGGCCAGCACGGCGGCGACGACCTGCCGCGGGTCCACGTCCAGACACTGCTGCTCGTACGGGCAGACGAACGCACGGCACGGGCTGCAGCCGACCGGGCGCGAGAGCACCGTCGCCACACCGGCCCGCGGCGCGTACTGACTCAGCCGCTCGGTACCGGCGAACAGGACGACCGACGGGACCCGCAGCGCGTCGGCGACGTGCATGCTGCCCGAGTTGTTCGTGACGACCAACGCAGCGCCGTCGACGGCGGCGACGAGGCCGGGGACGTCGAGGTCGCCGGCGAGGCAGTCGACGCCTCCGCTGACCTCCTCGAGCAGCGGGCGCTCCTTCTCCGGGCCCGTCACGAGGACGCGCAGCCCCTCGGCGCGCAGCTGCTCGGTCACCGCCCGGAAGTCCGGGTAGCGGCGCGACGGCGCGGACGCGCCGGGCGCCAGCAGCACGTACTCCCCCTCGACCGGCGCCGGGACGTCGGGCCGGGTCAACTCGAGATGCTCGCCCGCCGACGCGATGCCGGCGGCCGCGGCCAGCCGCAGCGACCTGTCCACCTGGTGCGCGTGCTCGTCGTCCTCGGCCGGCAGGAGCCAATGCGTGAGCAGGCTGCCGCCGAACTCGCGGGACTGGGCGACGCGGATCCCGACGCCCGCGAGATACGCGGCGTAGGCGGCGGGCCACGGCGACTGGGAGAACGAGGTCGAGATGAGGACGGCGTCGTAACCCCGCAGGGTGTCGACGAGTTCCAGTTCGCGGGCGGGGTCCTGCGGCAGGGACGCATTCGCGTCCTGCCAGGAGGCGCGCCAGGTGAGGACGTCGTCGACGCCCGGCAGCAGCGGCGCGATCGTCGCCCCGCCGGGACTGGCCAACACGTCCAGGCGGGCCTCCGGCCGCAGCGCGGCGCGCACCCCGCGGATCAGCGGGCCGGTGAGCACCACGTCGCCGAGATTGTCGAGGCGCACCACGAGGACCCGGTCGACGCGGCTCCAGTCGACCGGCGGGCCCGCGAGCGCGGCCGGATGCCGGTTCGTCGCGGGCGCCGATGTGTCGAGCACCGCCGGAGTCGATTCCACGGACTTTCCGTGCCCCTTCTGTCCGAGTTGGCACATCGGCGATCGAACTTCCCGGCCCCGCCTGGCTCCTTCGCGCGCTCCGTCACCCACTCCTTCGCGGAACTCTGTCCGGTTTTGCTTCCGACCCTGGCAGGCTGGGACGGTCAGCCACGCGAAGGAGCACACCGTGTCAATGCCGGACAACCCTTCCGAGCAGCCCACGAACGGTCCCGAAGGCCTGCCCCCCGACGCGGTCGCGGGTCCCGAGGAGCTGGCAGAGGTGCTGACCGTCGCGCGGGAGTCGGGCGACGGGTCGCTGTTGATGCGGACGTTGGTCCGCGCGTCGATCTGCGTTCCGCTGCCACCCGAGATGGCCGGCTCCGAGCCGGGTGCCCGGTCGCTGGAGCCGGGTGAGGACCTGCCGCTGCCGTTGATCGAGAACGAGGGCACCAACTACGTCGTCGCCTTCACCTCGCAGCAGCGGATGGTCGACTGGTTCCCGGAAGGCGATTCCCCGGTGTGGCACGAGTCGCTGCTCGCCGACCTGCTGCCCGGGTGGCCCGACGGCGCGGGACTGGCGCTCGACGCGTCGAGCGAGGGCGGTGTGCTGCTGCCGAACACGGTCATCGACCGGCTGAAGCTGCTCGCGGCGGGAGCCCCCGTCGAGGAGTCCTACGACCTGGGGCCCGCGACCCGGTTCCGCGCCGGGACCCCGATCGAGCCGCCGACCGAGGTGCTCGACGCGTTGCGCGGCGTCGCCACGGGCGCGACCGGCGTGCAGAAGGTGACGATGCTGCTCGTCCAGATCGACGAGCCCCTCGGGCGCACCTGGCCGGTGGTCGGTGTGCTGTTCGACGAGGGCGTCGACCCGGAGCAGACCCTCACCGCAATGGTCGACGCGGTCGAGAAGGTGACCGACGACCACGTCTCCTTCACCGCCCTGCCGGCGACCGAGGGGTCGGAGTTCGAGCGGGTGCTGCGCGACGACGGGTTGGTCGTCGTCTAGGAGCGCGACCGGAGGGGTATGGCGTCGACGTCCACCCCTGACCCGGGGACGTCGCCGCCTGTCCGGAAGGTGCCGGTCCTGAACACCGCACGCATCCTCGCTCCCGCCGCCGCACCCGATGACCCCGGGGCCGCGGAACGCATCGACCTCATCCGCACGACGGCGCAGAACACGTTCGGCTTCGCGCGGATGCGCCCCGGCCAGCTCGAGGCCATGCAGTCGCTGCTGGCCGGCCGGGACACGCTCGTCGTCCTCCCGACCGGGGGCGGCAAGTCGGCCGTCTACCAGATCCCCGCCCTGCTGCTCGAGGGGCCGACCGTGGTCGTCTCGCCGCTGATCGCACTGCAGCGGGACCAGGTCGCCGCCCTGACCGACAACCTCGGCGCGGCCTCCGGCAGCCAGGCGGTCGCGGCCAACTCGGCGATCGGGCCCAAGGCCTCCGCAGCCGCGTTCGACGCGCTCCGCAGCGGGGACGCCGAGTACCTGTTCCTGGCCCCGGAGCAGCTGGCGAAGCCGGAGACGATCGAGGCGCTGCGGGAGGTCTCCCCGTCGCTGTTCGTCGTCGACGAGGCGCACTGCATCTCCTCCTGGGGACACGACTTCCGGCCCGACTACCTGCGCCTGGGCACGGTCATCGAGGAGCTGGGGCACCCGACCGTCCTGGCGCTGACCGCGACGGCCAGCCCGCCGATCCGCGAGGAGATCCTGGACCGGCTGCACATGCGCGACCCGGTGCAGATCGTCCGCGGCTTCGACCGGCCCAACCTGCGCCTCGAGGTCGAGTCCTTCCAGGACGAGGACGACAAGGACGAGGCCGTCGTGCTGCGCGCGATGGGCGAGGCCAAGCCCGGCATCGTCTACGTGGCAACGCGCAAGCGGGCCGAGGCGCTGGCCGAGCGCGTCGCCGAGTACGGGATGGCCGCGGCGGCCTACCACGCCGGGATGAAGGCCGCCGACCGCGAGCGGGTGCAGTCCGAGTTCATGTCCGGCGACCTCGACGTGGTGGTCGCCACCACCGCCTTCGGCATGGGCATCGACAAGGCGGACGTCCGCTTCGTGCTGCACGCCGACGTCGCCGACTCGCTCGACTCCTACTACCAGGAGGTCGGCCGGGCCGGTCGCGACGGCGAGCCCGCCCTGGCCTGCCTGTACTACCGGCCGGAGGATCTCGGCCTTCGCCGGTTCTTCGCCGGTGGGACGCCGGACGCGAAGGCCTTGCGCAAGGTGGCGACGCTCGTCGAGCACGCCGAACAGGCCGTCTCGCCCACCGATCTCGCCGACGAGGCGGGGCTCAAGCACACGAAGCTGACCGGACTCGTCGACCTGCTCGAACGAGCGGGCGTCGTCGAGGTGCACGGCGACGGCACGGTCGAGGCCCGGGACGAGGCGCCGCCGCCGGCGAAGGCGACCGACGCCGCGCTCGACGTCGCCGATCAGCACCGGCGGGTCGACGAGTCGCGGGTGGAGATGATGCGCGGCTACGCCGAGACCCAGGACTGCCGACGGCAGTACCTGCTGAGCTACTTCGGCGAACTGCTCGACGAGCCGTGCGGCAACTGCGACACCTGCAGCGACGGGACGGCGGAGGAGCAGCCGGATGCGGGCGACTCGCCGTTCCCGCTGCAGAGTCAGGTGCGGCACGCGACGTGGGGCACCGGGCTGGTCATGCGCTACGAGGGCGACCGCATCGTCGTGCTGTTCGACGAGGTCGGCTACAAGACGTTGTCGCTCGAGGCGGTCCACCGCCGGGGGCTGTTGGAGGCCGTGCCGGGCGACGGGACGCAGGCCGGCGCGGCCTGAGCCGAGCCGGCGCGCCGGGGTCAGGCCGCGAGTCGCACCAGGGCGGTGACGGCCGCCGCCGACAGCACCACCAGCAGGAACGGCGCCCGCAGCAGCAGGGCGACGCCGGCGGCGGCGAGCCCGGCGGCTCGGGCGTCGAGGACCAGATGCCGCCCGTCGGCGAACGTTCCGACGGCGACCAGGGCCATGAGAAGCGCGACCGGCAGCCGGTCGGCGACCCTTTGCACGGCGGGACGGGCGAGGATGCGGGCCGGCACGAGCAGGCCGGAGAGCTTGAGGGCGTAGCAGCCGGCGGCGGTGAGCAGGATGGCGAGCCAGATCATGGGCGGCAGGTCACCGTCGACCGCCCGGGTCGACAGGCCCCGAGCGGCGCCGCCCCGCCCGGCGAGGCAGCAGCGCGGGCAGCACCGCGACCGCCGCGATCAGCACCGGCACCCCGACCGGGGTGAGCGGCACCGCCGCCAGGGCCAGGACGACGGCGGCCACGGCCGTCCGGCGTTGCTCGGACGCCTTCAGCCTCGGCGCCACCAGGGCGAGGAAGGCGGCCGGCACGGCGGCATCGATGCCGAGCGCGTTCGGGTCCCCGACCGCCTCGGCGCCGAGCGCCCCGACCAGCGTGGCGAGGTTCCAGACGACGTAGAGCGTCACCCCGGTGACGAGGAACGCCAGCCGGCCCGACGGGTCGGTCGGCTGCGCCGTGGTCATCGCCGTCGACTCGTCGATGACGACCTGCGCGAGCGCCCCGCGTCGAAGCCCGTGCGGTCGCAGGAGGGAGGCGAGCCGGATGCCGTAGAAGGAGTTACGGATGCCGAGCGCGATCGCGGACGCCGCGCCGGCGAGCGGGGCTCCCCCGCCGCCGATCACGCCGATCAGCGCGAACTGCGACGCCCCGGTGAACACCAGCAGCGACGTCGCGCAGCACTGCAGCACCGACAGACCGGCGCCGCTGCCGGCGGCGCCGAACGTCAGGCCACTGACCCCGACGGCGACGCCCACGCCGAGCGAGTCCCGGACGACCGCCCGCCGGTCGGGTTCCTCCGGGGGCGGTCCTCCTGCTGCGGACGCAGAAGCAGCGGGCACCGGACCAGTATTTCGGCCCGGTGCCCGATCTTGCTTCGGCGGCGGTACGCCGTCAGCTGACCGCCTGCTTGAGGGTCTCGCCCAGCCCGGCTGCGCCGGCGCCGACGCGGCCCGGCACCGCCCGCAGCACGCCGAGCGCGGTCTCCTGCGGACGCTCGAGCTCTCCGGCGAGCGAGGTGCTGACGAGCATCCCGCCGGTCAGCGTCGGGATGGCCCACTGCAGCGCCTTGAGCTGCTTCTGGGCCTTGGCGACGTCCGGCGGGGTCTGCGGCAGCGGGTCGGTCCCGCCCGCGACCGGGACGTCCCCGGCGGCCATGACGCGCTGGCCCAGCACGCGCGAGTAGGCGGTGGCGGCCAGCGCGGCGCCCGTCAGCGCGGTCTTGACGGCGGTGTTGCTCGTGACGCCGCTCTGCGCGGCGATGCGCGGCTTGTCCCGGCGGGCGAGCTGCACGGCGCCGACCAGGTGGGCGCCGATCGCCACGAGGTTGAAGGGCGTCCACCGGGCCCAGCCGGCGTTCGCCACGCGGGCACGCTGACGCGGGTCGTCGACGTCGGACGCGGCGCCGTTGATGCCGATCGCCCCCATCAGCGATCCGCCGAACCAGGCCGCCAGGCCCACGTCGTGTAGCGCTCGTGCCGTCGTCAACCGCTCAGCCATCGATGTCCCTCTTCGTTGTCGTCGGACGGTTCCGCAGGTCCTGCCCCGCAGCCCTGTTGCTGTCTGCCGTGGCCCCTGCCCGGAGTCGCCGCGCTGAACCTCGGCCCCGTCGCGAGCCCCCCGTCCCGCCGACGTCGCCGGGCGGAACGCTTCCTCGCGGTTCGACCGCACGGGTTTGACTGCCACGGACCCGCGGTACGGCTCGCGGGGACCCGCTCGGCCCGTTCGAGGCGCGCGTCCGTCTTCGAAGTCCCCGAGCTCGTGGACGTCTGAAGGTGCACGAGCCGGACGGCACGAACCACCAGAAGCACGGAGGAGCTGTGGCCCACACGGCGGTCGCCATGACCCGGACCTCGTCCGGCTGGGACGGCGAGGAGCTGTCCCTGTCGGAGTTCGAGGACCTCGACTCCGTCGTCGACGAGATGCGCGACGACGCGGGTGGAACCGTCGTGCTGTTCGTCGAGGAGGACGACGAGTGGATGGGCGTCGTGCGGGTCAACGGTGACAACGACCCGCAGGTGTTCCTCTCGGACCGTCGGGTGCTCGAGACCTCCGACCTGGCCGACCGCATCTTCGCCGACGCCCTCCCGGTGCTGCCGCCGCCCGGGAACGACGACGACGACGAGGACACGCCCCGCGCCCAGGCCGAGGCGGTCGGGGACGCCGACCTGCTCGTCGACCTCGGGACGCCGGGCGACGTACTCGTCGAGCTGTGCGCCGAGGAGGGGCTGCTGCCGGCGGACGTCATCGCCGCGCTGTGCGAGCGGGCCGGCTGCCTCGACGTGCTCGACGAGATCCGCGTCGCCTGACCGACCGGTGGTGGGCGCGCGCTCGTGGCCGGATGCGATGGGGCTCGCCCTGGAGCAGGCGCGGGCGGCGCTGGAGACCTCGGACGTGCCCGTCGGGGCGGTCGTCCTCGGACCCGAGGGCGAGCTGCTCGGCCGGGGTCGCAACGCCCGCGAGGCGACCGGCGACCCGACCGCGCACGCGGAGGTGCTGGCGCTTCGGGCCGCATCCGCCGAGGCGGGCTCGTGGCGGCTGGACGGCTGCACGCTGGTCGTGACGCTCGAGCCCTGCACGATGTGCGCCGGCGCGATCGTGCTCTCCCGGATCAGCCGGGTGGTCTTCGGGGCGCACGACGAGAAGGCCGGCGCCGTCGGCTCGCTGTGGGACCTGGTGCGCGACCGCCGGCTCAACTCGCGGGCCGAGGTGATTCCCGGCGTGCGGGCGGAGGAGTCGACGGCGCTGCTGCAGGAGTTCTTCGCCGGCCACCGATGAACGGAACGCGGTCCGGCAGCGCGCCGGGACGATCAGTGGGTCCAGTACGCTAGCCCGCGGTGGAGTCGCGTAGTGGCCGAGCGCGCACGCCTCGAAAGCGTGTGACGGTGCAAGCCGTCCGTGGGTTCAAATCCCACCTCCACCGCCAACCCCTTCGGGTGAGAACCAGCAGGTCACGACCCTGCGGGCGCCCACCGGTGCGCAGCACGAACGGACGGCGGACATGGGCCGGCGGGAGTACACCAGCCTGACGACGTACCTGAACGACCGCGGGGCGCTCGTCGTGATGGACGCCGACGGCGCGATCCGCGAAGGCGCGGTGAACGTCACCGAGGAGCTGGGACGGCTCCGCGGCTACGGCTGGCAGGTCGTCGACGTCGACACGTCCGAGACCGAGGTCGTCGAGAGCAGCGCCGCCGGGAAGACGGTCACGAGCGTCGTCATGACGAGCTACCTGCTCGAGCGGCAGGCCGAGGGCGCCTGACCCCCTCAGTCGTCCGCCGCAGGGTCGACGTCCCGGGTGAACGGCGTCACGTTCCGGCAGTTGAGGCAGCGCAGGTTGAGCCCGCGAACCGTCGAGCGGTCCTCCTCGCGGGACACGACCGCCCGCACCAGCTGCATCGACTGCCGAAGACAGCCGGGGCAGTAGCTCGACACGGACCCGAGCGCGTGCTGGTCGGGGCCCTCAGTAAGCACGCGACTGCTCCCCGTGCCTCCGGCCGACCGCTGCCGACACCCGAGCCGATCCCCCGCGACGCATGCTCACCCCGTCCTCGGCGCCACCCCCGTACAGGCGCATGACAGAGCAGCGCCCCGCCCGGTCCCAGCGTTACGGCTCTCGGCGCAGGATCGGCCTCAGTCCGGCGCGAGCGGCACGTCGCGGGACAGGAGGTCGGGCTCCTCGTAGGGCCGGGTCAGGTCCAGTTCCCGCCGCGGGGCGGGCGCGGGCGGCGCGGTCCAGGCCTCCCAGTGCCGCTCGTTGACCAGCGGCGGGATCGAGGTCTGGAAGCGGTTGAGCAGCCCCATCGACTCGAGCTCGGCCGGGTCCAGCGGACGGAAGCCCGCCGTCGGCGCCAGCTGGAGGAACCGGCCGATCGACGGCACCCCGTCCTTCAGGACGAACAGCAGGTAGATCCCGCCCGGCGCCACGTAGCCGTCCGGCGGCGCCTGCACGCTCACGCCACCGTCGGTGCGACCGACGATCCGCAGCTCGACCAGTCGCTGGTTGAAGTTGAACGAGTGCGTCACCGAGCTGCACCGGACGATCACGACCTCGTCGACCTGGTGCGCGTCCGGGGTCTCGATCTCGAACGTCTGGTCGTACTGCACCCCGTCCGGCGCTGCGGTCACGGCCGGCCGCGTGCCGGCGAACAGGTAGGGCGGGCTGAACAGCTCGACCCGGGTCTCGCCGACGTTGTAGGGCGGCGGGTTCCACGACCCGTCGGTGCCGGCCGTGAGGACTCTGCCGTCGGGCAGCAGGATCGCGGTGGCGTGGTAGAGCCGGGGGACGACGGCGTTGGCCATCGTCGTCCAGGTCTCGGTTCGCGGATCGAAGATCTCCGCCTCGAAGACGGGCGATGCGGAGTTGTCGCTCTGGCCCCGCCGGCCGCCGTTGCAGACGAACACGGTGCCGTCCGGCAGCAGCACGGAGTCGGGCATGACGCGGCTGTTCGCCATGGGCGCCGTGAGGCGCCACCGCCGCTGCGCCGCGCCGGTGTCCAGGATCTCGCAAGTGGCGGTCGCCGGCGCCGAGATGCCGCCCTCAGGACCGCCGCCGCCGATCATCATCACGCTGGCCCGGTAGGGCGGGTCGCTCGTGGGCCGCAGCGGGAGCAGGGCACAGGTGCCCTCCACGCCGTAGGTCCGGCTCGCGCGGTCGGGCCGGTCGGCGGCCTCGAGGACCCCGGGGCGTACCCGGAACGTCTCGAGATCGAGGAACTGGGTTCGCGTACCGCCGTGGACCAGCGCCGTCTTGTCGGGCAGCACGACCAGGAACGGATACAACGCGGACCCGAGCTCGAGGACGTCGAGGACGCCCGTCTCCGGCCCGAGACCGGTGGCGCGGTCGTAGACCTCGAAGGTGTTGTTCGCGGCCGCCGGCGGCCGGTCGTTGCGGGCGTGGCCACCGACCACCATCACGCGGCCGTCCGGCAGCGTCGTCGCCGAGGGGTACCAGCGCGGTTGACGCATGTCGTCGAGGTAGTGCCAGTGCCCGCCGCCGGGTCCGCCCGGAACGAACTCGTGGATCGACTTGACCGGGGTGGGGCGGACGTAGCCCTCCCGGTCGCCGCCGAAGACGATGAGTCGACCGTCGGGAAGGAACGCGTGGCCGCCGCAGAAGATGTTCTCGAGTTCCGGCAGCGGACCCTCGTAGGAGGGGTGCAGGAGCGTTCCGGTCGCGAGGTCGAGAACCGCGGAGACTGCGTGCAAGGGCGGTTCGGGCGGCACGGCGGGGTTGTCCGGCTCGCGGAAGTTGAGGAACAGGACCTGGTTCGTGTGCAGCAGCGCGACGTGCACGCCCACCACGCCGGAGCTGAACGGCGCGACCTCCCAGCGGCCCGCGACCGCGGCGGCCCGCGTCGAGGGCTGAGGTCCCGGGTAGACGACGTAGGCGCTGCGCCTGTCCCAGAAGACGTCGGCCCGCTGGAACCTGCTCCGGCGCCCGCGGAGCACCGGCTCCTCGTCGCTGGTGGGGAACCCGTAGCCGGCGTTCTCAGGGCCTCCGTCGTCGAGGTAACGCTGCAGGATGGCGCCGTGCACCTCGTGGGCTCCGGTCGCCCGGGTCCAGTAGACGTGGCCGCCCTGGAAGCGGTTGAACCGACCGCCGGCGATCGACGTCTCGTCGGTCAAGGGGTAGCCGAGCGGGCTTCGTTCGTAGCCGAGGCGGGCCCACAGGTCGCGGATGTCGCCGTGGACCTCGTGCGCCCCGGTCTTCTGGGTCCAGTAGATGGACCCCCGCTGGTAGTGGTTGTAGCGGCCGAGACCGTCGGGCGTCGGGTTCTCGGTGCTCGTGGGCTGGCCCAGGAACCCCGAGGCCCCTCCCAGCTTCCGGTACTTGTCTGAGATCGCGGACATGTGTGCGCCTCCCCCACGGTGTTCCGGCCGAGCGGGGGCACAGCCAACTCCTCTTTCGCCGCGAAGGGAAAGAGTTCAGCGAAATTGACCTCGGAAACGTGGTCCGAATGTCGACGCGGACCCAGCGGTCGGATCAGTACGACCCGGCCGACTGGAAGTGCGACCACGCTCCGCACGGCGAGCCGTACTGAGAGGCGATGTAGCCGAGCCCCCAATCGATCTGGGTCGCGGGGTTGGTCCGCCAGTCCGAGCCGGCGCTCGCCATCTTCGACCCGGGCAACGCCTGCGGGATGCCGTAGGCCCCGCTGGGGTTGGCAGCGGTGGTGCGCCAGCCGCTCTCCCGCGTCCACAGCGAGTCGAGGCAGCTGAACTGCCCGCTCCAACCGCGGGCCGCCAGCTTCGCCCGCGCGATGCTCCGCGGGTCACCGCTGGAGACGGCTGTCGTGGCGGCCGGGCGCCGGGTGACGCGCGGACGGACCGTGGGCTTCGGCGTCGACGGCGTGCGCCGGATGGTCGGGCGGTAGGTCGACCGGCTGACCGGACGTGGCGTGTAGACCGGCGGCTTCGGGGTCGCGCTCGGCGTCACCGCGGGCTTCGGCGTGGGCGAGGGCGGCGGAGCGACGACCGCCGCCTGCGTCACGGGCGGCGGTGCCGCCGGCGCGGCGGCGACGGGCTTCTTCTCGCCGGCCGCTGCCGGGACGGCCAGTCGACCGGCTCCCGCGACGGCGATGGCGAACACGGCGATCAGGATGCTGAGGGCGCGACGACGTGAGCCGTCCATCTGCGCGCAGGCACGAAACAAGGACGTCCCCTACCGCCTGCGAGGTGAGCTGTCGGGTTCGGGCTGGGAGGCCCGGCCGTGACCGGTGGGACCGGTTCTCGGCTTCACCCCGAGGACGACCTCGACCGCGCGTACACGGTCGACACCGCCCGGAGATGGTTTCCCCGTCCCTGCCCGACTGCTGGCGGGTGCCATGGCCAGGGGCAGGGTTCGGCGTTCCGACCACGGCGGACCGCTCGACGAGCGGTCCTCCCGGGAACTGTCCTCCCGGAGATACGGACAAACCTACCGACCCGCCCACAACCCCTGCGAACCGGGGGCGGGTGCCGGCTCGCAGGGACTGCGCTTTCTCGGCCGACGGGAGGGGGTGGGCGCGCCGGATACATACAGCTCGCGTCGGGCGACCGTCAGAACCTGGGCGAATCGGGCAGTCGATCAAGGTTTCTCGGGAAGGTGTATGTATCCGCCGACGAACTGCCGGGCCGGGCGCTGGTGGGCCGGCCTCTGATCGCCGGGGTCGCGGGTAGGACCGGGACATGACACTCCCGCCCGCACCCGTCTTCGCGGTCACCGGGGCCACCGGCGGCATCGGCGGCCGGGTCGCGCGTCGCCTCGCCGATGCCGGCGCCGAGCAGATCCTGCTGGGGCGCAACGCTGCCCGCGCCCCCCAGGTGCCGCGCAGCACGGTGCGCACCGCCGACTTCGAGGACGCGGACGGGCTCCGTCGGGCGCTGACCGGCGCCACGACGCTGTTCCTCGTCTCCGCCACCGAGCATCCCGACCGCGTCCGGCTGCACCGGCAGGCCATCGACGCCGCCGTCGCGGTCGGCATCGAGCGCATCGTCTACGTGTCGTTCCTCGGCGCCGCGCCCGACGCCACCTTCACCTTCGCCCGCGACCACTACGCGACCGAGGAGCACCTGCGCAGCACAGGTCTCGCCACGACATCCCTGCGCGACAGCATGTACCAGGACTTCCTGCCCGGCTTCGCCGACGCGTCCGGGGTCATCCGCGGCCCCGCCGGCGACGGGGCGGTCTCGGCGGTCACCCGCGACGACATCGCCGACGTCGCCGCCCGGGTGCTGCTCGAGCCGCGGACGCACGACGGCCGCATCTACGACGTCACCGGACCGGAGGCGCTGACCCTCGGCGAGGTGGCGGAACGGCTCAGCGTGGTCAGCGGAAGGCGCGTGGTCTACGAACCGGAGACCGAGGACGAGGCCTACGCCTCCCGCGCAGGACAGGGGGCGGACTTCGAGGTGACCGGATGGGTCACGTCCTACCAGGCGATCGCGACCGGGGAGCTGTCCACGGTCAGCAGCACCGTGGAGGCCGTCACCGGCTCCCCGGCTCAGCGCTTCCACGACTTCCTGCGCTGGAATCCGGACAGCTGGAGCCACCTCGGGGGTGGCTGAGACCGCCCCGAACGGGCAGGCGTAGGCCATGGCACGCGACTCCGAGACCTCCGAGACCTCCGAGAACAGCGGGAAGATCGAGAAGAACGACCAGGCCCGGGACCGCGCCGACGGCAACGCGCCAGGCGAGTGGCCCGGTTCCGGAACGACCGTCGAGGGCCCGGTCGACACGGCGACCAGTGGCATCCTCGGCGGCGCGCCCGAAGGCGGCCGGCAGAGCGCCTCGACCAGCGCGCGGGAGCAGGAGCCCGAGGACCGTCCCGCCGAACGCCTCGTCGAGGACCCCGGCCCGGACCCGACCCGGAGCGGCTGAGGCGACACGCCGCGGACGGAACAGCCGAGGATCTTCAGGAGTGGCGCGGACCACCCGAAGCTTGAACCGTGACCCTGCGACGGTTCTCGGTCAGAAGCAGACCGACGACTTCTGCAACCCTGCGGCGGGCCGTGCCACTCATCCTCGGCCTCGTCGTCGTGCTCGCCCTGGCGGCGTTGTCGATCTCGCTCGGCCGCGCCAACGTGGGCGACGCCGAGCACGAGCGGCTCGCCGAGCGCGGACGGCTCGTCCGGCAGATCGGCTCCTACGTCACGCAGGCCTACGACGCGGACAAGCTGCGCAACGACGTCGCCCGCGCGCCGTTCAACCCCTCGAGCCCCGAGGTGAACGAGCTGCTGCTGCAGCAGTTCCAGGTCACGCCGACCGGCGACCCGAACATCATCGTCGCCCTGTTCGACCGCAGCGGGAAGCAGATCGCTTCCCGACCCAAGCGCAACGACCTCGCCGTGGGCGTCCTCGGCGACGCCTGGCAGCAGGCGCTCGGCGGGCAGGTCAAGGAGACACAGACCTTCCGCCTCGGCGACCAGGTCCTGCGGGCCTACGCGGTGCCCGTCGGCGCCGGACCGCGACCCTGGGCCGTCCTCGTCGCGGTGCCGCGGGAGGAGTCGGGTCAGCAGTTCCACCAGCGGCTGAAGGGCCTCGGGGCCGACTCCGGCGGCCTGTCCACGGTCGACGCCCGCGGCATCGTCCTGACGTCCTGGGATCCGGCGAGCATCGGCTCCCAGCAGCTGTCGACGGCGGAGATGGACGCCCTGCACGCGTCCCCGACCGGGTTCCGCGAGTGGTACTCCGGCGAGGGTCGCGACCGGACGGTCACGATGGCCGCCGTCAACCCGAACTCGGGCTACGCCCAGGTGTTCTCCCAGCGCACCGAGGTCCTGTTCGCCGACCTGCACCGGGCCCAGCACCTCCGCGACGGCACCGTGCTCGCCGTCCTCGTCGTCGCGCTGGCCGGCCTCGGTCTGCTCGGCTGGCGCCGGGAACGCACGGCGCGCCGCGCGGCCGCGCGGCTGCACGCGCTGCTCAAGAACGCCCACGACATCGTGCTCGTGGTCGACAGGTCGTCGACGCTGACCTTCGTCAGCCCGGCGATCGAGGACCTCCTCGGCCACGACGAGACGGCCTGGACCGGCCACCCGCTGTTCGACCTGGTCCATCCCGACGACGCCGGCCGGGTCGCTGCGGTCGTCGCCGACGCCTGCGACGGACGGCTGCTCAATGTCCGGCTCCGGGCCTCCGACGGCAGCGTGCGCTGGTTCGACATCGAGAGCAGCGAGGTCTCGGGCGACGAGCGACTGTCCGGCACCCTGCTGACCTGCCACGACGTCGGGGAGCGCAAGGGGCTGCAGGACCAGCTCACCTTCCGCGCCAGCCACGACGAGCTCACCGGTCTCGCCAACCGGGCCGTCTTCTGCGAGCGCCTCGACGCTCTCGTCGGCCGTAGCGAACAGCCCGCCAGCGGCTTCGCCGTCCTGTTCGTGGACCTCGACCACTTCAAGCCGGTGAACGACACCCTCGGCCACGACGCCGGCGACCAGGTGCTGCGCACCGCCGCCGCCCGGCTGAGCAGCGGCGTGCGTCCCGGCGATCTGGTCTGCCGCTTCGGCGGCGACGAGTTCGGCGTCCTGCTCCCCGGGGCGGACCAGGCGACGGCGTGCGAGATCGCGCAGGGCCTGGTGCGCTCCGTCCGCGCCCCGATCGCGGTCGGCACGGCGCTCGTCCACATCGACGCGAGCATCGGCGTCACGCTCTCCGGCGGCAGCGCCTCGCAGCACTCCGAGGGCCTCATCCGCGAGGCGGACGAGGCCATGTACCTGGCCAAGCAGGCCGGTCGCGGCCGGTTCGCCGTCCACCCCGGCCGCGCCGCCGGCATCCCGGCGCCGCGCACCGGCGCGGGTGCCGAGGTGGGTCCGCTCCCCGGGCCGGCGCTGCTGCCCGTCGTCGAGCCCCGCCGCCGCCCGGGCTTCCCGAAAGCGGTCGCGCGGGCGGAGCGGCGAACGCTCCGGCAGGTCCTCGGCCACCTCCTGCCGCTGGTGGTCGCCGGCGCCCTCGTCGTCGGCATCGCCGCGCTGGGTGCCGTTCAGGAGACCCGCGCCACCACGGCCGCCGAGAACAAGCGCGTCGCGGAGCGCTCCGACCTGACCCTGCGGGTCGCGGAGTACAGCGCCATCGTGACCGACCCGCGTCGCCTGATGCCGGCCGTCGGCCAGGCGCCCTGGAACGTGGACGATCTCTCCGCCAACACCGCGATCCTCGAGGCGTTCAGCCACTCCCCCGCGGCGGGCACGAACTCCGTCGTCGCGGTGGCGAAGCTGGACGGCACGATCGCCGCGAGCTACCCGGCGGGCGCGACCGTGGACCTGCCGCGCAGCGACGTCACGTTCCGCAACGCCGTCCGCGGGACCCCCGGCTTCTCCCGCCTGTACGCGGTCGACACGATGCCCCGCGGCTGGTACGCGTTGCCCGTCGTCCTCGACGGTTCCCCTCGGGCGATCCTGCTCATCGGGCAGTCGGCCCGCGACACCGAGGTGTCGAAGCTGCAGGAGGCGGTCGGTTCGCTCGGCTTCGGCGAGGGCGGCCTGTCGACCGTCGACCGCGGTGGCTTCGTCTACGCCTCGTGGGACCGCCGCAAGATCGGCACGAAGCTGGTCGACGCCCGCGACCTGGCCGGCCTCAGCCTGGGCGAGGTCCGCCGGATCGACCGGAACGGCGTGACGATGCTGATCAGCCCGGCCTGGGCAGCCGGTGATCCGAGCCTGCGCTTCACGGTGTTCCGCCAACCGACCGACGTCTTCTTCGGTGACCTCCGCAGCGGTCAGACGACGCGCAACGCGCTGCTGTTCGGGCTGGTGTGCGCCGCCGTCCTGGGCCTCGCCCTGCTGAACCGGCGCCGCGAACTCGCCGAGCGCAGGAGCAGCGCGCGGTTGCAGACCCTGCTCCACAACGCACACGACATCGTCGTCGCCGTGGACGGGTCGGGACGCACGACCTTCGTCAGCTCCGCCATCGAGGGCCTGCTCGGGCACGCCAGCTCGGACTGGACCGGCCGGGACGTCCTCGACCTGGTCGACGACGAGGACAGGGAGCGGCTCGAGCGCGCCCTGCACGGCGAGTGGTCGGAGGGCGAGGGCGACCGCGTCGTGGCCGACGTCCGGCTGCGCACCGTTGACGGCGGCGTCCGCTGGTTCGACGTCGGCATCGTCGACCTCCGCCGCAACCCGGCGGTCTCCGGGCTGCTGCTGACCTGCCACGAGATCGGTGAGCGCAAGCGGCTGCAGGACGAGCTGAGCCATCGGGCCCGCCACGACGTGCTCACCGGCCTGCCGAACCGCGCCACCTTCGCCGCGCACCTGACCGCGATGACCGCCGCCTCGGCGGACCGGCCGTCACCGTTCGCCGTGCTGTTCATCGACCTCGACCACTTCAAGCCGGTGAACGACCGCTTCGGCCACGACGCGGGTGACGCCGTGCTCCAGGCGGTGGCCCGGCGGCTCGAGGCCGCGGTGCGGGGCAACGACCCGCGTTCCCAGGACCTCGTCAGCCGGCTCGGGGGCGACGAGTTCGCGATCCTGCTGAGCCGGATCGATGACCTGGAGGCGCGTCGCGTGGCGGACCGCATCCTCGCGGCCATCGCGGAGCCGATCACCCTGCCGGACTCGGTCGGCGGGGCCGCGGTGCAGATCCGCGCCACGATCGGCATCGCGTTCTCCGACCCGGGCGTCGACCTCCTGCAGCCCGACTCGGTCGTGCAGCGCGCCGATAGCGCGATGTACGCCGCCAAGGCGGCCGGTCGCGGACAGTACGCGGTCTTCAGCGGCTGAGGGCCGGCAGCTCGTCGAAGCCTCTGCAGCGGCACCGGGCACTGGTGCAGCATGTGCGGATGCGCGAAAGGTCCGGACGTGACGCAGGCCTTCCCGAGCTGTGGCCGATGGCGCCCCCGAAGGCCGGCCAATTGAGACCCTGGCCGGCCGCCGGAATCCTGTTCGCGGGGTCGGTCGCCGTCCTCGGAATCGCCGGCCTCGTCGCCCTGCTGGCCCAGGAGACGCTGTTGTTCCCCAGCCTCGGGCCCACAGCGATGCTGTTCTTCGCCCGCCCGCTCCCACCCGAGCAGTCGGTGGGCACCACGATCCTCGGGCACTGGGTGGGGATCCTCGTGGGCCTCGGCTGCCTGCTCGCCTTCGGGCTCCGCGACGACGGTTCGGCGATCGTCTCCGGGCTCAGCGGCGTGCGCGTCGCCGCCGCCGCCCTGTCCGTCGGGCTGACCGCGGCCGCACTGCGGCTGCTCAAATCCCCGCATGCACCGGCCGGGGCGAGCACGCTCATCGTCAGCCTCGGGCTGCTGACCAGCACGATGCAGCTGGCGATGATGGCGCTGTCGGTGGTCCTGGTGGCGCTGATCGGCTGGGCGACGAACCTGGTCGTCGGCGTCCGCGTGCCGATGTGGCCGGACCGCAGGACGGCCACCGGCGACGAGGTCGGCGAGCGGATGCCGGTCCCCTGGAAGCCGGCCTCCGTCGATGCGGGATCCGCGACGACCGTCATGCCGCGACCGGACTTCCGCTCGGGGCCGCCCCCCGCCTGACGGACCGAGCGAGATCATTCCGGCCGAATCGGTTGTCCGGCAACCGCCAGGAATGGGAACATTCTGCTCCGCGGACGCGACGTCCGTCCGCCGCCGCTCCGACCCGGCCCCTCGGTTCGGCGTTCGTTCTCAGGAGGCCGCATGCGACGAACCACTCCCGACCTGACCGGCTCGCGCAAGACCGTCTACCACGCCGTCTCCGTCGGCCTGATGACCCTCACGATCCTGTACGTGCTCTGGACCAACTACGTCATGTTCGTCGGGGGCAACCTGCCGCTGACGAACATCCACCTCAGCGACGGCAGCACCGGCGGTGGGCTGGCGATGCTGCTCATCGGTGACCTCATCATCGTGCTGCTGGTCTGGCTGCTCCTCGACGGCGTCCTGCTGAACCTGCTGTACATGGTGCTGGTCAAGGGGCAGCCGCGCTCGGCCGAGCCGGAGCGGCAGAACGCGTGGCAGGGCGGCCCGAGCCAAGCCGCGTGGCCGCAGGGTCAGCCTCAGAACCCGCCTCCCTATCCGCCGGGCCAGTGGCAGGGCCAGCCCCCACAGGGCAACTGGCAGGGCCAGCCCCCACAGGGCAACTGGCAGGGCCAGCCCCCACAGGGTTGGGGCCCCCCGCCGCCGCCCGCACCGCCTGCTCCGAGCGGGCCGTACCCGCCTTCGGGCGAGGAGGCGGGCCGGTTGGTCGGGCCGGGCACCTCAGGCCGGCAGTCGCCGGGATCATCGAACGACCAGGGATTTCCCGAGAACTCCCCGCGCTGACGGGCGTACCTCCGCGCCGTCGCACGCAGCCCCAGGGCCTGGTCGCGCGTACGCTGCCCGGCGAATTGCTGCTGCAGAGTGGGCATGACAGGTGCTACGTGACGACGACCGAGGGGGCGGGCGTGGATCGAGTCGAGCCGAGCAGCTCGCACGACTCGGACGCGTGGGTCCTGCCGACCAGCGAGCACGCTGCGGATCGCTACGCGGCCCTGCTCGACATCGCCTTCGACCTCAGCTGCCTGGTCGACAGCTCAGGCTCGGTCCACTACGCCAGCCCGTCGGTGCTGCGCATCCTCGGCCGCTGCGCCCAGGATGCCTCGTCCTTCGACATCTTCACCTGCCTGCATCCCGACGACGCCGAAGGCTTCCGTCAGCTCCTCGATGCCGTGGTGCGCGGCACCGAGCCGGTGCGCACGCGTGGACGCGTCCGCACCGCCGACGGTTCCTACCGCCTCATCGAAGCTCTGGCGGTCAACCTGCTCGACGACCCGCAGGTCGGCGGCATCGCGCTCGCCGGCCGCGACCTCACCGGCGAGCAGGAGGCGCGACGGCAGGCCCGGAGCGCCCAGGAACAGCTCGCGGTGATGCTCGACAACAGCCCCGTCATCGTCTTCTCGCTGGACCGAGAGGGCACCATCACCTCCGCCCGCGGGCGGGAGCTCACGGACATCGGCATCGACCCCGGGTCCCTGGTCGGGGTGTCGATCTACTCCTTCGCCGACGACGACCGCTCAGTGGTGACCGCCGATGCCGTCACCCGCTGCCTGGCGGGCGAGGACGTCGACATCGTCTACGAGCTCGGCGGCAAGCTGTTCGATCTGCGCTATCGCCCCGTCCGAGAGCCCGGCGAGATCGTCGGCGTCCTGGGCGTCGGCACCGACATCTCCGCCTCCGTTCGCGCCATGGAACAGGTGCGGGCCAGCGAGGCCCGGTGGCGCTCCCTCGTCGCCTCCTCCGTGGACGCGGCGCTCGTGTGCGACGGAGACCCCGACGCGACGATCACCTTCCTGAGCCCGGCGAGCGTCAGCATCTTCGGCTGGGAGCCCGAGGACGTCCTCGGCCGCAGCGCCTTCGAGTTCGTGCACGACGACGACGTCCCCGACGCACGCAGGGCGTTCCTGCGCGTCGCCGGGGACCCCGAGTGGCGCGAGACCGTGGAGTTCCGCATCCGTCACCGGGACGGGAGCTACCGCTGGGCCGAGTCGGCGGTGCGGAATCTGCTCGACGACCCCGCGGTCCGCGGCGTGGTCGGCAACCTGCGCGACATCACCGAACGCCGCGAGTCGCGTCAGGCGCTCGAGGCGAGCGAGGCCCGCTACCGCCTGATCGTCGAGAGCACGCGGGAGGGCATCGCTCTCGTCGACAGCGAACGCACGATCCTGTACGCCAACGAGCGACTCGCCACGGTCACCGGCCTTCCCCTGGAGCGCCTCGTCGGATCCAAGGTCGACCAGTGGCTCGACGAGCGGGCGATGCCGTTCGTCGAGGAAGGCCGCAAGCGCCGGGCGGTGCAGGGCGGCGGCAGCTCCTACGAGATCCCGTTCCGACGTCCGGACGGCGAGGACTGCCACCTCATGATCACCGTCACGCCGCTGCCGCCGGACGCACCCTACGAGGGCACGTTGGTGCTGGCCTCCGACGTCACCCAGCGCAAGCGCGCGGAGGCCGAGCTCGAGCGGCTCGCCCTGCACGACGCCCTGACCGGCCTGCCGAACCGGGCTCTGCTGCTCGACCGCATCGCCGGCTCGCTCACCCGGCGGCGGCGCCACGGAGGCGTGGTCGCGCTGCTGCTCGTCGACGTCGACCAGTTCACGAGCGTCAACGACAGCCTCGGCAACCGCGGCGGCGACGAGCTGTTGCGGACCTTCACCGAGCGGTTGGAGCGGATGGTGCGCGCCGGCGACACGGTCGGCCGCCTCGGCGGCGACGAGTTCGCCGTGCTGACCGAGGAGCTCGAGAGCGAGTCCGAGGCCGCGTTGCTGGCCGAGCGCCTGCTCGCCGCGCTGTCCGAGCCCGTGCTGCTCGTCGGGGCCGAGGGTCCGGTCGAGGCGGTGGTGACGGCGAGCGTCGGGGTGGCGGTGACGGCGTCGGACACGATCCGGCCCGAGGACCTGCTGGCCCGCGGCGAGCTGGCGATGCACCGGGCGAAGAACCGTGGCCGGGCCTGCCACGAGGTTCTCTCCGACAACGGCGGGCCGCAGGCGGTGGACCGGCTGCGCGTGGTCAACGAGTTGCGCAGCGGCCTGCGGCGCGGCGAGCTCGTGTTGCACTACCAGCCGTTGGTGGAGCTGGCCAGCGGCCGGGTCGTGGGCGCCGAGGCCCTCGCGCGGTGGAACCACCCCGAGCGCGGCCTGCTCGGGCCGGACGACTTCATCGCGCTGGCGGAGGAGTCCGGGCTCATCCGCGAGCTGGGCGCCTGGGTGCTCCGCACCGCCTGCGGCCAGGTCGTGCGGGCCGCCGCCGCCGGTTTCGTCCCCGGTGACAGCGCGCCGATCATCGCGGTCAACCTGTCGGCGCAGCAGCTCGCCGACCCCGGCCTCGCATCGCTGGTCGCCGGCGTCCTGTCCGACACCGGGCTGCCCGCCCACCGCCTGATGCTCGAGGTGACCGAGACCGCCCTGCTCTCCGACACCAGCGCGGCCATCGATGAGCTGGAGGCGCTCCGCCGCCTCGGTGTGCAGCTGGCGCTGGACGACTTCGGCACCGGCTTCTCGAGCCTCACCTACCTCAAGCGGTTCCCGCTGCACGAACTGAAGATCGACCGCTCGTTCGTCTCCGAGCTCGGCACCGACCCGGCCAGCGGCGCGATCGTCGCCTCGGTCATCCAGCTCGCGCGGGCGATCGGCCTGTCCGTCGTCGCCGAGGGTGTCGAGACCGAGGGGCAGCGGCGGGCACTGCTGGACCTCGGCTGCACCCTCGGCCAGGGCTTCCTGTTCGGTCACCCGGTGCCGGCGGAGGACTTCCCGGCGCCGTCCTGGGCGACCAACGCCGTCACCAGTTGGTGAGCGACTCCCGCAGGATCGCGTCGAGGTCGTCCTCGCCCACCGGCCGCGGGGAGATGGACAGCAGCCGCTGCTGCTTCATCGCCCCGTCGACGAGCGCCGGGATGTCGTCCTCGCCATAGCCGACGCCGTTCAGCCCGTTCGGGATGCCGATGTCGCGCATCAGGGCGGTGAGCGCCGCGGGTAGTCGCTCCCGGCCCGCGGACACCCCCTCGGCCGTCCGGGGGTCGAGCAGCGACGCGGCCTGCTCGTGGCGTTCCGGATCGGCGACGTAGGTGAAGCGGAAGGCGGCCGGGGCGGTCAGCGACACCGACTGGCCGTGTGGCACCAGCGGGGTCTCGCCGACGTAGCCGGCCGGCACGTAGTCCTTCACCCGGCCGGCGATGGGGTAGGCGCAGGCGTGCGGGATGTGCACGCCCGCGTTGCCGAAGCCCATGCCGGCGAAGGTCGCGGCCTGCATCATGTCGGTGCGCGCCTGCAGGTCCTGCCCGGTCAGAACCGCCTTGCGGAACGCGCCGGAGAGCAGCCGCAGCGCCTGCGTCGTCCAGACGTCCGAGATCGGGTTCGACCCGCAGTACGCGACGCGGTTCTCCGGCTCCTTGCGCTCGTAGGCGTTGTACGGGCGGGCGGTGTAGGACTCCAGCGCGTGGCACAGCACGTCCATGCCGGCGGCCGCGGTGACCTCGGGCGGCAGCGTGAGCGTCACGAGCGGGTCGACGACCGCCAGCGTGGGGCGCAGCCGCGGCGAGCTGATGCCGGACTTCACGTGCAGGCCGAGGATGTCGAGCACGCAGACCGGCGTGCTCTCGGCGCCCGTGCCCGCGGTGGTGGGCACGGCCACCAGCGGCTTGAGCGGACCGGGCGGGTTCTTGCCCTGCCCGACCGGGGCGTTGACGTAGTCCATGACGTCGCCGGGATAGGTCGTCAGCAGGTTCACGGCCTTGGCCGTGTCGATCGACGACCCGCCGCCGACGGCGACGAAGCCGTCCCACTCGCCCTGGGAGGCGAACTCGACCGCGTGCCGCCAGCTCTCGTCGGTCGGTTCGACCGAGGTCTCGTCGTAGACCTCGGCCTTCACCCCGCGGGCCGCGAGCGTCTCGACCAGCCGGGCGGGCAGCCCGGTCGCGGCGACGCCCGGATCAGTGATCAGCAGGACACGGTGGACGCCGAGCTGCTGCAGGTCCCAGCCCAGCTCGTCCACCGCGCCGGCCCCGAACTTGATCGGCGGGGCTCCCCAGGTGAAGACCGTTTCGGTGCTGAGCTCGACCATGCCCACTCCCGTCCGCGGCTGCGCTGCCCGTCACTGCCCGTCGCTGTCCGTCCACCTGCCCGGTCGCAACCGTCTCACTCCGCGCCCGAGTGTTACATCGTGGGCGCCGTGTTGCATCGGCGTTCTCCCCCACATGGGGGGTGCCGTACGCGCCTGTCGCGTGGCGCCTCGCCGTTGCAACCGCTACAAACCTCGCAATGAATACCCACGCCCGCTGGGTTGCCGCCCTCGAGCGACTCCCACCGGACCATCGCGGCTACCGCCGCGTGCTGCGGTTGCACGCGATCGCGCAGGGGCCGGACGGGCTGCAACCGCAGGCGGTGTGCGGCTACGACTACTCCCCCGACGACCTGCGGGCCGAGCGGGACTGGGAGACCGTGACGGTGAGCGGACGCTGCGCCCTCTGCGCCTCGCACCTGCGCCGCGCGGCTCCACCTCCCGTCGTCGACCTGGTGGCGCGCGATCGTCCGACCGGTCCCGTCGAGCTCGACCAGCGCGCGGACCAGACGGCCGGCTCCCGTCGGCTCCGCGCCGTACCCGACCCGTCAGAGAAGCCGCCCGACTGCTGACCGGTCCTCCGCCGCTGGATCCTCCGGTGGCGCGGACCGGACGCCGGGGGTGGATCCCGCAGGCCGGAGCCGGGCGAGGCCGATGGCGACGACCAGGACGACGACGGGGGCGAGCGCACCGCGCACCACGTCCTGCGCCGTGCCGATGCCGCCGGGAAGTCCGACGACCCGGCCCGGCAGGTAGGCGACCGACAGCACCGCGGTGTGCAGCAGCAACAGGTCTCGCAGCCGCTCGACCGCCGGATCGGTGACGACCCGCCTCCCGAGGACGAACACCGCGAGCAGTGCCCAGGCGACCGCGTCGTACCAGGGCAGCGAGTAGGGCGCGACCACCAACCAGGCGGTCGACGAAGCGAGGGCCGCGCGCACCGGCAGCCCTGACAGCACCGTCCCCGCCTCACCCCCCGGCAGCGCGCGGAAGACCCGCCGGGCGAGCCATGCCGCCACCACGACGGCCACCATGCCCACGACCGTGCGGGCGGCGTCCTGCGGCATCAACCGCTCGAGGCCGGAGGCGACGAAGCGCCACGGGGTGCCGCGGGAGACGAATCGGCCGGCGTCCCGGGTCGGTCCGAGGGCGTGCAGGCCGCCGACGGCGGCGTAGCCGAGGGCCGCGACGGCAGTGCCCGCCGCGACGAAGGCGGCGAGCGGGCGCCGCCCCCGACGTCCGGGAACCAGCAGGTGGGCGGCGGCCAGCCCGGCCGCCGGGGCGGCCGCGGTCGCCTTGACGAGACCCGCCAGACCCAGGACGACGCCGGAGAGCGCGCTGGACCGCCAGCCGGCCACGGCGGTACCGCCGGGACTGCCGGTACCGCCGGGACCGCCGGGACCGCCGCCGCCCGCGAAGCCGCGCGCCAGCACGAGCACCCCCGCGAGGACGAGCAGGGTGAGCAGCGCGTCCAGATGACCGCCGGCCACGAGCTGGTGCAGCAGCAGGGGGTTGAGCGCCCAGAGCAACGCCGCCCAGCGCCGGCCGTCCGGCCCCGCCCGGGCCGCGACCCGGTCGAGCAGGAGCGCGGTCAGCAGGAACGCGACGCCGGAGGCGCCGAGCAGGATGCGCAGCACCTTCTCGCGCGAGGGGCCGCCGACGGCTGCGGCCAGGTGGAACTCCGCGGTCGCGACCGGCCCGTAGATCGATTGGATGTCGCGCCACGGGTCCTCGGCCGCGTCGGCGACGGGGTCGCCGGCCAGCTGCCGAGGCGTGGTCGTGAACGGGTCCCGGTCGAGGACGGCCATGCGCCCGTAGGCCGCGTAGCCGCCGAGGTCGGCCGTCCCGAGCGGAGGTCCGAGCAGCAGCACCATCACCGCGAGGACGGCGCCGACGAGCAGCCGCGTCGGCGAGGGTCGCCAGCCGCCTCGCAGCGCGCGGAACGCGAGCAGCAGGCCGACGGCTCCGGCCGTGAGGGCGAACGCCAGCAGCGCGGTCACGAGCCAGGGGTTCGCGAGGCGGTCGTGGTCGTGGGCGGCCGAGATCGGCGGCACGGCCACGCTCGGGCCGAGGTGGCCGACGACCACCTGCAGCACCACGCTGAGCGCGATCAGGGCGAGGGCGAGGCGTCCGCCACGCTCCGGGCGCCGGGGGCGTTCGGGGCGGGCGGACACGCGGCGCGACCTCCCGTGGCGGCCCGCTCGGGCTCGGCTCCAGCGGAGGATGCGAGATTCGAACTCGCGAGGGGTTGCCCCCAACACGCTTTCCAAGCGTGCGCCCTAGGCCACTAGGCGAATCCTCCGTCGACGAGGCTATCGCGAGGCGGCCGGTGGCCGCGGAAGGCAGGCGACGACCTCTCCCGTCGCCGTCCGCGGTTCCTGCGCCGTCCGTCCACGGTTTCTGCCGCCGGCGACGATCCAGCTGTGGACACGCCGATCCGGCCGTGCGCGCGGCGGTATCGTGGCGCCCGACCCTCCGCGCGGCGGCATCCCGCGAACTCCCCCAGGGCCGGAAGGCAGCAAGGGTAAGCGGGCCCTGTCGGGTGCGCGGGGGGTCCCTTCACGTCCTGCGGGTGGACGGTTGCGGGAGGAGGTCCGGATGAGCACGGCGCTCTACAACCGCTACCGCCCCTCCACCTTTGCCACCCTGGTCGGCCAGGAGCACGTCACCGACGCCCTGCGCGCGGCTCTGTCCAGCGGTCGCGTCCACCACGCGTACCTGTTCAGCGGGCCGCGCGGCTGCGGGAAGACGTCCAGCGCCCGGATCCTCGCCGCCTCGCTCAACTGCGTGCACGGCCCGACGCCGGACCCGTGCGGCGAGTGCGAGCACTGCGTCGCCATCCGCAGCGGTTCGTCCATGGACGTCATCGAGATCGACGCGGCGAGCCACGGCGGCGTCGAGGACGCGCGCGACCTGCGCGAGCGGGCCGTGTTCTCCCCCGCGTCGGCGCGCTTCAAGGTCTACATCGTCGACGAGGCACACCAGGTCACGAAGGACGCCTTCAACGCGCTGCTCAAGCTCGTCGAGGAGCCGCCGCCGCACCTGAAGTTCGTCTTCGCCACGACCGAGCCGGACAAGGTGCTGCAGACCATCCGGTCGCGCACCCACCACTACGCCTTCCGGCTCGTGCCCCCCGCCGTCCTCCGCGACCACCTCGCCTGGGTCGCCGGGCAGGAGGGGGTGCCGGTCGAGGACTCCGTGTTGCCGCTCGTGGTGCGCGCCGGCGCCGGCTCGGTCCGCGACAGCCTCTCCGTGCTCGATCAGCTGCTCGCCGGCGCCGGGCCCGACGGGCTCACCCACGAGCGCGCCGCGGCCCTGCTCGGCGTCACCGATGGCGTGCTGCTCGACGACGCCGTCGACGCGCTCGCGGCACGGGACGGGGCGATGCTGTTCGGCGTCGTCGAACGGGTGGTCGGGGCCGGGAACGACCCCCGCCGCTTCGCGGCCGACCTGCTCGAACGCCTCCGCGACCTGCTCATCCTCGACGCCGTCCCGGATGCGCCCTCGCGTGGGCTGCTCCCGCTGCACGCGCCGGACCAGATCGAGCGGATGCGCTCCCAGGCCGCGCGCCTCGGGGCGGCGGAGCTCTCCCGGGCGGCCGACGTCGTGCACGCCGGGCTGCTGGAGATGCGCGGGACGACCAGCGCCCGCCTGTTGCTCGAGCTCACGCTGGCCCGGGCGCTGCTCCCGTCGGCGTCCTCCGACGACGCGGCCCTGCGGGTCCGGCTCGACCGGCTGGAACGGCGGCTGGCCGTCACGGGCGGCGTCGGCGCCGACGCGATCTCCGCGTCCGCGGCGGACGCGGAGCCGGGCACCGGCGTCCGGATCGCCGAGCCCGACGAGGGTCCCGTCCCGGGTTCGGCCCCGACGGCGACCGCCCCGGCGGCCCGGGACGAGCCGGCGGCCGACGCCACAGCGGCGGCCCCGTCCGAGCCCGAGCGACCGGCGCAGCAACCGCCGCGGCGGCCCTCGGGCTAGCAGCCCCAGCAGCCTCAGCCGACCCGGTCGACCCGGTCGACGGCGGCGCCACGGCAGGACACGCCCTCGCAGGCGCCACCCCGGAACACCCCCTCGCAGCCCTCCCCTCCGCCGGGCACGCCGGCGCAGGCCGGGCAGGACGTCGACGCGGCCGCACTCCGCGCGGCCTGGGACGCGATCGTCGCGGCCATCAACCGTCGTCCCCGGGGACGCTCGACGTCGGCGCTGCTGCTCAACGCGGAACTCGACGAGGTGAAGGGCAACGAACTCCACCTCACCCTGCCCACCTCGGGGCTGGCCGCCACGTTCGAGGGCGGTCACTACGCCGAGGTCCTCCGGGAGGCGCTCACGGAGGTGGTCGGCGGAACCTGGCGCATCCGCGCCCGCGCCGCCAACGCCCCGTCGCCGTCCGGCCGCCGCCCTTCCCCTCGCGAGTCCTCGACCCCTCCCCCGCGTGACGACGCCCCGGAGGACCTGCCCAGCGCGGACGACGAGGACATGCCCGAGGCGGGCTCCGGCGGCGCGCACGACCCGGTCGCGCTGCTGACCCAGGGGCTCGGCGCGAGGGTGATCGACGAGCGGGACGCCGGCTGAGGCCACGCTCGACCCCCACCGAGGCCGGCTGACCTCGCGCGCGAGGCGGACGCCCGCGGCGCGTCGCCCGCCGGCGCGGGACTCGGCGGCACCCGCGGACGTAGCCTCTCCCCATGCCACCAGCACGTCGCGGCGGACCGCCTCCGGGCGCCCAGCCGAACATGCAGCAGCTGATGAAGCAGGCCCAGAAGATGCAGGCGCAGCTCGAGGCCGCGCAGCAGGAACTGGCGCAGGCGCAGGTCGAGGGCAGCGCGGGCGGCGGCCTGGTGAAGGCGACCGTCTCCGGCTCCGGTGAGCTGCTCGATCTGGTGATCGACCCGCAGGCGGTCGACCCGGACGACGTCGAGACGCTGGCCGACCTCGTCGTGGCCGCCGTCCGCGACGCCAACAGCAACGCCTCCGCCCTGCAGGAGCAGAAGCTCGGTCCGGTCGCCGGCGGCGCGGGTGGGCTGGGCATGCCCGGCCTGCCCTTCTAGAGCCGGCGCGTCCGCATGTACGAGGGTGCCGTCCAGGACCTGATCGAGGAGCTCGGGCAGCTGCCGGGCATCGGTCCGAAGAGCGCCCAGCGCATCGCGTTCCACCTGCTCGCCGCGGACCAGACCGACGTCCGCCGGCTCGCCGCGGCCCTGATCGAGGTCAAGGACAAGGTCCGTTTCTGCCGCGTCTGCGGCAACGTGGCGCAGGAGGAGCTGTGCCGCATCTGCGCGGATCCGCGTCGCGACGAGACCGTCATCTGCGTCGTCGAAGAGCCCAAGGACGTCGTCGCGGTGGAACGCACCCGCGAGTTCCGCGGCCGCTACCACGTGCTCGGTGGCGCCATCAGCCCCATCGACGGCATCGGGCCGGACGACCTGCGCATCCGCGAGCTGCTGCACCGCCTCGCCGACGACGCCGTCACCGAGGTCATCCTCGCCACCGACCCCAACCTCGAGGGCGAGGCGACCGCCACCTACCTGTCCCGGTTGATCCAGCCGATGGGCGTGCGGGTCAGCCGCCTCGCCAGCGGGCTGCCCGTCGGAGGCGACCTCGAGTACGCCGACGAGGTCACCCTGGGCCGGGCCTTCTCGGGGCGACGCCTGCTCGACGCCTGACCGGCAGCGCCTCGCTACTCTGCGTCGCAATTCTCCCAATTTCCGGTTACGACCGGTTTGCACATAGCGTGGCGGCGCATCACATAGTGGCAGTGGGCCGACTATCGCATCGGCCGGTTCCGAGCAGTTCGGTCGCCCTCGGGCGCGCGGCCGTTCGCCGTCGTTGATCGGGGGGTCCGGGTTGCTTCTCGACCCTGCGACTCCCCGTTCGAGCGATGTCCTCGACGTGGACACCGAACTCGAAGAGGCCGAACTCGAGTTCGCGGACCTGCACGAACCCGGTCTCACCAGCCCTCCCCGCCGTCGCCGCCTGCCCACGCGACGACCTCCCCGATGGGTCGTCCGCACTCTCGGGGTGTACCTGACGTCGCGCGTGCTCGTCGGCCTGGCCGTGCTCATGTCGATCGGCATCGCCCCGCCCGGCAAGCCCAGCTACTGGCTCGAGATCTGGGACTCGTTCTGGTACGCCGACATCGCCCGGCACGGCTACCCGGCCACCGTCGCCCCGGTCTCGCCGGACCTGCCCTACAGCCCGCTGGCCTTCTTCCCGCTGTGGCCGATGCTGATGCGGGCCGGCGGTTGGCTGTGCGGCGGCAACGTGGTGCTCGCCGGCTACATCCTGAACCTCCTGCTCGGCGCCCTGCTCGCGGTGCTGGTCCGGATGCTGTTCGCCCGCGTGACCGACGGGCGCACCGCCGACCTCGGCGTGCTCGTCTTCGTCTTCTTCCCCGGCACCAACGTCTTCTCGACGCTCTACAGCGAGCCCCTTGCGCTCTGCCTCGCCGCCGGGACGCTGCTCATGCTGCTGCAGCACCGCTGGGTGGAGGCGGGTCTGCTCGCCGCCCTCGCCGGGGCGACCCGTCCGCCGATCGCCATCGCCGTCGGAGCCGCCCTCGCCTGGGCCGTGTTCGCGGCGATCCGCAGCCATCGCGACTGGCGCGCCCTGATCGCGCTGCCGCTGGCCCCGCTCGGCCTGGTCGCGTTCGCGCTCTACGGCTGGGTCCACACCGGGCATCCGCTGGCCTGGCACGAGGCCGAGAAGATGTTCGGCAACAAGCTCGACTTCGGCGCCTCGTTCGTCCGCAACGCGACGGGGTCGATCAGCGCCGACGGCTTCGCCAACCCGGTCACCGGGCTGGCGGTGCTGGTCGGGCTCGGGACGATCGTGCTCGCCGGGCTGGCGCTGCTCGCCGTGCGCCGGCCGCCCCCGGCGATTCTCACGATCTACGGCGTCGTCGCCGTCGCCCTGCCGGCCATGAACTCGGCCCTGCTTCCCAAGGCCCGCTTCATCGCGGCCGCCTTCCCTCTGCTGCTCCCGCTCGCCGGCTTTCTGCGCGAGAAGGGCCGCGAGCACCTCGTCGGCGTCGTCACCGCGACCGAGTGCGCGCTGCTGGTGGGGTTCACGATGATGCACCTGCTCTCCCGGCTCGCCTTCCCCTGACGGCGGGGCCATGCCCGGACGGCGGCGGCTCTGCGGCAAGCATCTCAGCGGATCGCGTCGGCGGGCTGGAGGCTGACCACGTCGGTCCAGACATCGGCTGTCCAGGCCCAGTTGCCGTTGCGCTGGGGCTCCAGCACGACCACGTACGCGCCTCTCGCGATGGGCCGGTCGAGAAGGACCGGCTCCGCGAAGCGGGCGTAATGCCCGCGCTCGACGATCTGGTCGGGGCGGGTCGTCTTGATCGTGTCCGTGACGACGGCATCGCCACGCCCGCCGGCATCGATGACGCGCCACCAGAAGTCGCGGATGGCGCGCCATCCGTGGACCACATCCCGGTCGGGCGGCACGAGGACTGCGTCGGGCGCGTAGACGCTGGCAGACAGGTCGGGGTCTCCGACGAGCATGCCCAACACGAACGTGTCCTGGAGTTCCTGCACCGGCGAAACCACAACGCACCTCCGTCGACGTGGCAGAAAGACTGCCAGGCAGCGACCGCCGACCGATACAGCGGGTCCGGGAGTCGCCCTTCGCGCCAGTCAGCGGCGATGGGATGCGCTGGCACGATGGGGGATGTGTTCATCACCAACCACGTGCTCGCCGGCGCGCTGATCGGTCACGCGCTACCACCCCTTCCCGCAGTGCTCGCCGGTTTCGGGTCGCACCTGGCGATGGACAACCTGCCGCACTACGGCGAGTGCGGCCCGCTGCACCTGCCGACGGCGCGCAAGGACGGGCTGCTCGGGCTGACCGGCATCGCGCTCTGCACCGCGCTGGCCCGGCCGGAGCGCCGCGTCGCCGTGCTGGCCGGCATCGTCGGCGCCTGCCTTCCGGACACGGACAAGCTCGGCGAGCACTTCGTGGGCGGCAGCCCCTGGCCCGGCTGGTTCGACCGGTTCCACAAGCAGCTGCAGCGCGAGGCGCCGGACCGGCTCCCGATCGAGGTCGGCGCGGCGGCGGTCATGCTGCTCGCCCTGTGGCGGCTGCGCGACTGAACCGCGTCGGACCAGGACTCAAACGGACGGACGGTTGAGCATGTGCAGCGCCGCCCCGGCCACCCCTCGACCAGCTGGTGAGCTGAGCCAGGCGCAGGTGTCGCCGACCTCCCCCGCGGTCACCCAGTCGTAGCGGCCGGACGTGCGCCGCGTCTTCACCGGACCCAGCACCAGCGCGTTGACCCGCACACCCTTGCCCGCGCTCTCCAGGGCGAGCGAGCGGGCGAGCATCAGCACCGCGGACGCCGCCACCGACACCGGTCCGGCTCCCCGCACCGGCGCCTCGGCGCTGTCGCCGACGATGATCGTGTACGCCCCGCCGGGCGGCAGCATCGGCAGGAACGCCTGGGCCAGCACCAGATGGCTCGTCAGGTTCCCGTCGAGCACCGAACGCCAGTCGTCCAGCGGGGTGTCCACGAGCAGGGGCCCCGAGCGCCACCCGCCGACGCTGGCGACCACCGCGTTCAGCCGGACGCCCTCGGCCTTCAGCTGGTCCCGGAGCGCGGTGGCTCCCAGCTGCTCGCCGACGTCGCCGACGACGCCGGTCAGGTTCTCCGGGCTGCCCAGGCGGTCGCGCTGCGCGTCCAGCCGCGCCTGCGAGCGGGACGGGACCAGCACGCGCCAGTCCGCCGCGAGGAAGCTCTCGACGATGCCCTCGCCCACGGCGCCGGCCCCACCGGCGACGAGGACGGTGTTCTCGCTCACGTCGTGCCCCGCGGCGTCCGCGACGGCCCGCTCGGCGGCGGCATCGATCCGGCCGGCGATCTCACATCCATGGGAGAATCCTGCCTGTGGCTCTGGTTGTGCAGAAGTACGGCGGCAGCTCGGTGGAGAACGCCGAGCGGGTGAAGCGCGTGGCCGAACGTATCGTCGCCGCCCGGAAGTCGGGCAACGATGTGGTGGTCGTCGTGTCGGCCATGGGCGACACGACCGACGAGCTGCTCGACCTCGCGCAGGAGGTCACCCCCGTCCCGCCCCCGCGCGAGCTGGACATGCTGCTCACCGCCGGCGAGCGCATCTCGATGGCCGTGCTGGCGATGGCGATCGAGAACCTCGGCGCCGAGGCGCGGTCGTTCACCGGCTCCCAGGCGGGCGTCATCACCGACTCCTCGCACGGCAGGGCGCGGATCATCGACGTGACGCCGGGGCGCATCCGCGGGGCCTTGGACGAGGGCGCGATCGCCATCGTGGCCGGCTTCCAGGGCGTCAGCCAGGACACGAAGGACATCACCACGCTCGGCCGCGGCGGGTCCGACACCACGGCGGTCGCCCTGGCGGCAGCCCTCGACGCGTCGGTGTGCGAGATCTACACCGACGTCGACGGGGTGTTCACGGCCGACCCCCGCATCGTCCGCAACGCGCGGAAGATCGACCGGATCAGCTACGAGGAGATGCTCGAGCTGGCGGCGAGCGGCGCGAAGGTTCTCATGCTGCGCTGCGTCGAGTACGCGCGGCGCTACAACGTGCCGGTCCACGTCCGGTCGTCGTTCAGTGGCAAGCCGGGCACGGAGGTCACGGCAGCCGAATTGCTAGGGAAGGGTTCCGAGGTGGAGCAGGCCATCATCAGCGGCGTCGCGCACGACCGCAGCGAGGCGAAGGTGACCGTGGCCGGCTGCCCGGACAAGCCCGGCGTCGCCGCCGCGATCTTCCGCTCGCTCGCCACGTCCGGCATCAACATCGACATGATCGTGCAGGTGGCGGCGGGGGCGACGGGCAAGACGGACATCACCTTCACCGCACCCAAGTCCGACGCGCCGCAGGCCGTCGCGACCCTCGACCGGGTCAAGCCGGAGATCGGCTTCGACCGGGTGCTCTACGACGAGAACATCGGCAAGGTGTCGCTGATCGGCGCCGGCATGCGGTCGAACCCCGGCGTCTCCGCGCGCTTCTTCGGGTCGCTGGCCGAGGCGGGCGTCAACGTCGAGATCATCTCCACCTCGGAGATCCGCATCTCGGTCGTGTGCCGCGACACGGATGTCGACGCCGCCGTCCAGGCGGTGCACGACGCCTTCGAACTCGGTGGCGAGAGCGAGGCCACCGTCTATGCCGGCACCGGCCGGTAGGGAGATCGCACGATGACGAGCTTCACCGCAGGAGTACCCGACCGCGAAGAGCCGCCGGTGATGGAGGTCGCCGGGCAGCCGGCCGTGCACGCGGACCCGTCGCGGCAGCCCGGTCGCGGCTTCGCCGGTCGCAAGCCGACCCTCGCCGTCGTCGGCGCCACCGGCGCGGTGGGCACCGTGATGCTGGGCCTGCTCGACGAGCGGGCGGACCTCTGGGGCGACATCCGGCTCATCGCCTCGCCGCGCTCGGCCGGTAAGCGGCTGCGCGTCCGCGGTCGCGAGGTCGAGGTGATCGCCCTGTCGCCCGAGGCGTTCGACGGCGTCGACATCGCGATGTTCGACGTGCCGGACGAGGTGTCCGCGCAGTGGGCGCCGGTCGCCGCCGAGCGTGGAGCGGTGGCGGTCGACAACTCCGGCGCGTTCCGGATGGACCCGGAGGTGCCGCTCGTGGTGCCCGAGGTCAACGCCGACGCGGCCTTCACCCGGCCGAAGGGGATCATCGCGAACCCCAACTGCACGACGCTGTCGATGATCGTCGCGCTCGGCGCGCTGCACCACGCGTTCGGGCTCGAGCAGCTCGTCGTCGCGTCCTACCAGGCCGCCTCCGGTGCCGGGCAGGCCGGCATCGACACGCTGGACGCCGAGCTCGCCGCCGTCGCCGGCACGCAGGCAGGCCGGGCCGCGGGCGACGTGCGGAAGGCGGTCGGATTCGACGGCTCCGGAGGCTCCAACGCCTCTGCGTTCTCGGCACCGCTGGCGCTGAACGTCATCCCGGTCGCCGGCTCCCCCAAGGCGGACGGCTGGACGAGCGAGGAGCTCAAGGTCCGCAACGAGTCCCGCAAGATCCTCGGGCTCCCCGAGCTCAAGGTCTCGGCGACCTGCACGCGGGTGCCGGTGATCACCGTGCATTCGCTGGCCGTGCACGCCACCTTCCGCACCGAGGTCACCGCGGGCGCGGCGCGCGAGCTGCTGCGCAACGCTCCCGGCGTCGAGGTGCAGGACGACCTGGCGAACGGCGAGTACCCGATGCCGGCTGACGTGGTGGGCACCGACCCGACCTACGTCGGCCGCATCCGGCAGTCTCTGGACGACCCGACGTCGCTCGACCTGTTCCTGTGCGGCGACAACCTGCGCAAGGGCGCGGCGCTGAACACGCTGCAGATCGCGGAGCTGCTGGCCTCGCGCTGAGGCGCGCTTCTTCGAGAATCAGAGCGGGCGCCGGAGCTGGGTGCGTGAGCGGTCGTCAGAGCGACCGCTGACGCACCCAACCTCTCCGTGGTCGCGGAGCCGCCGCGATCAGTGGACCGGGTTGCTCCGCAGCGCCCGCTCCTCCGTGCGCCGCAGCAGCACCCGGCCGCCGGTCAGCCGTACCTCGAGCCGCGGCTGCGGCAGCTGCGCCGGGCCCCGCTCGACCTGGCCGTCGACGAGCCGGAAGACGCTGCCGTGCCAGGGGCACTCGACGCAGTCGTTCTCGATCCGGCCCTCGTGCAACGGTCCACCGCGGTGCGTGCAGCGGTCGAAGATGGCGACGATGCGGTCGCTGACGCGGGAGAGCAGCACCGGTGTGCCCCCGACGTCGACGAGCGTCGCCTTGCCCTCCTCGACGTCGGCCTCGGCCGCGACGTCGAGCCAGTCCTCGGGTGAACCCTGGAAGGCGGTGGTGTCGACGCCGACCCCGTAGGCGTAGGACAGGTGGCCACCCAGGTAGCCCGTCGCGGCGAGCAGCCCGGCCCCGACCAGCGCCAGCATCTTGCCGCGGGCGTGCCGGCCACGGCGACGGGCGAGGTAGGACAGGCCGTAGACGCCGAGGGCGGCGTAGTTGCCGACGGCGTGCACCAGGCCCACGCGTCGTTCGGCGCCGAGGGTGTCCGACCAGTCGGACGCACCGGTCGCGGCGGTTGGCAGTGCGGAGAGGGCGCCGAGAGCGACCAGCTTGCGGGCCGCGTCGCGGCTGCCCTTGCCTCCGACGAAGTCGAGCACGCTCACCGAGACCCAGGCCCCGATCGGGACGGTCACGAGCATCGGGTGCACGGGGTGACCGATCAGGGTGCCGGACAGGAGGTCCTTGATCGGACCGGGCGGCACCGCTTTCGCGATGAGCCCGCTCAGGACCTCGGCCGGCTGGTCCAGGACCTCGGCGCTCTCGAGACGTTCGACGGCTTCGACAGGCAGCGGCGGCATGGCCCCTTGTCTGCCCCCGCTTCTGGCGGACTAACACCGCGCCTTCGTGCGGCGCCCGTCGCGGTTCGCGGAGTGCGGGCGCGGTGATCGTCGCCGTGCCAGACTCGCGGCATGCCTCCCGCGAAGAGAGCCTCCCCCTCTCGTGCAGCCGCCCCTCGCAAGGCGAGCGCCGACACCGCCGTCCCGGAGGTCGCGAAGGCCGCGTCCGCCCCCGCGCGGAAGTCGACGGCGGACCGGCAGTCGCCCGCGAAGACGGCTGCGAAAGCGGCGAAGAAGACCGTGGCCAAGAGCCCCGCCAAGGCCTCGAACACGGCGGCGAAGGCGACCGCCAAGAAGTCGCCGCCCCAGAAGTCGCCGCCCCAGAAATCAGCGGCCCAGAAATCAGCGGCCCAGAAGTCAGCCCCCCAGAAGTCGGCTCCATCGAAGGCCTCGGGTGCGGCCCGAGCGACCAAGGCCGTCACGAAGGCGGCGGCCAAGGCGAGCGGTGCCGCAGTGAAGGCGGTCAACGAGACGGCGACCCGCGTCGGGCACGCCATCGGCTCCGACACCGGCTCCCCGGACGGAGCCGCCTCGGCCGCTCGGTCGGTCGCCGCGGCGACCCCCGCACCGTCCGATACCGCACCGCCGAAGTCCGCACCGCCGAAGTCCGCACCGTCGAGCCCCGCGCCCGCCCTGACCGGACCACCGCGCCCTGCGACCCCGCGCGAGTCCTCCGAAAAGGTCAGCGTCTTCCGCAGCAAGGAGGACGCGGCCCAGGTCGTCGAGGCCGGCCGCGCGGCCCGTAAGCGGCTCAAGCGCGCCGACCTCGGCCTCTGGAGCCCGCCGCCGGGACGGCCGGAAGCGATCGACCTGGTCGCCACCACCAACACCGACCGCCTCCCCTCGCTCATCCCGCTGCGCTGGACGCGGATGCTCGAATCGCCCTTCGCCTACCTGCGCGGCGCCGCGGCGGTCATGGCCTTCGACCTCGCCGGCTCACCCACGAGCGGCCTGCAGGCACAGATCTGCGGCGATGCACACGTCGCCAACTTCGGGCTGTTCGCCTCGCGGGAGCGTCAGCAGGTCATCGATCTCAACGACTTCGACGAAAGCCTGTCCGGCCCGTGGGAGTTCGACGTCAAGCGCCTGGCCGCCAGCATCGTCGTCGCCGGACGCGTCGCAGGGATCAAGGACAAGGCATGTCGGAAGGCCGTTCGCGACGCGGTCCGGGTCTACCGGGAGGTCGCGCACGCCCTGGCGGAGCTGCCGGTGCTCACCGCCTGGTCCGCCTCGCTCGAGGACGACCTGTCGAAGCTGATCGGTCTCGACGACCTCCGACCCGTCCTCAAGGCCGTCTACGGCAAGGCTCGCCGGAACACGAGCGTCCGAGCGGCTCAGCGGATGGCGACCAAGCAGGCGGACGGCAGCTGGCAGTTCGCCACGAACCCGCCCGAGCTGACCCGGTTGCCGGAGGCGGAGGCGTCGACCGTCCTCGCGGGGCTGGAGGACTACGCGACGACGCTGCCGCCCGCGCGGCGGGTGCTGCTGCGGCGCTACCGGCCCGTCGACGTCGCGCTGCGCGTCGGTGGCCTCGGCAGCATCGGCATGCGCACCTATGCGGTGCTGCTGCACGGCAACGGTGAGAACGACCCGCTGGTGCTGCAGGTGAAGGAGGCCCGCGTCCCGACCATCGCGGGGCAGGGCGGCATGGAGTGGATCGGCACGCCCGAGCGGGACCGCCACCAGGGCGAGCGCACCGTGGCTGCCCAGCACCTGATGCAGACAGCGAGCGACCCGATGCTCGGCTGGACGCGGATCGAGGGTCGCGACTACCTCGTCCGCCAGTTCCGGGACATGAAGGGCAGCGTCGACGCCACGGCGCTGAAGAAGAACCAGATCGACGACTACGGCCGGCTGGTCGGGGCGCTGCTCGCCCGTGCTCACAGCCGCAGCCTCGACCCCAGGCTGCTGGCCGGATATCTCGGCAACGGCGAGCAGGTGGACGGCGCCATGATCGACTTCGCCTTCGGCTACGCGGAGCAGACGGAGAGGGACCACGCCGCGCTGGTCCAGGCGGCAGAACGAGGAGTCATCCCGACGATCTGACGAATTCCTGGATGGAAAAGTCGTCACATCGTCATACGCGACGCATGACACACGGTCCGCGGTTGCCCGACATCGGAGGCTAACCTCCCGGCCATGACGCAACCGGCGCGGCGGTGGAGGGGCCTCGGCCGGCGTCGGGCGCCCGCGTATGAGCGGCCGGCGTCCGGACCCACGCAGCGAGACGTCTTCCTGCTCGGCTCCGCCTACTGCGGCAGTACACACCTCGGCGGGCTGCTCGAGGCGAACCTGGACGCGACCTACGCCGGCGAGGTCGCGCACCTGCCCGCGTTCGTCGACCGCTATCGGCTCTTCGACGTTCCGTTGGGATGCCTGCGCTGCTCGGCCGACGACGCCTCCTGCCCGCGCTGGTCCCCCGAGGTCGTGTCCGCGGTGACCGAGGCCGGCCCCGTCGGCTTCTCGTCCGTGCTGCGCTCACGCGAGCCGTCCGCGCTCGTGGTCGACGGCAGCAAGTGGCCGGAGTGGTTGCGCCAGAGTCTCCGCGATCGCCCGACCGACCTGCCCACACCCGTCGCCGTGGTGGCCGCCCGTTCGCCCTTCGGGTACGCGCTGTCCGCCCGCGGCGCCTCGGGCGAGCCGGTACACGTCGTCGCTAGCTGGTGGCGGGACGTCTACATCGACACGTTGCGGACTCTGGCCCTGTTCGGCGTCCCCTTCGTCGTCGTCCGGAACGAGGACGTCCGGCGCGATCCCGCCCGCGCGCTCGCGCAGGTGGCGCGCCTGGCCGGGCAGCCGGAGCCGACGGGGCCGCTGAGGCCGGCCCGCCCCACCCACAGCATCGGCGGCAACGTCTACGTCCAGCACGGCTACCGCGAGGCCTCCATGGCATTGCTCGACCGCATCGGCGTGGGCCGCTACGACCCCGACGTGTGGTCCGGTGCGCGAGGGGCGGGCATGGCGGCCGAGGCATCGACCACGGCCGCGATGCGCCCCACCGACCGCGCCGAGGCGCTCGGCTTCACATCCGAGCTCATGCAGTGCCCGCAGCTGGTCGAGACCGCGCAACTGCTCGGCTACTCGATGAGCCTGGAGATCGAGCAGTTCCTCGCGTCCTGTGGAGAAGCGCCGGCGAACGACCGGGCGAGCTGACCACGGGTGCACCGCCCGTAACCGGCCGGTCGGCCGGTTCGGAACCGGGCAAACCGGGCATGACGGTCGTCATCACCCCGGCGGACCGGTAGATCCTTCCCCTACCGCCGTCGTGTGCGGCGCAGGGGATTGGGCACCCGGCGTCGACGGGCACAGGAAACGGCCGTGCGATCCACGGCCGCTTTCCGCCTGTCCGTGTCCCGTCCGCTCGCGGACCGGCAGTCGCTACGCCGACAGACCGACCGGGCAGGAGACGCCCGTTCCGCCGAGGCCGCAGTAGCCGTTCGGCACCTTGGCCAGGTACTGCTGGTGGTAGTCCTCGGCCGGATAGAAAGCCTGGGTCGGGACGATCTCCGTGCTGATCGGGCGGTAGCCGGCCGCGGCGAGCCGCTGGCCGTAGACCATCCGGCTCCTCTCGGCGGCCTCGCGCTGCGCGTCGTTGCTGGGGTAGATCGCCGAGCGGTACTGGGTGCCGACGTCGTTGCCCTGCCGCATCCCCTGCGTCGGGTCGTGTGACTCCCAGAACACCTTCAGCAGCGTGTCCAGGCTGACCCGACTCGGGTCGAACACGACCCGCACGGCCTCGGTGTGCCCGGTGCGTCCCGAACAGACCTCCTCGTACGTGGGGTTCGGGGTGAAGCCGCCGGCGTAACCGACCTCGGTGACGTGGACGCCCTCGGTCTCCCAGAAGGCGCGCTCCGCGCCCCAGAAACAGCCGAGCCCGAAGACGATCTCCTCGAAGCCGTCGGGGACGGGAGCGTCGAGCGGGGTGCCGAGGACGAAGTGCCGCTCGGCGACGGGGATGCGGCGGTCCCGGCCCGGCAGGGCCTCCTCCGCCGTGGGAAGCGTGGACCTGGTGCGGGAGAACCACATGTCACGTTCAACATCCGCTCGGACGCGGGCGTTCCGGCCCCGAGGTCTCGGGGGCCGCGGGACCTCGGTCCAGGCGGAATCGCGCCACGCTCTCGCCTCAGACCATGATCGCGAGCAACCCAGTAGATCGACACGCCGCAGCCGTGCCCTCCGGTCGCGGCGTGTCGATCAACCTCGCTGCTGACGATCATGAAGTGCGGGACTCACGGGACGCAATACCGCGTTGGCGCGAAGCGATCAGCCGCCCAGCAGGTGCCGGCAGAGCCAGTCCCGCTCGAGGCGCATGTGCGCCACCCGCTGGTCGACGACGAGCGCCCCGTGCCCGGCCTCGTAGGTGTGCAGCTCGAACGGCTTGCCGAGCTCGCGCAGCCGGTCCGCATAGTTCTGCACCTGCCGCAGCGGGCAGCGCGGGTCGTTCTCGCCGGCGAGGATCAGCACCGGCGCGGCGACCCTATCGACGTAGGTGATCGGCGACGCCTTCTCGTACCGCTCGGGCACCTCGTCCGGGGACCCGCCGAACAGCGAACGGTCGTAGGCCTTGAGCGCCTCCATCTCGTCGGCGTAGGCGGTGACGTAGTCGGCGACCGGGACGAGCGCCGCACCGACCGACCACAGCTCGGGCTGGGTGCCGAGCGCGAGCAGGGTGAGGAAGCCGCCCCACGAGCCGCCGCAGATGCCGATGCGCTCCGGGTCGAGCACGCCGCGGCGCACCAGCTCGGCGCGCACCGTCGCGACGTCCTCGAGCTCGGTCAGCCCCGGGGACGCCTCCAGCGCGTCCCGCCAGGTCGCGCCGTAGCCGGTGGAGCCGCGGTAGTTGACCCGCACGACCGCGAAGCCGGCGTCGGTCAGGGCGGCCGAGCGGGCGTCGTAGGCGTCCTCGTCGTGCGCCGCCGGCCCGCCGTGCACGTCGAAGACCGCCGGGTAGCCGTTCGGGCCGGGCGGCGCCGCCGGCTTGTGCAGCAGCGCGTGCAGCCGGCCGGCGGGCGTGTCGATCTCGACGTCCTCGACGCCGACCCCGGGCGGCGGGGTCGGCCCGTCCGGTTCGACGACGACCCGGCCGTCCAGGTCCCGGATCTGCGGCGGCGCGGCCGCGGAGGTCCACCACACCCACACCGACCCGTCGGGACGGGCGGTGGCGCCCTCGACGACGCCGGGCGGGAGCTCGATCGGGGACAGCGTGACGGGTCGCCAGGTCGTAGCGGAAGAGGTCCGCCCGCGCTCGCGCCGTGCGCCGGACCAGCAGGGCGCCCCCGTCGGGGTACCAGCTGGCGGCCAACTCCCCGTCGAGGTCGAGGGTCAGCTCCTCGACCTTCCCGGTCCGCGCGTCCCACAGCGCGAGCTCGCTGCGTCCGCGTCGCTCGTGCTCGATGAGCATCAGCGGGTGCTCGCTGCTCGGCTCGAATCCCGCCGCGGACAGCCCGAGGCCGGGACCGTCCCACAGGTCGGCCACCGTCGAGCCGTCCGGCCGAATGAGCCGGAGCGCGGGATGCCGGTTGTCGCCGTGCTCGGCGTGCTCGAGGCAGACCAGCGACCCGTCGAGGCAGACGTCGGTGACGCTGGCGTCCTCCTGCGAGGCGTAGATCCGTTCGGGCGACGGCGCCGGGCTGCCCGAGCCACCAGAGCCTTTGGAACGAGCAGCGCCGAGCCGCCAGATCTCGGTGCCGTCGTCGTCGCTGCGCCCGATGTAGGCGGTGCCGTCCCGCCCGAGGGCCAGGCCGGCCGGGTAGCCGGCCGGCAGCGCGGGGGCTGCCGGTTGCGGCGAGCCGGCGCCGTCGAACGGCTCGGTCTGCCACACCCCGAACTCGTCGCCGTCGGTGTCGGCGAACCACCAGACCGTGCGGCCGTCGAGGGAGATGTCGAACATCCACGTGCCCTGCGGCCGGCGGGTGAGCTGACGCGGGGTTCGCCCGGGCGACCAGGCGTAGACCTCCCAGGTGCCGGAGCTGTTGCTGCGGAGCACGCAGGCCTCCGGCGCGTCCCAGGCCCAGTGCGGCAGGGTGACCCTCGGCGCCCGGAACCGCTGCTCCCACACGGGCAGGGACGCCCAGTCGTCGGTGGTCATGGGGACGGTGGCCATGGGGATATGGTGCCGAACCCGACGGACACACGTCGGGTTCGTACGCCGCGCAACGGGTGCGCGATGGTCCGGTTCAGGAGGCGCGACGCCGCGCGAGCCAGCCGCTGCGCTGGGCGGGGATGCGCTGGTCGGCCGCGACCGAGGCGCCGACGACGTGGCCGGCGAGGTCGAGCTCGACCGGATCGGCCGGCGTCAGCAGAACGGCCTCGTGGGCGAGGTCGGCGAGCGTGCCGTCGTCCCCACCGATGCTGAGAACGGTGGCACCGCGGTTGCGCGCGTCGGAGACACGCTGCAGCAGGCCGGCGGGCGCCGCCTCGGGCGCGACGACCAGCAGCGTGGACCGGCGGACGTCGGAGAGGCGGTCGATGCCGACCGACAGGTGGGCGGGAGCACCGGCGGGGATCCGCCAGCGCACCAGCGTGGGCGCGACCTGGGGCCCGGACGCCAGCCGCGTCGCGTCGGCGAGGTGGGCGACGAGGTGCCACGGCTCCTCGTCCGGCGTACCAACGACCAGCAGGTCCGAGGTGCGCTCGGCGCTCGTCCGGGCGCTGCGGCCCAGTGCGCGGGCGTCATCCCACCAGGCGCAGCGCCGTAGTTCCGAGGCGAGGGCGGCCAGCCGTCCGAGATCCATGCGCTCGTGTCCTCCGTGTCGGCGTCGGGGGCCTATCGACCGACCTCCGGCGACCTGAACAGACGATGACCGGAAGGCAAGGCGGAAGCGCGCGCATGCACCCGAACGAGGACGGGCGCGTCACTCAACCCGGGGCCGAAGTCGGTCGACCACCTGCAGGTGGTGAAGGACAGCAACGGCAGGCCGCCGAAGCCGGAGGTGGAGGAGACCCACCGGTGGCGCAGCCGTCCCGTTCTCGCCGCACTTCTCCAGCTCGCGATCGTGCTGATCCCGGTCCTGTGCGCCGCCGCCGTCACCGTCATCGCCAGCCGCGTCCTCCCCCGTGGGACGGGCGCGACCCGGGTGCTGTTTCTCGGCCTCGGTTTCGCCGCCGCGCTCATCACGGCCCTCGTCAGCGACCGGCTCGCCCGCCGGCTGCTGCCCGTGGCCACCCTGCTGAAGCTGACCCTGCTCTTCCCGGACCGCGCACCGTCTCGCCTCAAGGTCGCGCGACGTCACAACGCGGTGCAGCAGCTCAAGGAATCCGTCGAAAGCGGTAACGCGACCGACACCGCCACCGCCACCCTGGCGCTGTTGACCGACCTCACCGCCCACGACAAGAAGACGCGAGGGCACGCCGAGCGGGTGCGGGTGTACGCCGAGCTGCTCGCCGACCAGCTGCACCTGAACCAGCACGAGAAGGACCTGCTGCGCTGGGGGGCGCTGCTGCACGACATAGGCAAGCTCGAGGTCGCCGTCGACATCCTCAACAAGCCGGGCAAGCCCACCGAACGCGAGTGGACCGTCCTGCGGGGCCACCCGACGGCGGGGGCGCAGCTCGCCGCCTCCCTGCTCCCCTGGCTCGGCGAGTGGGGTGCGGCCATCGCCGAGCACCACGAGCGCTACGACGGCACCGGCTACCCGAACGGGCTCGCCGGCAGCGATATCTCGCGGGCCGGACGGCTTGTGGCCGTCGTCGACGCGTACGAGGTGATGACCGCCGCGCGCTCCTACAAGAAGCCGATGACGACCGCCAAGGCCCGCGAGGAACTGGCGCGCTGCGCCGGCTCGCACTTCGACCCGGCCATGGTCCGCGCCTTCCTCGCCATCTCGCTGCCGCGGCTGCTGTGGGCGGCGGGTCCGCTGTCGTTCCTCGTCCAGATCCCGTTCGTCGGCGTCCTGCGGGACGCGGGCACGCGCGTCGCGACGACCGCCGGCAGTCAGGCGGCCAGCGTCGCCGGGGCAGCCGTGCTGGCGACGACCGGCACCGTTGTCGCCAGCACGGCCCTGCCGGCGCCGTCCTCCCCTGCGGTGCTGAGCCCGGCGGGGACCGCGGCCCAGACACCGACGCTGGTCGCCGACCCCACCGTCGAGCCGGTCACGGAACCGCGCGCGTCGAACCCCGGCCCCGGGCCGACGACCGAGCTCGACGCGGGCCCGTTCACGCCGACGGGGATCACTCCGATCTCGAGCACCCTCGCGGAGCCCGAGGCCGAGCCCGCGGCACAGGCCGAACCCGACCTCATCCCCTCCGCCACGCGGGTTGAACAGCCGCCGGTCGCGGAGACGCCGGCCGAGGCAGCGCCGGCCGAGCCACCCGTCGCGCACCCGACTCCCGCCCCGGCGCCGTCGCCGGGCCCGACGCCGACTCCCACGCCCACACCGACACCGACACCAACGACGCCGCCCGACACCACGGCGCCGACGTTGACCATCGACTCCGGGCCGTCCGCCTGGTCCCGTTCCAGCACGGCCACCATCGCGTTCTCCGTCGACGACCCGGACGCGACCGTCACCTGCTCACTCGACAACGGCACGCCGGCCGCGTGCGTCGGCGTCTGGACCGGCACCGTCGCCGACGGATCGCACTCGCTGGAGGTGGTCGCGACCGATGCGGCCGGCAACTGGAGCCGACGCACCCACACCTGGATAGTCGACAGCCGGCCGCCGTCCCTCACGATCGCCGGTGGTCCCACCGGTTCCGTGCGCAGCCGGAGCGCGGCCCTCGGCTTCGTCGCCGACGACGACGCCGTCGTCACCTGCGTCCTCGACGGCGTGGCGAGCCCCTGCTCGCACACCTCCTGGTCGGTGTCCGGCCTCGGAGACGGTCCGCACACCGTCGTCGTCACCGCGACCGACGCGGCCGGCAACACCACCGTCCGGACCCGGTCCTGGACCATCGACAACACCGCACCCACGCTGGCCCTGAGCGGCGGGCCGACCGGGCTCGTCGGCACGGCCAGCGCGACCATCGGCATCTCGACGGAGGCCGGCGCGACGGTCAGCTGCACCCTCGACGGCGTCGGCAGCGCGTGCACGCCCACCGGCTGGACCGCCACCGGCCTGTCCGACGGCAGCCACACCCTCGTCGTCACCGCCGAGGACGAGGCCGGCAACAGCACCACCGCGAGCCGCACCTGGACCGTGAAGACGACGACCCCCGTCGTCTCGATCACCTCGGCACCGCCGTCGGCGACGACGTCCCGCAACGCCACCGTCGCCTGGACGGTCAGCGACCCCGGCCTGCTCGGGGGCCTGGCCGAGACGACGACCTGCTCGCTCAACGGCGGTCCCGCCACGTCGTGCAGCTCCCCCTGGACCGCGACCGGACTCGCCGACGGCACCTACACCCTGACCGTCCGGGTCGTCGACCCGCTGGGTAACAGCGGCACCGCCTCGAAGACCTGGACGGTCGACACCGTCCCGCCGACCGTCACGATCACGAGCAGCCCCAACGGCACGACGACCCCGGATCCGCTGGCCGGTGCCCGCTGGACCGTCAGCGCGGACACCGCCACCGTCAGCTGCACGCTGGACGGGGTGGCGACGCCGTGCAGCAAGTCGCGTTGGGACCCCGCGAGCCCGCTGGCCAACGGCCCCCACACGCTGGTGGTCACGGCCACCGACACGGCGGGCAACGTGAGCGCACCGACCACGCTCAGCTGGACCGTCGCGGACACCATCGCGCCGACGATCACGCCGATCTCCGGCCCGTCGGGCGTCATCAACTCGACCTCGGCGACGATCAACTTCGACGTCGACGATCCGTGGGCGACCCTCACGTGCTCGCTCGACGGCGGTACCGCCGTCCCGTGCTCCAAGCCCTGGCACGCCACGGGTCTCGCGGTCGGCAGCCACTCGGTCGTCATCACCGCGACGGATCAGGCCGGCAACAGCTCGACCCTCACACAGAGCTGGACGGTCGTCGTCGACACGACCGCCCCGGTGATCAGCAACATCTCCGGTCCCGGCAGCAGCACGAGCACCAGCGCTACCGTGACGTGGACGATCGACGACCCGACCGCCACCGTCACCTGCACACTGAACGGCGTCAGCACCTCGTGCGGACCGACCTCCTGGAGTGCCACGGGCCTCGCGCCGCAGAACTACACCCTCGCGATCACGGCGACCGATCCGTACGGCAACGCCAGCACCGGCTACTTCTCCTGGACCCTGCAGGCCCCCACGCCCACTCCCCCGACGACGATCACCTTCCTGCAGGCGCCCAGCGCGATCGAGACGAGCGGCTCCCCGCGTTTCCGCTGGACCACCACGTCCGGCGTCTCCTATACGTGCAGCACGGACGGCGGCGCCTACTCCTCGTGCTCCGGGGACGTCACCGTCAGCGCCACTCCCGGCAGCCGAACCTTCGCCGTGCTCGGCCGGGACTCCAACGGGAACGTCGTGGAGAGCACGTCCTACAGCTGGACCCAGCAGTAGGACGACGGAGGGAGCGAGGGTCGCCGAACTCCAGCAAGATCAAAAAGTCGGGGTGGCGGGATTTGAACCCACGGCCTCTTCGTCCCGAACGAAGCGCGCTGCCAAGCTGCGCCACACCCCGGTGGCGCTGGTCAGTCTAGCGGACGCGCGGGGCCGCCGGCCCGCCCAGGACGGGCAGCGAGCGAACGATCACGCGGCCCGCGGCGTCAGGCTCAGCAGCGTCGCCTCGGGCCGGCACCCGATGCGGATCGGGGAGAACGGGCCGGTCCCCACCCCGCCCGAGACGTGCAGCCACGACTCCCGGCCGCGCGCCCCGTACCGGGCCAGCCCGCGGGCACGCGGACGGTCGATGCCGCAGTTGGTCACCACCGCCCCGATCCCGGGCAGACGCACCTGCCCGCCGTGCGTGTGACCGGCCAGCAGCAGGTCGACGCCGTCGTGGGTGAACGCGTCGAGCACGCGCGGCTCAGGGGTGTGGGCCAGCGCGAGGCGGAGGCCGGCGTCCGCGTCGGCCGGACCGGAGACCTCCTCCACCCGGTCCCGCTCGAGGTGCGGGTCGTCGACCCCGCGGACGTCGATCCGTCGCCCGTCGAGCTCGAGGGACATCCGCCGCTGCGTCAGATCCAGCCAGCCGGTGGCGGCGAGGTCGCGGGCGAAGGCCGCCCACTCCCGGTCCATCGGCCTGCCCTTCGGCTCGGTCTCGCGGCCGGTCAGGTACCGCACCGGGTTCTTCAGCGTCGGCTCGAAGTAGTCGTTGTTGCCGGGCACGAACATGCCCGGCCGGTCGAGCAGCGGTTCGAGCGCGTCGAGCACCGACGGGCCGGCGTCGGCGGAGGAGATCACGTCGCCGGTCAACACCACCAGGTCCGGGACGAGGCGCCCGAGGTCGCGCAGCCACCGCTGCTTGGTCCGCTGCCGCGGCAGCATGTGCAGGTCCGACAGGTGCAGCAGCCGCATCGGCGCCGTGCCCGGGGTCAGCACCGCGGCTTCGGCCCGCCGGAGCGTGAAGGCGTTGCGCTCGATGCCGACGCCGTAGACGAGGGTGGCGGTCCCCCCGAGCAGCCCGGCACCGACCACCCGTGAGAGACGCACCCGTCCAGTTTGCCCGCGTCCTTCGGACGTCCTGCCCCGTGGTCCGTCTTCTAAGGTCGGGACGTGTCCTCGCTCCCCGAACGCCTTCGCGCCGACCTCAACACCGCCATGAAGGCGCGGGACGGGCTGCGCACCGGCACGCTGCGGATGGCTCTCACGGCCATCCACGAGCAGGAGGTGTCGGGCGACGCCGCCCGCACCCTCTCCGACGACGAGGTGCTGCAGGTGCTCACCCGCGAGACGAAGAAGCGGCGCGAGGCGGCGGCGGCGTTCGACAAGGGCGGCCGGACGGAGCTCGCCGCCAAGGAGCGGGCCGAGGGCGACGTCCTGTCCGAGTACCTGCCCACCCAGCTGACGGACGAGGAGCTCGACGCGCTCGTCGCCCGCGTCCTCGCGGAGCAGGGGCTGTCGGGGAAGAGCGCCATGGGGTCCGCGATGAAGGCGGTCAACGCCGCTCTCGCCGCGGGCGCCGGCAGCGCCGAGGGCGGACGGGTCGCCGCCTCGGTGCGGCGCCAGCTGGGCTGACGCGGGCGCTCGCAGCCGGGCACCCGTCGCCCGTCGCCCGTCGCCCGTCGCCCGTCCAACGATCTGCCGTGGGTGGCGAGATGACGTGAACGACGGCGTCCGGACGCGTATCAGCGTCACCTCGACCCCCACCGCTGATCGCCGCACCAGCTCGACGCCCTGCCGACACCGGGTGACGAACGTCTGACCCGGCCCGCACCCGGTCGGGCGTTCGCCGCTACTTCTTCGTCGGCTTCTTCGTCGGCGACGGCTTCGCCTTGGGCGTCGGCTTCGGCTTGGTCGCCGTCGGCTTCGGGGACGGCTGGGCGGTCGTCGGCTTCGGCTTGGTCGTCGGCGGCTTGGGGCTCGCACTCGGCTTCGGCGCCGCGGAGGAGGGCGAGGGTGCCGGCGAGGGGGGCGCGGCGGCAGCCGGCGCCGGGGCCGGCGGCGGCGCGGGACGCGAGGGACCCGACGGCGCGCTCGGCGCCGAGCCCCGGGCCAGCGTGTGGTCCGGCGGCGGGAAGTTCTCGAGCGGCAGGTTCTGGGTGGCGGCGCGCATCGCCCGCGACCACACCTGAGCCGGCAGGCCGCCGCCGAACACGGTCCCCTGACCCCAGCCCGGCACCGGCACGCCCTCCGGCGTCGTCGCCGAGTAGCGCAGCGGGTACTGGTCCGGGGAGCGGTAGTCCCCGACCCACACCGCGGCCGCGAGCTGCGGCACGTAGCCGACGAACCAGGCGCTGCGGTTCTCCTCGGTGGTGCCGGTCTTGCCGGCGGCCGGGCGGCCGATCGGCCCGTTCGCGGCGGCCGTCCCCTCCCGGATCACGCCCTGCAGCACGCTGCTGACGTCGTCCGCGACGGCCGGGTCGAGCACCTGGTCGCACCGGCCGGGGCCGACGTAGGCGGACTTCTTCCCGCGCTCCTGCACCGCCAGCACCGGCTTGGCGGTGCAGCGCTTGCCGTGGGCGGCCAGCGTCGCGTAGGCCGTGGCCATGTCCATCGGCGTGACCTCGAAGGCGCCGAGGGTCAGCGAGCCGTCGCCCTCCTGCACCTGGTTCAGCCGCGGCGAGGCGACCCCGAGCTTCTTCGCCATGTCTCGCACCTTGAGGACGCCGACCCGCTCCTCGAGCTGGACGAAGTACGTGTTCACCGAATGCCAGGTGGCCTGCGACATCGAGAAGACGCCGCCCTCCCCATCGCTCGCGTTGTGGAAGCAGCCGCCCGAGGGGTTGCTGAACACGCGCGAGGTGTAGCAGTTCGGCGCGTTGTAGGTGGTGGACAGAGGCATGCCCTGGTCGAGCGCGGCCGCCAGCGTGAACACCTTGAACGTCGAGCCGGGCTGGAACGGCCGGAGCGCGTAGTTCAGCTTCGTGTGCACCCGGTCGGCCGTGGTCCCGGTCGGCTTGCCGTCGTCCGTCGGCGCGTACACGCGGTTGACCGCCATGGCCTGAACCTCGCCGGTGCCGGGCTGCAGGATGACGACGGCGGTCGCGACGCGGTTGCCCGCCGGGATGATGGCATCGGCCGCCGACTGGGCCGCCGCCTGGACGGCCGGGTCCAGGCTCGTCCGGATCTGCAGGCCCCCCTCGAACAGCTTTCGCTGCCGCTCCTCCGGCGTCGGACCGAAGGCAGGGTCGCTGAGCAGGGTCGCGCGCAGGTACTGACAGAAGAACGCCGCGGAGCCCGCCGCCTCGCAGCCGTCACTCACCGTGGTGCCCTTGCGCACGTTCAGGGGCACCGCAGAGGCGTACTTGACCGCGTCCGGGACGAGAAAGCCGCTCGAACCCATCGCCGCCAGGACGACGTCCCGCCGCTGCTTGGCCTCGGCAGGGTGCAGCTTCGGGTTGTAGGCGTTGGGGTTCTGCACGAGACCGGCCAGCAGGGCCGCCTCGGCCACGTCGATGGTGCTGATGTCCTTGCCGAAGTAGTGCTGCGCCGCCGCGGCAACCCCATAGGCGCCGTCACCGAAATACGCGATGTTCAGGTAATTGGTGAGGATCTGATCCTTCGAGAGCTTCTTCTCCAACGCCAAGGCGTATCGCGCCTCGCGCAGCTTGCGCTTGATGGACCGCTCCTGCGCTGCCTGCCGGCCGGCGTCGGTGTTGGCCAGGGTGATGAGCACGTTCTTCACGTACTGCTGGGTCAGGGTGGAGCCACCCTGCGTGATCTCGCCGTTCTCCTGGTTGCTGACGGCGGCGCGCAGCACACCCTTGTAGTCGACACCGTGGTGGTCGTAGAAGCGGCGGTCCTCGATGGCGACGATGGCCTGCCGCATCGGCACGGGGATGCGGGCCAGCGGCACGTTCTGCCGGTCCTGGTCGCCGTGCAGCGCCGCGATCGGGGTGCCGTTGCGGTCGAGCACGACGCTGCGCTCGGGCAGGGGCGGGGCGAACAGCTCGGCGGGCAGATCGTTGAAGGTGTCCGCGGTCGACTTCGCGCCGAGCCCCACGCCCCCGACGAGAGGCAGGCACAGGATCGCGAGGAGCAGTCCGCCGACGACCGACAGGGCCAGCATCGACAGCAGCCGCACCTTGCGCGGCCGGAGATCCTCCTCCAGCATCCCCGGCAGCGCCAGCAGACCGGTCGGGACCGGTACCTCGGCGCGCTGATTCGGCAGGACGGACGACGCGGTCCGCCCGGCCGGGGCGCGGTGGGCTCCGCGCGCACCGTCCTTCGGAAGGTCCGTGGACGGCGGTGTCGTGGACGGCGGTGTAGAAGAAGACGGTGTCGAGGAGGACGGTGTCGAGGAAGACGGCGTCGAGGAGGGCGGCACAGTCGTGCTCACGAGAGGCTCCTCGTGCTCTGGCCGCCGAACCTGGCGGGCGGGGTGCGGAACAGGGACATCGGAGCGCGAACTCGGACGACGACGGTCACTCGCTGCGGCGGAGCGCACGAGACTCACGCCGCGCCGACGGGTCCAGTCTGACAGGTGTTACGTGGCGATCAGCATCACTATCGGCCGCTCGGGGCCGTTCTCCACTACGTCGGCACTACAGAACGACAGCGGGTTCACGATTCACGGACGGTCATGGTCCCGGAGGGCTACGCGCATAACTACCCGATCGGGGACTGTCGGGAGCGGTGTCGCTTTCGTACTTTTACTTTGGCGTTTTGCCCAGGTCGCCGTACGGGGACTGTGAACCTGGCAGTGAGGAAAATCCGATGGGGATTCAGCAGATGTCCGGTCCGACAGCGTTGCCAATGTCGCCAATGTCGCCAATGTCACGTGCCGCCGGGATGGTGGGGACCACCGTCGAGGGCGACTGGACCGCTCGCGCCGCCTGCCGGGACATCGACCCGGACGAACTGTTCGTCCAGGGTGCGGCCCAGAACCGGGCGAAGACCCGCTGCTTCGGCTGCGTCGTCCGCACCGAGTGCCTGGCCGACGCCCTCGACAACCGCGTCGAGTTCGGCGTCTGGGGCGGGATGACGGAGCGTGAGCGCCGCGCCCTGCTCCGCCGCCGCCCCGAGGTCGCCTCGTGGCGCATCCTGCTCGAGACCGCGCGCGCCGAGTCGCTGCGCACCGGCTGAGCCCGGCACCCACCCGGGCGCAGCCCGCTGCACCACCGTCGGGCGTCAGACCGCCTTGCGCACATCCGCCCCGGTCGGAGCGGCGGCGGCCAGCCCGTTGGCGAGTTCGTCACCGATGTCCCGCAGACCGTCGAGGTCGTGCACGTCGCCGGCGAGGGCGCTGACCTCCACCTGCGGCACCTCGGGGTGCGCGCTGGTGAACCGGGCTCGGAGCCGCTGCTCCCGCGCCGCGAGGGCGGTGCGTTCCGCGTGGATGCGCAGCATCGCGCCCACGACCCCGTGGTCGCCGCGTTCCTCCAGCGTCTCGGCGGCGGCGAGGCTCCGCTCCTGCGTCAGCGAGGGAGCCGCCGTCCGGTGCACCCGGTTGACCACCAGGCCGGCCAGCGGCATCCGCTCCTCGTTGAGCCGGTCGACGAAGTACGACGCCTCCCGTAACGCCGCAGCCTCCGGCGCCGCCACCACGACGAACGCGGTGCCGGGCGCGCCGAGCAGCCGGTAGGTCTCCTCCGCCCGCTGCCGGAACCCGCCGAACATCGTCTCGAGCGCGGCCACGAACTGACTGACGTCCTGCAGCACCTGGGCGCCGATGACCTTGGTGAACACGCGGGCGACGGTGAGGACGCTGACCGACAGCATCTTCATGTAGGCCTTGCCGCCCGCCTTCGCCGGCGCCAGCAGCAGCCGGATGAGCCGGCCGTCGAGGAAGCGGCCGAGGTTCTGCGGGGCGTCGAGGAAGTCGAGCGCGGACCGCGTCGGCGGGGTGTCGACGATGACGAGATCCCAGGTGCCGGTCGCCTTGAGCTGGCCGAGCTTCTCCATCGCCATGTACTCCTGCGTCCCGGAGAACGACGACGACAGCGACTGGTAGAAGGGGTTCGCCATGATCTGCTCGGCCCGTTCGAGGGTCGAGTGCTGCAGCACGATCTCGTCGAACGTGCGCTTCATGTCCAACATCATCGCGTCGAGCGATCCGCCGCTCCCGGCCGTCTCGGCGCTCAGACCCGGCACCGGGCGAGGGGTGTTGTCGAGCTCGGTCAGGCCCATCGACTGGGCGAGCCGGCGCGCCGGGTCGATGGTCAGCACGACGACCTTGCGGCCGAGTTCCGCGGCACGCATCGCGAGGGCGGCGGCCGTCGTCGTCTTGCCGACTCCGCCGGAGCCGCAGCACACGACGATGCGGGCGCTGCGCAGCATCTCGTCGACGTCGAAGACGGGCGCCGGCGTCGTTGTGGCGGCGGTGGGGTCCCCCGAGCCGGTCATCGAACGCCAACCGAGCCGGGCGGTGTCGCTCTTGCCGGAGTCGAGCGTGTCCCCCGAGCGCGCGGTCGGCTCGGCGGGCGGCGGTGCCTTCTTGTTCGGTCGAGTCACGGGGTCTCTCCGTCTTCTCCGCCTGCTCCTGTCATCCGGTCATGCCCTGTGCGCGCAGCATCTCGGCGAGCCGGTACAGGGCTCCGAGTTCGATCGCCTCGGGCAGCAGCGGCAGCTCGTACAGCGGACGACCGAGCGCCGCGAGGTCGGCCCGCTCCCGGGTCTCGAGCGCGACGCGGTCGGCGTGGTCCGCGGCCTCGGCGGCGAGCAGGCCGGGCAGGTCGCCGGACGCCTCGATGCCCGCCTCCTTCAACCCGGCGGCCAGGTGCTCGAGGTCCAGGGACTTCTCCCGCGCGCGGGCCAGGTCGTCGGCCGTGAGCAGCGGCTCCCGGATCATGTTCACCAGCAGGGCGCCGACGGGAATCTGCGCGTCCGTCAACTCCGCGACGCCGTCGATCGTCTCCTGGACCGGCATCTCCTCGAGGATCGTCACGAGGTGGACGGCCGTCTTCGGCGAGCGCAGCAGGCGCACCACGCTGTCGGCCTGACCCTTGACCGGGCCGACCTTGGCCAGGCCGGCGACCTCGCTGGTGACGTTGAGGAAGCGCGCGATACGTCCGGTCGGCGGGGCGTCGAGGACGACGGCGTCGTAGGCGGACCGCCCCCGCGCGCCGGTCCGGACGACCGCCTCCTTGATCTTCCCGGTGATCAGGACGTCGCGCATGCCGGGGGCGATCGTCGTGGCGAAGTCGACGACCCCGAAGCGCTTCAGGACGCGACCCGCGCGCTTGAGGTTGTAGAACATCTCGAGGTAGTCGAGCAGCGCTTCCTCGGGGTCGATGGCCAGCGCGTACACCTCGCCGCCGCCCGACGCGGACGCGATCTTGCGCTCCTCGTACGGCAGCGGCGGCACGTCGAACAGCTGGGCGATGCCCTGCCGGCCCTCGGCCTCGACGAGCAGGACCCGGTGGCCCTCCGCGGCCAGCGACAGCGCCAGCGCACCGGCGATCGTCGTCTTACCGGTGCCGCCCTTGCCCGTGACGATGTGCAGCCGCACGTCGCGGAAGGGATGCGGAACTGAACCGGTCACGACGGAAACCTACCCGGCACGCCCGCCCGGTCCCGCCGCCCGCCTGTGCCCTCGGCCACCCCGATCTCGCCAGCCGGCCGGCAGCGGGCTCCCGCGCATCACTAGGCTCCCGGAGCATGCAGAAGTGGGAATACGTGACCGTGCCGCTGCTGTCGCACGCGACCAAGCAGATCCTCGACGGTTGGGGTGACCAGGGCTTCGAGCTGGTCACCGTGCTGCCGGGCCCGACGGGCGAACAGCTTGTCGCCTACCTCAAGCGGCCGATCGAGAGCTGACGCGTGGCCTTCGGAGATCCGGCTGGTCCCGGCCACCCGGCTGGTCCCGCCGATCCGGACGGTCCCGCCGACCCGCTCGCCCGCCTCGCGGCGCTCGGCCTGGATCTGCCATCGGTGGCCGCGCCCGTCGCCGCCTACGTCCCGCGGTGGTGGCCGGCGGCCTCGTGTTCACCAGCGGCCAGCTACCGTTCGTCGACGGCGCACTTCCCGCGACGGGGCCGGTCGGTCACCCACCCGAGGGGTCGGTGACGCCGGAGGACGCGGCCGAGCTGGCTTCCCGGTGCGCCCTGAACGGCCTGGCGGCGGTGCACGCCCTCGGCCTGCTCGTGCCCGGCGTGCGCGTGGTCAAGGTGACCGGCTTCGTGGCCAGCGCACCTGGCTTCACCGCACAGGCGGCGGTGGTCGACGGTGCCAGTCGCCTGCTCGGCTCGGTGTTCGGCGAGGACGGCCGGCACGCCCGCTCGGCGGTCGGGGTCGCGGCGCTGCCGCTCGACAGCCCGGTCGAGGTCGAGCTGACGTTCGCCCTGCCCTGACGGCGAGGGGAGCCGTCGTAGGGCGCGGTCGGGCGCGTCGATCAAGATCACGAGCAACCGGGAAGATCGACAAGCGGCGCGTCGTGGGTCGAGAGGCGACGTGTCGATCAACCTCGTTGCTGCTGATCTTGGTGTGCGGAGCGCAGTGGTGATCTCGGTGCGGAGCGCGCAGAGCGGGACGTTCTTGCCCGCGCAACGGTCGTCCCGGCTCGCGGCTTACGCTTGATACGTGGGTGACGACCAGCACAAGCAGCTCCCGCCGGAGTTCGTCGCCCGCGTCCGGGCGCTGGAGAACGGCGCCGAACCACCGGCGCCGAAGCACGCCTCCACCGTCGTCCTGCTGCGGGACACCGAGCCCGGCGCCGGTGGTGGAGGCGGCATCGAGGCCTGCCTCCTGCGACGGGTCAGCACGATGGCCTTCGCCGCGGGGATGCACGTCTTCCCGGGCGGCAGCGTCGACCCCGCCGACGCGCAGGCCGAACGCGGTGGTGACTGGGTCGGTCCGCCGCCGGAGCAGTGGGCCGGCGTGCTGTCCGCCGACCCCGGTCTCGCGCGGGCGCTCGTCTGCGCGGCCGTGCGGGAGACGTTCGAGGAGAGCGGCGTCCTGCTCGCCGGCCCCCACGAGCACGATGTCGTCGACGCCGACACCCGCACCGATCCGTCCTGGGAGGACGACCGCCAGGGCCTGCTCGACCGGCGCTTCAGCCTCTCCGAGCTGCTCGCCCGCCGCCGCCTGCGCCTGAGGGCCGACCTGCTGCGCCCCTGGGCGCACTGGGTGACCCCCGAGGTCGAGCCGAAGCGCTACGACACCCGCTTCTTCGTCGCCGCCATGCCGCCGGCGCAGAGGACGCGGCAGGTCGGCGGCGAGTCGGACCGCACCGTGTGGCTGTCCCCGCAGGAGGCGCTCGACCGCCACGAGGCCGGTGAGCTCGCCATGCTCCCGCCCACCGTCTTCACGCTCGCCGAGCTCACCGCGTTCCCGACGGTGGAATCGGTGCTTGCGCAAGCGAACGAACGGGACATCCGACCCGTTCTCCCCCGTGTGGTCGTCACAGGAGACCAAGCCGAGGTGCTTCTTCCGGGCGACCCCGGGTACGTGTCCGGACAACCATCCGGCTGACCGCCGCGACGGTCTCGGGAACAGTGGACCGAACGACAGCAGATTCATGAACACCGCAGGGTTCGACGGGGACACCACAGCATCGGTGCGCGCCGTGACGCGCACCGCTGGTGTCCTGCTCGCACCCAACCCCGGCCCGATGACGCTGGAGGGCACCAACACCTGGCTGCTGCGGGCGCCGGGCAGCGCGACAACCGTCGTGGTCGACCCCGGGCCGCGGCACGAGGAGCACCTGGGAGCGGTCGCCGACGCCGCCGGGCCGGTCGAGCTGATCCTGCTCACCCACGGCCACCTCGACCACAGCGAGGGCGCCCCCCGCCTCGCCGAGCTGACCGGCGCGCCGGTGCTGGCCCTCGACGCCGCGTTCGGAGAGCCGCTGCGCGTCGGCGAGGACGTCGTCGCCGCCGGGGTCCGGATCGAGGTCATCCCCACCCCGGGGCACTCCGGCGACTCGGTCTCGTTCCACCTGCCCGACGACGCGGCCGTGCTGACCGGCGACACCATCCTCGGCCGCGGCACCAGCGTCGTCGCGCATCCGGACGGTCGGCTCGGCCCCTACCTGGACAGCCTGCGCCGGCTCCGCGAGTACGGCGACGCGGCCGTGCTGCCCGGCCACGGCCCCGAGCTGCCAGGCGCCGGGGCCGCCGCGACGGCCTATCTCGAGCACCGGGAGCAGCGGCTCGACGAGGTGCGGCGCGCCCTCTCCGACGGCGCCACCTCCCCCCGCGAGGTCGTGGAGCGCGTGTACGCGGAGGTCGACCGCGCGCTGTGGCCGGCGGCGGAGATGTCCGTGCGGGCCCAGCTCGACTACCTGCGGGGCGGGGGCTGAGTCGTGCCGGACAGCCCGCCTCCCACTGCTCCCCGGTACCCGTCGTCCGAGGTGTCGGTCTCCTCCTCGGGCGTCGAGGTGGGCCGGACCGGCCCGGACACCGACGGCCTGTCGGTCGTGCAGCGCGTGTCCTCCGGCGAGGCGCCGTCCGCGGCGAGCGAGCAGTCCTGCGCCGCCTGCGGCACCACCGTCGTCGCCCACGCCCAGTTCTGCCACGCCTGCGGGGTCCCGCTGTCCGCCCTGCCCCGGCAGGAGTCGGCCGAGCGCCGCGTGGTCACCGTCCTGTTCGGCGACCTGTCGGACTTCACCGCCTGGGCCGAGGATCTGGACCCCGAGCGCGTCGGCGAGGTCACCGACCGGGTGCTCGCCGGGCTCGCGCGCACGGTCACCGACTTCGACGGCCACGTCGACAAACTCACCGGCGACGGAATCATGGCCGTGTTCGGCGCGCCGACCGCGCACGAGGACGACACGGAACGGGCCGTCCGCGCGGCGGCCGCGATGCAGGAGACGGTCCGCCAGCTGGTGGCCGACGAGAGCGGCGGCGGCCGGCGGTTGGGCCTGCGGGTCGGCCTCAACACCGGCGAGGTGCTCGCCGGGGTGCAGGCCGCACTCGCCTACACCGTCGTCGGGGACACGGTGAACACGGCGTCCAGGCTGTCCGACGCCGCCGTGGTCGGAGGGGTCTACGCCGGCCGCGAGACCGCGCTGTCCACGATGTCGGTCGCGTCCTGGCGTCCGCTGCCGCCCCAGCGGCTGAAGGGCAAGCGCGAGCCCGTCGCCGCCTACGAGCTGGTCGCGCTCCGACCCACCGCCACGACGCGGCTGGGCCTGGGCGACGAGGTGCCGCTCGTCGGCCGCGACGACGAGATCGGCGAGATGATCCGCGCCTGCCTCGACGTGGTCACCGACGACCGCCCCGGGACGATCCTGCTCACCGGGGAGGCGGGCGTCGGCAAGACGCGCTGCGCGCAGGAGCTCGCCCGCTTCGCCCAGGAGCTGCCGGGTGCCCGGGTGCTGTGGGGCCGCGCCACCCCCTACGGTGAGGGCCGCCACCTCGCGCCGCTGGTCGACATCGTCCGGTCCGCCTGCGGCGTCGCCGAGGGCGATCCGCCGACGGTGACGATCGACCGGGTGCGGCGCACCGTGGAGCGCCTCGACCACCCCAGCTCCGCCTGGTGGGCGCCGACGACGCTCGTCGACCGGCTGCTCACGCTGCTCGGCCTGACCGCGGACAGCGGCCACGGCCCACCGAGCCAGTCCGCGCCCGCCGACCCCGTGCCGCGCGACGGCGTGCTCGACGGGGTCGCGGTCCTGCTGCGGGCGCTGGCCGAGGAGGGGCCGATCCTCGTCGTCATCGACGACCTGCAGTGGGGCAGCGACGAGCTGCGCCGCGCCGTCCGGGAGACCGCCGCGCGGCTTCGCGGGCCCGTCCTGCTCGTGCTCGTCGGCCGCGACGAGCTCGTCGGCGACGACATGCCGCGACCCCTCCAGGTGCGTCTCGAGCCACTGGACGACCCGTCCGCCGACGAACTGCTGACGGCGTTCCTCGGCGGGGTCGAACTCGAGCGGGGAGCGCGGGACAACCTGCTCAACCGGGCCCGGGGCAACCCGTACTTCCTCGCCGAGCTGCTGCATCTGCTCGTCGACCGCGGCCTGTTGCGCCGCAACGGGACGAGCTGGGCTCCCGTCGGCTCCCTGCCGCACGAGGTGCTGCCCGCCGGCGTCCAGGCCGTGCTCGCCGCCCGGATCGACGATCTCGAACCGAGCGCCCGGGCGGTGCTGCGCGCCGCCGCCGTGCTCGGCTCGCGGTTCCCGGTCGACGCCCTGCACGAGGTGGAGCGCCGCCCACCGGCCGAGGTGCGGGACGCGCTGGACGAGCTGGGCGCCCGTCAGCTGCTGCGGCCGGCCGACAACGTCCCGGACGGCGGGGGCGTCCGCGCCGCGCGCTCCCCCAAGACCTGGATGTTCGTCCATCCCATGGCGCGCGACGTCGCCTACGGCAGCCTGCCGAAGGCCGAGCGGGCCCGGCGGCACGCCCGGGCGGCACGCTGGGCCGCGAAGGCGATGGAGGGGCCGCCCGCCGAGGTCGACGCGTTCCTCGCGGCGCAGTCCGAGGCGGCGGTGAGCCTCGCCGAGTCGATGCGGCTGCCCGCCACCGACCCGGTCTGGCAGGTCCGCGAGATCGGTCTCGCCGCCCTGCTGCGGCTGGGGCAGGCGGCGCTGGTCCGGGACGAGTACAGCGCCGCCGCCGATCAGCTCCAGCGGGCCCAGGTGCTGGGCGAGGGCAGCCTCGGCGGTGCGATCAGCTCACAGCGCCAGCTCGAGGTCCGGCTCTCCTACGCCGAGGCCCTGACCGCCCTGCGCCGGTTGCAGGACGCGGAGGAATCCCTGCGTCCTGCGCTCGGCAGCGGCGACAACCGGACGCGCCTCGGCGCGCTGACCGTCCTCGGCGACATCCGTTACAAGCAGGGGCGGGACGCCGAGGCCGTCGAGCTGCTCGAGCGGGTGTTCGCGGAGGCGACGGCGTCCGGCGCGCCCGAGACCGCCGGCGTCGCCGTCCGGCAGCTCGGGCTCGTCGACTATTACGCCGGGCGGTTGAAGGCCGCCGAGCGCCGGTTCAGCCAGGCGCTGGAGATCGCGCGGGACAAGGACGACCGCCGCGGCGCCGGCTGGGCCCTGCAGCACCTGGCCTGGGCCGCGACGACGCGCGGCGACTACGGCTTCGCCGACGCCTGCCTGAAGGACGCCACCGAGCACTTCGCCGCGTTGGAGGACACCGGCGGGCTCGCCTGGTGCGCGGGCACCGAGTCGCTGGTCCGGTTGCTGCAGGGGCGGCTCAAGGACGCCCGCGTCGTCGCCCGGGGCCTCGTGCCGCTGGCCGAGACGCTCGCCGAGAGCTGGGGGGTCGCGATCTGCCTGCTCGTCGACGCCATCGCGGCCGCCGAGCTCGGCGACGTCTCCTCGGCCCGCAACGAGTCGGCGCAGGCCGAGCGGCTGTTCCGGGAGACCGGGGACACCTGGGGGCAGTCGCTCGCGCTGGTCGCGCAGGGCATGGCGGAGCGCTCGGCCGGCGACCCGAAGCTCGCCATGGACCGGCTGCAAGGCGCGGTCCACGTCGCGGAGGAGGGCCGGCACCCGCTGCCCGGGCTCCTGGCGCTGGTCAACCTCGGGCTCGCGGCACTCGAGGACGGCGACCTGGAGCTCGCATCCTCCTCGGCCGAGCGCGCCGTCACCGTGCTCGGCCGCCTCGACCTCGAGCCCCACATCGCCCTGGGCGTCGGCGTGCTCAACGCGCAGGTGCAGCGCGCGCTCGGCAGTCCGGACGAGGCGGTGCGGCTGCTTCGCTCGGCGCTGTCCGGCCAGTCCGAGCAGACGCTGCTGTTCCCGCGGCGTCAGGCGCTGGCCCACCTCGCCGGCAGCCTGCTCGACAGCGGGGAGACGAAGGAGGCGCTGGAGGTCGCCCGGCGTGCGGTTTGGGTGCCCGCCGAGGACGTCCGGTCCCGCGTGCTGGCCCTGCGGGCCCTGGGGACTGCGCTGCGTACCGAGGGCGACATCGACGGGGCGCGCCGGGCCTACAGCGAGGCGCTCGAGGTGTCGCGGGAGACGGAGGCGCGCTCGGAGGAGGCGCTGACCGCCGACCTGCTGAGCAGGCTGGACCAGCGGTAGGGCTAGCGGGCGCGCCGGGAGAGGCGGTCGCGGTCGAGCAGGACGACGGCCCGGCTGTCGAGGCGCAGCCAGCCGCGGGTGGCGAAGTCCGCCAGGGACTTGTTGACCGTCTCCCGGGAGGCGCCGACGAGCTGGGCGAGCTCCTCCTGCGTCAGCCCGTGCTCGACGCGCACGGCGCCGCCGGGGGCCGGCGAGCCGAAGCGCTCGGCGAGGTCCAGCAGCTGCTTGGCCACCCGGCCGGGCACGTCGGTGAACACCAGGTCGGCCATCGCCTCGTTGGTGCGCCGCAGCCGGCGGGCCAGCACCTTCAGCAGGAGCTCGGCGGCCTCCGGCCGGCGCCCGAGCCAGGGCCGGAGCGCCGCGTGCTGCAGGGACGCGACCTCGACGTCGGTGACCGCGCTCGCGGTGGCGGTGCGCGGGCCGGGGTCGAACAGCGACAGCTCGCCGAAGATGTCGCCCGGCCCGAGGACGGCGAGCAGGTTCTCCCGCCCGTCGCCGGAGCGGCGGCTGATCTTCACCTTGCCATTCAGAACGATATAGACGCTGTCGCCCGATTCGCCCTCGGTGAACAGGACGGCTCCGCGACGCTCGACGCGACGCTCGAGCTGCTCGGCCAGGGCCTTCCGAGCGTCCTCGGCGAGCCCGGAAAAGACCGGCATGCGTGCCAATAGATCATCCACAGCCGTCAGCATGCCAGGGTCAACCCTCCCGCCGTAGTAGGGCGCGGACGCGCCGCCGCCGCCAGTACCGTTCCAACGCAGGACCGTAACCCTCGCGCACGAGACTCTCGACCTGATCCGCCGGCACTGCCGCAGCTTCGTCGGCGTCGAGCAGGACCCCCCGGACGTCGTGCCCGAGTTCGTCCACACGCAGCGGCTGCTCGACCCGCTCCATCGCGAGCATGAGCAGCAGCAGCGCGAACGGCACCGCGAGTGCAGTCAGCATCAGCATGACGTCCCGATCAATCCCCCGGAACCGATCGCGTACACGTCGCAGTGCCGATCTCGTTAGCTCGGGGCAAGCATCTTCCCGGGCTCGGCGCGGGCAGCGAGGCGGGTCAGCGCGCTCCGGTCGGCGGCAACGGCAGGGCGCTGAAGCAGGCGTGCGGGTCGTCCCGGTACCGCGCGATCAGCTCGCCGTTCGCCGCCGCCATGCGCGTGTGCAGGGCGCCGCGGTAGGTGGAGAGCTGCTCCTCCGCCCGCTCCAGGCCGGCGATCAGCTCGTTGCGCCCGAACTCGTCGTCGTCGTCCGGCACCTGGTGCCACAACCGGGCCAGGTCCGGCAGCGGCGGGATGTCGTCGCGGGGGACCACGCGCACGAGGGCGGTGCGGCCACGCGACATCTTGTCCGAGCTCAGCGCCGGGGCGACCGCGGCCGGGTCGGCCGAGCGCGCCCCCTCGACGGAGCGCAGCGTGTCCAGCCGGGCCTGCAGGATGCGCCGCCAGTAGGAGACGCGGTCCTCCTCGGCGGACAGCGCCGACCGATATGCCCGCAGGCCGTCGAGGCTCAGGTGCGCCAGGTCGTGCGAACGCTGGGGCGGGATCGCCCGCGCCGCCGCGCGCGCCGCGGCCCGGGCGGCACGAGCCTCGGCCTGGGCCCGGCGCCGCTCCTCCCGAGCGGCGTCCGCACCGGCCTCCGCGGCGGTGGATGCGCCCGGCGATTCCCCGGGCTCGAAGTCGTTGCGCACTGAAGTCCCTTTCGGTGTCGTCGGATTGGAGGTCGGCCGACACCTGGGGGCCCTTGAGTGCTCCGACCTCGCCTTCGTCACTGTGCGTGAGGAAATCCGGATCCGATTAGGCTGAACGGCTGTGAGCGCCGCCGCCCCGCCCTCGAGCCGGAGGGACGAGACGCCGCTGGCCCGCACGCGCCGCACGCGCCGGGTGGTCCGGGAGCTCGGAACGCTGCACCCCGACGCCACCTGCGCGCTGCACTACGCGACGCCCCTGGAGCTGCTGGTGGCGACGGTGCTGTCGGCGCAGACCACGGACAAGTTGGTCAACGAGGTCACGCCGGTGCTGTTCGACCGCTACCGCACGGCCGCCGACTACGCCCGGGCGGACCGTGCGGCGCTCGAGCAGCTGCTGCGGCCGACCGGGTTCTTCCGGGCGAAGGCGCAGTCGGTGATGGGCCTCGGCGCCGCCCTCGTGGAGCGCTTCGGCGGCGAGGTGCCCGGCCGGCTCGACGATCTGGTGACGCTGCCGGGCGTCGGCCGCAAGACGGCCTCGGTCGTCCTCGGCCACGCCTTCGACGTCCCGGCCCTGCCCGTCGACACGCACGTGGGACGCCTCTCGCGCCGGTTCGGCTTCACCGAGCAGACCGATCCCGTCAAGATCGAGGCCGAGCTGGCGGCGATGCTGCCGCGCAAGGAGTGGACCCTGGCTTCGGACCGTCTGATCTTCCATGGGCGGCGCATCTGCCACGCCAAGCGGCCGGCCTGCGGGGCGTGCGGCGTCGCGGCGCTGTGCCCGAGCTACGGCACCGGCCCCACCGACGCCGACAGCGCGGCCAAGCTGGTGCGCATGGACGCGGAGGCGGCGTCCTGACCGGTCCTCCGACACCTCCGGGCACGCCGCCGGCGAGCACGCCGCCGGCCCCTCCCGAGTGGCTGGACAAGCTGGCCGCCGAGGTCCGCGCCGTGCCGGCCGAGGCGATCAGTCGCTTCCTGCCGCCGGACGAGGGCGGGCGGGAGTCGGCCGTGCTCATGCTCTTCGGTGAGGGCCCTGCCGGGCCGGATGTCCTGCTCATCGAGCGCGCCCACACGCTGCGTGATCACGCCGGCCAGCCGGCCTTCCCCGGTGGGGGACTCGACCCGGAGGACGCCGACGCCATCGACGCCGCGCTGCGCGAGGCGGAGGAGGAGGTCGGCCTCGAGCCGGCGACCGTGCAGGTCCTTGCCAACCTCCCCACCCTGTGGATCCCGGTCACCGGGTTCATCGTCACGCCCGTCCTGGCCTGGTGGCACACTCCGATGCCGGTTTCGCCGGTCGACCGGGGCGAGGTCGCCGCGGTCGTCCGCGTGCCGGTGGCCGAGCTGGCCGACCCGGCGAACCGGCTGCGCGTCCGCCACCCGTCCGGTTGGACCGGACCGGGCTTCGCCGTGAAGGACCTCCTGGTCTGGGGCTTCACCGCCGGCCTGATCGACACCCTGCTCCGCCTGGGCGGCTGGGAGCGCCCCTGGCAGCCGGGCGAGATCCGCGAACTCCCGCCGCGTGCGGCGGGCCCCGGCCCGGCCCCCGCCGCCGGCCCCGCGGACGCTCCTGCCGGGCCTCCCAGCCAGCAGCACTAGCCTGAGCTCGTGTTCGATCTCCTCGACGGCATCCTGCTGCTCGCCGTGGTGCTGTTCGGGGTCTCGGGCTACCGCCAGGGCTTCGTGATCGGCGCGCTGTCGTTCATCGGCTTCCTCGGCGGCGCGGTCATCGGCGCGAAGCTGTCGCCGACCATCGCGAACCTGCTCGGACAGGGCAACAAGTCCCCCCTGCTGGGGATCGTCGTCGTCCTGCTCGGGGCCTGCCTCGGCCAGCTGGCGGCGGCCGGGGTCGCCGCGGGCATCCGGTCGCGTATCTCGTGGCACTCGGCCCAGACCGCGGACGCCGTGGCCGGCGCCCTCGTCTCCGGACTGTCCGTCCTGCTCGTGGCGTGGCTGATGGCCAGCGCCGTGAACCGCTCCCCGTTCGAGGCGCTGCGCAAGCAGGTACGGGGCAGCGCGATCATCCTCAGTGTCGACTCCCTCGTGCCCGGGGCGGTGCGGGACTGGTTCGACAACTTCCTCCGGCTCGTCGAGGAGCAGGGATTTCCGGAGGTGTTCGCGGGGCTGGCGGGCGAGAACATCGTCCCCGTCCAGCCACCCGACCCGGCGCTCGCGGGCAGCCCGGCGGTGCAGAAGGCCCGGGCGAGCGTGCTGAAGATCCGCGGCAACGCCTCCTGCGGCAAGCAGGTCGAGGGCAGCGGATTCGTCTACTCGCCGCAGCACGTCATGACCAACGCCCACGTCGTCGCCGGGGTGAGCAGCCCGAAGGTCGAGGTCGGCGGCAGCACGCTGTCCGCCCGCGTCGTCCTGTTCGACCCCGACACCGACATCGCCGTCCTGTACGTGCCGGACCTGCAGCGCCCGGCCCTGACCTTCGCCCAGGAGGGCGCACCCAACGGGGCCAACGCGGTCGTCGTCGGCTACCCCGAGGACGGGCCGTTCACGGCCCGGGCCGCCCGCGTCCGCAACCGCATCCAGGCCCGCGGCAGCGACATCTACGCGGAGAACGAGGTCACCCGGGACATCTACGGCGTCCGCAGCATCGTCCGGCCCGGCAACTCCGGCGGACCGCTGCTCACTCCGAACGGCAACGTGTACGGCGTGGTGTTCGCCGCCGCCACCGACGATCCGGAGACCGGCTACGCGTTGACCGCCGCCGAGGTCACCGACGAGGCGCGCGCGGGGCGCAGCGCCACCGACCGCGTCAGCAGCCAGGGCTGCGACTAGGTGCCCTGACAACGAGGTCGTCCAGGTCGCCGCGGCACGCGTTCGGACGCCTCGGCAGCCGCCCGACGCAGGCATTCACCCCGTCGCCGTCGAAATACGGCACATCGGGCTTGTCATATCGCCCCTTGCGGTTGCAGCAGCAAGCGCTGCGGGTACGATTGCAAGCACGCGGCTGAGGGGGGAGCACATGAGCACCGTCACCGCCACCCGCATCGTTCCGGCCGACCCGGCGTCGACCGCGCTGCTGCTGGCCGGACCGTCCGCCCTGGAGTTCTGGCCTGGGCTGTCCCGCGAATCGGGCCTGCTCAGTCCCGTCTCCGGGCGCGCCGACCTCGCCGGCGACCCGCACCGCCGCATCGTCATCCGCTCGCACCCGCCACGTCGGACGCCCACCGCCTACGTCACCGATTTCCTGGTCGACGCCGACGGCCTGCCGTCCGCATCCGGCACCCTGCGGATCGCCCGTCAGGGCTGGGTGAGCGACGGCGAGCCGGGCGCCGACGAACCCGCCGCCGTCCCCTCGCCGACGTCGCCCAGGGGTGCCGCCGACAGCGCGTCGAACGGGTCCGGCTCCGCCGGCGCGTCCGACGTCGCCGCGGTACGCCTCGAGCTGCGCACCGAGGTGGACTACGACGAGGCGGTCGAGCAGGAGGTCGCCGCCGCCGCCGCGACGTTCCTCGACAACCTCGCGGCCTTCGTCACCGAGAACAGCACCCCGGCGCCGATGACGGTGCGCTGAGGCGAGGCCCTCAGCCGCGGAGGTCAACCGCGGAGCCGCAGGCTCGGCGCCGGCGGCGACTCGCCCGCCGCGATCCGGGCCGCGAGGTCCTCGCTCTCGTCGGCCAGACGGCCGGCGGCGATCGCGTGCGGCGCCCGGCCGCGATAGGGACCCAGCCCAGCGGCCCCCCGTTCGAGCAGCCGACGGGCACCGGTCGGATTGCCCCGCTCGAGATGCGTGACGCCGACCGCGACCTGGGCCAGCGCCCGCCACAGCCCCTCCTCACCCGGAGGCGCCGCCTTCCACACCGCCTCGAGCACCTCGTGCGCGCCGAAGGGGCGGCCGTCGTCGAGCAACCGCTGCGCGTAGTCGAGGGCCTCGTCCGGCGGGAGGTCGAGCTCGTCCGGCACCGGCTCGACGCCGGTGCTGCCCGGGGGCAAGGGTCGCCCGAGCCGGTCGCGGGGACGCGCGTTGCGGGGTCGGCCCGTCTCGTCGCGGCTGCGGGCGTCCTCGCTCACGCCGCCCGCCTTCGGAGAACGGCCGTCATTCCGCGGAGATCCACGGGATCAGCAGCTCGTTCACGGCCTTCGGGGCCTCCTGGTGGGGGAAGTGCCCCACCTCCTCGAGCAGCCGCCACTCGTAGGGCGCGGCGACGTAGCGGCGGGAGCGCCGCGCCGCCGCCGGCAGGATGCAGCTGTCGACCGCCCCGTGGAGCTGCAGGGTGGGGACGGTGATCGGCTGCGTCATCGCCTTCGCCATCCGGTAGCCGTCCGGCCGGAACTGGGACCGGATCGCCCAGCGGTAGTACTCCATCGAGCAGTGGGCGACGCCGGGGATCTGCATCGCCTCCCGGTTGCGTGCCTCCGTCTCCCGGTCCGGGAAGCCGGGGCCGCCCCACTTGCGCAGGATCTTGCCGACCAGTTCCGCGTCGGAGGCGACGAGGCGCCGCTCCGGCCGCCACGGCAGCTGGAACCCGAGGATGTAGGAGCTGGCCCGGGCCTGGCCCCGGGCCGCCACCCGGCCGCCCGGTCGCAGCGCGGCCCGCATCGCCAGGGGGTGGGGGATGCTCAGGACGGCCAGGCGGCGCACGACGTCCGGCCGCAGCGTCGCGGTCACCCAGGCCAGGAAGCCGCCCCAGTCGTGCCCGACGAGCACCGCGTCCCGCTCGCCCAGCGCGCGGATGAGGCCGGCGATGTCCTCGGCGAGGGTGAAGACGTCGTAGCCGCGCGGCGGCTTGTCGCTCGCGCCGTAGCCGCGGAGGTCGCAGGCCACGGCGCGATAGCCCGCCTCGCTGAGGGCCTCGAGCTGATGGCGCCAGCTCCACCAGAACTCCGGGAAGCCGTGCACGAGCAGCACGAGTGGCGCGCTCGCGCCGTCCCCGGCGGAGCGGCGCGGCGCGCACTCCGCCACGTGCAGGCGGGTGCCGTTGGCCGAGACGTCGCGGTGCGTCCAGGGACCCTCGATCAGCACCGCCGACGGTTCGACTCTCACCTCACGAGCGCGGCGCCACGGTCGGGTGCTTGATCCACGCCACGTCGTCCTTGACCGTCTGCAGGGTGCGCTCTGGGGGCCGGACCCGCCTGAGCCGGCTGGCGCCGAACAGCCCCAGCAGGCCGGCCAGCACCAGGTAGATGCCCGCGACGATGATGAACGACCAGCCGCGGGTGATGCCGAGGCTGTTGAGCGACTCGGCGAAACCGATCGTCAGCGCGATGGTGCCGAACAGGGCCAGCCCGCCCGCCAGTCCGAGCAGCGCGGCCCCGACCCCGGCCGAGATCGCCGCCTGCCGGGCCTCCGCCTTGGCGAGTTCGATCTCCTGCCGCATGAGCAGGGAGAGGTCACGCGTCGCGGTGGAGACCAGCTCGCCGAGCGATGCCTCCTCCGTCTGCCGATCGGTGGATCGGCCCTCCGATACCGTCGTCACGCGGTTCCCCTCCAGCGCCTCGGAGCTCCTGCACCCGTTCCGGTCGAGTGCCCCTCTGCCGTAAGCCTCACACACTTCTGCCTGTCCGGTCCGTCGAGTCTCATCGCGGTCGCGGCGGCCCGCAGCTCGGTAGCGCCGGATCGGTAGCGTCGGAGCTGTGCCTCCCCCCTCCCGGCAGCCGGACCGTCCGTCGTCCGGTAGCGACCCGCTGGGGCGCGTCGCCGCGCTGCCCGGGGTGCCCGAGGCCGCCGAGGCCGCCCGCGGGGCCGTCGACCGGCTGCTCGCCCACCGCATGCTGCGTCGGCGCAGCGCGGACATCTCCGTCGAGGCGGGACTGCGCTCGGCCCGCGCCTCCGCCGCGCTGGAGGGCGCGGACATCCCGCTCGACGTCCTGCGCAGCACCGGGAGCGAGAACCCCACCCTCCAGGGGGCGCTGCGGATCAGCGCAGAGCTCGGCGGCCTGTCCGACCTGTTCGCGCAGGTGCCGATGCAGGCCCTCGCCCGGATGCACCTGCTCGCCGCCGCGGACATCGCGCCGGCCGAGACGGTCGGACGTCCCCGCCTGTCCGGACAGCCGGCCGAGGACGGACCGTCCCCCGACACGCTCGAGGCGAACGCTCGGTTGGAGGGCCTGGTACGGCTGCTCGGCCAGCCGACGTCGGCGCCGGCCGTGGTCGTCGCGGCGGTGCTGCACGCCGAGATCCTCGCCGTGCGGCCCTTCGTCTCGGGCAACGGTCTCGTCGCCCGCGGCGCGGCACGGCTGATCCTGCTGGGTCGCGGGCTGGACCCGAAGGCGCTCACCGCCCCCGACGTCGGCCACCTCGAACTCGCCGACGAGTACCGGGCGACGGCGGAGGGCTACGTCGAGGGGCGGCCCGAACAGGTCGCCGCGTTCGTGCAGCACTGCTGCCAGGCGCTGGAACTCGGCGCGCGGGAGTCGCTGGCGGTGTGCGAAGCCCTCCTGCGGGGCTGACGTCCGCGGGGCGCACGCAGATTGGCGCCGAGGGATTTGGTGCGCACGGAGTCGGGTGAGCAAGCGCGCTTCGGTTCCGCCGTACCGGGCTCGTTCGTCCCGCTCGGCGCGCCTCGCGTGGCTGACCGCGCGTGGGTGCCCGACTCCGTGCACGGGCCGCAGTGGAGGGGGAAACGGCGTCCGCCCGTCCTGGCCTGTAGTCCGTAGGAGAAGTTGTAGACCCAGTCCGCGGCGCCTGTCCAGACCCTCCTTTTTGGGGTACGCCGGACCGGACGACCGGCCTGTAGCAGCTCCGGGCTGGTGATCGTTCCGGCGCTCCACAGCCGGTGCGCGGCAGGCTGCGGCGCATGCAGCAACAGCGGGGTCCCCTCGTCGCCGTCACCGGCGCGCGGGGCGGCTGCGGCGCATCGACGCTGGCCTGCACGCTCGCGCTGACGGCGGCGAGGCGCGGGTTGGCCACCCTGCTCGTCGACGACGACGCGTCCGGCGGCGGGCTGGACCTCGTCCTCGGGCTGGAGGACGAGCCGGGCCCGCGCTGGCCCGACGTGCGGCGGGCCGGCCTGTCGCCGGCCGACCTCCCCGCGCTCCGCCTCGGCCGGCACCGCGCCGAGTTGCGGGTCCTCTCCCATGCGCGCACGCCGGGGTCCGCGGAAGACGCCGGAGAGGCGGTAGAGGCCGCAGCGGCCGCCCGCGCCGGGGCCGACCTGGTGGTGCTCGACAGCCCTCGGGGGAACGACGATGCGGCACCGATGGCAGAGGCCGACGCGGTCGTTCTCGTCGTCCCCGCCGAGGTGCGCAGCTGCGCCGCGGCGGCCGCCCGGCTCGCCGCGTGGCCGGGTGACCGGCGGGTGCTGCTCGTCGTCCGCGGGCCGGCGCCGGGCGGCCTCGACCCGGCGACGGTCGCGTCCGCCCTCGATCTCCCGCTGATCGCCGCCGTCGCGTACGAGCCCCGTCTGGCCGCCGCCGTCGAGGCCGGTCGTCTGCCGTCGCTGCCGGCACGCTCGACCCTGGCCCGGGCGAGCGCCCGGCTCCTCGACGCCCTCGACACACTCGAGGCCACGCGCGACCCGGCCGCCGCATGAGTCGCCCCGACCTCGGTCCGCTCTCCCGGCTGCTCGACGACCCGGCGACCACCGACGTCCTGGTCAACGCACCGGACGAGGTCTGGGTCGACCGCGGCGCGGGTCTCGTGCGGGTTCCGGTCCGATTCGCCGACGAGGCCGCGGTCCGCGCGCTCGCGGTCCGGCTGGCGGCGGGGGCCGGGCGGCGACTCGACACCGGGGCGCCGTTCGCCGACGTCCGGCTCGCCGACGGCAGCCGGTTGCACGCGGTGCTGCCGCCGGTCGCCGCCGACGGCACGTGCCTGTCGCTGCGGGTGCTCTCCGGGCACCGGTTCGATCTCGACGCCCTGCGCGAGCGCGGCACCCTCGACGCGGACCAGGCCCGGCTCGTCCGGCACGTCGTCGACGCCCGGCTCGCCGTCCTGGTCACCGGCGGCACCGGCACGGGTAAGACGACCCTGCTCGGCGCGCTGCTCGGCGCGGTGGACGTCCGCGAGCGGCTGGTGCTGGTCGAGGACGCCGCCGAACTGCGGGTCGACCATCCCCACGTCGTCCGGCTCGAGGGACGCACCGCCAACGTCGAGGGGTCGGGCTCGGTGCCGATGCGCGACCTGGTCCGGCAGGCCCTGCGGATGCGGCCGGACCGCGTCGTCGTGGGCGAGGTCCGCGGCGCCGAGGTGCTCGATCTGCTGGTCGCCCTCAACACCGGCCACGACGGCGGCATGGCCACCGTGCACGCGAACTCGGCGGCGGAGGTGCCGGCCCGGCTCGAGGCACTCGGCGCGCTGGCCGGGCTGGACCGGGCGGCGCTGCACAGCCAGCTCGCCGCCGCGATCGACGTCGTGCTGCACCTCGCCCGCGACCGGCAGGGCCGGCGACGGATGCGGGAGATCGCGGTGCTCGAGCGCGACGGCGCGGGGCTCGTCACCGTGGCGCCCGCCGATGCGGGCACGCTGCGGCGACGCCTCGACCGAGGGCGGGCACGATGAGCCCGCCGGTGATCCTGGCGCTCCTGCTGGCTCTCGCTGCCGCCGTCCGGCTGCGGCGCGCGGGGCGAGCCCGCCGGGCGCGGGACCGCCGCCGGACCGCGGAGCTCGAGCTGCTGCGCGCGCTCTCCGCCGAGCTGATCGCCGGGGCGCCGCCGCTGGCCGCCTGGCGGGCGGTCGTCGACGAGCTCGGCCGGGGCGACACGAGCTCTGGGGACAAGCGCCCTGCCGACGCCGACGCGCAACTGCTCCGGCGCGCCGCCTCCTGCGAATCCGACGGCAGGGCGGCCGAGGTGCTGAGCGCGAGCACCTCGGCCGGAGTCCGCGCCGTCGGGACCGCCTGGCGGGTGAGCGCCGCCACGGGCGCGCCGCTGGCCCTCTCGCTCGACCGGATGGCCGGAGCAGCCGCTGACGCCGCCGCGACCGCCCGTACCGTCCGAGCCACCCTCGCGGGCCCCCGGATGACCGCGCGGCTGCTGGCGCTGCTGCCCGTCGTGGGCCTCGCGCTCGCCGCCCTGTCCGGCACCGATCCGCTCGCGGTCCTGCTGGGCACCCCACCCGGGCGGCTGTGTCTCGTCGTCGGCGTCCTGCTCGACGTCGCCGGCCTGCTGTGGATCGAACGTCTCGCCAATGCGGCGGAGCCGTGACGTCCGCCGCGGGGCGGCGGTGGCGGCGGCCGCGCCCGGTGAGACGCGCTCGCTCCCGCCGCCGGCTCGAACGGCTCGGACTGTCGCCGGGCAGCGGTCGGGTCCGTCCGCGGGCCACCGGCACCGGCACCGGCGATCTCCCGCTGCTGCTGGACCTGCTCGCCGCCGCCCTGTCCGCCGGTTCGCCAATGGTGCCCGCCCTGGACGCGGTCGCGGCGGCGGCTCCCGGTGCGGCGTCGGCCGATCTCGACCGCATCCGCGACCTGGTTCTCGCCGGAGGGCTCGACGGCACGGTCGACGTCCCCGACCTGCCGCCCGCGCTGCTACGGGCGCTCCGGCGCAGCGGCCACTCGGGGTCCCGCCTCGCCGAACAGCTCCGGCTCGTGGCCGACGACCTGCGCGCGGAGACGGCTGTCGCGGCCCTGACCCGCGCGCACCGGGTCGGGATCTGGGCGGTACTCCCGCTGGGGTTGTGCTGCCTGCCCGCCTTCGTCGCGCTCGCGGTCGTCCCGCTCGCCTACGGCCTGCTGCGCGGCACGCTCGCCTGAGGTCCAGCGCCTCCGACACGACGGCCTCAGCGGCCGGCCGGCCCTCTCAACCCGCGTCACCTCGACACCCACCGTCGATCGCTACGACCTCCGCGATCAGCCGTGGGAGGCGAGATGACCCGGATCCGGCCTCCCGACCGCGCTCGCGGGTCACCTCACCACCCACCGTCGATCACCGACGATTCCGCTGATCGGCAGCGACGACCGCGACCGCACGGGCTCAGCTGGGCAGGCGGCCGCCCACGAACTGCGCCAGCCCCGCCACCCGCTGCTGACGTCCTCGAACCCGAGCTCCCGCAGCCAGCCCACCACCTCGCCGCGCGAGAACATCCGCATGCCGGAGACCCGACCGAACACGCTGTCGCCGAGGCCGAGCGGCCCGTCGTGCCGGGCACTGGTCAGCAGCGCCACCCGACCACCCGGCCGCAGCAGGTGCCGGAACGAGTCCAGCGCCTCCTCCGGCTCGTCGAACATGTGCAGGGCGGCGAAGCAGCACACGGCGTCGACCGTGCCCGCGCGCAGCGGTGGCCGGACCGCGTCGGCGCGGAGGTAGGCCGGGCCCGAGCCGTCGGCGCCGTCCCCATCGCTCGGCTCCCGCCCGCTCCGGTCCCCGACCGCCCGCCGCAGCATCGTCGCGGAGGCGTCGAGCCCGATCGCCAGCCCGGAGGGACCGACCGCGTCGGCGAAGCGGCGGGTGAAGTTGCCCGGCCCGCAGCCGACGTCGAGCACCACGTCGCCGGGCGAGAGGTCCAGCAGGTCCAGTGCCAGGGCGAGCTCGTCGGCCATGCTCGGGCCGCGGAGACCCTTGGCCACCCGCCCGAGGGCGGGCCGCCAGTACTGCGTGTAGATCAGCGGCACCGCCGTGCTCTCCATGAGGTGGCGGGCGATCGTCGGCGGGCGGCTCCGTCGGGGCAGCAGGTCGACGAAGCCCGCGCTCGTGTCCGGCTCGGGCGCCCCCTCGGCCAGCATGCCGAGCACCCGCGAGATCGCGTACTGATCCGTCGTCGCCATGACCTCGCGTACCTCCTGCGATCTCTGCTCTGCCGGGGAGCCGCCGCCGGGCTGGGGACAGTCCGGCTCGATCCACAGATGCCCAGCGGAGGCCGCGCGGGCACCTTCCGACGCGGGACCGTCGCCTTCTCCAGAGCAGCCGACGAGAAGGAGCGACGATGGACGTCCGGGACGAGATCGAGGAACCGCTGCCGAACGATGCCGGGATGAGTACCGCCGAGTACGCGATCGGCACCGTCGCGGCCTGCGGGTTCGCCGGGGTGCTGTGGGCGGTCGTGCACAGCGACGCCGTCGCGCGGCTGATGCAGGGGGTCGTCGAGCGTGCCCTCACGCTGGGAACGTGACGCCGGGTCGGTGACGGCGGAGCTCGCGATGGTCCTGCCGACCCTGCTGGTGGTGCTCGCGGTCGCGAGCTACGCGCTGGCGGCGCAGTCGCTGTCGGGCCGATGCGCCGACGCCGCCCGCACGGTCGCCCGGGAGGTGGCGCGCGGGGAGCAGCCGCAGCCGGCCATCGACTCGGGTGCTCGAGGCGCTCCCGCGCGGGAGCGAGGTGACGGTCGCGCCCCACGCGACCCCGGCCACCGCGAGCGTGGCGAGGGTGACCGTCCGGGCGCCGCTGCCCGCCCCGGCGGCGATCCGCTCGCTGCTCGGCGACCATCGGGTCGCCGCCACCGTCACCACGCCCGACGAGAGGGCCGAGTGAGCTCGACCGGCCGCGACGAGGGCTCCGCGACGGTGCTCGCGCTCGCCGCGCTCCTCGTCCTGCTCGCGCTCGCGGGGGTGCTGACCACCGCCGGACGGGCGGCGCTGCTCCACCAGCGGGCGGCGACCGCCGCCGACGTCGCCGCCCTGGCCGCCGCCGCGCAGCAGGGCACTCCCGACGACCGCTGCCGACGCGGCGCCGCCCTCGCCGCTGCGAACGGCACCCGACTGATCGGATGCTTGGTGAACGGCGAGGTCGTCACCGTCACCGTGCGCCAACCGTTGCCGCTCGCCCTCGGTCAGGGGGCGGGCCCTGCTGGCTTCGGCCCGCGCCGGCCCGACCGGCTGAGCGGGGCCGAGCGGGGCCGCCGGCTCAGCGGCCGAGCAGGCGCTGCCTGAGGGTGGGCTTGGCGGCCGGCTGCGCGGCGTCGCGGGTCGTCAGCGTGGGCGCCGGCCCCGTGCCGGCCCGACGACCTGCTCGAGCACCGCGAGGGCCGCCGCCTTGTCGAGCGGCTCGTTGCCGTTGCCGCACTTCGGCGACTGCACGCAGGACGGGCATCCCGTCAGGCACTCGCAGGCGTCGATGGCGTCCCGCGTGGCCGCCAGCCAGCCAGGCGCCCGCTCGTAGCCGCGCTCGGCGAAGCCCGCACCGCCGGGGGCGCCGTCGTAGACGAACACGGTCGTGAGGCCGGTGTCCGCGTGCAGGGCCGTGCTGACCCCGCCGATGTCCCAGCGGTCGCAGGTCGCCCACAGCGGCAGCAGCCCGATCGCCGCGTGCTCGGCGGCGTGCACCGCGCCGGGGATGTCCGCCTCGGCGATGCCCGCGCGCTCGAGCAGGGACGGCGCCACGGTGTACCAGACCGCCCGCGTCCGCAGCTCGCGCGGCGGCAGGTCCAGCGGCTCCTCCCCCAGCACCTCGCCCGAGGCGACCCGCCGGCGGAGGTAGGACACGACCTGCGACGAGACGTCGACGGTGCCGAAGTGCAGCGTCACCTCGGGCGTCAGCTTCCGGGTGCGCAGCGTCTCGACGATCCGGATGTCGGTCACCTCGCGGACGTCGGTCGTCCAGTCGACGGTGATCGGCTCGACCAGCGCGCAGCCGTCCTCGAGCCCGAGCTGCTGGACCAGGTACGACTCCCCCTGGTGCAGGTAGATGGCGCCGGGGTGGACGCTGTTGTGCGCGCTGCCCCGGTCCACGGTGCCGAGCAGGCGGCCGGTGTCGGACTCGACGACCGAGATCGGCGCCCCGCCGGTGCCGCGCAGGTCGGCGCTCGGCCGCTCCCGGCTCGTCCAGAACCATCCGTTGGGTCGGCGCCGCAGCCGGCCGCGCCGCACGAGGTCGCCGAGGACGTCCGCCGCGGCCGGGCCGAACAGCTCGAGATCCGCCTCCGTCAGCGGCAGCTCGGCGGCTGCGCACTCGAGGTGCGGCGCCAGGATGTAGGGGTTGTCGGGGTCGAGCACCGCCGCCTCGACGGGGCGCCCGAACACCGCCTCCGGGTGGTGCACCAGGTAGGTGTCGAGCGGGTCGTCCCGCGCGATCAGGACCGCCAGCGCGTCCGAACCCCGACGCCCCGCGCGCCCCGCCTGCTGCCACATCGAGGCCAGCGTCCCCGGGAAGCCCGCGAGCAGCACCGCGTCGAGCCCGCTCACGTCGATGCCCAGCTCCAGGGCGTTCGTCGCGGCCAGCCCGAGCAGCCGCCCGTCCCGCAGCGCGGCCTCGAGTTGGCGACGCTCGTCCGGCAGGTAGCCGGCCCGGTACGCGGCCACCGCGTCCGCCAGCCCGGCCTCGCCGAGCATCCGGCGCGCGGACAGCGCCACCCCCTCGGCGGCACGCCGGCTCCGGACGAACGCGAGCGTCCGCGTGCCGTCGGCGGCCAGATCGGCGAGCAACTCGGCCGTCTCCGCCGTCGCGGACCGGCGTACCGGAGCACCGTTCTCCCCGACGGCCGGAGTCTCCTCATCGGAGGCGGCGGCGGCCGAGGAACCGGGGGCGGGCATCAGCGGCGGCTCGTAGAGCGCGAAGGTGAGCGCACCACGCGACGAGGCGTCGGTGTCGACGACCTCGACCGGCAGGCCGGTCAGGCGGCGGGCGGTGCTGCCCGGGTCGGCCACGGTCGCCGACGCCAGCAGGATCACCGGCGAGGCCCCGTACTTCGCGCACACCCGCCGCAGCCGGCGCAGCACCTGGGCGACGTGGCTGCCGAACACCCCGCGGTAGTGGTGGCACTCGTCGACCACGACGTAGCGGAGCCCGCGCAGGAACGACGCCCAGCGCGCGTGCTGCGGCAGCAGGGCGTAGGAGAGCATGTCGGGGTTCGTGTGCACGTAGCTGGCGTGCGCCCGGGCCCAGTCCCGGTCCTCCCGCGGGGTGTCCCCGTCGAAGGCGGCCGCCCGCACGCCGGTGAGCGCGAGCCGGCGGACGGAGGCGAGCTGATCGCGCGCCAACGCCTTGGTCGGCGCCAGATACAGCGCCCGGGCCGACGGGTCCTCCAGCAGGTCGCTGAGAAGCGGGAGCAGGTAGCCGAGCGACTTCCCGGACGCGGTGCCGGTCGAGAGCACAACGGACGAGCCGGCCCGGGCCACCTCCGCCGCCGCGACCTGGTGAGCCCACGGCCGCTCCACCCCGACCGCACGCAGCCGCCCGCGCAGCAGGCCCGGCACCCACTCCGGCCAGTCCACCTGCACCCCCGGACGGGGCGGGACCTCGCGGACATGGGTGACCGCCTCGGCCCGACGCGGGTCGAGCAGCAAGTTGCGCAGCGCGGCGCCGAACGGGGCGCCGGCCCGGTCGGCGGCCGAGCTGCCGGCCGGGTTGCCATAACCGGCGCCGAAGGGGGCGCCGGCGCTCGCCGGAGCTGTCACGACCACGAAGTCTAGGGACGGGCACCGACATTTAGCGTTCGTGCTGGCCCTGGCGAGTTCGGGGTCAGGTCGCGGAACCGACGTCTACGGCTGACTCCGACGGGCCTTCGAGGTCTGAAATCTGATTGTCGAGGCGTCGGGCCCGGGGCCGTGGCGAGCGCGTGCCTTATTGGGAACGCGGAGCCGCTCACGCCCGTCACAGGGGCTGCTGGCGGACTCCTACTCAGAATGTCCGGGACCGGGCGCTGGCCACAGGCTTCCGGTGCGCCTCGACCTCGGCGACGACAAAGGAGGGCAACAGTGCAGGAGCTGCGTCTGGGAATCGACGTCGCCTGCCGGGAAGCGCACCGTGCGGCCCTGGCGGACGAGACCGGCAAGATGCTGTGGCGCAACCGCAAGTTCACGACCTCCAGCCATGAGCTGGAGCAGCTGTGGGCGGCGGTCCGGTCCGCTGGGGACGTGCCGGTCGTGGTGGTCATGGAACCGACCCGGAACGCCTGGGTGCCGCTGGCTGCCTGGCTGCGGGCCCGGGGCGCGCAGGTCCGGATGGTGCCGCCGGAGCAGTCCTCTGACCTGCGGAAGTACTACAACAAGCACACCAAGACCGACCGGCTGGACTGCGAGCTGCTCGCCGTCTGCCGCTGCTGCATCCGGACGGGTTGCTCGCCACGCCTGGTCTCGGGCCGGCCGAAGCGCTGCGCCGCGCGGTCGGACACCGGGAGAGCCTGATCGACCGGCGCACCGCCGGGCTGCAGCGCCTCGACGCGCTGCTGGAACTGCTCGGCCCGGCCTGGACCGCAGTGCTCGGCACCGACCCCGGCAAGGCCGCGCTCGCCGTCCTCGAGCGCTACGCCGACCCGCACGCCTGCAACGGCTGGGACGAGCCCGGCTGGCTCGGCTGCTGATCAGGACCAGTCGGGGAGCGTGGCGCGAAGACAAGGCCGACGCTCTGCTCGCCGCCGCCCGTGAAAGCCTCGCGCTCTGGTCCGGCGGCGGCCTCGACTTCGCCGAGCTCGCCGACGACGTCGGCGTCGAAGCGCGCCTCGTCGCCCAGCTCACCGACGAGATCGACCAGCTCGACGACCGCATCGCCACCCACTACGCAGCAGCGGACCCCCGAGGCATCGTCGCCTCCGCTCCCGGCGTCGGCCGCGTCCTGGCCCCGATGATCCTCGGCCGGCTCGGCGACGCCAACCGCTTCCGCGACCTCGCCGCGGTCCGCAGCTACACCGGCCTCGTCCCAAGATCAGCCAGTCCGGCACAGCCGACCGACACGACGGGCCAACCAAGGCCGGCGACCACGTCCTGCGCTACGCGCTGTTCCTCGCCGCCGACCACGCCCGCAAGACCGACCCGACCCTCGCCGCCCGCTACCAGCGACTCCGCGCGGCAGGCCGAGCATCACAACAGCGCCCTGTGCACCCTCGGAGCCGTCCTCGTCACCAGCGATCGCGGCCTGCTGGCGCAACGGCGAGACCTACGCCCTGCGCGACCTCAACGGCAACCCGATCACCGACGCCGAAGGACGCGAGCTCTGCGCCGCCATGCAACCCGCGAAACCGCTCAAAGCCCCCACGGGAACGGGCCGGCGAAACAAGGAGTCGCAGAGCGCTCCATCGACCGGCCCGTCCAAGACAGAGCCTACGAGCGCGCTCCAGACCGCTTGACATCCGTTAGGAACAGAAAAGCCGCGTTCCCATGCCGATCAAGGGGGCCGATGCGCTTTGAATCCGTTGCTTCTGGCAAGGTAGGGCGCGTCTCGCCCACTCGGCCGGCCTCTGGCGTGGTGAGCGGCGAGCGTCGCATGCCAGCGACCAGACCTGGAGGAGCACGTGGACCTGTCCCTCAGCACTCGTACCGAGGGCGATCGCACCATCGTCAAGGTGGGCGGCGAGATCGACGTCTACACCGCCCCCAAGCTGCGCGAACAGCTCATCGACCTCGTCAGCAGCGGTGCCTACCACCTCGTCGTCGACATGGAGGACGTCGACTTCCTCGACTCCACCGGCCTCGGCGTACTCGTGGGTGGCCTCAAGCGCGTGCGCGCCCACGAGGGCTCGCTGCGGCTCGTCTGCACCCAGGAGCGCATCCTCAAGATCTTCCGGATCACCGGCCTCACCAAGGTCTTCCCGATCCACTCCAGCGTCGAGGAAGCGCTCGGCGCCACGGACTGACGGAGCGGCCGCTCCCAGGCGGCCCGCGCGCATCGAAGAAGCCGGTGCACCGAGTACGGACGACGGACGTCGTCCGGTGAAGGAGGCGAGGGTGGCGACGGTCGAGCTCCAGTTCGGAGCGCTGCCGCTGCACGTGCGGACGGCCCGATTGGTCGCAGCCGCTCTCGCCCGTCGCGTCGGGGTCGAGGAATCGCTCATCGACGAGATCAAGCTCGCCGTCGGCGAGGCCTGCTCCCGGGCCGTCGACGTGCACCGTGAGCACGCACCCACCGAGCTCGTCGACGTCCGCTTCTCCGACGCCGACGACGTGTTCACGATCACGGTTCTGGACGCCGGCCCCGCCCTCGAGCAGGTGGCCGCCGAGTCGGCCGGGAGCCGCCCGAGCGTCGGCGAGCTTCTGGACAGCGAGCTGCTGGGCGCCGGCTCGATCGCCGCCCCGGAGGAGGACGCGTCCGCCTCCCTGCCGTCCGGGCTCGGCCTGGCCCTGATCGAGGGACTGGTCGACGACGTCTCCATCCGTCCCCGCGAGGATTCCGCGGGCACCCGGGTGAGCATGAGCTGGCCGATGCTGGGCGACCTGCTGGCGGACCCCGCCGAGAGCTGAGGCTCCCGCGCTCGGGCGTCGGGCAACGAATCGGCGGCCCGAGCAGTTCCCGACGCGGCCTCGCGCGGGCCGTGTTTCCGGCTCGTGTCGTCTACACTCGCTTGCAAAATGCGGGTCTAGCACCGCGTTTCTGCATATCCACACGCCGCCCCGATCCGTCGACGCTTTCCTGCGGACGACACCGGATGCGGCGGCGGCCGTCGTTTCGTCACGGCCGCTCCGAAGCTTGTAGGAGGACGGATGCTCCTCGCCGCCAACGGCGACGGCCCCATCGACCTGAGCGGGGGGCAACTCGGCATCGTCGGCGTCATCGCCGCGCTGTCCGTGGCTGCCCTGCTGGTCGCCTTCGTGTTCGTACGCGAGGTCCTCGCGGCCGACACCGGAACCCCGAAGATGCGCGAGATCTCCCTCGCGGTGCAGGAGGGCGCGGAGGCCTACCTGGTCCGGCAGCTGAAGACGCTGTCGGTCTTCGCGGTCGTCATCCCGCTGATCCTGCTGCTGCTGCCGGCCGACGACACGGCGTCCCGGATCGGCCGCTCGATCTTCTTCGTGCTCGGTGCCGCCGCGTCGTTCGTCGTCGGCTACATCGGCATGAGCACGGCGGTCCGGGCGAACGTCCGCGTCGCCGCCGCGGCCCAGACCTCCGGCATCCAGCGCGCCACCCGGATCGCCTTCCGCACCGGTGGCGTCGTCGGCATGCTCACGGTCGGCCTCGGCCTGCTCGGCGCCTCCGTCGTCGTCCTGATCTACAAGGACCACGCGCCCCAGGTGCTCGAGGGCTTCGGCTTCGGTGCCGCCCTGCTCGCCATGTTCATGCGTGTCGGCGGCGGCATCTTCACCAAGGCCGCCGACGTCGGCGCCGACCTGGTCGGCAAGGTCGAGCAGAACATCCCCGAGGACGACCCCCGCAACGCCGCCACCATCGCCGACAACGTCGGCGACAACGTGGGCGACTGCGCCGGCATGGCCGCCGACCTGTTCGAGTCCTACGCCGTCACGCTGGTCGCCGCGCTGATCCTCGGCTCGGCCGCCTTCGGCACCAAGGGCCTCATCTTCCCGCTGATCATCCCCGCCATCGGCGTCGTGACCGCCCTCGTCGGCATCCTCGCGACCACGCCCCGGCCGGGTGACCGCAGCGGCCTGACCGCCATCAACCGCGGCTTCTTCATCTCCGCCGCGGTCTCCGCGGTGCTCGTGGCCATCGCCTGCTTCGTCTACCTGCCGGACTCGTTCTCGCAGTTCGAGGGTGCGGGCGACCCGAACGCCACCGGCGACCCGCGGCTGATCGCGCTCGGCGCGGTGCTCATCGGCCTGGTCCTCGCCGCGGCGATCCAGCTGCTGACCGGCTACTTCACCGAGACGAACCGTCGCCCGGTGCTCGACATCGCCAAGTCGTCGCTGACCGGCCCCGCCACCACGGTGCTGGCCGGCATCAGCGTCGGCCTCGAGTCGGCCGTCTACTCGGCGGTGCTCATCGGCGCCGGTGTCTACGGCGCCTACCTGCTCGGCTCGACGCTGACGATCTCGCTGTTCTGCGTCGCGCTCGCCGGCACCGGCCTGCTCACCACGGTCGGCGTCATCGTCTCGATGGACACCTTCGGCCCGGTCAGCGACAACGCCCAGGGCGTGGCCGAGATGAGCGGCGAAGTCGACGAGGCGGGGGCCCAGGTCCTCACCGACCTCGACGCGGTCGGCAACACCACCAAGGCCATCACCAAGGGCATCGCGATCGCCACGGCGGTCCTCGCCGCGACGGCGCTGTTCGGGTCGTTCACGGACACGGTCATCGCCGAGGTCGCCAAGGCCGGCGTCGACACCACGGCGGGCACGTTCCCGCAGCGGATCGGGCTGTCCATCGCGTACCCGGACGCCCTCGTCGGCGTGATCCTCGGCGCCGCGGTGGTCTTCCTGTTCAGCGGCCTGGCGATCAACGCGGTCTCCCGCGCCGCCGGTCGCGTGGTCTACGAGGTCCGGGAGCAGTTCCGCACCCGGCCCGGGATCATGGAGGGCACCGAGCGGCCCGACTACGGCCGCGTCGTCGACATCTGCACCAAGGACTCGCTGCGTGAGCTGATCACGCCCGGAACGCTCGCCGTGCTGGCCCCGATCGCGGTCGGCTTCGGCCTCGGCTTCTCGCCGCTCGGCGCCTACCTCGGTGGCGCCATCGCCGGCGGTGTGCTGATGGCGGTGTTCCTGTCCAACTCCGGTGGGGCCTGGGACAACGCGAAGAAGCTCGTCGAGGACGGCAACTACGGCGGCAAGGGCTCCGAGGCCCACACCGCCACGGTCGTCGGCGACACCATCGGTGACCCGTTCAAGGACACCGCCGGACCGGCGATCAACCCGCTGATCAAGGTGATGAACCTGGTCTCGCTGCTGATCGTCCCGGCGGTCGTGCAGCTGTCCGTCGGCAAGGACGAGAACAAGCCGGTCCGCATCGCGATCGCCCTCGTGGCGGCCGCCCTGCTGGTCGCGGCGGTCTACATCAGCAAGCGGCGCAGCACCGCGCTGACCGACGCGGGCGGCGACAGCGACTCCGGTGCGCCGGTCGCGGGCGGCGGCAACGCCAGCGCCCAGCGCGTCACCGTCTGACCCACAGCAGTCCCCGGAGGGGGCCGTCCCGCACCGGGACGGCCCCCTCCGTCGTGCGCCCCCGCCCGCCCTGACGCCCCGACCCGCCCCGACACCCCGACCCGCCCCGGCACCAGGTCGCATGATCACCAGCAACGTGGAAGATCCACACGCCGCCGACCGATGACCGCCCGGCGGGGTGTCGACCTTCTTCGTTGCTCACGATCTTGGTGGAGGCCCGGCGCGTCGGCGGGCCAGCAGGGTCGGCGGGGGACGTGTGGCGGATCTGGCAGGCTGCGGCGGCCGGGCTCGTCGCGGGTCTGGCAGGCTGCGGTCGTGGACGCCGCTCCGGACGCCTCCCCCCGGGTGCACACCTACGCCTGCAGCGTGGTCTGGTCCGGGAACACCTCGGTCGGCTACGACGACTACGACCGCCGGCACGCGGGTCGGTTCAGCACAACGGGCGGGACGCCGACGGACGGCCTCGTCGTCCCGCTGTCCGGCGACGCCGCGTTCGGCGGGGACGCCGCGCTGCCCAACCCGGAGCAGCTGCTGGTGCTCGCGGCCGCGTCCTGCCAGCTGCTGTCCTTCCTCGCGGTGGCCGCCCGGGCCCGCGTCGAGGTGCTCTCCTACTCGGACGACGGGCTCGGCGAGATGCCCGACGTCCGCGGTCCGACGGGGCTCGCCGTCGTCCACCTCCGGCCGGAGATCACACTCGCCGATCGGCTGACCACCGGCCGAGAGCTGACCGAGGACCGGGTCCGGCACCTCTGCGAGGTGGCGCACCGGGAGTGCTACGTCGCGAACAGTCTGCGCACCGAGGTCGTGGTGGAGCCCCGGATCACGCTCGTCGGGGATACCTTTCGCCGATGACCCGCCCTGCGTCCGCCGCGCGGGGGCCGGCTGCGGCTCCTTCGGGACCGGCTCCTCCGGGACCGGCTCGCCAGCTGTCCCTGCTGGCCGCCGGCCTCGCGCCGCCGCGCGTCGAGGACCTCGAGGGCCTGCTCTGCGGGACCGGGCACGTCGTCCGGGGGCCGGGGAGCGAGCCCGACGCGGCACGCATCTCGGTGCTCGTCGACGAGCCGTGGCGGGTGCAGGCGCTGGAGGCCCGCCTGGACGAACTCGGCCTGCTGGACCCCTCCCAACCGTCGCCCACGCCGTCGCGACCCGACGCCGTCTCGGTGCGCACCCGCTTCGACGCCCGGCTGCTCCCCATCGCCCGGCGATGGACCCGGGGCGCGACGCCCGTCGCGCCGGTCCCCGTCTCCCTCGACGGACCGGCCCTGTGGTGGTGGGCCGTCGCCGCCGGCACGGTCGAGCAGGGCGGCGCGGCGAAGACGGGCGCCTACCGCCTGCGGATGGCGCCGAGCGCCCCCGAACGCTGGGCCGCGGTCGGTGCCGCGCTCGCCGAGGCCGGCGTTCCGGGCATCTTCCTCGGACCACGCGCCGACGGCCCGGCGTACCGTCTGGTCGGGGTCCGCCGATTGGCCCGACTCGTCGACCTCGTGGGGGAAGCTCCGGCCGGGGCACCATCGGGTGCCTGGCCGTCGGGGAGCCTCGCAGCCGCACGGTCGGGTCCCGTCCGGGCCTCCCGGATCCCGGAACCGACGAGGAAGCCGGAGCCGACCGCCGCCACCACCGACCGATCCGCCAGCCGGCCAGCACCATCAGGCCAGACAGCGCTAGAAACCGACAGTTAGGGAGACGCCGTTGCCGCCGCGCGCGAAGACGGCCCGCAGCACCGCCGCTGCGGGTCCGGACGAGGCCGTTCTGTCCGCCAACGGTGGACGGCGCCTCGTCATCGTCGAGTCGCCGGCGAAGGCGCGCACCATCGCCGGGTACCTCGGCAGCGGCTGGACGGTGGAGTCCTCCATCGGACACATCCGGGACCTGCCGCGCAACGCGGCCGACGTCCCGCCGGCCTACAAGGGCAAGCCCTGGGCACGCCTCGGCGTCGACGTCGAGAACTCCTTCGAGCCGCTCTACATCGTCACGGCGGACAAGAAGGCCCAGGTCACCAAGCTCAAGGGGCTGTTGAAGGAAGCCGACGAGCTCTACCTCGCGACGGATGAGGACCGCGAGGGCGAGGCCATCGCCTGGCACCTGCTGCAGACGCTGAAGCCGAAGGTCCCGGTCCGCCGGATGGTGTTCCACGAGATCACCCCGCAGGCGATCCGCAACGCGGTCCAGAACCCTCGCGAGATCGACGAGGCGCTGGTCAACGCCCAGGAGACCCGGCGCATCCTGGACCGGCTGTACGGCTACGAGGTCAGCCCCGTCCTCTGGAAGAAGGTCATGCCGCGTCTGTCGGCGGGCCGCGTGCAGAGCGTCGCGACCCGCATCCTGGTCGAGCGCGAGCGGGCCAGGATGCGCTTCCGCAGCGCCGGCTACTGGGACATCGAGGGCGTCTTCGCGGCGACCGACGCGAGCGGCGGGACGTCCGAGACGACCGACCGCGACCAGCCGCTGCCGGCGACGCTGGTGTCGGTGGACGACCGCCGCATCGCCAGCGGTCGCGACTTCGACGAATCGGGCACGCTCAAGCCCGAGGTCGCGGGCTCGAACGGGTCGGCGGCCGTGCTGCACCTCGACGAGGCCGCCGCCCGCGGCCTGACCGAGCGGCTGGCGAACGCCCGCTTCGCGGTGCGCTCGGTGGAGGAGCGGCCGTACCGGCGCTCCCCCTACGCCCCGTTCATGACGTCCACGCTGCAGCAGGAGGCGGGCCGCAAGCTCCGCTTCTCGAGCGCCCGGACGATGCAGATCGCCCAGCGGCTGTACGAGAACGGCTACATCACCTACATGCGCACCGACTCGATCGCGCTGTCGGAGACCGCCGTCGCCGCCGCACGGAGCCAGGCCGCCCAGCTCTACGGGGCGGACTACGTGCCGGACAAGCCGCGCAGCTACAGCCGGAAGGTCAAGAACGCGCAGGAGGCCCACGAGGCCATCCGACCGGCCGGCGACACCTTCCGCACCCCCGGCCAGGTGGCCGGGCAGCTGAACAGCGACGAATTCCGGCTCTACGAGCTCATCTGGCAGCGGACGGTGGCGAGCCAGATGGCCGACGCCACCGGGACGAGCGCCACGATCCGCCTCGGCGCCACGAGCAGCAGCGGCGAGGACGCCGTGTTCAGTGCCAGCGGCAAGGTGATCACCTTCCCCGGCTTCCTGCGCGCCTACGTCGAGGGCAGCGACGACCCGGACGCCGAGCTCGAGGACCGCGAGCGGCGTCTGCCACCGGTCCGCGAGGGCGACCGGCTCGACGTCCGGTCGCTCGATCCCCGGGGGCACAGCACCTCGCCGCCGGCCCGCTACACCGAGGCGAGCCTGGTCAAGACGCTCGAGGAACTCGGCATCGGACGGCCCAGCACCTACGCGAGCATCCTGTCGACCATCCAGGACCGGGGCTACGCGTGGAAGAAGGGGTCGGCGCTGATCCCGACCTGGCTCGCGTTCGCCGTCGTCGGCCTGCTCGAGGGCCACTTCGCCCGGCTCGTCGACTACCGCTTCACCAGCAGCGTCGAGGACGACCTCGACGAGATCGCCGGCGGCCGGCGGGGCAGCAACGACTGGCTGACGCGGTTCTACTTCGGCAGCGACCAGGGCCACGAGGACGGGGTGGCGCGCTCCGGGGGGCTGCGCCGCATGGTCTCCGAGCGGCTGGCGGACATCGACGCCCGTGAGGTCAACTCGCTGTCGGTCGCCCGGCTGACCAACACGCCGCTCGACGACGGCCCGGACCCTGTCGTCCGCATCGGGCGGTACGGCCCCTACGTCGAGGCCGGCGACCAGCGGGCGAGCCTGCCCGAGGACCTGCCGCCGGACGAGCTCAGCGTGGAGAAGGCTCGCGAGCTGCTCGCCGCGCCGTCGGAGGACCGGGTGCTCGGCAGCGACCCGGAGACCGGCGCCGAGATCACGCTGAAGAACGGGCGCTTCGGCCCGTACGTGCAGCGAGGACCCGCCGAGGACGCCCAGCGGGCCAGCGTCTTCCGCAGCATGGACCCGCAGTCGGTGACGCTCGAGGACGCGCTCCAGCTGCTGACCCTGCCCCGCACACTGGGGACCGCGCCCGACGGCGAGGAGATCACCGCGCAGAACGGGCGGTACGGGCCCTTCATCCGCAAGGGGTCGGACTCGCGCTCCCTCGAGACCGAGGAGCAGCTGTTCACGGTCACGCTCGACGACGCCCTCGCGCTGCTGGCGCAGCCGAAGAAGCGCGGGCGCGGGGCGGCGCGGGCGGCGGCACCGCCGCTGCGCGAGCTGGGCAACGATCCCGCCTCCGGGCAGCCGATGGTGGTCAAGGAGGGCCGGTTCGGGCCGTACGTCACCGACGGTGAGACCAACGCGAGCCTGCGCAAGGGTGACAGCGTCGAGGAGATCACCGCCGAGCGCGGGGCGGAGCTGTTGGCCGAGCGTCGCGCCCGGGGTCCGGCCAAGAAGGCGGCCCGGAAGGCACCCGCGAAGAAGGCGGCCCCGGCGAAGAAGGCCGCCACGAAGACCACGGCCGCGAAGAAGACGGCGGCCAAGAAGACGGCGGCCAAAAAGACGGCGACGAAGAAGGCGACGAAGCGGACCGGCGGCAGCTGACCTCGGCCACGCCGCATGATCAACGCTGCCCGGAACGCCGAACTCACCCCGACGAACCGGACAGCCGACCACTCCCGGCAGCACACGACCCGCCGTCGCACGCCCCGCCCATGGCCCGCACCCCGCCCGAGGCATCCCCAGCTCCGGGCGAACCGGGACGGACGCGCCTAGCATGGTCCCGCACGGCTCGCGGGACATCGCCCGAGCGCAGGCGCAGGTCGCGGACGAGGAGGAGGACGGCATCGCCAGCTTGAGCCCGCCGGGGGCCGGCGGCGCAGCGCAGCCGGACGACGACGGCCTCGGCGACCCGGTCACCCCGACGACCGCCGCCGGCGGCGGCGAGATGCCGGTCAGCGACGTCCGGGCCGTGCTGCGCATCCCCGCGTTCCGCCGGCTGTGGATCGCCCTCAGCTTCTCCAGCCTCGGCGACTGGCTCGGCCTGCTGGCCACCACCGCGCTGGCCCAGGAGCTGAACACCGGCTACTCGGCCAAGGCCTACGCGATCGGCGCGGTGCTCGGGGTCCGGCTGGTCCCCTCGCTGCTGTTCGGCCCGCTGGCGGGGGCACTGGCGGACCGGCTGAACCGGCGGGTGACGATGGTCGTCTGCGACGTCATCCGGTGCGGCCTGTTCGCCTCGATCCCCTTCGTCGGCAGCGTCTGGTGGCTGCTGATCGCGTCGTTCCTCATCGAGTGCGCCAGCCTGCTCTGGATCCCGGCCAAGGAGGCCAGCGTCCCGAACCTGGTCCCGCGGGACCGGCTCGAGGCGGCCAACCAGCTCAGCCTGTTCAGCACCTACGGCTCCGCCGCCCCCGCGGCGGGACTGTTCGCCCTGCTGTCGACGGTGTCCACGCCGCTGGGCGACGCCATCCCGTTCTTCGAGAACCGGTCGACCGCCCTCGCCCTGTTCGTCAACGCCGGCACCTTCCTGATCTCGGCGGCGACCGTGGCGTCGCTGTCGAGCATCGGTCGGGCCCGGCGGACGTCCGACGACGACGAGCAGCCGGGCGTCCTGCGCTCGATCCGGGAGGGATTCTCCTACGTCCGCCACGACCCGCTGGTGCGGGGGTTGGTGGTGGGCATCCTCGGCGGCTTCGCGGGCGCGGGGACGACGATCTCCGTCGGCCGGCTCTACGTCGATCTGCTCGGCGGCGGCGACGCGGCCTACGGCATGCTGTTCGGCGCCGTCTTCCTGGGCCTGGCGGCCGGCATCGCCGGCGGACCTCGTCTGCTCGGCGGCTACAGCCGCCGGCGACTGTTCGGCATCTCGGTGACCATCGGCGGCATCGCGCTCTCCCTCGTCGCCATCTCCCCCAACCTCGTCCTGTCGCTGTTGGTCGTGATCTTCGTCGGCTCCTTCGCCGGCATCGCCTGGGTCACCGGGCTGACGCTGCTCGGTCGCGAGGTCTCCGACGAGCTGCGCGGCCGCACGTTCGCGCTGGTCCAGTCCCTGGTCCGGCTCGAGTTGCTGTTCGTGCTGGCGGCCGCGCCGTTCCTCGTCGGCCTCATCGGGGACCACTCGATCGAGATCGGCAAGGTCGAGATCCGTACGGACGGGGTGACCCTCGTCCTGCTCGCGGGCGGCCTGATCGCCGTCGCCGTCGGACTGCTGTCCTACCGGCAGATGGACGACAGGCCCGGCGTCGCGGTGCTGCCCGAGATCTGGACGGCCCTGCGCGGCGGCTACCTGCGGCCGGCCGTCCCGCCGCATGCGGGCCGCTTCATCGCCCTGGAGGGCGGCGAGGGCGCCGGCAAGTCCACCCAGGCCGAGCGGCTCGCGACCGCCCTGCGCGAGCGCGGCTTCGAGGTGCTGGTCACCCGGGAGCCCGGCGACACCGCCCTCGGCGCCCAGCTGCGTCGGCTGCTGCTCGACCCCGCCATCGAGCTGGCCGACCGGACCGAGGCGCTGCTCTACGCCGCCGACCGCGCCGAGCACGTCGCCCGTGTCGTCCGGCCGGCGCTGGAGCGCGGCGTCATCGTCATCACCGACCGCTACGTGGACTCCTCCATCGCCTACCAGGGCTACGGCCGGGGGCTGGAGCCGGAGACGATCAGCCGGCTCTCGCGCTGGGCCACCTCGGAGCTGCTCCCGGACCTGACCGTGCTGCTCGACCTTCCGGTCGAGGAGGGGATGGCGCGTGCCCGGGCCCGTGGCCGCGCCTCCGGCGCCGAGACGGACCGTCTCGAGGGGGAGGCCCGCGAGTTCCACGAGCGCATCCGGCAGGGCTTCCTGAAGCTGGTCGCCTCGGACTCGCCGCGCTACGCGTTGGTCAACGCCGCCCGCGGGACGGACGAGGTGGCGGCCGACGTCCTGGACGCGGTGCAGCGGAGCCTGCCCTCGGAGACTCCGCCGCCCTCGGAGACCCCGCCGTCCAGCGAGACCCCGTCGCCCGGGTCGACGGACGCGAACGAGGAGTCCGGGTCCGAGCCGGCACCCGCGCCGGCGCAGCCGGGGGTCTCGGCGTGAGCGTCTTCGCGGACCTCATCGGTCAGCCGGATGTCGGCGACACCCTGCAGGGCGCGGCATCCGGCGAGGGCATGACGGCGTCCTGGCTGTTCGTCGGCGCCGCCGGGTCCGGCCGCTCCGTGGCCGCTCGGAGCTTCGCCGCCGCGCTGCAGTGCACGGCGCCGGAGGAGTCGCTCGAGGGCCCCGGTTTCGACGGCGACGGCTCGGCCGAGATGGCGATTCCGCCCGGCTGCGGCCAGTGCAACGCCTGCACGACCGTTCTCGCGGGCACGCACGCCGACCTCAAGGTGCTGCGCCCCGAGGGGCTGTCGATCGGCGTTGCCGAGGCGCGGTCCCTCGTGCTCGAGTCGGCGATGCGCCCCAGCACCGGCCGGTGGCGGATCCTGCTGATCGAGGATGCCGACCGCCTGACCGAGCCCGCCGCCAACGCGCTGCTCAAGGCGCTCGAAGAGCCGGCGGAGCGAACGGTCTTCCTGCTCTGCGCGCCCGCCGTCGACGACGTCCTCCCGACGATCCGCTCGCGCTGCCGGCTGATCCGGCTCCGGCCGCCGAGCAGCGGCGACATCGCGGAGGTGCTCGAACGGGAGGGCATCGACCGGAGCATCGCGACCTTCGCCGCCCGCGCCGCCCAGGGTCACGTCGGGCGCGCGCGGCGGCTGGCGACCGACGAGGCGGCCCGCTCACGGAGGGCGGAGGTCCTGCGGCTACCCACCCGCCTGAACAGCGTGGCCGAGTGCCTCGCCGCGGCCGCGGATCTCGTGGAGGCGGCGGAGGAGGAGGCCGAGCGGCTGACCGGCGAGCGGGACACCGTCGAGACCGAGGAGCTCCAGTCGACGCTGGCGGGCACCAAGGGTGGCCGCCGCGGCTCGCTGCAGGTGCGCGGCGCGGCCGGGGCGTTGAAGGACCTCGAGAAGCGGCAGAAGAGCCGGGGTCGCCGCGCCGTGCTCGACGCCGTGGACCGGGCGCTGGTCGACCTCGCCGCCTGGTACCGCGACGTCCTCGCCGAGCAGCTCGGGGTGCACGAGACGACGAGCGTCGAGTGGATCCACGACGACCAGCGCCGCGAGATCGCGAAGGCGGCCGCCGGCAGCTGCGCGGAGCAGACCGTCCGCCGCATCCAGGCCGTGCTCGCCTGCCGGGCGGCCCTGGAGGAGACGCCGGGCATCTCGGCCCAGCTCGCCGTCGAATCCCTCGCCCTGCAGCTGCGCACCGCCTGAGCGCCGCCCGCCCGCGCGCCCCCGCCGGAACTCTCAGCGGCGCACCAGCTGGTGCACCCGGGCGGCCTCGCGCGTGAGGTGGTCGCGCTCCGGCACGCTGGTCGCGACGCGGGACGCCTCGGCGTACAGCTCGGCGGCCCGGTCGAGGTCCCCGGCCTTCTCGTGCAGATACGCCACCGCGGCGGCGTAGCGGGGCAGGTCGGGGCTCACCTCGGCCAGGGCCGCCAGACCGGCGGGGGCGCCGTCGGCCTCCCCGACGGCCACCGCCCGGTTGAGCCGCACCACCGGGCTGCCGGTGAGCTGCAGCAGCTCGTCGTACCACTCGACGATCTGCACCCAGTCGGTCTCCGCCGTGCTCCGGGCGTCCGCGTGCAGGGCGGCGATCGCGGCCTGGGCCTGGTACTCGCCCAGCCGGTCCCGGGCCAGCGCGGTCTGCAGGACCGTCACGCCCTCCGCGATCAGCGTCGTGTCCCAGCGCGACCGGTCCTGCTCGGCGAGCGGGACGAGGCGTCCCCCGGGACCGGTGCGGGACGCGCGGCGGGCATGGTGCAGCAGCATGAGCGCGAGCAGTCCCGCGACCTCCGGGTCGTCGGTCAGGGCGGCGAGGTGCCGGGTGAGCCGGATCGCCTCGGCCGCGAGGTCGACGTCCCCGCCGTAGCCCTCGTTGAAGACGAGGTACAGCACCCTCAGCACCGTGCCGAGATCGCCGGCCCGGTCGAGCGGCACGCCCGCGATCCGTCGCTTCGCCCGGCTGATGCGCTGCGCCATGGTCGCCTCGGGTACGAGGTAGGCCGCGGCGATCTGCCGCGTCGTCAGCCCGCCGACCGCCCGCAGCGTCAGGGCGACGGCCGCGTCGCGCGGCAGCGTGGGATGGGTGCACAGGAAGAACAGGCGCAGCGAGTCGTCCCTGTCCGGGACCGGCCCGGGCGGGGGCTCGACCTCCACCGCGAGTTCCCGTCCACGCCGCGACGACTCGGCGCGGGCGGCGTCGAGGAACTTGCGCCACGCGACGGCGACCAGCCACCCCTTGGGGTCGCGCGGCGGGTCGTCCGGCCAGGTCTCGAGTGCCCGGATCAGGGCCTCCTGCACGGCGTCCTCGGCCGACGCGAAGTCCGCTCCGCGCCGGCCGAGGACCCCGATCACCGCGGGCACGAGCTCCCGCAGCAGCGAGGAGTTCACTCGCAACCCGAGGGCGTGTGGGTGAGGAACGGGCGGACCTCGAGCCACTCGTGGATCGGCTTCCCGCCGGGCCCGGGAGCGGCGGACAGCTCGCCGGCCAGCTCGACCGCGCGGTCCCAGGATTCGACGTCGATGACCATCCACCCGGCGATGAGGTCCTTGGTCTCGGCGAACGGTCCGTCGGTCACCGGCGGCCGGCCCTCGCCGTCGTAGCGCACGAACGCGCCCTCGGGCGCCAGCGCCTGGCCGTCGACGTACTCACCCGTCGTCTGCAGACGGGCCGCGAAGTCGTTCATGTACTGCATGTGGGCGTCGACCTCCTCCGGCGTCCACTGGTCCATCGCCGGGTAGTCGACGGCCGGGGTCGGCCCGCCGCGGTAGTGCTTCAGCATCAGGTACTTCATGGTGTCCTCCTCGCCATGGCGGCCGGACTCGGCCGCTCGTGTCCCGGGGACGGAGCCGGCTGCCCGTTCTCGACAGCTTCTCCCCCGTCAATGTTCGGGCGGGTCTGGTCGGGCCGGTCTAGATTTCCGCTGAGGCACGGCTCGGGTGGGTTCTGGACGAACGGCGGTTTGCTGGGGGGAGCGGCGACGTGGCGCTGGTGTGTGCGGTGTCGTTCGAGCGGTACGGCCGGCTGTACTACGTCGACCCCGGCCCGCACCGGCCGGCGGTCGGTGACCGCGTGCTCGTGCCCACCGACGAGGGGCCGGAGGTCGCCGAGTGCATCTGGGCGCCGCAGGAGGTCTACGAGCCCGTCGCCGGCCTGCCCGTCCTCGAGGGGCTCGCCACCGAAGCCGACCTGGAGCGCCTCGAACGCTCCCGCAAGAAGCGGGCGGAGGCCCGGGTCGCGGCCAAGCGGCTGATCCGCAACCTCGGGCTGCCGATGAAGGTGGTCGGCGTCGACGTGGTGCTCGAGCGCGAGCACGTGACGATCTACTTCAGCGCCCCGGAGCGGGTCGACTTCCGCCAGTTGGTGCGCGACCTGTCGCGCACCCTGTCCGCCCGCGTCGAGCTCCGGCAGCTGTCCCCTCGGGACGAGGCCCGGGTGCAGGGCGGCATCGGCCCCTGCGGGCGCGACCTGTGCTGCGCCACCTTCCTCAAGGACTTCGAGCCGGTCAGCGTCCGGATGGCCAAGGACCAGGACCTCCCGCTCAACCCGCTGAAGATCAGCGGCGCCTGCGGCCGCCTGATGTGCTGCCTGAAGTACGAGCACCCGCTGTATCAGAAGTTCGCCGAGACGGCTCCTGCGCTCGGCGAGCGCGTGGACACCCCGGAGGGCCCCGGCAAGGTGGTCGGGCGCTCGGTCCCGAAGGACGCGGTCACCGTGCGCCTCGACGACGGTGGACGACGGTGCTCGTGCAGTCGCACCTCGGTCTGCTCGCCCCGGCAGCAGTACGAGACGACGTACGAGAAGCCGGAGACGCCCCGCCCCTGAGACCCGCGGGCCCGGTCCGTCCCGGGCGGCGGATCAAGGGTCGAACCGGTAGCCCATCCCGCGCAGGGTGGTCAGCAGCTTGCGTCCCGGTGGCAGGCTCTCGATCTTCACCCGGACGCGTCGCACGTGCTCGGTCACCGTCGCCGGGTCCTGGAAACGGGTTCCCCACACGTTCTCGAGCAACTCCTCGCGGCTGAACACCTGCCGCGGATGGACGGCGAGGAAGGCGAGCAGCTCGTACTCCCGCGCGGTGAGGTCGATCCGCTCGCCCGCGACGTGCACCTCGCGCGCCCGCCGGTCCACGGTCAGGTCGCCGAACACGAGCGTCTCGTCGACGGCAGGTTCTGGCGCCTCGTCCCGCGTCGGCTGGCGGCGCAGCCGGGCCCGGATCCGCGCGACGAGTTCGCGCAGCGAGTAGGGCTTGAGCACGTAGTCGTCGGCGCCGAGCTCGAGGCCGACGACGCGGTCGACCTCCTCGCCGCGCCCGGTGAGCATGATGACGGGCACGTCGCTCGTCTGCCGCAATCGGCTCAACACGGCATATCCGTCGAGGCGGGGCATCCCGATGTCGAGGACGACGAGATCGACCTCGCCCCGGGCGGCGGCGAACAATCGCAATGCCGCTTCGCCGTCGGAGGCCTCGAGAACGCGATAGCCGTAGCGCTCGAGGCTGCGCGCGAGGGCGGTTCGGGAGGCCTCGTCGTCCTCCGCCAGCAGCAACGTCGACACCGCGGTCGCCGCGGCGGCTCGTCCGTCCGGACCGGGGCGAGCCCCTGGATGTCCGGCTGACATGGCATCACCTTATGGCACGAGCGACGTTGATCGAGTCGTAATTGCACCAGGCGCGGATGATCGCAAACCTGGCCGCGGGCAATCACCGGAGAATTCGGCTCGATTCGGTAGGAAAGAAGAGCCGGAGGCGGGGATTGAACCCGCGACCTATCGCTTACGAGGCGATTGCTCTGCCACTGAGCTACTCCGGCACGGAACCCGCGCCACCAGCAAGGTCGAAACTGTGCCGCGAGCGGGACGCCGTCGGGCGGCACGTCTCGTGCCGCCGAAGGGCGCCGCTCCAGGATGCCACAGCGCTCGTCTCCGCAGGGGTCGTCCCGCGCTCAGGAACCGACGGCCCGCCGCACCTCACGCAGAGCGGAATCGGCGGCGCCGACCAGCTGGTCGGCCGTGCGCTCGTCGCCGGCGTGCACCAACCCGATCGATGCGGACACGGACAGGCTGGCGGAGCCGGCGGACACCGGACGCCGGAGCTCGTCGCGCAGGCACTCGGCGACCTGCTCCGCGTCGTCCGTCCCGCCCGTCGGCGACGGGGTGTCGAGCAGGACCAGGAACTGGCTGCCCGACCACCGGCCCACCGTTCCCCGTCGGTCGACGCATCCCCGGATCCGCCCCGCCACCACCCGGAGCAGCTCGTCGCCGACGTCCTTCCCGTGCCGGTCGTTCAGCTCGGCGAACCCGTCGAGGTCGAGCAGCAGCACCGCCGGCATGCGTCGCTCGGGGAACGGCTCGGCGAGCGACGCCTCGATCCGCTCGCACAGGACGGCGCGGGTCGGCAGGCCGGTGACCTCGTCGTGCTGGGCCCGGTGCCGCCACATCTGCTCCCGCGTCACGTAGGAGGTGACGTCGAGGTGGAGCACGAGGGCGCCGCTGTGCCGGCCGGGAATCGGAATCGCCTGCAGGGCGAACCAGCGCGCCGGCTCGTCGGCCCCGCTGCACGGGTACTCCAGACGCCCCTCCGGCCACTGGCCGTCCAGCGCGGCCCGGATCATCTCCGCTGCCTGGAGCGCCTCCGGCTCCGCCTCGGACGCGCGGGCGCAGACGTCGACATAGTTGGTGCCGATCTCGGCGGTCGAGCTGCCCCCGCGTTCCAGCCCGAACTCCCGCCAGGCCCGGTTGACCGAGATGATCACCCCGTCCCGGTCGAGCAGGGCGACACAGGCAGGGAAGACCTCCCACAGCGCGGTGCCCAGCCGGCCGGCCGCTCGGCGCTGCGAGAGACCGGCCGGGTGACCGCTGAACAGCGCGAGGTCCGAGCCCTGGAGGGGCAGGCCGTCATGCACGTCGGCCATGCGCTCGAGCACTTCGGACGGCGTGCCCTGCGCGCCGCGGCTCGGCGTGAACATGCGCCGGCCGCTCGACCGCTGCCGGGTGGGTCGCGGCTCGTTCATCGGGCCGCGCAGACGGCCGCGGCGTCGGGAGGGGGTGCGAAAGGGTGCGAAACGTCTGCAGACAACGACATCAGCCCGTCGGGAAGCATCTGGATCAGCCCCAAGCAGTCCTGGCTGACTGCGAGTCGTAGGTCACATTCTTGTTACTGAGTACGCCACCGTACACAGTCACGGTGCGTACCGCGAGGGTGGGGCGAAACGGACGTCAAGTCCACCGGGATCCGCCGCGAATTGTTCTGTTCCGGACGGATCGACGCCGGAGCGCTACTGACGGTGAACCCCTCCCGGGGCGGGCCTGCGGGCGGTCCCACGGGGCGGCGGCATAAGCCCCCGGTCGCGCGGGGTAGCCATGGAGGGCGAGTGCCCGATTGGCGAGCAGAGGAAGTCTTCGAGACGGTGACCGGTCAGGAAGCGGCCGCGCCCACGGGCCCCGCGGCGGCGAACGGGCGGACGGCGGACGGGCGACAGCGGGCCGGGGAGAACCGGCTGCTGGCCGCCGTCGGCCCGCACATGCTCGAGCGCCTCGCCGCCGACCTCGAGCCCGTGGAGCTGACGCTGGGCCAGGTTCTCTACGAGGTCGACCAGCCACTGACCCACGTCGTCTTCCCGACCCTCGGCGTGGTCTCGATCGTCTCGGAGGTCGACGGCGAGATCTTCGAGAACGCCACGGTCGGCCCCGAGGGCATGGTCGGGCTACCGGCCGTCCTCGGCGGGGGGCTGCCGGTCGACCGCGGCATGGTGCAGGTGCAGGGGCGGGGCTTCCGCATGCCCGTCGAGCGGTTCGTCGAGCACAGCCGCTCCGACGAGCGGATGGGACGCACGATGCGGACCTACGGCCAGGTGTTCGTCGGCCAGGTCGCCCGCAACGGGGCGTGCGACCGCGCCCACACCATCCGCCGGCGGTGCGCCCGCTGGCTGCTGCTGACCTCGGACAGGATGCGCAGCGACCGCTTCGAGCTCAAGCAGGAGTTCCTGGCCCAGATGCTCAACGTGCGGCGCGCCTCGGTGAGCCAGGCGGCGGCCGCGCTCGCGGAGCTGCGGTGCATCGAGTACCGGCGCGGGGTGATCACGATCATCGACCGTTCCGCGCTCGAGGACGCGAGCTGCTCCTGCTACGCGGCGATGAGCAGCATGTTCGACCGGATCGAGCAGCTCGAGCAGCTCGAAACCGCGAACCGCCCGGATCGGAACTCGCGGTCCTGAGCCGTCAGAGCTCCTTGTCGCTGTCCTTCAGACGCTGCCTGCTGGCCTCGATCTCGGCCTCCGCCTCGGCCCGCCCGACCCAGGTCGCGCCTTCCACCGACTTGCCCGGCTCGAGGTCCTTGTAGGTCTCGAAGAAGTGCTGGATCTCCAGCTTGTCGAAGTCCGGGTAGTGCCGGATGTCGCGCAGATGCTCCTGGCGGACGTCGGCGACCGGGATGCACAGCACCTTCTCGTCCGGGCCCTTCTCGTCGCTCATCTTGAACATGCCGATCGTCCGGCAGCGGATGAGGCAACCCGGGAAGGTCGGCTCCTCGACCAGGACCAGGGCATCGAGCGGGTCGCCGTCGCCGCCGAGGGTGTCCTCGATGTAGCCGTAGTCCGAGGGGTACCGGGTCGCGGTGAACAGCATGCGGTCGAGGCGGATCCGTCCGGTCTCGTGATCCATCTCGTACTTGTTCCGCGTGCCTCGTGGGATCTCGATGAGGACGTCGAACTCCACCGGTTCCTACCTCTCGCTTACGCCAAGCCGATGCACCGCCGCCCCGGCGCTGCCGTCGTGCCCACCTGCGGTGCGGGCGACACCGGCTCCGGCGAACAACCGGGTCGGTCGCGTGACCGGAGCCGGTCGAACAACGGCACGGCCGAGACGGACCGTTCCTGTTCCCCCTAGTGTCGCCTACGTGCCCGTGCGAGATCGCGTGGCCCCCGAGCGGCCTCCCCTGACGCGACGCGGCGGGTCCTGGCGCCCCGACCGGCTCGGGATCCCGGACACGGCCGCGCTGGTCCTGGCCGTGGCGTCCGTTCTCGTCGTGTTCGTCACCACCGCGCTGCCGGGACACCTGCCGTTCGCGTCGGGCGGCGCCGCGCGGCACGCGGCCGAGCACGCGGACGCCCCGGCCGCGCGGCCCCCGTCCGGCCCGGTCCCGTTCCCGACCGACGGGCCGATCGGGGTCTCGGCCCGCGGACCGCTTCCCGACCGCGGGAAGCTGGCGGCCGCGCTCCGCGGCCCGCTCGCAGATCCCGCCTTCGACGGCCCGCCGGAACTCGAGGTACGCGACCTGTCCAGCGGCACGCTGCTGGTCGACCGCAACCGCAACCTCCCGCAGTCGCCGGCCTCGACGGCCAAGCTCGCGACGGCCGCCGTCGCGTTGACCGAGCTCGGTCCGAACGCCCGCCTCACCACCCGCGTGTACCTCGCGGGCGGGAAGCTCTACCTGGTCGGCGCGGGCGACCCGACCCTGACCCGCGGCTCGAGCCCGCCCGGCCGGCCACAGGTGGCCCGGATCGACGAGCTGGCGCGGCAGGTCCGGGCGGCCGGGATCCGGGACGTCCCCGCCCTGGTCGGCGACGCGAGCCTGTTCTCCGGTCCCGCCGTCGCCCCGGGGTGGCCACCCCACTACCTGGGCAGCGAGATCAGCCCGATCTCGGCCCTCACGGTCGACACCGGCAAGAGCGCGGTCTTCACCCAGCTGCACGACGCGGATCCCAGCCGGGCCGCGACGGAGGCGTTGCGCAACGCGCTCGGCCGCGCCGGGGTCCGGGTCGGCTCGATCGCCCTCGGACACCTGCCGCCCGGCGGGCGGGTCGTCGGCCGGGTGCAGAGTCCGCCCGTGTCGATCCTCGTCGAGCAGATGCTCTCGCTGTCCGACAACGACCTCGCCGAGGCGCTCGGCCGCGTGGTCGCCGTGCACGGGGGTCGGCCCGGCGACTTCGCGGGCGCGTCCGCGAGCGTCCTCGACGGCCTGCGACGTCTGGGCCTGCCCACGCAGGGGACGGTGCTGCGCGACACGAGCGGACTGTCCCCGCAGGACCGGATGTCGCCCGAGCTGCTGGTCGCGATCCTGCGGATGGCGGCCGACCCGGCGCACCCCGTGCTGGCGCCGATCCTGCACGGCCTGCCGGTCGCCGGCCGCACCGGCACGCTCGACGACCGCTACCACTCCGCGGACACCGCCGCCGGGTTCGGCGCGGTGCGAGCCAAGACCGGACGGGTGCTCGGCGTCGCCTCCCTGGCCGGCATCGTGACGACGAAGGACGGCCGCCGGCTGGTGTTCTCCGTCCGCGGGCCGGCCCCGGGTCTGCAGGACGGCGAGCACGCCCTGGACCGGATCGCGTCCGTCCTGGCGACCTGCGGCTGCCGCTGAGCGCCGGGCCCGGGAACGGCTTGCCGGACCCCAGGGTCCGGGCCCGAGCGGAGGGGGACCAGCGTCCGCGCACGTAGGCTGCGCAGCATGGCCGAGCCCGAGCTCGTGGACTGGGATCTCGCCGTCGCGACCGGGCGGCGGCTGGTGCGTCCCGGCCCGCAACTGAGCCGCGCGGAGGCCGACGAGGTCGTCAGCGACCTGCGGCGCCTCGCCCTCGAGGCCGAGCAGCACGTCGTCGCCTACACCCATCTCCAGCCGGCCGGGGAACCGCCGCCCGTGGTGGTCGTCGACCGCAAGGAGTGGATCCGTTCGAACGTCGCCGGCCTGCGCTCGGTGACCGGTCCACTGCTCGGCAAGCTCGCGGGACGCAGCACCGGCGTCTCCCGCAGCATCGGGCGGCGCATCACCGGAGTGCAGATCGGCAGCGCCCTGGCGTTCCTGTCGACGAAGGTGCTCGGGCAGTTCGAGGTCTTCCTCCCGCCCGACGAGGTTCCGGGCCCGGGCGGGCGCCTGGCTCTGGTGGCGCCGAACGTCGCCGAGGTGGAGCGCAAGATCGGCGCGGTGCCGCGCGACTTCCGGCTGTGGGTCTGCCTGCACGAGCAGACGCACCGCGTGCAGTTCCACGCGGTGCCGTGGCTGCGGGAGCACCTCGAGAGCGAGGTCGCCGCGTTCGTCGACGCGACGGACCTCGACCCGTCGGCCCTCGCGGCGCGGGTCAAGAGCGCGGTCGCTGCGGTCCGGCGCTCGGACGGCACCAGCATCCTCGAGGCGATGCAGACGCCCGAGCAGCGGGCGGTGCTGGATCGCATGCAGGCACTGATGAGCCTGCTCGAGGGGCACGCCGACCAGGTCATGGACGCCGTCGGTCCGCAGGTCGTCCCCACCGTCGCGCAGATCCGCCGCGCCTTCGAGGCCCGGCGCGACGGCGGTTCGCCCCTCGACCGCTTCCTGCGCCGCCTCCTCGGCCTCGACCTCAAGCTGCAGCAGTACCGCCAGGGCGGCGCGTTCGTCCGGGCGGTGGTGGAGGCGGCCGGGGTCGACGGCTTCAACGTCGTGTGGACCTCCCCGGAGACGCTGCCGACGCGCGCCGAGATCGCCGACCCGACGGCGTGGATGCGGCGGGTACTCGGCGACCGCGTGGGCGACGGAACCCCGGGAGACGGAACCCCGGGTGCAGCCGCGCTGCCGGACGGTCCGCCCGCCGACGGCCGCGCGGAAGGTCTGGGCGGCTCGGCCGCCTGAGCCCGGCGATGGCGGGTCCGCATCCCGCGGTCGCCGCCGTCCGGGTGGCGGTCCGGGCCGAGCTGAAGGACGTCGCGCGAAGCGGCTCGCAGCTGGTGCTGGTCGCGATCTCCGGCGGCGCCGACTCGACCGCCCTGGCGGCGGCGACCGCCTTCGAGGCCCCGCGGGCCGGCCTGCGGGCCGGCGCGCTCACCGTCGACCACGCCTGGTCCCCCGACTCGCGCGAGCGGGCGGAGCGGGTTGCCGCCCTGGTCCGGGCGCTGGGGCTGGACCCGGTGGAGATCCTGCCCGCGCCGACCCGGCGCTCCGAGAACGAGGCGCGGGACGCCCGCCGCGCGGCCCTGGCCGCCGCCGCCGACCGGCTGAAGGCGTCGGCCGTGCTGCTCGGGCATTCGCTGGACGACCAGGCCGAGACGGTGCTGCTCCGCCTCGCGCGCGGCAGCGGCAGCAGGTCGTTGGCGGGCATGCCGACGCGCGACGGGCTGATCCGTCGTCCGGTGCTGGGTCTGCGTCGGGAGCTGCTCCGGGAGGCCTGCGCGGCCGACGGGCTGGCCGTGTGGGACGACCCCGCCAACGACGACCCGGCGTTCCTGCGCAGCAGGGTGCGCGGGCGACTGATCCCGGAGCTCACCGCCGTCCTCGGGCCGGGCGCGGTGCCGGCACTCGCCCGGACCGCTGATCTGCTCCGTGCGGACGCCGATGCCCTCGACGCCGCCGCCGCCCGGGTGCGCTCGGGTGCCGACCCCTGCAGCGTCGAGGTACTCGGCGGGCTCGACGCCGCCGTCCGCGCCCGCGTACTGCGGGCCGAGGCCATCGCCCGGGGGTGCCCGCCCACCGACCTGTCCGCCGGGCACGTCGCGGCGCTCGACACCCTGGTGACCGCCTGGCACGGACAGGGTCCGCTGTCCCTGCCCGGCGGGCTGGTCGGTCGGCGTCGCGATGGCAGGATCGAGGTCGTCCCCGGCAGAGGGGTCGAGGCGGATGACGGCGAAGGTGGGTTCCCGCATGGCTGAGGCTCGACGTGGTTGAGGCTCGAGTGTTCGAGGACCGACGTGTCTGAGGCGGCGATAGACCTCCGGGAACCCGAGCGCGGGGAGACCCACGGGCGACCCGACAAGAGCGGCAACCCGGACATCGCCGAGGTGCTGGTCAGCGAGCAGCAGATCGCCGACAAGGTCGCCGAGCTGGCCGGGCTGGTCGATGCGGACTACGCCGGGCGCGAACTGCTGCTGGTCGGCGTCCTCAAGGGCGCGGTCATGGTGATGGCCGACCTGGCCCGCGCCCTGACCGTGCCGGCCACGATGGAGTTCATGGCCGTCTCGAGCTACGGGTCGGCGACGTCGTCGTCCGGGGTGGTCCGGATCCTCAAGGACCTCGACCGCTCGATCGAGGGCAAGGACGTCCTGGTCGTCGAGGACATCATCGACTCCGGCCTGACCCTGTCCTGGCTGCTGCGCAACCTCGGCAGCCGCAACCCGGCGTCGGTGCAGGTCCTGGCGCTGCTGCGCAAGCCGGAGGCGATCAAGGTCGACCTCGAGGTGCGTTACGTCGGCTTCGACATCCCCAGCGAGTTCGTCGTCGGCTACGGGCTGGACTACGCCGAGCGCTACCGCGACCTGCCCTTCATCGGCATGCTGACGGACGAGGCCATCGAGAAGGGCGCCGCACGTCGGTGACGAGGGCCCGCGTCGCATGTCGCGGGGGCGGCTGGGGTCGGCTGGGGTCGGCTCACAATGGCGGCTCCGGCGCCGATTCGGGTCGGAACACACCTTCTCGTCCACCCGTTGAGCTACAGGGCGGACGACGACGGCGCTACGCTGGCAGTTCGCCTTCGGGCAGTCGACACGTCAGGAGGACGGGGTGCCTTGCCCTGGCGCCCTAGCTAGATGAACCGCAGACGAATCTTGCGCGGCTGGGTGCTGTGGCTGCTCGTGCTGTTGCTGCTGATCGCGTTCTCCTCGCGACTGTTCGGCAACACGAGCGACTACAAGAAGGAGGACCTCAACGTCCTCCAGACCCAGATCGAGACCAACCAGGTCACGAAGGCGAAGATCTTCGACACCAAGCAGCGGATCGAGGTCGACACCCGCGACGGCAAGAAGTACGCCGCGTCCTACGCCACCGACCAGGCCCTGCCGCTCGCGGACTCGCTGAAGGCGAACAACGTCGCGTACGAGGTCTCGGTCGGCGGCAACAGCATCCTGCTGCAGCTGCTCATCAACTTCCTGCCGATCCTGCTCGTCGTCGGTCTGCTGCTGTTCTTCATGAACTCGATGCAGGGCGGCGGCAGCCGCGTCATGAACTTCGGCAAGTCGAAGGCCAAGCTCGTCAGCAAGGACACCCCGAAGACGACGTTCGCCGACGTCGCCGGGGCGGACGAGGCGCTGCAGGAGCTCGAGGAGATCAAGGACTTCCTGTCCAGCCCCGCCAAGTTCCAGGCCGTCGGCGCCAAGATCCCCAAGGGCGTGCTGCTGTTCGGCCCGCCCGGTACCGGTAAGACGCTGCTGGCCCGCGCGGTCGCCGGCGAGGCGGGCGTGCCGTTCTACTCGATCTCCGGCTCGGACTTCGTCGAGATGTTCGTCGGCGTCGGCGCGTCCCGCGTCCGCGACCTGTTCGAGCAGGCCAAGAGCAACGCGCCGGCGATCATCTTCGTCGACGAGATCGACGCCGTCGGCCGACACCGCGGCGCCGGACTCGGCGGGGGGCACGACGAGCGCGAGCAGACGTTGAACCAGCTGCTCGTCGAGATGGACGGCTTCGACGCCAAGACCGGGGTCATCCTCATCGCCGCCACCAACCGGCCGGACATCCTCGACCCGGCGCTGTTGCGTCCGGGCCGGTTCGACCGGCAGATCGTCGTCGACCGTCCCGACCTGGCCGGGCGCGAGGCGATCCTCGCCGTGCACGCCAAGGGCAAGCCGATGGCGGCCGACATCGACCTCGCGGTCATCGCCCGCCGGACGCCGGGCTTCACCGGCGCCGACCTGGCCAACGTGCTGAACGAGGCCGCGCTGCTCACCGCGCGGATGGACCAGCACCTCATCACGATGAAGATCCTCGAGGAGAGCATCGACCGCGTGATGGCCGGGCCGGAGCGCAAGACCCGGGCGATGAGCGAGAAGGAGAAGAAGACCATCGCCTACCACGAGGGTGGTCACGCCCTCGTCGCGCACGCCCTGCCGAACACCGACCCGGTGCACAAGGTGACGATCCTGCCGCGAGGCCGGGCACTCGGGTACACGATGCAGCTGCCGCTCGAGGACAAGTACCTGCAGAGCCGGTCCGAGATGCTCGACCAGCTGGCGGTGCTGCTCGGCGGCCGCACGGCGGAGGAGCTCGTCTTCCACGAGCCGACCACCGGCGCGAGCAACGACATCGAGAAGGCGACGGCGATCAGCCGCGCGATGGTCACCCAGTACGGCATGAGCGACTCGCTCGGTGCGCTGAAGTTCGGCCAGGAGTCCGGCGAGGTCTTCCTCGGCCGCGACATGGGCCACCAGCGGGACTACTCCGAGGAGGTGGCCTCCCGGATCGACGAGGAGGTCCGGCGCCTCATCGAGGCCGCGCACGACGAGGCCTTCGAGGTGCTCGTCGAGTACCGCGACGTCCTGGACAACCTGGTGCTGCAGCTGATGGAGAAGGAGACCCTCTCCAAGGAGGAGGTCCTCGAGGTCTTCGCACCGGTGACGAAGCGGGCGAGCCGCGGCTCGTGGACCGGCACCGGCAAGCGCCGGCCTTCCAGCCGGCCTCCGGTGGTCACCCCCTCCGAGCTGGCGCTGGTGAACGGGAAGGGCTCCTCCAACGGTTCGGCCAACGGCTCGTCGAACGGGTCCGCCAACGGGTCCGGTTCGCACGCTCCACACGGCACGGCGCCCAACCTGCAGAAGACCGACCTGCAGAAGACCGACCTGCACACGACGCCTGACCTGGAGAAGTCGGCGCAGCCGCAGCAGACCCAGCAGGGTCAGCCTCAGCCGCAGCCGCAGAGCCAGCCGCAGAGCCAGCAGCAGCCGCTTCCTCCGCCGCCGGCCAACCCGTGGGCGTTCCCGAGCACGCCTCCCAGCGGTCCGCCGCCGGGTTGGCAGCCGCCGACCGGATCGCCGCAGGCCGGTCAGCAGCAGTCGGGTCAGCAGCAGTCGGGTCAGCAGCAGGCGGATCAGCCGCACGGCTCGTCCGGCGGCTCCGGCGACGGCTCCTCGATCAGGCCTGGCGGAGACGACACGCCGAAGCCGCCCTCCAACTGGCCACCGCCGTCGCCGGCCGCCGGTGGCTACCGGCCGGATGCTGGCCCGGACCGGGATGGCTGACGAGCTCTCCCCCAACGGATCCTCCGATCGGCCGGACGGCGCGGTCGCCTCGAAGCCGAGCAGCATCCCGACGACCCGACCCGGTCGCTTCGACAGCGACCGGGTCGAGGCCGCCGTCCGTGAACTCCTGATCGGCATCGGGGAGGACCCCGACCGGGAAGGGCTGCAGGAGACGCCGGCCCGCGTCGCCCGCGCCTACCGGGAGACGGTCGCCGGGCTCGCGCAGGACCCGGCCGGCGTGCTCACCACCGTGTTCGACGAGGGTCACGACGAGATGGTCCTCGTGCGGGACATCAACCTCGTCAGCCTCTGCGAGCACCACCTGCTCCCCTTCTACGGGCGCGCCCACGTCGGCTACATCCCGAACGAGCGGGGTCAGATCACGGGGCTGTCGAAGCTCGCCCGGCTGGTCGACGTCTTCGCCCGCCGCCCGCAGGTGCAGGAGCGGCTGACCACGCAGATCGCGGACGCGCTCGAGCAGAGCCTCAAGCCACGCGGCGTGATCGTCGTGCTGGAGGCGGAGCACCTCTGCATGTCGATCCGCGGCATCAAGAAGCCGGGGGCCGAGACCATCACCTCGGCGGTGCGCGGAGCGTTCCGCGACTCGTCGGCCACCCGCAGCGAGGCGATGAGCCTCATCGTGGCTGCGTCACGATGAGGTCGCGATGAGCGTCCGGAACTTCCCGGCCCTGGGCCGCACGCGGGTGATCGGGATCGTCAACGTCACCCCGGACTCCTTCTCGGACGGTGGTCGCTTCGACTCCCCGGAGAGCGCCGTCCGCGTCGGCCTGCAACTGCTCAACGAGGGCGCGGACGTCCTCGACGTCGGCGGGGAGTCCACCCGGCCGGGCGCGCTGCGGGTCAGCGAGAAGGAGGAGCGCTCGCGCGTCGAACCCGTGGTGGCGGGCCTGGTCGCCGCCGGGGCCCGGGTCAGCGTCGACACCGCCCGCGCATCGGTGGCGGCGGCCGCGCTGGACGCCGGAGCGGTCCTGGTCAACGACGTCAGCGGCGGCGCCGACCCGGACATGTTCCCGCTGGTCGCCGAGCGCGGTGTGCCGTACGTGCTCATGCACAGCCGGGGGCCGAGCGCCGACATGATCTCGCGCGCCGTCTACCGCGACCTGATGCGCGAGATCGTCGTCGAGCTCGGCGTCCGCATGGAGGCGGCCCGGGCGGCGGGCGTCGCCGACGACCAGCTCGTGCTCGACCCCGGCGTCGGCTTCGCCAAGACGCCGGAGCACAACTGGACCCTGCTGGCCATGCTCGACAAGGTGTTCGCGCTCGGTCGCCCGCTGCTCGTCGGGACGAGCCGTAAGTCGTTCCTCGGCGCGCTGCTCGCCGATGTCGACGGCACCCCGCGCCCGGTGGACGAGCGGGACGACGCGACGCAGGCGACCACCGCCCTCGTCGCCGCGGCCGGGGCCTGGGCCGTGCGGGTGCACGCGGTCCGCCCGGCGGCCGACGCGGTGCGGGTGGCGGCGGCCCTGCTCTCGGCCCGACGAGCGGCGGCCGGCTGACCGTGCCTGGCGTCCTTCGGTCCGGCAGCCTGCGCTCGTACGACAGCACCGAGATCGGCCTGACCGGACTGCGGGTGCGGGGGTTCCACGGCGTGCTCCCCGAGGAGCGTCAGCAGGGCCAGGACTTCCTCATCGACGTCTCGCTGAGCGTGCCCACCCCCGAGAGCGACGACCTCGACAAGACCGTGGACTACGGCGCGCTCGCCGCGCGCCTGGCCGACGTCGTCGCCGGCGAGCCCGTGGACCTGATCGAGACGCTGGCGCAGCGGCTGGTGGCGGTCTGCCTCGCCGAGCCGCTCGTCCAGAGCGCGCACGTCCGGGTGCACAAGCCGGAGGCGCCCGTCGGGCTGCCGTTCGACGACGTCACGGTGACCATGCACCGGCCCGGTCCGAGCGAACCGCGGCACGCGTCGGTGCTGTCGATCGGGTCCAACCTCGGCGACCGGCTGGCGCACCTGCAGGCGGCGGTGACGCTGCTGGCGTCCGTCAGCACGGTGTGGGTCTCGGCGGTGTACGAAACCGATCCCGTCGGGGGCCCCGAGCAGGACCCGTACCTGAACGCGGTGGTGGCGACGTCGCTCGCCGAGCCGCGCCAGCTGCACCGGTTCACCACCGCGATCGAGGCGGCCCGCGGCCGCGAACGGACCGTTCGCTGGGGGCCGCGCACGCTGGACATCGACCTGATCGACGTCCAGCGGATGCGGCTGGCCGACCCGGAGCTCACGCTCCCCCACCCACGGGCCGCCGAGCGGGCGTTCGTGCTGGTCCCCTGGCTGGACGTGAACCCCGACGCGTGGCTGCCGCAGGGCCCCGTCGTCGACCTCGTCGCCGGGATGGACACCTCGGGCGTGCGCAAGACCGACCTCGTCCTGCGTCCATGAAGACGACCGGCGTCCGGCTCCTGCTGCTCGCCGCTCTGCTCGGCGGGCTCGCGACCTACGCCCTGCTGGCGGCCTTCTACGACCGGTTGAACGACGCCCTGCCGCGCACCGCGCCGCTGTCGGTGCTGTTCGCCGGCCTGCTCGAGGTGATCCTGAGCTTCTCGATCCGGGCACGGCTCGCGGGCCGCCCCGGCAGCAAGCCGATCCTGCCGATCACGGTGGCGCGTCTCGCCGCCCTGGCCCGGGCCAGCAGCCTCGTCGCGGCCCTGGTGTTCGGGATCTGGGCCGGCGTCCTCGCCACGACGCTGCCTCAGGGTTCGGAGCCGCCGGTTGCCGGCGCCGACAGCATCACCGCCGGGCTCGGCCTCGGCGCCTCCGTCGTGCTGCTCGTGGGGGCGCTGCTGCTCGAGTCGGCCTGCCGCATCCGGAAGCGCTGAACGAGCGCCGATGAGCCGCGCCGGGAGTGCGCCGCACGTCACCCAATCGGGTAGTGGTGGACGCTCGGCGGGTACCTTGGCACCCACTGTGGCCACTGTCAGCTCCCGTCCGGCTTCGGCGCCGCCGCGCGCCCCGGGCCCCACGAAACGCCCGTCCGTCGTCGTCGGGTTGATCAAGGCGCTGCGCCCCAAGCAGTGGATCAAGAGCGTGCTCGTGCTCGCCGCTCCGGCGGCGGCCGGGATGCTCGGCGACTCCGAGGTCCTCCTCCATACGGTCGTCGCGCTGGTCGGGTTCAGCCTCTGCGCCTCCGGCGGCTACCTGATCAACGACGCGTCCGACGTCGAGCAGGACCGGCGGCACCCGAAGAAGCGGCACCGCCCGATCGCCGCCGGCATCGTCCCGGCCAACCTGGCCCGCGTGGTCGGCGTGATCCTGGTGCTCGGCACGATCGTCGCCGGCGGTCTGCTGGCCGACTGGCTGCTCGCGCTCGTGCTCGCCGTCTACGTGGCGCTCACCTTCAGTTACTCGTGGTGGCTGAAGCACGTCCCGGTCGTCGAGATGATGATCGTGGCCGGCTTCTTCCTGCTCCGTCCGATCGCCGGCGCCGCCGCGACCGGCGTGCCGATGTCGCAGTGGTTCCTCATCGTCGCGTCCTTCGGCTCGCTCTACATGGTCGCCGGCAAGCGGACCGCCGAGGTGACCAACCTCGGCGAGGACGCCGCCGCGCATCGCAAGAGCCTGTCCGCCTACCCCGCCTCCTACCTGCGGCAGACCGAGCTCCTCGCGGCCACGGTCACGCTGCTGGCCTACTGCCTGTGGGCGTTCGAGCGGGCGGCGCCGAACGGTTTCCCCTTCTACCAGCTCTCGATCGTCCCGATCACCTTCGGCCTGATGCGCTACCAGCTGCTGCTCGAGCGCGGGCACGGCGGGGCGCCGGAGGAGGCCGTCCTCGGCGACCGCCACCTGCTGCTCGCCGGCCTGGTCTGGGTGATCCTGTTCGGGCTCGGGGTCTACGTCCAATGACCTCCGACAGAACAGGGCAGCGGTGACGGAGCTGCTGACGGGGTGGGGGCGGACCGCCGCCACCGCGTCCCGCGTCGTACGCCCGACCACCGCCGAGCAGGCGGTCGCCGCGGTCGAGACCACGACGCGCCCGGCCACCGGGCGCGGACTGCTTCCCCGCGGCCTGGCCCGCTCCTACGGCGACGCGGCCCTGAACGCCGGCGGCACGGTGCTCGACCTGACCGGCCTGAACAGGATCCACGCGATCGACGCGGACGCCGGGCTGGTCACCGTCGACGCCGGGGTCTCGCTCGACACGCTGATCAAGCACCTGGTGCCGCTGGGCTGGTTCGTGGCGGTGAGCCCCGGCACCCGGTACGTCACCGTCGGCGGCGCGATCGCCAGCGACATCCACGGCAAGAACCACCACGTCGAGGGCACGTTCTGCCGCCACGTCCGCTCGATGGACCTGCTGCTCGCCTCCGGCGAGGTCCGGACGCTGACGCCCGACGGTGAGGGTGCCGAGGCCTTCTGGGCCACCGCCGGCGGGATGGGCCTGACCGGCATCGTGCTGCGCGCGACGCTGGACCTGCTGCCGATCACCAGCGCCTACATGCGCGTCGACACGGAGCGGCCGGAGAACCTCGACGACTGCATGCAGCGCATGTCCGAGCGCGACGACGAGTACCGCTACTCGGTCGCCTGGGTCGACAGCCTCACCCGGGGCGCCTCGATGGGACGCTCGGTGCTGCAGCGCGGCGACCACGCCTCCGCCGAGGAGCTGCCCGCCCGCAAGCTCAAGAAGGGCCCCCTGAAGTACGTGGCGGAACCGAGGCTGTCCGCGCCGCCGTGGGTGCCGGACGGGTTGCTGCGGCCGAGCACCGTCCGCGCGTTCAACGAGGTCTGGTTCCGCAAGGCGCCGAAGTCGCACACCGGCTACGAGTCGATCCCCTTCTTCTTCCACCCGCTCGACGGGGTGCTGCAGTGGAACAAGATCTACGGCCGGCCCGGGTTCATCCAGTACCAGTTCGCCGTGCCGCTGGCGGCGACGGAAACCGTGCGCACCGCGCTGGACCGGCTCTCCGCCGCCAAGTGCCCGTCGTTCCTCACCGTGCTCAAGCGGTTCGGTCCGGCCAACGAGGGTCCGCTGTCGTTCCCGCAGCCCGGCTGGACGCTGACCGTCGACATCCCCGCATCCCTCGACGGCCTGGGCCCGCTGCTCGACGGGCTGGACGAGCTCGTCGTCTCCGCCGGCGGGCGCGTCTACCTGTCCAAGGACAGCAGGCTGCGTCCCGACCTGCTCGCGGCGATGTACCCGCGCCTCGACGAGTGGCGCAAGGTGCGGGCCAGCCTGGACCCGGAGCGCATGCTCCGGTCCGACCTCGCGCGGCGCCTGTCGTTGCTCTGACACCCGACGTACTCTGATCCCTGATCCAACGGAGTTCCCATGAACGACGCCCTCGGTGGCGTGCAGACCGTCCTCGTCCTCGGCGGCACCTCTGAACTCGCCCTCGCGACCCTGCGGGCGATGGACCTGCGCCCCGGCGCCCGGGTGGCGCTCGCCGGCCGGAACCCGGCCGCGCTCGCCTCGGTGAGCGTGCCCGGCGCCGACGTCGTCGCACTGCCGTGGGACGCCGCGGACTCCTCCGCCGGGCCGGAGCTGATCGAGAAGGCGGTCGCGGAGCTCGGTGATCTCGACGTCGTCCTCGCCGCCGCCGGGATCCTCGGCGAGCAGGAGCGGGCCGAGGCCGACCCGTCGCACGCGGCCGAGATCCTGCAGGTCAACCTGGTCGGGCTGGTGGCCGCGGTGATGCCTGCCGCCGCCCGGCTGAAGAAGCAGGGCCACGGGGCGCTCGTGGTCTTCTCGTCGGTCGCCGGGCTCCGGGGCCGGCGGGCGAACTTCGTCTACGGCGCCTCGAAGGCCGGCCTGGACGCGTTGGCGGAGGGCCTGCAGGCGTCGCTGGTCGGCAGCGGCGCCCGGCTGGTGCTGGTGCGGCCCGGGTTCGTGCGGACCAAGATGACCGCCGGTCGGGAGGACGCGCCGTTCGCGACCACCCCCGACGTCGTCGGCGCCGCGGTGGCGAAGGCGATCCGGCGAGGCAAGGCCGTCGTGCACGTGCCGCGCGTGGTCGGGCCGGTGTTCGTCGCCCTGCGCGCCCTGCCCCGTCCGATCTTCCGGCGGCTGCCCGGCTGAGGCGAGGGGAGCCGTCGGAGGAGCAGGAGGAGCGAACCCGTGAACCCGATGGCTCGCCGGATGTTCGAGCTGGTCGAGCCGATCGGCGTGATCCCATACTCGGCCGACGACCCCAACGAGACGATGTTCGCCCTGGGGTTCACCAACTACTGGGACACCTACTTCGCGGGACGCGCAGCGCCGCTGGGCATCGTCCCGGCGGAGGTCGTGGACGCGCTCTTCTACAACTTCGCGCCCGGCGAGGTGGCCCGGCACATCCCGAAGGTGTGGCACACCACGACTCCCGAAGCGGCGATCGCCGCCCGCCAGGAGGGCTGTTCGCGGGCGCTGCGGCGGATCCTCGGCGACCACGTCGCCTCCCCCTCCTTCGGCCGCGCCGCCGACCTTTTGGTCAAGGCGGCGACCAGCGCGCCGCCCGAGGGTCGGCCGATGTACGCCGCCCTGCGGGCGCTGCCGATCCCCGACGAGGTGGTGGCCCGCGCCTTCCACGCGGCGTCTCTGCTGCGGGAACACCGCGGCGACGGGCACATCGCGGCCCTGATGGTCGAAGGTGTCGGCCGCCTCGAGGCGCACGTCCTGCTGGCCCTCGAGGCGGGCTTGCCGGCCGAGAAGTTCGGGCGCATCCACCATCTGCCGGCGGCACAGCTCGCGGCGGTGATCGCGGGGATGCGGGACCGCGACCTGCTCGGGGACGACGGGTGGCTGAGCGATCGGGGCCACGCCGTCAAGCGGCGGGTGGAGTCGCTGACCGACGACCTCGCCGCGACGCCCTACGAGGGCCTCGAACCGGACGAGCTCCAGGAGCTCCAGACCCTTCTCGAGCCGCTCGCGGCGCTGCTGCTCGCCGCCCAGGACTAGGACAGGCCGAGGAAGGCCCGCACCGCCGCGGCGTCGGCCTCCAGCTCCCGCCGCACCTCGTCGGGGACGTCCTCGAGGTAGTCGATCCCGACCCGGCCACCGCGCAGGCCCCACGTCGCGACCGCGCGCCCGTCGAGCAGGGCGAAGGGCCGGAAGATGCCGTTCGTCGTGACGAGCGTCCGGTGCGGACCGACGAACGGGCCGCGGTCGACCCAGCCGAGCAGGAGCGGATCGAACGGACCGAGCAGCCTCGGCGAAGGTGGAGGCGGCGCCTGTCCCCGACCTGCGACGTCGAGCAGACCGTCGGAGGGCCGTTCGATCGGCGGATCATCGCTCGTCTTCAGGGCCGCGAGGGCCTGTCGGACCGGGCCGAGCGGCAGGTTGGCCCACTTGGCGAGGTCGGCCGCGTCGGCGGGCCCGTGGCCCGCGAGGTAGCGCCGCGCGAGCCGGGTCAGCGCCTCGCTCCGGTCGAGCCGTGGCGCCGGGCCGAGCCACGCCTCCGCCGACACGAAGGCCTGCTCCTTGCCCCGCATAGGCCCCCGTACCAGCAGGCCGCGAAGCGATGCCGCCATCAGCACGTGGACGAGCGCCTGCCCGGCCGTGGGGACGCCCGCCTCGTCCAGAATGGCCCGGAGTTCGCCTCGGGTGCGGGGGCCGTGGCGCACCGCCTCGGTCAGCGCCTCGACACCGACCTCGAGCTGATCGGGGGCGACGCCCTCCTGCCGCAGCCGTCGCTGGCTTCCGGTCCGCAGCTGCGGGGTGGTGAGGGCGAACAGCTCCCAGTAGTCCTCGGCGCGGACGAGGTGCAGCGTGCCGCGGTTCAGCCACGACACGACCAGGCGCCCGTCGTCGAGCGCACGGTCGACGTCGGCCGCGGTGACGCCGGTCGAGCGGACGCGGACGGCGAGCCGCATCCCCCGCGGGTCCTGCGCCTGCACCGCGAGCAGGTGCCCGACCACCTCCTCGGGCGTCGTTGCCGTCGGCCTGCTGAGCAGTTGGGCGTCGAGGCGGCGCCGGATGAGGTCGTCACTCGGCATAGTCGCCGACCAGCCATCGGTCGGCGACCCCGGCCAGGAACTCGGCAGCTTCGCGGTGCTCCGGCGAGGCGCGGAAGGCCTCGAAGCAGTCGCGCTCTATCAGGCCGTTCTCCACGAGGACCCGGCCCTTCCGGGCGTCGGTCGAGCGCTCGACCCGCCATTCGCGAATCCCGGCGACTGCGGACAGCCCCCGGAGTAGCTCGAGAGCCTCGTCGACCTGCTCCTCGGCCACCTCGGGCCGGATCTGGAACAGCACGACGTGTCGGATCAGCTGCACGCCGCAATCCTGCCGCCTCGTTCCTCCGCCTGCCGGAGCGAGAGCTCCCACCGTTGCAACCGAATCTTGTCGGTGGTCCCCGTTATGGTTCCTGCCATGGCTGAGCTGTCCGCACACGAGGTTGCAGCCGAGGTGAGGCGCAGGCTTCCGGGGGTCGGCGTCAAGAAGCTGCACAAGCTGCTGTATTACTGCCAGGGCCACCACCTGGCAGTAATCGGCGAGCCGCTGTTCAGCGAAACGATCTCTGCGTGGGACATGGGTCCGGTCGTCGGGACGCTCTGGTACGAGGAGCGGACCGGAGGAGTGCCCGAGGGCGCTGCGCCGAACCTTGGCGAAGGGCCGCTGAACACCATCGGCTACGTGGTCAATCGCTACGGCGCACTGAACGGGACCGACCTGGAGCACCTGACGCACAACGAGGCGCCGTGGCGGGAGGCTGACGGCCGTCGGACTCGAGGAAGCAGCACCAAGATCTCCCTAGAATCGCTGCGCACCTACTTCGCCAGCGTCGAGCCCGACGAAGACGACGAGGACACCCCGCTCCCCGATGCGGAGGCCGTTGCGAAGTGGCTCGCGGGCACCGTGGAGGGGTCGGCGCACGACAGGCCGCGCGACACCGTCGCGGATCTCGCCGCCCGATTAGGTGTCAATGCCTGACCAGCAGGGCTGGGAGCTCGCGGGGTTCCTCGATCGTCTGGATGCTTGGGCAGCGCTGGAGAACCCGTCGGATGAGTTGCGACGCCTGGTGACGCAGTGGATCTTCAGCCGGTACATCGACCCTTACCAAGGTGTCCAGCGGGAACCAGGGTTCCCGAACCTCTGGCACGGCCGGGTGCCACGAGCCGTCCACCCACCTGATCGAGTCGTGGTCTGCTCCTACTTCATCTACGAGACCACGCGAGTCGTCGCGTGCAACAGCTTCGCGTCACTCACGTTCCCGGCCTAGCGACAAGGGCCGCTGTCTGGCCGCGGGCGGAGGTGCTCCGCCAGGACTCGACCGTCGGGCTCGCCGCTCAGCTCATCGCGTCGGCGGCGTCCGCCTCCGCATCCGAGTCCGACTCGGCGTCCACGGACCGGCGCAGCGCCGCGTGGACCGAGTTGGGGGTGAGCACGCCGCAGTAGCGGCTCGCGCCGGCGGCGGATGGATCGAGCACCGCCACCCAGCCGGCGTCGTGCGCGAGCATCGTGGCCAGGGCGTCCTTCAGCGGGGCGTCGAGCGGCACCCAGGCGTCCAGGCGGCGCGCGGCGTCGCGCACCGTGCCGGCCTTCCGCAACGCCTCCGCGCCGACCCACCCGTGCAGGTCGCCGGACGCGTCGAGCACCACGGCCCAGCGGGCACCCCCCGCCCCCTGCCGCTCTAGCGAACTCCGAGCGGCGTCGTTGGTGTGGTCGAGCAGGACGGTCGGCGGTGTCTCCAGGTCGGCGCGCTCGATCGGCGTCACGGAAAGGCGGCGCAGGCCGCGGTCGGCCCCGACGAAGTCGGCGACGAACTCGGTCGCCGGGGAGCCGAGCAACGTCGCCGGGGTGTCGTACTGCTCCAGGTGCCCGCCCTGCCGGAACACGGCGATCCGGTCGCCGAGCCGTACCGCCTCGTCGATGTCGTGGGTGACGAACACGATGGTCTTGCGCACCTCCGCCTGCACCCGCAGGAACTCGGCCTGCAGTCGGCCGCGGGCGATGGGGTCGATGGCCGAGAAGGGCTCGTCCATCAGGAGCACGGGCGGGTCGGCGGCCAGCGCCCGGGCGACCCCGACGCGTTGGCGCTGCCCGCCGGAGAGCTGCGACGGGTACCGGGTGGAGAACACCGACGGGTCGAGGCCGACGAGCTCCATGAGCTCCCTCGCCCGCTCCTGCTGGCGGGACTTGTCCCAGCCCAGCAGCCGCGGCACGGTGGCGACGTTGGCCTGCACGGTCAGGTGGGGGAACAGCCCGACCTGTTGGATGACGTAGCCCATCCGACGGCGCAGCACGACCGGGTCGACGGCGGTGACGTCCTCGCCCTCCAGGACGATGCGCCCGGTCGTCGGCTCGATCAGGCGGTTGATCATCTTCAGCGTCGTCGTCTTGCCGCAGCCGGACGGCCCGACCAGGCAGACCAGCTCGCCGGACGGGACGGTGAGGTCGAGCTCCTCGACGGCGACGGTGGCGTCGGTGAACCGTTTGCTGACGCCCTCCAGCCGGATCTCCGCCGCCCTCCCATGGGTCAGGGCGTGCTGGGCGTTAGGTTGCACTCGTGGCCCTCCTGGCGATCGCGCCGAGCGCGACGGCGGCTTTTACGACACTGTCGGCAGCCGCCTCCTCGCGGACCGACGACTGCATCCGTCAGAACGACTGGCTGTGCTGGGCCTACGTGCAGACCCGCTGGGATCTCATCCAACACTCTCTGTTCCAGCACGTCGTGCTGTGCGCGCTTTCCCTGGCTCTCGCCTTCCTGCTCGCGGTGCCGCTGGCGCTGCTCGCGCTGCGCTCCCGGCTGCTGCGCACGTCGATCCTCTCGCTGCTCGGGATCATCTACACGATCCCGTCGCTGGCTCTGTTCGTGCTGCTCCAGCCCGTGTTCGGCGTCACCCGCGCCACTCCCGTGGTGATCGCACTGATCGCCTACGCCCAGCTGCTGCTGGTGCGCAACGTCCTGGTCGGCCTGGAGGAGGTGCCCGTCGACGTCCTCGAGGCGGCCCGCGGCGTCGGCTACGGAGGGGTGCGGCTGCTCCTGCAGATCCGGATGCCGCTCGCCGTACCGGCCATCCTCGCCGGCCTGCGGGTGACGACGGTGTCCACCATCGCGCTGCTGACCGTCGGAGGCGTCATCGGGCAGGGCGGGCTCGGGCAGATGCTCTACGACGGGTTCCAGAACGACTTCAACCCCCAGGTGCTGACTGCGCTGGTGCTGATCGTCACGCTCGCCCTGCTCGCCGACCTGCTGCTGCTCCTGCTGCAGCGGCTCGCGACGCCATGGACCCGCGCGCAGGCGAGCCGCTGATGAACGTGTTCGGCAACGCCGTCTCCTGGTTGAACGACCGCGCGAACTGGCGGGGCGACCAGGGGCTGATCCACCTGACGGTGCTCCACCTGCGGGTCACGGCGCTCGCGCTGATCGTGGGTCTGGTCGTCGGCCTGGGCCTGGGAATCGGGCTGGGACATCTGCGCCGAGGCGGGGCCGTCGTCACGATCGTCGCGAACCTGAGCCGGGCCATCCCCACCTTCGGGCTGCTGGTGGTGCTCGCGACCGCGCCGTCCTTCGGCGTCAGCACCCGAACGGCCGTCACCGCGCTCGGCCTGTTCGCGATCCCGCCGATCCTGACCAACGCCTACGCCGGGATGACGTCGGTCGATCCCGAGTCGGTGGAGGCGGCGCGCGGGCTCGGGATGGCGGAGCGGCAGGTGCTGACCCGGGTCGAGCTGCCGCTCGCGCTGCCGCTGATCGCCGCCGGCATCCGCAACTCCGTGTTGCAGACCTTCGCGACCGCCACTCTCGCGTCCTACGTCGGCAACCCGACGCTCGGGACCCTCATCCAGGTGGGACAGGCGACCCAGGCGCAGGAGCAGGTGCTCGGCGCGGCGATCGTCATCGCGCTCCTCGCCGTCGCGCTCGATCTCGCCCTCGGCCGCGTCCAGGCCGCGGTCACTCCCGGGCCGGTGCGGCGCCGGTGGCCGATGCGGGGGATCCGTCGGCTTCGGCGCGTCGCGGCGGGGCGGCCCGCCGGGGCCTGACTGCTGGACTAGCCTCTCGAAGCGCGCGGGCGCACGCCCGCCGGACACGCGCGCGGACGGCCCGCGCGGGACACAGAAGGCGGGATGCCGATGTCCTCCATTCGCTCGGGGCGCCCACGGGGCCGCCTCGCTCTCGCCACGGTGGCGCTGATCGTCGCCCCTCTCGCCCTGTCCGCCTGCTCCGACAGCGGCGGCAACTCCGGCGGCGGCGGGAGCACCCAGGCCAGCGGCGCCGCCTGCACGCCCAAGGCCGGGGACCAGCTCGTCGTGCTCGCCGACGACAAGAAGTCGCAGAACAGCGACAACGTCGTCCCGGTCGTGAAGACCGACGTGGCGAAGCCGCCGCTCACCGACGCGCTCAACGCGGTGAGCAAGGCGCTGACCCAGGACGAGCTGCAGGGCCTGAACCGCGCGGTCAGCGTGGACCGGGCCGCCCCCGACCAGGCCGCGGCGGACTTCGTGAACCGGCTCAAGCTCGGCGACGGCCTCACCGGGGGGAGCGGCAAGATCGTCGTCGCCGCCGCCGGCTTCAGCGAGAGCGAGGTGCTCGCGAACGTCTACGCGAACGTCCTCAAGAAGGCGGGCTACGACACCAGCGTGCAGAAGCTGACGAGCCGCGAGGTGCTCGAACCGGCCCTGGAGGCCGGTCAGGTCCAGGTGACGCCCGAGTACGCCGCCACCCTCACCACCTTCCTGGCGGGCAAGGCGAACCAGCCCGACAAGCAGCCCAGCAACGACATCGACCAGACGATGTCGGTGCTGCGACCACTGGCCTCGGCGCAGGGTCTGACCGTGCTCGACCCGGCTCCGGCCACCGACCAGAACGCCTTCGCGGTCACCCAGGCCACGGCGGACAGCCTCGGCGTCTCGACGCTGTCCCAGCTCGCCGCCAAGTGCCCCGGCGGCGTGAGCCTCGGCGGCCCGCCGGAGTGCCCGGAACGGCCCTTCTGCCAGCCCGCGCTGGAGAAGACCTACGGCTTGAAGATCACGCAGTTCGAGGCGCTCGACGCCGACGGGCCGATCACCCGGCAGGCGCTGAAGCAGGGCCGCGTGCTGCTCGGCGAGGTGTTCTCCTCCGACGCGGACGTGGTCACCGCGCAGGGTTAGTTCTCCCGGTGCTCGGCGGCGCCGTCGGTCAGCGGTCGGCGTCGCCGAGCACGAAGAACAGGGACGAGAGCACCATCGGCAGGTCGGCCAGCGCCAGGCCCGGCAGGATCTCCGGCAGGGCGGACAGCGTCGCGAACGACGGCGTGCGGACCTTGAGCCGCCAGGGAGTCGTCCCACCGCGGGAGACCAGGTGGTACCCGGTGACGCCGAACGGGTTCTCCGTCCAGGCGTAGACCTCCCCCTCCGGCGCCCGGACCACCTTCGGCAGGCGGACCGAGACCGGCCCCGCCGGTAGGTCGTCCAGGCAGACGCGGGCGAGCCGGAGTCCGGCGACGACGTCGGCGGCGAGGCAGGCGAACCGGGCCGGGACGTCGCCGGTGCGGCCGAGGTTCGACGGGACCTCGTGCCCCGAGCGGGCGAGGTCCGGGTAGGCGAGGTAGGGCTCGTCGCGGCGCAGGTCGAGCGCGACGCCCGCGGCCCGCGCGACGGGGCCGGACAGGCCGTAGCCGTCCACGACCCGTTCGCTCACCACGCCCTGTCCGCCGGCGCGGCCGACCTCCGGCGACGCGAGCAGCCGGTCGCTCAGCCGGGGCACGGACTCGACGAGGGCGTCGAGGACGGCCGCCGTGCGCCCGATCCAGCCGGCCGGGACGTCCTCCTTCAGCCCGCCGACGCGGTTGAACATGACGTGCACCCGGCCACCGCTGACCTCCTCCAGGACGCCGAGGAGGGCCTCGCGCTCGGCGGTGGTGCGGACCACCGGACCCCCGTCGTCCGCCGGCACCGCGCCGAGGAACGCCAACCCGGCGCTGGCCCGGTTGATCTCGGCCAGGGCGGTGCGCAGCCGGACGGCCCGCGGCGGCACGGTGAGCCCCATCAGCCGCTCGACGGCGAGGGCGACGCCCAACTCGTTGGCGAACGCCGACAGCCAGTCGTGCCGGTTGGCCAGCATGAGGATCTGCCGGTAGTCCCGGACTTCGAACAGCTTCTCCGCGCCCCGGTGGACGTAGCCGATCCGCGGGTCGGCCGAGGTGATGGTCTCGCCGTCCAGCGTCAGCGAGAGCCGCAGCCCGCCGTGCGTCGACGGGTGGTCGGCGCCCAGGTCCAGCACGAGCGGGTCCTGTTCGCCGGCACCGTCCGGGCCCGCGGTCATGGCGCCGGCGCCCACCGCGACCGAGACGCGTCGAGGGGACTGTGCGGCCATGCGCAGCACTCTAGGGACGGCCCCTCACGGACGGACGCCGCCCGGAAGCCGGGGCAGGACGTCGGCCGGCACGGCCACCGCGTGCATCAGCCAGCCGAAGGCGCCCAGCCCGGCGGGGTCGGTGAGCTCCCTCGCGGCGGAGGCACCGCGCAGCGCCTCGGCGTAGCCGGTCGGGGCTGGGCTGGTCGGGGCTGGGCCGGCCGGCCGGGCGGGCAGCGCGGCGCGGACGCCGAGGGCGTGCAGGGCGGCGCGCTGGTCGGTCAGGACGCTCTGGTCGGCGAGGTGGGGGTGGCGCTCGAGGACCGCCGCCAGCACGGCGTCCCAGGCGACGGCGGCCGTGACGTCGCGGTCGCCGTCCGGCACGGGTGGGACGACGCGGCCCCGCCGGTAACCGGTCAGCGTGCCGGCCGGGGGGCGGTCCGTCCTGTGGTGGCCGTAGTCGACGGCGACCGCGATCCCGGCGCTCAGTCGGCCCACCGCCTCGGCCCACGCGGCGTCACGACGGGAACCGACCTCGCGCCGGCCGCCCTCGGCGTCCCGGGCCGGGCCGGGCCACCAGCGGGCGAGCCAGGCGCCGTCCTCCCGCGACGGGGGCGGGCCCGGCGTCTCCCGCCCCTCGTCGTCCACGAGCAGCAGGGCACCGTCGGCGACCACGTCGACCGGAACCGTGTCCAGCCACTCGACGGCGATCAGCAGACCCGACACGCTCCGCGGCAGCTCCTCGGTCCACCTCACCCGCGGAGGCAGCCCCGGCGGCCGCGCTCGGCGCTCGACGCCGACGAGATCCACCTCCGGCGGCAGCCGCTCGGCCAGGGCGGCGAGCAGCGCCCCGTTTCCGGCGCCGATCTCGACCAGCTGCCGCCGGACGCCCTCCGGCAGACGCCGGAACAGGGTCGTGAACGCGTCGGCGAGCAGGTCGGGGGCGACCGTGGCCGCGGTGCGGAAGTCGGAGCCCGGCCCGCGGCCGGCGGCATAGAAGCCGGAGCCCGGGGCGTGCAGGCTCTCGGCCATCGCCGTCGACCACGGCACCGTGCTCACGCGCCCATCCTGACCGGCCGACGGTGGGTGGGCCGGTGGGTGACTGTCCTCACACACCGTGATCAAGCCACAGCGCGACGGGAAACCTACGGGGCGCCGCCGGCGTTACGCTTGTCCGGAACGTCCGGTACCCCGCAAGGACTGGAACGGCTGTGACTTCTTCCTCCCCTGGGTCTTCCCTGCTCCGGCAGGCCGCGGAGCCTCTCGAGATCGGTGTCATCGGCACCGGCCGTGTCGGTTCCGTGCTCGGAGCCGCCCTCCGCGGCGCGGGCCATCGCCTCGTCGCCGTCTCGGCCCGCTCCGAGGCATCCCGCGCCCGCGCGGCGACACTGCTGCCGGGCGTGCCGGTCGCGGCGCCGGTCACCGTCGCGCGCCGCTCCGCCGGCCTGCTGCTCGCCGTCGGCGACGACGCCCTCGGTCCGCTGGTCGCCGAGCTGGTGCGGGCGGGCGCCCTCGGGGAGGGCCAGCTCGTCGCGCACGTCTCCGGGCGGCACGGCCTCGCGGTGCTGCGGCCGGCCGCGGACGCCGGCGCCGCCACCCTCGCCATCCATCCCGCAATGACCTTCGCGGGCGCACCCGTCGACCTCGAGCGGCTGCGCGGGACCGTCTTCGGCGTCACCGCGCTCGGCCGGCACTGGTCGATCGCCGAGCGGCTCGTCGCCGACGTCGGCGGCACGGCGGTCTCCGTGCCCGAAGAGCTCCGGCCGCTGTGGCACGCGGGGCTCGCGCACGGCGCGAACCACCTCGTCACCCTCGTCGCCTCCGCGCTCGACGTCGTCCGCGCCACGGGGGTCGCCGACCCCGCGGCCGTGCTGCGCCCGCTCCTGACCGCGGCCCTCGACAACGCGCTCACCTCGGGCGACGCCGCCCTCACGGGACCGGTGGCCCGCGGCGACGCCGAGACGGTGGCGACGCACCTCGAGGTCCTCGCGCGCGAGGTGCCGGAGGAGCGGCCCACCTACCTGGCGATGGCCCGGGCCACCGCCGCCCGGCGCAGTGACCCGAACCCCGACCTGCTCGACGTCCTGGCCGGGGTGCCGGTCGCCCCGGACGCACGGTGACTGCCCCCGTGGTCGACCCGGCGGAGGCCGCTCCGCGCCGGTCGGTGGTCGTCGCTCGGACCCGCGCCGAGCTCGCCGCCGCCCGCGCCGCGCTCGCCGGGCCCGTGGGCCCCATCGGCCTCGTCCCGACGATGGGCGCGCTGCACGAGGGCCACGCGGCGCTCATGCGCTTCGCCCGGGCCGAATGCGCCTCGGTGATCACCACGATCTTCGTCAACCCGTTGCAGTTCGGTCCGGACGAGGACTTCGACCGCTACCCCCGGACGCTCGAGGCCGACCTCGACCTGTGCGCGGCGGAGGGCGTCGACGTCGTCTTCGCGCCGTCGACGGAGGAGATGTACGGCGACGGGCTGCCGGTGGTCCGCGTCGACCCCGGCGTCCTCGGAACCCGCCTGGAGGGGGAAAGCCGGCCCGGGCACTTCTCCGGCGTCCTCACGGTGGTGGCGAAGCTGCTGAACCTCACCCGGCCGGACCGCGCCTACTTCGGCGAGAAGGACTTCCAGCAGCTGGCCCTCGTCCGGCGGATGGTGAACGACCTGGACCTGCCGGTCGCGATCTCCGGCGTCCCGATCGTCCGCGACGACGACGGCGTCGCCCGCTCGAGCCGCAACCGCTACCTGTCGGCCGACGAGCGCCGCGCCGCCGCCACCATCCCAGCCGCGCTCGCCGCCGGGCAGGCAGCCGGGGAACGCTCCGCGAGCAGGAGCGCCATCCTCGCCGCTGCCGGCGACGCCCTGGCCGCGGAACCGCTGCTGCGGGTGGACCGGATCGACGTCGTCGACGCCGAGACCCTCGCAGTTCCCCCCGCGTACAGCGGGAGGCCGGGACGGCTGCTCCTCGCCGCCTTCGCCGGCTCCACACGACTCATCGACAACGCACCCGTCCGACTTCTCCGAGGTTGATTCCCGTGTTCCGCAGCATGCTCAAGTCGAAGATCCACCGCGCCACGGTGACGCAGGCCGACCTGCACTACGTCGGCTCCGTGACCGTCGACGAGGACCTGATGGAGGCGGCCGACCTGCTGCCCGGCGAGCAGGTGGCGATCGTCGACATCAACAACGGCGCCCGCCTGGAGACCTACGTGATCCCCGGCCAGCGCGGCACCGGGGTCATCGGCATCAACGGGGCGGCCGCCCGCCTCGTCGCCCCGGGCGACCTCGTCATCCTCATCTCCTACGCGGTGATGGACGACGCCGAGTCCCGCGCCTACCGGCCGAGGGTCGTCTTCGTCGACGCAGACAACCGCATCGTCGGCACCGGCGGCGACCCCGCCGAGGCACTGCCCGCCGATCTCACCGGGCTCGACGACCTGCGCCGCGGCGATCTCACGGAACGCGCGTTCTGAGCGCCCTGCCCCGCCGCCTTCGAGCCCCGGCACCCGGCTGGGCCAGGTCGGCGGACGTCGTCGTCGTCGGCTCCGGCGTGGCCGGCCTGTCGGTGGCGCTGCACCTGCGCGAGCAGGGCCGGTCCGTCGTGCTCGTCACCAAGACGGTGCTCGACGCCGGTTCCACCCGCTGGGCCCAGGGCGGCGTCGCCGCGGCTCTGGGCCCGGGTGACGACCCCGAGCAACACCTGAGGGACACCCTCGTCGCAGGCGTCGGCATCTGTGACGAGGACGCGGTGCGGGTCCTCGTGACCGAGGGCCCCGCCCGGGTACGCGAGCTCGCCGCCCTCGGCGCCGCCTTCGACCGCACCGCCGACGGCGCCTTCGCGCTGACCCGCGAGGGAGGCCACCACCGCGACCGGGTCGCGCACGCGGGCGGCGACGCCACCGGGCTGGAGATGCAGCGGGCGCTGCTGGCCGCGGTCGCGGAGGCGGCACCGACCGGCGGCTCCGCCGGGCCGGGGGTGGAGGTGATCGAGCACGCGCTGGTGCTCGACCTGCTCTGGTCCGCCCCCGACGGCGACCATGGCTCCGAAGGTCAGCGCCGTCGCGCCGCCGGCGTCACCCTGCACGTCCTCGGCGAGGGCACCCAGGACGGGGTCGGGGCGGTGCACGCCGGAGCCGTCGTGCTCGCCACCGGCGGCATGGGCCAGATCTTCGACAGCACGACCAACCCGGACGTCTCCACCGGCGACGGCGTCGCCCTCGCCCTCCGGGCGGGCGCCGCGGTGGCGGACCTCGAGTTCGTCCAGTTCCATCCCACAGCGCTCTACCTCGGCCCGCACGCCCGCGGTCAGCAGCCGCTGATCAGCGAGGCGGTGCGGGGCGAGGGCGCCGTCCTGCGCGACGCCGACGGCCGGCGCGTCATGTCCGAGGACGTGCATCCGCTGGCCGACCTCGCGCCGCGGGACGTCGTCGCCAAGCAGATGTCGCGGGTCATGACCGCGACCGGCGCCGACCACCTCTACCTCGACGCCCGGGGACTCGGCTCGGACGTGCTGCTCGCCCGCTTCCCCACCATCGTCGCGACCTGCCGAGCGAACGGCATCGACCCGGTGAGCCGGCCGATCCCGGTCGTCCCCGCGGCGCACTACGCCAGCGGTGGGGTGCGGACCGACCTGACCGGCCGCGTTCCGGGCGTGCCGGGGCTCTACGCCTGCGGGGAGGTGGCCTGCACAGGCGTGCACGGCGCCAACCGGCTGGCGTCGAACAGCCTGCTCGAGGGGCTGGTGTTCGCGGGTCGCATCGCCGACGACCTGGGTCGGCAGCGATTCGCCGGGCCGGGCCCCCAGGCGACCGGCGCCGGCCGACCCGACGAGCCGGCGGGCCTGTTGGCCGCCGGCATCCGCGGGGAGCTGGCGCGGGCGATGAGCACGGGCGCCGGCGTGCTGCGCAACGCCGCCAGCTTGGCGCTGGCCGACAAGGTCCTCGACGAGCTCGGCGCCCGCACCGACGCCGAGCCCGGCCCGGACTCGTGGCAGGCCACCAACCTGCACACCGTCGCGCGGGCGCTCGTCGCCGCCGCCACCGCCCGCACCGAGACCCGCGGCGCGCACTGGCGGGAGGACTTCCCGACCGATCGCGACGCGCTGCGCGGTCATCTCACGACCCGATTGACCGAGCAGGGCAGGCTGGACACGACCTTCCGGCCGATCGACACCCCTGCCGTCCCCGATGCCGACCAGACCGCCCACCCCGAGGAGAACCGTTGACCTGGCCGCCCGAGCTGGACAGGGACGCCGTCGCCGCCCTGGTCGACGCCACCCTCGCCGAGGATCTCGGACCGGCGGGCGAGGACGTGACGAGCGCGGCCACCATCCCGCCCGACCTGCAGGGGACCGCGGAGATCCGGGCCCGGCAGTCCGGTGTCGTCGCGGGACTGCCCGTCGCGGCGCTCGTCCTCGAGCGGGCCGGCGTCGAGGCCGTCCTCGCCGCCGCCGACGGTGACCGGGTCACGCCGGGCTCGGTCGTCCTGCGTGCCGCCGGCCCCGTCTCGCGGCTGCTGACCGTCGAGCGCACCGCGCTCAACCTGCTCTGCCACCTCTCCGGGGTGGCGACGCTGACCCGGCGCTGGGTGGACGCGGTCGAGGGCACCGGCGCGGCCGTCCGCGACACCCGTAAGACCTCACCGGGCCTGCGCGCCCTCGAGAAGTACGCGGTCCGTTGCGGCGGCGGCGTCAACCATCGCATGGGGCTCTGGGACGCGGCCCTCGTCAAGGACAACCACGTCGCCGCGGCCGGCGGGGTGGCGGCCGCCTTCGACGCCGTCCGGACCCGCTTCCCCGGGCTGCCGGTCGAGGTCGAGTGCGACACCCTCGAGCAGGTGGCCGAGGTGATCGACGCGGGCGCCGACCTGGTGCTGCTGGACAACATGCCGCCGCCCGTGCTGCGCGAGGCCGTCGCCCTGGCCCGGCAGGGCAGTTCTCCGGGTCGGCGCGTACGCCTCGAGGCGAGCGGCGGGCTGTCCCTGGACACCGCCCGCGAGGTCGCCGGGACCGGCGTCGACTTCCTCGCTGTCGGGGCGCTGACGCACTCCGCACCCGTCCTCGACCTCGGGCTCGATCTGGTCGTGGCCGTGGACACGAGCCCGGCCGAAAGAGCCGGCTGATGCTGCTCACCATCGACATCGGCAACACCAACACGGTCGTCGGGGTGTTCACCGACGACCACCTGGAGCACTCCTGGCGGGTCCGCACCGATGCCCGCGCCACGGCCGACGAGCTGGCGCTGCTGTTCCGCGGCCTGCTCGCGGGCATCCCCGTCTCCGGCATCGCGCTGTGCTCCACCGTGCCGGCGGTGCTGCGGGAGATGCGCCGGATGTGCGACAGAACGTTCGGCGACCTGCCGACGGTGGTGGTCGAGCCCGGCGTCCGGACCGGTGTGCCCATCCTCATCGACAACCCGAAGGAGGTGGGAGCAGACCGGGTCATGAACACGCTGGCGGCCCACCACCTGTACGGCGGCGCCTGCGTCGTCGTCGACTTCGGCACCTCGACCAACTACGACGCCGTCTCCGCCCGGGGCGAGTTCCTGGGGGGCGCGCTGGCCCCCGGCATCGAGATCTCGCTCGACGCCCTGGCGGCGCGGGCCGCGCAGCTGCGCAAGGTGGAGTTGACGGTGCCGCGCTCCCCCATCGGCAAGAGCACGGTCGAGGCGCTGCAGAGCGGCATGGTCTACGGCGTCGCCGGGCAGGTCGACGGACTCGTCCGCCGCTTCCTCACCGAACTCGAGGGGCCGGACGAGGAACCGGTCAGCGTCATCGCCACCGGCGGGTTGGCGCCGCTCGTCCTGCCGGTCTCCGAGACGCTGCAGCACCACGAGCCGGATCTCACCCTGATCGGCCTACGACTGGTCTTCGAGAAGAACACATGACGGAGCCGAGAACCATGACCAATGCCCGTTCCTCGAGCCCCGCCGCGACTCCGGTCGACGCGGCCGACGCGAGCGACGAGCCGGAACAGCACCGCATCCGGCGCGAGAAGCTCGACCGGATTCGTGCCGACGGAACCGATGCCTATCCGGTCGGCTATCCGCGCACCACCGGCCTGGCGGAACTGCGCGCCCGATACCCCGACCTGGCCCCCGACACCCAAACCGGCGAAACGGTCGGAATCACCGGCCGGGTGGTGCTGAACCGCCCCAGCGGCAAGCTCGTTTTCGCCACCGTGCAGGAGAACGGCGAACGGCTCCAGGTGATGCTGCCGGCCGATGTGGTCGGGCCGGATCGGCTGGACGCCTGGAAGCGGGACGTCGACCTCGGGGACCACGTCGGAATCACCGGTGAGGTGGTCACCAGTCGGCGCGGAGAACTGTCGGTGCGGGCGGCTTCCTGGGCATTGACGGCGAAGTCGCTCCGGCCGCTGCCGGACAAGCACAAAGGGCTGACCGACACCGAGGCCCGGGTCCGGCAGCGCTATCTCGACCTGATCGTGAACCCCGAGGCGCGTCGGATGGTGCTCGCCCGGGACGCCGTTCTCGCGGCCATGCGCACGACGCTGCGGGCGCAGTCCTACGTCGAGGTCGAGACGCCCGTTCTCCAACCGCTGCACGGCGGGGCCGCGGCCCGGCCGTTCGTGACGCATTCCAACGCCCTCGACATCGACCTCTATCTCCGGATCGCCCTCGAGCTGTATCTGAAGCGCCTCGTCGTGGGCGGCATCGAGCGCGTCTACGAGATCGGTCGCAACTTCCGCAACGAGGGCGTCGACTCGAGCCACAACCCCGAGTTCACGATGCTCGAGTTCTACGAGGCCTACGGCGACTACGACTCGATGGCCGAGCGGACGCGGGCTCTCGTCGTGGCCGCGGCCGAGGCGGTCGGGGGGACGGTGGTGCCGGACGGACGCGGCGGCGAGATCGACCTCGCCGCCCCGTGGCGGGTCGTGACGGTGCACCGGGCCGTGTCCGAGGCGACCGGTATCGAGGTGGACGCCGGTACCCCGGTCGAGGACCTACGCCGCGTGGCCGAGCAGGCCGGCGTGGCCCTGCAGCCGTCCTGGAACGCGGGCCAGGTGCTGCTCGAGCTCTACGAGCAGCTCGTCGAGGGATCCACGCGCGAGCCGACCTTCTACCGCGACTTCCCGGTCGAGGTCTCCCCGCTCGTCCGTCAGCACCGGCACGACCCCCGACTCACCGAGCGGTGGGACCTCGTCGTCCTGGGCCGCGAGCTCGGCACCGGCTACTCGGAGCTCGTCGACCCGGTCGAGCAGCGGCGGCGCCTGACCGAGCAGTCCCGGCTGGCCGCGGGCGGCGACGAGGAGGCCATGCAGCTCGACGAGGACTTCCTCACCGCCCTCGAGTTCGCCATGCCGCCCACCGGTGGGGTGGGCGTCGGGGTCGATCGGCTGCTCATGCTCGTGACGGGAGCGACCAGCATTCGGGAAACGGTGACCTTTCCGCTGGTTCGGCGCTGAACCGTCGCGCCTTTCTTGTAGGAATACACATGACGCGCGTCCACTCGTCGCTTCCCGGCGCCCTACGGACATTGCCCCCGATTTGCCCCCGCCTTTCCCGCTGCGGCCGGCGTACAGCGTTCTACTAAGACGTCACGACCGACCGCCCGGTATGCGTTGCTCATGCAACACACATTGGCCGCGAGCTCCGCTTCCGGCATTACGCGCGTTATTGTGCTGATGGGTCGCCGTTACCTGGCCGCCCGCGTTCCGCGTCCGGATGGCGAAGAAGCTCGCCTACTGAAAAGAGTGTCCGCTCCATGGCTCAGCGCACCATCGTCCACCTCGTCGACGACGTCTCCGGCGACGATGCCGACGAGACCGTCTCGTTCGCCCTCGACGGCCAGCCCTACGAGATCGACCTTTCCGCCGACAACGCCGCGCGGCTGCGCGAATCGCTCGCCGAGTTCGTCGCGTCGGCCCGCAAAGCCGCCAGCGCTCCCCGCAACGGTCGTCGGGCTTCCGGGCGTCGTTCGGCCGGAACCGGCGAGGTCCGTTCCTGGGCCCGGGAGAACGGCTTCCAGGTGAGCGAGCGGGGCCGCATCCCGAGCAACGTGATCGAGGCCTATCAGGCCGCCCACTGACATTCGGCCGACCGACGGCGCCGGGCCCGATGGGCTCCCGCGCCGTCGGCTCTCGGCAGCCGATCGCGAAAGGGTCGTGGGTCGGTCACGGTTCGGTCGCGATTTCCGCCTCGCTACCGGCGGCGCCGACCGCGAGCGGACCCCGCGTCCCGTTGTTTCACCCTCAGCGGACAGCCTTCTCGACCGTCTCTTGAACGGGAACACTCGCCACCCTCGACGTCGTTGTGCTCGGCAAGACTCGGTAGTTCGCGAGTCGGCCCGGCACCTCCATCGACCGCTCGCGTGGCCGATGGGTACAGCGCCACCTCGCGGTTCGAGGTGGCAGCGGTGTCGGGGCTAGCATGCGAGGTGACCACCGGTGCCGCGTCGGTGGCAATCGGTCGCCCCGCTCGTGAGGAGCGCACATGTTCGAGAGGTTCACCGACCGGGCCCGTCGTGTTGTCGTCCTGGCGCAAGAAGAGGCCCGGATGCTCAACCACAACTACATCGGTACCGAGCACATCCTGCTCGGCCTGATCCACGAGGGTGAGGGCGTCGCCGCGAAGGCGCTCGAGTCCCTCGGGATCTCGCTCGAAGCCGTCCGCAGCCAGGTCGAGGAGATCATCGGCCAGGGCCAGCAGGCGCCGAGCGGCCACATCCCCTTCACCCCCCGTGCCAAGAAGGTGCTCGAGCTCAGCCTCCGCGAGGCGCTGCAGCTCGGCCACAACTACATCGGCACCGAACACATCCTGCTCGGCCTGATCCGCGAGGGTGAGGGCGTCGCCGCCCAGGTCCTCGTGAAGCTCGGCGCCGACCTGAACCGCGTCCGCCAGCAGGTCATCCAGCTGCTGTCCGGTTACCAGGGCAAGGGCGAGCCGGCCACCGCCGGCGGCCCGTCCGAGGGCACACCGTCCAGCTCGCTGGTGCTCGACCAGTTCGGCCGCAACCTGACCTCCGCCGCCCGCGAGGGCAAGCTCGACCCGGTCATCGGGCGCGAGAAGGAGATCGAGCGCGTGATGCAGGTGCTCTCGCGGCGCACCAAGAACAACCCGGTGCTGATCGGCGAGCCCGGCGTCGGCAAGACGGCCGTCGTCGAGGGCCTGGCGCAGGCCATCGTCAAGGGCGAGGTCCCGGAGACGCTGAAGGACAAGCAGCTCTACACCCTCGACCTGGGCGCGCTGGTCGCCGGTTCCCGCTACCGCGGTGACTTCGAGGAGCGGCTGAAGAAGGTCCTCAAGGAGATCCGCACCCGCGGCGACATCATCCTGTTCATCGACGAGCTGCACACGCTCGTGGGTGCGGGTGCCGCGGAAGGCGCGATCGACGCGGCCAGCATCCTCAAGCCGATGCTCGCCCGCGGCGAGCTCCAGACCATCGGCGCCACGACGCTGGACGAGTACCGCAAGCACCTCGAGAAGGACGCCGCCCTCGAGCGGCGGTTCCAGCCGATCCAGGTCCCGGAGCCCTCGGTGGCGCACACCATCGAGATCCTCAAGGGCCTGCGGGACCGGTACGAGGCGCACCACCGCATCTCCATCACCGACGGCGCCCTGGTCGCCGCGGCCTCCCTCGCCGACCGCTACATCAGCGACCGGTTCCTGCCGGACAAGGCGATCGACCTCATCGACGAGGCCGGCTCGCGCATGCGCATCCGTCGCATGACCGCGCCGCCGGACCTGCGCGAGTTCGACGAGAAGATCGCGAACGTCCGCCGGGAGAAGGAGTCCGCGATCGACGCGCAGGACTTCGAGAAGGCCGCCTCCCTGCGGGACAAGGAGAAGAACCTCCTCACCGAGAAGGCGCAGCGGGAGAAGGAGTGGAAGGCCGGGGACATGGACGTCGTCGCCGAGGTCGGCGACGAGGAGATCGCCGAGGTCCTCGCGATCTGGACCGGCATCCCCGTCTTCAAGCTCACCGAGGAGGAGACCGCGCGGCTGCTGCGCATGGAGGACGAGCTGCACAAGCGCGTCATCGGGCAGGAGCAGGCGATCAAGGCGGTCTCGCAGGCCATCCGCCGCACGCGGGCCGGCCTGAAGGACCCGAAGCGTCCCGGTGGCTCGTTCATCTTCGCCGGCCCGTCCGGCGTGGGTAAGACCGAGCTGTCCAAGACGCTCGCCGAGTTCCTCTTCGGCGACGAGGACGCGCTGATCCACCTCGACATGAGCGAGTACATGGAGAAGCACACCGTCTCGCGGCTGGTCGGCTCGCCTCCCGGCTACGTCGGCTACGAGGAGGGCGGCCAGCTCACCGAGCGGGTGCGGCGCAAGCCGTTCTCGGTCGTGCTGTTCGACGAGGTCGAGAAGGCGCACCCGGACGTGTTCAACACCCTCCTGCAGATCCTGGAGGACGGTCGCCTGACCGACTCCCAGGGCCGTCAGGTGGACTTCAAGAACACGGTCATCATCATGACGTCGAACCTCGGTACCCGGGACATCTCCAAGGGCCCCGGCATCGGGTTCTCGACCGGTGGTACACAGATCGACTACGAGCGGATGAAGAACAAGGTCCAGGACGAGCTCAAGCAGCACTTCCGGCCGGAGTTCCTCAACCGCATCGACGACACGATCGTCTTCCACCAGCTGACCAAGGACGAGATCATCGAGATCGTCGACCTCATGCTGGCCCGCGTGGACGTGCAGCTGAAGAACAAGGACATGGCCCTCGAGCTGACGCAGGCCGCCAAGGACCTGCTGGCCGACAAGGGCTACGACCCGGTTCTCGGCGCGCGGCCGCTGCGGCGGACGATCCAGCGGGAGCTGGAGGACGCGCTGTCGGAGAAGATCCTGTTCGGCGAGCTCGAGGCCGGTCAGATCGTGCTGGTCGACGTCGAGGGCGAGGGCGACGCCAGGAAGCTGACCTTCCGCGGCGAGCTCAAGCCCCCGGCGGTGCCGGACACGCCTCCGGTCGGCCTGGCCAAGTAGCAGCTCCACAGGAAGCCCCCGTCTCGCTCGAGGCGGGGGCTTTCTGCGTGCTGCGGGCGGCTGTGTTACGGGCCGGGGCGTTCGCGAGCGAGGCCCACCTGCGCGGGGTGTTCGCGGTCTCCGCGGTTCGAGCGCCCAGATTCCGCGGCAGCCGCGAACACCCCCGCGCGAACCGCGAACACCGCCGCGCGAACCGCGAACACCGCCACCGGAACCGCGCGCACCCCCAAGGCGTTCGCGGTCTCCGCGGTTCGAGCGCCCAAATTCCGCGGCGACCGCGAACAGCTCCGCCAACCGCGAGCGGTCCGGGCCAGGGTGGGTAGGGCTGGCCCATGACGCCGTACCCGCCCAACGACGTGCGGCAGTACGACGACCTCGTGGACGAGTGGGACGACCCGCACGGCTCGTTCGCCATGCTGCACTGGCTGGCCGAGGCGCGCGCCGACCTGGTGCCACCCGCGCGCAGGGTGGGCGAGGTGCTGGTCGACGTCGCCTGCGGCGGCGGGCTGTTCGGCCCGCACGCCCGGGCCCGCGGGTACCGACACGTCGGCGTCGACCTCAGCCGCTCCGGGTTGGAGGTCGCCCGTCGCCGCGGCGTCCTGCCCGTGGAGGGGGACGCGACGGCCCTGCCGGTGCGCTCCGCCGCCGCCGACGTCGTCGTGGCCGGCGAGGTGCTGGAACACGTGCCGGACCTGCCGGGAGTCGTCGCGGAGGTCTGCCGGGTGCTGCGGCCCGGCGGCCGCGTCGTGATCGACACCATCGCCGACACGGCGTTCGGCCGGTTCTCGTCGGTGACCGTCGCCGAGCGCATCCCCGGTGGTCCGCCCCCGGGCATCCACGACCCGGAGCTGTTCGTCGACCGCCGACGGCTCCGCGACGAGTTCGCGCGGCACGGGGTCACGCTCACTTTGCGTGGCCTTCGCCTGCCCCCTTGGTCCTACCTAAGGTGGGCGTGGGCCCGCTCACGCTCTCGAGGGACCGGCGAGGGCGTCGGGCGGCCCCAGCCATCGCAGCACTCGCTACCGACGGTCCGCTTCCGCACCACCCGGCTCACAGCCGGTCTCTTCCAGGGGACCGGCGTCAAGGAGGCTCCCGCGTGACGGTTCTCGATCGCCCGGTGGTGACTGTTCCGACCCGGCCCGCATTGCCCCGCATCACGGGGGCGGGCCACGCCGTGCCCGGGCCGATGGACCAGGCGGGGCTGTGGCGCGACTTCTTCGCCGAGCACTACGACATCGGAACCCCCCGCACCCGACGGCTCGCCCGGCGGATCTTCGCCTCCGCCGGCGTCACGACCCGGCACGGCGCGCTCGACCCCCGGGTCGAGGATGTCAGCGGCTGGACGACGGGGCAGCGGATGTCGCGCTACGTGACCGAAGCGCTGCCCCTCGGCAAGGAGGCGGTCGGCGGGGCGCTGGCGGCCTCCGGGCTGGACCCCGCCGACGTCGGTCTGTTCGCCGTCGTCTCCTGCACCGGCTACAGCACGCCGGGCGTCGACATCCTGCTGGCGCGCGACCTCGGGATGTCCGCCGACGTGCAGCGTCTGCTCATCGGCCACATGGGCTGCTACGCCGCGCTGCCCGGACTCGGGGCGGTGTCGGACTTCGTGGCCGCCCGCGGCCGACCCGCCGTGCTGCTCTGCCTGGAGCTCACCAGCCTGCACGTCCAGCCGCCCACCGCCGACCTCGGCCAGGTGGTGGCCCACGCGCTGTTCGCCGATGCCGCCGCCGCGATCGTGCTCCAGCCCGGTGCCGCGCCGCTGGAGGGGCGGCAGGACGTTCGCAGGCCGCTGCAGGTTCGCGACGTCGTGGCCGTGACCGACGCGAGCACGTCGGACCACATGACGTGGGACGTGACCGACCTCGGATTCCGGATGGGGCTGTCGCCGCGGGTGCCGGACGTGCTGTCCCGGCACGTCGGGTCCGTGGTCCGCGACCGGCTGCTCGCCCCGCACGGACTGGTTCCCGAGGACGTCGCGGCCTGGGCCGTCCACCCCGGCGGACGCCGGATCCTCGAGGTGGTCGGCGAGCAGCTCGAGCTGCCGGCGGCGGCCATGGCGCCCAGCTACGACGTGCTCGACCGCTTCGGTAACTGCTCCTCGGCCACCGTCCTGCTCGTGCTCGACGCGCTCCCCGACGAGCCCGGGCCGGTCGTCGCGATGGCCTTCGGCCCGGGCCTGACCCTCTACGCCGCGCTGCTGGAGCGCTAGCAGCGCCGCCGGTCGACCACGCGGTCAGCCGGGCAGGGTGAGCAGACCGTCGGCCTGCTCCACCACGAGGCCGTCGGCGAGCAGGCCCCGGAGCGCGCGGACGGCCTGCTCCGGGTCCGGGGACGCCTCGAGCAGGGCGTCCCGGGAGGCGGCGTCGTGCCGGTCACGCAGCAGGGCGAGCATGCGGCCGCGCACCTGGCGGTCGGTGCCCGCGTAGCGCTGCGTCCGCCGGGGCCGCAGGTCGGGGGGATAGCCGGCGGCGCGCCAGGCGCAGTCCGACGCCAGGGGGCAGGTGTCGCAGCGGGGCGACCGGGCGGTGCAGACGAGGGCGCCGAGTTCCATCAGCGCCGCGCCGACGACCACGGCGTCGGCCGGCTCGTCCGGCAGCAGCTCCTCGACGTCCGCCAGCGGGATCGACGCGGCGTCGGCCCGCCCCTGGCGGTGTCGCACCACCACCCGCCGCACGTTGGTGTCCACGACGGCATGGCGCTGCCCGTGGGCGAAGGCCGCCACCGCGCGGGCGGTGTAGGCCCCGACCCCGGGAAGCGCGAGCAGGGCGTCCAGCGCGGTGGGCACCTGCCCGTTGTGGCGCTCGGCGATCGCGGTCGCGGCGGCGTGCAGCCGGAGGGCTCGCCGCGGGTAGCCGAGCCGCCCCCAGGCGCGGATCGCCTCGCCGCTGGGCGACGCGGCCAGGGCGCTCGCCGTCGGCCACCGCTCGAGCCAGTCGGCGTAGACCGGCAGCACCCGCGCGACCGGCGTCTGCTGCAGCATGACCTCGCTCACGAGGACCGCCCATGGACCCGCCGCGGGATCCCGCCAGGGCAGGTCCCGCCGGGCGGTGGCGAACCAGGTGCAGAGCTGCTGCACGGGCGGCGACACCCACCCCAGGCTGCCAAATCCGGGGCTTCGCCGGGCCTACGATCCGCTCACGATGTTGTGGGAGCTCCTGAGATACCCGTCCGGCGACGCACATGCCCAGCTCTACTGGCGCCGTCGCATGTCCGTACTCGCCGTCCTGAGCGTGATCCTCCTGCTCGTGGTGGTCCTCGCCTTCCGGGGCGGAGGCTCGGACGCGTCGCCCGCGGCCGCGCCGGTGGCGGCGACGACCGGGACAGGCGGAACAGGCGGCCCCGGGGGCGCTGGGGGCGCAGGCGGCGCTGGGGGCGCTGTGCCGACGGGCACTCCGGACACCCCGCCCCCCGGGCCGGGGGCGAACCCGAACGCGGGCACGCCGCCGTCCCCGTCCGCCTCGCCGTCGACGAACGCCGACCCCTCCCCGTCGCCCACGGCGGACCCGGCGACGAACTGCCCGCCCGGCAGCATGGCGCTGCGGGTCAGCAGCGACGCCCCCGCCTACTCAGCCGGTCAGCAGCCTGTCGTGACGCTCTCGGTCGTCGACATCGGGACGACGTCCTGCACGGTCGACCTCGGCACCCGTTCGACGGCGATCAGCATCCTGTCGGACGGCAAGCCGATCTGGACGAGCAACGCGTGCGCGCCGAAGCAGGAGCGACCGACCCCGCTCAGCCCCGCATCCGCCGAGCAGCTGCAGCTGCGGTGGGACCTCACCCGGACTGCGGGGGGCTGCGGCAAGACCACGCCGCCGGCGGCGCCCGGGCAGTACGAGGTCGTCGCCCGGGTGGGCAACACCGCGGCCTACGGCGGAAACTTCGAGCTGCGCTGACCGGTCGCTGAGGCGCTGACCGGTCACCGGCGCTCCGCATCTCCCCCGAACGGGGGGCACATCCCGGCGTGCGGCCGGCCGAGAACCAAGCATGGTCCCGGTTGTCCCGACGATGCCGGGGAGTCCGCACGCCGCGGCGCTCCCCGCCGCCGGCCTGCCCGCCGAGGCGCTGCACTCCCTGGCCCGCGCGTTCGGTCGTGAGGTGCGGGCCCGGTTGCCGCGGCTGCTGGACGTGGTCCGCGGAGCCGACGCTGACCTGCCCGTCACCGCCGGCGCGCTCGGGCTCGCCCGCATCGACGCCCACACGCTGGCCGAGGGCTGCGCACTGCTCGGCGACGCCGCCGGGGCCCGTTCGCTGCGGCACCTGGCCGGACTGCTCGCAGAGGCGACCGAGCCGACGGAGCCGACCGAGCCGACGGCGGAAGGGGTCACGGAGGCGCGCAGCGGAGCGAAGGCGGCGGCCGATCAGGCCGCGCTCCTGCTCGGGCGCTGGCTGCGGGACGACCTCGGTCAGCCGGACAGGACCTGCTCCATCGGCCGGCTCGATGCCGACCGCCCCCGTTAGACGTAACGCTCGAGGATGCTCGACTCGGCCAGCCGCGACAGCCCCTCGCGCACCGACCGGGCCCGTGTCTCCCCGACGCCGTCGACCGCCTGGAGGTCGTCGATGCCGGCCGCCAGCAGCTTCTGCAGGCTGCCGAAGTGCTCGACGAGACGGTCCACCACGAGCCGCGGCAGCCGCGGCACCTTCGCCAGCAGCCGGTAGCCGCGGGGACTGACCGGACCGTCCAGCACGTCGGCACCGCCCGGGTACCCGACGGCGCGGGCCAGCACCGTGAGGTCCAGCAGGTCGGTGGCGGTCAACGTGGACAGCTCCATCAGCACCGACTCCGGCGTCGGCGCCTTGCGTCCCACCGGGTAGGGCACGTAGTCGCGGACGATGAACTCGCGCTCGACGTCCACGCCGGCCATGAGCTCCTCGAGCTGCAGCGACAGCAGCCGGCCGTCGGTGCCGAGTTCGACGACGTAGCCCTCGATCTCGTCGGCGATGCGGCGGACCATCTCGAGCCGCTGCACGACGGCGACCGCATCGCGCACCGTGACCAGGTCCTCGATCTCGAGCGCGGACAGCGTGCCCGCGACCTCGTCGAGCCGCAGCTTGTACCGCTCGAGCGTCGCCAGCGCCTGGTTCGCCCGGGAGAGGATGGCCGCCGAGTCGTCGAGCACGTAGCGCCGGCCCTCGACGTAGAGGGCGATGATCCGCATCGACTGGCTGACGGAGATGACGGGATGCCCGGTCTGCCGGGCCACCCGCTCCGCGGTGCGGTGCCGCGTGCCGGACTCGTCCGTCGGAATCGTCGGGTCGGGCACCAGGTGCACGGCGGCGCGCACGATGCGCCACTGATCCGTCGAGAGCACGACGGCGCCGTCCATCTTCGACAGTTCGCGCAGGCGGGTGGCCGAGAACTCGACGTCGAGCTCGAAGCCGCCGGTGCACAGCGACTCGACGACGTCGTCGTATCCGAGCACGACGAGGCCGCCCGTGTTGCCACGCAAGATGCGCTCGAGACCGTCGCGGAGCATCGTTCCCGGCGCGACGGCGGCAAGCGTGGCACGCAGGACGTCGTCACCTGGCGCTGCTGGCATCGGCCTCCCTCGCCTGAGCCGTCGAATGCAGTCTATTCCGTGATTCCCGCATGCTTGTCGGCCTCGCCGATCTCGTTGCAGAAATCCGCCGAATTCCGGGCGTCGGAACGGCAGAAATGCGACCGCGCGTCAGCACGACGCCGACGGCCGTGAGCACGTCCGGCACCTCGAGAACGGCGAGATCGGGATCGGACAGCGTCGTGCCGACCTCGAAGGTGCCGGCCGGGACCACCGCCCGGCGGAAGCCCATCCGCGCCGCCGCGGCGAGCCGTCGCTCGACCCCCGGGACCCGGCGCACCTCGCCGGCCAGGCCGACCTCACCGACCGCCACGAGGTCCCCCGGCAACGGCTCGTCCTCGAGCGCGGAGACGAGGGCGAGCAGAACGGCGAGATCGACGGACGGCTCCGCCAGGCGCACGCCGCCGACGGTCGCGGCGTAGACGTCGGTGTTGCCCAGTGGTGCGCCCAGGCGTCGCTGCGCGACGGCAAGGATCATCGCCAGGCGGGCGCCGTCGAGCCCGGACACGGCCCGGCGCGGCGTGGCCTGCGGGGTCGGCGCGACGAGGGCCTGCACCTCCGCCACCAACGGCCGCCGGCCCTCGATGGTGGCGGTGACGCAGGTGCCGGGCGAGGGCGGCGCATCGCTGGAGCGGCTGACGAACAAGGCGCTGGGATCAGGCACGTCGTGGACGCCGTCGGAGCCGAGCTCGAAGCAGCCGATCTCGTCGGTCGGGCCGAAGCGGTTCTTCACGGCCCGCAGCAGGCGCAGGGGCGACCCCCGGTCCCCCTCGACCTGCAGCACGACGTCGACGACGTGCTCGAGCGTCCGCGGGCCGGCGATGGACCCGTCCTTGGTGACGTGGCCGACGAGCAGCGTGGCCATCGAGCGGGCCTTCGCGACGGCGACGAGCGCCGCCGCCGACTCGCGGACCTGCGTCACCCCGCCCGCGATGCCGTCGACCTCGGCGCTGGCGACCGTCTGAACGGAGTCGACGACGAGGACGTCCGGGCGCACGTCGTCGACCGTGGCGAGCACGACCGACAGGTCGGTCTCCGCGACCAGGAACAGGCCCGGGCTCAGCGAGCCGATCCGGGCCGCCCGATTGCGGACCTGCGCCGGCGACTCCTCACCGGTGACGAGCAGCACACGGGACCCGGCGTCGGCCAGCCTCGCCGCCGCCGCGAGCAGCAGCGTCGACTTGCCCACCCCGGGCTCCCCCGCGACCAGGACGACGGCGCCGGGCACCAACCCGCCGCCGAGCACCCGGTCGAGCTCACCGGAGCCGGTACCCACCGCCGCCGCGCCCGCGCCGTCGACCTCGGCGATCGGCCGGGCCTCCGCGGCCCGCACGGCACCGGCCCGGCCGGCCCGCCCGGCCCGGCCGGGGGCGGTCGCCGGGCGCGCGACCTCCTCCATCGACCCCCAGGCGCTGCAGGACGGGCAACGACCGAGCCACTTGGGCGTCTCGTTGCCGCACTCGGAGCAGCGATAGGTGGCGGCGGAACTGCGGGGCATGCCGGCAGGTTAAGCGCAGGGTCCGACATTTCCGCCGAACGGCGCCGCGCCTCAGGGGGCGATGCCGGCGGCCGGGCTCGCGCCGGGAGCGCCCGGGGAGGCCGAGGCCGCCGGGGACGCGGATGCGCCGGGCGACGCCCCCGGCGACGGGGTCGCGGCCGGAGCGGGCGCCGCCGGGGCCGGCGCCGACTGGGCCGGCGCCGACTGGCGCAGCAGCTCCTCGGGCACGCCCTGGACCGGCACCTGCATCCGCACCTCGCCGGCCCGTTCGAAGGTCAGCACGAGCGGGACGATCTGGCCGATCTCGGCCGGCTCGGTGAGCCCGGTGAGCCGGGGCGCGCGATCCGCCGTGTACAGCAGCTGCTGACCACCCGAGGGCAGGGTGATGTCGGGGGCGACCTGCGAGCCCGACGCCTCCGGCGAGGTGATGTTGACCAGTCGGTCCGGCTCGGGGCCGTTGTTGAACAGGGCGAGGAGCACCGGCGCGCTGCCGCCCCTGTCCACCGGACCGCCGACGTAGGTGTTGCGGATCGTGATCGTGCCGATGGCGGCGCCGCTGCCGTCGATCCCCGGCCGTTCCCGCGACGTCTCGGCCTGTACCCCGGCCGCGCATCCCGAGGCCGCGGCGACGGCGAACAGCGCCGTGCCCACGACCGCCGCGCGCCTCAGCCGCGCGGAGCGGCTCCGAGGGCGGGATCGTCCGCCGGGCGCGGCCGGAGTCATCCGGGCAGGGGTGAGAGATGCAAGGGGACCGGCTGCGCTCACGGGGCGGGATCCTTCTCGACAAGCAGGTGGAGGTCGGCGGCGATGTCGGAAACCTTCGCGCCCGGAGGGTAGACGACGCGCGCGCGATCGTTCGCACCGTAACCGAGCAGCAGAGAGCTGTGCGTGACCTCGTACCCGCTGGGGCCGTCCGGGCCGGTCTTCGCCGGCGGCACGTGCGCGGCCTGCTGGGCCACGACCAGCTGCTGCGGGCTGCCGGTGAGGCCGACGAAGGACTCGTCGAAGCGGTCCAGCCAGCGCCGGATCACGCGGGGCGAGTCGCGCTTCGGATCGGTGGTCACGAACACGACGGACACCCGGTCACGCAGCTCCGGCGCCTTGCGCAGGGCGCTCGCGACGTCGGCCATCGCGGTCGGGCACTCGTCGGGGCAGTCGGTGTAGCCGAAGAACAGGATGGTCGCCCGCCCGGCGGTCCGCGCCCCGAAGTCGTAGGAGGCGCCGGTGGTGTCGGTCAGCGTGAACGCCGGACGCGGATAGGCCGCGTCCGGCTGGACGCCGCGCAGGCCGGACGGATCGGGCGAGGACAGGGCGGCGACCTTCTCCGAGCCGCCGCCGCAGGCGCCGACCACGAACGTCAGGGCGAGCAGGACGAGCAGGGCGAGCCCGCTGCGTCGTCGCGCCGAGCCCCTCGTCGCGTGTCCCGCCTCTGCCACCCGCCCATTGTGTCAACCGCGGAGGGCGGATCGCCGTCCGGGAACCGGGGACGTTGCTCACGCGCGGGTTCAGGTCCACGGCGCGGGGTTCAGGTCAGGGCGCCGCCCCGGAGCAGCAGGAGCACGACGTCCACCGCCGCGAGCAGCAGGGTGGCCCGGAAGGCGGCCCGGGACGCGAGGCGCCGGCCGAGGACGAGACCGGCGAGCAGCACGCCGCCGACGACCGCCAGTGCGCCGGCGGTGAAGGCGGGCGAGGCCGGTTGCCCGGGCGCGCCCAGCCGCCCCGGGCCGAGCACGAGCAGGACGCTGGCGGTTCCCAGGAGCAGTGCCGCCGCGATCCGGGATGCCGTCACCCCCATGCGCTGGGGCAGCCCGCGGATGCCGGTGGCCAGGTCGTCGTCGATGTCGGGCAGAACGTTCGCGAAGTGCGCCCCGGCTCCGAGCAGCCCGCCGGCGAGCGGCGCCCACCACGGCGGCCAGGGGTTGCCGGGCAGACCGAGCGTGACGAAGGTCGGCAGCAGCGCAAAGGCGAGCGTGTAGGGGACGACGGAGAACACCGTCGCCTTGACGCCCAGGTTGTAGGACCAGGCCGCGAGGATCGCGACCAGGTGCACCACGGTCGCGCGCCAGCCCGACAGCAGGGACAGCGGCACGCTCGCGACCAGGGCGACCACCGCGGCCCGCCAGACGGTCGTTCCCGCGATCTCGCCCGCGGCGACGGGCTTGTCCCGACGGCCGCTCCGGCGGTCCCGGTCCGCGTCCACCGCGTCGTTGCACCAGCCGACCGACAGCTGCCCGGCGGCGACAGCGGTCAAGGTGGCCACGACGCCACCGACGGACCGCCCGGCCGACGCCGCCAGCGCGGCCGTCACCGCGCTCACCGCGCCGGTCGGCTCCGGGTGGCTGGACCGTACGAGCGCGACCACCAGGCCGCGCCAGCGAGCGACGGGCGATCCCGGTGCGAGCGGCACCGGGTGAGCCTGCCATGGGTGGAGGAACACATGCGTGGAGAGAGAATGAGACGTGCCCGTCACCGCGCTCGGGATGCTGCCGGCCGGCGCGCTGGTCGCCTACCTGGCGCTGGTGCTGCCGGTGGCCGGCCACGCGCGCTACCGGCTGCTGCGCTCGGCGAGCGCCGCCGCCCCCGGCGAGGCGTCCCTGCGCTCGGAGGCCTACCGCTCGAGCATCCGCCGGCAGTGGCTGCTCGCGGGCCTCGCCGTGGCCCTGCTGGCGGTGGCCGGCGCCCCCCTGGCGGAGCTCGGTCTGCAGCCGCGGATGAGACACCTGCCCGAGCTGCTTCCCGGTCTCCTCGTCCTGGTCGTCCTGGGTACGGCGCTGGCCCTGGCGCTCCGGGCGAGCCCGGCCGCACGGCGGCGGATCCTTCGCCCGGTCGATGCCCTGCTCCCCCGCACCCCCCAGGAGCGACGACTGTTCGCCGCCGTCGCCGTCACGGCCGGGGTGACGGAGGAGGTCGTGTTCCGGGGGTTCCTACTCGTCTACCTGACCGAGGTGGCGGGGGTGTCCCTGCCGACCGCCATGGTCGTCTCCTCGGTGCTGTTCGGGCTGGCCCACAGCTACCAGGGCGCCCTCGGGGTGGCGCTGACCGGCCTCGCCGGCTACTGGCTCGCCGGCCTCTACGTGCTGACCGGCAGCCTCCTGCTCCCGATCGTGGTGCACGCCCTGGTCGACCTCCGCCTGCTGGTCGCCCTGCCCGCCGCACGCCCCGGCTGACAGGCCCGGGAGGACCTCAGGCGGCCCGCGGCACCAGCGGCAGCAACCCGCCCTCGAGGCGCAGGCCGTCCGTGAAGGCCACCGGCGACTCGCGCAGCACGCCGTCGGCCGCGACCAGCAGCAACGTCGGCGCCGCCGGGCGTCCCGGCGGGGCGGCCGACCCCACGTGGTAGGTCTCCGCCAGCACGGCGTCGCGGTCGACGAGCGGAACCAGCCGGCTGCGCCCGCTGCTCACATCGGCCACCATTCGCGACGTCGCCGGGTCGCGACCGGTCGTGACCAGGGCGGCGTCGAGGCCCGGGAACTCGGTCACCTGCGCGACCGCCTGGTCGATGAGCGCCGGGCAGGCGCAACCGTCCGGCACGAGGAACAGGACGGCCGGGCGCAGGCTCCGCGCGGCGACGACACCCCTCGGGGACTCGAGCAGGACGTCCGGCAGCAGTCCCCCGACGGTCCCGGGCGGCTGCGCGGGTGCGGCGAGCCGCGTCGCCGGCGCACGACGGCCGGACGAGTTCACCGAGGGCGGGAACAGGGCGACCAGGCCGGCGACGAGCAGCAGGATGCCCGCCAGGATCGGGCCGACGAGCAGCGGCCGCATCGCGAGGGATCCCTCGGGTGCCAGGGATCGCCTCCCCCGGCGCCACGAGCCGCCACGCAGCCGGTCGAGCAGGCGCGCCCGGCGCCCGGTCCAGCCCGCTTCCCAGCACCGCGGGTCGATGCCCAGTTCGGCCTGGATCGAGCGGACCTCGTCCTCCAGGCCGCTGAGGTCGTCCGGGACCGCCACGCGCGAGGGGTCGGCGCCCGTCGCGGACGCGTCCCGGCCGGGCGCCCGCTCCGGGCCGCCGGCGCCGCGACGACGACCGTCGTCGTCCTCGCTCGGCGGCAGGGATAGAGCGCCCACGCGCCCATGGTGCCCCCGCAGGGCGGGATAGACCAACCCCCGGCGGCCGGTCGGGTCACCCGTCCCGAACCTGGTCGGCGCATCGCTCCGAACGCTGCGCGGAGGAGGGCCGCGTTGGGCCGTCCGGGTGGTCCTTGATCGGCCCTCGGGACGGCGACGTAGCCTATTAGTCCGACAGCATCGTCATGCGCAACCGGTCGGCCGACGTGCACAGAGCCCCATTTTGGGGATTTGTCAAGCCCCTGACCTGCGCAGATGCCTCAGTGTAGGAAGTGTCTCCGTGTTAAACTGGTCACGGCGGAAGGGGCAACACACTCATGGCGTTCACTGTCGGTGAGACGGTCGTATACCCGCATCACGGAGCCGCGCATATCGAGGCGATCGAGACGCGAAAGATCAAGGGAGTCGACCGGACCTATCTCGTCCTCAAGGTCGCGCAGGGCGATCTGACGGTGCGGGTGCCGGCGGACAACGTCGAGATGGTCGGGGTCCGCGACGTCGTGGGCCAGGACGGGCTCGAGCGGGTCTTCGAGGTGCTGCGCGCACCGCACACCGAGGAGCCGACCAACTGGTCCCGCCGCTACAAGGCGAACCTCGAGAAGCTCGCCTCCGGCGACGTGAACAAGGTGGCCGAGGTCGTCCGCGACCTGTGGCGTCGCGACAGGGAGCGGGGCCTGTCGGCGGGCGAGAAGCGGATGCTCTCCAAGGCCCGCCAGATCCTCGTCAGCGAGCTCGCGCTCGCCGAGGGCACGAACGAGGACAAGGCCGAGACGATGCTCGACGAGGTTCTCGCGGGCTGACCAGCCCACACTTACGGTCGACGGCGACCCGAATCGAGGCGACTCGGTGACGGTCGCCGTCGTCGTTCCGGCAGCCGGACGCGGAGAACGCCTCGGCCCGGGCGATCCGAAGGCGCTGCGGGTCCTGGACGGGCGCAGCCTGCTCGCGCACGCCGTCGAACGCCTGCGGTCCGCTTCGCTGGTCGACCTCGTCGCCGTCGCCGTGCCGCCCGGGCGTGAGGCCGAGGTCGCCGACGAACTCGGGGTCCTCGCCGTGGCGGGCGGGGCCGATCGCCGCGCCTCGGTGGCGGCGGCCCTCGACGCGCTGCCAGCCGTGGTGGACGTGGTGCTCGTCCACGACGCCGCCCGCCCGCTGGTGCCGCCGGAGCTCGTCGACCGGGTGGCGCGCGCCGTCCTCGCCGGAGCCGCCGCCGTGGTGCCGGGGTTGCCCGTCGCGGACACGATCAAGCGGGTGGACACGACCGGCCACGTCCTCGAAACCCCGCCGCGGGCGGACCTTCGGGCCGTGCAGACGCCACAGGGCTTCCGTCGGGAGGTTCTGGAGCGGGCGCACCCGCCTACGTTCTCGCCCGAATCCATCGTCACCGACGACGCCGGACTGGTCGAGCTGCTCGGCGAACCGGTGCTCGTGGTCGACGGCGCCGAGGAGGCGTTCAAGATCACCCGGCCCGCGGACCTCGCCCGAGCCGAGGCGCAGCTACGGGCAGGGGCGCAGCTACGGGCGGGGGCCCGCCGATGAGCCTGCCCCGCGTCGGCGTCGGCACCGACGTCCACCCGTTCGAACCCGGCCGCCCCTGCCACGTCGCGGGCCTGCAGTGGCCGGGCGAGACGGGGCTCGCCGGGCACTCCGACGGCGACGTCGCGGCGCACGCCGCCTGCGACGCGCTGCTCTCCGCCGCCGGCCTCGGCGACCTCGGCAGCGTCTTCGGCACCGGCGACCCCCGCTGGTCCGGGGCGTCCGGCGCCGACCTGCTCGCCGAGACCTGCCGACGGCTCCGAACGGCGGGCTGGCGGGTCGGCAACGTCGCGATCCAGGTGATCGGAAACCGTCCCCGGCTCGGCCCGCGGCGAGCCGAGGCGGAGGCCACGCTCGCCGCAGTCGTCGGCGCGCCGGTGTCGCTCTCCGCGACCACCACCGACGGCCTCGGGCTCACCGGCCGCGGCGAGGGCGTGGCCGCGATCGCCACGGCCCTCGTCGTGCAGGCCGACTCGTAGGCTGCTCGCGTGGGCCTGCAGCTGTACGACACCCGACGGCGTGCCGTGCACCCGTTCGAGCCACTCGTCCCGGGGCGGGCCTCCATCTACGTCTGCGGCCCGACGGTGCAGTCGGCGCCGCACGTCGGGCACCTGCGCGTCGCCGTGGCCTTCGACATCCTGCGCCGGTGGCTCACGGCCAACGGCTACGAGGTGACGCTCGTCCGCAACGTCACCGACATCGACGACAAGATCATCGTCAATGCCGCGGAGGAGGGGGTGACGGTGTGGGCGCTGGCCGAGCGCTTCACCCGCGCCTTCAACGCCGCCTACGACGCGCTCGGCGTCCTGCCGCCGACGGTCGAGCCGCGGGCGACCGGCCACGTGCCGGAGATGGTCGCCATGATGCAGCGGCTGATCGACGGCGGGCACGCCTACGCGGCCGGCGGCAGCGTCTGGTTCTCGGTCTCCTCCTACCCCGACTACGGCGCCCTGTCGGGTCAGCGACCGGACAGCGTCCAGCCGTCGGCCGAGCACGAACAGGGCAAGCGCGATGCGCGCGACTTCGCGCTGTGGAAGGCGGCCAAGCCGGGGGAACCGACCTGGGACACGCCGTGGGGGCCGGGGCGACCGGGCTGGCACCTGGAGTGCAGCGCGATGGCGGCCAAGTACCTCGGCGAGCGCTTCGACATCCACGGCGGCGGGCTCGACCTGGTGTTCCCCCACCACGAGAACGAGCGGGCGCAGACCGTCACCGCCTTCAGCGGGCCCGACGGAGCCGGCAACCCGGCGACCGACGCTCAGCACGAGATGGCACAGCACTGGATGCACGGCGGGCTGCTCACCACCCGCGGCGAGAAGATGTCGAAGTCGCTCGGCAACTTCTTCCGCGTCGACGAGGCGCTCGGCATGGTCCGACCGCCGGTCCTGCGCTACTACCTCGCCGCCGCTCACTACCGGTCCGGGCTCGAGTACGGCGCCGAGGCGCTGGCCGAGGCCGCCGCCACCTACGAACGGCTCGAGACCTTCTGCCGCAGCGTCGAGCTGCTGCCGGGCGACCCCCCGCCCGACGACACGGAGCCGGCCGGGGTGTGGGACGAGTTCGCGGCCGCCATGGACGACGACCTCGCGGTCCCTCGCGCGCTGGCCGTGATCTTCTCGGCCGTCAGCGCCGGCAACAAGGCGTCGGAGGCCGACCGCGGCCCCTACGTGGGCGTCGTGCGGCGCATGCTCGCCGTTCTCGGGCTCGACCCGGTTTCGCAGTGGCCGGACCCGGGCGCCGACCTGCGGCCGGCTCTCGAGACGGCGATCGCCATCGCCCTCGAGCAACGGGCCCGAGCCCGCAAGGAGAAGGACTACGCGACCTCCGACGCGATCCGTGATCAGCTGGCCGAGGCGGGCGTGCTCGTCGACGACACCGCCGGCGGCCAGCGCTGGCGGCTGACCTGATGCCCGGCGCGCGCAAGGGCACCGGTGGACACGGTCGCCGCAAGCTCGAGGGCAAGGGGCCGACCCCCCGCGCGGAGATGCGCCCGGGTCACGCGGCCAAGCGACGCGCCGGCCGCGTGGAGCGGGACGGTGCCGGTCGGGATGGTGCCGGTCGGGATGGTGCCGGTCGGGACGGTGCCGGTCGGGACGTCGGCGCCGGTCGGTCGGGCGGCGGCGCGTCGCGCCCCCGGCGGGGCGCGACCGCTCCCGACGAGGAACTGGTCATCGGCCGCAACCCGGTGATCGAGGCGCTCCGGGCGCGGGTGCCGGGCACGGCTCTGCTCCGCGCGATCGGCACCGAGAACGACCCGAAGACGGTCGAGGCGGCGAAGCTCGCCGAGCGACGGCGGGTGCCGATCAACGACGTGCCCCGCACCGAACTCGATCGGCGCAGCGCCGGTGCTCCCCACCAGGGACTCGCCCTCGTCGTGCCGCCGTACACCTACGCGCATCCCGAGGACCTGCTGACCCGTTCCGATCCGACGCAGGTCCCGCTGCTCGTCGCGCTCGACGGGGTGACCGACCCGCGCAACCTCGGATCGGTGGTCCGGTCCGCCGCCGCCTTCGGGGCCCACGGGGTCCTGATCCCGGAGCGGCGGGCCGCCGGCGTGACCTCGGGGGCGTGGAAGGCGTCCGCGGGTGCCCTCGCCCGTCTCCCGGTCGCCCGGGCCACCAACCTGGTGCGCGCCCTGCAGGCGTACCGGAAGGCCGGGCTGTTCGTGGTCGGCCTCGCCGCCGACGGTGAGATCGACACCGACGACCTGGCCATGGCGACCGAGCCGCTGGTGCTGGTCATCGGTTCGGAGGGGAAGGGGCTGTCGCGGCTGGTCGGCGAGCAGTGCGACCTACGGATGCGGATCCCGATGTCCGGGCCGGTCGAGTCGCTGAACGCCGGTGTCGCCGCCGGCGTGGCGCTCGCCGAGGTGGCCCGGCTCCGGCGCGGGGGCACCGCTCCGCCGCCGTCCTGACGGGCCCGTCGCGCCGCCGGGTGAACGCGTCCACGAAGTGCTCGCGGGGCGCGTAACCCCCGTGGCATTGCGTCGTTGGGAGAAGCATTCCGGCGCGGATCCGCACCGGACACCCGGTATCACCGCGGAGCCGGACCCGGCCTCGCGGCGGAGCCGCCCCCAGTGCCATCAGGAGCCACGATGACCCTGAGCGACGAGGATCTCGCCCTCGCGGTCCGCGCGGGCGACGGCGCGGCGGCCTCGACGCTGATCGAGCGCTACCGTCCCTTCCTCCGGTCCCGAGCCCGGTCGTACTTCCTGCTCGGCGCCGACGTCGACGACGTGCTGCAGGAGAGCATGATCGGCCTCTACAAGGCGATCCGCGACTTCGATCCCGACCGTCAGACCCACTTCCGCGGCTTCGCGGACATGTGCGTGCAGCGGCAGCTGATCACCGCGGTCAAGGGGGCCACCCGGCACAAGCACGGGCCTCTGAACTCCTACGTGTCCTTCTCACGCCCCGTCGGCTCGGACGACGACGGCGAGCGGGTGCTCGCCGACGTGCTGCCGGCAGGCGCCCTCGCCGACCCCGCCGAGCAGGTCGTCAGCAGCGAGCGGATCCGGGCGCTGCAGGCCTACCTCGACCGGGAGCTGTCCGACCTCGAGGTCGAGGTGCTGCGGATGCACGTCGACGGCAAGAGTTACGCGGAGATCGCCGGCCAGCTGCAGCGACAGACGAAGTCGATCGACAACGCGCTGCAGCGGATCAAGCGCAAGCTCGCGACGCACCTCAGTCGGCGGGCGGCCGCCGAGTCGGGCTGAGCGCGCTCGCCCGGCGGCCGGTCCGGCCGATCGGGCCGATCGGGGGCGACCGCTCAGGCGGACGTCTGTTCGGGTGCGAGACCGGCCAGCCAGTCGGCGGCGAACTGCTGCTGCGCGGCAATCAGCTTGGTGATCTCCCGGGCCACCATCTCCTCGGCCTTGCCGCCCACCAGCGGCGCGGACACCGAGACCGTCCCCTCGACCGAGACGCGGCAGCCCTGACCCTCGGCCACGATCCACTGCCGCCCGGACATCGTCGCGGGCATACGGCCGGACACCTGCCAGGTGCCCTCGATCGCGCCCGAGTCGGACGCTCCTCCCGCCGGAGCGGCGTCCCGGGGCCAGTCGTCGACCTGCTGCAACGTGCCGCTGCCGACGAACCGACGGAGGAACGACGGCACCTTGTCCACCGGCAGCTGCCGTTCGGAGCGGACGAGCACCCGTCCGCCCGCGTCCTCGACCGTCGGGGCGCCCACGCCGCCGAACTTCGCGCTCGCCGCGGCCAGGAATCCGGGGTCCTGCCACAGCGCGAGCAGCGTCGAGGGCGGCGCGTCGTAGGAGTGTTCCCGCGAGAAGGTGCGCATGTGGCGTCCCTGCCCGTCGGCGGTCGCCGTCAGACGTGGTCCGCCTCCCACCGGGCTCCGGCAGGCGTGGCACATCGAGGCAGGGGCACACTCCAGCAAGATCGGGCGGGCGGGATCCTCTCCCGTCGAGGTCAGCACGAGCAGGAGGAACGGATTTGAGACTGGTACTGATCGGCCCGCCCGGAAGCGGTAAGGGGACGCAGGCCGCGCGCCTCACGGAGCGCTTCGACGCTCCGACGGTCGCCTTCGGCGAGGTCTTCTCCGACCACAAGGAGCGAGGCACCGACCTCGGCCGGAAGGCGGCCGAGCAGATCGACGCGGGCGAGCTGGTGCCGGACGAGATCGTGGTGTCCATGGCCCGGCAGCGGCTCGACGAGCCGGACGTCTCCGACGGCTTCCTCCTCGACGGCTTCCCCCGTACGGTGCCGCAGGCGGAGGAGCTCGAGGCGATGCTGGACGCGAAGGGCCTCTCGCTGGACGCCGCCATCTACCTCCGGGTCTCGAACGACGTCGTCGTCGAGCGGCTCTCGGCCCGGTCGGAGACCGAGGACCGCGACGACGACGACGAACAGACCGTCCGCAACCGTCTCCGCGTGTTCGAGGAGTCGACGGCTCCCCTGCTCGACCACTACCGCGAGAAGAACCTGCTCGTGGAGATCGACGGGGTGGGCAGCGAGGACGAGGTCTTCGACCGGATCGTCAAGGAGCTCGAGGGTCTCGACTCCGCATAGGGGGCCGTCGGCCCGGCGCCCGACCTTCCTCGGGAAGCAGCCGACTCAAGAGCCTGACAAGTCGGTTGCAAGAGGCCCGGCGCAGTCTCATCGTGTCCGCACGAACGAGGAGAACACGATGAGCACTGCACGGACCGCCGACCGAACCGGCACGAGCGGCATCCGCACCACCACGGCTTCGTCCGCTACGACCCCGTCCCGCACCGGCACGATCTGCACGCCGTGGGACGGCGTCCGCATCCGGGCTGCGGCTCCCACCCCGGTCTCCTTCTCCCACCTGCCCGCGCCGCGGACGGCGGCGGCGGTGGCGCCGCAGCGGCTCCGCACGCCATGGGACGCGCACGCCGGCTCGGACGCCGAGCTCGTCCCGGTGCCCGTTCCGGTCCGGCCGGTGTCGTTCTCCTCGCTCGCCGCGCCGGTGGGCCTGCCGCCCGTGCCGACGCAGCGTCCCGCTCCGCTCGACGGGTGAGATCGGCGCCCTACCGGCGCTGATCGGTGGTTTCCGCCAACTCCCGCAATGACCGGCGGAGCACGGCCGGCGGAACTACAGTCGGAACCCGACGTCACGCACAGTAGCGAGGCGGGGGCATCGGGGGCCGGCGGCCCGCCACGCAGCGGGAGGAGCCCGGGTCATGGCTTCGGAGGGCGTCCGCGGTCGGGCGCGCCGCTTGCGCGTCGTCGCCGTCCTGTTCCGCCGGTTCGGATACGCGCTGTTGACCCGCGCCCAGAAGGCGGCCTGGCGGCTGGAGGACGGGCCCCTCGGCTCGATCCTCAGCCAACGGGCCGTGAAGTGGCTGCGGAACACCGTCGCCGACAACTTCGCCCGGATGAAGGAGAACGAGGTGCTCGAGGTCCTGGAGGCCCTCGACCGAGCGGGCGTGAAGACGTGGCTCGTCGGCGGATGGGGGGTGGACGCGCTGCTCGAACGCCGGACCCGACGACACCGGGATCTCGACCTCGTGGTGCTCGCCCAGGACGGCTCCACCGAGCGGGCCTGCGCGGTACTCCGCGGGCTGGGCTACGCGAACATGGACGAGGGCGAAGTGCTCGGTGCCGGGATGCCGCGACGCATCCTGCTCGACGACGGGTTCGGGAGATCGGTCGACGTCCATCCCATCGACGCGAGTACGGCCCTGTTCGCCAGCGGCACCTCCCCGGGAGAGCTGGATCCCTCGGCCTTCGCGGTCGGCACGCTCGCCGGCCGGGCGGTCCCCTGCGTCAGTGTCACGAGTCAGCTGTCGTTGAAGTCCTATCCGGGTGCCCGGTCGAAGGACGTGCGGGACGTCAAGCGGCTGAAGCGGCTCGAGCCGAGCGCCTGCTGACGACGACCGTTGAGCGCCTTGCCGGGTGGGGACGCGCCCACCGCCTTGCTGGTGCCCGGACCGCCGGGTCTCCTGCCTCCCGCGCGGCGGGTACGCCGGCTCGTGCGAGGGACGCCGCCGCACGTGACCCTGCTCTTCCCCTTCCTCTCCAGCAAGGAGATCGGGGATGACGTCCTCGCCGCGCTCGACGAGGTGTTCCGGCGGCACGAGCCGTTCGAGTACTCGTTCACGGGGGTCGGGCGATTCCCCGCGGAACGTGTCCTGTACCTCGCCCCGGAACCCGCCGCCCCGTTCGTCGACCTGACCCGGGCGATCAGCCACCGCTTCCCGGAACACCAGCCCTACGCCGGCGCCTACCGCGAGATCGTGCCCCACCTGACCGTTCGGACCGGCCCGGAGCCGCCCGGGTTGGCCCGTCGCCTCAGCGAGTCCCTCCCGGTGCGTGGCCACGCCTCGGAGGTGTGGTTGATGAGCGTGGGACGGTGGCGCTCGCGGCTGCTCTCCCGCTTCCCCCTCGGTTCCTGTCGCTGAGCCCCCGAGGTCCGGGGGCGGCCAGACCGCGGGCTCAGCCGGACCGCGGGCTCGGACGAGCTAGACGCAGAGTTCCCTCGCGACGTCGAGCACGCGCCGGACGTACTGCTCGGGATGAAAGCGCGCCAGGACGTCCCGGCGACCCGCCGAGGCGATGCGCTCCGCTTCCTCACGGTGGGTCATCACCCACTCCATCGCCTCCGCCAGCGCCGCGCCGTTCCCGGAGGGGACGACGAGGGCCGTCTCGCCAGGGCGGACGTAGTCGAGCACCCCGGGCGCGTCGTTGACGATGAGCAGCTTGCCGTGGGCCATCGCGTTGAGGATCGTGCCCTGGCCCGACGACCGGTCGCTGCGCACCTGCAGCGGGACCACGACCGCGGCGGACGACCGGAGCAATGCGTCGTAGCGCGCCCGGCTCACCGGACCGGCCGTCACGTTCGAGGGCAGCCGGGAGAGCGTGTCGTCGGTCAGCGTGCGGGAAGCGATCGTTATCGGATGCGACACGAGCCGCGCCGCGTCGAGCACCATCCCGTAGTCGCGGAGGGAGTCGCCGCCTGCGAAGAATCCGTCGCCCGAGGTGACGGGCGACGCGAGTTCGTCCTCCGACAGGTCGAAGTGCCAGGGCAGGAATCGGACGCGGTCCCGATCGACCCCCCAGGTGTCGGGGAACGACGCGACCTCGAACGTGGAGAGCACCCCGTACGTCACGTGCGACCCGTCGAGGAGCCGCACGCCGGCCCGGGTGGCCATCCGGTCCGGCAGGGTCGAGCCACGCTTCCAGGTGGGATCGAGCACCAGCAGCCGCGGCGGCCGGCGCATCCGGGCGATCACCCCGGCGGCGAGCATGTCGCCCCGGTCGAAGCCGTCGAGCACGAGCACCGGATAGTGCCGGGCCGCCTGCACGACGCGTCGTGCCCGGACGGCGGTGGAGGCGTCGTCCTCCAGCCCGTCGACCTCCTCACGCCAGGACGGTCGGTCCCACCCGTAGCCGGAGAAGATGCGCTTCGTCGCCGTCACCGTCGCCACGCTCGCACGCTAGAGGGACTCGAGGCCGCCTGTCCGCCGAGTCCGGCGATTCACCCGCTCGGCGCAGGACCGGCGTCGACCTAGCCGGCGTCGCTGATCGTGCTGTAGATCAGCGCGTCGAGGGCGGCCTCGGTCGACTCGGTGAGGTCGACGAAGCGCACCGCGACCTCGTGGGCCAACGGGTCGCTGCGCACGATCTCGCCGGCGGCGGCGACCGGGCCCTCCGCGGCGAGCTCCAGCTGGACGTCGACCAACTCACCCACGTCGAAGGCGTCGGGGTCGGCGACCTGGACGCGGCATCCGCCACTGGACAGGTCGAGCGTGGTCGCCGAGTGCTCCACCGCGCCGGAGATGAGCCGGACCTCGCGCCGCAGGCCGGCGCGCACCGAGTCGCGTCGCGTCTCCCGGGCCAGCACGGCCACACCGGTGAGTTCCAGCAGGTCGTCCGCGCCGGCGGCAGGCCGGGAGAGCGCCGTGAGCACCAGTTGGGCGCCGGAGGCGGTGCGGAAGTTCGCCCACACCGACGCGCCCTCGAGCAGGTCGACCGCGGACGGGTCGACCCGGACCTCGGCGGTGACGGCGAGCCCGCCGGGCGAGGCGAACCAGCTCTCCAGCCGCGCGCCGAGGGCGGGGCCGGGCCGGGCCGTGGGGATCAGGGAGACGGGCGAGCCGGGCCGCGGGTCGTCCGTCCCGGTCCCGTCGGCCCCGTCGGCCCCGTCGGCCCCGTCGGCCCCGTCGAAGCGTCCGCTCTGCGTCGTCATCGTCGTCCTTCCTCGGTACAACGAGCCCCCGCGACGCATCCGGTGAGCGGTACGGCGCCGGCAGCGCTCCGGCACCTGGAAATCGCGCCGTGCGTCGGAAACCCCGTTCGCTTCCGTGCGGGAACAATAACCAAAAAGATCTCACCTATTCCTTCTTCACCCGGTCGGGCGACGTCGTGATCTGCCGCCGCACGATCTCCCGCGGGAGGCGAGGTGAGGTCGAACCGGGCTCCCGAGGGCGGATCGACGTCACCTGACCGCCCACCGCCGATCACCCACCCCCGAACGATCGGCCGCGGGAGGCCAGGTGACGCCAGACGAGCGAGGTGACGAGGTGAGGTGACGTCCGACGGACGAGGTGCGGCCGTGTGCTGCAAGCGTGCGAGCCGCGAGGAGGAGTGCCGCAAGAGGTGCGGCCGGCGGGGTAGCGGCGAGGTCGCCCGCGTCACCGTTGTCCGGTGTGGGAGATCCGCACCGAGGGGGTACTCCCTCGTAAGGTGCAGTGGCTGCAGCGTGCGGAACCAGGAGGCCCGATGTCGCAGACCGCCGCGCCCGCCGCGGGAGAGACTCCGCCGGCAGGGGGTGCATCGGGGGGAGCTGCATCGGCCGGAGCTGCATCGGCCGAGTCGGGGTCGAGCACAACGTCCGGCACGTTCACCCACCGTCAGATCCTCGCGATCCTCTCCGGCCTGATGCTGGGGATGTTCCTCGCCGCGCTCGACCAGACGATCGTGGCCACGTCCATCCGCACCATCGCCGACGACCTCCAGGGGTTCGCGCTGCAGGCCTGGGCGACCACGGCCTTCCTCATCACGTCGACGATCTCGACCCCGCTGTACGGGAAGCTGTCCGACCTCTACGGGCGCAAGCCGTTCTTCCTCGCCGCGATCAGCATCTTCCTGTTCGGCTCCGCGCTCTGCGGACTCTCGCAGTCGATGTACGAGCTCGCGGCGTTCCGGGCCGTGCAGGGTCTCGGCGCCGGCGGGCTGTTCTCGATGGCGCTGGCGATCATCGGCGACATCGTGCCGCCGCGAGAGCGCTCCAAGTACCAGGGCTACTTCCTCGCGGTCTTCGGCACGTCCAGCGTGCTCGGACCCGTCGTCGGCGGCCTGCTGGCGGGCACCACCTCGATCGCCGGCGTGGCGGGCTGGCGCTGGATCTTCTACCTCAACGTGCCGATCGGCTTCGCGGCTCTCGTCGTCGTCACCCGCGTGCTGCACCTGCCGCACGAGAAGCGCCACCACCGCATCGACTGGCCGGGAGCGCTGGCCCTGGTGGTCTGTCTCGTCCCGCTGCTCACCATCGCCGAGCAGGGCCGCGTGTGGGGTTGGGACTCCAGCCGTGCGTGGCTCTGCTACGCCATCGGGGCCATCGGCCTCGTGATGTTCCTGCAGGCCGAACGTCGCTACGGCGAGGACGCGCTCCTCCCGCTGACGATGATGCGCGGCCGCACCTTCGCGGTGGGGTCGGCCAACAGCCTGATCGTCGGCATGGGCATGTTCGGCGCGCTGGCCGTGCTTCCGCAGTACCTGCAGATCGTCAAGGGCTCGTCGCCCACGGTCGGCGGCCTGCAGATGCTGCCGCTGGTCATCGGCATCATGTCCGGCGCCACCGTCTCCGGGCAGCTCATCGCGCGGACCGGCCGGTACAAGCGCTACCCCGTGGTGGGCACGGCGTTGATGGTCGTCGCGCTGCTGCTGTTCTCGCTGGTCGGGGCCGACACCCCGCTGTGGCGGACGATGGTCGTGATGCTCGTCTTCGGCGTCGGGCTCGGCTTCAACATGCAGCCGCTCATCCTGGCCGTGCAGAACGCGGTCTCGCCTCGGCAGATGGGGGTGGCGACCTCGTCGGTGACGTTCTTCCGGCAGATGGGCGGCACCCTCGGCACGGCGGTGTTCCTGTCCGTCCTGTTCAGCACGCTGACCGGCAACATCACCTCCGACATCCGGCAGGCCGCCCCCACACCGGCCTTCCAGCAGGCGGTGGCCGAGCACCCCGACCAGGCGGGGTTCCTGCGCGGCGGGTCGGGCGAGGGCGGCGCCGGCGGAGCGCTGGAGGACACGTCGTTCATCAACCAGCTCGACGAGCGGCTCGCCCTGCCGTTCCGGACCGGCTTCTCCGACTCGATGGACCTGATCTTCCTGCTGGCCGCGGGGGTCCTCGCCATCGGCTTCGCCACCACGCTCGCGCTGCCCGAGCTCCCGCTGCGCACGCAGTCGGGCCTGCAGGCACGGGCCGGCGAGGACGCGGCGGAGCGAGCGGACGCGGCGGGACGGGACCGGGCGGATCCCGGAGCCGGTGTCGACCCGTCCGGTATCCCGTCGGACCTGGCACCCGGAGCCCTGACTCCGCGCACCGCGGATTCCGTCGGTCGGCAATCCGGTTGACCCGCGGTCGGAGCGCACGGAACGCGCCCCGGGCGAGGACGGAGCCCGCTGTCGGAGTCGAACCGACGACCTGCCGCTTACAAGGCGGCTGCTCTGGCCAACTGAGCTAAGCGGGCGCGCCTCGACAGGGTATAGACGCTCGCATCGTCGGCTGGGAATCAGCCGTGCAGGCCCATAGCGTGGACGTCAGGAGGTACAACCGCCCCATGCCCGACGCCATCGACCTGGCCGGCTTCTCCGCCCAGGTCAGCGCGATCGCGGACCGGTTGCGCGCGCTCCAGGACGGCGCGAGCGGTTCGGTCGACGGCCGGGCCGTGGACGAGGCACTCGTCGAGCTTCGCGCCACCGTCGAGGAACTGAGGATCAGGCACGAGGAACTCCTGACCCGGAACGAGGCGCTGGCGGAGTCCCGGTACGCCCTCGAGCAGGAGCACGATCGCTACCGCTCCCTGTTCGAGCTCGCTCCGGTCGCCTACCTGCTCACCGACGATCGAGGCGTCGTCCTGGATGCCAACCGGATCGCGATCGAGCTGCTCAACGTCGACGAACGGTTCCTGCGCAGCAAGCCGCTCGCCACCTTCGTCGTCCCCGCGCATCGGCCGGGGTTCCGGCAGCAGATCGCCACGGTCAGCGAGAAGGGCGGACCCGAGGTCGCGGAGTGGGATCTGTGCCCGCGGCGCCGGCCACCCGTCCCCGCCGAGTTCACGCTCACGCACTTCCGCTCCCCCGAGCGGCCGGACACCCTTCTCTGGCTCATCCAGGACCTCACCACCGAGAAGTCCCTCCGCTCCCGGGCGGCACAGCTGACGGCGGAGCTCCGGCGATCGGGGGCGGACGGCTCCGGTCCCGGGGACGCGGCGGTCGAGCACGCGCTCCGCGAGCTGGGCGGTGTGCTGCTCGACGAGATCGGCCTCGAGGAGATCCTCGAGCTGGTCGCCGGTACCGCGCTCGCCCTGCTCCCCGGTGCCGCCGGGGCAGGCGTCAGCCTGTTCGAGCAGGGACGCCCCCGCGTCGCCGGGGTCAGCGCGCGATGGGTGCAGGCGGTGGACGAGGCGCAGTTCGGGCTCCAGGAGGGGCCGTGCGTCTCGGCTCTGGAGGAAGGGACGTGGCGGGCGTCCGAGAACCTCGACGAGGAGAGCCGCTGGCCGCGGTTCGCGAGCGAGGCGAAAGCGCAGGGAGTGCTGGCCGCCCTTGCGGTTCCGCTGTTGGCGCGCGCCGCTCGACTCGGGGTGCTGAACGTCTACTCCAACAGTCGCAACGCCTTCGACGACGGCGCCATCGAGGTCGCGGAACGGCTCGCCGACCGGGCCTCCGTCCTCATCGCGAACGCCCAGCTGCTGGCGGCGAGCCGTCGCCTCGCGGACGAACTGGAGCAGGCGCTGGCCAGCCGGGCGACCGTGGACATGGCCAAGGGCATGCTCATGGCCCGACTGGGGGTGGACCCCGACGGGGCCTTCGACGCACTGCGCGACCTGAGCCAGCGTCGCCACGTCAAGCTGCGGGAGCTGGCATCGGAGCTGGTGAAGTCCGTGTCCGAACCGCACAACCCGACGGGAGGACCGTCGACGCGCTCGAAGGCCGGCGAGAGGTGACCGTTCCCTCGTTCCGGCGCGGCCCGTAGCCCGTTCGGAGGATCGGTCACCTCGGTCATGCGGTCGATGTTCCTGCCGTGCAACAGCTGGCGATTCCGATGCGGGACGGGCGGTCGCTTCGCCGACTGCTGGCCGTCTACGCGCTCGCCAGCCTGCTGCCCGTCCTCCTGCTCGGCGCCATCCTCTCCGTGCTGCTTCGCTCGCAGGCCGAGGCGGCCGGACTCGACGACGCCCGGGGGCAGGCGGCGATCACCAGCGTGGCGCTCACCCCGCTGATGACCGAGGACACCCTCGAGAAGGGCCTGACGCCGCTGGAGCGGGTCGTCATGGACCGCTCGGTGCGCTTCGCCGCCGAACAGGGCCGCGTCTTCCGCGCCCGCGTCTACACACCCTCGGGACGACTGGCGTACTCCAGCGAACCAGCGGAGATGCCCGCGCAGGGCGCGCTCGCGCCGATGCCGGCGTCGTCGAACCCGCACGTGGTGGCGGCGGCGAGCGGAAGGGTCACGGCCGAGCTCACGCGGTTGGATGCGGTCGAGAGCGGGCGGTCCAGCGACGAGCGGCCCGGCCCGCAGGCCGGTCCGCGGGCCGTCGAGGTCTACCAGCCGCTCCGCCAGAGCTCGTCGTCGCAGTCGCTCGGCGTGCTCGAGCTCTTCCTCCCCTACGACCCCATCGCGGACCGCTCCGCCGCCGGCGAGCGGCTGGTGCGCCGGGTGCTGGTCATCGGTCTGCTCAGCCTCTGGGCCGTGCTGCTCGGCGTCACCGTCTCGGTCACCCGCCGCCTCCGTCGCCAGATGGCCGCCACCGACTTCCTGGCCGGACACGACCCGCTGACGGAACTGCCGAACCGGGTCGCCTTCCGGCGCCGCGCGACGGCGACGCTGGAGGCGGCGCAGGCGTCCACCGCCATCGCCGTGTTCGACCTCGACCGGTTCAAGGAGGTCAACGACGCGCTGGGACACCGCAACGGCGACGCCCTGCTGGAGCAGCTCGGCGCTCGCCTGGTGGCGGCAATGCGTCCGGGGGACACGATCGCCCGGCTCGGCGGCGACGAGTTCGGCGTCGTGGTCCGGGACGTGCGCAGCGCAGCTGAGGCCGAACAGGTGCTGCGGCGACTCCGGGCGACCCTGGCCGACGGCATCGTCGTCGACGGGTTGCCGTTGGCGGTCGAGGCGAGCGTCGGATACGCGCTGGCGCCGGAGGACGGCGAGGACATCGACGAACTGCTGCGCTCCGCGGACGTCGCGATGTACGCGGCCAAGCGCCGCCGCCTGGGTCTGAACCGCTACGACGACGCCGACAACCCGCACGACGGCGGCGCGCTGACGCTCATCGGTGAACTGCAGCGGGCGCTGGACGCGGACGAGCTCGTCCTGCACTACCAGCCGAAGGCCGACGTCCAGTCCGGCGAGGTCGAGGCGGTCGAGGCGCTGGTGCGCTGGCAGCACCCGGAGCTGGGGCTGCTCTACCCGGACGCCTTCATCCCGGCGGTCGAGCAGACCGAGCTGATCGAACCGCTCACCTACTGGGTGGTCGAGCACGCGGTCCGGGACCTCGCCGAGCTGGATCCGGACGGCCGGATGCGGGTCGCGGTGAACGTGTCGGCCCGGAGCCTCAGCCGGCCGGAGTTCGCCGACACCCTCCTCGCGTTGCTGGCCGAGTGCGGAGCCGGACCGGAGCGCATCATCCTGGAGATGACCGAGACCGCGCTGCTGGTCGACCCGGACCGGGCCGCCGCCGCGCTCCGGGAGCTGGCCGACGCCGGCGTCGCCATCAGCATCGACGACTTCGGCGCGGGCCAGACGTCCCTGGGCTACCTGGCGACCCTGCCCGTCCACGAGGTGAAGATCGACAAGAGCTTCGTGCTGGACATGGCGATCAACCCCCGCAACGCCGCGATCGTGCGTTCGGTGGTGGAGCTCGCGCACAGCCTCGGGTTCAGCGTGACCGCCGAGGGCGTCGAGACCTCGGACTCGCTGAGCGACCTGCAGGGCATGCGCTGTGACGCGGCGCAGGGCTATCTGCTCAGCCGCCCGGTTCCGCCGACGCAGCTGCGGAACCGCATCGCGGAACTCACCGGGTCGGCCGTTCCGGCCTGAGGGCGGCCGGTCCGAGCGAGCGTCGGACCGGCCGCGAATCGAGCGGGAGGCTCGTCTGCCGTCAGGCGGCCGCGGAGGGTCGGCGCGCGACGGGCCGGCTGCCCCGACGGTCGCGCCGGCCGGAGGCGGTGGCGCCTCGTGACGAGGCCCGTGCCGCGTCCTGGGCCGCGACCCGCGAGGCGTCCCGAGGGGCGCCCGAGCTCCGGGTGGCGGGGCGCTGGCGCGGCGCCGGCGCGGCGGCGGCGGCCACGGAAGCGGTCATGTCCCGCGGGGCCACCGTGGTCGGCTCGGCGGGAGTACCCGCGTCGCGGTGCATCCGCTCGACGTCGCGCACCTGGTCCGGCAGCACCAGCGTGACCACCGTGCCGTCGGCGCCGGCGCGGCCGGTGCGTCCGGAGCGGTGCAGGTGCGTCTTGTGGTCGTTGGCCGGGTCGAAGTGCAGCACGCGTTCGACGTCGTCCACGTGGATGCCGCGGGCCGCGACGTCGGTGGCGACGAGGACCGGCGTGCGGCCGCGGGTGAACCCGTCGAGAGCGCGCTCGCGCTGGTTCTGCCGCAGGTCGCCGTGGATGGCGGCGGCGGAGACCCCGACGCGGCTGAGCTGCTTGGCGAGCCGGTCCGCCCCGTGCTTCGTGCGGACGAAGATGAGCGTCCGACCCTGCGCGGCGGCGATCTCGGCGGCGACGCCGACCTTGTCCCCGAAGGCGACCCGGACGAGGCGGTGTTCCACCTGACCGGAGGGCGCCTCGTCGGCCACCGCGTGGATGGCCGGGTCGGGCAGGTAGCGCCGGATCAGCTTGTCGACGTCCCGGTCCAGCGTGGCCGAGAACAGCAGCCGCTGGCCCTCGGGGGGCGTCTGGTCGAGAAGGGCGGTGACCGCCGGCATGAAGCCGAGGTCGGCGAGGTGGTCGGCTTCGTCGAGCACGGTGACCTCGACGGCGTTCAGCGTCGCCGCCCCCCGCTCGAGGAGGTCGATGAGACGGCCCGGGGTGGCGACCACGAGGTCGACGCCCCGCCGCAGGGCGTCGATCTGCCGGCCCATGGAGGCGCCGCCGTAGACGGCGAGCGTCTTCAGCCCGAGGGCACGGCCGAGCGGTTCGAGGGCGTCGACGACCTGGCCGGCGAGCTCGCGGGTCGGGACGAGGATGAGGCCGCGGACGACACCCGGCCGCCGACGGAGACCTGATTCGGCGAGGCGGGTCAGCACGGGCAGCCCGAAGGCGATGGTCTTGCCGGAGCCGGTCCGGGCCCGGCCCAGCAGCGTACGACCGGCCAGCGCGTCCGGCAGGACGCGGGCCTGGATCTCGAAGGCGGTGGTGAGCCCGACGCGTTCGAGCGCGCCGACGAGCTTCGGCGGGAGGCTCAGGTCGGCGAACGGCGTCGGCTCGGGCGACGGTTCGGCGGCGGAGGCCTGCAGCGCGGTCTCGAGCTCGGAAACGGCGGGCTGGGCCGCCGGACGGGAGGGACGGTTGGACGACCGTGCCGGGGCACGGCGGGAAGCGCCACGAGGGCGGGACATAGGAAACAAACCCTGACTGTTCTCGGTGGCCGCGATTACCAGCAGCGCTACCGATCCGCACGCGCTCGGGTGAGCGCTCGGCGGGACGGGCGAAAGGAGCGACCGCGCGGGCGAACTGGCCCGCAGCAGGAGCGGCGCGTACCGCCGCTGTCCGTCACGTTACCCGAACGCGATCTTGTCGGGGTCCTCGCCCGCCGTGAGATGCGCCTCTGCAACGCAGACATACCGGGAACACGCGGACGCAGAATGGACGGGTGTGCGGCCGCTACGTCTCCGCCGGTGATCTCGCCGATCTCGGGGTGCTGCTCGGCGTCAACCCCTTCGACCGGGGCGACGCGCGGATCGGGGACGACCTCCCGGACGGGCAGCGGGCTCTCGCCCGGCAGCGCCGCTTCAATCTCGCGCCCACCGACCCGGTCCCGGCCGTGCTTCCCGGCGAGGCGCCCGACACGCGCCAGCTGACCCTGCTGACCTGGGGTCTCGTTCCACCGTGGGCCGACCTGCGCACGGGGGCACAGCGCATCAACGCGCGCGTGGAGACCGTCCTCGACAAGCCGTCCTTCCGCCGGGCGGTCCGGGAGCGGCGCTGCCTGCTCCCGGCCGACGGCTGGTACGAGTGGGTCCGCGAGCCGGGCGCGCACGGAGGCAAGAAGCGGAGCCGACCGCACTACCTCCGCCCCGCCGACGGGCAGCTGCTGACCTTCGCCGGCCTGTACGAGCACTGGCACGCCCCGGACGGCTCGCGGGTCCGCACCAGCGCCATCCTCACGGGCCCCGCGCCCGACGCCCTGACCTGGCTGCACGAGCGCGCGCCGCTCGTCGTGCCCCCCGAGCTGTGGGCCGACTGGCTCGACACCGACACCATCAACACCAACACGGACGTCGAGGCCCTGCTGACCGCGGTGCAGGCCGCCGCGCTGCCCGAGATGGAGACGCCCGAGGTGTCGCCCGCGGTCAACGCGGTCCGCAACTCCTCCCCCGAGCTGATCGAGCCGGTCGCGGCCACCCCCGCGGCACCGGTCGAACAGGCCGAGCTGTGGTGAGCGCGCCGGCTCCGGCTGTCGGGGGCAGCGACGTCGCGGCCGGCGAGGCGGAGAAGCGCCGCGATCTGCGACGCATGAAGGCGACGGCGACGGGGCTGCTGCTGCTCGCCGTCGCCGTCTACGTGGTCGCCACGTCCTGGGAGTCGCACGACGGGCCGGGGTGGGTCGGCTACGTCGGCACCGCCGCCGAGGCGGCGATGGTCGGTGCGCTGGCGGACTGGTTCGCCGTCACCGCGCTGTTCCGTCATCCGCTGGGTCTGCCGATCCCGCACACCGCGCTCATCCGCACCCGGAAGGACGCGCTCGGCCGGAGCCTGCAGTCGTTCGTCTCCTCCAACTTCCTCTCCGAGGAGGTGGTGCGCTCGAAGATCGCGGCGATCGGCGTCTCCTCCCGGGTCGGCGTCTGGCTGCGGGAGCCGGCGCACGCGACGCGGGTGACGGCGGAGCTGGCGAACGTGGCCCGCGCGGCGGCAGCCGTCCTCCGTGACGACGCGGTGCAGTCGGTCCTGGAGCAGACGCTCGTGCAGCGCGTGGTGGAACACCCGTGGGGGCCGCCTGCGGGCAGGTTGCTCGGCGAGGTCGTCCGCGACGGCACCCACCACCGGCTCGTCGATCTCGCCGTCGACGAGGCGCACGCCTGGCTGCTGGAGAACCGGGAGGCCGTCCTCACCCTGGTCACCGACCAGGCGCCGTCGTGGTCCCCCCGTTTCGTCGACGAGCGGGTCGCCACCCGCGTCTACGCGGAGCTGACCCGCTTCACCCGGGAGATCAAGAGCGACCCCGAGCACCGGGTGCGGCGGGCGCTCGACGACTTCCTGCTGAACTTCGCCCGCGACCTCACCTCCGACCCGTACACGATGGACCGGGCCGACCAGCTGAAGAAGCGGCTGCTCGAACACCCCGAGGTACGGACGGCCATGAGCAACGTGCTCTCCACCGGCCGCAGGCTGGTGCTCGAGGCCATCGAGGATCCGGACAGCGAGCTGCGCCGTCGCGTCGCCGAGGGGCTCGCCTCGCTCGGGCGACGGCTGCAGGACGACCCGTCGCTGCGGACCAAGGTCGACGGTTGGCTCGAGAACGCGGCCTGCTTCGCGGTGCGGAACTACCGGGACGAGGTCAGCTCGCTGATCTCGGAGACCGTCGCGCGCTGGGACGCGGCCGAGGCGTCCCGCAAGATCGAGCTGCAGGTGGGCCGGGACCTCCAGTTCATCCGCATCAACGGCACGGTCGTCGGCGCGCTTGCCGGGCTGCTGATCCACACGGTTTCGGAGCTCTTTCTCTAGGGCCGCTGCCGGTCCCGGACGCTCGACGACGTCCGCGGGTCCTACGCTCGGTTCGTGCTCGAAACGGCCCTGACACGTCGGTTCGGACTGTCGGTCCCGCTGGTCTCCGCGCCGATGGCCGGAGCATCCGGTGGTGCCCTGGCCGCGGCGGTGAGCCGTGCCGGCGGGTTGGGCACGATCGGCGTCGGCGGCACGACGCCGCCGGAATGGGTGGCCCGGCAGGCCGCCGTGGCGTCCGCCGAGGGGAAGCCCTACGGCATCGGCCTGTTGGCCTGGTCCCGACCGGACGAGAACGGGCAGCTGGAGGCCGTGCTCGACCTCGAACCCCGTCCCGCGCTCGTCTCGGTCAGCTACGGCGACCCGCCCGGCGACGAGCGGCGCCACCTGCCCGCGCTGACCGCCGCCGGCAGTGCGGTGGCCTGCCAGGTCGGCAGCCCGGACGACGCGAAGCGGGCGCTGGACGACGGCTTCGACCTGCTGGTGGCCCGCGGAGCGGAGGGCGGCGGCCACGGCCGGGACGTCGTCGCCACCCTCCCCCTGCTCCAGGCGGTGCTCGACCTGACCGACGGGACCGGCGTCATCGTGCTCGCCGCCGGCGGGATCGCCGGGCCCAGGGGGCTGGCGGCGGTCCTGGCGGCGGGAGCGGCGGGCGGCTGGGTGGGCACCGCGTTCCTCGCCTGCCCCGAGTCCGAGCTGAGCGAGGCGGCCAAGCAGCGGCTGCTGGCGGCGGGCGCGACGGACACCGTCTACACGCGTGCCTTCGACCGCGGCTACTCCCTGGGCTGGCCGCACGAGTTCGGCGGACGCGCGCTGCGCAACCACTTCACCGACACCTGGACCGGACGCGAGTCGGACCTGGCCGACGCGACGAGCACCGAGGCCGAGCGGGCACGGACCGCACTCGCCGAGGCCCGGGCCGCCGGGGACCTCGACGTCGCCCACGTCTATGCGGGGCAGGCGGCCGGCCTCGTCGGCTCCGCGCGCCCGGCGAGCGACGTCGTCGCCGAGTTCGCGACGGCCGAACGGCTGCTGCGGGCGTGGTGACCGACGGTCGCGATCAACCGTCGGCCGGCTCGCCCAGCCACCACGGACTGGCGTAGGCGACGCTCGTCCCCCACGGCCGGTACGACTCCGGCGCCCGGTCGTCGACCCGCCCGGCGGGGTCGGACACCCGCAGCACCGCCCAGTTCCCGTCGCGGGGGTCCAGCTCGACGGGGACCTCGACCGGCGCCTCCCCGACGACGATCCGGCCGACCTCGCGGGCGTTCGGCACGGTGGCACCCGGGCGCAGCAACTGCAGTGACAGCTCCAGACCGGCGGCCGCGGGGCCCAGATCGAGGTCGACCGTCATCGGGTAGCTGCGACGACGCGGGAGGGCGGCGACCTCCCCGCCCATCGGCACGCCGTCGAGCACCGCGGCCAGGCGCAGCCCCCGCAGCCGGGTCGCGAACGTCCGCCGGGCCAGCAGTGCCTCTCGAACCGCCTCGCGGGAGAGATCGGTGACGAACAGACCCGTGCGGCCCTTGCCCTCCGGCCGCCCCCAGTCCGAGCCGTGCTCGTCGGTGACCCCGAGCAGCCCCGGCTGCCAGCCCTTGGACAGGCACTCGACCAGCGGCGAGCGGGCCCCGTCGCCGACACCCGCGAACAGGTAGTCGTCCCGCTTGTTGAACATCTCGAGTCCGACCAGCCGCCGATGCAGGCTCTCGCGGTAGTGGAAGCCGGCGAAGCGCAGCACCGTCCCGCGCGAGCCGGGGTGGTTGAAGCTGGCGAGCGAGTCGTCGGCCTGCACGGTCTCGAGCCAGTCCCACAGCTGGCGCATGTCGCGCGTGGAGGGGGTCGGCGCGACGAAGTCGGAGCTGTCCCAGACGTTGACGTGCCCGAGGGCCGGATGCGACCACTCGAAGCCACGGAAGGCGACGAAGCGGCCGTCCTCGTTCGCCAGGTCGGCGATCTCGGCGGTCTGCTTCCATGCCTCGCGGTCGATGCCGCCGAGCCAGCCGGCGAGGGGGACGCGGCCGGGCCGGCCGACGCCGGAAGCGAGATTGGCGTGGTCGGTGAGCGCGGCGACGTCGAGCCCCGCGCGCCGCATGCTCGCGAACGCCTCGCGCGGGTCGCCGCGCCCGTCCGAGAGGCGGGTGTGGTTGTGCAGGTCGGCGGCGACGCAGAAGTAGCCGGGCATCAGGTCGGACAGGCGGCTGGTGCCGTAGCCGTCCGTCAGCGAGATCGCGGGGCTGTCCGACGTCGAACCGTCCCCGGAGTCCGCTCCGTCGACCGCCTGCCCGTTCCCCATCCGCATCAGTGTGGCCGCAGTCGAGGTGCTTCATGCTCGCGGGCACGCGCGAGTGGCCGGAAACATTCGTGCACCGCAGGCCGGGACCGTGGTGGAAAGGCCGCCGTTCGGGCAGGTCCCGGAGCGACGTTGCCCGTGCAGACGGTGAAGGAGATCGTGATGGCGGACCGCTTGGACGGGACGGTGGCGCTGATCACCGGTGCGAGCTCGGGGATCGGTGCGGCCACGGCCCGCGCCCTGGCCGCGGACGGCGCGACGGTGGCGATCGCCGCCCGCCGCAAGGACCGGCTGGACGAGCTGGCCGGGAAGATCGGTGCCGACGGAGGGCAGGCGTTCGTGCTCGAGGCCGACGTCACCGACGAGTCCGCCGCCCGGGACGCCGTGCAGCGCACGGTCGACGAGCTGGGGCGCCTCGACACCCTCGTCAACAACGCCGGGATGATGCTGCTCGGCCCGATCGAGAACGCCCCGGTCGAGGAGTGGCAGAAGATGGTCCAGATCAACGTGCTGGGCCTGATGTACATGACCCATGCCGCGCTGCCGCACCTGCTGTCGGCGGCGGAGTCGGACCCGCGCCGGGTCGCCGACGTCATCAACATCTCCAGCGTCGCCGGCCGGGTGGCCCGGCAGGGCAGCGGCGTCTACAACGCGACGAAGTGGGGCGTGAACGCCTTCTCGGAGTCGCTGCGCCAGGAGGTGACGGGCAGGCACGTCCGGGTCTCGCTGGTGGAGCCGGGGGCGGTGTCCACCGAGCTCGCCTCGCACAACCGCCCGGAGATCCAGGAGACGATCTCGCAGCGCTTCGGCGACATCGAGCGGCTGGAGGCCGAGGACATCGCCGAGGCGATCAGCTTCGTCGTCACCCGGCCCCGGCGGACCGCCGTCAACGAGATCCTCGTCCGCCCGACGGAGCAGCAGGGCTGACCCGGGGATCAACCAGCCCTCTCGCCTCCCGCCGCAGATTGTCGATCGGCCGTGGGTGGCGAGGTGACGCTCGAACGCACTCGTGAGCCCGGAACGACGTCACCTCCCCTCCCACCGTCGATCGCGGGGCCGCCCGTCGATGTTCACGTCCGGCGGGGCGGCACCGGCACCCGGTCGAGGTCGCGCACGGCCACCACATCATCGTGCTCCGCCCGCGCCTCCGCAGCGAAGTCCTGCTCGTCGGGATACCGCTGCGAGTAGTGGGTCAGCACCAGCCGGCGGGCGCCGCCCTCGGCGGCCAGCACCCCGGCCTGTCGCGCGGTGAGATGGCCGTAGGACCCCGCGAGCACCGCGTCCCGGTCGAGGAACGTCGACTCGGTGACGAGCAGGTCGGCGCCCTCGGCGAGCGCCCTGGCGCCGTCGCAGCGCCGGGTGTCCATGACGAACGCGACCCGCTGGCCGCGGCGGGGCGTGCTCACCTCCTCGAGCGTCACGGTGCGGCCGCCCGCCTCGAGCCGGCCCTCGCGCTGCAGCCGACCGACGTCCGGACCGGCGACGCCGAGCGCGGCCAGCCGGTCCGGCAGCATGCGGCGACCGTCGTCCTCCCGCAGCCGGTAGCCGTAGGTCTCCGGCCCGTGGTCGAGCCGCTCGGCCTCGAGCGTCAGGTCCCCCCATCGGTCCACCACGCCCGCCGCCGAGATGGGGTGCAGGCGGATCTCGACGCGCGCGTGGAACAACGACGCGGTCAGCAACCGCTCGACATACGGACGGCCGGAGGCCGGGAAGTAGAGGTCGACCGGCCGGGTCACGTCGAACTCAGACTGTCGGTCCAGGCCGAGGCGCTGCACGACCCCCGGCAGCCCGAGGCAGTGGTCTCCGTGCAGGTGCGTGATGCAGATGCGGGTGACGTCGGCGGCGCTGTGCCCGGCGCGGAGCAGCTGCTGCTGCGTGCCCTCCCCCGGGTCGAACAGCAGACCCTCGGCGTCGAAGCGGAGCAGGGCGCCGTGATGGTTGCGGACCCGGGTCGGAACCTGGCTGGCGGTGCCGAGGGCGACGAACTCGCGGACCGACATGGGCCCAGTCAAGCCGACCGGCGTCCTCGTGCGTCTTCCGCGTCGGTCTCCGGGCCGATCAGAGTCCCGTCTTCGGCCAGGTGATGGAGGAGAGGATCTTCTGGCCCCGGGCGTTCGGGTGGAAGTAGTCGAACGGGCTCAGGTCGCCGACCGCGAACGGGTAGTTGAACACGGCGTTGTCGTCGAAGCGGCAGCCGGCGTGCGCACGACAGGCGGCGGCGAGCTGACCGTTGTAGGTGATGACCTGGTTGCGCACCCGCTGGCGGCGGGCCGAGTCGTAGGCCGAGGTCGAGGTCGGGTTGTCGAGCATGCTGCGGCAGAACCCGGCGGACCAGACGAGCTGCGCGATCGGGTTCGTGTGCCCGACCTGCCAGAGCCGGTAGATGTCCGGGATCGACGCGACGAACACCTTCGCGTCCGGCCGCGCCCGGTAGATCGTCGTGAGCGCCTGGTCGATCCGCGCCCGGAAGACCGCCCGGGACGTCATCGCCGACTCCGTGGCCGCGCACGCGTCGTTCGCGCCGATGAGGATCGTCACGTAGTCCGGGCGCCGCGTCGCGACCGAGGCGGCCTGACGGGGGAGGTCCGCGGACGTGGCGCCGACCCTCGCCTCGTTGAACGCCCGGCCGGACAGCGCCGGGTTGCGGGCGACGAGGCGGGAGTAGTGGCTCTGCACGACCGGGTCCGTTCCCGTGACCCACGACGTCCGGAGGCAGTCCTGCAGGAACGTGCAGCCGTCGAAGGCGCGGGAGATCGAGTCCCCCATCGCCGCGATGCTGCCGACCGACGCAGGGCTCGACGGCTTCGTCGCGCCGGTGCAGCCGCTCAGCGCGACGAGCAGAGCGAGTGCCGCGACAACGGCTGCGGGCAGCCGGCGACGGTAGGACTTCAACGTGGACCTCCCCGACCCCGGACGCTAAGCCCCTGTCGGCCGTGGCGCTGCCCCTTCAAGGAATCGGCCGGCACTCACCCGGGTCTGAAGCTTCTCTGCACGCATGTGGCCCCGATGGGTCTCCCATGGGATTCGGTGCGACGCGGACGAGGCAGGGAGCGCGGTGGCTGGTGCCGCCGACTCCCCCGGCTCCGCCCGTTCGGGTTCCGCCCGTCCCGCCCGTCCGGGTTCCCGCACAGCCCGGCGCCGCCCCGGTGCCTGCGAGGGCTCGTCAAGCCGAGCCCCCGGAGCAGGACGTCGGTTGGGGTCGCGCGGTCACCGTGGGCCTCGCGGCCGGCCTTCTCGCCATGGTGGCCGGGATGGTCTTCTGGTCCGCGGCTCCGAAGTTGGCCGGCTGGCGCTCACTGGTGGTGCTGACCGGCTCGATGCAGCCGCGCATCCATCCGGGCGACCTCGTCCTCGCGGCTCCGCCGGTGCCCGGTCAGGTCAAGCCGGGGCGGGTGATCCTGTTCCGCGATCCGGTTCGACCCGGACGAACGATCGTGCACCGGCTCCTCCGGTACGACGCCAACGGCAACCTCGTGACGAAGGGGGACGCCAACGCGTCGGAGGACTCCTCACCGGTCGCGCCGAGCGCCGTCCTGGGCATCCCGCGGCTGCGCGTGCCCTACATCGGCCGCCCCGTCGTCTGGATCCACGAGAAGGACACCGGCTCGCTGCTGGTCGCCTCGGCCGTTCTGAGCCTCGTCGCCGCCGCGTTGGGGTGGCCGATGGTGGTCGAACCGGCTCCGTCGACCGGACGGAATCGCCCGAGAACGGGCGGTCACCGCCGCTGAAACGGGCGACATCACCCGAACGGACTGGTTTAACCATCCGAACTCGTCACCCATTCGGTCGTCCACCGTCGGCGAGCCGAACCGAAACATAAGTGCGGCCAGAGAGAGCTGGCTGCTCGAGTCGGAGGTTCGGTCATGGCATCACGCACATCGAAGGTGCTGGCGGCGACGGTGCCGCTCGGCATCATCGCGAGCGGCGTTCTCGTCTGGCAGGCCTCCTACGCCGCCTTCTCGTCGACCACGACGAACCCGAACAACTCGTTCAGCGCCGGCTCGGTCACCCTCACCGACGACCACCAGCCCTCGACGGTGATGTTCAACGCCAGCGGCCTCAAGCCCGGCAGCAACGGGTCGGCCTGCATCAAGGTCACCTACAACGGCACCATCGCCTCCGCGGTCAAGATGTACGTGAAGAGCGGTGACCTCACGAACACCACCGGCGACCTGTCGCCCTACCTGACCCTCCAGGTCGCCGAGGGCACCGGCAACGCCGCCGACTGCTCCGACTTCGCGGGCGGGAGCACCGTCTACAACCCGACCGGCTCCGGCGGCACGACGTTCACGCTGGCCGACTTCGCCACGAACAAGTCGACCTACGGCACCGGCGTCAGCGCCTGGGCCCCCAGCAGCGCCGGCAGCACCAAGACCTACAAGGTCTCGTACTGGCTGCAGGACAACAACCTCGCCCAGGGCAAGAACAACACCGTCAAGTTCACCTGGGAAGCCCAGAACACCTGAGCCTGAGCCCTTCTCGTAGATGGGCGAAGAGCCACGGCCTCGACCAAGGAAGGGCGCCAGTACGTGGGCACTTCTGCGGCTCGTGCCCGGTCCGGCGCCGGCTTGCCGACACACCGGCGGCCATCGCGTCGGCCGCCGCGTCGGCCGCCGGGCCGGCCACCCCGTCGACCACCGTGGCTGCTCGCCCTCGCGGCCATCGTGGGCGCGCTGTCGGCGCTGACCTGGGGCAGCACCGACGCGGCGTTCACCGGCCGAACGAGTAACGCCGGCAACAGCCTGAGCGCCACCAGCTCGTTCCCGACGTTCGGCCAGACGGTCGCCGCGCAGAACCCCTACATGTACTACCGACTCGGCGACGCCCCGTCGACGAGCTCCACGAGCAGTGCCGCGTACGACCCGAGCGCCTCGGTGCCGTTCTCCGCGACCTACAACGGCCAGACCAATGGCCCGTCGACGTGGTGGAGATTCGACGAAGGCACCGGAAGCACGACCTCGGACAGCGCCGGGGGTGCCGTTCTCGGCAACCTCGGCAGCAGCGCAGGTTGGGCTACCGGACACTCCGGCAGCGGCCTCTCTCTCGACGGTACGAGACCCAGCTACGTCTCCGGCTCCGGCCCGGCAGTCAACACCGCCGCCGATTTCACGGTCGCGGCGTGGGCCTACCCCACCCTCGACACCGGCACCAACCGGTCCGTGATCTCGCAGCCCGGCACCCACGAGAGCTCTTTCGTCCTCGGGATCGGGAACGGCGGGGAGTGGCGCTTTCGGATGTCGAGCGCCGACGTCGCGTCTCCCACTCTCGCCTACGTCTACTCGTCCGCGAATGCAGCCCTCAACACCTGGACGCACGTCGCGGCGACGTACACCGCCTCGACCGGCACGCTGAAGCTGTACGTCAACGGCAACCCGGAGAGCTCGACGACGATCGCGTCCTCCTGGAACGCCACCGGAGGTCTTCAGGTCGGGCAACGGCTCACGAGCACGGGTCTGGGTCAGTTCTTCACCGGGACGATCGACGACGTGCTCGCCTACCGGCGCGCCCTCACGGACAGTCAGGTGCTCGCTCTGGCCGGAGCCCAGCCCACCGCGCGCTTGAGTGCCGGGCAGCCGGGCGCCCTGCAGGGAGCACAGAACGGCGAACCGTCGAACACGGCCGTCGCCTTCGGAGGCTCCGTCGGCCTCTATCAGGGTGTCTCCGGCCCGCCACCGGCATCCGGGAGTTCCTCGTGCTGGTTCAAGGCGTCGGGAAACGACGGCGGCGCCCTGTCGGGGCTCGCCGATACGACCACGAGCCCGTCGGCGACCACGACCGACCGGGTGATCTACCTCGACAGCGGAGGCCACCTCTCCTGGGGGGTCCTCTCGGGGGCCTCGAGCAAGACGCTCAGGAGCCCCCTCGCCTACAACGACGGCGCGTGGCACCACGTGGTCGGCACCATCGGTGCGAACGGGTCGAGGCTCTACGTCGACGGTGCCCTGGTCGCGAGCGACCCCTCGATCACGTCGGGCAACACCAGCCCGTGGGGATATGCCCGAGCCGGCGGACAATCCCTGGCGGGGTGGCCGAACCGACCGGCCAAGGACTACTTCGTCGGCACGCTCGACGAGGTGGGTTACTGGCAGCGGCAGCTGAGCGACCAGGAGGTCGCCCACCAGTTCCACGCCAACTTCTGACAGCCCGCCTCGAACGAGCCGGCACCGAGCAGCAGCCCGTTCCCGCGTTCAGGGACGGGTGAGCACGACCAGTCGCGACGTCGCCCGGGTCATCGCGACGTAGCGGTCGACCGCGCCCTCGACGCCCCCGCCGAACGCATCGGGGTCGACCAGGACGACCAGGTCGAACTCGAGCCCCTTCGCCAGCGCCGGGCTCAGGTACCGGACCCGAGGAGGGCGGTCAGAGCCCGGGCGGAAACCTGCGTCGGCGATCACGCACGCCGTCCCCTCAGCGTGCTCCGCGATCCAGTCGCCGAGGATCGACTCCAGTTCCGCGACCGAGCCGTGGGTGACGGGGACGCTGACGCTGCGGATCGAGATCGGTACGTTCGCGTCCGGCAGCGCGAGTCGGATCACCGGCTCGGCCTCCGCCATCACCTCCGCCGGCGTCCGGTAGTTGACCGACAGCGTGGCCAGCCGGATCCGGTCGAGACCGATCCGCCCGAGCCGCTCCTGCCACGACTCGGAGAAACCGTTCCGCGCCTGGGCCCGGTCGCCGACGACGGTGAGGCTCCGCGACGGGCAGCGGGCCAGCACCATCTGCCACTCGGCGTCGGTCAGCTCCTGGGCCTCGTCGACGACGACGTGCGCGAAGGGACCGGCGAGCACCTTCTGCTGGTTCCCGGTCACAGCGACGGTCGGCAGCACGTCCTGGTCCACCAGGACGTCCCGGAGGTCCTGTTGGCGCAGACTCGTGACCAGGCCCTCGCCGTCGTCGTCGGCCTCGATGAGCCGGTCGATGACGGTTGCCATCTGCTCGCGCTGGGCGGTGACGGCGGCCTCCCGCCGCCGGCGGCGCCCGGCCTCGGCCGGGTCGCCGAGCCGCTGCCGCGCCGCGTCGAGCAGCGGGAGGTCGGAGACGGTCCACGCACGGGGATCGGCGCGCTGCAGCACCGAGACGTCCTGCCTGCTCAGCCACGGCGCACACCTGCGCAGGAAGGCCGGAACCGTCCACAGGTCCCCGACCAGGTCCCCGGCGTCGAGCAGCGGCCAGGCGCGGGAGAAGGCCGCGACGAGCTCCTCGTTCTGCAGCAGCGAGCGGCGCAGCAGCCGCCCGGGCATGCCGTCCTCGTGCCTGTCCGCCAGGATGGTGAGCAGTTCCTCCCACACCCGGTCGCGCGCCTCGTTGTGCGGCGTCCCGGGCTCGGCGGCATCGAACGCCTCCGCCCAGTCGCGGGGCGTCAGCGTCACGTCGGCCCAGGGCGTGGACACGGTCGTCGCCGCCCTGGGCGGCTCCTCGTAGAACCGGACGGCCGCCTCGATCACCGCGGCGACGTCCACCGACGCCTTCAGGCGCGCCGAGCGCGGGTCGGGCTCGGCAACCGCCGCGGCTCCCTCCGGCACGAGGTCGCGCAGCGTGCAGGTCTGCACGCCCTCCTCCCCGAGGCTGGGGAGCACGTCCGCTACGTAGGCCAGGTAGGGCTGATGCGGCCCGACGAACAGGACTCCGCCCTGCCTGCCCAGCCGCGGTTCCGAATAGAGCAGGTAGGCGGCGCGGTGCAGGGCGACGACGGTCTTGCCGGTCCCCGGTCCGCCGTCGACGACGAGTGCGCCGGCGGAACCGGCGCGGACGACGGCGTCCTGGTCGGCCGAGATCGTGGCGAGCACGTCGCGCATGCGCTCGGTCCGGTTCTCGCCGAGCCCGGCGAGGAAAGCCGACTGGTCGTCGAGGGCAGCGCGATGCCCGTCGAAACGCTCCGGGCTGAACACCTCGTCCCAGTAGTCGGTGATCCGGGCCTGATCCACGCCTCCGGCACGTCGGCTCCAGCGGTACCGGCGGCGGCTGACGAGGCCCATGGGGTTGCCGTGCGTCGCGCCGAAGAAGGGCTCGGCCGCCGGCGACCGCCAGTCGAGCAGCAGACGACGTCCCGCGCTGTCGGTGAGCCCGAGCCGGCCGATGTAGGTGGGCTCGGGAGCATCCGCGGCGACAGCGCTGGCGACCGTGTGCCCGAGGGTCAGGTCGAGCCCGAACCGACGCAGCGCCCGGAGGCGCGACGTCAGCCGATGGATCTCCAGGTCCCGGTCCAGCGCGGCCTGCCCCTTGCCACCCGGAGACCGCCGCGCGGCGGCGAGCCGGTCCGACAGGTCGGCGACGGCGTGCTCGAGGCTCGCCGCGATGGCCGCGAAGTGCCTCTCGTCGGCGGCGACCAGCTCCGGGTCCGCCTTGGCGGCGAGGTGGCCGGGAAGATCGAAGGCGCTCGGCGGACGTTGAGGCGATGGGATGGCCGGGTGGGCGGTGTTCGTCGAGGACGACGGCGGCAAGGCGCGGCTCCGTTTCCGCAGGTACTGGCTTCGGCCAGCGATCGTGCGGCACCACCCCGGTCTTGCCGCAAGCCCCCGGGTGCGCTATAGCTTGAGAGTGGAGAGAGGAAGATTCCTCTCCGCCCATGGCATCTCCTCCCCGGCGACGCGAGGCGGCTCAGAGGCCGAAGGCGTGGCGCAGCTCCCGTCCGCCCGTGGCCCCCGGCAGCGGCGGGAGTCCCAGCAACTGCTCGGTCAGGTCGAGGAGAGCAGGATGCTGGAACGCCGTGGTCGACACGGTTCCCGGCCGTACGGACGGAGCGACCACGAACAGCGGGATCTGGTTGCCGCTGCTGTGGTCGTCCTCGTCCCAGGCGAGGAAGACGGCGGTCGAGCCCGAGCGGTACGCCGAGCTGTCCAGGAGCCGGGGAAGCTCACGGGACAACCATGCGTCTCCGGTGGAGACCGAACAGTCGTGCATGTCGTGGCAGAGGTCCGGGGTGACGAACGAGAACGACGGCAGGGTCCCTCGACCCAGGTCCTGCGCGAGCTGCTCGTACGGGACGTCGTTGGTCGTGCAGGAAGTGAGCGTCGTGTAGTAGGCGGCCGGGTTGTGCCGGACGGCGTAGCGCCCGGCGTCCGTCCGCCGGCAGTTGCCCGGCATGGACTGCTCGTAGGACTTCCACGTCCGCCCCGCCGCGTCGAGTTGGGAGAAGAGTGAGGGAACGGCCAACGGATGGTCCGAGGGCTTCTTGTCGTCCTCGATGCCCTGGGTGCCGCCCGAGGTGAGAGCGATGTAGTTCGGCAGGGACGGGTGCGCGACCCCGTGATCGTCGGAGGCCAACCCGCACCGTTGCGCCAACGAGTTCAAGAAGGGGGCCGAGGCGGATGCCACGACCGAACTGCTGGCCTTGTTCTCGAAGAGGATCCACACGACGTGGCTGATGCCGCTGATGCCGCCGCCGGCGGCGGTGCCGCACGGCGCACCGGTCAGCGGCGCGCTCGAGACCCGGTTCTCCGCCGTCGACGAGTCGCCCGAGCATCCCCCGAGCGCGAGGGTGAGCAGCAGGACCGTCCCCAGCAGTGCCGCAGCGAGCCTGGGCCGCGCCGTCATCACCGGCGCGCCGGTCGGCGGCGCCGCGCCTCGAGCGCGATCGGGAGCAGCGACAACGCCACGACGACCGCGATGATCGGCAGCAGGTAGCGGTCGATGCCGGAGACCGAGTTGCCGAGGACGAAGCCGGCGGTCACGACGCCGGTCGCCCAGAGCAGTCCGCCGACCAGGTTCCACACGAAGAAGGCCCGCGCCGGCACGTCGAGGGCGCCCGCCAGCGGGTTCAGCACCGTCCGGACGACCGGGACGAATCGGGCGAGGACGAGCGCCCGTCCGTAGCCGTACCGCGCCAGCAACTCCCGCCCCCGATCCGCGCCCTCACGGAGTCGCCGGTTGCGCTGCCGCTCCAGCAACGGCGGGCCGGCCTTACGGCCGATCAGGTAGCCCGTCAGCCCGCCCAGCACGGCTCCCGTCCCGGCCGCGACGAGGACGGCCGCGAGATTCAGGTGGAACCGCTCGGTGGACGAGGTCGCGGCGAGCAGACCGGCGGTGACGAGCAGGCTGTCCCCCGGGAGGAAGAAGCCGAGGAGCAGACCCGTCTCGGCGAACAGCACGAGGAAGACGCCCAGCGTCCCGAAGGAGTGCAGGAGGTCGGTGGCGCTCAGCGGGTTGAGCGCGAGGGCCGTCATCGGGCGGTGCTCACGTGACGAGGAACCACGCCAGGCAGGCGACGCCGGCGACGAGGCAGTAGACCCCGAACGGGCGCAGGGACCGGTTCTCGAAGTAGCGGGTGAGGAACCGCACCGAGAAGTAGGCGGCGACTCCGGACACGACGCTGCCGAGGAGCACCTGGCCGCGGATCCCGTCGCCGAGCGGACCGAACAGATCCGGCAGCTTGAGCACGCCGGCGGCGAGGATGACCGGCGTGGCGAGCAGGAAGGAGAAGCGGGCGGCGTCCTCGTGGTTCAGACCCCCGACGACCCCGCCGGCCATGGTCACCCCGCTGCGGCTGATTCCCGGCGCCAGCGCCGCGATCTGGGCGGAGCCCACCAACACCGCGCGGCCGACGGGCAGCCGCGCGATCGCCGCATCGGAGTCGATGGCGGCGCGCTGCTGCACCGTGGCGCCGCCTCCGCCGGACGGAGGCACGTCCTCGGACGCACGCGTCCTCCCGAGCGAATCCCGGCGCATGCGCTCGGCTCCGAGCAGGATCAGGCCGTTCACGGCCAGGAAGATGCTGGTCGGGATGGGTTTCGCGAGGACCGTTCGGAACGTGTGCTCGAGCAGCAGCCCACTCAGGCCGACCGGGATCGTCGCGAGCACGAGATGCCAGGCCAGCCGCTGGTCGGGAGTCGCCACCCGCCGGTCCCGGACGGACGTCCCGAGGCCGATCACGATGCGCACCCAGTCCCGCCAGAAGAAGACGATCAGCGCCAGCGCCGTGGCCACGTGCAGGCCGACGATGAACGCCAGGTAGGGCGATTCGGCGGTGCCGACGTCGAGGTCGCGGCCCCAGGAACCGCCGACGAGGGCCGGCAGCAGCACGCTGTGCCCGAGGCTGGAGACCGGGAACAGCTCGGTGACCCCCTGGAGGAGGCCGATGACGACCGCTTCCGGATAGCTGAGCAGGGTCACGAGGAGTTCCTCACGGTCGACGAGAACGACCGGAGTCGCGCCGCGACCGCTGCAGGAGGAGGCGCGTCGACAAGCCGGTCCGGACGGTGGCTTTCTACTACAAGCTACTACACCGGATCCGACGCCGGGGTCGAACCTCAGAGATGCCGGGCGAGTTCGAAGACGTCCTCGAGCCCCGACGCGGCCGAGATCACGGCCACCGTCGCCGTGAGGAGCACGCCCGCCGGCACCGCAAGCGTCGCCCACCGGCTCGACGGCCTCTCCGCGAGCAGCGCCTCCACCCGTGAGGCGACGGTGCCGCCCGAGAAGCCCGTGACGAGCGGGGCGCGCTGCGCCTCCGCCCCCGCAAGCGCTGCCTTCGCGACCGCGGTGGCGACGAGGCGACGGTCGGCGACCGCGGCGGCGGCGTCCTCGTCCGCCCAGCGCTCCAGCGCCTGGTCGCACTGCTGGACCGCCGGACGGAGCGTGGGCAGGAGGGCGGCGGCGAACCGGGTCAGAAGACGGAACAGCCAGTGCCGGTGCCGGAGGTGGCTGCGTTCGTGGGCCAGCAGGACCCGCCTCTCGGGCGGCTCCAACGCCCGCAGCATCGCGGAGGTCAGGACGATGCTCCCCCGCCACCCGGGCAGGGCAACCGCCTCGGGAGTGGACGCCTCGACGACCGCGACGTCTCCACACCGCGCCGCGGCCACGTCCCGCTGGAGCCGACGGATCCGGGCCACCTCCCCGGCGAGACGGCGTGCGGCCGAGGCCACCGCGAGTGCGGCTCCGAGACAGAGGGCCAACCCGACGACGCCCGCGACCGGGGGGAAGGGCTCGTGGGCGGCGAACACGGCGGCGGACCAGTGGCCGACGTAGCCCGCGAGACCGAGACGCCCGACGACGGAAGCGGCGAGCAGCCCGACAGCCCCGGTCCACACCCCGGACGCCAGCAGACCGCCGAGCACGAGCGCGAGGGCGGCCGGACGAGGTGCGAGGCGACGTGCCGCGGGCGGCAGCAGGACCGAGGCGACGAGGGCGGCCCCCAGAGCGAGGTAGACGTCGACCTGCATCCGATCAGCCGCTCTGCTCGGAATCGAGGAGCCGGCGAAGGACCGCCTCCTCGGCCGGCCCGAGACGCTCGACGAACCGGCTGAGGACCGCTGCCCGGTCGCTGCCCCGGGCCAGAAGGTCCGTCATCGACCGGGCCGCGACGTCGTCGGCCCGCTCCATCGGGCTGTACGCGTAGGCCCGTCCCGAGCGGACGCGCTCCACGTGACCCTTGGCGTGCAGCCGGGTGAGCGTCGTCATCACCGTGGTGTAGGCGAGGTCGGCTCCCAGAGCCTGCAGCACCTCACCGGGCGTCAGGGCCCCGTCGGCGGCCCAGAGCGCGGCCATGACGTCCTGCTCCAGCGAGCCGGCCTGGCGCCGCGCGCCGGACGGGTCCTTCATGGTCGTCAACCGCTGCTCCCTCGTGTCGCCGCTCCAGGCTAGCCCCCCTCCGGCGGCCGGAAGCGCCGCGAACGTCGATCCGCGCGGCCCCACCCGAGGGCCGCGCGTACCGAACGCGGATTCCGTCAGCCGCTGGTTCCGGAGTCGGCGCCGGGTCCGTCGCCGTCGTTGGCGAGGGCCGCACCGACGCCGACTCCTGTCGCGACGAGAACCCCGGCGACCACGCCCTTCTTCAAGCGGCTGTGGCGAAAGCGGTCGGTCATGTGGATTCCCTTCGTCGAGCCCCTGCGAGGCGTGTGCGCTCACACTCGGTCCGATGTCTGGGGGAGCCCTGGGCGGGCGGTAAGTGCCGCCTATCAGTTCACGTCGACGTGCACGAGGTCGTAGCTGCTCGAGAAGGCGATGCTGGGGCTCTCGACGTACACGCCGAGGCGCAGGGCGCTGACCGCGGCCGCCGAGGTGACCTTGGAGCTGAGGTCGACGGTGTCGGTCCGCGTGCTCGTATCCCCCGGCGCGGTCATGGGCAGCATCGACCACGTGGCCCCGTTGTCGACGGACACCCGTAGCCAGTAGCGGGTCGACGCCGCCGGCACCTGGCTGATCGACCACACGATCGTCGCCTTGACCGAGGTCACCGCGGTCCCCGGTGCGATGGTGCCGGGAAGCTGCCAGTCCAGCCGCTGCTTGCCCGCCGTGTTGATCCAGGTCGTTCCGCCGTCCTGGGTCAGCAGCAGGATGCCGGTGTTGCCACCGGTCAGCACCCGGGTGGTGGTCGCGGCAGCGGCGCTGGTGAGGTTCGCGGCACTGCCGGTCGACTGGCCCGACCAGGTGGCCCCGTCGTAGAAGCGGACGGTCGCCGCACCGGAGACGGCGTTGCCCACCGCCCAGATGTGCGTGCCGTCGGCGGCGTCGACGCCGTTCAGCTGAGCCGTCGTGCCCGACGCCTGCGCGTTCCACGTCGCGCCGTCGCTCGTCGCCAGGATGGTCCCGGAGTTCCCCACCGCCCAGGCGTGGGTGCCGTCGAGCGCGTCCACCCCGCGGAGCTCCTGCGATCCGACCTGCTGGGTCGACCATGTCGACCCGTTGAACGTGTTGATCGTGCCGGACTGGCCCACCGCGAACACGTGCGTCGGGTCGACGGCGACGACCGCGTTCAGGTTCTTCGTCGTGTTCGACGCCTGCTGGACGACCGACGTCCCGTTGTAGAAGCCGATGTAGGCCGGCTGCCCCGCCCCGGTGGTATCGCCGACCACCCAGACGTGCGTCGCGTCGAGCGCCGCGACGCCGTCCAGGTTCTTCGTGGCAGTGCTGGTCACCGCCGTCCACGTCGTGCCGTCGGTGGTCCGCAGGATGGTCCCCTTGTCGCCGACGGCCCAGCCGGTGACCGCATCCGAGAAGTCGACGGCCTTCAGGTGCGCCGTCGTCGGGGTGCTCTGCGCGGTCCACGTGAGGCCGCCGTCGGTGCTGACGAAGATGCCCCCCTTGTCGGAGACGGCGTAGGCCTTGCTCGGCGTCGCCCACTCGATGTCGCGGATGTTGCGGCTGGCGAAGGAGTTCACGTCCCCGGCGTTCACCCAGGTCGTGCCACCGTCGCTGGTCGTCACGAACGACCCGCTCGTGCCCGCCGCCAGGACGTTGGTCGCGCTCGACGCGTCCACGGCCTTCAACTCGCTGGTGAGGTCGGTGTCCTGCACCGTCCACGTCGCCCCGTCGTAGAACAGGACCGTCGCCGGCTGGCCCGGACCGGCGGTCTTGCCGACGGCCCAGCCGTGGGTCGCATCGGCGAACGAGACGTCGTTGAGGCCGGCCGGCGCGCCGGAGGACTGGGAGGACCAGGTGGTGCCGTTCGTCGTGACGAGGATCGTCCCGTTGTTGCCGACGGCCCAGAGGTGTGTCGCGTCGAGAGCGTGGACGGCGTTGAGCGTCTGGGTGGTTCCGCTCGTCTGCGCCGACCACGAGGTGCCGTTGAAGAAGAGCAGCGTGCCGTTCTGTCCCACGGCCCAGACGTGGCTCGCGTCCGTCCCGTCGACGAAGTTGAGGTCCTGGTTGCCGACCGTCGTCTGCTGCGTCCAGGTGGCGCCGTTGAAGAACCCGACGTACGGGGGCTGACCGGGGCCGGTCGACTGCCCCACGACCCAGACGTGCGTGCTGTTGAGCGCGTAGACCCCGTTCAGGTTCTTGCCGGTCGGCGGGGCCTGCACCGCCCAGCTGGAGCCGCCGTCCGTCGTCCGCAGAACCGTCCCCGCGTCCCCGACGGCCCACCCGCTCGTGGCGCTCGTGAAGCTGACCGCGCGCAGGTTCTTGGTCGTGCCCGACGCCTGCGGCGACCAGCCGATCCCGCCGTTGGTGGTCGCGAAGATGTTGCCGCTGTCTCCCACAACCCAGCCGTTGCTACCGACCGTGGTCATGTCGTTGATGCTCTTGATGCCGAACACGTTGGTCGCCGACCACGCGCCCGAGGTCGCGTAACCACCGTTGTCCGGCAACCCGACCGCAGCGAGATCGCCCGGACCGAGCGTCAGGGGCGTCGCGCCCGTGGCGTCGGTGCCCCCGCTGGGCGCGAGCGCGAGACTGCTGGTCAGGTTCGTGACGGCCGAGGTCCAGGTTCCGTAGCGGGCGCTGACCCGGTAGTAGTAGGTGCTGTTCGCCGCCGTCGTGGTGTCGACGAAGCTCGTGGACAGGTTCATCCCGTAGCGAGCGAGGCGGGCGCCCGCCTGCTCACTGGTCCAGAGGTTGCCGTCCGGCCCGACGGCGATCTGCTGCGGAGCGGAGGCCGACGTCGGCAGGGCGGTCGTGGTGACGGTTCCCGAAAGCGTGATCTTGGCGATGGCGTTGGCGGCGCCCAGCGCGGCGTACATGTTGCCGTCGGGCCCCGCCGTGATCCCCAGGGGCTGACTCGCCGCCGGGAGGCCCGTCGAGTACTCGGTCACCGTCGGGGCGCTGCCATCGAAGGAGACACCGAACTTCGCGACCTTGTTCGTGTCCCGCTCGGTGAACCACATGTTGCCGGAGGGACCTGCTGCAATGCCGTACGGACCACTCGACGCGGTGGGGATCGGGTACTCGGTGATCACGCCGGCCGGGGTGACCCGGGCCAGCTTGCCGGCGTTCGTCTCCGTCACCCACAGATTGCCGTCCGGACCCGTGGCGATGCCGAGCGGTCGGGCCGACGGGGTCGGGGTCGCAAACTCTGTCACGACCCCCGCGGTCGTGATGCGGGCGATCTTGCTGGCCGTCGACTGGGTCACCCACAGCGCTCCGTCCGGACCGACGGTGATGTGCGCCGGGCCGCTGTAGGGGCTCGGGAAGGAGAATTCCGTGATGACGCCGGCGGGGGTGATGCGCCCGACGCGTGAGGCGAACGATTCGGTGAACCAGAGGTTGCCGTCCGGCCCGGCGACGATCGACCCCGGCTGGCTGTACGGCGTCGGGATGGCGAAGGTCGTGACGACGCCGCCGGGCGTGATGCGGCCGACGCGGTTGGCGTCGGTCTCGGTGAACCAGACGTTGCCGTCCGGGCCCGCCGTCACCCCCTGCGGCGATCCGCCCGATGACATGCCGCTCGAGAACTCGGTGACGCCCGTCGTGCCCACCGTCGTCGTCGCCACCGTGGTGAACGGCCCGCCGCTCGCCGTCGCCCGCTCGACGGAGTAGCCCGATGTGAAGCTGGTGGGGGAGGCGGTCCACGACAGCTGCACCATTCCGCCTGCCGCGCTCACCCGCGTCGACGTCAACGCGGAGGCCGGGGACATCGTCGTCGCCTGCCACCCGTTGCCGCCGTTGCTCGTGGCGCCGGTGAACGCGGCGGAGACAACATGCAGGCCGAGCAGGACCGGCACGAGAGCGAAGGCGAGGAGTCCGGTCAGGACCGGCCGACGCCCGGCGACAGCGCGGACGTGGCCGGCCATCCGCGAGGCGAGGCGCGCACGACGACGGACCCGGTGCCGGGAATGCCGCAGCGCCATCGCGTCCCTCCCCACACGGTCTTCACACCTATCTCTGCGGGCCCGGATCGACCCTGTTCAGCGGTGGCTTGAGGTCCCGGGCGGGGGGTGACGCCGTACGCCTGCCGGATGGGCCAGGTCGCCGCGGCGGATGGCCCGCGGCGCTTGATCCGAACAGCGCAACTCCGGGTCAGATCCGTTCGGGTGGCTCCAGCCCCGCGCCCGCCGGCCCGACACCACTACAGCGGCCGAGGGGTCGCCGCCGTCGAGTCGTGAAGCCCTACACCTGCCGTCGGGAGATGCCGATCATCCCTCGGTGGACCGTCCACGCCCGAGCGAGCTCAGAAGGGAGACCTCGGTGCTCCCACGCGTGCAGCGGCGCGGTCTGTCGACTGCTGCCCGCTCCGCGCGCGGACGAGCGCTGCTGGTCCTCGTCGGGATCGCCCTGCTCCACGTCGGAGTGGGCACCGCACTCGTCGCCGGCTCGGGCGGCACGTTGCCCGATCTCACGCTCGCCAGCGACGCCGACGGCGCCTCGCTGGTCACGGCCTCCGGCATGGCCCCGGAGCACCCGATCGACCGCTGCCTGCGGCTGTCGTACGGCAACGCCGTCGACAACGACCGGTTGAGCGTCCTGGCCACCGCGACCGGTGCCCTCGCGGACAACCTGGTCGTCCGCGTCGAAACCGGCAGCGGCGGGACCGCCGCGAGCTGCGCCGGCTTCACCGGCACCGTGGTCTGGTCCGGCACCCTCACGGCGCTGAGGACAGCCCACGGAACCCAGGCGACGGCGCTGCCGCTGCGCACACTGACCAGCGGCACCGGCAGCGGCGCGATGAGCGTCCGCCTGCGCTTCAGCGTCGCGAACACCAACGCCGCCCAGGGCGGCTCCGCGAGCGCGAACCTGGTGTGGATCGGCGAGTCCGTGGGGAACCGCACCCCGCCGCCGCCGGTGGTCACGCCCGTCAACCCGCCCCCGCCGGCGCCGGTCCCGACCGTCCCGCCCGTGCCGACCGTGCCCGTCGTGCCCGTCCAGCCGCCGGCAGCTCCCCAGCCGGCAGCGCCGCCGGCCGCCGTGCCGGATCCGCCGTCGCCGGCGCCGACCGAGGTCGCCCCCGCCCCGGCCCCGACTCCCGATCCGACCGCCGGCCAGCCGACCGCGCCTGCCCCGGCGTCGACGGGCGATGCGTCGGCCCCACCCCTCCAGCCCTCGACGGCACCCAGCGCACCGGCGGTTCCCGGCGACGGGGCCACCGCTCCCGCGCCGCCGGCGCCCGGCAAGGGCGACGGAAAGTCCGGCGACGACTCGGCCCTGACGGGCGGTGCGAAGCAGGTGGGCCGGGTCTTCGCCTCGGGCGCCAAGGCGGTCGCCTCGGTCGCGTCCGATCTGGCCGGCTCCGTGAACGAGCAGGTGCTCAAGCCGATGGCCGTCGCCGCCGCCCCGGCGGCCAAAGGCGCCACCCTCGGTCTCGGCGGCACCGCACCGTTGCTCGGCGCGTTCCTCTTGATTCAGAGCCGGATCGACCGACGTGATCCCAAGCTGGCTCTCGCTCCCGTCCACGCCGACCCCGACCTGACGTTCAACGACATCCCGCGAGGTCCCCTGCACGCACGAGAGATCCCGTCCGGAGAAACGTCACCATGAGCACCACGTCATCGAGCACGCGAGGGGCCGACGCCGGCCTCGTGCCCCTGCACGAGCGGCTGCGCTACATGCTGGCGTTCCGCGGCGTCGTCGCCCTCGCCGTGCTGGCGCTCTGGGTCGCCCTGCCCTCGGCCCGGCACGTATCGCTGCTCGCGGTGCTGTCGACGACCGCCGCCTACCTCGGCGCCGCCGCCGCCACCCGCGGCATGTTCCGGCACGCGCGGAGCAAGGCGCTGCGCCTGTTCTCGCTGACCCTGCTCGCCGACGGCATCTACCTGGCCTTCGTGTCCTACGCGACCGCCGGGTTCGGCAGCCCGCTGCAGTACCTGGTCGTGTTGCACCTCGTCGCCGTGACGCTGCTCGCCTCCTTCCGCAGCGGCGTCAAGATCGCGCTCTGGCACTCCCTGCTGGTGAGCGCGGCCGCGTCGCTGCAGACCGACGGGCTGCTCCGCGGCGGCGCCCCCGCGGGACGAGACCTCGTCCTGTTCCTCGCGCTGGTCTGGATGGCCACCCTGTTCACCGCGAGCTTCGCCGCCGTCAACGAGCGGGAACTGAGGCGCCGCAACTACGACCTGCAGGCCCTGGCCCGGCTCTCCTGGCAGCTGGAATCGGCGTTGCAGCCGCAGGAGGTCGGCGAGGCCCTCGTCGCCGCCATCGAGGCCGACTTCGACGCCAAGCGGCAGGTCCTGCTGGTGCGGCAGGAGAACACCCTGGTGCCGCTCGCCGGCCGGGACGTGCGAGCCGTGCCGGGCCTGGCGCCGGAGAACGACCGGCTGCTCGCGCAGTCGCTGCGGGAGCGTCGCACGCTCCGGCTGGCCACCCCGCCGGCCGAGGAGAACCCGTGGCTCGCCGCATCGCTGCCCGGCGCCCGCAACGTGCTCACCGTCCCGCTCTACTCGGACGGCGCGCCGCTCGGCCTGCTCGTGGTCGAGACCGACGACAGCCGCGGCGCCCGCATCGAGTTGCGGACCGTCGAGATGCTCGAGCGATTCGTCTCGCAGGCCGCGCTCGCCCTGGCCAACGCCCGGCTGCTGGTGCAGGTGCGCGCGCTCGCCGCCGCCGACGGGCTCACCGGCGTCGCGAACCGTCGCACCTTCGACGCCCGCCTGCCGGCGGAGCTCGCCCGCGCGATCCGAAACCGGCGTCCGCTGTCGCTCGTGCTGCTCGACGTCGACCACTTCAAGCGCCTCAACGACACCTTCGGCCACCAGACCGGCGACGAGACGCTGCAGCGGGTCGCCGGCGCACTGCAGGCCTCGGCCCGCACGGTCGACCTCGTCGCCCGCTACGGCGGGGAGGAGTTCGTCCTCGTCCTGCCCGACACCGACCGGGCCGGGGCGTACGAGGTCGCCGAACGGCTGCGCGCGACCCTCGAGGCGATGACGGCCGAGCCCACGGTCACCGCCAGCTTCGGCGTCGCCAGCTTCCCGGCCACGGCGCTCGACCCGGCGGCGCTGATCTCCGCGGCCGACGAGGCCCTGTACGCCGCCAAGCAGTTCGGGCGAAACCGCGTCGAGCTCTCGCGCCGTACCGCGCCCGCGTCCCCCGCAGACGTGCTCCACGGCGGCGACACAGGCGCCGGAGCCGACGCCGGACCCGCGATCCCGGAACAGCCGTCGACGTCCGGAGCCCGCTCGCGCTGATCCGGCTCCGGCGTGGTGCGCGGGAAGCACGGGCACCGGTGGTAGGAATGACACCGGTGCAATTCGCCCGCTTCCCCGGAATGTCGACCTCGGCACTCCCCCTCGCTCGAGGAGCCGCCATGGACGCCGTCAGCGCCGTCCCCACGGATACGCCGGTCCCGACCGAGACGTCGGCCCCCGCCGGTTCGCCGGCCGATGCCGCACAGTCGGAGCTGACCCCGCTCGAGGCCGAGATCCTCGAGTTCGAGCGGCAGTGGTGGCGGCTGGCGGGCGCGAAGGAGCAGGCCATCCGGGACCGGTTCGGGCTGACGTCCACCCGCTACCACCAGCAGCTGAACGCCCTGCTCGATCGTCCGGCGGCCCTGCGGGCCGACCCCATGCTGGTCAAGCGGCTGCAGCGCCTGCGCTCCACCCGGGAGCGGGACCGCGCGGCTCGACGGCTCGGCCGCGAAGCCTGACCCGGATGGCTGGTCCCGTGTCGGCCGGCCTGGTCGTGCGGCTCGTGCGGTGGGCTCTTCCGGCGGCCCTGTTGTGCGCGGCGGTGGTGGCCCTGCTCGGGCTCGGCGGCATCGTGCTGAGCGCCCCGCCGCAGGTACGTCCGACGCCTGAGGTGGCGTTGAACCTGACGCGCGCCCCTGCCCTCCCCGTTGCGGACGAGGGGGCGGCGGGTTCTGCGGACCTCGCGGCACCGGCCAGGGTCGCGGCGGCGGCCGCCGCCCCAGCACCGGCCGCCGGCGACCGCGACTGCGCGCCTCCCCCGGCGTGCGCCCGGACAGCTCCGGACATGCCGACGACCGCGAGGATCTGCTGCCGGTGACGGGACCTTCCGCCAAGAGTCCAGGACTGCCCGACCCCACGACCGCCGACGGCGCCGCCGGGCTGTCGGCGCTGGTGGCCGACCCGGCGCGGTCGGTCGTGGCGCTCGACTACGACGGCACGCTCGCCCCGATCGTCGACCGGCCGGAGGACGCCGTCCCCGCTCCGGGCGCGCTCGAGGCGCTGGCCCGACTGGCCCGCACGGTCGGCGCGGTCGTGTTGATCACCGGTCGGCCCGCGCGGCAGGTCGTCGAACTAGCCGGACTCTCGTCGGCACCCGGCCTCGCGGGGCTGCGCGTCCTCGGCCAGTACGGGCTGCAGCGCTGGGACGCCCGCAGCGGGCGGGTCGAGAGCCCGGAGCCGCTGCCGGGGGTCGCGGTCGCCCGCGAGCGGCTGGCCGTGCTGCTCGACGACGCCCCGAACGGCGTCGTCGTCGAGGACAAGGAGCAGGCGCTGGTCGTGCACTTCCGCCGGGCCCAGGACCCGGACGGCGCGTTGGCCCGCTATCGCGACCCGCTCTCCGCCCTAGCCGCCGACGTCGGCCTCGAGCCGCATCCGGGTCGCCGCGTGCTGGAACTGCGTCCACCCGGCTTCGACAAGGGCGGCGCCCTGCGCGGGCTCATCGACGAGCGGCAGGCGCGGGCGGTGCTGTTCGCCGGGGACGACATCGGGGACCTCTCCGCCTTCGACGCGGTCGAGGCGGGGCGTGCGGCCGGCGTACCCGGCCTGCTGGTGTGCAGCGCCTCGCCGGAGGTGAGCGGCCTCGCGGAGCGGGCCGACCTCGTGGTGGACGGTCCGGAGGGGGTCGTCGACCTGCTGACCCGGCTCGCCGGCGTGCTCGGGGACGGCTGAGCCCCCGGCTCCGGCAGAACGCTTCACCGCTGGCCGCCGCGGGTACCAGACGCTTCGTGCGGGCCGCCGCCCGACCCCAGCCGGAATGAGAGCGAAGAGAATCCATGGCGTCCGAGAGCAAAGGCACCGTTCTCCTCGCCCTCGGGGCCAATCTGGCCATCGCCGTCGCGAAGACGGTCGTCGGCATGATCACGCTGTCGAGCGCGATGCTCGCCGAGGCCGCCCACTCCTGGGCGGACACACTCAACCAGGTCTTCCTGCTGACCTCGCTCTTCCGCTCGCAGAAGGCCGCTGACTCCACCCACCCGTTCGGATACGGCAAGGAACGGTTCTTCTGGTCGCTGCTCGCCGCGGTCGGCATCTTCGTCACCGGCGCCGGCTTCTCCCTCTTCCAGGGCATCGACTCCCTGTTCAAGTCCCACAGCGAGATCCCGGCCAAGGAGTTCTACCTCTCCTACGCGGTGCTCGGCTTCGCGTTCCTGATGGAGGGCTCGTCGCTGATCAAGGCCGTGCGTCAGGTGCGCACCGAGGCGAACAACCAGGACCGGAAGTTCCTCGAGCACCTGCGCAAGAGCAACGACCCGACCGTGAAGACGGTCGCGAGCGAGGACTCCGCTGCCGTCGTCGGCATCCTGCTCGCCTTCACCGGCCTCGGGCTGCACCAGGTCACGGGGTCGGCGGTCTACGACGGGGCCGCCTCCATCGCGATCGGCCTGCTGCTGGCGTGGATCGCCTACGCGCTCGGACGCGACACCAAGGACCTGCTGATCGGCGAGTCCGCGGATCCGGAGCTCCGGCTCGACATCATCCACGCGATCAGCAGCTATGACGAGGTGGACGGGGTCGTCGAGCTGCTGACCATGCAGCTGTCCCCCGAAGAGATCCTCGTCGCCGTCAAGGTGGACTTCTCCGACGGCCTGGACAGCCAGCGCATCGAGGACGTCTCGACGGAGATCGAGAAGTCGCTCCGCGACCAGTGCCCGATGGTGAAGCACGTGTTCCTCGACGCGACGACGCTCACCGAGGAGCAACGCGAGGCCGCCCAGGAGGTCGTCTCCCTCGCCGAGGCCGACGCCCAAGGCGACGACCACGCGGCGGACAAGCTGCGGCGTCGCGAACGGGAGATCGACACCCACGCCGGACGCTGACGTACGACCGGTCGCCGGGTCCGCCTGGGAGGGATCGGTCAGCAGAGCGCGCGCCGCACCGCCGCGGACCAGCCCGCGCCGTGACTGCCGGCCTCGACCCGCACCCCTGAGTGCCGTTCGATCAGTTCCCGCATGTGCGGCGGTCGCGACCCGTTCTCGACCAGGCTGAAGGCGCCCACGTGCGGCACCATCTCCAGGTCGCTGGCCGAGTCGCCGATCGCGAGGGCCTCTGCCGGGTCGATGCCCCGCCGCTGCAGGTCCCGCGCCACGGCGAGCCCCTTGCCGATGCCGTCGGGAACGAGGTGGTAGACGTGCATGGCGGTCACCGGCAGCTGGGAGGTCCGGAGCGAGTCCGACGACGGCGGCAGCACGCCGTTGTCCCGCAGCCGGAGCCACCCGAAGCCCTGTTCGGACAGCCACGTCTCGACCTCGGGCACGTCGACCTGGCCGCGCAGCATGACGTCGATCTCATGTCCGAGGTGCCACGGATTGTGGAACTCGAGCCGAGCTGCGAAGCGGGCGAGCAGGGCGTCGACCAGCTCGTCCGGCACGGTGTCGAACGTCTCCGGCATCGCACCCCGCAGCAGCTCGGTGCCGGCGTCCCCCTCGACGCCGGGACCCGCCCGCCAGCCGATCAGGGCGCCGAGCTCGGCGATGTAGCCGTCGGCGCCGAAGATGCCGCAGGCCTCGATCAGCTGCGCCCGCGTCCGCCCGCTGACCAGGACCAACGGCACGCCGACGGCCAGCAGGTCGGCGAGCGCCCGGGCCGGTTCGAGGTCGACGGTCCCGGTCTCGGCGCGGAAGAAACAGCCGCCCGGGCCGACCATGGTGCCGTCGAGGTCGGAGTAGACGATCCGGGCTCCCACCGGCGTCACGCTAGCCGCGGATGATCCCGTTCCGTATCTCGGTTACGATGCGTACAGCGAGACCGTGCAGCGCACAACTCCAGATCGCTCATCCCGAGGGGCAGAGGGACCGGCCCGACGAAGCCCCGGCAACCACCACATTCGGTGGCAGGTGCCAAAGCCGGCCCGCTACGGCGGGAACGATGAGGAGGTTTTCCGCCCCATGACGTCCGTGCTCGACCGACAGTCGCCCAGCAAGCTCGGCCGGGCCAACCCCGCCACCCACCTCAAGTGTCGCCACTGTGGCAGCACGTACGACCTCGCCGCGATCCACGTCTGTGAGCGCTGCTTCGCGCCGCTCGAGATCGGCTACGACGAGGATCTGCTCGCCCGGGTCACCCGCGAGGGCATCGAGGCAGGTCCGCGCAGCCTGTGGCGCTACGTCGGCCTGCTGCCCGCCGGCCACGACGAGGCCACCCGGGTCTCTCTCGGGGCGGGGTGGACGCCGCTGCGCCGGGCCGACCGCCTGGCCCGCGAGCTCGGCATGCGGTCGCTCTGGGTGAAGGACGACAGCGCCAACCCGACGCACTCGTTCAAGGACCGCGTCGTCTCCGTCGCGCTCTCGGCGGCCAAGGAGCTCGGCTACACGACGGTCGCCTGCGCCTCCACCGGCAACCTCGCCCAGTCGGTCGCCGCCCACGCGGCCGCTTCCGGCCTGGACAGCGTCGTGCTCATCCCGCATGACCTCGAGGCCGGCAAGACCGTCTCCGCGTCGATCTACGGTGGCACGCTGGTCGCGATCTCCGGCAACTACGACGACGTCAACCGGCTGTGCAGCGAGATCGCCGGCGAGCAGGACTGGGCGTTCGTCAACGTCAACGTCCGGCCGTTCTACGCGGAGGGGTCGAAGACCCTGGGGTACGAAGTCGCCGAGCAGCTCGGCTGGCGGCTGCCGGAGCAGGTGGTCATCCCGATCGCCTCCGGGTCGCTGCTGACCAAGGTCGACAAGGCGTTCGGCGAGCTCACCCGGCTCGGCATCCTCGAGGGCACGCCCTACAAGGTCTTCGGCGCCCAGGCCGCGGGCTGCAACCCGGTCTCGGCCGCGTTCAACGCCGGCGTCGACACGATCACGCCCGTGCGGCCCTCGACCATCGCGAAGTCGCTGGCGATCGGCAACCCGGCGGACGGCCCGTACGCGGTGGACGTCGCGCGGCGCACCGGTGGGGCCATCTCCGACGTGACCGACGACGAGGTCGTCGAGGGCATGAAGCTCCTCGCCCGGACCGAGGGCGTGTTCGCCGAGACGGCGGGCGGCGTGACCGTCGCCAACCTGCAGAAGCTGCTGGCCGAGGGCAAGCTCGACCCGGACGCGGAGACCGTCATCTTCAACACCGGCGACGGTCTGAAGACGATCGACGCGGTTGCCCCGACCTCCGGGCCGACGCACACGATCAAGCCGTCCTACTCGGCGTTCGAGGACGCGCTCGGCCTGGACTGAGCAGCCTCGGCGGCGCCTCCTCAGCCCCCCGCTTCCTGATCAACTGTCCGTCTGAGCTGGGCGCGGGGCCGGTCAGGCGCAGTTCATCAACCGCGACGCGACCGTCGGCGGATCCGGCGGTCGGGCGGTAGCCGTGCCTCCTCACCGGTCCGCTTCCTGATCAACTGTCCGTCTGAGCTGGGCGCGGGGCCGGTCAGGCGCAGTTCGTCAACCGCGGCCCGACCGTCGACGGATCCGGCGGAGGACGAACACCAGGACGACGGCGTCGACGATCAGGAAGAGGATCACGAGTGCGGCGAGAAGGATCGCGACGTCCACGCGAACTCCCCTCAACGGCCGCCCCTCGACAGCGGCCCCTCGACAGCGGCCCCTCGACAGCCACCCCTCGGCAGCAGCGCCCCCTTGCGGCAGCGTCAGGCTAACGTCGACGGCGCAGGTCGTGCGGCGCAGGTGCAGCCCGGGCCGGGAGCCGAGGCACCGGTCCGGCATCGCCTTGCACTCGGACCTACCGAGTGCTAAACAGGGACCTAGCACTCAATGCGTCCGAGTGCCAGAGTCGCCCGGCGAGGGCCCGATCGGTCTCGATCAGGTCCGTCCGTCGCGGGCGTCGGCGACCACGTCGCACTCGGCCCCCTCGTCCACCTCTTCATACGGAGGGACATCCCCAATGCCGAAGATCATCGCGTTCGACGAAGAGGCCCGCCGCGGCCTCGAGCGCGGAATGAACCAGCTCGCCGACGCTGTCAAGGTCACGCTGGGCCCCAAGGGCCGCAACGTCGTCCTGGAGAAGAAGTGGGGCGCCCCGACGATCACCAACGATGGTGTGTCCATCGCCAAGGAGATCGAGCTCGAGGACCCCTACGAGAAGATCGGCGCCGAGCTCGTCAAGGAGGTCGCCAAGAAGACCGACGACGTCGCGGGTGACGGCACCACCACCGCCACCGTGCTCGCCCAGGCCCTCGTCAAGGAGGGTCTGCGCAACGTCGCCGCCGGCGCCAACCCGATGGGCCTGAAGAAGGGCATCGAGGCCGCCATCTCGCGCGTCTCCGAGGAGCTGTCGAAGCTCGCGAAGGACGTCGAGACCAAGGAGCAGATCGCCTCCACCGCGTCCATCTCGGCCGCCGACCCGACGGTCGGCGAGATCATCGCCGAGGCGATGGACAAGGTCGGCAAGGAAGGCGTCATCACCGTCGAGGAGAGCAACACCTTCGGGCTCGAGCTCGAGCTCACCGAGGGCATGCGCTTCGACAAGGGCTACATCTCCCCCTACTTCGCCACCGACGCGGAGCGGATGGAGGCGGACCTCGACGACCCGTACATCCTGATCGTCAACTCGAAGATCAGCACGGTGAAGGACCTCCTGCCGCTGCTCGAGAAGGTCATGCAGTCCGGCAAGCCGCTCGCGATCGTGGCCGAGGACGTCGAGGGCGAGGCCCTGGCCACCCTGGTCGTCAACAAGATCCGCGGCACCTTCAAGTCCGTCGCCGTCAAGGCGCCGGGCTTCGGTGACCGTCGCAAGGCCATGCTCGGCGACATCGCCATCCTCACCGGTGGTCAGGTCATCAGCGAGGAGGTCGGTCTCAAGCTCGAGAACGCCTCCATCGACCTGCTCGGCCGCGCCCGCAAGGTCACGGTCACCAAGGACGAGACCACCATCGTCGAGGGCTCCGGCGACGCCGACCAGATCGCCGGCCGGGTCGCCCAGATCCGCGCCGAGATCGAGAAGAGCGACTCGGACTACGACCGCGAGAAGCTGCAGGAGCGGCTCGCCAAGCTGGCCGGCGGCGTCGCCGTCATCAAGGTCGGCGCGGCCACCGAGGTCGAGCTCAAGGAGCGCAAGCACCGCATCGAGGACGCGGTGCGCAACGCCAAGGCCGCCGTCGAGGAGGGCGTCCTGCCCGGTGGTGGTGTGGCCCTGCTGGCCGCGACCAACACCGCGTTCGACAAGCTCGACCTCAGCGGCGACGAGGCCACCGGCGCCCAGATCGTCAAGCTCGCCCTCGAGGCGCCCATCAAGCAGATCGCGTTCAACGCCGGTCTCGAAGGTGGCGTCGTCGTCGAGAAGGTGCGCGGTCTCAAGTCCGGCCACGGGCTGAACGCCGCCACCGGTGAGTACGTCGACATGGTCGACGCCGGCATCATCGAGCCGGCGAAGGTGACCCGCTCGGCGCTGCAGAACGCCGGTTCCATCGCCGGTCTGTTCCTGACGACCGAGGCCGTCATCGCGGACAAGCCCGAGAAGAACGCCGGAGGTGCTGCCGGAGGCGGCATGCCCGGCGGGGACATGGACTTCTGATCCGGCCCTGACGCAACACTCCGCCGAGGGCGGTCCTCCTCCGGGAGGGCCGCCCTCGCGGCCGTTCGGGGCTCCGACCGGGCTTGGGCAGGGTCCGTCGGCCGGGGCCCGACAGATCTCACCCAACTCCGAGGCCCCGGTGATGTTGCGGCCCGGGAAATGGCATCGTTGTCTCATGAGCAACTCCGCGCCGGCTCCGGGCTGGTACGCCGATCCGTCTGGTCAGCACTCCCTTCGTTGGTGGGACGGCAGCGGCTGGACCGAGCACACGCAGGACGGGCAGCCGGGTCAGCCCCAGGGCCAGCAGCAGGCCCCCGCGCAGCAGCCACAGCACGGCCAGCAGTACGGCCAGCAGCAGCAGTACGGCCAGGGCTACTACGGAGGCCAGCAGGGCGGCCCGCAGCAGCAGGGCCAGCAGTACTACGGCCAGCAGCAGCAGGGCCAGCAGTACTACGGCCAGCAGCAGCAGGGCCAGGTGCGGACCAACTACAACCCGGACCGCGTGCAGCGCCAGGTCCAGCAGCAGGCCGGTCTGGGACGGGCCAGCGGCGGCAGCGGCCACCTGCTCGACGAGCCGGTGCTCGTCGTCAACCAGAAGACCAAGCTCATCGAGCTGACCAACGAGTACGCCGTCTTCGACCAGGGCGGCAACCAGCTCGGCTCCGTGGTGCAGGTGGGCCAGAGCGGGCTGAAGAAGGCGGTCCGCTTCGTCTCCTCGCTGGACCAGTTCTTCACGCACCGGCTGGAGGTCCGGGACAACGCGGGCCAGGTCCTGCTCGTGCTCACCCGGCCGGCGAAGGTGTTCAAGTCGCGCGTGCTGGTCTCCTTCGGGGACGGCTCGCCCATCGGCGAGATCGTGCAGCAGAACGTGTTCGGCAAGATCAAGTTCGGCCTGATGGTCGGCGGCCAGAGCATCGGCTCGATCAACGCCGAGAACTGGCGGGCCTGGAACTTCTCGATCCAGGACGGCGGCGGTACCGAGGTCGCCCGGATCACGAAGACCTGGGAGGGCTTCGCCCGGACGATGTTCACCACGGCGGACAACTACGTCGTGCAGATCCACCAGCGGCTGCAGGATCCCCTGCGCGCGATGGTCATCGCGAGCGCCGTCACCGTCGACACGGCGCTGAAGCAGGACTCGCGCGGTTTCGGATGATCGGCCGCGGTCGCCGAGCCGCTGACGACTGTCGGCCCGTGCAGGCGATCGCAATTCGGTCACACCGGCTACCGCCGCCGCTCTCCCCTCCGATAGGCACGTCGCCGCCCCGCCCGCGGCTCGTCGTCAAAGAAGGAGGGCCATGCCTCGCCTGCCCCTGCCCCTGCCCCTGCCCCACGCGACCGCTTCCCGGTCCGTGGCGTCCCGGCTCGCCGCCGGTTCCGCGGTCGCGGCTCTCGCCGCCACGACACTGCTGTCCGGCTGCGGCGGCTCGGCCAAGGCCGCCGGCCCGGTCGGCCCGACGCTGTCCCCGGTCCTGCAGGGCGACCCGACCCAGGTCGTCGCCGCGGCCGCAGGCCGCACGGTCACGTCCGGCAACGCCGGGCTGAGCCTCTCGGTCCCGGTCTTCCAGGAGGGCAAGCTCACCGACGTCCTCGGTGAGGGCACCATCGACTTCTCCGGGGACAAGCTGCGCATGACCGTCCCGAACGCGGACAACGCCGAGCAGCGACTGTTCGGTCGCACCCTGTACGTGGCCCTGCCGTATGAGGCCGGGCTGCAGGGCAAGAACTGGGTGTCGGTCGATGTGGACCAATCCCAGGCCAAGTCCCCGGATCCGTTGAGCCTCTACGCCTTCGACCCCAAGGACATCGTCTCCACCGGCACCGCGATCAGCAACGTTTCGATGGTCGGCCCGGAGCCGGTCCGCGGCGGCACGGCCACGCACTTCACCGGCGCCATCGACCCGACCAAGCTCGCGAACGCCGGCCTCGAACCGACCTTCGCCACGACGTTCCGTAAGGCGACCGGCAACAAGCCGACACCGGCCGACGTCTGGCTCGACGACGCCGGGCTGGTCCGGAAGATGACGGTGCGGATCCCCCCGCCGGACACCAACACCCTGCCCGCCGGTTCCACCCCGACCGCGACGGTCGAGCTGTTCGACTTCAACACCGCCGACGTCTCCTTCCCGCAGCCGCCCGCGAGCGAGGTGGCGTCCCTGCAGGAGCTGACCGGCGCCACCGGTCACGGCGACTGATCCTGCGGGCCGAACCGCAGCTGACGAAAACCTTGCGTCCCCAGCAGACCGGGGCCCGCCGCCGCAACCGCCGGGGCAGAATGAGCCCGGCGGGAGCGGCGGAGGGAGTCGGATGGCAGGCGGGGACCGGAAATCGGGTTGGGGTCGTGCGGGCCGGCTGCTGAGCGCGGGGGCGTTGGCGGCGGTGCTCGTCGCGTGCGGCGGGTCCGGAGGGAACGGCAAGGGCGGCTCGTCGTCGGTCGCCCAGGGGGACCCGACCGTCGTCGTCACCGGCGCGGCCGCCCGCACCACCGCCGCCAAGAACGCCAAGGTCGACCTCAACGGCACCGTCGCCGCCGACGGCCGGACGATCCGCCTGGACGGCACCGGGGCCATCGACTTCGCCGGCAAGACCTTCCAGCTGACCCTCACCGTTCCGCCGGTCGGGCAGATCGAGGAACGGGTCGTCGACGACGTGCTCTACATCCGTGTCCCGGAGGCCGCCGCCGCCCAGTTCGGCGGGAAGTCCTGGCTCAAGCTCGACCCCCGCGCATTCGGGGCGGGCCAGAACCCGTTCGGCAGCCTCGACAGCAGCAACCCGGCGCAGATCCTGAGCACGCTGCAGGGCGCCGGCGACGTCACCAAGGTCGGGGACGAGACCGTCCGCGGGGTGCACACCGTGCGCTACCACGCAGACGTCGACGTGGCGAAGGCCGCGGACGCCCAGAAGCTGAGCCCGCAGCAGCGGGAGCAGCTGCAGCAGGCGCTCGGCGGGCAGGCGACGATCCCCGAGGACGTCTGGATCGACGACCAGGGCCTCGTACGCCGCATCACCGTCGAGTTCGCCGCCAAGCCGCCGGCTGGAACCCCTGGGACGACCGCTGCACCGAGTGCGACCCCGAGCTCGCTGCAGACGAAGCTGACGATGGAGTTCTACGACTACGGCCAGGCCACCGCGCCGGTCACCGCGCCCCCGGCGGATCAGGTGACCGACTTCGGGCAGATCCTCGGCCAGCTGGGCCAGCTCGGCGCCGCCTTCGGGGGCGGCACCAGCTCCTGAGCCGGACGAGCCGTTCGCGCGGTCGAACGTCCGACCCGACCCTGCGGAGTCCGGCTCAGCCGTCGGTGGCCGGCAGGTCGTCGGCGTCGACGATGGTGTACGCGTAGCCCTGCTCCGCAAGGAAGCGCTGACGGTGCGCCGCGTACTCGGAGTCGAGGGTGTCGCGGGCGACCACCGTGTAGAAGTGCGCGGGCCGGCCGTCGCTCTTCGGCCGCAGCACGCGGCCGAGGCGCTGCGCCTCCTCCTGCCGCGAGCCGAACGTGCCGCTGACCTGGACGGCGATGCCCGCCTCCGGGAGGTCGATGGACACGTTGGCCACCTTCGAGACCACCAACGTGGTGATCTCACCGGTACGGAACTGCTCGAACAGCCGCTCCCGCTCCGCGTTGCGCGTCGAACCCTGGATGACCGGGGCGTCGAGGTCCTGGCCCAGCTCCTCGAGCTGGGCCAGGTAGGCGCCGATGACCAGCACCCGGTCGCCGCGGTGCCGATCCGCGATCATCCGCACCACCGGCCGCTTGGACGCCGCGGTCGCGCACACCCGGTACCGGTCCTCCGGCTCGCTGACCGCGTAGGTCATCCGCTCGTCGTCGGTCAGCGTCACCCGCACCTCGGTGCAGGTCGCCGGGGCGATCCAGCCCTGCGCCTCGATGTCGCGCCACGGGGCGTCGTAGCGCTTCGGGCCGATGAGTGAGAAGACGTCCGCCTCCCGGCCGTCCTCCCGCACCAGCGTCGCGGTCAGGCCCAGACGGCGCCGGGACTGGATGTCGGCGGTCATGCGGAACACCGGAGCCGGAAGCAGGTGCACCTCGTCGTAGACGATCAGCCCCCACTCACGCGCGTTGAAAAGGCCGAGGTGCAGGTTCTCGCCCTTCCGCCGCGTCGTCATCACCTGATAGGTGGCGATGGTGACCGGCCGGACCTCCTTGCGCTCCCCCGAGTACTCGCCGATCTCCTCCTCGGTCAGCGAGGTGCGGGCCAACAGCTCACGCTTCCACTGCCGCCCCGCGACGGTGTTGGTGACCAGGATGAGGGTGGTCGCCCCCGCCTTGGCCATCGCCGCCGCGCCGACGATCGTCTTGCCGGCCCCGCTCGGCAGGACGATCACACCGGACCCGCCGGCCCAGAACCCCTCGACGGCCTCCCGCTGGTAGCTCCGCAGCTCCCAGCCGTCCTGCCGCAGCTCGATCGGGTGCGCCTCACCGTCGACGTAGCCGGCGCAGTCCTCCGCCGGCCAGCCGATCTTGAGCAGCAGCTGCTTGAGCCGACCGCGCTCGGAGGGGTGGACGATGATCGTGTCGTCGTCGACCCGGCCGCCGAGCAGCGGCGCGATCTTCTTCGACCGCACGACCTCTTCGAGCACCGCCCGGTCGAGCGCGTGCAGCACCAGGCCGTGCACCGGGGAATTCTCGATCCGCAGCCGGCCGAACCGGTCCATCGTGTCCGCGATGTCGACCAGCAGCGCGTGCGGGACGGCGTACTTCGCGAAGCGGACGAGGACGTCGACGACCTGCTCCGCGTCGTGCCCGGCGGCGCGGGCGTTCCACAGCGCCAGGTTGGTGATGCGGTAGGTGTGGATGTGCTCGGGCGCCCGCTCCAGCTCGGCGAACGGGGCGAGCGCCTGCCGCGCCTCGTCGGCGTCAGGCGCGTCGACCTCGAGCAGGACGGTCTTGTCCGACTGCACGATGAGAGGCCCGTCGGCCACGTGCACCTCCACGGTGATCGCGCGGGCGTCTCCCCGCGCACCTCCAGGTTAGGTGTCGCCTCCGACAGAATTCGGCGTCAGCCGAGCTCGGCCAGCGACGAGATGCGCGAGACGGCGAAGGTGCGTCGCTCCCCGCTCTCCTCGTCGTAGGCGGTGAGGTAGCCGCCGGAGAGCAGCAGGGGATGCAGCACCCGGCGGCTGGAGCGGCCCTCGAGGTTGACGTAGGAGATCTCGACGGCACCCCCGCGATCCACCACCTCGCCGAGCCGGGCGAGGATCTGCCCCGGAGTGCGCACCGGCTCGCCGGGCACGGCCCCGGCCGAAGCGCGGCTCTGGGCGGCACGGGCCGCCGTCTCGGCCCGCCGCAGCCGCAGTACCGTCGCCCGGAGGTGATCCAGCGGCACGCCGGACCTCGAACCCATCCGCCGCGCGGGCACCGGCACCCGTTCCACCGGCTCCCGCTCGACCCGGATCGCGCCGTCCGGGCCCTCGCTGGCGGGGGCGTACCCGGCGGCGCGGAGGACCTCCAGCACCTGATCGAGCGGCGCGGACGAGACCGCGACGGTCGGCGCGACCTGGCGGAGGTCGACCGAGCCCGTCCGCCGAGCGGCCACGACCTCGGCCATCAGCGCGGGGTCGTCGCAGCGCAGATAGGAGGAGATACTGCCGACGCGGATGCGGCCGTGTCGCCGCGCGACGTCGTCGATGAGGTAGGTCAGCGACTGCGGCACCGGACCCCGGGCGGCCCGGGCGATCAGGGCCTGCACGTCGTCCCCGCCCCGACCCGCATCGAGCGCCCGCCGGATCGAGGCCTCCGAGAACCGGAAGACGGTGGCGGCACCCGCCGACTCGACGTCGGCCACCAGTCCGATCTCGCGCGCCAGCACCGGCTCGAGCGGCCCGGGGGCGACGGCGGTGAGGTCGCCCTGGATGAGGACGTGGTCGACCGGCGGGGGCAGGTGCCGCCCGAGGGCGGCGGCAGCGGCGTCCGGCCCCTCGCTCAGCAGCGCCCGGCCGGCGCCGCCGAGGGCGCCTCGACCGGTGACACCGAGCAGGTTCGCCTCCGTCAGGGTCCAGGTGACGACGGTGTCCCACCAGCCGCGGTGCCGGCGCGGCCCCTGCCAGGCGATGCGGTCCGCGACGGCCTCGGGGTCGGGTGCGAGGCCGGCGGAGGCGGCGGTGAGGACCTCGAGCACCTCACGCCTCGCGCTGGAGGCACCCGGGCGGCGCAGGTCCCAGGAGAAGACGGGGACGGCCTTGAGCGGCTCGTCCGGGTCGACGCCCGGCACCCGCCGCGGCTGCACGCTCGTCGCCAACCCTGGGTAGGCGTCGAGTTCCAGCCACGCCTGCGCGACCACCGCCCACCGGCGCTCGTTCGGCAGGGTGCGCCAGTCGTCCACGTACTCGGTGGGGACGATGGAGGTGTCCGACCCGGCGGTGGCGGCGACCAGCGACGCGGCCCGGCTGAGTTCGGCGAGGAGCGCGACGGTGTCGGTCGGCAACCCCAGATCCTTGGCCGCCGCCCGCAGCTCCCGCACGGGTAGCCCGCCGGTGCGGGTGAGCGTCGGCGGCGCCTTCTCCCAGCGGCCGAGCAGCGCGTCCAGCCAGCGGAGCAGCTCGGCGGCGGTGGTCGCGGAACCGACGTCGACGTCGTCGGGGGCCAGTTCCCGCCCGACGAGCTCCGGGGGGTCGGGGTGCAGGCGGCCCTGGAGCAGCCGACGCAACTCGCTCTTGTCGCCCGGGGGCGGCTCGTTCTGTTCACCGCGGCGCAGCGCGAGGGCGACCTCCCGGGGCAGCTCCACCAGATCGCCGCCCGCGGGCATCAGCAGCCCGCGGGCGAGCAGCCGGGAGACCGCGGTGGCGGCGTCGTCCAGCTCCGGCACGACGACGGGATTGCCGGTGGAGCCGATCGGTGAGCCGGACGCGAGCTGCTCGAGCAGCGACCGCTCGGGGGGGCCGGCGTCCGCCAGCACCCCGGCGACCCGATCCGGGTCGTCGTAGAAGGCGATGAGCGCGGCCAGCGCGCCCTGCGTCCGGTGCGGGACGGTCAGGTTGGCGGCGAGGGTCGCCCGTTCCTCCGGGCCGACCTCGCTGCGCAACAGGACGGCGGCGGCCCGGCCGAGACCCAGGGGGCGCGGGCCCACCTCGTCGGCGACGCCCCTCGGCAGATGGACGGCGTCGTCCCCTCCCCAGACGAGGCCGAGGCGCCGCAGCCGGTCCAGCCCGACGCGCAGCGCCGGCTCGTCGATGCCGGTGAGCTCCGCGGTCTCGGCGACGGAGGTGGCACGGCCGAGCAGGATCAGGGTCTCGAGGATCTCCAGCCCGAACTGGTCGACCCGTTCCATCGTCCGGGCGACGCTGGCGGATGCGGCGAGCCGGCGGGCCAGCACCTCGAAGTCGGGCGGCGGCGGCACGGAGACGTCGGGCCGGGCCTGCAGCAGCTGGAGCAGCGCGTCGTCGCCGAGCGTGGACAGCCAGCCGGCGAACGTGACGGGCTGCTCGTCGTCGGGCCCGCCGGGCCCGTCGGAGCCGTCGGGCAGCTGCGGAATCGCCCCCTCGGCGTCGACCGGCCCCGCGCTCATCCGGACCAGGGTAGTGAGCGGCTCGGCTTCACGCCGGGCCGTAGGCTCGGCCCTGTGGAGGGTCGGTTCGAGGGGCGTGCGAACGACGGTCCCCTTCTCGACGGTCTTCTCGACGAGCGTCTTGCCGCCCTCGACGCGCGACTGCGCGGCGAAGGACGCTTGGTCGTCGCGTTCTCCGGCGGCGCCGACTCGGCGTTCCTGCTGGCGGCGGCCGCACGCGGCTGCGGGACGGATCGGGTGGTCGCCGCGACCGCCCAGTCCCCGTCGCTCCCGTCCGCCGAACTCGACGCCGCCCGGGCGTTCGCCGCCGACCTCGGCGTCCGGCACGAAACCGTGCGGACCGCGGAGATGGATCGCCCGGGCTACGCCGACAACGCCGGCGACCGCTGCTACTTCTGCAAGGCAGAACTGCTCGACGTCCTGGGCCCGCTCGCGGTCCGGCTCGGCATCCCGGCGATCGCGACGGGGACGAACGCGGACGACGCCGTGGCGGGCTTCCGGCCGGGCATCCGCGCGGCGGCCGAGCGCGGCGCACTGACGCCGCTACGCGACGCCGGGCTCACCAAGGCGCAGGTGCGGGCCGCCAGCCGCCGGTGGGGCCTGGCCACCGCCGAGAAGCCCGCCGCCGCGTGCCTGTCGAGCCGGGTGGCCTTCGGCATCCGCATCACCCCGGAGCGGTTGGCGAGGGTCGAGCGGGCGGAGGTGCACCTGCGCAGCACCCTGTCGGCGGAGGGGCTGCCGGTGCGCAACCTGCGCGTGCGGGACCTCGGGGACCGCGCCCGCGTCGAGGTCGACGCCGAGCTGGTCCCCGCGCTGCAGGGACGGACGGATCTGGTCAGCGTCGTTCCGGGTTTCGCCGACGTCGAGGTCGACCCCCGGGGATTCCGCAGCGGCTCGATGAACGAGCTGCTGCCGGACCCGACGCCCTACCGCTGAGGCTCGTCCGAGGGAGCGGTCGCGGCCCGGTTGGCCCGCGCCGTGCTGCGGGCGGACCGGACCAGCCCCGCCAGGGCCAGCGCGAGGCCGAGGGGCGGCAGCACCCCCGCCGCCAGGTTGAACGGCAGGGGCCAGTTCTGTTTGCCGAAGAAGAACGGCAGCACCACCACGAACACCGCGATCAGGCCCACCCCGAACACGACGGCGCCGGCACGGACCAGCCCGTCCCCGGGTCGGGTCCCGCCGCTCGCCGGGTTCGCTGCCGACGGGTTCGCTGCCCCCGGGTTCGCTGCCCCCGGCTCCTGCCCCACTGCCATACCTCCAGCGTAGGCGGGCGACCCGACGGCTCCCCGGGTGCGCCTCCGCCGGTGCATAGGCTTACGACGTCCCTGCCCCGACGGACCCCCGCCGGGGCTGTGACGACATCAGCTGTCGCCTCAGTTGGAGCGTGCACGTGCCCACCGGTCGGGTGAAGTGGTTCGACGTCGAGAAGGGCTTCGGCTTCCTCAGCCGGGACGACGGCGGCGACGTCTTCGTGCACAAGGGCGCGCTGCCCCCGGGCACGGAGTCGCTCCAGCCCGGCGCGCGGGTGGAGTTCGGGGTGGCGGAGGGGCGCCGCGGCGAGCAGGCGCTGTCGGTGCGGCTCCTCGAGGCGCCGCAGCGGGTGGCCGCGGCCCGGCGCTCGCCCGAGGAGCTGCACGGCATGGTCGAGGACATGATCCAGCTGCTCGACTCGGTGCAGCGCGATCTGCGCCGCGGCAGGTACCCCGACCGTCGGCACGCGCAGAAGGTGGCGAAGGTCGTGCACGCCGTCGCGAACGAACTCGAGGCCTGACCGGCGGAGGGTCAGATCTTCTGGCGAAGCGTGAAGATCCAGGAGCCCGTGGCGTCGCCACCGGACGGCGGCTGCTGGAAGACCACCAGCGAGACCTCCGGCTCGTTGGCGAAGTCCGGGGCCGGGAAGGCGTAGTGGTGCTGCCCCCGGTCGATGCGGGTGATCTTGTTGCCGAGAAGGACGAGCCAGCCCGCGTCGGCGACCTTCTTGTCGACGCTGATGTTCACCGTCTGACCGGGGCGAACCGCGAGGACCTTCGGGCCGTTGCGGTTCTCGACCGTCTTCCCGTCCAGGTTGTAGCGGAGCGGCTCGGTGCGCAGGCTCGTCCCGCCGCCTTGGACGGTCACCTCGGGGGTCGGCTTCTCGCACCCGGCGAGCAGGACGAGGGCGACCGGCAGGCACAGGAGCGCGGCGGCGCGCGGTCGACGCATGATTGTCGACTCTAATCGAGCAGGGTCGGCACCCGATCAGCCCGCGGGGATCGTCGGCGAGGTCACGGTCATGGGAGTCGTCGTGTTCACCGACGCGCCCGTCGCCCCCGCCACGGGCAGACGCCGCACCCGCCGCAGCGACACCGTCTCGGCGATCAGCGCCGACCCGACCCCGACCGCGCCGAGGATGAACGCGAGCGTCGCCGGCATCGGGAGCAGCCCGATCGCCCCGCCGAGCACCCAGGACAGCTGCATCGCCGTCTCGGTGCTGGCGAACGCCGAGTTCCGCGTCTCCTCCGAGACGTCGCGCTGGATGACGGCGTCCAGGCCGAGCTTGCCCATCGAGCCGGCCATCGTCGCGAGCAGGGTGGCGCCGAGCGCGATGGACTGCGTGTACATCAACGCCCCGCCGACGCAGCCGGTCAGCGCCATGAAGAGCGCGAACAGGATCACGCTCTCCGGCTTGGCCTTCTTGAACCGGCCGCCGAGGAACACACCGACGCCGCTGCCCACGCTGGCGCACAGGCCCAGCAGGCCGATGGCGCGCAGTCCTCCGTCGTGCTCGCGGAAGTAGAAGGCGAGGAAGATCGTCAGGAAGCCGACGAGGGCGCGGGCCGCGGTCGCGCTGCGCAGCGCGGCGGGCAGCTCGCCCAGCACGCGGCGGAAACGGCTCCCGCCGGTCACCGCGGCGCGACCGATCGACGTGACCCGCTGCTCGCCCTCGGAGCTGTCCACGTGGGCGGGGAGGACCCAGGCGAAGAACATGCCGACCCCGAAGATGACGGCGGCGAAGCGCAGCAGCCAGTCGTAGCCGATGCCCTCGGCGATCCCGTAGCCGAGCGGCGCGAGCACGAGGCCGGCGACGACCGTGGTCAGCGTCAGCCGGCTGTTCGCCTTGACCAGCGTCATGTTCCGCGGCACCACGCGCGGCACGACCGCGCTCCTGGCCACGCCGAAGGCCCGCGAGAGCATCAGGAGCCCGAGCGCCAGCGGATACAGCAGCAGGCCGTCGCCGTTGATGTAGCCCGCCAGGCTGTAGGCCAGCGCCCCCCGGGCGAGCAGCGTGATGCCGAGCGCCACGCGGCGGCCGTTCGGGAAGCGGTCCAGGGTCGGGCCGACCAACGGCGCGAGGAGGGCGAACGGCGCCATGGTGATCAGCAGGTAGAGCGCGACCTTGTTGCGCGCCTCGCCGGGCTGGACCGACAGGAACTGGCTACCCGCGAGCGCGACCGCGATGAGGGCGTCCCCCGCGGAGCTGACGAAGATCAGCTCCTGCAGCGAGGCGAATCCCGACTCCTCGGCTCCCCCGCGCCGAACCCTCTGACGCACCTTGCCGACGCCTCGCGTCAGACGGCCGCCCACACCCATGCCCGGCAGTCTCCCCCCGTTTTCCGTCGGAGCCACACACGATCCGCGCGATCCGATCGACGAAATCCTGACCCGTTCCGCGCGCGGGGCCAAGCGTCCTCGCCGAACCTGTGGACGGCTCGGTCCGCCACCCCTCGCCGGACGTGGTCCGGGGCACCATCCGATGTCCTTGCTGCGCGTATCGGCCGACTCGGGCACGATGGAACCGTGACTTCGCCACGTACGCGGGATCGACTCGACGCCGTCTGCGCCGCCGCCGTTGACGCGGCCCGCGACGCGGCCGTCCAGGAGGCGGGCGACGCGGGCGAGGTCGGCGATCACCTGGGGGTGCTGGCCGAGGGCGAGCGGCTGGTCGTGCACCGTTTCGCCTGCAAGACGCCGGCCTACCGCGGCTGGTACTGGGCCGTTTCGGTGGCGAGGGCCTCCCGGGCCCGCAACGTGACGGTGGACGAGGTCGTGCTGCTCCCCGGCGAGCAGGCGCTGATCGCCCCGGCCTGGGTGCCGTGGTCGGAACGGCTGCAGCCGGGCGACCTCGGGGTCGGCGACCTGCTGCCCACCGCCGCCGACGACGAGCGGCTCGCCCTGCGCAACGCCGACGTCGAGGCGTTCTCGGACGACGCGCTGTTCCTCGAGCTCGGCCTCGGTCGCTCCCGGGTGCTCTCGGCGATCGGCCGCGACACCACCGCCACCCGCTGGATCGAGGGCGACCCCGGACCCGACGCGCGCATCGCCAAGGCTGCCCCCGCCAGCTGCGAGAGCTGCGGGTTCCACGTCCGGCTCGTCGGCGCACTCGGCCGCCTGTTCGGCGCCTGCTGCAACGAGTACGCGCCGGACGACGGCCAGATCGTCTCGATCGACCACGGCTGCGGCGCCCACTCCGAGGCGCTGCTGCTGCCGTCGGCGCACCCGCAGCCGGTCGTGCTCGACGACGACCAGCTCGAGGCGCTGAATTCGGCGGATGCGCCGGCGCCGGCCGACGAGGCCGGCTCGGTGCCGGACACCGCCACCGCCGCGGACGAGGCTGCCGAGCCCTACGGCCATTCCTGAGCCGCCTTAAGGTCAAGCCGTGAGCGAACGCGCGCCCGGCGGGGGATCGGCAACCGGCACCGGCACGACCTACCTGCTCGTCGACGGCGAGAACATCGACGCCACCCTCGGGCTGTCCGTGCTCGGCCGCCGGCCGGGACCCGAGGAGCGCCCGCGGTGGGACCGGGTCCGCGAGTTCGCCGCGGGGGTCTGGCAGCAGCCGGTCGTTCCGCTGTTCTTCCTCAACGCCTCCAACGGCCAGCTGCCGATGCCGTTCATCTCCGCGCTGCTGGCTCTCGACTACCGGCCGATCCCGCTGGCCGGTGGGCCAGGCGAGAAAGCCGTCGACATCGGCATCCAGCGCACGCTCGAGGCGCTCGTGGGGCGTCCGGGCGACGTGCTCCTGGCGAGCCACGACGGCGACTTCCTGCCGCAGATGACGGGGTTGCTGACCGAGGGTCGGCGGGTCGGGCTGCTCGGCTTCCGCGAGTTCGTCAACTCCCGTTTCGCCGAGCTGACCGCGTCCGGGCTGACGATCTTCGACCTCGAGGACGACGTCCAGTGCTTCAAGTCGGTGCTGCCGCGGGTCCGGATCATTCCGCTGGATTCGTTCGACCCCGCCCGCTACCTGCTCTGACGCCGGGAGGGCCGCGATGCCGAGCGCCGAACAGATCCGGGACGCGCAGCGCGCGGCCTGGGCCAGGCTGTCCACCGCCTGGGACAAGTGGGACGCGATCATCCTCGATCAGCTGGCCCCGGTCGGCGCGGCGATCATCGAACGGCTCGACGTCGGCGCGGACCAGCAGCATCTCGACGTCGCCTCGGGCACGGGCGAGCCGGGCCTGAGCATCGCGAAGCTGGCGCCGGCGGGCCGCGTCGTCCTCACGGACCTCTCGGCTCAGATGCTGGACGTCGCCGCGCGGCGAGCCCGGGCGCAGGGCGTCACCAACGTCCGGACGGCGGTGTGCAGCGCCGACGACCTGCCCTTCGACGACGCGGCCTTCGACAGCATCTCCGCGCGCTTCGGGTACATGTTCTTCCCCGACGTGGCCGCGGCGACGGCCGAGTTCGCACGGGTGCTCCGGCCGGGCGGGCGGCTGTGCTCCTCGGTGTGGATCGATCCGGAGCGGAACCCGTGGACGACGCTCGTGATGCAGGCGATCGCGACCGAGGTGGCGCTGCCGGCACCCGATCCGGACGGGCCGGGCATGTTCCGGTGCGCGGCGCCGGGTTACGTCAGTGCCCTCTACGAGCGCGCGGGGCTGCGCGACGTCGCCGAGTGGGACGTGGGGCTCGAACTCGTGACCGAGTCGCCCGAGCAGTACTGGGAGATGATGAGTGAGCACGTCTCGCTCGCAGTCGCGGCCCTGTCCGCGATCGACGAGGCGGCGCGGGATCGGATCCGCGGGCGGGTTCTCGCCGAGGTGGCCTCGTTCGAGGCTGACGGCGCGATCCGGGTGCCGGGCATCGCGCGCTGCGTGGTCGGGACGCGATAGGCGCGAGCCGTCAGTCGGCGGTACCGGGGTTCGTGCCTGCCTTCCGCAGCTTGGCGGCCCGGCGGGTGCAGTAGAGCAGGCCGAGCAGACCGAGTCCGGCTCCGACGGCACAGGTGGCGATCCACCAGAGGTGGCCGTCGTCGTCGAGCCTGCCGGTGAAGGGCAGTAGCACGACGAGCGCGACCGCCCACAGGATCGTGCCGACGAGCACGGTCCGGACGCCGTCGTTGGGCAGCGGCTCCGGCGGCTCGCGGCGGACGGCGGGTGTCCGCGGCATGGTGACGATCACACTCCCTTGCCGACGACCGGGGCGGAGGCGCACGTCGGCGCGGCTCATGGTGCACTGGACGGTAGCAACCGCGACGGCTCGCCCGTCGCACCGGCGTTCCTCGCCGGCCGCACCAGCGACGACGGTCCACCGTCGCCTCCTCGTCGCGATGCGGGGTCGAGCTCCCGACCCCGTCTCGGCTCGCCGAACTGCCCGCACCCTCGCCCCGTAGGAGTCCAGCAGCATGTCCGCGGTCGACGCGACGAAAGCCCCCGCCGCCAGCCCGAACCCACCCCCTACCCGCGGCTCGTTCGCCGCGAGGCTCGACCGCTTCTTCGCCATCAGCGAGCGCGGCTCGACCGGGCGCCGGGAGGTCCGCGGCGGGCTGGCCACCTTCTTCACGATGGCCTACATCGTCGTGCTCAACCCGCTGATCCTCGGCAGCGCCGAGGACGTCAACGGCGCCAAGCTCAGCACAGCCGCCATCGCCACCGTCACCGCGCTTGTGGCCGCCGTGATGACGGCGGCGATGGGCATCCTCGGGCGCTACCCGTTCGCCCTGGCCGCCGGGCTCGGCATCAACGGCGTCGTCGCGTTCCAGCTGGCACCGCAGATGACGTGGGCCGGCGCGATGGGCGTCGTCGTCCTCGAGGGGCTGGCCATCACCGTCCTCGTGGTCAGCGGCCTGCGCGAGAAGATCATGGACGCGATCCCGCTGGCCCTGAAGCAGTCCATCAGCGTCGGGATCGGCCTGTTCATCGCCTTCATCGGCTTCGTCGACGCGGGCTTCGTGCGGCGCAGCGAGGGCGGCACCCCGGTCGCGCTCGGCATCGAGAACCGGCTGCTCGGCTGGCCGATCGTGGTGTTCGCGGTAGGGCTGCTGCTCGGTGCCGTCCTCGTCGCCCGGCGGGTCCCCGGCGCGATCCTGCTGACCCTCATCGGCGGAACCGCGTTCGCCATCGTCCTGCAGCTGATCGTCGACGTGCCGGCCGCCGCGGGACAGGCCAACTCGACCGGCTGGCAGCTGAACGTGCCCGAGGTGCCGAAGGAGATCATCGGCAGCCCGGACTTCTCGCTTCTCGGCAACTTCTCGATCTCGGGTGCGTTCGAGATCGGCGTCGTCGCAACGCTGCTCGCGGTGTTCACGCTGATGCTGGCGGACTTCTTCGACACCATGGGCACGGTCGTCGGCGTGGGCGCCGAGGCCGGCCTGCTGGACTCCGAGGGCCGGCTGCCGGGCGTGAACCGGGTGCTGCTCGTCGACTCCCTGGCCGCGGTCGCCGGTGGTGCGGCCTCGGCGTCGTCGAACACGACCTACATCGAGTCGGCGTCCGGCGTCGGCGAGGGTGCCCGGACGGGTGTCGCGTCGCTGGTCACGGCCGCGCTGTTCCTGCTCGCGATCCCGTTCACCCCGCTGGTGGAGGTGGTGCCCTACGAGGCGGCCTCGCCGGTGCTGGTGATCGTCGGGTTCCTGCTGATGACGCAGGTGAAGGACATCCCCTGGGCGGACTACGACCTGGCGATCCCGGCATTCCTCACGATCGTCCTGATGCCGTTCACCTACTCGATCACCAACGGGATCGGCGCGGGCTTCATCGCCTACGTGGCGATCAAGGCCGCGAAGGGCAAGTGGCGCGAGCCGGGCTGGCTGCTGTGGATCGTGTCGCTGATGTTCGTGGCCTACTTCGCCATCGACCCGATCGAGCGCGCGCTCGGGGTGAAGTAGCACGCCGACAGGGCGGGTGTTCGCTGGTCGGGGGGCCGCTCGCGGGCCGCGCGGAACCGTTCGCGGTCCCCGCGGTTTCAGCGCCCCAGAACCTCGACAACCGCGAACACCCAGCGAGCCACCCACTGAGCCACCCACCGGTGTTCGCGGGCCGCGCGGGGCCGTTCGCGGTCCCCGCGGTCTGAGCGCCCCAGAACCTCGACAACCGCGAACGCCCGGGGAGCCACCCACCGGTGTTCGCGGTCCGCGCGGAACCGTTCGCGGTCCCCGCGGTTTCAGCGCCCCAGAACCTCGCTGACCGCGAACGCCCGGGGAGCCACCCACTGAGCCACCCACCGGTGTTCGCGGGCCGCGCGGGACCGTTCGCGGTCCCCGCGGTTCCAGCGCCCGATTCCCGCGACAACCGCGAACACCCAGGGAGGCTGATCGGTACTCGGTTGTCGTTAGCAGAGCTAAGTAATAACCTCGACGTGTGACAGCGCCGTCGGAGACCGCCCTCTCCTCTGCGCTACGCATCTCCGTGATGCGTCTCTCGCGGCGGATGCGCCAGGAGCGCGACAGCAGCGCCGGCCTGACCGCCAGCCAGCTCGCCGCGCTGGCCACCCTGCGGCGGCACGGCGCGCTGACGGCGGGGGAACTCGCAGGCCACGAGAAGGTGTCGCCACCGTCGATGACCCGCATCCTCGGCCACCTCTCCGACCTCGGGCTGGTCGTGCGGCGCAGCTCCCCCGCCGACGGCCGCCAGGTGCTCGTCGAGCTGAGCGAGGACGGGCGACGCCTTCTCGCCGCTGATCAGCGTCGCCGCGACGAGTGGCTCTCCGGGCGACTGCAGGAACTCGGGGAACAGGACCTGGCCCAGCTGCGGGCCGTCGTCCCCATCCTCGATCGGCTGGCCGGAGCGTGACCGAGCCGGACCGCGGGCCAGAACCCACGCCGACCGCCACGACGGCCCCCACGACCCCTCCGACCCCGACCGCCGGCTCCTTCCGCTCGTTGCGCGTCCGGAACTACCGCCTGTTCGCCGGCGGGCAGCTCGTCTCGCTGACCGGCACGTGGATGCAGATGACCGCCCAGGACTGGCTGGTCCTCGAGCTCGGCGGCGGCGGCATCGGCCTCGGCGGCGTGCTGGCCACCCAGTTCCTGCCTCTGCTGTTCTTCGGGCTCTACGGCGGGGTCGTGGCCGACCGGGTCGACAAGCGGACCCTGCTGCTGATCACCCAGACCTCCTCGGGCTGCCTCGCGGCCGGCATGGCCGTCCTCGTCGCGACCGGCGCCGTGAACCTGCCGCTGGTGTTCGTCTTCGCCGCCCTGCTCGGCACCTCGAACGCCTTCGACACCCCGACCCGGCAGGCCTTCGTCGGCGAGATGGTCGGCGCCGAGCTGCTGTCCAACGCGGTGGCGCTCAACAGCGTCACCTTCAACAGCGCCCGCATCGTCGGGCCGGCGGTCGCCGGGGTGCTCATCGGCGCGCTCGGCACCTGGCCGGTGTTCGCCGTCAACGCGGGCTCCTACGTCGCCGTCGTCGCCGGCCTGCTGCTGATGCGCACGCGTGAGCTGTATCCGCTGCGCCGCTCCGCGAGGGAGCCCGGGCAGTTCCGCCAGGGGCTGCGCTACATCCTCGGCAACCGGGAGATCCTGCTGCCGATCGTGCTCGTGGGCGTCGTCGGGACGTTCGGCCTGAACTTCCCCGTGACGCTCGCGCTGATGGCCAGCAAGACCTTCGCCGGCACGGCCGCCACCTACGGCTCCTTCACCTCGACGGTGGCCGTCGGCTCGCTGATCGGCGCCGCGTTCGCCACCCGCCGCACCCGCGTCTCGACCCGACTGCTGATCGGGGCCGCGGTCACCTTCGGCGTCGCGGAGGCGATGGCCGGGTTGATGCCGACGAAGATGCTGTTCCTCCTGCTGCTCGTCCCCACCGGCGCCGCGGTCCTGACCTTCACCACGGCCGCGAACGCCACGGTGCAGCTCGCCTCCGACGAGGCGATCCGCGGCCGGGTCATGTCCTTCTACCTGCTGGTCTTCCTCGGGACGACGCCGCTCGGCGCCCCGCTGATCGGCCTGCTGTCCGAGCACGCCGGCCCGCGCTCGGGGCTCGTCGTGGGAGGTGCGCTGTGCGCGGCGTCCGCCCTCGTCATCGCCGTTCTCCTGCGCCGGGCCACGATGGCCGAGCGGCGGGCGGCTCAGGTCTCGAGCCAGGAACCGACGTGGAACGACGTCGCCGCAACCTCGAGCACCCGCGCCGCGGCGAGCAGGTCGCCGATCGTCGCCGCCGTGGCGTTCGACCGGAAGGGGTCACGAGGGAGCGGGTCCGCATCCAGCCCGGCGAGCGCGACCCCGATCGCCGACGCCACCGACGAGCCGTCCGGCAGCGACGACGCGGCCACTCCCCGCGCGTCCTGACGGCGGACGAAGTCGGAACCGAACACGAGCCGGCCGTCGGTCCCGACGACCGTCACCGCGGCGTCGGCCGACGTCATCAGCGGGCGCTCCGCGACGAGCACCGTCGCCCCGCTCTCGGTCAGCAGCGCGAGCGTCACCGGCTCGCCGGGCCGCAGATCCGCCGCCGGCATCGAGCCGGGCGCCGTGCACACCGCCAGGACGTCCCCGCACAGCCGGCGGACGAGGTCCACGAGCTCCAGCCTGGCCTCCCGGCCGATCGGCCAGCCCACGACGGTGACCTGCCGCAGGGCCCCGAGCGCCGGCAGGAGGTCGAGCACGGCCGCCACGCTCGACCAGGCCCGCACGGCCAGCGCGACCGCGACGAGGACCTCGCCGTCCTGCGCGGCGTCGACGAGTTCGCGCACCTGCTCGAGGTCGTCCCCGGCCGGGCGGGCGAGCACCAGGTGCAGGCCCGCGGTGACCGCCGCCCGGGAGACCGCCCCGGCGAGCGGCAGATCGAGGTCGACGCACAGCGCCTCCACCTCGTCGGCCAGCAGGCTCCGCAGGTCCGGATAGGCGTGCCGGGCGCCGGCCGCGGCCGCCCACGCCAACGACTCCAGCGGCTCGGGCGCGAGCAGGCCGACGAGTTCCGCCCCGGAGTCGGTGATCTGACGTCCGGTGTCCGCGACCCGACCGTCCGTCGCGAGGGCGACGGCGAGGCGGCCGACGGACCTCGATCCGAGGCCGGCGCGGGCCGACCGACGGGACTCGCGCCACCGGTCGGCGGCAGCCCGATCCCCTCGCGCGGCGAGTTCCGGAACCTCCACGACGTCTACGGTGCCTGACGAAGCGGCCCCGACGAAAGCTGCCGGGCACCACGAAACGGGGCACCTACGCTCGCCGTGTGCCGGCCAACCTGTTCGTCGCCCTCGTGCCGCCGGCGGTCGCGCTGGCTCCGCTCGAGGAGGCGGTGGCCGGGCTGCGCGAGCAGGCGCCTGGCCTCGGCTGGGTGGCGACGAGCCGCTGGCACGTGACCCTGTGCTTCCTCGGACCGGTGGACGTGAACGAGCAGCTGGCCGGGCGGCTGGCCCGCGTCGCGTCCCGGCACCCGCCGGTGGCGGCCCGCGTCGCGGGCGGCGGACGCTTCGGGAACCGGGTGCTGTGGGCGCGGCTCGAGGCCGACCTGCGTCCGCTCGCGGCCGGGGTACGCCGGGCCGCCGAGAAGGCCGGCCATGCCGTCGAGGACCGTCCGTTCCGGGCACATCTCACCCTCGCCCGCGGCCGGCGCAACGCCGATCTCCGCCCGCTCGCGGCGGGTCTCGCCGAGGTCGTCGGCCCGTCCTGGAGCGCCGACGAGATCGTCCTGATGCGGGGCGGCCAGCCGGACTACCAGCGGCTGGACTCCTGGCGGCTGACGGGCCGCTCCCGGTAGCCGGAACGCGCTTGTCCGCCGAGGCCGGCGTGTGACACATTGCGGCGCCAGGCCGAGCCGTCCGCCGGGCTTCTCCTCGCTCGGAGGGAGTCCCCCATGTCCTCGATCGTCATCTGCGGCGGGTCGGTCCTCGGTCTGGCCACGGGGCTGCTGCTCGCCCGGGACGGCCACGAGGTCCTCGTGCTGGAGGGCGACTCCGCGCCGGTGCCGGAGTCGCCGGACGCCGCCTGGTCCTCCTGGCAGCGGCGCGGCGTGCCGCAGTTCCGCCAGCCGCACAACCTGTTCCCGCGCTTCCACCGGCTCCTGGATGCCGAGCTGCCGGACGTGCTCGCGGAGCTGATCGACTCCGGCTGCGTGTGGCAGGACATGTTCGCGGTCCGGCCGCCGGCGCTGGCCGACGATCCCCGTCGTCCCGACGACGACCGCTTCCGCCACATCACGGGCCGCCGACCGGTGATCGAGCGGGCGTTCGCCCGGATCGCCGAGCGCGAGCCGGGCCTGACCGTTCGGCGCGGCGTCCGCGTCGGCGGCCTGATCGCCGCCCGGGCTCCGGGATCCGAGGCCTCCGACGTTCCCCGCGTGACGGGGGTGATCGCCGACGGCGAGGCGATCCCGGCCGACTTCGTCGTCGACGCCCTCGGTCGCCGCAGCCCCGCGACCACCTGGCTCCCGGCGCTCGGCGCCCGACCGGTGATCGAGGAGGGCGGCGACGCCGGTTTCGTCTACTACACGCGGTACTACACCGGCCCCGACCTGCCCGCCCGCATCGGGCCCGGTCTCGCGCCGATGGGCACGTTCTCGATCCTGACCCTGGCCGGCGACAACGGCACGTGGTCGGTCACGCTGTTCGGCTCCTCGAAGGACGCGGCGTTCAAGCAGGTCCGGGAGTCCGGCTGCTTCTCCCGCGTGGTGCGCTCCTGCCCGGCGCACGCGCATTGGCTGCAGGGCGAGCCGCTCACCGACGTCCTGCCGATGAGCGGCATCGTCGATCGCTACCGGCGGTTCCTCGTCGACGGCCGGCCGGTCGCGACCGGGTTCGCCGCCGTCGGCGACGCCTGGGCCTGCACCAACCCGTCCGCGGGTCGGGGACTGAGCGTCGGGTTGATCCACAGCGTCGCGCTCCGCGACACGATGCGCGAGTTCGATCTCGGCTCCGGCGACGTCCGGTCCGCTCGCGGTCTCGACGCGTTCGCCTACGCCTGGGACGACGCCACCGAGCGATCCGTCACCCCCTGGTACCGGCTCCAGCGGCAGATGGACGCCTGGCGCTTCGCGGAGATGACGGCGCTGCGGGAGCGGCGGGACCCCCCGCCCCCGCCGGATCGGCGCATGCCGGGCTTCGCCGCCGCCATGCTGCACGACCCCGAGGTGTTCCGCGGTTTCCTCGAGACGGTCGGCTGCCTCGCCCATCCGGACGAGGTGCTGGCCCGACCCGGAATGGCGGAGCGGATCGAGCGGTGGGCGAACGTCGTCCCGCTGCAGATGCCGGCACCGTCACGGGAGCGGCTGGAGCGAATCCTCGTCTGAAATCTCACCAGGCGTACGCCTCGGGGGCCGGCCCGCCGGGGCCCGGGAAGATCTCGTCGAGCCGGGCCAGGGCCCCGTCGTCGAGTTCGACCTCGAGAGCCTGCAGGGCGGAGTCCAACTGCTCCGCGGTACGGGGGCCGATGATCGGGCCCGTCACCCCGGGCTGATGCAGCAGCCACGCCAGCCCGACGAGCGCGGGGTCGGAGCCGAGTTCGTCGCAGAAGGCCTCGTAGGCCTCCACCGCCTGCCGGTTGTCCTCCAGCGCGTTCTGCGCCCGACCTTCCAGGCGTCGCTTGCCTTCGCGCTCCTTGCGCAGCACACCGCCGAGCAGCCCGCCGTTGAGCGGACTCCAGGGGATCACGCCCAACCCGTAGGCCTGGGCGGCGGGCAGGACCTCGAGTTCGACCTCCCGCTTCAGCAGGTTGTAGATCGACTGCTCGCTGACGAGTCCCTGGAAGTTCCGGGCACGGGCCCGCTCCTGGGCCTGGGCGAGATGCCAACCCGCGAAGTTGCTGCTCCCGACGTAGAGCACCTTTCCCTGCGCCACGAGTGTCTCCATGGCCTGCCAGATCTCGTCCCACGGCGTCGCGCGGTCGACGTGGTGCATCTGGTACAGGTCGATCCAGTCGGTCTGCAGACGCTTCAGCGAGGCGTCGCACGCGAGCCGGATGTTGCGCGCCGACAGGAAGGTGTCGTTCGGCCAGTCGCTCATGGAGCCGTACAGCTTGGTGGCGAGCACGGTGCGCTCGCGACGGCCGTCTCCCTGGGCGAACCAGCGACCGAGGATCTGCTCGGTCCAGCCCTCGCCCTTGCGCCAGCCGTAGACGTTCGCCGTGTCGAAGAAGTTGATGCCGACCTCGTGGGCGCGATCCATGATCGCGTGCGAGTCCTCCTCGGAGGTCTGCGGGCCGAAGTTCATGGTGCCGAGGCAGAGCGGGGAGACCCTCAGGCCGCTGCGGCCGAGATGCACGTAGTCCATGAGCGGTCTCTGCCCCCACCGCCGGGGACGAGACGCGTGGGGACCGGTCGGATCGGGCCGGTCCCGCGTCGCGGGCCGCTCCTGCCTCTCGATCAGCCGGTCCGGAGCGACTGGCCGATCGCGAGCTGGGTCGAGTCGACGCCGGGATTCAGCGACGCGATCCGCGTGGAGGAGATCCCGAGCCGCGCGGCGATGGCGCCGAAGTCGTCGCCCTCCTTCACCACGTAGCTGCCGGCGGAGGCACCGGCCGCGCTGCTCGAGGCGGACGAGCTGCTGGAGGCGGACGAGGCGCTGCTCGAGGACGAGCTGCTGGACCGCGACGACGTGCTGGACCCCGACGACGTGCTGGACCCCGACGAGCTCGACGAACTCGCCGAGGAGCTCGCGCTACCCGGGATGGTCGACGACAGCGGCGAGGCCTCGTGGGTGCTCTCGTAGATCTGGCCGCTCCGGATCGTCGACGCCTCGGCGATGCCGACCGCGCTGCCCGGACCCCAGCGGCGGGGCGGGCCGGCATCGCGGCCCGGGGGGACGATCGAGATCGGCGTCGCGGCGGCGGCGTCGGCGTCGGCCTGGCCCGGAGCGGCCGCCGGTGCGCCCGTCGCGCTCAGGGCCCGGGCCTGCGCGGAGACGTAGACGGATCCCACGCCGGAGATGAACACCGACGCGGCGGCGATCGCGATGGCGGCGCGGTACCGGTCGGCCGACAGCCGGGTCGACGGTGCCGACAGGGCCGGAGCCGCCTTCACCGAAGCGAGGAGCGGGAGCGGCAGGGACTCAACGGCCATGGTCGACCTCCGGGCGAGCTGGTGCGCGAGGGCACCGCGGTTGGACTCTCCCGCTATCGGCACGTCACCCGTTTGCCTTGAGCCCCGGATCTACAGCCGCCACGACGGGCTGCCGATACACCGTGCAGGGCGAGGTGCAGCTCAGCCGCTCAGTCGTTCCACGCTCAGCCAGCCAGTCGTTCCACGCTCAGCCAGCCAGTCGTTCCACGCTCAGCCAGCCAGTCGTTCCACGACGTGTTCGATGCACGCCGTCAGCGCCTCCACGTCGGCGGGATCGACGGCCGGGAACATGCCCACCCGCAGCTGGTTGCGCCCCAGCTTGCGGTACGGCTCGACGTCGACCACCCCGTTCGCCCGCAGCACCTTCGCGACGGCGGCGGCGTCGACCGTGTCGTCGAAGTCGATCGTCCCGACGACCGGCGACCGCAGCTCGGGGTCCGCGACGAACGGCGTCGTGTACGACGTCTTCTCGGCCCAGGTGTAGAGCACCGAGCTGGACTCCGTGGTGCGCGAGACGCACCAGTCGAGCCCGCCGCGCTCGAGCATCCACTCGACCTGGTCGGCGAACAGGAACAGCGTCGCCAGGGCCGGGGTGTTGTAGGTCTGGTCGAGCCGCGTGTTGTCGATCGCCGTCTGCAGGTCGTAGAAGGGCGGGATCCACCGGTCCGACGCCTTCAGCTCGGCGACCCGCTCCAGCGCCGCCGGCGAGAACAGCGCCGCGTACAGCCCGCCGTCGGCCGCGAAGTTCTTCTGCGGCGCGAAGTAGTAGACGTCGGACTGCGTGACGTCGATCGCGACGCCGCCGGCCGCGCTCGTCGCGTCGACCAGCACCAGGGCGCCGTCGTCCGCCCCGTCGGGCCGCCGCACCGGCATGAGGACGCCGGTGGAGGTCTCGTTGTGCGGCTGGCAGTAGGCGTCGACGCCGGCCTCGGCGGACAGCTGCGGCGCGGACCCCGGGTCCGCGGAGAGCACCGTCGGGGCGTCCAGGAACGGCGCGCCCTTCGTCACGGAGGCGAACTTCGACGAGAACTCCCCGAGCACGGCGTGCTGCGACTTCTGCCGGATCAGCCCGAACGCGGCCGCGTCCCAGAAGGCCGTGCTGCCCCCGTTGCCGAGCACGACCTCGTAGCCGTCGGGCAGGCGGAACAGGTCGGACAGGCCGTCGCGCAGGCGCCGGACGACGCTGCGGACCGGGGCCTGCCGGTGCGACGTCCCCATCAGCGCCCGGCCGGTGTCGGCGAGCGCCGCGAGGGCCTCGGGACGGACCTTGGACGGTCCGCAGCCGAAGCGACCGTCGGTCGGGAGGAGTTCGGCGGGAAGGGTGATCGGCTCGCCGCTGCTCGGGCTGCTCAAGGTCGGACTGCTCCTTCGTCGGTCGGTCTCAGCGGGGCGGAGGCGTCACATCTGGTGGCCGGGCGGGACGGTGCCGGTCTCGACGTCGTCGGGGTGCCGCGGGCCGGGGCCGATGTACTTGGCGGACGGCCGGATCAGCCGGCCGGTGCGCTTCTGCTCGAGGATGTGCGCGCTCCACCCGGCGGTGCGGGCGCAGGTGAACATCGAGGTGAACATGTGCGGCGGGACCTCGGCGAAGTCGAGAACGACCGCCGACCAGAACTCGACGTTGGTCGCGAGCACCCGGTCCGGCCGGCGTTCCTTCAGCTCGGCGAGGGCGGCCTCCTCGAGTGCCTCCGCGACCTCGTAGCGCTTGGAACCGAGTTCCTGCGCGGTGCGCCGCAGCACCCGGGCGCGCGGGTCCTCGGCGCGGTAGACGCGGTGGCCGAAGCCCATCAGCCGCTGACCGCTGTCGAGCAGCTTCTTCACGTAGGCCCGCGGGTCGCCCTCGCGCTCGACGTCGTCGAGCATCTTCAGCACGCGGGACGGGGCGCCGCCGTGCAGCGGACCCGACAGGGCGCCGATGGCCGAGGAGATGCAGGCGGCCACGTCGGCGCCGGTGGAGGCGACGACGCGGGAGGTGAACGTCGAGGCGTTCATGCCGTGCTCGGCGGCGGAGACGAAGTAGGCGTCGACCGCCTTGACGTGCTTGGGGTCGGGCTCGCCCCGCCAGCGGATCATCATCCGCTCGACGATCGTGGCGGCCTTGTCGACCTCCTTCTGCGGGACCATCGGGTAGCCGAGGCCGCGGGCGGCCTGACCGACGAAGGACATCGCCGTCACCGAGATCCGCGCGAGGTCGTCGCGGGCCTGCTGGTCATCGATGTCGATGAGCTGCTGCAGGCCCCACTGCGGCGCCATCATCGCGATCGCGCTCTGCACGTCGACCCGGATGTCACCCGAGTGCACCGGCACGGGCGTCGGCTCGGCCGGCGGCAGGCCGGGCTTGAACTTGCCGTCGACCAGCAGGCCCCAGACGTTGCCGAAGGAGATGCGGTTGACGAGGTCCTCGATGTCGACGCCGCGGTAGCGGAGGGAGTTGCCCTCCTTGTCGGGCTCGGCGATCTCCGTCTCGAAGGCGATGACCCCTTCGAGTCCCGGCTTGAAGACGGTCTCCGTGTCGGCCATGACTCTCCTGATCGCCTGTCTCGGTGCCGCTGTCGGCCTGTGGGCCGCCAGCGGCGTCTGCGGGTTCCGCGGGTCTGCGGATGCGCCCGATCCCGTTCGGGATGCGGCCGGTTCCGCCGTCATTCTTATCGCTGATCGCCCGCACGTGAGGTTCGGGTGCGTTCGGGTGCCCGCGGGGCAGCACTCCAGACATGGCTGTTCCACCGCCCGGCCCGCGCCCGAGCCCCTCCCCCGGTCCCGCCCTTCCGCCCTCCGAGGGCCTGCCGCCCGCCGACCTGACGGCGCTGCGCCGGGAGTACGGCAACCGGTCCTTCGAGCCGGAGGACCTCGCCCCCACCTGGTGGGAGCAGTTCGGCGTCTGGTTCTCCGACGCGGCCGGGCTGACCGAGCCCAACGCAATGGTGCTGGCCAGCGTCGACGCGAGCGGCTACCCGCGGGCGCGGACGGTCCTGCTCAAGGCCGTCGAACCGGCCGGCTTCCTCTGGGCCACGAACTACCGCAGCCGCAAGGGCCGCGACCTCGACACGACCGGGCAGGCGGGCCTGCTGTTCCCCTGGCACGACCTGCAGCGCCAGGTGCACGCCGAGGGTCCGGTCGAACGCGTCAGCGCGGCCGAGTCGGACCGGATCTGGGCCGCCCGCCCGAGGGCGTCCCAGCTCTCGGCGCTGGCCTCGCACCAGTCCGAGGTGGTCGCGTCGCGCGCGGAGATCGAGGAGCGCATCCGGGAGTTGGACGCGGCACATCCGGACGACGTCCCCCGGCCGGAGCACTGGGGTGGTTACCGGCTGCGTCCCCGCAGCGTCGAGTTCTGGCAGGGACGGGTCAACCGGCTGCACGACCGGTTGCGGTACCGCTGCGTCGGCGAGCCGTTGGACCCGTCCGGTTGGACCGTCGAGCGGCTCGAGCCCTGAGGGCGTGCGTCCTGGCCTCTGAGGTGCTACACCGTGCTGCGATGAGCCACACGGTCCGGGGCGAGAACGCTTTCGCGGCGCAACCATCGCCTATCCTGGCGGGGGTGCCTCCCGTGCTGAGCAATGTCGCGAACACAGGCTCCGCCCTGCTCGGAGCGGCCCGCGACTTCTTCACCGAGCCACAGGGCCATCTGACGCCCGTCGGCTACCGGCACCGCATCGAACAGATGCGCGCGCAGCTCGCGGGCCTGCCGCCGGACGTTCCGGTCCGACTCCGGAAGCGGACGTCCAACCTGTTCCGTCCGCGCGAGGACAGCCCGGGCACGTTGGACACCACCGGACTGACCGGCGTCCTGTCGATCGACCGCGAGGCGCGCACCGCGGACGTGCTGGGCATGACGACCTACGAGGACCTCGTCGCCGCCACCCTGCCGTACGGACTCATGCCGCTGGTCGTCCCGCAGCTGAAGACCATCACTCTCGGTGGCGCCGTGACCGGCCTCGGCATCGAGTCGACGTCGTTCCGCAACGGGCTTCCGCACGAGTCCGTCCTCGAGATGGACGTGCTCACCGGCGACGGCCGCATCCTGCTCGTCACCCCGGACAACGAGCACGCCGACCTGTTCGCCGGCTTCCCGAACAGCTACGGCACGCTCGGCTACGCGCTGCGGCTGCGGATCGAACTCGAAGAGGTAACGCCGTACGTCCACGTGCGGCACCTGCCCTTCGACGACCTGGACGAGGCCGCCGCCGCGCTGGAACAGATCGCGCTCGACGGCGAGTACGACGGCCGGCGGGTCGACTTCCTCGACGGGTCCTGGTTCCCCCTGCGCGACCCCGGGGTCTCGGAGACGTACCTGACGCTCGGGACCTACGCGTCGTCGCTGCCGTCCGGCGTGACGCCCTCGGACTACACCGGCCAGGACATCTACTACCGCTCGATCCAGCGCTCCGGCCGCTCGGACGGCGAGGACTGGATGACGATCGCCCAGTACCTGTGGCGCTGGGATACCGACTGGTTCTGGTGCTCGCGGGCCTTCGGCGCCCAGAACCCCCGCATCCGCCGCTTCTGGCCGGCGCGGTGGCGGCGCTCCAACGTCTACTGGCGCATCGTCGGCCTCGAGCGGAAGTACCGGGTCAAGGCGCGGATGGACGCGCGCAAGGGGCTGCCGGAGCGCGAGGAGGTCATCCAGGACATCGAGGTGCCCGCCGCCCGGGTGCCCGAGTTCCTCCGCTTCCTGCACGCGCAGACCGGCATCGAGCCGGTGTGGCTGTGCCCGCTGCGGCAGCGGGACCCGTCCCAGGTGTGGGACCTCTACGCCTTCGAGCCCGACCGGCTCTACGTCAACATCGGCTTCTGGTCGACCGCGCCGCTGCCGCCGGGCGAGAGCGACGGCTACCACAACCGGCGCATCGAACAGATGGTCGCCGAGCTCGGTGGCCGCAAATCGCTGTACTCCACGGCGTTCTACCCGCCCGAACAGTTCTGGTCGCTGTACGGCGGCGCGCGCTACGAGGTGCTGAAGAAGACCTACGACCCGTCCGGTCGGCTGCTCGACCTCTACGCCAAGACCGTCGGACGCTCATGACCCCACCCGTCCGCATCCCCCACCCTGCAGAGGAGCCCGCGTGAAGCGCACACCCGTCGCCGAGCTGTTGAGCGGCGTGCTCGGCCGCGCGCCGATCCGCATCACCGCCTACGACGGCAGCACGGCCGGCCCGGCCGACGCCGTCGTCGGGGTCCGTGTGAACAGCCCGAAGGCGCTGTCCTACCTGCTGTTCTCGCCGGGCCAGATCGGGCTGGGCCGGGCCTTCGTCTCGGGCGAGCTCGACATCACCGGCGACCTCTACGCCGGGCTCGGGATGGTGTACCACGAGCACGTCGGCGAGGTGTCGCTGGCCGCGAAGCTCGACGTCCTGCGCAACGTGGACCCGAAGGCCCTGCGCTGGGTGGACCCGCCGCCGCAGGAGTACGGCGCCAAGCGGCCGCTGCAGCGTCTGGCGCAGATCCGCGCCGGCCTGAGGCGGCACTCGAAGGAGCGCGACGCCCAGGTCATCGGGCACCACTACGACATCTCGAACCGGTTCTACGAGCTGGTGCTCGGGCCGTCGATGGTCTACACCTGCGCCGCCTACCCCGAGGTCGACTCCTCGCTGGAGGAGGCGCAGTGGGCCAAGCACGACCTGGTCGCCCGCAAGCTCGCGCTGAAGCCCGGCATGCGGCTGCTCGACGTCGGGTGCGGCTGGGGCGGCATGGCCCGGCACGCGGCGAAGCACTACGGCGTGCAGGTCGTGGCCGTGACCCTGTCCCGGCAGCAGGCCGAGTGGGGCGCGAAGGCGGTGGCCGACCAGGGGCTGTCCGAGCTGGTGGAGATCCGGCACGGGGACTACCGCGACGTGCCGGAGGACGGCTTCGACGCCGTCTCCTCGATCGGGCTGACCGAGCACATCGGCGTGAAGAACGTGCCGAGCTACTTCTCCTTCCTGGCGTCGAAGCTGCGGCCGCAGGGGCGGATGCTCAACCACTGCATCACCCGGCCGCGCACGACCGACCACGCCACGACCGACGGCTTCATCGACCGCTACGTCTTCCCGGACGGGGAGCTCACGTCGGTGGCGACGCTGGCCGGCCACATGCAGGCGGCCGGGCTCGAGGTGCGGCACGAGGAGACGCTGCGCGAGCACTACGCGATGACGCTGCGGGACTGGTGCCGCAACCTCGACGCGCACTGGGACGAGGCCGTGGCCGAGGTCGGCGAGGGCACCGCCCGGGTGTGGGCGCTCTACATGGCGGGCTCGCGGCTGGCGTTCGAGAAGGGCGACCTGGAGCTGCATCACCTGCTCGGGGTCAGGTCCCACAACGGTGTCTCGGGCATGCCGCTGCGCCCGGACTGGGGCGTCTGACCCTCCCGCCGCCTCGCTCACGGCCCCGCGCTCGGCTGGGCTGTGCGGACTTACGGCACCCCTGGAGGCGGTGAACCCGCACAGCCTGGCGCGCCACGCAGGCTCAGACCCCGCCACAACCCAGGGTGTGCGAACTTACGACACCCCCGGGGGCTGTGAACCCGCACAGCCTGGCGGGCACCGGAACTCGCCGCTCCACCCGAGCCGCCGCAGCCCGGTGGCGATGGTCTCGGCTATCAGATGCGGGTCGGTGAGCAGGATGAAGCCAGGGAAGCGCAGCGTGGGCAGCCCCTGATTGCTGTTCCGGTTGTCGCGCTGCATGTCCGCCCACCACGACGACGCCTCCAGATGCACGGTGCGACCGTCAAACTCCGCGAGAAGGGTCCCGAGCGGCAGGTCGTAGGCGGCGTCGGCAACGGACGGCCCGATACGGCGCTGTCTCTGCGGGTCGGGCAGGCCGTGGGAGGAGCAGGCGTCGTGGTGCAACACCTCGATGAGGGAGTGCGCACCTTCGCCGGCAAGCCGCAGCACGCGCTCCATCAGCTGCCGCCGCGGCAGGTTGTTCGAACAGCGAGCCAGCGCTGAGGTGAGGCGGTCGGCTGTCGTCACCCGACGCTGGACCGCCGAGGCAAGGAGCGCGACGGCGCGGTGGTCATCGGAGGCTGCCGCGGCCGAATCGAGCACCGCCCGCTCCACTCGGAAGCGCGGGGGCTTGGCGTCAGGCTGGATGTCGGCCTCGTGCATACGCCGGGTGCGAAGGATGCGGACTCCCGTCCGGGAGAGGACGGTCCGGGTGCTCGGGATCGCTACCCGGACCACATCCGGCGGGTCGCTCTTGCGGTCCACGAGCCACCAGGCGCTCTGATGACTCGCGACGGCGCCCTTCCCGGCGTACAGGCAGGCCGCCCAGATCCGTTGCTCGACGTCGAGCTCACCGGTCCAGGTTCCGTACACGCCCGGGTGGATGCGCTGCCACTTGCCGACGGCCACCCGATGCGCGACTGCCTTGCCGGACAGCGAGTGCTCGGCGGCTTGCGCAAGCGTGACAACGCCGCGCTGCTCCGCCAGCAACTCGTCCAGGTCCATGCGCTCAGGCTGGCCCACCGAACCCCGTCCACGCTCGGGCGTCTGGACATCTGTGGATCCGCGACAGTCGTCCACATACAGGCGTCAGCCGTGCGAGTCCACCGCACCCAGAACGGCGGTGAACCCGCACAACCCCGGGCACGACGAAGGCCGCGGCGCCCAGCGCGCGCGGCCTTCGTTCGTGCAGTGACTTGCTCAGTCCAGGTAGTCGCGCAGACGACCGGAGGTGTTGCCCGACCGCAGCTCGCGGAGGGTCTCCTTCTCGATCTGGCGAATGCGCTCGCGGGTCAGACCCAGCCGCGACCCGACCTCGGCCAGCGTGTGCTGCCGACCGTCGACCAGGCCGTAGCGGAGGCGGATGACCTCGCGCTCCCGCTCCGGCAGCGACCGCAGGATGACGTGCAGCTCGTCCTGCATCGCCCCGTAAGCGGCGGCGTCGGCGGGCACGACCGCGTCGGCGTCCTCGATGAAGTCACCGAGCACCGACTCGCCGTCGTCGCCGACCGCCGTCTCGAGGGAGACGGTGTCCTGCGAGATGCGGCGCAGGTCGATGACGGTCTCGACGGGGATGTCGAGCGCCTCGGCCAGCTCCTCCTCGGTGGGCTCGCGGCCCAGCGTGGTGACGAGCTGCCGCTGCTGACGGGTCAGCCGGTTGAGCTGCTCGACCAGGTGCACCGGGATGCGGATGGTGCGGGCCTGGTCGGCCATCGCGCGGCCGATCGCCTGGCGGATCCACCAGGTGGCGTAGGTGGAGAACTTGTAGCCCTTCGCGTAGTCGAACTTCTCGACCGCGCGGATGAGGCCCAGGTTGCCCTCCTGCACCAGGTCCAGCAGCGTCATGCCGCGGCCGGTGTACTTCTTGGCCACCGACACGACGAGCCGCAGGTTGGCGGAGATCAGCTGCTGCTTCGCGGCCTTGCCGTCCTTCACCAGGGCGTTCAGGTCGCGCCGCAGGGCGGGCTTCATCTCGCCGCCGTGGTTCAGCTTGTGCAGGGCGAACAGGCCGGCCTCGACGCGCTTGGAGAGCTCGACCTCCTGCTCCGCGTTGAGCAGCGGGACCTTGCCGATCTCGCGCAGGTAGAGCCGCACCAGGTCACCGGTGCCGCTCGCCTCGGACGCGGTCTGCTTGACGGGCCGGTCGTCCTCCTCGACCACGTCGACCTTGGCCTCACCGAGGCGACGGACGAGCGCGGGCAGCAGCTCGGCACCGAGATCGGCCTTGTCGAGCGTCTCCTTGAGCTCGGCGAGCGAGAGCTCACCGTTCTCGCGGCCGCGCGCGACGAGCTCGGCGACCTGGGGGACATCGAGCTCTTCGGTGAGGTCGATCGTGGACAGGGAACGCGAGGCTTCCTCGCTGACCGCAGTGGCGGCAGCGGCCTTGGCCTTCGCCGCAGCGGAAGCCGAGGGCTTCCGGGTACGGCGGGTGCGAGGAGCTTCAGCAGTTGCAGTAGGCGGAGTCATAAGTCTTTCAGTCTCGACGCGGGAAATCGGTCGTTGCGAGGTATCGTGGGCGCCAGATCGGGGTTCCGACCCGTCGGTCACTACAACGACCAGCGGGCGCGAACTACTCCCGCTTAGCCCGCTTGGCTGCGGGCCGACCTGATCAGGCTAGCCGAGTTGGGCCATCCCGTCACGGGGCGAATCTGCGTGATGACTCGCACATCCCTTACGTGAGTGAACTATTGACAACGCGGAACCATCCGCAGCGCCATTCGTTCCCCTGGTCAGACGATTCACACCGACGATGTCAGCGCCGCCGCCGCAACCTGTAGGTCCCGGACGAGGCCCTGGTACATGGCTTCCTGCTGGTCACCGCCGCGGAGCACCGCGCTCGGGTGGATGGTGGCGAGCAGCTTCGCCTCGCTGCCCGACGGCCCCTCCAGCAGCTGACCCCGTTGCTTGGTGACCCGGAACGACGGTCCCATCAGCGTCCCCGCGGCCGTCGCCCCGAGCAGCACGACCAGTTCGGGGCGGATGCGGTTGAGCTCCGCGACCAGCCACGGCTTGCACGCCGCGACCTCGAGGGCGTCCGGCTTGGCGTGGATGCGTCGTTTGCCGGTGGAAGCCATCGTGAACTTGAAGTGCTTCACGGCGTTGGTGACGTATGCCTGCTCCCGCTCGATGCCCGCCTCGTGCAGCGCCCGGTCGAGCAGCTTGCCCGCCGGGCCGACGAACGGTCGTCCGCGCTGGTCCTCGATGTCCCCGGGCTGCTCCCCGACGAGGACGATGCGGGCGTCCGGCGGGCCCTCCCCGAACACGGTCCCGCTGTTCTCGAGGGCGGCGAGATCGCAGCCGCGGCAGGAGCGGGCCGCTTCGGCCAGCCCGGCGAGGTCGGTCCCGGCGGGGACGAAGTCGGCGGCGCTGCGCTCGAGTCGTCGTGTCGGCATGGCCGGATGCCTACCCCGACGCGATGCGAGTAGTTCGCCCGGCCGTCAGGCGTCCCGCGCCTCCTGGTAGCGGGCGAGCGAATCCTTCCGCTCGGTCGCGTGGTCGACGACGGGCGCAGGGTAGCCCTCCGGGATGCCGCCGGGCAGCGTCGACGGTTCGTGCACCGCCCCGCCCTCGACGTCGCGCAGCTCGGGCACGTAGCGGCGGACGTAATCGCCGTCCGGGTCGAACTTCGTCCCCTGCAGCGTCGGGTTGAAGATCCGGAAGTACGGGGCCGGGTCGGTGCCGGTGCCGGCGACCCACTGCCAGCCGTGGTTGTTGGACGCGAGGTCGCCGTCGACCAACCGGCGCAGGAACCATCGCGCGCCCCGCTGCCACGGCAGGTGCAGGTCCTTGATGAGGAAGGACGCGGCGATCATCCGCACCCGGTTGTGCATCCACCCCTCGGCCAGCAGCTGCCGCATGCCGGCGTCGACGATCGGGTAGCCGGTACGCCCCTGCGTCCAGGCCTCGAACAGCTCCTCATCCTTCTTCTTGGACCCGTTGCCGTACCGCATGGACGTCAGCGCGTCGGTCAGGTCCCACCGGGCCGAGCCGGGGTTGCGGTACAGGACGTCGGCGTAGAAGTCGCGCCACGCGAGTTCCCCGCGGACCCGCTCCTCGCCGGACCGCTCCCGTGAGCCGGAGCGTCGGCTCCCGTTCTCCCCCTCGCTGTCCGCCAGCGCGGCCAGCACCGTCCGGGGATGGATGCAGCCGTACTTCAGGTACGGCGAGAGGCGCGAGGTCGCGTCGCGGCCAGGCAGGTTGCGCAGCTCGCCGTACTCGGGCGCCGCCTTCAGGAACGCCCGGAGCCGCTGCCCGGCCGCCTTCTCCCCCGGTTCGGGCAACGCGACGCCGTCGAGCTCCGGCTCGTCCGGCAGCCGGTCGGACCGGACGTCCAGCCAGGGGACGCTGCGCACGCCCTGCGCGGGGGCCCGGACGCCGTGCTCCTTCCACGCCCGGTAGTACGGCGAGTAGACCCGGTACGGCGATCCCTCGGACCGCTCGATCCGCCCGGGCGCGACCGCGTACGGCGAGCCGGTGCGCACGAAGCCCCGCCCGTCGTCGGCCAGCGCCCGCTCGACCCGCTCGTCCCGGTCCCGCCCGTACGGGCCGTAGTCGGCGCTGACGTGCACCGACGACGCGTCGAGCTCCCGGGCGAGCGCGGGCACCAGCGTCGCCGGGTCCCCCGTGCGAAGGCAGAGATGGCCGTCCATCTGCTCGTCGAGGTCGCGCAGGCAGCGGTAGAGGAAGGCCAGCCGCACGGGACCGGAGGGGCCGCGCAGCGCGTCGTCCAGCACGAACAGGCCGACCACGGAACCGTCCTTGCCCGCCTCGTCACGAGCCGCGAGCAGCGCCGGATGGTCGCCGAGACGGAGGTCGCGCCGGAACCAGATCACGGTCGTGGCCACGTCCGCAGGGTACGTAGCACGCGGCGAACCGGTACGGACGAATTTGTCCGAACGCCTCCACCGAACAGCGCCGAAGAGCAGGCTAGGCCACAGTTTCGATAGCAGCCAACGCCCGGCGATTGCTGACCGAGGGGACAGACGTGGACGAGCCGCTGGACCTCGAGCGAGCTCGCCTCTTGCTCGTGTGGCTGCAGGCGCGCCGCGCCCTCGACCACTGCCTGTCGGACCTGCTCGCCGCCGGTCCGGCCGGTGAGCGGCGGGTGCGCTCGCGGCTGGACCAGGTCACCGAACTCGAGCAGAAGGCCCAGAACGCCTTCGCCGCCTACCGGGCCTCGGCGCTGTCCACGCGGGCGGCCGGCTCGTCGGACGCCCGCTCCGGATCGAGCCCCGGCCCGACGTCCCGCCCGGTCCTGCGTCGGGTGCGGGCCGGCAACGACTCCGGCTGATCAGGGCAGGCGGACCGAGGCGTCCAGCTGGGAGACCAGCTCGATGGCACGCTGCTGGTCGTCGGCCGCTGCCCGCGAGACGAGCAGCAGCGCCCCCCGCGGGGTCGGGAAGGCACGGATGGCGACCTGCACGGGCACCCCCTCGCGCGAGTAGCTGATGGTGACCTGCCGGCCGCGCTCCCCCCGGGCCCCCGCTTCGTCCACCGCGGGTTGCTCGAGGTAGTTGGTCTGCGACGAGTAGGTGTTGCGGGCGTAGGCGGCCGCGGCGGCCTGCGGATCACTGGTCGACGAGATCCCCACGCCGATCTGTTCCACCCCGGGGCCACCGTCCGGCGCCGGGGCCACACGGAAGTCGATGACCGCGTCGGTCCTCTGCGTCCAGCCCGGAGGCGCGGAGAAGGTGATGCCGCGATTGCTCGTCTGCGGGACCCAGTCCGCCGGCACCTGCGAGGGGCCGCCCGCCCCCGTGCTCCCCGGAGGAATGGTCAGCGCCGGAGGCAGGGCCTTGTTCTCGTCCGAGTTGTCGCCGACGCCGGCGGTGAGCAGCGCGATCAGCAGGCCGATGACGACGGCGAAGGCCACCGCGATGCCGAGCGCGCCCGCGATGCGGACGGCCGATCGACGCGACCGGCTGCCGCTCGGCGGCACCAGCCAGCCGGACCCGGAGCCGGACCCGGAGCCGGACCCGGAGTGCTCGGCGGCTTTCGAGTGGCGGCCGCCCGCCGCCTCGGCCGTGGCACCCGCGGCGCCGTGGGGCTGTTCGGAGGTCATCGTGCGCTCCGGTCTGTCCACCGCCATCACACAGCCGGTCTACCACGCGGGGCGCGGCCGGAACGGCAGGCGGGGGTTCGGCTCACGCGGGGCCCGGGCCCAGCAGGCAGCGGCGCCGCGAGTCGAACAGCCCGACCAGCTCGGCGAGCGGCGGGCGTTCGGCGGTGTCGATGTCGGCTTCGTACGGCTCGAAGCCGGTCAGACCGCGTCGGAACTGGAGCAGCCGGGTGGCCGGCGGTTCCGCGCTCACGATGCGGCCCTGCCGTTCCAACCGGCGGTAGGCCGTCAGCTGGATCTCCATGGCCATCCGCCCGAGCGCCTCGTCGGACTGGTGCCGGTGCAGCCGCCGACCGAGGTCGACCTGGGCGATGGCCTCGAGCCCGACGAGGTCGAGCAGGTCGACGAGCAGGCCGAGCTCGACGCCGTAGCCGCTGACGAACGGCACCCGCTCGAGGGTTCGGCGCCGGGCGGCGTACTCGCCGGCGAGCGGTTGCGCCAGGCCGGCGAGTTCCGGCCAGAACGCGTTGATCAGCGGCCGGGCGACGAGCTCGGTGACCCGGCCGCCGCCGGCCGGGAGCAGGGCTGTTCCGGAGGGCAGGGGACGTTCGTACATCCCCTTCACCAGGTGGATGCCCTCGTCGAGCAACAGCGGAGCGAGCAGACGGGGCACGTAGCGCCCGTCGAACTCCTCGAGATCGGCATCCAGGAAGACGAGCAGATCCCCTTCGGCGACCGCGAGCGCCTTCCACATCGCCTCGCCCTTGCCCCGCCGGTCGCCCGCCTCGGGCAGCACCTCGCCCTGCCGGACGACGGTGGCGCCGGCCGCCCGCGCGACGGCGGCGGTGCCGTCGGCCGAGTGCGAGTCGACCACCAGGACCTCGTCGACCAGCCCGGCCGGCATCAGGTCACGACGGATGGACCGGACGATGGCGCCGATCGTCGGCGCCTCGTCGCGCGCGGGCAGGACGACGCTCACGCACTGACCGAGCGCACGCTTCCGCTCGAGCAGGACATCGACGTCGACGGCGGCGTCATACGTCCGCCGCTCGAACCAGCCGTCCCCCCGTACCCGCACACATTCATTCTGCGTGCGGAGTGCCCGGGGCGGACGGGCGATGGGCCGTGACCCTTCAGGCGAGGCAGCGACTCACATCTGCGTATGGGTCTGCGGCGAGCGGCGACCGCCGAAGGTGCCACCCTCCTCGAAGGCGGGGCCCTTCCTCGCGGCGGCCCTCCGGGTGCGCATCTCGAGCCCGAAGCTGACCACCAGCAGGACCCCTCCGATGGCGAGGAAGACGAAGGCGAGCGGCTCCAGGACGAACAGCATCCCCACGGAAACGACCAGGATGGCGAGCGCCACCCAGCCCAGGATCAGCTGTGGCGAACGGCGGCGGGTACCGGACTCCGGCGACATGTCCACGCTGGCCTCCTCGACGTGAGATCTGCCGCTTCGGTGCCCTGTCCGACGGATGAGCGAAACCTTCTCGCGCCGGAGTTGTGCCTGGTGGCGGTGCCGAACCCGGTCAACAGGGCCTTCGTCGAGCCCGGGACCGATCGGTCAGGCGGCCGCCGCGAGCGCGCGCGGAGCGACGGCCTTGCCGTCGGGCATCAACTCCCCGGTGTCCTCGAACAGGACGACGCCGTTGCAGAGCAGCACCCACCCCTGGTCGTGGTGCTCGGCGATGATCAGTGCGGCGTCCCGGTCGGGGGCGTCGGCGCTCGGGCACTGGCAGATGTGGTTGCACATCGGGTCCCCCTGTAGAAGCCCCGGAGGTGAGCTCCGCGTCGTTGCGGATCCCCGGCGGGATGGCCGCCGCTTCACCAGGAACGGTCCCACCGATCACGGCCTCGCAACCGTCTTTTCCGCCCGGATGACCACCGCGTGTCGGGAATTGATGAAAGCTGATCATGAGCCCTGGCCCGCCCGGGCTGGCCCGGACGAGCTGGCCCGCTCCTACGCCTCCCGGGAGGTCCCAGGCGGTGGCCGGAGCGCGTCGCCACGGCCCTCCGCGCGGCCCGAGACGCGAGCCCGGAGGAGCGCGTGGTCCGACAGCGCGCACCGGAAGCGGCGCGAGTACCCGGAGATCCTCAGCCGGTCGCGCGGCACGAAGACGTAGTCGAGCTTGCGGAGGCTGCGATGCGTGGGCCGCGGCAGCCACCGGGGGAAGGCGTCGGCCTCCTGGTTCGTCCGGTAGAGCGCGTCGAGGGCGTGCCGCCGCGGGGTGAGGTTGAGGTCGCCCGCGAGCACGATCGGCGGCCCGCCGGCGTGCTCGTCGAGCCAGGCGGTCAGTGCCCGGACCTGGCCGTCCGCGACCCCCGACCGCGGGCTCGGATGCGTCGTCGCCAGTCGGAACGGCAGCGAGGCCGAGGTCGCCAGCAGCGCGTTGCGCTTCTCCCACGTCGCGGCGCCGTCGGCCTGTAGCTCGTCCGGATAGGTGTACCGCTCGACCCCACCGTCGCCGCCCCGCCAGAACGCGGCGTTGCCGTAGGACCGGCACGCCGGATCGCCGAAGTCCGGGATCGACCAGGCGGCCGCGCTGCTGTAGCCGGCCGGGGCGAGCACCTCGACGAGCGCGTCGTACTGGCCGTCACACACCTCGTTGGCGGTGACCGCGAGCGGCGGGGGATCGGTCGCCAGCGCGTCGCGGGCGAGACGCCGGGCGACGGCCGGGTCGCCGGAGTTGCGCGTCCATCCGGCCAGGTTCCAGTGCACGATGCTGCCGTTCAGCGAGGTCTCGCCGCCGGCGTTCGGGTCCGAGCTCATCGCGGGGGCTTGCGGCTGACGCCGACGTGGTCGCGCAGCCACAGGTTCAGCGGCCCGAGCGCCCGCCAGCCCTCGGCCACCCGGTCGCGGACCGCGGGGGTGTGCAGCGCGTCGTCCGGTGGGTCGTGCCGGGCGGCGGTGAGCGTCTTGGCCCGCAGCAGGTCGGCGCGCGGATGCTCGTCGTCGTAGGGCTTCGGGAGTCGCTTGAGGCGCTCGCCGCCCACGGTGAAGCCGGCGCCGGTGAGCTCCGCCAGGATCGTCGTGAGCCGACCGCCGGTGCGCTCGTCCGCCGCGGCCTCCCGCAACCGCTGCGACTGATCCGTCGCGCACGACCAGTACCCGCCCGCGACGAGCAGTCCGTCGGCCGAGACCTGGACGTAGAGGGCGCCGTCGCCCGGCTCCCCCGAGACGACGGCGCCGGCGTGCGTCTTGTACGGCGTCTTGTCCTTGCTGAAGCGGATGTCGCGATAGGGACGGAAGAACTTGGCCTCGCCGAACTCCGGGCCCAGTTCGTCGAGCAGGGCCCGCATCGGGGCGGCAACGGCCGAGTCGTAGTCCGCGCGATGGTCGGTCCAGTACGGCTTGGAGTTGTCCGCCTCCAGGCCCTCGTAGAACGTGAGCATCTGTTCGGGGAACCCGGCGAAGCCCATCTCTGCATCCTGACACCGATGCGGTGCGCCCCGACCCGGAAAGCACGCCCTTCCGTCCACCCTTCCCGCGGCAGGCAGCTGGCAGATCGACAGCTCCCGCTCCCAGGTCAGCTTCTCCGGCAGGGCCTCCCGCTTCGCCCCCACGGTGCGGGCCGCCTTCTCCGGCGTGCGCGGGGAGCTCGTCGTCGACCCCGACCCGTCCCGGTGCCGCGTGGTCGTCGGGATCGACCTGGAGACGCTCCGCACCGGCAACGCCCTCTACGAGGGGTGCTCACCGCCGCCGACCCGCTCCGCGTCGCTCAGCATCCGGTCGCCCGGTTTTCGAGCACCGATGTCCGCTGCGACCCGACCGGGACCGACGTGATCGGCGTTCTCGATCTGGCCGGCACGACCTCGGTCCTGCACCTCCACGGCGAGTACGCCGTCGACGACGCGGCGGATGACGAGGCGGTGCTGACGGCGACCGGCACGATCGCCACCGCGATACTCGGCGGGATCAGCTTCCCCGGCTCCGGCCTGCTGGTGCCCAGAACGATGACGCTTGGGATCCATGTCGCCGTCGGGCGCCACTGGCTGTCCCTCGCTGGATGAGGTGCACCAACACAACGAGGCCCCCGGCGTCTGCCGGGGGCCTCGCTGTCAGACCGGAGGGATCAGAGACCGCCCAGGCCGCCGAGAATCTGGTTGAGGATGTCGATGACCTGCTGGATGAGGCCGCCGATGGCACCCGGAGCAGGGCCGCCGGCGAGCGAGCAGAGCAGGCTGCCCAGCAGGCCGCCGTTCGGGTCCGCGGTCAGGTCGAGAACGACCTGGTTGAGGTCGATGTTCAGCCCGAGCAGGTTCAGGTGCAGGGGCCCGAGCACCAGGTTCAGGACCTGGCACACGGCCTGAGCCGAAACATCACCCGGCGCCGCGAGCGCGCGGGCCTCGGGGGCAGGAGTCGGCAGCGCGACCGGCCACCTGACCTCACCCAGGTGCTTCATGCCGCCCTTGGCCGGCTTGACCATCATGTCGCCGACAAGGGCAACACCCGTCGGTCCGTTTTCATCCTGGCCAGTGGCCTCCGCCCGCTGGGGGCGGAACTGTCCCCAGATCGGGTTGCCCTGGGAGTCCGTACCGGTGAACTTGATCGGCGCGCTCTGACCGACAGTCGCAGGCTTGGGCTTGGGGGCGGCGCCGGCAGGGGCAGCGGCGGCGACGAAGACGCCGAGTGTGGTGAGTAGTGCCAGCAGGACGCCGGCAAGACGCTTGCGCATAGAACCCTCCTCAGGGCTCGTGGGCTGGGGGGAAACCGGCCATCAGAGTTGCCCGGGAGCCTTTTCGCCGACATTCGGACAGGCGAAATAGGACCGGGGTCGGACCGGCCGAACATGCAATGACGGTCGGATTCTTCGGCGCCGATTTCCGGGCCATCAGCCGACTACGACATCGCACGAGGACGTGCGTTTTCTGCTACGGCATCACCTCACGAGGTGGTGGGCTGGGGACCCCACACACGTGACGGCGCTCTCCTTAGCCGAGGTCACACAGAGCGAAACCGGCTGGGAAATAGGTAAGACGTTTGTGTACCGCAGGCGACCTAGCCCGCTGGTCAGGGCGGCCTTGCCGCCCGGTGAACCCACGCAGGCGCGAAACGCCGACTTCACCTGCGCTCACGCCCGGTGACCATCACGAGTTCCGGTGAGAAACGGGTCTACCGGCCGGTAGTTTCCCCCCGAAGAATCGACTGCCTCGACGAACCTTACTCTTCGGAGTGTTCCGCCTTACCTATTCGTCGTGCCCGATGCAGGGTCGCCCCGGTGTAACGCCCACCCGGATACGGGCGCTTGTGAGGGATATCAGCGCCACACGAAGTGGCTCCGGAGAAGGGATGTTCATGTCGCATCGCGCCGTACGGATCAGCGCCGCCGGCCTGGCCGCAGCCGGGCTGCTCGCCGTCGCCTCGCCTGCCTTCGCCGACCCCGCCTTCGGGCCGGGCAACAAGGGCGGCGGCGTCGGCAACTCCGGCCCCCAGGTCGGCAAGTGCCACCCGCCCGGCCAGACGACCGACACCCCCGGCTGCAAGTAGCCGAAAGCACTGCTCACGGCCCGGTTCCCTGCGACGGAGCCGGGCCGTGAGCTGCCGGAATAGGCGTCCGCCCGTCCTAGTTGAGCGGATCGGACTCAATGTGAGTCCCTGACGCCCGTAGACAGGACTTTCCGCATGGCTTTCGCAACGACCCGAACCCTTCCGGTGCTGCCCCTCGACGACGCCGTCGTGCTGCCCGGGATGGTGCTGCCGGTCGAGACGGCAGCAGCCGACGTCCGCGCAGCCGTCGACGCCGCCCGCGCCGCGTCCCGCGGCCGAGAGGACTCCGCGACGGACCCCGACTCCACCAGCAACCCCACCGTCGACTCCAACTCCCCCGAGGTGCTGCTGGTGCCACGCCTCGGCGGCCGGTACGCGGCGGTGGGCACCATCGCCGTCGTCGAACAGGTCGGCCGGCTGCCCGGCGGCGCGCCGGCCGCCGTCGTCCGCGGCACGACCCGGGCCCGCATCGGCGTCGGCACCACCGGCCCCGGCGCGGCCCTGTGGGTCGAGGCGACCGTGGTCGACGACGCGACCGACGCCTCCGCCGGCCGGCTGAACGAACTGGCCCGCAACTACAAGGCGCTGGCCACGACCGTGCTGCAGCAGCGCGGCGCCTGGCAGCTGGTCGACGGGCTGACATCGATCGACGACCCGTCGACGCTGGCCGACACCGCCGGCTACGCGCCCTACCTCTCCAACGAGCAGAAGGTCCAGCTGCTCGAGACCGACGACGTCGCCGCGCGGCTCGAGCTCGTCACGCAGTGGACCAAGGACCACCTCGCCGAGCAGGAGGTGGCCGAGAGCCTGCGCCGCGACGTGCAGGAGGGCATGGAGAAGCAGCAGCGCGAGTTCCTGCTCCGCCAGCAGCTCGCCGCCGTCCGCAAGGAACTCGGCGAGCTGACAGGTGAGGCGGGCGAGCCCGGCGCCGAGGAGGCGGACTACCGCGCCCGCGTCGAGGCGGCAGACCTTCCCGAGGCGGTTCGCACCGCGGCGCTGCGCGAGGTCGGCAAGCTCGAGCGGACCCCGGAGCAGTCGCCCGAGGTCAGCTGGATCCGCACCTGGCTGGACACGGTGCTCGAGCTGCCGTGGAACGTCCGGTCCGAGGACACCTACGACATCCGGGACGCCCGCGCGGTGCTCGACGCCGACCACGCCGGTCTCGACGACGTCAAGGAGCGGATCGTCGAGTACCTCGCCGTGCGCAAGCGCCGCGCCGAGCGCGAGCTGGGCGTCGTCCAGGGCCGGCGCAGCGGTGCCGTGCTCGCCCTGGTCGGCCCTCCCGGCGTCGGCAAGACGTCGCTCGGCGAGTCCGTGGCCCGGGCCATGGGGCGCAGCTTCGTCCGCGTCGCCCTCGGCGGCGTCCGCGACGAGGCGGAGATCCGCGGTCACCGGCGCACCTACGTCGGCGCCCAGGCCGGCCGCATCGTGCGGGCCATCAAGGAGGCCGGGTCGATGAACCCGGTCGTCCTGCTCGACGAGGTCGACAAGGTCGGCAACGACTTCCGCGGCGACCCGACCGCGGCGCTGCTCGAGGTGCTCGACCCGGCGCAGAACCACACCTTCCGCGACCACTACCTCGAGGTCGAACTCGACCTGTCCGACGTCGTCTTCCTGGCCACGGCGAACGTGCTCGAGTCCATCCCGGCTCCGCTGCTCGACCGCATGGAGCTCGTGCAGCTCGACGGCTACACCGAGGAAGAGAAGGTCGTCATCGCCCGCGACCACCTGCTGCCCCGGCAGCTCGAGCGGGCCGGGCTGACCGCCGAGGAGGTGGCGTTCGACGACGACGCCCTGCGCCGGCTGGCCGCCGAGTACACGGCCGAGCCCGGCGTCCGCAACCTCGAGCGGGCCGTCGGCCGCGTGCTGCGCAAGGTGACGGCGAAGCTCGCGACAGCGTCTGCTCCTCAGTCCCGCGACGGGCTGTTGCAGATCGGCGCGGACGACCTGCCGACCTATCTCGGCCGGCCGAAGCACCTGCCGGAGACGGCGGAGCGCACGGCCGAGCCGGGCGTGGCGACGGGCCTCGCGGTGACCGGCCTCGGCGGCGACGTGCTGTTCATCGAGGCGGCGCTGGCCGACCCGGACTCCGGTGCCAGCGGCCTGACCCTCACCGGCCAGCTCGGCGACGTCATGAAGGAGTCGGCACAGATCGCGCTGACCTACCTCCGGTCCGGCGACGTCGCGCAACGCGGCGGCCTGCCCCTGCCGGTGAAGCTGCTCGCGGAGAGGGGCGTCCACCTGCACGTGCCCGCGGGCGCGGTGCCGAAGGACGGGCCGAGCGCCGGCGTCACGATGACGACAGCGCTGGCGTCGCTGCTCTCCGGACGGCCGGTCCGCTCGGACGTGGCGATGACCGGCGAGGTGTCGCTCACCGGGCGGGTGCTGCCGATCGGTGGCGTCAAGCAGAAGCTCCTCGCCGCCGCCCGGGCCGGCATCACCACGGTGCTGCTGCCCGAGCGCAACGGCCCGGACCTCGACGACGTGCCGGAGACCGTGCTCGAGAAGCTGGACGTCCACCTGGTCGGCCACGTCAGCCAGGTGCTCGACCTCGCGCTCGAGCCCGAGCCGGTCTGGGACCTCAGCAAGCTCGACGACGGGCCGGTGCTCGCCGCCTGACAGCTCGCCGCCTCATCCGCCCCGCGGAAGCCGCCCCGGTCGCTACGTGCGGCCGGGGCGGCCGCACGTCTTCGCCGACCCACCGGACCGCGCCCGGCGTGACATGAGCCTCAACCCGCCCCGGCTTCGACGGATCGCGGTGCGCGTTGCCCACATCGGGCATACATGGTCAAGGGTTCAAAGAACCGCCCGCACGCGTCATCGCGCGGATCAGGAGTGCATGTGAGTTTGCCGTCGGAGGAGCGGACCCGGGCATTGTCCGGCCGGTACGAGCTGGGGGACCTGCTCGGACGGGGCGGGACGAGTGAGGTCTACCGAGCCGTCGACCGACAGCTCGGTCGCGGCGTCGCCGTCAAGGTGCTGCGGGGCGGCGCGTCGGACGACCGCCTCGAGCGCGAGAGCCGCGAGGTGGCCCTGCTGGCGCGGCTCCAACACCCGAATCTGGTGAGGCTGTTCGACGCCGGCGCCGACGACGGCACGCCGTATGCGGTCATGGAGCTCGTCGACGGGCAGACGCTCGACGACGCGGTGGCCAGCGGCATCGACGAGGAGCGCGCGCGGGAGGTCGGCATCGCCGTCGCCTCGGCCCTCGCCTACATCCACGAGGCCGGCGTCATCCACCGGGACGTCAAGCCCGGCAACATCCTCCTCGACCGGCGAGGGGGCGTCCGCCTCACCGACTTCGGCATCGCGCGACTCGTCGACGGCACCCAGGTCACACCGACGGGCTTCGCGATGGGCACCGCCGCCTATCTGGCGCCCGAGCAGGTGGCGGGCGAGTCCGTGGGTCCGTCCGCCGACATCTACTCACTCGGCCTCGTGCTCCTGCAGAGCCTGACCGGGCGACAGGAGTACCAGGGCTCGCCCGTCGAGGCCGCGATCGCGCGCTTGCGCCGACCGCCTGCAGTCCCCTCGTCGCTCGGCAAGCCGTGGGTGACGTTGCTGACGGCCATGACCGCGCGCGAGCCCGAGAGGCGACCGGACGCCGGTGCCGTGCTCACCCGGCTGAGCCAGATGGACCGCGCCACCCCCGGGACGAGCTGGCGGGCCGGCCCCGCGGCCCTCCGGTCGAGGGTCCGACGGGCCGGATCTCCGCGCCGAACTCGTCTCGCCGCCACCGGGCTGGGGGTGGCGCTGCTGCTCGGCGCCGGCGGCGCCGCGACGCTCGGCCCCTGGAGCAGCACGGCGAGCAGCGCCCCGTCGCTACCGCTACCGGCCCCCGTCGTGCCCCCGACCGCGTTCCCGACCCCAACGGGTCCGCCTGGTGGCGGCGCGGGCGGCGACCCGGCCGGCATGTCCCAGGAGGCACGCACCACGTCGGCGGCATCGCCGTCCGCCGTCGGCGGTCCTGGTGTTGCCGCGCCGGGGACAGGCGGGGCGGCTCCCACCGTCGGCGGACGCGCGCCCGGTACTGCGTCCGCCGGAACGGGCGGTCCCGGCACTCCGGGTGCCGGCACCCAGGTCGATCCCAGCCCGAGCGGAGGCTCGCCCGGAGCAGACGAGCCCGGCGGCGGGAACGAGCCCGGCACCGGCGGCAGCAGCCCCTCCCCCGGGGCAACCGAGCCCGGCACCGGCAGCCCGTCGCCCGCCGCCACGGACAGCGCGTCGGCATCACCGACTCCTTCGGCGACTTCTGCGCCGGCTGCACCGACCGCCGACTCGACCGCCATCCCGTCCACGACCGCCGAGTCCGGCAGCGGGAGCGGTTCACAGCAGCCGGAAGGATCGCAGGCGTAAGCCCGACGCGGCCTCCGGACGACCGACGCAGCTGACGCCGCGCGGTGGTCGACGCAGGCTCAGCCCGCCTGCGGCGGCACGGCCACCCTCGCCGCGAAGGCCGAGAACCACTCCCCGACGAAGTTCTGAAGCTCGCTCTCGATGAGGTCGGTGAGCTCGGCATCGACCGCCACCCGCGCGAGCGGACGGAGCCGCTCCACCAGCGACACCAGGCCGGGGATCTCCTCGTCCGAGGGACGCCATCCCGGCTCGTGCTGGGCGAGGACGTGATTCGCGACGGTCGAGACGAACGTCTCGGCCACGTCGGCGATCTGCGCACGCATCCGGCCGGCCAGGTCGAGGACGGCCGACAGCGGCATCCCGACGGCCAGCAGCTCCGCCCCGGCCCGCAGCAGGCGCGGCCGGTGCACGCGGTAGCGGTCGTCGACGCGGCTCAGCAGCCCGATCTCGACGGCGCGGTCGATGTCGGCCTGCTCCACCGAGGCGCCGAAGAGCTCCTCGAGTTCCTCGCGGCCGAGCTCCTCCGGCAACTCGCCGGACGACGGCGCGAGCAGCGCCGCCTCGAGGCCGAGCGTCTGCCCCAGGTCGTGCCCGCCCTCCCAGCCGGCGATGAAGTCGGCGATGTGGGCGACGGTGTAGCCGCGTTCGAGAAGCCGGCCGATCAGACGCAGGCGGGCGAGGTGCGTCTCGTCGTAGACGTTGGCGCGGCCGACCCGGCGGGGCGCCGGCAGCAGGCCACGCTCGGCGTAGGCCCGGACGTTGCGCACGGTCACGCCGGCGGCGTGGGCGAGGTCGTCGAGGCGGTACTCGACCTTGCCCGGGCCGTCCCCGGCCCTTCCCGGCACGTCCGCGCGATCCGGCGTCTCGGCCATCTCCACCCCCGCTCCCACCTACGAGAGTCAGCTTAGCGATGACCACACTAACCGTGCCATTCATAACTGGTACGGTTTTGGCTGGCCCAGTTCGGGAAGGCAGGTCGTCGTCGCACCCGCCACAGTTGAGGAGCCCTTCCGCATGCCGAGCACCGCCCTGATCGACAGCCCGCACGCTCGCACCGAAGGGCCCGACGTCGTCGAAGGGCACCCTGTCGTCGAAGGACCCGATGTCGACGGCACCGCGAAGAGGCTGCTCGACTCGGCGGCGGCCCTGTCCTACGACCCGATGGACGAGGTCGACTGGGACGCGCCGATCCCGACCGACAAGTACGGCCTCAACCCGGAGTGGTCGTCGCTGTTCGGCACCCGGCTGTGGGACGAGATGACCGAGGCGCAGAAGGTCACGCTGACCCAGCACGAGGTCTGCTCGATCATGTCGATCGGCATCTGGTTCGAGATGATCCTGCAGCAGATGGTGCTGCGCGATCAGTACGTGCAGCCGCACGGCAATGCCGAGTTCCAGTTCGCGCTCACCGAGATCGCCGACGAGTGCCGGCACTCGATCATGTTCGCCCGCGCCTGCCAGAAGATGGGCATCCCGGCCTACTTCCCGGACAAGCTGTCGATCCAGCTCGGCCGCGGGTTCAAGGCACTGGCCAAGGGCGAGGCCGCCTACGCCGGCATCCTCGTCGCCGAGGAGATCCTCGACGTCATGCAGCGCGACTGGATGCGCGGCGAGAACGTGCAGCCGATCGTCCGGACCACGAGCAAGATCCACGTGGTCGAGGAGTCCCGCCACATGAAGTTCGCCCGGCAGGAGGTCCGCGAGGCGCTGCAGGGTGCGAGCAAGGCCCGCCGGCACACGAGCGCCGTTCTCGTCGCGGCCGCCGCCCACGTCATCGTCAGCAACATGGTCAATCCGGCCGTCTACGCCGCCGCCGGCCTCGATGTCGAGCGCGCCGTCGAGGCCGCCAAGCACAACGAGCACCGCAAGGCCATGTTCCGCACCAGCTCGCGGCACCTGATGGAGTTCCTCGGCGAGGTCGGTCTGCTCACGCGCCCCGCCATGCGCATCTACCGCAGCCTCTCGATGCTCTGAGAGCAGCGAGACCCCCGAGAGCAGCGACACCTCCGAGAGCATCGCCATGCCCTTCGCCATCACCGCGACCTGCTGCAACGACGCGTCCTGCGTCTCCGTCTGCCCGGTCAACTGCATCCACCCGACGCCGGACGAGCCGGAGTTCGGCACGACGGACATGCTCTACATCGACCCGGTGGCGTGCATCGACTGCGGCGCCTGCGCCGACGCCTGCCCGGTCGACGCGATCTTCCCGACCGACGCCCTGAAGGGGTCGGACGACGTCTTCGCCGAGCTGAACAAGCAGTGGTACGTCGATCACCCGACCGACCACGCCTGGGGTGAGCCCGAGTTCCCGCGCAGCCTGCCGAGCGAGGTCGGTCCCCTGCGGATCGCGATCGTCGGCACCGGCCCCGCCGCGAGCTACGCCGCCCGCAACCTGCTGCACTCGACGGAGGCCGAGCTCACCATCCTCGACCGCCTGCCGGTCCCGGGCGGGTTGCTGCGCTCCGGCGTCGCGCCCGACCACCCCGCCACCAAGCGCATCGGCGACGGCTTCGCCGAGGTCTACCGGCACCCGCGCGTGACGCTCGCCCTCAACGTCGAGGTCGGCCGCGACGTCACCCACGACGAGTTGCTGCAGTCCCACCACGCCGTCCTGTACGGGGTCGGGGCGGCGAGCGACCGGCCGCTGGGCGTCCCGGGCGAGCACCTGCCGAACAGCCTCTCGACCACGGACTTCGTCAACTGGTACAACGCCCACCCGGACCAGGTCGACCTCGCCGTCGACCTGCGCGGCCCCCGCGCCGTCGTGATCGGCACCGGCAACGTCGCCCTCGACGTGGCCCGCATCCTGCTCGGCGACGTCGACGCCCTCGCCCGCACGGACATCTCCGACGTCGCGCTCGAGGCCCTGCGCGGCAGCGGCATCCGTGAGGTCGTCCTCCTCGGTCGGCGGGGTCCGGAGACGGCCGCCTTCAGCCGCGGCGAGTTCCTCGCGCTGCGCGATCTCCCGGATGTGCGGCTGGTCGTCGACGGCACTCCCGAGGTCCGCGCGGCGCTGCGCGAGCCTGCGTCCGGCAACGCCGCCCTGCTCGCGGAGGCGGATGTTGAGACGATCGACTGGTTGCTGCGCGCCGCCGGCCGATCAGCGGCGGATCGTCTTCCGGTTCTGCTCCCCGACCGACGGCTTCGAGGGCACCGACTGCGTCGAGGCCGTCCGCACGGGTGCGGCGGGCGGCGCGGGCGGCAGCACGGATGACACAGTGATCCCGGCCGGGCTCGTGCTCCGCGCCGCCGGCTACCGCGGCCGTCCCGTCCCCGACCTGCCCTTCGACGACGCCACCGGCACCGTGCCGAACGACGGCGGCCGGGTCGTCGACCCGACGACCGGCGCGCCGGTGCCGGGCTGCTACGTGACCGGCTGGATCAAGCGCGGTCCCTCCGGCGGGATCGGCACCAACCGCGCCGACGCCCAGCAGACGGTCGACGCGCTGCTCGACGACGCCGCCGCCGGTTCGCTGCCGCGGCCACACCGCTCGTCCCGCTCCTTCGCGCGGCTGCTCCGGGACCGGACGGACGCCGTGGTCGACTCCCGCGCCGCGGCCGCCATCGACGCCGCCGAACGGGAGGCCGGCGCCCGGGCGAACCGGCCGCGGGTCAAGTTCACCTCGGTGCAGGAGATGCTCGCCGTCCGGAGCCGCCGCAGCCTGCTGCGCTGATCCGGGCTCCCGGGTGCAACGGTGGTCCCGTCCGCCTCATCCCGTTAACCTCCCCACGTGCCCACGGCTGTCGAACGTCACAACGTGACGATCACGGGGCGAGCGGACGGCCCGCCGATGCTGTTCGCCCACGGCTACGGCTGCGATCAGAACATGTGGCGCTTGGTCGCCCCCCGCTTCGAGGACGACTTCCGCGTCATCCTGTTCGACCACATCGGAGCGGGTGGCTCGGACCTCGGGTCCTACGACGCCGAGCGGTACTCCAGCCTGCAGGCGTACGCGGACGACGTCGTCACGCTCTGCCGGGAGCTCGACCTGCGCGACGTGATCTTCGTCGGGCACTCGGTGTCGGGGATGATCGGCGTCCTCGCGGCCCGCTCCGCCCCCGACCTGTTCGCCAAGCTCGTCCTCGTCGGGCCGTCCCCCCGCTACACCGACGACGACGGCTACGTCGGCGGCTTCTCCGAGCAGGACATCGACGAGCTGCTCGACTCGCTGGACAGCAACTATCTCGGCTGGTCCAGCGCCATCGCCCCGGTGATCATGGGCAATCCGGACCGTCCCGAACTCGGTGCCGAGCTGACCGAGAGTTTCTGCCGGACCGACCCGGACATCGCCCGCAACTTCGCCCACGTCACCTTCCGGTCCGACAACCGGAAGGACCTCGCGGACGTCGCCGTGCCGACGCTGGTGCTCCAGTGCACGTCGGACGTCATCGCCCCGGTCGAGGTCGGGCGCTACGTCGCGGAAGCCATGCCGCGCGCGCAGCTGGTGATGCTCACCGCGACCGGGCACTGCCCCAACCTGTCCGCCCCCGAGGCCACCACCGATGCCATCGCCGCGTTCGTCCGTGGTTGATCCGGCCGGAGCAGGCCGCTCCGAGCCCGACCCCGCCTTCGACGCCTTCGCCGCGGCCCTGATCGAGGACGACCCCGAGCAGCTCTACCAACGAGCTCCCTGCGGCTACCTGTCCACCACCCCCGACGGCGGCATCGTCAAGGTCAACGAGACATTCCTCGCCCTGACCGGATACCGGCGGGAGGACCTCGTCGGGAAGCGCACCTTCGCGTCGCTGCTGACCGGCGGCGGCCGCATCTACCACGAGACCCACTACGCGCCGATGCTGCGCATGCAGCGCACCGTCCGCGGGATCGCCCTCGAGATCGTCGCCGCCGACGGTCGGCGGCTGCCCGTCCTGGTCAACTCCGTCCTCGTCTCGGACGATGCGAACAACCCGGTCGTCGTGCGCACCGCCGTGTTCGACGCGGCCGAGCGCCGGGAGTACGAGCAGGAGCTGCTGCGCGCCAAGCAGCGCGCCGAGGCGTCCGAGTCGCGGGCCCGGCACCTGGCGAGCACGCTGCAGCAGACGCTCATCCCGCCCGCGCCGCCGAATGTCCCCGGCCTCGACGTCGCCGCGGCCTACCGGCCGGCGGGAAGCGGCGACGAGGTCGGCGGCGACTTCTACGACGTCTTCGAGGTGGGGGCGGACGACTGGGTCGTGGTCGTCGGCGACGTGCGCGGCAAGGGGGTGGACGCCGCGGTCGTCACCTCCCTGGCCCGGCACACCCTTCGCGGGGCGGCGGTGCGCAGCGACGAGCCCAGCGCGATGCTGGCGACGTTGAACTCCGCACTCCTCGGGCAGGACGATCCGCGCTTCGCGACCGTCGTCCTCGTCCGGCTCCGCCGCCTCGATGGACGCTGGCAGGCCACGATCTGCTGCGGCGGACACCCGCTCCCGCTGCTCGTGCGACGCAACGAGGCACCCCGCGAGGTGGGCGTCCCCGGCTCACTCGTCGGGGTGCTGGACGAGCCGGAGCTCGCCGACACCGACGTCCCGCTCGGGCCGGGCGACGCCCTGTTCTGCTACACCGACGGCGTGACCGAGGGACGCCGCGGCCGCGAGTTCTTCGGCGAGACCCGGCTGGTCGCCGCGCTCGGCCGGGGCGCGCCGACTGCGAGCGGCCTCGTCGATGACGTCCTCGAGAGCGTGCTCGCCTTCCAGGCCGGCGACGCCCGGGACGACATCGCGCTCGTCGCCATCCGGGTGCCCGCCCTGGCGTTCGACTCCGCCGCATCAGCCCTTGAGTGCGCCGAGCAGGGTGATCACGGACAGGACGACCAGCAGGACGGCGGCGAGCTGCTGGACCCGGCGTAGCGGGATCACCCGCAGCAGCGAGCGGCCGAGGGTGACGGCGATCGTGGCCACCGACACCAGGGCCAGGAAGGCGCCGATCCCGACGGCCAACGGCTGCTGGTAGCGCGCGGCGAGCGTCGCCGTCAGGATCTGCGTGAGGTCGCCGAACTCGGCGACGAGGACCAGAAGGAACGACGCGCCCGTGATCGCCGGCCACCCCCGATCGCCGCTGACCCGCTCGGCGTTCTCCTCCCCCTCCTCCGCCGACTTCTCCGGGTTCGAGCGCAGCAGCAGGACCGCCCCCGCGAGGAACAGCACCGACGTCGCGATCTCCACCGGACGCTGGGGCAGCTGCGCGACGAAGGTGCCCGCGGCCGTCGCGACCGTGACGTGGATGGCGAACGCGCCGGCGACGCCGAGCAGCACGGGCACCGGCGAGTAGCGGGCGCCGAGCACGAGCGAGGCGACCGCCGTCTTGTCCGGTAGCTCACCGAGGAAGACGAGGCCGAAGACGGTCAGGAGAACGAGGAGGTCCACGCGGGCCTTCCGGTCGGGCCATCGGACCGGAGCGCCGTCGGGATGCCTCCGACCCGACAGCGAGGGTCGTGCGGCCGAAGCCGACGACGGTGTCAGGTCGAAGGTCTCGCTCATCCCCTCCGCGAGCGGACCCACGGACCGGACTCGGTGGCCGGGCGCGGGCGCCAGGATGTCGACCAGCCGACTCCCCGTCCGGCGCGCCGGACGGGAGGAACTACTCCCCTTCGGCGCAGAGCCTACGGGTGCGTGGAGCGCGCGTCGGCGGCGCGACCGGCGACCGGGAGCTGCAGGCCGAGGGCCAGTCCGATCAGAGCCGCAGCAACCTCAAGCAGGCCGGCGAGAAGGTCAAGGACGCGTTCCGGCCCTGACGCCCAAGGGCCGTCGTCGCCCTGCCCAGGAGAAGCTCAAGCGGCTCGGTCGATTGGCCGAGCCCCCTTCACATGCGCTTGTCACATAGTTGACGGATTACCCGCCGATGGGCCCGGGAAGGTCCGGAATCGCGTGGCTGAGCCAGCAGCCCAGCTCATAGCTGTGGCGCCGAGAAGAGTGCGTCGGAGCGACCAACCCTCTGAACCGGGAATGGCGCCCATGAACGTCAACACCGAACTGATGACCCCGTTGCTCGCCGGTCTACCGAGCGACGAGCGCACCGACATCCTCACCCGCATCAACCGGGCCGCGGCCGAACAGCTGCACCGCAAGAAGAAACCGCCGCGACGACGCCGTCGGGGCCCGGACGGCGAGCTGTACCTCCCCGAGGAGCTCGACCAGAACGAGGTCGGCTCCCGCGCATAGCGTGCGGCGGTGGCCGACAGCCTCTCCACGCGCTTCCGCGCGTGGACCGGCCGCCCAGAGGCGGGCGTCTGGTCCGCGCCGGGGCGTGTCAACCTCCTCGGGGAGCACACCGACTACAACGACGGGCTGGTCCTGCCGTTCGCGATCGGCCTGCGTACGCGGGTGGCCCTGGGCCGACGGCCGGACCGGCGCGTCCGCGTGCTGTCCCTTCAGCAGGACGCGGCCGTGGAGGCCGACCTCGACGAGCTGCACCTGGCCTCGGGCTGGGGTGCCTACGTGCTCGGGACACTGTGGGCCCTGTTCTCGGCGGGCGCACCGCCGAGGGGCCTCGACCTCGTCGTCGACGGCGGCGTCCCGCCGGGAGCCGGGCTGTCCTCCAGCGCCGCGCTCGAGTGCGCGGTGGCGCTCGCCGTCCGCGACCTGCTCGACGTACCGCTCGACGCCCTGACGCTGGCCGAGGCGGGTCGGCGCGCCGAGAACGAGGTCGTGGGCGCGCCGGTCGGGCTCATGGACCAGGCGGTGTCGCTGCTCGCCGAGGCCGGGTCGGCCCTGCTGCTCGACTGCCGCTCGCTCGACTGGAGTCGCGTACCGCTCGATCCGGCGGCGGCCGGGCTGCGGCTGCTCGTGACCGACAGCGGCGTGACCCACGCGCTCGCGGACGGTTCCTACGCCCGTCGTCGGGAGGAGTGCGCCGCCGCCGCCGAGGCCCTCGGCGTGCCGAGCCTGCGCGAGCTGGACGCGACCGACGTCGCCGCGGACGCCGGGCGGCTGGACCCCGTGCTGCTCCGCCGGGCCCGGCACGTCGTCAGCGAGAACGAGCGTGTCCTGATGGCGGTGCAGGCGCTCGGCGCCGACGACTGGCCGGCGCTCGGTCGCCTGCTGACCGCCTCGCACGCGAGCCTCCGCGACGACTTCGAGGTGTCGGTGCCGGAGGTCGACGGCATTGTCGAGGCCGCCCTCGCCGCGGGTGCCCTCGGCGCGCGGATGACCGGAGGCGGCTTCGGCGGCAACGCGCTCGCCCTGGTGCCGGAGGCGGCGGTCGACACCGCCGCCGCGGCCATCCGGCGGCACGCCGATCGCAACGGCTGGCCGGCGCCGCACTCGTTCGTCGTCCGGCCGGAGGGCGGCGCCCGGCGCGACGCCTGACGTCCCCCGGCCGCGTCAGCCGCTCGGCGTGAGGCCGCGGACCTTATCGGCCAGCTCGCCGGCGAAGAAGTCGAGGAACCCGTCCGGGTCGGGGCCGGCGTTCATGAGAACGAGGTGGTCGAAGCCGGCGTCGACGAACTGCTGGACCTGCCGGACGTGCGCGTCGACGTCGGGCCCGCACGCGAACTGGCCTTTGATGTCCTCGACGCGCACCGTGCTCGTGGCGGCCTCGAAGTTGACCGGGTTGGGCAGCTCGCTCATCACCTTCCAGCCCGTGAGCGCCCACCGCGTCGTCTCGAGCACCGCCTGCGCGGCGGTGTCCTCGTCCGGCGCCCAGGCCAGCGGCACCTCGGAGTAGCGCGGTCCGTCGCCGCCCGCCCCGGTGTAGGCCTCGACCAGCTCGCTCTTCGGCTCCGTGGCGAACAGGCCGTCGCCGAGCTCCGCGGCCATCCGTGCCGCGGCCGGCCCGCCCGCCGCCACCGGCATCAGCGGCAGCTCGTCGGGCAGGTCGAACACCCGCGCGTCCTCGAGCTGCAGGTACTTGCCCTCGTAGTTCTGGTAGCCGCCCTGCCACAGGAGCTTGATGATCTCCAGCGCCTCGCGGAAGACCTCCTGCCGCCGGTGGATCCCGGGGAACTGTTTGCCGACGATGTGCTCGCTCAGCCGTTCGCCGGAGCCGACGCCGAGGGTGAAGCGGCCGTCGGAGAGGATCGCCACCGTCGCCGCGGCCTGGGCGATGATCGCCGGGTGGTACCGGAAGCTCGGACACGTCACGCCCGTGACCAGGCCGATGCGCTCGGTCTTCGCGGCCATCGTGCCGAGCATCGACCACGTGAAGCCGGAGTGCCCCTGGTTGTCGAGCCAGGGGTGGAAGTGGTCGCTCATCTCGACGAAGTCGAACCCGGCCTCCTCGGCCCGCTGGGCCTGCCGGACGATCTCCTTCGGGTCGAAGGCCTCGGTCATCAGCTTGTAGCCGATCTTCATCCGCGCTCCAGGGGTGCGTTCGTGGTCGAGGGCGGACTACCCGAGCGATCCCGGTCGACACCGGCGCAACGTTCGGGCACCCTTCCCCGTTTGACGAACACGCGCCCGATGGGTTTAGGTAGTCCTTACCTAAGCCTGGGTACAGGCGTCGGGAGCGGCGAGGAGGCGGTCGGTTCGATGTACGTCTGCATCTGTCACGCCGTCACCCGCGACGAGGTGACCGCCGAGATCGCCGCCGGTGCCCGCACGGAGGAAGAGGTCGGCGACCGCTGCCTCGCCGGAACGGGCTGCGGGTCGTGCGTGGACCGGATCTGCGACATGCTCCGCGCCTTGGCGCCGGACGATGCCCGGGTGCCGCTGCCGGCCGCTTCGTGACGACGGCTGGGACCCTCTGCGGGCCCGGCGAGCACGGATAGGTTGGGCGCCATGCGCGGCGACAAGCGGGTCCTGGAGTTCCTCAACGAGCAGCTGACGGCCGAGCTCACCGCGATCAACCAGTACTTCCTGCACGCGAAGATGCAGCACAACTGGGGCTACACCCGGCTCGCGGACTACACCCGCTCCGAGTCCCTCGACGAGATGCGGCACGCCGAGTCGATCACCGAGCGGATCCTGTTCCTCGAGGGGCTCCCGAACTACCAGCGCCTCGGCACCCTGGAGATCGGGCAGACGGTGCCCGAGCAGTTCCGCGCCGACATGACCATCGAGGTCGCCGCGGTCACCCGGCTACGCGAGGGCATCGAGCACATGCGCGGCGTCGGCGACCACACCTCGGCGAACCTCTTCGAGACGATCCTCGCCGACGAGGAACACCACATCGACTACCTCGAGACCCAGCTCGGCCTGATCGAGACGCTGGGCGAGCCGCTCTACCTGTCCCAGCAGGTGGAGCCGCCCTCGGGCGAATAACCCGGAAATCTCCGCACGGAACGTGCCGCGGGCCCCGGGAGATCGTGGCGAACCGGGCGCTGCCCGGCGTTCGGCGTGGAGATTTCACGGACACCGGTCCCACGAGGAGGGACCGCTCGAAGTCTGCCCGGATTCCCCTGAGTAGCGGTCAGGATCTGACCACAAGGCGGCCGAGACTCGGGGCGTCGAGGTCAATCGGACCTCGGGGACAAGGGGAGCAGCCGTGAACGTCGAGATCCAGGTCGTGTTCGTGCCCGTCACCGACGTCGACCGCGCGAAGGCGTTCTACGTCGACCAGGTCGGCTTCGTGTGCGACCACGACCAGACCGTCGACGAGAACACCCGGTTCGTTCAGCTGACCCCACCCGGTTCGGCCTGCTCCCTCGCGTTCGGTAAGGGCCTCATCAGCATGGAGCCGGGCTCGCAGAAGGGGATCATGGCGGTCATCCCCGACGCCGACGCCATGCGGGCGCAGCTCCTCGAGCGGGGCGTGGCGGCGAGCGAGGTCGACGAGCAGCCCTGGGGCCGGTTCGTCAGCTTCGACGACCCCGACGGCAACAGCTGGCTGCTGCAGGAGCTGCCGGCCCGCGCCTGAGACCTCCCGCCCACTCAGCCGAGCTCGCACCGCCCACGGCCGGCCTGCTTGGCGCGGTACATCGCCTCGTCCGCGCGGGCCAGGAGGCCGCCGGCGGTGTCACCGGGCCGCGCCAGGGTCAGCCCGACGCTCGCACCGACCCGCAGCTCGGACCACCCGTCGTCCGGGATCTCGATGCGGTAGGAGCCGGCCACGGCGGTGAGCAGGCGGCGCGCGATCGTCTCGCCCCGCGCCGCGCTCGTCACCTGACGGATCAGGACGGCGAACTCGTCGCCGCCGAGCCGGCCGGCGACGTCCCCCGGGCGGAGGGCGGCGCTGATCCGCTGGCCCACCAGGTTCAGCAGGTCGTCGCCGGTGGCGTGGCCGTGGACGTCGTTGACGGTTTTGAAGTCGTCGAGATCCAGATAGGCGACGGCGCAGGACGGCGACCCGCCGTGCAGCGCGGCTTCCAGCTCGTCCAGGAACGTGACGCGGTTGGCCAGACCGGTGAGTCCGTCGCGGCTGGCCAGCTGCTCGAGGTGCGCGGTGCGCCGTCTCCGGTCGGTGACGTCGGACAGCTGGGCGACGAGGTGCAGCGGCGAACCGTCCTCGTCCCGCACGAGGCCGACCGAGAGGTGTCCCCACACCTCGTGCCCGGCCGCGTGCAGGTACCGCTTCTCGAGCTGGTAATCCGGGATCTCGCCGGCGATCAGCCGTCCCAGCAGCTCGAGGTCGGCCTCGAGATCGTCCGGGTGCGTGATGACCTGGAACGTTCGTGCGAGCAGCTCCGGTTCGGGGTATCCGAGCATCCGGCACAGCGCGGCGTTGACGCGCAGTATTCGACCGTCGAGCGCGACCAGCGCGATGCCGATGGGCGCGTGGTCCAGGGTGAGGCGCCACCGCTGCTCGGCCTCCGCCAGGGCAGCGCTCAGCCGGCGTTGCTCGGTGACGTCCCGGCTGATCCCGACCGTGCCGAGCAGCGTCTCACCCTCCCAGATGCCGTCGACCGTCGTCTCGCACACGCCGCGCGAGCCGTCCGCGCGGGTGAACTGCACATCTCCCGACCAGCGCTCCCCGGCGGCGATGCGGCTCAGGATGACGTCCTGCACCCCCGGCGGCAGGTCGACGACGTCCTCGGGCTTCTGCCCGACGAGCTCGCCGCGACTGCGGCCGAACATCCGCTCGGCGGCGACGTTGACCTCGCTGGTGCAGCCGTCCGGGTCCGTGAGCAGGATGGCGTCGCGGCTCGCCGCCAGCACGGCGGAGAAGCGGGCGGAGAGCGCCCCGGCACCAGCCATGTCGCCCCCGCTCCGCCGGGATCTGCTTACCCGGCGCCGTGCCGGTCGGCCCCACCGCCGGCACGTCACTGTCGACACCCGCTGCTGGGAACTCAAGCGGGCCGAGGAGCGGCAGTCAAACCGGGGCGAGCCCGCCCGCGGACCCGGCTACGAGCCGACGTAGGCCGCCAGGTGCTCGCCGGTGAGGGTGGACCGGGCGGCGACGAGGTCGGCCGGCGTGCCCTCGAAGACGACGCGTCCGCCGTCGTGCCCGGCGCCGGGGCCGAGGTCGAGGATCCAGTCGGCGTGGGCCATGACCGCCTGGTGGTGCTCGATGACGATGACCGACTTGCCGCCGTCGACGAGCCGGTCGAGCAGGCCGAGCAGCTGCTCGACGTCGGCGAGGTGCAGGCCCGTGGTCGGCTCGTCGAGCACGTAGACACCGCCCTTCTCCCCCATCCGGGTCGCCAGCTTGAGCCGCTGCCGCTCGCCGCCGGACAGGGTGGTGAGCGGCTGACCGAGGCTCAGGTACCCGAGTCCCACGTCGGCGAGCCGGTCGAGGATCTTGGCGGCGGCGGGCGTCGCCGCCTCGCCGACCGCGAAGAACTCCCTCGCCTCCTCGACGGGCATCGCCAGCACCTCGGCGATGTTCCGGCCGCCGAGCGTGTACTCGAGCACCGAGGACTGGAACCGCTTGCCCTCGCACTCCTCGCAGGGGGACTCGACCGTGGCCATGACGCCCAGCTCCGTGAAGATCACACCGGCCCCGTTGCAGGCCGGGCACGCGCCCTCCGAATTGGAGCTGAACAGCGCCGGCTTGACCCCGTTCGCCTTCGCGAACGCCTTGCGGACGGGCTCCAGCAGCCCCGTGTAGGTCGCCGGGTTGCTGCGCCGCGATCCCCGGATGGCGCCCTGGTCGACGACCACGACCCCCTCCCGGTCGGCGATCGAGCCGGTGATCAGCGAGCTCTTGCCGGAGCCCGCCACACCCGTCACCACGCACAGCACGCCGAGCGGGATGTCGACGTCGACGTCCTGGAGGTTGTGGGTGGAGGCGCCGCGGACCTCCATCGCGCCCTTCGGCGGCCGCACCGACTCCTTCAGCCGGGCCCGGTCGTCGAGGTGCCGGCCCGTGACCGTGTCGCTGGTCCGCAGGCCCTCGACGCTGCCCTCGTAGCAGATGGTCCCGCCGCCGGTGCCCGCCCCCGGGCCGAGGTCGACGACGTGGTCGGCGATCGCGATCGCCTCCGGCTTGTGCTCCACGACGAGCACCGTGTTGCCCTTGTCCCGCAGCTGCAGCAACAGGGCGTTCATCCGCTCGATGTCGTGGGGATGCAGCCCGATCGTCGGCTCGTCGAAGACGTAGGTGACGTCGGTCAGCGAGGAACCGAGGTGGCGGATCATCTTGGTCCGCTGCGCCTCGCCGCCCGACAGCGTGCCGGCCGGCCGATCGAGCGAGAGGTAGCCGAGCCCGATCTCGGTGAACGAGTCGAGCAGGTGCTGCAGGCCGGCCACCAGCGGCGCGACGCCCGGTTCGTCGAGTTCCCGCATCCAGGCGGCGAGGTCGCTGATCTGCATCGCCCCCAGCTCGGCGATGTTCTTGCCGCGGACCTTGGACGACAGCGCCTCGCGGGTCAGCCGGGTGCCCCCGCATTCCGGGCAGGTCTGGAAGGTGATCGCGCGCTCGACGAAGCGGCGGACGTGCGGCTGCATCGCCTCGACGTCCTTGGAGAGCATCGACTTCTGGATCTTCGGGATCACGCCCTCGAAGGTGAGGTTGATGCCCTCCACCTTGATCTTCGTCGGCTCCGAGTAGAGGAGCTTCTGCAGCTCCCGCTTCGTGTACTGCGCGATCGGCTTGTCCATGGGGAGGCCGGCGCCCGCGAAGATCCGCCCGTACCAGCCGTCCATGCTGTAGCCCGGGAACGGTGAGCGCCCCGTCGGCGAGGCTCTTGGAGTCGTCGTAGAGCGCCGTCAGGTCGAAATCGCCGACCGCGCCCATGCCCTCGCACCGCGGGCACATGCCGCCCTGGTAGACCGCGTCGCGGACGACGGTCTTCTCCTCCTTGCCGCCCTTCTCGGTCTTCATGACGCCGCTCGCGGTCCGGGTCGGGACGTTGAAGGCGAACGCGGTGGGCGGACCGATGTGCGGCTGCCCGACGCGGCTGAACAGGATCCGCAGCATCGCGTTGGCGTCGGTGGCGGTGCCGACCGTGGACCGCGGGTTGGCGCCCATCCGCTCCTGGTCCACGAGGATCGCCGTCGTCAGCCCGTCGAGCACGTCGACCTCGGGGCGGGCCAGCGACGGCATGAAGCCCTGCACGAAGGCGCTGTAGGTCTCGTTGATCAGCCGCTGCGACTCGGCGGCGATCGTGCCGAAGACCAGCGAGCTCTTGCCCGAGCCGGAGACGCCGGTGAACACGGTGAGCCGGCGCTTCGGCAGCTCGACGCTGACGTCCTTCAGGTTGTTCACGCGCGCGCCCTGCACGCGGAGGAGGTCGTGGCTGTCGGCGGCGTGCGGCTGGGTATCCGTGCTCGATGCGGTCACAGCCATGCGTCGCGTTGTCTCCGTCGCGGTCATCGGGGCGTCAGCGGACCTCGTTGATGCGGATCAGGTTGCCGGCGGGGTCGCGGATCGCGCAGTCCCGGATGCCGTACGGCTGGTCGATCGGCTCCTGGACGATCTCCGTGTCGCCCGACTGCAGATTCTCGAAGGTGCCGTCGAGGTCGGAGCTGGCCAACAGGAGCATCCCGTAGGTGCCCTTGGCCATCATCTCGGCGATGGTCCGGCGCTCCTCGTCCGTGATGCCCGGGTCCACGCCCGGCGGGTGCAGGACGATCGACGTGCCGGGCTGGCCGGGCGGGCCGACGGTGATCCAGCGCATCGTGCCCCGGCCGACGTCGTTGCGGACCTCGAACCCGAGGACATCGCGGTAGAAGGCCAGGGAGGCGTCCGGGTCGGTGTGCGGCAGGAAGCTCGCGGAGATGGTCACGTCCATGGATGTCACGCTAGGGGCGCCAGGCGTACCGGCGCTTCTCCATTCCTGATCGGTCGCGTGACCTGCTTCGCCACGCAGGCCGGCAACCCCTCCGTCGAACGCGCCGCCCTGCTGCGGTAGGTGCTGGGCGGCATCCCGACGAGCTCCGTGAAGCGGCTGCTGAATGTCCCCAGCGACGAGCAGCCGACCTCGAAGCACACCTCGGTGACGGACAGGTCGCCGCGGCGCAGCAGGGCCATGGCCCGCTCGATGCGCCGGGTCATCAGGTAGGAGTAGGGCGGCTCGCCGTAGGCGCGCCGGAACTGGCGGCTGAGGTGCCCCGCCGACATGTGCACGCCGCGGGCCAGCGCCTCGACGTCCAGCGGCCGCGCGTACTCCCGGTCGATGCGGTCGCGGACGCGGCGCAGGAGCGCCAGGTCGCGCAGGTGCTGGGCGTCCGCGGGGGTGCCGGCCACAGGCGAGATGGTGCCAGCCCCGGCCTGTCCGCGGGCCCGGGCCGCCCGGGATGGACGAGCGGGCGCAGGTCTCGTCGCCACGGCGATGTCACGCCGGACGTCGTTCAACGGCTCAGCCTTTATCGGTCCATGCGAATTTGCGTGACGCTGAGACACCGCACAATCAATTCTGCGGGAAGACGGTCACGGTGCGTTGACGGTTTGCGGACCGTGGGCGCATCCTCAGATAAATCTGCGACCACCGTCGTCCAGTCCTCGCGGCGCCCCCGGGTCATCCCGGGTCCTACGCGTCGAAACGAGGACCGGACGTTGCAGCGAGATCCGGACGCCGATCGTCCGCAGCGCCTCCGCCTGGTGGTTTCGCAGGCCCAGGTCGAGTCGGACGTGGGGAGTGCGAGCGGCGCCGTGGGCGACGCCTCCGTCTGGTACGGGGCGGACCCGGCGCTGTTCAACGGTCATCCGGCCGGGTCGTCGCGTCGCCAGGCCGCGGGTCGCCTGGGCACGGCCCTCTGGGAGGTGTTCCCGGGGCACGTCGCGCTGCTCGACCGGGACGGGATCGTCGTGTCCGTGAACCGCGCGTGGCGCGACTTCGCCCTGCAGGCCGGCGGGAGCCCGATGGCCGGCCTCGGCTCGAGCTACCTCGACGTCTGCGCGCGGGCCGCGGCGGACGGCGAGCCGGAGGCGCTGGAAGCCGCCGCCCTGGTGCGCGATGCGCTGAGGGGACGTGACCCCGGTCGCCGGCACTCGTACCGCTGCGCGGACGGACGGTGGTTCACCATGCAGGCGGTGCCCATCCCCGGACTCCACAGCGGGGCGCTCGTCGTGCACACCGACATCACGCCGGAGGTGCTGCGCGAGCAGGGATGGCAGCACCGTGCGCTGCACGATCCGCTCACCGGGCTGCCGAACCGTGCCCTGCTCGCCGACCGTCTCGAGCACGCCGTCGCCGGAGCCGCTCGGGACCCCGAGTCGTTGGCGGTGTTGTTCGTCGACCTCGTCGCCTTCAAGAACGTCAACGATCGGCTCGGGCACGACGCCGGTGACCAGGTGCTGCGCGAGGCGGCATCGCGGATGGCGAGAAGTCTGCGGACCGCAGACACCATCGGCCGGTGGGGCGGCGACGAGTTCCTCGTCATCGCGGAGCGTCTGGACCGGCGCGAGGCGGGAGAGGAGCTCGCGGCTCGGATCGCGAGCAGCCTGGACCGGCCCATGGCCATCGCGGGCGAGCACCTGTGCGTGCGGGCGGTGGTGGGCCTGGCCCATCTGCGCGAGTCACAGAGCCCGGCGGAGCTGGTGCGGGCGGCCGACGTGGCCATGCTGCGAGCCCGTGCCTCGTCAGCCCATCCGGCCCGCTGACCGGGCGACCCCAACGGCTCGCGGTTGCCGGTCAGATCTCGAACCAGACCTGCTTACCTGTTGCGGTCGACGCCCAGCCCCACGTGCTCGCCAGGGCTTCCACGATGGCCAGTCCCCGCCCCTGGTCGCCGTCGAGCGTGGCGAGCCGGACATGCACGGGATCGGCGGAGGTGTCCTCGACGGCGATCCGCATCCTCGGAGCGAGGGCGATGCGAAGGACGAGTTCGGTCTCCGCGTGCCGAATCGCGTTGGTGACCAGTTCGCTGACGAGGAGTTCGGCCGAGTCGGAGACGCCGGGCGGACAGTCCATGAGCGCCTGGCGCACCAGCAGGCGAGCCAGCGCAGGGCTTCGCGTGCTGTTCGGCAGGGAGTAGGTGCCCGTCCACATCGCTCCGGGAGGGCTGGACGCCAGGTCGGGCGATTCCGCACTCACGAGGCGGCCCGCCGGCTCTCCTGCAGCCGTCGAAACGCTGCTGGCGGCAGGTGTGGCCGCCGTGCCTCGGAGATGCTTCTCAGAGCCTCGGCTGCGTTCGCACGGGCGCCCGCGGAAGCGAAGACCGTTCTGCGAACTCTCCGAGCGAGGAGGGCCACGGAAGGAAGACGATGAAGCAAGGCGACAATTCCTCAAGTTCGCGGGACTGTTCACCGCGCCGCGAGGACTGGACGCCACGAGAAGTTGACTTCATGCTGCTCTGTGACCCGCGGCCTGTCAATCGGGACGGGTTCAGCACGAAATCCGCACTTGCGGAGGGGCCCGGCTAGGGCGAGGTCCTGACCCGAAGCAGCCGGGCGCGGAGACACCGTGCTGCTGGCTCAACCGGAAACCGCCGCACGGCCATGATGACAAATTTCACGGGCAAAGGCACCCCCGGGGAGCGCAGCGGTCGACATCCCGGCAACTTGTGCCACTCTGATCCGGACAGGTGGCTGGCACGGGCTGTCTGCTGGGCCACGGAGGCGTTGTGGACGGTGACGGTGACGGGCGCAGGGCGACCATCTTGGCGGAGATGCTGGGTGGGGATCGCGAAGTGAGCGCGCGCGACCTGGTCGGTCGCGTCTGCCGGTTCTCGGTCGCCCGGCTCGACCTCTCGAGCTGCGCCCTGCTGCTGATGTCCGGCGCGGATTCCGTGGAGACGCTGGCGAGCGCCGGGCCGCAGAGCGGTGAGGTGGCGGATCTGCAGTTCAGCCTGGGTGAGGGTCCGTGCCTGGAGGCCCACAACTCGGGGCTGCCCGTCCTCGTGCCCGACCTGACCGTTGCCGGTTCTCGATGGCCGGCGTTCGCGTCAGCGGCGTCCGCGATCGGCGTGCGCGCCGAGTTCTCGTTGCCGCTGCAGGTCGGTACCGCCGGGCTGGGCACGTTGGACATGTCCCGCAGCGAACCGGGCATGCTCGCCGACGACGAATTCACCGATGCGCTCGTCGCCGCCGACATCGCCACCGACGCCCTCCTGACCCTGCAGGACATGGACGGCTCGGCGGAACTGACAGAACTGCTCACGACGGGTGGCACGGACCGGCTCGTGGTGCATCAGGCCACGGGGATTTTGTCGGTCAAGCTGGACCTGGGCGTCTCGGACGCCCTGGCGAGGCTGCGGGCACATGCCTTCCGGACCGGGCGCCCCCTCCATGAGATCGCGAGCAATGTGGTGAATCGGCAGGTGGACTTCGATGGATGACGACCCGAGAACGACATTCGTGCCCGAGAGCGGCCGCACGGCCGAAGACCGGGAGCGGCTTCTGGCGCGCACCTTTCTCCGCCTCGCCGACACCCTCGTCGACGACTTCGACGTGGTCGAGTTCCTCCATGGACTGTCCGCGGACTCGGTCGACATCCTGGGTGCCACTGCCGCCGGCGTGATGCTGGATGACGGCCGCGGGGGCCTCCGGCTCGTCGCCTCCTCCGAGGAACGGATGCGGCTGCTCGAGCTGTTCGAGCTGCAGGCGGCAGAGGGTCCCTGCCTTGACGCGTTCCGGAGCGGGACGACGCAGCAGGCGGCCAGGGCGGAGGGACAGCAGCGCTGGCCCGGCTTCGCGGGGAGGGCCGGGGAGGCCGGCTTCGGCCTCATGTGCGGCGTACCCCTGCAGCTGCGAGGACGGGTGATCGGCGCGCTCAACCTGTTCCGGGAGAGCGACACCTCGTTCACCGAGACCGAACTGGTTCTGGCGAAGTCGATGGCGACGGTGGCGACCGTCGGTCTGCTGCACGAACGCGCCCTCAAAGACGGGTACCTGCTCGCCGAGCAATTGCAGACCGCACTGCAGAGCCGCGTGGTCATCGAGCAGGCGAAGGGCATGATCTCCGAGTACCTGGGCGTCAGCATCGACGAGGCCTTCGTCGTGCTGCGCGACCAGGCCCGCAACCACAACCTCAAGCTCACCCAGCTGGCCCACGAGGTCGCCACCAAGGCGGTGGGCGGCGCCTTCTTCCGCAGCGAGTCGCCGTCCTAGCGAGTTAGCCGACGATCTCTTTCGCGGCACGCTCGCCCGAACGGACCGCGCCGTCCATGTAGCCATGCCAGTAGGTGGCGGTCTCGGTCCCGGCCCAGTGGATCCGCCCGATCGGCGGGATCAGGGAGCGGCCGTACTCGGTGATCAGCCCCGGGGGCGCGATCGCGGTCGGGCAGCCCCGCGTCCACTCCTCCCGGGCCCACTCCTTCACCTCGACGCGGGTCGGAGTTTTCGCCTTCGGGCCGAAGTAGACGGCGAAGTTGTTCAGCACGGCGTCGATCAGCGCTCGCCGCCGGCCGCTGAACCTCCGCGCCTCGTCGCCGCCCACGAACCCGAGCAGCCCACCGATCGAGCCGTCCTGGGGCGAGACGTCGAAGGTCGTCTTGGCCGGGCCGGTGTCGCTCACCGCCGCACCGGTGAGTCCCGCGTCGCGCCACCACGGCTTGTCGTAGAACGCCTCGACCTTCGTCAGGTTGCCCATGCCGAGCCGCTGGGTGAGCTGGTCCCGCTCGGGCGGCAGCAGCGGGTCGTAGATGATCCGGGACGCGAGCGGCGGCGGGATGGCGACCACGACGTGCTTCGCCGTCGCGGTGACCGCGTCGGAGACGACGGTGACGCCGGAGCCGGAGCACGTGATACGCCGGACCGGGGCATTCAGCACGACGCGGCCGGCGCCGAGCTTCTTCGCCATCCGGATCGCGATCACCTGCGCGCCCTCGACGAAGCGCTGCGCCTGCGCGCCGTTGCGGGTGCCGATCAGCCGCTCGAAGGTGCCGGGCGTCGACCCGTTCGTCGCGGTGGCGATGTAGTCGAGGACGAACAGCAGCGACGGCACCCGGGCCTCGGCGCCGATCAACGACTCCAACGCGGCCGAGGCGACCTTGCGGGTCTGCTCCATCGTCGTGTGCTCGCGCAGCCAGGTGTCGAAGGTCTGCCGGTCCCACTCCTCGGCGTGCGGCGCGTCGTAGGGCCGGCCGATCGGGATCTCGGTGGCCATCTGATCGAGCAGCGTCACCAGTGCGACGATGTCCGCGGTGATGGTCGGGTCCGGCGGCACCGTGCCGAGCGGGGTCTTGTCGTCGTAGGTCAGGCGCAGGCCGCGGCCGTAGTAGACCTGCTGACCCTCGTCCGGCTGGTCGAAGGCGTGGACGCCGTTCGCGGCCGCCATCGCGGCGATGCGGTCCTGGGTCGGGCCGATCCAGGTCCCGCCCAGGTCGGCGTGGTTGCCGTTGCCGAGGTCCTGGTTCTGGGCGCGTCCGCCGACGCGGTTGCGCGCCTCGAGCACCAGGACCGAGCGGCCCGCCTTCTGCAGGGCCTGCGCGGCGGTCAGACCGGCCAGGCCGGCGCCGACGACCACGACGTCCACCGTCCGTCTGGTCGCCGCCATCGCGGGCCGGGGATGCAGGGCGACGGCCCCGCTGCCGGCGACGCTCCCGGCCGCGACCGCCGCTCCGGTGAGCAGGGCCCGGCGCGTGACGCCGCTTCTGGTGTGTGCACTCGGCGATTGACCGCCGCCCCCGGTCGACATGGGGAGCAGTGTTCGCCATCACCTCGAACGACTCCTGCCCGGGGGTGGTCGAGGACATCAGGCCGGCGTGAAGGTCCCGTCTCCTGAGAGACGACGCTCCGGTGTAGCCGTCGTACTCCTTCAGGCCTTTGCCCTGACCCGCACCGGCCCGCCGTGGGTTCAGGAGCTTCGGTGGAACCGGCACTCTTCGGACAACCGCACACCCGTACGGTCGTTAGGAACAGTCTTCTGCGGGTATCGCCGCCTCCCGTGAGCGAGACCGACCACAACCACCCGGTCGACCCGGCCAGGGTCGCCGCCGCCCGCGCCCGCCTGCCGAGCGCTGCCGATGCCGAGCGGATGAGCGCGCTGTTGGGGTTGCTCGCCGATCCGGTCAGGGCCCGGCTGCTCTACGCCCTGGACGTGGTTGTGGAGCTGTGTGTCGGCGACTTGGCTCTGGCTCTGGAGGTGAACGAGGACCAGGTCGGCTACGGGTTGCGCGTGCTGCGGGGTGCCGGGCTGGTCACGCGTCGCAAGGAAGGCCGGACGGCGTTCTACCGGCTGGCCGAGGACTTCCCCGCCCCGCTGCGGGAGCACTGCCTGCGCCGACTGGTCGAGCTCACCACCACCCCGTCCGGTGGGGACGATTGAGCATCCACTGCCTTTCGCGAACAACGAGGAGACGGTCCTGATGCTGGGGTTGGCGTCGATGGCGCTGCTTGCGGTGGCCGGGATCCTGGTCGGCTATGGGCTGCACCGGGAGTCGGCGGTAGCCGGCACGGATCTGACCGTGCTGCCGTTCCTGTCCGGCCACCAGCCACAGGAGCACGCGCTGTCCCGCTACCACGCCCGGTACTACCCGCTGACCTTGCTGTTTCTCGCCTTCGACGTCGAAATGCTCTACATGTATCCATGGGCGACGGTGGTCGCGCAGGTCGGCACGTCGGCTGTGGTGGAGATGTTCGTCTTCCTCGGCGTGCTGATGCTCGGTGTCCTGTGGGCGTGGCGCGAGGGGGCGCTGCAGTGGACCTGAAGGGGCGACTGGCCCGGGCTGCGACCCGTCGCGTCGCGGTGCTGCTCGTCGAGGTTCCCGGTTGGCGGCGGGTGCGCTGCGCGCTTCAGGCCGAACTGCGCGATCGGGGCTGGCGGGAGGCGACCTCTCCGGCCGACGCCGATGCGCTGGTGATCTGCGGGCGCCCGGGCGCGGAGCTGAGTCAGTGCGCCGAGCTGGTGTGGGAACAGCTGCCGGGCCCTCGTGCACGGATTCGCCTGACGGCACCGGCGGCGGTCAGCGCCGGGCTGGACCAACTGCTGGCCGAGCTCCTCGACACCGACCGGCAGCGGGGCGACGCGGTCGAACGACCGGCGGAACAGACCACGACCGAACAGGACCAGGAAGAGGAACAGGAACAGGACGATCAGAACGAAGGCCACGAGGACATGGACCACGGCGGGATGGACATGCCGATGCCCGGCGGCATCCCGCTGGCCGACGAGGGTCCCGACCGCGACGCGCTCGACCTCGACGTGCTGCACGTTCCGTTGGGTCCCGTGCTGCCGGACTGGCCGGCCGGCCTGGTCCTCGAGTGCACGCTGCAGGGCGACCTCGTGACCGCGACCCGCACCCGGGTGCTCGCCGGTGAGGCGCCTGCTCCCGCGGACTCGGATCTGGAGCCCGGCTCACCGCCGGACCGGCTGGACCGGGCCGCGCGGCTGCTGTCCGTGGCCGGCTGGACGGCCGAGGCCACCGACGCCGCGGTCCTCCGGGACCGGCTGCTGTTCGGCACTGTCGCCGACCCCGTTGGGACGGAGATCGACCGGCTGATCACAAGGGTGCGGCGCTCGCGGGTCCTGCGGTGGGTGCTGGCCGACGTGCCCGGTGTCCGCGACCAACTGCTCGACTGCTTGGTCGAGGCGCGGACACCAGGAGCGGGCGTATCGGGGTCGACCGGAGCGGCGGAGTCGCTCGGGGACATGGTGGTCGGCCGGGACCTGGCTGCGGCCCGGCTGCTCGTCGCGGCAGCCGATGTGAACCGCACCAACCTCGGTCGTGGCGAGGCGGGCGTGCCGTGACGGGGATTCAGGAGGTGTCGGCGGTCTGGGTGCTTCTTGCTGGGCTGCTACTGCTGACCCTCGCCGCGGCAGGCGCGTCGCTGGACGGCGCGCTGGCCGCCCGGGCGGCCGGTCGTCCGTGGGTCGGCGGCGCTGGAGTGCCATGGACGGAGACGGCGCGGCTGCTGCGTCAGCGCCGCCGGACCACGGTGGCCGCCGACCGGCTGCTGTGGCGGATCGGCTGCGCCGGGCTGCTGGTCGCGGCGCTGATGAAGATCGCCGTCGTTCCACTGGGGAACTGGACCACCAGCGATTTGACCGTGGGCGTCGTGTGGTTCAACGCGATGGACGTCACGGTCTGGGCGCTGGTGTGGCTGGCAGGCTGGGGTCCGAACAGCGCATTCGGCCTGATCGGCGGCTACCGCTTTCTCGGGCAGGCCCTGTCCTACGAGCTGCCGCTGATGTTCGCGCTGACCGCGCCGGCCGTCGCCGCCGGCAGTCTGCGGCTCGGGGATGTGGTGGCGGCGCAGCACGGCCTGTGGTTCGTCGTCTGGATGCCGGTCGCCTTCGTGGTGTTCTGCGGGGCGGTGCTGGCCTTTTCCGTTCTGGGACCGTTCAGCGCGGCCGTCTCGCGCGACATCGCCGGGGGCGCGTTCGCTGAGGCGTCGGGGATCGAGCGGTTGCTGCTGCTGGCCGGCCGGTGGGCCTTGCTGAGCGCCGGTGCAGCGTTCGCCGCGGCCGCGTTCCTCGGAGGCGGGAACGGTCCGCTACTGCCGGGCTGGGCGTGGCAGCTGGTCAAGACCTCGGCACTCCTGGCCGGACTCGTCCTGTTGCGTCGGCGTCTGCCCACCCTCCGACCGGACCGGCTGCCGCCCGTCGCCTGGCTCGGCGCGCTGCCGTTGGTGCTGCTGCAGGTGCTGGTCGTGTCCGTCGTCGTCGTGGTGAGGAGCTGATCGCCGTGACCACCGGCATCGTCTTCTGGGTGCTGGCGGTGATCGCCGTCGCCGCGGGTGCCGCCGTCTTCTGGGTCGACTCGATGGCGCGGGCGACCTACGCGCTCGCGGCCTCGTTCGTCGCGGTCGGCCTCGCCCTGCTGTTGTTCGACCTGCAATTCCTCGGGGTCATCACCGTGCTGATGATGGTGATGGAGATGGCGATCATGGCCATCTACATGATCATGTTCATGGGGATGAACCCCGCGCTGATGCCGATGAGCATGGTCCACAACAAGCGGGGCTCGCTGGCGGTCGCCGTCGGGACGTTCCTGGTGCTGGGCGCCGGGGCCGTGCTGGTGCCCTGGCCGGAACGCCGGACAGCACCCGCGCCCGACCTGGTGACCAGCCTCGGTCACGCGGTGATGGGCTCGAAGATGCTGGTGATGCTGGCGGTCAGCCCGGTGCTGTTCGCCACCATCGTCGCGGCTCTGGTGCTGGCCCTGCCACGGGGGCGTTACGAGCGGCGCGGTGACCGACTCGACCGCCCCGCCGAGGCTGCGCCGTTGCCCGAGGAGGCGTCCCGGTGACCCTGCAGACGGTTCTCCTCGTGGCTTCGGCGCTGTTCGCCGTCGGCCTGTACGGCGCCTTGTCCCAGCAGGTCGTGGTCATGGTGATGATGGGGTTGGAGCTGATGCTCAACGCGCTGATCCTGGCCGCGGCCGGCTTCTGGTGGTTCTGCTCGCCTGCCCCGGACGGGCAGGTGCTGGTGCTCGTGGTGATCACGGCGATGACCGTCGAGATGGCGATGGGTTTTGCCGTGGCCACGCTGCTGCACCGGTCGAAGCAGGCGGACATGACCGACATGGCCGCGGATCTCTCCCAGTGAGCTCATCCGGTGGGTCCGGCGCCGCGGCCCTGTTGTGGGTGTTCGTGGCCCTGCCCGCGGTGGTGGGCGCGGTGCTCTGCTGTACCGGGCGGTGGGGTGACCGTGCCGCGCCGGTCGTCTCGGTGCTGACCGCCACGATCTTCGTGGCGTTGGCGACGGCCGTGGCGGTGCTGCGTCCGGCCACGGAGGCTCCGTTCCTGCCGCGCATCCTCACGTCCGGGGCAGGCTTCGGGTTGGCCGTCGATGGGCTCGCCGCCGTCGTGGCACCTGCCGTCGCTGGGGTGACGCTGCTGGTGCTGCTGTTCGCCGCGGTCGATGTCCGGGAGACCCCGGCCCGCTTCTCCGGGTTGATGCTGCTGTTCGCCGCCGCCGTCGCGGTGACCGTCACCGCCACCACGCTGCCGGCGCTGTTGCTGGCGTGGGAGGTCATGGGTGCCACGTCGTACGCCCTGATCGGTTACACCTGGCGCCAGCCGGTCAAGGTCAGCGCGGGCTCGATCGCCTTCCTCACCACGCGCGCCGGTGACCTCGGCCTGTACCTGGCCGCCGGGGCGGCGGTGGCCGGGGGAACCGGCCTCGGGCTGGCGGACCTGCCCGGTGCCGCCGAGCCGTGGCGGTCGGTGGTCGCGGCCGGGGTGCTGGCCGCGGCCCTGGGCAAGGCCGCCCAGCTGCCGTTCTCGTTCTGGCTGTCCCGGGCGATGGTGGGGCCCAGCCCGGTGAGCGCGCTGCTGCACTCGGCGGCGATGGTCGCGATGGGTGGCTATCTGCTGCTGCGCACGCAGCCACTGCTCGCCGCGACCGATTGGGCCGGCCAGACGGCAGCGTGGTTCGGAGGGTTGACCGCGCTGCTGCTCGGCGCGGTCGCGGTCACCCAGCGCGACCTCAAACAGCTGCTGGCGGCCTCGACCTCCGCCCAGCTGGGCTTCGTGGTACTGGCGGCCGGCGTCGGGAGCGTGGCCGGCGGTGCTGCCCAGCTGGTCGCGCACGCGGCGACCAAAGCGCTGCTGTTCCTCACGGCCGGGGCGTGGCTGTCGGCGCTGGGCACCAAGCAGCTGCCGGCCCTGCGCGGGGCGGCGCGTCGCTGGCCGCTCGTGGGGACGGCGGCCACGGTGGGTCTGCTCTCGCTCGGCGGGGTGGTGCCGCTGGCGCTGTGGGCGACGAAGGACGAGATCCTCGCGGCGGCCCGCGAATCGTCGTTGGCCCTCTACGTCGTCGGCCTGGCCGCGGCGGCGCTCTCGGCGGTCTACTCCGGCAAGGTGCTGTGGCTGTTGTGGCGGCCGTTGCCCGAAGACGCCGAGTCCGGCTACGACACCGAGGAGACCGGAGACCGTCAGGTCCATGGTCTCCAGGTGGGGTCGCTGCTGCCGCTGGCCGCCGGGGCGGCCGTGCTCGGACTGCTGGTATGGCCGCCGGTGGGCGAGGCGCTGCGTCGGGCCGTCGGCGAGGTCGGCGCACCGCGGCCGGGGTTCGGTGAGCTCGTGCTCTCAGCGGCGATCGGCGTGGGCTTCGTCCTCGCCGTTGCGCGGCTGCGCCTCCCCGAGCCTCGCTGGGGTCTGTCCTGGTTGGGCTTGGAGGCGACCGCAAGGGTCGTGGTCGTCCGCCCGGTGCTCTGGCTGGCGGGCCAGCTGGCCCGCTTCGATGATCGGGTGCTCGACCGGGGCGTCGAGGCCGCTGGCCGCGGCACTCTTCGCGCCGCCCGCGCTGCGGCCGCGGGCGACGACGGGGGCATCGACCGCGCCGTAGCCGGCGTCGCGGCCGGAGCGCGATGGCTGGGCTCGCTGGCCAGACGAACCCAGACCGGGCAGCTGCACCAGTACTACGTGCAGGCCGCAGTGGTGCTCGGTGCCGTGTTGGTCCTTCTGCTGACGGTGAGGTGAGGCGTGCTCAGCCTGATCGTGTTCCTGCCGCTGGTCGCCGCGGCGGTGCTGGCCCTGGTGCCTCGCCTCCCCGACGGGATCGCCCGGTGGGCCTGGGTGGCGGTCACCGTCGCGGACCTCGGACTGGTCGCCGCCGCGGTCGCGATCTACACGTCCCCGGAGCCGGGAGGGCTCGCGCTCGAGGAGCGGCTGCGGTGGATCCCGTCGGTCAACAGCAGCTACCACATCGGGGTCGACGGACTATCGCTGCCGCTGGTCGCGCTCACCGCGCTGATCTTCTGCGCCTGTGCGGTGTTCGCCCTGCGCGAGCAGCGGAGGCCGCGGATCCAGGCAGCTCTGTTCTGCTTCCTGCAGTGCACCTGCCTCGGCCTGTTCGTCGCTCAGGACCTCATCCTCTTCTTCGTCTGGTTCGACCTGAGCATCGTCGGGATGTACTTCGCGATCGCGGGATGGGGGCACGGGGACGCGCGTCGCTCGGCTCTGAAGTTCTTCCTCTACACCTTCCTGGGCAGCCTGGCCCTGCTGGTCGGATTCATCGGCCTGTACCTGGCGGCCGAGCCGCACACCTTCGACATTCCGCAGCTGGCCGGAGCCGCGCCGCTCGTCGATCACCCGGTCGCCGGCGGGTTCGTGCTCGCCGCCCTGTTGGTCGGGCTGGCGGTGAAGACCCCCACCGTGCCCTTCCACACCTGGCTGCCCCCGGCGCACACCGACGCCTCGGCGATCGGATCCGCCGTGCTCGCCGGAGTGCTGCTGAAGATGGGCACCTACGGTTTCGTCCGCATCGCCATGCCCGCCCTGCCGTCCGCCTGGCAGGCCTGGTCCTGGGTGATTCTGGCCGTCGGCGTGATCTCGGTTCTCTACGGCGCTCTCGTGGCGCTCGCGCAGGACAACGTCAAGCGGATGATCGCCTACACCAGCGTGAACCACATGGGCTACGTCGTCATCGGCGTCGCCGCCGCCGGCTTCGTCGCCAGTGGTGCGGAGGCCCGCCAGCTCGCGGTGACCGGCGCGGTCACCCAGATGGTCAGCCACGGACTGATCACCGGCGCGCTGTTCCTGCTCGCCGGCGTGCTGGCGGACCGGCGGGACAGCTACGCGATGGACTCCTACGGCGGCCTGGCGGGCCCCGCCCCCCGCTACTCGGCCCTGTTCGCCGTCGCCGCGTTCGCCTCCCTCGGACTCCCGGCCTTCAGCGGGTTCATCGCGGAGTTCCAGGTGTTCACCGGGGCCATCGGCGCGACCGCGGTCGCCGCGATCGCTCTGCCGGGGATCCTGATCACAGCCGCGCTGTTCCTGCGCGCGGTGCAGAGACTGCTGACCGGTCCCACTGCGGGGCATGCGGTCGGGTTCGCCGACGTCACCGCCCGCGAGGCCGTGCCGATCGGGGGACTGCTGGTACTCGCGCTCCTCATCGGGGTCGTGCCCGCCCCGCTGCTGGACCTGATCACCCCCGGCTCCTCCGGCGTCGTGGAGCTGGTCAGCCGGTGAACGAAGACCCGCTGGCCCTGTTGCCGGAGATCTGCCTGCTCTCGGGCGCGGTCGCCGCGTTGCTCGCCGGCTCCTTCCTGCCGCGGACCCGGCAGTGGGTCGCCCGGCTCATCGCGGTCGCCGCGGTGCTGGCGTCGGGCGCCGCCGCGGCGGTCGGCCTCGCCGGGCCGACCCGCACGATCTACGACGACGCCTTCGCCATCGACACCGCCACCGGCATCGCGCGGCTGGTCGTCGCCGCCGCGACGCTGCTGGTCATCGGCCTCGGCGTCGACGAGCTGGCCGGCACTTCCCGAGAGAGCGAGACCTACAGCCTGCTGTTGCTCTCCGCCCTGGGCGCCACGGTTCTGGCCGGGACCGGCGACCTGCTCGTCCTGATCGTCGGCTACCTCCTGGCCAGCATCCCGCTCTACGGGCTGATCGGTCTCTCCCGCAGCGGCCTGGCCGCCGAGGCAGCCATGAAGGCGTTTCTCCTCGGCAACCTGTTCAGCATCCTGCTCATGCTCGGCGTGACCGTCCTCTTCGGCGTCGGCGGGAGCACCGGCTACGGCCGGCTGCGCGACACGCTCCCGGCCGCTCCGGCGGCCGCCGTTGCGGTCGGTGTCCTCGGCGTCCTGGCCGGGCTGATGTTCAAGGCCGGCGGCGTGCCGGGGCATTTCTGGGTTCCGGACGCCGTCCAGGCCTCCACCACGACCGCCGCGGCGTTCCTGTCCACCGTGCCGAAGGTCGGCGCGTTGGTCGCCGCCTACCGACTGCTCCCCGTGCTGCCCGCGTCGGTCGACACCGGACTGGCCGTTGCGGTACTGGCCGCGGTGACGATGACGCTGGGCAACCTCGCCGCCTTCGCCCAGACCGACGTGCGCCGGCTACTCGGCTGGTCGACGGTCAGCCAGGTCGGCTACCTGCTGCTACCGGTCGCCGTCGCTGGCCGCAGCGACCAGGCCCTGCGGTCGCTGCTGTTCTACCTGGGCGGTTACGCCGTCTCCAATCTCGCCGCCTTCGCGGTGGTCGCCGCCGTTCCCGGTCGCCGGGCCATCGATGACTACCGCGGTCTGGCCAGCCGTTCGCCGTGGCTCGCCGCCACCCTCGTGGTCAGCCTGCTCAGCCTGGTCGGAACCCCTCCGACGGCCGTCCTGGTGGGCAAGCTGACCGTCTTCACCGCCGCCTGGGACGGTGGCGACGCCTGGCTGGTCATCGTCGCAGCCGTCAACAGCGTGGCCAGCCTCTTCTACTACCTGCGCTGGATCGCCCCGGCCTATGAGCGCGGAGAGCAGACGGCAGTCGGTGAGTCGCGACGGCCGTTCGCCACCGCCGCGGCGCTGCTCGCCGGCGCATGCGTCCTGCTGCTCGGGCTGGCGGCCGGCGGAGTGCTGCCGCTGGCCGCCGGCGACCTCGCACACTGACGAGGGCGGTGTTCGCTCGTCGCTCAGCGGAAGCAGGGGTCCGGTCGGCGCGCAGACGTCCAGCCGACCACGTGCGAGTTCGGCTTGTTCGCTCGGCAGCCGGCGACATACTGGCGCGGCGGGGGAGGCGAGGAGGCCCCACATGCCCAGCAGAAGCGTCCCCGTGCCGCGTGGCAGGGAGAGTTTCGGTCCGTTCCTGGTGGCGCTCGACGGGCTGCTCGACCCGTTCGTCCTCCTGACTCCGGTGCGAAGCCCTTCCGGGCAGATCGTGGACTTCCGGTACGCGTACGCGAACCGGGCCGCCTGCGCGTACAACCAGGTGACCAGGGACGATCTTGTCGGCTCCTCGCTGTTGGCGTTGCTGCCGGAGCATTCCCGGGCGGGCCTGTTCGAGCAGTACCGTCGCGTGCTCGAGACGGACGAACCGCTCGTGCTGGACGGGATCTCGTACCGGGACACCTGGGGCGGGGTGACGGAGACCCGCCAGTTCGACGTCCGCGCCTATGCAGTGGAGGGCGCGCTCGCCTACACCTGGCGGGACGTCAGCCAGCGGGAACGCTCGATTCTTGCGTTGGAGGAGTCCCAGCGCATCGCCGGCGTCGGTAGCTGGTACTGGGACCGAGCCACCGATCGGGTGCGATGGTCGAAGCAGATGTACCGGATCTTCGGGATCGACCCCTCGGCATCCGACCTGACCTTCGAGGAGGCCCTGCTCGCCGTCACACATCCGGACGACCTCGAGTTGCCGCTGCGGGCACGGGACCGGGCGATGGAGGACCGGCAGCCGTTCGTGGTGGAGCAGCGCCTCGTGCGGCCGGACGGGGACATCCGCACCGTCGTCACCCGCGGTGAGGTCGTGATCGACACCGCGGACGAGGTGTGCGGCATGCGGGGGACGACCCAGGACGCCACCGACAACCGCCGGGCGCAACAGCGGCTGCTGCAGGCGCGCCTGCAGCTCGTGGAGCGCGAGCACGCGCTCGGCCGCGAACGAGCGGCGAGCAGGGTGCTGCAGGAGGCCATCATGCCGGGGACACCCACCGTCCCCGGGTTGCAGGTTGCGGCGCGCTACATCCCGGCCAGCGGAGCGCGCGTCGGGGGCGACTGGTACGACATCGCACCCCTACCCGCTACGTCCCAGGTCGCCCTCGTCGTCGGCGACGTCGAGGGACACGACCTCGCCGCCGCGGCGCTGATGGGCCAACTGCGCAGCGCCGTGCGCACATCTCTGCTCGCCGGGGCCGGGCCAGCGGATGCCCTGACCGCGGCTGACCGGTTCCTGCGCAGCTTGCCCGACACCAGGCTGGCAACGGCAATCGTCGTCGTGGTCGACCTCGCGACCGGGACCGCGCGCCTCGCCTCGGCAGGCCACCCACCCGCACTCGTCGCGGCTTCGGGGGTCGGCGTCCGGGTGCTGCCGTCTCAGCCCGACCCCCCGCTGGGCGTCGACCTCAGCAAGCCGGCGGGCGAACATTCCGCGGCCCTACCGCCGAACAGCCTGCTGCTTCTGTACACCGACGGCTTGCTCACGCAACGCGACACCGACGTCGACGTAGCGGTCGCAGGACTCAGGGGAACGCTCTTGCAGCACCCGCAGGAATCTCCCGAGTCGCTCATCGAGCGCATCCTTGCCAACCTGCCGCAACCCGCGGACGACGACGCAGCCGTTCTCGTCGTCCGCCTTCCGGAGAGCGAACAGCGGCCTTCGACGCCCTCGCCGTGACCGGTACCTGCTCAACCCGGCGCCGCGACCAGACCAAGCGGGCTGCGGGACAGCGACTCCCCCGCGCGGCCTCGGGGAACGACAGCTCGACGAGGCCGCCCTGAGCGGGGGCCAGGGCGATGGTCCGGCTGCCAGCTCGCCGGGCTGGAGCAGCTGGCTGCCTTCCAGCTAGTGGTGGCGAAGTGCGGGTCTCGTACCGCCGGGATCCCTGGGGTGTCCTGCTCGTGCTGTTTGCGCCGAAGGCGCTAGATTGCGCCGGCGTACACGTCGGACGGCTGAGATGCCGTCGGTGCCTGGTCCCGCCTGACGCCATTGGAGTCTGTCGTATGCCGACTGCTGCTGTCCGTGCGCCCCGCCGCCGTCTGGTCGTGTCCCGTGCGTGGGTTCAAGCTGCTGCTCTCGTCGCCCTGTCCGGCGTCTTCGTTCTCGTGCTGATGGGCTGGCGGACCTACCAGTCGAATCCACCGATTCCGGACCAGGTAGTGAGTCAGTCGGGCCGCGTCGTTTTCACCGGCGCGGATGTCCGCGCCGGCCAGGACGTGTTCCTGCGCAACGGCCTGATGGAGTACGGCTCGATTTTTGGTCACGGCGCCTATCTCGGCCCGGACTTCACCGCCGACTACCTGCACCGGGCCGCCGAGCAGGTCCACAACTCCTACGGCGGGTCGGCATCGGACAGCGCCTCGACCCGCACCGAGAATGACTTCAAGGCCAACCGTTACGACGCAGCGACCCGCACCCTGACCGTTTCCGACGCCCAGGCGGACTCCTTCGACCGTCTGATTCCCGTCTATGCGGCGGAGCTCGGCAACCCGTGGGTGCAGCCCTGACTGTTCCGCCCGCGCTCAGGTGACCATGTGCAGGCTCGTCGGGTAGCCAGACTCCAATAACAGCCCTGCGAAGGTCTGGGAGGCCGCGCCGGACGAGATCCGGTTGGACAAGCCGGTACCTACGATGGCGGCGCCCGTGAAACTGCTGAGGTCGACGGGTGCGGCGCTGCCACCAGTCTGTGGTCGGCTATCTGGCTCGGCGCAACCGGGAGAACCAGCCGCCCGTCGATTCGGCTTCCCTGTTGTGCCCCGGGCATCGCTGGCCGGCAGGCACTCCCCGCAGTACCTGGTCGACGTGCTGCCCGCAGCCGGCCCACGTGGCCTTGCCGCAGGTCCTGCAATGAACTGCTCGACACATGTCTCGATGTCCTTCCTGTTCCTTGTGTGATCCCGGGGGTGTGATCCCGGGGAGGTGCCCGACGCCGGGTCTTCCGTTCCGAGCTCTGCGGGCTGTCGGGCTCAGGCGCTCTGCCGCGGCTGAGCGGCTGGTCCGTCCTTGATGCCGTTCATGTCCAGGTCGCGCACCGCGCTGATCAGCTGCTCCAGCGCCTTCGGTGGGAGCGCGCCGGGCTGAGCGAAGACCAGCACTCCATCCCGGAAGGCCATCAGGGTGGGGATCGACCGGATCCCCACGGAGGCGGCCAGCTGCGTCTCGGCCTCGGTGTCGACCTTGCCGAACACGATGTCGGGGTGCCGCTGGGCGGCGGCTTCGTAGACCGGGGCGAACATCCTGCAGGGGCCGCACCAGCTGGCCCAGAAGTCGATCAGGACGATGCCCGGTTGGGTGATGACGTCCTGGAAGGACGTGGCGGTCAGTGCCCGTGTACTCATGATCTTCCTCCTGAAGGTGGGGTCTGGAGAGTTGGTCAGCCGACGAGCTGGACGGCGGTGCAGGCCCAGGCGTCGTATCCGCCGAGCAGGTCAGAGACGTCGGCCCAGCCCTCCTTGCGGAGCAGCGAGGCCGCGACGCTGGAGCGGTAGCCACCAGCGCAGTGGACGACGACCGGCCGATCCTGCGGCACCTGGGCCAGCCGTCGCGGCAGCTGAGCCAGCGGAATGTTGATCGCGCCGGGGATCGTCCCGCTCAGCAGCTCCCCCGTGTTGCGGACATCGACGACCACTGGCGACGGGGCGCGGCACAGTGCCTCGTCCAGTTGCTTCGCGGTGACGCGGCTCGCGCGGGCGACCCGGTCGGGCGCGGCCAGGAAGGCAGCCTCCGTGTCCCGCAGGTAGCCGACGACCTTGTCGAAGCCGATGCGTGCCAGCCGGATGACGATCTCCTCCTCACGGCCCTCCGGCGCCACGACCACGACCTCCTGGTCGGGTTGCACGACGGTGCCGGAGGTCTCGGCGAACCGGCCGTCGGCCGGGACGTTGACCGAGCCGATCAGGTGCGCCGCCGCGAACTCCTGCGGGTCACGCGCGTCCACGACGACCGCCCCTGCCGCTTGCCGGTCGAGCACCTCGCCGATGGTCAGTGGCACCGTCGCGGTGCCGGCGTCGAAGACCTCGTGGACAGAGCGGTTGAGCACGGCGTCGTAGCTGAAGTAACCCGGCGCCGAGGGCTGGCCCTCGGTGACCATCGCCACGAACTCGTCCTCGGTCATCGGCTGGCAGGCGTAGTTCGTCGCCCGCTGCTCTCCGATCGTGGACTGCCGTTCGGTCGACAGGTTCTTCCCGCAAGCCGATCCTGCTCCGTGCGCCGGGAAGACACGCACCTCGTCCGGCAACGCTGTCAGCCGCTGGATCGAGCCGTGGAGCATGCGCCCCAGCGCGTCCCCGGTGACGCCGACCGAGGCCAGTAGGTCCGGTCGGCCGACGTCGCCGATGAACAGCGCGTCTCCGGTCAGCACCGCGTAGGGCACCTCGTCGTTGGCGTGCTCGAAGACCAGCACGCTGATCGACTCCGGCGTGTGTCCGGGAGTTTCCATGATCTGCAGCGTCACGTCGCCAAGCGAGAGACGGTCACCGTCGGCGAGCTTCCGGATCGGGAAGTCGGCCTCCGCTCGCTGCCCGAAGCCGATCCAGGCCCCTGTCGCCCTCGCGAGCTCCAAGTGCCCGGCGAGGAAGTCGGCGTGGAAGTGGGTGTCGATCACGCCGACGATCTGGAGGTCCTGCGCCTCCGCATCGGCCAGATACTCGGCGACGTCGCGCCGCGGGTCCACGACGACGGCGTGCTTGGTCACCTGGTCGGCAATCAGGTACGAGGCCTGAGACAGGCAGTCCAGGTAGTACTGGGTGAACAACACGGGGTTCCTCCGGCTATCGGAAGCGGCGTCGAAGACGTCAACGGATACCCCCCCTGGTATGTTCCGACTGATACAGAGCACGTGATGGCCTCCCGGCGGGTGCGCTCTGCGCTACGGCCGGCAGCCCGCACCAGGCTGGGCCACGGGGATGGTGGCGGCACACGCCAGTGCGGTTCAGCCTGCCTCCACTACGCCCATCATCCCGAGGTCTTCGTGATCGAGGATGTGGCAGTGGTAGACGGTGCGGCCGGGGAAGGTGTTGAACCGGATCCGGACGGTCACCTGGCCGCCGGCCGGAACGACGACGACGTCCTGCCAGGTCGGTTCGGGCAGGGCCCGGCTACCGTCGTCGATCAGCTGCATCGGCCATACGTGCAGGTGGAATGGGTGGTCCATAGGACTGGTATTGCCGATCGTCCACTCCTCGACGGTGCCGAGGCGCACGCTTTGGTCGACCCGAGCGGGGTCGAATTCACGGCCGTCGATCGTGAAGCTCATGCCCATCCCACCCATCCCTGCGCCCGTGCCCATCCCGCGGCCCATGCCTCCCCCGCCGCCCATTCCCATGGCGAAGGTCAGCCGGCGGCGGTTGGCGACCGCGGCGCCCCGCAGGTCCGCCGGGGCCGGCTGCGCCGGCACGGGTCCGGGCGACCGAGCCGCCGCGCCGGCGATCCGCAGGGTGGCGAGGGAGACCTCGGGCTCCCGGAAGGCGGCGGTGCCCATCCCGGCCCTCCGGCCGCGATCGACCCGCAAGGTCCGCAGCTGCGCATGGCCTGCCGCTGCGGTGACCAGTAGGTCGGCCCGGTTGCCGGGAGCCAAGGACACCTCGTCGACGTCCTTCGGCGATGCGAGGCGGCCGGAATCCAGGCCCAGCAGCTGCAGTCGCTGCCCGTCCAGGCAAAGGCGCAGGAAGCGGGACGTGCACGCGTTGACCACCCGCCAGCGCTCGCGCTCACCGGGCCGGGCCGAGAGCTCCGGACGAAGCCGCCCGTTGACCAGCACCAGGTCGCCCTCCCGGCCGGCCATTCGCTGCATCGGCGAGACCTCAGCGACCGCGCCGGACCGGTCGAGGGTGATGTCGGAGATCACCAGCACCCGCTCGCGGGTCACCGGCACCGGATCGGGGTCCTCCACCACGATTGCCCCGCAGAGGCCGCCGAACAGCTGGTCGGCAACCAGCTGGTGCAGGTGAGGGTGGTACCAGAACACGCCCGGCGGGTGGTCGACGGGGAGCCGGTAGTCGTAGTCGAAGGACTCGCCCGGCCCGACGGAGACGAACACGTTGTCCGCCTTGCCCACCGGGGAGACGTGGAGGCCGTGAGTGTGCAGGTTGGTCGGTGCGTCGAGCCGGTTGACCAGGTGGATTCTCAGCCGGTCGCCGGGACGCAGGTGCAGCGTCGGGCCCGGGCTGCCGCCGTTGTAGGTCAGCGCGGTCGCCGACCGTCCGGCGAGGCGCACGGAACCGCGGCTTGCCTCGAGCTGCACGTGTAGCTCACCGCCGCTGCTGCGCAGGACGGCGGGCTCCGACCACGGCTCGCCGCCTGCCCCGTTCCCGCTGGTGCCGCGGGAGCTCAGCTCGCGCCCGAGCCCGATCCCGCCGGTCACCGCCGCCGCCAGACCGAGTCCGCCGAGTTGGAGCACACGGCGCCGGCTGATCGGTTGCATCAGGGCCCCCCGTCCAGGGCCCGGCGTCGTTGCCGGTACTCCTCGGTAGAGATCTCCCCGCGGGCGTATCGCTCGTCCAGCAGCCGCCGTGCCGAGCCGCGGTCACCGCCGGCACGGTCCCGCCGCACGCCACCGCCGACGATCAGTACGACCACCATGAGGAGCAGCCCGAGGCCGGCCGCGAGCAGGGCAGCGAAGAACCAGCCCATGCCGCCTCCCATCACGAGCGGCCTCGAGGCGTCGGCTCCCGCACCTGACGCAGGGCGGCTTCCCGGTCCGTCGGGCCGTAGATGCTGTTCCGGTGGAGGCCGAATGCGACTCACCTCGGCTCCTCCGCAACGCGCACGCCCATTCTGGTGACCCTCGGTCCGCGTCACGGGGGTCGTCCGTCGCGGTTCGCCGGGCGAAGGTCCCGAGAGGGCTGGACGCGGGTTCATGCCTTTGGCGGACGGCCTACCGCTGCCGCTCGGGACCACCGCCGGTCCGGCCGGGTCAGTCCTCGAGACCGACGGTCTTGGCCGCGTCGTAGGACTCGTTGATCAGTACGACGTCACGGCCCGGACGGTCGAGGATCGAGGCCGCAATGGAGGCGCGGTAGCCGGAGCCGCAGCGCGCGATCTCGCCGACCGCGGCGCCGGCGACCTCGTCGATGCCGATGCGGACGAGCTCCCGTTGGGCCTCGGCGACCTGCGTACTGGCCAGTGGGCGCACGGCGCGAAGATTTGCCCGGAGCCGGTTTAGGTGCCTAATCTCGATACATGCACTGGGGATTACGGCCGCAGCACGCCGATTTCCGTGTGTGCCTGATCGCCGTGAGCCCGCTGGCGGTCGATGACCGGTTGTGTCCCGGAGGAGTCCCCAACTCCTGAGCTCCCGCTCGGCAGCTCCGACTACCTCTGGACGGACCTCCATGACCGACTCGACACTCCCGGCTGACCTGCCACAGTTCGAACTCGCCACCGGCGAGGCCACCGACCCCGAGGTGCCCCGCTCGGACTCCGGTGAGTCTCTGCGTAGCGCCGGCTGGCGAAGCTGGGTGGGCGCCGTCCTGGCGACTCACGAGGCGGGCGTGCCCTTCTAAGGTCGGCCTGCCAGTCGGAACCCCACGGCACATCGCGTGCCGTACCGGACGAGCCCTGAACTACCGAGACCACCTCCGCCGGCCCGAATCGCCCAAGGAGGTCGTAGTGGGACGCCGCGACGCAGGGCGAGAGCACAGTGCGAGTGCTCGGTCTCTTCGCCCATCCGCTCGGCTGGACTACCCACCGAGTCACCACCCTGCTGGCCGTAGACCGGACGCCCGGAAGCGTCACTTCGTTACGGCCGTCGGTCGCCGGCGCCCCGAGCACGTGGCGCCCCTCGGGCATACCGGTGTTCGCCGCATAGTTGTACGGACATGTTCGCTAGAGTTGACCGGACAGGTGGCCTCGAGCCTGCGTCCCTAACCCGGAGCGGCCAGGCCACGAAAGGCGGTCCGAGGAGGTGGGACATGCCCGAGGAACAGCGCGCCGCAGCGCCGGTGACGGCGATCGGGACTCACCTGCCACGGCTGGATCGAACCTCTGACCTTCCGGTGTGGCGGCAGGTCGAGGCGGACCTGCGTTCTCGTCTGGACGCCGGAGAGTTCGTCACCTCGCTTCCCGGCGAGTTGGAGCTCGCTGAGCAGTACGCGGTCAGCCGGCACACGGTGCGCGAGGCGCTCCGGCAGATGAGGGCCGACGGAACGATCACGGCAGGCCGAGGTCGACGGCCGCAGATCGCTCCTGCGGTGATCACTCAGCCGACGGGCGTGGCCTACTCGCTGTTCTCCTCGGTGGAGGCGTCCGGTCTGAGCCAGGTGTCGATGGTGCGGGTCAAGGACATCCGGGCCGACGGTGTGGTCGCCACCCGCCTCGGGCTGGAGGAGTCCACGCCGCTGTTCCATCTCGAGCGACTCCGGATGGCAGGCGACGAGCCCCTCGCACTCGACCGCGTCTGGTTGCCCGCGACGCTCGGGGAACCCCTGCTGGCCACTGATTTCCGCCGCACCAGCCTCTACGGCGAACTACATGCCGCCACCGGCACGTCGATCACCGGGGGCGAGGAGACCGTGCGCGCCGTGATCCCCAGCCCGGCCGAGCACGTGGCGCTCGCCCTGGCGGCACCGTCGGCCGTCTTCGCCGTCGAGCGCACCGCCACCAGCGCAGGGGTTCCCGTCGAGTGGCGGCACACCCTCATCCGGGCCGACCGCTTCTGGCTGACCAACGAGCTGGCCGGGCGGCCGTCCACCGGCATCACCAGAGCACCCGGCCTGGCTGCCTTGAGCCTGGCGCCGACCATCCGCTGACCCGTGGGGAGAAACCCATGTCGCCTTGCCACCACGCGGCCCGACTGTCCGACCTCGACCCCCACGAGGCCGTCGCGCTGCTCGATGAGGGCAACGCCGTGCTGCTCGACGTCCGCGAGCCCGAGGAATGGGCGGCCGGGCACGCACCGCAGGCCGCACACCTGCCACTAGCGCGTGTGCGCCCCGACGTCGTTCCCGACGGTCGAACGGTGATCATCGTCTGCCGCTCCGGGAACCGGTCCGGGCGAGCCGCCGACCTGCTGGCCGACGCCGGCGTGCCGGTGCACAACCTGGCGGGCGGGATGCTCGCGTGGAGGCGGGCGGGACTCCCCGTCGTCCCCACTGACGGGCAACGGGGGTCGATTGCATGATCCTCGGCCTCACGGTCGCGATGGGACTGCTCATCGGCCTCAGCCTGGGCGCCCTGGGTGGCGGCGGCTCCATCCTCGCCGTGCCCGCTCTCGTCTACGTCATCGGGCAGGGCGCCAAGGCCGCCACGACCAGCAGCCTGTTCATCGTCGGCATCAGTTCGCTCATCGGCGCTCTCGGGCATCACCGCAGCGGACGGGTCCGGTGGGGGACCGGCCTGGTCTTCGGCGCCACGGGCATCGCGGCCAGCTTCGCCGGCACCGCCGTGAACCGAATGGTGCAACCTGACGTGCTGCTGCTGGCCTTCGCCGGCCTGATCCTCGTGGCCGCGGCCGGCATGTTCTCCAAGACGCGGGGGACGGGCCGCCGCAGTGAGCGGCCCCTCGCCGCCGTGGCCGCTCCGAACGGCAATGGTGGATCCGACGCCTACTCCGATACGGCTGCCGAGAAGGCGCGGGAACCCCAGCAGGAGGTGACCCTCGGCCGACTCGCGGACTGGCGGCGATCCGGCAAGGTGCTGGCCGCCGGACTCGCGGTCGGGTTCATGACCGGCTTCTTCGGCGTCGGCGGCGGCTTCGTCATCGTCCCGGCCCTCACTCTCGCCCTGGGAATGGCGATGCCCGAAGCGGTGGCCACCTCATTGGTCGTGATCGCCATCAACTCCGGCGCGGCGCTGCTGTTCCGTGGCAGCTCGGCGAACTTCGACTGGGGCGTCATCGTGCCGTTCACTCTGGCCGCCATTGCCGGCTCGCTGGCAGGCAAGAAGGTGGCCGACCGGCTCGATGCGCGGACCCTGACGCGAGCGTTCGCCGGGCTCCTGGTTGCGGTCGCCGTCTACACCGCCACCCAGAGCGTCCTGCACCTCCTCGGCTGAGGGCGATGGCCCTCCTCGATGATCTTCGGCCCTTGGCGGGTCGGACGTCGAAGATGATGACGTCGCCGGACTCGGCGCGCGAAGTAGCTCCTCGCGCGGCACCTGCTCGACCTCGTCGTTGCCGAGGTAGGCGCGAGTCCGGACAGTGGTCCGGAACCGCCGGAGACCAGCGGGCCAGCAGGGCGAGGCGCAACGAACCCGCAGCTCAGAGCGGAGGGCGTGGGATTCGAACCCACGAAGCGAGTCACCCCGCTTAGCGGTTTTCAAGACCGCCGCCATCGGCCACTAGGCGAGCCCTCCTGGCCCGCTCATTGTGCCGGGCGTCCGCACGCGCGGCTCGGAAGCAGCCAAGTCCGGCCCGAGAGGCGAGAGGACCTGCGCGTTCGTCCCAGTCGGCCCGCCGGCGACTCGACGTGGCTGCTGTCGATCAAGGAGACCCTGCGAGCAGCGCCGGCAGCCGCTCGCGCACGAGCTCGACCGTGTCCTCCGGCAACGCCAGCTCCAGGTCGCGCGGCAGCATCAGCGCCTCGGCCGCCTCGCGCGAGAGCGACAGCCGGACGCGGTTCGGCTCCGGCCACGAGAGCTCATCGACTCCGCCGTAGTGCGTGGCGCCCGAGGTGCCGGTGATCAGACAGTAGGTGTCCATGCCGAGCGCCACGTCCTCGGCGCCGAACCGCTTGCCCCGCGCGATGACCAGCACGTCGTCCGGGTTGTCCTCGCTGGCGGCGAAGCCGAGCAGGCTACGTTCGGCGTCGTCGTCGAAGCCGACCGCGAAGACCGGAACCGGCTCGACGCCGCCGCGTCCGCGGCCCGGCATCGCGCGGTTAGGCATCCGGCGGCGATCCGTCGCTCCGCCCGGACCGGCTCCCGAACGCCCGCGCGTGCTCCACCGCCACCGCCGCACGTCGGGCCATGTCCTCGGCGAAGCGCAGGTCGTCCTCCGTGTAGTGCCGGCCGGACTCCGCGTACACCAGCGAGAGTGCCCCGACGTTGCCGGCATTGCCGCACAGCGGGACGATCAGCGCGCTCCGCAGCCCCAGCTCCCGGAGGACGCGCAGGTGCTCCTCGTCCCGCGCGCCGGCGACGAGCATCTCGTCGGAGATGTCGGGATACAGCTCGCTGGCGCCGCTGCGGACGACGTGCGGCACCCCGGTCCCGGCCTCCGGGTCCACCGGATAGCGCTCCTGCAGCTCCCGCGCGAGGGCGACCTTGGCCGGGTCGACGTGAGCCACCGCGACCCGATCGAACCCGTCCCCCTCGACGAGGTCGACCGCGCACCAGTCGGCCAGCCGGGGAACGACGAGGTCGGCGATCGTGGCCAGCGTCTCCCGGTAGCCGAGGCTGCTGGCGAGCTCGCTGGTCGCGTCGGCGAGGAACGACAGCCGGGCGACCGCGGTCTCGAGCGACGACAGCGCCCGGGCCCGGTCGACGGCCTGCGCGCAGGTGTCGGCCAGGCTGGCGAAGAAGGCCAGCTCGGCGCGGCTACCGATGTCGCGGCCGAGCGGGAAGTTGAGCGAGATCGCACCGATGGTGCGGCTGCCGACGCGCATCGGGACGCAGATGAGCGAGCTGTCCACCTCGGCCTGCCCGGCGAGCAGGGGGAAGCGCTCCTCCATCTCCGCGACCGAGCCGACCACCACGGGCTCGCCCGTGCGGACCGCCAGGCTGCCCGGCAGCTCCGCCGACACCGGGTACCGCTCCCACCGGTCCCGGATCTCGTCGTGGATCCCCCGCGCCCGCACGACCTCGAGCGTGTCGTCGTCGACGAGCAGGGACACCGTCGCGAGCCCCGACCCGAGCGCGTGCGCGGCGTGGGTGACGACGACCTCGGCCGCCTCGTCCACCGTCGTCGCACCCGACAGATCGGCCGCCACCTGCTGCAGCCGGACCAGGCGGGCGGCCAGGCTCTCGGCGCGCTCCCGAGCGCCGCGCTCGGCCTCGTAGAGCATCGCCCGGTCGATCGCCTGACCCGTCTGCGCGGCCAGGCCGAGCACGAAGCGCCGCTCGAACTCGTCGAACAGCCGCGGCTCGGAGAAGCTGAACCGCAGCGCACCGAGCAGGCGAGGTCCCACCACCAGCGGTACCGCGCACAGCGACATCGTCCCGGGCTCCATGCCGATCAGCCCCGGATAGCGGTCGTCCCGCTCCTGCGGCGACTCCAGCCACACCGCCGCACCCGTCCGGATGGCCTCCGCGGCCGGCAACTCGGCGTCCTGGGGCTCGGTCCGGAGTTGGTGCAACAACCGGTCGCCGTAGCCGATGGAGCCGGGCACCCTCAGGCTGCCGTTCGCGTCCGGTAGCAGCAGCCCGCCGCCGAGCGCGCCGAGGGTGCGCACGCCCTCGTCGACGACGACCTGTGCCACGTCCTCGATGGTCGTCGCGGCGGCGAGGGCGGAGGTGACCTTCTGCAGGTTCGCGATGCGTTCGAGGCTCCGGCGCGCGACGGCCTCGCTCTCGAGCTCGCGCAGCAGGCGCTGCTCGAACGACTCCGGAACCGGCGGCGGGTCCCCGGCGGCCATGGCCCGCAGCTGCGTGACGAGGGAGTTGACGTACCAGCGGCGGAAGGTGCGATGGCTCGGCGGGGTCTCGAGGGTCAGCAGGCGGGCGGCGCGGGCGTAGGCGTCCGCCTCGTCCAGCCCGGCGAGGTAGGCCTCGGCGTCGACGGCGGACGACGCCGGCAGGGTCAGCGTCAGATCGGTGCGGGGTTCACCACGGGCAGCTGCGGCGAGAGCCTGCCGCTTGATCGCCAGGCGGGCGTCCGAGAAGCGGTGGACGACGATCTCGATCGTGGAGACCAGCTGCTGCGGGACCGCGGAGCTGGAGCCGCTCGACGCGCCCGACTCGGCGAGGGTGAACTCGCGGACCACGCTGTCGATGTGGGCCTTGGCCTCGAGCAACAGGTCGGTCGGCACGTCTCCGAGGTGGACGGCGAAATGCTCCTCCGCCGGCTCGTCGTCGGCCCACGCGGCGAGCAGCGCGTCGATGTCCCCGTCGAGATCGGTCTCGGCGCCCCCGTCCTCGGCCGGACCCAGCTCCGCCCAGACGACCTTGCCGTCCGGGGCCGCGTCCACGCCCCATCGCAGGGTCAACGCATCGACGAGCATCAGGCCGCGCCCCGTCATCGAGCTGGGATCGGAGCGCCCACGCACCGGCGCGGACCGGCTGCCGTCCTGGACCTCGAGGCGGACCGTCTCCTGCTGGGGGACGACGCGGAGACTGACCGGCGGCGCCGCATGCAGCAGGGCGTTGGTGACCAGTTCCGCGACCGCCAGTTCGGCGTCGTCGGCGAAGTGACCGAGTCCCGCGCCGTGCAGACGTCCCGCCACGAACTGGCGGGCACGGGGCACCGCGTTCGGTGTGCTGCTCAAACGCAGCACGTCGGAATCGCCCACCTGGAGGCGCCGCCCTCCTGTTTCCCTGTTGCTGACTGAACCCGTCGCCATTGTGCGCCTCGTGGGAAAGGACAAACAAACCCTCACGGACTCAAATCTGCGAATCAGCATCAGGGGGAAGTCGCATCGGGGGGGAGCTGCTCGCGCAGGTGCCGTCGCGGGGCGAACACCCAGACGCGGTAGGCCAGGAAACGCAGGACGGTGGCGACGAGATTCGCCGTGACCAGCACCGACAGCTCGGTCGCCCGGCTCGGCGCGGCGACGGCGGCATGCAGACCGGCGAGGGCGCCGCTGGTCAGCAGCAGGCCCAGCACGAAAACCGCCAGGCCTTCGGCCTGACTGCGCGCGACGTGTCGACCGCCCCGTATTCCGAACGTGAGGCGGCGATTCGCGCCGGTGTTGGCCACGGCGGTGACCAACAGCGCGACCAGGTTGGCGCCCTGTGCCCCGACCGGGCCCCGGAGCAGAAGAAAGAGGGCGACGTAGCCCAGGGTGCTGGCGAGGCCGATCGCGGCGAAGCGCAGGACCTGGCGGCTGAGCCGGGCCGGCACGCCTGGGGCCGGTGAGCTCAACGGACCCCGGCCGAACTGGCGGCGGAGCTCCGGCAGGGGCAGTGCTCCCGTGCCGAGCGCCCGCAGCATGCGCCCGACCCCGAGCAGGTCGGCGAGGACGGTCGAGGCGACGTCCACCCGGGAATCGGGGTCGTCCACCCAGTCGACGGGCACCTCCGCGATCCGCAGCCCGCTGCGCTCGGCGAGCAGCAGCAGTTCGGTGTCGAAGAACCAGCCCGTGTCCTCGATCAGCGGGAGCAGCTCGCGGGCGCAGGCCGTGCGCATGGCCTTGAATCCGCATTGCGCATCGGAGAACCGCGCCCGCAGCGTCGTCCGCAGCAGCAGGTTGTAGCCGCGGGACAACACCTCGCGCCGGGCCCCCCGAACCACCCGGGACGTACGGGTCAGCCGGCTCCCGATCGCCACGTCGGAGTGCCCGGACAGCAGCGGCGCGACGAGCGGGAGCAGGGCCGCCAGGTCGGTGGACAGGTCGATGTCCATGTAGGCGACGACCTCGGCCGGACTCGCCGACCACACCGTGCGCAGCGCCCGTCCGCGGCCCTTCTCCGGCAGCCGGACGGCGCGCACGTGCGGGAGCTTCTCGGCGAGCCGCTGCGCGATCGCCCAGGTGCCGTCGGTGCTGGCGTTGTCGGCGATGGTGACGACGTAGGCGAAGGGGAAGTGGTCGCCGAGGTACTCGGCGAGGCGGCGGACGCTCGGCTCCAGGTCGACTTCCTCGTTGTGGACCGGGAAGACGATCTCGACGCCGCGCCTCGGCGACCGGGTCGAGCCGGCGTGGTCGGTCCCGGTGGTGCTCTCGAGCGTCGTCGTCATGGGTCAGACGCTCGGCCCGGCTGATGAGCCGGACCTGAGGTGAAGCTGAGAGCCCCCTGGGAAGCTCTGCCGCCGCGTTACGCGGTCGGATCCGGCCGGGGAGCGCTGCGCAGCCCCGGAACGCTCCGCAAGCGACGTGCCGACCGACGATCCCGGACCGCGGCCGCGCCGAGCCGGCCGAGGATGCCGTCCACGGTCTCGCCCGGCTCCGCGGCGACGACCCCCACCGCGACGGTGGTGCGGATCGGGCGGCCGTCGATGAGGACCGGTCGCAGGAGAACGTCGGTGATGCGCCGTCGGGCGGCGGCGAGGCCGTAGTTGTCGCGGACGCCGTTGAGCACCAGCACGAAGCGATTGGCCGTCGGCCGGACGACGAGGTCGCTGGGGCGGGTCACGTCCGCGAGCCGACTTCCGAGGGCCGTCAGGAGCCGCTCCCGCCCGCCGGGGGAGGCGAGGTGATCGGCGGCGACGGGCGCGACCTCGACGATGGCGACGCTGAAGCGCTCGGCCGGGGCGTCCTCGGCCAAGTGGTTGCCAGGGCGACCGAGGCGCTCGTCCAGCCGCCGGCGCAGAGCGCGCTGTGCAGCGGGCCCCGTCGGCACGGGCGTCCGGGGCCGGGGCACCACCGCGCCGAAGTCCGACGGGCGGCGCGCGACCGCGCGGCGTCCGGCTGCACGGGCCGAGGCGAGCGTCAGATCGGTGACGACTGCCTCGGGCGATGCCGCCGCGGCGCCGGAGGCAGGATCCGGCACCGCCCGCAGCCGCCGATCGCGCAACACCTGCACGGTGTCGGCCCGGACGACGTAGCGCCGGATACCCCGAACGGGCGGAGGTTGCCCGAACAAGTAACCGGCGCTACGCGACGACGTACTACTGGGTGCAGGTCAGGTTGACCGTGCCGTCCTTCGCCCTCAGCTCGATCTCACCGGTCGAGGTGTTGTACGAGCCGTTGAAGTCCGACAGGTCGCTGCCGGTGAAGGTGATGTCGTCCGTGGAGTCGTCGTAGGACCAGATGCCGGAGCCGCCGCCGCCGGTGCGGTAGGTGACCGAGGTCAGGGTGAAGTTCCCGATCTGCCGGCCGCTGCTCGTCGAGCAGACGTACTTGCCGGTGGGCGGGCCGCCGGCATTCGGCGAGCTGGACGACGGCGACGACGAGGGGCTCGGGCTCGCGGACGGGCTGGCCGACGGCGACGACGACGTGCTGGCCGTCGGGCTCGCGACCGGCGGGTTCGGCTTGTCGTCGCCGCTGCTGGCGATCAGGATGACCGCGACGACGATCGCCGCGACCACCACCAGCCCACCGATCACGGCGGCGATCAGCTTGTTGCGGTTGCCGCCGCCGCTCGGGGTCGGCGCGCCCGGGTACCCGGCGCCACCGCCGTAGGGAGCGCCGCCGAACGGGCCACCGGGACCGCCCTGCCCGAAGGGCTGGCCGGGGCCGCCGGGGGCACCGGGTCCTCCGGCCTGTCCGTAGCCCGGGGCACCGCCGAAGCCCTGCTGGGGCTGACCGGGCTGGCCTGGCTGACCGTAGCCGCCGGGCTGGCCCGGCTGGCCGTACCCCGGCTGGCCGAAGCCCTGCTGACCGGGCTGGCCGTAGCCGGGTTGGCCGGGCTGGCCGTAGCCACCCTGCTGACCGGGGCCGCCACCGAAGTCGGGGCGGTTCGACACGAGGGTCTCCTGGCCGGTGTCCCCGCCACCGCCGCCACCCGCGGCGCCCGGCGCGGCACCGCCGCCGGCGGCGGGCTCCCATTCGGTGCCGTTCCAAACCCACTGGCCGTCGTCGGACAACGGCCGTCCCTGATCGTCCTGCTGCATGGTGGATCCTCCTCGTTCAAGATCCTGCATTGTGCGGCGGTGTGATGCGCGCTGAACACGCAAGGTGAGACCAAACGTCCGAGATCCGTAAGCCCAGCGGGCCGCGAACCCAGGCCTCGCGATCCGCCGGTGGGACGAGTCGTAGCGTTCTGGCCATGCATGCCGTGACTCTGTCCTCGTTCGGCGGTCCCGAGGTGCTGTGCTGGTCCGAGGTCCCCGACCCGGGCGAACCGGCCGAGGGCGAGATCCTGCTCGACGTCGTCGCCTCCGCGGTGAACCGGGCCGACCTGCTGCAGCGGCAGGGGAACTATCCGCCCCCGCCGGGCGCCTCCGACATCCTCGGCCTCGAGTGCAGCGGACGGATCGCCGCCCTCGGACCGGGGGTCGAGGGGTTCTCCGACACCACATTCGCTGTCGGCCAGGAGGTCTGTGCGCTGCTGGCCGGCGGCGGCTACGCGTCGGCCGCGCTGGTGCCCGCGGGTCAGGTGATGCCCGTTCCCGACGGGATCGAGCTGATCACCGCCGGTGGGCTGCCGGAGGTGGCCTGCACCGTCTACGACAACCTCTTCCGTACGGCCGCCCTCGCCGATGGTGAGACGGTGCTGATCCACGGAGGCAGCAGCGGCATCGGCACCTTGGCCATCCAGGTGGTGCGGGCCCTGCGTCCCGCCGCCACGATCGCCGTCACCGCCGGTACCGCCGAGAAGCTCGACCGCTGCGCCGAACTCGGCGCCGACGTGACGATCAACTACCGGGACGAGGACTTCGTCGAGAAGCTCCGCACCGCCACCGACGGCCGCGGGGCCGACGTGATCCTCGACAACATGGGCGCGAAGTACCTCTCCCGCAACATCGACGCGCTCGCCCCCGACGGCCGGCTGGTGGTCATCGGGATGCAGGGTGGCGTGAAGGCGGAGATCAACCTCGGTGCCCTGCTGCCGAAGCGCGGCACGGTGACCGCGAAGAGCCTCCGGGGCCGGCCGCCGGCGCAGAAGGCGGAGATCTGCGCGGGCGTGGTCCGCGAGGTGTGGCCGGCGATCGCGGACGGACGCGTGCGCCCGGTGATCGACCGGGTGCTGCCGATGTCCGACCCCACCGAGGCGCACACCGTGGTCGAGTCGTCGACGCACATCGGCAAGGTGCTGCTCGCCGTCCCGTAGAGGCGGGCGCGCGGCGCTCAGCCCGAGCGGAGCAGCCCCGCGTAGCCGCTGCTGATGCACAGCTTCCCGTTCTGCTTGCCCAGGGAGAACGTGGTCGGGCGGCGCGTGCCGTCGGTGAGGGTGACCGTGCCGCCGGCGGTGCGGGTGACGACGCCGTTGCTGTTGTTGGTGTGCACCGACTTGATGTCGTAGCTCGCGACGCCGCGGTTGGCGCTGCGGGCGGACTGCGCGGAGTCGGCGAACTCGCTGCTCGAGACGTCGTTGCGCCCGCCGGAGCAGAGCTTGTTGTACGCGGCGTCGTAGTTCTGGTCCCGCAGCGCCTTCAGGAAGTCGTTGGCCGCGTCGGCGTTCACCTTGAGCTGGCTCCGGTAGAGCGCGAAGCCGCCGATCCCGCACGCCGCGAGCAGGACGAAGACGACGCCGAGGACGATGAACAGGATCTTCCGGCCGTTCCCTCGCCGCGGGGGCGGCGGACCGTAGCCGTAAGGACCCGGCCCGGGTCCGTAGCCGGGCTGCCCGTAGGGGCCGGGGCCACCGGGTCCCTGCGGGCCGGGTCCGTACCCGGGCGGCGGGCCATATCCCGGCGGGGGCCCGTACCCGGGCGGCGGCCCACCGGGCGGTCCGTAGCCCGGCTGCCCCGGCCCCGGCGCGCCCTGCCCCGGCGAACCCGGCCCCGGGGAGTTCGGCGGGTGATTCGGATTCCAGGGATCCGTCACGGTCGCGTCCTTCCGACGGCGGGGCAGGATGGGGTCATGAGCGAGCAGGACCAGCGCATTGTCGTGATCGGCCCCGACGGGTCAACGGTTGCCACGCCGGACACCGCCTCCTCCGAGGAGGACAACGCCACCCGCGGTATCGCGGGGATGGTCTCGCAGCCCGACAAGGTGATGCGCATCGGCACCATGATCAAGCAGTTGCTCGAAGAGGTGAAGGCCGCGCCGCTCGACGACGCCAGCCGCAACCGGCTGCGCGACGTGCACGCCAGCTCGATCCGGGAGCTCGAGGAGGGCCTCGCCCCCGAGCTGCGCGAGGAGCTCGACCGGCTCACCCTGCCCTTCGGCGAGGACGAGACGCCGAGCGACGCGGAGCTGCGGATCGCCCAGGCCCAGCTCGTGGGCTGGCTGGAGGGACTGTTCCACGGGATCCAGACGGCGCTGTTCGCCCAGCAGATGGCGGCCCGGTCGCAGCTGGAGGAGATGCGGCGCCGCGCGCTGCCGGGCGGTCTCGGTGCGCACGGCGGGCCCCAGGAGGGCGAGGTCCTGCCCGGTCCGGGCCGCGCCCCGTCCTCGGGGCCCTACCTGTAGTCCTCTGCACCAGCGGCTGCGTACAGATCCCGACGAAGCTGCCGACTGCCCGCCCGATTCGGGCCTATAAGTGCTGGTTCTGCGGTGCGACTGCCCAGAGCTTTGTCAAAGTTTGAGCACCCAACCCGCTCGGCCGGGTCAGCGGGGCCCGAACACCCGTTCCAGCACCCGCGCCACCCCGTCGTCGTCGTTCGGCGCCGTGACCTCGTCAGCGACCTCGAGCACCGACTCGTGCGCGTTCCCGACCGCCACCCCGTGCCCGGCCCAGCGCAGCATGGGCACGTCGTTGGGCATGTCCCCGAAGGCGAGCACCGCCGAGGGAGCGTGGCCCTGCTCCTCGCACAGCGCGGCCAGCGTGGACGCCTTGCTGACACCGGCGCCGCTCACCTCGAGCAGTACGTCGCCGGAGTAGGTGACGACGGCCTCCTCGCCGGCGAGTTCGACGACCTGCTCGTGGATCTCCTCCGCCGCCCGCTCCGGGTGCTTGACCAGCAGCTTCGACACCGGGTCGGCGATCAGGTCCTCGACCTCGGCCACGCGACGGTTCGGCATCGCCCAGCTCGGCTCGTAACCGGGCTCGTGGCCGAAGCTCAACCCGGACTCGACGGCGAACTGCACGCCGGGCAGCGCCTCGCGCAGTGCGGTCACGAGCCGGGCCGCCGACTCCGAGTGCAGGGCGTGCTCACGAACGACCTCGCCGCTGCCGAGGTCGTAGACCAGCGCGCCGTTCGCGCAGATCGCCAGCCCGGACGCGCCGGTCGCCTCCACCACAGGCTTCATCCAGCGCGGCGGGCGGCCGGTCACGAAGATGACGAGGGCGCCTGCCGACTCGGCGAGGGACAAGGCGGCACGGGTGCGGTCCGAGATCGAGCCGTCCGAGCGCACGAGCGTGCCGTCGAGGTCGGACGCGACGACAGCGAACTGCCCGCCAGCAGAGAACGGCGAACCACCGGCACCGGTCATGCCGGTTCGAGCACCTCGCGTCCACCGAGGTAGGGGCGCAGGGCGGCCGGCACGACCACCGAGCCGTCGTCGGTCTGGTGGTTCTCCAGGATCGCGACGATCGCCCGCGGCATGGCGACGAGCGTCCCGTTCAGCGTCGCGACCGGTGCGACGCCGTTCTCGCCGCGGGCACGGATGTTGAGCCTCCGGGCCTGGAAGGTGGTGCAGTTCGACGTCGAGGTCAGCTCCAGCCAGCGCGACTGCGAGGGCAGCCAGGCCTCGCAGTCGAACTTGCGCGCCGCGCTCGAGCCGAGGTCGCCGGCGGCGACGTCGATGACCCGGTACGGCAGCTCCAGCGATCCGAGGAACTGCTCCTCCCACGCGAGCAGCCGCTGGTGCTCCTCCGCCGCGTCCTCGGGGGCGACGAAGGCGAACATCTCGACCTTGTCGAACTGGTGCACGCGGATGATGCCGCGGGTGTCCTTGCCGTAGGAGCCGGCCTCGCGGCGGAAGCACGGGGAGAAGCCTGCGTAGCGCCGCGGCAGGGTGCCTCCGTCGAGGATCTCGTCGGCGTGGAACGCGGCCAGCGGCACCTCGGACGTCCCGACCAGGTAGTGGTCGTCGACCCGGTAGACCTCCGCGGCGTGGGCGCCGAGGAAGCCGGTGCCCTCCATCGCGTGCGGCAGCACCAGCGCCGGCGGGATGACCGGGGTGAAGCCGGCCGCGAGCGCCTGGTTCATCGCCAGCTGCAGCAGCGCGAACTCGAGCAGAGCGCCGGGGCCGGTGAGGAAGTAGAAGCGGGATCCGCTCACCTTCGCGCCCCGGTCGACGTCGATCGCGCCGAGCAGGGTGCCGAGCTCGACGTGGTCGCGCGGCTTCTCCAACGCCGGCTTCGACCCGACCTCGCGCAGCACGTCGAAGTCGTCCTCGCCGCCGGGCGGTCCCCCCTCGACGACGTTCGGCACGGCTCGGTGCGCCTCGAGCAGCGCCGCCTCCGCGGACGACTGCGCCGCCTCCGCCTCCTGGACCTCCGCCTTCAGCGTCTTGGCCCGCTCGATCATGGCCGGGCGCTCCTCCGGCGACGCCGAGCGGATCGCCTTGCTGGCGCTGTTGCTCTCGGCGCGCAGGGCGTCGGCGCGGCTCACGGCCTCGCGCCGGTCCGCGTCGGCGGCGAGCAGGCGATCGACGGCGTCCGGGCCCTCGCCGCGGGCCCGCTGGGACTCCCGGACCCGCTCCGGATCGTCGCGGACGAGGCGCAGATCAATCACGGCGGATCACGCCCCGAGGTTATCGGAGCAGGTCAGTCGCTCGGCTTCGACAGCTTAGTCATCGACGGGGAGCCCGCGGATGCCCTCGAGCCAGCGGGACGCCTCGGCGAAGTTGTCGTCGGCCACGCCGAGGCGGAGCTGCGGGGTCCGGCCGTCGGCCCGCGGATAGGAGCCGAGGAAGCGCAGGTCGGCGCAGATCCGATGCAGCGCGGACAGCGCCTCGCCGACCCGGGCGTCGGCGACATGGCCCTCGCAGTCGATGGAGAAGCAGTACCGGCCGAGCCCCTGCCCCGTCGGCCGCGACTCGAGCCGGCTCAGGTTGACCCCCCGGACGGCGAACTCGGTGAGCATCTCGAGCAGGGCGCCCGGGTGGTCGTCGCGCTCGAACGCGACGACGGTGGTGCGGTCGGCGCCGGTACGCGGCGGCGGCGGGCCGGGAGGGACGACGAGCACGAACCGGGTGACGGCGCCGTCGACGTCGTGCACGCCGTCCGCGAGCACGTCGAGCCCGTACTGCTCGGCGGCGAAGGCGCCGGCGAGCGCCGCGTCGAGCCGGCCGCGCGCGACGTCACGGGCGGCGTCGGCGTTGGACGCCGCCGGCTGCCAGCGGTAGCCGGGCAGATTGTCCGCGAGCCAGTGCCGGCACTGCGGCTGGGAGTGCGGATGGCCCCCGACGGACCGGACGCCGTCGAGCTCCGTGCCCGGCCGGCCGAGCAGCGCGAAGCGGATCGGCAGCAGCACCTCGCGCCGGATGTGCACGGGGTCGCCGGCGATCAGCTCGTCCAGAGTCGCGGGGACGGCGCCCTCGACCGAGTTCTCGAACGGGACCAGGGCGGCATCCGCCCGACCTTCCCGGACCGCCTCGAGCGCGGCGACCACGCTCGGGGCGGGGTTGATCTCGGCGTCGACCGACTCCGGCAGCGTCCGCAGCGCGGCTTCGGTGAAGGTGCCGGGCGGCCCGAGGTAGGTGAGGCGCAGGGGCACACCCGCAGTCTAGGGAGCGTCCTCGGCCAGGCCCGGCAGGAGACGCCGCCTGGTTGAGTCGCCTGGTTGAGTAGGAGGCGTGGACCGCGCCGAGCTCACCGCGCTGCTGCGGCAGGTGGCGGACGGGACGACGTCGCCGGACTCCGCGGCCGACCGCCTGGTCTCGGGCCCGCTCGGCGCGGACGCAGCCGGCCAGGTCGACCTCGGTTTCGCCCGCGTCGACACCCACCGCCGGCTGCGCACCGGCGACCCCGAGGTGGTCTACGGGGCGGGGAAGACGGCGGAGCAGACGGTCGGGATCGTCGAGACCCTGCAGGCCTCCGACGGCGGCCGCCCGGTTCTCGTGACGCGGTGTCCACCGGAGGCGCGAGACGCCATCTCCTCGCGCTGGCCCGGGGCGTTGGTCGAAGGGTCGACCGTGGTCGTCGGACCGATGCCGGAGCCCCGGGGGACCGTCGCCGTCGTCGCGGCCGGGACGTCCGACCTGACCGTCGCGACAGAGGCGGCGCTCACCGTGCGGGCCTTCGGCGCGGGTGCGGACGTCATCCCCGACGTCGGGGTCGCCGGGCTGCACCGGCTGCTCGCCGTCCGGGACCGGCTGGAGACGGCCGACTGCCTCGTCGTCCTCGCCGGCATGGAAGGTGCCCTGCCGAGCGTGGTGGGCGGGCTCGTCGGGACGCCGCTGGTCGCGGTGCCGACCAGCGTCGGCTACGGCGCGAGCTTCGGCGGGCTGGCGGCACTGCTGGCGATGCTGAACTCCTGCGCCCCGGGCGTCGTCGTCTGCAACATCGACAACGGGTTCGGCGCCGGAGTGTTCGCGGCCCGCGTCGCCCGGCGGGTCGGGTCGGGCCGGTGACCGCGCACGAGGCCGCCCGCGTCGGCTGGCTCGATCTCTCGTCCGGGGCGAGCGGCGACATGCTGCTCGGGGCGCTGGTCGGCGCCGGGGTCCCCCTCGAGGTCGTGCGGGACGCCCTGGAGCCGCTCGGCGTGCCGGTCGCCGTCGACGTCGAGGCGGTCCGGCGGGCCGGACTCGCGGCGACCCGGGCGGCGGTGTCGGCGCCGGAGACCGGCCAACCGCGGCGCACTCTCGCCGACGTCCGGACGCTGCTCGCGGCGCTACCGGACGAGGGCGCCCGGGGCACCGCCGAGCGCGTCTTCGAGACCCTCGCGACCGCCGAGGCCCGCGTGCACGGGACGTCGCCGGACGAGGTGCACTTCCACGAGGTGGGGGCGCTCGATGCGCTCGCCGACGTCGTCGGCGTGGTGGCCGCGGTGCGGCACCTCCGGCTGGATCGGCTCGTCGCCTCGCCGGTGGCCCTGGGTGGCGGGACGACGGCGAGCGCGCACGGCCGCCTCCCCGTGCCGGCCCCGGCCGTGCTGGAGTTGGTGCGGGCCGCGCGGCTGCCGACCGCCGCGAGCGTCGCCGACGTCGAGCTCTGCACCCCGACCGGCGCGGCGCTCGTCTCGACGCTCGCCGACGGCTTCGGCGCGATGCCGGCGATGACGGTCCGCCACGTCGGGGTCGGGGCGGGCGCACGCGACCGCGACGAGGCGCCCAACGTCGTCCGCCTCGTGGTCGGCGACGGCGCCCCCGGAGCGGACGGGCCGCCGGCCGCACCGGCCGTGGTTCTCGAGGCCAACGTCGACGACCTCGACCCGCGGGTGTGGCCGACGGTGGTCGCGGCGCTGCTCGCCGCGGGCGCGGCCGACGCGTGGCTGACCCCGGTCCTCATGAAGAAGGGACGCCCGGCCCACGTGCTGAGCGCGCTGGTCGCGCCGCACGACGTCGGACGCGTCCGCGAGCTGATCTACCGCCAGACGAGCACGCTCGGCGTCCGGGAGACGACGACGACCAAGCGTCCGCTGGCTCGCGACGTGGCTGCCGTCGAGGTCGAGGGGCACCGCATCGCGGTCAAGCGCGGATTCCTCCCGGACGGGACGCTGGTGACGGCGCAGCCGGAGTGGGAGGACATCGCCGCGGCGGCCACCGCGCTCGGACGGTCGGCCCGTGACGTGCTGGCCGCCGCGTCCGACGAGGCCCGCCGGCTGTAGGAGCGGGCGAGGCCGGACGGGCTCGGCTGCGCGTGGCGACGGGTCAGACGCAGGGCCGCGGGAACGGCGCGAACGAGGCGGACGGCAGCGCCTCGACCCGGAGCTTGAGCATCTGCCGCTGCAGCAGGAGCACCTCGCGTTCGCGGCGCCACCGCCGCGCCCGTACGGGGTGGCCTCGGGCCGGCCGACGCGCCTCGAGGCACTCCATGGAGGCCTGGAACGCGACGACGGTGGCCAGCAGTTCGAGCACCTCGTCGGAGGGACAGGGAGCCCCTGCCGACCGGCCCTCGAGGCGGGCGGACTTGTCGGACGGCTCGGGTCGGCCGGAGGGCCGTTCCTCGGGCGGGAGCGCGGTCATGGCGGCTCCAGTGACAGCAGCGGCGGGACACCGGCAGCGGACGTGAGGGTCAGTCGTCACAGCGCGAAATTCTGACGAACCGGCGAGCGGCGACGGGCAGTGCTGACCTTCTTATCGCCCCTCCCGACGCTAAAGGAAACCCCCTTCGCGAAACTCGTGGCAACGCGTTCCGGCGCGTCACGACGACGCGGCCGACATCGTCTGGTAACCGACGCGGAGCGACGCGAGCCTTCAGCGTTGGGTCATCGAGTAGCGCAACTTCGCCATCATGTTCTCGCTCCCGGGCACGAGTCCGGCGTCGCTGAGCAGGCCGTCCACCCGCTCGGCCAGCTGCTCCGGGTCCCACCGCGTCCCGCCGTTCTCGATCGCCGCCGCGCTGGTCCACGGCCGGTACGCCTCGACGGTGTCGCCCTGCACGCCGAACACCTTGCCGCTGATGTGCTGGGCGCGGTCGCTGCAGAGGAACGCCACCATCGGCGCGACGTTGTCCGGGTGCCAGAAGTCGAAGCCGCCCTCGTCGGCGTCCCCGCCGGGGATGGAGCCGTAGGCGCCCTCGGTCATCCGCGTCCGCGCCGCCGGAGCGATGGCGTTGCACCGCACCCCGTAGCGCGCCATCTCCTGCGCCACGATGGTGGAGAACGCCGCGATGCCGGCCTTGGCGGCCCCGTAGTTGGACTGACCGAAGTTGCCGAGCAGGCCCGAGGTGCTGGCGGTGCAGACGACCGCCCCGGGCCGCTTCTCGTCCCTCCAGTACGCGCAGGCCGCGTGGGTCGGCGCGTAGTGACCGCGCAGGTGCACGCGGATCACCGCGTCCCATTCCTCGGGGGTCATCTTGACCAGCGTCCGGTCCCGCAGGATGCCGGCGTTGTTGACCAGGGCGTCGAGGGCGCCGAACTCGTCGACCGCCCGCCGGATCAGGGCATCGGCGGCGTCCGTGTCGGCGACGTCCCCGCCGTCGTGCACGGCCGAGCCGCCGAGCTCCCGGATCTCCGCGACCACGCCCTCGCCCGCCTCGGCGTCGAGTTCGCTGACAACCACGGCGGCGCCCTGACGTCCGCACTCGAGCGCCTCGCCACGGCCGATTCCTCGGCCGGCACCGGTAACGACCACCACTTTTCCGTCCAACAGACTCATGGTAGGGACGGTAAGTCATGTCACCGGACGGCCCCAGCGTGCACGGATTGACCTTGTAACGACCGGAAACAGAGGCCCTGTGAACACTGTCCCCGTTCCCGAGGCAGCCGCTCGGGCGACCGACCTGCTGGCCACCGCTGTGGCGCAGCCGTTCGACCCCGCAGCGCGCGCCGCCCTGGCCGAGGCGACCGCCGTCGACCGCCGCGACCGTTTCGAGACGCTGCTCGCCGTCTACGACCTCGCCACCGGCCCCCTGCCCGACGTCGGCGACGCCGCCGCACTCGTCGGCACGCCCGAACTCGCCCTGCTCTCCAGGCGCCTCGAGGCGGACTGGCTGACCGAGCTGGAGGCCCAGCCGCTGCCGGTCGACCTGTCCGACGACCCCGTCGAGGCGATGCGGGTCCTCGCCACCCGGAACCGCCTGCCCGCCGTCTACCGCTGGCTCGCCAACGAGGCGAGCCGGGACGAGGTGCTCGAGTTCCTCGCGGTCGAGGGCGGACCGGACAGCGGCTTCGACGACCTCGTCGCGGCCTGCCAGGTCGGCCTGTTCGGCTCCGCGAAGATGGAGATGGCGCAGAACTACTGGGACGAGATGGGCAACGGCTCACTGGACGACGTCCACACGACGCTGCACACGCGGATGGCCGAGTCGATCGGCATGCGCCGGATCCCGCCCGGCGAGCAGCCCGTGGAGGGGCTCGAGCGGACCGCGCTCGGCGGCCTCCTGGCGACCAACCGCTGGTTGCAACCCGAGATGATCGGCGCGCTCGGGATGATCGAGCTGCAGGCCGGTCCGCGCTGCCGCCTCGTGGTGAAGGCGTTCGACCGGGTCGGGATGCCGGCCGACGCCTACCCGTTCTACGAGGTGCACGCCGAGGTCGACCCCCGGCACGGGCAGGACTGGCTGGACAAGGTGGTCGCTCCCCTGTCGCGGGAGCAGCCGGCCTGGGGCGAGCGGATGGTGAAGGGCGCGTGGTGGCGCGCGGTCACCAACGCCGGGCTGTTCGACCTCCTCGGCGAGCGGATGGCCTCCCCCGCCGCTGCCTGAGGCGCCCGACGGACCCCTGGTACACCGGGCCGCACGGTTCGTGACGGTTACTCCCGGTAGGCGAGGACGGGGCGGTTCCTCCGGCGCAACCGCGGGGAGTACCCCGCAGCGTCGGCGCGTGCGGAGGCGCACAATGCTGCTCGCGCGGCTGCCGTTCGGCAGGTCGCTCGACGGCGGGCGCCACTGACAGCGAGGGGGAGACGCGGTGACCTATTTCGTGACCGGGGCTACGGGGTTCATCGGCCGCTTCTTGATCGAGCGACTGCTCGAGCGGGAGGGTGAGATCGCCGTGCTCGTGCGCGAGGGGTCACGGGGGCGGCTCGACGAGCTCATCGGGCGCTGGGGCGGCGCCGACCGGATCCGCCCGGTCGTCGGCGACCTCGGCGAGGATCGGCTCGGGGTGTCGGACGACGACGTCGAGTACCTCAAGGGCAACGTCGAGCACTTCTTCCACCTCGCCGCCATCTACGACATGACCGCCGACGACGAGACCAACGAGCGGCTCAACGTCGAGGGCACCAAGCACGCCGTCGACCTGGCCAACGCGCTGGAGGTCGGTCACCTGCACCACGTCTCCTCGGTCGCCGCCGGCGGCAACTACGACGGGTACTTCCGCGAGGACATGTTCGACGAGGGCCAGGAACTGCCTTCGCCGTACCACCGGACCAAGTTCGAGTCCGAGAAGATCGCCCGCAACCGCAGCACGGTGCCGTGGCGCGTCTACCGGCCGGCCGTCGTCGTCGGGCACAGCCAGACCGGCGAGATGGACAAGATCGACGGGCCCTACTACTTCTTCACCGCCATCAAGAAGCTGCGCCACCTGCTGCCCGAGTGGGTCCCGCTGGCCGGTCCGGAGCTCGGCCACACCAACATCGTCCCGGTCGACTACGTCGCCGGCGCCCTCGACTACATCGCGCACCAGCCCGACCTGGACGGGCAGGCCTTCCACCTCATCGCGCCGAAGGCGACCCGCTCCGGCGAGGTCCTCAACACGTTCGCCAAGGCGGCCCACGCCCCGCAGCTCTCGCTGCGCATCGACAAGCGGATCATCGACTCGCTGCCCAAGGGCGTCCTGTCGATGGCGATGCAGATCCCCGCGGTGAAGGAGATCCAGAAGACGCTCTTCCGCGACCTCGGCATCCCGCTCGAGGTGCTCGACCACGTCGCGCTGAAGCCGAAGTTCGACAGCCGCGACACCGAGCGCGCGCTGCAGGGCTCCGGGATCGAGGTCCCGCCGCTGGACAGCTACGCGCACACCCTGTGGGACTACTGGGAGCGCAACCTCGACCCGGACCTGTTCAAGGACCGGTCGCTGTCCGGGGCCATCCGCGGCAAGAAGATCGTGATCACCGGCGGATCGAGCGGCATCGGGTACGCGACCGCGCTGAAGGTCGCCGACGCCGGCGCGACCCCGATCCTCGTCGCCCGTGGTCAGGAGAAGCTCGAAGAGGCGAAGAAGGCGATCGAGGACACCGGCGCCGAGGCGCACATCTACTCGGTGGACCTGTCGAGCACGGACGCGATCGACGAGTTCGTCGAGCAGCTGCTGAAGGACCACGAGCGCATCGACATGCTGGTCAACAGCGCCGGTCGCTCGATCCGCCGTGGCGTGATGAGCTCGCTGGACCGCTTCCACGACTACGAGCGCACGATGCAGCTCAACTACTACGGCGCCATCAAGATGATCACCGGGCTGCTGCCGCACTGGAAGGAGAACGGCGGGGGCCACGTGGTCAACGTGTCCTCGATCGGCGCCCAGACCTACCCCCCGCGCTTCGCCGCCTACATCGCCTCGAAGGCGGCCCTCGACGGCTGGACGGCGTGTGCCGCCAGCGAGGTCGTCGGCTTCAACATCACCTTCACCACGGTCCACATGCAGCTGGTGAAGACACCCATGATCTCACCGACGAAGATCTACGACGCCTTCCCGACGATCACGCCCGACGAGGCGGCGGACATCGTCTGCGAGGGCCTTCGGTCCCGGCCGAAGGAGCTCAACACCCGGATCGGCACCGCTGGCGAGGTGCTGCATGCGCTGATGCCGAAGGCGATGGACCAGATCCTGCACATGGCCTACCGCGTCTTCCCCGAGTCCTCGTCGGCGAAGAAGGGGGCCGGCGAGTCGGCGGACAGCTCCGGCTCGGACGCTGGTGACGGCCGTAACGGTTCGGGTGACGATCAGCAGGACGGGAAGACCTCGAACGAGGCATTCGCACTGGCTCATCTGTTGAAGGGTGTGCACTGGTGACCGCGACAGTTCCCGAGATCGAGACCGAGAATCTGGCGCCGGCCGAACCGGCCAGCTTCTGGAACTTCTTGTACGGCAACCCGCTGTCGGACAGCACCGACGCGCGACGTCGCACGCTCAACGCCATGGTCGACCGCGACATCTCCTACGTCTACGGCGTCTCGCGGGACGAGTACCGCGAGCAGGTCTTCGACTGGCTGAAGCAGATCGGCGAGTCCCGGATGGGCGCCCTCGGCTTCCCGTCGGAGTACGGCGGCGAGGACGATCCGGCAGGGGCCATCGCCAGCTTCGAGACCCTCGCGCACGGCGACCTGTCGCTGCTGGTCAAGGTCGGCGTGCAGTTCGGCCTCACGGGCGGGGCGATCCACCGGCTCGGCACCGAGCGGCACCACGCGGCCTACCTGCCGAAGCTCGCCGCGGTCGAGCTCGCCGGCTGCTTCGCGATGAGCGAGGTCGGGCACGGCTCGGACGTCCGCTCGCTCGGCACCACCGCCACCTACGACGCCGACACCGACGAGATCGTGGTCAACACCCCGACCAAGGCGGCGCGCAAGGAATGGATCGGGAACGCCGCCCGTAACGGCAACATCGCGGTCGTCTTCTCCCAGCTGCACGTGGGCGGCGAGGAACACGGCGTGCACGCGGTCATCGTCCCGATCCGCGACGAAAAGGGTCGGCTGGCGACGGGTGTCAGCGTCGAGGACGACGGCGAGAAGATGGGGCTCAACGGCGTCGACAACGGGCGCCTGAGCTTCGATCACGTCCGGGTACCCCGGGCCAACCTGCTCGACCGGTTCGGCACGATCGACGACGACGGCAACTACTCGAGCAGCATCGAGAAGGCCAGCGCCCGCTTCTTCACCATGCTCGGCGCCCTCGTGCAGGGCCGCGTCAGCGTCGCCGCCGGCGCGTTGTCGGTTGCGAAGTCCGCGCTGACCATCGCCGTGCGCTACGGCGAGCGCCGACGCCAGTTCGAGTCCACGGAGGGTCAGGAGACCCTGCTCATGGACTACCTGACCCATCAGCGGCGGCTGTTGCCCCTGCTCGCCAAGTCCTACGCCCTCCACTCCTCGATCCGCCGGCTGCGCAACCAGTACGTCGCGAGCCTGGACGCCGAACCGGGGTCGGAGGCGGTCCGGGCCGTGGAGGGCCTCGCCGCCGGCATCAAGGCGTACAGCACGTGGAACACCACCGAGACCGTGCAGACCTGCCGCGAGGCCTGTGGCGGCGAGGGCTACCTGATGGTCAACCGGCTGGCGCCGATGAAGTCGGACAGCGACGTGTTCACGACCTTCGAGGGGGACAACACCGTCCTCGTCCAGCTGCTCGTGAAGGGGCTGTTGTCGGAGTACAAGGAGCAGTTCGAGGACCTCGACCTGCTCGACATCGTCCGCTACGGCCTCACCCGCGCGTCCGACTCGCTGCTCGAGCACGTGCCCTTCGTCAACCGCGGCCTGGACACCGATGAGGACACGCTGCGGGACGTCTCCAACTACCGGAAGTCGTTCCAGTGGCGGGAGGACCACCTCAAAGGCAACCTCGCCCGCCGCTTCAAGAAGCGGATCGACGACGGGGCCGACCCGCTGGACGCGCTCATCGACTGCCAGGACCACGTCGTCGCGCTCGGCCGCGCGCACATCGAGCGGCTGTTGCTCGAGCAGTTCGCCGAGGACGTCGCGGGCTGCACCGACTCGACGACGAAGCCGGTGCTCGAGCTGCTGTGCCAGCTGTTCGCCGTCGAGCGGACCTGGGTCGACCGGGGCTGGTTCCTCGAGCACGGGCACTTCTCGGCGCAGACGGCGAAGGGGCTCGGCGCGCTGATGAACACGCTGTGCCAGCAGCTGCGGCCGCACGCGCTCAGCCTGGTCGACGCCTTCGCCATCCCGGAGAGCGTCCTGGCCGCGCCGATCGCGACCTCGGCCGAACGCTGAGCGATCCGTCGGGAGGCGGGGACCGCGCACCGGTCCCCCTCGCCCCGATCGGCCTGAGGGTCGACTCCGAGGTCGGCCGGCTCCGGACGGTGCTGCTGCACCGGCCGGGCGACGAGCTCAAGCGGCTCACCCCGCGCAACAACGACGAGCTGCTCTTCGACGGCATCCCCTGGCTCGAGCGTGCGCAGGAGGAGCACGATGCCTTCGCCGCGACGCTCGCCGCGCAGGGGGTCGAGGTGCTGCTTCTCGGCGACCTCCTCGTCGAGACGCTGGGGTCGGCCGTCGCCCGCCGCGAGCTGATCGAGGCCGCGGTGTCGCCGCCGTTCGTCGGGCCGCGGCTGGCGGATCAGCTGGCCGAGCACCTGGGCGCGCTGACGCCGATCGCGCTCGCCGAGGTGCTGACCGCCGGGCTGTCCCACGAGGAGCTGGATCTGCTCCCGCTCGACGGCGGGCTCCGGCGCTCGCTGGTGGCCCGGCTGGCCGGACCGCACGAGTTCGTCGTCCCCCCGCTGCCGAACCTGCTGTTCACCCGCGACACGTCGCTGGTGGTCGGCGACCGGCCGGCGGTGACGAACCCGAGCATGCCGGTGCGTCGGCGGGAGGCCTCGATCCTGCGGGCGATCCACCGGCACCATCCCCGCTTCGGGCGGGCCGAGCTGCTCTACGAGGCCGGCACGGTCGAGCCCGGCCGGCCGGGGTCGGGCGAGGCGTTCCTCGAGGGCGGTGACGTGCTGGTGCTCGCACCCGGCGTTCTCGCGATCGGCGTGGGCGAGCGGACGACGCCGGCGGGGGCCGAGGCGTTCGCGATGCGGGCGATCGCGGCCGGGGCGGCCACCACCGTGCTGGCGATCCCGGTGCAGCAGCAACGGGCGACGATGCACCTCGACACCGTCTGCACGATGGTCGACGTCGACGCGATGATCCTCTACCCGCCGATCGCGGACGCGCTGACCGCCGTCACCGTCACGGCCGACGCCGTCCGCGGGCCGGAGCCCTTCCTGACCGCCGCCGCGCGGGCGATGGGACTCGACCGGCTGCGGGTGGTCGAGACCGGCCTCGACCCGGTGACCGCCGAGCGGGAGCAGTGGGACGACGGCAACAACACGCTCGCGCTCGCGCCGCGGCTGGTGGTGGGCTACGAGCGGAACGTGGAGACGAACAGCCGGCTCGAGGACGAGGGCATCGAGGTACTGCGGATCGCCGGCTCGGAGCTGGGCTCCGGACGCGGCGGCCCGCGATGCATGAGCTGCCCGCTGGTGCGGGATCCGCTCTAGCTAGGAGAGCAGCTGGCTTCGCGACCGTTCCTCGGCACTGGCCCTCAGGGCCGACTCGGCCGCGTCCTGCTCCGTGTCCGGCGGCAGCACGAGAACGGTGATGACGGCGTCGGTGTCGAAGGTGATGCGGGCGGTGTGGCGGCGCATCCCGTCGAACCAGGCCAGGCGCAGGGGCCGGCCGCCGACGGTCGCCGCTTTCGGCTGCTCGTCGGACCAGTCCGCCCGGGGCAGCGCGACGCGCTGGACGCGGCCGAGCCCGTCCGGGAGATCGTCGACGAGCTGCGGGACCGCCTCGGTGGCCGTGGCCGAGGTCGGCCACCAGACGCCGTCCAACTCACCGCTGCCGATCTCGTCGACGGTCAGCCGCTCCGCGCGCACGGTGCGGTCGGGCGGGTCGGCATCGGGCGGGTCGGCGTCCGGCGAGGTCTCCTGTTGCCGTGTCTCCGGCGACGCCGGCACCGACTGCGCCCCGCTCGTCGATGGGGTATCCGAACAGCCCTGGCCGCGAACCTTCGTGACGACGTAGCGGGAGGAGGCAACCAGAGCGAGCCCGATCAGGGCGCCGAGCGATCTGACCCAGCGAGAACGCATGCGGCGAGAAGCCCCTGTCATGTCCACCCAGGTGTGATCGTCATGTGCAACGGATGTCTCCCGCACCTGTCCCTCCGACTCCGCTCCCAAACTCACGGGGGGTGCGGAAGATCCCGGCAGCTCCGGGGGCGTAGATCTGCCTCAGCCTCGGGGTGGGCGAGGTGCTCCGGGCCGTTGTCCCGCGGAGCTCCCCCGGTTGCGCAGGCGGGACAGCAGGCGCACGGCGGGCCGGTCGAGCTGACCGACGATCGAGGCGCGGCCGTCGATGGTGCGGCCGAACAGGCCGAACGCGCCGGGCACCGCCGCGAAGGCGGCATGCAGCAGTTCCGGATGCCGGCCGAAGGCGGCGAGCAGCCGACGGCCGGCGTCGATCTCTCTCCCGAGCATCCGCTCGACCCGGCCGGCGTAGGCGTCCAGCCGCCCCTCCGCGGCGCACTCCCCCGCCAGCCGCCCGGAGCGCAGCGCGTAGGAGATGCCCTCCCGCGTCCACGGCTCGACGAGGCCGGCGGCGTCCCCGGCGACGAGCACCTGCCCCGCCCGCAGCGGCGACCCGGGGGCCCGCACGCGGGTCAGATGCCCGGTGTCGGTGACCGGCTCGACGTCCGCGAGCCCGAGCCGCGCGATCAGTGCGCGGTAGTACGTCCGCAGGGTCGGCCCGGACTCGCGGGCGCCGATGACCCCGACCGAGACGAGGTCGCCCTTCGGGAACAGCCAGCCGTAGGAGCCGGGCACCGGTCCCCAGTCGAGCAGCAGCCGCCCGGCCCAGTCGGGTGCGGCCCCCGCGGGGAACATCTCCACCGGGAATTCCGCCTCCAGTCCGAGGTCGACCTGGCTCGTTCGCACGCCGACGACGGCGGCCGCCCGGCTGGCCGAACCGTCGGCGCCGATCACCGTTCCGGCCGTCAGCCGCTCGCCGGTCCTCGCGACGAGCCCGCCGTCGGCGTCCACGTGGCGGACGGCGCAGCCCGTCCGCACGTCCACCCCCGCTCCGGCCGCGGCCTCGACCAGCGCCGCGTCCAACTCGGCGCGCATCACGAGCGGCACGAGTGGCTGGGCGGAGCTCCGGCTCACTGGCAGCCGGCCGTCCCAGGTGACGGTGACGCGGTCAGCGGTGTCGCGCAGCAGCGCGGGCAGATCGATGCCGGTCGAGGCGAGCTGGTCGCGGGAGGTGCCGACCAGGCCGCCGCCGCACGTCTTGTACCGCGGCAGCTCGGCCTTCTCGAGCAGCACCGTCCGCGCCCCGCGGCGCGCGGCGGCCAGCGCCGCGGCGGCACCGGCGGGACCGCCGCCGATCACGGCGACGTCGAAGCTCCGGCTCACCGGTCGAAGGGTAGTGACGCGCGCGGTACGCCGGCCCGGGACGACCGGTCAGCGGGTCACGTCGAGCGAGGCCCAGATCTGAAGCCCCCGGTCGTCGCGCTCCGAACCCCAGTCCTCGGCCAGGGCGGCGACGATGGCGAGCCCGCGGCCCCGCTCCGCCTCGAAGTCCTCCTGCCGCGCGACCGCCGGCCGGGTCGAGCCGCCACCGTCGGTGACGCGCAGGACCACGCGGTCATCCTCGACGTCCCAGCCGGCCCGCAGCTGCCCGTCGGGGAGCGGGCGGGCGTGCCGCACGGCGTTGCCCACCATCTCGGTGATGACGAGCTCCGCGTCCGCGATGACGTCCCGGCGGACGCCGAGGGCGGACAGCCCCTCGACGAGGCGGTGCCGGGCTACGGCAGCGCTGGCGGGGGCATGCGGGAGGAGAACCACGGCCATCCCTCCCCCTCCCGACGCTGGCTCAATTCCCCACAATCCTCTAGCGAAACGGACTCGTTCTCGCGAGTACGCGTCACTTGAGGAGCTTGGACAGGCGGCGGTCGGCGAGCGGCTTCCCACCGGTCTGGCAGGTAGGGCAGTACTGCAGGCTCTTGTCGGCGAACGAGACCTCTCGGACCGTATCGCCGCAGCGCGGACAGGCCTGGCCCGTCCGGCCGTGCACGGCGAGCCCCGATTTCTTCTCCGCCTTGAGCTCGCCGGCCGCCAGGCCCTCAGCCCGGGTCACCGCATCGCGCAGCGTGCTGACCAGGGCGTCGTGGAGCCGGGTGACCTCGACCGGTGTCAGGTTCGCCGCCGGCTTGAACGGCGAGAGCTGCGCGGCCCACAGCACCTCGTCGGAGTAGGCGTTGCCGACGCCGGCGAACACCGACTGGTCCGTGAGCACCCCCTTGATCTGCTGCCGGGTCTTCAGCAGCCCGGCGAACCGCTCCTCGGTCAGCGCGGGGTCGAGCGGATCGGTCCCGAGGCGGGCCACGCCCGGCACCTCGGTGGGATCGGCGACGACGTAAACCGCCAGCCGCTTCTGCGTGCCGGCCTCGGTCAGGTCGAACCCGCTTCCGTCGTCGAGGACCAGGCGCAGGGCGAGTGGCCCCTTGCCGGGCCGGGGCGGGGCGCTCGGCTGCTTCGCCTTCCAGCGGAGCCACCCGGCCCGGGCCAGGTGGATCACGAGGTGCAGGCCGTCGACGTCGAGATCGAGGAACTTGCCGTGCCGTCTCACCCCGCGCACGGTCAGACCGGCGAGCGCCGAGGGCGGCGGTCGGTAGGTCTTGAGCACGTTGACGGCCACCGGGGACACCGCTGCGACGGCGCGGCCGACGGCATGTTCTTGCAGGTAGAGCACCAATTGCTCAACTTCGGGCAGCTCCGGCATGGTCACAGTCTGACGTGTGACGCGTTGCACAGGGCTAGAAGGAGTACGACTGGCCACTTCGTGCCGATAGATTGCGCGAACAAGTACAAACCGTTTCAGCCGGACGCCGAATCCTGCCCGCGGCTGGGACGACCCATCGAGCACACACTCCGGGCAGGAGCGGGGGACCCATTCCCGTCTCGGCCGTGACGCCTCGTGCCCGCGGCCCATGACTAGGGGTGAAGCCGGTTCCGTCGACCAGACGGCCCGGCCGGGCAGCCCAGCCCGAACCCGACAGCTCACCTCGCAGGCGTACGGGAAGGACTGCCGTGCCGACGCACGCCCTGCGCGCCACCATGCCCGCCGTCGCCGACGCTCCCGTCGCGACCGCCCGGCGAAACCCCCTCACCCGCCTCCTGGCCCTTCTCACCGTGCTCGTCGCGGTGGCCGCTCTCGGCGCCTGCACCGCGCCGAGCAGCAGCGCCAGGGGTCAGCAGATCGTCAACGCGGCTCGCGCCCAGATGGGCAAGCCGTACGTCTACGGAGCCGCCGGCCCGGGCAGCTTCGACTGCTCCGGGCTCACGATGTACGCCCACCGCGCGGCCGGGATCAGCCTCCCCCGCACCGCCGGCGGCCAGCAGGCCGGTGGCCGCGCGATCGCGAAGTCGGCGGCCCAGCCCGGTGACGTGGTCGCGATCGGCGGCTACCACGTCGGCATCTACGTCGGCGGCGGTCAGATGATCGACGCCCCGAAGAGCGGCGACCACGTGCGGCAGCGGGCGATCTGGACCAGCTCCTACGTGATCAAGCGCTACTGGTAAGTCGCGCCCCCGAACACGCGGAAGGCCCCGCTCCCCGAACGGGAGTGGGGCCTTCCGTCGTTCTCGGGCCGGACGATCAGTAGGCCGGAGGATCAGTAGGCCGGAGGATCAGTAGTCGTCGCCGTCGGTGTCGTGCTCCCGCGGCTCGTCGGGCGCCGGCTCGACGGGCGCACGGCGCTTGCGGGCGAGTTGCTCGGCGTGGTTGCGGTCCACGACGTCGACGAGGTGCCGCTGGTCGGAGTCCGGGATGTCGGCGAGCAGGTGCCGCATCAGCTCGCTGGTCTCGCTGGTGCTCGACGTCCGACCGCTGACGCGCGGATTGTCGGGTGGCTTCATCGTTGTCACGGCAGATCCTCGGTTCAGGGAGGGCATGCGCCGCGCGACCCGTGCCGGGCCGCGTGACCTGACTCGGCCACCCTATCGACTCGGAGCCGCGCCGTCAGGGGCCGGCGGCCGTTGACCTCCGCCGGTTGGCGGAGGAATGCCACATCCGCGACACATGATTCGACAGCGCTGGTGACGGGTGGGTGGCCCCGGGCGGCCGACGGCGCGACCACCCGCGATACCGGGCTCCGGCGATACGGAACGAGGGACCCTCGCCCAGAGGGTCGACGGCGGTGCCCCGACCACCCGTGACCCGAGCCGGGGAGAGGCCGAGCCGGAGAGGAACCGAGCCGTAGAAGAACCGAGCCGTAGAGCCGAGGGTGGGAGATAGCCGGGGGCGGGAGATAAGGGTGGGCGAGGAGGGAGTTGAACCCTCACGTCCTTCCGGACACACGGACCTGAACCGTGCGCGTCTGCCATTCCGCCACTCGCCCGAGTGACCTCGAAAAGTTATCACGGTGGCCCTCGCCGACCCGGGCCGCGAGCGGTGCCCTCCGAGCCGCCCACGAGAGGTCGGTCACGACCCGCGACGAGGCGTCGGCGACGGGTTTCGCCCTGCGGTCTTGTGGGGCACGTCGGTCCGGAAGAGTGCCGGTCCCCCGTCGGCGGGTGGGGCTTCGCTAGGTTGCGGAGGAACCGCCCGCCGGAGGGGGCCGTTCAGTCGGGAAGTAGCCAGGTACGTGGCTCCGTCAGGGGGCCACATACGATTTCACCCACCCTCGACAGGGCGGTCGCGTGGAAGGAGGCGTCAGGCGTGGGCGTGCTGCAACGCTTCGAACGCCGCCTCGGCGGCCTCGTCGAAGGCGCGTTCGCGAAGGTGTTCAAGGGCGGCGTCGAGCCGGTGGAGCTGGCCGGGGCGCTGGCCCGCGAGTGCGACGACCGCAAGGCCATCAGCGCGACCCGCAGCCTCGTGCCGAACGAGTTCACGATCTCGCTGTCCGACCAGGACTACGAGCGCCTCTCCCCGTACGGCCAGGCGCTCGGCGAGGAGCTCGCGACGCTGGTCCGCGAGCACGCCGCCGAGCAGCGCTACACCTTCGTCGGCCCCGTGCTGGTCCGGCTCGAGCACGACGGCGAGCTGCCGCTCGGGATCTACCGCATCGACAGTGCCGTCGGCTCCGCCCCGGGGCTCACCGGGCCGGGGGCGGGACAACCGCCGCAGAAGCGCTCGCAGGAGTCGCACGGCAGACCGCGCCTGGTGCTCACCAGCGGGGGCAGCGTGCGCGCGGGGACGCCGCAGGCCAGCGGCGCCGAGACCGAGTACACGCTGGATCAGGAACTGGTGGTGATCGGGCGGGGATCCGAGGCGGACCTGCGGCTGTCCGACACCGGCGTCTCCCGCCGCCACGGCGAGATCCGGCAGATCGGGCAGGCCGAGCACGCCTACCGCGACCTCGGCTCGACCAACGGGAGCAAGGTGAACGGCAACCAGGCGACGCCGGCCAACCCGATCCGCCTGCGGGACGGCGACCGCATCGAACTCGGCAAGAGCTCGCTGATCTACCGCAAGGACGAGCCGCCCCGCGGTGGGGCGGGACGACAGGGCGGCGAGGGCTCCGGCTCCTCGCGCGAGGCCTGAGCCGCCGATGGTCGCGCCCCTGCTGGTCGGCAGCGCAACGCGGAACGACGCGCCTGTCGTCCGCACGGACGGAGCGAGCGCCCGTCCATGAACGAAGCCGCCTACCTCGCCGTACGGCTCGCCTTCCTGGCGCTGCTGTGGCTGTTCGTGCTCTCGGCCGTCCGCGCCGTGCGCGCCGATCTGTTCGGGCCGACCCGTCGGCAGCAGCGCCGCTCGAGCGCGCCCCGGCCGCCCGCGCCGCCTCCCCCGCCGCGGTCCCCCCGCCGCGGGAAGACGCCGAGCAAGCTCGTGGTCACCGCGGGTGCCCTGCGCGGCACGACCATCCCGCTGAACAGCGGCGCGATCACCATCGGCCGGGCCGGTGACTCGACCCTCGTCCTGGAGGACGACTTCGCCTCCGCGCACCATGCGCGGCTCATCCCCTCCGACGGGCAGTGGCTCGTCGAGGACCTCGGGTCGACCAACGGCACGTACCTGGACCGCACCAAGATCACGCGCCCGACGCCGGTGCCGCCGGGCGCCCCCGTGCGGATCGGCAAGACGGTCCTGGAGCTGCGCCGGTGACGCTCCGACTCCGCTACGCCGTCCGCTCCCACGTCGGGAACGTCCGGGAGGGCAACGAGGACTCCGCGTTCGCCGGCTCACGTCTGGCCGTCGTCGCCGACGGGATGGGCGGACACGCGGCCGGTGAGGTGGCCAGCTCGGCCGCCATCTCGGCGCTCGCCCACCTCGACGAGGACGAGGTCAGCGTCGACCTGCTCGACGCGCTCGCGGCGGCGGTGCAGGAGGCCAACGACCACCTGCGCGACATGGTCGACTCCGAGCCCTCGCTCGATGGCATGGGCACGACGCTGACCGTCCTGCTCGCCTCCGGCAGCCGCCTCGGCGTCGCGCACGTCGGCGACAGCCGCGCCTACCTGCTGCGCGAAGACGACCTGACGCTGGTCACGCACGACCAGACGCTGGTGCAGCGCATGGTCGACGAAGGCCAGATCACCCTCGAGCAGGCCGAGCGGCACCCCCGCCGGGCGCTGCTCACGCAGGCGCTGGACGGCCGGGAGGGGGTCGAGCCCGACCTCTCGCTCCGCGAACTGCGCCGCGGCGACCGCTACCTGCTCTGCAGCGACGGGCTGTCCGGCGTGGTGCACGAGGAGACCATCGCCGAGACGCTGAGCCTGCCCGACGCCGATCTCGCCGCGGAACGCCTCATCGAGCTGGCGCTCAAGGGCGGCGGACCGGACAACGTGACGGTCGTTGTCGCGGACGTGGTCGACGACATCGCCGGTCTCTCCGACACCCCCATGGTCGCCGGCGCCGCCGCGGAGAAGGACTCGGTGCCGGGCGCGGCGCGCCTGGCCATCAACTCGACCGGCGGCCACCTGGCCTCCGCCGCGGAGAAGGCACGGCGCCTGCTCCCGGGGCGCCGGCGCAGCGGTGCCGGCGCGGCGGCGGACGGCGCGGCGGGGACCGCCGGAGGTCCGGAGGCTCTCGCCGGTCCCGGGACCGACGGACCCAGCGGCGACGTGACCGGTTTCCACCGCGCCCCGGATTTCACGACTCCCCCGGGGTCCGGCGCCAACGGTGACGCACCGCCGGCCCCCGGCGCCGCTCCCGCCGGGGCTCCCATCGCAGACACCCCGCCCGCCGGTATGCCTCCGATCCCCCCGGACGAGGACGACCGCGGCCGGACCCCGACGCTCGTCGGCAGCGAGATCCCCTCGGAGCCCGAGGACGCGGATGCCACCGGTTCCCGACGGAAGGGCCGCTTCCGCGGCCCCTCGGCGAATCGGACCCGACGCCGGCTGATCGTGGTGCTCGCCGTCGCCATCGTGCTCCTGCTCCTCGGCGGCCTGTGGGCCTTCTCCCGGACGCAGTGGTACGTCGCGGAGTCCAACGGCCGGGTGGCGCTCTACCAGGGCGTCAAGGCGAAGCCGCTGGGCATCCCGCTGTCCTCGGTCGAGCGGACGTACTTCCCCCTCAGCTGCCTGCAGCCGGTGGACCAGAGCCGGATCCGGTCCGGCTACATCGCCGACAGCCGCAAGGACGCGGACCGCTTCGTCGAGACCCTGCGGACGTTGCCCTCCTCGTCCGGGACGGGTCCGCGCGTGCCCCCCGACGCCCGCGCCAACACCCGGACCGCGCCGGCCGCTCCCCGGCCGGCACCGTCGACCGGGGCCACCGTCACGGCGGACTGCAGTACGGCGGCCGGCTCGTGAGCACGCGGACATTCCTGCCGGTCCGGGCCTCGCGGCGGGGAACCGAGCTGTTCCTGCTGATCTTCGCCTGCCTGCTCGCGACGGGCGCGGTCGCCGCGATCGTCCTCGCCCGCAACGGCCGCGTCACCGGGGCGGTCGCCTACTACGGCGCCGGGTTCCTGGGTCTCTACCTGGTCGCACACCTGGCGATCCGCAGGTGGGCGCCGGCGGCGGATCCGCTGCTGCTGCCCATCATGGCGCTCATCAACGGCATCGGCCTGGCGATGGTCTACCGCATCGACCTGGCGCAGGCGGACCGGGCCGCGCGCCTCGGGAAGAGCGCGCCGTCCCAGTACGCGCCGCTGCAACTGATCTGGACGCTGGTCGCGGTGGCCATCCTCATCGGCGTCCTCGTGGTGGTCCGCGACCACCGCGTCCTGGCCCGCTACACGTACACGGCAGGGTTCCTCGGCCTGGGCCTGCTCGCGCTCCTCGCCGTGCCGGGCATCGGGCAGACCGTCAACGGATCGCGCATCCAGCTCCGGCTCGGCCCGATCCCGTTTCAGCCCGGTGAGTTCTCGAAGCTGCTGCTCATCGTGTTCTTCGCCGGCTACCTCGTGCGCAAGCGCGAGGTGCTCTCCGTCGTCACCCACCGCTACCTGGGGATCCCGTTCCCGCGGGCGCGGGACCTCGGCCCGGTCGTCGCGGCCTGGCTCGCCAGCCTCATGGTGCTCGTGATCGTCAAGGACCTGGGCACGTCCCTGCTGTTCTTCTCGATCTTCCTGGTGATGCTCTACATCGCCACCGAGCGCGCCTCGTGGCTGATCATCGGGATGACGATGTTCGTGGCCGGCGCGTACTTCGCCTACCAGATGTTCGGCCACGTGCAGGACCGCGTGAACATCTGGCTGCACCCCTTCGAGGCGGGACGTCCGAACGGCTCGTCCTACCAGCTCGTGCAGGGTCTGTTCGGCTTCGCGACCGGCGGCCTGTTCGGGACCGGCTGGGGACGCGGGCGGCCCGAGATCGTGCCGTTCGCCAACACCGACTTCATCCTGTCCAGCATCGGCGAGGAACTCGGCGCGGTCGGCGTCATGGCGCTGCTCGTGCTGTACGGCCTCCTGATCGCGCGTGGCCTGCGGGTGGCCCTGATCGCCCGCGACGGCTTCGGCAAGCTGCTCGCCGCCGGCCTCGCCTGCGCCTTCGCGATCCAGCTGTTCGTGGTGGCCGGCGGCGTCCTGCGCGTCATCCCGCTCACCGGGCTGGTGATGCCGTTCCTCGCCTACGGCGGCAGCTCGATGATGGCCAACGCGGCGCTGCTCGGACTGCTGCTGCGGATCAGTGACGCCGGACGGCGACCGCCGCCACCGAGCGGCAACGCGCCCCTCTACGACCCCCGCGCCATCTCCGACAGCCCGACGCAGGCGGTTCAGCTATGAGGGCGGGCAGGCCGTGAACCGCCCGATCCGCCGCGTCGCGATCGGCTGCCTCACCCTGATCCTGATCCTGCTCATCGGCGACAACCTGATCCAGGTCGTCGAGGCGACGTCGCTGCGAGACCGCCCGGAGAACAGCCGGCAGATCAACGCGCGGCTGTCCAAGGACCGCGGGCCGATCGTCGTCGGCGGTCGGGCGGTCGCCGAGTCCGTCCCGTCGAACGACCAGTACAAGTTCCAGCGCACCTATCCGGGTGGCGAGCTGTACAGCAACCTCACCGGCTACTACGGCTTCTTCGGAGCGACCGGCATCGAGCGGACCCAGGACGACCTGCTCTCGGGCGAGGACCAGCGGCTGTTCGTCCGCCGCATCTCCGACCTGTTCACCGGCCGGAAGGCCAAGGGCGGGTCGGTCGTCCTGACCGTGAAGCCCGAGGTCCAGCAGGCGGCGGCGAACGGCCTCGGCGGCCGCAAGGGTGCGGTGGTCGCGCTCAACCCGACCACCGGCGCGGTGCTGGCCATGGTGACGAACCCCGGCTTCAACCCCAACCCGCTCGCGAGCCACGACGGGCGGCAGGCGACGGCGGCAGAGCAGGCGCTGTCGAACGACGACGACCAGCCGCTGATCAACCGGCCCGCGCAGGGCCTCTACCCGCCGGGATCGACGTTCAAGGTCATCACCGCCGCGGCCGCACTGAGCAGCGGCCTGACCCCCGACTCCCAGATTCCCGCGCCGGACTCCCTCCTGTTGGCGAACACCTCGACCCGGCTGCCGAACTTCCAGGGGGAGAGCTGCAGCGGCAGCGGCCAGACCTCGCTGGCGGACGCGCTCCGGACCTCCTGCAACACGGCCTTCGCCAAGCTCGGCATCGACATCCCGGGCAAGGACGACGCGCTTCGTCAGCAGGCGGAGGCCTTCGGGTTCAACAGCCCGCCCGACTTCGAGCTGCCGGCCTCCACCAGCCGCTTCCCGCCCGGCCTCGACGACGCCCAGACCGAGCTGTCGGCGATCGGGCAGGCCAACGTCCTCGTGACGCCGCTGCAGATGGCGCAGGTCGCGGCCACGGTCGCCAACGGCGGTCGCATGATGAAGCCCTACGTCGTCGACAAGACGCTGGCGCCGGACCTGACGACGCTCGAGACGACCTCCCCCGAGGAGCTCGGCCGCCCGATCGACGGCAACGTCGCCTCGGAGCTCAACCAGATGATGCAGGGCGTCGTCTCCGGGGGCACCGGCACGAGGGCCCAGCTCTCGGTGCCGGTTGCAGGAAAGACCGGCTCGGCCGAGAACGTGCCGGGCAGGCCCACGCACGCGTGGTTCATCGGCTTCGCCCCGGCGGACAACCCCCAGGTCGCGGTCGCGGTGATCGTCGAGAACGGCGGCACCGGCGGCACGACCGCAGCCCCGATCGCCCGGGACGTCATGGCCGCGGCCCTCGGACTGGGATGAGGGCTGCGAGATGAGCGACGGGCAGGACGGCGACCGGCGACGAGGAGGTGTGGCGCACGATGCGTGAGGGTGACGTCCTCGGCGGGCGCTACCGCCTCGCCGGCCTCGTCGCGGTCGGGGGCATGGGCGAGGTCTGGCGGGCCGACGACGAGACGCTGGGGCGTCAGGTCGCGGTGAAGGTGCTCAAGGCGGAGTACGCCGAGGACCCGACCTTCGTCGAACGGTTCCGCGCCGAGGCCCGCAACACCGCCATGCTCTCGCACAGCGGCATCGCCACCGTCTACGACTACGGCGAGGTGGCGGTCGACGACGGGGGCGGCAGCAACGCCTACCTGGTGATGGAGCTCGTCCCCGGCCAGCCGCTGTCCGCCCTGCTCGCGGCCGACGGTCCGCTGCCACCGGACCGGACGATGAACATCGTCGGTCAGGCCGCGCTCGCGCTCCAGGCGGCCCACGAGGCGGGCGTCGTCCACCGGGACATCAAGCCGGGGAACATCCTGGTCACCGCGGACGACACCGTGAAGATCACGGACTTCGGCATCGCCCGCGCCGCCGATGCGGTCCCGCTGACCCGGACCGGAACGGTGCTGGGGACGGCGTTCTACCTGTCGCCCGAGCAGGCGGCGGGCGACGAGGTCGGCCCGGCGAGCGACATCTACTCGCTCGGGATCGTGGCCTACGAGTGCCTGTCCGGACGCCGGCCCTTCGCGGGTAGCAACCCGGTCGCGGTCGCGCTCGCGCACCAGCGCGAGCAGGCACCGCCGCTGCCGCAGGAGATCCCCCGTCAGGTCCAGGAGCTCGTCGGCCGGGCCATGGCGAAGAACCCGCCGGACCGGCCGCCGACGGCCGGCGAGTTCGGGCGCGCGGCGCTCGCGCTGCGGGACGGACTGCAGGGCACCCGGCCCATGCCCGCGATGGGTATGACGCCGACGACCCGGATGGCCGGCACCCGCACCGGGGGCACCGCCGTGCTCCCGCGTACCGGTCCGCAGCCGAATCGCCCGGCACCGTTGCCGTCGCGCCCCCCGGCCCGGCGCAACCGCAATCTTCGTGCACCGTTGCTCGGGCTCCTCCTGCTCGCCCTGCTGATCGGCGGGTTCCTCCTGGCCCGCGGCCTGACCGACGGCGGGTCGGGCTCGCCGAGCCGTGGCCCCAGCTCGTCGACCTCATCGACCGAGAACATCGACCCGAACGACTACATCGGGGACAAGCTCCGCGACGTCCGCTCGCGCCTGCAGGACCGCGGCTTCATCGTGTCGGTGTCCGGCTCGCCCGACGGTGACGCCCGGGTGACCTCGATCAGCCCGACCGGCGATGTCCGCAAGGGGTCGACGATCACCGTGACGGCGAGGTCGCAGCAGAGCTCGCAGCCGACCTCGGAGCAGACGAACGCCCCGCAGACCCAGGCGCCCTCGACGCCCAGCCCGGCGCGGTCGTCGACCGCGCCCAAGCCCTCCTCGGGCGGCGGCTCGAGTGGCGGGAGCAGCGGCGGCAGCAGCGGTGGTGGCAGCAGCGGTGGCGGTGGCATCCAGCTGCCCGGCGGCGTCGGTGGCTCGGGAGGCAACTGAGTGCGGACGCGGGCCAGCGAGAAACTCCCCGGAGCGGATCCGGGGAGGGTGCGGACACTTCCATGACCGAGGCGGGAGCGTCCGGCTCGTCGGGAGCCTCCTCCTCGGGCGCCGCCGGCGCCTCGGGGGCTTCAGCGGCGGGCGCCGGTGGCACGCCCGGCGCCCGGCTGCTCGGACGGCGCTACGAGCTGGGTGGTCTGATCGGCCACGGCGGCATGGCCGAGGTCTACCGCGCCGCCGACACCCGCCTCGGACGCGACGTGGCGGTGAAGGTGCTGCGTCAGGACCTGGCGCGGGATCCGACCTTCCTCAGCCGCTTCCGCCGCGAGGCGCAGTCGGCGGCGTCGTTGAACCACCCCATGATCGTGGCGGTCTACGACACCGGGCAGGACAACGCGCCGACCCCGCCGCTGCCCTACATCGTCATGGAGTACGTCCGCGGCCGGACGCTGCGCGAAGTGCTCCAGGCGGAGGGTCGGCTGACGCCGCAGCGGGCGACGGAGATCGTTGCCGACGTCTGCACGGCGCTGGAGTACAGCCACCGGGCGGGGATCATCCACCGCGACATCAAGCCCGGCAACGTGATGCTCACGGCCGAGGGCGCGGTGAAGGTGATGGACTTCGGCATCGCCCGCGCGATCGCCGCCACCACCTCCACGGTCACCGCCACCGCCGCCGTCATGGGCACGGCCCAGTACCTGTCGCCGGAGCAGGCCCGCGGGGAGTCGGTCGACGCGCGCAGTGACCTGTACTCGACCGGCGTGCTGTTCTACGAGCTGCTCACCGGCCGGCCCCCCTTCACCGGCGACTCCGCCGTGGCCATCGCCTACCAGCACGTGCGGGAGGACCCTCCGCCGCCGTCGACCCACGACCCGGATCTGCCCCCGGACCTCGACGCCGTGGTGCTGAAGTCGCTCGCCAAGAACCCGGACAACCGCTACCAGTCCGCGCAGGAGATGCGGCAGGACCTCGAGCGAGCGCTGTCCGGCTCCCGCGTCCTGGCCACGCCGGTGCTGCGGGATCCGCTCACCGATCCCGGCCGCCGCCTGGTCCTCCCGGTCCGCCGCCGCTCGCTGCTCTACGCCCTGCTCGCGCTGCTGGTGGTGGCCGCACTGGTCGGCGCCGCCCTGCTGGCCCGCGGGTTGCTGGCCGGTCCGCAGACGGTGCGGGTTCCGGACCTGGCCAACGAGAACCGAGAGGCGGCGATCAAACAGCTCGAGGACGCCCGGCTGCAGCCGGGCACCATCACGGACCGGGAGAGCGCGGTCCAGCCCGGGCTCGTCATCGAGCAGAACCCCGCCCCGGGCACCGCGGTCGACGAGGAGTCGCAGGTCGACCTGGTGCTGTCCCGCGGCCCGGGCACGCGGACCATCCCGGACCTCACCGGCGTGTCCGAGGTCGACGCGACGACGCAGCTCCAGGCGCTCCAGCTCGTCGTCGCGACCACCACCGTGGACGACCTGTCCCAGCCGGCGGGGACGGTGAGCAGCAGCAGCCCGGCGGCCGGCACCTCGGTGCCGACCGGCAGCACCGTGACCTTGAAGGTGGTCAGCGGCTCCACGACGGTTCCCAGCGTGGTCAACCAGCCCGAGGGCACGGCCACGCGCACCATCTCCGGCCTCGGCCTGACGCCGCAGATCACCCGCCGACCCACACCGGGTCAGCCGCCGGACGTCGTCCTCGAGCAGACGCCGGCGGCAGGCGAGCGGATCGAGCGCGGCGGGACCGTGGGCCTCGTGGTCTCGGCCGCCGCGCCCAGCCCCTCGCCGACGCCCTCGCCTGCGTCGCCGACTCCTTCGCCGGCCAAGCCGCAGACCCCGAAGCCGAGCCCGAAGAAGAAGTAGGACCTGCCGAACCAGGACCGGGCGGAGCAGGGATCAGGCGAAGGCGGCGGCCCGCAGCCCGTCCATCTCGGCGGACAGCGCCGGCGCCCGTTCGAGGGCCCCCGCGTCCCCGCAGTCCGCGAGCCATCGGGCCAGCATCAGGTGGCCGCCCTGGGTGAGCACGGACTCGGGGTGGAACTGCACGCCCTCCAGCGGGAGGCTCCGGTGCCGGAGCCCCATGACCACGCCGCTGGCGGTCGCCGCGGTGACCTCCAGCTCGTCGGGGACGCTGTCCGCCTCGACGGCCAGCGAGTGGTAGCGGGTGGCGACGAAAGGCTCGGGCAGGTCGACGAGGATGCTGCCGCGCCCGTCGAGCGGCGGATGGGTGACCAGGCTCGTCTTGCCGTGCAGCAGCTCGGGGGCGCGCACGACCTTGCCGCCGAAGGCCACGCCGAGAGCCTGGTGGCCGAGGCAGACCCCGAGCATCGGGGTGGCGGTCTCGGCGCAGTGCGCGACCATCGCGACGCTGACCCCGGCGTCGTCGGGGTGACCCGGCCCCGGGGAGAGCAGCACGCCGTCGACGCCGAGCCCGGCCGCCTCGTCCACGGTCACCGCGTCGTTGCGCCGCACCACGCAGTCGGCCCCCAGCTGGCCGAGGTACTGCACGAGGTTGAAGACGAACGAGTCGTAGTTGTCGACGACGAGGATCCTGCTCACGTCGATCCAGTCTGCCCGAGAACCTCGACCCAGCCGTCGTCGCGCACGCAGGCCAACACGTCGGTGAACAGCCAGCCGTCCCGCAGTACCTGGTCGGTCAGGTCGGGCCGGGCGTGGAAGCCCGCGAAGACCTGCGGGCCGCGCAGCACGAGCCGGCCCGGCCGGCCGGGGCGCAGCGGCGTCCCGTCCGGCGCGACGACCCGGATCTCGGTGGAGGGCAGGGGGATGCCGACCCGGCCGGGCCGGCCGGCGTCGTGCACCGACGGCCGGAGCGGCGTCCCGAGCACGACGGGCGCGCCGGGCACGCTCAGGCCGTCGACGACCCGGGCGCCGGTCAGCCCCTCGAGGCGGCTCGCCTCCGAGGACGCGCGCAGGTCCGGACCGGTGACGAACAGGCGCACCGACCGCAGGTCGACCCAGCTGGGGTCGGGGTCGTCGAGCAACTCGGCGAACAGGGTCCGGGCCCCGACGACGATGGTCGGGCGAACGGCGTCCCGGGCCGGCAGTGCGGGATCGCCGGGTCGCCGGGGTACGAGCAGCAGGGCCGCCCCCAGCAGCAGCCCCGCGGCCACGCACAGGGTCAGCGCCTCGGCGGTGAACAGCGGCAGTCCGACCAGCACCGCCTCGCGACCGAGGCGGGCGTGAGCGAGCCACGCGATCACCTGCGTGCCGGATCCCAGCAGGTTCGTCACGGTGAGCACCTGGGCCGCCTGGGGCGTCGCGTAGACGAGCAGGGCCGGGTCCGTACCCCGGCACGTCCCGTCGTCGGCGCCCGGCGCCGGCACGGGCAGCCCGCGCGCGCGGCGGAGCTCCTCGCTCCACATCCGGGCGCCGGCACCCGGCGGCACGGACGCGCTCACGCGGATGCGCTCGCGCCGGTTCGACCGCGCGGGGACGTTCAACGCCAGCCGGTCGATCGCGGGCAGGTAGTCGGTGGCGACGGAGGCGATCACCTCACGGACGGAGGTCGCGGGGTCGTCCCGGGCCGCGCGTACCCGCTCGAAGTCGCGGTCGAGGCAGAGAACGACCTCGGCCCCGCAGTCGGCGAGCGCGGTCACCAGGTCGTCGGGAGCCCAGGACGGGTCGAGCGGTGCCGCGACCGCGCCGAGGCGCAGGATCGCGTGCAGCCCGATGACGAGCTGCGGGCAGTTGGGCAGCACCAGCGCGACCGGGTCGCCCGGCCCGACCCCCAACCGGGCGAGACAGGTCGACAGAAGCTCGGCGTCGTGCCGGAGCTCGCGGTAGGTGATCTCCCGGCCCAGGTAGCAGATCGCGGCGGAGCCCGGCCACCGTTCGGCCGCCTCGTCCAGGCACGCCGTCACCGTGCGCTGCGGCGGGGTGATCTCCGCCGGTACCTCGTCGTCGTAGAGACGCAGCCAGGGCCGCTCGAGGGTCGACGATGCCTCGAGCGAATCGGCTGCCCCGACGGCTCCGACGTCGCGTTCCACCGTCTGTCGTCCACCTCCCGCCGTTCCCTCGCTCGGATCCTCGCACCCCACGTGGGCGACCCCTTCGTCGGGCCGGAACCGGCTCCGGACCGTGACGCCGCGGCTGCTCAGGGGAGCGGTTGGGCGTCGACCTCGAAGGCGCCGTCGTAGGCCGGCAACCGGAGTTCCCGTTCGGCCGCCCGCGTGAACACGAGCCCGTACGCGTCGACGTACTGACGGAACACCTGCACCGACGACGCGTCGTCGAGGGCCGCGTTGAGGCGGGTCGGATCGCCGATCGCCCGGACGACGAAGGGTGGCGAGTAGACCGCCCCGTGCAGCAGCAGCGTGTTGCCCACGCAGCGCACCGCGGTGGTGCTGACGACCCGCTGACCCATGATCGACATGGCCTCGGCGCCGCCCGCCCACAGGGCGTTGACCACGCCCTGGATGTCCTGCTGGTGCACGACGAGGTCGTCCGGCTCCGGCGGCGGCAGGCCGGGCGGCGGCGGCCGGTCCCGCGCCGTCGGTGGGGCGTCGGAGAGCGTCACGGTCAGACCCGGCCCGGTCACCGCCTCGAGTCCCGCCGGGCCGGCCAGCCGGGAGGCGTCCCGCGTCGCCGCGGCCACGCGGGCGTCGGTGCCGGCCTGCGCCCGGGTGCGGGCCTCCACGTCGCCGCGCAGGGCCTGGACGCGGTTCTGGAGCTCTGCGACCCGTTCCTGCTCCGCCACGACGAGTTCGGGCAGTTGGTCGCGCTGACCGCGCAGCTCGGTCCCGCGCGACGTGTTCGCCGCCGTGGTCATCAACAGGCCCGCCGCGACCGCCACCAGGGGCACGAGGACGCGGTAGCGGCTCACCGGCGCACCTCCCGCGTTCCGTCCCGGCTCCCCGTAATGTCGAGGCACTCATTGTCCCGGTCAGCTGCTGGAGCGCTCGAAGTGCCGATCTCGCGTCGTCGCAAGAAGAAGAGCACCCCTGCCGTCGTCACGCCGGCGACGAGGGCAAAGCGTACGGCGCCGCCGCCGTCCCCGCCCTGGTACGGCGGACTGATCCTCGCGATGTTCGTGCTGGGGATCGTGTGGCTGCTCGTCTACTACCTGTCCAACGGCGGCGTGCTCGGTCTGGAGAGCCTCGGCGGGTTCAACCTGCTGATCGGCTTCGGCTTCGTCGTGGTGGGACTCGGGCTCGCCACCCGGTGGCGCTGAGGCGCAGCCTGATCCCGGGCGAACCCGCAGCTCAGAGCGGTTGCCGAGGGGCATGACAAGCCTGGAACTTCACCGCTGTCGTTTGTCCCCAGCGGTTATCCACAGTGTGGAAACTCGGGCGGCGCATCGGCCGGGAGTCGTTCTCGAGTCCGTTATCGGCAGGCAGGACGCGGACCTTGAGCCGGTCGTGCGCCTGATTCCGGGGCTGCCCGTTCACCCCGGGCCGACACGTCGCCGCCGATGAGGTCCTGGCCGATGAGGTGCTGGAGGCCGGCGCCCCTGCGCACCGCGGGGTACGCCGCCGGCGCGGTCCTCGCCGGCGTCCTGGCCACCCTCGGCGACCAGGGTCCTGCGGCCCTCGACGGCGGACTGCCGCTGCTCGTGGTCGCCGGGGTGCTGCTCGCGCTCGTCGGGCTCGACCTGTGGTTCGGCGAGGTGCTCTGCGCGGACGCCGACGGGCTCGTCCTGTCCCGCGGGCCGCGCCGGGGCGAGCGGTTGCGCTGGGACGAGATCGAGCGCATCGAGGCCACCTCGACGACATCCCGGGCCGTGCTGCGCCTGAGCTCACTGGAGATCGACCTCGGCGCCCGGTTGGTCGTGCTCAGCCGGCACCGCCTCGGCGCCGACCCGGTGGCCGTCGCGGACGAGCTGCGATCCCTGCGATCGGGAGGCTGAGCAGGCTCCGTGTGCCCGGCGTCAGGTCGAGGCGGCCAGCCCGGCGGCACCGACGCCGAACAGCACGACCCCGAGCGCGAGCACCACACCGATCTGGACCGCCTGCCACCACGCCGGTCGGGACGGGAGAACCGTGTAGATCAGCCCGATGACCCCGCCGGTGATCAGGCCTCCGACGTGGGCCCACAGGCTCACGTTCGGGATGAGGAGGGTGAGCACGAGGTTGATCCCGATGGTGATGAGGATGCCCGAGGCCTCGAGGCGCAGACGCCTGGCCACCAGGTAGAAGGCGCTGAACAGACCGAAGATGGCGCCGCTCGCACCCAGTCCCCAGCTGATCGGCGAGTCGACCAGGTAGACCAGCGCGCTCCCCCCGAGCGCCGCGACGACGTAGAGCGCCAGGTAGCGCGCCCAGCCGAGCACCTGCTCGAGTTGCTGGCCGATCAACACCAGGATCAGCATGTTCAAGCCGATGTGGATGATGCTGTTGTGCAGGAAGGCCGAGGTGAGCAGCCGCCACGGCTCATCGGGGACGTAGAGATTGACCTGGGAAAACCGCTGGACGAAGTCGTTCGCTTGCTGGAACGCGGGCAGGCCGCCCACCGGGAATCCTTCGAGCACGAACGCGACGACGTTCAGCGCGACGAGCGTCCAGGTGACGACCGGCTGACGGGCCCGGGCCGGACCGCCGAGGGGGTTCGTCGGCGTCCGCATCGACCGCTGGCCGGCCGCGACGTCGTCCGGGCACTGGAAGCCGACGGCCGCGGGACGCATGCACTCGGCGCAGATGGGGCGCCCGCAGCGCGTGCACGAGACGTACGTGGGCCTATCCGGATGTCGGTAACAGGGCTGCGCGACCGGGTCCGGCGCCGGTCGCGCAGCGGGCGTCGAACTCAGGTCGACCGCCGGTCGACGTCGATGGACTCGATCACCACGTCGGTGACCGGGCGGTCCTGCGCGCCCTTCGGCACGGCGACGATCGCGTCCACCACCTCGGTGCCCCGGACGACCTCGCCGAAGATCGTGTGCTTGCCGGTGAGCCAGGTGGTCGGCGCGACCGTGATGAAGAACTGCGAGCCGTTCGTGTTCGGACCGGCGTTGGCCATCGCCAGCAGGTAGGGCTTGGTGAACGCCAGGTCCGGCGAGAACTCGTCTTTGAAGTTGTAGCCGGGGCCGCCCCGGCCGCTGCCGAGCGGGTCGCCGCCCTGGATCATGAAGTTGTCGATCACCCGGTGGAAGACGGTGCCGTTGTACAGCGGCCGCCCGGACACCTTCTGCCGGGTCGCGGGGTCGGTCCATTCCTGTGTGCCGTCGGCGAGCCCGACGAAGTTCTGCACCGTCTTCGGCGCCTGAAGCGGGAAGAGCCGCACCTCGATGTCGCCCATGCTCGTGTGCAGGGTCGCGAACAGCTCCTCGGCCATGGCTTCTCCTCGTCTGGCCGCGCCATGAGGGCGCGGGATTCGTCTCGTTCGGGTGGGTGGGAACCGGACCACGGACGACGGACTGCGGCGGCCCCGCGGTGTGCCGGTGTCACGGTGCCGCGAAGGGGATGACCTGACATAGGACGAACGTCGGATCTTCGCGGCGAGGTTCCCGGTTCCGATCCTAGGTGCCCGGGAAGGGTCGGAGGTACGGGGCGACCGCGCGTGCGACGCGCGCGGGCCTGACAGGGGCGATACCGGCGGCTGCCGTGTCCCATGACACGATGCCCGCTCGTTGTCGTTTCGACGCCGCCCCAGCGTAGAGAACGAGACTTGTCCACCACGAAACAGGAGCGTGCGGCATGCCGCGCGAGGGAGGTCGGCATGGCGAACAGTGCCGCGAATGAGCTGAAGGACGCCTTCGAATCGGCCCGTGAGGACCCTGTCGAGGGGCTCGCCGGCGCCGCCGTGGCTGCCGCGGGAGCGGCCGGTGCCGCCGCCGGGGTCGGTGAGGCCGCGGCCGAGCGCGCCGCTGCCGCGGGGCGTGCCGCCGGTCGGCGCGCCAAGCCGACAGCGGAGTCTGCGGCCGAGTCGGCGAAGAAGTCGGCGAAGAAGTCCGTGTCGTCCGCGCAGGCCGCGGCCGCGGGCAAGCTCGCGGGCTCCGCCGCGTCGGCCGGCGCCGAGCGGGCCGGCGACAACCTCCAGTCCACCGCGTCCGACGCCCTGGCCGACGCGCGCGCGAACGCGGGCAAGGCTGCCCGACGCGCCAAGGCCGCCGCGGGCCCCGCCCTCGAGACGGCACGGGCCGAGGCGGAGCGTCAGGGTGAGGCGGCGCGCGAGCGGGCGCGGGAGCTGGCCGGCCGGGGCGGTGAGCAGCTGTCGGCGGCTCTGGCGTCGGCCAACGACTCGGACCTGGCCGACCGGGCCAAGAAGTCTGGTCGCAAGGCCGCCGCGCAGCTGCAGGCCCAGGCCGTGTCCGGGCTCGACGACGCCAACGACTACGCCCGCGATCAGGGCCGTCGGGCCGCGAAGAAGGCCCGGAAACAGGCCGCGAAGCAGGCGGCCGCCGCGGCGGCTCTGGCCAGCGCCACGGGGCGGAAGGCCAAGAAGCAGGCCCGGCAGGCGCTCGAGGACGCCCGTAAGCAGGCGCCCGTGTACCTCGAGGCCGTCCGCGAACAGGCCCGCGACCGCGGGTCGGACGCCCTGGACGTGCTGCAGGACCGTGGCTCGGACGCCCTCGAGACGCTGCAGGACCGCAGCAGCCAGCTGCTGACCAAGGCACAGCGCAAGGCGCAGCTCAAGGGCGGCGAGGCAGTGCTCGCCGCGCTCGAGACCAAGCCCGGGCGGCTGGTCGCCGGCACCGCCGCCGGCAAGGCGGTGAAGGCCAAGGTGAAGCCACCGCGCCGCCGTCGTCGGCTCCTGCTGGCGCTCGCCCTGCTCGCGGGCGGTGCGGCGATCGCGGCGAACCGTCGCCGGCAGTCCGCGCAGCCCGACCCGCTCTACGACGCCGCGATGACCAACCCCTACGGCAACCGCTCGTCGACGTCTGCGCCGGTCGGCTCCGCGCCTGCCAGCGCCGGGTCACCTCCCACCGCCCCGACCACGGCTCCGGCCACCGGGACTCCGACCGTCGAGCCGTCAGCCGCCACCACCTCGGTCGATGCGGCCACCGCCGCTGCCGCCGCGGCCTCCGGCGCCCCGGACGTCCCCGGAGCTCCGGGCACCGGTGCGGGCGGGACCGCCGCAGGGTCGCCGCTGGCCGGCGTCGCCGAGGCCGACGCGACGCAGAAGGACACCACCGAGACCCCGGCGACAGACGCCAACGCCGAGGGTGAACTCGGGTCGAGCGGCACGGGGTCGGGCTCCTGACCCGCAACCCCTGAGTCACAGTCAGTAACCAGAGGCCCGGTTCCGCTCGGAACCGGGCCTCTCGGCTGTTCGGATAATTCGTCCTAAAGATCTATAGGTTTTGGTGTCCCGCTCAGTCGACCGACCGCCCGTTACGACACGCGACGCGAGCAGCGGGTTCGCCGCGATCGACCGGAGCGCTGCAGCCCCATTCTGCAGACGAATTACGCGGCCAAAGCACCGGAGTTCGCTCTCGGTAATCACCCTGTGGTCGCTGCGGACATTCTCGACCAGCTATCCTTTGACACTCGACTTCACGGAAGGAGCAGGACTTGAGCCCGACGACGTCGCCCTCAGCCTCCGACACGAACGTGGTCATCCGCCTGCCAGGCAAGATCGACGGCACGGTCGATCAGGATCAGGAGTGGTGCGAGATCGAGGTGGACGGGCGCTCCCGCCGGCTCCGCTTTCACGACTACGCCGAGATCTACAACATTCCGAATGCGTACGAGGCGCTTTTCTACGACGAGCTGGGCTGTAGCTCGCCCGGTGTCGTCCGCGAGCTGCTCGAGCGCGCGCTCGAGCACACCGGCTACGACGCCTCCACGCTGCGTGTTCTCGACGTCGGCGCCGGCAACGGCCTGGTGGGCGAGGAGATGCGGAAGCTCGGCTCTTCTCTGGTCGTGGGTGCGGACATCATCCCGGAGGCGGCCTCGGCCGCCGTTCGGGACCGGCCCGAGGTCTACGACGACTACCTCGTCTGCGACCTCACCGCGCTGACGGATGAGCAGCGCGAGCGGCTGAGCGCCCACGAGTTCACCGCCCTGACCTGTGTGGCGGCCCTGGGCTTCGGCGACATGCCGCCGGAGGCGTTCCTGGAGGCCGTGCGCTACGTCAGCCCGTCCGGCTGGCTGGCCTTCTGCATCAAGGACCGTTTCCTCGCCGACCAGGACGAGAGCGGCTTCGCACGGCTCGTGCGCGAGCTGATGGAGAACGGCACGCTCGAGGTCCTCGAGCGCCAGCGCTACGTGCACCGCAAGGACATGCGCGGCCGTCCGCTGTACTACGAGGCCATCGTCGCCCGCCGGGCGCAGGGGTCCGAGCACCTCATCTGAGGCGTCCCCGCCCGGGGTGAACGCAGTCCGCGGAGCGGGCGGAAGCGGCGAAGGCCGCTCCGCCCGCTTCTGCGTGTCGGGCGCCGGTTCGGGGCCCGGACCCGCGCGCACCGGATCAACCGCGCCCCACCGCGTCCCGATCAACTGCACCCGACCGGCCCTCCGCCCAGCTCACAGGGACAGTTGATCCCGAAACCGGCGGCTGCGGGGCCACCGCGGGGACTCCACACCCGGTGGCGACGACCCAGACGGACGGCCCCCAACCTGCGTCCCGATCAACTGCACCCGACCGGCCCTCCGCCCATCTCACAGGGACAGTTGATCCCGAAGCCGGCGGCGCCGGCCACCTCGGGGCGGCGGCGAAACGGTGGAGACGAGGGGAATCGAACCCCTAACCCCCGCCTTGCAAAGGCGGTGCTCTGCCAATTGAGCTACGTCCCCTGGGGTCGGCCTTCAGCGCAGGTCGGGGGCCTGCGTAGCAACCGTCCAGAGATCCTCGTCGTCCTCACGCCGGTGCCGCGCGAGCCGCGCCGCCGCGAGTGCGGCGACCACCAGCAGCACCACGCGCTTCATCCCCGCACCGCCTCTCTGCCGGACCGACCGCCGCCGACGCGGGCTGGTCAGCCGGGCGTAGGCGGATCGGGGGACGACGGTGGACCTAGGTGGACTTGAACCACCGGCCTCTTCCTTATCAGGGAAGCGCTCTGACCGACTGAGCTATAGGTCCGCTCCCGCGCACACCGTGCGCCGGTGAGGTTCCATCCTACCGGCCGCAGGCGGGCCCCGGCACGTCGCGGGGGACCACCCGCCCGGTTGCGCTCAGCGCTCGGAGAGCGTGACCTCCACGCCGCCGACGAAGTCGGAGCACAGGTTGTAGAGCAGCGCCCCGACGGTCATGAGGAGCGTGAAGGCCACGACGTTCAGCACGCCGAGCACGGCGGTGATCAGCATGACCCGGCCGAAGCCGAACCAGGCGCTCGTGTTGTCCCCCGCGCTGTCCGTGATCGTCGACGTGGCCTCGCTGATCGAGGAGAACACACCGGCCGCGTCGAGCACGAACCAGAGCGCCGCCACGGCGACCAGCAGGACGACCAGCATGCAGGCGCCGAACAGCAGGGAGAGCCGCAGCACGCTCATCGGGTTGACGTGCGAGATGCGCAGCCGGGCGCGTCGAGGCTGGGAGCCTCGCGCGGCCGTCGAAGCCGTCGCAGTCATCGCGGCGGCCGCCGCGGCGGTTCCGGTGGACGCCTGGCCGGTACTGCCGGACGACCCCACGTGGTAGGCGGACGTCGTCGTCGTGGAGTGGGAGCCGGCGGGCTCGTTGCGGACCGTCTCGCGAGCCGCTGTGTCGGCCCACGAGCGAGAGGCAGCGCCCCCCTGCAGCAACCGCTGCGAACGCTCGTCCATCGCGCCGGCCGCACCACCCGCGCGGCGACCGTCCGTCGAATGGGCGCCCGACCCACCTCGGCCGGTGGTCGAACCGGTCGCGGCCGACCCGGACGCGGCCGACCCACCCGAGCTGCCGTGGCTCTCGGTCACGCGCTGTCCTTCCCGGCACCGCCGCCGTTGTCTGGATCGGCCGGGGCCGCAGCCACCACGTCCGCGTCCTGTTCCGCGTTCCGGGCCACGGCCACGATCTCGACGCCGTCCGGCAGGTTCATCAGCCGGACTCCCATCGTCTGCCGGTCAGCTCGTCGCACGCCCTTGGCCACGGTACGCAACACCCCTGCCCCGGAGGTGATGGCGAACACCTCGTCATCCTCACCCACGGCCAACGCGCCGACGAGCCCACCCCGCGTCGACACGATCTTCGCGGTGAGGACGCCCTTGCCGCCACGACGCTGGACGGGGTACTTGTCCAGCTTCGTGCGCTTGGCGTACCCGCCCGAGGTGGCGACCAACAGGTCGTCGGACTCGTGCACCACGACCATCGCCAGCAGCTCGTCGGACTCCTCGAACCGCATGCCGATGACCCCGGAGGTCTGCCGGCCCATGGGGCGCAGCTGATCGTCGTCGGCGGAGAAGCGGATCGACATGGCCTTCCTGCTCACCAGCAGCAGGTCGTCGTCCGACGAGACCAGCCGGGCGGCGATGAGCTCGTCGTCGTCTCGCAGGTTGATCGCCACGATGCCGCCGCTGCGGTTGGAGTCGTAGTCGGTCAGCGGCGTCTTCTTCACCAGTCCGTTGCGGGTGGCGAGCACGAGATACGGGGCGGCGTCGTAGTCCCGGATGTCGATGACCTGGGCGATGTGCTCGTCCGGCTGGAACGCGAGGATGCCGGCGACGTGCTGGCCGCGGGCGCTGCGCGCCTGCTCGGGCAGCTCGTGCGCCTTGGCCCGGTAGACGCGGCCCTTGTTGGTGAAGAACAGCAACCAGTGGTGCGTCGTCGTCACGAAGAAGTGCTCGACGATGTCGTCCTCGCGCAGCTGGGCGCCCTGGATGCCCTTGCCGCCGCGGCGCTGCGAGCGGTACATGTCGCTCTTCGTCCGCTTGGCGTAGCCGCCGCGGGTGACCGTGACGACGACGTCCTCCTGCGCGATCAGGTCCTCGAGACCCATCTCGCCCTCGTAGCCGACGATCTTCGATCGCCGGTCGTCGCCGTACTTGTCGACGACCTCCGTCAGCTCCTCGCCAATGACCTGGCGCTGTCGCTCCGGACGGGCCAGCAGGTCCTCCAGGTCGTCGATCCGGGTGCGCAGCTCGGCGGCCTCGTCGATGATCCGCTGACGCTCCAGGGCCGCCAGCCGGCGCAACTGCATGTCCAGGATCGCGGTGGCCTGGATCTCGGAGAGCTCGAAGCGCTCCATCAGCTCGCCCCGGGCCGAGTCCGCGGACGCGCTGTTGCGGATCAGCTCGATCACCTCGTCGAGGTGATCCAGGGCGACCAGCAGGCCCTCGAGGACGTGCAGCCGCTCGCGCGCCTTGCGCAGCTGGAAGCGGGTGCGCCGGACGATGACGTCGATCTGGTGGTCGACGTAGTAGCGGATGACCTCGTCGAGCCGCAGCGTGCGCGGAACTCCGTCGACGATCGCCAGCATGTTCACACCGAAGCTGTCCTGCAGCTGCGTGTGCTTGTAGAGGTTGTTCAGGACGACCTTCGCGACGGCGTCCCGCTTCAGCGTGATGACCAGCCGCTGCCCGGTGCGCCCGGAGGACTCGTCGGAGATGTCGGCGATGCCGCCGATCCGGCCCTCCTTGACCAGGTCGGCGATCTTCTCGGCGAGCGAGTCCGGGTTGACCTGGTAGGGCAGCTCCTTGACGACGAGCTGCGTCCGGCCGCGGACCTCGTCGATCTCGACGACCGAACGCATCCGGACGCTGCCGCGACCGGTGCGGTAGGCGTCCCGGATGCCCTCCTGGCCGACGATCAGGGCGCCGGTCGGGAAGTCCGGACCCTTGATCCGGTCCATCAGGGCGTCGAGGAGTTCCTCGGGGTTCGCGTCCGGGTGTTCGAGGAACCACTGCACCCCGGCGCCGACCTCGCGCAGGTTGTGCGGCGGGATGTTGGTGGCCATGCCGACGGCGATGCCGCCGGAGCCGTTGACCAGGAGGTTGGGGAAGCGGCTCGGCAGGACCTGCGGCTCGAGCTGGCGACCGTCGTAGTTCGGCGTGAAATCGACCGTCTCCTGGTCGATGTCGCGCAGCATCTCCATCGCCAGCGGCTGCAGGCGGCACTCGGTGTAGCGCTGGGCGGCGGGCGGGTCGTTGCCGGGGGACCCGAAGTTGCCGTTGCCGTCGACCAGCGGGTAGCGCATCGACCAGGGCTGCGCGAGCCGGACGAGGGTGTCGTAGATCGAGGAGTCACCGTGCGGGTGGTAGCTCCCCATCACGTCGCCGACCACGCGGGCGCACTTGAAGTAGCCCCGGTCGGGCCGGTACCCGCCGTCGTACATCGCGTAGAGCACGCGCCGGTGGACGGGCTTCAGGCCGTCCCGGACGTCGGGCAGCGCGCGGCCGACGATGACCGACATCGCGTAGTCGAGGTACGAGCGCTGCATCTCGACCTCGATGCCGATCGGTTCGATGCGGTCACCGGGAGGCGTGACGTCGACCAAGGGTCGGCCCTTCCGTCAGGTAGCGGGAGTTCGTCGGGGGTTGGCGATCTAGTACGGAGACCGTGCGGCGTCGGTGCAGACACCGTAGGGCCACGGCTCTGCGCGGTCGGATGTCCAGGCTCAGATGTCCAAGAACCGGACGTCCTTGGCGTTGCGCTGGATGAAGCTGCGCCGTCCCTCGACGTCCTCACCCATCAGCGTGCTGAACAGCTCGTCGGCGACGGCGGCGTCGTCGAGGGTCACGCGGAGCAGGACGCGGCGAGCCGGGTCCATCGTGGTGTCCCACAGCTCGGTGTGGTTCATCTCGCCGAGGCCCTTGAACCGCTGGATCGCATCTTTCGGCAGCTTGCGCCCGGCAGCCTGCCCGGCCTCGACCAGCCCGTCGCGCTCGCGGTCGGAGTACGCGTACTCCCAGTCGTCCTTACCCCACTTGATCTTGTAGAGGGGCGGCTGCGCGAGGAAGACGTTGCCGTGTTCGATCAGGGGACGCATGAACCGGAACAGCAGCGTGAGCAGCAGCGTGCGGATGTGCTGGCCGTCCACGTCGGCGTCCGCCATCAGGACGATCTTGTGGTATCGGAGCTTGTCGTGGTCGAACTCGTCGTGGATGCCGGTGCCCAGAGCCGTGATCATGGCCTGGACCTCGGTGTTCTTCAGCACCCGGTCGATGCGCGCCTTCTCGACGTTGAGGATCTTCCCGCGGATCGGCAGGATGGCCTGGAACTGCGGGTCGCGCCCGCCCTTCGCGCTGCCGCCGGCGCTGTCGCCCTCGACGACGTAGACCTCGCACTTGCTCGGGTCGGTCGACTGGCAGTCGGCGAGCTTGCCGGGCAGCGAGGTCGACTCGAGCAGGCTCTTGCGACGGGTGAGATCGCGGGCAGCGCGGGCAGCGATGCGGGCCCGCTGGGCGTCGATGGCCCGCATGACGATGCCCTTGCTCTCGCCCGGGTGGGACTCGAGCCAGTCCCGAAGGCCGCTGTAGACCATGCCGGAAACGAACGGCTTGGCCTCGCTGTTGCCGAGCTTGGTCTTCGTCTGGCCCTCGAACTGGGGCTGAGCGAGCTTGACCGACACGATGGCGGTCAGGCCCTCGCGGATGTCGTCGCCGGAGAGTCGCTCGTCGCCGCCCTTGCCGTTGGTCTTGGCCCCCTTCAGCAGGTTTGCGTCCTTGGCGTAGGCGTTCACGGCACGGGTGAGCGCGTCGCGGAAGCCCTCCTCGTGCGTGCCGCCCTCGTGCGTGTTGATCGTGTTGGCGAAGGTGTAGACCGACTCGGCGTAGTTGTTGCCGCCCTTCCACTGCATCGCCACCTCGGCCTCGAGGCCTTCGCCCTTGGCCTCGAAGGTGATGACGGTCTTGTGCGCCGGCTCCTTGCCGGTGTTGAGATGCGCGACGAAGTCCATCAGGCCGTTCGCGTAGAGGAACTCGGCCTCCTTCGTCTGTTCGCCCTCGACCGAGCCGGTCATCTCGGACGAACGCTCGTCCCGCAGCACGATGCGCAGCCCCTTGTTGAGGAACGCCATCTCCTGCAGCCGGCGGTACAAGGTGTCGTAGGAGTAGGTGGTCGTCTCGGTGAAGATCGTGGGGTCGGCCCAGAAGGTGACCGTGGTACCGGTCTCCGAGGTGGGACCACGCTTCTCGAGCGGCGCGGCCGGCCGGGTCATCGCGTAGGGCTGGAACCAGACGTGACCCTCGGTCTTGATCTCGACCTCGAGGCGGCTGGACAGCGCGTTGACGACGCTCACGCCGACGCCGTGGAGGCCGCCGGAGACGGCGTAGGAGTTGCCGTCGAACTTGCCGCCGGCGTGCAGGGTCGTCAGGACGACCTCGACCGCCGGGCGCTTCTCGACCGGGTGGCGGCCGACGGGGATGCCGCGGCCGTTGTCCTGCACCCGCACGCCGCCGTCGGCCATCAGCGTGACGATGACCTCGTCGCAATAGCCGGCGAGCGCCTCGTCGACGGCGTTGTCGACGACCTCGTAGACGAGATGGTGGAGCCCGCGCTCACCGGTCGAACCGATGTACATGCCGGGTCGCTTGCGGACGGCCTCGAGGCCTTCCAGGACCTTGATCGAACTCGCGTCGTACGCCACGCAGCCGTCTCTCCATCGAAGGGTGGTGCCGGACGCCCCCGCGCACGACACAGAGGTCGGCCGAAAGCACCTTCAGTCTACCCGTGCAACAGGGCGTAGGTGGCCCGGGACACGGCCTGTCGCGCTCTCTGCCTGCCTTGCGGCCACTCGGCTGACTCCCCCCACGCGAGCAGGGGGTCGCCGGAGTCTGCGGGCCACCTCAGCCGTTCGACTCCGGCCGGCCCGCGAGGCCGCACGGACCTCAGCCGTAGGTGTCGCGCGGACCCCGGCCCGGGACGCGGAGGCGCCCGTGCCGCCAGTCCGGCGCGGTCGGCCCCCGGACGACGAGCCGGGTGACCACGCCTTCGCCGAGTTCCGCCGTGATGCGCGCCAGCAGCGAGCGGTTGAGTAGGCGCAGCTGCGTCGCCCACGCCGTCGACTCGGCCTCGAGCTGCAGCTCCCCGCTGCGCAGACGGACGGGACGGCAGGCGGCGGCGACCTCGGCCCCCACGATCGACCCCCAGTCCGCGAGCACCCGGGCCGCCTGCGCGTCCGCCTGCCAGCCGCGCTCGTCGAGCAGCTCGTTCACGGCGCTCCCGAAGGCCACCGGGTCGCCGGAACCTCGCTGCTCCTGCTGCGCGGCCTGTTCCCGGCGGGCCGCGGCGCGGGTGCCCCGGGCGGTGACTGCGGCCCGCGCGCGGGCGTCCGCCTTCGCCCGGGCGAGCGCGCTGCGGACCAGGTCCGCCCCCGCGGCCGCCGAGGCGCTGTCCCGCCCGGCCTGGCCTTTCGAGGACCGCTCGTCCGCCGTCATCCCGTCCCCTTCGTGCCACAAGTCCTCGACCACACCGTGCGGACAGCAGACCGTACCGGAGCACACGATGTCCACACCGCGCGCGAGAGGCCCGTGAGCTGCGGGTTCACGTCGCTCATGCGGGGCTCACCTCCCCCTTGCGCACCTCGAAGCGGGCACCCGACAGCGCCGCCGGCACGTCGTCCGACACGGCCGCGGTGACGAGTACCTGCTCCGCGGGCCGGACGAGTTCGGCCAGCCGCTCGCGCCGCGAATCGTCCAGTTCCGCGAACACGTCGTCGAGCAGCAGGACCGGCTCGGCGCCGTCGTCGCGGAGCAGGCCGTAGGAACCCAGGCGCAGCGCCAGCGCCAGCGACCAGGACTCCCCCTGGCTGGCGTAACCCTTGGCCGGCAGCTCTCCGATCGCCAGCGAGAGGTCGTCCCTGTGCGGACCGGCAAGGGTGACGCCCCGCTCCAGCTCGGCCGGTCGCTGCCGCCCGAGCTCGGCGTGCAGCGCGGCGGTGAGGTCGCCCACCGACGAGGCGGCCGAGAGCTCCCCCTCGACGCCCAGCCCCGGCAGGGAGGACTGGTAGTTCGCCGCCACCGGACCCCGGCCGCCGGACACCTCGGCGTAGGACTTGTCGACCAGCGGCGCGAGATCCTCGACGAGGCGGAGCCGGGCGCTCAGCAGCTCCCCGCCGTAGGCGGCCAGGTGGCTGTCCCACACGTCCAGGGTCGGCCCGATGGTCTCGTCCCCGCCCGATCGCCCCCGTCGACCGGAGGCCGTGCGAAGCAGGGCGTTGCGCTGCTTGAGAACCCGGTCGTAGTCCGCCCGCACCCCCGCGAACCGCGGGGCACGGGCGACGAGCAGGTCGTCGAGCAAGCGGCGCCGCTCCCCCGGGTCGCCCCGGACCAGCGCCAGGTCCTCGGGCGCGAACAACACGGTCCGCAGGGCGCCGAGGACCTCGCGGGCCCGGCGAACGGGCGCGCGGTTGATCTTGGCGCGGTTCGCCCGGCCCGGGACGATCTCCAGCTCGACCAGCATCTTCCGCTCGTCCCGCACGATCCCCGTCCGGATCACGGCCCGTTCGGCCCCGGCGCGGACCAGCGGCCCGTCGGTGGAGACACGGTGGCTGTCCAGTGTGGCCACGTAGCCCAGCGCCTCGAGCAGGTTGGTCTTGCCCTGCCCGTTGGGCCCGAGGAAGGTCGTGACGCCCGGCTCGAGGTGCAGCTCGGCCTCGGGATAGGAACGGAAGTCGGTCAGGTGCACCTGAGCGACGTACACGTCCCCTCCTCGATGCGCGGGGCTCAACCGCACCGTGTCCCCACGCGTGGCGGCTCCGACCCCACGGTGCGGTTCCGCGAGCGGATCAGCCCTTGTCCGGGTCCTCGGGGTCGGTACCGCGCGCGACGTCCTGCCCGCTGCCCGAGGTGGTGTCCGCGCCGGGGGCGTCCGCCCCCGTGGAGTCCTCGCCCGCCGCGGAGGTGACGGCGTGCCCGCCGAACTGGTTGCGCAACGCCGCGACGACCTTCATCGCCGGCGAGTCCTCCTGCCGGCTCGCGAACCGCGCGTACAGGGCGGCGCTGATCACCGGCATCGGCACCGCGTGGTCGATCGCGGCCTGCACCGTCCAGCGACCCTCGCCGGAATCCTGGGCGAACCCGCGCAGCGCCGACAGGTCGGAATCCTCCTCCAGCGCCCGGACCAGCAGGTCGAGCAGCCAGGAGCGGATGACCGTGCCCTGGGTCCAGCTCTTGATGACACCCGGGACGTCGTGCAGGATCCCCGCGGCCTGGAGGAGCTCGAAGCCCTCTCCGTAGGCCTGCATCATCCCGTACTCGATGCCGTTGTGGACCATCTTGGCGAAGTGCCCCGCGCCGGCCTGCCCCGCGTGCACGAAGCCGGACTCCCCGGGAGGCTTGAGCGCGTCGAAGAACGGCTGCACCTTCGCGATGTTGTCCGCGGACCCGCCGGCCATCAGCGCGTAGCCGTTCTCCAGACCCCACACCCCACCGGAGACGCCGCAGTCGACGAATCCGACGCCCTTCTCGGCGAGCTGGTCGGAGTGTCGCTGGTCGTCGGTGTAGCGCGAATTGCCGCCGTCGACCACCACGTCGCCTTCGTCGAGCAAATTCCCGAGGGCCTCGATGGTCTCCGAGGTCGGATCCCCCGCGGGAACCATGACCCAGACGACACGCGGCTTCGGCAGGCGCTCGACGAGATCCTCCAGGGAGGTGACGTCGCGCTCCTCGGCCGACTGGTCGTACCCGACCACCGTCAGGCCGGCGTTCTTCATGCGCTTGGCCATGTTGCCGCCCATGCGGCCCAGACCGACCATGCCGATCGCGCTGGCTGCCTCCGCCACCGTGTCTCCCCTCGTGATGCCCGGACCCTAGCGAGGCCTGACGCCGACTGTCACTTCCTCGGTCGTTCGTGCGAGCGGCATCGGCCGCGGTCGTGCCGGTCGGAGCCGCCCGGAAGCAGCTCTTTCCGCCCGGGGCCGTCGGAACCCTCAGGAGGCGAGACGAACCGGCATCAGCAGGTAGCGGTAGTCCGGGGCGTCGTCGGCCGACTTCCCGGTGAAGATCGCGGGCTTGCGGGCGGCCTCCTCGGCGTCCTCGGCGCTGGCGAAACCGACGCGCACCGTGTCCGACTCCAGGGCGCCCAGCCCGTCGAGCAGGTAGGTGGGGTTGAACGCGATCGACAGCGACGGGCCGTCGAAGCCGGCGGGCAACGCCTCGCGGGCCTGGGCCTCCCCGCCGGCACCGGCCTCGAGGACGAGCTCGCCCGCGGAGAAGCTGCACAGCACCGGCGAGGTGCGGGCCGCGACCAGCGACACCCGCTTGACCGCCTCGACCAGCGGCGCGACCTCGACCTCGGCCGACAGGGGGGAGGTCGGCGGCAGCAGCCGCCGGTAGTCCGGGAACTGCCCGTCGACGAGCCTCGTCGTGGTCTCGCGGGTGCCGCAGGCGAAGCCGGCCAGCGCCTCCCCGGAGGCGCCGCTGCCGAGGGCGATCGTCACCTCGGCGCCGGCCGAGCTCAGCGACTTGGCCGCGTCCGAGAGCGTGCGCGCGGGCACCAGAGCGGTGCCGGACGCGTCCGTCTGCTCCGGGCGCCACGGAACCTCGCGGACCGCCAGCCGGTAGCGATCGGTGGCGGCCAGCGTCAGCCGCTCGCCCGTGATCTCGATCCGCACCCCGGTGAGCACCGGCAACGTGTCGTCCCGACCGGCGGCGATGGCCACCTGGCCGACCGCGGCCGCGAACGCACTGCTGCCCACCTTGCCGGTGGCCGGCGGGACCGCGGGAAGCGCCGGGTAGTCCTCGACCGGCAGCGTGGGCAGCGTGAAGCGGGCGCTTCCGCAGGTCAGCACGGCGCGGCTGCCCTCGACCGCGATCTCGACCGGCGCCGCGGGCAGGCTGCGGGTGATCTCGGCGAGCAGCCGCCCGCTGACGAGCGCGCGGCCCTCCTCCAGGACGGTCGCCGAGATCTCCCCCTTGGCCGCGACCTCGTAGTCGAAGGCGGACAGCCGAAGCCCGGACGGGGCGGTCTCGAGCAACAGGCCCGCAAGGACCTGGAGCTGGGTGGTGGGCCGGTTCGGCAGGGTCCGCGCCACCCAGGCAACCGCATCGGCCAGATCGTCGCGTTCGACGCGGAACTTCATCGTGAGCCCTTCCGGTGACAGCGGGAGATGCCAGAACGGATCGGATGCGGACCGTCGACGGAGCGCGACGGTCGAGCCGGCGTTCGTCCCCAGCCCCCTGATCCTGGTGTTGTTGGGAGAGGAAAAGAAATGTGTAGCAGACGTAGTAGGCGCGGTGGGTTCTGTGGACGACGGGTGTCTGCGCCGATGTCGTCGCTGCTCACGGGACCGAGCCGAGTCCCGACGATCTGTGTGGAACCGGTGCGGGCCTCGACCTCTGCTCGAGGCTGACCGGCCGGACGGGCCGACTGTCCCCGCTTCGTCCCCCGTTCGTACACATAGTTGTCCACAACCTGTGCACTACGACGATCACGGTCCGCGGAGCGGGTTCGAGCACGTTCGGTCACGGCTTCTTGGCCCGGATCCGGCTCGTCAATTCGGTCACCTGGTTGAAAACGGTCCGCCGCTCGGCCATGAGACCGCGGATCTTGCGGTCGGCGTGGATGACCGTCGTGTGGTCCCGACCTCCGAAGTGCATGCCGATCTTCGGCAGCGACAGGTCGGTCAGCTCGCGGCACAGGTACATGGCGATCTGCCGGGCCGTCACCAGCGAGCGGCTGCGCGAGGAGCCGCAGAGGTCCTCCATCGAGACACCGAAGTATTCGGCCGTGGCGCTCATGATCCCGGCGGCCGTGATCTCGGGGTCGGTGGCGTCCGGGATGAGGTCCTTCAGCACCACCTCGGCGAGAGCCAGGTCGACCGAGGACTTGTTGAGGCTGGCGAAGGCGGCGACCCGGATGAGGGCGCCCTCGAGCTCCCGGATGTTGCGCTCGATGTGCGTGGCGATGTACTCCAGCGCCTCGCGGGGAACCGGCAGCGAATCAGCCGCCGCCTTCTTCGACAGGATGGCGATCCGCGTCTCGAGGTCGGGCGGCGAGACGTCGGTGATCAGCCCCCACTCGAAGCGGCTCCGGAGGCGGTCCTCCAGCGTGGCCAGCTGCTTGGGCGGGCGATCCGAGGAGACGACGATCTGCTTGCTGTTGCTGTGCAGGTCGTTGAAGGTGTGGAAGAACTCCTCCTGCGTCCGCTCCTTGTTCTCCAGGAACTGGATGTCGTCGACGAGCAGGAGGTCGACCTCGCGGTAGCGCTTGCGGAAGTCCGCCTGGCGATCGTCGCGGATCGCGTTGATGAACTCGTTGGTGAACTCCTCGGAGTTCACGTACCGGACGCGCATGTCCGGGTGCAGCTTCAGCGCGTCGTGCCCGACCGCGTGCAGCAGGTGCGTCTTGCCCAGGCCCGAATCGCCGTAGATGAACAGCGGGTTGTAGGCCTTGGCCGGCGCCTCGGCCACGGCGACCGAGGCGGCGTGGGGGAAGCGGTTGCTGTCCCCGATGACGAACGTTTCGAAGGTGTACCGCGGGTTCAACCGCGGCGCCTCGACGGGTTCGGTCCGGCCGGGCGGGCTCGGTCGCGGCGGCGGTGACTCGTCGACGAGGTCGTCCTCGACCGTCGGCGCCCGCGAGTCGCCTTGTTCCACGACGACGGCCACGCGGACCTCGCGGCCCAGCGCGGCGGACAACGCGGTGGTGAGGTAGGGCCGGAGCCGGCTGCTCAACAGTTCCTTGGTGAATTCGTTCGGAGTGGCGAACAGGGCCGTGTCGCCGACCAGGCCCAACGGCTTGGTCAGGCCCAGCCAGACGCCCTGCTGGACCGACAGCCCCTCGCTCAGCAGGCTCTCCCGCGCCCGCTCCCATCCCCGGACGAGCTCCTCCGGCGGCTTGTCCGCGCCGGCGGCGACGCCCAGCCCGTCCTCTTGCGCGACGTCAGCTCCGGCGCCGCCGCTCCCGTCGTCGAACCCGCCCGCCATTCCGGCCACGGAACTCCCTTCATCCGGGCACGGCGAAGCCGCCCGGCTCCTGACGTGCGCGAACAGTCCACAGTGGCGTCCACAGGCTGTGGGCGACGACGGTGTCGCCTCCGCGCGAGGCCACGACATCTTGCCCGGGGAAACGTGCGGCAGGTCATGACAGCGGGGAGGCACCGGCCAGGAAACGGACGCTAGCAGCGGGACCCTCGCGCCGTCGATGGTTGTCCACAGGTTCTCGCGGCGAAGTTCCGCGTTTGACCGGCGCGAGGACTCGCCCGTACCGTCGAGCAGCAGCTGCCGGTGGTGGCGTGCCCGTTCGCGCCCTCGTCCGCGTTCGCCCGCCGACCATGTTGATCAACGAGAACGCCCTGAACACCGAGACGTCGGAGTCGAACCGTGAGCAAGCGCACCTTCCAGCCCAACAACCGCCGGCGGGCCAAGACGCACGGCTTTCGGCTGAGGATGCGCACCCGCGCCGGCCGCGCCATCCTCGCAGGACGTCGCCGCAAGGGCCGTCAGCAACTCGCCGCCTGATCTCGTGCTACCCGCGGATTCGCGGGTCCGCAGCCGGTCGGAGCACCGGCTCGTGGCCGCCCGGGGCCGCCGCGCCCGCCGCGGCCCTCTCGTCGTGCACGTCTTCATCGACCGGAACTCCCGCCTCGACGCCGGCTCGCCGGGCAGCGCTGCCTCCGCGCGCGCGGGCGTCGTCGTCGGAAGGCGGGTCGGCAACGCCGTCACCCGCAATCTGGTGAAGCGGCGCCTGCGGGAGTTGCTGCGCGCGCGGCTCGGGGCGCAGCCGGCCGGTGCACTGATCGTCGTGCGTGCCCTGCCTGGCGCGGCCGACCAGAGCTACGCGTCCCTGGGCCGGGCGCTCGACGCCGCGCTGGTCGGCGCGGCGGGCTTGCCAGGCACGGCGGGAACGGCGGGAACGGCGCGTTCCTCGGAGGCACCGCGATGAGCGCCCCTCGGCCGGTGGACGGGCTGCCCACCGCCGAGTCGTCGGCTTCCGACGACCGGTCCGATTCCGAGCAGCCGGCCCCGGCGCGCCGGATGGGGCCGCTCGCCTGGCTCCTCGCGGGTCTCGTGCGGGCTTATCAGTTGGTCGTCAGCCCCTGGCTCGGCCCCAGCTGCCGTTTCGAGCCCTCCTGCAGCGCCTACGCCCTCGACGCGCTGCGCCTGCACGGCGCGCTGCGCGGCAGCTGGCTCGTCGTCCGTCGCCTCGCCCGCTGTCAACCGTTCTGCACCGGTGGCTACGACCCTGTCCCGGAACCGCGACCCTCCCGCCGCCGTTTCTCCTTCCGGAGGAACGGGCCGTCCCCGGGCAACCCCTCCCCGGGCGACGGACCCGGTCCAGTGGTCGCAACGGCTCCCGGGCCCGGAGCGGCGTCCAACCAACCACCGACAGCATCGGCGCCGGAGTCGGCCGAGGGGTCGACGGCGGTATCCGCCGCGGTCCCCTCCGGGCGATCGCCTGCGATGCTGTCCGAGATCGCCGACCCGGATCGCCGGGTCGTGACAAGCGAGGCCGGGAACCCGGTGGCAGCCGGCTCGCCGGGTAGAGGAGCACCCTAAGTGTTAGACCCGCTGTATCGCCTCGTCGCGCGCGGCATCGTCGTCTTCTCCGACGGCCTTGCGCCGGTGTTCGGCAAGAACAGCTTCCTGTCCTACGCGCTCGCGATCGTCCTGATCGTCATGCTCGTCCGCCTCTGCATCGTCCCGCTGTTCGTGCGGTCGGTGAAGGCGCAGCGGACCATGCAGATGCTGCAGCCGCACATCAAGGAAATCCGCGAGAAGTACAAGAACGACCGGCAGCAGATGAATCAGAAGATCATGGAGCTGCAGAAGGAGCACGGCAACCCGCTGCTCGGTTGCCTGCCGCTGCTGCTCCAGATCCCCCTGTTCATCTCCCTGTTCCACGTCTTCCGGGCCATCGCGCCGACGTCGGACGGCAACGGCGGCTACTACTTCAAGGCGGCCAGCGGCCTGACGGTCGAAGAGGTGCAGAGCATCGCGACCGCGAAGCTCGGCGGCATCTCACTGGCGGCGTCCTTCACCAACCCGGCCAAGGAACTCGCCTTCCTCGGCGCAAACGGCGCGGCAGTCAAGATCACGTGTGTCGTCCTCATCATCACGATGTCGTTGACGACGTTCATCACGCAGAAGCAGATCATGGCTCGCAACGGGCCTTCCGATCCGCAGCAGCAGATGATCCAGCGGGTTCTGCTCTACGCGTCGCCGCTGTTCCTGGCGGTCTTCGGTTTCAACTTCCCGATCGCGGTCCTCATCTACTGGTTGACCACCAACGCGTGGAGCATGGGTCAGCAGCACTTCATCATCAAGCGCATGCCGCCGCTCAACATCGGCAAGGCAGGCTCACCCGCCCCGGCGGCCGCCGGGGCGTCCGGTGGCGGGCTGACGAGCCTGCTCAAGGGCAAGCAGCCGCCGCCGGAGCCGGAGGCCCCGACGCGACTGACCCAGAAGCGGCAGATCCCGCCCGGCAAGCCCGGCTCGGGGCCGGTCGGCGGCGACGAAGGAAGCTCGGGTTCCGCAGGTGCGGGTTCAGACGGTACCGGTAGCACGGCCTCCGGTAACGGCGCGGCGATGAACGGCGGCGGCTCCTCCGGGAGTCGTAACGTCAAGCCGGCTAAGGCGAACTCGCGCCCCAACAACCGGCCCGGCGCCAAGAAGCGCAGCGGCAAGGGGGGCTCACGCCGCGGCGGGCGGCGCTGACCCGACGCCCACCGCGGGAGCCACCCCCGCAGCCAGAGCTCACCGCCCGCAGCGCCCGCCTCCGCCGACCGGGGGCCCGCCTCGGCCCCGGCTGACTCCCCCAGCGGCCCCAGCCGCCCACCGGCAGACCTCCGGCTCCGAGGAGCCGACCCACACAGAGCAGGAGTTCCGATGTCCGAGACCACCGAATCGGCCCCCTCCGCCGAGCCCGCCGAGCCCACGCAGTCCGCCGAGCCCACGCAGTCCACCGAGCCCACGCAGTCCACCGTCCCGAGGGGCCCCTCCGCGTCCGACGAGTCCGACGTGTCCGACCTGGAGCAGGAGGGCGAGTACGCCGCCGACTATCTCGAGGTCCTGCTCGACATCCTCGACCTCGACGGCGATCTCGACCTCGACGTCGAGGGCGGCCGCGCGGCGGTGGCGATCGTCGGCACCGGCCTCGATGTCCTCGTCGGCCAGGACGGAGCGACTCTCGACGCCCTCCAGGACCTCACCCGCCTCGCCGTCCAGCAGCAGTCGGGCGCCCGGAGCCGGCTCATGCTCGACGTGGCCGGATATCGCGCGCGTCGCCGGGTTCAGCTGAACGACCTCGGCACGGCGGCGGCCCGGCGGGTCATGGAGTCCGGAAAGCCCGAGCGGCTCTCCCCCATGTCGCCGTTCGAGCGCAAGGTGGTCCACGACGCCGTGGCCGCGATCGAAGGCGTGCACAGCGAGAGCGAGGGCGAGGAGCCGCAGCGCCGCGTCGTCGTCCTACCCGACTGACGTGGCCGGGGAGCTCCCCGAGGACCTCCGGCCGGCAGCTTCCACCCTCTTCGGCGCGGGTCTCGCCCGTGCAGAGCGGTACGCCCACCTTCTCGCCACCGACGGCATCACCCGGGGTCTGATCGGCCCGCGGGAGGCCGACCGGCTGTGGGACCGGCATCTGCTCAACTCCGCGGTGCTGGGCGAGGTCGTTCCGGCGGACGCCGCGCTGGTCGACGTCGGCAGCGGCGCTGGCCTTCCGGGCATCCCGCTCGCGTTGGCCCGCCCCGATCTGCGGATCGTGCTGCTCGAGCCGATGCTGCGCCGGGTTGCGTTTCTCGAGGAGGCGGTGATCGATCTCGGGCTGGTTGACAGGGTCTTCGTCGTGCGCGGCCGCGCCCCGGAGAATGTGAGCGACCTTCCTTTCCAGGCCGACTATGCGGTGGCCCGGGCTGTCGCACCGCTGGATCGGCTGGTCTCGTGGACGATGCCCCTCGTACGCCCGGCCGGCGCCCTGCTCGCGCTGCGTGGGCGGTCGGCGGAGGAGGAAGTTCGGACGACGCGAGCTGCCGTGCTCCGCGTCGCGGGCTCCGAAGCCACCGTTCTCTCGGTAGGCGCGGGGGTGCTCGACGAACCGGCGACGGTGGTGCGCGTCGTCAGGACGGGACGAACCAATCGGAAGGGATCTCGGCGATGACGGAGGTCGCAGGCGCGACCCGCAGGCACGCGGACGGCAGCCGCGACGACGTTTCACGTGAAACCGAGGCAGGCGGCCTCCCCGCCGCCGCGCGTGTTCCACGTGAAACAGAGGGCTCGGCCGGACGGGACGCCGCGACGCGGAACGCCGACGCGGAGACGCCCATCGCCGCCGCGGCCGCAGCGGCGGTCCGAGCCCGCCGGGAACCGAAGGAGCTGTTCCCGCGTCCGCCGGCGCGGCGCGTCCTGGCGGTCGCTAACCAGAAGGGCGGAGTCGGCAAGACGACGACGGCGGTCAACCTTGCCGCGGCGCTCGCCTTGCACGGGAGCCGGGTCCTCGTCGTCGACATGGATCCGCAGGGCAACGCCTCGACCGCCCTCGGCGTCGACCCCGGTGACCGGTCCCCCGGGACCTACGACGTCGTCCTTGAGGAGTCGCGGCTCGATGCCGTCGTCCGGCCGAGCGCCGACGTGCCCGGCCTGTTCTGCGCGCCGGCCGCGGTCGACCTCGCCGGGGCGGAGGTGGAGCTGGTCGACCAGCCGCGGCGGGAATCCCGGCTCGCGACCGCGATCGCCGGCCTGCAGGAGCAGTACGACTACGTCCTCGTCGACTGCCCGCCCTCGCTCGGGCTGCTGACGCTCAACGGACTCTGCGCCGCGCGTGAGGTACTCATCCCCATCCAGTGCGAGTACTACGCGCTCGAGGGACTCGGGCAGCTGACGAGCAACGTCGGACTCGTCGCCCAGCACCTGAACCCCGGCCTGACGATCTCGACGATCCTGCTGACGATGTACGACGGGCGCACCCGGCTGTCCGAGCAGGTCGTGGACGAGGTGCGGGCCCACTTCGGTGAGCGGGTCCTGTCCACAGCCATCCCGCGCAGCGTGCGCGTCGCCGAGGCGCCGAGCTACGGTCGCTCCGTCGTCACCTACGACCCGCTCTCCCGCGGGGCCGCGGCCTACGTGGACGCCGCTCGCGAGGTGGCGGCGGCCGGGACAACCGTGTCCCCACCAGAACCGCCCGTGTCGGTGGACCTCCGGGACGACACCAGCGCTCAAGCTGGACCCGTACAGACACGCGGCGAGACACAGGCGCACGTGTAGGCATCGGACAGGCAGCGCGCCCGCGCGTGCCGACATCGAGGGGACGAGAGCATGACGATGCGGCAGCGGGGACTCGGACGCGGGCTCGGGGCGCTGATCGCGCCCAGCGACAGCACGCGACCCGCGCCGGCCGCGGACACGGTGAGTACGGCGTCGGCGCCGGCCCCGGCGACGCAGGCAACCCCGGCGACCAGACCCAGCCCGAGCGATGTGTTCTTCAACGGCGGAGCCGGCACGGTGCGGCTACCGGAGGCCGGGACGTCCGTGGCGCCCTCCCAGCGCGAGGACACCGTGGACGTCCCGGCCTCGGGTAGCGGCACGGACACCTCCGACGGGGCGAACGCCGTCGATGGTGCGGGCACGGAGGGCTCCCGTGACCGCGTCGTGGGCGAATTGCGCATCCTGCCCGTGGACGCCATCGCGCCCAACCCGCGGCAGCCACGCACCGAGTTCGACGAGGACTCTCTCGAGCAGCTGGCGGCCAGCATCCGCGAGGTCGGCGTCCTGCAGCCGATCGTGGTGCGCCGGGCCCCGGCCGACGCCGCCGCACAGCCGCCCTTCGAGCTCGTCATGGGCGAGCGGCGGTGGCGCGCCAGCCAGGCGGCGGGGCTGCAGGAGATCCCGGCCGTGGTCCGCGACACCAACGACGACGAGCTGCTCCGCGAGGCGCTGCTGGAGAATCTGCACCGCAGCGAACTCAATCCGTTGGAGGAAGCAGCCGCCTACGCCCAGCTGCTCACCGACTTCGGCTGCACACACGAAACCCTCGCGGAGCGGCTCGGAACGTCCCGCTCGCACCTGACGAACACGATGCGGCTACTCGGCCTCTCCCCCGCCGTGCAGCGACGGGTCGCGGCCGGTGTGCTCTCCGCCGGGCACGCCCGCGCGCTGCTCTCGCTCGAGGACCCCGCGGAGCAGGACGCCCTGGCCGCCCGCATCGTGGCGGAGGGCCTGTCCGTCCGCGCGGTGGAGGAGCTTGTGGCCGTGACCCGGCCGAGCCGCCGGCGCCGCCCCGGCTCGGGGACGCGCCCCGCCTCGCCCGAGCTGAACGATGTCGCCGCCAGCCTGACGGAGCGGCTCGACACCCGGGTCAAGGTCGTGATGGGTCGCAGCAAGGGCCGCATCACGGTGGAGTTCGCCGGCGTCGACGACCTCCAGCGCATCCTGGCCGCCATGGCTCCGGAGTCCGCCGGCTCCCCCGCGCCGGGCCTCAGGTAGCCGGGACTCAGGCAGGCGGGACTCAGGTAGGCAGGGCTCAGCTAGGCAGGCCTCAGCCAGCCCGGGAGACCGCCGCCTGCAGCAGGTCGCGCAGCACGACCCCGAGCTCGAGGCCGGCGGCGTGCACCGCCAGCGGGACGAGGCTCGTCTCCGTGAGGCCGGGCGAGACGTTCACCTCGAGGAACTGGACCGTGCCGGCCGTGTCCACGATGCAGTCGGTGCGACTCAGGTCGGCGAGGCCCAGGGCGCGGTGGGCCGTCACGGCCACGCTCTTGGCCTGCTCGAGCACGTCGTCGTCGAGCCGGGCGGGGGCGTGGAAGCGGGTGGCGCCCGCGGTGTAGCGGGCCGAGTAGTCGTAGCGGCCGCTGCTCACCTCGATCTCGACCGGCGGCAGCGCGACCGGGCCGTCCCCCCGGTCGAGCACTGTCACCGCCAGCTCGGTGCCCTCGATGAAACGCTCGATCAGCGCCGTCTCGCCGTAGCCGAGGCTGTTGACGAGGGCCGCCGGCAGCTGCTCGGCCTCGGTGACCACGGTGACCCCGAGCGCCGAGCCGCCGGCGGCGGGCTTGACGATGAGTGGGAGCCCGAGCGTGGTCACCAGCTGACGGAAGATGGCGGTGGCGCCGAGCTCGCGGAAGGTGGCGTGGGGCAGCGCCAGCCACGGGCTGGTCGAGACCCCCGCCGTCTGCACGACGGCCTTGGCGTTCGGCTTGTCGAAGGCGAGCCGGCAGCTCGACGCCGTGGAACCGGCGTGCGGCACCCCCACGAGGTCGAGGACGGCCTGCAGGGCGCCGTCCTCCCCCTGTCCCCCGTGCAGGGCGACGAAGACCGCGCTCGGCGGCTCGGCGGCCAGGCGGGGCAGCAGACCGGCGTCGGGGTCGACGACCTCGGCCTCGACGCCGACCGAGCGCAGCGCCTCCGCGACGCGTCGCCCGCTGCGCAGCGAGACGTCCCGCTCGACGGACAGCCCGCCGGCGAGGACGAGGACACGTTCGAGGTCGGTCATGGGGCCTTCCCGATGGCGGTCAAGGGGTTGAGCGGTTGACTCAGGTCAGGTCGGGCGCCGGCGCGTACGAGCGGCCGCCGTCGGACGGGTGCGGGCCCTCGGTGTAGGTCTTGCCGAAGGTCTCCCGCAGGTCCATCTCGTGCTCGAGGACGGCGGCGAGCCGGCGCACGCCCTCGCGGATGCGTTCCGGCGGGGGGAAGCAGTACGACAGGCGCATGTGGGAGCCGCCGCTGCCGTCGGCGTAGAACGCGATGCCGGGTACGTAGGCCACACGTGCACTCACCGCGCGGGCTTGCATGGCCTTCGCGTCGATACCGTCCGGCAACTGCACCCACACGAAGAACCCACCGTGCGGGTTGGTCCAGGACAGCCCGCTGGGCATCAGGGCCGTGAGGGCATCGATCATGGCGTCGCGACGCTCGCGGTACAGCTCACGGAAGACCTTGATCTGCTCCTGCCAGGGCTGGGTCGCCAGGTAGGTCGAGACGGCCAGTTGGTTGAAGGTCGGCGGGCAGAGGATCTGCGCCTCGCTCGCCAGCACCAGCTTCTCGCGCACGCCGTGCGGCGCGACCGCCCAGCCCACCCGCATGCCGGGCGCGAAGGTCTTGCTGAACGAGCCGAGATAGATGACCCGGTCCGGGTCGTGCGCCCGCAGGGCGGTCGCCGGCTCCCCCTCGAAGCCCAGCAGCGAGTACGGGTCGTCCTCCACGATGAGGAGATCGTGTTCCTGCGCGATCTCGAGCAGCTCGAGCCGGCGTTCCGCGCTGAGGGAGACGCCGGCCGGGTTCTGGAAGTTCGGGATGGTGTACAGGAACTTGATGCGCTGGCCCGCCCGCTGACAGGCGGCGATGCTCTCGCGCAACGCCTCGGGGATCAGCCCGTCGGCGTCCATGGCGACGTGCACGACGTTGGCCTCGGCCGACGCGAACGACCCCAGCGCACCCACGTAGGACGGCGACTCCGCCAGCACCACGTCGCCCGGATCGAGCAGGACCCGGCTCACCAGGTCCAGCGCCTGTTGGCTGCCCACGGTGACGACGACGTCGTCCGCGGCCGCCGAGATGCCGACCAGGCTCATCACGTCGCAGATCTGCTCGCGGAGCTTGGGGTCGCCCTGGCCCGAGCTGTAGTTCAACGCGACCGCGCCCCGTTCGAGGACGAGATGCCCGAGCATCTCCCCCACCGCGTCGAGCGGGAGGGCGGCGGTGTAGGGCGAGCCACCCGCCAGGCTGACCACCTCGGGGCGGCTCGCGACGGCGAACAGGGCTCGGATCTCCGAGGCGGTCATACCGCGGGTCCGCGCTGCGTAGCGTCCGACGTGGGGATCCAGGGACGTGCCCGACATAGCTGCACGGTAGTCGAGATGGCGCCCGGACGCTCGTCGGTAACCGTCCGACTCCGGCGCGTGCCGAGCGATCGCGGTTGTCCCCAGGCTCCGGCGTGGCGCCAGCGAGCTGACCTGCGGGAACGTTAGCGTGCGGTTTCGTGAGCACACCAACCAGCACGATGTCCGCACGCGAGGGCGACGTCCCCGCACCGAAGGGCGATGTTTCCGGACCCGACGTCTCCACACCGTCGGTGGAGCCGGGCCTACGGGTGGTGGCCGCCGAAGGCCAGGGAGCCCCGGCGTCCGGCTCCACGACCGCGGACTCTCGCGCCACGACCGAGATCTCCCCGGACCAGGTCACCTGGCTGCCGGTGGCCGAGGCCGCCGAGCGGACCTCGGTGAGCGAGTCCGCGCTGCGTAAGTGGATCAAGGCGGGGGAGTTGGCGACCCGGGACGCGCCGGGCCCGCGCGGTCTGCGCACGGAGGTGACGGTGGAGGCCGTCGTCCAGCGCGCCAGGCTGGCCGGCATCGACGCGAGCCCCCGAGCCGGGCTCGACCTCGCCGACGCGTTCGCCCGCCTCGAGAACCTCACGGGCCAGCTGGTCGCCATGAGCGACCGCGCGGCCCGAGCCGAGGTCGAGCGTGACCACCTGAAGCGACGGCTCGACGAGCTGAAGGCCGATCACGCCAGCACGCTCGCGGGGGAGCGGCGGCGGATCGAGACGGAGCGGGCCCGGGGCGACGACCTGGTCGCGCAGCTCGCGTCCAGCCGCGAGGCGCTGACCGCCGAACGGGCCCGCGCCGACGCGATGCTCGCGGCCGTTCCGCGTCGGAAGCGCCACCTCTTCGAGCGCCCGGCGAGCGGTGTCCCGGGTGACCGCACCGTGCCGACACAGGGGAGCGGCACGACCGCACCGTGAGGACGTGATGCGGCTCGTGGGCGGACGTCCCCGTCTCGAGCCCGCACCGTGCGGACGCGGTGACCGAGCAGCGGGGGGCGACTAAGCTCGGTGGTGTCGTCCCCGCCGGGACCTGGACAGCGGTCGGCGGGCGGCGCAGGGCGTCCCCGGTGGAGGTTGCACGTGCCCGAGTCGCAGGATTCGCGCGGATGAGCCGGCGCATCGTCAACATCACGCTCGACAACGTCGACGATCTGCCGCTGCGGTGCCGTCGCTGCGTGTTCTGGGAGCTCGACCCGGTGGCCCGGGCGCGTGCCGAGGACGCGGGGGACCCCGCCTTCGAGAAGGAGGCGTGGATCTCGGCGACTCTCCTCGACTGGGGCTCCTGCGGCAAGGTCGTCTACGTCGACGGGTCCCCGGCCGGCTTCGTGCTGTTCGCACCGCCGGCCTTCGTGCCCCGTTCGGTGGCGTTCCCGACCAGCCCCGTGAGCCCGGACGCCGTCCTGCTGATGACGTCGCACATCGTGGAGGAGTTCACGGGCCAGGGACTCGGCCGGATGCTCGTCCAGACCCTGGCGAAGGACATGATGCGGCGCGGCGTCCGCGCCATCGAGGCGTTCGGCGACCTGCGGGGCGAGCCCGGCCACTGCGTCCTGCCCGCGGATCACCTGCTCGCCGTCGGCTTCAAGACGGTGCGAACCCACCCGCGGTGGCCGCGCCTCCGGCTGGAACTCAAGAGCACGGTGACGTGGCGCGAGGACGTCGAGGTCGCGCTCGAGCGTCTGCTCGGCTCGATGACGCCCGAGGGGTTGCTCCGCCCCGTCGGCGGGGGACGCTCACCCGCCTGACGGGCGAAGCGGGCGGCCCGGACACGGTGCGGGCACCGTGCCGGGCGGAACAGCTACGTGTGGACACGCACCGACAGCCGTGCGGACACGCTGCTCGCCGGTGTGGACACGCGCGGCCCACGAAGCCGTCCCGTGGGGTCACCGAACAGTTGGCCTGCTCAGGTGCGCAGCGACTCCGGGAGCCGCCACTGGCCGGTGGGCGGATCGAGGTCCGGGGGAAGGAAGATCCGCTGCACGGCGGCCAGGATCCCCTCGGCGACCGTGGCGCGGAAATCCCACGAGGCGAGCGCTCGCGCGTCGTGCGGGTTGGTCAGGTAGCCGAGCTCCAGACGAACCGCCGGCATCCGGGTCCGCCGGAGCAGTTCCCAACTCTTGGAGTGGGTCCGGCAGTCGTGGAGGTCGGTGCGCGCGACGATCTCGCGGTGGACGAGTTCGGCGAACCGCTCACCGACCACCGAGCTCGTGCGGCCGGAGCCGAAGTAGTAGGTCGCCACACCCTGGGCGTGGGGGCTGTCGAGCCCCTCGGTGTGCAGGGAGACCAGCAGGTCCGCGTCCGTCTCGTTCGCCGTCGACGCCCGCTGCTCGTCGGTGGGGTTCTCCCGCGGGTGGTGCGTGAGGAAGGCATTGACGCCGACGGCGAGCAGCCGGCCCTCGAGCTGCCGGGCGAGGTCGTGCATCAGGTCGCGTTCGGTCAGTCCCTCGACCTCCCAGCCCGGATCGTCGCCGCCGTGACCGGGGTCGATCACGACGGTCTTACCGGCCAGGGACGGGCCCCGCCGGCGCAGGTTCTCGGCTTCCCGGAGCTCGTAGGGGCGACCCCCGACGACCGATCGCTGCAGCCGGGTCAGCTCCCGCAGCGTGACGGGACCGCACGTGCCGTCGGTCGTGAGCCCACGGTTGCGCTGGAACTCCCGGAGCGCCTCCTCGGTGCGGTCGCCGAAGATGCCGTCCACCCGGCCGACGTCGAAGCCCATGTCGGCCAGCCGAGCCTGCAGTTCGAGCACGTCGTCCCCGGTGAAGGGGTGGCTCACACTGTGGTAGAGCAAGCGGTCGCCGAGCTTGCGCCGGGCCTCGTCGAGCGCCCGCGTGGTGCCCGGGCCCACGATGCCGTCGACCGAGATGCCGCGGCTCTGCTGGAAGCTGCGGACCGCCTCGTCGAGCTGGTCGTCGAACAGGTCGAGCTCGACAGCGTCGGATGCCTGAGGCGCCGGAAGCAACCCGAGGTCGGCCAGCTCGGCGCGAAGGTGGCGTACGGCGGGCCCACGGGAGCCTCGTCGATACAGCTGCACGGGGACGAGATCCTGCCTCAGGTCGGGTACGGGTTGTCCTCACCCTAAAGGCAGGGGAGGCGGGGACGACTGCGGGAGGGCCCGCGCAAGGGTCACATCACCTTTCCGGAAGGCCGTCGGCGGCTCGGGCGAGGCGGGTCACGCCGACGCCGGCAGGCGGACGGGCGCCGGACGCGGTACGACGGAAGCCGGGGCCCGAGGGGCCCCGGCTCCGGTCGAACGGTCGCCCGCCGATCAGGCGAACCGACCGCCGATCAGATGTAGTCGGACAGCTCGCGCAGCAGGCTGGCCTTCGGCTTGGCTCCGACGATGTTCTTGTCGACCTTGCCGTCGACGAAGACCGACATGGTCGGGATCGACATGATCCCGTAGTCGCGGGCGGTCTGCGGGTTCTCGTCGATGTTCAGCTTGACGATGCGCAGCTTGTCGCCGTGCTCCTTGGCGATCTCCTCGAGCACCGGGGCGACCATCTTGCACGGTCCGCACCATTCGGCCCAGAAGTCGACCAGAACCGGCACGTCGCTCTTCAGCACCTCGGTGCCGAAGCTGTCGTCGTTGACGGGCACGGTGTTGCCCATACGGTGCCTTCCTTCCGTTGCGGATACCGGACCCCCGTCGGGGTTCGGACAGACAGTGAGAGTTGTTCCGGCGCCGGCGAGGCCGATCCCGTCGCTCAGGCGACCGACGGGGACGCGAACGGCGGGTCCGGCATCTTCGCCTCGGCGCTGACCTCGGCGTGGATCGCGGCCTCGACGTCCGGCCGCTCCGACTGGGCGGCGATCCAGCGTTCGGCGTCCAGCGCCGCCGCACACCCGGTACCGGCGGCGGTGACCGCCTGGCGGTAGGTGTGGTCGACGAGGTCGCCACAGGCGAAGACGCCGGGGAGGTTCGTCCGGGTGCCGGGGGAGTCGACGAGGACGTAGCCGCCCTCGTCGAGGTCCACCTGCCCGCGGAACAGGTCCGAGCGCGGGTCGTGCCCGATCGCCAGGAACAAGCCGCTGAACGGCAGGTCGCGCTGCTCGCCGGTGACGAGGTCACGGACCCGCAGGCCCTCCATCTTGTTCTCGCCGAGCACCTCCTCGACCGCCGTGTTCCACAGGAAACGGATCTTGTCGTTCGTGAAGGCGCGCTGCTGCATGATCGCACTGGCGCGGAGCCGGTCGCGGCGGTGGACGATCGTGACGCTGCGGGCGAAGCGGGTGAGGAACGTCGCCTCCTCCATCGCCGAGTCGCCCCCGCCGACGACCGCGATGTCCTGGTCCCGGAAGAAGAACCCGTCGCAGGTGGCGCAGGCCGAGACGCCGTGGGCGAACAGCCGCTGCTCGCTCTCCAGGCCCAGGGTCCGCCACTGGGAACCGGTCGCCAGGATGACGGTGCGGGCAAGGTAGGTCTCGTCCGAGGTCTTGACGACCTTCGGCTCCGCCCGCAGGTCCACCTCGACCACGTCGTCCGGGATCAGGTCGGCGCCGAAGCGCTCCGCCTGCGCGCGCATCGCGTCCATCAGCTCGGGGCCCTGGATGCCGTCGCGGAAGCCGGGGAAGTTCTCGACCTCGGTCGTGGTCATCAGCGCGCCACCGGCGGTGACCGCACCCTCGAGGACCAGGGGGCGCAGGTTGGCGCGGGCGGTGTACACCGCGGCCGTGTAGCCCGCCGGCCCGGAGCCGATGATGACGACGTCCCGAACGCTGTCATCAGGGCTGTCACCGGCGCTGCTTCCGGTGCCGGTGCTGGTCTCGCTGTCGGCCACTTTTCCTCCGCTGCTGTGTGTCGCCGGTCGTTGGCGCTAACGGACCCCGGGGTCGTGACATTCCCTCGGCGGCGCGCTCCCGCGGCCGTCGGGACAAGGGTCAGGACAGGAACACCATCTCGTTCAACTCGGCTCGGAAACCACGGTCCGTCTGCGGTATCTGCGTCATCCAGACGATCCAGAACCGGTGCGCCGTCTCGTCCGTGGGGGTCAGCTCGACGTCCGCCCCGCCCCCCACGACCTGGGCCCGAACCGGGAACGCCTCCACGTTCTCGGAGTCGGTGTCGCCCGCCCGCAACTCCACCGACTGGCCAGGATCCGCGAACGCGAGGCGCACGGCGCTGACCTTCTCCGGCCGCCCGAAGTCGACCTTCAGCCCGACCCCGGGCTTGAGGTTGCCGAAGTCGGACGTCTTGTACGTGTCGGTGGTCCACGCGGTGCTCTGGTCCCCGTCGTGGGCGAGCGGTACCGAGCTCTCCTGCTCCGCGCCGTCGCCGAGCGGGTCGAAGCTGCGTACCGAGGTCAGCGCCAGCGCCGGACCGGGTCGGCCGTTGTCCGGGGCGATGGCGGGGAGCTTGTCCGACGGGCCGGGCAGCTGACCCATCGCCACCCCGATGAGCCAGGCGGCGACCGCGCAGACCAGCAGCAGCACGATGGGGACCACGATCCGCCGCGTCCGCCGGTGTCGGCCCGCCTCCTGCAGGCGGCCGCCCTGGTGCGGCTCCACCAGCGTCGGGCCGTCGGGCCCGGTCGCGTAGTCCGTCGTGTAGGAGTCGGAGTAGCCCTCCGGGTAGGCGTCCGGATAGGCGCTGTTCGAGCTCACGTGCACCGACTCGAGGGCCTCGACCACCGCGGCGGCCGTCGCGATCCGGTCCTCGGAGCCGCCCACGTCCGTCTCCTCGGACTCGTCGCCGGCCTCCAGCGCCGCGAGCGCAATGGCGTCCAGCTCGCGCGACACCCCGGCGCGTACCTGGCGCGGGGTGCAGAGCGACCCGTCGGAGGCGGTGGGGGCGGACGGCAGACCGCGGTCACCGGCCAGCGGCCAGCGGGCGGTGAGGCAGGCGTAGAGAAGGGCGCCGAGCGCACGGACGTCGCGGACGCGCCGCTGCTCGAAGGACGCCCCCGCGATCTCCTCTGTCAGCGCCGCCCGCACCTCGAGGTCGAGCACCTTGACGCCGCCGTGGGGGGTGAGCACCACGTCGCCGGGGTGGAGGTCACCGTGGGCGACCTCGCGGGCGTGGGCGGCGGTCAGCACCCGGGCCACGGCCAGCACCACGCGCACGGCCCGCTCGGGGGACAGCGGCCCGTCCTCGAGCAGCCCGGTGAGCGTCGACCCGTCCACCCACTCGCTGACGACGTAGGCGACCGTGCCGGAGTCGGTCTCGGTGGTGGTGGCGTCGTACGTGGACGCCGCACCCGCGTGGACCAGGCGACCGGAGCGCACCGCGGCCGTGATCAGCCGCGTCGCGCTGCTCTCCGATTCGGCGTGCGCCAGCACCCGGACGGCCACGGGGCGGGCCAGCACCAGGTCGTCGCCGCGCCACAGCGCGACCGGCCCTCGCCGCGCCACGCGGTGCTGCAGGCGGTAGCGACCGTCGAGGACCTGATCGGCCAGCACCGAGCCCGACGGGGAGGTTTCCGACGCCGCCCGCGTGCGGACACCCGACGCGGACGTCGTCTTCGCCTCGTCGGACACATCGCCTCCGTCACACCGGAACCGGTTCGGGTCGGCGTCCGCCGGGACCAGGCCCGGTTGGCACCACCCGACGGCGGACGGGACGCCTGTCGTCCCGAGACCGCCCGGTTCGGATGCCAGTTTACGAACTACCCCGGCGGTGGCGTGGGACGCAGGCGCACACTTTCGTGACGATCGGCCCGGGACGATCAGTTCAGGGGGGCCCGGCCGCGGCCGGTCTCGGTGACCGAGGTGAGTCCCTCGAGCCGCGGTACGTGCCGCACGACCAACGTCGACAGGCTGCGGTGCACCGCGACGGCGGTGCTGCCGTCGGGGGCGATGCGCAGCGAGTCCGGGACGAGTTCGTCCCCGCCGGCCGCGGTCTGGGCGGCCAGCAGCGACGCCTTCATCGAATGCGTGGTGGACCACGCGTCGGCGGCTGCCTGCGCCGCGAGGTCGGCGTTGTCCGCCGTCGAGACCCGACCGATCACGAGCGCGGCCCCGTCGAACAGCAGCACGCCGACGACGGCGAGCGTCACCGTCAAGCGCGTGAGCCAACCGATGACCACGGGTCCTCCTCGCAGCAGGGTGGGAGGAGGATCGGCTTCCCGGAGCAGCATCTGTAGCCCTAGCGGCCCAGGCGGCTGCGCACCATCCCCGTCAGCGACGAGAGCTCCTCGACGTGCAAGCGGAAGGCGACGACCAGGTAGGCGGCCACCCCGCCGACGGCCGCGACCGTCACGGCACCGAGTGAACCGGCGGCGCCGTCGCCGAGGAACGCGAGCGCGACCCGGCTCAGCAGGAGAGCCACGGCGGCCGCGATCGCGCCCGCGATCGCGGTGCGGCGAAGCGTCCGCAGGATCCGTTCGGCGTCGATGCCGGACAGCCGGCGCACCAGAAGGCGGGTGCAGACCGTCGCGCCCACCAGGTATGCGGCGGCGAACGCCAGCGCCAGGGCGACGGCCCGACCCCGTTCCGGCAGCACGGCGGACAGCACCAGCGCGGTGACGATGTTGGTGCCGGCGACCGCGAAGTTCACCAGGGCCGGGGTCCGGCTGTCGGCGAGGGCGTAGAAGGCGCGGAGTTGGATCTGGAAGGTGCTGAACGGCACCAGCGCCACGGCGAAGGCCGCCAGCGCGGCGCCGATCCGGGCGGCGTCGGAGACGCTCGTCACCCCGTGCGCGTAGATCGCGACGGCGATCGGCGTCGCGAGGACGAGCAACCCGAGCGCCGCGGGCACGATCACCACGGCGGCGAGGCGCAGGCCGGTCGACAGGTCCCCGCGGACGAGATCCAGCCGCTGTTCGGCAGCGTGCCGGCTCATCCGCGGGAGCAGCGCGGTGATCACGGAGACGGCGATGATCGCGTGCGGCAGCTGGAACAGCTGGTAGGCGTTGAACCAGGTGGTGTAGGCGACCCCAGCCGTCGCGAGCCGCGTCACGACGAAGAAGCTGACCTGGCTGGTGACGACGAACAGCAGCACCCAGGCGGCCAGCTTGCCGGCGGAGCGCAGGCCCGGGTGCCGGAGGTCGAGCCGCGGCCGGTAGCGGAACCCGCTGGCGTGCAGCGAGGGGAGCAGGGCCAGGGTCATGACGACGATGCCGAGCGTCGTCCCGGCCCCGAGCACGGCGACCTGGGCGTCGGTGATGTTCTCGAGCGTCGGCGCATCGTCGGCCATCGTCATGAACAGCACCGCTGTCGCGATGACGATCAGGTTGTTCAGCACGGGCGTCGCCATCGGCGCCGCGAAGCGGTTGCGCAGGTTGAGGATGGCCCCGATCGTCGCGCCGGCGCCGTAGAAGACGACCTGCGGCAGGAAGTAACGCAGGAACGTGGTGGCGAGCTCGGCCTGATCCGGCCGGGAGATGTAGATCTTGATGATGAACGGGGCGACGAGCAGTCCGAGCACGGTGATCGCGGTCAGGCCCACCAGGACCAGCGTGAGCAGGGACGAGGCGAAGCCGACCCCGTCGTCGTCGTCCTCACGCGCGGCGCGGGCGAGCACCGGGACGATCACGCTGGTCAGCACGCCGCCGAGAAGCAGGTCGTACAGGATGTTCGGCGTCGTGTTCGCGACGTTGTAGGCGTCGCCGACGAGCCCGGTCCCGATGGCGGCGGTGATCGCCACGGTGCGCAGGAAGCCGGTGACCCGTGACGCCAGCGTGCCGACGGCCATGACCCCGGACGCCCGGCCGATGCTCACGGCGCCTGCCCCGCCCGTCGTCTCGCCGTCCCGGGCGGCGGGCTCGACCGGTACGTCGGTCCCCGCCGGCTCCTCGGCCCCCTCCGGTTGCCCGGTTCCGGCCGGTTCCTCTGCCGCCGGCGGTTGCCCGGTTGCGGTCGGCTCCTCGGTGCGTGCCTGGGGTTCGGTGAGGTCGTCGTCGCCGTGGGCCGACTCCGTCGCCACGGACCCCGTCGCCACGGACCCCGGCACCCCCGGCACCGTCGGCCCCGCGGTCGCCGCCCCCGCCGCCGATCCCGTCGTCACCGAACCCGTCGCCGGTCGGCGCTCCGCCTCGTCCCGGAGGCGCTGCAACGCGGGGACGGCGATGGTGGGGGAGTCGTCCACCTCGGGGACGTCCGGTGTCGGTGCCCCTCCGGGCGCCGCCGGAGCCCGAACCGTGGGCGACTCGAGCTGCGGCACCTCGACGGTGGGCGGCGCGTCGGGTGCGCCCCCGGGCTCGTTCTCCCGCTCGGACGCGGGACGGCGGGGACGATCCGGACGGTCCCGACGGTCCGGGCCGGGGCTCACGTGCCCACCCTGTCCGGCGCCTGCGCCGGTCGTCCCGCGGGCGGCGGTGTGCCCCGTCCCCGGCGGCGGCGGCGCAGCAGCGCCCGCACCCCACGGACGGCCACGGCGAGCACGAGCACGCCGAGCGCGGCCACGGTGATCCCGACCGCGAAGACCCCGGCCGCCGTCGAGCGGATCAGTACCTGTTGCGGCGCCCCGAGAGGCCGACCCGTCGGGGTGAGCAGGACCAGCCGCACCGGGAACGTGCCGGCCGACGTCGCGCTCACCGCTACCTCCACCTGGACCTTCTGCCCCGGTTGGATGATGCGGCTCACCGACGTGTCCGACTGCACCCGCGAGCGGTCCTGCGAGGTGAGGCGCAGTGTCACGTTCACGGCCGAGGGCAGCGTGTTCTCGAGCGTCACCGGCAACCGGCCCTCGCGGCTGGTCAGGGTGATCTCCGGGCTGGCCACCGCGCTTACCGAGCCGCGGAGCTGCTCGAGCCCCGTGTCCGCGCTCGCGCGCCGGATGGTCGAGGCCGCGGGATCGCCCCGCCAGACGGCGGAGAGTGCGGACAGGGCCGTCTCTGTCACCGGCCGCGTCACCGTCTGCCCCGGCGGCAGTGCCTCCGAGAACCCGGCCACGGCGGCGAGCGTGTCGTCGACGGGCGGCAGCACGGACTCGGATAGTTCGGCCGCCCGAGCGCTGTCGGGGTAGGACAGGTCGGCGGACCGCCCGCTCGCGGCGGCGCTGGTGCTGCGCAACAGCTCGGGCAGTCCGACGGGTCGCAGCCAGGGGTAGCGCGCCGTGTCGGCCGCCACGCGGGACGCCCAGGACCCGCCCGGGTCCCAGTCGCCGCCGGGCGCGAGGACGACCGGGGAGCGCTGCCCGCCGGTGGTCCCGACCGCGCCGACTCCGCCGCCGGTCAGGTACGTCTGCGCCAGCTCGGCGAGCACCGCCTGCTCGGCGACGCGCGGGGTCTCCCCACCGGTCGAGCCGCTGCGCAGGAGGCCGTCGAGAGTCACGTCCGGGACCACGGGGGTGAGGCTCGCGCCCCTGCCCGTCGCGATCTCGCCGGTCCCACCGGAGCCGGCCTCGAAGGCGTCCGGCCGCAGCAGCGCGTGGGTCGCCCCGACGCTGGTCAGCAGCTGCGCGCCGTCGGCATCCAGCCGGCCGGTCGGTGGCACGGCGAGCGCGGGCGCGTCCCTGACCCCGAGGCCCACCCGGGTGTCGAGGGTGTCGCGGACGATCCCGTTGCCGCGGGCGAGCAGTTGCCGGGCGAGGTCGTCGGCACCGGCGTGGACCAGCATCTCGAGGTCGGCGTCGGCGAAGGCGAGCGGTACCACGTTCAGGCGACTGTTCCCGCCCCCGACCGCGGCGTCGAGCCGGGCGAGCCAGGAGCGGGCGTTCGGGTCCGCGGACACGCCGGGCATGTCCCGGCTCGCCCCGATCGCGGGATGGTTGTCGGTGGCGAGGATCTGGACCGCCCGCAGCAGCGCCGGGTCGACGACGGCGCTGCCGGCGGGCAGCGACGTGGCCGCGGCGAGCAGGTCGTTCAGCCGGCCGCCCGGCGCGAGCGAGGCCGCGAGCCGGTCGTCGATCACCCCGCCGTTGCCGGCCAGCACCGGACGGTCGGTCAGCGGGAGCAGCCAGGCCACCGGCAGTGGCTGCGCGGGCAGCGAGTCTCCGGACGACGGACGACCGCCGCTCGTCGCTCCCGCGGGCACGTAGGGCAGGAACGAGTCGGTGCGACCGAGGTCCCGCAGCCCCTCGGTGGTCCCGCCCACCACGGTGACCTGCATCGGGTAGACGCCCGGGCCCCGGGTCAGCAGCCCGCCGGCGGGGACGGTCAACGCGAACGGCACGCTGGCGCCCGGCTCGAGGATGCCGTCGCCGAGGCGTGCCGGCCGGTTCGCCAGCGGCTGTGCGGTCGCGTCCGTACGCAGGCGCGCCAGCGCCGCCCGGTCCGCCGCCGGCGGACCGAGGTGCAGGGAGATCTGCGCGTCGTCGAAGCGCTCCGCGGCGCGGTTGACCACCGTCCCGCGGATCTGGAGGACGTCGGTCGGCTGCGGCGCGGGGGGCTCGAGGGTGTCGATCAGCACGGCCACGCGTCCCGCGGGATCGGGCTGGGCGCCGGGGCCGGTCGCTTCCGCCTGCCGCGGCGGCGCTCCGGGCACCAGTCCGAGGATCAACCCGGCGAAGACGGCGAGCACGAGCGGGAGCACGCCGAGGTCGGCACCTCGGCGGCGGGTCACGCGGAGTCCGCGATCAGGCCGGGCACACCGTCGACGAGGCGGCGCTCGTCGACGTAGGCCAGCAGGCCTCCGACCTCGGCCAGCGGCACCCACGCCACCTCGGAGACCTCGACGTCCTCGTCGGAGAGCTCCCCGCTCTGCGCGAGGAGCAGGAAATGGTGCACGGTCTTGTGCACGCGCTGACCCTCGGCCACGAACCAGAAGTCGATCGTCCCGAGCGTCGCGTGGATCCGGCCCGAGATGCCGGTCTCCTCGCGCACCTCGCGCACGGCGGCCTGTTCGATCGTCTCCCCGGGCTCGACGTGCCCCTTGGGCAGCGACCACAGCAGCCGGTTGCGGCGGTCCAGCCGGCCGATGAGGGCGGCGCGTGCGTCCAGGGCGAGCGCGTCCAGGATGAGCCCGCCGGCCGAGGTCTCCTCGACGCGGCGCAGGGGCCGCCGTGAGGAGGGTGTCGGCCGGTGCGCCATGCCGGAATGGTACGAGTCGCGTCTGCCGATTCCGTGCTGCGCGCACCCCGTCGGCGGTGGAAGTCGACGCGGGTCGGCGCGCACGTCGCCCGGGTCAGTAGCCTGTCGAACTCGTGTCCCGCTTCCGTCTCGACGACCCCGACGACTCGTCGGCACGGGCCATCCAGCTCCCTGCTGACGGTGCCACCCGGCGCCGACGAGCTCGGGCCGGCGGTTCGCGGACGCCGGGCACGAGCTGTACCTCGTCGGCGGCACCGTCCGCGACGCGCTGCTCGGTCGGGACGCGGAGGCCGACCTCGACTTCGCGACCGACGCCCTGCCGGACCAGGTGCTCGCGATCGTCCGCGGCTGGGCGGACGCCGTCTGGGAGATCGGCATCGCCTTCGGCACCGTCGGCCTGCAGCGCGCCGGTGTGCGCTACGAGATCACCACCTATCGCAGCGAGGCCTACGACCGCACCTCGCGCAACCCGGAGGTCCGCTACGGCGAGACGCTCGAGGACGACCTCCGTCGGCGGGACTTCACCATCAACGCGATGGCCGTCTCGGTGCCCGGCCACGAGTTCGTCGACCTCTTCGGCGGGCTGGCGGACCTCGGCCGCCGGCTGCTGCGGACCCCGGACGCGCCGGAGAAGTCCTTCGACGACGACCCGCTGCGGATCCTGCGTGCGGCCCGCTTCGTCGCCCAGCTCGGACTGACGCCCGACGACGCGCTCGTGGCCGCGATGCGCAGCCGCGCGGAGCGCCTGTCGATCGTGGCGGCGGAGCGGGTGCGGGACGAGTTCGGCAAGTTGATGCTCGCCCCGGATCCGGTGGCCGGGCTGTCGCTGCTCGTCGACACGGGCGTCGCCGCGCAGTTCCTGCCCGAGCTGCCCGCGCTCCGCATGGAGATCGACGAGCACCATCAGCACAAGGACGTCTACGCCCACTCCCTCGCGGTACTGCGCAACGCCATGACGCTCGAGGAACGGCTCGGCGGGCCGGACCTCGAGGTCCGCGTGGCCGCGCTGCTGCACGACGTCGGCAAGCCCCGCACCCGCGCGCATCTCCCGGGCGGCGGCGTCTCCTTCCACCACCACGAGGTGGTCGGGGCATCGATGACGCGCAAGCGGCTCAAGGCGCTCCACTTCCCCAAGGCGTTCGTGGAGGACGTGACGCGGCTCGTGGAGCTGCACCTGCGCTTCCACGGCTACGGCCGGGGGGAGTGGACGGATTCGGCGGTGCGCCGCTACGTCACCGACGCGGGTCCGCTCCTGGAGCGGCTGCACGTTCTCGTGCGCTCCGACTGCACGACGCGCAACCGCCGGAAGGCCGCGGCGCTGGCGCGCACCTACGACGACCTCGAGGCCCGGATCGCGAAGCTCACCGCCGAGGAGGACCTCAAGGCGGTCCGCCCCGACCTCAACGGCGACGCGATCATGGAGCTGCTCGGCGTCCCGCCCGGTCCGGTGGTCGGCCGGGCCTGGCGCTACCTGAAGGAGCTGCGCCTCGAGCAGGGCCCGCTCGGGCACGACGAGGCGGTCGAGCGCCTGCTGGCCTGGGCGAAGGAGCAGGGCATCACGCCGACCGGCGACTGACGACGGCGTACCCGACGGCGGCGCACGCGTAGATCGCGGCCAGGCCGACCAGCGTTGCCGGCGAGTAGCCGTCGTCGGGCAGCACCAGGGCCGCCGCGGCGGCCGCGACCACGAACGAGACGTTGAACAGCGTGTCGTAGAAGGAGAAGACCCGGCCGCGGAAGCCGTCGTCGATGTTCTCCTGCACGATGGTGTCGATCGCGATCTTCGATCCCTGCGAGACGATCCCGAGCGCGAACCCCGCGAGCACGAACGTCGCCTTCTCGTACGGCAGCCCGAGCCCGAGCTCGATGACCGCGCCGAGCGCCAGCAGGACCGTCACCCACGCCGCCTTCGGCATCCGCCGGACGACGACCGGGGTGAGCACCGCCCCCAGAACCGTTCCGGCGCCGCTGGCGACGACCACCTGGGTCAGCCCGGGCAGGCCGGCCTTCAGCAGGGGGCCGTCGACGAACAGGTTGCGGTAGGCGAGAAGCGTCACCAGCGTCGTGGCGCCGAAGCAGAACCGGTGCGCCGTCATCGCCCCCAGCGCCGCCGCGGCCGGTCGCCGGGCGGCGACGTGCCGGGCGCCCGCGACCAGCCCGGCCGCGACCGCGCGCAGGTCCTCGCGCAGGGAGGGACCGAGCGCGCCCGGCTCGCGGTCCGGACCGAGCCGCGTGGGCGCGAAGCCGCGGGCGACCAGCGAGGAGGCGACGTAGCCCAGCCCGGCGACCAGCGCGACGAGGGCGGCGGCCCGGTCCGAGCCCGACCCGCGCAGCGCGACCCCGATCCCCGCGCCGATCAGCGTCGCGACGGTGCCCGACGTGACCGACAGGGCGTTGGCGGGCACGAGCCGCGCGTCCTCCACCACCCGCGGCAGGCCGGCGGACAGCGTCGCCAGGAAGAACCGGTTGACGCTGATCACGGCCAGCGCGACCAGGTAGAACGGGACGCCGCCGCCACCGAGGGCCACCAGCACCGCGGCCGTGACGACGACGAGGGCGGCCCGCACGAGGTTCGCGCGCACCAGCACGGTGGCGCGGTTCCACCGGTCGAGCAGCACCCCGGCGAACGGGCCGACCAGTGAGTACGGCAGCAGCAGGACGCTGAAGCCGGCCGCCACCGCCGCCGCGTCCGTCTGCCGCTCCGGGCTGAAGAAGACGGCGCTGGCGAGGCTGGCCTGGAAGACTCCGTCGGCCGCCTGGGACAGCAGCCTCGTCGCGTAGAGGCGCCGGAAGCCGGGGTTGCGCAGCAGCCCCCGCAGGTCCGACCGGCCCCGCAGCGACCGGCCCCCCAACGACCGGCCGCGCAACGACGACGGGCTGCGTAACTTTCGGCCGGACATAACCGGCTGAAACTTACGCAGCCCGTGACGGAGCTGTGCGGTGCGGCAGGGTCAGACCTGCTCGACGGCCTCCGGCGCGGCCTGGGCGACCTGCTCGGACGGCTTCTCGCCGGTGGCGAAGGCCTCGACCAGCTCGCGCGCGACGTCGTCGCGGTACTGCACGGGCGGGCTCTTCATGAAGTAGGAGCTCGGGCCGAGGATCGGGCCGCCGACGCCCCGGTCCTTCGCGATCTTCGCGCACCGCAGCGCGTCGATGATCACGCCGGCCGAGTTCGGGGAGTCCCAGACCTCGAGCTTGTACTCGAGGTTCAGCGGCACGTCGCCGAAGGCGCGACCCTCGAGCCGGACGTAGGCCCACTTGCGGTCGTCGAGCCAGGAGACGTAGTCGCTCGGGCCGATGTGGACGTTGCCCCGGCCGAGGTCGTGGTCGAGGTTGCTCGTCACGGCCTGCGTCTTCGAGATCTTCTTGGACTCCAGGCGCTCGCGCTCGAGCATGTTCATGAAGTCCATGTTCCCGCCCACGTTGAGCTGCATGGTTCGGTCGAGGACGACGCCGCGGTCCTCGAACAGCCTGGCGAGCACGCGGTGGGTGATCGTGGCGCCGACCTGGCTCTTGATGTCGTCGCCGACGATCGGGACGCCGGCGGCGCGGAACTTCTCCGCCCACTCCGGGGTGCCGGCGATGAAGACCGGCAGCGCGTTGACGAAGGCGACGCCGGCGTCGATGGCGGCCTGCGCGTAGAACTTCGCCGCGTCCTCGGAGCCGACCGGCAGGTAGCAGACCAGCACGTCCGCGCGGGCCTCGCGCAGCGCGGCGACGACGTCGACCGGCTCGTCGGTCGACTCCTCGATCATGGTCCGGTAGTACTTGCCGAGCCCGTCCAGGGTGTGGCCGCGCTGGACCGTGACGCCCGTGGGCGGCACGTCGCAGATCTTGATCGTGTTGTTCTCGCTGGCCCCGATGGCCTCGGAGAGGTCACGGCCGACCTTCTTGCCGTCGACGTCGAACGCGGCCACGAACTCGATGTCGCGGACGTGGTAGTCGCCGAGCTGGACGTGCATCAGGCCAGGAACGCGCGCCGATGCGTCGGCGTCGCGGTAGTACTCGATTCCCTGGACCAGGGACGCGGCGCAGTTACCTGTGCCGACGATTGCGACGCGAACGGATCCCATCCGGTGCGCTCCTCGCTCTCTCGTAGTGGTCATGCTCTGAACGTTGCTGCGCATGGCGTCTGTGCTCATGGCGTGGTGTTCCTGTCGTCTGCCTGCGCGGTCCGGGGTTCGGGCGCCGACACCGCCGCGTCGGAGTCGGGCTGTGGACGCCGCCTGGGCGGAGTCTCGGCGCGCTCCGTCTCGATCAGCTCCGTGAGCCACCGGACCTCGCGCTCCACGGACTCCAGCCCGTGCCGCTGCAGCTCGAGCGTGTAGCGGTCCACGCGTTCGCGGGTCCGGGACGCGGCGCCGCGGAAGCGCTCGCGCTTCTCCTCCAGCCGGATGCGCCGGCCCTCGAGGATGCGCAGCCGCGCCTCGGGGTCGGTCTGGGAGAAGAAGGAGAAGTGCACGTTGAAGGTCTCGTCCTCCCAGGCGGACGGACCGGCCTCGTCGAGCAGCTCGGCGAAGCGCTCCTTGCCTTCCGCGGTCAGGGAGTACACGACCTTGCTGCGCCCCCCGCGGCCGGAGCCGCTGTCGGCCGTCACCCAGCCGCGGGACTGCATGCGGCGCAACGTCGGGTAGAGCGAGCCGTAGGAGAACGCCCGGAAGGTGCCGAGCATCGTGTTGAGCCGCTTGCGCAGCTCGTAGCCGTGCAGGGGCGACTCGGCGAGCAGGCCGAGCACGGCGAACTCCAGCACGAGAACCTCCTGTCGGTACGAGACGGCTATGGCTCGATCACATGTATCGCTCCGATACATCGCCGAAGATACGCGGAGACAAACACCCCGTGCAAACAGGGGTAACGGAACCTCTCGTCGGCGTGTCTCAGCACACAGCCGGCCGGGCGCCGGGCGACCTGCCGAGCCCCCGTCGACGAGGGAGCCGGGGAGGAGCGGGCGTACGCTCGCCGCGTGCTGCAGCGGAGGGCAGTCATCGATTACGCGCTCGCGCGCCGCGCGACGCTGGTCGAACTGCAGCGCGGCCTGATCTCCCGCTCCGAGGCCTGCGACGCGCACCCCTACCTGCTGCGGGCCGCGAACCACCACGGTGTCCCCACCGGGACCCGATGCCCCCTGTGCCGCGCAGACCGCCCGCTGGTGCACGTGACGTACGCGTACGGCGACGAACTCGGGGAGTCGTCCGGCCGTGCCCGGGCACAGTCCGAGTTGCTCGCTTTGTCCCTGCGCTGCGCCGACCTCCGGGTCTACGTCGTCGAGGTGTGCCGGGACTGCTCCTGGAACCACCTCGTGACGTCGTACTCGATCGGCACGGGGGAGCTCGGCTCGGGGGAGCGCCGCCGCCGGCGGACCGCCGGAACCTGACGAGGTGGAGATCGTGGAACATGATCGACGACCGGCGGGGGATGTCTTAGCAGTGTCGAAGGGGGAGAGAACCGGGTCGTGAGCACCACCACGGAGAAGACGGGTACCGGGACCGGGGACGACCCCTCGGGTTCCGGCAGCTCGTCCGGCGCGCCGGACGAGGAGTCCAGCGGCTTTTCCGCCTGGTGGAAGCGTCGCTCACCGTTCACCCGCCGCACCGGCGCGGTGCTGTTCACCGTGTTCTCTCTGTTCGTCATCGGCGCGGCGGGGCTGTTCTACGCGGCGACCAAGGTGCCGCTGCCGGACGAGGTCAAGACGGACCAGGTCAGCACCGTCACCTACCGGGACGGCAAGACCGAGATCGTCAAGATCGGCTCGATCAACCGGACGGACGTCCCGCTCGACGCCGTCTCCATCGACGCGCGCAACGCCGTCCTTGCCGCCGAGAACCGCAAGTTCTACGAGGAGTCCGGCGTGTCCTGGCGGGGCAGCCTGCGAGCAGCCTGGACGAACATCCGCGGCGGAGAGGTCTCCCAGGGCGGGTCGACCATCACCCAGCAGTACGCGCGCAACGCCTACCTGACGCAGGAGCGGACCTTCTCGCGCAAGATGCGCGAGGTCGCCCTGGCCATCAAGCTGGACCGCAAGTACTCGAAGGACCAGATCCTCGAGTTCTACCTGAACACGATCTACTTCGGTCGCGGCGCCTACGGCATCGAGGCCGCCTCGCAGGCCTACTTCGGCATCCCGGCCAAGCAGCTGTCCGCGGAGCAGGGGGCGGTGCTCGCGGGCCTGATCCGGGCGCCGTCGCAGCTCGACCCGAGGGTCGACCCCGAGGGGGCGGACGCGCGGTTCCGCGAGGTCCTCGACACGATGGTCCAGCAGGGCTGGCTGGATCCGGACCGGGCGGCCCAGGCCGAGCTGCCGGACACCATCCCGCAGAAGACGAACGGCGCGAACGTCCCGAAGACGCCGCAGGACGCCTACGTCCGGGAGGCCGTGAAGCGCGAGCTCATCTCCGCGGGCGTCAGCGAGGACGAGATCACCCGTGGTGGGCTGCAGATCACGACGACCCTCGACCCGAAGATGCAGCAGGACGCCATCAAGGCCGTCGACAACGTCCTCGGCGGCGCGCCGGCGGACCTGCAGACCGCCCTGGTGGCGGTGCAGCCCGGCAGCGGCGACGTCCTCGCCTGGTACGGCGGGAAGACGTTCGGCAAGGACCCGTCGTCCGGGTACGAGGACTACGTCGACAACGTGACGTACCCGGTGCAGCCCGGCTCGTCGTTCAAGCCGATCGCCCTCGCCGCGGCGCTGGAGAACGGCACGAGCCTGAACTCCTACTACAACGGCAACAGCCGCGCCGTCGTCGTCGACGGCTACCCGTCGGGCGTGCCGAACTTCGGCGGGGAGAGCCTGGGCACGATCAACCTGCTGCAGGCCACGAAGCACTCCGTCAACAGCGTGTTCGTGAAGCTCGGCGTCCAGACGGGCGAGTCCAAGGTGGCCGAGATGGGACACGCGCTCGGCATCCCGGACTCCACCGAGCTGCCGGAGGTCTCGTCCCTGCCGCTCGGCGTCGCCGACGTCCGCCCGCTGGACATGGCCAACGTCTACGCCACCTTCGCCAACCAGGGGGAGAACACCAAGGCGCACCTCGTGCTGAAGGCGACGGACCGCAGCGGCAACGTCATCTACGAGGCGCCGACCCGCAAGTACCGGGCGCTCTCCGAGGGCGCGGCCGCCGACCTCACCCTCGCGCTGCAGCAGCCGTTCCAGGGCGGAACTGCCAGCGGCCTCACCCCGGGTCGGCCCGCGGCCGGCAAGACCGGCACCACCGACAGCAACAAGTCGGCCTGGTTCTGCGGGTACACGCCTCAGCTGGCCACAGCCGTGGCGCTCTTCCGCGACAAGCGCAAACCGCTGAACGGCATCCTCGGCATCAACGAGGTCACCGGCGGCACGCTGCCCGGACGCGTCTGGCAGCGGTTCATGCAGAACGCGCTCTCGGGGCAGCCCGAGATCCCGTTCCCGAAGGCGAGCATGGGCGGCTCCGCCAAGGGCGACCCGGCGCCCGCCCCCACGCCGTTCCAGAGTTACCGGACGACGCCGCCGCGCAGCACCATCACGCCCCAGCCCACGCGCGAGATCACGCCCAGCCGCGCGCCGACGAAGTCCGCCGCGCCGCGGGCAACCACATCGAGCCGCCCATCGCGACCCTCGACAGGCCCATCACCTGGCGGCGGGGGGAACGGCAACAACAGCGGCAACGGCGGTAGCAGTGGCAACGGTGGCAAGAGCGGCGGGATTCTCGGCAACTGACACCGGCCCCGGACGGCCTGTGAACTCCTTCGCAGAGCGGCCGCGGGGGCGCCCTGCTTGAGAGACTGTGGGTCATGACGGCCGACGCGAGTCCCGCGAGCGACCGTCCTGGGACGTCGACAACCGCTCCGCCCTGGTACCGCCGCCCGGCCTCGCTGCGGCTCCTGCTGGTGCTGACCTTCCTGACCTGCCTGCTGGGCTACGCCGAGAAGGCGTCCTGCCGCGACACCCGCAACTGGACCGACGACTTCCAGTACACGCGGCTGTGCTACTCGGACGTGATGGCGCTCTACGGCGCCGAGCATCTCGACCAGGGAGCGCGGCCGTACGTCGACTACCCCGTCGAGTACCCCGTGCTGATCGGGGCGGCGATGCAGGCCTCCGCCGAGGTGTCCTACCTCGCCCCCGCGCGGGGCCCGGGCGAGCAGGACCTCGCCGCCGCGTTCTTCTTCGACGCCACGGCGGCGCTGCTGCTGGTCGCGGCCGGGGTGGTGGTCGTCTGCACGGCCAGGACCGCCGGGCCGCGTCCGGAAGTCGCGATGCTGGTGGCCCTCGCTCCCAGCCTGGTCATCCACGCGTTCACGAACTGGGACCTGCTCGCGGTCGCGTTCGCCTCGGGTGCCCTGCTCGCCTGGTCGAAACGGGCGCCGCGCCTGGCCGGGCTGCTGCTCGGGCTCGGGGCGGCGACGAAGCTCTACCCGATCCTGTTCCTGCTGCCGCTCGGCCTCCTGTGCCTGCGGGCGGGGAAGCTGCGGAGCTGGGTCCGGACCGCCGGCTACGCCGTCGGCGCGCTGGTGCTGGTGAACCTGCCCGTCTATCTCGTCGCGGGGTACTTCACCGAGGACCGATCCGCCGGCGGTGTTCGCGGACCGGGCGTGTGGGACGTCCTCCGCGGCGGTGGCGGGCTCGGCGCGGCGTTGGCGCCGCACCACTCCACGGGCGTCGCCGGGGGACCGACCGCCACCAACGGCCTCCTGCGCTTCCTCGACCTCAACTCGGCGCGGGTCGCCGACTGGGATTCGGTGCCCTTCGCCCTGCAGTACGTGTCCTCGGCCTTCTCGCCCGAGGCGTTCGCGCCCGTGCATGTGATCGCGCTCGCGCTGACGGCGGCGGTGGTGGCGTTCGCGGTCGTTCGGGTGTGGGTCGGCGGACGGGCGACCGGGCTGCGGCGCTGGGGCGCGCTGGTCGTCGGCGCCGGCGCCCTCCTGCTCGTCGGCGTCGGGCTGCCGCGGTTGCTGAGCTACACCGCCGAGGTGCAGACCCTGCCGGTCGGGGGGCTGAACCTGGTGACCGGCGCGCTGTTCGTCGCCGCGCTCGTCGGCATCGGGCTGCTGATCGGGCTGTCGCCGCGCCGGCCGCGGGTGGCGCAGGTGGTGTTCCTGACCGTCGTCGCCTTCCTGCTGACCAACAAGGTGTTCTCCCCGCAGTACGTGCTGTGGGTGGTGCCGCTGCTGGTCCTCGCCCGGCCGAGGTGGCCCTCGTTCCTGGCGTGGCAGGCCACCGAGGTCGCGGTGCTGATCACGCGCTACTACTACTTCGCCGGAGCGGACGGCGAGGGCACCGGATGGGGCCTGGGCTGGTTCGTCGGCGCCGTCGCGCTGCGGGACCTGGCGTTGGTTCTGCTCGCGGTGCTGGTGATCCGGGACGTGCTGCATCCCGAGCTGGACGACGTCCGCCGGGACGATCCGTCCGGTGACGACCCGGCGGGGGGCGTCCTCCGCGGCGTTCCCGACCGGTGGACCCTTCGCCGCGGTCCGGCGACCGGGGTCGGCTCGGCCGATCCCGCGCCGCAGCCCGTCGGTTCGACCCCCCCGAACCCTCGTTCCGACACCCCGGCCGATGTCCGCGCCTGAGCTGCCGAGGACGGGGCCGGCGGACGAGCCCCCCGCGCCACCCTCCGTCGTCCGCGAGCCGCTCACCCCCGCTCCCACGCGACTCGCGTCGCTGCGGGAGCGGCTGCGCTTCTCCGGCCCTCCCCTGGATCTGGGACCGGCGGTGCTCGCGGTGCTCGGGACGTGGCTCGCCAGCCGGGCCGCGGTCCTGATCGCCTCGCTGCTCGGGGCGCGGGCCGGCAGCACGGCCGGCAATCGGCAGCCGGACCTGCTCGAACTGTGGGACCGCTGGGACGTCGGCCTGTTCGTCAAGGTCGCCCGCTACGGCTACCTCTCCCCGGCCTACGCCGACCGCACCGAGGTCGACCTGCCGGGGATGCCGATCGCGATGCGGCTGGTGCACCCGTTCGTGGGCAGCTGGGTGGCGGCCGGGATGGTCGTCTCGCTGCTGGCCGGCCTCGTCGCCGCGGCGGCGCTGTACCGGTTGGCCGTCGACGACGGACTGGCCGAGGGCGGGCGGGCCGCCGCCGCGCCGGAGGACCTCGAGAGGGGCCGCCGCGCGGTGCTGCTGATGGTCTGTTTCCCCTACGCGGTGTTCCTGTTCGCGGGCTACTCGGAGGCGCTGTTCGCCGCCTTCGCCACGACGGCGTGGGTGGCCGTCCGGCGCGAGCGGTGGCTGCTGGCCGGGGTGCTCACCGCGGGGGCGACCGCGACCCGCGTCCTCGGGCTCGCCCTGGTCGCGGCGGTGTGGGTGGAGTACGTCGTTCTGCGCTGGCGCAGCCGGGGTCCCGGCACTGCGCCCGGGGGCTGGGGCCGACGCGTGGGGGAGGTCGGTGCCCTGCTCCTGCCGCTGGCGCCGCTGGTCGCCTTCGCGGGCTACTTCTCGGCGCGCACCGGGCACTGGGATGCCTACACCCGCGCGATGCGGGAGCACTGGGGCCGCACGGTCGCCGCGCCCTGGGACGGCTTTCTCACCACCTGGCGCGCGGCGGTGAACGGGGAGCAGGCCTCGTCGTTCCAGATCTTCTGGTGGGCGGAGATCCTCGCCGTGGTCGTCGGGGTGGTGCTCGGCGTGGTGTTGCTGCGTCGGCGACGGTGGGGCGAGGCGACGTTCGTGCTGGCCTGCACCGCGATCATGTCCTGCTCGTCGTACTGGGCCAGCGGGGTGCGGGCGGTGCTGGTCTGGTTCCCGCTCTACCTGGTGCTCGCCCGGCGCCCGGCGGTGCTCGCCCCCTACCTGTGGGTGTGCGCGCCGGCGGCGGTGGTGTTCGTCGTCGCGTTCACCAGCGGCGCCTGGGTGGACTGACCGACGCCGGCCCCGATCTCGGCTCTTCTCCCGCGGATCGACCCCGCCTCGACCTCATCTCCCCTCCCGCGGCCGATCGACGGGGCGCTGTGGGTCAGCGGTGGGAGGCGAGGTGACACGCGGACGCGCTCCGCGGCGGAGTTTCGGGTGATCTCCCCACCCGCGGTCGATCACCGAAGTCGGACCGGACCGCGTCGAAGCCGCACCGAACCGCACCTGCAGCGCCCGGTCCGCGGGCGGACAGCTCCGAGTGACCCTCCGGCAAGGCGTGGTCCGGCGAGTGACCGGGAACACCCTCGCCTGACATTTCGGACACAGGAGGAACACATGAATCTGCGCGGGATGATCAACCAGGTGACGGGTCGTGGTGCCGGCCGGCCGGCCGGAGGCCCCGCCGGCGCGCCCGCCGGACGCTCCGCGGGCGGCGGCGGCATGGAGTCCGCCGGTGCGCGCGTGGGTGGGATGGTCGGACGTTTCCTCAGCTCCCGGCGCGGCGGACGCCGGATGTGACCCGGCTCAGCCGGTCGCCGGCACCGGTGCTCCCAGGCGTTCGCGCAGGAACTCGATGTCGGCCGCCTGTCCCTCCACGCCGTTGGGGGTCTCGCAGATGACGGGGGCTTCCGCGGCGCGGACCACGGCCACCAGGTCCTCGGCGGCGATCTGACCCTGGCCGAAGTTCTCGTGCCGGTCCCGTCCCGAGTCGAAGGCGTCCTTCGAGTCGTTCGCGTGCACGAGGTCGATCGTCCCCGTGATCGCACGCACCCGCTCGACGACCGTCGCGAGTTCCTCGCCCCCGGCGTGGAAGTGGCAGGTGTCGAGGCAGAAGCCGACCCGGTCGTAGAAGCCGTCGAGGGCGTCCCACAGCCGGGCGATGGCGTCGAGGTGCCGCGCCATCGCGCGGGTCCCGCCGGCGGTGTTCTCGATGAGGATCGGCAGCGGGAACTGCTCGCGCTCGAAGACCTTGCGCCAGTTGTCGAAGCCGATCTGCGGGTCGTCGCCGGAGTCGACGTAGCCGCCGTGCACGATCAGCGCCTTGGCGCCGACGTCGGCCGCCAGCTGCGCGTGCTGCGAGAGGATCTTGCGGCTCGGGATGCGGATCCGGTTGTTGTTGGTCGCGACGTTGATGACGTACGGGGCGTGCACGTAGAGCGGGATCGGCGACGCGCGCAGGGCCTCGGCGTCCGCGCGGGGCGGCGGCTTCTTCCACCCCTGGGGGTCACCGAGGAAGAACTGGACGAGGTCCGCCCCCCGCTTCCGGCCCTCCGTGACGGGGTCGGCCTCCTCTGCGTGCGCGCCGACGTGGGCACCGATGAGAAGTCCGCTGTCGCCCATCGGCCGAGCCTATGAGCGTGCGCGGCCCCGGACGACCCGGCGGCGACAAACGGGTGTCGCCGATCAGACGAGTTCGAGCGTCACCTCGACGTTGCCGCGGGTCGCCTTCGAGTAGGGGCAGACCTGGTGCGCCGCGTCGAGCGCCTTCTCGGCGGCAGCCCGGTCCTCGGCGGCCGGAAGCGCGATCGACAGGGTGACCTGCAGGCCGAACGAGCCGGTGCCGTCCGGCCCGATCCCGACGGCGGCCGCGACGGTGGAACCGTCGGTCGGGACGCCCACCTTCTTCGACACGATCTTCAGCGCGGAGTGGAAGCAGGCGGCGTAGCCCGCGGCGAACAGCTGCTCCGGGTTGGTCAGCTCGCCGCCGGGGCCGCCCATCTCCTTCGGAACGGCGAGGTCGACGTCGAGCGCGTCGTCGTCACTGGTGACGTGACCGTCGCGGCCGTCGCCGTAGGCGGTGGCGTGGGCGGTGTAGACGGCGTCCATGGGCAGGGGCCTCCTGGGTCATGGGAAAGGGCGGGTGGCAGATCACCGATCGGTCGGTGTCGTCATGCCTCCCCTGGCAGCATGACCGACGTGCGGATGCTGCAGGCACCGGGGGATCCGGGGGACACCGGCCTGGTGGTCGTCCTCGCGGTCGTGCTCGTGCTCGGCCTCGTGCTGGCCCACCTCCGGCTGCTGCGCGCCGTGGCCCGGGCCACCCGTTCGCCGCTGCCGCCCACCGGGGTGCCGTCCGCCCTGACCTCCCGCCTGCCGTCCGCCGACCGGCCGACCGGCGACCGCTCGACTGCCGACCGCCCGTCCACAGAGCCCGCGGACCGGACCTCGGTCTGAGCTCCGCTGATAGCCTGGCGGCGCGCCAGTTGCGCGCATCCTCCTGCCACGGAACGTCCGTGGCCGCCCGAGACCGTAGGAGGTCTTCCTTTGGCGTCCCGCCACTACGAACTGATGGTGATCCTCGCTCCGGATCTCGAGGAGCGCACCATCGCCCCCTCCCTCGAACAGTTCCTCACGGTCGTCCGCAATGCCGGCGGCACGGTGGAGAAGGTCGACGTGTGGGGTCGCCGCCGGCTCAGCTACGAGATCAACAAGAGCTTCGAGGGCATCTACGCGATCCTCGACCTGCACGCCGAGCCCTCGGCCGTGACCGAGCTCGACCGGCAGCTGAACCTCAACGAGTCGGTGCTGCGCACCAAGGTGATCCGGCTGCCCGAGCGGCTCCGCAACCGGGGCAGCGCCAGCCGCTCGCGTACCGGTTCCGCGCCCGCCGCGTCCCCGATCGCTTAGGCCGGGGGTTCCTCATGGCAGGCGAAACCGTCATCACGGTGGTCGGCAACCTCACGAACGACCCCGAACTCCGATTCACCCCGAGCGGGCAGGCCGTCGCGAGCTTCACCGTCGCGTCGACGCCGCGCACGCTCGATCGGCAGAGCAACGAGTGGAAGGACGGCGACCCGCTGTTCCTCCGCTGCACCGTGTGGCGGCAGGCGGCGGAGAACGTCGCCGAGACCCTGCACAAGGGCTTCCGCGTCATCGTTCAGGGCCGGCTCAAGCAGCGCTCGTTCGAGACCCGCGAGGGCGAGAAGCGCACCGTCGTCGAACTCGACGTCGACGAGGTCGGTCCGTCCCTGCGGTACGCCACGGCGCGGGTCAACAAGGCCGGCCGTTCCGGCGGGAACGGTGGCGGCTACAGCGGTGGCGGTGGCGGCGGCTACAGCGGTGGCGGCGGTGAGCGCGCCGCGGCGGGTGGTGGCGGTTACGGCGGTGGCGGTGGCAACTCGGCCCCCGTGGACGACCCCTGGTCGCAGCCGCCCGGCGGCTACACCGACGAGCCACCCTTCTAATCTCAGAAACTCTCGAGGAGCAACCCCATGGCCAAGGCGCCCCTGCGCAAGCCGAAGAAGAAGGTCTGCGAGTTCTGCAAGAACAAGGTGTCCTTCATCGACTACAAGGACACCGCCCTGCTGCGGCGGTACATCTCCGACCGCGGCAAGATCCGCGCCCGGCGGGTCACCGGCAACTGCAGCCAGCACCAGCGTGACGTCGCCGTCGCGGTGAAGAACAGCCGTGAGATGGCGCTGCTGCCCTACACCAGCACGGCGCGCTGATCATGCGGCTCATCCTGACGCAAGAGGTGTCCGGCCTGGGCGGCCCGGGCGACGTGGTGGAGGTCAGGGACGGCTACGGCCGCAACTACCTCGTCCCGCGTGGGCTCGGCATCCAGGCGACCCGGGGCGCCGAGAAGCAGATCGCCCAGATCCGGCGGGCCCGCGAGGTGCGGGAGATCCGCGACCGCGGCCAGGCCACGGAGGTCGCGGCGCAGCTGCGCTCGCTCGGGGTGACCCTGCAGGGTCGCGCCGGGCAGGGCGGCCGTCTGTTCGGCTCGGTCACGGCCGGCGACGTCGCGGACGCCGTCGTCGCCGCCGGTGGGCCGAAGCTCGACCGGCGCCGCATCGAGCTGCACAACCCGATCAAGTCGATCGGCCGCCACCTCGTCACGGTGCGGCTGCACCCGGAGGTCGTTGCCGAGCTTCACGTCGAGGTCGTCGCCGCCGCCTGACGCCCTTCGCACTCCCGGACGCGCCCGCGTCGCCCCCGTGGCGGCGCGGGCGTCGTCGTCTGCGGGGCCGCCCCGTTGGGGGACACTGCATGTGGTGTCGAGCCGGCTGCGGGTCGCCTGAGCGGACAACGCCCGATTCGGTGTCGGACCCCGGACGGCTGTCGGTCGCGCTTGGACGCCACGCCACACCCGGGGCCGGCCAGGCTGTGGATCGGCCGTGGGTCGTGAGCTGACCCTGGCGGGCCTCCGGAGGGCTCCGACGGCGTCGTCCAGCCTCCCACTGTGGATCGTTGGGCGAGCCGGGGGACGGTCGCGGCACGCAGCCGACGACACGGAACGATCACAGCGTTGTGACAACACGGGTTTGCGTTGGGCATCCGTTGGTCACTTCTTCTGACTGCAAACGTGCAGGTCAAGTAGCACGTTCAACGAGTCGGGAGCCGGGTGCCGTCGGGGGGACGGCGGTTACCGGCGTGTTGCCACGCGTTCTCCTGCGCGTCACCTCCCGCTTCCTCAGAAAGTTTTCCTCCCCTGTTATCCACAGCCGGTGGAGAACCGTGTGGACTGTCCGACCTGCGGAACTACGGGGCGTCACGAACCACTCCACAGGTCTCCGCCGAGAACGCACAGGGCAGTCCACAGGGAAACGCCGCTTCACCCACACCTTTCCCACAGCGACATCCACAGCGGACGAGGGCGACTCGCCGACGAGCGGTCGAAATTGTCGTACCCCTGCTCTAGACACAGAGGTGCTCCCTCTCGCGCCGCCGGGGAGCACGCCTGTCGTCCGGAAGGGAGGCACCGCCGCCGGTGTCTGTCACCTCGCTCGACCGCGGCTCTCGTGCCGGGTCCCCGTCCCCCGCAACTCCCGAGTTCGACCGCACGCCCCCGCAGGACCTCGCGTCCGAGCAGAGCGTGCTGGGCGGCATGCTGCTGTCCAAGGACGCGATCGCGGCGGTCGTGGAGACGCTGAAGGAAGGCGACTTCTACCGGCCGGCGCACTCGACGATCTACGAGGTCGTCACCGGGCTGTACGCGAAGGGCGAGCCGGCGGACACCGTCAGCGTGGCGGCGGAGCTGCAGCGCCAGGGGCTGCTCGAGCGCATCGGCGGCGCGGCCTACCTGCACACCCTCATCGCCACGGTGCCGACGGCCGCCAACGCCGGCTACTACGCCAAGACCGTCTCGGAGAAGGCGATCCGGCGGCGGCTCGTCGAGGCCGGCATGCGGGTCACGCAGTTCGGCTACAACGAGGCCGCCGAGGTCGACGACGTGGTGGACCGCGCCCAGGCCGAGGTCTTCGCGGTCACCGAGTCGCGGATCTCCGAGGACTTCCTGCCGCTCGAGGCGCTGATGACGCCGGCGCTCGAGGAGATCGAGGCGATCGCCGGTCACGACGGCTCGCTGTCCGGAGCCCCCACCGGGTTCGCGGATCTCGACTCGCTCACCAACGGGCTGCACCCCGGCCAGCTCATCGTCATGGCGGCCCGGCCCGGTATCGGCAAGTCGACGGCGGCGCTCGACTTCGCCCGGGCGACGAGCATCAAGCACGGCATGGCCTCGGTGGTCTTCTCGCTGGAGATGAGCCGGATCGAGATCACGATGCGGCTGCTGTCCGCCGAGGCGCGCGTGCACCTGCAGAACATGCGCAACGGCCGGATGAGTGAGGACGACTGGGCCCGCCTCGCCCGCCGCATGGGCGAGATCGCGAGCGCCCCGCTGTTCATCGACGACAGCCCCGGCCTGAACATGATGGAGCTGCGCGCCAAGTGTCGCCGGCTCAAGCAGAAGCACGACCTCAAGCTCGTCATCCTCGACTACCTGCAGCTGATGACGCCGGGCAAGCGCTCGGACAGCCGGCAGCAGGAGGTCAGCGAGATGAGCCGGTCGCTGAAGCTGCTCGCCAAGGAGATCGGGGTGCCGGTCGTCGCTCTCAGCCAGCTGAACCGGCAGGCGGAGACTCGGTCGGACAAGAAGCCGCAGCTCTCCGACCTCCGCGAGTCCGGTGCCATCGAGCAGGACGCCGACGTCGTCATCCTGTTGCACCGCGACGACGCCTACGAGAAGGAGTCGCCCCGCGCCGGCGAGGCCGACTTCGTCGTGGCCAAGCACCGCAACGGACCGACCGACACCGTCACCGTCGCCTTCCAGGGCCACTACAGCCGCTTCGTCGACATGCGGCGCGACTGACGGGACTCCGGCTGGTCAAGCCGGACCACCCCCGTTCGGGGCGGAGGCGTTGGTAGAGCCTGGGCGTCGAGCAGCGGTGGCCGGCTCCGGCTCGCGCTGCGGCGGCAGCTCGCGCATCGCCATCCCACGTTCCGCCGCCGCGATGCGGTCTCGCGCTGATCCCCGCTCGCCCAGCGCGATCGGTCCGCTGATTCCGGCGACGCCCTGCGCCGGCATGTTGCCGTAGACCGCCTCGTACTCGCCCGCCCGGACGCGGTACGTCTCGTGCCAGATGCCGGCGGAGCCGTCCTGCAGGAAGCCCGCGCGGTAGATCTCGCGCCACATCTTCCCGTGGGTGTCGTCGGCGTCGCGGGCCCAGGCCTCCAGGTGTTCGAACGACCGCCAGTACTGCACGATCGTCGGGAAGCCCATCCGGAAGCCCAGCAGCCCCTTCTCCGGGGCGGCCGAGAGTTCCTTGAGCATGCGGTTCATGCTGTTCAGCGACCGCAGCCAGCGCAGACCGCGGACCGAGTTGATCCGCGCACCGATCAGCAGGACGACGAAGTCGCCCTCGATCTGCGCCGTGTAACGGCCCGAGACGATGGGGTTGCGCGGCATGACCCGATCCTTTCGCGCGATGCGGACGCCGCACCATCCCACACGCGACGGGCCCGGACGTTCCGTCCGGCATCCACGAGCGGAACCGGCCACCGACGAGCCGGGGACCTTCTCCTCTGGCCCGGCGAGCCTGCGCTTCCGCAGCGTGGGGGCATGACTCTTCCCGAGCGCAGGGACGACATGGCGCCGCTGCCGCTGAACGGCGACAGCGTGCCGATCCAGCTCATCGGCGAGTTCCTCGAGGAGGACGAGCGTCGCCCGGTCAGCTTCGTGACCAACTTCGGCAACTGGTCACTGCCTGCCGACGTCGGCGCCGCGATGGCCGGACCGACCGGACATCTCGAGTGGTTCCACGACACGGGCGAACTCGTGCTGATCGGGGCCGTGCCGGAGCCGGGTGTGGCGGTGCAGGAGATCCCCGCGCGGGACACCCGTGCGGAGGACGCGGAGGTCGCGCTCGACGAGGTTGCGGACGTGCTGGCGGGGCCCCTCGGCGCGACGGGGATGGTCACCGGCGCCCCATCGGGAGGTGTCCGGGAGACGGTGCTCGGGTCGGTCGTGAGCAGCGAGACGCGGGTGGCGGTGCTCGCCGCCATCGAGCACGGTCCGAAGGTCCACGCGCTCCTCTGGGGGTGGCACCGGGAGCATCGCCGGGCCGACGGCTGGACGTGGCTGCTCGACCGGTTGGAGCGCGCACGCCGCGATCCGGATCTCTGACCGCGTCCGGCGGTCCGCGTGCTTACGCTGCGGGTCGGTCCCTGCCCTCGCCCTCCTGGAGTCGTCCGTGCCCGAAAGCAGTGCCGAACTGGTCACCGTCGAACGTCGCGGGCACGTCCTGCTCATCGGCGTGAACCGGGCCGCCAAGCGCAACGCGTGGAACCTCGCCGTGATCGACGGGGTCGCCGCCGCCTACGACCAGCTGGCCGCGGACGACGAGGCGCGGGTCGGCGTCGTGTACGCGCACGGCGACCATTTCTCCGCCGGGCTGGACCTGGCCGAGGTGCTGCCCGCGGTGAAGGAGCACGGCCCGCAGGCGCTGGCCGGCCACGGCGAGCACGACCCTTACGGGCTGTGGAAGAAGCCGGTGCCGAAGCCGATCGTGATGGCGGTGCAGGGCGTCGCCTTCACCCTGTCCATCGAGCTCGCGCTGGCCAGCGACATCGTCGTCAGCGCCGACGACGTCCGCTTCCGGCAGCTGGAGATCGGCCGCGGCATCCTGCCCTTCGGTGGGGCCACCGTGCGGGCACCGCGGCAGCTGGGCTGGGGCAACGCGATGCGCTTCCTGCTCACCGCCGAGGAGTTCGGCGCCCAGGAGGCGCTGCGGATCGGGCTGGTGCAGGAGGTCGTGCCCGCCGGCCAGCAGCTCGACCGGGCCGTCCAGATCGCCGAGGTCATCGCCGCCCAGGCGCCGCTCGGCGTGCAGGGCACCCTCGCCAACGCCCGCATCGCCGCCCGTCCGCAGGCCGAGCGGGACGCCGCGGATCATCTGCAGCGCCTGCTCCCCGGCCTCGTGGACAGCGAGGACGCCGCCGAGGGCGTGCAGAGCTTCGTCGAGCGGCGCGAGGCCCGCTTCACCGGCCGCTGAGGTCGGCGGGCGGCCGCGCTCAGAGCCGGTCGTTCACCAGCACCGGCTCGTTGACCAGCTCGATGCCGGTCTTCTCCCGCACGCCGTCGCGGACCTCGCGGGCCAGCCGCAGCAGGTCGGCGGTGGTGGCCCCGCCCTGGTTGGTCAGCGCGAGCGTGTGCTTGGTGGAGATGCGCGCCGGCCCGTCGCCGTAGCCCTTGTCGAAGCCGGCCTGCCCGATGAGCCACGCCGCCGCCACCTTCACCCGCCCGTCCGGTTCCGGGTAGGACGGCACGTCGGCCCCGGTCCGGCGGCGGAGGTCGTCGAACTCCTCCGCCGACAGGACGGGGTTGGTGAAGAACGACCCCGCGCTCGCCGAGTCCCGGTCGGCCGGGTCGACGACCATCCCCTTGCCGCGCCGCAGCCGCAGGACCGCCGCGCGCACCTCGGTCAGCGGGGCGCGCTCGCCGGCCTCGACGCCGAGCGCGCGGGCGAGCTCGCCGTAGCGGATCGGCTCGCTGTCCCGTCCGCTGCGCATCTCGAAGCGCACCTCGAGGAGGACGAACCGGTCCAGCTCGCGCTTGAAGCGGCTCGACCGGTAGGAGAAGTCGCAGTCCGCGCCGGTCAGCTCGACGACCTCGTCGGCGCTCCGGTCGTAGGCGCGCACGGCGCTGATGGTGTGCGCGACCTCCTGGCCGTACGCGCCGACGTTCTGTACCGGGGTCGCCCCGGTGAGCCCGGGGATGCCGGACAGGCACTCCATCCCGGCGAGGTGCTCCTCGACCGACAGCGCGACCAGGTCGTCCCACGGCTCCCCGGCCGCGACGGTCAGCGCGTCGACCTCCCGCCGCACGCCGCGGGTGCGGATCAGCACGACGGTGCCGTCGAACCCCTCGTCGGGCAGGACCAGGTTGCTGCCGCCGCCGAGCAGGAGCAGCCGGTCGCCGTCCCGGTCGGCCGTGCGGACGGCGTCGACGAGTTCGTCCGCCGTCGTCGCCTCGATCAGCCGGCGGGCCGGGCCGCCGAGCTCCAGGGTCGTGAGAGGGGCGAGCGGGACGGAGTCACGGACACGCACGTCTCCAGCCTGCCCGATCGGACGCCGCTCAGAGGGCCGGCAGGCCCGCGAACGACGTCGACGCCTCGGCGTAGAGCCTGCGCGGGATGCGTCCCGCCGCGTGGGCGAGCCGACCGGCCTCGACCGCCTTGCGCATCGCCTCGGCCATCTTCGCCGGCGCCTGCGCGCGGGTGACGGCGCTGGCGAGCAGCACCGCGTCGCAGCCCAGCTCCATCGCGAGCGCGGCGTCGGAGGCGGTGCCGATACCGGCGTCGAGGACCAGCGGCACCTCGATCGACTCCCGCAGGATGGCGATGTTGTACGGGTTGCGGATGCCGGCCCCGCTGCCGATCGGGGAGCCGAGCGGCATCACGGCCGCGACGCCCGCGTCGGCGAGCCGCCGGCCGAGGATCGGGTCGTCGGTCGTGTACGCGAAGACCTGGAAGCCGTCGTCGACCAGCTGCTCGGCCGCGTCGAGCAGTTCGACGGCATCCGGCAGCAGCGTCCGGTCGTCGCCGATGACCTCGAGCTTGACCCAGTCCGTCTCGAACGCCTCGCGCGCGAGCTTGGCGGTCGTCACCGCGTCCCGCGCGGTGAAGCAGCCGGCGGTGTTCGGCAGGACGCGCAGCCCGAGCCGGTCGATGACGTCGAGCACCGAACCGCGGGCCGTCGGGTCGAGCCGCCGCAGCGCGACCGTGACGATCTCGGTCCCGGACGCCGTCAGCGACGCCTCCAGCGCGTCCAGGCTCGGGGCGCCTCCGGTGCCGAGGACCAGCCTGGAGCTGAAGCTCTCGCCGGCCAGCAGAAGGGGGTCGTCCATCTCGTTGCCTCTCGGGGTCAGAGTTCCCTCAGCCGCCCTGGACGGCGACGAGTAGTTCGACGCTGTCGCCGTCGGACAGCGGATAGGTGGGCCATTGCGCCCGCGGCACGACCTCGCCGTTGATCGCGACGGCGACGCCGCGGGCGGCGGTCGTGTGACCGTTCCGGGCGAGCAGGTCGGGGAGCCGGGTGTCGTCGGGCAGGTCGTCGGCGACGCCGTTCAGGGTCAGCCTCATGCGGGTCTCCTGTCGAAGCGGTCGGGGCCGAAGGCCGCCAGCAGGTCCGGCGTCCGGCCGGTCACGAGCAGCTCCGCGAGCAGCTCACCGGTGAGAGGCGCCAGCAGGATGCCGTTGCGGTAGTGGCCGGAGGCGACGAGCACCCTCCGGTCCGCGTCGTGGGAGTGCTCGCCGCTCGAACTCACCTCTCCCAACACCGGGGCGTTGTCGCGACTTCCGGGCCGCAACCCGACGACGGTCCCCGTGAGTTCCAGCTCGTCGACGTCGGGCACCAGCTCGCGGGCCGCCCGCAGCAGGTCGTGCACGGCGCCGGCGGTGACCCGGCGGTCGTAGCCGCGCTCCTCCACGCTCGCCCCGACCACCAGCCGGCCGTCGGCGCGGGGCACGAGGTAGACCTCGAGGCCCCGGACGGTGCGCTCCAGCAGCGGCTCCGGACCCCGCAGGTGCAGCAGCTGACCCTTCACCGGCCGGATCGGCAGGTCGGGCAGCAGCGCAGGCGAGCGGGCGCCGGCCGCGACGACCACGGCGCCGGCCTCCACGTCGTCGAGCCTCTCCACCTGCTCGGCCCGCAGGTCCACGCCGGCCGCCCCGGCCGCCGTCCGCAGCGCGGAGACCAGGGCCCGGTTGTCGACGGAGTGGTCGCCGCGGACGAGCAGCCCGCCCCGCACCCGCGGGGACAGGGCCGGCTCGAGCCGCCGCAGTTCCCGGCCGCGCAGCCGCTCGACCTGCAGACCGAGCTTGTCCTGGTAGGTGGCGAGGTCGTCGAGCGCCGCCAGGTCGTCGCCGTCCCGGGCGACCGAGACGGTGCCGCTCGTCCGGTACCCGATGTCGGCGCCGGCGGCGTCGGACAGGGCGCGGGCGAACTCGGGCCAGCGCTCGGCGGCGGCCCGGTTCAGGGTGAGCAGCGACTCCTCGCCGTAGTGCACCTCGGTGACGGGGGCGAGCATGCCGGCGGCGGCCCAGCTCGCCGACTCCTCCGGCGCGGGACCGGCGAGCGCCGGGTCCAGCACCGCGACCCGGAGGCCGGCCCGCGCGGCGTGCCACGCGACGGACAGGCCGATGACGCCGGCGCCGACGACGGCGACGTCCGGTGGTCTGTCCATGTCCCGATGTCCCTTCGCCGGCATGACCCGGATCAGGTGCGAACGGTCGGGGGCTCCCAGCCCCCCTCTCAGCCCGGTCCGCACCGGGCTCCCGTGCCCTCGACGGTACGTCCGTGCGCTGCGCGGAGCCACCGTCACCCGTCGGGATGCTGTCCACCCGCCCGAGCGGGGAGCTACGCTTCCTCCACTCTCCGGAGCCACCCCTTCCGGCGAGCCCGACGCGGAGACCGGCAGCGACCCTGCCTCGATCCGCAGCGTTGGAGGCGAGACCCGTGTCCTTGAGCAGCCTGCCCCGACCGTCCCTCGAGCCCGCTCCCGCGGCGCCGCCCGTCCTCTACGAGGTTCCGCGGCCCGTGCCCCAGCCGCCGGCGCCGGACGATCCGCCCCCGGTCCAGCTGCTCACCCCCGACGGCGAGCGGGTCGAGCACCCGGACCACCCGCTGGCCCTGACCGACGCCGAGTACCGCGCGTTCTACCGCGACCTCGTGCTCCTGCGCCGGTTCGACGACGAGGCCACCGCGCTGCAGCGGCAGGGCGAGCTCGGCCTCTGGGCGCCGCTGCGCGGGCAGGAGGCGGCGCAGATCGGAAGCGGACGCGCGCTGCAGCCCGCCGACATGGCCTTCCCGACCTACCGCGAGCATGGCGTCGCCCTGTGCCGCGGCGTCGACCCCGTGCAGATCCTCGGCCTGTTCCGCGGGGTGACGCTCGGCGGCTGGGACCCGTCGGCGCACTCCCTCGCGCTGTACACGATCGTCGTGGGCGCGCAGACCCTGCACGCCGTCGGCTACGCGATGGCGCTGCAGCAGGAGGCGGCCGCGCGGGCACCCGGCGACCCCCCGACCGACCCCTCGAGCGGCCCGGCTGTGCTCGCCTTCTTCGGCGACGGCGCCAGCAGCCAGGGCGACGTCAACGAGTCCCTGGTCTGGGCCGCCAGCTACGCGGCGCCGGTGGTCTTCTTCTGCCAGAACAACCGGTGGGCCATCTCCACCCCGGTCCGGCGGCAGATGCGGGCCTCGCTGGCCCGCCGCGCCGCCGGCTTCGGGATGCCGGGCGTGCAGGTGGACGGCAATGACGTGCTCGCGACGTACGCCGTCACCCGCGACGCCCTGGACGCGGCGCGTCGCGGTGAGGGGCCGCGGCTGATCGAGGCGCTGACCTACCGGATGGGCGCCCACACCACCTCCGACGACCCGACCCGGTACCGCGCGCCGGACGAGGTGGAAGGCTGGGCGGCCGCCGACCCGCTGCTGCGCCTGCGGCGGTTCGTGGAACGGGAACGGATCGGCGACGCCGCCTTCTTCGACGACACGGACGCCGAGGCCGACGACCTCGCCGTCCGTGTCCGGACCGGCTGTCGAGAGATGCCCGACCCGGCAGACGTCGACATGTTCCGCAACGTCTACGTGGAGGAGCCGGCGCCCCTACGCGAGCAGCGGCTCGATTACGAGGCCTACGCGGCAGGGTTTGCGGACGAGCAGTTCGAGGACGAGCGATGACGGCGGCGACCGCACCCGGTACGCAGGCCGGTCGTCGAGGACGGCCCGCAGCCGGACGCGCCCCGCCGCCTCAGCGCTGGCCGGCGCGATCAACGCCGCGCTCCGCGCCGAACTGGCCGCCGACGAGCGGGTGGTCGTGATGGGCGAGGACGTGGGCCGGCTCGGCGGCGTCTTCCGCGTGACCGACGGGCTGCTCCGCGACTTCGGCGAGCATCGCGTGCTGGACACCCCGCTGGCCGAGTCCGGCATCGTCGGCACGGCCATCGGGATGGCGATGCGCGGCCGCCGCCCGGTCTGCGAGATCCAGTTCGACGGCTTCGTCTTCCCGGCGTTCGACCAGATCGTCACGCAGCTCGCCCGGCTGCACTACCGCTCCGGCGGGGCGGTGCGGATGCCGGTGACGATCCGCATCCCGTACGGCGGCGGCATCGGCGCCGTCGAGCACCACTCGGAGAGCCCCGAGGCCTACTTCGCCGCGACGCCGGGCCTGCGCGTGCTGACCTGTTCGACCCCGCAGGACGCCTACGACACGGTTCGGGCGGCCGTCCGCTGCGACGACCCGGTGATCGTGCTCGAGCCGAAGCGGCGCTACTGGGACAAGGGCGACGTGGTCGAGGACGAGCCGGCCGAGCGGGATCCGGGCGCGCCCGAGCGCCTCGGCCCGGCCGCCCGCGTCGTCCGCGAGGGCACCGACGCGACGCTCGTCGCCTACGGCCCCACGGTGGCCACCTGCCGGGAGGCGGCGGAGATCGCGAGCTCGGAGGGCCACGCGCTGCAGATCGTCGAGCTGCGGCACCTCGCCCCGCTCGACCTGGGGGTCGTCGTCGAGGCGGCCCGGGCGACCGGACGCGTCGTGGTCGTGGCCGAGGCGCCGCGCACCGGCTCGGTGGCCGCGGAGGTCTGCGCCACCGTCACCGAGCAGGCCTTCTACTCGCTGGAGGCGCCGGTCCTGCGGGTCGGAGGCTTCGATACGCCGTACCCGCCGTCCCGGCTGGAGCGGCACTACCTGCCGGACGTCGACCGCGTGCTCGACGCCGTCGACCGGAGCCTGGGTTTCTGATGGCGACCATCGACCAGCACTCCGGGACGCGCACGACCTTCCGGCTGCCCGACCTCGGGGAGGGACTGACCGACGCCGAGGTGCTGCGCTGGCTGGTGGCGCCCGGCGACGAGGTGCGGGTGAACCAGCCGCTGCTGGAGGTCGAGACGGCGAAGGCGGCCGTGGAGATCCCGTCGCCCGTGGCCGGGACGGTGCTCGAGCTGGCGGCGGAGGAGGGCGAGGTGGTCGCCGTCGGCGCGCCCCTGCTGACGTTCGCGGAGCTCTCCGACGGCCCGACGCCCTCGAACGCCCGGCCCGACCCGGTGCTCGTCGGCTATGGCCCGGCCGAGCGCGCGCCCGGCCGGCGGCGCCGTCGGGCACCCGTCCCCGAGCAGGCCACGGCCACCACGCGCGCGGCTGGCAGGAATGCGCCGGTCCGGGCGAAGCCGCCGGTGCGCAAGTTGGCCCGCGAGCTCGGCGTCGACCTCGACGCCGTCCCCGGCACGGGACCGGACGGCGTCGTCACGCGGGCGGACGTCGAGCGGGCAGCGGCGCCGCCGCCGGTGGCTGCGGCCCCGGAAGTTGGAGCGCCGGAAGTTGCAGCGACCCTCGGCGAGGAACGCATCCCCGTCCGCGGGGTCCGGCGCGCGACCGCGGAGGCGATGGTCCGTAGCGCGGCGGTGCCGCAGGCCGCGGTCCGGCTGGCCGTCGATGTCACGGCGGTCTCGGACCTCCGTCGGCGACTCCGCGACCGCGGTGAGGCGGCACCGACCGTGCTCGGGTTCGTGGCCCGGGCGACGGTGCTGGCGCTGATCCGACGCCCCATGCTGCACGCCCGCTGGGAGGAGGCGACCCAGGAGATCGTCCTGCCGAGCGAGGTGTCGCTGGGCATCGCGGTCGCGGGGCCGCGCGGCCTTCTGGTCCCGAAGGTCCGCTCGGCGGGCTCACGATCGTTCACCGACCTGGCCGGTGAGATCGACCGGCTGGCCGCCGCCGCCCGCGACGGCAGCTGCACGCCGGCCGACCTCACGGGCGGCACGTTCACCATCTCCAACGTCGGCGTCTTCGCGGTCGACGGCGGGACCGCGCTGCTGACGCCGGGGGAGACGGCGATCCTCTGCCTCGGAGCGGTGCGGCAGCGTCCTTGGGTGGTCGACGGTGCGCTGGCCGTCCGGGACGTTCTCGACCTCACGCTGACGATCGACCACCGGGTGGTCGACGGCGAGGCCGGGGCCGGCTTCCTCGCCGACCTCGGGGCGATGCTCGAGGATCCGCTGAAGATGCTGCTGCGCAGCTAAGGGTGGACCTGGTGTCGGGGTGGACGCCGGATCGGGTGTGGTGTGCCGGGGGGACCTGGTGTCGGGGTGGACGCCGGATCGGGTGTGGTGCGCCGGGGGACCTGGTGTCGGGCCTGGACACCGGACCCGGTGTGGCTGAGTGGGGGCCGCGTGCGCGGCTGGACCGGTCAGCGGAGGTTGCCCATCAGAGCGGAGTTCGGGTGACTCCGCTCTCTCCTCGTGAGCGGTGCCACGGTGAGTCGGGATTACCAACCGATGAGCTCCTCGTTGTGCATTACGGACGGTCGACCGTCGACCCGTCCGCGAGGAGGAGCGATGAGCCTGCACGACGTCCTCGACCGGCAGCTCGACCGACACCGCCGCACCGCCGAGCAGCGGCGCACCGAGCGCGCGATCTCGCGCGCACTCGCCGGCGCGACCAGCCCGGCCGAGCTTCGCGACCTGCGGAGCCTCGCCGGCCGCTGAAGCGAGGGCGGGCAGCGGTCCGGCGCTCTACGCTGGACCCATGCCCGCCTACGCCTACCGCTGCCGCACCTGCGCCACGTCGTTCGACGTCCAGCGCAGCATGAGCGAGCCGACCGTCGCGGCTCCGGCCTGCCCGGACGGGCACACGGACACGGCCCGCGTCTGGTCGGCGGTAGCGGTGACGACCGGCGGCTCGCCGGCGCCGGCGCCGGCCCCCGCGCCCAGCGGCGGGGGTTGCTGCGGCGGCGGGTGCTGCGGCTGAACCCCGACGCGCGGGCGCCGCCGGTCGGTACGGGGGCGGTCAGTACGGGTAGCGGCTCGAGTAGTCGTCCCGGCGCCGCGGCGCGTACAGGAACAGATCGACGGCGATGCCGACGATGCCGACGATCATGAGGATCCAGCCGACCGCCTGCAGGTCGAGGAAGCCGACCGTCGCGGTGACGGCGAAGGCCAGGATGGCCCCGACCGCGATGAGGACCAGGCCGGTGCCGGTGCCTCTGCTCATGGGAAACGCCTACTCGTGTTGGTGACGGGGCAGCTCAGTATCTCGGCTGATTCGGCGACTGGTACGGCTGCTGGTACGTCTGCTGCTGGTACGTGGAGCCGTCGTCGTAGTTGCGGCCCACGAAGTTCTGGTCGTAGCCCGATGACGAGCCGCGGCGGTTCGCCCAGTCGAGGTACAGGATCGTGACGACGCCGATCATCCCCATCACCATGAGGATCGTGCCGACCGCAGGAAGCGAGATGCCAGGCGTGCTGGCCGAGATGGCGAAGGCCAGGATGGCCCCGACCGTGACGGCGGCGAAAGAGGCGCCCAGGCCTCGCGGATAGCTGCCCATGCCGATCTGTTTACCCCTATGGCGTCGCCGTTGCACGTCCCGAATGGGGTGATCAGGCTGTCAGAACGCTGAAGGACCGGGAACCCCGTGGGGTTCCCGGCCCTTCGTGCGCGTTTGTCCGGGTCAGAGTGTCCGACTCAGAAGGCCGACTCGTCGAGGTCCATCAGGTCGAGCGTGGTGGCCTCGGCGATGGCGCGCTTGCTGTGCAGCTCCGGCAGCACGTTCGCGGCGAACCAGCGAGCGGTGGCGACCTTGCCCTCGTAGAAGGACTTGTCGCGGCCGCTCGCGCCGGCCTCGAGCTTGCCGAGGGCGACCTCGGCCTGCCGCAGCAGCAGCCAGCTGGTGACCAGGTCGCCGACGCCCATCAGCAGGCGGGTGGTGTTGAGCCCCACCTTGTAGACGTTGCGACGGTCCTCGCCGGAGCTGGTCAGGAAGCCGACCATGGTGCCGACGACGCCCTGGATGTCCTCGATCGCCTTGCCGAGCAGCTCGCGCTCCTTGGCCAGCGCGCCGTTACCGGCATCGCCCTTGGCGAACTCGGTCATCTCGGTCATGAGCTTGGTCATGGCCTGGCCCTTGTCCCGGACGATCTTCCGGAAGAAGAAGTCCATGCCCTGGATCGACGTGGTGCCCTCGTAGAGCGTGTCGATCTTCGCGTCGCGGATGTACTGCTCGATCGGGTAGTCCTGCAGGTAGCCGGAGCCGCCGAGCACCTGCAGCGAGGTCGCGAGGATCTCGTAGGCGCGCTCGGAGCCGTAGCCCTTGACGATCGGCAGCAGCAGGTCGTTCAGCCGGACCGCGAGGTCGTCCTCCTCGCCGGCGGCGGCGGTGAGCTCGATCGAGTCCTGCACGCTGGCGGTGTAGAGCACCAGCGCGCGCATGCCCTCGGCCCAGGCCTTCTGCCGCATGAGCATGAGCCGGACGTCCGGGTGGTGGGTGATCGAGACGCGGGGGGCCGTCTTGTCGGTCATCTGCGTGAGGTCCGGGCCCTGCACGCGCTCCTTCGCGAACGCCAGCGCGTTGAGATAGCCGGTCGACAGCGTCGAGATGGCCTTGGTGCCGACCATCATCCGGGCGTACTCGATGACCTGGAACATCTGCGCGATGCCCTCATGCACATCACCGACCAGGTAGCCGACCGCCGGGTGCCTGTCGCCGAAGGTGACCTCGCAGGTCGCGGAGACCTTGAGGCCCATCTTCTTCTCGACGTTGGTGACATAGGCGCCGTTGCGCTCGCCGAGCTCCCCGGTCTCCCAGTTGTTCACCAGGAACTTCGGGACGATGAACAGCGAGAGGCCCTTGGTGCCGGGGCCGTGGCCGTCGGGCCGGGCCAGCACGAGGTGGACGATGTTCTCCGGAACGTCCCAGTCGCCGCTGGTGATGAAGCGCTTGACGCCCTCGATGTGCCAGGTGCCGTCGGGCTGCTGGTGCGCGACGGTGCGGCCCGCGCCGACGTCGGAACCGGCGTCCGGCTCGGTGAGGACCATGGTGGCGCCCCACTCGCGGTCGATCATCGCCTGCGCGAAGACCTTCTGCTCGGGAGTGCCGATTCGGTCGATCACCGTCGCGAAGTTCGCGCCGGCCATGTACATGAAGATGGCGGGGTTGGCGCCGAGCATCAGCTCGTTGGCGGCCCAGATCACCGACGGGGACGCGCCGAAGCCACCGAGGTGCTCGGGCAGCGCGAGCCGGTACCACTCACCGTCGAGGACGGCCTGGTAGCTCTTCTTGAACGACTCGGGCAGCGACACCGAGCCGGTCTTCGGGTCGAAGGTCGGCGGGTTGCGGTCGGAGTCCTCGAACGAGGCGGCGAGGTCCTCCGAACAGAGCCGCTCGACCTCGCGCAGCACGTCGCGGGCGGAGTCCGCGTCCATCTGCGCGAAGGGGCCCTGGCCGAGCGCCTTGTCGGCTCCGAACACCTCGAACAGGTTGAACTCGAGGTCGCGGAGGTTGCTCTTGTAGTGCCCCATCGATAACTCCCGGGGGTGCGAGCGGTGCGGGGACGACCCGTGCGGTCGTGCCCCTCGTGTGCGGTACGGACTGTGGCCGTACTCGTCAGTAACAACGAGAAATGCTACCCATCAGTAACGCAGGGGCCACAAGGGTGTCGTCGGTCACGTAGGGGGTGTCGTTCGGCCCAGGTCCGTGAAGATCAACGCTGCCGGGAAGCCGCGTCGAGCCCTTCCGCGGCGGTGCCGAGGCGGTCCGGGCAGCGTTCGGGGGACAGGACGGCGTCTGCTAGCGCCCGGCCGACGGTCAACGCTGCCCGGGGTCGTCCGAGCCCTTCTGCTCCGGTCGCCGAGGCGGGTCGCGGCCATCGACGTGCTCGCCGACCCGGACCGGCTGGCGCGCCTCGACTTCGGCCCCCTGGTCAGGCGGGGTACTGGTCGTAGCGCGCCCACATCTCGATCCAGTCCTGCGACGTCATCGTGCGCCGACCGGTGGTGATCTCGGCCAGCTCGGCGAAGTAGTCCTCCCGCGGCGCCCCGGGCGCGCTCAGCATGATCAGCGACGCCGGCGCGTCGGCGGTGTGGCGGAAGCCGTGGGCGACGCCGGCCGGGATGAACAGGTGGTCACCCGAGGTCGCCGCGATCCATTGCTCGCCGTCGAAGAGCTCGACGTCGCCGTCGAGCACGGCGAAGGACTCGGCGAAGGTGCGGTGGTAGTGCGGGCGCGGACCACCGGCGTTGGGCTGGAGGTCGAACCGGTACAGGCTGTAGACGCCGCCGGTGGACGCGGAGTCGGCGAGCACCGTGACGGTGTTTCGGCCCATGTCCAGGGGCGGCGGCGGTCGGTGCAGGGCGGCGGAGCGTCCGGGCACGGGCCCACTGGGCAGAGTCTCGGTCACGGCGGCAGCATCGCACCGCGCCCGGCTCCGGTCAGCGCTTCGGGTGCGTCGGCTCGTACTCCGGCTGCGGCGGCGCGAGCAGGTGGCAGCCGTCCTCGACCCGGAGGAGCATCTCGCCACGGGGACGTCTGGTAGGACGCCTGGGTCGCGAGCACTCCGGTCCGCCCACGGGTCCCGAGCAGCCACGCCGTGCCCGCCGGCAGCGACGCGTAGCCGCCCGAGACGGCGTAGCCCTGCGCGGTCAGGCTCGTGCGCAGCCGGCCCAGCGGGTCCGGGGCGGCGACGGTCAGGAGCGCGTCCTGGTCCTCCGGCAGGGGAGCGTCGTTGCCGATCCGGTTCTCCCTCGGGCAGGGGTAGCTCTGGAACACGGGGTCGGAGGACCCGTCCGGGAACCCGGCCGCGGTGACGAGGCTGCTCGTGAGCGCCCGGAGGTGTCGCTGCTCCCGCAATCGGTCCGAGAAGTAGTCGCGCACCGGGACGATCGCGACCACGGCAGCCCAGACGACCAGGACGACGACGGCCGGCAGCCAGCGTCCGCTGAGCCAGCGGGTCAGACCGGCCAGCAGCAGGCCGACCAGCACTGCGCCGACGAGCAGCACCAACGCGAGGACGGTCGTCGCGCCCTGCGCCGCTCCGCCGAGCCCCATCGTCGCCCCGAGTCCGCCGTCAGCCGTTGGAGCGGCGGACCGAGAACGGCACCAGGTGCCGGTAGCCGGACACGCGGCGCGGCCGGGTCTGCTTGACCGAGAAGCGGTCCGAATCCGACAGCTCCGACGCCGTCGCCTTGTCGACGAGCAGGGTGTCCGGCCGGGCGACGCTCGTGAGCCGCGCCGCGATGTTGACCGTGGAGCCGTAGACGTCGCCGAAGCGCAGCAGGACCTGGCCGGTCGCGACCCCGGCGTGCACCGCGGGGAGGTCCTCGATCGCGGCGAGCTTCTCGATGAGGGTCACGGCGATCTCGACGGCGGTGGCGGCGTCGAAGGCGTAGTACATGATCTCGTCGCCGATCGTCTTGACCGTCCGCCCGCCGAGGTCGGCGATCACGCCGCTGGCGGTCTCCTCGAAGGTCTCCGTGAGGCGGGCGAGCTCCATGCGGGACAGTTGCCGGCTGAGCTTGGTGAACCCGGCGAGGTCGCAGAATCCGATGGAGAGCGGCTTCTGGTCGTCGGCGGCGTGGGGGAGCAGCTGCTCGAGCGAACCCGCCAGCTGCCGGCGCCAAACGAAGGCGATCAGCTCGTCGAGCCGGGGGAGAAGCCACTCCACCTCGTTGACCAGCGGTGCGTCGGCGAGGTTCTGGGTGCCGGTCGCGGCGACGGCGCCGGGTTCCTCGTCGCCTTCACCCGAGCCGCCGTCCGAGCCCGAACCCTGAGCGCCGGCGGAGTCCGAGTTCTCGCTGAGGTAGTCGACGTAGGCCGCGACGTGCGCGTCGGCGAGCCGGGAGATCGTCTGGGCCATCGCGCGGGCGAGCACGAGCATCAGCCGCTCATCGATGAGTCCGCTGTCCTGCAGCTCCTTGGCCACCTCGAGGGCGCGGAGGTCCTTGTCCGTGAAGGCCTGGGCGTCGTCCTCGGCCTGGGGGAAGCCCATGGCCTGCCACAGCTTCTTCGCCCGCTCGAAGTCGAAGCCGGCCCGCTCGATCAGCTCGTCGCGCGTGTAACGGGCGGGCCCGCCGAGGACGAAGTCGAAGACCTCCTCCTGCCGTTCGGTACTCCCTTCGATCTCGCTCTGCTCCGTTGCTGCCTGGTCCGCCCCCGTGGTCATGGAGCCATTCTCACCCGCGGGCGGACAGCTTCTCGCCGCGGGCGGAGAGCCGCCTCGCGACCGCCTTCGGGAAGGCGTCGAGAGCGATGCCGTCGTCGGCCAGCCGCCGCCGCAGGGCTCGCCGGTGCCGCCAGACGCCGATCAGCCCGACCGCCCACAGCACGTACTGGAACGCGAACGCCCAGCGGAAGGCCGTCAGCGAGTAGTCGGTGGACGAACCCGGCGTCTGGGCGTCGAGGATCGTGCCGATCGCGAGGATGAGGATCAGCGAGGCGACGAAGCCGCCGACGTTGACGATGCCGCTGGCGCTGCCCAGGCGGTGCGCGCGGGTTCTCGGTCCGGGCGTAGTCGAAGCCGAGCAGCGAGCCCGGGCCGTTGCTCGCCAGCACGACGACGAGCAGGACCAGCAGCCACAGCGGCGACCGGCCGGGCCAGAGCAGGACGACCGTCCAGACGAAGGCGCTCGAGCCGACGATGGTGAACACGAGGATCGACCGGCGGAACGGCCACGTTGCGGCGAGCGCGCCCAGCGTCGGGCCGACGCCCATGCCGACGAGGACCAGCAGGCTCAGCAGGATGCCCGCGGTCGCCGGCGACCGCCCCTGCCCGACGACGAGGAACGGATAGCCCCACAGCAGCGCGAAGACGTTGCCCGAGAACTGGGCGACGAAGTGCGTCCACAGCCCGATCCGGGTGCCCGGCTCGCGCCAGGTCTCGCCGAGCAGCCGCCGCACCACCGGGAGCGAGATGCGGGTGCGCTGGACGCTGGTGCCGGGAGGGGAGTCCCGCACCGTGGCGAGGACCGCCGCCGCGACCACCAGCGACACCGCGGCCGCACCGAGGAACGCCGGCTCCCAGCCCACGGCGGCCAGGATCGCCACCAGCGGATAGGTGGCGGCGACCTGGCCGAGCTGGCCGAGGATGCCGGTCATCTGCGTCACCACCGGCGCCCGCTTCGGCGCGAACCAGGCCGGGATCAGGCGGAGCACGCTGATGAACGTCATCGCGTCGCCGGCGCCGACCAGGGCCCGGGCCACGACGGCCAGCGAGATGCTCGTGGACGTGGCGAGAAGGGCCTGGCCGCCGGCCATGACGACCGCGCCGGCGATGACCATCACCCGCGTGCCGTACCGGTCGAGGAACACCCCGACCGGAACCTGCAGGCTCGCGTAGACCGCGAGCTGCAGGACGCTGAACAGCGACAGCTCCGCGGCCGAGGCACCGAACCGGTCCTGCGCCTCGACGGAGGCGACGCCGAGCGAGCCGCGGTGGAAGACGGCGACCGCGTACGCGAGCACCGCCAGCGCCCAGACCAGCCAGGCGCGGCGCGGCGTCCGGAGCAGGGTGCCGTCCGGCGCGAGGGCGACGGCGGAACTCACGAGAGTCGTTCTGCCCGCTAGTCCCCACCCCACCCGGCCTCAGGGCCGTGCGGCCGCTCCATCGGCACTTGCAGTGGGCGAAGCGCTTTGGGTGGAATTTGAACGGTTCTTCCCAAACGGCTCAGAGCACGCGATCATTTCTTTATGGTGTGACTACGGGACCAACCCCCAGGTCCTGAACGGCGGCCTGAAGTGCCCCCGGTTCCGCGGACAGCGACGGTTGGCTCCTGCGGATCATGCAGCAGCGCCGTTGGGGCGCCGAGTGGCGGCCGGGTCATCAAGTCCACAGACCCCGAGAACAAGGAAACCCAGTACACCTACAGCGATCTGCCGGGCTGCACGAACGGCGGCGACCGTAGCTGCAAGCAGCTTGACACCATCGTCCCGCCCTCGGGCAGCGGCCTCGGGACCCGCAGCTTCGACCTCGACGCCCTCGACCGGGTCGTCAAGTCCACCACCGGCCGGACCATCGAGACGACGTCGGAGTACGACGGCCTCGACCGGCTGACCAAGCAGACCTTCTCCGACGGCAGCCCGCAGCTGGTGAACAGTTACGACGCCAACGGCAACCTCGTCGAGCAGACCAAGGGCACCCTCTCGGTGCCGCCGGATCCGAACTACCGCAAGCAGACCTTCACGTACGACTGGCTCAACCGCCTGACCCAGAAGACGCTGCCCGACGGCCGTCAGCTCCGCTACACCTACGACGAGGCCGGCAACCTCCTCAGCGCCGTCGAAGCCACGTCGCTCGGCCTGGTGACCCGGACGACGAGCTACGAGTACGACGCGGTCAACAACGTCATCGAGATGAGCGAGCCGTCGGGGGAGAAGACCGTCTTCCGTTACAACGAGGACAACAAGCGCACCGACACCTGGTATACCGCCACCGGCTACTCCAAGACCGTCGGCAGCTACCACCCTGTGAGCATCCCGACCGGGTTCGCGGCGCACACCAAGAATGAGCTCGACAAGAACAACCGGATCACCCGCACCACGACCAGCCGGGCGAGCAATGACGGCACCAAGGTCGCCGACATCTCCTACTGCTACGCCACGTGGACCAGCGGCATGACCAGCTGCCCGGCACCGGGCGGCAACGGCAGCTGGGGCACCGCCGACCGGGACCAGCGGCAGTGGTCCAAGAACCTGATCACGAACAAGATCACCGTCTTCACCTACAGCAACGCCGGCCGGCTTCTCACCGCTGACGACCCGAACGCTGCCAACGTCGACTACACCTACGCCTACGACCCCAACGGCAACCTGACCCGGACCAGCGCCGGCACCACCGACACCTGGTGGGGCCACAACACCGGCAACCAGAGCTGCTGGAAGAAGACCGGCACCGATCCCGGCACCAGCGCCTGTACCCCGGTCCCTTCGGGAGCGCAGAGCGTCCGGACCTATGACCTGTCCGGCAATCAGGAGAGAGCACCCGGCGGCGTCCTGATCCAGACCTACAACGGCACCGACCAGACCGTTGGCGCACGCACCAACGACGGCTACACCAGCCACACCTACGACTACGCCACTGTCGACCAGGTCCAACGGCTGGCCGACACCCGGGACGACGGCATCAACCCGCCCGACACGACCACCTTCGCCAACGGCCAGCTCGGAGTGCAGAATCGAGCCGAAGCCGGTGGAGTCGAACAGACCTACAACCGGGACCCCAAGGGCGGGCTGGTCAGCATGACGCGCACCTACAACGGCAGCGTCACCGACCGTTACTTCTACGTCTTCGACGGCCTCGGCAACGTCATCGGCCTCATCGACGGCAACGGCACCGAGCGCGCCCGCTACGCCTACGACCCCTACGGCAACACCACGCTCGCCCAGGGCGTCAACGGCGGCCTGCCCGACAACCCATACCGGTACAAGGGCGAATACCTCGACCGCACCACCGGCTACTACAAGATGGGCATGCGCTACTACGACCCCAAACAAGGCCGCTGGACTCAGCAGGACAGTATCGAAGTTGTTGGTGACCCGGCCCGCGCAAACCGCTACGCTTTCGTTGGCGGTGACCCCGTGAATCGATTCGACCCGACTGGGCAGTCCTTCCTCATCAGTCTTGGAGCAGGGTTGCTAGGTGTCTCGGCGACCGTCGGATTTGTACTCACTGCCCCAGTCTCGGCTCCGGTTGCAATTGGAGTGGGAATTCTGGGAGGGATCGGGTCTGGGCTTTACTTCGGGGATGCTTTCAGTCAGCTAGGGTTCTTGGAGTAGAGCTATGACGATGCAAAAGCGAGTGGCCGCCGCCTGCGGAGTTGTCTTGGTCGCAGTTGACGTCGCACTACTCATCGGAGGAGCCAGTGGCGTTAGCGCGGTAGCAGCGGCGGCGCTGCTTGCTGCAGGGCTTGTCGCTCTACTGTCACTGCTTATGGCTCCCAGTCGCGACGAAGGCAAGCGGCGCTAATACTCGGTCAGCCCGTAGGACTCGTGGAATAGCTTGTTGACGCAGCGAGCGCGTGAAGTGCCCCGCTTCTGCAGGAAAGGTGTCCGAAGAACCCAGGCACTTTAACGGGTCCATGAAGGCCGCCCTGACAGGACCTCTCTCCACATCAGTTAAGTTAGTCAGCTCAGCTGGCCCGCGCGATCAGCTGTTCCGCGTGCCGGAGCACCGGGCCGTCGACCATCCCGCCCTCGAACGCGAACACCCCGCGCTCGCCCTCGGCGGCCGCGAGCACGCGGCGAGCCCAGTCGAGCTGCTCGTCGGTCGGCCGGTAGGCGGCCCGGACGACCTCGACCTGCGTCGGGTGGATGCAGGCGGTGGCCGCGAACCCGGAGGCGGCGGCGTCCTCCGCCTCCTCCCGCAGGCCCTCGGTGTCGCGGATGTCGAGGTGCACCGCGTCGATCGCGAGCCGCCGGTGCGTGCCGGCGGCGAGCAGGACCAGGCTGCGGGCGGTGCGGGCGACGTCGCGGTACGGGCCGGGCCGCCCGTCCCGGCCAGGGAACCGGCTCGATCGACCGCCGAGCCCGGCGACGAGGTCCTCCGCCCCCCACATGAGCGCGACGGTGGGGACGGCGGCGGCGATCTCGGGCGCGGCGGTGACCCCCCGCGGCGTCTCACACAGCGCGATGACCTCGAAGGTGGTCAGGCCGGCCAGCTGCTGGGCGGACTCGGTCTTGGCGAGCATCACCGTGCGGTAGGACGTGCCGGCCAGGGCCTCGAGGTCCCGGGCGTGGTCGTCGGTGTCGGCGGGGTTGATCCGCACGACGGCGCGCTCCGGGTCCAGCGGGGTCCCCGCCAGGGCCTGCCGGGCGGCGGGCTTGGCCTCGGGGGCGACGCCGTCCTCGAGGTCGAGGATCACGACGTCGGCCGCGGCTGCCGCCTTCGCGTAGCGCTCCGGGCGGTCGGCCGGGCAGAACAGCAGCGCGGGGCCGGGCGGGGTCCAGGTCACGGGGAGGGCTCCGGCCGCAGGCGGACCAGCGTGGTCCGCACCGCCACGGCGACCACCTCGTCCCGCTGGTTGCGGGCGACGTGTTCCAGCTCCACGATGCCCTCGCCCGGGCGGCTGGATGACTCGCGCTTGCTGCGAACGACCGTCTCGGCGTAGAGGGTGTCGCCGGCGACCACCGGCTTGGGGAACCGGACCTCGGAGAAGCCGAGGTTGGCGACGATCGTGCCTTGGGTGAGCTGGGCGACGGAGAGCCCGACCAGCGTCGACAGCGTGAACATGCTGTTGACGAGCGGCTGACCGAAGGCGGTGCCCGCGCTCCACGCGGCGTCGAGGTGCAGGGCCTGGGTGTTCATCGTCAGCGTGGTGAACAGGACGTTGTCGGCCTCCGTCACCGTCCGGCCGGGTCGGTGCAGGTAGACCGCCCCCTCGTCGAACTCCTCGAACCACAGGCCGCGCTGCTCGACGGGCGTGCGCCCGTCCTCTCTCTCGGTCACAGGCCGAGCTGCCGCGCGATCAGCATGAGCTGCACCTCGGTCGTCCCCTCGCCGATCTCCAGCACCTTGCTGTCCCGGTAGTGCCGGGCGACCGGGTACTCGTTCATGAACCCGTAGCCGCCGTGCACCTGCGTCGCGTCGCGGGCGTTGTCCATCGCCGCCTCGCTGGAGATCATCTTCGCGATGGCCGCCTCCTTCTTGAACGGCAGCCCGGCGAGCATCTTCGCGGCCGCGTCGTAGTAGGCGGTGCGGGCGGCGTAGGTCCGGGCCTCCATCCGGGCGATCTTGAATGCGACCGCCTGGTTCTGGCCGATCGGGTGCCCGAATGCCTCGCGCTCCTTCGCGTACTTCACGCTCTCGTCGACGCAGCCCTGCGCGACGCCGACCGCCAGCGCGCTGATCGCGATCCGGCCCTCGTCGAGGATCTGCAGGAAGCCGGCGTAGCCGCGACCCCGCTCGCCGAGCAGGTTCTCCTCCGGCACCCGCACGTCGTCGAACGACAGCGGGTGGGTGTCGGAGGCGTTCCAGCCGACCTTGTTGTACGGCGGCTCGGCGGTGAACCCGTCGATCGGGACCGGCACCAGGATCGAGCTGATCTCCTTCTTGCCCGACCCCGTCGTCCCGGTCACCGCGGTGACGGTGACCAGCTTGGTGATGTCGGTGCCGGAGTTGGTGATGAACGCCTTGCTGCCGTTGATCACCCACTGCCCGTCCTCGAGCTTCGCGGTCGTCCGGGTGGCGCCGGCGTCGCTGCCGCCGCCCGCCTCGGTGAGGCCGAAGGCGCCGAGGATCTCGCCGGTGCACAGCTTCGGCAGCCACTCGGTCTTCTGGGCCTCGTTGCCGAACCGGTAGACCGGCATCGCGCCGAGCGAGACGCCGGCCTCAAGCGTGATGGCCACGCTCTGGTCGACCCGCGCGAGCTCCTCGAGGGCGAGGCAGAGGGCGAAGTAGTCGCCGCCCATGCCGCCGTACTCCTCGGGGAACGGCAGGCCGAACAGGCCCATCTCGCCCATGCCGCGGACGACGTCGTACGGGAACGTCTTGGTCGCGTCGTGGTGCGCCGCGACGGGGGCGACCACCTCGCGGGCGAACTCCTCCACGGTCTTGCGGAGCTGCTCCTGCTCGGAGGTCAGGCGGGTGTCGAGCATCAGCGCTCTCCTTCGGATTGCTCGGTCTCGCCCGGCGTGACCCGGGCCAGCACCTGGTCGACGGCCACCTGGTCGCCGGGGCGGACCAGCAGGTCCACCGTCCCGGCGAGCGGTGCCCGCAGCACGTGTTCCATCTTCATCGCCTCGAGGACGATCAGCGGGTCCCCGGCCGCGACCGACGCGCCGGGCTCGACCGGCCGGTCGACGACGGAGCCGGGCATCGGGCTGCGCACCTCGCCGTCGGCGGCGCCCGCGTCGGCCTTGGTCCGCAGCGGCGGGGCGTCGAGGACGTGCCAGGAGGCGCCGTCCAGCCCGATCCAGCCGTCGCGGATGTGGACGTGCCGGGTCACGCCGTCGAGGGTGAGCAGCAAGCCGCCGCCGTGGGGATCGACGGGCTCGGCGCTCGCGGCCAGGACGCGGTCCCCGACGTGCACCTCCGCGGCGTCGAGCCCTCCCGTGACGGTCAGGGTGAGCCGGGCGCCGTCCGGGTCGAGCACGTCGAAGCGCACCGGCGCCCTGCCGGACAGCCGCCATCCGACGAGGCTCGTCCAGGGGTCGTCGCCGTTCGAATCGGACGTGAGGGCCGCGAGCTTCGCCAGCGCGTACGCCGCGTAGGCGAGGTCGGGGATGCCGCCCGGCGCCAGGGTCTCGAGCTCGCGATCGATCAGGCCGGTGTCGAGGTTGCCGGCCCGGACGTCCTCGTGCGTGGTCAGCGCCCGGAGGAACGCGACGTTGGTCGCGAAGCCCAGCACCGTCGTCTCGCGCAGGGCCGTGTCGAGCCGGCCGAGGGCCGTCGCGCGGTCCGGTGCCCAGGCGATGACCTTGGCGAGCATCGGGTCGTAAACCGTGGCGACGTCGCTGCCCTCGAGCAGGGACGAGTCGACGCGGACGCCGTCCCCGACGGGCTCGCGCACGAGCAGCGCCTGGCCGCCGGTCGGCAGGAAGCCGCGCGCGGGGTCCTCGGCGTAGACGCGGGCCTCGACGGCGTGCCCGTCGCAGCCGGACGTCCTCCTGGCGCAGCGGCAGCGGCTCGCCCGCCGCGACGCGGACCTGCAGCTCGACGAGGTCGAGCCCGGTGACCAGCTCGGTGACGGGGTGCTCGACCTGCAGCCGCGTGTTCATCTCGAGGAAGAAGAACTCGTCCGGCTGCTCGTCGGAGACGAGGAACTCGACCGTGCCGGCGCCGACGTAGCCGACCGCGCGGGCGGTCTCGACCGCGGCCGCGCCGATCCGCGCCCGGGTCTCGGCGTCGAGCAGCGCCGAGGGCGCCTCCTCGATCACCTTCTGGTGTCGGCGCTGCAGGCTGCACTCCCGCTCACCGAGGTGAATCGTCGCGCCGGACCGGTCGGCCATCACCTGGACCTCGATGTGGCGGGGGCGGGCGACGAAGCGCTCGAGGAACAGGGTGTCGTCGCCGAACGACGACGCCGCCTCACGCCGGGCGGACCGCAGCGCATCCGGGAGTTCGGCCGGGGCGTCGACCCGCCGCATGCCCTTGCCGCCGCCGCCGGCGGACGGCTTGACCAGGACCGGGTAGCCGACCTCCTCGGCCGCGGCGATCAGGTCCTCGTCGGTCATGCCCGGCTCGCTCGCCCCGGGGACGACGGGCACGCCCGCCGCGACCACCGTGGCCTTGGCCCGGATCTTGTCGCCCATCACCTCGACGGCCTTGGCGGGCGGGCCGATAAAGACGAGCCCCGCGTCGGCGCAGGCGGCGGCGAAGCCGGCGTTCTCGGACAGGAAGCCGTAGCCGGGGTGGACGGCCTCGGCTCCGGTGGTCCGGGCCGCGTCGAGGATGCGGTCGATCGCCAGGTAGCTCTCGCGCGGCGCGGCCGGGCCGAGGCGGACGGCGACGTCGGCGTCCCGGACGTGCCGGGCTCCGGCGTCCGCGTCGGAGTAGACCGCGACCGAGCGGATGCCCATGCGGCGCAGGGTGCGGATCACCCGGACGGCGATCTCGCCCCGGTTGGCGACGAGGACGGTGGAGAACACGCGCGCCTACATCCGGAAGACGCCGTAGGAGACCGGCTCCAGCGGCGCGTTGGCGGCGGCGGACAGGGCGAGGCCGAGGACGGCGCGGGTGTCCCGTGGGTCGATGACACCGTCGTCCCAGAGGCGGGCGGTCGAGTAGTACGGGTTGCCCTGGTCCTCGTACTGGGCGCGGATCGGGGCCTTGAACTGCTCCTCCGCCTCGGCGCTCCATTCCTGACCTCGGGCCTCGGCCTGGTCCCGGCGGACGGTGGCGAGCACGTTGGCCGCCTGGTCGCCGCCCATGACGGAGATGCGGGCGTTCGGCCACATCCAGAGGAAGCGGGGCGAGTAGGCGCGGCCGCACATCGAGTAGTTGCCTGCGCCGAACGAGCCGCCGATCACCACGGTGAACTTCGGGACCCGCGCGCAGGCGACGGCGGTGACCATCTTCGCGCCGTGCTTGGCGATGCCGCCCGCCTCGTACTGCCGGCCGACCATGAAGCCGGTGATGTTCTGCAGGAAGACCAGCGGGATGCTGCGGGAATCGCAGAGCTCGATGAAGTGGGCACCCTTCAGCGCGGACTCGCCGAACAGCACGCCGTTGTTCGCGATGATGCCGACCGGGTGTCCGTGCAGATGGGCGGTGCCGGTGACCAGCGTCGTCCCGTACTCCGCCTTGAACTCCGCGAAGCGGCTGCCGTCGACGAGCCGGGCGATCACCTCGCGGACGTCGTAGGAGGCGCGGGAGTCGGACGGGACGACGCCGAGCAGCTCGCCGGGGTCGACGGCCGGGCGGCTCGGGCGTGCGGGTCTCCCACGGGCGCGGGGCGCGCGGGCCGAGGTTCGCGACGATCTGGCGGACGATGCGCAGCGCGTGGGCGTCGTCGTCGGCGAGGTGGTCGGTGACGCCGCTGGTGCGGCTGTGCAGCAGGCCGCCGCCGAGGTCCTCGGCGCTGACGACCTCACCGGTCGCGGCCTTCACCAGCGGCGGGCCGCCGAGGAAGATCGTCCCCTGGTTGCGGACGATCACCGCCTCGTCCGCCATCGCGGGCACGTAGGCGCCGCCGGCGGTGCAGGAGCCGAGCACCGCGGCGATCTGCGGGATGCCGCGGGCGCTCATCGTCGCCTGGTTGAAGAAGATGCGGCCGAAGTGCTCGCGGTCGGGGAAGACCTCGTCCTGCTTCGGCAGGAACGCGCCGCCGCTGTCGACGAGGTAGATGCACGGGAGGCGGTTGTGCAGCGCCACCTCCTGCGCCCGGAGATGCTTCTTGACCGTGACCGGGTAGTACGTGCCGCCCTTGACCGTGGCGTCGTTGCAGACGATCACACACTCGCGGCCGGAGACGCGGCCGACGCCGGTCAGGATGCCGGCCCCGGGCGCCTCGTCGTCGTACAGGCCGGTGGCGGCGAGCGGGCTGAGCTCCAGGAACGGGCTGCCGGGGTCGAGCAGCAGATCGACGCGGTCGCGGGGGAGCAGCTTGCCGCGGTCGACGTGTCGTTCCCGTGCGGTCTCGGAACCTCCGCGTGCGGTCACCGTGAGGCGATCGCGCAGCTCGTCCGCGAGCGCGGTGTGGTGGGCGACGTTGCGTTCGAACGACTCCGCCGAGGGGTCGGCGGCGGTGCCGAGCAGCTCGTCCACGCCACCCGCTCCCTCAGTTAAGACTCATTAACCGAACGGGGGTACGTTAGCCCGCACCGTGGCCCCGGTCCAGTGCACCGAGGGCTCGGTGTGGGATCGACGGGAGGTGCCCGTGCCCGAGGGCCTGCGCAGCCGGCAGAAGGCCGACCGGCGGAAGCGGCTGCTCGACGCCGCGGCGCGGCTGTTCGCCGAGCGGGGCTTCCACGGCGTCTCGATCGAGGACCTCGGCGCCGCCGCCGACATCAGCGGTCCGGCGGTCTACCGGCACTTCCCGAACAAGGACGCCGTGCTCTCGGCGCTGCTCGTCGGGGTCAGCGAGCGGCTGCTCGAGGGTGGGCGGGCCGAGGTGGCGACGGCCGGCGACGACGCCGAGGCGCTGCGGCGGCTGGTGGCGTTCCACACCGAGTTCGCGCTCACCGAGCCGGAACTGATCTCGGTGCAGGGCCGGGACCTGTCGAACCTGTCGCCCGAGGTCGCCCGCCGGGTGCGTCGGCTGCAGCGGGAGTACCTCGAGGTGTGGGTCGGTGTGCTGACCCGGCTCACTCCCGGTCTCTCGCTCGACGAGGCGCGGACCCGCGCGCACGCCGTCTTCGGCCTGCTCAACTCGACGCCGCACGTGGGAGCGGACGTCGGGTTCGACGCCGGGCCCGGCTTCACGTCCGACTCCGAGCCCGGCTCCGAGCCCGGCGTCCGAGCCCGGCTCCGAGCGGGTGCGACGGCTGCTCGAGCAGATGGCCCTCGCGAGCCTGCGATCGGCGGAACGGCCGGTGCCCCGGTCGTGAGCGCCGACGCAGGCGGGACGGTCAGGCGGGAACGGCCCCGCGCCGGAGTTGCCAGGCACGGAGGTTGCCACCGGCGACGGCGGCGATCGCGGCCGACGCGAGCACGGTGAGCAGTGCCGGAACCGCCTCGCGGGAGAGGATGCCGAACAGGGCGGTACCGGAACCGGCCGACGTCTTGGCGGCGGCGAGCACCGGAGCCTGGATCTTCGGCAGCTGAGCGGCCGCCATGTCGCGCTCCGCGACGGCGAGGTTCGGAGTCGGAACGGCCGACATGCCCGACAGCGCGTGTCCGCCCGAGAGGGTCTTCGCTGCTCCGGCGGCAGCCGCTCCGACGACGCCGGAACCTCCCTGCCCGGTGGAGCCCTCGGCCGCGCTCGTCCCCGGGACGCCCGCGGCCCCGGCGCCACCGGCACCGGCGGTCGAGCCCGAGGCGCCGCTCGCCCCCGCGCCACCGCCGCTGCCACCGCCGGATCCGCCTGAGCCGGTACCGCCGCTGGGGGCGGAACTCCAGGACCCCGTGCCACCGCTGCCGCCGCCCGATCCGGAGCCGCCGCTGGAGCCGGAGCCGCCGCCCGAGCCGCTGCCGGAGCCGCTGCCGGAGCCGCCCGACAAGCCCGATCCCGAGCCGGCGCTGCCGACGGTGGTGCCGGTGTGGGTGACGGTGGTTCCGACCGTCCCGGTCGTCCGCGTGACCGTGCGGCCGACGGTCGACGTCGTCTTCTTGGTGACGTGCCCGGCAGTCCCGCCGAGTGCGCCGCCGACCTTGCTGCCGACGGAGCTCACGGCTCCTCCGGCGGTTCCGCCGGCCGAGCCGACGGTGGTTCCGACGGAACCGACCGTCGAGCCGACGGTGCCGGTGAGCCCGCCGACGGTGCCGGAGACCGAGGGGGTGCGAAGCGATTTGCTCGAGGAGGTGGGGGCGCTGACCTTGGGCAGTGATGTCGTCTTCGGAAGCGCCGAGGTGACCGACGACGTGGCCGAAGAGGTGGCCGACGAGACGCCGGAGGTCGAGGGCAGCAGGGCGGCGGATGCCGGTCCTGCCGCGACGACCCCGCCGAGTGCCAGGGTGAGTGTGGCGCCGCCGATCAGACCGCTGCGGCGAGCGAGGTGGCCGACGTGGGTCCTTGATGAGCGCGCTGAGGACGGACGTGTGGACGTCACTGGGGAACAACTCCCGGGTGCTGGGGTACCACGGATGTCTCGCTGTTGACGGCGCTGGGGCGCACCGTCCGCCGAATGGCGGTTTTGGTTGTGTATGTCCGATCCTAGGCCGGTCCTAACAAGCGTTCGCAACCCGGGGTCAGGGCGATCTGTCCCCGCGGTAGGCCCTCAGAACGGGCATTCGTCGGTGGAGGGCGTGAGCCAGGGGTCGGGTTCGCGGACGGCGGTGGGCCGATCGGCGGGCCCGGCTGTGGGGCGGGTGGAGCCGTCCGGGCTCGTGGTTGGCTCGCCCGGAGGTGGATCAGGGTCGGTCCAGTCGATCTCTTCGATGATCTCGGCGAGTTGTTGGTAGGTGTTGCCGCTGGGGGAGGTCCAGACGGCGCCGCCGCCGGGCCGGGGCTGGTAGGCCCAGCCGGTGTGGTGTTTGAGGTTGTGATGTCGTCGGCAGAGCGTGGTGAGGTTGTCCTCGGTGGTGGAGCCGCCTTCGGTGTGGAAGGCGCGCCAGTGGTCGAGGTCGCACTGGACGGCGGGGCGGTTGCAGTTCGGGAAGCGGCAGGTGCGGTCGCGGGCCCGGACGTACCGGTCGAGCGCGGCGGTGGGCCGGTAGGTGGCGGAGCCGACGTCCAGTAGCCGGCCGGTCTCGGGTTCGACGAGCCAGCGGCGCCACTCGCCGTCCGCGGCGAGTTCGCGGGCGGTGTCGGCGTCGACCAGGCCCCAGCCGTCGATCTCACCGGGCTCCGGGGACAGGTTGAGCAGGGTGGCCATCGAGACGGTGACGTTGATCGGGACCCGCGGCGGACCGGACCGGCCGCAGGAGCCACACCTCCCCGACCCGCCCGCCGAGCCCCCTGACCCCGCCGACCCCGTCGGCTGCGCCAGTTGCGAGGTCGTAGCCGGCCCATCCGCGCCGTCCGCGCCGTCCGTGCCGTCCGCGCCGTCTCCGTGCCGTCCGTGCCCGCCGCAGCTTCCGCGGCGCCCGCCGTCGCCGTGCCGCCGGTCGGGGGGTCGGCGGAACCTGGTTCGGGAGCCGGGTCGGCGTGCGGGTCGGGTAGGCCGAGCCGGGTGCGCGCCCAGCCGGCGAGGACGTCGAACCGGCGCGTCGCAATGGCCCGGCAATCCCCGGGCGGACGCTGCTTGGCGTCGAGATCGATCGCGGCGGCGAGCAGCGCGACCGCCGAGGTGGGTCCCTCGGCGTGCATGCTCGCCTCCCCGGAGCCGAAGGCGTTCTTGGAGAACCGCAGCGAGCGTTCCAGCCGCCGCTGCTCGGCCTTCTTCCGCGCCGCCGCCGGATCGAGCCGCAGCACCGCCCGACGCAGCCGACGGGACAGATTGGCCGTGCCGCGCGGCAGGACCTGCCGCTCCAGCCGGGCGATCTTGCCCGGATCGAAGTCCAGCTGCTCGGCCGCGCCGACCATCGACCGGGCCTCGTACCAGCCGAAATCCCCGTCCCGCATCGCCCCCAGCGTGCCGGGCAGATGCGCCACCAGCCGACGCGTCGTCTCGACCCGGCCCAGCTGGAAGTCCCGGCTCCCGCCCAGCAGCAGCGCGACCTCCTCGGCCGCCTCGTCCAGATCCTCCGTGTCGTTCACCGGATCAGGCAACGGCTCCGAGCCCGCCGCCACCACCACCGCCTCGGCCTGCACGGCCTGCAGCAGCCGCACCGCCCGCTCGCAGCCCGCCACCACCGCCAGCGCATCCGCCCGGCCCAGACGTGGACAGATCGACACCCAGCAGCATCCGGACCGTCTCCTCCGACGGCCGGCCCGCCTGCACCTTCTCCCTGTCGAACACATGTTCGAATATCGCACGAGGCCGTACGACAAAAACGGGTCTGGAGAACAGCGGCAGCGGAAGAAATTCCGAGGAGACATCTGGCTGGCGAGCGGCCTCGAGCTGCGGGGAGAGGCCCCCAGAAAACGAGGAGCGGCCTCGGCACAAGCAACCGTGCCGCACGCCTGGCGCCGACCGACCGGGGGCGAGCGCGGGTAGGCCTCAGAACGGTCTCAGGCGGTGGCGAGCGCGGCGAGCACCGCGGGAACGGCATCGCCCGGCACGACGCCGAACAACGCGGTACCGGAGCCGGCGGCCGTCTCGGACGCGGCGAGCGCAGGCGGCTTGATCCCGGCCAGGAGCGGGCCAGGCGTCGTCGCCTCGACGCGTTGTGCGCTGAGCCGGCGCTCCGCCGCCGCCAGTTCGGGGACGGGAACCGGGGTCAACGCGGACAGCCCGCTCCCGAACACCATGCTGCTGCCGACCGGCCCGGGCGGTGCACGGCAGCCGGCCCGAGTGGATCTGCCGGCGCCTTGCCGCCGGGTGCGAGTGACCGCCGGTGCGTGTCCGCACCAGGCGCCAGAGCGGCGCGCTTGGGCTTTTGTCGGATACCTCCCTAACGCGGGTCGTCCGCAGGGGTCAACCCGACCGGGGTCGTCGCGAAGCGCTTGACGTCCGCAGCGCACGGGTGTGCCCTTCTCCCGTCGCGTGCGGCCGACCCGTCTGCGGCGTCGTCGGGAGGCGATTCATGAGCACACACCACTGCCCCTGCTGCGAACTGGTCTTCGACTACAAGACCGTGCTCGAGTACCACCTCCGGAACGACCACCCGGACGTCCACTTCGATTACCCGGTGAGCACGCGGTCGGACGCGGACTGGCCGCTCACGCAGGAGCCCCGGCGGTACAGCTGGCGGCCGACCTACCCGATGCGTCACGTTCCCTGAGGCCCTGTGGTCCGAGGCCCTGTGGTCCGAGGCCCTGTAGTCCGAGCCCCCGCGTCCTCCTGATCGACGCCGTCGGGCTCGGACGGCACCAGGATCGAGAACTGCCCGAAGACAGCCTCCCGTACCGGCGTCAGGAAGCAGTCGCGCGCCGGGCGTAGGTCGACGTCGCCCTCGACCAGCCGCGCGAACCCCTCCGCCACCTCGCGGACGAACCGCCCCTCGACGACGGCGCGCCCGAAGTGGCAGGCGAACACGAGGTGCACGTCGTCCGCGTACTGCGCCAGCCGCGCGGTGGAGCGGGCGAACTCCGACACGTCGGCATCCGCGTCGTGCGCGTAGATCGGGCCGGTGTTGAGCGTGTCGCCGCCGAACAGCATGCCGGCCCGTTCGTCGAAGAAGCACAGCGCGTCCGGGCTGTGGCCGGGCGTGTGCAGCACCGTCAGCTGCCGGCCGCCGAGGTCGAGGACCGAGCCGTCGACGAGTTCCTCCGTCACCGTGCCCGGTGTCGGGTCCCAGCTCGCGGCGTCGAATCCGGGCGGTAGCGGGCGAGGGTCGCTGTCGGCCGACAGCAGGTGGAAGTGGTCGCGGTCGAGCTCCCGGTACTGGCCCGCCGCATCGAGCCGGCGCCGCGCCGACGCGAGGTAGGCGTCGCGTACCTCCCGGGGCACGCCGACGGTGAGGAGGGCGGCGCAGCTCTCGTGCACCGCGAGCGAGGAGAACTCCGCGTTGCCGCCGGTGTGGTCGAAGTGCGAGTGGCTGTTGACGGCCGTGACCGGAAGCGGCGTCAGCGCCGAGACCACCGGACGGATCGGCTCGATGCCGAGCCCGGTGTCGAGCAGCACCGCGCGGTCGCGGCCCGCCACCAGCCAGCTGTTCACGTGCCCGGGCTCCGCGATCAGCCATACGCCGCGGGCGACCGCGCGGACCGAGAACCACGACATGACGCCTCCCTGCCACCGAACCGACGACCGCCGCCGGCGGGTCCTCAGTCGCCCCCTGCTGCCGATAACAGCCGTGATGGCCGGTCATGATCGCCGATGAGCCGCGGCCGTCCTAGGCTGAAGTCTCGCGAAAGGAACGTCTGATCGGGGTGACCGTGTCCGAGCAGACGGCCGAGCCGCCCCCCGGGCCCCCTTCCCGGTCGCCCGCCCGGCCCAGGACGGCGCCGACGCGTGAGTCGCGTTTCCGGCCCCTCGACGGGCTCCGGGGCGTCGCCGTGCTGGCCGTCGTCCTGTTCCACCTGGGCTTCGACGCCTTCCCCGGCGGGCTGCTCGGCGTCGACGTGTTCTTCGTCCTCTCCGGCTTCCTCATCACCGGGCTGCTGCTCGGTGAGTGGCGCGAGACGGGACGTCTCTCGTTGCGTCGCTTCTGGATCCGACGGTGGCGACGCCTGCTCCCCGCGCTGCTGCTGGTGCTCGTGGTCGTCGCGGTGCTGGCCCAGTGGGTCTCCGACCCCGCGCAGGTGTCCGGCATCCGGGACGAGGGCGTGGCGACGCTGCTCTACGTGGCGAACTGGCACGCCGTGGTCAGCGGCTCGAGCTACTTCGACACGGTCGCCGTCTCGCCCCTGCGGCACACGTGGTCGCTCGGCGTGGAGGAGCAGTTCTACGTCGTCTGGCCGCTGCTCGCGATCCTCGCGTTGACCGTCCGCCGCTCGTCCCGGCTGCTCCTGGTGCTCGCCGTCGGCGGGGCCGTGCTCTCCGCGGGGCTGATGCTCGGGCTCGCCCGGGCGGGGATCGGCGTCGACCGGCTGTACTTCGGGACCGACACCCGCGCGCAGGCCCTGCTCGTCGGCAGCGCCCTCGCCGCGCTGCTGCACCGGCGACACGTCCGCCTGTCCGGCAGGTCCGGATGGGCGGTCGCGCCGAGTCCCCGGACGCGCCCGTTGTCCGTCGCGACCGGCCTGCTCGGACTCGCCGCGCTCGGCGTCTTCTTCCTCCGGGTGAACGGCGAATCGGCCTGGCTCTACCGCGGCGGCTTCGCCCTGGTCGCGTTGGCCACCGCGGCAGTCCTTGCCTCGGTGACGGTCACGCCGCGCGGGCTGCCCGCCCGCCTGCTGGCCGTGGCGCCGCTCGTCTACCTCGGCCGCATCTCCTACGGCCTCTACCTGTGGCACTGGCCGGCCGTCGTCTTCCTGACGCCGGCGCGGGTCGGCGTCGGAGGCTGGCAGCTCGCCGTGCTGCGGGCCGCCGTCATGCTCGGGGTCTCGATCGCGTGCTTCCATCTCGTCGAGCAGCCGATCCGCCGCAACGGCCTGCAGCTGCCGAGCCGCCTGCCGGGCGCCCTGCGACCCACCCGACGGGCGATGGCCCGCGTGGTCGTGCCGCTCGCCGTGGTCGCGCTGGCCGTCACGCTGCTGGCCGTCCCGACTCCGCGCTCGACCAGCGCCCTCGCCGCCCTGCAGCAGACCACGCCGGACGCGCCCCCACCGGCGCCGCCGGCCGCCACCGAGCCGTCCGCGCGCCCGTCAGGCACCGTCGCGCGCCGGGTCCTGGCTCCCGCGGTCACCCGCAAGGGTCCGGTCCGCGTGATGCTCGTGGGCGACAGCGTGGCGTTCTCCCTGGGTGAGGGGATGATTCCCGCCGTCGACCCGGCGACCGTCACCTTCACGAACCAGGGCTACCTGGGCTGCGGCGTCACCCGCGGCAAGCCGCGCGGCTGGGACCAGCCGGAGGCGTGTCTGGTCTGGCCGCAGCGGTGGCAGGACCTGGTCGACCGGTTCCGTCCCGACGTCACCCTGCTGCTGCCGAGCGTCTGGGACACCTTCGACCGCCAGCGCGACGGCCAGTGGCAGAAGCTGGGCGAGCCGTCGTTCGACGCCTACGTCACGTCGGAGTTCGAGACGGCCCTGCGCATCCTCACGAGCCGCGGCGGCCGGGTCGCCACCCTCACCCCGCCCTGCAACGACGCCGACCTCGCCAACGCCGTCGGACCCAACCGCCTGCCGCCGCAGCACGCCGAGCGCTACGCCCGGCTCACCGCCCTGCTCGACGCGGTGACCAAGCGGTACCCGGGCGCCACCACCTCGCTGCCCTTCGGCGAGCTCGTCTGCCCCGGCGGCACCTTCCAGGCCAAGCGCGACGGCCGCCGGCTCCGCGCGGTCGACGGCGTGCACATGGAGCCCTACGCCGGAGCGCTGTTCGTCCGGACGCTGCTGCCGGATGCGGTCCGCTGGGTCCGCACCCCCGCCTACGCGCCGGGATGATCGCGCTGGGCCGAGCCGTGCTCCTCACGCCTCCCCCTCGCCGGCGGGGTCGGACCGCACGTCTCAGCCGGCGACGGAGGTGGAACCGCTGTCACCTCGCTGTTCGGCGCGTCCTCGGAGCGGGACGTCCGACGTGGGCCGCGCGCGGTGACGGCGCTGTCGTCGGGGCCGGGACGGCTGGTCGTTCTGCGCAGGGTTGCGAACATGAGACGCACGCTAGGAACCCTTGCGGACAGATCCTGACCGCAAGCCGTGGGAGTCTTCCGACATGGATCCGACGGCCCGCGTGCTCCGGCTGCTGTCCCTGCTGCAGACGTATCGGCACTGGCCGGGGGACGAGTTGGCCGAGCGACTCGAGGTCAGCCCCCGAACGCTGCGACGCGACGTCGACCGGTTGCGCGAGCTCGGCTACCCGGTCGACACCACCCGCGGCACCTACGGCGGCTACCGCCTGCAGGCCGGGGCGCAGATCCCGCCGCTGCTGCTCGACGACGAGGAGGCCGTGGCCATCGCCGTCGGGCTGCGTACCAGCGCGGGCGGCGCGGTCACCGGGATAGAGGAGACGTCGGTGCGGGCGCTGGCGAAGCTGCAGCAGGTGTTGCCGCCGAAGCTTCGGCGTCGGGTGGAGGTCATCGCCGCCGCCACCGTGAGCACCCCGGGCTGGAGCGGCAACCCGATCGACCCGGACGTCCTCGTCGCCATCGCCCAGGCGTGCCGCGGCTCTGAGCGGTTGCGCTTCTCCTACACGGCCAACGACGGGACGGTCAGCGCCCGGCTGGTCGAGCCGCACCGCCTCGTCTCCCGGTCGCGCCGCTGGTACTTCATCGCCTGGGACGTCGACCGCGGCGACTGGCGGACCTTCCGCGCCGACCGGGTCAGCACGCCGTTCGCGACCGGCGTGCGGGTGCCGCCGCGGGATCTGCCCGCGGAGAACGCGGCGGCCTTCCTCGACGCCTCGCTGCGCTCGCGGCCGCAGCAGCACTCCGTCGTCCTGCGGATCGCGGGGCCGTCGGAGGAGGTCCGGTCGTCGGTGCCGCGTTGGATGGGCGAGCTCTCCGACAACGGGGACGGCACCTGCCGGCTCGAGGCGTCCGGCGACTCGCTGCGCTGGCTCGCGGTCAGCCTGACGATGCTGGAGCTCGACGGCGGGGCCGGCGCCGAGGTGGTCGAGGCGTCGCCGGGTGTCGTGGAGCAGCTCGGGCTGCTGCGGGACCGGATGAGCCGCCTGGTCGGGTCGTCTCAGGCGGGCCGGTCGATGCGGTAGACGACGTGCAGGGGGTCGTCTATCGGGTTGTCGGGCTCCATCGGGCCCTCGGCCACCCGCCGCAGCCCCGCCTTCTCGAGCGCCCGCCACGAGCCGGTGTTGGCGGCGACGACCGCGACCAGGACGGCCGGGGCGTCCGGGTAGGTCTCCCACGCGTCCCGCACCGCGGCGGCGATCATGCGCGGTCCGAGGCCGCGCCCCTGGTCGGTCGTGCTCCCGATGAGGTAGTCGAGCTGGACGGCGCCGGCCGGCACGTCGACGACAGCCGCGTACTCCTTCATGTCGCCCGGGTAGTCGCCGATCCGCGAGCGCTGGATCAGGCCGATCGGACGCCCGTCGAGCAGGACGACGAGGTCCTCGCCGGGTTCCTCGCCGCGGGAGCTGGGGCCGAAGTCGCGCTCGACCTCCTCCAGCGACGACGGCTGGTTCCACCAGCGGGCGACCCGCGGCTCGCGCAGCCACGCGGCGAGCTGCGGCAGGTCGTCGGGTGCGAGCGGCCGCCAGGTCAGGTCGCCGTCCGCCCGGATTTCCTCTCCGTCGACCACCCGCACAGCATCTGCCTCGGTCCAGACTTCCGACATGGCTCGTTATGAGGAATCGATCGACATCGACGCCCCCCCGGCGGACGTCTGGCGGGTGCTGGCCGACCTCGAGCGCTGGCCGGAGTGGACGCCGTCCATGCGGGAGGTCCGGCCGCTGTCCGGAGACGGCGGGGAAGGCGGCCTGACCGTGGGCGGGAAGGTCCGCGTCCGGCAGCCCAAGCTCCCGACCGTCACCTGGACCGTGGACGAGGTCGAGCCGGGCAGATCGTTCTCCTGGCGCTCGGACAGCCCCGGCATGGCCTCGCGGGCGGAGCACCGGATCGAGCCGACCGGCGCCGGTTCCCACGTCGTCCTCGTGCTCGAACAGACCGGTCCGTTCGCCGGCGTCACCGGGCTGTTCTACGCGCGGCTCATCCGGCGCTACGTGCGCGCCGAGGCCGAGGGGCTGAAGAAGCGGGCCGAGGGCTGATTCAGCGGGCCGAGGGCTGATTCAGCGGGCCGAGGAAACGGCTGAGCCCTCTATCCGGACGTGCTGGAGCGGGTGACGAGAATCGAACTCGCGTTCTCAGCTTGGGAAGCTGGGACCGCCAAGCACCCATCCGACGGGAACCTGCAGGTCACACGGGTGTACCCCTCTGCTCTCCCGGCTCCTGCGCCGTGCCCGTGCCTCAAGCGTGCCTTGGAGGCGTCTGCAGGCGGTACGACGCCCCTACTGGCTCGACCAGTGGGTGACGTGGTCACTGAGGGCACGGGCGATGGCGGCATCGCGGTCCGAAGTCGCCCGTTGGTAACGAAGAGCCATGTCCACGGTCGAGTGGCCGAGGCGCCGCATCAGCTCAGCGGTCGTCGCGCCGGAGATGGCGGCGAGTGTGGCGGCGAATCCCCGCAGGTCGTGGAAGTGAAGTCCCGGCAAGCCCGCCCCCGCGACCGCCGGGCGCCACACGGAGCGTCCGAACGTGGACCCGCGGAGAGGGCCGCCTTTGGGCCCGACGAAGACCAGTCCGCCCGGCCGTGCCTGCCGCGACGTCCCGATACTCACGGGTTCGTTCAGGCTGGCGGTCAGCCGTCCGGCGACGTCAGCGGCGGTCGTGCTGCTGTCGAGGCGTTCGGCGATGACGAGGAACTCGTCGCCGCCCCACCGGCCGAGAGTGTCGGCGGCGCGCACGCTGCCTGCCATCCGAGTGGCGACTTCGGCCAGCACCTGGTCGCCGGCCGCGTGCCCGGCGGTGTCGTTGACGGCCTTGAAGTCGTCGAGATCGACAAACAGCACCCCGAGCGACCGGGGATCGCGGGCGGCGGCCGCGACGGCGTGCTCGAGCCGGTCCGAAAGCAAGGCGCGGTTCGGCAGGCCGGTCAGTGGGTCGTGCAGTGCCCGGTGCTGCCATTCCCGTTCCCGCTGGCGGTCGGCGGTGGTGTCGGTGTGGACGACGAGCGCGCCGCTGTGCCGGCCGGGGATCGGGATGGCCTGGACGCTGAACCAGCGGGTGCCCGCGGTTGAGGCGGCGGCGTAGGTGAGGCGCGTTTCGCGAATGGCGCCGCCCAGTGCCGTCCGGACGAGGTCGGCAGCCTCGGCGGCTTCCGGCTCCCCGGCGGCGGCCGCCCGGTCACAGACGTGGAGATAGTTGGTGCCGACTCCGGTAGCGGCGCCGCCGCCGTTGGACAGGCCGAACTCTCGCCAGGCGCGGTTCACTGACACCACGACGCCGTCCCGGTCGAGCAGGGCCACGTGGGCGGGGAACGTCTCCCACAGCGCCGTCCCGAGCCGGCCTGCAGCCCGGCGCTGCGACAGACCGGCGGGATGACCGGCGAAGAGATCGAGGTTCGAGCCGTGCAGCACCAGCTCGTCACCCGTCGAGGTGATCTCTTCTAGCGCCTGGGCCGCGTTGAGGCGCGCACCGTGCGAGGGCGACACAACCCGCCGCACGCGGTCGGCCATCGAAACGTGCCGGAGATGCGTCAACGGGAAATGTCCTCAAGATCACGGGAAGAAATTCCACGCGAGGACCTGACGCGAATTTGGCTGCACCGTCTACATTCCGCCCAAATGACTGCTATGTCAACCAATTGAGTTGCGGTGCCTGCAGAACCACGTCGAACGCGGTATGCGTCGGGACAAGAGCTCGTCTCCGCCTACGCCCTCGGAACGATCCTCGCCACCCTTCCCGCCATCGCCTGGACCCGGAGCATGCGCCGCAAACCGGGTCCTGCTCCTGGCCGCCGAAACGGCGGCCTTGCGTCAACAGCTCCTTGGCCGGAGGCCGCCTGGGTAGTGCCCATCCCGCGGGCGATCTGCAGCGGGAGGCCGGCGCTGCATCCGGGATCATGCCGGGGTGTTGGCACAGCCGATGGAGGAGTGCGGCGGTGTGGACTCTGCCTCTGCCGTTCGGCAATGTCTGAAGCGGGTAGGGAGGCAGAGCGACGGAGCAGGGGGTGGTCGTGCCCGTGGCCGACGCCGATGCGCTGCTTGCCACCGTGGAGCGGTTCGCCGCGACGATGACGGGCGACTATGCGCTCGGTGACGTGTTGCGCACACTGGCCGAGCAGGCCCCCATGGCGGCCGGTGTCAGGGGCGTGAGCGTCACCGTCGTGCGGCAAGAGCGCCTGACTGACGTCATCGCGCCGGTCGACGCGATCGCCGAGCTGGAGCGGTCCGCGGAGGCCCGGCAGGTCGGGCCGTGTGCCGACGCCAAGCGCAGCGGGCAGCCCGTGCTGGTGACCGACCTGACCATGGGCGAGTTCGCCGAGCGGTGGCCGGAGTACGTCGCCCTCGCGGAGGGCGAGATCCGCTCGGTGGCCGCCGTTCCGATCGCTGCCGGCGAAGCGGTCCTCGGAGTACTCGGTCTCTACGACGGCACGCCCCACGCGTGGACTGACAAGGAGCTGCGGGTTGCCCGGATCATGGCCAACATCGCCTGCTGCTACATGCTGCACGCCTCCGCGCTAGGCCGGGAGCGGCAAACGAATGCACAGCTCAAGCACGCGCTGACCAGCCGCATTCTCATCGAGCAGGCCAAAGGCGTGCTGGCCGAGGCGCGTGGCATCAGCGTCGATGAGGCGTTCGACGTGCTGCGCAAACATTCCCGTGACCACAACGCAGGCATCCACGACGTTGCGGCGGCCGTGGTGAACCTCCACCTGCGGCCGTGACGACGGAACGGTGACCGCCATGCCTGACGAGCCCACCCCCGCCCTACTGCCGAGGCTGCCGACCGGCATCCCGGGATTCGACCATGTCAGCCAGGGCGGACTACCGGAAGGCAGCGTCACCCTGGTCGCCGGCACCGCCGGCTCCGGCAAGACGGTGCTCGCCCTGCAGTTCCTCGCCGAGGGTGTGCGCCAGTTCGGCCAGCCGGGAGTGTTCGTGACCTTCGGCGAACCGGCTCGCAAGCTGCGCTGGTTCATCGGCGAGTTCGGCTGGGAGGTACCCGCCTGGGAGCTCGACGGCAGGTGGACCTTCATCGACGGCAGCCCGGTCCCCGAGGAGAAGTCGACCGTCGTCGGCGGGCACTTCGATCTCAACGTGCTGCTGGACGGGATCACCGACGCGGTCGAGCGCACCGGCGCGACACGCGTCGCCATCGACTCGCTGAACGTGCTGTTCGCACGGTTCGACGACAGCGACGCCGTCCGCGACGGCCTGGTCCGGATCACCGCCCGGCTCGAACGGCTCGGCGTGACCGCGCTGATGACCATCGCGCGTGACGAGGGGTCCGGCCACGTCACCCCGATCGGCGTCGAGGAGCTCGTCGCGGACAACCTGGTCATGTTGCGCAACGTGCTAGAGCAAGAGACCAGGCGCCGGACCATCGAGGTACTCAAGTTCCGCGGCACCCGACACCGCCAAGGCGAGTTCCCGTTCGCGATCACGCGTGAGCAGGGCATGGCGGTGATCCCGCTCACCGTCGAGCTGGACCAGCCCTCGGCCAGCGCACGTATCACCAGCGGCAGCCCGGCGTTCGACGAGATGTGCGGCGGGGGACTGTTCCAGGACGCCGTCACCCTCGTCTCCGGATCCACCGGCACCGGCAAGACCTCCCTGGCCGTGCAGTTCGCGCTCGCCGGCGCGCAGCAGGGCGAACCCGCGATCGTCGTGGGGTTCGAGGAGAGTCGCGAGCAGATGACCCGCGCCGTCGCCGGCTGGGGATACGACGTTGATGCATTAGAAGCCGAAGGCCAGCTCCGCTTCCTCATCGACTACCCCGAGAGCCGCACTCTCGAAGAGCACCTGGTCCGCATCCAGGCTGCCGTCGCGGAACTCGGCGCGACCCGGCTCGTGCTCGACAGCCTCACCTCGTTACGACGCATCGGACCCGAGCGCAGCTTCCGTGAGTTCGCCCTCGGCCTGACCGCCTTCCTCAAGCAGCACGAGATCGCCGGCCTCCTCACCGTGGGTCAGGCCGGCCTCACCGGCCCGGAACTGACCGCCACACAAGAACACGTCTCCTCGCTCACCGACACCATCGTCATGCTCCGATACGTCGAGGTCTACGGCGAACTCAAACGCGGCATCGCCGTACTGAAGGCCCGCGGCTCCGACCACGACAAGACCATCCGCGAATACGACATACGACCGGACGGCATCCACATCGGCGCACCGCTGAGGGCCACCACAGGCATCATGTCCGGACGGCCGTCACAGTTGAACGCCGCCGAAAGCGCCCGACTCACCGACATGTTCCCGACCGACCAACAGTGAACGGTCGACCACCAGCGCCCCGCCAGCACATTCCGAACCCCCAACGCCACGTCATTCCTGGTGCGGCTACGACGACCCCAAGAGGCACCGCTGCGGATGTCCGCTCGCATGTGCCGGTCGACCGCGCAAGAACGCCGGTTATCGGGCGGCCAGCACGACGGTTCGGCCGCTTCCATCGCTCGTGGCGCCGCTGCTCCTGCGAATCGGCCCCTCGAGCAGCCCGGTGATCCGGCTGCGCGTCTGCACGATCTTCACGATCGCGTTCACCGCGGCGGCGTCGCCAGCCATCGCCGCCTCCCACAGCCCGGCCTGGAGCGCGTCCAGCCGGGCCACCTCGACCTCGCGCAGCTGTTCGACGCCCTCGGTCAGCCGGGACTCCAGCGCCTGCTGCACGATCCGGTGGACGGTGGCGCGATGGGCGTAGCCGAGCTCGTCGGCGATCTGCTGGTAGGTGAGGCCCTGCGTGGCCAGTTCGACCGCTCGGGTGCGGCGCCAAGCGGCGAGGGCGGTGTTCCGGTGCCGACCCTTTCGAAGGGCTCGTTGCCCGTGCTGGTCAGACAGGTCCGTACCGAGGGCAGCAGTGGTCAGACTCATGGGATCATGCTCCGACATCGGCTGGATCTTGTCCGGACCTGCAGTTGTCGGTGGGTCTGTCGTGCTTGGGGGTCCCAACGTGCAGGTATCGGACGACCTGGTGCAGCGGGTCATGGACGTCCTGGAGGAGAAGGCCCGGCAGGGAGAGAAGGTCACCTACAAGGGGCTGTCCGAGGCTGTTCCGGGTCTGCCAGTGCGTGGTCCACTGATGAGCACGACTCTGGGAAAGGTCTGCAGAAGATCGCACGAGGTGTCGGGGATTCTGATCACGGCTCTCGTTGTCAACGCCGGCAGCGGCCTGCCAAGCGACCAGTTCTTCGAACTCGTACGTGAACTTCGGCCGGACTTCGAGAGCGAGTCGCCCAAGGAGACCGTTGCGCGGCGAGAGCAGTACCGCGTGTACGGCGCCTATCCGCGTACCTGAGCCCGGTCCACGGGTCATGGAGCGTTGCTCGGCCCCTGACGGCGCCTGCACCGGCCGCGTTCGACTCGCTCGAGGTCGTCGTCGACCACGGCGTGGTGCGGCTGTCCGCGGTCGACGCACATGCGCGACGTGACTTGGGTGCGGATCGTGCGCTCGCTGTATTGAGACCCTCGGCGTCGCAGCGCGCCCACGACGTCCTCGACCGAGAAGGTGCCGTCGCCGCTCCTGAACTCGAGGTTGGGGAGCACGGCGAGGATCTCGTCGCGGGTGGTCATGGCAAGAGCATCCCGGTGATCCGCTCGGGTGTTCAACGCCGATGGTCGCGTTCGCCTGCGTGCCTTCGACGCCCCGATCGGGACTTCCGCCTCTCGCCCCTGACGCGGAGCGCTGCGAGGCTGAGCACATGGATCAGGGGGATGAGCCCACCGAGCACAGTAGGGGTTCGTCCCGGTCGAGGTAGTGGGGTGGGCGTGATGTCCAACGTTCAGCCTCCGCAGCACGAGCCGTTCCCTCGCTCGTCCGATGGCAGCCATTACTGGGACGGAACTCAGTGGGTCGCCGCGGAAGCGCCGCGTGCCGCCCCCGGGTCGGCTCCTGCCATGCCGGTCCAGGCAGGTCCGGTTCAGGCAGGGCCGGTTCAGGCAGGTCCGGTGGGCTGGAATCCTCAGTGGGCCAGCCCGCCCGCCGCGGTCTGGCGAGGCCGGCAACGGATGATCGAACGGACGCAGCCGCTGCTCCCCCCGGGAGCACAGATCCGGCACATCCTCATCGCCGGAACGAAGGGCATCTGGCTGTTCATCGGCCTCCTGCTGCTCGGCATACTCCCCGGCGCGCTCATCTTCCTGCTGATCAACCGCAACCGCATCCTCGCCGTCACCCAGGATGAGATCTTCGTGCTCGACTGCGGTCACGGTCAGAAGCCCAAGCGGGTGCTCGGCGTCCTGCCGCGAGCCACTCGGCTCGGACCGCCCGTGGGCAACCCCATCCAGATCACCATCGGTCAGGAACGCCTCTTCACCGGGAACAAGTTCCGATCCGAGATCATCGCCGCCGACGCGGAGGCGCCGCAGGCCGCACCGACCGCGGCGGTGACGATGTCCCCGGACGGCAGGTACTGGTGGAACGGCACGAGCTGGGTCAACTGCGACGAGGCGGCACCTGAGTTCGTACCGCACAGTCCGGATGGCGCCGCGTGGTGGGACGGCGGACGGTGGCGATTCGTTCCCCGCTAGGAGGTGCTCCGCGGGGAGCCGTGTCGCTGATGCCCGTACTACAGGGCGGCTTGAGTCCGATCGGCGAGCTGCAGTTTGTCGAGGATGCGCGAGACGTAGTTCTGGACGGTCTTGACCGACAAGCCGAGCGCGTGGGCGATCTGGGCATTGCTGGTTCCGTCGGCGATCAGGGCGAGGACGTCGCGCTCGCGTCCCGTGAGGTCGTCCGGATGGTGCTGGCTCTCGCGGGTGCCACTGGGCGGACTCCTCGAAGCGTCCGGGCCTCGCACGATCACACGGGGCACATCTCGTGTACGTACTTCCCGAGTCCCGGGTGCTGGACGACGAAGTCGGCGCCCTTCCGGATTGGCTTGCCGCACACCGAACAGGTGCCGCCGTACCTGGCCTTGATGCCGTCGTGGGCCATGGCAGTGCCGTCGAAGCGGCGTGCGGCCTTGGCGGTGAAGTCGGTCGAGGCGGGACGAGCCATGGCTCCAGCATCGCCCCGTCCGAGGCGGAGCGCACGAGTTCGACAGGCGACACAGGACTTACAACATCGGCCCGCGGTGGGCAGCCCCCATGTTCGTCAGAACGTCACGACCGCTGAGATGACGAGCATGGTGGCTCAACCCTCGGGAGTTGGCTCGGATTCAGTCCCAGCGCCGCGGTCGACGTCTGCTGCCACTTCTTGACGCTCGCCGGCCACGTACCGGCGCTCCACAACCTCCGCTGGAATCAGGAGGAGGACAGCTTGATCGGAGTCGCTGCTGCGCCAGTAGAACGAGTCGCCGCGTTGAAGACGCAGCTCGCGTGCCACCTTGCTGGGCAACTTGACCTGCATCTGGCTGCTGATCGAGAACGGCCCATGGAGGGAGGGCATCCACGAACCGTAGCGGTGGTTTATTTGGTTTACAACACACCGAAGTGCGTCCCCATGGACGAACCGCGGCTCGCTATGGTCCTCGCAAGTGCTGCCCCGGGTCCGCATGACCCGGCAAGGCACTTTCCGCCCCCCGGCTACGGCCGGGGGGCCCCTTTCATCTAAGGACGATCCCAGGGCGCGATCGAGGTCGCAGGCCTGAGACGGCTGTGTGCGTGGCCGGACCGATCGCGTCCCACATAGCTTCCGGGCAGACGCGGGCGATGCCGGCGCCTGGGGGCACAACCGCTCGGAATGCTGCGTAGGCCACCAGGTCAGCCGACTGGATCAAGTAGGACTGGTGAGAGCGCCGTGGGATCGGATCGTCGATCAGCAGCCGGGCTGGGTGCACGAGCCCCGATCCCCCGAAGGCGCTACCCGAGGTGAGATGCCGTCTCGCCTTTCGGACCCACTTGCGAACTGCGTCGTCCTCACCCTCGTCGTGCAGCACGGCGAACGTGACCTTCTCCTTCGTGCTGGTCCGCTCCAGCCGCTGCAGAAGCGCCTCCCACGCCAACCCGAAGTAGTCCCCTTGCGGCCGACTGCGCTTGTCCACCACCACGGCGAACGCCCGCCCCGGCAGGTGCTGGAGAACGTCCAAGTGGGCCCGGTAGATGAGCTGCCGGGCCTCGGGCGCCAGGCCCAACGGCCGGATGTCCCCACTGTTGCGGAGCAGGAAGTTCGCCTTGAGCTCGGCGCGCATTGGAATCCCGAACTTGTCTCGGAGTCGTCGACGGAAGGCAAGCAGCTCATCGAAGGCCGTCGGCCAGTGGTCGGCATCGACGAGAACGCAGCCCAACGTGTACGTGTGAGAACCGCCGACGGCCGGCTCGCCGGTGTCGCCGGACTCGTCCACGTATGCGAGAAGCACCCTCCAACGCTGCCATGGCCGCCGCAGATCATGAGGAAGCACGGTCGGCGTGTCCGGCCGATGCCGGGCCTGGGTGGTTTGCGTGCCTCTGCCGTGCCTCAAGCACCGGTAAAGCACAGGCGAACAGTGACAGCGCCGGCGAAAGTCCGCCAGCGCACCGACGGGGCTGCCACCGGCTCTTTTAGATGACGCGGGGCGTGACCAGGTAGAGCGGGTGACGAGAATCGAACTCGCGTTCTCAGCTTGGGAAGCTGATGTTCTGCCTCTGAACTACACCCGCGGTGTCGACGCCCCGTAGCGCGTCGCCGTCGGTAAGGATAGCGGCTGTGCTGCTGTCGGACCGAGACATCTCCCGCCAACTCGACGCGGGCCGCGTGCGCCTGGACCCCTTCGATCCGAAGTTGATCCAGCCGAGCAGCGTCGACGTCAGGCTCGACCGGTGGTTCCGGGTCTTCCAGAACCACCGGTACGCCTACATCGACCCGTCCGAGGAGCAGGAGGACCTCACCGAGCTGGTCGAGACGAGCGGCGACGACGCCTTCGTCCTGCACCCCGGCGAGTTCGTGCTCGGCGCGACGCTCGAGGCGGTGACCCTGCCCGACGACGTCGCCGCCCGGCTGGAGGGCAAGAGCTCGCTCGGACGGCTCGGCCTGCTCACGCATTCGACCGCGGGGTTCATCGACCCGGGCTTCTCCGGGCACGTGACGCTCGAGCTCGGCAACGTCGCCACACTGCCGATCAAGCTGTGGCCCGGGATGAAGATCGGCCAGCTCGCGTTCTTCCAGCTCACGTCCCCGGCGGAGAACCCCTACGGGTCCGCGGTCTACGGATCGCGCTACCAGGGGCAGCGTGGGCCGACGCCGTCGCGGTCGTGGCAGGGCTTCAGTCGCGGGCAGACCTGAGGCGGCGGGGGCTGGGCCGAGGGCGGACCGGGCCCGAGAATCGACCACGCTGCGTGTCGGATCAGTAGCGGAAGTCGTACTTTTCCGCAGAATCTGACGATTTCTGGACCCCGCCGTCTCCCGGCGCTTCTCGTGCCTCTACTGTCGCCCCTCAGGTACTCGGCTGGTCCAGGACGGTAGGGCGTGGCGGGTGCCTCGTCCCCGCTGGAGGTGCGGTGCCCCCGCTTCGCCTCGCCCGATCGTGGATCGCGGCCTTGGTAGTGCTCGTCGGATTGACCTCGGTGGCGTCGGTGCCCCGGGTGGCCGCCGAGTCGGCGTCGAAGGCGAAGGCGGCCGAGCTCGCCGCCTTCAACGCCGCGTTCAACCCCGACGCCGACCACATGGGGTCGACGATCCGTGCCCACGAGCCCGCCGAGGCCGGGTCCGGCGCCGGGGCGCGGTCGGCGGCCCCGCAGGCGATGGCGCGTGCGGCGGTGGCCCAGCCGTACGGCATGGACGTCAGCGCCTACCAGGGCAACGTGGACTGGGCGACCGCCGCGCGCAACGGTGGACGCTTCGCCTACGTCAAGGCGACGGAGAGCACCGCCTACATCAACCGCTACTTCGCCCAGCAGTACAACGGCTCCGCCGCGGCGGGGATGTTCCGCGGGGCGTACCACTTCGCCCTCCCGAACCGGTCGAGTGGCGCGGCCCAGGCGAACTACTTCGTCGACCACGGCGGCGGGTGGTCCGCCGACGGCCGGACACTCCCGCCGATGCTCGACATCGAGTACAACCCCTACGGCCCCACGTGCTATTCGATGAGCGGGTCGGCCATGTCGGCATGGATCGCCGACTTCTCCCGCACGGTGCTGGCCCGCACCGGTCGGTACCCGACCATCTACAGCACCCGTAACTGGTGGAACAGCTGCACGGGGAGCAACGGCACCTTCGGCTCGACCCACCCGCTGTTCATCGCCAACTACTCGAGCTCGCCCGGCGCGATGCCGGCCGGCTGGGGTTTCCACACGCTGTGGCAGTTCAACGACAGAGGGACCTTCCCCGGGGACCAGGACGTGTTCAACGGGTCGGAGACGCAGCTCGCGACCTTCGCCCGCGGGCCGGCCGACGCGCCGTCGTCCACGGTGAGCCCCATCGCCGCGCGGTACGCCGCCCTGGGCGGGAGCAGATCGTTCCTCGGGGCACCGGTCGGCAGCGAGTACGCCGTGCCGGGCGGATCCGCCCAGAACTACGCGTCGGGGCGGATGTACTACTCGGCCGCGACCGGGGTGCACGAGGTGCACGGCGCCATCCTCGACCGCTACCTCGCCTTCGGCGGGCCGGCCGGCATCCTCGGATTGCCCGTCACGGACGAGACCCCCACCCCGGACCGCGTGGGCCGGTACAACCATTTCTCCGGCGTGGGTGGGTCGATCTACTGGACGCGGGGGACGGGGGCGCACGAGATCCAGGGCGCGATCCGGGACAAGTGGGCGTCGCTCGGCTGGGAGCGCAGCGTGCTCGGCTATCCGACGACGGACGAGTCCCCGGCCGCCGGCGGGGGTGGGCGCTTCAACAACTTCTCCGGCGTCGGCGGGTCGATCTACTGGTCGCTGGGCACGGGGGCGCACGAGATCCAGGGCGCGATCCGCACCGCGTGGACCGCCATGGGCGGGACCGCCGGGGTGCTCGGCTACCCGGTGACGGACGAGAACCCCACCCCCTCCGGGGTCGGGCGGTACAACCACTTCGTCGGCCACGGGGGTTCGATCTACTGGACGCGGGCGACGGGGGCGCACGAGATCCAGGGCGCGATCCGGGCCAAGTGGGCGTCGCTCGGCTGGGAGCGCGGTGTGCTCGGCTATCCGACGACGGACGAGTCCCCGGCCGCCGGTGGGGGTGGGCGCTTCAACAACTTCTCCGGCGTCGGCGGATCGGTCTACTGGTCGCCGGCGACGGGGGCGCACGAGATCCAGGGCGCGATCCGGGCCGAGTGGCTCTCCCTCGGCGGCTCGGGCGGCGCCCTCGGCTTCCCCACGTCCGACGAGTACGGCGTGCCGGATGGCCGCCGGAGCGACTTCGACCACGGGTCGGCCGTCTACTCGTTCCGGACGCGGGTCGTGACCGTGACGCTCGATCCCGACGCGACGCCCGAGCCGACGCCGACGCCGACGCCCGAACCGACGCAGACGCCCGAGCCGACGCCGACGCCGGAACCGACGCAGACGCCCGAACCGGCCGTCTCGACGACGCCACCTCCCTCGCCGACGGCGTCGCCCGACGGCGGGACGGGCGGCTCGGGCTCGGCTGATTCGACGGCAACGACGTCGACGGGATGAGCGTCGGTCGTCAAGCCGGCCCCTCCAGCGCGTTCATCTCGGCCGACGCGGGTCCCTGCGACGGGCGGTAGGCGACCGGCTCGCGTCGTAGGGCACCGTCGGGCTGTACGGAGACGTCCGTGGCCAGCACCGTCGCTCCGTCGCTCCCGTCCCGGATCTGGTAAGTCGTGATCCGCGCCCGGACGCGCCCGTCGTCGTTCTCCTCGAAGGTGGCGCGATAGGCGGCGACCCGGCCGTCGTCGAGCCTCCGCGCGGTCGAGAGCCCGGACAGGCCGGAATCGGTGAGACCGACCAGGTTCGGCACGACCGGCGTGGACCGGCCCGCGTTCACCCCGCCGGGCGCTACGTCCGGGCTCGCTCGTCGCGCCGCCCGGTTCGGCGGCGGCAGGGAGCTGTCGGAGGTCCAACCGATCCCGTCGTCGTCGCGGACCAGTGCCGCACGAGGCACCTGCCCGGTGCCGGCGCCACGAGGGGCCGGGACGGCCGGGGTCGCCGAAACGGTCGGCACCCCCGCGGTCGTCCACCGCAGCCGGGGGAGCAGGTCCGGCCGGAGTCGGCCGATCATGCGGGGCGCATTGCCGACGAACCCGGCGGTGACGATCGCCGCCTTCGTGGCGGTGCCGGCCGGCGGCCCGAAGGTGTCGATGCCGAAGCGGACGCCGATCTCGTGCCAGCCGGGATCGGCCCCGTCGAGGGTCGACACGGAACGACCGGCCGAACGCACATCCGCCGTCCACCGGCCGCGCTCGTCCGAGATCCACGGCACCACCACGGGGTAGCGGCGCCCGTCCGGTCCCACGAGAACCCCCGAGCCGGCCCAGCCCCCGCCGGCGCACACGGGGGACGCCCCGACCAGGTGGCGCCACTCGCCGGCGGGGAGGGCGGTGAGGCTCGTCGACGGGCGCCATCCGTCGTCGGCGGTGCCGTTCATCCGGGCGGCGAGGTCCGGCATCCGATGGGCCACGAGGTCGAAGACGGCCGCCGCCTGACGCCACGCCCGCCGCGCGTACTCCTCGGCGGCAAGCAGCCGGCCGGACAGGGCCCGCGCCGCCGCCGCGCGGGCGTCGAGTACCGCCGGGTCGGGATCCGGCCGCTCCGGGCCGGGGCGGGCGGCGCGGTGCCGTTCCTCGACCGCGACCTCGGCGTCCAGCCGGTCGGCGGAGCGGACCGCCGTCTCGGCCTCGGCCCTCGCCTGATCGAGGGCGGCGGCGAGGGCGGTCAGGGCGGAGCCGAGCTCGGCGCAGGCCGCGGCGATCGCCTCCAGCGCGCCTGCCTGCAGCAGCGCGGCCCCGGCGAAGCTGAGCGAACCCGGGCCGAGCCACGCCGCCGGGACGAGCCGCACCACCGTGGCCCGCAGAGCCGTGGCCTGGGCGGTGAGGGCGTCGGCCTCCGCGCGGTGCCTGCCGGCCCTCGCCCGGAGTGCTGCCGGGTCGGCGCCCGCGAGCTCGGGCGAGAGGTGCAGGGCCAGCAGCGCACTCATCTCGTCGTCCCGGCGTCGAGGACGGCGTAGAGCGTCGCCGCGGTCGCGACGGAGCCGGCGAGCGACCGGCCGGCACCGACCGCGGACGCGACGAGCCCCGCCAGCTGGTGGTGGGCCGTGGCGTAGGCGGCGGCGCAGGCGGGTTCCCCGAGCGCGGGTGCCGCCTGCGGGCCGCGGTAGTGCGGTGCGACGGCGGCGAGGGCGTCGGTCATGGCGGCCAACCGGCGGCCGGCGTCGGCGACGAGGGAGGGGGTGACGGCGAGACGATCCGCGGTGGCGGCGGGGATCCGATCGGGCAGGCGTCGCTCGGGCATGTGGAGGAGCCTGGCCGCATCGAAAGACCGGCGTCAGCACCGGCCCGCTCCCGGTGGACGGTCGCGGCCCGTCCACAGGGCGGGCGGCTCCGTGGCCGTCGATCAGGGCATGTCGTAGGCGGTCGGGTGGCGCGGCTCGTACAGCCCGATCGTCCCGGCGCCGGGGACGGGGACCGAGATCAGCAGGCCCCAGCCCTGGTCCCGGACCTCGTCGTCGAAGCGGACGCCCTTGGCCCGCAGGTCGGCGACCGTCGCCTCGATGTCGTCGCACATCAGGTAGAGCTGGTGCAGCTGCGGATCGACGGCGCGCTCGGTCGCGTGCACCGCGATCTCCCCGGGCGGCGCACGGAAGAACAGACGGCCGCCCCCGGCGTCGACGTGCGGGAACCCGAGCACGTCGCGGAAGAACGCGAGCGCCGCGTCGGCATCGGTCGCGTAGACGATCGTGTGCGCGCCGACGATTGCCATGGGAACCCCCGCCCGCCGAAGCCGATGACCGTGGGGAAGCGTACGGCGGAGTCGGTCCTACAACGACGACGGGCGGGCGGCGCTCTGCGCGCCACCCGCCCGTCGATTCCGGGGACTGCCCGGTCAGGTCTTCTTCTCGAGCCCGTCCGCTGCACCACCGCCGGCGTTCGTGCCGCCGCTGCCGTCGCTGTCGTTCGTCGCCTCGGCGGAGAGCTGGCCCTGGTCCGCACCGGCGGTGTCCGCCGGATCGGAGCGCACCGGGCCCTCGCCTGTCACCTCGCCGGCGGCGGCAGCGTCGGCACCCGCACCGGCAGCGCTCTGACCAACACCGACGCCCGCCGGGACCTTCGCGGCCTCCTTGACCGAGCGCAGCAGCAGCTGCGAGACGTCGAGGACCTCGAGGCCCTCCTTCACCTCGCTCTTCTGCTTCTTCGCGGTGACGGCGTCGGACAACATCACGATGCAGAAGGGGCAGGCGGTGGAGATGAGGTCGGGCTCGAGGCCGACGGCCTCGTCCACGCGCTCCACGTTGACCTGCTTGCCGATCTTCTCTTCCATCCACATCCGGGCACCGCCGGCGCCGCAGCAGAAGCCCCGCTCCTTGTGGCGGTGCATCTCCTTCGACTCCAGGCCCGGGACGGCGGCGAGCACCTCGCGGGGCGGGGTGTAGACCTCGTTGTGCCGACCCAGATAGCACGGGTCGTGGTAGGTGACCAGGCCGTCGATCGGGGTGACCGGCGTGAGCCGCCCCTCCGCGACCAGCTGGCCGAGCAGCTGCGTGTGGTGCAGCACCTCGTAGTTGCCGCCGAACGCCGGGTACTCGCGCCCGAGGGCGTTGAAGCAGTGCGGGCACGTCGCCACGATCTTCTTCGGCGCCGCCGCGTTCAGGACCTCGATGTTGGTCTTGGCGAGCTCCTGGAACAGGTACTCGTTGCCGAGCCGGCGAGCCGGGTCGCCGGAGCAGGACTCGCCGGTGCCGAGCACCGCGAACGTCACGTCCGCCATGTGCAGCAGCTCGGCGAAGGCCCGGGTGACCTTCTTCGACCGGTCCTCGATCGCGCCGGCGCAACCGACCCAGAACAGGTACTCGACGTCGTCCGGGACGGGCTGGCCCTCTTCGATCAGGTTGATCTCGAAGGGCATGTCCTGCATCCACTCCGTGCGCGTCTTCGGGTTGACGCCCCACGGGTTGGCGTTGTTCTCGAGGTTGCGCAGCATGACGCCGGCCTCGCTCGGGAACTCGGACTCGATCAGCACCTGGTAGCGCCGCATCTCGAGGATGTGGTCGACGTGCTCGATGTCCACCGGGCACTGCTCGACGCAGGCGCCGCAGGTGGTGCAGGACCACAGGACGTCCGGGTCGATGACGCCACCGCTGGCCTCGTCGCCGACGAGCGGGCGCTCGTCCTGGGCCTGGCCGGGTTCCGGCACGCGGGCGAAGCCGGACTCCGGGACGCCGTGGTGGTGCTTCTCCTGGCCGGCCTTGCCGTTCGGCTCTGATCCACGAGACGGCGCCGTGGCGCCGGCGTCCTCCTCGATCCCGGTGACCGCGTCCTTGTCGCTCGTGTTCAGCAGGAACGGGGCCTTGGCGAACAGGTGGTCGCGCAGGTCCATGATCAGCAGCTTCGGCGACAGCGGCTTGCCGGTGTTCCAGGCCGGGCACTGGCTCTGACAGCGGCCGCACTCGGTGCAGGTCGCGAAGTCGAGCATGTTGCGCCAGTTGAAGTGCTCGACCTTGCCGACGCCGATGATCGGGTCCTCTTCCTCCATGAGGGCCTCGAGGTCCGGCGCGGTCGCCAGCGGGCCCAGCGCCTTGGGGATGCGCTTGGTGCTGGCGTTGATCGGGGCCAGGAAGATGTGCAGGTGCTTGGAGTAGACGACCAGCACGAGGAAGCCGAAGATCACGGCCAGCTGGGCGAGGATGCCGACCGTCTCGAGGACGTCATTGGCGCCCGAACCGAGCGGGTGGAGGGCGTACGCGCCCAGCTTCGAGGTGAACGTCCACCAGGACGAGTCCGCGGCGCGGTCGGCGTAGGGGACGCCCTCGTTGTCGGCGAACGGGAAGTGGCCGGTGTTGATCTGGGCGCCGCGGTACCAGACCAGCGTCAGGACGACGAGGGTGATCATCCCGAGGACGACCCAAGCCGGACCGTTGTGCGAGCCGTAGAACCGGCTCGACCGGTGCAGGCGGCTCGGAGCCGTGCGGAGGCGGTTGATGCTGAAGTAGACGATCGCCAGGAACACGGCGGCCGTGAAGAAGTCCTCCAGGAAGCCGAGCCACGGCATCGTGCCCGATGAACGGGATGTGGAAGTCCCGGTTGAACAGGGCGCCGTAGGCCTCGAGGATCGTCGCTCCGAGGACGATGAAGCCCCAGAAGGTGAAGAAGTGCGCGATGCCGGGGGCGCTCCACTTCAGCAGCTTCCGTTGACCGAAGACCTCCGTCAGCTGGATCCACAGCCGCTTGGGCAGGTGATCGAGACGGTCCACCGGCTGGCCGGAGCCGATCAACTTGTACAGCCAGAACAGCCGCCGGCCGGCGATGGCCAGGGCGGCGACGGTCATCAGTAGACCGATCACCAAACGAACAGCCACGGATCCTCCCGTGTCAAGGATGCTCGCCGGATCTTACGGAGCGTTGATCCGGCCGCCACCACCGGCACGCCTGCTCGGGTGAAATGTCACATCTGCTCAGGACACATATGTCCCCGCGCACCGGCCGTCGCGCTCCCGCGACGCACGCTCCCGCGCCGGCCCCGCGCACGCCTCCGCGCACGCCTCCGCCCGCGCGGTTGCCCGCCCGGCGCACGCCCGCCGCACGCCCCTCTTCATCCCCCGATCAGCCGCGAAGATCAACGCTGCCGGGAACGCCGGGGCGACCGGGACAAATCGGACAGGTGATCACTCCGGGCAGCGTTCGCGGGCCTCGGGGGTCGAGACCTGCACCGAACGCTGCCGCGAGTGCTCGGCGGGACGTGCCGGGAGCGGCGTGACGGCTTCCGGGCAGCATTCGCGGCACTCCGGAACCGCGTCGCTATCCCGCACCGTCCGCCGGCCTACTGCTGACCTGTGGATGGCGCGGACACGCGGTCCCCGAAGTAGGACAGGCTGCGCCCGTGCTCCCACCGGTCCTGCTCGGCGAGTTCACCGCAGCCGAGGCGAAAGAGGTCGGCGTCGGCGTGCGGCAACTGGCCCGACTCCGTCGCGCCGGACTCGCCGTACAGGCCGGGGACTGCTTCCGACTCCTGGATCCCGCCCAGCGGGCGACGTTGGCGCTGGCCGCGGTCGGCCAACCTGCTGCCCTGTGCGGGCTCACGGCCGCCCGGCAGTACGGGTGGTTGGGGGACGACGCGGATTCAGACGTGCAGCTGCTCGTCCCGAGGGATCGCTGCCCCCGGTCCTGGCCGGGCACGCGGATCTCCCGCATGGACCACGTCGAGCAGGACGTCGTGGTCGTCGAGGGAGTACGGCTGACCGCTCCCGTACGGACGGCGCTCGACGTCGCGGGCACTCTGAAGCTCGCCCAGGCGCTCCCGATGCTCGATCAGCTGCTCCGCGACGAGATCCTGGACAAGGACCAACTGCTCGACGGCCTTGCCGACCGTAAGCGTTGGCCGGGTTCACAGGACGCCGCCGTCGCCGTCGGCCTCTCCGACGCCCGGCACGCATCGCACCCCGAGTCGATTTTCCGGGCGTTGGTGCATTCGGCTCGCCTGCCCCCTCCGGTCCCCCAGTTCACCGTGCGACTGGACGGTGTCTTCGTCGGCCGGGCGGATTTCGCGTGGCCCCGCTTCTGGCTGCTCGTCGAGATCGACGGCTACGAGTTCCACAAGGAGTACGGAGTCTTCGTCAAGGACCGGAAGCGCGCGCGGAGGACCTGGAGGGCCGGCTGGCAGGCGCTCCACTTCGCGGCGTCCGAGGTGATCGATCAGCCCGACGAGGTCGTCGCCGAGGTGCAGGACGCCCTGACGTTCGCCGGGAAGCGCTGAGGAGCCGGGCGGCGCGGGCCGTTCCGGTCCCGAACGCTGCCGGGAGTGCTCCGGGCGGTCCTCGGACGGTGGGGGCCCGGCTTCCGGGCAGCGTTGATCTTCCCGGGGCCGGCGGCGCGGGCCGTTCCGGTCCCGAACGCTGCCGGGAGTGCTCCGGGCGGTCCTCGGACGGTGGGGGCCCGGCTTCCGGGCAGCGTTGATCTTCCCGGGGTCGACGGCGCGGGCCGAGCCGGGCCCGGCGGACGCAGCTGGGAGCGCCCGGGACCGCGAGCGAGGGAACAGAACCGGTAGCAGACAAGTTGAGCGAGACAGACTCAAGACCACTTGACCAACGCCCGAAGCATGAGAAACTGAGTCCAGCAGGCTCAACCCGAGCCGTCAGCCTCCAACTTCCAGCACGACCCAAGAGCTTTCCCAGACCCGCAGCACCACAGTTACGAGAGGGATCCACAGACATGGCCCGTGCAGTCGGTATCGACCTCGGCACGACGAACTCCGTCGTCTCCGTGCTCGAAGGTGGCGAGCCCACCGTCATCGCCAACGCCGAAGGCAGCCGCACCACCCCCAGCGTCGTCGCGTTCGCCAAGAACGGCGAGGTACTGGTCGGCGAGGTCGCGAAGCGCCAGGCGGTCACGAACGTCGACCGGACCATCCGCTCCGTCAAGCGGCACATGGGGACCAACTGGTCCACCGAGATCGACGGCAAGAAGTTCAACCCGCAGCAGATCAGCGCCTTCACGCTGCAGAAGCTCAAGCGGGACGCGGAGTCCTACCTCGGCGACACGGTGACCGACGCGGTCATCACCGTGCCGGCCTACTTCTCCGACGCCGAGCGTCAGGCGACCAAGGAGGCGGGCGAGATCGCCGGCCTCAATGTCCTGCGCATCATCAACGAGCCCACCGCCGCCGCCCTGGCCTACGGCCTGGACAAGGGCGACAAGGAGCAGACCATCCTGGTCTTCGACCTCGGTGGTGGCACCTTCGACGTCTCGCTGCTCGAGATCGGTGACGGCGTCATCGAGGTCAAGGCGACCAGCGGTGACAACCGGCTCGGTGGCGACGACTGGGACGAGCGCATCGTCGAGCACCTGGTCAAGACCTTCAACAACCAGCACGGCGTCGACCTGTCCAAGGACAAGATGGCCATGCAGCGCCTCCGTGAGGCGGCGGAGAAGGCCAAGATCGAGCTCTCCGGCCAGGCGCAGACCAGCATCAACCTGCCCTACATCACCGCCAGCGCCGAGGGCCCGCTGCACATGGACGTCACGCTCACGCGTGCCGAGTTCCAGCGCATGACCTCCGACCTGCTCGACCGCACCAAGCGGCCGTTCCAGTCGGCGATCAAGGACGCGGGCGTCAACATCAGCTCGATCGACCACGTCGTGCTCGTCGGCGGCTCCACCCGGATGCCGGCCGTCGTCGACCTGGTCAAGGAGCTGACCGGCGGCAAGGAGCCCAACAAGGGCGTCAACCCGGACGAGGTCGTCGCCATCGGCGCGAGCCTGCAGGCCGGCGTCCTCAAGGGCGAGGTCAAGGACGTCCTGCTGCTCGACGTCACGCCGCTGTCCCTCGGCATCGAGACCAAGGGCGGCGTCATGACCAAGCTGATCGAGCGGAACACGACCATCCCGACCAAGCGCTCGGAGGTCTTCACGACCGCCGACGACAACCAGCCCTCGGTGCAGATCCAGGTCTACCAGGGCGAGCGCGAGATGGCGCAGTTCAACAAGAAGCTCGGCATGTTCGAGCTGACCGGGCTGCCGCCGGCGCCGCGCGGCGTCCCGCAGATCGAGGTCACCTTCGACATCGACGCCAACGGCATCGTGCACGTGCACGCCGAGGACAAGGGCACCGGCAAGACCCAGTCGATGACGATCACCGGTGGCTCCGCGCTGCCGAAGGACGAGATCGACCGGATGATGCGCGAGGCCGAGGAGTTCGCCGAGGAGGACAAGCGCCGCCGCGAGGAGGTCGAGGTCCGCAACCAGGCCGAGTCGCTCGTCTACCAGACCGAGCAGTTCCTGGCCGAGAACGGCGACAAGGTCGGCGAGGACGTCAAGGGCGACGTCGAGGAGAAGCTCGGCGGGCTGCGCGCGGTCGTCGGTGGCAGCGACATCGAGGCCATCAAGTCCGCGGTGGACGAGCTCGCCAAGGCCAGCAGCGCGATGGGCTCGGCGATGTACGCCAACACCCAGGGTGCGGGCGCCGCGACCGGTGGTCCGACCGGCGGCGCCGCGGGTGCTGACGGTGATGCAGGCGGTGCCGACGACGTGGTGGACGCCGAGATCGTCGACGAGGACGACAAGTGAGTTCTGCGCACGAGCAGAGCGCACGGGCACAGGCCGCTCGGGAGCAGGCCTCGGCTGCGTACGCGCAGTCGGGGCCGGCCCCGGACGGCGACGCGGAGCAGCGGCAGGGCCCGCCGGCGGTCAACGACAAGCGCCGGATCGACCCGCAGACGGGCTCGGTCCGTGAGAACCCGTTGGACCCGGCGCCGGTCGAGGGTGCGGTCGTCACCGAGGACGTGACGGGCGAGCTCGCCGAGACCCGCACCGCGCTCGCCGAGCGCACCGCGGACCTGCAGCGGCTCAAGGCCGAGTTCGACAACTACCGGCGCCGCGTCGACCGGGACCGTCAGGCCACCAGCGACGCGGCGGCCGGGCGGGTGCTGCTCGGTCTCCTCCCGACGCTGGACGACATCGGTCGGGCCCGCGACCACAACGACCTGAACGGCTCGTTCAAGACGGTGGCCGAGGGACTCGAGAACACCCTGACGACGCTGGGTCTCGAGCGGTACGGGGAGAAGGGCGACCCCTTCGACCCGATGCTGCACGAGGCGCTGGTCTACACCTCGGCCCCCGGGGTGACCGGACCGACGTGCGTCGAGGTCTACCGGCCGGGCTACCGCCACGCCGGCAAGGTGCTGCGGCCCGCGCAGGTCGTGGTCGCCGACGCGCCGGACGGCGAATCGGCTCCGGCCGAACAGCCCGCGTCCGATGCGGACACAGAAGGCCAGACAACCGGGGAGTGATGCGGTGAGCACGCGGGACTTCGTCGAGAAGGACTATTACAAGGTCCTCGGCGTGGCCAAGGATGCGGGCCAGGCGGACATCAAGAAGGCGTACCGCAAGCTGGCGCGCGAACTGCACCCGGACGCCAACCCGGGCGACTCGGCCGCCGAGTCCCGCTTCAAGGACGTCTCCGAGGCCTACGACGTGCTCTCGGACGAGAGCCGCCGCAAGGAGTACGACGAGGCCCGCTCGCTGTTCGCGGCGGGCGGCCGGTCCGGTGGACTGGGCGGCTTCGGCGGCGGCTACGGCAACGGTGCGGGGGGCGGCGGCGTGCCGTTCGACCTCAACGACCTGCTGGGCAATGCCCGGGGCGGCGTCGGTGGGCTGTTCGACTCGATCTTCCAGCGCAACAGCTCGCCCGGCCGCGGCCCGCGGCGGGGCGCCGACCTCACCGCCGAGCTGTCGATCTCGTTCGAGGACGCGATGCGCGGCATCGAGGCGACGGTGCGCCTGCCGGGCGCGGCGGCGTGCGAGGCGTGCATCGGCACCGGCGCTGCGCCGGGCACCGCGCCGCGCACGTGCCCGACGTGTCAGGGTCTCGGCGTCGTGAGCACCAGCCAGGGCGGCTTCGCGCTGTCCGAGCCGTGCCGCGACTGCCGGGGGAAGGGCCAGATCATCGACGACCCCTGCCCGGTCTGCCGCGGCACGGGGCGTCGGGAGCGGGCCCAGCGCATCCGCGTGCCGGCCGGTGTCGCGGACGGGCAGAAGGTCCGCGTCCGAGGCCGCGGCGGTGCGGGCGAGCGGGGCGGCCCTCCGGGCGACCTCGAGGTGCTCGTGCACGTCGCGCCGCACCGGCTGTTCGGGCGGGAGGGATCGAACCTGACGCTGACCCTGCCGGTGACCTTCCCGGAGGCCGCGCTCGGCGCCGAGATCAAGGTGCCGACGCCGGACGGTCCGCCGGTCACCGTGCGGATCCCGGCGGGCACCTCGTCCGGGCGCCGCCTGCGCGTCCGCGGGCGCGGCATGCCCAAGGCCGGCGGGGCGAGGGGCGACCTGCTGGTCACCGTCGACGTCGCGGTGCCGCAGAAGCTCAGCGGCGCGGCCCGCGAGGCGCTCGAGGAGTTCGCCGCGAAGGCGGACGACGACCCGCGGGCCCACCTGTTCTAGGACAGCCGATGAACGGACGGAAGGTGACGAGGGTGGACAGCGTCTTCGGCGGTAGCCGCCTCGGGGACGGCTCCGGGAGTGGCGCGGCGTCCTTCCCATCGGGAGGAGCCGGACCGCACGACGAGTCGGCCCCCGTCTACGTCATCTCGATCGCGGCCGAACTCGCCGGCATGCATCCGCAGACGTTGCGGCAGTACGACCGGCTCGGGATCGTCAGCCCGGGCCGGTCGGCCGGGCGCGGGCGGCGGTACTCGGCCCGGGAGGTCGCGCTGCTGCGGGAGGTCCAGCGCCTCTCGCAGGAGGAGGGCGTCAACCTCGAGGGCATCCGGCGCATCCTCGACCTGGAGAACCAGGTGACGGCCCTCCGATCGCGGGTCCGCGAACTCGAGAACGAGCTGGAACAGACCCGCGCCGCGGCCGAGCGGGAGGTCGCGGCCGCCCGACGAGGGCAGCGCCGGGACCTGGTGCCGGTGAAGGGCGACGTCGTCATCTGGCGCCGGCGCTGACGAACCCGTCCTCGTCAGAGTTGAGTGGGAAGGACTCAACTCTGACGGTTGTTGTCCCAAACGAAGCCCGTACAACCAAAGACCGAGCGAGTGATCGATGAACGCAGACCGACTGACCTCCAAGAGCCAAGAGGCCTTCTCGGCCGCCGTGTCGAAGGCGACGACCGACGGATCGCCCCAGGTCGATCCGCTGCACCTGCTCGCCGCGCTGTTCGAGCAGCCCGAGGGCATCGCCGTCCCGCTGCTGGAAGCCGTCGGTGTCGACGTGGCCACCGTCCGCGCGCAGACCGACCAGGCGCTGGCTCGCATCCCCAAGGCGAGCGGCAGCTCCGTCGCCCCGCCCACGCTGTCCCGGCAGCTCGCCGTCACGATCACCACGGCCGAGACGCAGGCCGCCAAGCTGGGCGATGAGTACGTCTCCACCGAGCACCTGCTCGCCGCGCTGGCCGCCGACGGCGGGGACGCCGCCCGCGTGCTGCAGGGCGTCGGCGTCACCGGCGACAAGCTCGTCGAGGCGTTCGCGAAGGTGCGTGGCGGCAACCGCCGCATCACCACCCAGGACCCCGAGGGCAGCTACCAGGCGCTGGCCAAGTACGCGACCGACCTCACCGAGGCGGCCCGCGCCGGCAAGCTCGACCCCGTCATCGGACGGGACACCGAGGTCCGGCGGGTCATCCAGGTGCTGTCGCGCCGCACCAAGAACAACCCGGTGCTGATCGGCGAGCCCGGCGTCGGCAAGACCGCCATCGTCGAGGGCCTGGCGCAGCGGGTGGTCGCCGACGACGTGCCGCACTCGCTGCGCGGCCGCACCGTCGTCTCGCTCGACCTCGGCTCGATGATCGCGGGCTCGAAGTACCGCGGCGAGTTCGAGGAGCGCCTCAAGGCCGTCCTGCAGGAGATCTCGGACGCCGAGGGCCAGATCATCACCTTCATCGACGAGCTGCACACCGTCGTCGGTGCCGGCAAGGCCGAGGGCTCGATGGACGCCGGCAACATGCTCAAGCCGATGCTCGCCCGCGGCGAGCTGCGGCTGATCGGCGCGACCACCCTGGACGAGTACCGGCAGAACATCGAGAAGGACCCGGCGCTCGAGCGCCGCTTCCAGCCGGTGTTGGTCGGCGAGCCGAGCGCCGAGGACACGATCGCGATCCTGCGTGGGCTCAAGGGCCGCTACGAGGCGCACCACCGCGTCGAGATCTCCGACGCGGCGCTGGTCGCCGCCGCCAAGCTCTCCGACCGCTACCTGACCGAGCGCTTCCTGCCGGACAAGGCGATCGACCTCGTCGACGAGGCTGCGTCCCGTCTCCGGATGGAGATCGACAGCCGGCCGGTCGAGATCGACGAGCTCCAGCGCTCCGTCGACCGGCTGAAGATGGAGGAGCTGGCGCTCTCCCAGGAGTCCGACGAGGCCTCGCAGGAGCGGCTGCAGCGGCTGCGCGCCGACCTGGCCGACCGCCAGGAGCAGCTCGCCGGTCTCAACGCCCGGTGGGAGCAGGAGCAGTCCGGCCTCAACCGGGTCGGAGAGATCAAGCGGCGCCTCGACGCCCTGCGCGTCCAGCTCGAGCGGGCCCAGCGGGAGAACGACCTGGAACAGGCCTCCCGGCTGCTCTACGCCGACATCCCGGCCGCCGAGCGCGAGCTCGAACAGGCGGCGGCCGCCGAGTCCAACCCGGACGCGATGGTCAAGGAGGAGGTCGGTCCGGACGACATCGCCGAGGTCGTCGCCGCCTGGACCGGCATCCCCGCCGGCCGGCTGCTCGAGGGCGAGACCGCGAAGCTGCTGAAGATGGAGTCGGTGCTGAGCTCGCGGGTCGTGGGCCAGGACGCCGCGGTCCGCTCGGTCGCCGACGCGGTGCGTCGCGCGCGGGCCGGCGTGGCCGACCCGGACCGGCCGACCGGGTCGTTCCTGTTCCTCGGCCCGACCGGCGTCGGCAAGACCGAGCTGGCCAAGGCGCTCGCCGACTTCCTGTTCGACGACGAGCGGGCGATGGTCCGCATCGACATGAGCGAGTACGGCGAGAAGCACTCGGTGGCCCGGCTCATCGGCGCCCCGCCCGGCTACGTCGGGTTCGAGGCCGGCGGCCAGCTCACCGAGGCGGTGCGGCGTCGGCCGTACACGGTGATCCTGCTCGACGAGGTCGAGAAGGCGCACTCGGACGTGTTCGACGTGCTGCTCCAGGTGCTCGACGACGGGCGGCTGACCGACGGACAGGGCCGCACGGTCGACTTCCGCAACGCGATCCTGATCCTCACCTCCAACCTCGGCTCGTCGTTCATCGCCGATCCGATGCTCTCGCCGGAGATGCGGCGCGAGTCGGTGATGGTCGCCGTCCGGGAGGCGTTCAAGCCGGAGTTCATCAACCGGCTCGACGACGTCCTGGTCTTCGAGTCACTGGACAAGCCGGCGTTGGTGCGCATCGTCGATCTGCAACTCGACCGGCTGGCCAAGCGGCTGTCCGAGCGGCGGCTGACGTTGTCGGTGACCGACGAGGCCAAGGGCTGGCTCGCCGACCGCGGCTTCGACCCGATCTACGGCGCCCGCCCGCTGCGGCGGCTCGTCCAGACGGCGGTCGGCGACCAGCTCGCGCGGTCGCTGCTGGCCGGGGAGATCCGGGACGGCGACGAGGTGGTCGTGGACGTCGACGAGGACGGCGGCGAACTGACCGTCGCCCCGGTGGCGGTCGCGGTCGCCTGACCTGGCTTGCCGAGGTGCTGCCATGCCGATCGGGTCTGGTGGTACGGTGCGCTTGTGAGTGGGACGTACACCGTCGTGATGGGAGATCGCGGTCGTCTGGTGATGCCCGCGGAGTTGCGCGAGCGGCTTCATCTCCGGTCCGGTTCGCCCCTGATCCTGATGGACACCCCCCACGGAGTCGTGCTGTCGACGCGGGACCAGCTGAAGCAGTTGGTTCGGATGCAGCTCTCCGGTGGCGGCAGCCTCGTCGAGGAGTTGCTCGCCGAGCGCAGGCAACTGGCCGCGGCGGAAGACGTCGGGGAGTGAACCTCTTCGACTCATCTGCGCTGCTCGCCTTCCTGAACGCGGAGCCAGGCGCGGACGTCGTCGAAGGGCAGCTGAACGTCGGCGGGGCCTGCTCTTCGGTCAACTGGTCCGAGACGGCCCAGAAGGTCCGCGCCCGTCGAGTGGATTGGACGCCTGCGCGGGCTCTTCTGCTCAGCTTCGGCCTGATGCTCGAGCCGGTGCAGCCGGCCGACGGTGAACGTGCGGCCGAGCTGTGGCACCGGGGGAGCGGCTTGTCGCTGGCCGATCGGTTGTGTCTGGCGACCGCGGAGCGATTGGGCGCGACGGTTTGGACCGCCGACACAGCGTGGGGTAGCTCGGAGCACGTTCGCCAAGTCCGTTGAACGACGTCGCGGGCTAGCGTGCAACGCATGCCTACCGCCCTCATCACCGGCGCGACCGCCGGAATCGGTGCCGCCTTCGCCCGCCGTCTGGCCCGGGAGGGTTACGACCTGATCCTCGTCGCCCGGGACAAAGACCGGTTGCGCACGAGCGCCGAGAAGCTGTCGTCAGAGCACCAGGTCCGCACCGACGTCCTCGTCGCGGACCTGTCCGACGACAGCCCGGGCGGCGGGTGCGCCAAGGTGGAGGAGCGCCTCGGTGCCGGCGGCATCGACCTGCTCGTCAACAACGCCGGATTCACCACGCACGCCCCGTTCGACTCGGGCGACCGGGACGACGAGGACCGGATGCTGCGGGTCAACGTCCGCGCCGTGATGCGGCTCGCGCACGCCGCGGTGGGGGCGATGCTCGCCGACAAGCAGGCAGGTGGCAGCGGCGGAGGCATCATCAACGTCTCCTCCGTCGCCGGTTTCTTCCCGACCGCCGGCGGCGCGACCTACGCGGCGAGCAAGGCCTACGTGACCGCGCTGTCCGAGGGTCTCGCCGCCGAGTACGCCGACCAGGGCGTCGCCGTCACGGCGCTGTGCCCCGGCTTCACCCGGACGGAGTTCCACCAGCGGGCGGGCATCCCGACCGAGGGCATCGCCGACCGGATGTGGCTCGACGCCGACACCCTCGTCGACGGCGCGCTGTCCGACCACCGGAAGAGGCGCGCGATCTCGGTGCCGGGCTGGCAGTACAAGGCGCTCACCGAGATCGGTCGTCTCACGCCGCGGCCGGTGCTGTCCGTCGCGTCGCGGGTCGTCAAGAGCCGCCGCGGCAGGCACTGAGGACGGCACCGCCGCCGCCACTCGCGTCCGCAGGCCGCCACTAGATTGGGCGGCGTGAGCGATCGCGACGACCTGCAGAAGCTGATCTCCGACGAGGCCGTCGTGCGGGGTCGCGTCACCCTCGCCTCCGGCCGCGAGGCCGATTACTACCTCGACCTGCGCCGCATCACCCTCGCGGGCGCGGCGGCGCCGCTGGTCGGCCGCGTGATGCTCGAGCTCACCGCCGACCTGAACTACGACGTCGTCGGCGGCCTGACGATGGGCGCCGACCCGGTGGCCGCCGCGATGCTGCACGCCTCCGGCGGCCGCCTCGACGCCTGCGTCGTCCGCAAGGAGGGCAAGGCGCACGGCCTGCAGCGGCGGATCGAGGGCCCGGACGTCGCCGGGCGCCGGGTGCTCGCCGTCGAGGACACCTCGACCACGGGGGGCTCCGTGCTCACCGCCGTCGAGGCGCTGCGCGAGGCGGGAGCCGAGGTGGTGGCCGTCGCCGTCATCGCCGACCGCGACACGGGCGCCGCGGAGAAGGTGCGGGAGGCGGGGCTGGAGTACCGGTTCGCCTACGGGTTGGCCGACCTGGGCCTCGCCTGACCAACCGGGTGCGGCGAGCAGAGGTTGGTTCGCCCTCCGGACACCGGAGATGCCACCGAGGTGGAAACCGACATCCTCGTCATCGCCCTGGCCGTGCTCGGGTTCGGTGTCCTCGCGGGGCGCCTCGAGGGCACGTCGCTGACGATGCCGATGATCTTCACGGCGGCAGGACTGGTCCTCGGTCCGAGCGCGCTCGGCCTGCTCGACCTGGGCGTGGAGAACGAATTCGTCAGCGCCCTGGCGGAAGCCACGCTCGTGCTGGTGCTGTTCACCGACGCGTCGCGGATGGACATCCGGACGGTGCTGCGCGAGCACGACCTGGCCCTGCGCCTGCTGGCTGTGGGTCTCCCGCTCGCTGTCGTCATCGGGGCGGCGGTGGGCCTGGTGCTGTTCCCGGACCTCCCGGTCGCCTCGGTGGCACTCCTCGCAGCAGTGCTGGCACCGACCGACGCGGCGCTCGGGCAGGCCTTCGTGAGCGACGAGACCGTGCCGCGGCGGATCCGCCAGACGCTCAACGTGGAGAGCGGGTTGAACGACGGGCTGGCGGTCCCCTTCATCACGGTCCTGCTCGACGTCTCGCGGCACCAGGCGGACTCGCCGCTGAACTACGTGGCCCTGTTCGCCGAGCTCGTCGGCATCGGGGTCGCCGTCGGCGCCGCAACGGGCTGGCTCGGCGGGAAGCTCCTGGAATGGAGCACCGCCCGCTCCTGGACCACGGCGGTCACCAGGCGGATGGCGACGGTGGCGCTCGCCGCGGTCGCCTTCGCGGGCAGCGAGCTGCTCGGCGGCAACGGCTTCGTGGCCGCCTTCGTCGCCGGACTGGTCGTCGGCAGCACCGCCCGCTCCCTGCTCCCGGAGGTGACGAACTTCTCCGAGGCGGAGGGCCAGTTGCTCACGCTCGTGACCTTCCTTCTCTTCGGCGCGGTGCTGGTCGCGGACGTGCTGTCGGACGTGACGTGGAAGGCGGTGCTGTACGCGTTGCTCAGCCTTCTGCTCGTCCGGCCGGTCGCCGTCGCCCTCGCGCTGGTCGCCGCGAAGGTGCGCCCCGCCACCTTCGGATTCCTGGCCTGGGCGGGACCCCGAGGCCTCGCCTCCATCGTCTACGCGGTGCTGATCCTGCGGACCGAGGGTGTCCCCGGTGCCGACACGGTCTTCGTGGTCGCCTCCTGCACCATCGTCGTCAGCATCTACCTGCATGGACTGAGCGCGGCGCCGCTCAGCGCCCGCTACGGGAGCCTGATGCAGAGGACCGGCGGAGTCGAGCATCATCCGGTGGCGGAACTGCCGATCCGGTTCCCGTTCCGGCGGCACCGGCCCGGGTCGGACAAGGGTGGGTCGGACAAGGGTGGGTCGGACAAGGGTGGGTCGGGCAAGGGCGGGACCGAAGACGACAGCGCGGGACGAGAGCAGCCCACGCCCCGTGTCGACGGCTGAGGCACCATCGACGACGTGCTGTTGCTCGCCGGTCTCGCGCTCGCCGGGATCGGCGGCCTGGCCGGCGCCGCCCTGGGCCTCGAGCGCTACCGCCGCGGGCAGTTCGCCGCCGGGGCCGCCGAGCGGGGGTGGACCTACGCGCGTCGGGACGCGACCGTGCCGCACTGCTGGGAGAGCTGGCCGTTCGCCACGGGTCGGCACCGTCGGGCGAGCCACGTGCTGCGCGGGCGGGTCGGCAATCGGGACTGCCTCGCGTTCGAGTACACGTTCCGCCACCGCGTGCCGGGCGGGCCCCAGGGCAGCGCCGAGGCGGTCTCCACGTGGAGCGTGGCCGCGGTCGCGCTGCCGACGTTCCTCCCCCGCATCTCCGTGACCCGGCGCGGACCGCTCGGCAAGGTGGCCGCAGCCCTCGGCCGGCAGGGGCTGGAACTGGAGAGCGAGGACTTCAACCGGCGCTTCTCCGTCCGGACCGACGACCCGCGGTTGGCCTTCGCGGTCCTGCACCCCCGCATGATGGCGGTCCTGCTCGACGGCCCCTTCTTCGATTTCCGGGTGGAATGTGCGGACGCATTGAGTTGTTGGCCAGGACGCCTGAGACTGGATGACGTCGATCAGCGCCTGGGCTTTCTGCGCCAGGTCGTCGACAACATTCCTGGGCATGTCTGGAGGGATCGGTCGCGGTGACGGTGCTGCTCATCGTCGTCCTCGTGGTGGCGGGTGTCGCCGGTTTCTCCGTGCTGTCCTACAACCGTTTCGTCCGTCAGCAGCACCTGGTCGTCGAGTCCTGGCGGCAGGTCGACGTCGAACTCCGTCGCCGCGCTGACCTCGTCGCGAACCTCGCCGCCCTGCTGGCCGGGCATGCCGCGCACGAGCGCGCCGTCGTCGAGGACGTTCTCAAGGCCCGCAAGCGCGTGCTGGAACCCGACGGGGGCCCGGCCCGCGCCGCCGAGAACGACGCCGAGATGTCGGAGGCGCTGAACCGGCTGGTCTCCGTCGCCGAGTCCTACGCCCGGGTCCGCGCCGACGCCCGCTTCGTCGAGGTCTGCGGGCAGCTGCGGGACACCGAGGACCGCATCGCCGCCGCCCGGCGCTTCTACAACGCGAACGTCCGCGCCTACAACACGCGGCTCGCGACCATGCCGTCCTCGCTCGCCGCCGTGGGCACCTCGTTCGCGCCCGCGCGGTACTTCGAGGTGCTGGACCCGGCCGTCCGCGCGCCGGTGCCCCTGCCCTTCGACGTCCCGGCCCCCGGGGTGGCGCCGACGGCCGTCGACGGGACCCCTGCCCCGGTCCGACCGTCAGCCGCGGACGATCGCCCGCTCCCGTAGCCAGCGCTCCGTCCGGTCCATCCCCTCCTGCAACCCCACGCGCGGCTCCCAGCCGGTCGTGCGGCGGATCTTCTCGATCGAGTACGTGCCCGGATGCGAGAGGTACTCGACGATCCGCGGTGAGAACGGCAGCGGCAGCCGTTCGAGCAGCGGCGCGAGGACCCGCAGGGCGACCGAGGGCACCGAGCGCATCCGGGTCCCGGTCATCCGCGCGTAGTGCCCGAAGAACTCCGCCGCCGGCACCCCGGAGCCTCCCGTGACGTGGAAGACCTGGCCGAGCGCGGCCGGGCGCAGCCGGGGCACGTCGGCGTCCGGGTCGAGCAGGGACAGGGCGCCCTCGACGAGGTCGTCGACGAACACCGGGCTGAGCACGCCCCGCCCGCCGTCGATCAATCGGAAGCTGCCCGCCTGCAGCGTCGCCACCGGCCGCATCGTCCACGGGGAGCTGCCCGGCCCGTAGACGTCGCCGGGCCGCACCACCGCCACCGGCATCCCTCGGGCGGCCGCGAGCAGCGCCTGGTGCTCGGCGGCCACCTTCGTGTCGGTGTAGGGGTTGCCGGACATCCGCACCGGCCCGGTCTCGTCCACCCCGTCCGGGAAGGTCGGGCCGTGCACGACGATGCTGGACAGGTGCAGCACGGCCGGGACCGACCCCGATGAGCTGCGTGCCGCCTCGGCCGCGGCCAGCACCGTGCGGGTGCCCCCGACGTTGACCCGCCACATCACGTCGACCGCGCCGGACTCCTCGACGACGGCCGCGGTGTGCACGACCAGGTCGGTGCCGGGCAGCAGCGCGTCGAGGGCCGTCCGGTCGCAGATGTCCGCGACCCGGACGCCCGGGCCGGGCCGGACGTCGACCGCGACGACCTCCGCGGCGGGGTAGCGGCGCCGTAGTGCGACGACGAAGGCGTTGCCGAGGAAGCCGCCGCCCCCGGTGACGACGACGCGGGCGGTTCTCCCCGACAGCGCCGAGGACAGCGCCGGCGAGCCCGCCGTCGAGCCTCCAGCCATCAGGGGCGGGGCGAGCCGACCAGCCGGACCGCGCCCGAGTCGGAGGCCTCGCCGGCGGTGATCTCGCCGAGTACCCACGCGTCGACGTGCCGGCCCATGAGCACGGCGAGGGCGCGGTCGGCGTCGTCGGCGGGCAGCACGGCGACCATGCCGATGCCGAGGTTGAACGTCCGCTCCATCTCCTCGGCCGCGACCCGGCCCCGCTGCTCGATCAGGGAGAAGATCGGCGGCACCGACCAGGTGCCGCGGTCGAGGGTGGCGACGAGCCCGTCGGGCAGCACCCGGGCGAGGTTGGCGGCGAGGCCGCCGCCGGTGACGTGACTGAACGCGTGCACGTCCGTCTCCGCGATCAGGCTCAGGCAGTCCTTCGCGTAGATGCGGGTCGGCTCGAGCAGCTCCTCGCCGAGCGTGCGACCCAGCTCGGGCACGTCCGCGTCGAGGCGCAGCCGGGCCATCGACAGCAGCACGTGCCGGGCCAGCGAGTAGCCGTTGGAGTGCAGACCGGAGGAGGCCATCGCGACGACGACGTCGCCGGCACGGACCCGCTCGCTGCCGAGCACGGCGTCGGCCTCGACGACCCCGACGCCGGCTCCGGCCAGGTCGTACTCGCTCGGGTCGAGGAGCCCGGGGTGCTCGGCGATCTCGCCCCCGACCAGGGCGCAGCCGGCGCGGTGGCATCCCTCGGCGACGCCGCCGACGATCTCGGCCATCCGCTCCGGCACGACCTTGCCGCAGGCGATGTAGTCGAGCAGGAACAGCGGCTCGGCGCCGGAGACGACGAGGTCGTCGACGACCATGCCCACCAGGTCCAGCCCGACGGTGTCGTGCTTGTCCATCGCCTGCGCCACGGTGAGCTTCGTGCCGACGCCGTCGGTCGACGAGGCGAGCAGCGGCCGCTTGTACCGGTTCACGTCGAGCGCGAACAACCCGGCGAAGCCGCCGAGGTCCCCGAGCACCTCCGGCCGCCGCGCCCGGGCCACCTTCGAGCGCATCAGCTCGACGGCGCGCTCGCCCGCGTCGATGTCGACGCCCGCCTCGCGGTACGAGGCGCCCGAGGAGATCGGCGCGCCGGGCTCGTCGGAGCGGACCGTCAGCGTGTGGTCAGGCGGCAGATCGGTGCTGCTCACGATTCACCGGTTCCTCGGAGCTCGTCGGGCGGGTGTCGGAGCAGATTGTGCCGAATGGCGGCGGCTCCACCGCTGCCGAACGCTGGCGGCTCCGCCGCAGGGCCGCTAAACGGGCACCCGATCGAACTCGTCGGGGGACGGGTCCCCGCCGTCGACCCCCGTCAGCATGGCCTCGCTCTGCTCGACGGCCTCCAGCAGGTGCTTGCTCCGGTGCTGCGGAGAGGGCAGGCGGACCGGGTAGTGGCCGTCGAAGCAGGCCCTGCACAGCGAGTCGTGCGGCTGGTGCGACGCCGCCTCCAACCCTTCCAGGGAGACGTAGGCCAGCGAGTCCGCGGCGATCGACCGGCGGATCTCGTCGATGCCCTCGGGACCGTCCGCGTCGGCGGCGATCAGCTCCTGCCGGGTGGCGAAGTCGATCCCGTAGAAGCACGGCCAGCGCACCGGCGGGGAGGAGATGCGGACGTGCACCTCCAGGGCACCGGCGTCCCGCAACATCGTCACCAGGGCGCGCTGGGTGTTGCCGCGCACGATCGAGTCGTCGACCACGACCAGCCGCTTGCCCTCGATGACCTCGCGCAACGGATTGAGCTTCAGCCGGATGCCGAGCTGCCGGATGGTCTGGGAGGGCTGGATGAAGGTGCGCCCCACGTAGGCGTTCTTCACCAGGCCGGCACCGTAGGGGATGCCGCTGGCCTCCGCGTAGCCGATCGCGGCCGGGGTGCCGGAGTCGGGGACGGGGATGACCAGGTCCGCCTCGGCCGGCGCCTCGCGGGCCAGCGCGCGGCCGACCTCGACCCGGGCCGCGTGCACCGACCGGCCGGCGATGGTCGTGTCGGGCCGCGCGAGGTAGACGTACTCGAACAGGCAGCCGTGCCGGTCCTGCTCGGCGAACCGGCTGGAGCGCACCCCGTCGTCGTCGATGACCAGCAGCTCGCCGGGCTCGACCTCGCGGATCAGCTCGGCGCCGACGATGTCGAGCGCGGCGGTCTCGCTCGCGACGACCCACCCGTCGGACCGCTCGACCTCCTCGGGCGTCGCGGTGCGGATCTTCCCGAGGACCAGGGGGCGCACGCCGTGCCGGTCCCGCGCCGCGTACAGGGTCGTCTCGTCGCAGAACACCAGCGAGAAGGCGCCCTCGAGCAGCGGCAGCACTTCCTCGGCCGCCTTGTCCAAGGAGAGGTGCGACGCCGCGAGCAGGGCGGTGATGAGGTCCGAGTCGGTGGTCGAGACGATCGCCCGGTCGTCGCGGATCGCGGTCGCGGCGAGCTCACCGGTGTTGGTCAGGTTGCCGTTGTGGCCCAGCGCGACGCCGCCGTTGCCGCGGGTCCGGTAGGTCGGCTGCGCGTTCTCCCACGTGCAGGCGCCGGTCGTGGAGTAGCGGCAGTGGCCGACCGCGAGGTGCCCGCGCAGGCTGCCGAGGGTGACCTCGTCGAAGACCTGGGCGACCAGCCCGAGCTCCTTGTAGACGACGATGCTGCGCCCGTCGGCGACCGCGATGCCGGCCGCCTCCTGACCGCGGTGCTGCAGGGCGTAGAGGCCGTAGTAGGCGAGCTTGGCGACCTCTTCGCTGCGGGCGAAGACGCCGAAGACGCCGCACGCGTCGCGAGGGGCCGGATCGTCGATGGAGCCGTCATCGGACGGCTGGTTCCCCGCGGGGAGCGCGCCCGGGAAGTCGTTCGACCTCGGATCGTCGGCGCTGACGCCCGCGCCCGACCGGATCGGCACGGCTCGACTGTACCGGCCGGGACGTCGCGTTCGACTGTGCTTCGGCTCCACGGTTGCCCCTCACGTCGCGCGTCCCGAGTCTGCGCCCCACCTGCTCGCGGGACCCAGGAGGGGCAACCACGAGCGCAGATCCGCGCGTTCCCCGCTGGCCCGGGCCGTGCCGGTCGCGACGGCCTGCTCCCAGCTCAGATGCCCGCCGACCAGGTCGAGGAAGGTCAGCGGGTCGATCTCCACGACATTCGGCGGCGTCCCCCGGGTGTGTCGCGGGCCCTCGATGCACTGGACGGCGACGTGCGGCGGCACCCGGACCTCGACGGAACGCCCCGGCGCGAACTCGGCGAGGGCGCGGGCGAGCAGCCGGACGGCGTGCCGCAGCACCGCGCGCTCCGGCACGAGCGGCTCCGGCAGCGCCCTTCCGGCGACCACCGCGTCGACCAGGCGCGCCTCGAGGTAGACGGAACGCACGACCGGGCCGGCTGCGCTCGCCACGACGGCGGGACCGGGCCGCGCGAGCAGTGGTTCGGTCTCGTCGATCGTCCGCTCGATCGCCGCCCCGCTCGCCTCGCCGAGCGCCGAGCGCCGCCTCAGCGGGTCCGGGCCGTGCTCGGCGCGGTTCGAGCGCGTCAGGAAGCCGGCGAGCGTGCGTGCCGGGGACGCAGCGTCGCCGGCTGCGTGGAGATCCTCGCCGCTCGCCACGATGTCGCGCAGGAGTTCCTCGGCTGCGGCTCTCGGCAGGTCGGCCATTGCCAACGCCCGCCACGTCGACAGCAGGAGCGGCGCCGGATCGACGGGGGATGGGCTGCGACGGGCGGGACTGCGACGGGCGGGACTGCGACGGACGGGAGGCATTGCCTCCAGTGTTGCCGGTCCCGGCTCCGACGGGTCCGACACGGACCCGGTTCGACGTTCACGGAGCGTCTGTGCCAACGTTTGATGGCACAGTCGGCGGAGCATCAATACTGCTGTCACGCAGCGCACGATCCGCACGACCCCCAGCTGCCTCGACCCCCAGCTGCGGAGACGGAGGGCCGGATGACGACTCGGCGAGACCGCATCGGCACAGCTGCCCGGGAGCACCCGACCCGCACGGCGCTCGGACTCGGGGCCGCCCTCGCGTTCGGCGCGGCGGCGGCGCTCGACGAGCGCCGGATCCGGCGCGACCGCCGGGACGAGGCCGCTCGCCTGCTGACCCGTCCGCCGGAGGGTCGCAAGCTCGACGTCCGCGCGGCCGACGGCACGGAGCTGCACTGCGACGTCCTGGAACCCGGTGACGTCCTCGAGCCGGGCCGCACCCCCGCGCCCGGCCGGACCACGCCCACCGTCGTCCTGGTCCACGGCTGGACCTGTCGGCGGGAGTTCTGGGCGCCGCAGCTGAACTCCCTGTCGGACCGCTACCGTCTCGTCGCCTACGACCTGCGGGGACACGGCCGCAGCGCCGCCCCGCGGGGCGGCGACTTCTCACCTGAGGCGCTCGCCGACGACCTCGCCGCCGTGCTCGAGGCGGCCGTGCCGCCGGGGGAGAAGGCCCTGCTCGTGGGCCACTCGCTCGGGGCGATGAGCATCGTGGCCTGGGCCGGACGGCACCGGCACGGGGTTCGGGACCGGGCGGCGGCGGCACTGCTGCTGAGCACCGGCACGAGCGACCTGGTCACGGAGTCGCTGATCGTGAAGCCGCCGGCCAGCCTCTCCAAGCCCGCGGCCGCGGTCTCCCGCCGAGCCATGGCGGCGGCGATCCCCTACGGCTTCGCCAACCCCGTGACGCACCGTCTCGTCCGGTACGTCGCGCTCTCGCCGCAGGCGACCCCCGCGCAGGTGCGGTTCTGCGAACGCATCGTCCTGGCCTGCGACCGGCGCTGGCGGTCGGCCACGGCCCGCACGCTCACCCGGCTCGACCTCGACCACGCGATCGAGCACCTCGACGTCCCCGCCGTCGTGCTCGGCGGCGGCGCGGACCGGCTTACGCCGCCGGTGCTCTCCGAGCGCCTCGCGTCGCACCTACCGCGGCTCGTCGAGCGGGTCGAGCTGCCCGACGTCGGGCACATGACGCCGGTCGAGGCGCCCCACGAGGTCAACCGGCGCATCGCCGAGATGGTTGATCGGTACCTGTCGGTGCCCGCGGACGCGTTCGCGGCCTGAACGGCCGCTCTGGATCAGTCGGTCGTGTCGCCCGAGCCCGGCCGGAGGTCGCTCACCGCGTCCCGGAGCGCGGGCGGCGGCGTCCATCGGTCGCCCGAGGTCACGCGGTGGAAGCCGACCCAGAAGAAGTCGAGCAGGTTGGTCGCCAGGGCTTCTGGCGTGAGGTCCGGCGCGGTGGTGCGCTGCAGCAGCACGAGGCGCTCGCAGGCGCCGATCACGGCCTCAGCGAAGACTCGCGCCTTTCCGGCGTCCTCCGGCGGCAGCTGCACCGCGGCGAGGGTCGCGATCAACTCCGCCTGCTGCCGCCGGGTGCTCTCCACCTCGGCGGCCACCGGCCCGGCCAGCGCGTTCTCGGCGATGAGCACCGACCAGGCCGTCAGGTGATCGGAGATGAACCGGAAGTACGCGACGAGGCCGACCCAGAGCGCCTGGTCCGGCTCCGTGACCTTCTCGATCGAACCCTCGATGACCCGTCGCATCTCGGTGCGGATACGCATGACGACGGCGGCCAGCAGCCCGTCCTTGGAGCCGAAGTGGTCGTAGAGAACCGGCTTGCTGATCTGCGCCCGCTCGGCGATCTCGTCCATCGAGACGTGCTTGAACCCTCGCTCGGAGAACGTCTGTTCTGCAACGTCGATCAGCTGTGCCTCGCGCTCGGCCCGCGACATGCGCCGGCGGGGCGCACCGCCGGCCGCGGGCGCGTCCAGGGACGGCGACTGTGGCACAGCTCAATGTTACGGACGGGCCATCGGCGGTAAGTTACCGAACGTAGGTTACTCCCAGTAGGCCATGCGGACGCCGATGGCCACGACCCGGAAAGTAGGTGTCGCCGGTGACTGCGACGCACGAGATCCCGGCCGAGCGGCCGGCCGCCGACCGCATCGCGCAGGGCCGCCGGCAGGCCGCCGAGCGGTCGTTGCCGGAGCACGCGCACGTCGTCGTCATCGGTACCGGCTTCTCCGGCCTCGGCATGGCCGTGAAGATGCTCGAGAACGGGACGCGGGACTTCCTGCTGCTCGAGCGGGCCGACAACATCGGCGGCACCTGGCGGGACAACACCTATCCCGGCGCCGCCTGCGACGTTCCCTCGCAGCTGTACTCCTTCTCCTTCGCGCTCAAGCCCGACTGGAGCCGCTCGTTCTCCGAGCAACCGGAGATCCAGGCCTACCTGGAGAACGTCACGACCCAGCGCGACCTGTGGCGCCACATCCGGCTGAACGTCGAGGTGACGGGCGCCACCTGGGACGCCGACACGAGCCGCTGGTGTCTCGACACGAACCGCGGTCCGATCACCTGCGACGTCCTCGTCAGCGGCGTCGGCGCGCTGTCCGACCCGGTCATCCCGGAGCTCCCGGGCCTCGAGAACTTCCGCGGGACGATGTTCCACTCCGCGCGATGGGACCACGGCCACGACTTCACCGGCGAGAAGGTCGCCGTCGTCGGCACCGGCGCCTCCGCGATCCAGTTCGTGCCCGAGATCCAGCCGAAGGTCGGCTCGATGATCGTGTTCCAGCGGACGCCACCGTGGATCATCCCGCGGCACGACCGGGCGCTGACGAAGGCCGAGAAGAAGATCTACCAGCGCTTCCCCAAGCTGCAGAAGGTCGCCCGGGGGCTGATCTACGGCGGTCGCGAGACCTACGCGTTGGCCTTCACCCGCTACCTCGGGCTGCTCAAGCTGCCGGAGGCGATCGCCCGCAAGCACATCAATAAGCAGGTGCCCGACCCGGATCTGCGCAGGAAGGTGACGCCGGACTACACGATCGGCTGCAAGCGCATCCTGATCTCCAACGACTGGTATCCGGCGCTGTCCGCACCCAACGTCGACGTGGAGACCTCCGGCATCGGCGAGGTGCGGGAGCACAGCATCGTCACCGAGGACGGCACGGAGCACGAGGTCGACACGATCCTGTTCGGCACCGGCTTCTCGCCGACCGAGATGCCGATCGCCCAGTGGCTGCGCGGCACGGGCGGCGCGCTGCTGTCCGACACCTGGTCCGATCAGATGTCGAGCTACATGGGCAGCACGGTGACCGGGTACCCGAACTTCTTCTTCGTCGTCGGGCCCAACACCGGGCTGGGGCACACGTCGCAGGTCTACATGATCGAGTCGCAGATCAACTACGTCGCCGACGCCATCAAGACCTTCGACGACCACGGGCTGGCCACGATCGAGCCGCGGGCCGAGGCCGAGAAGGCCTTCGACGAGGAGATCCAGGCCCGCATGCGCGAGACGGTCTGGGTCGCCGGCGGCTGCAAGAGCTGGTACGTCGACGCCAACGGACGCAACACCACGCTGTGGCCCGACTTCACCTTCCAGTTCCGGCGCCGGCTGCGGAAGTTCGACCCCGAGAACTATCACCTGCGGACCCGTCGGGAGGTCGCCGCGGCCGGCAGGGCGGAGCCGCAGGAGCCGACCGCGGTCACGTCGGGGTCGTCTGCCTGAGGCTGTTCGTCGTGGGGCGGGGCAAGCGCTCGCCCCACGACGCAGGTCATTCTCGGCAAGGTTCGCCGCGGAATTGAAGAAAACGCCCGCGCCGTGCTGCGTTCTCGTTGTAGACCATTCCCATGGCGCGGGTTTCCGTGGCGGTACACACCCGCGTGTGGGTGGGCGTGGGCGCGGGCGGTGGTTCCGCGGCCGCCGTCGTCCTTTTTCTCGCCGTGATGATCGCCGTTTCTTCGAGGGGAGCGGAAAGCCACTCGACGACGGTCGGCCCGGTCTCGACGGTCACGCTGCCCTCGAGGCTCCCGCCGAACGTTCCCGAGGACGTCCCTGAGCAGCCGACATCTGGTCCCCCCTCGCGTGGGGAGACCGTGCACGCCAGTGGGGTCACGGTGTCCTGTTCCGTGTCCGGGCGGCAGCTTTCCGTTCGGATGGTGAATGATTCGGCGAAGCGGCGGAACTTCCACGTGCTCGTGAATCTGCGAAGCGCAACAGGTCGCTATCTGTCGGACGACGTGGCGACCTTCCGCTCGATCGAGCCGGGGCGGGCGGCGAATATCACGCTGCCGAACCCTCCGGTCTCACGCAGCGTTTCGTGCCGAATTCGGGCCGTGTCGGGTTTCTGACTTTCCCCGGGAGGAGATGTCCGGCGGAGCCGGGACGACGGCGTCGCTGCGGGGATCGATGAGGATCTTCGCGTGGGCGTCCGGATCCGCGAGTGCGGTGAAGGCCGCGTCGACCCCGGCCAGGCCGACGACGCCGGTGAGCAGGGGTGCCGCCCGCACCTTGCCGTCCGCGAGCAGGTGCAGCGTGTCCCGGAACTCCAGCGGCGTGTAGCCGAGGACGAACCGGAGGTCGATCTCCTTGTCGATCCCGATGACGGGACGGATCCGATCCGGCTGCATGCACACGCCGACCACCACCACGCGCGAGAAGAACGGCGCCTCGGCGATGACCCGGTCGAGGATGCCGGGCACGCCCACGCACTCGAAGACCACGGGATGCTTGGGCGTGGTGGCCCCCGCCGATTCCGCGGCCCGGTAGACGCCGGACCAGATCTCGCGCGGGAGCCGTCGCAGCTTCTCCATCGAGTCCACCGCGAGTTCGAAGACCTCCGCTGCCCGGGTGAGGTGTCCGGCGTCGCCGGGGGTGCCGAAGACCGGGTCGAGCGCCGGATCGACGACGACATCGGCCCCGCACGCAGCCGCGAGCGCCCGCCGGCCCGGCGAGAAGTCGCTCGCGACGACGGTCCGGACGCCGCGCGCCTTCAGCATGCAGACGACGGCCAGTCCCACCGGGCCGCAGCCGATGACGACGGCGACCTGCCCCTTCCGGATCTCGCTGCGCCGGACCGCGTGCAGACCGACGGCCATCGGCTCGGTCAGGGCCGCCACCTCGGAACGGAGACCGTTCGGGACCGCGAACGTCAGGGACTGCTCGACGAGGACCTGCTCGGCGTACGCGCCGGGGGCGGAGGGCGACAGGCCGGTCGGGTGGATCGCACCTCCCCGGCGGAGGAGGGGGAACGAGACGACGCGGGTGCCCGGCGACATCGGCCGACGGGTGCCCGGGCCCGAGTCGAGGACCGTCCCGCAGAACTCGTGCCCGAAGACCACCGACTCCTCCGATCGGAAGATCCCGTCGTAGCCCACCTCCGCGGTGGCGGCTGCGAGCTCGTCCGCGTGGGAACGGGCGTGCAGATCGGAGCCGCAGATGCCGCAGTGCTGGACCTCCAGCCGCAGCTGACCCTTCTCCGGGACCGGGGTGGGCAGGTCGACGACGTCGAGCCGCTCCGACGTGCAGACGACCGCCCGCATGAGCACCTCCCCGACACCGCGACCGCCGAGAGCGTAGCCCCGGTCGGTCGGGGCGAGGCGAGCGAACTACGCCACGCCCTCCGGCGAGGCGCCGGAGACCTGGATGCCGTCCGCGGTGATCCGCTCGATCTCGTCCAGGTCCTCCCGGGTCAGCGTCACGTCGACGGCCGCGAGGGACCGCTCGATGTTCTTCGGCGACCGGGCGCCGACGATCGCGACGTCGATGCCGTCCTGGGCCAGCACCCAGGCGATCGCCAGCTGCGAGACCTCGCAGCCCTTGTCGGCGGCGAACTCCTTCAGCCGCTCGACGACCTGGAGGTTGGTGCGGAACTGCTCGCCGGAGAAGGCGGACGCCTGCGCCCGCCAGTCGGAGTCCTCGAACGTCTCCTCGGGGGTCATCGTCCCGCTCAGCAGGCCGGACCCGAGCGGGCTGTAGACGAGGGTGCCGATGTCGTGCTCCCGCGCGTACGGCAGGACGGCGTCCTCGATCTGCCGGCGGAACAGGTGGTACGGCGGCTGCAGGGTCTCGACCGGGCGGCGCTGCTCGAACGCGGCCATCTGCTTCTCGTCGTAGTTCGAGACGCCGACGTGCCGGATCTTGCCCTCGTCGACGAGTTCCTGCAGGTAGCCCGCCGTCTCCTCGAACGCGGTGTCGTTGTCGGGCCAGTGCACCTGGTAGAGGTCGATGTGGTCGATCTTCATCGCCTGAAGGCTCGACTCCACGCCCGAGCGCAGGTAGTCGCGGCGGGAGTCCCGCGGCCGGTCGCCGCCAGGGTTGATGCCGCCCTTCGTCGCGATCACGACGCTGTCGCGGTTGGCGTCGAGCTCGGAGCGCAGGGCGTTGGCGAGCACCTCCTCGGAGGCGCCGAAGCCGTAGGCCTGGGCGGTGTCGAAGAAGGTCACGCCCAGCTCGTGTGCGTGGCGGATGGCCTGCTGCGCCTGTTCGGCGTCGTACGAACCCCACTCGCCAGAGACCTGCCAGGTGCCGAAGGCGATGCGCGAGACCTGCAGGCCGCTGCGGCCCAGCGTCGTGTACTCCATGTCCGGCGCGTACCCGATGTGCAGGAAACGCAACGCCGGTTGCCGCCCCGCGCCCAGCCGGGCAGTGTGCGGGCATGCCCAAGAAGCAGTGGAGTGAGCTCGACCCACGGGTCCGGCGGCTGATCGTCGTCGGCGCCTCGATCGACGGGGCCCTTCGCGTCGCGGCGCTCGTCGACCTCGCGCGGCGTCCGCCGGCCGAGATCCGCGGGTCGAGGCGGGGATGGGCCGTCGCGCTGGCGCTGGTCAGCTCCGCTGGGGTGCTGCCCGCCGTCTACTTCCGGCGGGGGCGGCTGCGCTAGTCGTGCGGGACCGCGTGCCCGTCGAACTCGCTCCCGCCGAAGATCGAGGGCAGCGTGTCCTCGTAGGCGGCGCGGAGCTCGTCGAGGGGCACCGACAGCACGTCCTGCACCTCGAGCGCCCCGTCCTCCGCGCCGACCGCGCCCAGCCGGGCCCACGCGAGCCCGCGCGCCTCGCACATGTCGGTGAAGCGCAGCTCCTCCGAGCGCGGCACCGACACCAGCGCCCGCCCGGCCGACTCGCTGAACAGCGCGACGAACGGATCCGTGCCCTCCGGCAGCACCACGCGGGCGCCCCGGTGGCCCTGCAGGCACGACTCGACGAGGGCGACGGCGAGCCCGCCCTCGGACAGGTCGTGCGCCGAGGAGAGCATCCCGTCGCGGGAGCCGGCGACGAGCACCTCGGCGAGCATCTGCTCCGCGGCGAGGTCCGCGGCCGGCGGCGAGCCGCCGAGGTGCCGGTGCGCGTTCCACGCCCAGACCGAGCCGCCGAACTCGTCGCGGGTCTTCCCGAGCATCAGCAACACCTCGCCCTCGGCCTGGAAGGCGCTCGGCGTGCGGCGGGTGACGTCGTCGAAGACCCCGAGCACGCCGACGACCGGGGTCGGCAGGATCGCCGTGTCGCCGGTGCCGTTGTAGAAGGACACGTTCCCGCCGGTGACCGGGATGCCGAGCTCGCGGCAGCCGTCGGCCAGCCCGCGGCAGGCCTCCGCGAACGACCACATCACCTCGGGGTCCTCGGGTGAGCCGAAGTTCAGGCAGTCGGTGACGGCGACTGGCACCGCGCCGGTGGCGGCCACGTTGCGGCAGGCCTCGGCGAGGGCGAGCTTCGCCCCGACGTAGGGGTCGAGCGCGGCGAACCGGCCGGGGCCGTCGAGGGCCATCGCCACCCCGACGCCCGTCTGCTCGTCGAGGCGCAGCACGCCCGCGTCGTCGGGCATCGCCAGGACGGTGTTGCCGAGCACGTACCGGTCGTACTGCTCGGTGACCCAGCGCCGGGAGCAGACGTCCGGCGAGGCGATCAGCGACAGCAGTTCGGCGCGCAGGTCGATCGGGCGCGACAGCTCGCGGTCCGGCAGCGGCGCCCGGGGCGTCATGGGGCGCTCGTAGACCGGCCCGTCCTCCACCAGGGACGCCGGCGGCACGTCGACGACGGTCGAGCCGTGCCAGCGGACGACGAGCTTGCCGCTGTCGTTCACCGTGCCGACCACGGTCGCGAGCACGCCCCAGCGGGAGCAGACGTTGAGCACCTCGGTCACGTGGACCGGTTCGACGATCGCGAGCATCCGCTCCTGCGACTCGGAGACCAGCACCTCCTCGGGCGCCATCGACGCCTCGCGCAGCGGCACCCGATCGAGGTCCACATCCATCCCGGAGCCGGCATTCGCCGCCGTCTCGGACAGGGCGCAGGTCAGCCCGGCGCCACCGAGGTCCTGGATGCCGACGACGAGGTCCCGTTCGAACAGCTCGAGCGAGCATTCGGTGACGATCTTCTCGGTGAACGGGTCACCGACCTGGACGCTCGGGCGACGGGCCGGTCCGTCGTCGTCGAACGTCGCACTCGCGAGTACGGACACGCCGCCGATGCCGTCGCGGCCGGTCTTGGCGCCGAACAGGATGACGGCGTTGCCGTCGCCGGTCGCCTTCGCGGTCTGCACCCGCTCGGCGGGCAGGACGCCGAGGCACAGGGCGTTCACCAGCGGGTTGCCGGCGTAGGTGGGGTCGAAGCCGATCTCGCCGCCGATGTTGGGCAGCCCCATGCAGTTGCCGTAGCCGCCCACCCCCGCGACGACGCCGGGCAGCACCCGTGCGGTGTCGTCCGCGTCCGCCGGTCCGAACCGCAGGCTGTCCATCACCGCGACCGGGCGCGCACCCATGGCGAGGATGTCGCGGATGATGCCGCCGACCCCGGTCGCCGCCCCCTGGTACGGCTCGACGAACGACGGGTGGTTGTGCGACTCCACCTTGAACGTCACGGCGAGCCCGCCGCCGACGTCGACGACGCCCGCGTTCTCGCCGATGCCGGCGAGCATCCGCTCGCGGCCGGGCAGGTCGCCGAACTGGCGCAGGTGCACCTTGCTCGACTTGTAGGAGCAGTGCTCGCTCCACATCACCGAGTACATCGCGAGTTCCGGCGGGCTCGGCTGCCGGCCGAGGGTGTCGACGATGCGCTGGTACTCGTCGTCGGAGAGGCCGAGTTCGCGGTACGGCTGCTCGTCCGGGTCGTGGTGCCCCGTCAGTTCGGTGGACAGCGACGTCACGCCGCCACCGCCAGCGTCTGCAGCGCGGAGACGAACAGGCCGAGGCCGTCCTCGCTCGGGCCGGTCAGCGACTCGATGGCGTGCTCCGGGTGGGGCATCAGCCCGACCACCCTCCCGTCGGCGGAGGTGACGCCGGCGATGTCGTTCAGCGACCCGTTGGGATTACGGTCCGCGGGCCCGACGCCGAGGTAGCGGAAGGCGACCCGGCCCTCGCCCTCGAGTTCGGCCAGCGTCGCCGCCGACGCGACGTAGCGGCCCTCCCCGTGCTTGACCGGGATCAGCACCTGACTCGAGGGCTCGAACGCCGACGTCCAGGCCGACGTCGTGTTCTCGACCCGCAGCCACTGGTCGCGGCAGACGAAGTGCCGGGCGGCGTTGCGGGTCAGCGCGCCGGGCAGCAGGTGCGCCTCGCAGAGGACCTGGAAGCCGTTGCAGATGCCGAGCACCGGGAGGCCGCGCCCGGCGGCGTCGACGACGGCCCGGACGACCGGCGAGAAGCGGGCGATCGCCCCGGCCCGCAGGTAGTCGCCGTAGGAGAAACCGCCGGGCAGGACGACCGCGTCCACGCCCTGCAGGTCCTCGTCGCCGTGCCACAGGGCCACGGGTTGCGCACCCGCGAGCCGGACCGCGCGTTGCGCATCCCGGTCGTCGAGCGAGCCGGGAAAGGTCACCACTCCGATGCGGGCCGCCACGCTCGGAGAGCCTATCGACGCGGGTCCGTTGGGGCCGGGCTCGCCCGCCCGGGCCGGCCGCTAACCCTCGGCGCCGATCTGGTGGATGACCGCGCCCGGTTTCCAGCTCAGCTGCTTCTCGAGGTGCACCTTCGTGCCGAAGTCGGCCGCGGAGTCGAAGTGCACCGAGTCCATCAGCTCGCGCATCAGCGCGAGGCCGCGCCCGGACTCGTCGTCCGGCGTGGGAGGGGCGATCGTGTCCGGATCGAAGCCCGGTCCGTGGTCCACGACGTCGAGGAAGGCGCGCCGCTCGTCGAAGCCGACCGTGACCTCGTAGACCGAGTCCTCGTCGACGTGCCGGAGCACGTTGGCGCACGCCTCGGTCAGCGCCAGCTCGACGTCCTCGATGACGGAGTCCGTCGCCCCCACGACCTCGAGAGACCTGCCGCAGAGCCGGCGCAGGATCGGAATGGTCACCGCGTCGCGGGGGAGCTCGAACTTCACGGTGACCTGCACGCGGAGGTCCTACCCTTCCAGGCGCACGGTGTAGTCCTCGATCACCGGGTTCGCGAGCAGCCGATCGGCCAGCGACTCGATCTGCTCCAGATCGGGTTCGCCGTCGACCTCGATCTCGAAGCGCTTGCCCTGCCGCACGCCGGTCACGCCGGCGACGCCGAGTCGGGGGAGCGCCGCGAGGACCGCACCCCCCTGCGGGTCGAGGATCTCCGGCTTGAGCATCACGTCCACGACCACACGCGCCATGGCGGTCATGCTAGGCGGCCCCCGGGCGGCCTTCGGGCTCCCGAGGCGATCAGACGCCGAACAGGTTCGGGAAGCGGATGAAGCTCGGGTTCGCCGAGTCGGTGGTGATGGTGTGCTGCCCCTGCGGCGCCTTGAACACGACGACGGGCGTGTAGCCCTTCCGGAAACTCAGCGAGCGCGCACCCATCGAGAAGTTGGCGACCCCGCCGGAGATGGTGCCCGAGCCCTGGGAGAGCTGGCTGCAGGCACCGTCCTTCTCCTCGTAGAGGGTCGCCGTCACCGGACCGCTGCCCGAGATCCGCAGGTGGACGGCGGGCGCGCCGTTGAAGCCGATGTTCAGGTAGGTCAGCGGGATGCCGTAGTAGTCGACTTCGTCGGGTTCGTTCGCGCAGCCCGTTGCGGAGGTACCGCCGACGAGGGGACCGAGCACACCACCGACGCCGCCGGTCGCCGTGGGGAACGTGTTCTGACCCGAGGTCGTCGCGCTGCGGTTGGGGTCGAGCAGGTTGACGCCCGACAGATAGAGGACGTCGCCACCGTTCTGGTAGCCCTGGGGGGAGCCGGCTCCCTGCGCCCCCTGGATGTCGGGCCGCCCGACGGTGCCGGGGACGCCGGTGCCGCCACCGCCGCCACCGGGGTCCTGCGCCGCCGTCCCGACCGGCGAAAGGGTGTTGATGGAGTACGGCGCGGGCGGAGGGGAGCTGGGCGGCACGGAGCCACCACCGGGGTCGGCCACCTTGACCGAGCTCCCGCCGCTCTCCGCGATCGTGCTGTAGCCCAGGAACCCGAGCACCGCGACGGCGCCCACGGCGACCAGAGGTCCCGCCTTCCCTATCGCCATGCAGACTCCAACGTCCCGGCCAGCTGTCGGTTACGGGCAGTGCTGCCCCCCGCCGGGCACCACGACACCTACGGACGGTAACCGCAGCGAAATCCGTCGTGGATCTCGCCGTGGTGGGCTTGCGACGGGGAGCCGCGGCCCGCCGGCGCGCCAGGACCTACAGCAGGACGTACGGACAACTGTCGGCAACGACTGATGGCAACCGGCCCGTTCATCATTACGGTTCCGGTAGGTCCCGCCGGCTCGTCCGCACGGTGAGACGTGACGCAGGAGGTCGAGTGAGTACGCCCGAGCCGGATCACCAGCCGCAGGAGCTGACGATCGACGAGCTCGCCCGCGCCGTGAACATGACCGTGCGCAACGTGCGCGCCTACGCCAGCCGCGGCCTGATGCCGGCTCCTCGTCTCGTCGGCCGCACCGGCTACTACGGCGACGAGCACATCAGCCGGCTGACCCTCGTGCGTGAGCTGCTGAACGAGGGCTACACCCTCGCCGCCGTGGAGCGCATCGTCGGCAGCGGCCTGCCGGCCGGCGCGAACGCCCTGGCGGTGCTCTCCTCGCTGCGGACGCCGTTCCGGGCCGAGGAGGCCGAGATCATCGACCGTGCGGCGTTGACGGCGCGGGCGGGCGGGCGCAACGACGAAGCCGTCGCGCGGCTGGAGGAGCTCGGCATCCTCGAACGGCTCGAGGGCGACCGCGTGCGGGTGCTGCAGCCGGCGGTGTTCGCCGCCGGGCTGCAGGTCATCCGCCTCGGGCTGCCGGCGGGCGACGTGCTGGACGTGTACGAGGGGCTGCGCGGGCAGGTCCGGGAGGTGGCCGACGTGTTCGTCGGCCTGTTCATGGGTTCGGTCTGGCGTCGCTACCTCGAGGAGGGCATGCCGGAGGAGCGGCTCCCGGAGGTCCAGTCGGTGGTCGAGCGCCTGCATCCGGCCGCGGTGCAGACGCTGCTCGCGGTCTTCCGCACCGCTATGGCGGAGGCGGTGGACGAGGCGATCGGCGCGGAGCTGGCGGCGATGCCGCCGGACGAGCGGGACTGACGAGACCTTCGGCGACTCCGCTCAGGCGACTCCGCTGAGGCGACTCCGCTGAGGCGACTCCGCTCAGGCGACGAGGCCGGAGCTGCGCCAGAACACCCGGCGGTCCATGCCGGTGATGAGCCCCTGGTCGGTGAAGAAGTCCACCGCCTTCCGCGCGGCGTGGCGACGCGTCGCCGCCCAGTGCGGGTTGGTCCGGGCGGCCCGCGCGGCCTCGCGGCGGTCCAGCCCGACGGAGGCGTAGACGTCCGGGTGCACCAGGCGCGCGGTTGCCATCACCGCGACGACTCCGAGCACTCCTCTGCTCACCGCCCGCTCGAACCGGCCAAGCTCGGCGACCTGGCGCGCCGTCTCGTCCCGCGCGTAGCGCATGTGCCGCGCCTCCTCGACGACGTGGATGCGCGAGACGGACCGGACCAGCGGTTGCACCCGCTCGTCGCTCATGGCCTCGCGCTGCAGGGCGTCGAGGATCTCCTCGGCGTAGAGCGCCCCGGCGAAGGTCAGCGTGGGGTTCGACAGGGTCTTGAACGGCCGTCCCATGGCGTGCGCGAGCCGGCCCGGCCCGTAGTCGGGGCAGCCGAGGGTCTCGATCATGCGCCCGAACATCATCGAGTGCCGGCACTCGTCGGCGATCTCGGTGAAGGCGAAGCGGGCGTGGGCGTCCGTCATGCTCCGGTCGTAGAGCGAGCGGACGAGCATCTGCGTCAGGATCGTCTCGAACCAGATGCCGACGCTGGCGATGCTCGCCACCTCGTGCTTGGTCAGCTCGATGCGCTGCTGTTCGGACATCCGCCGCCACAGCTGCGTGCCGTAGAGCGTGCTGCGCTCGGGCGGGGCGTACCAGAGCCCGGGGACGGGCGGGGCGTCCCAGTCGATGTCGACCTGGGGGTCGAAGCTGACGCGCGCGGCGGACGAGAGCAGCCGCTGGGCGGTGCGGGTCCGGTCCTGCTCGATCGCCGGGACGTCTGCTGTTCCCGGAACGTCTGCTGTAGCCGTAACGGACATGCCGCCCCCTCGTGTCGCCCCGGCCGCTCGCCGAGAACTGCGTCGTTCCCAATCGACCCAACGTCAACCGAGACAACGACGGATGGAACGGTAGCGCGTCCGGAAGGCACCGGGAAGCACCGGCGTGTCTGAGAAGATCCGGCAACAGCTGAACCGGGTGGTGCGCCGGACGAGGACTGGCCGACCGAACAGGGGAGGGCCGTGGCCGAGTACCGCATCGACGACCTCGCCCGGTTGGCCGGCACGACCGTGCGCAACGTCCGCGTCTACCAGGACCGCGGCCTGCTCGCCCCGCCCCGGCGCGTGGGGCGTGTCGGCTGGTACTCCGAGGCGCAACTCGCCCGCCTGCGCCTGATCAACCGGCTGCTCGAGCGGGGCTTCACGCTCGCCCTCATCGCCGAGCTGATCTCGGCGTGGGAGCAGGGCCGCGACCTCGCCGACGTCCTCGGCCTCGAGGAGGCCCTGACCCGGCCGTGGAGCACGGAGGAGCCCGAGCGCGTCTCGCTCCGCGAACTGCGGTCGCGGTTCGGCACCGAGGCGACGACCGGGGCCATCAAGCGGGCCGTGGAACTCGGCCTGCTCCGGCGCTCGGGGGTGTCGTTCACGGTCCCCAGCCCCAAGCTTCTGGCGGCCGGCGAGGAACTCGTCGGGTTCGGGGTGCCGCTGCCGACCGTGCTCGACCTCGCCGAGGCGCTGCAGCAGGACATGGACGTCACCGCCGGCCGTTTCGTGGCGCTGGTGATGGAACGGGTGCTCGGCGACGCGTCCGAGGCGACCCTGCCGCCTCAGGAACAGTTGTCGGTGATCCTGGACGTCGTCAAGCGGCTGCAGCCGCAGGCGACGAGCGCCGTCGAGGCGAGCTTCGCGGCGGCGATGGAGCGGCAGGTGGCCGTCGCGTTCAGCGAGATCGCGGGACGGACGGTGGGGCTGTCCGCCGGCCGGAGCGGTGCCCCGGGCACCGGGGACGCGGCCGACGCGGTCGGCGGTTCGACCGCGGCGACCCGCGGGCAGGATGTGGCCGACGCAGCGGAGCGTCGCCGCTGACTCGCTCAGCGTCTACGGGCAGGAGCCGGTGCATGAGTTCGTCGGGGTCGAACGGTTCCGCGATGCAGGCCGGTCGAGGCTCGCTGCTGCCCGCCGTCCTGCCGTCCTTCGTCGCTCCTTCGGTCTCGCTGTCCCTGTCGCTGGTGCGGGGAGGCGTCGCCGTCGCGGGGCGCACGCTGCGAGCCGCGGTGACCATCGACCCCGTCGCGATGGTGACGGCCCTGGCCGCGCTGCCCGCCATCGCCGAGGGCGTCGCCCAGGTCGTCCAACGGCTCGGCCTCCTCGCCGAGCGTGCCGAGGGCCTCATCGAGGGCATCGAGGCCACCCGGCGCCGGGTCGACGGGGTGGTGGACGGGCTGGAGGGTCTCCCGCCGCGGATCTCGGCGATCACCGATACCGCCGGCGGCGCGATCGGGGAGATCGACCGGATCACCGGCACGGCGTCCACCGCCATCGACAAGATCGACTCGATCACGGTCACGCGCCGAGGGGGCGGTCGGCAAGGTCGATGCGATCGCCGACTCCGCGGGACGGGCCGTCGCGCGGGTCGACGAGATCAGCGACTCGGCGGGCGGAGCGATCGGCCGGGTGGACGCGGTGGTCGAACGGGCCTCGGGCTCGATCGGCGAGGTCGAGGGGCTGGCCGTCCGGATCGACGACGTCGTGACCTCGACCGGCAAGGTCATCGAGGACGCTCAGGGCGTCGTGCAGTCGGGCAGCCGGACCACCTCCGCGGCCGAGGAGACGATCCGGGCGGCCGAGCCGTCCGTCCGTCAGCTCGCGGAGATCACCGAGACGATCTCCCGGCTGCAGCCACTGCTGGGCAAGTTGGCCGAGATCGACCCGGCCGCCTCGGACGAGCTGGTCGGGATGCTGCGCTCGCTGCCCGGGCTGGTGGAGCGCATCGACGAGCGGGTCGTGCCCGCGGTGGGCTCGCTCGAGGGTCTGGTGCCCGTCGTCGAGACGCTGCACGACAACGTCGACCAGCTGCAGCACGTGGTCAACGACGTCGGCACGCTGCTCTCCGGTCTCCCCGGCGCGAGCCGCCTGCTCAAGCGGGGCGGCAAGGAGGTCCGCAGCGCGGACAACAAGACGGCGATCACCCCGCCCGAGTAGGGGCGAGCGGCGCAACGGCGAGCGGTGCAACGGCGAGCTGGGGGCCCCTACTCAGAACGCTGCCGGGAGTGATCGTCTGTCCGGTTTGTGGGGGTGGGTCACCGGCCCGCGGCAGCGTTGATCATGAGGGGCGGGCGCGCGGCGGGGTGAACGCTGCCGGGAGTGATCGTCTGTCCGGTTTGTCGGGGTGGGGCACCGGCTCGCGGCAGCGTTGATCATGGGGAGCGCGTCAGTCGGCCAGCAGCGTCCGCGAGATGATCATCTTCTGGATCTCGGTCGTTCCGCCGCCGATCGCCGCGAGCTTCGAGTCGCGCAGCGCCCGCTCGGCCGGGAAGTCCTTCAGGTAGCCGTAGCCACCGTGGATCTGCACGGCCTCCAGGGCGTTCTCCACCGACAGCTTCCCGATGAGCGCCTTCGCGATCGACGCCTCCACCTGGTGCGGGTGCCCGTTCTGCTTCAGCCACGCCGCGCGGTAGACCGCCGTCCGGCAGACCTCGAGGTTGATCTTCATGTCGGCCAGCTTGTGGGCGATGACCTGGAAGTTCGCGATCGGCCGCCCGAACTGCTGCCGCTGTTTCGCGTAGCGGATCGAGTCGTCGAGGGTCGCCTGCATGCCCCCGACCGACGACGCGAGCATGACGGTCCGCTCCCAGTCGAAGCACTCGAACGCGATCCGCCACAGCGCCTCGCCCTCGACGCCGAGCACCGACGACGCCGGCACCCGGCAGTCGGTCAGCACGATCTCCGAGGTCGGCGACGAGCGGCAGCCGAGCTTGTCCAGTTCGCGCCCGACAGTGAAGCCGGGCGTCGTCGTGTCGACGACGAACGCCGTGGCCGTCGACCGTTTTGAATCAGTGGGCCCCCCCGTCTTGGCCAGCACCGTGCACACGTCCGCGATCGGACCGTTGGTGATGAAGATCTTGCTGCCGTTGAGCACCCACTCGTCACCGTCGCGGACGGCAGTCGTCTTCAGTGCGGACGCATCGGAGCCCGCCTCCGGCTCGGTCGACGCCCAGCAGCCCATGTAGGTGCCGTCGCACAACCCGGGCAGCCAGCGGCGCTTGAGCTCCTCCGAGCCGTGCAGCGCGATCGGCAGCGACCCGATCACCCAGTGCGCGCCCAGCGACAGCGTGAGCCCGCCGTCCCGGCCGCCCTCGCCGATGGCCTCGTTCGCGAGGCAGGCGTCGATGATCGACGCGCCGCCGCCGCCGTACTCCTCGGGGATCAGCAACCCGGCGAGCCCCTGCGCGGCGAGCGACTTCCAGACGGCCGGGTCCCACGTCCCGGTCTGGTCGCGCTCCGCCGCGCCCGGCGCGACGACGTCCGCGGCCCACCGCGCAACGCTGTCCCGGAACGCCTGCTGTTCGGGGGTGATCGTGAAGTCCATGCAGCGGCTCCTCGCCGGTCGCCCGCGCCCGCCGCCTCGTTACGGCTTTACGCGCGTCGCTAGACAGTAACGACGACCGGACGTTAGCGTCCCGCCTCGTGCTTGCCCAGACTCCCGCGCCGCCGACGGGAAGCGCGCCGCCGAGCCCGCGGACGGCCGTCGACCCGTGGCGGACCGACGAGCGGCGAGCCCTGCGGGCGCTGACCCGCGACTTCACCGAGCGCGAGATCGTCCCGCACCTGTCCGACTGGGAGCGCGCACAGGAGGTCCCGCGCGACCTGCACCGGCGCGCCGCCTCGGCAGGGCTGCTCGGCGTGGGCTTCGGCGAGGACGTCGGCGGCACCGGAGGCGACGCGGTGGACGCCGCGGTGCTCACCGAAGAGCTGATCCAGGCGGGCGGCTCCAGCGGCCTGTGCGCCGCGCTGCTGACGCACGGCATCGCCCTCCCGCACATGATCAAGAGCAACGACCCGCACCTGGTCGACACCTTCGTGCGCCCGACGCTCGCGGGCGAGCTGATCGGCTCGCTGGCGGTCACCGAGCCGGACGGCGGCTCCGACGTCGCGAGCCTGCGCACCCGGGCCGTGCGCGAGGGCGACTCCTACGTCGTCAACGGAACGAAGACGTTCATCACCAGCGGTGCCCGCGCGGACTTCATCACCACGGCCGTCCGCACCGGCGGCCCGGGCCACGCCGGCATCTCGCTGCTGGTGATCCCGACGGACACGCCCGGCTTCAGCGTCGTCCGGCGGCTCGAGAAGATGGGCTGGCACTGCAGCGACACCGCCGAGCTCGCGTTCGTCGACTGCCGCGTGCCGGCCGAGAACCTCATCGGAGCCGAGGGCAGCGCCTTCGTCCAGATCGCGCAGAACTTCGCCGGGCGAACGTCTCGGCCTCGCCACCCAGGCCTATGCGACGGCTCAGCGCTGCCTCGATCTGACCGTCGCCTACGCGAAGCAGCGCGATGGTCTTCGGCAAGCCGCTGATCGCCAAGCAGACCGTGCGGCACACGCTGGTCGAGATGGCCCGGCACATCGAGCTGGCCCGCACCTACGCGCGGACCGTGCTCGTCCGGGCCGCGAGCGGCGAGCCCGTCCCGGCCGAGGCCGCGCAGGCCAAGAATGCCGCCGTCGCCGCCTGCGACCTCGTCGTCGACAAGGCGGTCCAGCTGCACGGCGGCTTCGGCTACCTGCGCGACGCCGAGGTCGAGCGGCACTACCGCGACTCCCGCATCCTCGGCATCGGCGGAGGCGCGACCGAGGTGATGAACGACCTGATCGCCAAGGCCTACGGGTGGTGACGTCCCCGACGGCACAGCTCCGGCCGGTGGAGCTCGCGGACGAGCTGGGCCACTCCGCGTTGTCGTCCAAGGACCCGGTCCAGGGCCGCATCCTGTCCGGCGCCGCGCGGTGCTTCACCGACGTCGGCGTCCGGAAGACGACGGTGGCCGAGATCGCCGCCGCGGCCGGCATCACCAAGCCGACGTTCTACCGCCGGTTCGCGGACAAGAGCGACGTCGTCGAGGCGCTGGTCCGCCGCGAGACGGACGACCTGGCCCGCCGGATGCGCGAGGCCGGCGCCGGCGGACCCGGCGGAGATCTGGCCGCGGGGGACGCGTTGCTCGCGGCCTTCCGCACCGCGGCCCGATGGCTGACGCGGCACCCGTTCGTCCGGAAGAGCCTGGACCTCGAACCGGAGCTCCTCATGCCGTACCTGAACCAGCCGGACGGGCCGGTGCTGTCGACGGGCCAGTCCGTGTTCGCCGAGATCGTCGAGCGCGGCGCGGCCACCGGCGAGTTCCGCGACGTCGAGCCGCGGGCGGTCGCCGAGGTCTGCTGGCGGCTCGTCCTGTCCTTCGCCCTCACCCCACTGCCCGAGGAGGCTCAGATCGACGAGCTCGTGCGCGTCACGCTGCTGACCGGCATTGCTGAAAGAGCGGTGCGGGCGTGACGGCGCTGCGCAGCACCCTCGACACGTCGTCGCCGCAATTCGCCGAGTACCGCGAGGCGATGCTGGTCAAGCTCGACGAGCTCGCGACCGAGCACGGGAAGGCGATCGCCGGCGGCGGCCCGTCCAAGGTCGAGCGGCACCACAAGCGCGGCAAGCTGCTGCCCCGCGAGCGGATCGAGCTGCTGCTCGACCCGGGCACCCCGTTCCTCGAACTCTCCCCGCTGGCCGCGTGGGGCAGCGACTACCCGGTCGGGGCCAGCGCGGTCACCGGCATCGGCGTCATCGAGGGCGTCGAGTGCGTCATCTCGGCGAACGACCCGACGGTTCGCGGCGGCGCGAGCAACCCGTGGACGCTGAAGAAGTCGCTGCGGGCGCACGAGATCGCGCTGGAGAACCGGCTGCCCCTGATCGGGCTCGTCGAGTCCGGCGGCGCCGACCTGCCCACCCAGAAGGAGATCTTCATCCCCGGCGGCCAGATCTTCCGGGACCTGACCCGGCTGTCGGCGGCGGGCATCCCGACGGTGACGCTGGTCTTCGGTAACTCGACCGCCGGCGGCGCCTACCTGCCCGGCATGTCCGACCACGTCATCATGATCAAGGAGCGGTCGAAGGTCTTCCTCGGCGGCCCGCCGCTGGTCAAGATGGCCACGGGCGAGGAGTCCGACGACGAGTCGCTCGGCGGCGCGGAGATGCACGCGCGGACGTCGGGGCTGGCCGACCACCTCGCGGAGGACGAGGTCGACGCGATCCGGCTCGGCCGCCGGGTGGTCGCCCGGCTCAACTGGCGCAAGGCCGGCCCGCAGCCGCTGGCCCGCTTCGCCGAGCCGACCGCCGACCCCGAGGACCTGCTCGGGCTCGTCGCCCCCGACCTGAAGACGCCCTTCGACCCCCGCGAGGTGCTGGCCCGCGTGGTCGACGGCTCCGACTTCGACGAGTTCAAGCCGCTCTACGGCCCCAGCCTCGTCACCGGCTGGGCGACGCTGGCCGGCTACCCGATCGGCGTGCTGGCCAACGCCCGCGGGGTGCTGTTCAGCGAGGAGTCGCAGAAGGCGACGCAGTTCATCCAGCTCGCCAACCGGGCCAACACCCCGCTCGTCTTCCTGCAGAACACCACCGGCTACATGGTGGGCCGCGACTACGAGCAGCGCGGCATCATCAAGCACGGCGCGATGATGATCAACGCGGTGTCCAACAGCCGCGTCCCGCACCTGACCGTGCTGCTCGGCGCGTCCTACGGCGCCGGCAACTACGGGATGTGCGGCCGGGCGTACGGGCCGCGGTTCCTGTTCGCCTGGCCGTCGGCGAAGTCCGCGGTGATGGGCCCGGCGCAGCTGGCCGGGGTGCTCTCGATCGTCGCCCGGCAGGCCGCCGAGGCCCGCGGCCAGGCCTACGACGAGCAGGCCGACGCCGGCATGCGGACGATGGTCGAGAACCAGATCGAGTCCGAGTCGCTGCCGTTCTTCCTCTCCGGCCGGCTCTACGACGACGGGGTCATCGACCCGCGGGACACCCGGACCGTGCTGGCGATGGCGCTGTCCGCGGTGCACACCGCGCCCGTGCAGGGCGTCGGGGCCGTCGACCCGACGGCGGCGGCCGCCGCCGGCTTCGGCGTCTGGAGGATGTGACGTGGCGACGACGCCGACACAGATCCAACGCCTCCTCGTCGCCAACCGCGGGGAGATCGCCCGTCGGGTCTTCCGGAGCTGCCGCGACCTCGGCATCTCGACCGTGGCCGTCTTCTCCGACGCGGACGACGGCTCCCCGCACGCGATCGAGGCCGACGTCTCCGTCCGCCTGCCCGGCAACGCCCCGTCGGAGACCTACCTGCGCGCGGACCTCCTGATCGAGGCGGCCCGGGCGGCGGGGGCCGACGCCGTGCACCCCGGCTACGGGTTCCTGTCGGAGAACGCCGCCTTCGCCGCCGCGGTGCTCGACGCCGGGCTCACCTGGGTCGGCCCGCCGCCCGAGGCGATCGAGGCGATGGGCTCGAAGGTCGGCGCGAAGGAGCGGATGGCGAAGGCCGGCGTCCCGCTGCTGCCGAACCTGGCGGTGACGTCCGAGAACCTGGACGACGTCACCGACGCGGACTTCCCGATCCTGGTCAAGGCCTCCGCCGGCGGCGGCGGTCGCGGCATGCGTGCGGTGCACCGCCGCGAGGACTTCGCCGAGGCCTTGGCCGGGGCGGCGTCCGAGGCCGGCTCCGCCTTCGGTGACTCGACCGTGTTCTGCGAGCCGCTGCTCGAGCACGCGAAGCACATCGAGGTGCAGGTGCTCGCCGACCGGTCCGGGACGATCTGGGTGCTCGGCGAGCGCGAGTGCTCGCTGCAGCGGCGGCACCAGAAGGTGATCGAGGAGACGCCCTCCCCGGCGATCGACGCGGACGTCCGGGCCCAACTCGGCGAGGCCGCGCGGGCTGCGGCGGCGGCCATCGGCTACGTCGGCGCCGGCACGGTCGAGTTCCTGTACGACCCGACCCGCAACCAGTTCTTCTTCCTCGAGATGAACACGCGACTGCAGGTCGAGCACCCGGTGACCGAGTGCGTGTTCGGTGTCGACCTCGTCGCCCAGCAGATCGCCGTCGCCGAGGGGGCGGAGCTGCCACCCGAGCCGCCGGACCCGCGCGGCTACGCCGTCGAGGCCCGCCTCTACGCCGAGGACCCGCGGGCGAACTGGCGACCGCAGACCGGCACGCTCACCCGCTTCGAGATCCCCGGGGTGAACGAGCGCTTCCGGGCTCCGGGCGGTATCCGGCGGGCCGGCGCCACGGGGCTTCTGCGGCTCGACTCGTCCGTCGAGTCCGGCTCGACGGTCGGCGTGCACTACGACCCGATGCTGGCCAAGGTGATCGCCTGGGCACCGACCCGGCCCGCCGCCCTGCGCAGGCTCGCGACCGCGCTCGCGACCGCACGGATCTCCGGCGTCGGCACCAACCGCGACCTGCTCGTCCGGCTGCTGCGCTCGGAGGAGATGCGCGACGGCACCGCGGACACCGGATGGCTCGACCGGGCCGACCTCAGCGAGCTGGGACGTCCCCTGCCGGACGGCGGGGATGTCGACGCCGCGGCGCTGTCGGCACTCGCCGCGACCCTCGCCACGCAGGCCGCTCCGGCGGTCACCGGACCCGTTCCGCCCGGCTGGCGCAACGTCCCCTCCCAGCCACAGCGCGCCTCGTACCGCTGGCCGGACGGGGACCGGACCGTCGACGTCGGCTGGCGCTGGACACGGCGTGGGATCACCGCCGACGGGTTCGACTGTGTGCGCGTCGCGGGGATCGCCGCCGACTCCGTCGTCCTCGAGCTGAATGGTGTCCGGTACCCGTTCGACGTCGCGGCCGGCGAGGACGGGCGCGTGGACGTCACGTCGGCCCTCGGGCCGGTCGGCCTCGTCCAACTCCCGCGCTTCCCGGACCCCTCCGCCTTCGTCCGGCCCGGCTCCCTGCTCGCGCCGATGCCCGGGACGGTCACGCGGGTCGCCGTCACCGCGGGCGCCACCGTGGCCGCGGGCGACCTCGTCCTCGTGCTCGAGGCGATGAAGATGGAGCACCCCGTCCACGCCCCGACGGATGGCACGGTGGCCGAACTGCCGGTGGCGGTCGGGACCCAGGTCGACGGTGGCAGCGTGCTCGCCGTCGTGGCCCAGGCAGACGAGGAGCAGAGCTGATGCCCGGCCCCCTCGAAGGGCTCCGCGTCGTCGAACTCGCCGGCATCGGTCCGGCGCCGTTCGCCGCCATGCTGCTCGCCGACCTCGGCGCCGACGTCGTCCGCGTCGAACGACCGGGCCGGTCGGCGTGGCCGGCGGACCCGACCCTGGATCTGCTGCAGCGGGGCAAGCGCTCGATCGTCGTCGATCTCAAGAAGCCCGAGGGCGTCGAGATCGTCCGGCGGCTGGCCGGCCGCGCAGACATCCTGCTCGAGGGCTACCGGCCGGGCGTGGCGGAGCGGCTCGGCCTGGGGCCGGATGACCTGTCCCGCGACAACCCGCGCCTCGTCTACGGGCGCATGACCGGCTGGGGTCAGGACGGTCCGCTCGCCGATCGCGCCGGTCACGACATCGCCTACATCGCCCTCACCGGCGCCCTGCACGCGATGGGCCGCGCGGGCGGACCCCCACAGGTCCCGCTCAACCTGATCGGTGACTTCGGCGGCGGCAGCCTCTACCTGCTGCTCGGCGTGTTCTCGGCGTTGTGGGAGGCGCAGCGCAGCGGCCGCGGGCAGGTGGTGGACGCAGCGATCGTCGACGGCGCCGCCTCGCTGATGACGATGCCCTTCGCGTTCCTCGGCGCCGGGCTGTGGCAGGACCGGCGCGGAAGCAACCTGCTCGACACCGGCGCCCCGTTCTACGACGTCTACGAGACCTCTGACGGCGGGTGGATGGCGGTCGGCCCGCTCGAGCCGCAGTTCTACGCCGAGTTCGTGCGGCTGCTGGGCTTGACCGACTCCGAGGGGGCCCCCGACGAGACGATGCCGGGGCAGTTCGACCTGCGGTCCTGGCCGGAGCTCCGCCGCCGCTTCGCCGAGGTCTTCGCCACGAGGTCGCGGGACGAGTGGACCGAGGTCTTCACGACCAGTGACGCGTGCGTCGCGCCTGTACTGAGTCTGACCGAGGCACCGCATCACCCGCACCTCGCCGCCCGCGGAACCTACGTCGAGCGCGGCGGCCGCATCGAGCCGGCCCCGGCCCCACGCTTCGACCGCACCCCGGCGCAGCTCGGCGACGGCCCGCCGCGCCCGGGGACGCACAGCCGCGGTGTCGCCGCCGAGCTCGGGCTCGATGTCGACCGGCTCCTGGCCGAGGGTGTCCTCGTGTCCGCGGACGCGCAGTCGGACATTGCGCCCGAACCGCCGTTTCCCGACACGCCGGGCGACACGACGGGCAATGGGATGTCGAACCAGTGACGATCAGCTTGCAGTCGCCTACGGAACGCCTACGAGGCGGCTGTGGCTCTGGTAATTGTGTGGCTCGGGCTGTGGTGCAGAGCACGCGGAGGCTGGGATGAGCGTCGCGGACGGAAGCGGCACGGACGGCCGGAACCCTCGTCGTGGGGTCCTCCGGCGAGCGCGGCGATCCGACGTCCCTGAACCGCGCGCGGCCGTCGAGCCCCGACTCTTCGCGAGCCACCTGACGCACGCCCGCGGGCTGCTCGTGCGCTCCGAGGACGGCACCGAGCTGCACGTCGAGACCTTCGGGCCCGACGACGCCCCCACCCTGCTCCTGGTGCACGGCTGGACCTGTGCCATCCGGTTCTGGAGCCGGCAGATCGCCGCGCTCGCCCGCGAGTTCCGGGTGGTCGCGTTTGACCTGCGCGGCCACGGCCGCAGCGCGCCCGCCGTCGCCGGCGACTACTGCCCCGACGCCTTCGCCGCCGACATCTCCGCCGTTCTCGAAGCGGTCCTGCGGCCGGGTGAGCAGGCGGTGGTGGCCGGGCACTCGCTCGGGGCGATGAGCATCGCGGCCTGGGCACGGCGCTTCCCGGAGCAGGTGACGAGTCGGGCCGCGGCCATCGCGATGCTCTCCACCGGGCTCGGCGACCTGGTGACGGTCTCGACCATCGCCGGTGCCGTCAACCGCTTCTCCGCGCTCAAGCGGCCCGTCGGCGGGCGGCTGCTCGGCGCCGCCCTCCCGGTGCCCAAGCGGGCCGGTCGCGCGCTCACCAAGGCCGTCCGCTACGTCGCCCTCAACCCCGACGCGACCGACGAGCAGGTCTCGCTCTGCGAGGACATGTTCCGCGCCTGCAAGGGCAGGGTGCGCGGGGCCTGCGGTGAGCAGTTGGCGCGGCTCGACCTGCACGACGCCGCCGAGTTGCTCTCCGTGCCGACGCTGGTGCTGGTCGGTCAGCGCGACAAGCTGACGCCGGTGGCGCACGCCCGCCGCCTCGCCGAGTCGCTGCCGAGGCTGACGGAGATGGTCGTCCTGCCGATCGTCGGGCACATGACGCCGATCGAATCGCCGGGCGAGGTGAACGGCCACCTCAGCAAGCTGGTCCGGACACACCTCGTCGTCCCGGCCGCGCGGACGTCCGCTGTCGTCGAATTTCCGGCTATCGTGCTCTCCGCGGCAGGCGAGCGTGAACTCCTCGACGTCTGACGCCCACGCTGAACCTCGGGGGCGCGGGCATCGGTGCGCGATTGCCCCGCCTCCGGTGAGAGCCCACCGAAGGTGTCACACTCGGCCCGTAACGCCCGTTAGCGGGACACGCTCGTGGTGAGCGGGGCCGGGAAGCCGCGCAGTGCAAGGACTTTCTGGGAACGATCTGCTCGCAGTGATGCGTCCTGGCCTCGGCCGGGACGACGGGAATCGGGGGATCCATGAGTACCAACGACCTGCTGGCGCTGCTCGAGGAGCGTGCGGCGGCCGGTGCCGGCCCGGTGCTGGCCCGAACCCGCGGGTCGATCGTGTTCGACGCCGGCGCGGACGGGGCGTGGACGATCCTGCTGGACCGCGGCAGCGTGCGCGTGCTCCACGGCCCGGTGGACGAGCCGATGAGCACCATCTCGGCGTCGCTGCCGGTACTCCGACAGGTCATCGAGGGCACCCGGTCCGGGCTCGAGGCCTTCCTGTCCGGCGAACTCACGATGCGCGGCAGCATGGCCCTCGCCCTGCAGATGGACGGGCTGTTCGCCGAGCAGGAGCGGCCGGCGCAGTTCCCGCGGGCCGGGCTCACGCTCGCCGCCGGCATCCGGACCGCCTACCTCGAGGCCGGGCCGAAGGACGCACCGCCGGTCCTGCTGATCCACGGGCTCGGCGCCACCAACGGCTCCATGCTTCCCACGATCTGGGACCTGGCCCGGGACCACCGCGTGATCGCCCCCGACCTGCCCGGGCACGGCGCGACCGAGGCGGTCAACGACTGCTACGACGCCGCCTTCCTCGGCCGCTGGCTGGCCGCGTTCATCGACGCGGTGGGAGCGGACAAGCCGGTGCTGATCGGCAACAGCCTGGGCGGCCGGACCGCGCTGGAGGCCGGGCTGGAGTATCCGGACAAGATCGGCGGCCTCGTCCTGCTCTGCCCGGCGGTCGCCTTCCGCAAGATGCGGCAGTTCGTGCCGCTGGTCCGCAAGCTCAACCCGCAGTGGGCATCGGTGCCGGTGCCCATGACCCGGAAGATGGCCGAGTTGGAGCTCCGGTCCATGTTCGCGGTGCCCGAGCGCATCAGCCCCGCCGCCTACGACGCGGCCGTCGACGAGTTCCTGCGGGTCTGGCGCCGCCGTTCCAGCCGCGTCGCGTTCTTCTGCGCCCTGCGCTCGATCTACCTCGACGAGGCCTTCGGTGAGAAGGGCTTCTGGGAGCGGCTGCCCACCCTGCAGACGCCGGCGCTGTTCGTCTGGGGTCGTCGGGACAGGCTGGTGCCGCACGGCTTCGCCCGGCACGTGTCGGAGGCGCTGCCGAACGCCGAGACGGTGCTGTTCCCCGACTGCGGGCACGTGCCGCAGTTCGAGCTCCCGGACCAGACGCACGCCCACATCCGGGACTTCCTGGCCCGGCTCGGGCGACCGCGGGTCGTCCAGGACGACGGTTCGCCCTTCGCCTCGATGGGCGCCTGAGCCACCGTCGCGGTCGTCGACGGGGTCACGCGTCACCGTCGATGACGTAACTCGCCGTAACACGTCTGCATAACGGGGCCCTCCGCGGGCGAGAACAGAGTCATGAGCTTCACGGGGGATCTCCGTCGCGTCGGCGACGGTGTCGGCAGCTGGCTGGCCAAACAGGTCGCCTCGTGGGTGCCGAAGGCGGACATGGACGCGCGGGACCCGGACTACATCCGGGACAACCTGCCCTTCACCTGGCTGCTCGCCAGCCTCTGGCACCGCGCCGAGGTGCGGGGGCTGGACCGGATTCCGTCCGACGGACCGGTGCTGATCGTCGGCAACCACAGTGGCGGCAACGTCCCGCCCGACACCTTCGTGTTCACGCTGGCCTTCACGTCCTACTTCGGAGTCGAGCGCCGCTTCTACCAGCTGGCGCACAACCTGGTCGTCTCGCTGCCCTTCCCGGGCGCGATCCTGCGCAAGTGGGGCACGATCGCCGCCAGCCACTCCAACGCCCGCGCGGTACTGCGCAGCGGCGACGCGCTGCTCGTCTACCCCGGCGGGGACTACGAGGTCTTCCGCCCCTCCTGGCAGCGGCACCAGGTCGACTTCGGCGGGCGCAAGGGCTTTCTCCGCCTCGCGCTGGAGGAGAAGGTGCCGATCGTCCCGCTGGTGAGCATCGGCGGGCAGGAGGCGGCGCTGTTCCTGTCCCGCGGCGAGTGGCTGGCCAAGATGCTCATGCTGGACAAGACGGTGCGGCTGAAGTCCCTGCCGATCTCCCTCGCCCTGCCCTGGGGCATCAACATCAGCGACATGGCGGGGCACATCCCTCTGCCCACCAAGATCGTCGTCGAGGCGCTCGAACCGATCGACCTCGCCGAGCGCTACGGCGACGACGGTGACATCGACAAGGTGGACCTGGACAAGGTGTACGACGACGTGATCGGTCTGATGCAGGACAAGCTCGACGAGCTGGCCGCCGAGCGGAAGCTCCCGGTGATCGGCTGATGCGCGTCTCCGAGAAGCGGCGGATCTCGGCCGACCGCGAGACCGTCTGGGCCTGGGTGTGCGACCCGGCCCGCTACCCCGACTTCATGGACGGCGTCTCCCGCTGGGCCGTGCTGGGCGACCACGCCAGCGGCTGCGGGGCGCGGTGGGACGTGCGGCTGCAGATCGGCGCCGCCCCCGTCGGCGGCGTGGTCGAGGTCGTCGAGTTCGAGGAGCCCGGCGACCTCGCGTGGAACAGCGTGACCGGCGTGACGATGCGCGGCCGCTGGCGCCTGCGGGAGCGGGTACCCGGCGAGACCGAGGTCGTGCTGCGCCTGGCCTACCAGGCGCCGGGTGGGCTCATGGGTCTGCTCGCCGACCGCGTGGCCGCGCCGATCGTGAGGCGGTCGCTCAAGCGCAGCCTGCGCAACCTGCAGATGCTGGTGGAGAGCCGGCCCGCGCCGAACAAGGTCGAGGGTCCGCGGCGGTCCAGCGGGGCCTCACGTAGCGGTTCCTCGAGCGGCAGCCAGCCCGCGAAGAAGGCGGCGCGGAAGGCAACCACGTCCGCCCCTGCTGCGAAGAAGGCGACGAAGGCCGCGGGCAGCGCGCGCAAGCGTGCCGCGAAGGCCGGCTGAGTCGCTCGCCCACGAGCGAGCCGAGGGGAGTCGCGGATGTGCCTGCAGAGTCTGTCGCTGTGGGCGGAGGCAACCCGTTACCGGATGCAGGAGCGCCGCGGCCAGCCTGAACCCGCGCCGGTCGAGATTCCTGCGGACGTGGCGCGGCCGCGTCGGTCCTCCACGGCCTCGGAAGAGCAGGAGCGGCTGACGGCGCCGGGACCTCGCTGACCCGAGATTGAACCTTCCACCACTGCTGTACACGTTCGTCAGCGAGAAGCCCGGGGTGGCTACCGGACAAGGGGTCGAGAATCCTCGCCACCCCCGGCTTGCCGTCGGCGCCCGGCACCTCCCCGGCACCCCGGCAGTCGGCCGCCTCGTCGTCCGGCGGCGGTTACGGCTACTGACGGGGGCCCTTCTCGGGACAACCGGTCCCCGGGTGAGCCTCGAGGTGCTGGCTCAGGTGAGTGGGGCCGTCGGGAGGTCCGGTGCCGCAGGGCGTGGGTTGCGGTCGAGCCATGCTCGGGTGGCCAGCTTGACGCGGTCTTCGACGAGGAACCAGAAGAGGGCGTAGCCCCAGACGGCGGCGGCCCAGCCCCAGCCCAGCGGGGTCATGAACAGTCCGAGCGCGGCGATGAGTGTGGCGAGGACCTGGGTGCCGAGCACGGCTGCGAGCAGCAGCCGGGAGGGGGCGGGGCGGCTCCAGAACGGTCCGCGGGTGCGGGTCACGAAGATGGTGAGGTGGCCGGAGACCGACAGCTTCAGGTAGATCAGTGTGCGGATGAGGTCGCGATCCACGTCGAGGACCTTGTCGGCGAGCGCGAAGAGCAGGAATGTTTCCAGGACGCCCAGCAGTCCGACGGTCGTGGCGATGGTCAGGACGGTGCGCATGTCCCATGCGGCCGGGCGGGCGGAGCCGCGGACGCGGTCGTAGGCGATGGCGAGGATCGCGCCGTCGTTGAGGATGGCCAGCAGCACGATCATGGTGGCGGTGACCGGGAAGAAGTTGACCGCGACGACGGTGAGCACGACCAGCAGCAGCACTCGGATGGTCTCGGCGATGCGGTAGGTGGCGTAGCTGGTCATTCGGGCGAAGATCTCCCGGGCCAGCCGGATCGCGTCGACGATCACGGACAGGCCCGGAGCGAGCAGCACGACGTCGGCTGCGGCGCGGGCGGCGTCGGTGGCCCCGGCGACCGCGACGCCCGCGTCCGCCTGTTTGAGTGCTGGGGCGTCGTTCACGCCGTCGCCGGTCATGCCGACGATGTGTCCCCGCTGTTGCAACAGCCGCACGATCTGGTATTTGTGCTCGGGGAACACCTGCGCGAAGCCGTCGGCGTTCTCGACCATGATGGCCGCTTGTCCGCTCTGGCTGTCGGCGCTGAGGTCAGTGGCGTCCAGGATGGTGTCGCCGAGGCCTACCTCGCGAGCGATCTCCGCTCCGATCGCCGCCTGGTCGCCGGTAACCATCTTCACCTCGACGCCGAGCCGGCCTGCGGCGTCGATGGTGGCTGCGGAGTCCTCTCGGGGCGGGTCGGACAGGGGCAGTACGCCGAGGAGCCGCCAGCGCCCGGTGCGGTCGGTTTCGGCGACGGAAAGCGAGCGGAACCCTCGCTCGGCGAACCGGTGTACCTGCTCACCCGCCGCTTCGACCGCCGGGTCATCGGGACAGAGCGCGGCGATCACCTGCGGGGCACCCTTGCTCACGCGCAGCTGCCTGCCGTCGGGGTGAAGGACGCTGGCCTCGGTGCGCTTGTCGACGGGGTCGAACGGAAGGAACGAGGCCACCCGAAAGCCGCTTACTGGCAGGCGCTTCGTCGCGGCCAGGACCGCCAGGTCGATCGGGTCGCCGTCCTCTTCGCGGGAGGCGAGCGCCGCCGCGCGGAGGAGATCGTCCGACGAGGTACCCGCCGGGTGCCAGGCGTCGCCGACGGCCAACCGGTTCTGCGTGAGAGTGCCGGTCTTGTCCGAGCACAGCACGTCGATGCCGCCCAGCTCTTCGACCGCAGGCAGGTGGCTCACCACGACCTCCCGGCGGGCGAGTTGCCGGGCGCCGACCGCCATCGTGACCGACAGCACCGCCGGCAGTGCAACCGGCACCGAGGCGATGGTGACCACCAGGGCGAACTGCAGCGTCTGGAGCGCGGGGTTTCCGCGCGCGAGCGACACCACCAGCGTCAGAGTGACGAGAGTCAACGCCAGAACGATCAAGTAGTTGCCGATGCGCAGCACCGCACGCTGGAAGTGGCTGGTCGTGCCGGCTGTCTCGACCAGGCTGGTGGTTCGCCCGAAGAAGCTGTCCGCGCCGGTGGCGAAGACGAGCACGTCGCCCTCGCCGCGGGTGATGACCGCGCCCGAGTACAGCACCTCCCCGCGAGCGCGGGACACCGGTAGGGATTCACCGGTCAATGCCGACTGGTCCAGCTCCAAGGTGACGTCGTCGAGCAGCCGCGCATCGGCGGGCACGACATCGCCCAGTCGCAGTCGGGCCACGTCTCCGGGGACGAGTTCTCGCGTCGGCAGCTGCGTCCAGACCCCGTCGCGTCGCACTCTGGCGGTCGAGGCGAGCCGTTGCTTGAGCGCGGCGATCGCGTCGGCCGCCTGGTGTTCTTCGATGTAGGCCACGACCCCATTCATCCCGAGCAGCACCGCGATGATTGCTGCGTCCGACCAGTGCCTCGCCAGCACCGACAGCAGCAGAGCGGCCTCGATCATCCAAGGGATGGGCGCCCAGAAGTAGCCGAGGAACACCAGCACCGCGGGGCGGTGCTCTTCCGCGATCTCGTTCGGGCCGAACCTCGTCAGCCGCGCCGCTGCCTGTTCGCCGGACAACCCGTCACGGCCGGAGTGCAACTCGGCCTCGAGCTGCGGTAGTGGCATCGAGGACAGCTCTGATGCGGCGGTCATCGGTTCCCCGGCTCCTCCTCATTGGGTCTGCTCATCAGCCGTATCCGATGGGAAGGATGAACGGGACCCATCGGCAGTCATGGATAAGCGGGACCAACGTCCCGTGCCCCGCCTCGCCGACGGCCGTCGCCGCCGACGTCGCCGCCGACCAGATGCCAAGGGCGACCTGCTCTCGTTCCCTGGCGAGGGGTGCGTGATACCCCGCGATCGACGCCCTTGGACCCCTGCTGGGAATGCCGAACCCGGACCGGCCCTACGTGACCGACCTCGGCCGCGTCAGCGCAGCGGCGCTCAGACCGCCCGCAGGTAGTCGTCGAACGAGGCGCCGGTGAGTCGCTCGTAGGCCTCGACGTACCGGCTCCGCGTCGCGTCGACCACGTCCTCGGGCAGCTCGGCGGCGGTGCCGTTGAGTCCGTTCTCGGTCAGCCAGTTCCGCACGTACTGCTTGTCGTAGGACGGCTGCGCGCGCCCCGGCTGCCAGTCGTCCGCCGGCCAGAAGCGCGACGAGTCCGGCGTCAGCACCTCGTCGGCGAGTCGGAGGGTGCCGTTGCGGTCCCGACCGAACTCGAACTTGGTGTCGGCGAGCAGGATCCCGCGCTCGGCGGCCATCTGGGTGGCGCGGCGGAAGATGCCGAGCGTGAGCCGCTCGAGCTCCTCCGCCTGCTCGCGGCCGAGGGTGGCGACGACGTCGTCGCGGGTGATGTTCTCGTCGTGCTCGCCCTGCGGCGCCTTGGTCGACGGGGTGTAGATCGGCTCCGGCAGCTGGTCGCCGTCGACGAGGCCGGCGGGCAGCTGGTGGCCGGAGACGGCGCCGGTGCGCTGGTAGTCCTTGAGGCCGCTGCCGGTGAGGTAGCCGCGGGCGACGCACTCGACCGGGAACATGTCGAGGCGGCGGCAGAGCATCGAGCGGCCGCGGAGCTGGTCTGCGTACGGCTGCAGCGAGTCCGGGTACTCGGCGACCCGGGCGGTCAGCAGGTGCGAGGGCACGAGGTCGGAGAGCTGGTCGAACCACCACAGGGACAGCGCCGTGAGCACGGCTCCCTTGTCGGGGATCTCGGTCGGGAGGATCACGTCGTAGGCGCTGATGCGGTCGCTGGCGACGAGCAGGATGGCGGGTTCACCGTCCGGCCCGTCGACGGCGAACATCTCCCGGACCTTGCCGGAGCCGAGATGGGTCAGACCGGAGAATGAGGAAGCTGCGAGCGGCACGAGCACAACGTATCGGTTGGCCACCTGACCGCTCGGGATGGGCGGGCCGATGCTGTCGAACTCGCCCGACGTGCTGCCCACCGCCGCCGCCGTCGTCGGCCTCCTGGGCCTCGCGGTCGCCGCGCTGACGCTGTTCCGGGTTCCGTTGCGACTGGCGGTCGCGACGGCGGGCGGTCGCGCGGTGCTGCAGCTCTCGGCGGTCGGGCTGCTGCTCACCGGCGTGCTGCGGGCTCCGGCGGCGGTCGCCGGCTTCCTGGCGCTGATGCTGACGGTCGCGTGCGCCACGACGACCCGCCGACTGGGCCGGACCGGGCTCACCCAGAGCCTGTGGGCGCCGGTGCTGGCCGGCAGCCTCGCCGGGGCCGTGCCGACCGTCGGGCTGGTCTTCGCGGTGGGCGCCCTGCCGGGGTCCGGGCGCTACCTGCTCGCCCTCGGCGGCATCGTGCTCGGGAACACCATGACCGCGTCGACCCTCACCGGGCGACGCTTCGCGGACGCCCTCGTCCGCCGCAGGGACGAGGTCGAGGGCTGGCTGGCGCTGGGGGCGACCCCGCGGATCGCGGCCGCGCCGCTGGCCCGCGACGCGGTGCACGAGGCGCTGATCCCCGGCCTGGACCAGACCCGCACCGTCGGACTGGTGACGCTGCCCGGCGCGCTCGTGGGTGCCCTCGCGGGCGGTGCCAGCGCCGCGGGGGCGGCTCGCTTCCAGCTGATCGTCCTCGTCGCGCTGCTCGCCGCGCAGAGCCTCTCGGCGACGACGCTGGCCTACCTCGTGGGCGCCCCGGCGCAGCTGCCGGAGCAGCCGTCCGCGCGGTGACAGTCGGGCGCTGAGAGCGCGGCGCCGAGAGTCGCTGGGAGTCGGCTGCGCTCAGCCCTGCGCGTTGCCCGTGACGTTCCAGCTCCGCAGCGCCAGCGCCGGCGCCAGGAAGCTCAGGCCCGGGTCGCCGAACAGCTCCGGGTTGTCGCCCACCCCCAGGACGTTGCCGGGCGCCAGCGCGTCGGCGTACGACTGGGTGAACCGGACGTTGCGCGCGGGCCCGACGACGACGCCGTCCTCCACCAGGAACAGCCCGTTGCGGGTGAGGCCGGTGACGGTCAGCGGCCGCGGGTCCAGCACGCGGGTGTACCAGAAGTCGTGCACCAGCAGGGCTCGGCCGAGCCCGCCGAGCAGCTCGTCCTCGGCCAGGCTGCCGGGGTGCAGGCCGACGGCGGGGGCGAAGCCGCCGCTGGCCGCGCCGCCCGTGAGCGAGCCGCCATTGCTCGCGGTCCCTGCCCTACGCGCGTCCCTGCGGTCCGCGGCGAGTTCGGTGGTCACGCCCTCGCGGACCAGCTCGTAGGTCCGCCGCGGGGTCCCCTCGGCGTCGAAGGGCAGGGCCGGCATCCGTGGGTCCAGCGGGTCGCAGACCAGCGTGAGCGAGGGGTCCAGCTGCTGCTCACCGACCGCCGCGAACGACCGGCCCTCGGCGACCCCGCGCGAGGTGAGGCCGTAGAAGGTGAGGAACGCCAGGATGTCCGCCACGGCCGAGGGCCGGAGCACGACCGGCCACGAACCGGGCTCGAGGTCGACGGGATCGGCGGCCGCGGCACGCGCGGTGCGAGCGGCGAGGGCTCCGGTGGCCGCGGCGTCGATGTCGGCGAGGGCGATCGCCGCCCGCCGCCCCGCACCGTCGGCCAGCCCCGGGCGGACAGTCTTGTCGGCAAACCCGTTGTCGGCGAGCCGGCCGCCGGCCAGCGCGTCCGCGGCCTCGCCCGCCAGTAGCGGGGAGCGCGCCACCCCGTCGAGCGCCGCGAACGACGTGCTGTCGGCCAGCCGCTGGCCGGCGGAGTTGACAAAGGCGGTGGTGGTGCCCCGGGTGGAGCAGAAGCCGGCGCAGTCGAGGCCTTCGGCGGCGTCGAGGAAGGCGCGCACCGCCTCGGCCCGCTCGGCCGGCGCGGCCGTGGCGGTGGCCTCGTCGACGTGCTCCATCGGCTCGGCCGGGGCGGGTGGGGCGAGCCCGGGCCAGTCCGCGTCGACGGGCTGGACCCGGGCGGCGTCGAGAGCGGCCGCGGCCAGGCGGCGCAGGACGGTCCCGTCCCCGCCGGTGCCGCGCACGGTCGCCGTCCGACCGCCGACCGAGACGAGGAGCCGGACGGCCAGGACCTCCTCGGTGACGTTCTGGTGGATGGCCGAGCCGGCGAAGCGCGTGAGCGACGATTCCCCGACCTCGGCGGTCACGGCGATCTCGGCGTCGCGCGCGCCACCGGCCCGGGCGACGTCGAGGGCCACCTCGAGGGCGCGGTCGGCCACCTCGACCGCGTCGGGGAACAGCAGCGTGGGCCGTGGCTGCCACTCCGGAGCGCGGTGCCTAGCCACGGCCGTTCCCCGAGGAGACGCCCACCCGCACGTCGCGGAAGCGGGCCGGCACCGACGGATGCCCGGTGTGCCCGATCTGCAGGGGCTGGCCCTTGCCGCAGTTCGGCGTGCCCCAGAACACCCACTCGTCGCGGTTGCCGAGCATGTCCAGCGAGCTCCAGAACGCCGGTCCGATGCCGGTGTAGGTCGGGTTGCGCAGCATGCGGCCGCGTCGGCCGTTCTTGATCTCCCAGCCGATCTCGCAGCCGAACTGGAAGTTGAGCCGCCGGTCGTCGATCGACCAGGAGCGGTTGTTCTCCAGATAGATGCCGTCGCCGGTGGCGGCGATCATCTCCTCGAGGGAGGAGTCTCCGGGCAGCAGCCCGACGTTGGTCATCCGCACCATCGGCAGCCGGGCCCACCCGTCGGCGCGCACGCAGGCCCCGCTGGCGTCCAGACCGGCCCGCGCGCCGGAGTCCCGGCCGGACAGCACGCCGACCCACACACCGTCGCGGACGATGTCGACCGGCCGGGCGGGGGTGCCCTCGTCGTCGTAGCCGAAGGAGCCGAGCGCCCCGGGGAGGGTGGCGTCGGCGGTGATGTTCATGAGGTCGCTGCCGAAGCGCAGGGAGCCGAGGCGCTCCAGGTCGAGCCAGGACGTACCGGCGAACGCCGCCTCCCAGCCGAGGATGCGGTCGAGCTCGACCGCGTGCCCGACCGACTCGTGGATCTGCAGCGCCATCTGCTCCTGGTCGAGGATCAGGTCGACGACCCCGGCGGGGCAGGGCGGCGCCTGCAGCAGCGCCTTGGCCTCGTCGACCACGCGATCGGTGTGACCGGGGAGGTCGAACTCCCGGATCAGCTCGTACCCGCGGCCGGCGTACTGCCCGAAGGCGCTGGGGTAGCTGCGCCGCTGGGTCTCGTCCCGGCCGACCGTGGTGGCGTTCATCCCGCCACCGCACTTGCGGATCCGCTGGCTGACCCGCGTGCCCTCGCTGGTCACCAGCCAGCTGCGGACGTCCCACGCGCCGTAGTGCGCGACCGCGACGTCGGCGCCGCCGGCCTTCATCTCAGCCGTGACGCGGGCGAACAGGTCGCCCTTCTCGGACAGCGGGACGTCGAACGGGTCCTCGAGGCAGACGTTCTCCCAGTGCCCGGTCACCGGCGGCTCGGGCAGCAGCTCGACAGGGGACCCGGCGGCGACGTTGGAGGCCCGCGCCACGGCCGCCGCTCGCTGCCCGGTCCGGCGGACGTCGGCCGGGTCGAGGCGGGCGCTCGCGGCGAAGCCCCAGGCCGAGCCGACGAGGGCGCGGACGCCGAGGCCGGTGGACTCGCCGGAGTCGACCTGCTCGACCAGTCCGTCCTGCGCGGACAGGCTCTCCTCGCGGGTCGCGACCACCCGGGCGTCGGCATAGCGCGCACCGGCGGCGAGCGCCGCCTCCACCGCCGCCTGGGCCGCGTCGAACACCAGGTCACCCTAGCCGCGAGGGTGCCGCGCGAGCTCCGGACGCGCGCATCGGATGTGGATCACCCCACACACAGGACTAGTTGAGCTATCAACGAGGTTCCTCGGGGAACACAGGAAAGACATCGATTTCTGGAGTTAGTGATGAATACCGGTCTTCTCATCCTGCGCGTGGTCCTGGGCCTGCTGCTCGTCGGTCACGGCAGCCAGAAGCTGTTCGGCTGGTTCGGCGGGCACGGCCTGAAGGGCACGGGCGGCTTCTTCCACTCCGTCGGATTCCGCCCCGGCCGCCCGATGGCGCTGGTGGCGGGCGTCACCGAGGTGGGCGCGGGCGTGCTGCTCGCGCTCGGCCTGCTCACGCCGCTCGCCGCCGCGGCCGTGGTCGGCACCCTGTTCGTCGCCTCGTCCGTCCACTGGAAGAACGGACTGTGGGGCCAGCACGGCGGCTTCGAGCTGCCCCTGTTCTACGCGCTCACGGCCGTCGTCCTCGCCTTCACCGGCCCGGGCGACTACTCGCTCGACAACGTGGTGGGCCTCGACCGGTTCAACGGCTCCGGCTGGGGCGTGCTCGCGGCCGCGATCGGCCTGCTGTCCGGCTTCGTCGTGGTCAGCCGCGCCCGGCGCGCACTGACCGCCGACGCCGGGCACGAGACCTCGGGCCGGGAGATCTACCCGACCGAGACGCCGCAGGACGAGCGCGTCAACGCCTGAGGAGCCGCTTCCCGCCCGTCAGGGCGCCTCGACCGGCCGGATGACGGGCTCCCCGTCGTCGCCGGTCCAGCGGACGTGCACCCCGTCCGGCATCCCGATGTCGGAAAGCTTGCGCACCAGCTCGTCGCCGATCGCCTCGACCTCCTCGCGCCGGTAGGCGTGCACCACCAGTGAGCTCTCGTCGGCGGAGGCGACCTCGGCCCGCGTGCGCAGATCGTCCTCGAGGTAGCCGCGCAGGTCCTGCCCGGTCGGCGAGGAGCCGGACGGCAGGGAGACCGTCAGGTCGATGGGGTGCTCGTTGCGCACGGGAGGCGCCTCTCGGTCGGCGGGGTTCGTGGGCCGGGTGGGCTGCGGCTCAGTGACTCAGGTCAGGTCGGCGAGCCGGTCGAACACCGGCCCGAGCCGGGCGACGAAGCGCTCCGGCCGGCAGACCTCGTCGAGCCGGGCCTCGTCGAGCACCTGCCCGCCGGCGCCGGCCCGCGTCCGCAGCGTCTCGCGGAACGGGACGCCGGTGCCCCACGACTCCATGGCGGCGCCCTGAACCAGGGCATAGGCGTCCTCGCGGGAGAGGCCGCCCTCCACCAGCTCGAGCAACACGGTGGAGGTGTAGATCAGCCCGCCGGTCGAGTCCAGGTTGGCCTGCATGCGCTCGGCGTCGACGACCATCCCGGTGACGAGCCGGATCGTCAGGTGCAGCAGGTAATCCGTGCCGACCGAGGCGTCCGGCAGCGCGACCCGCTCGACGGAGGAGTGCGAGATGTCGCGCTCGTGCCACAGCGGGACGCCCTCGAGCACCGGCACGTACTGCGCGCGCACGATGCGGGCCAGCCCGCAGATGCGCTCGCTGATGATCGGGTTCTTCTTGTGCGGCATGGCCGAGGAGCCCTTCTGACCCCGGCCGAACGGCTCCGACAGCTCCCGCACCTCGGTCCGCTGCCCGTGCCGGATCTCCAGGGCGACCGCCTCGCAGATCGTCGCCAGCCCCGCGAGCGCCGCGACCCAGTCGCTGATCCCGTCCCGCAGCACGACCTGGGTGGCCACGGACGCGGGCGTCAGCCCGAGGGCGGCCGCGACCCGGCCCTCGACCGACGGCTCGATGTTCGAGTACGTGCCGACCGCCCCGCTGATCTTGCAGACGGCGACGTCGGCGCGGGCGGCGCGCAGCCGGTCCCGGCACCGCGCGGCGCCGAACGCGAGGTCGGCGACCCTGTGCCCGAAGACCGTCGGCTCGGCGTGGATGCCGTGGGTGCGGCCCACCCGCAGCGTGGCGCGGTGCGCCAGCCCCAGGTCCCGGAGCGCGGCCACCAGACGGTCCGCCTTCTCCAGCACGAGGTCGGTCGCCTCGATCAGCTGCAGCGCGAGGGCGGTGTCGAGCAGGTCGGACGACGTCATCCCGAAGTGGACGAAGGCCGCCGCCTCACGAGGCGTCGTGTTGTCCGCCCAGGCCGTGAGGAAGGCGATGACGTCGTGCTGGGTCACCGCCTCGACCTCGGCGACGGCCTCCGGCGACGGGGCCGGGGCGGCGCGGACGGGTTCGACGGCGTCGCGCGGCACGACGCCGTCGTCGGCGTGCGCCTCCAGCACCAGGCGCTCGACCTGGCACCACAGCTCGTACTTGTGCGCTTCCGACCAGACCCGACCGATCTCGGGCAGGGTGTAGCGCTCGATCAACGGTCGGTCCGGTTGGCGTCCGTCTCGGCGAGGGCGTCGGCGGCGGCCTGCTCGAAGGACTCCTTGAACTCCTCCAGCTTGGTACGCAGCGACGGGTCGCCGATGGCGAGCATCTGGACGGCGAGCACGGCGGCGTTGGTCGAGTTCGACAGTCCGACGCACGCGACCGGCACGCCGGGAGGCATCTGCGCGATCGACAGCAGCGAGTCGAGCCCGTCCACCGCCCCACCCTTGATCGGCACGCCGATCACCGGCGCGGTCGTGTGCGCGGCGACGACGCCGGGCAGCGCGGCCGACAGGCCGGCGCCGGCGATGACGACCTCGATGCCGCGGGGGGCGAGGCCGGAGATCCACTCGACCAGGGTGCGCGGTGCGCGGTGGGCGGAGATCGACACCTCCTCGAACCCGACGCCGAAGCGGTTGAGCGTCGCCCCCGCCTTGCTCATGACGTTGGCGTCACTCGGGGAGCCGTAGATGATGGCGACGCGGGGCTCAGCCACTGTGCGTTCTCTCCTTCTGATCGGGCAGATCGGGTGATGAGCCGACGCGTGCGGCGGCGGCCCTGGCGATGTCGGTCCGGAAGCCGGCGCCCGCCAGGTCGATCCGGCCGAGCGCCTCGTAGGCCGATTCTCGCGCATCGGACAGATCCGTGCCGAGGGCGGTGACGGCCAGCACACGACCGCCGCCGGCGACGACCCGGCCCTGCTCGTCGAGGCGGGTGCCGGCGTGCAGAACCGAGACGCCGGGAACCGCCGCGGCGTCCTCCAGCCCGCTGACGACGCCGCCCGTGCGCGGCGTGCCCGGGTAGCCCTCGGCGGCGAGCACCACGGTCACCGCCGCCTCGTCGCGCCACCGCGGCGTGCCCCCGGCCAGCAGGTCGGTGATCGGGGAGGCGAGCCGGGCGAGGACGGCCTGGGTCTCGGGGTCGCCGAACCGGCAGTTGAACTCGACGACCTTCGGGCCGCCGGCGGTGAGCGCGAGCCCGACGTAGAGCAGGCCGGCGTAGGGCGTGCCGCGGGCGGCCATCTCCGCGATCGTCGGCTCGACCACGCGAGCGACCACGTCGTCGACGAGATCCGTCGGCGCCCATGGCAGCGGCGAGTAGGCGCCCATGCCGCCGGTGTTGGGGCCGGTGTCGTCGTCGCCGATCCGCTTGAAGTCCTGCGCCGGGACCAGCGGCACGGCGCGACCGTCGGGGGTGACGACGACGAACAGCGACACCTCCGGCCCGTCGAGGAACTCCTCGAGGACCACGCGGTCGCCCGGGTCGCGCAGGCAGGCCCGCACGGCCTCGACGGCGGCGTCCCGGTCGCGGGTCACGGTGACGCCCTTGCCGGCCGCCAACCCGTCGTACTTGATGACGTACGGCGGCCCGAACTCGTCGAGGTCGGCCAGCGCGGTGCTGGGGTTGGCGTGGTCGCGGGCGCGGGCCGTGGGGACGCCGGCGGCGACCATGACCTCCTTCGCGAACGCCTTGCTGCCCTCGAGGCGGGCGGCGGCGGCCGACGGGCCGAAGGCGGCGAGCCCTCGCTCGACCAGGGCGTCCACCGCCCCGGCGACGAGCGGGATCTCCGGCCCGACGACGGTCAGGTCCGCGCCGAGGTCGGCGGCGAGGGCGGCGACGGCCTCGGCGTCCGCGACGTCGAGGGGGCGGTTCTCGGCGACCTCGGCGGTGCCGGCGTTACCGGGCGCACAGACGATCGCGTCGACCGCCGGATCGCGGGCCAGCGCGAGGCACAGGGCGTGCTCGCGGCCACCCGAGCCGACGACGAGGACCTTCATGACCGCTCTCTCACCACGAGCACCGCTGCACCGCGCTCAGAGCATCTCGCGCAGCACGAGCGTCTCGTCGCGGCCGGGTCCGACGCCGACGGCCGACACCGGCGCGCCGGAGAGCTCCTCGATGCGCTCGATGTACGCCCGCGCCTCGGCCGGCAGCTCGGCGAGAGATCGCGCCTTGGTGATGTCGGCGTCCCAGCCCGGCAGCGACTCGTAGATCGGCGTGGCGTGGTGGAAACCGGTCTGGGTCATCGGCATCTCGTCGACCCGCTCGCCGTCGACGTCGTAGCCCACGCAGACCGGCACCCGCTCGAAGCCTGAGAGCACGTCCAGCTTCGTGAGAAACAGGTCGGTGAGGCCGTTGACCCGGACGGCGTAGCGGGCGATCACCGCGTCGTACCAGCCGGTGCGCCGCGAGCGTCCGGTGGTGACGCCGAACTCGTGGCCGACCGACCGGAGCCGCTCGCCGTCGTCGTCGTTCAGCTCGGTGGGGAACGGTCCGCTGCCCACCCGCGTCGTGTACGCCTTGACGATCCCGATGACCCGTTCGATCCGGGTCGGGCCGATGCCGGCGCCGGTGGCGGCGCCGCCGGCCACCGGGTTCGACGAGGTGACGAACGGATAGGTGCCGTGATCGACGTCGAGCAGGGTGCCCTGGCTGCCCTCGAGCAGGACGTTGCGCCCCTCGTCGAGCGCCCTCCCGAGCAGCAGGCCGGTGTCGGCGATGTGCGGGGCGAGCCGCTGCGCGTACTGCCCGTACTCCTCGCAGACCTCGTCGACGTCGATCGGCCGCCGGTTGTAGACCTTCGCGAGCACCTGGTTCTTCTCGCGCAGGGCGAGCACGACCTTCTCGCGGAAGATGCCGGGGTCGAGCAGGTCCTGCACGCGGATGCCGACCCGCGCGACCTTGTCGCCGTACGCCGGTCCGATGCCGCGGCCGGTGGTGCCGATCTTCGCCTTGCCGAGGTAGCGCTCGGTCACCCGGTCGAGCGCGCGGTGGTGCGGCATGATCAGGTGCGCGTCCGCGTCCACCTGCAGCCGTGACACGTCGACGCCGCGGGCGGCCAGGCCGTCCATCTCCTCGAGCAGCACCGCCGGGTCCACGACGACGCCGTTGCCGATCACCGGGATGCAGTCGGGTCGCAGCATGCCGCTGGGGATCAGGTGCAGCGCGTAGGACTCCGAATGGCCCGACTCGTCCTCGATGACGACGGTGTGGCCGGCGTTGTTGCCGCCCTGATAGCGCACGACGTAGTCGACGCGGCCACCGAGCAGGTCGGTCGCCTTGCCCTTGCCCTCGTCGCCCCACTGGGCGCCGACGAGCACGACGGCGGGCATGAGCGCTTCCCTTCTGGCGGTATCGGACTGCCTGGAGGTCCTGGGCCTTGCGGTCGGGCACTGGTCGGACAACTTGTTCGGGCAACTGGTTCGGGCAACGGTCCGGCTGAGCGACGACGCGTGCACGCGCAGCAGCAGCCGCGGGCGAGCCTAATCGGTACGAGCGGGTACGGCTGTGTCATGACCGGTGAGCGAACGACGGGACGGGTCGTCGCCGCTCTGTTGGAGCGGCACGGCCGGACCTACGCGGACGAGCTGCGGCTCGACCCGGACAAGCCCGCCGGGCTGTTCGGGCTGCTGCTGTTCGCCCTGCTCTCGAGCACCCGCATCCGGGCCTCGCTGGCCGTCGCCGGGACGAGGGCCCTGCTGGACGCGGGTTGGACGACGGCCGAGAAGATGGCGCGTTCGTCCTGGCAGGACCGGGCCGCGACGCTGAACGAGTCCGGCTACGCCCGCTACGACGAGCGGACCGCGAGTCAGCTCGGCGAGGCGTGTGACCTGCTGCTCGAGACCTACGACGGTGATCTGCGGCAGCTGCGGGACGCGGCGGAGCAGGACCCGGCGCAGGAGAAGGAGCTGCTGCAACAGATCAAGGGGATCGGCCCGACCGGCGCCGACATCTTCCTGCGCGAGGCCCAGAGCGCGTGGCCGGAACTCGTGCCCTACGTCGACGACCGGACCCGGGACGAGGCGAAGCAGCTGGGCCTGCCGGCGGACCCGGGCGAGCTGTCCGGGCTGGTGAAGCGGTCGGACGTCCCCCGTCTCGTCGCCGCCCTGGTCCGGGCCCGGCTGGAACGCGACACCGACGAGATCCTCCGCCAGGTCGAGCGTTCCGGGCCCGGGGGTCGGGGCCCCAGCGCCGGGTCCTAAGGTCGGGGCCATGCCGTCGATGCCGCGGATGCCGGGGCTGTCCGACCTGATCGACCTGCTCCAGCAGCAGACGGAGGCGCTCGCGTCGCTCCCGCGGACGATGTACGACCTGAACAAGTCGATCCTCAGCCTCATCGAGGTCGTCGCCTCCGCCCGCGACACCATGGCGGCCTCGCAGCGGGTCAGCTCGCGGATCGAGCGGATCGTCGACGAGCTGGAGGAGCCCGTCCTCGCGCTCAAGCCGGGCCTCGAGCGGCTCGCGGTGATCCTCGACGACCCGGCGGTCGACACGGTGCCGGACACCCTGCGAAAGATCAACGCAGAGGTTCTGCCCCTGGTGCAGGGCATCCAGGACACGCAGACGAAGGTCAACAAGATCGCGACCCTGGCGGAGGAGACGAGTCAGCGCCTCGCCGGGCTGCCGGGGGCCGGCTTCCTGCTGGGCCGACGCACCCGGAACGGAGGCGACGAGCCGCCGCCCGACCCGGAGGGCGTACCGGAGTAGTCCGGGCTCAGGTGAGCTCAGGGGACTGGTGAGCTCAGGGGACGACGTTCACCCGCACGGCCCCGAGGTTCTGCCGGTACTGGCGGCAGATTCCCTCGTTCGGGCACACCGGCTCGAGCAGGACCGTGACGACCACCGTCCCGCTACGGGCGCCGCGGACGAGCGGCGTCTCGCCGCGGGCGGAGTCGACCTCGAGCACCGGGTTGTTGGGGTCGCGCTCCGAGACGACCGTGGCGAAGCGCTCGCTCCCGTTCCGGGCGGTCGGCACGACGCGCAGGTACTCGCCGACGCGGATACGCGCGGTGCTCGGGTTCGGCTTCGCCGGCGCGACCACCTGCGTTCTCAGTTCCGGCAGTTCGGTGGAGTCCGGCGCCTCGCCCTGCCGTGAGATGGCCACGAGGAACACGACGAGGCTGACCGCGAGCCCGACGAGCAGCCATCGCGGATCCTCGCGCAGCCGTCGACGACGACCGCCGACTGTCCCAGACGTCGCCCCTCACCCCTCGAGAAGAGCCCCGGCCTCCGGGTCGGAGTCGAGCAGGAGCTGGCGGCACCGCTCGGTCTCCGCCGTCTCGTCGATGGCCTCCGCTGCCCGGCTGAGCGCGGCGATGCTGCGCAGCACGCCCTGGTTCGGCTCGTGCGAGAACGGAACGGGGCCGAAGCCCTTCCACCCGTTGCGGCGCAGCGAATCCAGCCCACGGTGGTAGCCCGTCCGGGCGTAGGCGTAGGCCTCGACGTCGCGCCCGGCGGCAAGGGCCTGCTCGGCGAGCGTGGCCCAGGCCAGCGAGGACGTCGGCCAACGGGCGGCCACGCCGCCCGGGTCGTCCCCGGCGGCGAGGGCCTCCCGCGGCTCGGGGTCGTCCGGGAGCAGGACCGGCGGCGGACCGGCCATCAGATCGCGCATACCTGACGTCATGGAGTCATTCTGCGCAGGCCGATCCGCCGCCGTCTCGGCTCAGGCGTAGCGGGCGCGCTGACCGCAGACCGGCCACGGCGCCCAGCCGCGCTGCGCGTACAGCTTGCGGACGGCCGCGTCCTGCGTCGCCAACGACGCCTGGTGCGGGTAGCCGCGGAAACCGAGGCCCCGCCAGGTCCTCAGGTCGAACTGGTAGGCGCCGTAGTAGCCGTTACCTGTGTTGATCGCCGGATTGCCGCCCGACTCGCACATCCGCAGCGCGTACAGCTGCGAGCCGGAGGGTGCACCGCCACCGCCGGTGCAGGCGGTGGCTCCGGTGGCCAGGAAGGCAGCGGCGCCGGCGACGGCGAGGCCGCGGGTGAGGGTGCTGCGGCGGGAGGTGCTGGTCGACGGGCTGCCGGTCGACGGGGCGGCCGACCGGGCGCGTGCGGGCAGGCGCAAGCGAGCAGACATTCAGGGTCCTTCCCCTACGCCTGCGAAGTGAGCTGTCGGGTTCGGGCTGGGCTGCCCGGTCGCGGTCGCACGTGCGACGGCGACTTCACCCCAAGGGAGGGCCGGCTTCTTCGGCCACTCCCGCGAGTGGGTCCTCCGCTCCTGCCCGGTGAGTGCTCAGGTTCCCCTCGGCCGGGGGCAGGACTCGGCGATCCGGCGCGGGAGGCTCCGCTCCAGAAGCGGATGCCCTTCCTTTGTACTGGCAACGGGCGCACCAAACGCGCCGGAAGCCGCTCAGCCGGTCACGAATCAGTAACACGAGGGGCTGTTCGCTCATGGACGCCGGATCGCCCACCGCAAGCCGCCCCCGCCGCGGGGCGGCCGGACATGCGTCAGGGCCGGCCCCCGGAGGGGAGCCGGCCCTGACAACAGAGGTGCCTAGCGGGACAGTGCCCGCCGTGCTGGCTCAGCGGTGGAGCGCAGCCTTGGTGTTCGGGCCGATCCGGCCGTCCTGCGACAGGCCGTGCTTGGCCTGGAACTGCTTGGTGGCAGCCTCGGTCAGCGGCCCGAACTGGCCGTCGACCGCGAGGTGCGCACCGTAGCGGTTCAGGTTCGCCTGCTCGCGCTTGACGTCGCCGCGGACCTGGTTGACGAGGTCGGTATCCAGGATCGCACCGCTGCTGACGTGGCGGGTCGCCGTCTGCTTGCTGCTGGTGGTCGTGGACTTCTTGCTGCTGGTGCTCGTGGACTTCTTGCTGCTGGTGCTCGTGGTGGCCTTGGGGGTCACCGCCTGACGCTCGCTGCTGCGCGACGCGCGGCTGCTCTGCGTCGAGTAGTTCGAGGTGGTGCCCGAGCCGCCGCGGGAACCGCAGACCGGCCAGGCGCCCATGCCCTGGGTCGCCTTGACGCTCTCGGCGACGCGGATCTGCTCGGCCCGCGAGGCGTTCTGCGGGCTGCCGGTACCACCGTTGGCGGCCCAGGTGGACGGGGTGAACTGCAGACCACCGGAGAAGCCGTTACCGGTGTTGGTGCTCCAGTTACCGCCCGACTCGCACTGGGCGACGGCGTCCCAGTTGGTGGCGGACGCGCTGCCGGCGGTGGCGATCAGGCCGGTGGACCCGGCGGCGAGGGCGAGCGCAACGGCGCCCGCCCGCTTGGTGGTGCGGAGACGTGTGGAAGTCATGAAAGTAGAACCCTCCGACGCCTTCGAGGTAAGCTGTCGGGTTCGGGCCGGAGTGTGGCCCGGCCGATCCGGACGGATCCGGATTCGGCTTCACCCCAAGGACGCGCGATATGACGCGCCCACTTCTTGGGTCCCCCGCTCCTGCCGTACGGGTTGTATGTACCGCTGTGGTCCGGTGGCAGGACTCGGCGTCCCGGACCGCGGGCAACCGCCGGTTTCGCGATTGCGAGTGCAACGCTATCGGACGGCTCGGCATCGTGCTAGCCGTCAGCAAGCATTTGGCGCGTGACAAGGCGCACGCGCAAACGAGGAATGATGCGCGGCGGCCCAGGGCAGTACGGGCTGCTCACGCCCCGAATGCGGCCATACCGGACGATACGTTGTCCGGACGCGTCGCGGGGCGTGCGGGATCCGACGATGGTCGGCGAGTGCTTGCTGCGGTTCGCGCTGTTAGCGCGCGCCCAGCGTGGTCCCGGCCGACCGCAGCGCCTCGCAGGCCTCGACGACGCGGGTCGCCATGCCGGCCTCGGCGGCCTTGCCGTAGCTGCGGGGATCGTAGGTCTTCTTGTCGCCGACCCCGCCGTCGACCTTGAGGACGCCGTCGAAGTTGCGGAACATGTGCTCCGCGATCGGCCGCGTGAACGCGTACTGGGTGTCGGTGTCGACGTTCATCTTCACGACGCCGTAGTCGAGCGTCTCGCGGATCTCGTCCAGTTCGGAGCCGGACCCGCCGTGGAAGACGAGGTCGAACGGCCGCTCCGCACCGAGCTTCTGGCCGACGTGGTCCTGACCCTCCTTGAGGATCGAGGGGCGCAGCTTCACGCTGCCCGGCTTGTAGACGCCGTGCACGTTGCCGAAGACGGCGGCCAGCAGGTACCGGCCCTTGTCCCCGGTGCCGAGGACGTCCGCGACCCGCTCCATGTCCTTCGGCGAGGTGTACATCTTCTCGTTCATCTCGTTGGAGACGCCGTCCTCCTCGCCCCCGACGACGCCGATCTCGATCTCGAGGACGATCTTCGCCTTCGCGCACTCCTGCAGGAGGTCGTCGGCGATCTTCAGGTTCTCCTCGAGCTCGGTGGCCGACCCGTCCCACATGTGTGACTGGAACAGCGGGTTGCGGCCCTCCTTCTGGACGCGCTCCTGGCTGATCGCGATCAGCGGCCGGACGTAGCTGTCGAGCTTGTCCTTCGGGCAGTGGTCGGTGTGCAGCGCGACGTTGACCGGGTAGTTGCGCGCGACGTGGTGCGCGTACTCGGCGAGCGCCTGCGCCCCGGCGACCATGTCCTTGACGCTGGCGCCCGAGAGGAACTCCGCGCCTCCGGTCGAGACCTGCACGATGCCGTCGCTGTTCGCCTCGGCGAACCCCCGCAGCGCCGCGTTCAGCGTCTGCGAGCTGGTCACGTTGATCGCCGGATAGGCGAACCGGCCTTCCTTCGCCTTGTCGAGCATCTCGGCGTAGGTCTCGGGGCTGGCGATCGGCATTGCTCGCTCCTGTGGAAGTGCGGAATCGTTCGGCAGTCTGCCAGAGGCGTCCCCGGCCGCGGTGCCTCGAATCGGACCGCTCAGCAGCTCCCGCCGCCGAGCCGGGCAGAGATGTCGTTCTCCACCGCGTCCTGCGCCTTGCGGGCCGCGATGAGCACCGGGTCCCACACCGGCGAGAAGGGCGGGGCGTAGGAGAGGTCCATGCCGAGGATCTCGGTGACCGTCATGTTGTTCCAGATCGTGGCGGCGAGGACGTCGATCCTCTTGGCGGAGCCGTCCTTGCCGACGATCTGGGCGCCCAGCAGACGTCCCGAGCGCCGCTCGGCGATCATTTTCAGCCGGATCGGCTCGGCGCCCGGGTAGTAGCCGGCGCGGGTGGTGGAGTCGACGTAGGCGGAGACGTACTCATAGCCCGCCTCCCGGGCCTCCTTCTCCGACAACCCGGTCCGCGCCGCCTCCAGCTCGCAGATCTTGGTGATCGCGGTGCCGATGACGCCCGGGAATGTGGCGTAGCCGCCGCCGATGTTGATGCCGCAGACCCGTCCCTGCTTGTTCGCGTGGGTGCCGAGAGCGACGACCTTGTGGGCGCCGGAGAGTCGGTGCATCGACTCGACGCAGTCGCCGGCCGCCCAGACCCCGGGCACCTTGGTGCGCATCCGCTGGTCCACCGCGATGCCGCCGCTCTCGCCGAGCGGGACCCCCGCCGCCTTCGCCAGCGCGACGTTGGGACGCACCCCGAGCCCGAGGACGACGAGATCGGCCGACAGGGTCCGGCCGCTGGCCAGGTGCACCGCGCAGGCCCGGCCGTCGCCGTCGGTCTCGATGCGAGCCGCCCCGTCGCCCAGGATCAGGTCGATGCCCAGGCCCCGGACGGCGTCCGCGAGGTAGTGGCCGACGTCCGGGTCGAAGGTGCCGATCGGCGTCTCGGACAGGTCGCAGACCGTCACCCCGAAGCCGCGGCTCTTGGCCGCCTCCGCGATCTCGAGGCCGATGTAGCCGCCGCCCACGACCACGACGTCCTGGACGTTGCCGGAGTCCAGCTCCGCGCGCAGGGCCTCGCCGTCGTCCAGCGTCTGCACCCCGTAGACGCCGTCGGCGTCCATGCCGTCGATGGGTGGCCGCATCGGCACGCTGCCCGTCGCGATCAGCAGCTGGTCGAACGGCTCGTCGTGGGTCCGACCCCGGTCCAGGTCGCGCACCCGGACCGTCCGGCGCTCGAGGTCGAGCGACTCGACCTCGCTGCGGATCCGCACGTCGATGTCCTGCTTGTTGCGGAACTCCTCCGGCGTGCGGGTGATGAGATCCGCCTTCTTCTCGACGTCCTCGCCGATCCAGTAGGGGATGCCGCAGGCCGAGTAGGAGGTGTTGCGGCCCCGCTCGAAGGCGACGATGGACAGATCGTCCGGGCCGCGCCGTCGCCGGGCCTGCGAGGCGGCGCTCATACCCGCGGCGTCTCCGCCGATGACGACCAGGCGCTCGGACATGACCGAACGGTAGCCGCACGGAAGCGCACGCGCGCACCTACGCTGGGTCGGTGCACTTACCGAGCTGGATCGAACCCGCGCACCTGATCAGCACCTACGGGACGATCGGCATCATCCTGATCATCTTCGCGGAGACAGGGCTGCTGATCGGTTTCTTCCTTCCGGGCGACTCCCTGCTCGTGCTCGCCGGCGCGTACTGCGCGACCGACGCGGCGAGCGGTGATCCGCACCTGAACCTGGTCTCGGTGTTGATCGGTGCGTCCGCCGCGGCGCTGGCCGGTGCGCAGACGGGTTACGTCATCGGCCGGGCCGGGGGGCCGGTGCTGTTCGACCGCCCGAAGTCCCGCGTCTTCAACCCCAAGAACGTGGAGAAGGCGCACGAGGTGCTGCACCGCTACGGCGAGGGCAAGGCGATCGTCCTCGCCCGCTTCATCCCGATCGTGCGGACCTTCATGAACCCGGTCTGCGGCGCCGCGAAGGTGCCGGCACAGGTCTTCTCGCTCTGGAACGTCGTCGGCGGCCTGCTGTGGGTGAACAGCGTGACGCTGATCGGCTACTTCGTCGGCAAGTCGATCAAGATCGATCGCTACGTCATCCCCGGCACGATCGTGATCGTGCTGCTCTCGGTCGTCCCGATCGCCCTGGAGGCACGTAAGGTGCGCCGGCGCCGGGCGGCCGAAGAGGCCGCGCCGGAGCAGAGCGAGGCGGGGGAGCCGGCCGCGGTGCCGGCCGAGGGCGAGTAACGCTCAGCGCCGCCGGGGGGCGCTCCCGCCGTCGTCGTCCACGGCGTACGGGTCCTCGTAGTCGTCGAACTCTTCAGCCGTGTCGGACGATGTGCCCGTCCCGAGGTCCTGCCGGAGCCGGTCGAGGTCCATGTCGTGCGACTGGTACTTGAGTTCGCGGGCGACTTTCGTCTGCTTGGCTTTCGCCCGGCCTCGCCCCATGGCGTAACCCCTCGACGGTCTCCACGGGGACCTGCCCCGGTTTCTCAGTCAGTCCTGCTGGCCACACTACCGCGAGACGCCACGCCTACGCGGCTCGCTGCGATGAGTTGCGGCGAACCCGGCGCGATGTAGCTCACGAAACAGTTCGTGTCTCAGTTGCTGCTCAGCGGCGTCGGAATCGAGACTAAGGGATGCGGCACCGCGCGGAACAGCAATCCGCCGGGTGAAGTGCCGCCCCGGGGAGATGGCGCGTCCGAGGCCCGGCTCCGGGTCCGCCGGGTCCCGGCCAGCCGACGCCCCGCCGGGCCCCGCCCGGTCACGTCCCCGGTCACGTCCCCGGTCACGTCCCCGGTCACGTCCCCGGTCACGTCCCCTCCCACGGTAGATCACCACGCCCTACTCGATCAGCGGTGGGCGGTGAGGTGAGCCCAGGACGGCGGGCGGGACGCGATCCGACGTCATCTCGCCTCCCACGGGAGATCGGAGACGGATGTCCGGGCCTGTGGACGGCGAAACCGCGGCACCGCAACGTCGGCCCACCCTGTCGGCGTGGAGCAGCGACGTCCGATCCCCGCCGGACCGTTCACGTACGCCTACGCGAAGCAAGCCGGGTACACGCCCGTGGCGATCCGCCACCGGTTGGGGACGGGGGAGTGGATCCGTCTGCGGCGCCGCGTCCTGGTCTCGCGCGACTGTTGGACGACATCGGAACCAGAAGACCAGCACCTCCTCGTCGCCCAGGCCATCCTGATGGACGCCCCGGCAGGCGCTGTTCTGAGCCATCGCAGCGCTGCGCTGCTGCACCGGCTGCCGACGCTGGAGGACGAGGTGCCGGACGAGGTGACGCTCACGGCGCCACTTCCGCGTTCGACGCGGCCGTTCGTCACCGGGTACGCGCTGCGGCGGGCCGCACTCCCCCGGTCTCACCGCTGCACCGGGGGCGGCATCCCGTCGACGTCCGTGCCCCGAACGATCATCGACGTACTGCGCGAGAGCTCGATGGAGTCGGGCGTCGCCCTGGTCGACAGCGTGCTCCACACAAAGCGGTCCCGCTTCGAGGACCTCCGCTCGGTCTACAGCTGGTGCCAGACGTGGCCCGGAAGCCGGATGGCCGGCCGCGCCCTCTACTTCGCCGACGCGCGGGCCGAGTCGCCGCTCGAGTCCGTCGCTCGCGTCCGGCTGCACCAGGAGGGTTTGCCGCCGCCGCAGCTGCAGGTCCCGTTGAAGGTGGGCCGCTTCACCTACCGCCCCGACTTCCTGTGGGAGGCGGAGCGGACGATCGGCGAGGCGGACGGGCTGGGCAAGTACACCGATCAGTCCGTCCTGCGGAACGAGAAGCTGCGGGAGGATCGGCTGCGCGACATGGGCTTCGAGGTCGTGCGCATGACCTGGCGGGAGATCCAGGACGACCCGGCCGAGGTCGCGGATCGGGTGCGGGCAGCGTTCGTTCGTAGTCGTGCACGCCGATGATCGGCGGTGGGAGCTGAGGCGAGGTCTGCCGTGGGGGTGAGACCCCGGTTTCAGGTCATCTCGCCTCCCACGGCTGATCCCGCGAGCTGATCCCGCGAGGCCGGCGCGCCACGGTCGGAAGCCCCCTCCGCCCGCTCAACCGCTCGGCAGGTACAGCCCCCGGAGCCGTCCCACCTCGGCGATGCGCTGCTCGGCCAGGCGCTCCGCCGCCGTCTCCGGCAGGACGTCCTCCGCCTGCGCCCGCCGCAGCACGGCCAGGGTGGTGTCGAAGATGCGGGCCGCGTGCCGGCGGGCCCGGCCCTCGTTGAAACCGTGCGCCTCGTCCGCCACCTGGATGACGCCGCCCGCGTTGACGACGAAGTCCGGCACGTAGAGCACCCCGGCCGTCGCGAGCGCGTCGGCGGCCTTCGGCGTCGCCAGCTGGTTGTTCGCCCCGCCGCAGACCACCCGCGCGGCCAGGGAGTCGGCGCCGGCCTCGGTCAGGACGCCGCCGAGCGCGTTGGGGGAGAAGACGTCCACCTCGGCGCGGAGCAGGTCCTCCGGCGAGGTGAACGCGACGCCGGGGTGCTCGGTGGCGACCGAGGCGATCGCTGTCTCCGAGACGTCCGCCGCGAGCACCGTCGCCCCGTCCGCGACCAGGTGACCGATGAGCCGCCGCCCGACCTTGCCGACCCCACTGACCGCCACCCGTCGGCCGCGGAGGGTGGGCTCGCCCCAACAGTGCTGCGCCGCCGCCCGCATGCCCTGGAAGACGCCGAAGGCGGTGAGCACGCCGCTGTCCCCGGCACCGCCGTCCTCGGGTGAGCGGCCCGTGACGAAGCGGCACTCCCGCGCGATGACGTCCATATCGGTGACGTAGGTCCCGACGTCGCACGCCGTGACGTAGCGACCGCCGAGCGAGGACAGGAACCGGCCGTAGGCGCGTAGCAGCGGCTCCGTCTTCTCCGTCGCCGGGTCTCCCAGGATGACGGCCTTGCCGCCGCCGTGGTCGAGCCCGGCGCAGGCGTTCTTGTACGTCATCGCGCGCGACAGGCGCAGGACGTCGAAAAGGGCGTCGTCCTCGCTGTCGTAGGGCCGGAACCGGGTGCCGCCGAGCGCCGGACCGAGCGCCGTCGAGTGGATCGCCACGATCGCCCGCAACCCGGAGGCCGGGTCGGAGCAGAACACGACCTGCTCGTGGGCGCCGAAACCGGACTCGTGCAGCCCGGCGCTGCTGGAGAACACACCCATGTCGGTCCCTTCGCCAGGTCGCCCGGCACGCGCCGTGGTGGGTACCGACATGATCTCTCCTCGGGGGCGTTGCCGCGAGCCGCGGAAGTGGCACCATCGGCGAGTGTCCGCGTCCCTCGGCAGCCCCGCCGCCTACCTGCGGATCTTCGAACCGCTCGTGGCGTTCCCGGACGAGCAGCGGGAGGCCTACGGCCGGCTGCGCTCCGAGGGCGCCGGCGCGGTCGCCGAGCGGCGCGAGGCGGAGCAGGCCGAGCGGGCGGCGGCGGTCCTGGCGGCGGTGCGGCCCGCGCTCGACCTGCCCGAGGGCCCGGTCCTTCTCGAGCAGGTCGACGGGCTCACCTACGTCTGCCCGCTCTCGACCCGGCTGCGCGCGCTCGTCGCCGTCGGCGAGTTCCGGGACAGCCTCGCGCGGCCGATCGCCGACGCCTTCCTGCCGGCCACCCTGGCCGACGAAGCCGAGTCCGAGTTGGACCAGCTCCGCCGGAAGAATCCCGACCTGAAGATGCACGTGGTGAGCTGCACCTACCTGGTCCCGCTGCCGTGGTTCGTGGCCTTCGACCCGTCGGACCGCGTCCTGCTCACCGGCTCCGGCCCTCGCTCCCTTCGCTACGTCACCGCGATGAGCGGGGCCCGCCGGCGCGTCGCCCGCGCGCTGTCGGTGTTGCGACGCCGGCTGCCTGAGGCGCCCACGGTGGCGGGGCTCGAGCAGCTCGGCCGCTGGCTCGAGGAGTTCCACCCGCACTCCCGGGTCGAGCTCGACTACGCCGGGCTCGTCGACCTGCTCGACGACGACGCCCTGCGCGAGGACACCTCCGTGGAGGACCTGGCCGGTGCGCTGGCCGCCCTCGCGGACGAGCGTCCCGACGACGCGATGGTCGGCTACGAACGCGTCCTGGCGCGTTGGCGGCCGCTGCAGTCGCTCGAGACCGCGAGCTGACCGTAGTTCGGCGGGCTCATGATCGAACCGACCGGAGAGCATGACGACGGACACACAACCGGGACTAGTGCGGATGATCCGATAAGGCCATTTCGGACAGAGCGGGACAAGGGCACGATCTGGTAGAGGACGCTAGCAATCCCAGCTTGCTGGCCAAGTCCGAAGGGATCGCACCATGACATCACGTACGCCCGAGAGCGAGCCGCTGCTCACCCCCGCCGAGGTCGCCACCATGTTCCGGGTGGACCCGAAGACGGTCACCCGCTGGGCGAAGTCCGGCAAGCTGACGTCGATCCGCACCCTCGGCGGTCACCGCCGGTACCGCGAGACCGAGGTCCGTGCGCTGCTCGCCGGCATCCCGGCGCCGCGCGACCAGGACTGAGCGAGGTACCGGGCACCACAAGCTGAGATCGCGCGGTCGACCCCCGGGTCGACCGCGCCTTGGTCTGCCCCGGCCTCCTCCGTGGGAGGCGGGCGTGCACCCGAGACCAGCCCGATCCCCTGGGCTCGGCGCACTACTGCACGCCATGAGGCGCGTGACACAGGACGACGAAGGGGCTGGACCCACCGGACGAATCCGGCGGGTCCAGCCCCTTCCTGTGTGCCGCGGAGGTCAGGCCTGACCGGACGCCTGACCGGCTGCCGGCCCGGTCGCGGGGCCGGTGCCCTGGCCCGACAGGCGGGCGAGTTCCGCCTGCACCATCTGCTCGTGCTCCGCCTCGTCCCGGCGGGCCTGCTTCGGGCTCCACCGTCCGCGCAGCAGCAGGGCGAGCGGGATGAACAGCAGCTGACCGGCGAAGGTCACCCACCACCAGATCTGCCACTGACCCGGGTTGTCCTTCTGGGCCTGCTGGACGTCCTTGCCGTTCGCGGCGAGGAACTCGAGGTCATCCGGCGGGATCGGCTGCGCGGTCAGCTGCAGCAGCCGCCCGAGGGCTGCCCCGTTGTCGGGGGCCAGGCCGGCCGCCACGATCTCCTGCTGGGCGGTGGCCAGCGCGGTCTGGTCCGGCGCCGAGGGGTTCTGCTGCAGCGTCGCCAGCGTGGCGTCGTCGATGGCGGACAGCGTGGCCACCTGTTCGGGATACTGCGCCTGGATCTCCAGTGCCCGCGGTCCCTTGTCGACCAGGGTCGACGTCGCCGGCACGACGACCGGCAGCAGCGCGAACGCCACCGTGACCGTCGCCCGGATGATCCAGCCCCAGATGGCCAGGCCGGTGGCGGTCGCCGCCGGGTTGTGGTGCTCGACCGTCTCGGTGTAGGCGGCCATCCAGGCCACGTAGGCGATGCCGCCGCCGGTCGCGATCAGGATGATGTAGAACGCGAACGTGTAGTAGCTCGTGTCCGGCTTCGTCGCCGCCAGCGCGAACAGCGCGGTGCCGACGGCACCGACGGAGGCCCCGATGATCATGAGCGGCTTGCGCACCCGGATCTTGTCGGAGAGCACGCCGCACGCGACGAGCGCGATCGCGTTGGAGACCCAGTACCAGTTCAACAGACCGTTGGCGCGCTGCTCGGTGTAGTTGAAGACCGTCACGTAGTAGACGACGAAGAAAGCGACGGCCATGTAGTAGAGCAGCAGGAAGAGGCTGATCCCGAGGGCCGGGCCGACGACGTCGAGGCGCAGCATCTGCCGCCAGGAGCCCTTCAGCGCCTCCTCCGGGTCCAGCCCGGCGGCGCGCGCCTCGATCAGCGCGCGGTCCCGCAGGCTCACCATCAGCTGGTCGCGGAGTCTCGGCGAGAGCTCCCGCAGGCCGATGAAGGCGATGACGAACACGACCAGGCCGGCGATGCCGCAGACGTGGAACTGGAAGCGCCAGTTGCTGTGGCTGTTCAGCGTGTTGCTGGACACCACGGTCACCACGAGGCTGCCGAGCACCGGGCCGAGGGTCCAGAAGCCCATCGCGACGCCTCGACCGACCTGCGGCGAGAAGTCGCGGATCAGCGCCGGCGTCGCCACCAGCACCACGCCCTCGACGAAGCTGACGATGGCGAACAGCAGCATGTAGATGCCCTTGCTGCCCGCGTTCGGGAGTCCGAACAGGATCAGCGCGCCGGTGATGAGCAGGCCGTACACGACGAGGTTGGCGCGGCCCCACCGGTCGGCCAGTCCCGCCAGCAGCGACGCGAAGGCACCCACCGCGTTCCCGACCACGAGGATGAAGACGAAGTAGGTGAAGCTCATGTCGAAGTCGCGGATGATCGTCGTCGCGACCGCACTCTGCACGTAGAGCTCGTAGTACAGGATCACCGTCGCCAGGACGGTGATGCCGAGGTACAGGGTGCGCGGCCCGTTGTCGGGATAGTGCGAGAGCTGGCGGTTCCACAGGCCGCCCCCGGGTGATCCGGTGGCGCGGGATGGTTCGTCCGGTCGGCCGCCCGGAGGGTCGACGCGTGAGGTGGTCAAGAGGTCTCCTCGTTTCGTGGCCGCGGCTGCTCTGGGACAGCCCGACCTGCCTGCCCGCAGTGATACAGCTCATACCTACGGGCCACAGGAGAGGATAGGGCTGCGTGTGCACCCTGTGCACGCACTGCGGACCGGCGGTCTGCGGAAGAGGAGGACATCCGTGCGGCTCTCGTATCGGATGCGGCTTTTCGGTCTGATCTACGGGCGGGTGAGCACGCCCATCTCCCAGACGCCGCCGGAGGCGGTCCCGGCGTTGCGGGAACGGCAGCGCCGCACCTACGGCCTGCGCGCGGCCCGCATCGTCATGGGCCGGCTCGCCGAGGGTGTCGAGGTCGAGGACGCCGTCGCGGACACGCCTGACGGCGTCGCCCTGCCCGTCCGGATCTACCGACCGCCCACGGCGGTACGGCGTCCGCTGCCCGCCGTCCTGAACTTCCACGGGGGCGGCTTCGCCACCGGCGGCCTGGATCAGTCCGAGTGGCTGTGCCGCGAGGTCTGCTACCGCGCCGGCGTGGCCGTCGTCTCGGTCGACTACCGGATGGCCCCCGAGCATCCCTTTCCGACCCCACCCGAGGACTGCTACGCGGCGACGACGTGGGTCGCGCGGGAGGCCTCGCGCCTGGGCCTCGACGGCGACCGGCTGGCGGTCATGGGCGACAGCGCGGGCGGCAACCTGGCGGCCGTCGTCTGCCTCATGGCGCGGGAGCGCGGCGGGCCCGCGCTGCGGAGCCAGATCCTGATCTATCCGGCCACCGACTTCGTCACCACGTACCCGTCGGAGCGGCGCAACGCGGACGCGCCCCTGCTCAAGCAGCCCGACATCGCCACCTACAGCGCCTACTACCGGGCCGGGCACGACGGGAGCAGCCCCTTCGCCTCGCCGCTGCTCGCCGGGGACCACTCCGGCCTGCCGCCGGCGCTCGTGCAGACCGCCGAGCACGACGCGCTGCTCGACGAGGGGCACCGGTACGCGCAGGCGCTCGCCGGGGCCGGCGTCCCGGTCCGCTACACCGAGTACGTCGGCGCGGCGCACGGCTACATCTCGATGCCGGGGCTCGCGCCGCAGGCGCACCAGGCGCTCTGGGAGATCGTCGCGGAGCTGCGCGCCCGCCTCGTGGACGCCGACTGAGCCAGCCGTGTGACCAGCGGCGGAAGGGCTCTGCGGCCGGAGGGCCAAGGTCCTGCTCGCGCGGATCGAGCAGAGCTACCGCCGACGACGACGACGGCGGCCTGACGACTTCATGCCGACCGGGTGAGGGCCGGCAGCCCGAGCCGCGCCATGATGAGCCCCCGGCGTCGGGCACCCGGCCAACCGGCTGGCCCGGAAGGGGATGCGGCATGACTCAGCCGACTGCACCCGACGACAGAAGCAAGCTCAGCGCTGGACTGATCGCGTCCTGCACCGGCGGTGCAGTGCTGTTGATCTTCATTCTGCAGAACACCGAACGGGTCCGGTTCGACTTCCTGTTCATCACCTTCACCTGGCCGCTGTGGCTGTACACGATCGTGGTCGCCGCCGTCGGTGCGCTCGTGTGGCTGGGGCTCGGGGTGATGCGCCGGCATCGGCGGCGTCAGTCGCGGCGCGCCGCCAGGTAGCGCGCCGGGCCACTGCTGCTCGCGCACGGCCTGGGACCCGCTGCGGCCTGAGCGTCGCCAGGAGGTCCGAGATGCCGTTGAGAGAGGTGGGCAGGGGCGGGGTCGAACCGCCGACCTTCCGCTTTTCAGGCGGACGCTCGTACCGACTGAGCTACCTGCCCTCCGCCACGTCGGACGCGGCGAAGACGTCGGTCAGCATACCGGTCAGCCCCGGCCGGCCTGCGCCGGTGAGCCCGCGGGGTCGAGTTCGAGCAGCTTGTGCCCCACCACGTTGACGACACGGGTGCCGCCGAGCCGGCGGTCCGGGGCCCGTTGCCCGTACGGGTGGATGTGCCCGTGCAGGAGCAGCCGCGGCCGTAGTGCCGTGACGACGTCGTGCAGGGCGGCGAAGCCCCGGTGCGGCGGGTCGTCCTCGTCGCCGCAGTCGAGGGGCGGCGAGTGGGTCAGCAGGATGTCGACGTCGTGGCCGTCCCGCCTGCGCGCCCGAGCGGCCCGCCGGACCAGCCGCCGCCCCCGCCGGGCCTGCTGTCGCTGGCTGTACTGATTGGGGCCGGGGCGGTAGCGGATGGAGCCGCCGAGCCCGGCGATGCGCAACCCCGCGACGTCGACCACCGCCTCGTCCGCGTTGATCCCGCCCGCGGGGCCGATCTCCCGGGTCGGCAGACCGGCCCGCAGCAGCAGGCCGGCGGCGCTCATCTCGACCCCGGACAGGTCGGGGTCGTGGTTGCCGGGCACGAACACCAGCGGCACCTCGAACAGGTTCGTCAGGTAGTCGAGGTAGCTGGTCTCCAGGTCACCGGCCCCGAGCAGCAGGTCCGGGCGCAGGCGCCGGGCGAGCGGCGTCTCGAGGCGGGGTTCCACCTCGTCCGAGACCGCCAACAGCCGCATGCTCCTGGCCTACCCATCCGCGACCGTCACGTCGACGGCTTGAGCAGGGCGAAGGTCGCCAGCGCGTGGGCGACGGGCTTCCCCTCCTGCTCCACCTCCGCCTCGACGAGGGTGAGGGTGCTGCCGCGCTTGGTGATCCGGGCGGTCGCGAGCAACGCGCCCTGCCGGGCAGGGTCGAGGTAGGTCACGGTGAGCTGGCTCGTTGCCGCGGGCTCGTCGGTGACGTCGCGCACCGCCCGGCCCATGGCCGTGTCGATCAACGTGGCGAGGACTCCGCCGTGGACGACGCCCGCCACGTTGAGGTGGTCGTCGGTCGCATCGAGACGGACGACCGAGTCCCGGCCGGACGGCGAGTCCTCGGGCTCGCCGATCTCGAGGCCGACGAGCTTCGCGAAGGGGAAGCTGGAACCGTCGGACGGCCGTTCGCCGCCGGATCCGTCGCTCACAGCAGCACGACGCTGCGCAGGACGTCGCCGGAGGCCATCCGGCCGAAGGCCTGCTCGACGTCCCCGAGCCCGATCGTCTCGCTCACGAAGGCGTCCAGCGGCAGCCGCCCCTGCAGGTAGAGGTCGATGAGCATGGGGAAGTCGCGGGTCGGCAGGCAGTCGCCGTACCAGGACGACTTCAGCGCGCCGCCGCGGCTGAACAGGTCGATCAGCGGCATCTCGATGCGCATGTCGGGCGTGGGCACGCCGACGAGGACGACGGTGCCGGCGAGATCGCGGGCGTAGAAGGCCTGCCGCCACGTCTCGGGCCGCCCGACGGCCTCGATGACCACGTCGGCGCCGAAGGTGTCGGTGAGCTCCCGCACGGCCTCCACCGGGTCGTGGTCGCGGGCGTTCACCGTCGCGGTGGCGCCGAGCCGGCGGGCCGTCTCGAGCTTCCGGTCGTCGACGTCGACCGCGATGATGGTCTTGGCGCCGGCGAGGCGCGCGCCCGCGACGGACGCGGCGCCCACCCCTCCGCACCCGATGACCGCGACGCTGTCGCCGCGGCCGACGCCCCCGGTGTTGATCGCCGCCCCGATGCCGGCCATGACGCCGCAGCCGAGCAGGCCCGCGACCTGCGGCTCGGCCCGCGGGTCGACCTTGGTGCACTGACCCGCGGCGACGAGGGTCTTGTCCGCGAAGGCGCCGATGCCCAGCGCCGCCGACAGCGGGGTGCCGTCCTCCAGCGTCATCGGCTGCTCCGCGTTGGAGGTCGAGAAGCAGTACTGGTGACGTCCGCGCCGGCAGGCCCGGCAGTTGCCGCAGACGGCGCGCCAGTTGAGGACGACGAAGTCGCCCGGCTCCACCTCGTCGACCCCGGCGCCGACCGACTCGACGATGCCCGCCGCCTCGTGACCGAGCAGGAACGGGAACTCGTCGTTGATCCCGCCCTCGCGGTAGTGCAGGTCGGTGTGGCATACCCCGCACGCCTGGATGCGGACGACGGCCTCGCCGGGACCCGGGTCGGGCACGAGGATCGTCGTCAGCTCGACGGGCTGGTCCTTCGCCCGGGCGATGACTCCACGGACCTGCTGCATGGGCGGTCTCTTCCTCTGGGCGCGGCGGCGGTCTGCCCCCATACTCGCCGAGCCGACGATGCGGTGGGCGGCGGCCCGCCGCGCAACGAGGAGGCGGACATGAGCGCACAGGCCGAGAACTCTCCGACGGCCGCTGTCCGGGAGCAGGACGTCCAGCGGCTTTTCGCGCAGGCGCTGGACACGTTCGACCGGGCGGTGGCCGCCGTCGGCGACGACCAGTGGTCCGCGCCGACGCCCTGCACCGACTGGGACGTCCGGGCCCTGGTCGGGCACCTCGTGACCGAGCAGCTCTGGGTCTCGCCGATGCTCTCGGGCGAGACGATGGAGGAGGTGGGCGACCGCTTCGACGGGGACTCCCCCGCCCACATCGTCGGTGCCGATCCCCGCGCGGCCTGGCGGGCGGCCTCGAACGCGTCCCGCGCCCTCGCGACCGCGCCCGGGGCCCTCGACGCAACGGTGCACGCCTCCTACGGCGACGTGCCGGCACTGCGCTACCTGGCCGAGATGACGATGGACGCGACGGTGCACGCCTGGGACCTCGCCCGCGCCGTCGGCGCCGACGAGCGGCTGCCTCAGGAGCTGGTGCAGCTCGGCCTCTCGATGGTCGAGGCGAACCGGGACCTGCTCGCCGCCTCGGGGTTGTTCGCCGAGCCCGTGCCCGTGCCCGCGGGCAGCGAGCCGCAGGTGCGCCTGCTGGCCCTGCTCGGCCGCCGCGCCTGAGCTTTCAGAGAGCTCCCAGACCGCTCCCAGGGAACTCCCAGCTTCGCGGCCGAGATTGCCCTCATGAGCGAGACGCGCACGACCCGACCCGACGACGGCTCCCAGCCCTCGAAGGCCTGGGAGACGCCGAGCGCACCTCCGCCGAGCTCGCCCCCGCCTCCCGCGTACGGGCAGGCGGGACCGCCCTACCCGGGACCGCCCTCAGGGCCCTACGCGACCTCACCCCTCCCGATGGCGCCGATGCCCGGCCCGCGGACGACCCCGACCGGGTTGTCGAGCTGGCGGAACCGGTTCCTCGCCGGTCTCGTGCTCGTCGCGGTGGCCGTCGGCGGCGGGGTCGCGGGCGCCGCGCTGACCGACGGGCAGAACACCGTCGTCTCCTCGGGCGCCGCGCCGGTCACCGGGCCCGCTGCCGGAGCGGCGGCACCCACGCAGCCGCTGGCGCAGGTCGCGGCGGCCGTGCAGCCGAGCGTCGTGTCGATCCGGGTGACCGGGTCGGGGCAGTCCGACGAGGGGTCCGGCTTCATCCTGCGCTCCGACGGCACGGTGCTGACCAACAACCACGTCGTCGCGGCCGCGGCGAACGGCGGGACGATCTCGGTCCGGTTCTCCGACGGCAAGACCGCCCCGGCCCGCATCCTCGGCCGGGACCCGTCGACCGACCTGGCGGTGATCCGCGCCGAGAACGTCAGCGGCGTCCGTCCGGCCACGCTCGGCTCGTCGAAGGACCTGCACGTCGGGGACACCGTCCTCGCCCTGGGCAGCCCGCTCGGGCTGGAAGGCTCGGTCAGCAGCGGCATCGTCTCCGCGCTGCACCGCACCGTGAGCCTCGGCGGTTCGGAGCAGAGCGGCCCGTTCGGCGGCGGAACCGGCTCCCCGAGCGCGGTCGTGCCCGACGCCATCCAGACCGACGCAGCGATCAACCCGGGCAACTCCGGCGGCCCGCTCGTCGACGGCTCCGGACGGGTCGTCGGCATCAACACGGCCATCGCCTCGCTCGGCGGCGGGAGCGGGACCGGCAGCCAGAGCGGCAACATCGGCGTCGGCTTCGCGATCCCGATCGACCAGGCCTCCTCGGTCGCCGACCAGCTGAGCAACGGGCAGACGCCCTCGCACGCCCAGCTCGGCGTCTCGGTCGCCGACTCCACCAACGGAGGCGCGGTCGTGGGGGAGGTGAGCGCGAACGGCGCCGCTCAGAAGGCCGGCCTGCAGACGGGCGACGTCATCGTGCAGACGGGCGACACCCCGATCCCGGACGCCGACGCGCTGGTCGCTGCCGTGCGCTCGCACAAGCCTGGTGACACGATCACGGTGACCTACACCCGCAACGGCGAGCGCCGCACCGCGGACGTCACGCTGGGCAGCAGCAGTTGAGGGCCGGAGGAGAGGTGGACGCGCCGATGGCAGTGCCTTCACCGCCGACACCGCCGGCCAAGGGGGAGGCGCGGCTGCTCGTCGTCGACGACGAGCCGAACATCGTCGAGCTGCTCTCGGTGAGCCTGCGCTACGCCGGCTTCGAGGTCGCCACCGCAACCAGCGGCCTCGCCGCGGTCACGGAGGCCCGGCGCTTCCGGCCGGACCTGATCGTGCTCGACGTGATGATGCCCGACATGGACGGCTTCGCGGTCGTGCGCCGCCTGCGCGGCGAGGGGCTCCGGGTGCCGGTCGTGTTCCTCACCGCCCGCGACGCGACCGAGGACAAGATCACTGGCTTGACGCTCGGGGGGGACGACTACGTCACCAAGCCCTTCAGCCTCGAGGAGGTGCTGGCCCGCATCCGCGCCGTCCTGCGCCGTACCGGCGGCGCGAGCGAGCCCAGCGCGGCGAACGGCAAGCTGACGTTCGCCGACATCGAACTCGACGACGACAGCCACGAGGTGTGGAAGGCCGGTCAGCTGGTCTCCCTGTCGCCGACCGAGTTCAAGCTGCTCCGCTACCTCATGCAGAACCCCGGGCGGGTGCTGTCGAAGGCGCAGATCCTCGACCACGTGTGGCACTACGACTTCGGAGGGGAAGCCGGGGTGGTCGAGTCCTACGTGTCCTACCTGCGCAAGAAGGTCGACACCGGCGAGCCACGGCTGATCCACACGCTGCGCGGGGTCGGGTACGTCATCCGCCTGCCGCGGGACTGACCACCGATGACGCAGCGGCACCCGTTGAGGCAGCGGCACCCATGAGCTCGGTCGGGCCGGGCTCGACGCACAGCGGGCGGCCGAACCGCCCGCCGCCGGGACCGCCGCAGGGTCCGCCGCCTCGGGGTTCGGCGCCTCGGGGTTCGGCGCCTCGGGGTTCGGCGCGTCAGGGTCCGCCGCAGGCGAGTGCCCCGCACCAGGGCCCGCCGACCGGCCCGCCGCGGGGCCGCGAGACGGGCGGACCGCGGCGGCTCTGGCGTCGGCAGCCGTTGTCGGTGCAGCTGGTGCTCGTGGTCCTGGCGCTGGTGGTCGTCGCGCTCGGCATCACCGGCGCGGCCGCGGCGACCGTCCTGCGAGGTCAACTGGTCAACCGCGTCGACGATCAGCTGCAGGCGTCGCTGCGCGCGATCCTGGGCCCGGCGAACGGCACGCCGCGTGGATTCGGCCCCCAGCCTCAGCCGCCGCAGACCGGCGCGGCCTTCTTCTACGGCGTCTACCGGGTCGACGGCACCCCCGTCGGCAAGCCCCTGCTCCGGGTTCCCTACGACCAGGTGCAGTCCGAGCCCGACCTGCCCACCATCACCTACGCGATGGCCCAGGACAGCACCGGTGAGCCGTTCACCACCGACGCGATCAGCGACCACAACGAGTGGCGGGTGCTGGTCCAGCCGGTGCGGATCAACGGGGAGCCGGGCTCGGTCGTGGTCGCGCTGAGCCTGCGCGACGTGCAGGCGACGGTGAACCAGCTCGTCGCCGTCGAGGTCGTCGTCAGCCTGCTCGTCCTGCTCCTGCTCGCCGGCGTCGCGTACGCGGTCGTGCGCACCAGCCTGCGCCGGCTGGTCGCGGTCGAGCAGACGGCCGGCGCGATCGCCGCGGGCGACCTGTCCCGGCGCGTGCCGGTCGAGGACGAGCGCACCGAGGTCGGTCGCCTCGGCTCGGCGCTGAACGCGATGCTGACCCAGATCGAGGTGGCGTTCCGCGACCGGCAGGCCTCCGAGTCGAACGCGCGTGCCTCCGAGGAGCGGATGCGTCGCTTCGTGGCGGACGCGAGCCACGAGCTCCGTACCCCGCTCACGTCGATCCGCGGCTTCGCCGAGCTGCACCGGCAGGGTGCGGTCCGCGAGCCGGAGGAGATGGGGCGGCTGCTCAGCCGCATCGAGGCCGAGGCCCAGCGGATGGGCCTGCTCGTCGACGACCTGCTGTTGCTGGCCCGCCTCGACCAGCAGCGGCCCCTCGAGCAGCGCCCGGTCGACCTGCTGACGATCGCCGCGGATGCGGTTGCCGACGCCGGCGCGGTCGCCCCCGGCCGACCGGTGCGGCTGGAGACCGACGGGCTCGACGGCCATCCGCCGGTCGTCACCGGGGACGAGTCGCGGCTGCGGCAGGTGTTGGGGAACCTGATGTCGAACGCCCTGCACTACACCCCGGCGGAGTCCCCGATCTCGGTGCGGGTGGCGGTGGAGGGGCCGGAGGCCGTGCTCGAGGTCATCGACAGCGGTCCCGGGCTGTCGCCCGAGGACGCGCAGCGCGTGTTCGAGCGCTTCTACCGGGCCGACCCCTCCCGGACGCGCGGCGGCGGTTCGACCGATCGGTCGGCGGGTGGCTCCGGGCTCGGGCTGTCGATCGTGGCGGCGCTGGTGGCGGCGCACGGCGGGCGGGTCACCGTTCAGACGGCCCCGGGCGCGGGCGCGACCTTCAGCGTGCGGCTGCCGCTGCGCCACGAGTCGGGTCGTTGACCGCCCTCGGGCTGGGTCAGCGGCCCCGCGGGACCGCGAGCCCGGTCTCGTAGGCACGCACCACGAGTTGGACCCGATCGCGGCATTCGAGCTTGGCGAGCAGATTCCCGATGTGAGTCTTGACGGTCGCCTCTCCGATGAACAGCTCGCCGGCGATCTCCGAGTTGTTTCTCCCTTGCGCCACCAATGACAGCACGTCCCGTTCCCGCGCGGAGACCTCGGGCAACGGCTCGGAGGACCGGGCGCGCACGGCGGCCGTGAACTCGGCGATCAACCGTCTGGTCACCGTGGGGGCGAGGAGGGCGTCGCCGCGGGCGACGATGCGGACGCCGTCGAGAAGGTCGTCCGGCGGCGAGTCCTTGAGCAGGAAGCCACTGGCCCCGGCGGTGAGCGCCTCGAAGACATACTCGTCGAGGTCGTAGGTGGTCAGGACGAGCACGGCGGTCCCCGGCACGTCCGTCACGATGCGGCGAGTGGCTTCGATCCCGTCCAACCGCGGCATCCGGATGTCCATCAGCACCACGTCCGGCCGCAGCCGACGAGCTTCGCTGATCGCCTCGACTCCGTCCGCGGCCTCGCCGACGACGTCGAAGCCGTCCTCGCCGTCGAGCAGTTTGCGAAAGCCGGCCCGGACCAGTAACTGATCGTCGGCGACGAGCAGGCGGAGCGTCATGTCGCCTTCGGCACGGCAGCGGCGGACTCGATCGGCAGGCAGGCGCGCACGGTCCAACCTCCGGCCGCGTCCGGGCCCGCGAACAGTTCGCCGCCGTAGACCCCGGCGCGCTCGCGCATGCCGACCAATCCCTGCCCCGCCCCCGAATCGGAGAGATCCGGATCGGACGAACCCCGGCCGTCGTCCTTCACGTCGACCCGCACCTGCCGGGCGTCGTAGCGGACGACGACGTCGACCGATTCCGCCTTCGCGTGCTTGACCACGTTGGTCAGTGCCTCCTGCACGATGCGGTAGGCGGAGAGGTCGACCCCGGCCGGGAGCACCCGCGGCCGGCCCTCGACGCACAGCCGGACGTCCAGCCCGGTCCGGCGTGCGTGCTCGACCAGGCAGTCGACGTCGGCGAGGGTGGGTTGGGGCCGCAGCGTCGCCGGCTCGTCGGCCGATCGCAGCAGGCCGAGAAGGCGACGGAGATCGACCATCGCCTCACGGCCGGTGCGTTCGACCGACTCCAGCACGGACTCGGTCGAGGGCCCGTCCGCCGTTCCGTGTCGCCAGGCGCGTCTCTCGGCGGCGGACTGAACGACGATGACCGAGAGGCTGTGCGCCACGACGTCGTGCAGCTCACGGGCGATGCGAGAGCGTTCGTGATCAACCGCCTCGGCCGTCCGGCGCTCGTGTTCAGCGCTCAACGCGGCCGCCTGGGTCCGAGCCGCACTGGCCTGCTCGCCGCGTCGGGCGAGTACGAAGCCGACGATCCAGGCGACCGACATCCATACGACGACGGGCGCCGGGTCGCCGACGCCTCCGCCGAAGGCGATCATGACGACTTGGCCGACGATGAAGAAGGCGACCAGGAGCACCGTGGCCCGCGTCAAACGGCTTCCGGAGTTGCCCGCCGCGATCGCATAGGTCGCGAAGATCAGGACGAGGAAGCCCTCGAACGGGCCCTGAGCGTCGACGGGCCACATCTCCGCGACCCAGACGGTCGTCAGGAACACCGCGAGCAGCGGCGCGAGCACCGGACTCCGTCGCCGGAGACCCAACGCCACGAGCGCGGCGGCGAGGAAGGTCAGATGCACCGCCGGGGGCCCGGGGTATTCGGCGCTACGGGGATGCAGCGCAACGTTGACGCTCCCGATCCCGAGGATGACCGCCGGAGCCAGCCAGTCGAGGGTGAGCCGCCTCCACTCCAGGTGCCGTAGAGGTGCGCGCACGGGGGCCGGATACACGGCCGGAACCGTAACTCCGCTGCAGCGCCTGCACCTCCCCTTCGGGGTGGATCGCGGGGGACCGGTCCTCCGCCTCCGGGTGGAGTTCGGCGGACGAAGAGTCCGACTCAGCACGACCTCGATCCACCCCGCGACGGATCCGCGCGGGAACGCCGGCGCCCTAGCTTTGCGCTGCCGCACCACGACGACGAGGTCGCCGTGGCCCTCGTCCGCTCACCAGAAAGGGACTCGATCGCCATGCCCGCTTACCGCTCGCCGGCCGCCCGACCCGCGACGCCCGTCGAATCCGACTGGCTCGCAACACTTCCCGGGGACCACGTCACGTGGGGTCTCGGGTCCTTCGCCGCCGCGGCCGTGGTCATCGTCCTCGGCAACACGAGTCTCCAGGAGGGCGAGAACGGCGGCACGGTCTCCTTGATCGTCAGCCTGATCGTCTGCGCGACAGCTGCCGGCCTGCTCTACGGCTGGATCGTCCCCGGAACGGCACGACCTGCCCGAACCGGCCTGATCGTCGGCATCGTCACGCTGATCACGGTGGTCGTCTTCTGGTCCGGACTCCCCATCGTCGTCGGCTCGGCCGCCGTCGTGGTCACGCGGCGGTCCGTGGTGACGACTCCCACCAGGGTCGTGGTCGTGCTGGCCGGCGTCGCGGCCGCGGCGACCCTGGTGCTCGGTGTGGTGGCCGGAGTCCTGGACCACCTCTGACCCTGGACCACCTCTGACCCTGGACCACCTCTGACCCTGGACCACCTCTGAGCCCGGACGCCAGGTAGCCGGGCGGATTCCCGAGTCCGGCAGGACACAGGTCCCGTGCCCCTGGGCCGCCCGCCCGGCAGCGTGCCGTTCCGTAGCGGTCGGCACGGGGCCGGCCGCCGGAGGAAGGGACGACCATCGTGGACGCACGCCGATACCTCGCGCCGATCGGAGTGGCCTCGCTGCTGCTCGCCGGTCCTGCGGCCTGTGGAGGATCGGACACCTCCTCGACAGCCGGCGGGACGCCGACATCGGGCGCAGCGGCGACCCCGGCGGGCTCGGAAGTGCAGGCCAACGGCCTCACGCTCACGGCGCGGGGGACGGATTTCGCCATCAGCGGTTCACCCCGGCCCGGCCACATCGACGTCACCTTCGCCAACACCGACAGCAAGGCCCACGAGGCCCAGATCGTCCCGCTCAAGCCCGGGAAGTCCGTGCAGGACGTGCTCGCCGACCTGAAGTCCGGCGGTGAGCAGAAGGCGGCGGCGGACCTGGCCGCCGACCCGGAGACGACGACCTACGGCACGCCCGCGCTGCTGTCCGGCGGCCAGACGTCGGAAGTGATCTCCGACCGCATCCCGGCGGGCACCTACGCCGTGGTGTCCTTCCTTCCCGGTGCCGACGGCCAGCCGCAGGTCACCGCCGGTATGGCGGGCCAGTTCACCGTCGGGGGCGCGCCGGTCGAGGCGACGCCGGCTCGGGACGGGGAGGTCAGCCTCACCGATTCCGGCATCACCCTGCCGGCGGGGTTCCAGGGTCGGGGCACCTTCGCCGTCACGAACGCCGGGACGAAGCAGCACTCGTTCAGCATCGCCCGTCTCGACGGCCCCCTCGACGACCTGTTCAACTACGTCGGCTCCCACCTGGCTCAGAACCAGCCGATCGACGGCGCCCCCGGCGCGATCGTCAGCGGCGTCGCGACGCTCAACCCGGGCCAGACCGCTTTCCTCGTCCTCGATCTCGAGCCGGGGCACTACGGCTACGTGTCCACGGTGCAGGGCGACGGTGGCCCGAGCGACACCGACTACGCCCGAGGCCTGAAGGGTGAGTTCACCGTGAACTGACGCGGTTCGGATGCGCGGATTCGGTCGGCGGTATAGGGAGACCCTGTGGCACTCACCCACGTCGAGAGCAGCCGGTCCTTCGACGATGTGTTCCGCCGTCGGGCGTTCGACCCAGGCCCGTTGGCGGTGAGCGCGTTCGCCGCTGTCGTGCTCGCGCTCGGGGCGGGGACCGTCGTCCTCCATCTCCTCAACGGGACGCAGCCGCTCACCGCTTGGTGGTTCGGCACGACGACCACCGCTGTCACCAGTGGTGCGATGGGTGCGCTGCTCGTCCGGACCCGTCCGGCGAACCCGATCGGCTGGCTCTTCTGCCTGGCCGGACTCGCCGCCGGGGCCTGCGGTCTGGGCCGGGAGTATCTCGTCCGGTCGGTCGTCGCCGGACCGCTGCCGGGGGCGGCCTGGATCGGCTGGCTCGCCGACTCCCTCTACATCGCGGTGATGGCGGCCCTTCCCGCCGTGCTCATGCTGTTCCCCGACGGGCGGACTCTGGGGGGACGGTGGAGGCTCGTCCTCGCGGCCGTCCCCGTGGGCGGGTGCCTGGCATGGCTCGGCTATGCCTTCGCCCCCGACGCCACCGTGATCGCGGGCCAGGAGATCGCGAACCCGGCCGGCAGCCTGCTGCCGTCCGGCTTCGTGTACCGCCTCAACGCGTTCAACAGTCTGAGCTTCGTGGTGCTCGCTGCATGCGCCATCGCCTCGCTGGCCGTGCGCTACCGCCGCGCCGCCCCACGGCTGCGGCTGCAGCTGACCTGGGTGTTCTTCACCGGGACGGTCGCGCTCGTGGAGCTCGCTCTCGAGCTGCTGCCGTCGTTCGCTGTCGGCATGTGGCTCGGCCCGCTCGTGGAGTCGCTGTTCATCGCCTCGATCGCCGTCGCGATCGTGCGTCATCAGTTGCTCGACATCGAGCTCGTGGTCAACCGGACGCTCGTGTACCTGGTGGTGAGCTTCCTGCTGCTCGGTCTCTATCTGGGGGCGGTCGCCCTCGTCGCTCGTAGCGTCGGCGGCCGGTCGAGCGGCGGTGCGTCGTTGCTCGGGACGGCGCTCGTCGCGGTGGCGTTCGCGCCCCTGCGCTCGAGGGTTCAGTCCGGGGTCGACCGGCTCATCTACGGCGACCGGAAGGACCCCTACGGAGTCATGTCCTCCCTGACCCGGCAGCTCGAACAGGCCGACGCCCTCGGGACCGAGCTGGGCATCGTGCTCGAGACCATCACCCGGTCACTCCGGCTGCCGTACGCCGCCATCACGAGCGTGGACGGCCTGGTCAAGGAGGAAAGCGGATGCCCGCGCGGTGCCGTCTCCGTTCGTCCGCTCACCTATCGCGGCACTCCGGTCGGTGATCTCGAGATCTGCCCTCGCGCTCCGGGCGAGACCCTCGGCGCCGCCGACGAGCGGCTGCTGGACGACCTGGGCCGTCAGGCCGGTGCCCTGCTGCACGTCCTTCGGCTCGCGGCCGACCTGCAGGAGTCCCGCCGCCGACTCGTCACCGCCAAGGAGGAGGAGCGACGGCGCCTGCGGCGTGACCTGCACGACGGCCTCGGGCCGGAGCTCGCTGCCCTGACCCTCAAGGCCGAGGGAGCCGCCTTGCAGCTCGGCACCCGTCCGGAGCGCGCCTCCGAGCTGCTCTCGGAGGTGAAGGGGGGTTTGCGGCACACCATCGCCGACGTCCGCCGGCTCGTCTACGACCTGCGGCCCCCCTGCCTCGACGAACTCGGGCTGCCCGGGGCACTGCGGGACTTCGCGAACAGGATGGAGCGAGCTGACGCGCGTCCGCTGTTCCGGGTCGACGCGCCGGAGGAGCGGACGGCGTTCCCCGCCGCCGTGGAGGTCGCGGCCTACCGCATCGCCACCGAGGCCATGACCAACGTGGTGCGGCACGCGAACGCCTCGCACTGCCAGGTACGGCTCGTCGTCGACCCCGGCGATCATCTCGATGTGATCGTCGAGGACGACGGCTGCGGCGTGGGCGAGGACCCCGTTGCGGGGGTCGGCACGCGTTCGATGATCGAACGCGCCACGGAGATCGGCGGGACGGCCGCGCTCCGCCGCCGGACCGATGGCGCCGGGGCGAGGGTGCACGCCCGCCTACCGTTGGGCTTCGGGGCAGGCGCCCCGTGATGCCGGCGTCCCCTCCGCCGGAGACCATCCGGGTGATCATTGCGGACGATCACCCGATGTTCCGGGAGGGCCTGCTGGCGTTGTTCGAGGCGGTACCGGACATCGAGGTGGTGGCCGAGTGTGCCAGCGGGGACGAGGCCGTCGAGGCGGCCGCTCTCCACCAGCCGGACGTCCTGATCATGGATCTGAAGATGCCCGGCCGGAACGGGATCGACGCGACGCGGCAGATCGTCGGGACCAGTCCGCACATCGGCACTCTCGTGGTCACGATGTTCGACGAGGACGAGAGCGTCTTCGCGGCCATGCGGGCCGGCGCCCGGGGATATCTGCTCAAAGGAGCGGAGCACAGCGAGATCGTCCGGGCCGTGCGGACGGTGGCGGCCGGGGAAGCGATCTTCGGTTCCGCCCTGGCCCGGCGGTTGATCGGCTACTTCTCGGGTGGAGCCGGAGCGGGGACGGCGGTGCCCTTCGCGCATCTCACCGCCCGGGAGCGCGAGGTGCTCGACAAGGTGGCGGCCGGACGGTCGAACGGTGGGATAGCCCGGGATCTCGGTCTCTCGGAGAAGACCGTGCGGAACCATCTCTCGAACATCTTCGTGAAGCTGCAGGTGGCCGACCGGGCCGAAGCCATCGTGCGGGCGCGGGAGGCCGGTCTGGGCGTCTCCCGCACCCGTCCCCCGGACTGAGGTGCACTGTGGGGCGCGCCCCACAGCTCTTCCTGCGGTCTCGACGGGATTCGAACCCGCGACCTCCGCCTTGACAGGGCGGCGTGAACTCCAGACTTCACCACGAGACCTTGTTCAGTTGTCCGGCCGGGACCGGCGTACCCCCAACGGGGTTCGAACCCGTGTTACCGCCTTGAAAGGGCGGCGTCCTGGACCACTAGACGATGGGGGCTGGTGGGGCTGCGGGCCCTCTGCACGGAGACAGTGACGCCGACGATCCCCCAGCGTCTGCCGTCGGGAGCAACGAAAGCATACGGGACGCCGGCCGCCCCGGCCAAAGCGTGCCGGCCGCGGACCCACCCCCTGTCACCGCGCACGGCTGAGCTCGGAGCCCGCCGCTTCGGGCCCCGGTTCGTCCGGCGCCTGGTCGCGCAGCCCGAGGGCCACGAGCAGCCCGACCGCGGCCACGCAGGCCGCGACCGCCCACGCGTCGCGTGCTCCGCCCGCGATGTCGATCCCGACGCCGGAGGTCCGAGTCCCGGCCGTGAACACCGCGCCCAGGGCTGCCGCGCCGATCGCGCCGCCGAGCCCGCGGAAGAACGTCGTCGTCGCCATGGCGGTGCCGAGCCGACGTCGCTCGACGGAGTTCTGCACGCCGACGACGAGGACCTGACCGACCAGCCCGAAGCCGGCTCCGAACAGCCCGAGCAGGACGCCCACGACCGTCCGCGACGGATGCGTGGCGGTGACGGCCAGCCCGGCCAGGGCCGCCGACATGAGGCCGAGACCGACCACCGGGTAGCGGGAGAGCCGGCCGGTGCGCGCGAGGGCGCGCCCGGCGGCGTTCGTCGAGATGGTGATCCCGAGCATCATCGGCACCAGCAGCAGGCCGGCCTCCGTCGGTGTCGCACCGGTCGTGCGCTCCAGGAACAGCGGCACGAACACGGTGACCGCGAACAGCGCGGCGGTCGTCAGGAACAGGGCCGCGCTCGCCACGGCGACGGTGCGGGTGCGCAGCAGCCGCAGGGGCACGATCGGATCGTCCGCCCGCCGCTCCCGCAGGGTGAGTCCGATGCCCAGGGCGACGACTCCCGCGCCGAGGGCGAGGATCGCCGAGGAGTCCCAGGCGTAGCGCTCCCCGCCCCAGACGCAGAGCAGGAGCAGGGCGCTGGTGGCGCCGGCCAGCAGGACGGCACCGCCGACGTCGAGCGCCTGCGGCTTCTCGTCGACGCTCGTGGCCGGCAGCCGCAGGCGGAGCCCGGCCAGCGCAAGCAGGCCGAGCGGCAGGTTCAGGTAGAACACCCAGCGCCAGCCGGCGGAGTCGACCAGGACCCCGCCGAGCAGCGGTCCCACGACGGTGGCGACCGCGAACGACGCGACGACGTAGCCCTGGTAGCGCCCGCGTTCCCGCGGCGGGACGAGGTCGGCGACCGAGGCCATCGCCAGCGTCATCAGCCCCCCGGCGGCGACGCCCTGCAGCGTGCGGGCGGCGACGAGGACGGCCAGCGTCGGGGCGAGCCCGCAGGTCGCCGACGCGACGAGGAACGTCGCGAGGGCCACCTCGAGCAGTCGCTTGCGGCCCCACCGGTCGCCGAGCTTGCCCCACAGCGGCGTGCTCGCCGCGGCGGCGACGACGTAGGCCGTCACGATCCACGTCACGTCGGTCACCGAGCCGAGGTCGCTCGCGACAACCGGCAGGGCGGTCGCGAGGACCGTTTGATCGAGAACCGCGGGCAGCATCGCGAGCACCACGGCGGCGAAGGGCACCAGCATCGTCCGCTCCAAACGTTTGACGTCAAACGATGGCCGGGACGGTAGGTCCGCGGACACTTTGATGTCAAACGATCGTCTACGATGGGCGCCGTGCCCCCGCCCGAGTCGCTCCCGCCGATCGGCCTCCGCCTCACCCGCACGGCCCGGCTCGTCTCGCAGGCCTTCGACCGGGCGATGGAGGAGGCCGGCGGCAGCCGCGCCACCTGGCAGGTCCTCCTGCTGATCCGCGCGCAGCAGTGGGGCACGCAATCGGCGATGGCCGAGGCGATCGGCATCACGGGGGGCACGCTCACCCATCACCTGAACGGCCTCGAGCGTGCGGGGCTCGTCCGCCGCTGGCGGGAGGAACAGAACCGCCGCGTCCAGCGCACCGAGCTCACCCCAGCCGGGGAGGAGTTGTTCCAGTCCCTGCGCACGGTCGCCGTCGCGCACGACGCCAAGCTCCGGTCCCAGCTCGCGCGGGAGGAGGTCGATCGGCTCGCCGACCTGCTCGACCGGTTGCTCGCCGGCCTCGACACGTAGTCGTCCGCCGGCGCGCGGCGACTAGTCCAGCTCGGTCGTCCAGGGGCCGTCGTCGAGGTCCCCGCGGCCGAAACCGTCGCCGGAGCCGGCGGCCTCGCCGCTCACGTTCGGCAGGTCGAGTTCGAACCACACGCACATGCCGTCCGTCCGGGGCACGACGCCGGTGCGGGAGGACAGCGCCTGCACGATGAACAGCCCTCGTCCGCTCTCGAGGGCGTCGGCCGGTTCTTCCCGCGGGGGCAGGTCGATCCGGGAGCCGCCGCTGTCGCAGACGTCGACGTGCAGCACCCCCTGGCCGGCGCGCACCTCGAGGTTGATCGGCGTCCGCGCGTGCAGGACCGCATTCGTCACGAGCTCGCTGACGCACAGCTCGGCCGGGTCGGCGAGTTCCAGCAGCTGCCAGCGCTCGAGCAGCGAGCGGACGAAGCGGCGGGCCGACGAACTCGCGAGCGCCTCGGGCCGCAGCCGCGTCGTCGCCACGTGCGGCGGGTCCTGGCTCGGGTCGGGGACGTCCGCCTCCGCCGACGCCGGGCCGCGCCACCGCAGGGCGAGCAGCGTCGCGTCGTCGTCGGCGTCCCGCCCGTCGAGCATCCGGGCCAGGACCGCACCGGTCGCGCCGTCCGCGGAGTTCTCCCGCAGGTCGGGGCCCTCCGCGATCCGCACCAACGCGTCGACGCCCTCGCCGACCGGCCGGTCGCGGGCCTCCACCAAGCCGTCGCTGTAGAGCAGGAGGAGGTCGCCGGCCGCGAGCTGCATCGTCGACTCCTGACGCGGTGACGAGACGCCCAGCGGCGTCCCGTCGGCGAGGCCGGAGACGATGCGGGTCTGCTCGGTCCCCACGAGCAGCGGCGGTGGATGCCCCCCGTTGCTCCAGACCAGAACGCCCTCGCCGGGGTCGAGCACCCCGTAGACGAGCGTGACGATCTCCTCGGCGTCGCGGGCCTCGAAGAAGTCGTCGAGCGCGGTGAGGACCGCGGCGGGCGCGGGGTCCAGTGCCGCGTAGGCCCGCAGCGCGTAGCGGACCTGCCCCATCGCCGCTGCCGCGGGCAGCCCCTTGCCGACGACGTCGCCGAGTGCGAATGCGACCCGCCCGTCCGGGAGCGGCAGAACGTCGTACCAGTCGCCGCCGACCTGCAGGCCGGCGGCACCCGCGAGGTAGCGGGCACCAAGGTCGACCGCCGGGATGTCGGGCAGCCGCTGCGGCAGCAGGCTGCGCTGCAAGCTCTCGGCGATGCGCCGCTGCTGTTCGTAGAGCTGCGCACGCTCGACGGCCTGGGCGCACTGCGCGGCCACCGCGACGAGGAAGGCGAGCTCGTCGTCGTCCATCCCGTCGCGCTCGGCCCAACCGAGGACGAGCAGGCCCAGCGCCGGCTCGGCGGTGACCAACGGGATGATCGCGTAGAAGCCCGCCCCCAGCTCCAGCACGTCCCGCGAGAGGTGCGGAAAGGCGTCCACCGCCTCCGACGCGGTCAGCAGCTGGGGCTCGCCGGACTCGAGCGCCTCGTTCAACGGGGTGTGTGCCGACATGGAGACCCGGGACCAGCGCGACCGCATCGGCTCCCGTAGCCGGTCGAGCCCGCCGATGAGCCGGAGCTCCCGGTGCTCCTGGTCGGCCAGGAAGACTCCCGCCGCATCCGCGGCGACGCCGCGCAGCGCGTGCTCGACGACGACGCCGCTCACCTCGTCGGGGGTCAGCGCGCGGGCGAAGGCCGCCGCGATCTCCCGCAGCCGACGGTTCCGCTCGCGTCGGGCGCGGCGGGTGGTGACGTCGGTGACGTAGATCGACGTTCCGTTGGTCCCGGGGTGGATACGGAGCTCGACCCAGATGCCGAGCGCGGACGAGTAGTCCTCGAGCACCGTCGCGTCGTCGCCCGGCACCGCCGAGCGCAGCACCTCGTCGAGGCGCTCGCCGAGCAGGCCCGGGAAGTCCTGCCAGGGGACGCCGCCGACGAGGGACTCCCGCGTGCGCCGCAGCATCTGCTCGGCCCGCGCGTTGACGTACGTGACCCGCCCGTCGGGCGAGACCGACAGGAACGTCTCCCCGACGTGCTCGAGCACGCGGGCGACCTCGTCCATCGCCCTGCGGACGTCGGTGGAGTCGCGAACGGTCCCCAGGACGTGGACGACGTCGTCGTCGCCGCGGACGCCCTGCCCGTGCACGTCGAGCCAGCGCTCGCCGCCGGGCGGGCACACCCGGTGCTCGACGGAGTAGGAGCCGAGCTCTCGCGCCGCGGTGTTCAGTGCGTCGGCGACGACGCTGCGGTCGTCGGGGTGGATGACCCCGAGCAGGTCCGCGAGCGGGAACCGGTCGCCGGACTCGAAGCCGAACGCCATCCGGGTGCGCCGGTCGACGGATACCGAACGGGTGGAGGAGTCGTAGTCGAAGATGCCGAGACCGGCGGCGTCGAGCACCGAACGTAGCTGGTCGGGGGCCTCCGCTGCCGGGGGTCCACCGCCTGTCATACCAGCCGATCCGTCCTTGGAGGGGAGCGCCGGAGGCTCCGCAAGCAGTGCGAGGTTCTCCTACCCCGTCGAGCAGCGTCCGGCACGTGCCGGGCGCCACCTTCCCGCGGAGTTCCACGACCCGTTGCCCAGGCCACGAGCGGGGTTAGTGTGGGGCTCGCACCGCGGGAGCCCAGCCGGGGCTGAGAGGGTGACCCGACCGCCGCCGAGGTGGGGGTCGCCGACCGCCAAGACCTGATCCGGATCATGCCGGCGCAGGGAGGAGTGGTTCGAATGACCACCTTTGTCGATGGTGGGTCCGAGGCGACCACGCAGGCCGCCGAGCAGGCCGCCGGCGAGACCGGAGCGCCGGCGGCGGGCAGCCGCAAGACGTATCTGGCCGGTAGCCGGCCGGACCTCCGCGTCCCGATGCGCGAGGTGCTGCTGACCACGGGCGACTCGGTCGTCCTCTACGACACCTCCGGGCCGTATACCGACCCGTCCCTGCGGGTCGACATCCGGCTCGGGCTGCCCGCCCTGCGCAACGCCTGGATCGAGGAACGCGGCGACACCGAGGCCTACGACGGGCGCCCGACACGTCCCGAAGATGACGGACGCAAGCACGACGGGGCGCAGCGCAGCAGCCTGAAGAACCTCGACGCCGTCTTCGCCGGGGCCGGGCGCAAGCCGCGCCGGGCGCTGTCCGGCGAGGCCGTGACGCAGCTGGCCTACGCCCGCCGCGGCGAGATCACGCCGGAGATGGAGTTCATCGCCCTCCGCGAGGGGCTGGCACCGGAGCTGGTGCGCGACGAGGTCGCCCGCGGCCGCGCGGTCATCCCGGCCAACGTCAACCACCCCGAGATCGAGCCGATGATCATCGGGCGGAACTTCCTCGTGAAGATCAACGCCAACATCGGCAACTCGGCGGTCGCGTCCTCCATCGAGGAGGAGGTCGACAAGATGACCTGGGCGACCCGCTGGGGCGCCGACACGGTCATGGACCTCTCGACCGGCCGGAACATCCACACCACCCGCGAGTGGATCCTGCGCAACTCGCCGGTCCCGATCGGCACGGTGCCGATCTACCAGGCCCTCGAGAAGGTCAACGGCAAGGCCGAGGACCTGTCCTGGGAGGTCTACCGGGACACCGTGATCGAGCAGTGCGAGCAGGGCGTCGACTACATGACGGTCCACGCCGGCGTGCTGCTGCCGTACGTGCCGCTGACCGCGAAGCGCAAGACCGGAATCGTGAGCCGCGGCGGCTCCATCCTCGCCGCCTGGTGCCTGGCCCACCACGAGGAGAACTTCCTCTACACGAACTTCCGCGAGCTCTGCGAGATCCTGCGGGCCTACGACGTGACGTTCTCCCTCGGCGACGGGCTGCGCCCCGGCTCGATCTACGACGCCAACGACGAGGCCCAACTCGCGGAGCTCCGGACGCTCGGGGAGCTGACCACGATCGCGTGGGAGTACGACGTCCAGACGATGATCGAGGGCCCGGGTCACGTCCCGATGCACAAGATCAAGGAGAACATGGACCTCCAGCTCGAGCTGTGCCACGAGGCGCCGTTCTACACGCTGGGTCCGCTCACCACCGACGTCGCGCCCGGCTACGACCACATCACCAGCGGCATCGGCGCCGCCATGATCGGCTGGTACGGCACGGCCATGCTCTGCTACGTCACGCCCAAGGAGCACCTGGGCCTGCCGGACCGCGACGACGTGAAGACCGGCGTCATCACGTACAAGATCGCGGCGCACGCGGCGGACCTGGCCAAGGGCCACCCGGGGGCGCAGGCGTGGGACGACGCCCTCTCCGACGCCCGGTTCGAGTTCCGCTGGGAGGACCAGTTCAACCTCTCGCTCGACCCGGAGACGGCGCAGTCGTTCCACGACGAGACGCTGCCGGCGGCGCCGGCGAAGACGGCGCACTTCTGCTCGATGTGCGGCCCGCACTTCTGCTCCATGCGGATCACGCAGGACGTGCGGCGCTACGCCGAGCAGAAGGGCCTCGAGGACGCCGAGGCGCTGCGGGTCGGCATGGCCGAGAAGGCAGCCGAATTTCAGGCAGCCCAGCTTCCGGACCAGAGCGGCCGGGTGTACCTGCCCGTGGCCGACTGAGCAGGGGGTTCGGCCGACTTCGCCCAGGTTCGGCCAAACGCCTGCACCGCGTCACGGGCGGTGCCACGCTCCCGTTGATGACAGCGGAATAGCAGGCACTGCTCAATGTCGGGGGCGTCGTGGGTCAGAGGTTCGCGGGCGTCCGCCGTCGGGGCGGCATCGCGGTGCTCCTTGCCGTGCTGGTGGCGCTGGTCTCGCTGCCGATGCTCGGCGGATCGGCGGCGGCCGCGGGCAACGGGGCGCTGCTGCTGAACGGCAGCGGTCAGTACGCCTCCATGGGCAGGGCGCCCGCCCTGGGGCTCAGCACCTTCACCCTCGAGATCCGCTTCCGACGCGACGCGGCGGGCGTGGCGACCAGCACCGGCTACGGCGGGATCTCCGACGCGGTACCGCTGCTGACGAAGGGCCGGGCGGAGGACGACGGCAGCAACGTCGACAGCAACTGGTTCCTCGGGATCTCGGGTTCCCGCGGGGTACTCGCCGCCGACTTCGAAGGCGCCGGCAACGACTACGGCAACAACCACCCGGTCTACGGCGTCACCCCGGTCAGCTCCGGCGTGTGGCACAGCGCCGCCGCCACCTACGACGGCTCCACGTGGCGCCTGTACCTGGACGGGCGGCTCGAGACCTCGCTCCCGGTCGGGGTGCAGCCCCGGTGGGACAGCATCCAGTGGGCGGCGATCGGCAGCGCACTGAACTCGAAGGGGGCCCCGGACGGCTACTTCGCCGGAGCGGTGGACGAGGCCCGGGTCTGGAACAACGCCCGCAGCGCCGCGGACATCGCGGCGACCGCCACGACCCCCGTGACCACCGGGCCGGGCCTCGTCGGGCGCTGGGGCTTCGACGAGACGAGCGGGACGACGGCGGCCGACTCCTCCGGCAGCGGCGTCACCGCGACGCTGGTCGGCGGCCCGCAGCACGTGGACGGGCCAGGGGCGACAAGCGGCGGCGGCGGAACGACCCCGTCGGCTCCGACCGGGCTCTCAGCCACCCCCGGTGACGGCCGGGTCACGCTGACCTGGGCGCCGAACGCCGACACCGCGACCGTCGGCTACCAGGTGTACCGCTCGACCACGCTGCCGGTGCCGACGTCGGGTCGTCCGGCCAACCCGACCCTGCTGACCGGCACCGCGTTCGTCGACCCGAACGTGGTCAACGGCTCGGCCGTCAACTACGTGGTGGTCGCGGTGAGCTCGTCCGGTGCCACCAGCCCACCCTCGAGCTCGGCAAGCGCGACGCCGCAGGCTTCCGGTGACCCCGTCCTCGTCGGGGCCGGGGACATCGCCTCCTGCTACGGGACGGGCGACGACCAGACGGCCCGGCTGCTCGACGCCACCCCCGGCACGGTCTTCACGCTCGGCGACAACGTCTACGACAACGGGACGAGCACGGAGTTCGCCAACTGCTACGACCCGACCTGGGGGCGGGCGAAGGTCCGCACCCGTCCCGTCGCGGGCAACCACGACTACAACACCTCCCGAGCGGCCGGCTACTACGGCTACTTCGGTGCCGCCGCGGGCGACCCGACGAAGGGTTGGTACTCCTACGACGTCGGCTCCTGGCACGTCGTCGTGCTCAACAGCGAGTGCTCGAAGATCGGCGGGTGCGGCGTCGGGTCTCCCGAGGAGGTCTGGCTCAAGGCGGACCTCGCGGCGCACTCGTCCAGCAACATCCTCGCGATGTGGCACGAGCCGCGCTTCGACTCCTACAACGGGCCCGACACCCGCAGCTCGGCCTTCTGGAACGACCTGTACGCGGCCGGCGCCGACCTCGTCCTCAACGGGCACAGCCACCTCTACGAGCGCTTCGCCCCCCAGACGCCGTCGGGGACCCGGGACGACACCCGCGGGATCAGGCAGATCACGGTCGGGTCCGGCGGCGAGGACCACCACGCGTTCGGCGGCTCGGGGACGACGAACAGCCAGGTGCACGACAGCACCAGCTTCGGGGTGCTGAAGCTGACCCTGCGGGCGGACAGCTACAGCTGGCAATTCCTCCCCGTCGCCGGCGCGACGTTCACCGACTCGGGGACCGCGGCGACGCACCGTTCCGCTTCCGCCCCCGATCCCGATCCCGTTCCCGCGGGCCCGGCGACGCCGACCGCGGTGACCGGCTCGCCGTCCACCGCCGGGACGACCCTCGGCTGGACCAGCGGTGAACCGAGCACGACCGGCTTCGTCGTCGACCGGTCCACCTCCGCCTCCGGCCCCTGGACCCGCCTCACGAGCTCGCCCGTCTCCGGCAGGACCTACCTCGACGGGACGGCACCGCTCGGGGTCACCTCCTACTACCAGGTGCGCGCGGTCGACTCCTCGGGTCGGCAGTCGGCGGCGGCGACGACCTCGGCCCGGCGGAGCTTCGCCGTGCACGGGAGCACCACCGCCTCGGTCTACGCCGGACGATCGGTCTCCGCCGCGCCGCCGTCCGGCGCGGTGACCGGCGACATCCTCCTCGCCACCGTGACCGCACGGGGGCTGCCCGCCCTGACGACCCCGGCGGGGTGGACGCTCATCCGCAAGGACGTCAAGGGTTCGGTGTTGACGAGCTGGACCTTCTACCAGGTGGTCGGCTCCTCGCCCCCGCCGAGCACGGCGTGGGCCTTCGGTGGCAACGCGAATGCCGTCGTCGGCACGACCGCCATCGCGGGTGTCGACCCGGCGTCGCCGGTGCTCACGTCGGCAGGCCGCGGCTCCGCGAAGTCCTCGACGATCAAAGCTCCGTCGGTCTCGCCCGCCGTGGCCGGATCCCTGCTGATCGGCACCTTCTCCACCGCGTCCCGCTCCACCTTCACCCCGCCGGCCGGGTCGCTGGAGGAGCTCGACGTCACGGTGCCGACGGGCAGCTCCCCGGTCAGCCTGTCGCGAGCGGACAAGGTCCGCCCGACCACCGGATCCACGGGCACGTGGTCGGCGATCGCGTCGTCCCCCGAGCGCTACGTGGCGCAGACGATCGCGCTGAGACCGAAGAGCTGAGGCCCTGGAAGGCGGGACTCCTTAGCCCCGGGGACCCCAGAACCCGGGCTCCGGAACCCAGGGAGTCCCTCCAGTGCGGCAACACGTGGGGTCTGTGGCAGCACAAGCCGACCTCACGCGCGACGCGAAGCCGCCCTGTATCCGGCGTTCTCGCGCGGTTCCCGCGTAGGGCTGTGCGAGATTTGCGCCGCTCTGGGTGCCCTGATCTCGCACACCCCCGGATTTGCCTGTTCCCGCGAGGTGCCGCTCGCGCCGGCCACATCCACCCGTGCTGCCATAGACCCCACCGGTTGCCGTACTGAGGGAGTCCGGGGGGTTACGGGGTCGGGGTCGCCGCCTGCTTCCCGTTCCGTCTCCGCACGTAGCTCCTCGCGGCGGGTTCGATGTAGCGGGCGAGCAGCGGCCCGGTGATGACGAGGAAGATCACGTAGGCGGCCGCGAGTGGACCGATGTCCGCCTCCACCCCGGCCGTGACGGCGAGACCGGCGATGACGATGTTGAACTCGCCGCGGGGGATGAGCGCGCCGCCGGCGCGGAAGCGCCCGATCGTCTGCACCCCGGCGCGCTTGGCCGCCCACCAGCCGGTGGCCACCTTGGTGACGATGCTGACGAGTCCCAGCCCGACCGCGATCAGCGCGACACCCGGGATCGCGGTCGGGTCGGTGTGCAGGCCGAAGAAGACGAAGAACACGGCGGCGAACAGGTCGCGCAGCGGCGTCAGCAGTCCTCGGGCGCTCTCGGCCACCTCGCCGGAGAGCGCGAGGCCGACGAGGAACGCTCCGACCGCCGCGGACACCTGGAGTTGGGCGGCGACCCCGGCGACGAGCAGTGCCAGCCCGAGCACCCGGAGCAGCAGCACCTCGTCGTTCTCGTCGAACATGATCCGGCTGATCCGATCGCCGAAGGTCAGGGCGATGACCAGGACGACGGCCACGGTGGCGAGGGCGACCGAGACGCTGACCACGCCACGCGCCACGCCGAGCCCGGCCAGGGTCGCGGTCAGGATCGGCAGGTAGAGCGCCATGACGAGGTCCTCGAGCACGAGCAGGCTGAGAACCACCGGCGTCTCGCGGTTACCGAGCCGTCCGAGGTCGGACAGGATCTTCGCGACGATCCCGGACGAGCTCGCGTAGGTGACCCCGGCCATCGCGAGCACGGCCACCGGGGACCAGCCGAGCAGGACTCCGACAAGCGCGCCCGGCGCGGCGTTGAGCAGGATGTCCAGCAGCCCGCTGCTCGCCTGCGCCTTGAGGTTGCCGACCAGTTCGCCCGCGGTGTACTCCAGGCCGAGCAGCAGGAGCAGCAGGATGACGCCGATCTCGGCGCCGACGTCGATGAACTCCTCGCTGGTCGCGAGCGGCAGCAGCCCGCCCTCGCCGAAGGCCAGCCCGGCGAGCAGGTACAGCGGGATGGCGGAGATGCCGAGGCGGCCGGCGAACCGTCCCAGCACACCCAGGACGAGGATGACGCCGCCGAGCTCGACCAGGATCGACGGGTCGGTCATGCGCTGCGGTCCCCAGGACGCAAGTCAGCCGCTCGCCAGCAGCTCGGCGACGGCGTCGACGCCCTCCCTCGTTCCGACGACGACGACGATGTCCCCGGCCTGGAAACCGAAGTCGGGCCGCGGGCTGGCGTGCACCTGTGCCCCGCGGACCACGGCCACGATGGAGGCGCCGGTTCGCGTCCGCGCCTGCGTGTCACCGAGGGTGCGCCCGTCGTACGGCGAGTCGGGCGGGATGGGGATCTGCTCGCTCATCAACCCCTCGACCTCCTTGTGGAGGTCGGCGAGGCGTTCGACGATGCGTGGCGCCCCGAGCAGCTCGGCGAGGACGTCGCCCTCGTCGTCGGTCAGCTGCAGGACCTCGCGGCTGGAGTCGGGATCCTCCCGGTCGTAGATGACCAGATCGCGACGGCCCCCGCGGTGGCAGACGACACCGACGCGCTGACCCGACTTCGTGGAGAAGTCGTAGCGCAGGCCGATGCCCGGTAGTGCGATTTCCTCGACGTCCATCCGCCCCTCCCCGCCGTGCGGCGAGCGTACGTGGGGAGGGGCGGCGGCTTGATCAGGGAGGGGTCACCCTCAGGCGAGGCCCTCGTTGTGCGGCTCGATGCTGTCCGACGGGTCGACGCCCTTGTCGGCAGCGGGCTGAACCCTTCCCTCGCCGGGCTCCGAGCCGGTGCCCGCGGCGGTGTTCCGGGACGACCGCTCGGGGTCGTTCACGTCCGTCGTCGTGGGGGCCTGCCCGATGCGCTGCGCCGACTCCGGGTCCTGCGGGCCGGTCCGCTCGATGTCCTGCTCGCTCATCACTGCTCCTCTCGTTCGTTGCTCGCCCGCTGGCCTTCCCAGCTCTCCGGAGCACACGCATGCCGTCCCGCTCGTTGCCCGGACTCGTCCGTCCGCGTCACGATGCCCGGGTGACGCCGATCGATCGCCGCCAGCTGCTCCTCGGCGGGCTCGGCGGAACCGCCGCCGGCGTGCTCGCCGCATGCTCGGGCTCCAAGGGCGGGCCGTCTCCCGGCACCACCGAACCCCGCGTCCGGCCGCCCGAGGTCCGGACCCTGACCACCGTCGTCCAGGGCACCGGCACCTACGCGTACCTCCCGTTCGACGTGCCGCCGGGCGCCGCCCGCGTGGAGGTCAGGACGACGGCCGCGCCCGCCGGCGCGAAGCTCGGCGTCGGCCTGTTCGATGCCCGCGGCGTCGCGTACCAGTCGCCCGGCTTCCGGGGCATCTACGGCGAGGAGCGCAACAGCTTCTTCGTCGCGGCCGACGCCGCCAGCCAGAGCTTCCTGCCCGGACCGATGGAGCCCGGTCGTTGGACGGTGATCGTCCCGGTGTTCCTCGCGCAGCAGCGGACCACGGTGACCGCCACCGTCACGATCAGCTTCGGGCCGAGCCTGCCGGTGGCGCAGCCGGGCCCCGTCGTCGGCCCCATCATCGGCCCCGTCGTCGACCGTCCCGGCTGGTACCGGGGCGACCTGCACTGCCACACCCCGGAGTCGTCGGACGCCTGGAAGTCCGGGACGGCGCTGACGCCGGCCGCGTGGGCCGAGCAGAGCCGCCGACTCGGGCTCGACTACCTGGCCCTGACCGACCACAACGTCATCTCGCAGAACCTCGCGCTCGCCCGCGACGCCGGAGACGACATGCTGCTCATGGCGGGCGAGGAAATGACCAACTGGTTCTTCGGGCACGCGACCGTCAGCGGCATCGCCCCGGGCCAGTGGCTGGACTTCCGGCAGAGCCCGGAGGGTATGGCGCTGCCCGAGAACGGCGCGCGGATCAGCGAGTTCCTCCGTGTCGCCCGTGATCTCGGTGCCTACGTCTCCGCCGCGCACCCATCCTTCGGCCCGCTGGCGTGGCGGTTCCGTCCGGAGATGGCCAGCCCGGAGTCGCGTCCGGACGGGTACGAGGTGTGGGGCGGGCCGTTCCAGCCGGACGACGAGCAGTCGTTGAAGGACTGGGACGGCATGCTGCAGCGCGGCTGGCAGGTCCACGCGAACGGCGGCAGCGACCTGCACGGGACGGAGAACGACTACGGCTTCCGCTTCGGCACCCCCACCACCGTCGTCCACGCCGACAGGCTGGCCCAGCCGGACATCGTCGCCGCGCTGAAGGCAGGCCGCTCGTTCGTCATGCGGCGCCCCGACGGCGTCGAGTGCTACCTGACGGCGACGCTCGGCGGGTCACGGACCTACGTGGGCGGCACGCTGTTCGGTCGGCGCGGGGAACAGGCGGACGTCGAGGCGCTGGTGCGCGGGGCACGCGGGATGCGGCTGATCCTCATCTCGGAGGGGCGGGTGGTGTCGACGACTCCGCTCACCGAGGACGAGCAGACGGTGCGGGCGCGGGTGCCGGTGCCGGGATACGTCCGGGCCGAGGTCCGCGGGAAGGCGCGACCGGGACCGCCGGGCAAGCCGCTGGCGCTCGAGCTGGACATGGAATGCCTGACCAACCCGATCTGGCTGCGGGAGGGGGCGCCACCGGTCGGCGGCGTCGACGAGCAGGCGCCGCCCGGTCCGCCCGGCCCCCGCCGTCGGGCCTGAGCGCGGGCGTACGAGCTCGCCCGCCGCCGAGAAATCTGCGAAATGTGCACCGATCCCGGCAGCATCGGGCAGGGTGGCACGTTGGCATAGGGCGGGGCATCAGCAGGACGAGCAGTCCTGTGAGCAGCGGCACGAACAGGAGGCTGCGTGACGTCGGCGGTCGGGCAGGAAGGCTCTGCGGGCGCTGACGCCTCGGCCGAGGGCGAACTGGCCCGCGAGCAGCGCTACGTCAGCGGTCTCTACGCGCGCCTCGACGAGTTGCGCGCTCGCACCGCCGAGCAGTTGTCGGAGGTGCGTCGACGCGGGCCGGTCGGTACCCCGCAGAACCGCTCGGAGCGTGACTCCTTCGCGACGCTCTACGAGGACCGCCTCGCGCAGTTGAACGCCGTCGAGAACGGGCTGTGCTTCGGGCGGCTGGACACGACGCCTCGAGAAGATGACGGAGACGGGGACGAGGACGGGGAGGACCGCTACTACGTGGGGCGGCTCGGGCTCTCCGACGACGCCAGCCGTTCCCTGCTGGTGGACTGGCGGGCCCCCGCGGCGCAGCGGTTCTACCGCGCCACACCCGCGCAACCCGACGGCGTCGTCCGTCGCCGTCACCTGCGCAGCCGTGGTCGCACGGTGCTCGGCATCGACGACGACGTGTTCGACCTCGAGTCGCTCAGCGAGGACGAGCGCAGCACGCTGAACGGCGAGGCCGCGCTGCTCGCCGCCCTGTCCGAGAGCCGCACCGGCCGGATGTCGGACATCGTCGCAACCATCCAGAACGAGCAGGACCGGGTCATCCGCTCGGAGCTGCAGGGCGTCCTCGTCGTGCAGGGCGGTCCCGGAACCGGTAAGACGGCCGTCGCGCTGCACCGGGCGGCCTACCTGCTCTACACCTACCGGGAGCGGCTGGCCCGCTCCGGCGTCCTCGTGGTCGGACCGACGCCGGTGTTCCTCCGCTACATCGGCCAGGTGCTGCCGTCGCTGGGCGAGACCGGCGTGCTGCTGGCCACGCCGGACGAGCTGCTCGCCGACGTCGAGGTCGCCGGTCCGGAACCGCGGGAGGACGTGGCGCGCCTCAAGGGCGACCTGCGGATGGCGGACGTGCTCGCCGCCGCGGTCGCCGACCGGCAGCAGTTGCTGCGCGAGGACGTCGAGATCCCGTTCGAGGGCGAGACGCTGACCCTGACCCGTCGCAACGTCAGCTCGGCCCGCAACCGCGCCCGCCGCAGCCGCCGCTCGCACAACGACGCACGGCGGATCTTCCTCCGGGCACTGCTCGAACCGTTGGTGGCGCAGGCCCTGGAGCTGCCCGACGGCCCCGACCCCGGCGACGCGCCCTACGTGCGGCGGGCGATCGCCCAGGTGTCCGACTTCCGCGAGGTGGTCGGACGGCTGTGGCCCCGGCTGCGCCATCAGCGCCTGCTGCGCGAACTCTTCGCCTCGCGGGACGCGCTGGCGCGGGCCGGCCGGGACGTGCTGAGCGACGCCGAGATCGACCTGCTCGTCCGCGATCCGGGCGAGGGCTGGACGTCCGCGGACGTGCCCCTGCTCGATGAGGCGGCCGAGCTGCTCGGCGACCCGGACGCACTGCTCCGCGCCCAGCAGGAGCGCCAACGGGAGCAGGCCGAGCGGGCCTACGCCGAGGGGGTGCTGCAGATCGGCTCGCTCAGCGGGTCGGTCGACGCGGGTCAGCTCGCCGAGCGGTTCCGGGACCGCGGGCCCGAGCTCACCGTCGCCGAGCGTGCCGCGGGCGACCGCGAATGGACCTTTGGACACGTGATCGTCGACGAGGCGCAGGAACTGTCGCCGATGACCTGGCGGCTGCTCACGCGGCGGTGCCCGAGCCGCTCGTTCACCGCCGTGGGCGACGTCGCGCAGACGGGTGCCGCCGAGGGTGCGTCGTCGTGGGCGGAGGTGCTCGACCCCTTCGTGTCCGGCCGGTGGCGGGTCGAGGAGCTGCGGGTCAACTACCGCACCCCGGTCGAGATCATGGACGTGGCGGCCGACGTGCTCGCGGCCGTCGACCCGTCGCTGCGGCCGCCGGAGTCGGTCCGGGAGGGCGGGGACCCGCCGCGTGCGGTGCGCGTATCGCCCGGTGCCCTGCTCGGCGAGCTGCCCGGCCTGGTCGCCGACGAGGCCGTGGTGGTCGGGGACGGGACGGTGGCGGTCCTCGTGCCGGGCGAGCGCTATGAGGAGTTCCGCGCCGCTGTGGGGCAGGCGCTGCCGGACCTCGTCACGGGTACCGGCGAGCAGCTGACCGCACGGGTGACGGTGCTGCCGGTACGTCAGGCGAAGGGCCTGGAGTTCGACGCCGTCGTCGTGGTGGACCCGTCGTCGATCCTGGCCGCGACCCGGCGCGGCGCGAACGATCTCTACGTCGCGGTGACGCGGGCGACCAAGCGGCTGACCGTGGTGAGCGGCCGGGGAGCTGCCGGACGTTTTGGGTCGGCTTCCCGTCGCCGAGGGGGTCCCGCCTAGATCACGGATGTAAGGGCCTCCGACCCGGAGGGGGCCGAGGAGTCCGCGCGCGCCTCGGTGCCCTCCCTTGCACAACCAGGCTTCACGGGGAGCCATGGAGTCTCGATCTGTGGATAGCGCGGGGTTGTCCACAGATTGAGAACGCGCAGCTCAGGGTCTGTTTCCCGAGGCTTCGTCGTGGCATAATCGAACACATGTTCGAACAAGAGGAGGGCGCGTCGGAGCCGCCCGCGTCCCCCGAGCCGTCAGGGTTTGATGCCGATCTGCTGCTCGGTGCCCCGTCGGCGCAGTCGATTGCGCTGTTGCTGTCGACCGATCCGGGGTCGTTGGAGCGGGAGGACGCGGTCGCGGCGGCGGCCGGCGCGGAGCTGGCCAAACGGCTGCTGGACGCCGTGCAGCTGCGGTGCCTGGCTCGGGCGGCCGGGACGCGCCGCGACCCCGGCGAGCTGTCGGAGGTGGGGCAGGAGCTGTCGGCGGCGACGAATCTGGCTCCGATCACCGCGTCGTGCCGTACCGACCTGGCCTGCGAAACCGTCGCTCGACTACCCCGCACTCTCGGCCATCTCGAAGCCGGTCGCTACACGCTGCGCCACGTCGAGATCGTCGAACGCGCGACCCGCCAGCTGACGGATGAGCAGTCCCGCGCCGTGGATCGGCAGCTCCCCGCCCGGCCGCTTCTGCTCAAGCGGCGGCTGGCCGAGGCGATCGCTCGGATCGACCCCGAGTTGCTGAACCGGAAGATCGAGCGGGCTCGCGAGAGCCGCGGGGTCGACTTCTGGACCGACGCCCTCGACGGCACCGCAGGCCTCAGCGTGCACGGCCCGCTCGCCTCCGCCGCCACCATCAAGGCCGCCGTCGACACCCTCGCGGGCCCCACCCGGCCCGGCGAATGCCGCAGCCTCGACCAGCGCCGGTTCGACGCCGTGCACGACTGGGCCCGCACGGTGCTCGGCCTCGCCGATCCGACCATCCCCCGCCGCGCCGGGCTGGCCGGCGCGGCCGGTCTGACCGGTGGCACCGCCGGCGACGGCGGCAGCGGCGACGACGGTGGCCGGGGTGCCGCCGGTGGGAGGCCCGGAAGCGGCGGCAGCGCCGCCCCGGCGAGCTGTGGGGCGTGTGGCCGCACCGGCCCGGCGAGGATCCCGATCAACGTCACCATCGGCCTCGAAGCCCTGCTGCGGCTGTCCGAAGCACCGGGAGACCTCAACGGCGAACCGATTCCCGCCGAGGTCGCCCGCGAACTCGCCGCCGACGGCCGCTGGCGCCGCTTCGTCATCGAACGAGCCACCGGCCGCCTGCTCGACGTCGGCGCCGCCACCTACCGGCCCGGCGCCGCCCTCGCCCGCTTCGTCCGCGGCCGCGACCGCACCTGCACCTTCCCCTCCTGCACCCGCCCGGCCGAACGCTGCGACCTCGACCACATCACCGAATTCAGCCGCGGCGGGCCGACCACCGCCCCCAACCTCGGCCCCAAGTGCCGCAGTCACCATCGACTCAGACACGAATACGGCTGGACGACCAGCCGGACCCCCGAGGCCCACACCGACTGGACCGCCCCGTCCGGCCGGGTCTATCGCAACCCCGCCGACCAGTACGGCGACGACCCCGCTCTCAACGCCTACCTGACTCGCGGCACCGCGTTCCGGCTGGCCCGCGAGAAGGCCGAACGTGACCACGTCGAACGCCTCCGCCGGCCACCCTCTCGCCCGAGCAGACCACCCGGCCGGGCACCCGACCGACCCGCCGGCCGTGCCGCCGATCCCTGGACCACACCACCCCAGAGCCACGCCGAGCCGGACGAGGAGCCACCCTTCTGATGAACGCGCCAGCTGCTGAGTTGCCTCAGTCATCGAGCGCGGCGAGCTCCGTCTCCAGCTTCGCCAGCTCGGCCCGGAGCGTCGCCGCGCGCTTCTGCGCCTCGTTGCGGCAGGCCTCGACGGTGCTGTCGAGCTGGCGCCGCAGCGCCTGGTCCTCCAACTGGTCGGCGAAGGCTCGGATGGCGGCGAGTGGGACCGGCTGCGGCTTGTCGCGGCGGCCGGCGACGAGCGCCTCGACGGTCCAGCCGAAGTCGGCGAACCGGAGCGTGAGCGTCACCTTGGGGGGCGAACCGGTACGGCCGGCTCGGGCCGGTCGGCGGGGCTTGTCGGGCCGGGGCTCGCCGGAGCTCGCGGCTGCGCCCTCGCCCGCGCCATCGGCGCCGGCCCCGGCGCTCGCGTTCGCGTTCGACGACAGGGGCTGCTCACCCTCGGGTCGGGTGGGCGCGGCCGGCGGGGGAGGCGGCTCGACGACGCGCTCGGCCCGGGTCCGGCGGTCGGGACGCTCCGGCTCGAGGATCGGCTCCTGGCGTCGCGCTGCGGGAGCCGCCGAGGCGGCCGACCTCTTCGATGCGCCTTTCCCGGCGCCGTTCCCAGCCGCCGCGTCGCCGGCTCCCGCCGCCCGCTTCCGGCGGCCGGGTAGCCCGACCTCCTCCGGCGAGAAGGGCAGCTCGTCCTGGCCGACCTTGAGGTGCAGGAACTCCGAGTCCTGCGGCGGGTCGTCGATGCGGACCAGCTGCCCACGACTGCCGGCCGGCAGCCCGGCGCCTCCGGACAGGAGCACCAGCGAGGGACGCTTGCCGTTCGCCAGTTCCTCGCGGAGCCGCGCGATGGCGGCGTCGTCCAGGGGCTGTGCGTTGGCCATCGTCTGCTCCTCAGCCGAAGGTCGAGCGGGGAAGCCCCTCGGCTTCCTGCGCCTCGGCGAGCCTGCGCTCGAACTCCTCGCGGTGGAGTTCGACGAGTTCGGCCCGCGCCCTTCCCGGACCGCGCCGTTCAGCCGCGGCGGAGGCGAGCAACGCCCGGTACTCCTCCGAGTGGGCGTCGGTCAGGTCCTCCAGCGCGATGGCCCGGGCCCGGGCGCGCCGCGCGGCGGGCTCGCCCCGGCCGACCATGGCGCGCATCGGCACGGGCTCCGGCGGGGCGGCCGGGGTGGACGGCCTGGCGGTCCGGCTCGAGGAGCCGTTGCCGGATGCCGCGGTCGAGCTCCGCCGTGTGGTGACGGGAGCCGATGTGCGGCGTTTCCTCGCGGGCTTCGGGGCGAGGCAGGCAGAGCAGGTCGTGGCCTCGTCGTCGGGTGAGGGGAAGTCGTCGATCGACAGCACGCGACGGCAGGTGTCGCAGCGGCGCCACGAGGAAGGCATTGCCTCATCTTCGCAGGCGATCCGGACCGACGCGCCGGCAGGTTCAACGGATGGCGGGCATCACCTGTTCGTCGACGAAATCGGCGATGTAGCCGGCCAGCTGTTCGCCGGCGTCCTCCTGCAGGAAGTGACCCGCACCGGTGACCGTGGGCTGCTCCCGCTCGGCTGCCGACGGCACGACGCGCGACAGGATCGGTGCCATGGCGCCGGTGATGGGGTCCCCGTCGCTGAAGGCGACGAGGAAGGGCTTGGTCCATTCGCTCAGCCGCTGCCACGCGAGGCGGTTCGCCTCGGTGGCCGGATCGTCCGGGCTGGTCGGGAGGATCTGCGGCATCGCCCGTGGTCCGGCCTTGAACGACTCGTCCGGGAACGGGGCGTCATAGGCCTCGCGGGCGGCGTCCGACAGCCCGTTGCGGCAGCCGCTGGCGACCAGGCGGCCGACGTCGAGGGTGGGCGCCGACTCGACGGCGCGTCGGAAGGCCCACCAGATGTCGGGCATCTGGTGGTCGCCGGTCGGGAGGCCGGTGTTGGCGGCGACGATCCCGGCGAACCGGTCGGGCTGCTCGGTCGCGAGCCGCAGTCCGATCAGGCCGCCCCAGTCCTGCCCGACCAGCGTCACGTCCCGCAGGTCGAGGGCGTCGAAGGCGGCCGAGCGCACCCACTCGACGTGCCGGGCGTAGGTGTGGTCGCCGACGTCGGCCGGCTTGTCCGACCGCCCGAAGCCGATGAGGTCGAACGCGATCGCCCGCACCCCCCGGCCGGCGAGCACCGGAAGCATCGAGCGGTACAGATAGGACCAGGTCGGCTCGCCGTGCAGGAGCAGCACGACGGGCCCGTCCGCCGGGCCGTCCTCCACGTAGGCGAGCCGAAGCGGCTCGTCCCCGTCACCGGCGGAGCCCACGCCTCCACCCGGGACGTCGACGAACCGTGGCTCGTACGGGAAGTCGGGGAGATCGGCGAAGCGTTCGTCCGGGGTCCGGAGGATGGTCATCAGGGTCCCTCGTCGGTGTCGGGGATGTGCGGCGGGTTGAGCATCACGTCGTGCAGTTCCTTGAGGTCCTCCGGGCTCGGCACGCCCCAGGTCGGCTCGTAGCGGTAGAGCTCCTGCACCGACGTGCTGCGCAGCGCGGCGTCGAGGAGCTCGACCTGCGTGCCGGTGACGTGCGCCGGGTGCTCGACCCCGCACGCCTCGGACACCCGCTGCAGGTCCCGGCGGAAGGTCCGCAGGTAGTTCGCACAGCGCGCGGACTTCAGGTCGGGGTCGAGGCCGCGGGTGAGCCACCGGTTCTGGGTCGCGACGCCCGTCGGGCAGGTGTCGGTGTGGCACTTCTGCGCCTGGATGCAGCCGATGGACAGCATCGCCTCGCGGCCGACGTTCACGATGTCCGCGCCCAACGCGAAGGCGACGAGCGCGTTGTCGGGGAGGCCGAGCTTGCCGGAGCCGACGAACACGACGTCGTCCGCCAGCCCGGCCTGCGCGAAGCGACGGTACACCTGCGCGAACGCGGTACGGAACGGCACGGAGACGTGGTCGGTGAACACCAGCGGCGCCGCGCCGGTACCCCCTTCGGCGCCGTCGATCGTCACGAAGTCCACGCCCCGGTCCCGGGACGTCATCTGCCGGCACAGCTCGGACCAGAAGTCGAGCTCGCCGACCGCCGACTTGATGCCGACCGGGAGTCCGGTCGCGTCGGCGACGCGCTCGACGAAGTCGAGCATCGAGTCGACGTCGGAGAATTCGCGGTGGCGGGACGGACTGAGGCAGTCCTCGCCGACGGCGATGTCGCGGGCCCTGGCGATGTCCGGGCTGACCTTCGCCCCGGGCAGCATCCCGCCGAGCCCCGGCTTCGCCCCCTGGCTCAGCTTGATCTCGACGGCCTTCACCGGCGCGGAAGCGACGAGGTCCACGAGCTTCGGCAGGTCGAAGCGTCCCTTCTTGTCCCGGCACCCGAAGTACGCGGTGCCGAGCTGGAACACCAGGTTGCCGCCGTGGCGGTGGTGCTCGGACAGTCCGCCCTCGCCCGTGTTCTGCATGCAGCCGGCGAGAGCGGCCCCGCGGTTGAGCGCCTCGACCGCCGGCGCGGACAGCGAGCCGAAGCTCATGCCGCTGATGTTGACCACGGACGGCGGCCGGAAGGAGTGACGCCGTCCACGCGGACGGCCGAGCACCTTGGCGCAGGGCAGGTAGGCGTCGTGCGCCTGGACCGCCGGCGCGGTCGAGCTGACCGTCCCGACGGTGCTGTGCCGGATCAGGACGAAGCCGGCCTGGTTGTCCATGTCCTTGTCGGAGCCGAAGCCGAAGTAGTTGTTCTCCAGCTTCGCGGACGCGTAGACCCAGCGGCGCTGATCCCGGCTGAACGGCCGCTCGGCGTCACTCGCCGCGATGATGTACTGCCGCAGCTCGGGGCCCATCCGCTCCAGGAGGAATCGGAGGTGCCCGAGCACCGGATAGTTCCGGGTGACGGCATGCCTGCGCTGCACCAGGTCGTGCACCGCGGTCGCCACCAACGAAGCGAGCAGTCCGCCCCCGACCGCCCATCGCCGCACGGTCTCTCCCCTCGTCGACGCCCTTGTCGACCCGTCCGTCGACCCGAATCGTCGACTGCCCTGTCATGCCTGTTCTGTTCCGGGTTACCGGACGTAACCCGCTTCACGCGAGATGCTGCCAGCGTGCCCGACGAAATACAGGTCCACGTCGAGACCCGGGCCCAGTGGCGGATCTGGCTGCGGGAGAACGCGGCCACCTCGCCGAGCATCTGGCTCGTCACCTGGCGGCGACCGACCGGCCGACCCGCGCCGACCTACGACGACGTCGTCGAGGAGGCGCTGTGCTTCGGCTGGATCGACAGCAGCGGCCGCACCCTCGACGACGAGCGGTCAGCGCTGCGGATGGCGCCGCGCAGGCCGCGCAGCGGGTGGGCGCGCACCAACAAGCGGCGCATCGAGCGGTTGGAGCGCGACGGCCTGATGACCGACGAGGGACGGGCCGTCATCGAGCGCGCGAAGGCGGACGGATCGTGGACCCTGCTCGACGCGGTGGAGGACCTGATCGTCCCGGACGACCTGGCCGCTGCGTTCGACGAACGTCCCGGCAGCCGGGCGAACTTCGACGCGTTCCCGCCGTCGGCCCGGCGGGCCATCCTGGAGTGGATCGTCCAGGCGAAGCGGCCCGAGACCCGGGAGCGTCGGATCGCGGAGACCGCCCTGCGCGCCGAGAACAACGAGCGGGCGAACGAGTGGACGCCGAAGGACAGGCGATGACCCGGCTCGCACTGCTGGGCGAGGAGTGACCGCCCCGCAGGTCGTCGCCGCGCGTCCCGAGCCGCCGAGGGGACGCGCGCTGGTGGTACTGGTGCTGCTGCTCGGCGGGCTGACCGCGCTCGGCCCGTTCACCGTCGACGCCTACCTGCCCGCCTTCCCCGCCATCGCCGACGACCTGGGCAGCAGCGCGGGCTCCGTCCAGCTCACGCTCACCGCCGCGCTCTCCGGTCTCGCGCTCGGCCAGCTGCTCGTCGGTCCGCTGAGCGACCGGTTCGGGCGTCGCCGGCCGTTGCTGCTCGGCGGCGCGACCTACACGGCCGCCTCCCTGGCGTGTGCGGTCGCGCCGAACGTCGGGACGCTGACCGTCCTGCGGGCCGTGCAGGGGCTGGCCGGCGCCGCAGGCGTCGTCATCGCCCGCGCGGTGGTGCGGGACCTCTACGAGGGCATCGCCGCGGTCCAGTTCTTCTCCCGCCTGATGCTCGTCTCCGGGGTGGCGCCGGTCCTCGCGCCGGTGCTCGGCAGCCTTGTGCTGCGGGTCGCCTCCTGGCGACAGGTGTTCCTCGGACTCGCCGGGCTCGGTGCGCTGCTGCTCGTCGCCGTCGCCCTGCTCTACCGCGAGACGCTGCCCGAGGACCGGCGGACGGCCGGCGGGCTGGTCGTCACCGGCCGGATCCTGCGCCTGCTCGCCCACGACCGGGTCTTCGTCGGCTACGCGCTCTCCTCCGGGCTCGGGTTCGCCGCGATGTTCGCCTACATCGCCGGCTCGCCGTTCGTGGTCCAGGACGTCTACGGCGCGGGCAGCGGCACCTTCGCGATCATGTTCGCCACCAACGCGCTCGGGCTCATGGCGGCGGGCCAGATCAACGCCCGGCTCGTCCGTCGCGTGCCGCCCCGGCGGGTGTTACGGACGGCGTTGACCGCCCAGGCCGTCGCCGGGCTCGCGTTGCTGCTGGTGGTCCTCGCCGACCGGCCCGGCGGCGGCGGGCTCGACCTGGTCGCGTTGCTTCCGCCGCTGTTCGTGGTGGTCGCGAGCCTCGGCTTCGTCTTCCCGAACGCGACCGCCCTCGCACTCGCGCGGCACCCCCGCACGGCCGGCAGCGCGTCCGCGGTGCTCGGCACGCTGCAGTTCGTCATCGGCGCCGCCGCGGCGCCGCTGACCGGCGGCGCGAGCGCCGTCCCGCTGGGGGTGGTCGTCGCGGCGCTGTCGGCCTCCGCGCTCACGGTCCTCCTGGCGCTGACCGCCCGCGACGGTGTCCTGGGTGACGACGCCTAGCCGACGGCCGTCCGGACCGCCTCCTCGACCGAGGTCGGCCCGCTGGTCAGCTGCAGGACCAGACCCGCCGTCCGCGGCTCGTCGAGCAGCGCCGTCAGCACCGCCGCGACGTCGGCCCGCGGCACGTCGCCGCGCGGCGCGTCCGGCGTCAGCGTGACCGAGCCGGTGGCCTCGTCGTCGGTCAACCGGCCGGGCCGCAGCACGGTCCAGTCCAGGTCGCGGCCTCGGACGTCGTCCTCGGCGGCCAGCTTCGCGCGCAGGTAGGCGACGAAGACCTCGCCCACGCCCTCCGGCGTCGCGCCGTCCCGCACGCTCTCGACGCCCATCGACGACACGAGCAGGTACCGACGGACGCCCGCCGCCTCCGCCGCGTCCGCCAGCAGGACCGCGCCGCCGCGGTCCACCGTGTCCTTGCGCTCGATGCCGCTGTTCGGACCGGCCCCGGCGGCGAAGACCACCGCGTCCGCGCCCCGCAGGTGGCCGGCGAGCTCCTCGGCGGTGATGCGCTCGAGGTCGGCCTCGACCGGCGTGGCCCCGGTCGCCCGGATGTCGTCGGCGTGGTCCGGGTTGCGGGTGAGGGCGAGCACCTCGTCCCCGCGCTCGGCGAGCAGTCGGGTGGTGAGCAGGGCGATCTGGCCGTGTCCTCCGGCGATGGCAACGCGCATCGTGTCGTCCTACCCGCCCTGGCGCGCTCCATCGAACCGTCGCCTCCGTTGAAAGAGTAGGAATGCATCAGCTACGGCGAAGGAGGACCCCGGCGATGCCCATCTCCATGCCCACGGCCCCGACCGGCTCGACCCTGCAGCGCCTCGGCGAACGAGCCGCCGAACGGCACGGTGACCGCAGCTCGCTGCTGTTCGAGGGCACCACCTGGACCGGTCGCCAGCTCGCCGAGCGGGCGCGACGCGTCTCGGCCGGCCTGCGGGAGGTGGGGTTGGTCGCCGGCGACCGGGTCGTCGTCTGCATGGCGAACTGCCCTGAGGTCGGCATCACCTACTCCGCGATCTGGCGGGCGGGTGCGGTCGCGACCCCGGTGGTGTTCCTGCTCAGCGAGGACGAGCTGCGGCACGTGATCAGCGACAGCGGCGCCACCTACGTGGTCACGACGCCGGAGTTCCTGCCGAAGGTCGCCGCCGCGTCCCGCGGCGTCGCGAGTGTCCGAGCCCTGGTCGTCGTCGGCGGGCCGGCGGATGTGTCCGTGGGGGCGCAGCCGCAGACGTCGTCGAGCGGGGTGCCGATCCTGGCCTTCGCCGACCTCGAGGCCAGCGACGAGGGCGACCTGGTCGACGGCTCGCCCGGCGACCTGGCCGCCCTCATGTACACGGGCGGGACCACGGGCCGATCGAAGGGCGTGATGCTCAGCCACGACGCGCTGTCCTCGGCGGCGTGGGCGGCCACCGCGAGCACGCACCAGCCGGAGCTGCGCCGGGTGCTCGTGCCCCTGCCCCTCTCGCACGCCTACGGGCTGATGGTCACGGTGATGGGGCTGCACAGCCCCGACCCGGCGTCGACCGTGCTGCTGCGGTGGTTCGTCCCGCGCGACTGGCTGACGCTGGCCGCCGAGCACCGCATCCAGGCCGCGCCGGTCGTCCCGTCGATGCTCCAGCTGCTGCTGCAGCAGCCGCTCGAGGACCACGATCTGTCCGAGCTGCGCCGGGTCACCAGCGGCGGTGCCGCCCTGTCCCGCGAGGTGGCGGAGGCCTTCTCCGCGCGCCTGCCGCACGTGGAGGTGTCCGAGGGTTACGGCTGCACCGAGACGGCCGCCATCATCGCCACCTCCCCGCCGGGCGAGACGCGGCCCGGCAGCGTGGGCCGGCCGGCGCCCGGTGTCGAGGTCCGCATCGAGCCCCGCACCGAGGACGGCACCGAAGGCATGGAGGGGGAGAGCGCCCCGACCGGCGTCGACGGCGAGATCTGCGTCCGCGGACCGATGCTCATGGACGGTTACTGGCACTCGGCGGCCGAGACGGAGCAGGTGCTGCGCGGCGGCTGGCTGCACACCGGCGACGTCGGCCACCTCGACGACGACGGATACCTCTACGTCGTCGACCGCATCAAGGACCTGATCATCCGGGGCGGCTTCAACATCTACCCCCGCGACGTCGAGGACGTGCTGCTCGGCCACCGGGACGTCGCCGCCGCGGCCGTCGTCGGCCGGCCGGACCCGACCTACGGCGAGGAGGTCGTCGCGTTCGTGCAGCTCAAGGAGCGGGCGTGGGCGACGCCGCTGGAGCTGGTGCAGTACGCGAAGGAGCACCTCGCGGCGCACAAGTACCCGCGCGAGGTGCACATCGTGGACGCGGTCCCGCTGACGAGCGTGGGGAAGACGGATCGGAAGTCGCTGCGGGGAAGGCTCGCTCCGTCGTCCTGACGGCAGCTGGAGGGGGAACCGGACGAATGATCTTCCGCGCGATCGGCGACGGACGGCCCTACCCGGACCACGGCCGCGTGCGCACGCGGGACTGGACGGAGGTCGCACCGCGCGTCGTCCGCCTGGCCGAGTTGACGACGACCAAGCGCACGCTGCAGCTCGATCAGCTGCTCTCGGACGACTCGACGTTCCACGGCGACCTGTTCTGCCACGTCGTGGCCTGGCGGGGGGAGCTGTACCTCGAGGACGGGGTGCACCGCGCACTCCGGGCGGCGCTCAACGGGCGGGACGCGATCCACGCGAGGGTGCTCGAGATCCCCAGCTGAGGAGTCCGTCGGCCCGTGAGGCCGCGCACCTCGAGAAGGAAGGCGGCGCTTCGGGCGGATCATGGCGGAGTGGCAGGGGACCGACGCTGGCTGTACCTGTTCGTGGGGCTGGCTGCCACCCTCGTCGCCTGCAGCTACCAGTACGGGCTGGGCTTCCTGCTCCCCGCCTTCCGGGACGAGGGGCTGACCCTGCCGCAGGCGGGCCTGCTCGTCAGCGCGCCGGTTCTCGGCACGACGATCGGGCTGGTCTTCGCCGGCGCCGCCGCCGACCGGCGCGGTGAGCGGCTGGTCCTCGGAGTCGGGCTCGGCGTCGCCGGGGCGATCGTCCTGGCCGCCTCCGTCGTCGACGGCTACCTGCCGCGGCTGGGTCTGCTCGTCGCGGCCGGCGTCTTCGCCGCCACCGCGCAGGCGACCAGCGGACGCCTCGTCCTGCGCTTCCCCCACCGGCAGCGGGGCCTCGCGATGGGTATCCGGCAGACCGCGCAGCCGCTCGGTGTCGTGGCGGCGGCGCTGGTGCTGCCGGCGCTCGCGCACAGCGGTGGCGGAGCCGGCGATCCGCAACCGGCGTTCGTCGCGCTCGGCCTCGGCTGCCTGGGCGCCGCCGTTGTCGCGCTCGCGGTTCTCCGGGACGAGCCGGGGATGCAGGCCGCGGGCGGTCGGCGCAGCGCCTGGCCGCGCCCGCTCTACACGGTGGCCTACCTGTGGCGGGTGCACGTCGCGAGCGCGCTGCTCATCGTCCCGCAGTTCGCGGTCGCGGCGTTCTCGTTCGACTACCTGGTCTCGGTGCGCGGCTGGCCGGGGGGCTCCGCGGGGGTGCTGCTGGGCGGCGCGCAGCTCCTCGGCGCGGCGGCCCGGCTCGCGGCCGGCGTCTGGTCCGACCGGCTGGGGTTGCGGCTGCGGCCGATGCGGATCCTCGCCGCCGGGGTCGCGGCGACACTCGCCGTCCTCGGGCTGTGCGCCGCGGTCGGCGCGCCCGTCGTCGTCGCGTTGCTCGTGCTGGCCTCCGTCGTCTCGGTCAGCACCAACGGTCTGTCGAACACCGCCGTCACCGAGCACGCCGGAGCCGCCGCCGCCGGGCGCGTGATGGGCGCCCAGAACAGCGCCCAGAACCTCGTGGGTGCCGCCACCCCGCCGGTGCTCGGGGCGCTGATCGCGGCCGGCGGGGCGGGGGCCGGGGGTTACGCGCTCGCGTTCGCGGTGTCCGCAGCGGCCGCGGCGGTCGCCGTTCCGAGCATCCCGGTGGGTAGCGAAAGGAGCGCGCGACGACGTATTGATCCCGGTTTGACGGTGAGAGGTGCGGAGACCTAGTTTTCGGTAGAACGTGACCGTCGCCACACCCCCGGCCGACGGCGCGCCCTCACGGACGAGGAGCTGCGGGCATGTCCCTCCCCGACGGTGTCGCAAGGTCGGTTCCCGACGGTGTCGAAATTCGCGGCCCGATGAACGACGGCTACGACGAGATCCTCACGACCGAGGCGCTCGAGTTCCTCGCGGATCTGCATCGCAGTTTCGACAAGCGCCGCCGCGACCTGCTCGACGCCCGCCGCCAGCGCTACGAGGAGCTCGCGGCCGGCGGCACTCTCGACTTCCTCGAACAGACGAAGGACATCCGCGAGGGCGACTGGCAGGTCGCACCGCCCGCCCCCGGGCTCGAGGACCGCCGGGTCGAGATGACCGGGCCGACCGACCGCAAGATGACGATCAACGCGCTCAACTCCGGTGCCAAGGTCTGGCTGGCCGACTTCGAGGACGCCAACGGCCCGGCCTGGGAGAACATGGTCGAGGGTCAGCGCAACCTGCGGGACGCCCTGGACGGCACCCTCGACTTCACCTCGCCCGAGGGCAAGGAATACAAGCTGAACGACGAGATCGCCGTCATGGTCGTGCGGCCGCGCGGCTGGCACCTGACCGAGAAGCACCTGCTCGTCGACGGCGAGCGGATCAGCGGCAGCCTCTTCGACTTCGCGCTCTACTTCGTGCACTGCGCCCAGCGCCAGCTCGACGCCGGACGCGGGCCCTACTACTACCTGCCGAAGATGGAGAGCCACCTCGAGGCCCGGCTCTGGAACGACGTCTTCACCTTCGCCGAGGACCGCTTCGGCCACCCCCGCGGCACCATCCGCGGCACGGTGCTCATCGAGACCTATCCGGCGGCCTTCGAGATGGAGGAGATCGTCTACGAGCTGCGCGAGCACTCGGGCGGACTCAACGCCGGCCGCTGGGACTACATCTTCAGCGTCATCAAGAAGTTCCGTACCCGGGGCAGCGAGTTCCTGCTTCCGGACCGCGCCGACGTGACCATGACCGTCCCGTTCATGCGCGCCTACACGGAGCTGCTCGTGCGCACCTGCCACAAGCGCGGGGCCTCGGCCATCGGCGGCATGGCGGCGTTCATCCCGAGCCGCAAGGACCCCGAGGTCAACGAGACCGCGATGGGCAAGGTGCACGAGGACAAGAAGCGGGAGGCCGAGGCCGGTTACGACGGCTCCTGGGTCGCCCACCCCGACCTCGTCCCGATCTGCCGCGAGGAGTTCGACAAGGTCCTCGGCGACAAGCCGAACCAGCTGGACGTGAAGCGCGAGGACGTCTCCGTCACCGCCGAGCAGCTGCTGGACGTGCGGTCGACGCCGGGGCAGGTCACCGAGAAGGGCCTGCGCAACAACATCAGCGTCGGCATCCAGTACCTCGCGGCCTGGCTGAAGGGGCAGGGCGCGGTCGCCATCTTCAACCTGATGGAGGACGCCGCCACCGCCGAGATCAGCCGCTCCCAGGTCTGGCAGTGGATCAAGCTCGGGGTCGAGCTCCAGGGCGAGGGCGAGCTGTCGGGGCAGACGGTCACCGAGGACCTGGTCACGCGGCTCGCGGACGAGGAGGTCGACAAGCTCGGCGGGGCGGGCGGGGATGTGTCGGCATACGACGACGCGAAGTCCCTGTTCCTGGAGATGGCGCTCGCCGACGACTTCCCGGAGTTCCTCACGCTGCCGGCGTACGAGCGACTGGCCTGAGCCCGTGTCCTCCGAGTCCGGCACGCTCACCACGGGCGGGCCCCGCGAGACCGAGACGCAGGCGAGCGAGGTGCCCTCGCCGGAACGCGGCGCCGTCATCGCCGAGCTGGCCCGCACGTTGAGGGCCAAGCTCGGCGAGGACGCCGTCATCGACGACCACCAGCGGCTGCGCACCTACGAGTGCGACGGCCTCGCCCACTACAAGGTGACCCCCGCGCTGGCCGTGCTGACCGAGGACACCGCGGGGGTGCAGGCGGTCGTGCGGGCCTGCAACGAGGCCGGGGTCCCGTTCGTGGCCCGCGGCTCCGGGACCGGCCTGTCCGGCGGCGCCCTGCCCCGCGCCGACGGCGTCCTGATCGTCACCTCGCGCATGCGGAACATCGACGAGATCGACCGCGCGAACCAGCGGGCGGTCGTGGACCCCGGCGTCATCAACCTGCACGTCACGCAGGAGGCGACCCCGCAGGGCTACTACTACGCACCCGACCCCTCCAGCCAGCAGGTCTGCTCGATCGGCGGCAACCTCGCCGAGAACTCGGGCGGCGCGCACTGCCTGAAGTACGGCTTCACCGTCAACCACGTCACCGGCGCGCAGCTCGTCGCCCCCGACGGCGAGGTCGTCAACCTCGGCGGCAAGGCGGTCGAGCCGACCGGCTACGACCTGCTCGGCGCGGTCGTCGGCTCCGAGGGCACCCTCGGCATCGCGACGAAGGTGACCGTCCGTCTCGTCCGGTTGCCGGAGACGGTGCGCACGCTGCTCGCCGCCTTCCCGAGCCCCGACGAGGCCGGCGCGGCCACGAGCGCCATCATCGGCGCCGGCGTCGTGCCGGCGGCGATCGAGATGATGGACGCGCTCGCCATCGAGGCCGCCGAGGCGGCGGTGCAGTGCGGCTACCCGGAGGGCGCGGGCGCGGTGCTCGTGATCGAACTCGACGGCCCGTCGGCGGAGGTCGAGCAGCAGTTCGACGAGGTCGAGCGGCTCTGCCGGGACAACGACGCGTTCGAGATCCGGATCGCCGCCGACGACGCGGAGCGGGCCCTGTTCTGGAAGGGACGGAAGTCGGCGTTCGCCGCCGTCGGGCGGATCAGCCCCGACTACATCGTCCAGGACGGCGTGATCCCCCGGACCGCCCTGCCCGAGGTGCTGCGCCGCATCGGCGAGCTGGCGGAGGGCAGCGGGGTCCGGGTCGCCAACGTCTTCCACGCCGGCGACGGCAACCTGCACCCGCTCGTCCTGTTCGACGACGACACCCCCGGCGAGGCCGAGCAGGCCGAGGAGGTCTCGGGCGCGATCCTCGACCTCTGCATCGAGCACGGCGGCTCCATCACGGGCGAGCACGGTGTCGGCTCCGACAAGGCCAAGTACATGCCGCGGATGTTCACCGACGACGACCTCGACACCATGCAGATGGTCCGGTGCGCCTTCGACCCGCACGGGCTGTCGAACCCGGGCAAGGTCTTCCCGACGCCCCGGCTCTGCGGGGAGGTCCCCGGCCGGCACAAGGGGGTCCATCCGCTGCAGGCGGCGGGGCTCGCGGAGCAGTTCTGATGGCTGTCCTCCGATGACCCAGCTCGCCGTACCCGGAGTCGACCTCGCCGAGGCGGGGCCGGACGACGAGATCGACGGCGTCGCCGCCTCCTCCGTCGCGACCCCCACCAGCACGGCCGAGGTCGCGGCGTTGCTGCGGGCCGCCGCGGAGCACGATCTCGCGGTCGGCGTCCGCGGCACGGGCACGAAGCTCGGCTGGGGCGCGCCGCCCCGCCGGCTGGATCTCCTGCTCGACCTGTCGGGCATGGACCGGGTGATCGAGCACAGCGCCGGCGACCTCATCGTCGCGGTCGAGGCCGGGTTGCCGATCGAGGCCCTGCAGGAGGCGCTCGCGCCCTCGCGGCAGCGGCTGGCGATCGACCCGGTGACCGCGAGCAGGCATCCGGGCACCGTCGGCGGCGTCATCGCGACGGGCGCGACCGGCCCGCTGCGGCTGGCGTCCGGCGGGGTGCGCGACCTGCTCATCGGGATCACCTTCGTCCGGGCGGACGGCATCGTGGCGAAGTCCGGCGGCAAGGTCGTCAAGAACGTCGCGGGCTACGACATCGGAAAGCTGCTCACCGGTTCGTGGGGAACCCTCGGGGTCGTCACCGAGGCGGTCTTCCGGCTCCACCCGGTACCACAAGCGCAGCGCTGGGTCACGGTTCCCGCTGCCGACGCGGCCGAGGTCGGCGAGGCCGTCCAGGCCGTCCTGCACTCACAGGTCGTGCCGTCCGCGGTGGAACTCGACCGGCCCGCCGGGGACGGGAACGATGGGGCGGCCGAACTCGGCGTGCTGCTCGAGGGCATCACCGACGGGGTCGACGACCGGGTCTCCGCCCTGCAGGAGTTGCTGGGTGGCGGGGCGAGCAGCGACAGCCCGCCGCGGTGGTGGGGGGCGGCGCCGTGGTCGGGAGGCGATGTCGTCCTGCGGCTGACGACGGAGATCGCGCGGCTGCCCGCACTGCTCGAAGGCCTCGACGCCGCCTGCGGCGAGCTCCGGCGGGCGGCGGTCCGGGGGTCGGCCGGCGTCGGCATCCTGCACGCCGCCCTGCCGGGCTACGACCCCGGCGCGGTGGCCGCGGCCGTCACCGACCTGCGCCACCGGGCCACCGCCTGGGGCGGCGACGTCGTCGTTCTCGACGCGCCGGGACCGGTCAAGCGCGCGGTCGACGTCTGGGGGCCGGCGCGGGGGCTCGACCTGATGCGCCGCGTGAAGGACCAGTTCGATCCACACCACCGACTCGCGCCCGGGCGCTTCGTCGGCGGCATCTGAGACGTCTGAACCAGGAGCACACATGTCGGAACACGTCTCGGACCGCGCGGTCGCCGCGACCACCGCCACCAAGGCGGACGAGGGACCCGAGCGCATCGCCTCGCCGCCCAACGGCGAGCCCGCCTTCGACGACCACAACCCGCCGTCGGCCGCCCTCGTCGGCGACTGCGTGCACTGCGGGTTCTGCCTGCCGACCTGCCCCACCTACGTGCTGTGGGGCGAGGAGATGGACTCGCCGCGCGGCCGCATCTACCTGATGGGCGCCGGGCTCGAGGGCGAGCCGATGACGCCGGCGATGGTGCAGCACTTCGACGCCTGCCTCGGGTGCATGGCCTGCGTGACGGCCTGCCCATCCGGGGTGCAGTACGACAAGCTGATCGAGAGCACGCGGGCGCAGGTCGAGCGCCGCTTCGATCGGCCCAGACGGGACAGCGCCCTGCGCCGGGCGATCTTCAGCGTGTTCCCGTATCCGAAGCGACTGCACGCGATGCGCGGCCCCCTGCGGCTCTACCAGAAGACGGGGTTGCCGAAGCTACTCCGCGGCGGCGGCGAGAAGGACGGCCTGCTGGAGAGGATCTCCCCGACGCTGGCGGCGATGGAGTCGCTGGCCCCGCCGCTGGCGAAGCCCGTCCGCATCCCGGCCCGCACCCCGGCGCACGGCCGGCGCCGCGGGACGGTGGGCATGCTGCTCGGCTGCGTGCAGCGGGAGTTCTTCCCCGGCGTCAACGCGGCGACGGCCCGCGTGCTGTCCGCCGAGGGCTTCGAGGTGCTGGCTCCCGCGAGCCAGGGCTGCTGCGGCGCGCTGTCGATGCACAACGGCCGCGAACAGGAGGCGAAGTCCTTCGCCCGGGCGCTGATCGACGAGTTCTCCCGGGCCAACGGCGGGGAAGGCGTGGACGCGATCGTCGTCAACTCGGCCGGCTGCGGATCGAGCATGAAGGAGTACGCGGACCTGCTCGCGGATGATCCCGCGTACGCCGAGAAGGCGAAGGAGTTCACGCGGCGGGTGCGCGACGTCGCCGAGATCCTCGCCGAGGCCGGGCCGGTCGCGAAGCGCCATCCGCTGCCGGTCGCCATCGCCTACCACGACGCCTGCCACCTCGGGCACGCGCAGGGGATCCGCACCCAGCCGCGCGAGCTGCTGCGCGGCATCCCCGGCCTCGAGCTGAGGGAGATCCCCGAGAAGGACGTCTGCTGCGGTTCGGCCGGCATCTGGAACATCCTCAACCCCGAGCCCGCCAAGCAGCTCGGGGACCGCAAGGCGAAGAACGTGCTGGCCACCGGCGCGCAGTTGCTCGTCACGGCCAACCCTGGCTGCCTCATGCAGACGGCCTCGTCCATCAACCGCTTCGGCGGCGAGATCGCGCTCGCGCACACCGTCGAGGTACTCGACGCCTCTCTCCGCGGCCTGACCCCGGCTGACCTCGGGGTCCCCGACACAACCGGACGGTGACGCTGTGTACCAGCAGGTTCTCGATCCCGTAAGCGACTCGCTCGGCCTGTCGTGCATCTTCGCCGCGCTGCCGCTGGTGGTGCTGTTCGTCCTGCTCGGCGTGGTGCGCATGACGGCGTGGCTGGCGGCACTGATCTCGCTGGCCGTCTCGATCGTCGTGGCGGTGGCGGTCTACCCGATGCCGCTCGGCAAGGCGTTGCTCGCGGGTTCCGAGGGGGCGGTCTTCGGGTTCTTCCCGATCCTGTGGATCGTCATCAACGCCCTCTGGATCTACAACATGACCGTGGCGACCGGGCACTTCGACGTGCTCCGCCGCTCGTTCGCACGGGTCAGCGACGACCAGCGGATCCAGGGCGTGATCATCGCCTTCTGCTTCGGCGCCCTGCTCGAGGCGTTGGCCGGCTTCGGGACGCCGGTGGCGATCACCAGCGTGATGCTCATCGCGCTCGGCTTCCGGCCGGTCAAGGCCGCCACGGTCGCCCTGGTCGCCAACACCGCCCCGGTGGCCTTCGGTGCCGTTGCGGTGCCGATCACGACGCTGGCCAAGGTGAGCGGCCTGCCTGAGGCGGACCTCGGGTCGATGGTGGGCCGCCAGACGCCGATCCTCGGCGTCTTCGTCCCGATCGCGCTGGTGTTCATCATCGACGGCAAGCGCGGGGTGCGGCAGACGCTGCCCGCGACGCTGGTCTGCGGCTTCAGCTTCGGCATCATGCAGTACGCCACGTCCAACTTCATCAGCGTGGCGCTGACCGACATCGTCGCGGCGCTGGTCAGCGCGGCGGCGACGGTGCTCTTCCTCCGCGTGTGGCACCCGTCGGAGACCTACACCGAGTCCGACGTCGAGCCCGAGCTCGTCGGCGCGGGCACGGCGACCGGGGGAACCGGCGGCGGGAGCCGGTCACAGGACCTGGGACAGGGTGGCGCAGGGGGTCGGCGGCCGGTCGGCGGCCCGGTGGCGGGCGACGACGCTCCGGCGGAAGGCGCGCCGGGCGGGGCGGTCGAGGCCGAGCAGGACCGTGGGCCCCGCGTCCAGCAGGATGCCGGTACCCGGGACACGCCGGTCGAGGTGTTCCGTGCCTACGCCCCTTATCTGATCATCATCGTGGTCTTCGTGCTCGCCCAGATCGGGCCGATCAAGGACGCTCTGCAGACCGTCACCAAGTCGTTCAACTGGCCCGGGCTGCACATCTCCTCGGCCAGCGGGAAGCCCTCGACGCTCCCCACGTTCAAGTTCGACTGGCTGGACGCCGCCGGCACCCTGCTGCTGATCTCCGGGCTGGTGACCATCCCGGTGCTCAAGATCAGCCCGGCGCGGGCGCTCAAGGCCTACGTCGACACGCTCGACCAGTTGAAGACCGCGATCATCACGGTCATGGCGGTGCTGGCGCTGGCCTACGTGATGAACGCCAGCGGCCAGACCACGACGCTGGGGACGTGGATGGCGGGCGCCGGCGGTCTGTTCGCGCTGATCTCGCCGATTCTCGGTTGGCTCGGCGTCGCGGTCACCGGCTCGGACACCTCGTCCAACTCGCTGTTCGGCGCCCTGCAGGTGACCGCAGCGCAGAAGGCGGGTCTGTCGCCCACCCTGATGGCGGCGGCGAACTCCTCCGGCGGCGTGCTCGGAAAGATGATCAGCCCGCAGAACCTCGCGATCGCCGCGGCCGCCGTGGGCCTGTCCGGCAAGGAAGGGGACCTGTTCCGCAAGGTCTTCTTCTGGAGCGTCTTGTTCATCGCCCTGATGTGCGTGCTGGTCTACCTGCAGTCGACGGCGGTGCTGTCGTGGATGGTGCCGGGCGGGTGAGCACGAGACCCGTCCGACTGGCCTACGGCACGGACGGTCTGGTCGTCGACCTGCCGGCCGACGCCGTCGTCCTGACGCCGACCGATCTGGCGGCGCTGGACGACGAGGCGGGCGAGATCCGGACCGCCGTGCGGACCGCCCTCGGGCAGGACCCGATCAGCGCCGGGCCTGTCGCCGTCGTCTTCCCGGATCTGACCCGCCCCTTCCCGGCGCGGACCGTGCTGCCCGCCTTGCTCGACGTCCTCGCCGAGCGGGGGGTCGCCGACGAGCGGATCCGGCTGCTCTGCGCGACCGGGACCCATCGGCAGGCCACCGACGCCGAGATGCGGGCACTGATCGGCGACGAGCTGGTCGACCGCTACCTCGTGCACGACCACGACAGCAACCAGGTGGCCGCGCACGAGACGGTCGGGCAGGTCGACGGCGTGCCGGTGCGCATCGACCGCGCGTACCTCGAGTGCCCGACCCGCATCGTCACCGGCTTCGTGGAGCCGCACTTCTTCGCCGGTTTCTCCGGCGGACCCAAGGCGGTCTGTCCCGGCATGGCCGAGCTGTCGACGGTGCTCGAGGCGCATTCGCCGGCGCGGATCGCCGACCCGCGCGCGACCTGGACCGTGCTGGACGGCAACCCGGTGCACGAGTTCGTGCGTCGGGCGGTCGAGCTCGCGCCGCCCACCCTGTCGGTGGACGTCGCGATCAACGCCGACAGGCGGGTGACCGCCGTCTTCGCCGGCCCCCTGCCCGAGGCCCATCGCCGCGCCTGCGCGTTCGTGGAACGGACGTCCGTGCTGGCTGTGGACGAGCCGTTCGACGTCGTCGTCACCACCAACGCGGGCCACCCGTTGGACCGCAACCTGTACCAGGCGGTCAAGGGGATGACCGCGGCGGAGCGCGTGGTGCGCGACGGCGGCCGCATCATCTGCGCGGCGGCCTGCGGCGACGGCATCCCCGGCGGCGGGGGCTTCGGGCGGCTGCTGGCCGAGGCGCGTTCCGTGGACGACCTGCTCGCGCCGCCGAGCACGCACGACCAGTGGCAGGTGCAGATCCTCGGCCGGATCCTCGCGCGGGCGCGGGTGGGTCTGTACGCCGAGGGGCTCGACGACGACGGGATCCGTTCGGCGCTCCTGGAGCCGGTCGCGGACGTGAGCGGCGCGGTGGAGCAGGCGCTGGCCGAGGCCGGACCGGGTGCCCGGCTGTGCGTGCTGCCCGAGGGTCCGCTGACGGTCGTCGGTGTGCCGGAACCGGTTCCGTGACCGGGGACCGGAACGCCGACGAGTGGGAGATCGACCGGCTCGACCTCGACGCCTACCTCCGGCGGATCGGGCAGGAGGCGGGCCCGCCCGACTCCGCGACGCTCGACCGGTTGCACCGCGCCCACGTGCGCACGATCCCGTTCGAGAACCTCGACGTCGTGCTCGGACGGTCGGTCCACACCGACCTCGCCGCCGTGCAGGACAAGCTCGTCGACCGCGGGCGAGGCGGCTACTGCTATGAGCACACCGTGCTCTTCGGCGCGGTGCTGGAGCGGCTCGGCTACGGGGTGGGGCGTCTGCTCGCCCGCATCGGCGACGACCCGGTGCGACCTCGTCCGCGGACCCACATGGCCCTGCACGTGACCGCAGAAGACGCCGCCGACCCCTCCGGCACGTCCGGCGGGGCCAGCGAGTGGCTCGCCGACGTCGGCTTCGGCGCCGGGTCGCTCGGGCCGGTGCCCTGGCCGGACGGTCCGCCGGCCCGGGAGGGCGGGTGGACCTACCGGGTCACCAGGAAGCTGATGACGGACGACCGGGGCACGTTCCGGCTCGAGCGGGCCGACAGCGTGGGCAGCCCAGGGGACTGGTCGACCCTGCACAGCTTCACGGCGGAGCGCCAGCACGCCTCGGACGTGCAGATGTCCCACCACTTCACCGCGACCCACCCGTCGTCGCCCTTCGTCGGCCGCGTCATCGCGATGCAGCGGCAGGAGGGCGGGCTGACCCGGGTGTTCGGGAACCGACTGGAGGTGAGCCGACCGGACGGGCCGGTGGAGACCCGGGACCTCGCGCCGGACGAGGTGGTCGACCTCCTCACCGACCGGTTCGGCATCCGGTTGGACGAGGGCGACCGGAAGGCGCTCCTTGCTCGGCTGGTCGGTCAGAGCTCCAGAGGCTTGCTGACGTAAGTAACAGTAAGTATCGTCAGATCGTGCGGATATCGCGGACGCGGGTGGACCGCCGCCCGCTGCTGGACGTCGCGTCCGACGTCGACCTGTTCGTCGGCAGGGAGAGCGAGCTAGCGCGGCTGCGCCGGTCGATCGACCTCGGCCTGAACGTCGCCGTCGTCGGCGAGCCCGGTAGTGGCAAGTCGTCGCTGCTGCGCCGCCTCGCCTGGTCCGAGCGCAGGGAGCGCGCGGACCGGCCGGAGCCGGTGCAGTTCTCCGCCTCCGGGGCGCCCGACGTCGGGGCCCTTCTGCGGGAGCTCCTGCGCCGCGTGGCGGGGGACGAGGCGGCCGCGGCGGCACAGCTCGCCGGCTCCGCCCCCACGGCCCTGCTCGAGCGCCTCGCGACCGTCCTGCCGGAGCGCCTTCTCGTGGTGGTCGACGACCTGCCGGCCGACAGGGGCCGGGAGCTGTTCGGATCGCTCCGGGACGAGGTCTGGCGCCTGGGTGCCGACTGGGTCGTCGCCGTCGACGTCGCGGAGGCCGATGCGCTGCTCCGGCCCCCGGCCGACGTCTTCTTCGAGACGGTCGTCCGGCTCGGCCCGCTGTCCGCCGACGCGGCGCACGACCTCCTGCGGCGCCGCGGGGTCGAGCTGTCCTACGGAGATGCGGAGGCGTTGGTCCGGCTCTCGGGCGGCAACCCGCGGCGGCTCGTCGACCTGGCCCGGGCCGTCGTCGCGGACGGACGTGCGGCGTCCGAGCTCGTGGCAGAGGACGCGGACCGGCACCGCCGGCTCGCCGCGCTGGGTGGACCGGCGCGGGCGCTGGTGCAGGTCCTCGCCGACGTCGGCCCGGCCTCGCCGTCGGACCCCGATCTGCAACGCCGGATGGGGGTCACGCGTCCCCGACTGGTCGCGCTGTTCCGGCAGCTGCAGGAGGCCGGGATGGTGGTCGAGCTGTTGCCCGACCGGGCGGCCGGGACGCCGGGTCGGCCGCGCACCCGCTACGCGCTCACAGGTGCCGCCTCGGCACCGGAAATTGTCGGAGGGTCGCGAGATGCTTCGCCGCGATGACTTCCGAACTGTTGACCGCCCTGCAGGCGGCGAACGCCTTCGAGGCGGCGCCGGTCCTGCGGGAGCTGCATGAGCTGCACGTGCCCTTCGACGACCTCGGGCGGCTGTTGCCGCGGGTCCCCGGCGCGTGGGAGACGGCGCTCGACGCCGCGCTGCGCCGGCGCGAGCGGGTCGCCGTCATCGGTGACAGCGGCGAGGGCAAGTCGAGCCTGATGCAGTACGTGCTCCGGCCGACGGTCGAGGGGCTGTTCCCGCTGCCGGTTCCGGTGGCGCTCGCGGATCCGTCGGTGGTGACCGACCCGGTGGCGTTCGCCGCGCACGTGGTGGGCCGGATCGAGCGCTACGTGCGGTCCTCGTTGCCCGCCCGCGCGGGTTCGGCCGGGTTGGGCCCCAGCGCGGTGGTCGGCTACAGCCACAGGTGGTCGGTCGCGCCGGAGCTGATGGGCATCAAGCTCGAGGTCGCGCGCGAGGTACAGGCGCTCGCGGAGGACAGCCCGCGCAGCGGGAGCGAGGCGATCACGACCGCGCAGTCGCTCATCGAGGTGATCGACCGGGCGGGCCTCGCCGGCACGCTCGTGCTCGACGACACCGACAAGTGGGTGCGCGGGCCGAGCGGGCAGGTCGACGTGCAGCTGCGGGACGACTTCTTCGGCAAGATCGTGCGGGTCATCGCCGAGCACCTCGGGTGCGCGGCGGCCGTCGCGGTCCACCGGTCCTACACCTCCGACGAGGCCTACCAGGCGGCGGCCAGCGGCTTCCTGAGCGCCTTCGTCGACCTGCCGCGGCTGGCCGGCAGCGCCGCGGTGGCGGCGGTCCTCGAGCACCGGCAGCGCGTCGTCCAGGAGCCCGGGGCGCTCGGGGCCCCGCTGGACGCGGTCTGGTCGCCCGACGCCGTCGACGAGCTCCACTCCGGCTACGCGAACGGGGGTCGGAGCCTGCGGTGGCTGATGCAGCTCGCCCACCTCAGCCTGGCCGTCGCGTGCGACGCCGGGGCGTCGCGGATCCAGCCTCGGCACGTCGAGGCGGGGCTGCGGGAGCTGGCGCCGTGATCGGCAGGACGCCGCCGGGCGACAGGGCGCAGACTGCCCCCGTGCGCATCAGCCGTCGAAACCTCCTCCGAGGGGGCGCGGTCGTCGCGGCCGTCGCTGCCGCCGGCGCCACGGAGCGCCGGTTCCTGGGGCGCTCGGGCTCCGACGTCGCCGCCGCGGCCTCGGGACCGCCACCCACCACGGTGGAGGGGACGATCCTGCGCGGCCCCGCCGTCAACGCGGGCGGATACGTGCGGCTGGTCTCGGGCCCGGGTGAGCCGCATGTCGTCCGCACCGACCTCGGCGGTGCGGTCGCGGCGGACCGGGCCGGTCGCCGCCGGGCGCTGCTCTCCTTCGGTCACCTCACCGACCTGCACGTCGTCGACGCCCAGTCGCCCGCCCGGGTCGAGTTCCTCGACCGCTACAACGACAGCATGCCGAGCGGCCCGTTCGCCGCCGCCTACCGGCCGCACGAGATGCTCTCCACCCAGGTGGCGAACACGATGGTCGCCAGCATGGCGGCGTTCCGGACCGGTCCCGTCCTCGCCGCCCCGATGCGCTTCGCCGTCAGCACCGGGGATGCCGTGGACAACTGCCAGCACAACGAGCTGCGCTGGATGATCGACCTGCTCGACGGCGGGAAGAACCTCCGGCCCGACTCGGGGAACCCGAACCGCTACGAGGGCGTCGCCGACGACGCCCCCCGCTGGTACGACACCCGCTACTGGCACCCGGACGGACCTCCGCCCGGCCGATCCGACGACGTCGCGCACGCCCGGTACGGCTTCCCCCGTGCTCCGGGGTTGCTCGACGCCGCGCGGCGCCCGTTTCGCACGGCCGGACTGTCGATGCCGTGGTACGCCGCCTACGGCAACCACGACGGGCTGGTCCAGGGCAACGCTCCGCCCACGCCGGCGCTGAACGCCATCGCGACCAGCGGAGCGAAGGTCGTGGGGCTGCAACCCGGAGTCGACCCGAACACCGTCGTGACCGCCCTGCTCGCCGGCAAGGCGCCGCCCGCCGGCCTCGTCGTCGCCCGGCCGGTCACCGCCGATCCGAACCGGCGCCTGGTCAGCAGGCGCGAGACGATCGAGGAGCACTTCCGCACCGGGGGCACGCCCCCAGGCCACGGGTTCACGGCCGCGAACCGGACCAGCGGGACGGCCTACTACCGGTTCGAGCCCTCGCCCGACATCCGGGCGGTCGTGCTGGACACCGTCAACCCCGGCGGCCTGTCCGACGGCTCGCTCGACCGGCAGCAGTTCGACTGGCTGGCCGACGAGCTGGCGACCGCCGGGCGGCGGCTGGTCGTCCTGTTCAGCCACCACACGATCGGCACGCTCACCAACCCCTCGCTCGCCCCCGGCGAGACGGGCCCCCGGGTGCTCGGCGACGAGGTGACCGCCCTGCTGCTCGCCCACCCGCAGGTCGTGCTGTGGGTCAACGGGCACACCCACGTCAACAAGGTGACCCCGCACGCGCGGCCGGCCGGCGGTCCTCCCGGCGGGTTCTGGGAGCTCAACACCGCCTCGCACATCGACTGGCCGCAGCAGGCTCGCCTCGTCGAGATCGCCGACAACGGCGACGGCACCCTGTCGGTGTTCGGCACGATCCTCGACTTCGCCGCCCCCGCCGCGGATCCGGCCGCGCTCCGCGCCCCGAACAGCCTGGCGGCGCTGTCCCGCGAGCTCGCGGCCAACGACTGGCAGGAGCGCACGGGCCACAGCCCGACCGTCGACGGCCGACGCGGGCAGGCCCAGGACCGCAACGTCGAGTTGATCGTTCCGGACCCCCGCCGCGCCTCCTGAGGGGATGAGGGGTAGGACAGACGGGTGGCGATTCCGACTGCTTCCTACTCCATCACCGTCCGCCTCGAGATCCCCGCCGACCCGGCCTCCGTGGGGCGGCTGGCCACCGCGGTCGGCGAGGCCGGCGGCGTGGTGACGGCCCTCGACGTCACCGAGTCCTATCCCGAGCGCATCGTCGTCGACGTCACCTGCTCGGCCAGCGACCAGGCCCATGCGGAGCGGCTGCCCGAGGCGCTGAAGGCGGTGGACGGTGTCGAGGTCCGGAAGATCAGCGACCGGACGTTCCTGCTGCACCTCGGCGGCAAGATCGAGGTGACGTCCAAGGTGCCGCTACGGACCCGCGACGACATGTCGATGGCCTACACCCCCGGCGTCGCCCGGGTCTGCCTCGCAATCGCCGAGGAGCCGGAGGACGCCCGCCGGCTGACCATCAAGCGCAACACCGTCGCGGTCGTCACCGACGGCTCGGCCGTGCTCGGGCTCGGCAACATCGGCCCGGCCGCCGCCCTGCCGGTGATGGAGGGCAAGGCCGCCCTGTTCAAGCGCTTCGCCGACATCGACGCCTGGCCCGTCTGCCTCGACACCCAGGACACCGACGAGATCGTCCGCACCGTCCAGGTGCTCGCCCCGGCCTACGGCGGCATCAACCTCGAGGACATCGCCGCACCCCGCTGCTTCGAGGTCGAGCGGCGGCTCGGCGAGCTGCTCGACATCCCCGTGTTCCACGACGACCAGCACGGCACCGCCATCGTCGTGCTCGCCGCGCTCCGCAACGCGCTGCGCGTGGTCTCGAAGGACCTGGAGAAGGTACGCGTCGTCGTCTCCGGCGCGGGGGCCGCGGGATCCGCGATCACGAGGCTGCTGCTCACCGCGGGAGCCTCGCGGATCGTGCTCTGCGACATCGACGGCGTGATCTCGACCGACCGCGACGACCTGGACGACAACCGCCGGGAGCTCGCCGAGCGCACCAACCCGGAGGGGCTGACCGGGAGCCTGAAGGACGCGCTGCGCGGCGCGGACGTGTTCATCGGCGTCAGCGCCCCGCACATCCTCGACGGCGACGACATCGCGACCATGGCCGACGGGTCGATCGTGTTCGCCCTCGCCAACCCGGACCCGGAGGTCGAGCCGGCGGAGGCGCGCAAGCACGCGGCCGTCGTCGCCACCGGGCGCAGCGACGAACCGAACCAGATCAACAACGTGCTGGTCTTCCCCGGCGTCTTCCGGGGTCTCCTCGACGCGGGCGCACGCCGCATCGACCTCGAGACCGAGGCCGCCGCCGCGGACGCGCTGGCCGCCGTGCTGAAGCCGGACGAGCTGAACCCGTCGTTCATCGTGCCGAGCGTCTTCGACCCGGACGTCACCGAGGCGGTGGCCGAGGCGGTGCGTTCGTCGGTCGTCGCGAAGCAGGGCACGACCCCGCCGACAGCGGACGACGACATCGCTGACCCATCGCGCTCGTCTCGCGGATAGGGCTTCTTTCCTCGGAACGCATCCCGCGGCCGCCGTCGGCGCACTACGGTGCTGCGGCCCCGATCGATCTTCTCCGAGGAGGAACCATGGCCGGTCCGTGGCCGACGCAGCAGGTGGGTAGCAAGGGCGAGGACGTGCGGACGGTTCAGTACCTGCTGGACGTCCACGGGCCGGCGATCGCGGTCGACGGCCTGTTCGGCCCCGGGACGAAGACCGCGGTGCAGTCCTTCCAGTCGGGACACGGGCTGTCCGCGGACGGGATCGTCGGCGACGCCACCTGGCAGGCGTTGATCGTCAACGTCGCGTCCGGGGCCTCCGGCGCCGCCGCGCGGGCGGTCCAGGGGCAGCTCGCCACGCAGGGCTGGCGGGTCGCGGTCGACGGCGCCTTCGGGCCGGCGACCCAGCGGCGCGTGCGCGACTTCCAGGCCGCGCATCACCTGGCGATCGACGGGGTCGTCGGTCCGGCCACGTGGTTCGCCTTGGTCGCCGGGTTCAACCGGGTCGCCACCCCGGAGCTCGCGGCGCAGACCCTCTACAACTTCTGGGGCGCCAACGACCGCCCCGGCGCGCTGCGCAACGCCACGCAGGCCGCCGTCGACCTCGTGCTCCGGGGCGAGCGGGGCAGCCTCACCGACCAGGGGTGCGGCCCCGACGACCTGCTCGGGCCGGGCCACTTCATCTGCAGCTACACCTACGAGGGTGGGGCGGTGAACTTCCAGGTGCGGGGTAATGGCACCGACGGCTACTACGTCGAGTCCGCGTCGTTCTTCGCGGACTGAGCGTTCTTCGCGGATTGAGCGGCCTCCGGGGCGCCGCGCAGTCCGAAGGACTAGACAAGGGGGCATGCCTCCTGACGCCAGTCCTGACGCCCCAGCCCGACCCGTCGCTCTGATCACCGGCGCCTCCGGCGGCATCGGGCTGGAACTGGCGAAGCTGGCCGCCGCGGACGGCCACGACCTCGTCCTCGTCGCGCGCAGCGGCGCGAAGCTCGCCGGCGTCGCCGAGGAGCTGACCGCGGGTCACGGCGTCGAGGTCGTGCCCGTGGTGGCCGACCTGGCGAAGCCCGGAGGAGTGGCCACGGTGCTGGAACGCCTGGGGGACCGGCGCGTCGACGTCCTCGTCAACAACGCGGGCGTCGGTGGGCAGGGCCGCTTCGCCGTCGAGAGGGACCTGGCCGACGACCTCGCGATGGTGCAGCTGAACGTCGCCTCGCTGGTCGAGCTGACCGGGTCCCTGCTGCCGGGGATGGTGGAGCGGGGCTCCGGCGGGGTGCTCAACCTGGCCTCGACCGCAGGATTCCTCCCCGGTCCGTTGCAGGCGGTCTACTACGCGTCGAAGGCGTTCGTGCGGTCGTTCAGCGAGGCGTTGAGCGAGGAGTGCCGGGGCACGGGTGTGCGGGTGACCGCCCTGTGTCCCGGGCCGGTCGACACCGGCTTCGCCGCGGCGGCCGGGCTCGAGGGAACGGTGCTCATGCGGCGCAGCCCCGCGAAGGTGCCCGCCGAGGACGTGGCGGCCGCCGGGTGGGCGGGCCTGCAGAAGGGGCGCGCCGTGGTCGTGCCGGGCCTGCTCGTCCGCGCCGCCATGCAGGGGCTGCGGGTCACCCCTCGTCGCGTCGCCGCGCGCATCGCGGAGCGGAGCCAGGCGCACTGACGGCCCGGCGCTCAGGCCCTGTGCAGCCGGGTGTTCGCCTCAGTACTCGGGGAGGAGCTCGTCCTCCTCCTCGGTCGCGAACAGGTGCAACCCGAGGCGGTCGGACAGCTCCGCGCACACGGCCGTGCCGCGGACGCTGTTGCCGAACCGGTCCAGGCCCGGGGAGAAGATCCCGATCCCGGCCTTGCCGGGGATGACGACCAGCAGCCCGCCGCTGACGCCGCTCTTGGCCGGAACGCCGACCGAGTACGCCCACTCGCCGGCGAAGTCGTACATCCCGCACGTGTACATGACCGACAGGACGTCCCGGACGATCTTGCGCGGCAGGGCCCGTCGCCCCGTTCGGGGGTTTACGCCGCCGTTCGCCAGGGTCGCGGCCATGTATGCGAGATCCCGGCAGGTGACGAGGACGGAGCACTGCCGAAGGTAGAGCTCCAGGGTGGTCTCGACGTCGCCGGCGAGCATGCCGTCGGCGCGCATGAGGTAGGCGGTCGCCCGGTTGCGGTCCGCGCCCTTGATCTCGGCCGCGAGCGTCGCCTCGTCCACCCGCAGGTCGTCGTTGCCGGCGCAGCACCGCACCGTGTCCAGGATGCGGGCGACGGTGTCGCTCTGCCCACGTGCCGAGCCGCCCGAGTGGACGAGGTCGGTCGTGGCGAGCGCGCCGGCGTTGACCATGGGGTTGAACGGGCGGTTGTGGTGCTCGTCGAACGACAGGGAGTTGAAGGCGTCGCCACTCGGCTCGACGCCGACGCGCTCGAGCACGCGGTCCCGGCCGTGCTCGGCCAGCGCGACGGCGTGGACGAAGACCTTGGAGATCGACTGCAGGGCGAAGGGGAGATCCGCGTCGCCCGCGACCGAGATCGTCCCGTCCACCTCCGCGAGGCAGATGGCGAAGTGGTCCCGCTCCGGGCCCGCCTCCGCCGGGGGGTAGTAGCCGCGTCGGGGCGAGTAGAAGCGAGCGACGGCCGTCTCGCCGACGTCGAGGTGACGCCGGTGGAGCTCGGCCAGCTCCTCAGCGACGGCCACGTGGTGGAGTGTGGCGTCGCGGATCCTCCGCGTCGAGGGTCGACGGCTCGCGCGGGCGCAGGGGTCGCCAGCCCGCGCCGGACAGCTGGGACTCGAGGGCAGACGCAACGTCGGGCGGCCGGGCCCGGGCGAACGCCAGGTGGCGGAGCCGAGCCCAGTTCAGCGCCGGCCGCGGCGCCGGGACGCCGGGCCGCTCCCGGGGGACCCGCACCCGCAGGGCTCGACGGCGCAGGGTGCAGCGAACGGGCGTCGGCATCGAGATCGCCTCCCCGTCGACGCCGACCGGGACCTCGTCGACGTCGGCATCGACGACGACCTCGTCCGCGGTTCCCAGCGTCAGGCCCTCGGAGTGCGTGCGACCGAGCAGGCCGGCCGCCTCCCGGGAGTTGCGGATCCGTACCGCGCTGACGCCCAGTCGGCCGGTGTCGAGCCGCGCCCGCCGGGACAGCCCTGCGACGTCGTCGGTCTCATAGGGGTTGTTGCTCACGAGGACGGCCTGCGGCTCGATCAGCTCCGTCTTCCCGTTCTGCCCGGCGCCGCCGTCCACGGTCACCCGGAGGCGGGCCCCGCGCTCGCCGAGCAGCAGGTCGGGGAGCTGCGCCAGGGTGCGCCGCACCTTGTCGTCGCGGTACGCCGGGTCGCGGACGATCTCCGCGTAGGCACCGAAGGACGCGTTGTTGACGAAGGTGCGGTTGCCGATGCTGCCGAGGTCGATCCGTAGCTCGACACCGTCGGACAGCGCATCGAGGCATCGGGACGGGTCCTGCCGGTCGAGCCCGAGGTCGAGGGCGAAGTGATTACGCGTGCCGGCGGAGACCACGAGCAGCGGCACATCGTTCTCGGCCGCCACGGCCGCGACCAGGGCCTGGGTGCCGTCGCCGCCCGCGACACCGAGCAGATCGGCACCGGCGGCGACCGCCTCGCGGGCCAGCACGGCGACGTCGACGGGATGGTCCGGATCGAGCAGCACCACCTCGCCGCCCAGCGCCCGAGCCTTGCGTTCCAGGTCGAAGCGGGCCACCTTCCCACCGCCGGAGCGCGGGTTCATGACGAACCACGGGCGAAGCGGCGGGCTCACCTCGCGCTCCGGCATCGCCGAGGACGGCTCGCCGGAGGCCAGGGCGGCGCGGCCGGATGCGCCGGCGAGAGCGGCCAGGGCGAGGGTGACGAGCACGACCCACAGCAGTCCGCTCACCGCATAGAGCACGAGGACGACCAGCGGGCTCGCGACGGCCAGGGCGGCGAAGGTCGAGCGGAGCCGACTCCGGCTGGTCAGGAACTCCCACGCGCCGGCGGCGCACAGGGCCAGGCCGAGCACCCCGACGAGCACCAGCAGCAGGCTGCGAAAGCCCGCCGCGATGAGCAGGAGGAGGACCGCCGCGGCGGCGAGGGCGAAGGCGAGTCGGGCGAGCCATCGGTCGGATCGACCGGTCGGCGAGGCCGTCGGCTCGGGTCGGGTCATGGGTTGCTCCGTGTCGTCGTGTCCGCCGGGCGAGCGTGCTCCGATGTCACGCCCCGGCGAATCGCCCGGGCGGCATGAAAGGCCGGTCCGGTTCATCCCGGCCGGACGACGTGGTCGGCAGCTCGCCCGTGCTGACGGTGCGCGGCCGGGACGATCTGGTCGACCAGCTACGCCGGCGCAACCAGGTGTTCCGCGACATCGACCTCCAGGTCTCGGCCACCGCGCTCACCGACGGCCGGGTCGTCGCGGAGTGGTCGCTGTCAGCGGTGCACACCGGGCGTCTGCTGCTGCCGACCGGCCCGGTGCCGCCGACGTCGCGTCGCGTGACGCTCGACGGGGTCGCCATCGTCCGGTTCCTGGGCTCGCAGATCCGTGAGTTCCGGCAGTACTGGGACGTGCTGGCCCTGCTCCAGGGCCTGGGCGTCGCCGCGCCGGAGCTGACCGGCTGACCTCACGCCGAGTGCGACGGCTCCTTCTCCGGGGTCTCCTCCTCCTCCGAGACCTGCTCCTTCTCCGACGCTGTGCGCTGGCGCGGAGGCGGCGTCGCCGCAGGGGTCTGGTCGGGCTCGCCGGTGGCCAGGCGGACGACCGCCAGCTCGTAGAGCGCGACCAGGACCGCGAGCACCAGCAGCGACACGAGCGACAGGTCCAGGACGAACAGCAGGAGAACGGCCACGACCGCCCCGCCGGCCTGTAGCGCGCCGCGGTTCGCGGCCACCCACCGACGTGTCTTCTCGACCTCCGCCCGGTCGCGGGCGGCGTCGCCCACCGCCCCGGACGCCGCGCTGCCGGCGGCGCTCGCGTAGCCCGCGAGCCCGCGCGCGACCCGCACCGTGGTCCTCCCCACCGCGACCCCGGCACGGGCGACGCCGTGCCGCAGGGCGCGTGCCCAGCGGTACGGCCCGCTGAGCAACGCGAGGACGGCGAGGACGAGCGCCACCGCCAGGATCCAGACGGTGATCAGGACGAGCCGGTCGAGCACGGTGCTCACGATCACGTGCGCGGCCGCCCGGTTCTCCGGCTTCGCGGCCGACGTCAGCCGGTCGTCGAGGAAGAAGACGAGTCGGCGCAGGAGCACGACGGCCAGGGCGCCGCCGAGCGTCAGCTGCAGCAACGTCCGCCGACGCCGTGGACTGACCACGAGCGCGCCGATGAACAGGACGGGCAGCAGCACCAGGGACAGCACGGTCAATCGGTCGAACCGGGTCACCGACTTCTGGACCGCCTCCAGCTTCGAGGCCGGGAACAGCGGCACCTGCCCGCAGGTCTGCGGCAGCGGGCGGTCGAGGGCGGCCGACACCTTCTGACAGGCGACCGCCGGGAGCTCGTCCCCGGAGATCGTCGGGAGCTTGATGTCCTTTCCGGTGATCGCGCTGAGCTGGGGTTGGACGTTCTGCAGAGCGGCGTTGAGCAGCGGGACCAGGTTCAGCACGACCGTGTCGCCGCTCTTGGTGATCGTGCTGCTCTGGTCCTTGAGGACCGCCACGAGTTGGGCGTGGGCGTAGCGGTTGGCGTCGGTCCAGAGCTCGGCGAACTGCGGGCTGGTGAGGGCCTTGTTCATGGCGTCGCCGAAGAAACTCTTCACCTGACCGGAGATGGGTCCGGACAGGAAGGCGGCGCGAGGTGGCAGGGCGTCCTTGATCGCCGGCTCGGGGTTGACCGCCGCGTAGATCTCGTCGGTCAGCTGGCGAGCGACGGCGGTGGTGACCGTCGGGTTGCTCCCCAGTGGCGCGACGGTGGCGAGGTAGCGGTCCTCGTCGAAGACCGTGCGGTGCGCCCAGCCCAGCGCCGTGGCGACCGGCAGGAGGACCACGAACACGAGCACCAGCAGCGCGGCCGCGATGCGCCGCAGGGTGTGCGGGCGGCGCTGCCGGCGTTCACGCCGTTCCAGCTGGGCGGCCAGCGCGTCGCGTTCGGCGCGGAGCCGGGCCAGCTGTACCTGCACGGCCTCGTCCGGCGACGCGGTCGCGCTCCGACCGGTCTCGGCCTGGGTGTCGGCCTGCAGGTCCTCGGACATGTCGGTCTCCTCCTGTGCCCGCACGACGGGCTCAGCCCGTCGGCACGGCCTGGGGTTCGGTGGGTTGCGGCTCGGGTTCGGGCTGTTCCGGGGGCGGTGGCGACAGGTGCGCGGTGGCGACGTGGGCGACGACGACGGCGACGATGACCAGGGGCATGGCCGCGAGCCCGTCCGCCTGCAGCAGCAGCGTCGCGAGCAGGACGGAGACCAGCGGCAGGCGGAGCATCACCGCGCACATCGCGCCGATGCCCATCGCGGCGCCGGCGACCAGCGGCAGACCGGGCAGGTGCGACAGGGCGATCCCGCCCGCCGCCCCGAGGAACATCGCGGGGAACACCGGGCCGCCGCGGAAGCTGCAGAGCGCGATCGCGTACGCCCCTCCCTTGCAGAGCAGGAGCAGCAGAAGCGCGCCCACCGAATACGTCGCCCCGTCCTGGATCAAGGGGCCGATCGCGTCCTGGCCCGAGAACAGGACGTCGGAGTTCGGCTTATCCGTCGCCTGCGCGTAGCCGATCGCGAGAGCGGCGGTCAGCAGGCCCATCACGGGCGTGAGCAGCAGGAGCCGCCGTTCGACGTGCGGCCGCAGCGCCGTCGCCCCCCGACGGATGACCGTCCCCAGCAGTGCGGCGGCGAGTCCGATGACCAGCGCCCAGCCGAAGTCGCCGACGTCGGGGCGCAGGAAGGGCGGCAGGTCCGGGATCGACAGGGATTGGGAACCGAGGCCGGTCAGGCTGTCGAGCCCGATGAAGATGAGCGCCCCGATGCCCGCGGCCAGCAGTCCCGGCACGAGGACGAGCCCGAGCGTCGCCCCGCCGAGCCCCGAGGCCTCCATCAGCAGGAACGCGCCGAGCAGCGGGGAGCCGAGGAGCGTGCTGACGGCGGCGAAGCTGCCAGCCGCGCCGACCATGGCGACGACCTGCTGCGGCTTGCCGCGCTTGCCCATCTGCACGGTGAGGGCCGCGAGCCCGGCGCCGAGGGCGATGAGGGGGGCTTCGGGGCCGACGCAGGCGCCAAGGGCGAGCGTGGCGAAGGCGGCCAGGGTGATTCCTGGGACCTCGCTCGGCCGGGGTGGGCCGCCGGAGGCGTGGAAACCCTCGACCGGGACGTGACCTCCCCGGCCCGGCAGGTACCGGATGGTGAGGGCGACGAGGATGCCGGCGAGGGTCAGCGGGAGCACCGGCCACCAGGCGGGCGGCCGGTCGAAGCCGAGGCCGTCGGGCAGATCGGAGAAGATCCAGGTCTGGGCGTGCGAGACGAGCGACAGGAAGAAGTAGGCGGCAGCGGCGATCGGGACGCCGAGGACGGCGGCGAGCAGGAGCAGACCGATGTAGGGGCGGGAGCGCAGGAGCGCCGCGGGATCCGGCGCATGCTCCGGCGCCTGCTCGGATGCCGGCTGCTCCGACGGCTGGCCAGGGGGTGGCTGGGCATCGCTGCGCTGCTGCGGCACGCGTTCGTCCACGGACACCTCCTCGGCCCGGATCACCTTCCGGCTCCCCCGGTGGCCGCGGCATCACCCGGGCGGGATGACCTCGTCAATCGGGTCGGGCTCCGGGGCCGGGTCCCCCAGTGCCCGCCGGCGCTGCTCAACCGTGTTGAAGATGACCTTCGCGATGAAGCCCACGAGGATGAGGTCCGCGACCATCTGCCCGGTGACGATCATTCGGGCCGCGTCGGTAACCGGGGCGATGTCGCCGAAACCCACCGTGGCGAGGACGGTGACGGTGAAGTAGACGCCGTCGACGCGGCCTACCGGCTCGCTGAAGCTGTGCGGACTCACCTCGGCCAGTTCCACGTAGGTCGTCGCGAAGGTCACGATCAGCAGCGGGATGCTGACGGCCACGGCCTGAACCGCCTGCAGGCGTGGAAACGGTGATCGGATGATCGCCCGGATCTGCCACGTCACCACGGCCGTGAGCACCGCCAGCGCGAGGACCAGCTCGACGACGATGCCGGCGTCCTTGCGACGGCCCAGCGGGGCCGCCGCGTAGAGCCCGAACAGCGCCACCGCGTAGAGCGTCAGCCGAACCGCCAGGATGCGCAGGTACCGCCGGGCCTGTGCTCGGGTGCGGTTCGTCGTCGGTGCGGTCACGGCTCCTCGGCGGGGTCTCGTGCGAGCCCGCCGAGGATGTCGCGGACGGGGCGGATGCGGCATCACCCCGTGCGGACGATGCCGCCGTGAGCGCGGCCGGTGACCCTTCTCGTGGACAGCCCCCCGGACGAGGAGGACACATGGTGCTGCACAGCCCGGCGGACGCTCCGGACCTCGCAGAGGAGCGGGTCGAGGAGGCGCAGATCTCCGTCAGCCCCATGTTCAGCCGGAGCGGGGAGCGGTTCGCGGTTCCGAAGCACCGGCTCCCGACGGAGTCGATGTTGCCCGAGACCGCGTACCAGATCGTGCACGACCACCTGATGCTCGACGGCAACGCCCGGTTGAATCTCGCCACCTTCGTCACGACGTGGATGGAGCCCCAGGCGGGGCAGTTGATGAGCGAGAGCCTCGACAAGAACATGATCGACAAGGACGAGTACCCGCAGACCGCGGAGCTCGAGATGCGCTGCGTGTCCATGCTCGCCCGCCTGTGGAACGCGTCCCCCGACGCGCCCGGCTGCTCCACCATCGGGTCGAGCGAGGCCGCCATGTTCGCCGGGCTCGCGCTCAAGCGCCGCTGGCAGAAGCGTCGGCGCAGCGCGGGGCAGAGCGCCGAGCGGCCGAACCTCGTGATGGGCATCAACGTCCAGGTCTGCTGGGACAAGTTCTGCAACTACTTCGAGGTCGAACCCCGCTTTGCGCCGATGTCCGGCGACCGTTACCACCTCGACGCCGAGCAGGCGGTCCGGCTCTGCGACGAGAACACGATCGGCGTCGTCGCGATCCTCGGCTCCACCTTCGACGGCAGCTACGAGCCGGTCGCCGAGATCGCTGCGGCTCTCGACGAGCTGCAGGCCCGCACCGGCGTCGACGTGCCGGTCCACGTCGACGGCGCCTCCGGCGGCATGATCGCGCCGTTCCTCGACCCCGACCTCGTCTGGGACTTCCGCATCCCGCGCGTCGCGTCGATCAACACCTCCGGACACAAGTACGGCCTCGTCTACCCGGGCGTCGGCTGGGTCGTGTGGCGGGACGCGGACGCGTTGCCCGAGGAGCTCGTCTTCCGGGTCAACTACCTCGGCGGCGAGATGCCCACGTTGGCGCTCAACTTCTCCCGCCCCGGTAGCCAGGTGGTGGCCCAGTACTACACGTTCCTGCGGCTGGGCTTCGAGGGGTTCCGGCGCGTGCAGCAGGAGTGCCGGGACGTCGCGACCTACATGTCCGGGGCGATCGAGGACCTCGGGCCGTTCCGCCTGCTCACCCGCGGCGACGAGCTTCCGGTATTCGCGTTCACGACCGCCGACGACGTCTCCGGCTTCAACGTCTTCGACGTCTCGGCCCACCTGCGCGAGCGCGGCTGGCAGGTACCGGCCTACACCTTCCCCGCCGACCGCCAGGACCTCGCCGCGCTCCGCGTCGTCGTCCGGAACGGGTTCGGTCGAGAACTCGCCGACCTCCTGCTCGACGACCTGCGCGGGGTGATCCCGCGGCTGCAGCGGCAGGACACCCCGGCGAGGGGACCCGACGACGCCGCGTTCGACCACGGCGGCGCCGCGGGGCGGCGGGCCAGCACCCCGGTGCCCGCACAGCGCTGACTGTGCCGGCGACGAGCTAGTCCAGCAGAGAACCGAACGAGGAGGACGAGATGGCGAAGACAGAGTTGCGCGACGTCAGCGCGGAAGCCGTGGCCGACGAAGCTGCTGCCGAACGCGTCGCCGACGAGCTCGACGAGATGGGTCCGATCGACTACATCGTCGTCGAGTTCCCCGAGGACCGCACCACCGGCGAGGGGTTACCGCTGCTCGTCGACCTCGTCGAGCGCGGGATCATCCGTGTGCTGGACCTGGTGTTCGTGCGCAAGGATCTCGACGGGTCCGTGATGGTGCTGACCGGCGGCGAGGACGCGGCCTCGTCCTTCGGCGGGGACCTGGACCTCTCGTTGTTCGAGGGGGCGAGTTCCGGTCTGCTCGGCGACGACGACATCGCCGATGCCGGCGCGATCCTCGAGCCGGGCACCGCCGCCGGGATCCTGGTCTACGAGAACACCTGGGCCGGCCCCTTCGCGTCGGCCGTGCGCCGCGGCGGCGGACGACTCGTCGCGAGCGGCCGCATCCCGGTGCAGCAGGTGCTCGCGGCCGTCGAGGACCTCGAGGCCCTCGACGCCGACATGTGACACGCACGGACACAACAACCGCCGTCGTACAAGAGGAGTCGATCATGCCAGGACTGCTTCGTGGAGTCGCCCGGACCGCGGTGATCGCCGGAACGGCGACCTCGGTCTCGAACCGGGTATCGCGACGCCAGGCGAACCGCTGGGCCCAGCAGGAACAGCAGCAGTACCCGCCGCAGCAGCAGTACGAGCAGCAGCAGTACTACCAGCAGCCCGCGCCGCCGCCGCAACCGACGAGCGGGGCGGACGAGCGGCTCGCGCAGCTGCGTCAGCTGGGTGAGCTGCGGGACCAGGGCGTGCTCACCGACGCGGAGTTCGAGGCGCAGAAGAGCCGCATCCTCAACTCCTAGCGACCCCGCTCCTCGGGTCGTCAGGAGAGCGTGTCAGCCCGAGAGCGCGGGCGCGCTCGACGGCGGCGGAACGCGAGTTGACCCCGAGCTTGCGGTAGGCCGAGATCGCCTGGGTCTTCACGGTGTTCTTCGACACGAGGAGCCGGTCGGCGATCTCGGCGAAGGACAGGTGCGTCGTCAGCAACTGCACCACCCGTCGCTCGGCCTCCGTGAGCGCGGGGGCGCCGACCTGGCCGTCGAGGTTCGGCAGCCGCAGGAGGGCGCGCACCTGTTCCACCTGGTCGAACAGCACAGGTGCGTCGGGGATGTGGCTCAGCCGCGTCTCCGCTTCGGCGAGCGCGCTGGTCGCGGCGTCCCGCTCCCCGAGCAGCAGGTGGACCCGTGCCAGCACGGTCCGGACCTCGACCTCCACCCACGGGCCGAGGTAGTTCGCCCTGCTCAGCAGCCGGACCGCCTGGTCGGCGGCCTCCCGAGCCTCGGCGTCCCGCCGGGTGTGCGCGAGGACGAGGGCCGAGCTCGCGAAGACCGGAGCCATGGTCGCGAACTCGTCGATCTCGTAGGTCCGCACGAGGGTCGTCGCCTCGTCCACCAGCCGGGCGCCGCGCACCCAGTCCCCGTCGAGCGCCGCCAGCAGACCGAGCTGTGCGGCGGACAGCGCCCAGGGCGTCGGGGTGTTGTGCTCGCGTCCGAGTTCGAGCCCCCGCTCGAGCCACCCGACCGCGGTCCCGGGACGTCCGAGCAGGTGATGCGCGACGCCGGCCAGGTAGGACGCGACGCCCGCGCCGGGGCTGCCGGCCGGCTCGAGGGCGACGGCGCGCTCGGCGTCGGCAGCCATGCGCACCGCCCCGGAAGCAGCCATGATCGCCCGGAGCATGGCGACCGCCCCGAGCGGGGTGATCGCCTGGGCGGTCGTCCTGGGCTCGCGGTCGAGGGCCAGCTCGGCGGTCACGAGCCACGGCTCCACCGGTGCCCCGGTCGACAGGGCGCACCAGGCGCTTGCTAGGGCGAGCAGCGGGTCCGCCGCGAGCTCGCGCGGGTCGAACGTCTCCAGCCAACGCTCCACCGTGGCCCTACGGCCCGTGGTGATCTGCCGCGGTACCTCGCGCCAGAGGATGTCGGCGGCTCGCCGGATCTCCCCGGCGGCCAGCGCGTGCCCGATGGCGCCCTCCGCGTTGCCCCTCAGCTCGAACCAGGCGCTGGCGCGACGGTGCAGGAGCGGTTCGAGCTCCGGCTCGCCGCGCGAGAGTTCCGCGCGCAGCATCTCGGCGAACAGCTGGTGGTAGCGGTACCAGGTGCCGGTCGCGTCCACGGAGGACACGAGCAGATTCGTCCGGCTGAGCTCTGTCAGCACAGCGGCGCTGTCGCGCAGCCCCGCGACGCTGTCGCACAGCGGTCCCGACAGGCACCCGAGGATCGAGGTCCGGGTCAGCAGGCGCACCAGGTCCGGCGAGGACCGCTGGAGGAACTCGTCCCGGAGGTAGTCGGCGACGACGGCGCTGCTGCCGGAGAATTCCGCGATCGCGGCGGCGGTGTCACCGCGACCCCGCAGCGACAGCCCGGCGAGATAGAGCGCCGCCGGCCAACCCTCCGTCTTGCTCAGCAGTTGCGCGACCTCGCGCGCGGTCACGGCGAGGCCGAGCCCGTGCAGCAGGGCCATCGCCTCGGCCGGGTCGAAGGCGAGTTCCTCGAGGCCCAGCCGGAGGACCCCGTCGGCCGCGAGTCCGAGGGCGTCGTCGGGTACCTGCTCGCGCCCGGCCAGAACGACCGCGCTCCCCGCGGGCAGGTTGGCGAGGACGACCGCGAGGAGTCGCCACGCGTCCCGCGCGACCAGGCAGTGCACGTCGTCGAGGACGAGCAGGAACGGGACGCGGGTGCGCACGCTCCGCGCCAACCGGGGCAGGACGACCCGGTCGAAGAACACCACGTCGGACAGCGGACCGGCGAGCAGGTCGGAACGGGCTCCATCGGTCGGCGTCGCGACGGCGAGTGCCTGCACGAGATATCCGAGCATCTGCGCGGGGTCGTTGTCGCCGGCGTCGAGCGTCACCCATGCGACCGGTCGCTCGTCGCCGGCCGCCCACTGCTTCAGCACCGTCGTCTTCCCGTAACCCGCGGGCGCGGTGAGCAGGACGGCGCGCGGCTCAGGTGATCCGATCCGTCGCGCCAGAAGGTCTCGGCGCTCGATCAGCGCGTCCCCGGCAGGAGGAACGAGCTTCCCGGACCACCCCGGGCCACCCTGGTCGTGCAGGTCCTCCGGAATGCCGCCACCCTCGTTCTGCTCGAGCGATGTCCGCGCGGGACCGGGACGGGGACGTGCCCAGGATCAGCCCTGTCTGTCTGGGTGACGCTGAAAGTGTGGGCAGAGCACGCGGCGCTGGCAAGCGGTTTTCGCACATCGGCGACCCCGAGGGCAGCCCGGCGAGGTGCTTCACCCGCATCGAATGATGCGTGCCGCGTGCAGAAGCACAGCCTGGTAGCCATGCAGGGGCACGTCCCGAGACCCCGTCTGCCGAGCAAGCTCGAACGGCCTTCGCTCGCGCCGGCCCTGGTGCGACGCGTCGCCCTGGTCGAGCGGCTGCGGCACTCGACGGCCTACCCTCTCGTCGTCCTCACCGCCGGACCGGGCTACGGCAAGACCACGCTGCTGACGCAGTGGGACACCGCGGACGGCCGTCCGTTCTCCTGGATACGGCTCGACGTGGCGGATCGGGACCCGGCCGTCCTGCTGATGTATCTCGCTCGCGTTCTCGTTCCCGGGAAAGGCGCGGACGCGGACGTGCTGGAGGGGCCCATCGACGATCCGGGGTTCCTGGCGAAGGTGGCGTTACCGCGGCTCGCGCAGGTGATGCGGAACCGGGACGGTCCCTTCGTGCTCGTGCTCGACGACATCGATGTCCTCGAGTGCGCGGCGTGGGACGTCGTCCGCTTCCTTCGACAGGAGATGCCCGCGGGATGTCAGCTCGTTCTCTCCGGCCGGTCGGTGCCCGAGATCGCGTTGGGGTCCCTGGTGACGCATCGTCGAGTCCTGCATCTCGCGGGTCCCGAACTGGCGATGTCCGTCGACGAAGGTCGCGCCGTACTGTCCGAGGCCGGTGTCGTCGTGGACGAGGCGGGTGCGGCCGCGCTGGTGCGTCGCACCGAAGGCTGGCCGGCGTCGCTCTACCTGGCGGCGCTGTCCCTGCGGGGCTCGCCGCATCCGGATCGGGCCGCCCGGTCGTTCTCCGGCGCCGACCGGCTCGTCACCGCCTACGTGCGCGACGAGCTGCTGCTCCCCGCCGGCGACGAGCTCCGACGGTTCCTGCTGCGGACCTCGATCCTCGCCACGATGTCCGGCCCGCTGTGCGACGCGGTCGTCGGGACCTCCGACAGCGCGTCGGTGCTCGCCGAGATCAGCCGAACCAACCCCTTGCTGGTCCCGGTCGAGCAGGACCGGTACCGCTACCACCGACTGTTCGGCGAGGTGCTACGGGCCGAACTGGCGCGCCTCGAGCCGGACCTCGTGGTGGAGCTGCACCGGCGGGCCAGCCTCGCCTACGAGCGAGCGGGTCAGCCCGACGAGGCGATCAGCCATGCCCACGCGGCCGGCGACGAGCGGCGGGCGGCCGAGCTGGTCTGGCGCGAGGTCGCGGGTCGGCTCATGAGCGGTCGGTCCGCGGTCCTGGAGCGATGGCTCGCCGGCTTCGCCGGCACCCGCATGGTCCGGGACCCGCTTCTCGCTCTCACGGCGGCCGCGTGCGCCCTCGCCGCCGGGCGGCCCGTGACGGAGTGGTTGGTCACGGCCCAGCACGCGGCGGACAGGCCGTCGCCGGACTCGCGCAGCGGCAGCGACGTGGCCCTCGCCATCGCGGTCTTCCATGCCGTCATGGGCCGCCGGGGCGCCGTACGCATGGCCGCCGACGCCGAGACGATCGGGGCCCTGTCGCCGATCGGCACGTCCCCGGCGGCTCTCGCGCACTTCTTCCGGGGTGTGGCCGCCGACCTCGTCGGCGACGCGTGCCTGGCCCGGCGCCAGCTGCGGGCCGGGGTGATCGCGGCCGGCCGGGCGGCGCTGCCGACCCTGCAAGCCCTCTGCCTGGCCTACCTCGCGGACCTCGCCTACCGCTGCGGCGACTGGCGCCGGACCTCTCTGCTCGCGGCGCGGGCGCGCGGGCTGATGGAGGCGGCCCACGCCGAGGACTTCATCACCATGGCATCCGTGCACGCCACGGTCGCGCTGGCGCTGGCCTCCGAGCGCCGAGCGGGCGAGGCGAGGCGGGCGGCGACGGACGCGCTGCGCCTGCTCGCCGCTGTCGCACCCATCGCCCCGTGGCTCGACGTGCACACGCGGTCGGTGCTCGCACGTGCGCACCTGCTGCTGGGCGATCCCGTGGCCGCCCGCATGCTGCTGGCCGAGGCCCAGCAGGTGGTGGAGCTGGTCCCCGACGCTCCGGAGCTGCGCAACCAGCTCGACGAGGTGTGGGAGCTGGTGCAGGCGCGACCGCTGTCGATGGCGGTGGGACCGTCGTCGATCACCCCGGCCGAGCTGCGGGTGCTGCGGCTGCTGCCGACCCATCTGAGCTTCGCCGACATCAGCGACCAGCTGTTCCTGACCCGCAACACCATCAAGACGCAGGCGATCGCCGCCTACCGCAAGCTCGGCGTCAGCTCGCGGAGCGAGGCGGTGGCGCAGGCCCGGATGCTGGGGCTGATCCCCTCCGGTCCGGACACGTCGGGAGCCGGGGGTGCACCCGAGGCTGCGGATCCCGACGCTGCGGATCCCGACGCGGCGGACCCTGATGCCGACGGTCCGGAGGTGGCCGGAACGTTCGGACGTCGAGCTCCGCGCTGACGACGGCGCCATCAGCCCCCGGGCGCACCGGTGCCCAGGCCGGACGGGCAGCCACGGCCTCCGACGACTCCGCCGCGACCCGTCAGGGGTCGAGGAGCCCGAAGGAGCGGGCGCAGCTCACCGCTTCGGTGCGCGAGTTGACGCCGAGCTTCCGGTAGGCGGCGATGGCCTGCGTCTTCACGGTGTTGCGGGACAGGTAGAGCGCATAACCGATCTCGCGGAACGACAGGTGGGTCGGCAGCAGCTGCACCACCCTCAGCTCGGCCGGCGAGATCGCCGACGGTCCGGCGGTGGTCGTCAGAGGGAGCTCCTCGGCGAGCCGCCACAGCTGCTCGAGCTTGCCGCGGAGCTGCGGCTCGCCCGCTGCGCCGGGAAGGGCAGCCTGGGCCTCGGAGAGCAACGAACGGGCCGCCGCGGTGTCGCCGAGCAGCAGGTAGCCGTGCCCCAGCAACAGGCGCGACACGAAGTGCACCCAGGGCGGGAACCCGGGAAGTGCATGGGCCAGGAGGCGACGAGCCTGCTGCCCGGCCCGCTCCGCCTCGTCGCGGTCTCCCCGCCGGGCCAGGCACACCGTGGTCACCGCGAAGACCGGCGTCATCGTCACGAGGTGGTGCAGCCGGTAGTCCGTCACCAGCTTCCTCGCGCGCAGGCTGAGCCGGTCGGCGGCCGCCCAGTCCTCGTCCTCGACCGCGAGCACGGCGCGCAGGGCGAGGCACTGCGCCTCGACCGACGGGACGTCCAGGAGGCGGCTCAACTGCTCGCCCTCGTTCAGCCAGCGTGCTGCTCCCGCGCGGTCCCCCTGCAGCCATCGCGCCAGCCCCGCCAGGTGGCAGGCCATGCAGCGCCAGGCGTCGTCGCCGGAGTTGATCACGGCGATGTCCGCCTGACCCGCCATCGCCGCGGCGCTCCCGGAGCCCGACGCCGCGCGGAACAGCGCGATCCCGGCCCGCACCGACGTGCGCGTGGGGTCGTCGTCCTCGGAAGGGTCGTCCCGGCAGGCGTCGACCAGCCACTGGTCCACGGCGAGACCGTTCTCCATCGCGTGCCACGCGGCGGCGAGGGCCAGCCGCGGGTGGCGGTGCAGGTCGTCGGTCGAGCACGAGCCGAGCCAGCGGTCGAGCGGCCGGTCATCGGTCATCGACGGGCGGGGTCGCGCGACGTTGGCCCAGACCAGGTCGGCGAGCAGGTCCATGTCGCCGGCCGCCGCCGCATGCCGGACGGCAGCCTCCACGTCGCCCGCCGCCCGCGTCGAGTGGCTGGCCCGTCGTCGCAGGACCAACTCCCGATCGGGTTCGATCTCCCGCCGGAGCCGGCTCAGGAGGTCGACGAACAGCGGGTGCATGCGGTACCGGTCCGGCCGGTGCCCGACGGGGAAGACGAGGCTGTTCGATCGGCTGAGCTCCTCCAGACGTCGTCCGCTGCCGGTCGTCTCCGCCACCGCATCGCAGAGCGGGCCCGTCAGCTCGTCGAGCACGGACACCCGGGTCAGGAAGCGGCGAACCTCCGGGTCGGTGTCGGCGAGGAACGTCGTCGACAGGTAGGTCCGGACCGGCGGAGCGTCTCCCGAGAAGGTGGACGAGAGCCCCCGGCCGCCTTGACGCAGCCAGCGTGCCGCGAGCCGGAGGCCTGTCGGCCAACCCTCGCTGCGGCGCAGGAGCACGGCTGCCGTCGCGGCATCCGGCTCGACGCCGCCGGACGCCAGCATCGCGCGGCTCTCGTCGGGGCTCATCGCCAGGTCGTCGCGACGCAGCCAGAGCAGCCGGCGGTGCGTCACCCAGCGCCCGAGCGGCAGGAGGGGCTGTGTCCTGCCCGCGAGCGCAAAGGTCCGGCCGGGCGGCGAGGCGTCGAGGAACGCTTCGAGCACGTGCCAGGCGTCCGGCGAGCGCAGCACCTCTGTCCCGTCCAGCACCACGAGGGCGGGTCCGGCGCTCTTCTCGAGCACCTTCGCCAGCCGGGGGAGGACGAGGGAGGTCAGCAGCCCGGGGCTGTCCAGAGGTCCGCACATCAGCTCCGGCGGTACGGGGTCCGGCGCGACGAGCGCGCCCAGCAGGCTGCTGAACAGCAACGCCGGGTCGTCGTGCCACGCCCGCAGCGCGAGCCAACGCACGGACCGCGTGTCGTCCTCGGCGAGCTGCCGCAACAGCGTCGTCTTGCCGAAACCGGCGGGCGCGTCGAGCACGAGGATGGGTAGTCCCGGCTCCGCGCGGATGCGGGCCAGCAACCCGGTCCGGGGGACGCCGTCCGTGCCGTGGCGCGGTCCGGGGAGGCGGACCAGGAGGTCGTTGTCCGTTCCCTGCACGGGGGCGAGGTGGAGGTTCGGCATCGAGTGGGTCCTCGTTCCGCTACTGCTTAGCGAACGTGCTTCGGAAGCCCATCCCCCGGTAGGCGGGCTCTCGTCCCGCCGAGAACGTCCCTCTCGGCAGGGGAGAAGTCCAGCGAGAACGCTGTAAATGGCCACGATGTGCCAGTAGGGGTTCTCGCTGAACGGCCCGCACGGGCCCACCGGCGGCGGGCCCGTGCGGCATCCTGCGTCACCGGCTGCGCATCTCCTTGCCGTGCACCGCGAGGGCGTAGATGACCAGCACGTCGAGCGTGATGATGATCGTCGACCACACCGGATAGGCGGACAGGAACGCCAGGTTGACCGTGGCGCTGACGACCGCCAGCAGGATGCCGACGATCCGCGCCCAGGTCTGGCCGACCAGGACGCCGAAGCCGGCGCCGAGGACGACGATGCCGAGGATCAGGTGCGTCCAGCCCCAGGCCGTGTAGTTCGCCGTGACCAGCAGACCGTTGCTGGTGACGACGAAGTACTGGTCCCTGAACAGCGCGGCGAGACCCTCGATGATCCCGAAGATGCCGACCAGGATCATCATGATCCCGCCGAATCCGACCCAGCCCTCCCAGCCGGACGAGGGAGGTGCTTCCTCGACCCGCCGCTGCTGCTGGCGCGGGACGTCGGTGGACTGCCCCGTGTTCTGTGTGTAGGTCATCGCGACTCTCCTTGGGTCGGAACCGGGCGTGCTTGCGGGGTGGTTCGGGCTGCCGTCAGCAGGTCACGGGTCATGGCCCGCTCCCTCCCGCTGCTGCTCCGGCTTCGTCTGGCTGAGGCGCAGTCTGTGTCGGGGAGACGTCCTACGGCCTCATGCGATCAGGGTGAACTCAGCCGATCACCCCCGTCGGATGAGGATCGACTCCCGGTCCGGCGGCACAGTTCGGCCGTGGACACCGCCGAACACCCCGCCCCCGGCACGCACGGTCCCGCGCGTTGGTCCCTGCGCCTGCTGCTGCTCGCCGTGGTCGGCCGGTGGCTCGCCCTGGGGTTGAGCATCGCCGTCGTGCCCGGCATCACCGCCGGCGCCGAGTGGGACGTCCTGCTCGCGGCCCTCGTCCTCGCCGTCCTGGGCGGCGTCCTGCGCCCGGTGCTCGCCGCGGCGACGGTCCTGCTCGGCTGGGCCGGCGTCGTCGTCGGATGGCTGTTGTCGCAGGCGGTCCTGCTCTACCTCGCGGTCCTCGTGACCCCCGGCATCCACGCCGACGGCCTCTGGCCGGTCTTCTGGGCCTCCTGGATCTTCGCGATCGTGGGGACGGCCATCGACTGGCTGCTGACCGCGGGCGAGTCCCGCACGTTGGCGATGCAGCTGCGCCGCAACAACCGGCGCGTGCGCGGAGGCGACGCGGGAGCGGAGCCGGGCGTCGTGCTGATCCAGATCGACGGCTTGTCGGCGCCGCTGCTGCGCTGGGCGGTCGCGGCGGGCAACCTGCCGACGCTGAGCCGCTGGCTGCGCACCGGGTCGCACGAGTTGCACGACTGGCACGCACAGCTTCCTGCGACGACGCCGGCGAGCCAGGCGGGGCTCCTGCACGGGGCGAGCGAGCAGATCCCGGCCTTCCGCTGGTACGAGAAGGAGTCCGGCCGTCTGGTCGTCACGAACCACCCGAAGGACAGCGCGCTGGTGGAGCAGCGGCTGACCAACGGCCGTGGCCTGCTGGCCGGGGGCGGCGTCAGCCTGTCCAACGTCTTCTCCGGGGACGCCGCGGTCGCCGCGCTCACCATGAGCCGGGTCGGTGAGGGCGGACGCAGGAACTCTCCGTCGCGCAGCCTCGGCGGTTACCTGATCGATCCCTACGGCTTCACCCGGGCGCTCGTGCTCACCGTCGGCGAGATGGTCAAGGAGGTGTACCAGGCCCGCCGCCAGCAGGCCCGGGGCATCGAGCCGCGCGTTCCCCGCGACTGGTCCTACGTGGCCCTGCGCGGGCTCACGAACGTCCTGCTGCGGGAACTCAACGTCAACCTGATCGCCGAGCACATGGCTCGGGGGGCGCCGGCCATCTACTGCGACTTCGTCGACTATGACGAGGTAGCGCACCACGCCGGTCCCACCCGTGCCGAGTCCCTGGCGTCACTGGAGGGGATCGACAGGGTGCTCGGGGTCCTCGAGGAGGTGGCGGCGACGACCGCGCGGCGCTACTCCTTCGTGGTGCTGTCCGACCACGGGCAGAGCCAGGGGGCGACATTCCGGCAGCGCTACGGGTCGGGCCTCGACGAGGTGGTGCGCTCCCTGCTCGCCGAGCCTGCCGTCGCACACCTCGCGTCGGGCGCGGACGAGGTGCACGGCCCGGTCACCGCCCTGGTGCAGGATCTCTCCGCCGAGCCGGGCCTGGTGGGGTCGGTGGCCGGACGGTCGGCACGCAAGCGGGCCGAGCCGGCACCGCCCTCCGCGCCGGAGGCGGGCGACGAGAAGCCCGAGTTGGTCGTCCTGGCCTCGGGAAACCTCGGCCTCGTCTATCTGGGCCGGGTGCCGGGGCGGGTGACTCTCGAGGATCTCCAGGAGCGGCACCCCGCGCTGCTGCGGGGATTGACGGCGCACCCCGGCGTCGGCTTCGTGCTCGTCCGGAGCCGCATCCACGGCGCCGTGGTGCTCGGCGCCGACGGGACGCACCACCTGCGCGACGGGAAGGTCGAGGGCCGCGACCCGCTCGCCCGCTTCGGCCCGCACGCGGCCGACGACCTCCGCCGGCACGACGGCCTCGCGCATGCCCCCGACCTGCTCGTCAACAGCCGGATCGACGACGGGACCGACGAGGTGGCCGCCTTCGAGGAGCTGGTCGGCTGCCACGGCGGGCTCGGCGGCTGGCAGAACCAGCCCGTGCTCGTGGCGCCCGCGGGGTGGACCGTCGAGGCGCCTCTGATCGGGGCCGACGCGGTGCACTTCCAGCTGGTGCGGTGGCTCGAGCAGCACGGTGCGCGCGAGGTCGTGCTCCCGCCCGGGTCCGTGCCCGTGCCGGCCTCATCCGCCTCGGGTGATGCGGGTCCGGGTCCCTCGGCGTCTGCTGCTGCGGGCGGCGGTCGCCCGGCGAAGGGGGCGTGATGACACAGCAAGCGATGGGGACGTCAGCGTCGGCGAGCGTCCGGCAGGCCGCTCCCGCCGCCCCGGCGCAGCGGGCCGCGACCGAGCAGCAGTCGGTGCCTACCCGGAGCGCGGCCACACCGTCGCCGTTCCCGCCGATCGCGGACCATGCCTTCCTGTCCGACTGCCACACCGGAGCGCTGGTCTCCCCCGACGGGGCGATCAGCTGGCTCTGCGTGCCGCGGTTCGACTCGCCGAGCGTGTTCGGCACCCTGCTCGACCGCGAGGCCGGTCACTTCCGGTTGGCTCCCTTCGGGGTGAACCACCCGGCCGACCGGACCTATGAGGTGGGCACGAACGTTCTCGTCACGACGTGGAAGACGCCGACCGGCTGGGCCGTGATGCGCGACGCGTTGACCGTGGGACCGCGTCTCCGGGACGACCGGGTCACGCCGCACACCCGCCCGCCCGCCGACGACGACGCCGATCACATGCTGGTCCGCGTCTTCGAGTGCATCGAGGGTCATGTCGACGTCGAGCTGGTCTGCGAGCCCGCCTTCGACTACGGGCGGCAGTCGGCGACGTGGACGCTCCAGGGCGCCGACCGGCACGTCGCGGACGCCGCGGGCGAGGGGCTGACGCTCCGGCTGACGACCGACATGGCCCTCGGGGTGGAGGGTGACCGGGCGAGGGCCCGCCGCACCCTCGCGCAGGGGGAGCGGGTGTTCTGCTCGTTGAGCTGGGCCGAGGACCTCCTGTCGCCCGCCGACTCGGAGGAGGCCGTGGGGCGGTTGGACGAGACGACCCGCTTCTGGCGGACCTGGCTGGGGGCCGCGCGCCTTGTCGACCACCGGTGGCGGCCGTCCATCGAGCGTTCGGCGTTGACCGTGAAGGGCCTGACCTACATGCCGACCGGGGCGGTCGTCGCGGCGCTGACCACATCGCTGCCCGAGACCCCCGGCGGGGAGCGGAACTGGGACTACCGCTTCAGCTGGATGCGCGACTCCACGTTCACCCTCCAGGCGCTGCACTACCTGAACCTCGACTGGGAGGCCGACGAGTTCATGCAGTTCGTCGCCGACCTGGAGCCGAACCCCGATGGCGCACTGCAGATCATGTACGGCATCGACGGCCGGCGGGACCTCACCGAGACGACGCGGGACGACCTGTCCGGTTACGACGGCGCGCGACCGGTGCGGGTCGGCAACGGTGCGTTCGACCAGCACCAGAACGACGTCTTCGGCGCCGTGCTCGACTCGATCCTGCTGCACACCAAACGAAGCCAGCGGCTGCCGCGTCGGCTGTGGCCGCTGGTGCGCCAGCAGGCGGAGTGCGCGAGCGCGATCTGGCGCAACCCGGACCAGGGCATCTGGGAGGCGCGCGGCGCCCCGCAGCACTACGTCTCCTCCAAGCTGCTGTGCTGGGTCGCCATGGACCGGGCCGCGAAGCTCGCCCACACGCGCGGGGACTCCGACCTCGAGGCCGAGTGGCGGGCCACGGCGGACGAGATCTCGGCCGAGATCCTCGAGCGGGGGACGGATGACCGGGGGGTGCTGCGCCAGCACTACGACACCGATGCCCTGGACGCGTCCACGCTGCTGGCCGCGCTGTTCGGGTTCCTGCCCCCGGACGATCCGCGCTTGCACGCGAGCGTGCTGGCGATCGCCGACGAGCTGTCCGAACACGGCTTCGTGCTGCGCTACCGCACCGACGAGACCGACGACGGCCTCTCCGGAAAGGAGGGCACGTTCCTCATCTGCTCGTTCTGGCTCGTGTCCGCGTTGGCCGTCGTCGGCGAGCTGCAGCGGGCCCGGGATCTGATGGAGAAGCTGCTGCGCGTCGCGTCCCCGCTGGGCCTCTACGCCGAGGAGTTCGACGTGGACACCGGCCGGCACCTCGGCAACTTCCCGCAGGCCTTCTCGCACCTGGCCCTCATCGAGGCGGCCGGCCGGATCGTGCTCGCCGAGCGGATCGACGAGCTGAGCGGCTGAGCCCGCCCTCTCAGGCTGGCTTGCGCATGAGCAGCACGGCGCCTGCCAGGAAGCCGAGCGCGCCCAGCGCGGTGGCGACGTTGACCACGGTGACGTTGACCGGCTCGCCGCTGGTGGGCAGCACGTACGCCGCGATCGCCGAGAGCATGAAGGCCAGGCAGCCGAGCAGGTTGACCCCGGCCATCCGACCGTCGCGGGTGCGGGGCGGGCGGCGCCGCAGGCTCCCGCTGACGAGGACGTAGGCGAGGCATCCGGAGGCGAGGAAGCAGATCGACCCGAACAGGTCCGGCCGCCACACCAGGCGGTCGTAGGACCCCGATCCCGTCGCCGTGGTCAGCGCCCAGAAGGTGGTCGCGTTGAAGAAGAGGGTGCCGGCGAACTGGATGGCGCTGCTGACCCGGTCGCTGCGCCACCGGAAGCGATCGACCGCGTCCGGAACCTCGGACGTCGCCCACTGCCAGCCGGCGGCGCTGGTGAACAGCAGCGATCCGACGAAGAAGACGACGCCGTCGGTGCGTTCGCCGACGAGCTGGACGAAGCCCGGGAACGGTGCGACGAGGAAGCACAGGGAGCCGGCGGCGAACAGCGCGCCGATCCACCACGTCGCCGGACGCGTCGCGGATCGGGCGCGGTCCGCCGCGGCGCCGGTCGCTCCCATGCCGCTACCCCTCGGTTCGCGCCGTCAGGGCCCGGCGCGCTCGTCCGGGCGGGCGGATCGGGGCCGCGGAACGCCCGCCGAGCGCAGGGACTCCCGTACCTCGCGCTCGATGAAGATCGCGACGTACTGCAGGATGCGGGCGTCCCGGTAACCCGCCGCCACCATCCGGACCGTGGTGGAGATCTGCTCCTCGTCCACCGTCGGGTACTCGTGGAGCAGTCGGCGGACCAGGGGGTCGAGGTCGGGAACCCCGGACGGTCGGGACGACACCTCGACCGTGGCCGCGGGACGCGCGGTTTCCGTCGCCTCCGTCACGTTCGACCTCCACCTTCGCCGACACTCTGACCGAGCCTGTCCGGGCGGGACGCGTACAGCATCGCCTGCTTGGGGTGAACACGTCAGTGGAGCAGGACCTTCAGCGTCGCGATGGCCACACCCAAGGCCGCGCTGCCGAACCCGTAGAGCACCATCGGCCACCCGGTGACCCGGGCGGCCCGGGCGGCCACCATGCCCCACACGAGCAACTCGACCACGGCGAACCACAGCGCCACGTCGACGGCCAGCTCCGGCGACGCGCCGAGCAGGCCCGCGAGGAGCAGTACGGCGAGAAGCGCGAGGCCTCCGGCGACGATGGGCCACTCCTCGCGGAGCGCGTGCCCGAGGTCCGACAGGGGTCGGAGCCGTCCGCGGGGGGAGGGGCTCTCGGCCCGAGCGGGAAGCATGTCCGCATACCCGTGGGCGAACCAGTAGACGACCAGGGTGACCAGGACGGCGATCGCGATCTCGCCGATGCCCTCCCGCTTGCTTCCCTCCGCCGCGAGGATCGCGGCACCGATGAGGGTGCCGTAGATGGTCCCCGTCGGATTGTCGAGCGGTCGGAGCAGGAGAAACAGGCGTGTCCGCAGCGGCGGCGGGGGATCCGCGAGTTCTGCTGCCGGTTCCACGGCGGCCAGCCTCGCGGAGCCCTCGTCCCGTCGTCCTCACCCGGACCGGATGAGCGGGATCATCCGGGTGGGATGAGGACCGTCCTGGGGTGCTGGCGGACAGTGCCAGGCACGGGACGACCGTCCCGACCAGCGAGCAGGAGGTCTGACCATGACGTCAGCGACCGTCGGGGGAGGCCGGGCCGTCGGCAGGGCCGACGGGGACTGGATCTGGACTCTGGTCCTCGGCATCGCCACCACCGTGCTCGGCGTCGTCCTCGTCGCCAACCCGTTCGCGAGCGCGTGGACGCTGGCGTTGCTCGTCGCCATCGGACTGATGGCGAACGGCGTGCTGGACATCGTGCGGTCCTGGCGTGCGCACCGGACCGGCGGAATCGTCGCCGGCGTCCTCCTCGTGCTCGGCGGCATCGTCGCCATCGCCTGGCCGGACATCACGCTGTGGGCGCTGGCGGTCGTCGTCGGTCTGAGCATCCTGTTCCACGGCGCCGTGAAGGGGACGGCTGCCCTGATGGACTCCGGCTCCTGGCGGGGCCGCGGGTGGCTGCTCGTGAGCGGCGCGTTCAGCCTCCTGGTCGGGGTCGTCGCCGTCGCGTGGCCGGAGGCCACGGTCGTCGTCCTGGCGGTCCTGTTCGGCTTGGAGATCGCCGTCTTCGGTCTCCTCGAGATCGCGGCCGCGTTCGAACTCCGCAACTCCAGGGAGTCGGCACGATGAGCTCGACCTCCTCGGACACCTCAGGCACTGCAGACACCGCAGGGCGTTCCGACACCCGCGCGACGGAGCTCTCGCCGCTGGCGAGCGAGGACGGGAGGACCTCCGTCGCGAGTGTGGTGGTACGCAAGATCGCCGGAGTCGCGACCCGCGAGATCTCCGGAGTCCACGACCTCGGCGCCGGCGGTACCCGTGCGCTCGGCTCCTTCCGCCAGCGCATCCCCGGGTCGAGCGGCCCGAGCGTCTCGCAGGGGGTGGGCGTCGAGGTGGGCGAGCGCGAGGCCGCCGTCGACCTCGACGTGGTGATCGAGTACGGCGCGTCGATGGTCGACGTCGCCGCCGCGATCCGGCAGAACGTGATCCGGAGCGTGCAGCGGCTCACCGGCCTCCAGGTGATCGAGGTCAACATCGCCGTCGACGACGTGTACGTGCCGCAGGACGACGACCCGGACATCCCGAGCCGGGTGCAGTAGCAGAGCCGGCGCAGTAGCAGCGGCGGTCGCCGGCTTTTCATGCCTCCCGGGTGACGCGCCGGCGGGGCAGGACTGGTCGGATTCGAGTTCCACCGGCACGGACACCAGGAGGAAGCGATGTCGGATCTGATCGCAATCGGCTACCCCGACGAGGAAACGGCGCACCTGGCGGCGCAGGAAGCGGAACGGCTCGAGAAGGAGCTCCTTCTCCAGTCCGACGCCATCGCCGTCATCACCCGCGACAAGGCGGGCAAGTTCCACGTCACGACCAACCACCACATCGTGGGTGCCGGGGCGACCTACGGCATGTTCTGGGGCCTGCTGTTCGGGGTGCTGTTCTTCGTGCCGGTGCTCGGCATGGCCGTCGGCGCCGGACTCGGGGCGCTCACGGGCAAGATCACGAAGACGGGGGTCGACCGGGAGTTCCAGAACCGGGTGCGGGACATGCTGCAGCCCGGCACCTCCGCGCTGTTCCTCGTCGTCGACAAGGTGACGCCGGACAAGGCCGTCGACGCGATGTCGCGTTACGGCGGCACCGTCCTCAAGTCCTCGCTGTCGAAGACCGCGGAGCAGGACCTGCAGGAGGCCCTGCACGGCAACGCCGACGTCCCGACCGCACGCGAGGCCGAGGAGTCGGGGGTTCCCACCACCTGAGTTCCGTCGTCCGGTCGAGGTCGCCGTCCACGTCTCCCGCGGCGACGGTGGCCTCGACCGGCGGTCGTCCCATCCACCACACACTCCGGTCGGGGTGAGGTTCCATGACCCTCTCGTCGCTTCCCGATCGGCGTCCGCCCGACCAGCCCGGCGCGGCGGCCCTGGTCCCTGCGCCACGGGTCGGCGACGCGGAGCCGGCCGACGGGCTCGTCGGGATCGACGTCGCCGTGGCGGTGGCGCACCTCGGCTACGACGCGGCGAGTTCCGTCGTCGGCGGCCTCGCCCGGCGTGCCGGTCCGCTGGGGGGTCTGCTCCGGCGGCCACCGCTCGTGCCGGAGCGGCTCGCCCCTGCCACGCTGATGGCCCGGGTCCTGGCGGAGCTGACGAGGCGAGGACGCGCCGACCTCGACTCGGCGCGGCGGCAGCTCGGCGAGCTGGTCCGCGAGCTGACGCCGCGTGTCGTCCGGACCCTGCTCGACACCCTCGACCTGACCGACCTCGTCCTCGAACGGCTCGACATCGACCGGCTCGCCGCCGCACTCGACATCGACGCGGTCGCGGCGCGGATCGACCTCGACGCCGTCGTGGACCGGATCGACCTGGACGCGGTGGTCGCGCGGGTCGACCTGGATACGGTCGTCGCGCGAGTCGACCTGGACGCGATTCTCGAGCGCGTCGACGTGAACACCGTGGCGGATCGGGTCGACCTGGATCGCGCGGCGGTTCGGCTCGACCTCGCGCCGATCCTCGCCAGAGTCGATGTCGACGCCGTCGCCGACCGGTTGGACCCACAGAAGGTCCTCGACCGGATCGACTTGGTCGCCATCGCCCAGGAGGTGATCGACGCCCTCGACCTGCCCGAGATCATCCGGGAGTCGTCCGGCTTCCTGGCCTCGGACGCGGTCCACGGGATCCGGGCCCGCTCGGCCTCGGCGGACGACGCGGTCGGCTCGGCCTTCGCACGGCTGCTCCCGCGCCGGCGGCGCCCCGGGCAGCCACCCGACGGCGGCGAGCGATGACCACCGTGGGTGCCGGCAGGGCAACGGGGATGCCTGCGAGGCCGGTGGGTGCCGATGCGTTGCAGGGACGCCCGGCCGGGGTGGTCACCCGCTGCACCGCCGCCGTCGTCGACGTGCTGGCGGCGGCGGCGGTCGCGACCGCCGCCTACCTCCTGCTGAGCGGCGTGTTGTTCCTGTGGCGCCCGGCCGCCTTCTCCTTCCCCTCGATCGGACGAAACCTCGCCCTGGCGAGCGTCGCCGCGGTGCTCGTCGTCTACCTGGCGGCGGCCTGGTCGTTGACCGGCCGGACGCTCGGCAACGACCTGTTGGGTCTGCGCGTCCGGGCGCGGGGCGGGGGACGGCTCGGCCCGGTGCGCGCGACCGCCCGCGCGCTGTTCTACGTCGTCTTCCCGATCGGTCTGCTGCTGTGCGCCCTCGGCGAGGGACGCTCGTCCGTTCAGGACCTGCTGCTGCGGACGACCGTCGTCTACGACTGGCGCCGCCCCGGTCGCTGACGCCGCTCGGCGGCGACTCGGACCGCTACGTCAGCAGGAGGGCGACGACGGCGACGAGCAGAACCAGCGCGAGAACGAGCAGTGCGGTCGGCGGGCGCCGGGATCTCGAGGGTGGTTCCGCGGTGGTGTCGGCCGGGTCCGCGAGGGGGTCCGAGGGGGGCACCGCGACGAGCACGGACGCCTCGTCGAGCGACAGGGCCCGGGCCAGGATGCGGAGGTGGCCGCGGGCGTAGCAGTCACCGTGGCTCGCCGAGAAGTCGTCGGCCTCGATGCCTCGGATGATGCGCGGGGACAGCGACGTCTGCCGCACCACCTCGTCGATGTCCCAGCCGCGGGACTCCCTCGCTGCGCGGATCCGTCCACCCACGGAGGTCGTCGCCGGATCGGATGCTTGCCCGTCGTCGTCGTCGCCGGCTCGGCTCCCGGCTGCGCCGGGCTCATCCTGGTGCGCGGCGACGTTCTGCTGTGCCGCGTTCTGCTGTGCCGCGTTCTGCTGCGTCTCGCCCGGCAGCACCATGCGACCCCCTCCCCGCGCGCCGGAGCACCGCGAGGCACGTGCCGTTCGCAGCGCCGGATGCGGCTATCCAGCGTCTGAAGCCACCATGCGATTCCTCGTGCGGGCAGTCAACCGGTGAGAAGCGGCAGAACGGGAAGGGGACGGCCATGCACGTACTCGTCGCCGGCTCGTCCGGTTTCGTCGGGAGCCGGTTGTGCCCCGCGCTGGTGGAGCAGGGGCACGACGTCCGGGCCATGACCCGGAACCCGGAGGGCTACGCGGGGGCGGGCACGCCGGTACGCGCGGACGTCCACCACGAGCAGAGCATCGTCACCGCGGCAGAGGGTTGCGAGGCGGCGTACTACCTCGTCCACTCCCTCGGCGACCAGAACTTCCGTTCCGGCGACGCCGAGGCCGCCCGGACCTTCGCCGGTGCAGCCGCGAAGGCCGGCGTCGAGCACATCGTCTACCTCGGCGGGCTCGGTGACGACGACGACGACCTGTCCGAGCACCTGCGCAGCCGCCGCGAGGTCGAAAGCCTGCTGGGGTCCACCGGCGTGCGCGTGACCAGCCTGCGCGCCGGGATCATCATCGGCCACGGCGGCATCTCCTGGGAGATGACCCGCCAGCTCGTCGAGCACCTGCCGATGATGATCACCCCCCGCTGGGTCCACACGCGGACCCAGCCGATCGCGGCGGACGACGTCGTCCGCTACCTGGTGGGGGCGCTCACCTTGCCCGGCGCGGAGTCGCGCGCCTACGACATCGGCGGGCCGGAGGTGCTCGAGTACCTGGAGATGATGCGACGGGTGGCGGTGATCGAGGGCCGGCACCTGTTCGTGCTGCCGGTGCCGCTGCTCAGCCCGCAGCTGTCGTCGCGCTGGCTGTCCCTCGTGACCGACGTCGACGTCGCCACGGGCCGCTCGCTCGTCGATTCGATGAGCAACGAGGTCGTGGTCCGGGACGACAGCATCCGGGAGCTTCTCCCGTTCGAGCCGATGGACTACGACGAGGCCGTCCTGCGTGCGCTCGGCGAGCGGGCACGCGCGCGGCGTGAGGCAGCCGCCCTGTGAGCGAACGGACGCGGCGCATCCGGGCCCGGGTCGCCGAACTCCTGCCGGACTTCCTCGTCCAGAAGGTGCCGCGGGACCACCGGGAGAGCGACGAGGCTTTCGCCCGTAGGCGCCGCGTGACGGCCGGTGTGGCCCTCGCCGGGTCGGGACTGCTGGGCGTGGCGCTGTCGAGCCGCCCGAACTCCCCACGGTTCTATGCGGCCACGCTCGGCGTGGCGGGCACCTGGGTCGTGGGCGGGTTCCTGTCCGGGCCGCTGCACCGCGGATGGATGATCGCCCCCGACTCACAGCTCCGTCGCCCGGTGGTGACCCCGATCGCCACCGGAGTCGCCGCGTTCGGCGTCTTCTACGGCTGCGCGCTGGTGGTGCGGCAGATCCCGTTCCTCGACCGGGCGCTGCGCGACGTGCTGCAGTTCGCCGACCAGGGCTTCAACCCCTACGTGCTGTTCGTGACGCTCGCCAACGGCGCCGGCGAGGAGATCTTCTTCCGCGGCGCGATGTACGCGGCGATCGGGGCGAAGCACCCGGTGCCGATCTCGACCGTGGTCTACACGCTGACCACGGTGGCCACCCGCAACCCGGCGCTGGTGCTGGCGGCGGGCGTGATGGGCACGCTGTTCGGCCTCCAGCGCCGGGCGTCCGGAGGCATCCAGGCGCCGCTGCTGACGCACGTCACCTGGTCGACGCTGATGCTGCGGTACCTGCCTCCGCTGTTTCGTTGATCCGGGTCCGCTTGAGCCGTCAGGCGGTGACGACCGGGACCCGGTGCCGGGCCACCATCAGCCAGGCGCCGAGGACGGCGCTGCTGGCGGCCAGCGCCGCGAGCGGCGTCGCGAGCCGCTCGCCGTAGATCAGCGTGATGAGGACGGGCACGCCGAAGCCGGAGTAGGCGACGGCGTAGAAGGCGGCGTAGACCGCCCCGCGCGACTCGTCGGTCGAGAGCCGTTCAGCCAGCGCCAGGCCGGCCGGCAGACACAGCCCGGAGCCAACACCCAGAAGGGCGGCGACCGGCACGAGCGGCAGCCAGGTGCTGCCGTGCGAGGCCACGATGGCGAGCAGCAGGCCGACCGTGCCGACCGCGCACCCGACCGGCGCCGCATGGCTACCCAACGGGTGGGCGGCGGGCGCGACGAGGACGGCGACGCCGAGCACCACCCCCGCGATGAGGCCGGCGACCGCGAGTTTCGGGTCGCTGTCGTCGAGGAGGAAGGGCAGCACCGTCGCCGCGGTGGCCGGGTAGGCGAAGATCGGCAGCGCCGTCGGGACGAGCAGCAGCAGGAACGGCCGGCGTGATGCCGGCGGCAGCCGGAGCCGCAGCATCGGCCCGCGGGCACGGGTCCGCACGGTCTCGGGAACCGGGAGGATGAGCGCCAGGGCGGCCAGCGCCAGGGCGACGTGCACGACGTAGGGCGTCACGGTCGGCGCGGGGCCGTACTCGGCGAGCAGCCCCGCGCTCAGCGGGCCCAACGAGAAGCCGGCGTTCATCGCGATCGACGCCCGGCGGGCCGACCGGTTCACCGGGGCCGCCGGGGCCACCTCGCGCAGCCAGGCGCTGCCGACGCTGAACACCGCGCCCGAGACGAAACCCTGCAGGAAGCGGGCGACGAACAGCAGCGGAGTGGCGTCGGCGGCGGGGAGGAACAGGACCGACGCGAGGGCGGCCAGCGCGGCGAAGGGCAGGACGACCGGACGACGTCCCAATCGGTCCGAGGCCGGACCGGCGAGCAGCAGGGCCAGCATCAGCCCCGCCGCGTAGACGGCGAAGATCGACGTGACCACCGCCGGAGACAGGTGCAGCCGCTCGCGGTAGAGCACGAGCAGGGGCGTGGACACGTTGGTCCCGAAGGCGACGGCGAACAGCAGCAGCACGACCCGACGCCACTGCCCGGGGTCGGTCATGACCCGATTGTCCCTTCCACCGATCCGGCCGGGACGAGAGCCGAAAACTGTCGGACCCCCGTGCGACAGTCCGCGCCATGACGACGACCCGGTACTACACGGCGACCACGCTGGACGGCTTCCTCGCCGACGCGGACAACTCGCTCGCCTGGCTCTTCGAGGTCGAGGGCGACGTCGACCACGCCCAGGCCTTTCCGGTCTTCTTCGGGGAGATCGGCGCGATGGCGATGGGGGCGACGACGTACGAGTGGGTGATCGAGCACGAGGGCGCGCTCGATCACCCGGAGAAGTGGAGCACCTGGTACGGCGAGGTACCGCTCTGGGTGTTCAGCCACCGCGACCTCCCGCCGGTACCGGGCGCCGCGGTGACGATCACCTCGGAGGACGTGGCGACGGTGCACGCCCAGATGACGGAGGCGGCAGCCGGCAAGGACATCTGGCTCGTCGGTGGCGGCGACCTCGTCGGCCAGTTCGCCGACCGCGGCCTGCTCGACCAGATCGAGGTGAGCGTCGCACCGGTGACCCTCGGCGCGGGCGCGCCCCTGCTGCCGCGGCGGCTGCTGGCTCGCGACCTGAAGCTCACCGATCTCCGGCGCAACGGTCAGTTCGCCGAGCTGACCTACCGGGTCGTCCACCCATCGGGAGAACCGGCGGCGGTTGACTGACCTGCCCGCACTCCCGGGTCACTGCACCCAGGCTTGCGCGGGCAGGAAGCCGAACAACGGGTGGTTCTGGTAGCCACCGAGCCGAGGTGAGACGAGTTCCACGGACCGCCCGTTGGCGAGCGGGACGACCGGCACCTCGTCGACGACCCGCCGGCCGGCCTCCGCCCAGACCTGCCCGGCCTGGCCCGGATCGGTCGCGTCGAGGGCGTGTGCGCGCTCGGTGAGCTGATCCAGCGACGGGTCGCAGAACCAGCCGTTGTTCGACCCGCCGCACGAGACGAAGTTCGCGAAGAAGATGTCCGGAATCGGGGACGTCCACGATGAGAAGGCCACCTGCGCCGAGGTCCCGGACGTCGGCGGGGGAGTCTCCGGCAACCGCCCGCGCACGCTGACGCGGTATCCGAGGGAGGAGAGGGTGCGAGCGACGCGATCGATGAGGGTCGGGGGCTCCGCTTCCCCGGTGGACAGAACGGTGACGGGCGTGCCTCGCGTGCCGGACGCGGCGACGAGTTCGCGGGCTCGGGTGAGGTCGGGCGCGAGCTGGCAGTTCGCGCCCGAGCCGCTCACGCTCGGGGGCAGCAGCTGACAGGTCGGAGCAGCGACATCGGGCCCTCCGTAGGCGGTGAGAAGCGCGGTGCGGTCCATGGCCAGGCTGAACGCGCGACGCACGCGGACGTCGTTGAAGGGCGCGCGTGCCGTGTTCAGCGTCAGGAAGTCGGTCGTCGGCACGGCGTTGACGTGCAGTTGGGCGGCCCGGTGATTCCTGACCTCGGCCAGCAGCTCCGGCGGTATCCCTTCCGCGGCCCAGTCGGCGTTCCCCAGCTCGATCGTGCGGATCTGGCTCGCCTGCGGGACGTCGAATCGCCAGTCGATCACGTCGGCCACACCATCGGGCTGTGCTGCCGGCGACCATTCGCGGAAGAACGGGTTGCGCTCGAAGCGCACCCTTTCGGACGTCGCCGAGACGATGCGGTAGGGGCCGGTTCCCGGCACCGGGACCAGCTCGCTGTCCCGCATCGGGGTTTCCGGAGGCACCGGTGCGGCGGAGGGCAGGCCGAGCCAGACGAGGAGGTCGGGGTCCGGTCGGCCGAGCTGGAACTCGATCGTTCCCAGGACGTCGTCGGTGACGATGGCTCGCGCCAGCGAACAGGTTCCCGGCAACGGACGGCACCGTTCTGCGCCGAGGAGGGCGGTGAAGTAGGTCGCCCACGTCGAGGAGTTGAGGAACATCCGCTCGATGGCTCGACGGAAGTCGCTGGCCCGAACGATCTCCCCGGTGGAGTAGCGCATGCCGGGACGCAGCCGGAAGCTGTACCTGGTGCCGGACGCGGTCGAGGTGGGGAGTGCCTCCGCCAGATCCGGGACGCGTTGGAGGCCGGCCGGGCCGCTCGTCGGTCGATAGCTGAGCAGCCCGTCGTAGGCGAGCCCCGCCAACTGAGGAGGTTGCGTGCCGGTGTAGATCCCCGGGTCGACCGACGATTGGGTGTTCGAGGTGAGCAGCGTCAGCGTGCCGCCGCGGTGGACGGCGTCGTTCGGGCGGGTGCCCACCCAGAGCCGCCCTGTGCTCATGGCGAGCGAGGTGGGCTGGTTCGGCAGCTGCACTACGCGCGTGACGGAGTTGTGCGCGGGGTTGATCCGCGAGACGGTCCGGGCGAACTCGCTGGCCACCCACAGGTCGCCGTCGGCGTACGTCAGGTCGGTGGGTCCCGAACCGACCGGGATCGTGGACTCGATCTGACCGGTACCCGCATCGAGGCGGAGCACGGTGGCGTTGAGGCTGTCCGCCACCCAGACCGAGCCGCCCCCGATGGTGATGGCGGTGGGCCCGCCGCCGACCCGAACGATGGTGAGCACCTTTCCCGTCGCGCCGTCGACCGCCACGACCGTGCCGGTGTTCGGGCTCGCCGCCCAGACGGTGCGCCCGTCGGTCGCCACGTGGGCGACGGGGTCGCTCACCGTCAGCGAGCGCTCGATCCGACCTGTCGCGGGGTCGATCCGCGACAGGGCCTGCCCCACCGGGTCGACGACCCACATCTTGCGTCCGTCGAACGCGATCCCCGTCGGCCTGCCGCCCACGGAGATGGTTTGGGTGACCAGCTGCGTGCGCTGGTCGATGCGGCTGACGGTGCCGCCCGTCGTGCCGGCCGCCCACACCGCTCCGTCACCGGTGGCCACCGCCCCGGGAGCGCTCGGGATCGCCACCCGCGCATCCGACTCGCGGCCCCTCGAACCCGACGTGTCCCGCCGGACCAGCACGTTCCCGTCGGGCTCCGCCGCCCACAGCCCGTCGGTGTCGCCGACGAGGTCCGTCGGCGTCGTGTCCAACCGAACGCTCTCTCCGAGCTCCCCCGACGACAGGCTGATCGCCGTGACCGCCGCCGTGTCCTGCGGAGCCGCGTGCGCACCTCGGGTGGTGTCACCGGCGAGGAAGGAGGCGACGATGGCGAGGGCCAGCAGGCCGGCGGCGACGGTCATCCATGTCGGAGCCCTCGTGGGCGCTCGTGCCCGGGGCCCATGCCTGCGGGAGACGGCCGGCGCGTCCGCCGGGCCTGAGCCGGTCGCTCCCCTCGCCGCCGGTGTGTGGGCCCGAGGAGGGGGAGCCGGGGCGGTGGGGGCGCTGAGCTCGGGGTCCTGCCGGAGGATCCGCCCCTCCAGATCCCGGAGCCGCGCGCCCGGTTCGATGCCGAGCTCGGCCGACAGCCGTCGCCGCGCCGCGGCGAGGGTCTCCAGCGCCCTCGCCTGTTGCCCGGAGCGGTAGAGGGCCAGCGCCAGGTCGGCGACGAGCCACTCGCGTAGGGGCTGCGCCTGTACCAGTCGATCGAGCTCGTCGACCAGCTCGGGTCCACCCCCGAGCAGCAGGTCGGCATCGACCCGTAGCTCGACTGCCTGCAACCGGCGTTCCTCGAGTTCGGCCGCCGGGCCCGTGGCGAACGGGGCATCGAGGACGTCGGCCAGCGCCGGGCCGCGCCACAGGCCGAGCGCGGACCGCAACCGGTCCGCCGCCTCCTGAGGCCTTGCGGCGGCCAGGAGCCGGTTTCCGTCCGCCAGCGCCGATTCGAAACACGCGACGTCGAACTCCTCGGCCTCGACGTGGATCAGGTATCCGGGTTGACGCCGGATCAGCCGGTCTGCCCCGTCAGAAGTCAGCGCCCTGCGCAACGCCGATACTTGTGCGTCGAGGGCGTGCTCGCTGTCCTTCGGTGGCTTGTCTCCCCAGAGGCCTTCGATCAAGTGGTCCCGTGAGACCACGTCGCCGGCGCGCAGCAAGAGCATCGCGAGCAGTGCCCGCTGCTTGGCGCCGTGCAGCACGAGTGCCTCTCCGCGCAGGTCAGCCCCTACGGGGCCGAGAAGCCGGAAGCGGGTCACGACAGGCATGGAAGCACCGCCGTGAGGCAACCGCGAGGTTTTCGTGAGGTGAATCGAAATGATTTCCCTGAAGCGCCGAGGTCGGAACGAGTAATACCGCTCTTTCGCCACATTCGGACGCTTTTTGCGAAGAGGAGACACCATGGACGGTCACAAGAAAGCTGCCGCGCGTGTCCTTCTCGGCCTGGCCGTTCTCGCCGTCGCCGCGACCTCGACGGCGTGCTCCGGCACCTCGTCGAGGACGGTCCCCACCACCGCGCAGCCGGGGGCAGCGGCTGCCCCCTCCGGTACCGCCGACGTGATCGCCTTCCGGCGATTCACGGACGCGACGCACACGAGCTCCCAGATCGTCACGGCGAGGCTCGACGGCTCCCAGGAGAAGGTGCTGACGAACCCGGGGCCGGAGGGCGCCGACAGCCTCCCGACCTGGTCTCCGGACGGCTCACGGATCGCCTTCGGGCGGGACGTTCCGCAGCGCGGCTGCGGGCCGGACTGTTCGCTCCGAGAGGTCTTCGTGGTCGGCGTCGCCGGCGGGCCCGCCACCCAGCTGACCCACTCGCCGGGAGGTGCGCTCTGTGTCGACTCGGCTCCGTCCAGCTGCGACGGCGATCCCGCTTGGTCACCTGACGGGAAGCGGCTTGCGTTCACCCGCACGGTGAAGACGTCGAGCGATCCCAGGGAGCAGACCGGGATCTGGACGGTCAACGCGGACGGTTCCGGCGAGCGGTTGTTGACCTCCCGGCCCGAGCCGCAGCACACCAACGGCCCGGCCTGGTCGCCGGACGGGACCCTCCTGGCGTTCGAGCGGGGCACCTTCGACGACAGCGGTCAGGCGATGACCTCGTCCGTGTACACGATGCGGGCCGACGGGACCGACGAGCGGCCGATCACCCCGCCGGACCGCAAGCTCGGGGACCACCCGCAGTGGTCTCCTGATGGGCAGACGATCCTGTTCCGTGACAACGTCGGCACGCCGACCGGCACCTTCAGGCCGTCCGCTCTCTACACCGTGCATCCCGACGGGTCGGGACTGGAAAAGATCACCGGCTCGGACCCGAGCCTGCAGTACCTGTCCGGCTCCTTCTCGCCCGACGGCAAGTCGATCGTGGTGCCGCGCGTCCATCGCGGCAGTCACGACGACCAGGCCGAGCTCTACGTGCTCAGCTCTGCAGGAGCGGTGCAGCGGCTCGTCGTCGAGAACCCGAACTGGCAGAGCACCGTGCGGTGGAGCCCACGGTCGTAGGAGTCGTAGGAGCAGCGGCGAAGACCTCCCGGTGCCGAAGGCGCCAGGAGGTCTTCGCGCGTGCGCGTCAGAGGGTGGCGGTGTCGACGACGAAGCGGTAGCGCACGTCGCTCGCGATCACGCGCTCCCAGGCCTCGTTGATCTGGTCGGCGGAGATGACCTCGATCTCGGCGCCGAGGTTGTGCTCGGCGCAGAAGTCCAGCATCTCCTGGGTCTGCGGGATGCCGCCGATCATCGAGCCGGCGAGTGTCTTGCCGCCGCCGATGAGCGAGAAGGCGGAGATCGGCATCGGCTTCTCCGGGGCGCCGACCTCGACGAGAGTGCCCTCGGCCTTCAGCAGACCGAGGTAGCGGTCCATCGGGAGGTTCGCCGAAACCGTGTTGATGATGAGGTCGAAGCTGCCGCGGAGATCCTTGAACGTCTCGCGCTCACTGGTGGCGTAGTAGGAGTCGGCGCCGAGCCGAAGGCCGTCCTCCTGCTTCTTCAGCGACTGGCTGAGCACCGTGACCTCGGCGCCCATCGCGTGCGCGATCTTGACGGCCATGTGGCCGAGGCCCCCGAGTCCGATGACCGCGACCTTCTTGCCGGGACCGGCTCCGAAGCGGGCGAGCGGGCTGTAGGTCGTGATCCCGGCGCAGAGCAGCGGCGCGGCGGCGTCGAGCTCGATGCCGTCCGGGATACGAAGCGTGAAGTCCTCGCTGACGACGATGTGGGTCGAGTAGCCGCCGGCGGTGGGCCGCCCGTCGACGTCGACGCCGTCGTAGGTGCCGATCATGCCCTTCAGGCAGTACTGCTCGAGACCGCGCCGACAGTTCTCGCACTCCTGACACGAGCCGACCATGCAGCCGACGCCGACGCGGTCACCGACGGCGTGCTTGGTCACCTCGTCGCCGATCTGGGTGACGACGCCGGCGATCTCGTGCCCGACGACGATCGGGTAGGTCACGTCGTGCCATTCCCCGCGGGCGGTGTGGATGTCGGAGTGGCAGATGCCGGCGTACTTGATCTCGATCAGCACGTCCTTCGGCCCGACCTCCCGCCGCTCGATGGTGGTCGGCTTCAGCGGCTCGTCGGCGGCGAAGGCGGCATAGGCGTTGACGGTCTGCACAGGGAGACTCCTGAACTCGGAACGGGGGACCCGGGCGACGGGGCGTCGCGTCGCCGGGTAACGGGGGCGGCAGCTGCCCGCGGCGGTGCGGGCTCGCGCTCACCCACTGGCGTGCCCACTTGACCGCCCGTTGCACCGGCAACGACCCAGCTTTCGCGACACGAGCAGCATGAGGGTCGGGACGGGCCCACCGTGGTCCCAGCCCTCGCCAGGAGCGGCTAGCCTTCTGCCCGACGAGGGAAGTCTCGGCAGCGAGGGTGGGCCTTCGGTAGTGCGACAACTGAAAACAGGACGGGCCGTTAGCTCAATTGGCAGAGCAGGGGGCTTTTAACCCTCGAGTTGCGCGTTCGAGTCGCGCACGGCCCACCTCGATAGTTGTGTTCTCTAGACCTCCGCTTGCCCTTCGAGAGCCTTCTGTCGCCAGCTTCTTGCTCGCTCGCAAGTGACGATTCGATGGCAATTGGCGCAGCGAACGTCGCACTTGGCGATCTCGCGCTCGATGGTCCTCCATGGGTATGAGGATGCCGCGAGTCTCGAGACCATCCCGAACTTCTTCTCGCCGGGCCGATGGTCGAAGTCGAGCACGCGGAGATCCATTTCCCCGCAGTCAACGCACGGATGCTCCTGCAGGTAGCGCATCATGAGCACCCAGTTCTCGCCTCGTGTTCGATCGTTGCGCTTGCGAGTGGTGGCCTTGTGTTCCTTCTTGTTGGCCTGGTACCAGGTGCGAGAGCACTCGCGGCAGCGGGACTGGAGTCCGTCGCTGCTTCTCGCGCGCTTATTGAATTCAGACAGTGGCTTCAGGTATTGACACGTACAACAACGCTTGCAACCGGGGCTCGTCATGGCGTTATTCTCTCGGGGACCTCCGACAATTTCGGGCCTAGGAGCGCTCCTGTGGAAGGAAGCGTTCGGGACTATTGCGGGTGGGGCTCGCCCGATGGCATCCGACCGCGGACGGGGCCACCCTCGGACAGCAGCACCGACAGCACGAACACCGCCGCGAGCACCAGAACGACCGTCCCGCCGGCCGCGATGTCGACCGCGCGGGACAGCAGCACCCCGGCGACTCCGGACGTCACGCCGATCCCGACGGCCAGCACCGTCATCGGCACCACCCGCGAGACCCACAGCCGCGCCGCGGCCGCGGGGGCGACGATCAGCGCCACCGACTGCAGCGTGCCGACCGCGGGGATCGAGGTGACGACCGCGACCTCGACGAGCAGCAGCAGGGCGACGTCGAGCCGCCGGACCGGGAAGCCGGCGGCCGCCGCCCCGCCGCGGTCGAAGGCGACCAGCACCAGCTCCTTGCCGATCGCGGCGAGCACGAGCAGCACCCCGACGAGCGCGACCGCCGTGAGCCAGATGTCGGCCGGCCGAACCGTGACGATCGAGCCGACGAGGTAGGCCGACAGATCGCGGGTGAAACCGTCCTGTGCGGACAGCAGCAGCACGCCCAGCGCGAAACCACCCGCGAGCAGCACGCCGGTGACGCTGGCGTCGTCGGTCCGCGGCCGCTGCACGAGCGTGGCCATGAGCAGCACCACGATCACGCCGAACGCCGCCCCACCGAGGAGCAGGTTCACCCCGAGCAGACCTGAGATCACCACACCCGGGAAGGTCGCGTGCGTCATGGCCGTCGTGAAGAAGGCGAGCCTGCGCAGGGCCACCTGCGCGCCGACGGCCGCGCACAACGTCGCGACGAGCACGATCTCGACGAGTGCGCGGACCAGGAACGGGTCGAGCCCCAGGACGTCGCTCATCGCGGCGCCTCCCGCCTCCGCCGCCTCGGGGGCGGGTGTCCGGCGCAGCGTCCGCAACCGCCCGGCGCCCCACGCCAGCAGGTATGCCAGCACCAGGACGACGACGATCGACGCCCCCGACGCCAGCCGGGCGCCGGAGCGGACCGACGCGTCGTAGCTGACCACCAGACCCAGGTAGCCGCAGACCACGGCGACGAGAACGGAGCCGGCCAGGATGACCGGCAGCCGGTCGGACAGGAGCCTCGCGGTCGCCGCCGGCACGATGATCAGTGCGATCACCAGCACGGTGCCGACCGCCCGCACCGCCGCGACGACCACGAGCACGAGCACGAGGTTCAGCACGAGGTCGAGCCAGGGAATGCGGTAGCCCGCGGCGGCCGCGCCGTCCGGGTCGAAGGCGCGGAGCACCAGCTCCTTGTGCAGCGCGGCGAGCACCGCGAGCACGACCACGGCCACGGCGGCGGTCTGGACGATCTGGGCCACGTCCACGTAGAGCAGCCGGCCGAACAGGAACATAGTGAGGTCGGCGGTGTAGCTCCGCTGTCGGCTCACGAGCACCACGCCGACCGCGAAGAAGCTGGTGAGCAGCACGGCGAGCGCCGCGTCCTCGCTCACCCGCCGGTGCGCGGACAGGACCGTCAGCAGCACCGCGGTCAGCGCCCCCGCGACCAGCGCGCCCAGCGCGAGCGACTGCCCCAGCAGGGCGGCCACCACGACGCCCGGGAAGACCGTGTGGGACACCACGTCCCCGACGAACGCCAGCCGCCGCAGCACGACGTACACGCCGACCACGCCCACCAGCACCCCGAGCAGGAGCATCTCGACGAGCGCCCGCTGCATGAAGGGCAGCTCGAACGGCTCGATCAGCAGGCCGGTCATGCCCGACGTCCCGATCCGCCGCTCATGGCTGGGCGACGATGACGGCGTCCCCGCGCAGCTCGAGGGCGCGTCCGCCGTACGTGCGCTGCAGCAGCTCCGGCGTCAGGGTCTCGTCGATGGGGCCGAAGCCGATCTGGTGCCGGTTCAGCAGGCAGGCCTGGTCGCAGGCCAGGTGGGCGAGCGCGAGGTCGTGGGTGCTCATGACGACCGCGGCGCCGCCGGCACGAAGCCGCGCGAGGGCCGTCAGCAGCCGCTCCTGGCTGACCGCGTCGACGCCGTTGAAGGGCTCGTCGAGCAGCAGCAGCCGGGGTTCGGCGACGATCGCCCGCGCCAGCAGCACCCGCTGGCGTTGCCCCCCGGACAGGGCGCCGAACCGCTCGTCGGCGCGGTCCTCGAGCCCTACCTCGGCGAGGGCGGCCCGGGCCCGCTCGCGGTCGTCCGCCCCCGGTCGCCGGAGCCAGCCGATCCGCCGATAACGGCCCATCAACACGACCTGCAACACCGACACGGGGAACTCGAGGTCCAGCGTGTCGGCCTGCGGCACGTATCCGACGTCGGACCGTGCGGCGACCGGGTCGCGACCCAGCACCGTCAGGCGGCCGGAGCCCGGCGGAACGAGCCCGAGGATGGCCTTGATCAGCGTCGATTTGCCGGCGCCGTTCGGGCCGATGAGCGCGACCGACTGGCCCGGATGGACGACCCCGGTGGTGTTCTCGAGGGCGCGGATCGAGCCGTAGGCGACCGTCACGTCCTCGAGCACGAGCGCCGGCGCGGCGGATGGCGCCTCGGTCATCGCAGCGGTCATCGCAGCGCCGTCACGATCGTGGCGGTGTTGTGGCGGACCATGCCGAGGTACGTCTGTCCGGGCGAGCCCTGCGGGCCGAGCGTGTCGCCGTAGAGCGCGTCCGGGCCGGCCACGACCTTCACCCCGGCCTCGGAGGCCACCGTCTCGGCCGTCCGCGGCGGCAGCGAGGCCGACGCGAACACCGCCGGCACGTGTTGGGCACGGATCTCGGCGACGAGATCGGCGAGCCGGCGCCCGGACAGCTCGGCCGAGCTGTCGAAGCTCGGAATCACGGCGCCCACGAACGTCAGGCCGTAGCGGTCGAAGTAGTAGCCCAGCGAGTCGTGGTCGGTGACGACGCGGCGACGGTCCGGCGGGATGGCGTCGATCTGGCCCCGGACGTCGGTGTCGAGCTGGTCGAGCTCGGCCAGGTAGCCGGTCGCGTTGCGCCGGAAGACGTCGGCACCGGCCGGGTCGGCGGCCACGAACGCGTCGCGGATGGTGGCGACCATGATCTTGGCGTTGCGCGGGTCCTGCCAGATGTGCGGGTCCTGGTTCCCGTGCTCGCCGCCTTCGTGCTGCCCGCTCGTCTCCGTCCCCGCACGCAGCCGAACGCCCTCGCTGGCATCGACGATCGGACCGTCGTAGCCCGAGCTGTCGACGGCGCCGGCGAGCCACTGCTCCACCCCGACGCCGTTCTCCACCAGGACCTGGGCGTGGTGCATGACGGTGAGGTCCGCGGGCGAGGGTTCGTAGTCGTGCGGGTCGACGTTCGGCTTCAGCACGCCGGTCACGTCGGCGCGGTCGCCCCCGACCTGCCGCGCGAAGTCGGCCACCTGGGTCGTGGTCGCGACGACGCGGAGCCGACCGTCGCCCTGCCCCTCGGCGCTCGTCCCCGACGCGACGCCGCAGCCGACGGCCAGCGGCAGGAGGCCGACGGCGGCCAGGGCGCGGCCGACGCGAGCGAACATCGGACCCTCCCTCGCCAGTAGCTCATGAAAACCGTTGTCAGTTGCAAACTAGCAGAGGCTCGGTACCGTTCCCGAGCATGGGACGGGTCCGGACCACGCGGCAGGGCGCGGCGGTCGAGGCGTTGCTCGAGGAGAGCGTCGGCTTCCGCAGCGCCCAGGACCTGCACGCCGAACTCCGCCGCCGCGGTGACCCGATCGGTCTGACCACCGTGTACCGCCACCTCCAGGTCCTCGTGGACGCCGGCGCCGTCGACACGCTGCGCACCACCGACGGTGAGGCGCTGTACCGGCAGTGCGAGAGCACCCGCCATCACCACCACCTGGTCTGCCGGGCCTGTGGCCGCACCGCGGAGGTCTCGGGGCAGGCCGTCGAGCGCTGGGCGGCGGCCGTCGCCCGCGAGCACGGGTTCGTCGACGTCGATCACACGCTCGAGGTGCTGGGCACCTGCAAGAGCTGCGCGGAGGCGAGCGCGCGCTCCTGACCATCCCTCCTCGTCCCAGGAGACCGCCCGTGACCCAACCCTCCACCCTGAAGCGACCCTCCACGCTGCCGAGGCACGTCGACGTCGCCGTGGTCGGCGCGGGCTTCGGCGGACTGGGCGCCGCGATCGAGATGCAGCGGGCGGGGTTCGAGGACTTCGCCGTGCTGGAGCGGGCACCCGAGGTCGGCGGCACCTGGTTCTACAACAGCTACCCCGGCTGCCAGTGCGACGTCCCGTCGAACCTCTACTCGTACTCCTTCGCCAAGCGATCCGACTGGCCCCGGAGCTACTCCGAGCAGCCGGAGATCCTCAAGTACCTGATCGACTGCTCGAACCGCTTCGGGGTCCGCGACCAGATCCACTTCGACTGCGACCTACGGGCCGCCCGCTGGGACGACGACCGCTCCCACTGGGAGATCGAGACCTCGCGGGGCAGCCTCACCGCTCGCGTGCTGGTCGGCGCCACCGGCCTGCTCAGCGAGCCACGCGTCCCGCAGATCCCCGGCCTCGACGGCTTCCCGGGCACGGTCGTGCACACCGCGCGATGGGGCGACGGGCACGACTTCACCGGCCGGCGCGTCGCCGTCGTCGGAACAGGCGCCACGGCCATCCAGCTCGTGCCGCACCTGCAGGAGCAGGTCGAGAAGCTGTTCGTGTTCCAGCGGACGCCGCCATGGGTCCTCCCGCTGCTCGACCGCAAGGTCGGCCGCTGGCTCCAGCGGCTCTACCGGAGGGCACCGGCGACGCAGGACGTCGCCCGAGCGATCGACTACGGCCTACGGGAACCGCTGCTCGTCCCCTTCGCGAAGGCTCCGAGGCTGACCAAGCTGCTGGAGGGGATCTCCAGGATCCAGCTGCGGCGCCAGGTCCCCGACCCGGAGCTGCGTCGCCGGCTCACGCCCGACTACGTCATCGGGTGCAAGCGGGTGCTGCTCACCAAGCGCTGGTATCCGGCGGTCAGCTCCCCGAACGTGGACGTGGTCAGCGAGGGGCTGGTCGAGGTCGACGGGAGCACGCTCGTCGGTAGCGACGGGACCCGCTGCGACGTCGACGCCATCGTCTTCGCCACCGGGTTCACGCCGACCGAGCCGCCGATCGCCCAGCTCGTCCGAGGTCCCGACGGCCGGAAGCTCGCGGACGCCTGGTCGGTCAAGCCGGAGGCCTACCTCGGGATGACCGTGGCCGGGTTCCCCAACCTGTTCCTGCTGTACGGGCCGAACACCAACCTCGCGCACAACTCGATCGTCTACATGCTCGAATCGCAGTACCGCTATCTCCTCAACGCGTTGCGGGCGATGCGGGAGCACCGGCTGTCGAGGCTCGAGGTCCGGCGCGAGGTCCAGTCGGCGTTCAACGAGCAGGTGCAGCAGGGGCTGCAGGGCTCGGTCTGGAACGCCGGCCGCTGTGCCAGCTGGTACCTCGACGCCAACGGCGAGAACCCGATCATGTGGTCGGGCTTCACCTTCTCCTACCGCCGTCTGGCCAGCCGGTTCGAGCTGGACGACCACCACTGGACGCGCGAGCCGGAGCCGTCGGGATCGTAGCCGCGGCGAGGGCGCCGGACTTCCCGGGGCTCCGCGCTCCCCGTCAGCTCTCGGTCGGCTCCTCGCCGTCGTCGGCCAGCAGCAGGTAGAGGGAGCGGCGGGCCTGCTCGAGGATGTCCGCGGCGGCCGCGCGCTGAGCCTCCGTGCCGGTCCGGCCGACCTGACGGACGGCGGAGTGCAGCTTCTCCAGGTTGGCGCGCAGGTCGGGGCCGCTCTCGAAGCCGGCGAACGGGTTGGCGGACGCGCGGAACGCCTCGACCTGCTCGCGCCCCGACTCGGTGAGGGTGACGAGCTTGCGCCCGGAGTCGGCCGTGACCGTGACGAGACCCTCGTCCTCCAGCTGGCTGATGGTCGGGTAGATCGCGCCGGGGCTCGGAGTCCAGCGACCGCCGCTGCGGTCCGCGATGGCCTGCATCAGCTGGTAGCCGTGCATCGGCTCCTCGGCCAGCAGCAGTAGAACGGCGCTGCGGACGTCGCCGCGCGGCGCCCGCCCGCGACCGCCCGCTCGGCGACCGCGAGGGCCGCGGGGTCCGTCCGCTCCGGGGACGCCGTGGCGGCCCGGGTGGTGGTGGCGTTGGCGGTGGCCCTGCCAGGGCCCGACGCGTTCGAACGTGGTGTTCATATCTTGCCTCCTGATGTATCGGATGACGGTAACGATACATCGCTACTGTGTCGACGCAAGAGGCTGTTCTGACGTCAGAAGGCGAGTCGGCCGCCGCGCTGCCGACGGCCGGCGGACTCAACCCGCGTGTCGGCGGAACCAGTCGACGGTCCGGATGAGCCCGTCGCGGACGTCGACCTTCGGCTCCCAGCCGAGGACGTCGCGGGCCAGGGTGATGTCGGGCTGTCGCACGGTCGGGTCGTCGACGGGCCGCGGGATGAACGTGATCTCCGAGTCCGAACCCGCGACCTCCCGCACCAGTTCCGCGAGCTCGAGCACGGACAGCTCGTACGGGTTGCCGATGTTCATCGGCCCGGGGTGATCGGAGAGCAGCAGCCGGACGATGCCGTCGACCTCGTCGTCCACGTAGACGACGGACCGGGTCTGGGAGCCGTCGCCGGCGACGGTGATCGGGTCGCCGCGTAGCGCCTGGGTCGCGAAGGCGGGAATCGCCCGGCCGTCCTTGGGTCGCATCCGCGGGCCGTAGGTGTTGAAGATGCGCAGGATCGCGGTGTCGAGGCCGGCGGAGCGCCGGTAGGCCATGGTCAGCGCCTCGGCGAAGCGCTTCGCCTCGTCGTAGACGCCGCGGGGGCCGACCGGGTTGACGTTGCCCCAGTAGCTCTCCGGCTGCGGGTGGATCAGCGGGTCGCCGTACACCTCGCTCGTGGACGCGAGCAGGAACCGCGCGCCCTTCTCCTTGGACAGCCCGAGCGCGTGCAGCGTGCCGAGCGAGCCGACCTTCAGCGTTTCGACCGGCAGCTTCAGGTAGTCGATGGGGCTCGCCGGTGAGGCGAAGTGCAGCACGTAGTCCACCGGGCCGGGCACGTGGACGTACTCGGTGACGTCGCAGCGGATCAGCCGGAACCCGGGGTGCTCCAGCAGGTGCTCGACGTTGTGCGGGCCGCCGGTGACGAAGTTGTCGAGGCACAGCACCTCGTGGCCCAGCGCGAGGAGGTGTTCGCACAGGTGTGAGCCGAGGAAACCGGCTCCCCCGGTGACGACGCTGCGGGGCACGTCAGCGCGAGCCGGCGGAGCGGATGTCGAGCACCCCGTAGAGCTGGAGCGGCACCAGCCTGAGGCAGGTCTCGAGGTCCGAGATGTAGCTAAGCAGCACGCGTAGACCGTAGAGGTCATGCGTCCGGGACGCCTCCGGCGCGCGGCCGGGAGACTCACAGTTGATTCTTATGGTCGTCGCAGGGCGGTGCCAGGGCCGGTGCCGACTGTCATCGTGACGGTGGCCGCCCGGAGCCCCGGGGGAGAAGGAGAGTTCCGTGAAGAAGCGTTTCGGCACCATCGCTCTGGCGTCGACCTTGGGGCTCGGCGGCCTGGCCACCGGCGTCATCGTCGCGCCCGCGCTGGCCAATGCCGCTACCAGCGAGGCCCCGGCGCCCGCGACGAGCGCGACCGAGCAGGACCCGCCCGCCCCGGACATGCCGAGCGCCGCGGACCGCACGGCTCGCCTCAAGGAAGCGCTCTCCGGGCTGATCTCGGACGGCACGATCACGCAGGCGCAGGCCGACAAGGTCGCGAGCACCCTCGCCGACAAGATGCCGCCGCCCGGCGGGCACGGCCCCGGCCGGCCCGGCGGTCCGCGCCTCGACGCGGCCGCCACGGCCCTCGGCGTGTCCGTCGACGACCTGCGGGCGGCGCTGCGGAGCGACAAGTCCCTCGCCGACGTCGCGGCGGAGAAGAGCATCCCCAAGGACAAGCTGATCGGTGACCTCGTGAAGGCCGCGGAGACCCGGCTGGACGACGCGGTCAAGGCCGGCCGCCTGACCCAGGCGCAGGCCGACCAGCGCAAGGCCGATCTGCAGGACCGCATCACGAAGCTGGTGGACCGCAAGGGCCCGCCGCATCGCGGGGACCGGCCGCACCGCGACTGACGCGGGACGACGCACGGGGTTGGGCAGGACGTGGCGGTGCTGGCCCATGGCGTGGAGGTGCTGCACCTGTTCCCCGCGTGTCGGCCCCTGGCCCCGGCCCCTGGCCCGATCGAGCTCGAGCGGCTCGCCGACCCCGCCGCCCCGCTCGTCGCCTGACCGGCCGCTGCACCTCGCTCCGTCGTCGGTCACAATGAGGCCCGGTCGTCGAGAGCGAGGGGGGAGCCTGTGCCCCGTGCCGAGCTCGACCTGCTGGGCGACCCGACCGATGTGCCGGACGGGCGGCGTTTCGTCGGCGAGCGGCTGTCCCGCTGGGGCTCCGGCGAATTCCGGGACGAGGTCGAGCTCGCCGCCACCGAGCTGCTGGCCAACGGCCTGCTCCACGTGGGCCCGCCGCTGCGGTTGTGCGTCGAGGCCTCCGACGGTGTGGTGCGCCTCGAGGTCCACGACGGCAGCACGGTGGCTCCCGTCCTGCCGTCCGCGCCCAGTTCGGGCCTCACGGGTCGGGGGCTCGCCCTGGTCGACGCGCTCGCCGCGCGGTGGGGGGTGGTCCGCACCGACTCGGGCAAGGCGGTCTGGGCGGAGATCACCGCAGAGAGCGCGGCCGGCGTTCCGTACCCCGGCGACGAGCCGACCGGGACCGCGACCGACCCCGCGACCGGTGACGTCGACGCCCTGCTCGCCGCCTTCGACGACGAGGTCACCTGGCCTGGCGACGGCGACGGCGACGTCGAACCCCGCTACACGGTCGTGATCGGGGACGTACCCACCGACCTCCTCGTCGCGGCGAAGGCGCACATCGACGGGTTGGTCCGCGAATTCTCCCTCGTCTCCTCCGGCGGAGCGGCGGGTATCAGCGCGCCGCCGCCCCCTCCGCTCGCGGCGCTCATCGAGGTCGTCACGTCCGAATTCGCGGAGGCGCGGGCGACGATCAAGCGACAGGCCTCGGCGGCGGCCGCCCGGGGGGAGCCACGGACGACGCTCCGGCTGACCCTGCCCGCGTCGGCCGCCGCCGCCGGTGAGCGCTACCTGGCGGCGCTCGACGACGCCGACACCTACGCACGTTCCGCCCGGCTGCTCACGCTCGAGGAGCCGCCGCAGCACTCCGCCTTCCGGCACTGGTACGTCACCTCGCTCGGCGCCGCCCTGCGCGAGGCGGCCGGGGGCGCGCCCGCGGTTCACCGGACGTTCGAGGAGTTCCTGCTCGACGAGGTGGACCGGCTCTCCGGGCTGCGGCGGGCCGCGGAACGATCCGCCCGGCTGCAGCGGGTGACCGCCGCCGTCGCCGGCGCGACGACCGCGGAGGAGATCGGACGGGTCGTGCTCGCGGAGGCGGTGGAGGCCCTCGGCGCGCACCGCGGCGCGCTGGTCGTCCCCGACCCGGCGAGCATCGTGGACGTGGCGTCGCTGCGGAGCATGCGCCTCGCCGCCTGCCACGGAGTTCCGCCGAAGCAGTCGTCGTTGCCGCGGCACGGCACGAGCCCGGAGTCGTCCCCGGCGGTCGCGGCGATGGCCCGCGGGGAGGCGATCTGGATCGAGACCGCGGCCGAGCGCGACGCCTGGTTCCCCGTCCTCGGAGCCGAGCAGCCGGACGTCGTCGCCCTGTGCGCCGTGCCTCTCCTGATGGGGTCCAAGCGGCTCGGAGCCCTGCGGCTCACCTTCTTCGAGCCCCGGCTGTTCGACTCCGACGAGCGGGCGTTCCTGTCCGCCCTGGCCTCGACGACCGCGACGAGCCTCGACCGTGCCCGGTTGTTCGACGCCCAGCGGACGCTGGCGAACCGCCTGGCGCGGCTGCAGGACATCTCCGCATCCCTCGTCGCGGCACGGACGTCGGCCGAGGTCGCGGACATCATGGTCCGCCAGGCCGCGGACGTCCTCGGCGCGACCGTCGGCACCCTGTGTCTGCTCAGCGACGACGGGTCCGAACTCGAGGTGGTCCGCAGCGGCGGCATCGTCCTCGATGAGGCATGGCGCCGGTTCCCCGTCGCCGCCCCGCTGCCGGCCAGCGACGCGATCCGCACCAACGCTGTCGTCGTCGTGGCCGACCTCGCCGAGAGGGATCGCCGCTACCCGGAACTGGCCGGCCTCCGGCCGCGGGGCGACCACGCACTGATCTGCCTGCCGCTGTCCATCGGCGAGCGTCGTCTCGGCGTCGTCACGCTGTCGTTCCCCGCCTCCCGGGACGTGGACGACGAGGAGATCGGCTTCCTCCGCTCCCTGGCCACCGAATGCGCGCAGGCGCTGGACCGGGCGAACGCCCTCGCCGACGCCCAGTCCGCCAGCGAGAAACTCGCGTTCCTGGCGGCCGCGAGCGCGGAACTCGCGCGATCCCTGGACTACGAGGCGACGCTGGCTGCGGTCGCCCGGCTCGCCGTGCCTCGTCTCGCCGACTGGGCGAGCGTCACCGTGGACCGCGAGAACGCCCGGACGCTGGCCATCGCGCACGTCGACCCGGACAAGGTCGCCTTCGCCGAGGAACTCGAGAGGCGTTACCCGCCGGACCCGGCCGCCTCCACCGGGGTGACCAACGTGTTGCGGACCGGGAAGCCGGAGCTCTACCCGGTCATCTCGGACGAGATGCTGGTGGCCGCCGCGAAGGACGAGGAGCACCTTCGGATCGCACGCGAGCTGGGCCTCTGTTCGGCGATGATCGTGCCGCTGCAGGCGCGCGGCCGCGTGCTCGGTGCGATGCAATTCCTGTCCAGCCGGACGGACCGCCGCTACGACGCGAACGACCTGGCCCTGGCCGAGGACCTGGCGCATCGTGCGGCCGTCGCGATCGAGAACGCCCAGAGCTTCCAGGCCAGCGCCGATGCCTCCCTGGCCCTGCAGCGCAGCCTGCTGCCGACGTCGTTGCCGGAGGTCCCCGGACTCGAGCTGGACTGGCACTACCGGCCGGGCACGGCCGGCACGCAGGTCGGCGGCGACTGGTTCGACGTCATCCCCCTGCCGAACAGGCGCGTCGCACTGGTCATCGGCGACGTGATGGGCCGCGGGATCCAGGCTGCCGCGGTCATGGGCCAGCTGCGCACCGCCACCCGCGCCTACGCCGCGCTCGACCTGCCGCCCGAACGCGTCCTCGGGCTGCTCGACGGGCTCGTGCAGACGCTCGACGTCCCGCAGATCGTCACCGCCGTCTATGCCGTCTACGACCCCGTCGGCCGCGAGGTGACGATCGCGAACGCCGGCCACGTGCCGCCGATCGTGCTCCCGCCCGGAGCCGAGCTGCCGTCCCCCGGACGCGGGCCGGGCCCGACCGGCATCCCGCTCGGCGTCGGCGGCGTGCCGTTCACCGCTCAGAGCGTGTCCCTGGTACCCGGTACCGTCCTCGCGCTCTACACCGACGGTCTCGTCGAGACCAGGGAGCGGGACGTCGTCGACGGCATCGCGGTGCTCACGCAGGTCCTCGCCCGGTCGGGACCGGTTCTCGACGGGCTCGCCGACGCCACCGTCGACGCGCTGACCCCCGCCGGCGGTTCGGACGACGACGTGGCACTGCTGCTCGCCCGGACCAGCCTCGCGCCGGTGGCTCCGCCCCCGCCGCCCCCGCCGCCCCCGCCGCCGCAGCCGCCGGAGCCGCGCGGCGCGCCGACCACCCGGACGCGCACCGAGCGGTGAGCCCCTCGAGGCGTCCGCGGAGCGGTCAGGAACCGTCCGGCGACGCGGACGGGAACTGGTAGACGAAGAACAGCTCGCACCCGTCCGGGCCGACATCGGTCACCGCGTGCCGCACCCCGGCCGGGATGTGGAAGTAGCTGCCCGCGGTGATGGTGGTGCCCGCCACCGTGGCCTCGCCGCGCAGCACCCAGCCGTGGTGGTGCGCGTCGGCGTGGACGTGCTCGTTCTCCGACGTCCCGGGCTCCAGCCGGAGCAGTCCGGCGACGGAGTCCGGTGTCCGTAGCAGCGTCTTGACCTGCGCGGCTCGACCGAGGCGAGCCAGCGGCTGCCAGGACAGGCTCTCGACGAGCGCGGCGTCGAGCGCATGCGGCACGCTGTTGCCCGAGCGGACCTCCGCGTGGGACACGACGGCGCCGTGGCTGCCGATGATGTCGGTGCCCGCGTCGGGCTGGGTCTCGTCGGTCGTGCTCACGGGCGGCCCCGATTCGTCGCAGATGCCGGTACGCGTCGCCTGACGCGGGACGAGAACCTAGCCGCTCAGGGCGAGTACAGCCAGGGCTCGCGCAGGTCGTGGAAGGCCTCGATCTCCCACACCTCGTTCATCTGCTCCAGGTCCTCCGGCCGCATCTGCTTCTCGCCCTCGCGGGCCTCCGCCTCGGAGCGGAAGTAGACGATGTCGGTGTAGCTGCCGTCGGGCTGGGTCGCGGTGACGCCACCGAGGATGTCCGGCCTCCGCTCGGTCATCTCCGCATCCATCTCCTTGACGAGGGCGTCCGCGCGGGCGCGGTCGAGCACACGGCCCTCCATCGCCTGGACGAATCCGGCGTCGTCCGAGCCGCCGTCGTTCCAGGTGGTGACGTCCTCGGTGTCGCGGAAGGTGACGTCGCCGCTGAACAACTGCGACACCGACCGCCACCAGGCGTCCTGCTCGGGGCGGTCGTTGTTCCGCCGAGCGGCGTCGGCCGACTCGAAGCGGGCGAGCGCGAGGAAGGTCCCGTCGTCGGTCACCCCGGCGGTCGTCCCGAGCCAGCCCGCCGCGGTCGGGGCGAGGTCGCGCATCCAGTCGTCGAGCGCCGCATGTACCGCGGCGCGGTCCGACACCGACCCCTTGATCACCTGAACGAACATGGCGACCTCCTCCGTCGCGCCGGTCGTCGCCGCCGTCAGACGGCGCCGCTGATGTAGTTCTGCAAGTGGTCGCGCTCCAGCGCCAGTTCGTCGATGCGGCTCTTCACGAGGTCGCCGATGCTCACGATGCCGACGACCGCACCCTCGTGCACGACCGGCACGTGCCGGACCCGCCGCTCGGTCATCAGCTGCAACACCGAGTCGACCTTCTCCGCCGGCTCGCAGACGACCACATCGGTCGTCATGATCTGCTCCAGCGTCTGGTCGAGCAGGTCGTCCGCGGCGACCTTCAGCCGGCGGACGACGTCGCGCTCGCTGACCATGCCCGCCGGCGACCGTCCGTCGGAGGAGACGATCACCGCACCGATTCCGCGCTCGGCCAGGACGTCGACGAGCTCGCGCACGGTCGCCGACGCGTCGAGCGTCGTCACGCCGGAACCCTTGTTCTGCAAGACGTCGGAGATCCGCATCCGTCCACCCCTTGGTCCTCCGATGGTTCCGCCGGGGTGGCGAGACCGTGGGCCCACAAGGTAAGGCCCGGACGACATCGAGGGAAGTGATCGGCCCGGGAGAAGGAGGCGGACTGGACGCCGTTGCCCGACAGGCGTGCTGACACTCCCGGGCGTCGGGACCGCTCATGCGCGGGGAAGCGGGGAAGGGATCGCACATGAGCGTGCGCCGCGGTCACATGATCGTCCACGAGGAGGACCCCTACAACGCCGAGCCCACGGCGGCCGTCCTCGCCGAGGGCCCGACCACCCCGATCGGGTCCTTCTACAGCCGCAACCACGGCCCGATCCCGGTTCTCGACCCGGCGTCCTGGCGGCTGTCCGTCGACGGGCTCGTCGACCGGGACCTCGAACTCGACCTCGCCACGCTGCGCGGGATCGGTCCGACGTCGACCCTCGCGGCCACCCTGCAGTGCGCCGGGAACCGCCGCGCGGGCCTGATCGACGTCCGCGAGATCCCGGGGGAGGACCCGTGGCACGGGGGAGCGATCTCGACCGCGGAGTGGACCGGCGTCCGTCTCGCCGATGTGCTCACCCGGGCGGGGGTGCGACCGGGCGCCGCGCACGTCGCGTTCGCGGCGCCGGACGAGGCGCGCGACGCGGAACCGGCGCAGCCCTACGGCAGCTCGATCCCGATCGAGAAGGCGATGGCCGACGAGGTCCTGCTCGCCTGGGGGATGAACGGCGAGCCGCTGCCGCCCGCGCACGGCGCGCCGGTCCGGGCGGTCGTTCCGGGCTACATCGGTGCGCGCAGCGTCAAGTGGGTCCAGCGGATCAGCGTGCAGGCCGAGCCGTCGTCCAGCTTCTTCCAGCAGACGGCCTACCGGTTCCTGCCGCCCGAGGCAACCGCCGCCCCCGGGGCCGGCATCCCGCTCGGTCCGCTCGCGCTGAACTCGGAGATCCTCGTCCCGGAGGCCGGGGACGTGCTGCCCGCCGGTCGGACGACGATCCGCGGCTACGCGATGGCGGGCGAGGGCCGGACCGTCGAGCGGGTGGACGTCAGCGTCGACGGCGGCGCCACCTGGCGACAGGCGGAACTCGGCGACCAGGCGAGCGTCTGGACCTGGCGCTGGTGGTCCCTCGACGTCGACCTCGCCCCGGGGGAGGTCGAGGTCGTCGCCCGTGCCTGGGACTCGTCCGCCGCGCTGCAGCCGAGCCGGGCCGAGGACGTCTGGAATCCCAAGGGCTACGCCAACACCTCGTGGCCGCGGGTGCGCCTTCGCATCGGGAGCGGCGACGAGAGCCGATGAGCCGACTCGGCGAGGGCGCACGGGAGGTGCCCGCCGGCAACGTCCGGGAGGCCCGGGGAGACACCGGGGTGCAGACCGGGGAGGCGATGCGTCAGACTCTTCCGGCATGAGCGAAGAAAACCGTGCATCCCGCACCCGGGTCGTCGTGGTCGGCGGTGGCTTCGCCGGCTACCACGCGGCCAAGACCCTGGGCCGCAAGCTCGGCGACCGCGCCGAGATCGTGCTGGTCAACCCGACCGACTACTTCCTCTACCTGCCGCTGCTGCCCGAGGTCTCCAGCGGGCTGCTCGACCCGCGGCGGATCACCGTCTCGCTCCAGGGCACGTTGAAGAACGTCCGGATGGTGCTGGGCACGGTCGACACGATCGACCTCGCCGGCAAGCGCCTCGCCTACACGAACCCGGAGGGGGAGCGCGGCGAGCTCACCTACGACCGGGTGCTGCTCGCGATGGGCAGCGTCAACAAGCTGCTCCCCATCCCCGGGGTGAGCGAGAACGCGCACGGCTTCCGCAACATCGCCGAGGCGCTCTACCTCCGCGACCACATCACCCGGCAGATCGAGCTGGCGGACAGCACGGACGACCCGGACGAGCGCGAGGCGCGGCTGACCTTCGTCGTGGTCGGTGCCGGCTACACCGGCACCGAGGTGGCGGCCCAAGGCGTCCTGGCCACCGAGGCGCTGATCAAGCGGCATCCCCGGCTGGAGGGTCGCTCCGCGCGCTGGCTGCTCTGCGACCTCGCGCCCCGCGTCCTGCCGGGCCTGTCCGAGCACCTGTCCTCCACGGCGGACACGGTGCTCCGCGAACGCGGCGTCGAGGTCAGGATGGAGACGTCCGTCGCGGAGGCCTGTCCCGGACGGGTCATCCTGAGCGACGACACCGACGTAGCGACCCGCTCGCTGATCTGGTGCGTCGGCGTCCGGCCCGAGCCGGTGGTCGAGGGACTGGGCCTGGAGACGCAGCAGGGGCGGCTCGTCGTCGACAAGTTCATGAACGTCCCCGGCCACCCGGACGCGTTCGCCTGCGGCGACGTCGCGGCGGTGCCCGACCTGACGCAACCCGGCGAGATCACGGCGATGACGGCTCAGCACGCCGAACGGCAGGGTCACCGGGTCGCGAAGAACATCGCCGCCTCGCTCGGGAAGGGCCGCAAGCGCGCCTACAAGCACCACGACCTCGGGTTCGTCGTCGACCTCGGCGGGACCCAGGCGGCAGCCAACCCGCTGCGCGTCCCGCTCGGCGGCATCGTCGCGAAGGCCGTTACCCGCGGCTACCACCTGTTCGCGCTGCCCGGCAACCGGCTGCGGACCGCCGTCGACTGGGTGACCGAGGCGATCCTGCCGCCGCAGGGCGTCCAGCTGGGCCTCGTGCGCTCCGGTGACGTCCCCCTCGACGTCGAGGCTCCGGACGGCAAGGCGACGCTGCAGGCCAGGCCGGTCAGCGAGGCGGCGGGCAAGTCGGCGGGCGAGGCGCCGCCAGGCCAGGGGTCGGCCGAGCAGGAGGCGGCGAACGCCGGAGCGGGCTCGTCCTCCTCCTCATGAGGGGTGGGCGGCCGCTGCCGCCCCTACGTGCCCGGTGAGGCGATCCTGCCCGCGAGCCGCAGTAGCGACTCGGGGGTGTTCTCGGCGACGCGGAGCGCGGCCTCGCCCGCCTTCGAGCGCGCGACCGACCCGCGGCCCACGGCCCGGCTGAGCCCCGCCTTGTCGCCGGGCAGCTGGTGGTGCTGCGGGCCGAGGTGGCAGTTCTCGGCGAGCGCCCGGCCGATGACGACCCGCTGGATCTCGCTGGTGCCCTCGAAGATCGTGTACAGCTTGGCGTCGCGGTACCACTTCTCGACCGGCAGGTCGCTGATGTAGCCCCAGCCGCCGCACGTCTGGATCGCGCGCTCGGTCGCCCGGACCGCGACCTCGGAGGCCTTCATCTTCGCCATCGAGCCCTCGGCGTGCTGGAACGGCACCTTCTGCGAGCCCATCCACGCGGCTCGCCACGTGAGCAGGCGCGCGGCGTCGATGTCGGCGGCGATCTCCGCGAGCGGGAACGACACGCCCTGGTTCTCCATGATCGGCTGACCGAAGGCCTCGCGCTCGTTCGCGTATTCGACCGAGTACTCGAGCGCTGCCCGCGCGATGCCGATCGCCATCGCGGCGACCAGCGGCCGGGTCTGCTCGAAGGCACCGAGCGCCGCCGACCGACCTGTGCCCTCGCGGGCCTTCGCGAGACGTCGCTCGAGCTTCTCGTCGCCGCCGAGCAGGTTCTCGGCCGGGATGCGGCACTCGTTGAAGCGGAGCTCGGCGGTCATCGATGCCCGGCTGCCGAGCTTGTCGACGTTGCGGATGTGCTCCAGGCCGGGAGTGCCCTTCTCGACGATGAACATCGCCTGGCCCTTGGTCCGCAGCTCCGGGTCGACCACCGCGTTGACGACGTGGACGTCGGCGATGCCGCCGTTGCCGATCCACATCTTCTCGCCGTCGATGACCCACTCGTCGCCCTCACGGCGGGCCCGGGTCTGGTTGTTGGCGACGTCGCTGCCGCCCTGCGGCTCGGAGACGGCGAGTGCGGCGAGCTTGATGTCGCCGGGCTCGCCGAACATCTGGGGCGCCCACTTCGCGACCTGCTCGGGCAGCCCGGCCTGGTTCAGCGCCGACAGCGCCAGCGCCGGCAACACCACCGTCAGCCCGATGCCGGCGCAGCCCCAGAAGATCTCCTCGAGGAACAGCGGGAGCGAAAGCCCGGTGGGGTCGGTCAGCAGGTCGCGGTAGAACAACGCGTTGTAGAAGCCCTGCTGCGCCGCCTCCTCGAGGACCGGCCAGGGCATCTCCTGCTTGCGGTCGTACTCCGCCGCGACGGGGCGGATGACGTCCTCGGCGAAGCGGTGCGCCCGCGTGACGAGGTCGTGCTGGGCGGGGGTGAGTTCGAGTCCGAAGGTCACGGGCCCGATCTACCCCGGCGTCCATCCGCCATGGCGGATGTTCCATGCGAAGGTGCGAAGTGAGACGTCGGTCACGGCACCGCCGGCCTCACTTCTTCGGCCGCTGTCCCACGTGGTTCACCGCGTCGAGGGCCGGCGTCGCCGTGGGCACGACGAACCCCTTGTGCTTCTTGTTCTGGTCCTGCTTCGGCTTGCGGGCTTCGCGTCCGCCCTTGTTCTTTCCCGACATCGAGGACTCCAGGGTCCGTGGCATGACCGGAGCGGCCAGACCGGGAGCGAAGTATGCGCCTGTTTCCGCTCCCGCGGGGCGGGCTCAGTCCTTCCGGTACGCGTGCAGGATCAGCGGGGCCGTGACGACGAGCAGCACGGCGGACCAGATCAGCGACCCGACGACGTAGAACGTGAGCGAGTGGTCGAACGTGCTCGTGATCGGGTCGCCGAGCAGCAGGCCGCGCCAGGCGTCGACCATGAACGTCAGCGGCTGCCAGGCGGCGAACGCCTCCAGCACGCCGGGCATCGTCTCCACCGGCACGAAGGCGCTGGAGACGAAGGAGAACGGCACGGCGAGGATGCTCAGCCCCTGCGCGGCCTGCGCGGAGCCGCTGACCAGGCCGAGCCAGACGAACACCCCGGCCAGGGCGACGGCGAAGACGACCAGCAGCCCGAGCGCGGCGAGCCACTCCAGCGCGCCGGCGTCGCTCCGGAAGCCGACGGCGAACCCGATGGCGAGCGTCACCATGCCGACCAGGACCATCAGCCCTGCGTCGGTGACCGCGCGGCCCGCGAGCACCGCGACGTTCGGCACCGGCAGGGAGCGCAACCGGTCGTACAGGCCGGAGGCGGCCTCCTCGGCGACCGCGACCGAGCCCCCGCCGGCGGTGAACAGCAGGCCGCTGACGACGAAGCCCGGGACGAGGAAGTCGACGTACGCCAGGCCGGGCACGCCGATGGCCCCGCCGAGCACGTACCGGAACATCAGCAGGAACAGCACGCTCTGCAGTACGGCGATGCCGAGGATCTGCGGACTGCGGATGATCTTCAGGGCGGTGCGTACCGCCACCGCCGACAGGGTGGTGAAGGCGCTCGCCGTGCCGGTCGGGGCGTGCGGGCGGGGCCCCGGGATACGGGCGGGGGTGAGCGGTTCGGCGGTCATGCGGCGTCTCCGGCCAGTTCGGGCTCTGCGCTGTCGCGGTCGGGATCCTGCTCGGGTTCGGACGGTTCGGCCGGGCGGCCGGTCAGGGCGAGGAACACGTCGTCCAGCGTCGGCCGGCGCAGGGCGGCGTCGGACAGCGCGATCCCGTCCTCCGTGAGCAGCCGGGCCCGCGCCAGCATCTCGTCCGCGCCGCCGGTGACCGGCAGCGTGAGGCGGGCGGTCGCGCGGGCGGGGATCGCCTCCGGGCCGAGCAGCTCGAGCGCCCGGTCCAGGTCGTCGGCCTCGCGGACCTGGAGCTCCACGACGTCTCGGCCGGCGCGGCTCTTCAGTTCGTCCGCGGTGCCGCTGGCCACGAGCTTGCCGTGGTCGATGATGGCGATCAGGTCCGCCAGCCGGTCCGCCTCCTCCAGGTACTGCGTCGTGAGCAGGATGTCCGTGCCCTCCGCGACGAGCTGTTCGAGCGCGACCCACAGCTCGTTGCGGCTCCGCGGGTCGAGCCCGGTGGTCGGCTCGTCGAGCAGGAGCAGCTGCGGCGAGCCGACCAGGCTCGCGCCGAGGTCCAGCCGCCGGCGCATGCCGCCGGAGTAGGTCTTGACCAGCCGGCGACCGGCGTCGGTGAGCCCGAGCTGCTCGAGCACCCGGTCGGTGGCGGCCACGGCCTCGCGCCGCCCGTGGCCGAACAGCCGCGCGACCATCCGGAGGTTCTCGCGACCGGTCAGCGACGGCTCGACCGCGGCGTACTGGCCGGCCAGCCCGATCGCCCGGCGCACGAGGTGCGGCTCGGCGTGGACGTCGTGTCCGACCACCCGCAGCGAACCGGACGTGGGCCTGGTGAGCGTGGCGATCGCGCGGACGAGCGTCGTCTTGCCGGCGCCGTTCGGGCCGAGCAGGGCGAGGACCTTGCCGGCCGGCGCGACGAGATCGAGCCCGTCCAGCGCGCGGACGTCGCCGTAGGTCTTGACCAGCCCCGTGGCCTCGACGATGGGGTGCATGGTCGAGAAGCCTGCAGGACGGGTCGGCATCTGTCAACCAAACGGATGATTGTGTGCGACGTACGGTTGACGCATGACCGGACCGCGCCGCGCCCCCCAGCGGGACGAGCGCATCCGCGACGCCGAGCGCAGCCGTGCGGCCCTGCTCGACGCGGCGGAGGTGGAGTTCGCCGAGAAGGGACTCGCCGGCGCCCGCGTCGAGGCCATCGCAACCCGGGCCGGCCTGAACAAGCAACTGATTTCCTACTACTTCGGCGGCAAGGCCGGCCTGTACGACGCCATCCTCGAGCGCTGGTACGCCCGCGAGCGCGACTTCGACACCCCCGGGACGACCCTGCCGGAGCTGGTCCTGCGCTACTTCGACGTCGGCCGCGACAGCGTCCACCTGCAGCGGCTGTTCCTGCGCGAATCGCTGGCGCAGGACCCCGCCGACGTCGCCTACGAGCCGGACAACGACGACACCTCCGGCATGCGGCGTCGCCAGCGGGCGGGGGAGATCGCGCCGGACCTGGACCCCGCGTTCGTCATGCTGTTCCTGCAGGCGCTGGTCGTCGCCCCGGTCGTCTTCCCGGGAGAGGTCAAGCGGCTGACCGGGCTCGACCCGGCCTCGGAGGAGTTCCAGGAGCGGGCTCGGACCCAACTCGCCCGGATCGTCGAGCGTTTCGCGCTACCGGACACGGTGGCGCCGGTCGCAGACTGTGCGCCGGAAGGATCGGCAGGTCCGGATGGGGGGAGGGAACGAGCGTGATCGATTCCGCGAACGTCCTGACAGGTGGGACTCTGCCGACAGGTGGGACTCTGCCGACAGGTAAGACTCTGCCGGCAGGGACGACGGCACCCGACGCGCCGCCGCCGGAGGCCCCGACCCCCGACGCGCCGACCCCGTCCCCCGACGCCCCGCCGCTCGACCCCACCGAGCCCGTTCCGGACGACCCGGGCCCGCTGCTGCCGGACTCGCCGGAACAGCTGCCCCCGCCGCCCGTCGAACCGTCGCCGGAGCCGTCCGGTCCGCCGGCCGAGCGGACCTAGCTTCGACACTCAGCCCCTGGCGGGCGCCGTCGCCCTCGGTGCTCCGTGCCCCTCGTCCGGGTAGTCGGATCCGGATTGCTGCTCGGCCGATGTCCCTGTCGATGTGCCGGTCGATGTCGAATCGACATCGGTGTCGTCGTCCTGCTTCCCGTGCCGGACCAGCAACAGGGCGACCGCTGCCGACGCGAACAGCAGCGCGGCGGCCAGCGTCAGGCAGGTGTGCAGACCATCGCCGAAGCTGGCGTAGGTGGCATCGAGAACGCGCTGGACCAGCGGCCGCAACGGCGGCGGGTAGTCCTGCACCGAACCCTGGCTCGGCACCCCGCCGTGGTCGACGACCCTGCGCACGTAGTCCTGCAGCACCTGGGGGACGCCCAGTGCCTGGAGCCGGTTCTGCAGCGTGCCGGTGAGCGCGCCGTTGATGACCGAGCCGAGCACCGCGATGCCGACCACCGCGCCCAACTGACGGCTCGTGTTGGTGACGCCGGCTGCCATGCCGGACCGGCGGGCCGGGACGGCGGCCAACGCCGCTGACGTCACCGGCACCAGGGTCATGCCGAAGCCGATGCCCGCCACCAGCAGGGCGAGAGCCAGGGGAAGGTATGCCACGTCGGTGTCGACGACGGCGTTGGTCCACAGCACACCGCCGGCGGCGATCAGACAGCCGACGGTCATCGGCACCTTCGGGCCCATCGCCCCGACCCATCGACCGGTCGTCGCGGCGGCCACGATCATCCCGGCAGCCATCGGCGCGAACTGTGCCGCGAGTTCGGAGGCCGACTGACCGGCCACGATCTGCAGGTACAGCGCGGTGAAGAAGAAGATGGCGAACAGCCCGAAGTAGGCCAGGAACGCGACCAGGTTGGCCCCGGCGAACGTCGGCCGGCGGAAGAAGGACGGGTCGACCAGCGGGTCGGACACGACGTGCTCGGCCACCACGAACAGCACCAGCGCGGCGGCGGCTGCGGCGAACAGGACGAGGATGTTGGTGGACGAGTAGCCGTCCCGCTCGCCCTGGATGATCGCGTAGGTCAGCAGGGTGATCGACGCCGCCCCCAGCACCGCACCCAGGACGTCGATCCGGCGGTGTTCCCGGTCGGCCGCCTCGGGCAGCGTGGCCGCGGCCAGGACCAGCGCGAGGAGGCCGAAGGCCAGGTTGAACCAGAAGATCGCCCGCCAGCTCCCCAGCTCGACCAGGAGTCCGCCCAGCACGGGGCCGAGGGCCAGCGCGAGACCGGACACGGCGGTCCACGCGCCGAGGGCGCGGGCGCGGCTGCGCTCCCCGGGGAACAGCTGCCGCAGCATGGACAGCGTCCCGGGCTCGCTGGCCGCCGCCCCGACGCCCATGACGACGCGCCCGACGATCAACACGGTCGAGCTGTCGGCGAGTGCCGACACCACCGACCCGGCGCAGAAGACGACGACACCGAACAGCATCACCCTCCGGCGTCCCAGGAGGTCACCGAGGCTGCCGCCGACCAGCATCAGGCCCGCGAAGGCGAGCGCGTAGCCGTTGACCACCCACTGCAGCTGGGTGACCCCGGCCTTCAGGTCGTCCTGGACGCCCTTCAGGCTGGTGCTGATGATCGTCGTGTCGAGAAACGTCAGGAAGAGCACCACGCAGATCGCCGCGAGCGCGACGAACCGGAATCGGTCGGCTCCGTCCGCTGCTCGCGCACGACCGGCCTGCGTCGAGACCACAGCAACGCCCCTAGACGGTCGGGTTTGTCCCTGACGTCCGAATGTCTTGCCCACGATCGGGGGATTTACCCCTGCTGCTGTCGTCCCCTGCTTACTCGGCGCTACCGCCACCGCGCAGGGCACGCAGGTACTCGCGGTTCATGTTGACGATGCTGTCGAAGGGGATGCCCTTGGGGCAGGCGTCGACGCACTGGCCGACGTTGGTGCAGCCGCCGAACCCCTCCTCGTCCATCGCCTCGACCATGCGCAGCACGCGGGTCTCCCGCTCCGGCTGCCCCTGCGGGAGGATGTTGAGGTGCGTGATCTTGGCCGAGGTGAACAGCATCGCGGCCCCGTTCGGGCAGGCCGCCACGCACGCGCCGCAGCTGATGCACGTCGCGTTCTCGAACGCGAGGTCGGCGGCGGCCTTGGGCACCGGCGTCGCGTGCGCCTCGGGCGCGGACCCCGTCGACGTCGAGATGTAGCCGCCGGCCGCGATGATGCGGTCGAAGGGTGTCCGGTCGACCACCAGGTCCTTGATCACCGGGAACGGCCCGGCCCGCCACGGCTCGACCTCGATCGTCGCGCCGTCGGAGAACTCCCGCATGTGCAACTGGCAGACGGTGGTCTTGATCGGCCCGTGCGCGCGGCCGTTGATGACCATGCCGCACGAGCCGCAGATGCCCTCGCGGCAGTCGTGGTCGAACGAGATCGGGTCCTGGTCGTCGAGGATCAGCTGCTCGTTCAGGACATCGAGCATCTCGAGGAAGGACATGTCCTCGGTGACGTCGTCGAGGGAGTAGTCGACCATCGAGCCCGGCGCGTCCGGACCTTCCTGCCGCCACACCCGAAGGGTGATCTTCACGCGTAACTCCAGATCATGCGTAGCTGCGTTGCGTCAGGTGGACGTACTCGAACTCGAGCGGCTCGCGGTGCAGGGCCGGGGACTGCCCGGGCCCGCAGTACTCCCACGCGGCGACGTGGGCGAAGTGCTCGTCGTCGCGCTGCGCCTCGCCGCCCTCGGTCTGGTGCTCCTCCCGGAAATGGCCGCCGCACGACTCCTCCCGCACCAGGGCGTCGAGCACCATCAACTCACCGAACTCGAGGAAGTCGGCGACGCGGTTGGCCTTCTCGAGCTGCTGGTTCAGCGCGTAGCCGGAGCCCGGCACCTTCACCGAGCGCCAGAACTCGTCGCGCAGCTCCGGGATGCGGTCGAGGGCCTTCTGCAGCCCGCCCTCGTTGCGGGACATGCCGCAGTAGTCCCACAGCAGCGTGCCGAGCTCGCGGTGGAACGAGTCGGCCGTGCGGTGGCCGTTGATCGACAGCAGCTTGTTCAGCCGGTCCTCGACCTGCTTCGACGCCTCGCCGATCGCCGCGTCCTCGGGGTCCACCTCGTCGAGTTCGCCGCGACCGAGGTAGTCGTTGAGGGTCGCCGGCAGGACGAAGTAGCCGTCGGCCAGCCCCTGCATCAGCGCGGACGCGCCGAGCCGGTTGGCGCCGTGGTCGGAGAAGTTGGCCTCCCCGATGGCGAACAGCCCGGGGATGGTGGTCTGCAGGTCGTAGTCCACCCACAGGCCGCCCATCGTGTAGTGGATGGCCGGGTAGATCCGCATCGGCACCTGGTACGGATCCTCGCCGGTGATCCGCTGGTACATGTCGAACAAGTTGCCGTACCTGGCGGCGACCGCGTCCTTGCCCAACCGCTCGATGGCGTCGGCGAAGTCGAGGTAGACACCGAGGCCGCCCGGCCCCACGCCCTTGCCGATGTCGCACTGGTTCTTCGCGGCCCGGGACGCGATGTCGCGGGGCACCAGGTTGCCGAAGCTCGGGTACAGACGCTCGAGGTAGTAGTCCCGCTCGTTCTCCGGGATCTCGTTCGGCGGCCGGTCGTCGTCCTCCCGCTGCGGCACCCAGATGCGGCCGTCGTTGCGCAGCGACTCGCTCATCAGCGTGAGCTTCGACTGGTAATCGCCGGAGCGCGGGATGCAGGTCGGGTGGATCTGCGTGAAGCACGGGTTGGCCATGTAGGCGCCGCGCTTGTGCGCCCGCCAGATCGCCGACGCGTTCGAGCCCTTGGCGTTGGTGGACAGGTAGAAGACGTTGCCGTAGCCGCCGCTGGCCAGGACGACGGCGTCCGCGAGGTAGGTCGAGATCTTCCCGGTGGTGAGGTCGCGCGCCACGATGCCCCGGGCCCGGCCGTCGATGACGATGAGGTCGAGCATCTCCGTGCGGGGGTGCATCTCGATGTTGCCCTGGTCGATCTGCCGCTCCAGCGCCTGGTAGGCGCCGAGCAGCAGCTGCTGACCCGTCTGGCCGCGGGCGTAGAAGGTGCGCTGCACCTGCACGCCGCCGAAGGAGCGGGTGTCGAGCAGGCCGCCGTACTCGCGCGCGAAGGGCACGCCCTGCGCGACGCACTGGTCGATGATCTGCAGCGAGATCTCGGCGAGGCGGTGGACGTTCGACTCCCGGGAGCGGTAGTCGCCGCCCTTCACGGTGTCGTAGAACAGCCGGTAGACCGAGTCGCCGTCGTTGCGATAGTTCTTCGCGGCGTTGATGCCGCCCTGGGCCGCGACCGAGTGGGCGCGCCGGGGCGAGTCCTGGAAGCAGAACTGGATGACCTGGTAGCCCTGCTCGGCGAGCGTCGCGCCGGCCGAGCCGCCCGCCAGCCCGGTGCCGACGACGATCACCTTGTGCTTGCGCCGGTTCGAGGGGTTGACCAGCTTGGCCTCGAACTTGCGGGTGTTCCAGCGGTCCTCGATCGGACCGGCCGGTGCCTTCGTGTCGACGAGAGGTTCGCCGACCGAGTAGTTCAGCGAGACGGCGTCGGGCATGTCAGTCCACCAATCCGGTCATGACGGCCACGGGCACGACGATGAATCCGACCGAGATGGCGACCGCGAGGACGTCACCGGTCGCCCGGATCGCCCGCGCGCGGGCGGGGCGGTGCAGGCCGAGGGTGCGCGTGGAGCTCTCGAAGCCGTGGTGGATGTGCAGGCCCAGAGCCACCATCGCGGCGATGTAGATCACGTTCTCGTACCAGACCGAGAAGTTCTGGACGATGTTGGCGTAGGCCCGCGGCTGGTCGTAGCCGGAGATGGCGACGCCGGCGCTGAGGTTCAGCAGGTGCCAGACGATGAACAGCCCGAGCGCGACCCCGCCGTAGCGCATGTAGCGCGTGGTGGCCGTGGCCTCGAGCCGCTGACGGCCGCTGTACTTCACCGGACGGGCCCGCAGGTCCCGCCAGGACAGCTGCGCCGCGGCGACGACGTGCAGGACGACGACGACCAGCAGCACGGCCCGCTGGATCCACAGGAACCAGGCGCCCTTGAGGACCGGCGTGCCGATCGAGCGCAGCCAGTGCGCGTAGTCGTCGAACTCCCCGGGACCGAAGAAGATCTTGAGGTTGCCGAGCATGTGCACGAGCAGCCACAGGATCATGATCATGCCGGTAACGGCGACGACCACCTTCTTCCCGATCGTGCTGCGCCACAGGGCGCGCACGCCGGTCAGATGCGGTGGTGCCAGCTGGATGCTTGCCACGGGACAACGGTAATCGAGAGGAACCGGACACTGACGCGCAGGCCGGTCAATCGGGCCCGTCCAGGTCGGCGGGCGGCTCCGGGAGGGCGTAGACGACCACGTTGTCCGCGTAGCTCCGGGTCCGCTCGTCGAACGCGCCGCCACAGGTGACGAGCACCAGCCGGGGCCGCCCGTAGCCCGCGAACACGTCCGCGGGAAGCGCCTGCTTGGGGTAGCTGCGGACGCCGACGACCCGGTAGGCGGTGCTGAACCGTGCGTTCCCGACGTCCACCCGGTCGCCCGGACGCAGGCGGCTCGCGCGGGCCATGACCCCGGCTCCCTCGTCCCAGGTGTCGACGTGACCGGTGAGGACCGTCGTGCCGGTGGCGTCCCCCGGACGGGGCCCGGCGGCCCACCAGCCGACGAGTCCGCCGTCGTCGGGGACGCGCAGCGCGCCGGAGCGGTCGGTTCGGATCGGGACGACCCGGGCGTCGAGGCCCACCCTCGCCGCGCGTACCCGCTCGGGCGCCGGGGCGCGGGGCCCGGGCCCGGGCTCGGGCTCGCGTTCGTCGGCGGTGGCGGGCGCGACCCCGACCTCGAGGGCCGGGACGACGCCCGACGCTCGTCCGCTCGCGGCCGCGCCGCCGCCGAGCGCGGACAGCGCGAGTGAGCCGGCGAGCGCGGCTGCGCCGGCCGCCACGAGGGCGACCGACGCAGCCGTGCGGTGCTGTCGTGTCGACATCGGCTCAGCGCCGGGCCGCCACGAGCCGCCGTCCGCCGACGGCCAGCAGGGCCGCTCCGCCGAGTCCGAGGGCGAGCAGCGCGGGGCTGCCGAAGCCGTCGTCGTAGGCGCTGCCGCCGGAGCCGGCCGGAGCCGAGGTGGCCGCCGCGCTGACGTCCTGGGTGACGAGCCGCAGGGTGTCGTCCTCGGCGCTGCCGATGGCGTAGACGACCGTGTTCGACCCGTCGGCGAGGTTCAGCGAGGCCGGGCCGATGACCGGCTCGCTCTGGCCGGCCAGCACGACGTCGGCGGACACGGTGCCCGGATCGACCTCGAGGCTGCGGGACTGCGGGTTGGTCAGGCCCTCGACGACGGGCGTGCCGCCCGCGCGGACGTCGACGGCCGGCGCGGCGGCGGTGTGCCGCACCGTCAGGCGGGCCTTGCCGTCGGTCACCTCGGTCTCGTTCACGAACGGGGTGAGGGTCGGGCTGCCGTCGGCGGACAGGTGCGCGACGAGGGAGACGTTCGCGCCCGCGGGCAGCTGCGCCGACCCGCTGATCGCCGGTGCGGCGGTCGCCGCCGAGCCGGCCTTGCGGACCGCGATCTCGTAGTTCCCCGCGGGGAGCGAGAGCGGGGAGGTGACCGTGCCCGGCTGGAAGTCGGTCAGCGTGGCCTTCCCGTTGACGTAGACGTCGACGGGCAGGTCGGGCACGCCGTGCACGACGGTGACGGTGCCGTCGGAGCCCGTCGCCGCCCAAGCGGGTGCGGCGAGCAGCGGAGCCGCTGCGACCGCCGCGGCTGCTGCAGCCGTCACGAGTGCGCGGCGACGGAACGGGGTGAGGTTCGAGGACATGCGGGCCACCTCCGGCCGTAAGGGCGGGCTCGGGGATGCCCGCCGATGCCCTCTCTTCGCGGGACATAGTTGACCGGGTTGCGACCGGGCGAAGGTTTCTCCTCGAATTTTTTCTGCAGGGCGCGGAGTGCCTCATGAGCTGGGCGTTATGCGCCGATAGACCCCGGAAGGCCGGCGAGCGAGGAGGTGCGGCGTGGATGGGATGGCGGACGTCAGCGCGCGCATCTCGCAGATCACCGCGCAGCTCGCGGCGCTGTCCTCGGGTGGGCCTGCTGCGAGACCGCCGGCGGGTACCGCGTCGACCACCGGGACGACCGGGACGACCGGGAGCGCGGGCTCGTCGACGACCGCCGGCGCCTCGTCCGGCCCGTTCGGTTCCGTCCTCGCCGACGCGCTCAACAACCAGCTGTCCACGCTCGCGGCGTCCACCGGCGACGGAACCTCGGACGGAACCTCTGACGGGGGCCTGGGGTCGGGCGCCGGCTCCTCGACCGGTGGTGCCTCGGCCGACCCGTCCGCCTCGGCCGCGCTGGTCGCGGCGCGGATGGCGCTCACCGGGCTGCCCACGGCTGCTGCCACGCCGGGTGCCTCAGCGGCCGCCCCGACGACCGCTGCCGCACCCAGCCCCGTCCACGCCGCTCGGCCCGCTGCCGCAGCCAAGCCGGCCGCGAGCTACCCCACCGACCTCTCGGCGTACGGCAACGGACGCATCCCGGCCTCGGCGCTCAAGCCCCTCGGCGTCGGGGACCACCGGCTCTGGGCACCCGCCGCCGATCACTTCCGCGCGATGCGGGCGGCGGCGGCCCGCGACGGCGTCTCGATCGGGGTCAACGACTCCTACCGCTCCTACGCCGAGCAGGTCGACATGGCCCGGCGCAAGGGCCTGTACTCCCAGGGCGGGCTCGCGGCCGCACCCGGCACGAGCGAGCACGGTCTCGGCAAGAGCGTCGACCTCCAGCTCGACTCCCGCGCGCTGTCCTGGATGCGCGCCCATGCCGACGAGTACGGCTTTCGCAACAACGTGCCGCGGGAGTCCTGGCACTGGACCTACACCGCCCGTTCCTGACACCGCCCGCTCCTGACACCGCCCGGGCCTTGACACGGCCCTTCCCCGACGCCGTAGCTGGTGGTAGCGACCTCAGGCGGTAGGGAGCAGGACGTGACCGCACCACGGGGCCCTCGCCGTCCGGGCGAGGAGGACTATCACGACCCGACGGCTGGGTTCATGGGCGCGCCGGGAGCCCGCAGTGCGCTCGCCCTGCGGCTCGTCCTGGCGGTCTTCGGGCTGGTCGCGTGTGGGGCCGGTGGGGTCGTCGCGCTGATCCTCGGCGCGACGGCGTTCGGCGTCGTACTTCTCGTGCTGGCCGTCGTGGCCGCGGTCGACGCCGTCGTCGTGCTGCGGCGGAGGGCGGCCGTCCGGCGGCCCTCATCGCTCTGACGCCTCGTCACCGGCTGCGCCTCGTCACCGGCTGACGAGCCGCTCCAGCCGCTCGAGCGTCTGCTGGTGCAGTCGGGCCACGCCCTTCGGCGCGAAGGTCCGCTCGAAGAAGCCGCCGATGCCGCCGGCCCCCTGCCACGTCGTCGTCGCGGTCACCTTCGTGCCCTCGCCCTCCGGGGAGAGCGACCACTCCGTGCGCAGCGAGGAGAGCGCGTCCTCGTCCCGGACCAGCCGGTCCGGCTCGGCCGGGACGATCGCGATGCGGTAGTCGCGCTGCCGCCCGCCGGCGTGCAGCGTGTAGGTGACGAGCGAGGCTCCGGCAGAAGCGCTGTCGGGCGGGACGACCGTCACGTCGTGGTACGCCTCCGGCAGGATCTCGCGACGACGCTCCGGGTCCGAGAGAACGCCGAAGACGTCGCTCGCCCCTGCGGGGATGGATCGTTCCGCCGTCGCGCGCACCGTCGCCATGTGCCTCACGGTAGCCACGGCCGGGCGAGATTCTCGCGGCCGTCGGGCATACCGATGCGGCCCGGCCGACTTACACACCACAGGCCGCTCCCAACGCCGCACACATCATTCGCCGCCCGCTGCGGGCCCGTCGAAGGTTGTCGCATGTCCCACGCCACGCCCGCCGGAGGGTCGGACGGCCCGTCCCGTCCCGCCGCCGCGCCCGGCCAGGTGCTGTTCGTCCTGCTGCTCGCCGGGGTGGCCTACGCGCTCTCGCAGACGCTCGTCATCCCGGCGCTGCCGGAGATCGCGCGCGATCTGAACGCTGGGCAGACGGCGACGTCCTGGGTGCTGACCGGCTTCCTGCTCTCCGCGTCGATCGCCACGCCCATCGTCGGCAAGCTCGGCGACCTGTTCGGCAAGGGGCGGGTCCTCACCGGCGTCCTGCTGCTGTTCTCGGTCGGCTCGGTGGTCAACGCGCTGGCGGGCTCGATCGGCGTTCTCATCGCCGGTCGCGTTCTGCAGGGCGCGGCCGCCGGCGTCTTCCCCCTGGCGTTCGGCATCGTCCGCGACACCTTCCCACCCTCCCGCGTGCCGATGGGGCTCGGCATGGTGAGCGCGATCTTCGGCATCGGCGGCGGCATCGGCCTGCCCCTGTCCGGCCTCATCGTCGACCACGGTGACATCGCGTGGCTGTTCTGGATCGGGCTGATCGGCGTGCCCGCCGCCCTCGCGGCCTGGCTGCTGATCCCTCCGTCGAAGCCGGCGACGAGCACCCACATCGACTGGCTCGGCGCGGTCCTGCTCTCGCTGGCGCTCGGGTCGCTGCTGCTCGGGGTCACCGAGGGCGAGGATCTCGGGTGGGCGTCGCTCGGCACGGCCGGCCTGCTCGGCGGCGGGGTCGTGCTGCTCGGCGTGTGGATCGTCGTCGAACAGCGGACGCACGAACCGCTGATCCACCTCGGCGTCCTGCGGCAGCGGGCCGTCGCCGCGACGAACCTGACCGGGTTCATGATCGGCATGTCGATGTTCTCGAGCTTCCTGCTCATCCCGCAGTTCGCCCAGACGCCGGCGGGGACCGGCTACGGGTTCGGGGAGACGGTCACCGCCAGCGGGCTGCTCCTGCTCCCGTCGGCCGTGGTGCAGCTGATGGCCGGGCCGATCGCCGGCTCGCTCGGCGGGCGGATCGGCTTCCGCGCCACGCTGGCGATGGGGGCGTCGCTGGCGACGGCCGCCTTCATCCTGCTGGCGGCGGCGCACCAACACCCGTGGGAGTTCATCGTCGCCGGCATGCTGCTGGGGGCCGGCATCTCGTTCGCCTTCGCCTCGATGGCCAACCTGATCGTGGCGGCCGTGCCGCAGTCCGAGGTCGGCATCGCCACCGGCATCAACACGGTGACCCGGACCGTCGGGGGCTCGTTCGGCGCGGCGGTGGCCACCGCCATCCTGGCCGCGAACACGCTCCCCGGCTCGCCGCTGGCCACCGAGGGCGCCTACACCGCGGCGTTCGTCTTCTCGGCGGTGGCGGGGGTCCTCGCCCTCGCCGCGGCGTTGCTCGTCCCGCGTCCGCCCCGGTCCTCCGAGGCCGCGGTGGAGACCGCCTCCTCGGCGGCGGCTCAGCCGGCCGCCGCCACGACCTGACGACCACGACCTGACGACCACGACCTGACGACCACAATGACGGCGTGCTGCATCTCCGGCTCCACGCGCCGAGCGAGTCGCGACCATGCTCGCCGGGATCGCGGTGCTCCTCGACTCGGCGATCCTCGTCGTCGGGGCGATGATCGTCGGCCCGGAGTTCGGCGCGCTGGCCGGGCTCTGCACCGGCACCGTCCGCCGGTCCTGGGATCTGGTGCGTCGCTCCGCGCTGGCGCTGGTCGTGGGGTTCCCGGTCGGCATCTTCGCCACGGTGCTGCTCACGTGGTTCGTCACCGCGATCGGACTCGTCGACGAGACGTACCTGACGCGCCCGCGTCCGCAGACGTCGTTCATCTTCAATCCGGACGCGATGTCCTTCGTGATCGCCCTGCTCGCCGGCGTGGCCGGAATGCTGGCGTTGACCTCGGCGAAGTCGGGAGCGGTCATCGGCGTGCTCGTCTCGGTGACGACGATCCCGGCCGCGGGCAACGTCGGGGTGGCGCTCGCGTACGGCGAACGCCATCAGGCGTGGACGTCGTTCGAGCAGCTGGTCACCAACCTCGGTGGCATCCTCGTCGCCGGCGTCCTGACCCTGCTCGTGCAGCTGGCGGCCTGGCGTCACGTCGGCCGCCGCAAGACCTACCTGCACGCCCTGCGCTGACCGGAGGTCCGCATGAAGATCGGTTACCACCAGGGCTACTGGTCGGCGGGCCCGCCCCCGGATGCCGCCGCCGTCGTGAGCGCGGTCGAGGAACTCGGGTTCGATTCGCTCTGGACGGCGGAGGCGTACGGCTCCGATTGCTTCACCCCGCTCGCCTGGTACGGCTCCTCGACGTCGCGGATCCGGCTGGCCACGAACCTGGTGCAGATGTCGGCCCGCACCCCGACGGCGACGGCGATGGCGGCCATGACGCTCGACCACCTCTCCCAGGGGCGGTTCGTGCTCGGGCTCGGCGTCTCGGGGCCGCAGGTGGTCGAGGGCTGGTACGGCCGGCCGTATCCGAAGCCGCTGGCGCGGACGCGGGAGTACGTCGAGATCCTGCGCCGCGTGATGGCGCGGGAGACGCCGGTCGAGTTCTCCGGCGAGCACTACTCGCTGCCCTACGTCGCCGCCCTCGACGGACCGGCCGGAACCGGCCTGGGTAAGCCGCTGCGGTCGACCCTGCACCCCTACCGGCCCGACATCCCGATCTTCCTGGGAGCGGAGGGACCCAAGAACGTGGCGCTCGCCGCCGAGATCGCGGACGGCTGGCTGCCGCTGTTCTTCTCGCCGAAGTCGGACGCCTTCTACAGGGAGGTGCTGGCCGAGGGCTTCGCCCGCCCGGGTGCCCGGCGCACGGCGGAGGGCTTCGAGGTGGCCGCCTCGGTGCCGGTCGTCCTCGACGACGACCTCGAGCGGGCCGCCGACCGCATCCGGCCGACGCTGGCGCTCTACATCGGCGGGATGGGGGCGCGCGGCGTCAACTTCCACCTCGACGTGTTCGCGCGGATGGGCTGGGAGGACGTCTGCGCACGGGTGCAGGACGCCTACCTCGACGGGCGCAAGGGCGACGCCGTGGCGGCGATCCCGACCGAGCTCGTGACCGATGTCGCGCTGATCGGCCCGCCGGCCCGCGTCCGCGACGAGCTGGCGCGGTGGGAGGACACCGTGGTCACGACCCTGCTGATCCAGGGGTCGGCGTCGCCGGAAGGGCCCGTCGCGGGGCTGCAGGCGCTCGCCGACGTGCTGCTCGGCTGAGGCCTGCGCGAGACCGCTCGCACAGGCATCCCAGGCATACTCGCGACGTGGTCGACGAGTTCGGAGGAGCCGGACCCGCTACCGCCGCGCCCCCAGGCCGGAGCGCTCGCCGCGTCCTGCCCTGGGTCTCGCTGGTCGCCCGGCTCGGTCTCGCTGCCGTGTTCGCCATCGCTTCGCTGGCGAAGATCGGCAACGTCGAGGCCATGGTGCGGGCGGTCCGGGCCTACCAGATCCTGCCCGAGGGCGCGGTGCGTCCCGTCGCCTACGCCCTGCCCTGGCTCGAGCTGGCCCTGGCGATCCTGCTGGTACTCGGCCTCGGCACCCGGCTGGTCGCCGGGCTGGCCGCCGTCCTGCTGGTGCTGTTCATCGTGGCCGTCTCCTCCGCCGGCATCCGCGGGCTCAAGATCGACTGCGGTTGCTTCGGCGGCGGGGGTGCCGTCACGGAGACGCACTATCTGGAGGAGATCGCGCGCGACGTCGGTTTCCTGCTCCTTGCCGCCTGGCTCCTGGTCTTCCCGACCTCCCGTCTGTCCCTCGATTCCGTTCTGAGCGAGGACCCATGAGCACCCAGTCCCAGGATCCGCAGTCCCCGGATCCGCAGTCCCCGGATCCGCAGTCCCAGGACCCGCAGACACAGCGCCCGCGCACCTCGACCAAGACGGCGCAGCGACGCGCGCGTCAGGAGCGCGCCCGGGCCGCCCGCGAGGCGGAGCGACGCGCGGCCCGTCGGCGCAAGAACCTCGTGGTGGGCGGGGTCGTCGCGGCGGTCATCGCCGTGCTGGTCGGGATCGGCGTCATCGTCGGCGTCACCTCGTCCGGAAGCGACAATCGAGCGGTGGTCGCGCCGCGCGGCGCGGTCATGGACGGCCCCGCCATCGCCCGTGGGGCCACCGTCGTGGGGAACGCGGACGCCCCGGTCACCGTCGACCTCTACGAGGACTTCAACTGCCCGGTCTGCGGTCAGTTCGAGAAGGCGGACGGGGAGGCGCTGAATGCTCTGGTGAAGGACGGCACGGCCAAGATCCGGTACCACATGCTGTCGTTCATCGATGACAAGAACGGCGGCACGTACTCGCACCGGGCCGCCAATGCCTTCGCCGCCGCGTTCCAGTACGGCACCCCCGAGCAGGCGCAGGCGCTGCACGCGGCCCTGTACGCGAACCAGCCCGACGAGTCGTCGGCGGCGGGCCTGTCCAACGAGCGCATCCTCGAACTCGCGCGCTCCGTCGGGCTGACCTCACCCCAGTTCGCCGCGGCGGTGAACAACGACGAGTTCGGGCCATGGGTCAAGGAGGTCGCCGACCTCGGGTCCAAGGCCGGCGTCAACGGCACCCCGACGATCTTCGTCAACGAGCGGCAGGTGGAGTTGAAGTCGCTCATCAACCAGGCCGGCCAGCTCGACCCCAACATCCTCACCCAGCAGGTACGCGCCGCCGCCGGCTGACGTGATGAACTGCCCTCTGCCCAGTGGACGATCGGGAGGAGAGCAGGTTGCGGGAGCGCATGGGACCGGTCCGGAGCGGAGTTGCCGTTGGCGGGGCGCTGGTCGCCCTCGTCCTCGGGGTGACCGGCTGTGGAGGCGATTCGACCGGCGAACAGCTGAACGCGGAGCTCAACGCCGAGGCGCCTCCGCCACCGTTGACGCCGAGCCCGACCCCGATGCCGGCTCGGACCCCCGTGCCGGCGCAGACCCCGGCGCCATCGCAGGCCCCGGCGGCCGGGGCGAGCGAGCAGCGCGCGCAGCTGTTGCCGCTGCCGAACTCGCCGGACCCCGGCGTCTCCGGACAGCTCACCGTCCGCAACGCTCCGAACGGCGCGACGGTGGAGCTGTCGGCCAGTGGCCTGGCGCCCGGCGGCGCGTACATGGCGCACGTCCACACCGGCACCTGCGCCGAGCAGGGCGGGCCGCACTTCAAGTTCGACCCGGCCGGCGGGGACATGCCGCCGAACGAGGTGCACCTGCAGCTCCAGGCGGACGCCTCGGGCAACGGCCTGGGGAACGCCCTCGCGCCGAAGCCGCTGCCGGCACAGGCCCGCTCGGTCGTGCTCCATCGGAAGCAGGGCGAGGTCAAGGTGGCCTGCGCCGAGCTCGGGGAGCCACTGGCGCCCTAGGCGATCTCCGGCCGGGCGCCCCGTGGTGGTGCTGTTCATACGGCCGGAAATTGACCCGCCCTGCCCGCAGCACTAGGTTGGCGACGTTGTGTGACCGGAGAGGAATCCGGTGAAATCCCGGAACGGTCGCGCCACTGTTACTGCCTCGGGTGCTCGCCAGATCCTGCGGCGGGAGTCAGACCCTCTCCGTTCTCCACCCCGTCGGGACGCGTAATCCCAGAGGAGGAACCGTGGCTTCGCCTGTCGTTCTCAATCCCCCCGTGGCACCCCCCGTGCCGGTGGCCCTGCCGGTCCGCACGGTCCTGCCGTGGGCGCTGTTCGTCGGCCTCCTGCTGATGATCGCGGTCTTCTTCATCGGCGCCGAGCAGGGTGCCCTGTCGCTGATCGGTGGCAGCACCGTGCACGACTTCGTGCACGACGGCCGGCACCTGCTCGGCTTCCCCTGCCACTGACGGTCGGCGCCGCGTGCGCAACCTCCTGATCCGGGGGCTGCTGGTCGGCCTGCTCGCCGGGCTGGTGGCCTTCGTCGTCGGCAGCACCGTCGGCGAGCCGCCTGTCGATGCCGCGATCGCCTACGAGGACGCCCAGGGCGCGGCGCACGCCTCGCCGGCCGACCAGCCGATCCAGCACCCGGCCGTGAGCCGCGGCACCCAGAAGGGCCTCGGCCTCGCGACGGCGCTGGTCGTCTACGGAACCGCGCTCGGCGGAATCTTCGCGATCGGCTTCGCGCTGGCCTACGGACGCCTCGGCCGCCTCGACGCCCGGGCCACGTCCGCGTGGCTCGCCGCCGTCGGGTTCGTGGTGCTGGTGGTGGTGCCGTTCCTGAAGTACCCGGCGGACCCACCGGCGGCGAGCTTTGCCGACACGATCGACGCGCGTACCCAGAACTTCTTCCTCTTCCTGCTGCTGAGCGTGGTGATGGCCGGGCTCGCGATCGCGCTGGGGCGACAGGTCGCGGAGAGCCGCGGTGCGTGGGCGGGATCGCTCTCCGGGCTCGCGGTCTACGTCGTGGGCGTGGGCGTCGAGATGGCTCTGGTGCCCTCCGCCGATCCGGTGCCGCGGGGGTTCGATCCCAACGTGCTCTGGGACTTCCGCATCGCGTCGCTCGCGATCCACCTCGCCCTCTGGACGACGCTCGGCCTGGCCTTCGGGTACCTGACCGAGCGCAGCGTCCGGCGCGCCGCCCGGCAGGGCGCGGCGGTGCCGCTGCAGTCCGCCGGGGTCCTCTGATCCCGTCGTCGACGGACGTGACCGCGGTCGCTGCGGCCGGGCCGTTCTTCGCGCTCGGTACCGCGGCCACGGGTCCGGGCTGGCTCGGTTTCGACCGGCTCGTCGACGCCGGCGGCGCGCGGGATCGGGTCGTCGCTGCGCGTGCCTCGCTCGCCGAGCGGGCCGGGCTCCCGGTCGAGCGGATCGAGCAGCGTGCCGCGGCCTCCATCGCCTTCCTCGGCGTCGCGGCCCGGCTCGTCGCGCCTGCCCTCGGTGGCGCGGCGCTTCTCGGCTCGGTTCCCGACCCGGACCCGGCCGGCGTGCGGTGGCAGCCGCTGCTCGGCGGCCCGCTGCCGCTCGCCTGGCTCGACCTCCGGTGGACCGCGGTCGCCTCCACCGAGGATGCGGCCGAGGCGCTGCGGGTGGGCGTGCTCGACCGGCTCGTGGGCCCGCTCGCCGCCGTCCACTCCGATGTCTTCCGACTCTCGTCCCAGGTGCTCTGGGGGAACGTCGCGTCCGGCCTCGCGGGCGCGGCACAGATGCTCGTCGCCGCCGGGCTCCCGCTGCGGCTCGACCCCGTCGCCGTCACCGCGGCCGCGCTCGAGGCCGGACCACTGGCCGGCGCCGGCGCGTACACGGACGGCCGGTTCCGCCGGAACAACTGCTGCCTCTTCTACCGCATCCCCGGCGGAGGCACCTGCGCGGACTGCGTGCTCGACGCCCCGCCCCAGCCCTCACCAAGCCCGGCGTAAACCGCCGCGGTCGCTCCGGCGGCAGCCCGCACCGACGCCGGTTGACATACCCTAGGGGGGTAGGGTAAACCGACGCCATGAACGGCTACAGCGCCAGCAAGGACGACTACCTCAAGCGCCTGCGTCGCATCGAGGGCCAGGTCCGCGGGCTGCAGCGCATGGTCGAGGACGAGAAGTACTGCATCGACGTCCTCACGCAGGTCTCCGCCGCCACCAAGGCGCTGCAGTCGGTCGCGCTCGGCCTGCTCGAGGACCACATGGGCCACTGCGTCGTCTCCGCGGCCCAGGAGGGCGGCGAGGCGGCGGACGAGAAGGTCCGCGAGGCCTCCGCCGCGATCGCCCGGCTCGTGCGGAGCTGATCGTCGTGAATCGCACGACATCGCTCTGGTCCCTCTGGTCCCGCGGCGGGACCCGGCTCGCGCTCTACGGACTCGCGCTCGTCGCGGTCCTGGGCGCCGGCCTCGGCGTCGGGCGGCTGGCCGGCCCGACGTCGACGCCCGCCGCGTCGTCCGGCCATGCATCGTCCACGCACGCCCATTCGGAAGGGGCTCCGGACATGACCACGACAACCGCCCCCGCGCCTGCCGGCCTTTCCGTCGCAGCCGACGGCTTCCGCCTCGCCCCGCTGAGCACCGTCGTCCCGACCGGGCAGGTGCAGGACTTCCGTTTCCGCGTCCTCGGCCCGGACGGCTCGGCGGTGACGCGCTACGACGTCGAGCACGGCAAGGAACTGCACCTCATCGTCGTCCGCCGCGACCTCGCCGGCTACCAGCACCTGCACCCGACGCGGGGTGGCGACGGCACCTGGTCCGTGCCCCTGCGGCTCCCGGCCGGCGGCGAGTACAAGGCCTTCGCCGACTTCACGCCGGCGCAGACCGGGGCGCCGCTGACCCTCGCCGTCGACCTGCACGCCGCGGGCGACTACGCCCCGGTGCCCCTGCCGCCGCCGAGTCGGACGGTCGTCGTCGACGGCTACACCGTCACGCTCGACGGCCACGTGGACATCGGAACGGACGCCGGCGACGCGTCGACGCTGACGCTGCACATCGCCCGCGACGGCCGCGCCGTGACAGACCTCGACCCGTACCTCGGGGCCTACGGGCACCTCGTCGCGCTGCGGGTCGGTGACCTCGCCTACCTGCACGTGCATCCGGAGGGTGCGCCGGGCGACGGCCGGACCCGCCCCGGTCCCGACGTGACCTTCTCGGCGCAGGTCCCGACCATCGGCACCTACCGGCTGTTCCTCGACTTCAGCCATGGTGGACGGGTGCACACCGCCGCGTTCACCGTCGAGGCAGGAGCACACGAATGACCGCGCCGCCGAAGGCTGCACCCGACACCGAACGGGCGACGACCGACGTCGAGCTCGTCATCGGCGGGATGACCTGCGCCTCCTGTGCCGCCCGGGTCGAGAAGAAGCTGAACAAGCTGGACGGCGTCGTTGCGTCGGTCAACTACGCGACCGAGCAGGCGAAGGTCACCTACCCCGAGACGCTCGACCCGGCCGAGCTCATCGCCCAGGTCGAGTCCGCCGGCTACACCGCGGTCCTGCCGGAACCGCCCCGCACCGAGGGCGCAGCGGACGAGCCGGGTGAACAGGACGACCCGACACGCTCCCTGCGGCAGCGCCTGCTCGTGTCGCTGGTGCTCGCGGTGCCCGTCGTCGCCCTGTCGATGTTCCCGGCGCTGCAGTTCGACAACTGGCAGTGGCTCTGCCTCGCGCTCGCGGCGCCCGTCGTCGTGTGGGGCGCGTGGCCGTTCCACCGCGCCGCGTGGCTCAACCTGCGGCACGGCGCCGCGACGATGGACACGCTCATCTCCGTCGGGACGCTGGCCGCGTTCGGCTGGTCGCTGTACGCCCTGTTCCTCGGGGACGCGGGCGCCGCCGACATGCGGATGAGCTTCAGCCTGTCGCTGGGCAGGGTGTCCGAGCACGACGAGATCTACCTCGAGGCCGCCGCCGGCGTCCCCGTCTTCCTGCTCGCCGGGCGCTACTTCGAGGCGCGGGCCAAGCGCCGGTCGGGGGCGGCGTTGCGCGCCCTGCTCTCGCTCGGGGCCAAGGACGTCGCCCGCCTGCGGAACGGCCGGGAGGAACGCGTCCCGATCGACGCGCTGCTCGTCGGCGAGACGTTCGTCGTCCGGCCCGGAGAGAAGGTCGCGACGGACGGCGTGGTCGTCGACGGCACCTCGGCCGTCGACACGTCCCTGCTCACGGGCGAGCCGGTGCCGGTCGACGTCGGTCCCGGCGACCGGGTCGTCGGCGCGACCGGCAACGTCAGCGGCCGGCTCGTGGTCCGTGCGTCCCGCGTCGGGACCGACACCCAGCTGGCGCAGATGGCGCGGCTCGTCACCGAGGCGCAGAACGGCAAGGCCGCGGTGCAGCGCCTCGCCGACCGGATCTCCGGCGTCTTCGTCCCGGTGGTCATCGCGCTCTCCGTCGGCACGCTCGGCTTCTGGCTGGGGGCCGACGCCGCGCCGGAGAAGGCCTTCGCCGCCGCGGTCGCGGTGCTGATCATCGCGTGCCCGTGCGCCCTCGGACTCGCGACGCCGACCGCGCTGCTCGTCGGCACGGGGCGCGGGGCGCAGCTGGGCATCGTCATCAAGGGCCCGGAGGTGCTCGAGTCGACGCGCACGGTCGACACGATCGTGCTGGACAAGACCGGCACCGTCACGACGGGCGTGATGACGCTCGTCGACGTGCACCTCGCCGAGGGGGTCGAGCGCGGAGATGCGCTGAGGCTCGTCGGCGCGGTCGAGGCCGCGTCCGAGCACCCGATCGCCGTCGCGATCGCCCGAGGGACGGAGGCCGAGGTCGGCGCGCTGCCGGACGTGGAGGGTTTCACCAACGTGCCGGGGCTCGGGGTGCAGGGCGTCGTCGACGGTGCCGCGGTGGTCGCCGGACGCACCGCGCTGCTCGACGACTGGGCGCTGGCGCTTCCCCCGGATCTCGCAGCAGCGCGCGACGCCGCGGAGGCGGCCGGGCGCACCGCGATCGTGGCCGGCTGGGACGGCGCGGCGCGGGCGGTCTTCGTCGTTGCCGACGCCCTCAAGCCGACCTCCGCCGAGGCGGTGGCCGAGCTGCGGGACCTCGGTTTGCGGCCCTACCTGCTCACCGGCGACAACGCGCGCGCGGCCCGTTCCGTCGCCGCCGAGGTGGGGATCGATCCGGACGACGTGATCGCCGAGGTCCTTCCCGCGGACAAGGTGCACGAGGTCCGGCGGCTGCAGGAGGCCGGCGCGGTGGTGGCCATGGCCGGTGACGGCGTGAACGACGCGGCGGCACTCGCCCAGGCCGACCTCGGGCTGGCGATGGGCACCGGTACCGACGTGGCGATCGAGGCGAGCGACCTGACGCTCGTCCGGGGGGACCTGCGGGCCGCCGTCGACGCCATCCGGCTCGCCCGGCGGACGCTGCGGACCATCAAGGGCAACCTGTTCTGGGCCTTCGGCTACAACGTCGCCGGCATCCCGCTGGCGGCCGCGGGTTTCCTCAACCCGATGATCGCCGGGGCGGCGATGGCGGCGTCCAGCGTCTTCGTCGTGTCGAACAGCCTGCGGCTGCGGCGGTTCCGCGGGCATTGACCCGGTTCGCGGGGCTATCGCTCCCCGCCGGGCAGGTGCATGCTGATCCCGCTCACACACCGGGCGTCCATACGCGGGAGGTTCAGGATGCAGCCTCGCAAGCTTCTGGCGGAGGCCCTCGGCACGGCTCTGCTGGTGTTCTTCGCGGTCGGCGTGGCCACGGCCGCGTTCGGCTTCGAGTTCACCGGGGCGAGCACGTCGGCCGGGGTGGTGACCACGGCCTTCGCCTTCGGCCTGGTGCTGCTCGTCCTCGCCTACGCGCTCGGACCGATCTCGGGATGCCACGTGAACCCGGCCGTCACGCTGGGTTTCCTGGTCGCCCGCCGCATCGACGTGCGCGATGCCGTCGGCTATTGGGTCGCCCAGTTCGCGGGCGGCATCGTCGGCGCGCTGGCGCTCTGGGGCGTGTTCAGCACCGCGGACGGCTACAGCCGGACGGAGACCGGTCTGGGGGCCAACGGGTTCGGGGAGAACTCGCTCGTCGGGATCAACGCGACCGGCGCCATCCTGGCCGAGGTGTTGCTGACGGCCCTGTTCGTGTTCGTCGTGCTGTGCGCCACCCAGAACACCGCGTCACCGCAGGTCGCGGGCGTCGTCATCGGCCTCGCCCTCGGCGCGGTCCACCTGTTCGGCATCCCGCTGACCGGCACGTCCGCGAACCCCGCCCGCAGCGTGGGGCCCGCGCTCATCGTCGGCGGGTCCGCGCTGAGCCAGCTGTGGGTGTTCATCGTGGCTCCGCTGGCGGGCGGCCTCCTGGCCGCTCTGGTCCACAACGTCCTCTACGCGGAGGGCGAGGGCGCGCCGCGCACGGACGTCGCCGAGCCGCTGGACGTGGCGGAGCAGGAGAGGGTGGTCGACGTGACCACTCCGCGGGCGCCGGTCGAAGGGGGCACCGCCGCCCGGTCCGCCGCGCCGGGGACTCCGCCTGTCTGACGACTTGCCCCAACCCGCTGATCAAGCCTTGCGCTGATACAGGCGCAACGACAGCGGGGCCAGCACGACGACGAGCGCCGCGCTGGCGGCCAGCACCTGCCAGACGCTGTCCCCGACCGGGTTGCCGGCCATGAGGGCGCGCGCCGCGGTGGCCAGGTGCGACATGGGGTTGAGGTTCGCGACGCGCTCCAGCCACCGCGGCATGGTCGCGGGGTCGACGAAGACGTTGCTGAGGAAGCCGATCGGCATGAGTAGCACGAAGCCGATGCTCAACACCGCGTTGGGAGTACGGAGGACGAGGGCCAAGGCGATCCAGGCCCAGGACAGGGAAAGCGCGAAGACGATCGCCAGGGCTGTCGCGGCACCGACACCCAGGACACCGCCGTGTGCTCGGAACCCCATGACGAGGCCGAGGCCGAGCACCAGGCCCGACGCGATCAGGTACCGGCCGACGTCTCCGACCAGCCCGCCGACGATCGGCGCGGCGCGCCACACGGGCATCGACCGGAAGCGGTCGAAGGCGCCGGTGGCGAGGTCCTGGTTCAGGGTCACTCCGCTGTAGACCGTGACGAAGACGACGGACATGGCGAGCGTGCCGGGAAGCAGGTACTGGAGGTACTGCTCGGGTGAGCCGTTCAACGCGCCGCCGAACAGGTAGGTGAACATCAGCGTGAACAGCACCGGGACCATCACGACGTCGCCGAGCTGCTCGGGTACGTGCTTGACCTTCAACACCGATCGCCACGCGAAGACCAACGCTGACGACGCCGGCCCGGCTGCCGCCGGTCTGGTGGGAGTGGTCAGGTCGTTCATCACGGTCCCTCCCCCTGGCCGTGGCCGGTGAGAGCCAGGAACACCTCGTCGAGGCTGGGTTGGCCGAACGCGAAGTCGGTGACGGCGATGCCTTCCTCGGTCAGCCTCGCCAGCGCACGACTGAGTCGCTGCCCGCTGTCGAGCGCGTCCTCCTGCGGCGGGATGCGGCAGGTGAGCGAGGCCGGATCGCTTCCTGGCGTCGTCCGGACACCGAGGCTCGCGCCCAGCAGATCGCCGGCCTTCCGTCGCTGCGCCGGGTCGAGGAGGCGCAGGCGAAGGCTGCCCGAACCGGCCGAGGCCTTCAGCTGACCCCGCGACCCGTTGGCGATGACCACGCCGTGATCGATGACCGCGATGTGGTCGGCGAGCTGGTCCGCCTCCTCGAGGTACTGGGTGGTGAGCACGACGGTGGTTCCCTTGCCCACGCTCGTCCGCACGAGGTCCCAGATCTCGTTCCGGCTGTAGGGGTCCAGGCCCGTCGTCGGCTCATCGAGGAACAGCAGGTCGGGCGTCACGATGAAGCTCGCGGCGATGTCGAGGCGCCGGCGCATGCCCCCGGACAGCTGCCCCGCGACCCGATCGGCCGCGTCCGCCAGATCGAAGGCGTCGAGCAGTTCGTTCGCCCGGGCACGGGCGGGCCGACGGCCGAAGCCCAGCAGGCGCGTGAGCAGGACGAGGTTCTCCCGCGCGGTGAGGTCATCGTCGACAGAGGTGAACTGGCCGGTCAGCGCCAGCCTGCCCCGAACCGCTGAGCCTTCGGTCACGACGTCGTGACCGAAGATCCGTGCCGTCCCCGAATCAGGACGCAGCAGCGTGGCCAGCATGCGGATGAGGGTGGTCTTGCCTGCGCCGTTGGGACCGAGGACGGCGAAGACCGTGCCGCGGGGGATCGTGAGGTCCACCCTCACCACGGCCTGCACCGCGCCGAAGCCCTTGCTGAGAGCGGTCGCTTCGACCGCCAGTTCCCGCTGGCCGATCGGTGGACGGAGTGTCGTCGTCGGCATGGGCGGGACCTTAGCACTACTCTTGTCCATATGGACAGTCCAGATGGACAAGAGGCCGTGCCGGCGTCGGCACCGGCCGCGACCCGGGAACGTCTCATGTCCGCCGCGGCCGAACTCGTCGCCGAGCTGGGGTGGGGGCGCGTCACCACGCGCGCGGTCGCCGCGCGCGCCGGACTACCGCACGGCGCGGTGAGCTACCACTTCCGCGGCAAACAGAACCTGCTCATCGAGGCGGTGATGCACGCGTTCGCCCAAGCCGTCCCGCCGAATCAGTTCGAGCAGTCGGTCGGTGTGTCCGACCTGGTCGACTTCGTCGCCGCGCAGATCACGGCCGGTGCGCGCGACACGGTTCTGGCCCGCCTGATGCTCGAGGCGATGCGGGAGGCGGAGCGTGATGAGGACCTCCGGGCACGGCTCGGCGAGATGCTCGAGCAGTCCCGCAACGGCATGATCGCGGTGATCCGGGCCGAACAGGAGCGCGGAGTGCTCCCGCGGAAGCCGTCGCCCGAGGCGCTGGCGACTCTGCTCGCGTCGGTGGGGGACGGGCTGCTCCTGCACGCCCTCATCGACGAGCGCCTCGACCCGTCGTCGGTGCTCGACGCGTTCGCGGAGTTGCTCGGGATCGCCCGCCAGTGACCCGGCATGAGACCGGCACCGCACCTTCGCGGCCTCGGTATCCGGCGCCTGCCCGGCCCGGGACAATGCACCGGTGGTGCCCGCCCGGTTCGACGACGTCGTCGACGACGTCGGCCTGGTCTTCGGTCCGGCGGTGCGCGTGCTGTCCGCTGATCGGACCGAGGAGGTCGCCCCGCTGCTGAGGGAGGTCGACGAGGCCACGCGGGCAGGCCGCTGGGCGGTCGGGTTCGTCGCCTACGAGGCGGCCCCCGGGCTGGACCCGTCGCTGGCCGTGCGCGACCCCGTGCCCGGGCTGCCGCTGGCGTGGTTCGCGCTGACCGAGCCGCCGAGCGCGGGAACCGGCGGTGGCGGTGCCGCCGGACCGCGGGCGGGACTACTCGCTGGAGCCCTGGCAGCCGAGCTGGACGCCGGCCGGCCACCGCGCCGACGTCGAGCGGGTGCGCGACCACATCGCGGCCGGCGACATCTTCCAGGGCAACCTGACCGGGCGACTCCGCTCGCGGGTGTCCGGCGATCTCACGCAGCTCTACGCCGATCTCGTGCACAACCAGCGCACCCGGTTCGGCGCGTGGCTCGAGACGGGTAGCCACGTGCTCGCGAGCGCGTCCCCCGAGCTGTTCTTCGAGTGGTCCGGCGACCGGCTGCTGACCCGCCCGATGAAGGGCACCGCGGCGCGCGGCCGGACCACCGCCGAGGACGAGCAGGTGGTCGCCGCCCTGGCCGCCAGTACGAAGGAGCGGGCCGAGAACATCATCGTCGTCGACCTGCTCCGCAACGACGTCAGCCGGGTCGCGGACGTCGGCAGCGTCGCCGCGCCCGTGCTGTGCCGCCCGGAGCGGTACGAGACGGTGTGGCAGCTGACCTCCGACGTCGTCGGGACCGTCCCGGCCTCGACCCCGCTCGTCGACGTGTTCCGCGCGCTGTTCCCCTGCGGCTCGGTCACGGGCGCGCCGAAGCCGCGGGCGATGGAGATCATCCGCGACGTGGAGACGAGCCCGCGCGGCGTCTACTGCGGGACGATCGGCTGGGTCGCGCCGCCGGGCGAGCCGGTGCGGGCACGGTTCAGCGTCGCCATCCGCACCAGCGTCGTCGACTGCTCGGACGGGACCGTCACCTACGGCACCGGCGGCGGCATCACGTGGGCGTCCGACCCGGTCGCCGAGCTGGCGGAGCTCGACACGAAGGCCGCGATCCTGCACCGGCCGTACCGCGAGGTGCAGCTGATCGAGACGCTCGCCTACGTCGATGGCGCGTTGCGGCACCTCGACCGTCACCTGCGACGGCTGGCGTCGTCGGCGGCCTACTTCGGCTATCCGTTCGACGAGCAGCGCGTGCGACGCGAACTGAGCGACGTGGCGGCCGGGCAGGACGCGGCGAGGGTTCGGCTGACCCTCGACCGCCGCGGCCGGACCGGAGCCGAGCTCGCGCCGCTCCCCGCGGCCCCGACGAGACCGGTCGCGCTCGCGGTCAGCGACGAGCCGGTCGACTCGACCTCGCGCTGGCTGTTCCACAAGACCACCAACCGCGACGTGTACGACTCCCGCGCCCGCCGTCACCCGGACGCCGACGACGTCGTCCTGGTCAACGAGCGGGGCGAGGCCACGGAGACGACGATCGCCAACCTCGCGGTCCTGCTGGGCGGGGTCTGGTACACCCCGCCGGTCGAGTGCGGCCTGCTCGCCGGCGTCGAGCGCGGGCGCCTGGTCGAGCGAGGTGTGCTGCGGGAACGCGTCCTCGGGGTCGAGGACCTCGGCCGTGCGCAGGCGCTCGCCCTGGTGAGTTCCGTTCGTGGCTGGCGTACCGCGGTGGTGCGCGCACCCGCCGGAACGCGCCGACGGGGGAGTCGTGAGAAGAACGACACTCGTTCGTGAGCAAAACGGCCACACTCCAGCCCACTTCACGCTGAACTTGCCGTACTGCAACTGCCCGGTGAACGGCACCGGTGCTCAGAGGAACTCGGAGGACTTTCATGGCGAAGTGGCTGACCCCGGCGGCGGTCGGTGCCCTTGTCGCGTTGGCACTGACCGGCTGCGGAGGCAGTGACTCCTCAACGAGCTCGACGTCCGCCGCGCCGCCACCGGCCCCGGCGTCGTCGCCGGCGGCGTCGGCGTCACCGTCGGCCTCCAGCGACCAGCTGGCGCTGAACCTCTCCGGCGGCCTGAGCGGCACGCTCGACGCCGTCACGGGCACGCCGGACTGCGTCGCCGACTACCGGCCGGACGAGAAGATCTACCACGTGCAGTTCGACACGACGCGGGACAGCCTGCAGTTCGAGGTGCTGATCAACGACATCACCGGACCCGGGACCTTCCAGGTCTCCGACCAGAACGTGTCCGTCGACGGAGCGGACGACGCCAAGCAGCACTGGTCGTCCCTCGGCGAGGGCGTCATGGGCACCGTGACCGTCGCCCCGGACAACTCCGGGACCATCGACGCGACGATTCCCTCCCGCGACCCGAACGGTGGCCTGCCCGGGGACGGGTCGACTCTGACGATCAAGGGCACCTGGTCCTGCAAGACCTACCGGCAGTCGGCCGCCTGACCTGAGGTCGCGTCCATCGGAGTCGCGCGGCGACTCCGATGGACGCGGTTCGGGTGCAGTGGCATGCTCCCGCCGCCGGTCGTGGCGGCACGGCCCGCCGGCGCCGACGGCGGGAGGCCCGATGACCATTCCCGAGCAGCTTCGCGGACCAGAGGCCCACGGCGCACCTGCCCTCGGCTTCACCCCCTTCGAGGCGCGGCCCGAGGTCATCGTCCTCGTCGCTCAGCAGGCGGATCGGCTGGGCCTGTCCGGCGTCTCCGTCGCCGAGGCCATGTCGCTGTCGGCGCCCGTCGTGCTCACCGAGATCGCCCTGACCACGACGAGGCTCGAGGTGGCGTCCGGCGTCCTGTCGGTCTGGAGTCGCAGCCCGGGGACGCTGGCGCTCACCGCCGCCCACCTGCAGCACCTGACGGGCGGGCGGTTCGTGCTCGGGCTGGGGGCGAGCACGTCGCCGCTCACGGAGGGGCTGCACGGCATCCCGTGGGAGCGGCCGCTCGGGAAGACCCGCGAGGTCCTCGTGGCCGTGCGCGCCCTGCTCGCCGGGGAGCGGTTGCCGTCCCCGCCCGAGGGGGCTCGGCCCTTACGTCTCGCGCGGGCACCGCAGCGACCGGTTCCGCTCGGGCTCGCCGCGATCACCGCGCCCAGCGTCCGGCTCGCCGGTGCGGTGGCGGATCGGTGGATGCCCTTCCTCTGGCCGGCCCGGCGGCTGCCGGAGGGGCGCGAGCTGCTGCAGCAGGGCGCCCGTACGGCGGAGCGCGCCGAGGTGCCCGCGGTGATGGCGGCCGTGCCGGTGGCCGTCGCCCCGGACGAGGCGACGGCGGCGGGTGTGGCGGCCCGCTGGCTCGTCACGTACTGCACGTCGATGGGCCCGGTCTATCCCCGCGTGCTCCGCGCCTTCGGCTACTCGTCCGAGATCGACGCGCTGCTCGAGGCGAACACCGATCCCCGCCGGCCGGTCCTGCCGTCCGCCGCCGAGCGTCTGGCGCGGGACGTGTTGCTGTTCGCGGACTTCGACAGCGCCGGCGAGGCGTACGAGGCGTGGCGGTCGGTCAGCGACTCCGTGTCGCTCACCCTGCCATTCGGCCTCGACGCCGAGGTCCTGACCGACACCGTCGATGCGCTGGCTGCTGTCACCACGGACTCAGCTCTCGTACGGCCGACGCAGCCGGGATGAACAGCGGCAGACCCACCCGCTGCAGCCGCGTCACGCGAGCGGCCTGCGAGAGCGGGACGTGCCGAGCCAGCGGCAGGGTCGACCGGCTGAGCGCGCGTGGCAGCGATCGCTCCGTCCCGTCGGCCTCGCACCACCGTCGGACGGCGGCGTTGGGCACGACGCGGTGCGGGTCCCGCCAGCCGAGGCCGAACAGACGCGTCCGGACGGTCTCCCGGCCCTCGACCACGCGCTGCTGATAGGCGGGGTGGGCCCGGCACTCGTCGGTCAGCAGGAAGCGCGTACCGGCGACGACGGCGTCCGCACCCATCTCGAGCGCCTTCCGGCTATCCGCGGCGGTGGCGATTCCGCCCGCGGCGAGGAGCGGACGGTCGGGGACCAGTCGGCGCACGGCGGGGAGTAGCTCGGCCAGCGGACGGGTGGCGAGCACGTGCCCGCCCGCCTCGACGCCCTGCACGATCACGCCGTCGGCCCCGTCGTCGAGCGCCCGCTTCGCCTGCTCGACCGAGCCGACCTGGTGCAGGACGATCGACCCGATGTCCTGCAGGTGGGCGACGAGCGCGGCGTCGTAGCCACAGAACAGGACCGCGACCGAGCGCCCCCGCGGCGGAGACGGCGCCGGCCAACTCACCACTGGAGATGCCGCCGCCCATCCCGGCCTGCACGACGGGAACCTCGAGACTCAGTCGGTCGAGGATGTCCACCCGCGCAAGTATCGGCCGCTGCTGGCACGAGCTCCTGCGCACGTGGGGACCAGGAAACGGAGGGATACGTCAACGCGCGCGGCAGCTTTGCCGTTCGTCCGCGGTCACGCGGACGGCATCCCGATCGAATCGACGCGCCCTCATCGTTCTGCAGGCCGGCGGCGCCAGTATCCGGCTCAAACCAGCGGTTGCGGCCCGTCCGCCGCGCGTCCCTCGGCGAAGGTGCTGGCGTGCGACGCGCAGTCTTCCGGCAACAGGTCCGGCAACGCCAGGTTGAACCGCAGCAGCACCGCCCGATGATCGTCTTCGTGCTGGTCCAGGCAACAGAACTCGTGGAAGGCCTCGATGTACGGGAGGTGGTTCGTGGTCTATCCTCCGCTGACTGACTCGGGGTCAGCATGACGCGGCAGGCTCTGGACCCAGGCGTGTTGCCTATTCCAGGGAGGCCCCTATGGGCTTTTTGTCACGGCTTTTCATTCCGCGCGGCGTGAGAAGAGCGGCCCATCCTGTGCGTGCCGCGAAACGGGCCGCTACACCCCGAGCTGTGAAGCGGGCTCGAAGGGCCATGCATCCGATAAGCAACGCCTCGTACAGCGTGGCGCGTTCGCTGAATACCAAGCAGCGCAGAAGTCAGCCAGCGCAGGCGTGGCAGCACGGCACCTGCCCTGTTAAGCATCGGACGCCCGAAGCCGCCGCACGCTGCCGTCGAGTCTGACCAGGCAGCGCAATAAGGGGGCTCCCGGGATGCCGGGCGGACACCAAGCCACGCTCGGCTATCTCAGGCACCGAAAATGGTGCCCTTCGACGACACAGTCAGAATCAAGCAAGCTTAGGTTTGTAGACGAAATGGAAGACCAGAGGTTATGCCAATTGCGAGTGGCTCGTTAGCCGACGCCGCGGTGAAAGGCTCGGGCAATGGCTATGTCTCATAAGATCACTCACCGCCGGAAGGGCATTCCACTGCTGGTCGGGACTCTAATCTTGATCCTAACCGGCGGCATAGCTTGTCAGCAGCCGAAGAAGCAGCCCGCCACCGTGGCGACATCAACGCTCGCGCCGCCCGTCAGCAGCACCGCAAGTGCGCAAGGAAATCCCTTCATCCCCCCGACCCCGACCCCGGTCTTCTCGACCGATGCCGGCGTCGTACTGCCAAATCGGAGGCTGACGCCGGGCTCGGTATTCGCAGCGATGGGCACGCAGCAGATCTGTGTTCCGGGCTATGCAGAGTCAGTACGGAACGTCGCCGAGGGCACCCGACGTGCGGTGTTCAGCTCCTACCGGATCGACTACGCGTTGCATGGCAACTACGAGCTTGACCACCTCGTTCCGCTGGAACTTGGCGGCGACAACAGCGCACAGAACCTATGGCCAGAGCCTCGTAGCGGACCCGAGGCCGCCGGCGTCAAGGACCATCTCGAGAACCATCTGCACGATCTCGTTTGTGCCGGCCAGGTGTCGTTGGCCGAAGCCCAGCAGGCCATGCAAGGCGACTGGTGGACGGCGAACTCGAAGTACTCGCAGCTCCCTGTCGTCGCACGGCCCACCGAGCCAGTGGCGACGCGATACTCACCGCCAGCCCAGACCTACACCTCTCCGGCAGCACCCGGGAGCAAGCCGCCAGCCTCAAGCGGCAACGTCGTTCACCCTGGCGCTTTCTGCTCGCCAGAGGGCGCGACCGGGCAGAGCAGCACGGGCAAGTCCGAGGTGTGCGGTCCCGCCTCCGACGGTCGGAATCGCTGGCACCAGCCCTGAGTCGACTCATTCACCGCGGTCCTCGAATTAGACCGCTGCGCTGCTGCTGCTGGCTATCGGCGGCACCGGTCAAGCGCAAGAACGGAGCGCCAGGTCCGCAACTGCACTCCGTCCTGGTCGACCGTCAAGGAATTCGGTCGGGCGATCGGCCAGTTCGGGCTAGATCCACTTCTTCTTCTTGAAGAGGACGAACAGCGGGATGGCGAGTATCGCGATCACAGCTGTGCTCGCAATGAGACCGGAGGGGTGCCCGTTCCCGGGATATGAGACGTTCTGACCAAACCAGCCGGTGACGGCGGTCGGGACAGCAATGATCGCCGCCCAAGCGGTGAGCCGCTTCATGATGGTATTTAGGCGGTTGTCCGCCAAGGAGACGCTCGTCTCGTACATCGTCATCACGAGGTCGCGGAGCGACTCCGTCCATTCGCCCGCGCGCGCGATGTGCAACGCGAGTTCGTCGTAGAGCCGGTCGAGTTCGCTGTCCGGGGTACCACCGCCCAGCGGGTCGTGGTCGATGGTGTTGATGACCTCGCGCATGGGAAGGACGGCGCGACGCAGGTCGACGAGTTCCTTGCGGCCACGGTAGATGCGCTGTTGCACCTCGCGCATGTCCCCGTTCGCGGCGAATAGCCCTTCCTCAAGTTCCTCGAAGGCGTCGTCCATCGACTCGATCGTCTCGAAGTGGCCGTCCACTATGACCTCGAGAAGGCCATACAGCAGCCCCCCGACGCCCAGGCTCAGCAGATGTACGTCAGTCTGCCAACGTGCGATCAGCCCGTCCACGTCAAGCGCTTGGCCGCGATGCACCGTGACAATGCCGCGGGGGAGCACCCATGTGAATACAGGAGAGGCCTCGAGCCGGGAATCGAGCGAGCCCACTTGGCCTGTGCTGTCGGTCTTCCACCGCGTTGCGTAGACGGTGACGAATGTATGGGACACATGACGACTCGCCCTCGGGCGGCTCTTCTGGTCGCGCTTGAGTTCGACGGCCTCCTCGATGGCCCGCCCCTTAAAAGCCGCATCGACGCCTTTCTGATCGCCGGAGAGTTCGCTCGCCAACTCGTCCAGCAGTGCCCTTTCCGGGTCGCAGAGATCTACCCAGAAAACGGCGTCCTTGTCGTTCAGATGCTCGGAGAGCTCCTGCAAAGGGAAGGCGTGCGGCGAGCTGACGCCGGCGCGCCACAGCATCGCGCGAACCCTCGCGGCGTCGTGGTGGGGCACCGTTTCTGCTGTGACGGGGTCGCGGCTCGGCTGGGCAGGAACCTCGAGCCGTGCCGGCGCACCTGGCGAGGACCATCGAGGTGGTTTATCGGGTTGCAGAGCTGCCATTGGGTCCTCCTCGCCAGCCCGAGGGAGATGTCCACCCGTGTGGAAGGCTCTCCTGAGGGCGAATCCGCTGAGTGTGCTGTCTGCCGCCTCCCGTGCGTTCGGCACTGTTGCGAGATGGTGATCGACTTTCAGGACACGCACGATGTGGCCGCGCATCGGTCGAACCTGCGCTTGGCCCGGCGCACGAGGCGCCAGCCGAAGCCCACGGGCTGCTCCTCTTGCATAGACGGAACCGGCGGCCCGAGAACGACAGTAAGCAACCGCCAAGCTGGCTCCTAGGGTCGTTCGGCCTGACCAGTCCACCTGCCGCCAGCCTCGCGGCGGTCTCCAAGAAGGTCTACTCAACTTGCCCATCGTTGATCACGGCTGCT
>CAWAMI010000002.1:0-559557 GCA_963783105.1 uncultured Actinomycetota bacterium
GTGTTCCGCCGGAGCGAATTCGCCGGCGCGCACGCGGACGAGGCGATCGCCGTCGGCGCGGCCACGTGGTTCCAGCTCGGCGTCCTCGACGAGGCCGCCGCCGAGCGGGTCCGGGCCGCGGGGCTCGACATCGTCATGGACGCCTGCCCCAAGATCGAGGCCCCCCGGCTGGGATGGGCCGCCTGACCCGTCAGAAGCGGTCGGCGCACTGCTGGAGCTGCACGTCCCGCTGAGGATCGTCGGAGGGAACGCCGGCCACGCACTCGAGGTAGTTGCCGACCTTCCCGACGCCGTTCTCGACCTTGTGCACGACGACCACCACGCCGACGACGGCGAGCACGAGCGAGACGAGCGAGAGCACCGTCCCGAGGACGGAGACGGCGAGGTTGGTGGCCTCGCCGCGTCGCGCCCGGCCTACCCCGAGCAGACCGAACACGAGCCCGATGATCCCGAGAACCGCCGCGAACGCGAACAGGAACGGCAGGACGCCGAGCAGCGCCCCGATCAGCCCGACGACCAGGGCGGTGACGCCGAACCCGTTCCGCGGGCCGGACGGCGGGGGCGGGTAGCCGTGAGGCGGGTAGCCGTAGGGCGGGTAGCCGTAGGGCGGGTACGAGGGCTGATAGGGCGGCCCGTACGGAGGCGCGGGCAGCGGCGCGGTGGGGTTCGGCGGGTGAACGGGCGGCGGTAGGCGCCACGGCTCGCTCATCACCACCCACCTCCCGCGTGCGACGTCGTGGACCGTCACGGTGGAGTATCGATCGTCGGAACGGCGTGCGGTTCCGCCCCGGCGAACGATGGCGAGACCGTAATGTGCCCTGGCTCGCGGCGTTGCTTGCGGTACGTGCAGGACCCCCTGGGTAACCTGCACGGGTGATGGACGAGGTAGGGGTGGGCACGTGCAACTGATTCGCCAGGTGTATCGACGGTTCGAGACCCTGGTGCACGAGCTCGCCAAGTTCGGCATCGTGGGTGCCGTCTGCTATGCGATCGACTTCGGTCTCTACAACGTCTGCCACGTCGCCTTCGGCCTCGGCCCGCTGACCTCGAAGGTCATCTCGACGATCGTCGCGGCGACCTGCGCCTACTTCGGCAACCGCCACTGGTCGTTCCGCCACCGCGCGCGCAGCGGTGTCCGGCGCGAGTACACGCTGTTCATCGTGCTCAACACGATCGGGCTGGGCATCGCGCTGGCCTGCCTGGGGTTCGGCTACTACGTGCTGGACCAGAAGAGCGCGCTCGCCAGCAACATCTGGGGCAACGTCGTCGGCACCGGTCTCGGCACGGTCTTCCGTTTCTGGGCCTACAAGAAGTGGGTGTTCCTGCACCCGGAGGACCCCAAGGCGCGGGACAACATGTCGCCGGTCGTCACCGAGCGGCTGCCGCAGCCCGAGAACGCTGCCTGACGCAGGTCACCGGCGCGGCAGGTCACCTGCCGTTGCGCCGCAACGCGTAGGGCGTGAGGTGGCCGTAGCCGCGGACGCGGAACGTACGCAACTTCGACACCGCGAACTCGTCGAGGTCCTCGACGCAGTGCGCGAACTCACGGTCGCAGGCGACGCTGTGCGGCCGCGCGATGCCGGTGCAGCGGCTGGCCAGATTGACGACCGGGCCGAACAGGTCGCCCCCGTGCATCAGGGCCGGCCCCCAGGCCACTCCGACACGCACCCCGGGAACCCGCACGGCATCGGAGGCGAACTCCTCGGCCAGCTCGAGCGCGATCTTCGCTGCCACGGCAGCGTCCGAGACGAGGAACATCACCTCGTCTCCCAGTGTCTTGATCACCCGGGCGCCGTTCTCGACGACGATCGACGAGGCGGAAGCCTCGAACGTCTCGACGAGCTTCGCCAGGTCCTGGCTGGACATGTCGCGGGTCAGGGTGGTGTAGCCGACGATGTCGCAGAACCCGACCGCCACCGGTTCGTCCGGCAGGTCTTGGGTCGCCCCGCCGAGGGCGCGCCGGGAGGCGGCGAGCAGATGACGGCGCCAGGCGTAGGTCAGCAGCCACTCGAGGTCGGGGAGCAGATGGTCGGTACGGCTGACCGCCTCCTGCACCGCCTTCTCGGGGTCCTCGGTGGCGAGCTTGACCAACTCCTCGTCCTCGGCGACGACGTCGGTCATCATCTCCATGAGCGTCTCGGCGAGCCGGTTCATCGACTGGCCCATCACGCGGGCCAGCAGCTCGGCGACCCCGTCGCCGACGAACTGGTCCTCCTCGAGGCGGGCCGCCAGCCGTAGCGCCTCGACGTCGGCCTGGGTGAACGACGGCTCCCCCGGCTGCGAATCCGGGAAGCCGAGCGCGCGCCAGAGGAGGCGGGTGCGTTCGAGGGGCACGTCCGCCATCTCGACCACGTCGTCCCGGGTCAGCTCGGCCGCCTCGCCGAGGAAGGTCTCCTCGAGCAGTTCGGCGCCCATCGCGGAGCGCCGCTTGCCGATCAGCCCCTTCCCCGCCACACCTGCCTATTTTGGCAGAACGGCCAGCGTTACACCCCGCGGCGTCGATCCGTGGGTAATCCTCGCCGCCTTCGGTCGTCCGCCTCCATCAGCCGCAGGACGGTGCGCTGCACGTCCTCGACGCGTGGCACCTCGACCAGCCGGAGCGTTCCCGCATCGCCGAGGCCCTCGAGGACGAGATCGCCGGTGCGGAGCATGCGCTTGCCGAGCGTCGCCTCGGAGTGCACGTCCGCGACGCGGTAGAGCGGGACGTCGGAGGCGACGTGGGTGAGGACTCCGGCCCGGCCGACGACGCGCCGGTCGGTGACGACGTACCGGGTCGTCCGCCAGCGCAGGTACGGGATGCCGCTGACGAACAGCACCGCCATCAGGGCGAGGACGACCACCGCGGCGCGGTAGGCGGTCGCATCGCCGCCGACGAGGAGCGCGAACGTCGCGGTCGCGGCGACGACCGGCACGGCGACGAACGGCACGACGAGCCGACGCCAGTGCGGGTTGAGGTCGAGGACGACGCGCTCGCCGGCGTAGGTCGCCTCGTCGTCGGCATCGCTGGTGTCGTCGACGTCTGCCTCGACGTGCTCGTCGAAGCCCTCGTCGACCGGGTCGACCGGGTCGACGTCGAGATCGTCGGTGCCGCGCGCGAACCTCCCCACGGCGGGACTATCGCAGGTGCACCACGTCTCCGGCCGCGAAGACGTGCTGCGTGCCGTCCGCGTCGCGCACCACGAGGCAGCCCCGGTCGTCCACGTCGGTGGCGATGCCGTCGACGGAGGCGCCGCCGGGCAGCTCGACCCGGACCCGACGGCCGAGGGTTCGACAGAGTCGCCGGTACAGCGGCGCCACGGAGCTGGCGTCGCCGCGCCAGGCCGCGTAGGCCCGGGAGAGCGACCGCAGGTGCGCCTTGAGGACCGTCTCGCGGTCGGTGCTCGTCGCCCCGGCCAGCGCCAGGCTCGTCGGGGGCAGCGAGGCCGGCGGCAGCCCGGCGAACTCGTCGGCGCGGGTGGTGACGTTGAGGCCGATGCCGACGACGACCGAGCCGTCGGCGGCGACCTCGGCGAGGATGCCGGCGATCTTGGCCTCGGTCGTCTCGAGGGAGGCGTCCGCCACCATCACCACGACGTCGTTGGGCCACTTCAGCCGGACGTCGAGCCCGGCCTGCTCCTCCAGCGCCGCGGCCAGCGACACCCCGGCGAGCAGCGGCAGCCAGCCCGACGGCTCGGCCGGTCGCAGCAGCACCGAGTAGGTGAGCCCCGCCCGCGGCGGCGAGGCCCAGGTCCGGCCGAGGCGCCCACGGCCGGCCTCCTGCGCCTCCGCCACGAGCACCGTCCCCTCCGGCGCGCCGTCGGCGGCGGCGGCGAGCAGATCGGCGTTGGTACTCATCGTCCGCTCCACGACGCGCAGGTCGAAACCGTCGTCGGCGAGCGCCCGGGCCAGCCGTGCCGCGGCCAGGGGTGGCCGCTCCAGATCGCCCCACATGCGGCGAGTATCTCCCCCTTCACCGGCGGGCGCCCGGGTGCACTTCCGTCGCGACCACATATCTTCGCTGACATGTCAGCAGAGGCCGCCGAGGCGGGTCCCGCCGAGGGCAACACAGTCGAGCCAGCTCCGGGCACCACCGAGACGCCGGACATCCACACCACCGCGGGCAAGCTCGCGCAGCTCCGCAAGTTCAACGACGAGGCGATCCACGCCGGCTCGGCCCGCGCCGTCGAGGCGCAGCACGCCAAGGGCAAGATGACCGCCCGGGAGCGCATCCTCGCCCTGCTCGACGAGGGGTCGTTCGTCGAGACCGACGCGCTGGCCCGGCACCGCGCGCACGACTTCAACCTCGACCAGAACCGGCCGTACGGCGACGGCGTCGTGACCGGTTACGGCACCATCGACGGCCGCCCGGTCTGTGTCTTCAGCCAGGACTTCACCGTCTTCGGCGGCTCGCTGGGCGAGGTGTTCGGCGAGAAGATCGTCAAGGTCATGGACCTGGCGCTGAAGACCGGCTGCCCGGTGATCGGCATCAACGACTCCGGCGGCGCCCGCATCCAGGAGGGCGTGGTCTCGCTCGGCCTGTACGGCGAGATCTTCTACCGCAACGTCATGGGCTCGGGCGTCATCCCCCAGATCTCGCTGATCATGGGCCCCTGCGCCGGCGGCGCCGTCTACTCGCCGGCGATCACCGACTTCACGCTGATGGTCGACCAGACCTCGCACATGTTCATCACCGGCCCGGACGTGATCAAGACCGTGACCGGCGAGGACGTCGAGATGGAGGACCTCGGCGGCGCACGCACGCACAACTCCAAGAGCGGCGTCGCGCACTTCATGGCCTCGGACGAGAACGACTGCCTCGAGTTGACGAAGGTGCTGCTCAGCTACCTCCCGAGCAACAACATGGAGGAGCCTCCCGGCTTCGAGCCCGAGGACATCGACGCCATCGAGCCGGACCTCGAGCTCGACACGTTCATCCCGGACTCGTCGAACATGCCCTACGACATGCACCAGATCCTCGAGCACATCCTCGACGACGGGGAGTTCCTCGAGGTGCAGCCGCTCTGGGCGCAGAACATGATCACCGGCTACGGCCGCGTGGACGGGCGGCCCGTCGGCGTCGTCGCCAACCAGCCGATGCAGTTCGCCGGGACGCTCAACATCGACGCCAGCGAGAAGGCGGCCCGCTTCGTGCGGACCTGCGACGCCTTCAACGTCCCGGTGCTGACCTTCGTGGACGTGCCCGGCTTCCTGCCCGGCACCGACCAGGAATGGCAGGGCATCATCCGCCGCGGCGCGAAGCTGATCTACGCCTACTGCGAGGCGACCGTCCCGAAGGTCACCGTCATCACCCGCAAGGCCTACGGCGGCGCGTACGACGTCATGGGCTCCAAGCACCTGCGCTCGGACATCTCGTTCGCCTGGCCGACGGCCGAGATCGCCGTGATGGGTGCCCAGGGCGCGGCGAACATCATCCACCGCCGCACGCTGGCCACCGCCGGCAAGGAGGGCAAGGACGTCGAGGCGATGCGCAAGGAGCTCATCGACGACTACGCCGACCACTTCGCCAACCCCTACATCGCGGCGGAGCGCGGATACATCGACGCGGTGATCGAGCCGTCGCAGACCCGGCGCGAGATCATCAAGGCGCTGCGGCTGCTGCGCAACAAGCGCGAGGCGCTGCCGCCGAAGAAGCACGGGAACATCCCGCTGTGACGGCCCCCGACTCGGATGCGACGCAGCAGCGGCCGCTTCTGCAGATCGTCCGCGGTGACGCCACGCCCGAGGAAGTGGCCGCGCTCGTCACGGTGCTGACCGCCCGCGCCGCCGCGGCCGTCGAACCGCCAAAGCCGCAGCAGAGCCCGTGGACCTACCGCCGCGCCCAGCTGTCGAAGCCGGTCTTCGTCGGCGCGGGCGAGTGGCGGCGCAGCGGGCTGGACAAGGGCACCCGCACCAAGGCCGACTGGTAGGACCGCGCACGCGCTCCCGTCAGGGGGCCGGTGGTGGCGGCGGATACGGCACGCCGCCAAGCGTCGAGGAGCCGGCAGTACGTGCCGCGGGCGACCTTCCAGCTGCCCCGTTCCCGCACCGCGTAGCCGAGCTGGGGTCCGAAGTCGCCGGCTCCGGACCAGGTGAGCTGGTACTGCACGGCGGCTCGGGCCTCGTCGAGGAAGGCGACCTCGCCGAGCCCGACCCGGATGGTGCCGGCGACCTCGGGCCAGCGGCGCGCAGCCTCCTGCGCCGGCCAGCGCAGGACCTCGCCGTCCTGCACCGCCTCGAACCGGTCGTCGTCGCCGGGCCCGGCGAAGGCACGGCGGAACGCCGCTCGGACGGCGGCGACCGCGTCGTCGGCGTCCGACGGCGCCACTCCGGCGGGCGGGAGCGCCGGCGCGAAGGCGGCGTCGAAGGGCGGCTCGGCACCGCCGTCGCCGGACCAGAGCGGGACCGCCCGGGACGCGGCGTCGCGGAGTGCCTCCCCCGGTAGCACCACCCGCCCCGGGGTCAACGTCTCGACCCCGGGGAGCGAGATCTCGACCGGCCCGGGCGGCGGCAACGGTGAGACCCACAGCTCCTGCCGCTGATCGCCCGGTCGGCCTCCGGCCCCGCGCGGGACGACCAGGACGGCTCCCCGCGACCCCGCGGCCACCGAGATCGAGCGAGCCGGCCCGTGGGGTATCCAGGCCTCTCCGCTGCTGCCATCGGCGTAGCTGACCCGGATCGGCGTCGGTGCCGGCGGGACGTGGCGCGAGCTCGACGAGCGGCGCTGGAGCAACCGCACCTCGAACAGGAAGCCGGTCGAGAAGACCTGCACGCCGGCGAGCGCCACGGCGATGTCGTCGTCCCGGCCGAGGATCCCGGTGAGGTCGGAGCCGGCCGGCAGCTCACCGTCGGGAGGGCCGCCCGATGCGCACTTCCGCGTCCCCTGCCCGCGCGTCCCCTGACATCGCGTCCCCCGATCCTCGTGCTGCGTGCGCGATGCGCTGCGCTCCCCCGCATCCTGATGCATTCGGTGGAACCGGAGGAACGGTCGGAGCCTCTGATCCGGTCAAGGGGGTGCGGCGGGTGACGGAGCTGTTCGGTTCGGACAAGCTTGCGGCGCCGCGCTCGGACCGCAACCGCCTCGAGGTCACGATGCAGCGCGTCGACGGCCGCTGGCTCGTCTCGGACGTCAGAGCTCTCTGACGGTCGGTGGCGACGCCAGCACGGAGAAGCTGCCGTCGCTCTCCAGCACCAGGCCGTCGACGTCGTCCAGCGACGGGTGCCCGCCCTGCCGCGCGGCCTGGCGCAGCTCGGACTCGGTGACCCGCTCCTGTCTCAACGCCCCGGGGAGGACCTCCCCGCGGAGGACCAGGAGCGTCGGTTCGGCCCGGACGGCCCGGCGGATGGCGGCGGACCGCACGCTCGAGAAGGTCACCAGGTACTGCAACCCGGTCAGGAGGGCGATCGCGGTGACACCCTCGGCCAGCGAGACCGAGGAGGACAGCAGCACCGTCGCGAGGGTGGAGCCGAGCGCGACGGTGACGACGAAGTCGAACGCGTTCAGCTTGCTCAACGTGCGCTTGCCGGACGTGCGGAGCACGAGCACGAGCGCGACGTAGCCGATGGTGCCCACGACGAGCACGCGCAGCACTCCGTACCAGCCGTCGAAGAACATCCGCACTCCTGCCGTCGGGCGGAACCGGACCGACCTGTGCCGTCGGCCACGTCAACCAGTCCATAGACTGCCCTTCGTGCAGAAGGTCCTCATCGCCAACCGAGGCGAGATCGCCGTCCGAGTCGCCCGAGCCTGCCGTGACCACGGCCTGACGTCCGTGGCGGTCTACGCCGACCCGGACCGCGACGCTCTGCACGTGAAGGTGGCCGACGAGGCCTACGCGCTCGGCGGCAGCACCGCCGCGGAGAGCTATCTCGTCATCGACAAGCTGCTCGACGTCGCGAAGCAGTCCGGCGCCGACGCCGTGCACCCCGGCTACGGCTTCCTCTCCGAGAACGGCGACTTCGCCGAGGCCGTTCAGGCCGCCGGGCTCACGTGGATCGGCCCACCCGCCGACGCCATCCGCAAGCTGGGCGACAAGACCCAGGCCCGGCACATCGCCCTCGCCGTCGGCGCCCCGATGGCACCCGGCACCGCCGACCCGGTCAGCGGCGCCGAGGAGGTGCTGAACTTCGCCGACGAGCACGGCCTGCCCATCGCCATCAAGGCCGCCTTCGGAGGCGGCGGACGCGGCCTCAAGGTCGCCTACGAGCGCGACGAGGTCTCCGACCTCTACGACAGCGCCGTCCGCGAGGCCGTCTCGGCCTTCGGCCGCGGCGAGTGCTTCGTCGAGCGCTACCTCGACCGCCCCCGCCACGTCGAGACGCAGGTGCTCGCCGACGGCAAGGGCAAGGTCGTCGTCGTCGGCACCCGCGACTGCTCGCTGCAGCGGCGCTACCAGAAGCTGGTCGAGGAGGCGCCGGCCCCGTTCCTCACGGACGAGCAGCTGGCGAGCCTGTACGAGGCCAGCAAGAAGATCTGCCTCGAGGCCGGTTACGTCGGGGCCGGCACGGTCGAGTTCATGGTCGCCGAGGACGGGCTCATCTCGTTCCTCGAGGTCAACACCCGCCTGCAGGTCGAGCACCCGGTGACCGAGGAGGTCACCGGCGTCGACCTCGTCCGCTGGCAGTTCCGCATCGCCGACGGTGAGCCCCTCACGCTCGAGGACCCGCCGCAGCGCGGCCACGCGTTCGAGTTCCGCATCAACGGCGAGGACCCGGGCCGCAACTTCCTCCCGGCGCCCGGCACGGTCACCACGTTCGACGTGCCGCTCGGCCCCGGTGTCCGCGTCGACACCGGCGTCCAGGCGGGCGACGTCATCGGCGGCCAGTTCGACTCGCTGCTCGCCAAGCTCATCGTGTTCGGCTCCTCCCGGCAGGAAGCCCTCGAGCGCTCCCGCCGGGCCCTGGACGAGCTGACCGTCGAGGGCATGGCGACCGCCCTGCCGTTCCACCGGGCCGTCGTCCGTGACCCGGCCTTCGCCCCGGAAGACCCGAACGCGTCGTTCACCGTCCACAACAAGTGGATCGAGAACGAGTTCGACAACCAGATCCCGCCCTTCTCCGGCGGCACCGACGCCGACACCGAACAGACGCCTCGCGAGCGGGTCGTGGTCGAGGTCGGCGGCAAGCGGCTCGAGGTCGTCCTGCCGGAGGGCCTCGGCGCCGTCGCGGGCGGCGCCTCCGCCGGCGGCGGTGGCAAGAAGCGCAAGCGCAACCCGTCGGGCGCCGGTTCGACGGCCGCCGGCGGCGACAGCCTCACCAGCCCGATGCAGGGCACGATCGTCAAGGTCGCGGTCGGCGACGGCGACACCGTCGAGGCCGGCGACCTGGTCGTCGTGCTCGAGGCCATGAAGATGGAGCAGCCGATCAACGCCCACAAGGCGGGTACCATCTCCGGTCTGTCGGCGACGGTCGGCGGCACGGTGACCTCGGGCGGCGTGCTCTGCGAGATCAAGGACTGACCGTTTCGACGACTCCCGCGAGCCCGCGCCGGCCTCCGCTCGTCGGCCGGCTGCACTACCTCATCGGTGGGCGGCTGCCGAACGAGTACCGGCTGTGGGTCGAGCGTGACCTGACCGGCCCGGGGTGGAGGCACCGCCAGGCGGCCCGGCTCGTGCTGCAGACTCTGCCGTTCGCGCTGGTCTTCCTGCTGCTGCCGGCCCAGATCTCGGTCCGGCTGGGCATCCCGATCTTCCTGCTGCTGGTGAGCGTCGCGATGGGCTACGGGACGGCGTCCAACTTCCGGAACCGGCGGCTGCAGATGCACGGGCTGCCGGTGCCCGTTCCTCCCGAGGAGGACGAGGACCTCTAGCCGACCGAGCCCTCAGCCCGCGAGAGACGCGTCCTCGTGCGGCATGAGCTGGCGGGCGGCCTCGGTCAGGGAGCCGGACAGGGACGGGTAGATCGCGAACGTGTGCGCCACCTGGTCGGCGGTGAGGCTGTGCTGCACGGCCATGGTGATCGGCAGGATCAGTTCGCTGGCCCGCGGCGCGACGACGACCCCGCCGAGCACGGTGCCGACGCCCGGGCGGACGAAGAACTTCACGAACCCGTCGGACAGGCCCTCCATCTTCGCCCTGGCGTTGGTCGCGAGCGGCAGGTGCACCACCTCGGCGGACACCGTGCCGGACTCGACCTGCTGCTGGGAGACCCCCACCGTGGCGATCTCCGGGTCGGTGAACACGTTGGCCGACACCGCGGACAGCCGCAGCGGCGCCACGGCCTCACCGAGCGCGTGCCACATGGCGATGCGCCCCTGCATGGCGGCCACCGACGCGAGCGGCAGCACGCCGGTGCAGTCGCCCGCCGCGTAGACGCCCGGGACGCTGGTGCGCGAGACCCGGTCGACCTCGATGTGGCCGCTGTCCGCCAACCGCACCCCGACGTCCTCGAGCCCGAGGTCATCCGTCTGCGGGATCGAGCCGATCGCGATCAGCACGTGCGAGCCGCGGACGACGTCACCGCTGGTCAACGTGACCTCGACGCCCTCAGCCTCGCCATCGCTGCCGCCGCCGCCGACCCGTGCGACGGACTCCGCCCGCGACTTCGCGAGCACGGTGATGCCGCGCCGCGCGAAGACGTCCTCGAGCACGGCCGCCGCGTCGGCGTCCTCCCCGGGCAGCACCCGGTCCCGCGACGAGACGAGCGTGACCTCGCAGCCCAGCGCCCGGTAGGCGGAGGCGAACTCGGCGCCGGTCACGCCGGAGCCGACGACGACCAGGTGCTCCGGCAGCTCCGGCAGGTCGTAGAGCTGGCGCCAGGACAGGATGCGCTCGCCGTCCGGCTCGGAACCGGGGATCTGGCGCGGCGTCGCACCGACGGCCAGCAGGACGACCTCGGCCTCCAGCGTCGTCGTGCCGTCCTCGGCGTCGACCTGCACGCGGTGCGGGCCTTCCAGTCGCGCGCGGCCGGTGAGCACCTCGACGCCCTCGCGGACGACCCGCGCGCGGATGTCGTCGGACTGGGCGGCGGCGAGCGACTGCACTCGCCCGTAGAGCTGCTTCGCCTCGACCTGGGCCGCGCCGCAGGCGACCCCGAGCTCACCGGAGCCGGCGACGGACGTGAGCAGCTCGGCGGTCGCGATCAGCGCCTTCGACGGCACGCAATCGGTCAGCACGCAGGCGCCGCCCATACCGTCCCGCTCGATCAGCGTCACGCGCGCCCCGAGTTCGACGGCCACGAGAGCCGCCTCGTATCCGGCAGGTCCGCCGCCGAGGATGACGATGCGGTAGCCCGACGGTCCCTCGGTGATGTCAGGCGCGGTGCCGTCCGCTCCTGTGGATCCCGCGTCCGAACCTGTCACTCCTCTATCTTGCACGGGTGGCCCTCTACGCCGCCTACGGCACCAACCTGGACCCCGAGCAGATGAAGCGCCGCTGCCCGCACTCGCCCGTGCACGGCGTCGGCTGGCTGGAGGGCTGGCGGCTGACGTTCGGCGGCGAGGAGGTCGGCTGGGAGGGCGCCCTCACGACGATCGTCGAGGAGCCGCTCGAGCGCGTCTACGTCATGCTCTACGACGTCCCGGACCTCGACGAGAAGGTCCTCGACGAGTGGGAGAGCTATCCGCTGCTCCGGGAGAAGATCCGGCTGCGGGTGACGACGCTCGACGGCAACGCGCTCGCCTGGGTGTACGTCGTCCGGGCCTACGAGGGCGGCATGCCGTCCTGCCGCTACCTGAGCATGATCACCGAAGCGGCCGAGGCCGCCGGCGCCCCTCGGGACTACCTCGACGAGCTGCGCAGCCGCCCGTGCAAGGGCATCGAGAGCAGCGACGACCCCGCGGCCGGAACGGGCTGACGAACACCGACGTCACAACTCACATCGCTCACACGTCAGAGCGATGAATTCGGTGTCCGGCCTACGTCTACACGGCTAAGGTCCACCTGCCGACGTCCGCCCGTCGCCCTGCTGAGGAGTTCCCTGTGCGCTCGCTGGCCCAATTCGTCCTCCGTCACCGCAGGCTCATCCTGATCGGGTGGCTGATCCTGTTCATCGCGGGCGGCATGGCCAGCGGAAAGACCACCGACCGACTGACCTTCGATTTCTCCCTGCCGGGCCAGCCCGGCCACGAAACCCATCTGCAGATCAACAAGATCTACGGCAACGGCGGCGAGAACCAGCCGAGCCTGTTGGTCCTCTCCGGCGACCAGGCCATCCCGCAGGCCGCGGCCGACGCGACGTTCGCCAAGGTCCAGGCCGATGTGCCGGAGTCCCGGATCGTCGGGTTCGCTCAGACGAACGATCCGACGTTCGTTCGGGACGGCGGCCAGGTGCAGTACGCGCTGGCGTTCTGGCCGACGCCGTCCGGCTTCACCATCCCGACGATCGAGGACCTGAAGGCGAGCCTGCAGCAGGCGGCACCACCCGGGACCACCGCGCAGACGACCGGGCTGGCCGAGTTGTCGACGGCTGAGGGCGCGGACGAGGGTCCGAGCGTCCTGGTCGAGACGCTGCTCGGCGCCCTCGGGGCGCTGGTGGTGCTGGCCTTCGTGTTCGCGTCGTTCATGGCCTTGGTGCCGCTGCTCATTGCCGCCGTGTCGATCCTCACGACCTTCCTGGTCTTGCTCGGCGTCACCTACATCACGGATGTCTCCTTCATCGTCCAGTTCCTGGTCTCCCTCATCGGCCTGGGCGTCGCCATCGACTACTCGCTGCTGGTGGTCAACCGTTGGCGCGAGGAGCGGGCCAAGGGTCGCGACAACCACGACGCGGTCGTCGTGGCGGTCGAGACGGCGGGCCATGCCGTCGTCTTCTCCGGCGTCACGGTTGCCATCGGTCTCGCGGCGCTGATCGTCCTCCCGGTTCCGTTCCTTCGTTCCATCGGCTTCGGTGGCCTGCTGATCCCCCTGGTCAGCACCGCCGTGACCCTGACCCTGCTGCCCGCGCTGCTCGGGGGCATCGGCCCGAAGGTGGACTGGCCCCGCATCCGCAACGAGGCGGTCGCCAGTCGCGGCTGGACGGCATGGGCCAAGCTGATCGTGCGGCGGCGGTGGATCGCGGCGGGGCTCGCGACCGGGTTCCTCGTCCTGCTGATCATTCCGTTCTTCGGCATCAGCATCGGGCTCGCCAAGTCGAGCTCGCTGGCGAAGAGCGGCCCCGCGTACGAGGCCCTGCAGACACTCGAGCAGTCCGGCGTCTCCACCGGCGTGCTGACGCCGATCGAGGTCCTCACCGACCAGGATGCCGCGCCCGCGGTGGTGGATCGCCTGCGCACGGTTCCGGGCATCGGTGACGCGTACGCACCGACCGGGCCGGCTTCGATGCGGGAAGGTACGGCCGTCGTCCTGGCGATCCCGAACGAGGAGACCGCCAACGCCGCGTCGATCAAGCCCGTGCAACGCGTCAAGGACGCGCTCGACGGCACACCCGGGGTGCGCGGCGTCTCCGGCGTCGGAGCCCTGCAGATCGACTACCTGAACGCGGTCTACGGCAACTTCCCGTTGATGCTCGGGCTCATCGTCCTGGTCACCTACATCCTGCTGGTGCGCGCCTTCCGCTCGCTGCTGCTGCCGCTGAAGGCAGTCGTCCTCAACCTGATGTCGGTGGCCGCGGTCTTCGGCGCGATGGTGCTGTTCTGGCAGGACGGGCACGGAAGCGAGGCGGTGTTCGGGATCGCTCCCACGGGTGCGATCACGTTCTGGCTGCCGATCATGGTGTTCGCGTTCCTGTTCGGCCTCTCGATGGACTACGAGGTCTTCATCCTCACGCGAATGCGTGAGGAGTACGACGCCACCGGCAGTACCAGTGACGCCGTGGTGGTCGGCCTCGGCCGAACCGGCCGTCTCGTCACGAGCGCCGCGCTCATCCTGTTCCTCGCCTTCGTGGCCCTGGCGAGCAGCCCGGGCACGGACATCAAGCTCTTCGCCACGGCGCTCGGCTTCGGCATCCTGCTCGACGCCACGGTCGTCCGGGCGCTGCTCGTCCCGGCCCTGGTGAGCCTGTTCGGCGAGTACAACTGGTACCTGCCGGACTGGGTGGCGAAGATCCTCCGGGTCCAGCCGTCGCACGCGCTGCACGGCCGGCCGCTGCCGCACCAGCGGGGCGAGGCGAAGGGAGCCGAGCCGGAGGAGGACGTCTCCGAGCCGGTGCACTGAGCGCCCGCGAGACACCGAGCCGTCGGCGCCCGAGGCCCCGCGTTCAGTCGCGCAGGGCCTCGAGCGCGGTCGCCGTCATCAGTCGGACGCCGACGTCGATGCACCGCTCGTCGACGTTGAAGCTGCCCTGGTGCAGGTCGTAGGCCGGACTGCCCGCCGGCCGCACGCCGAGCCGCGCCATGGCACCCGGCGCGTGTTCGAGGTACCAGCCGAAGTCCTCGCCGCCCAGCGACTGCCGGGTGGGAACGACCGCACCCGGCGGCAGCACCCGGCTCGCGGCGTTGCGCAGGACGGCGACCGCCGAGCCGCTGTTCACCACCGGGGGGACGCCCCGGTGGTAGTCGACCGTGGCTTTCGCCCCGTACGGCGCCGCCAGCTGCTCGACGAGGCGCACGACGACCTCCGGTGCGGTCTCCCAGACGTCGTGGTCGAGCATCCGCAGCGTGCCGCGGGCGACGCCCGAGCGCGGGATGGCGTTGGGAGCCGTGCCCGCCGAGATGACCCCCCAGACGAGCGTCATCGCCGAGCGGGGGTCGACGACGCGTGTCAGCGCGGCCGGCAGGTCGGCAACCACCCGCGAGAGGGCGTAGATCAGGTCGACGGTGTTCTGCGGCCGCGACGTGTGGCCCCCGGGACCGGTGAGGTGCAGGTCGATCTTGTCCGCGGCCGCGGTGATCGGCCCGACCCGGAGGCCGACGGTGCCGACGTCGATCGACGGGTCGCAGTGCAGCGCGAACACGTGCCGGGCGCCCGAGATGAGCCCGGCCCGCAACACGTCGAGGGCCCCGCCCGGCATCAGCTCCTCGGCCGGCTGGAACACGAGCCGCACGGTGCCGGGGAGGCCGTCGCGCGCCGCGATGCCGGCGAGCGCGAGACCGGTGCCGAGCAGCACCGCGGTGTGCACGTCGTGACCGCAGGCGTGGCAGACGCCGGGCACGGTCGAGCGGTACGGCACGTCCTTCTCGTCCTCGAGCGGCAGGGCGTCGAGGTCCGCCCGCAGGACGACGTCGGGTGCTCCGGGTGGGCCCCCCGTCCCTGAGGTCATGGCGCCCGGGCCGATGTCGCACCACAGCCCCGAGCCCACGGGCAGCAGCTGCGGCTTGAGGTGCTCGGCCTCGAGCCGGTTGAAGACGAGGTCCGTCGTGCCGTGCTCCTCACGACCCAGCTCCGGATGCGCGTGCAGCTGCCGCCGGAAGGCGACGAGCTCCTCGCTGCCGAAGCGCAGGAACGCGGCCGCCGGGTCCGCCGTCTCCGAACTCATCCGCTGACCTGGTTCATCCGCTGGCCTGACCGACCTCGGGCCGGACCGGATCGTCGCCCTCGGGGTCGCGCACCTCGGGCACCGACAGGTCGGCCGGTGCCGGCACGCCCGAGCGCATCTCGGCGAGCAGGCTGTCGACGACGCTGGTCAGGTCGCCGCCGGAACGGCGCGCCACGTCGCGCTGCCGCTGGTAGCTGGCGCCGCGTTCGAGGATCCGGCCTGCGTCGTCGAGCTCGTTCGCGCAGCCGAGACGGCCGGCGAGCGGACCGAGGTCGTCGAGCAGCTCGGCGATCGCGTCGCGCAGCGGCCGCGTCGCGCCGGAGTCGTCGACCAGGATCCGGGCGTCCAGCCCGTACCGCGCCGCCCGCCACTTGTTCTCCCGCACCAGCCACGACGTCGGCCTCGGCAGCGAGTAGCCGCGGTCGAGCTGGGTGTCGAACTGGTCGACGAGGCACTGGCTGAGGGCGGCCACCGCGCCGACCTCCTGCAGCGTCGGCAGGCCGTCGCAGATCCGCAGCTCGACGGTGCCGAAGCCGGGGTGCGGGCGGATGTCCCACCACACCTCGCGCACCGACTGCACGGCGTGCGAGGCGATGAGCGTCTCCATCAGCTCCTCGAACTGGTCCCAGCCGGAGAGCTGGTAGGGCAGCCCGGCGGTCGGCAGCTGCTCGAAGACCTTCGAGCGCGCCGACGCCAGCCCGGTGTCGTTGCCCATCCAGTACGGCGAGGAGGCGGACAGCGCGAGGAAGTGCGGCACGTAGTAGGTCAGCGCGTTGACGATCGGGATCGCCTTCTCCGGCGCGCGGACGCCGACGTGCACGTGCACGCCGAAGATCTGCAGCTGCCGGGCGAGCCACTGCATCTGCTCGACGAGCATCTCGTAGCGCGGGTTGGGGCTGATCTCCTGCGTCGTCCAGTCGGTCATCGGGTGGGTGCCGCTGCACATGACGCCCAGCCCGCGGGCCGCGGCGGCCGCGCTGACCTCGTCCAGCGTCGCCTGGAGATCGGCCTTGGCCTCCTCGACCGTCGAGCAGACGTCGGTGATGATCTCGACGGTCGACTCGAGGAGCTCGTGCTTGGCCTTCGGGTGCTCGTCGTCGTCCGGGCCCGCCGTCTGGTGCGGCTCGGCGAGCTCGGCGAGGATCTCGCTCGCGCCGCTGCGCAGCTGGCGGGTCTCGAGGTCGACGAGCTCCAGCTCCCACTCGACGCCGAGGCTGGAGCGCGGCGAGGACGAGAACGGGATGTGCACCCTGCTCTCCTCCCCACGCGGGATTCGCTGTCGCGATCGACTACCGCAACCTTAGGTGCTTGCCGGGGGCGCCCACTTCGCGAGCGCCGCGCGCGCCCGTCGCACCTGGCGACGCTGCTGCAGGCCGAGGGCGAGGAAGGCCAGCGCGAGGACCGCGTACAGGAGCCGCTGCCCGACGCTGTCGGCGAGCACGACGCTCACCACTTCCACGACGACGCCGACCGCGTAGAGGATGCCGATCCAGCCGAGGGCCTTCTGGCGGAGGGCGACCTGTTCGGCGAGATCCTCCAGTCCGGCGGGCGGGGCGTCGGCGCCCTCCCGGATCGCCTGCTGGATCAGTCGCCGCCGGCCCGCGATCGACGCGGGCGGCCCGCCCGCCTGCTCGTCCGGCTGCTCGTCCGGCTGCTCGTCCGGCTGCTCGGTCACTTGGTGCGCAGACCGAGGGCCCGTGCGAGCCGGAGCGACTCCTTGTACGAGCGGTCCGGCACCAGCACCGTGCGCATCCCGAGGTTCGTCGTGAGCGGCAGGACGACCATGCGACCCGTGGTCACCGGCGCCGCCGGACGCAGATTGCGCCGGTCGAACGCGACGTCGAACCACTCGCCCTCGCGGTAGTGCTCGGGGTCGCGGGCGCGGAGCAGGAGCAGCCGCTTGTTGGTCAGCAGGATCCACCGCCGACCCGTCAGGACCTGCCCGAGGAATCGCTCGGCGAGCGCGGTCAGGCGCCCGACGCCGTCGGGATCGCGGAGCACGCCGCGCAGCAGGACCTCGGTGAACTCGCCGCGTTCGAGCGGGAAGCGCGACACGTCCGGTGGCTTCTTGGCCATGGGCTTCAGCCGGGCCGGACGGCTAGAACGCGTCCGGCGGCGTGTACATCCCCCACACGTCGCGCAGCGCGTTGCTGACCTCGCCGACCGTCGCCCTCGCCCGCAGCGCTTCCTTCATCGGGTACAGCACGTTCTGGTCGTCGCTCTCGGCGGCCTTGCGCAGGTCGTTCAGGCGGGCCTCGACCTCGTCGTTGTCCCGGTCCCTGCGCAGCTGGGCGAGCCGCTCGCGCTGCCCCTGTTCGATCGTCGGGTCCACCCGCAGCGGCTCGTACCGCTCGCCCGGCGACTGGTACTTGTTGACCCCGACGACGACGCGCTCGTTCTGCTCGATCTCCATGGCGACCGTGTAGGCCGACTTCTCGATCTCGCCCTTCTGGAAGCCCTGCTCGATCGCCGCGACCGCCCCGCCGCGCTCCTCGACCGCGGCCATCAGCTCGCGGGCCTTGCGCTCGACCTCGTCGGTGAGGTGCTCGATGGCGTAGGAACCGGCGAGCGGGTCGACCGTCTTCGGCACGTCCGTCTCGAACGCGATCACCTGCTGGGTGCGCAGCGCGAGGCGCGCCGCCTTCTCCGTCGGCAGGGCGATGGCCTCGTCGAAGGAGTTGGTGTGCAGGCTCTGGGTCCCGCCGAGCACGGCGGCCAGCGCCTGCACGGCGACCCGGATCATGTTGACCTCGGGCTGTTGGGCGGTGAGCTGCACGCCGGCGGTCTGGGTGTGGAAGCGCAGCATCATCGACTTGGGGCTCTTCGCGCCGAACTCGTCGCGCATCACCTGCGCCCAGATGCGGCGGGCGGCCCGGAACTTCGCGACCTCCTCGAGCAGGGTCGTCCTGGACACGAAGAAGAACGACAGGCGGGGCGCGAAGTCGTCCACGTCGAGCCCGGCCTTGATCGCGGCGCGGACGTACTCGATGCCGTCGGCCAGGGTGAACGCGATCTCCTGCACCGGCGTCGCCCCGGCCTCGGCCATGTGGTAGCCGGAGATCGAGATCGTGTTCCAGCGCGGGGCCTCGGTCTTGCAGTACGCGAACGTGTCGGCGACCAGCCGAAGCGACGGCGCCGGCGGGAAGATGTAGGTCCCGCGGGCGATGTACTCCTTCAGGATGTCGTTCTGGATCGTCCCGGAGATCTTGCTCCCGTCGACGCCCATCTCCTCGGCGACGAGCTGGTAGAGCAGCAGCAGGACGCTGGCGGGTGCGTTGATCGTCATCGACGTCGAGATCGTGTCGAGCGGCAGACCGTCGAACAGCGTCCGCATGTCGTCGATCGAGTCGATGGCGACGCCGACCTTGCCGACCTCTCCGGAGGAGATCTCGGCGTCGGAGTCGTAACCCATCTGCGTGGGCAGGTCGAACGCGACGGACAGACCGCCGGTGCCGGCCTCGACGAGCTGGTGGTAGCGCTCGTTCGACTCCTTGGCGGTGCCGAAGCCGGCGTACTGCCGCATCGTCCAGGGCCGGCCCGTGTACATGTTCGGGTAGACGCCGCGGGTGTAGGGGTACTCGCCCGGGGCGCCGAGGAGCTCGGCGATGTTGTCCGCGAGCGCGTCGGGGCCGTAGACGGTCTCGAACGGCTCACCGGATTCGGTCAGCCGACCCGGGTCGGCCCCGCGCTCAGACATCGATCTCCTCCCACCGCATGAAGCAGATCGTACGGAGGCCGCACCGACAACACAGCGGTGCGGTCGCCTAACCTCGGCCTCCGTGACGCCTGCCTCGTCCCCGCTGCTCGACGCCGCCTCCGCCGCTCGTCGCATCACCGAGCTGACGGGCCTCGAGCGGCACGACGCGGCGGTCGTGCTGGGCAGCGGCTGGACGCCGGCCGCGGACGCCCTGGGCGAGTCGGGCGCGACCTTCCCGCTGACCGAGCTGGGGCTGCCCGGTCCGTCCGCGTACGGGCACGAGGCGACGGTGCGCTCAGTGCGCCTGGGCGAGAAGCAGGTGCTGGTGTTCCTCGGTCGGCTGCACGCCTACGAGGGGCACGACCTGTCGGTCGTCACGCACGGCGTGCGCAGCGCGGTCGCGGCCGGCGCCCGCACCATCGTGCTCACCAACGCCGCCGGCGGCCTCGACCCCGCGTACGACCTCGGCGAACTCGTCCTCGTCAGCGACCAGCTGAACCTCACCGGCCGCTCCCCGCTGGTGGGACCACGCTTCGTCGACCTCACCGACCTCTACAGCGGCCGGCTCCGCGCGATCGCGCGCGAGATCGACCCGACGCTGCCGGAGGGCGTGTACGCCGGCCTGCCCGGCCCGCACTTCGAGACGCCGGCCGAGGTGCGGATGATCCGCATCCTCGGCGCCGACCTCGTCGGCATGTCGACCGTGCACGAGGCGATCGCCGCCCACGCCGAGGGTGCGGAGGTGCTCGGGCTCTCGCTGGTCACGAACGCCGCGGCCGGCTCGGCCGGGGGCCCGGCACACGAGCACTCGGCACACGAGCACTCGGGGCACGACCACTCGGGGCACCGGCCCGGCGGCACGCCGATCGACCATCTCGACGTCCTGGCCGTCGCGGAACGATCGGCCCCTCGCGCCGGCAGGCTGATCGCCGACGTGCTCCGCGCCGTGTGACGGACCGTCCCCTGCTGCGTCACGCGTCGAATTGGCGGTCCCCCGCGTCGCCGAGGCCGGGGACGATGAAGCCTCGATGGTCGAGCCGCTCGTCGACCGCAGCGGTGACCACCCGGACCGGCGGGTGCAGCGCGTCGAGCGCGGCGAGCCCCTCCGGCGCGGCCAGCGTGCAGATCACCGTGATCGCGCCGGCGCCGCGTTGCCGAAGGACATCGATCGCGTGCAGCAGCGACCCTCCCGTCGCCAGCATCGGGTCGAGCAGGAGGACCGCCGCGCCGCCGAGGTCGTCGGGCAGGGAGACGAGGTAGGCGCGCGGCTGCAATGTCTGTTCGTCCCGCTCGAGCCCGACGAACCCGATGGGCGCATGCGGGAGCAGGGCCGAGGCGGCGGCCAGCATCCCCAACCCGGCACGGAGCACGGGCACCAGGAACGGCGGAGCCCCGAGCACGGCGCCCCTCGCGCTGGTCAGCGGGGTGGGCACCTCGACCTCGTCCACCGTGAGGTCCCGCGTGGCCTCGTAGACGAGCATCCCGGCCAGGTCGGCGAGCGCCTTCCGAAAACCGGCGCGGTCCGTGTTCCGGTCGCGCAGCACGGTCAGCCGGTCGCTGGCCAGCGGGTGATCGACGACGAGCACGTCCAGGGAGGCGGTCACGTCCTGCAGTCTGGCGGCTGGCAGTCTCGCGGACATGAACGAACGGCCCCTGGCGTCCTACGTCGACGCGACGCTGCTGCGCCCGGACGCGAGTGACGGCGAGGTCGTCGGCATCTGCGAGCAGGCGGACGCCCTCGGCGCGTTCGCCGTCTGCGTCTCGCCCACCCGGGTCGCCCTCGCCGCCGACACGCTGCGCCGGCTCGACAGCCCGGTGCGGGTCGCCGCCGTGGCCGGCTTCCCCTCGGGCGCCCACCTCGCGGCGGTGAAGGCGCTCGAGGCTCGGGAGGCGGTCCGCGCTGGTGCCGACGAGGTCGACGTCGTGATCGACCTCGGCCGCGAGGCGGACGGCAACTGGTCCGCCGTCGAGTCGGAGCTGACGGCCGTGCGCGCCGAGGTTCCCGGCGTGCTCAAGGTGATCCTCGAGACAGCCCTGCTCTCCCACGACGGCATCGTGGCGGGATGCCGGACCGCGGCCGCCGCCGGCGCCGACTTCGTCAAGACCTCGACGGGCTTCTCGCCGCTGGGCGGCGCGACGGTCGAGGCCGTCCGGTTGATGCGCGAGACGGTCGGGGACGACCTCGGGGTCAAGGCGAGTGGCGGCATCCGGAACCGCGAGGCGGCCGAATCGATGATCGCCGCGGGTGCCTCACGGCTCGGCCTGTCCGCGCTGGCCGCCGTCCTCTCCCCCGCCTGATGCGGCGGGAACGGGACGCCGGAGCTGGGTGCGCTCGTCGTCGACCGCCTCGCGGAAGGGGCAGTCGGCCAGGTGGTCGTTCACCAGGCCGCAGGCCTGCATGCCGGCGTAGACGGTCGTGGGACCGACGAAGGCGAAGCCCTGGCGCCGCAACTGCTTCGACAACGCGACCGACTCCGGTGACGACGACCGCACCTCCGACAGCGAGGAGGGAGCCGGGCGGTCCGGCGGCTCGTAGGACCAGATGAGCGGAGCGAACCCGCCGTCGAGGCCCACGACCAGCTGGGCGTTGGTCAACACCGCTTCGATCTTGCGGCGATTGCGGATGATGCGCGCGTCCGACATCAGCCGCTCGACGTCCGAGGAGTCGAAGGCCGCAACGGCGGCGGGATCGAAGCCCGCGAACACCTCGCGGAAGGCCGGCCGCTTGGCGAGCACCGTGCGCCAGGACAACCCGGACTGGAACCCCTCGAGGCAGAGGCGCTCGAACAGCGCGCGCTCCTCGACGACGGGACGACCCCATTCGAGGTCGTGGTAGTCACTGAGCAACGGGTCCGCTTCCGGCGCCCAACAACCGCTCACAACGGCTCCCTCCGGGTGCGTTGCCTGCCTGGCGCCCTCATTCTCGTACGCAGCGTCAGGGCATCCCGCACGGTCCACAGGCTGCGCCGAGGGGGTTCGGCGTGGTGTTGGCGAGCAGAAACACAGCAACGTCAGGGGCTGACGAGACGTTCACGTCTCAATATGGCCATCGACGAGCGGCACGCTCGACGATGGAGACCCGTTACTTACGGTGGTCAGTCGGCGATGCGAAGGAAATCGGGGGCGGGAGTGACGCAGGGGGCAGGGGCGAGGCCGGATCCGCCGGCCGGGGCCGACGCGCGGGGGGACCGGTTCCGTCCGGTCGTCGAGAGCTCCCCCGACGCGCTCCTCGTCGTCGCCGTCGACGGCTCCCTGCGCTACGCCAACCGTCGAGCGCTCGACCTGCTCCGCCTCGACGACCTCGAGCAGGCGCTGCGCGGCGAGCCCTGGGCCTTCGTGCCGGAGCCCGCCCGTCCGGCTCTCGAGCGCCGACACGTTCGCATCCTCGCCGGGGCCGAAGGGCTACCCACCCGGGCCGCCGACGACGTCCTCCGCACGCGCGACGGCGAGCCCCTCGAGGTGGAGACCGTCAGCACGCTCACCGAATTCGACGGCGCCCCGGCCGTACTCGTCGTGGTCCGGGCCGCCGCCGACCGTCGAAACGTCCAGGAGGCCCTCGCCGCCGCCGAGCCCCGATTCAGGGAGGCGTTCAGGCAGGCGCCGACCGGGATGTTGCTGCTCGACGAGGACGGCATCGTCCTGGCCGCCAACGCGGCGGCCGGGGCGCTCGCATCCGTCGATCCGGGCTCCGTCGTCGGTCGGCCGAGCGCGTCCCTGCTGCACCCTGAGGACCGGCAGCTCGTGCGGGCCTGGCTGGGTCACCTCGTCTCCGGCACGCACAGTGCCGTCTACGGGGAGCGCCGCATCGTCCGGCCGGACGGGTCGGTCGCGTGGGCACAGATCTCGATGGCGCTCCTGCCCGGCGACCCGGCGACCTACGTCGTCCACCTCGTCGACGTGACCGAGCGACGCGAGACCGAGGCGCGGCTCGCACACCAGGCGCTGCACGACTCACTCACCGGGCTCCCCAACCGCACCCTGCTGTTCGACCGCCTGGCCCAGGCGGTCCGCGCCGCGTGGCGTGGCGGCCCCGGCGTCACCGTGCTCTACCTCGACCTCGACGACTTCAAGGCGATCAACGACACCCGCGGACACGCCGTGGGTGACCGGGTGCTCGTCGCGGTCGCGGACCGGCTGTCCCGCGTCCTGCGGCCCGCGGACACCGTCGCCCGGCTCGGCGGCGACGAGTTCGCGGTGGTCGCCGAAGGCCTGCCCGAGGACGCGGCACGCGAGCTCGCGGAGCGGGTCGCCGACGTCCTGGCCGAACCCGTCCAGCTGTTCGACGCCGACGGCCACCCCAGCGAGGTCCTCCCGATCGCGGCGAGCGTCGGCCTCGCGCACAGCGCGCTTGTCCCGCTCGACGTGGACGGGTTGCTCTCCGCCGCGGACGCGGCGATGTACCGGGCGAAGCAGCAGGGCCGGCAGTAGCCGTCTGCCGACGTCGGTCTCGGCGTCGGTCTCGGCGTCGGTCTCGGCGTCGGTCTCGGCGTCCGTCTCGGCGCGCCACTGTCGGCCCGGCGTGTCACTGGCCCATCCGGGTGAAGGTGCCCTCCTCCCTCGCCCAACCGGCTCAAGCAGATCCGCCAGGTCGCCGAAGCCCTTGACACAACAACGGTTGCCCGGGATTCCCGGAGCCCCGCTCGTCACCTGAGGGTGGCTGCGGCCAGCTCCCCCACGCGACCTCCCCCGAAATCTCGGCCGTCGACGCGCGGCCGCATTCCCATGCCGCCAAGAGAGGGGCCGTTTCATGCTGGTCGGCTGGAAGAAGCGCATCTTTTCGCCGCTCGCCGCGGTTGCCATCGGTATCACCGTTGCCGCATCCGCCTGCACTCCCCCGGCGCCCTCCGGCGTCAACCCCATCAACGGCTACAACAAGCCGACGCGGCCCGCCGGCGTCACCAACGGCAACATCTCGCTGACGAAGCTGACCTACTTCAGCAACACCTGCCGCACCTGGAACCAGGGGTACGGCTCGTTGTCGGCCATGGTCCTCGCGGCCCGCCAGGCCGGCGTCTCGCTGGTCCCGGCCGACTGCTACCGCGACTACGCGGGTCAGGTCTACTGGCGCAAGTGGTGGTGCAACGTCGGCAAGTGCGGCAACGCCGCCGTTCCCGGCACCAGCAATCACGGCTGGGGCAAGGCCGTCGACATGCACGACCTCTCCGGAGGGCTGCCGACCACCGGCGCCGCGTACAAGTGGATGAAGGCGAACGCCGGCCGCTTCGGCTGGATCAACCCCATCCCGACCAACGAGGCGTGGCACTGGGAGTGGGTCGGCGACGGCGGCACGATGGGCGGCTACCAGGTCCGTCCGGGCCTGTTCGGCTACCCGCTGCACACCGGCATGACCAACAACGACGAGGTCCGGAACCTGCAGAACGCCCTGCGGGCCAGGGGCTACAACGTCGTCGCCGACGGCAACTTCGGCACCGGCACGCTCAACGCGGTCAAGGCCTACCAGTCCAGGAACGGTCTGGTGGCCGACGGGGTCGTCGGGAACAGCACCGCCTGGGCGCTGCGCCTGTTCAGCTGATCACCTGCCGCTGACGCTCGACGTCGAAGGGCCCTCCCGCACTCCGCGGGAGGGCCCTTCGGCGTTTCCGGGAGCGACCGCCGCGCCTCCCCGGTCCGGCCCCGCCCCTGTGATTCCGGCCGGCACGGGCGTGCCGTCACCGGTGGGTGGGGTATCTCTGGAGCGTGTCCGCCGAGCTCGCACCGCCCGAGGGACGGCGGATCGCCGGGCGTTACGAGCTGCGCTCGGTCATCGGTCGCGGCGGCGCCGGGACCGTGTGGCGGGCCGAGGACGTGCTGCTCCAGCGGGCCGTCGCCGTCAAGGAAGTGCACCTGCCGACGACGCTGAGCGAGGACGAACGGCGCGTGCTGCGCGAGCGGGTGCTGCGCGAGGCGCGCGCCGCCGCGGCGGTGCGGCACCCGGTGCTCGTCAGTGTGTTCGACGTCGTCGAGGACGAGGACCGGCCGTGGATCGTCCTCGAGCTCATCGAGGCCCGCACGCTGTCCGCGGTCGTGGCCGAGCGGACGCTGTCGCCCGCGGAGACCGCCCGCGTCGGCCTCGACCTGCTCGCCGCCCTCACCTCGGTGCACCGGGCCGGTATCCAGCACCGCGACGTCAAGCCCGGCAACGTGCTGGTCGAGCATGACGGCCGGCCCCGGTTGACGGACTTCGGCATCGCGAGCACGGCGGGCGACCCGAGCCTCACCAAGACCGGCGTGCTGCTCGGCTCGCCGTCCTACCTCCCCCCGGAACGGGCGAGCGGTGGCCCGGGCGGCCCCGAGAGCGACCTGTGGAGCCTGGCCGCGACGCTGTACGCCTGCGTCGAGGGCACCCCGCCCTACGAGGGGAGCCACCCCCTCGCCGTGCTCACCGCGGTCGTCGAGGGCCGACGGCGGCCCGCCCAGCAGGCGGGAGATCTCGAGCCGCTCCTGGCCGAGCTTCTCGACCGCGCGCCGGCGGACCGGCCGGACGCGGAGGACGTCCGCGAGCGCCTCGTCGCCGTCGCGGGCTCCGGGCTCGGCGGGCTGACGCCCGACCCCGCCCGCAAGCCCGGGCTCCTCCCCCGCGAGCCCGGACAGGGGGAGACCGACGCGTCCCGCCCCGGCGGGACGACGGAGTCGACGACCGGCATGCCGGTCGCTGACGGCGACGGGGCGACCTCCGCCCTCGACCGGCCGCCGGCGTCCGCGGCCGACGACGCGGCCGACGACGCGACCGACGACGCGACCGACGCCGAGTCCGTGCTCGATCGCACGCAGGCCGGGCCGGCCACTCCCGCGCGCCGAGGTCCCGGTCGCCGGCGGCTGCTCATCGCCGCCGCGGCGGCCCTCGTGCTGCTCGCCGTGGGTGGCGCGGTCGTGGCACTGGCCGGTCGCGGATCGCCGCCGCCGCAGGAATCCGCATCAGGTGCCGCCGAACCGGCGGTCGTCGGCCCGGCGACGGGGTCGCTGCCTCCGGCGGCCCTCGACCCGGCCGGCATCGCCGCCGCACGAGCCGCCACCCCCGCCGGGTGGGTCCGCTACACCGACCCCAACGGCTGGTCCGTCGCGCACCCCCCGGGCTGGACCCGGACGCGCCTCGGCAAGGACGGCGTCGACTTCGTCGAACCCGGCACCGGCAGCTACCTGCACGTCGAGACGTCGTCAAAGGCGCCGGAGTCCGTGACCGCGGACTGGCAGGCGCAGGAGTCGCGGCTGGCCCCGCGGGTCAGCAACTACGCCCGCGTGGGTCTCACCCCGGCCGACGGCGGGGCCGGCACTCGCGCGGCGGACTGGGAGTTCACGTTCGGGCTGGCCGGCAGCCCGCTGCGGGCTCTCGACCGCGGGCTCGTCGCCGACGGCACCGGCTACACCCTCTACTGGCAGACCCCGGCGGACGCCTGGGAGAACTCCCGCGGCACGCTGGCCGGCCTGCTCGGCTCGTTCACCCCCGCCTGACTCGAACATCACACGTCGCGAACGGGGCCGGACGCAGCCTCGCTCGTACAGTGAGAGCACGTTCCGGGCGTCCCACCTTTCTTCACGGAGGCCTCGTGCCCAAGCCGGCCGGCTCGCTGTACCGCGGGCGGGAAGGGATGTGGTCCTGGGTGGCGCACCGCGTCACCGGGGTGCTCGTCTTCTTCTTCCTCTTCGCCCATGTGCTCGACACCGCACTCGTCCGGGTCTCGCCGGACTCCTACGACTCCGTGATCGACACGTACAAGAACCCGCTCGTGAACCTGATGGAGGTCGGCCTCGTCGGGGCGGTGCTCTACCACGCCCTGAACGGACTGCGGGTGATGCTGATCGACTTCTGGGAGAAGGGCACCCGCTATCAGAGTCAGATGCTCTACGCGATCGTCGGGATCTGGCTCGTGGTGATGGTGCCGGGTGCCTACTTCATGCTGCTCCACACCTTCCAGTCGACGTTCGGGAGCGCGTGACATGGCGCTGTCCACCCAGGGCGTGACCACCGACCGCGAGACGCTCGTCCTCGAGAACCCGCGCAGCCGCCAGTCGCGCCCGAGCGGCACCCGCAGCAAGACCAACTTCGAGCTCTACGCATGGATCTTCATGCGGCTCTCCGGCCTCGCGCTGATCTTCCTGGTGCTCGGCCACCTGCTGATCATGAACGTCCTCGACGGCGGGGTGCAGCGCATCAACTTCGCCTTCGTCGCCGGCCGCTGGTCCTCGCCGTTCTGGCGGACCTGGGACCTGCTGATGCTCTGGCTCGCCGAACTGCACGGCACCAACGGCCTGCGCACCGTCATCAACGACTACGCCGAGCGGGCGCAGTCCCGCTTCTGGCTGAAGATGCTGCTCTACTCCTCGGCCATCCTGGTGCTGACCCTGGGCACCCTGGTGATCTTCACCTTCGACCCGGAGATCAGCTGAGATGCCGGACCGATCTGTCACCGTCCATCGCTACGACACCGTGATCGTCGGGGCCGGCGGCGCCGGCATGCGCGCGGCCCTCGAGGCCGGCAAGCGCTCCCGCACCGCGGTGCTGACGAAGCTCTACCCCACGCGCTCCCACACCGGCGCGGCGCAGGGCGGCATGTGTGCCGCCCTCGCCAACGTCGAGGAGGACAACTGGGAGTGGCACACCTTCGACACCATCAAGGGCGGCGACTACCTCGTCGACCAGGACGCGGCCGAGGTGATGTGCAAGGAGGCCATCGACGCGGTCCTCGACCTCGAGAAGATGGGCCTGCCGTTCAACCGCACGCCCGAGGGTCGGATCGACCAGCGCCGCTTCGGCGGGCACACCCGCGACCACGGCAAGGCGCCGGTGCGGCGCAGCTGCTTCGCGGCCGACCGCACGGGCCACATGATCCTCCAGACGCTGTACCAGCAGTGCACCAAGGAGGGCATCGAGTTCTACAACGAGTTCTACGTCCTCGACCTGCTGCTCTCGGCCGCCGGATCGGTGGCGGGGGTCGTCGCCTACGAGCTCGCCACCGGTGAGCTGCACGTCTTCCATGCGAAGGCCGTGGTGTTCGCGACCGGCGGGTTCGGCAAGGTCTTCAAGGTCACGTCGAACGCGCACACCCTGACCGGTGACGGCATGGGCCTCGTATACCGCCGCGGGCTGCCGCTGGAGGACATGGAGTTCTACCAGTTCCACCCGACGGGCATCTGGAAGATGGGCATCCTGCTCACCGAGGGCGCCCGCGGCGAGGGCGGAATCCTTCGGAACAAGGACGGCGAGCGCTTCATGGAGCGCTACGCCCCCACCATCAAGGACCTCGCCCCCCGCGACATGGTCGCCCGCGCGATCTACACGGAGATCCGGCAGGGCCGGGGCTGCGGGCCGAATGGTGATCACGTCTTCCTGGACCTGACGCACCTGCCGAACGAGCAGCTCGACGCCAAGCTGCCGGACATCACCGAGTTCGCCCGGACCTACCTCGGGATCGAGCCCTACACGGACCCGATCCCGATCCAGCCGACCGCGCACTACGCGATGGGCGGCATCCCCACGAACATCCGCGGCGAGGTGCTCCGCGACAACGAGCACATCGTCCCCGGCCTGTACGCGGCGGGCGAGGTCGCCTGCGTCTCGGTGCACGGCGCCAACCGGCTCGGCACCAACTCCCTGCTCGACATCAACGTGTTCGGCCGGCGGGCCGGCATCGCCGCCGCCGAGTTCGCCAACGCGACCGAGTTCGCCCCCGACCTGCCGGAGACCCCGGCGACCTTCGTCGAGGGTCTGCTCCAGCGGCTGCGGGACGGGTCGGGCAGCGAGCGGGTGGCCGACATCCGCGCCGACCTGCAGGAGACGATGGACGTGAACGCGTCCGTCTACCGCACGGAGACGACGCTCAAGCAGGCCGAGGTGGACATCGCCCGGCTCAAGGAGCGGTACCAGGACGTCGGGGTCACCGACCGCGGCAAGCGCTACAACACCGACCTGCTCGAGGCGGTCGAGCTCGGCTTCCTGCTCGACCTCGCCGAGGTGCTCGTCGTCTCCGCGAAGGCCCGCAACGAGTCACGCGGGGGGCACTTCCGCGAGGACTTCCCGACCCGCGACGACGTCAACTTCATGCGCCACACGATGGCCTACCGCTCCGGCCCGATGGGAGCCGCGCTGCCGGAGGCCGAGATCCGGCTGGACTACAAGCCGGTCGTGATGACGCGCTACGAGCCGATGGAACGGAAGTACTGACTCTGATGCCAGGAATTCGCAACATGCCGGGGCTTCGCCGTGGCCGCTGACGCCCCTCCGGAGCCGGACGCCGCGCAGGAGGAGGCGGCGCGCAAGAACGCGCAGGCCTCCGCCGCGACCGGCGCCGCCCCCGGCGAGAGCACCACCGTCATCCTGAAGATCCGGCGCTACAACCCGGAGCTCGACGACGAGCCGCATTGGGAACGCTACGAGGTCCCGGTCGAGCCGGGCGACCGGCTGCTCGACGCGCTGCACCACGTCAAGTGGCAGATGGACGGCACGCTGACCTTCCGTCGCTCCTGCGCGCACGGCGTCTGCGGCTCGGACGCGATGCGAGTGAACGGCGTCAACCGGCTCGCCTGCAAGATCCTGGTCAAGGACCTCGGCAAGGAGATCCTGGTCGAGCCGATCAAGGGTCTGCCGGTGGAGAAGGACCTCCTCGTCGACATGGAGCCGTTCTTCGAGGCCTACCGGGCCGTTCAGCCGTGGCTGGTGACCGAGGGCCACGAGCCGACCCGCGAGCGGCTGCAGTCCGCCGAGGACCGGGCGCGCTTCGACGACACGACCAAGTGCATCCTCTGCGCGGCCTGCACCACCTCGTGCCCCGTGTTCTGGAACGACGGGTCCTACTTCGGGCCCGCCGCGATCGTGAACGCGCACCGGTTCATCTTCGACAGCCGCGACGCGGGCGCCGAGGAGCGGCTGGAGATCCTGAACGACCGCGAGGGCGTGTGGCGCTGCCGCACGACGTTCAACTGCACCGACGCCTGCCCGCGCGGCATCGAGATCACGAAGGCGATCCAGGAAGTGAAGCGGGCGCTGGTCTTTCGGCGTATCTGATCCCCCGCCTCCGGCCACGGACGAAGGCTGCGTAATCTTCGACCGCCTCTGACCGGCCGAAGGTTACGCAGCCTCGTTGGCGCGGGGTGTTCAGCAGGGCGCCAGCTCCGCGATCTCCCCGTCGCAGCCCCGCTCCGCTACGGCAGCGGCATCAAGGGCCTCGGCCCGCTCCGGCCGCAGCACGGTCAGCGCGACGACGATCGCCAGGGCCACCAGCGCCGCCGCGATCCAGAACGCCAGGTGGTAGCCGCTCGTAAGGGCGCTCGCCTGCGACGCCCCGCGCGCCGACAGGTCCTCGCTCCGGCCGGTGGACAGGGTCGCCAGCACCGCGAGCCCCAGCGCACCGCCGATCTGCGCGGACGTGTTGACCAGCCCCGACGCGAGGCCGGCGTCCTCCGAGGTCGCGCCCGACATCGCGAGGGTCATCAGCGCCGGGAAGCACAGCCCGGCGCCGGTGCCGAACAGGACCATCGACGGGAAGACGTGGGCCAGGTAGCTGCCGCCGATCGGGGCCAACGCGAACAGGGCGAGACCGATCACGATCAACACCAGGCCGGGGATCAGCGTCCGCCGCGCACCGAACCGCGACACCAGCGGCTCCGTGTAGCGGACCGACAGCGTCCCCATCACGATCGTCACCGGCAGGAACGCGAGCCCGATCTCGAGGGCGTCGTAGCCGAGCACCCGCTGCAGGTAGAGCGCCCCCAGGAAGAACATCCCGAACATCCCCACGACGCCGAACACCTGGATGACGTTGGCTCCGCTGACGTTGCGGGACCGGAAGATGCGCAGCGGCATCAGGGGGTTGGTCGCCGACGACTCCCGCAGCACGAAGCCGAGCAGCAGCACCAGCGACACGGCGCCCAGGGCCAGCGTGTCGCCGGCGGTCCAGCCGTGCTCGGACGCCGGCTTCACGATCGTGTACACCCCGAGCATCAGCGCAGAGGTGATCAGCACGGCGCCCGGCACGTCGGCTCCGCGTCCCCAGCCGATCCCGCTGTCGCCGTCGATCAGCCGGACGGCCAGCGCCGCGGTGACCAGCGCGATCGGCAGGTTCACGAAGAAGATCCAGTGCCAGTTGATCGATTCGGTGAGGACGCCACCGAGCAGCAGCCCGACCGACCCACCGGCCGAGGCGACGAAGGCGAACACGCCGATGGCCTTCGCCTGCTCGCGCGGCTCGGGGAACATCGTGACGATCATCCCGAGGATGACCGCGGAGGTCATCGCACCACCGACGCCCTGCAGGAAACGCGCCCCGACCAGGACCGCCTGGCTCCCGGCGAGGCCGCAGAGCAGCGACGCCACGCTGAAGACTCCGAGGCCCGCGAGGAAGACCTTGCGCCGGCCGACCAGGTCACCGAGCCGGCCGGCAAGCAACAGCAGGCCGCCGAAGGTGATCAGGTAGGCGTTCACCACCCAGGCGAGGCTGGAGGAGGAGAAACCGAGATCGTCCTGGATCGACGGCAGCGCGACGTTCACGATCGTCACGTCGAGGACGATCATCAGCATGCCGGCGCAGAGCACGTAGAGGGCCACCCACCGACGGTCGTCCCGACCGCTCGTGGCCGGCGACGGGTCCCGTCCGGCTGCCGTCGCGTTCGGTGCGGCCTGCTGCGTCGCCATGGTCGGTGTCTCCCTCGGAACCGGTTCGTTGCGGATTCCCAAGGCAGACGGAAGACGGCCGCACAAGTCATCGCTCTCCCGGCGGGGAGCTCACTCGAGGATGCGGGTGAAACCACGGGAGTCGGTGAGCGGTCGGTAGATCTCCCGGAAGTCCATGGCGTAGTCGAAGTCGTTCTGCTCGTCCTGACGACCGCCCTTGACGTCCAGGTTGTGCACCACGAGCAGTTCCTCGTAGTAGTGCGACGCCTGGACGAGCTTGATCCCGGACGGCGCCCAGATCCCCGACCCGCCCCAGAAGGGCACACCCGTGATGCCGTGCCGACCCACCGCGTTACAGGCGATCGTCCAGACCTGGTTGGTGGCGGAGCCGGCCGCTATCACCGAGTCCCAGAGGTCCCCGTAGTACGAGTCGGTGCGCACGTTCATGGTCGGGTAGTCGCGGGTCGCCGCCGCCCGCCAGGAGGCGACCTGGACGATGCCGTCCACCTCGTCGACGATCGCGTACTCCCTCAGCAGGTCGCTGAACAGGTAGTCGTAGCAGGTGGTGAAACCGAACCTGCCGTTGTCCTCGATCGTGTCGATGACCAACCGATCGTCCTGGCCCGTTGCCGTGTAGGTCTTCTCGATGCCCGGGAGGAAGATCTTCTCGTACGAGTTGCCCGGCGCCAGGTAGTCGTAGTCCCGCGCGATCGGGAACGTCGAGTTGTAGTACTTGCCGTCCGGTCCGCGGGTGAGGTTGTTGAGGATGATCGCCCGGAAGTCGTCGTCGAGGAGCGGCTTCAGGGAGGTCTCGATCCAGTCGACGTGCACCTCCGTCAGCGCGGAATCCATGTAGCGCCGGCATTCCTGCTCGTCCTCCCAGAAGTATCCGGAGAGGCTGAACTCGGGGAAGATGGCGACGTTGACCCCCAGCTCCTTGAAGACGCAGCAGGCGCTGTGGATCTTCTCCTTGTTGGCCGCCACGTCCGGCACCGAGGCGTTGATGTTCGCCAGCCCCACCGAGACGTTCCGGGCGTCGGACGAGTAGGTCCGCTCGATCACCTCGAGGTCGTCCATCCACGGGCTCAGGCCGGGGGCGACGAGGCGTCCGAGCGTCATCTGCCGTCCTCGGGAGCCACGACGCGCACGATGCCCCGGGACGCGCGCGGCGCAATCACCCGACGGGGATGAAGCTCCCGCGAGGACGGGCCCGCCGGCCGCGGCCCCCTCAGCTGGAGCGGGCACCCACGGGCGAACCTTCGCTCGTCCTGGCCCCGGCCCGCAGCCCGCGCACCCCGAGCACGCCGATCGCGGTCCCGAAGGCCAGGGAGGCGGCCGTCAGCAGCGCGTGCACGGCGAGGAATCCGGTCGGGCCCCCGTCGGGCCCGGGCGCGAAGCTGCGCTCGTCGGACCAGATGTTGCGCAGGAACGTCGGCCAGATGACCCAGCTCCAGACGCCGAAGCCCAGCAGGAACGCCGACCACCGGCGGGACAGCACCATCCGTCCAGGGAACCAGATGGTCCTGTGCACCCCGGGCGGTGCGGCTGCCCGATTCTGTCGGACGGTCGGGCTAGCCTGCGCTCGTGTCTCGCCGACGCCTCCGCCCCCTGCTGTTCGGGGTCGCTCTGACCAGCTCTCTGGTGCTGGGTGCGGCTCCCGCCGCCCTCGCCGCCCCGCCGAACGGCCTGCCCCTGCCGCCCGACGTCGCCGTCGGCACCGGTGGGCCCCCGCTGCCGAGCGGGCTGCAGTCCGCATCCTGGCTCGTCGCCGACCTCACGGGTGGCCAGGTTCTGGCCGCCCGTGCGGGGAGCGCCCAGCGCGCCCCGGCGAGCACGATCAAGATCCTCACGGCGTTGACCTTCGCGCCCGGGGCTCCGGAGGAGATCGAGGCGACGCCCGACGCCGTCCGGTCCGAGGGGCGCACGGCGGGGTTGAAGCCGGGCGTCCGGTACCGCTCAGCGGAACTGCTGGACGCCATGTTCGTGAACAGCGCCAACGACGTGACCCAGGTCCTGGCCTCGACCACGCCCGACCCGGTCGCGGCGGCGGACGACATGACGGCTCGTGCCCACGCGCTCGGGGCGACGGACACCGTGGCGGCGTCCGTGACCGGGCTCGACGCGCCGGGTCAGCTGACCACCGCCTACGACCTGGCGATCCTCACCCGGGCGGCGCTCGCCGACCCGGCGATCCGGGCAGCCGCGGGGAAGACCGGATCGACGCTGACGGGCTCGGACGGCGTACGCCGCCAGTTCACCAGCAGCAATCCGCTACTCGGGCACTACCGGGGCGCGATCGGCCTGAAGACCGGCTCGACCAACCAGGCGGGCCTGACGTTCGTCGGCGCGGCCGAGCGCGACGGGCGCACGCTCGCCGTCGTCCTCATGCAGGCGCCGAAGAGCTTCGGCGCCGAGGCCACGAAGCTGCTGGACTGGGGCTTCCAGGCCGCGGGGACCGTCTCCCCGATCGCTGAGCTGCCCGCCGTCCCGGCCCCCGGCGCCGCCACCGAGGCCGCGGGAGAGCCGAAGGACCTGCCGCCGATCACCGTGGCCGAACACGGCGGGGGCGTCAGTCCCCTCCTCGCGCTGGCCGTCGCCGTCACCGTCGTGGCGGCTGCCTTCACCTATTGGCAAGGCCAGGAGGCCGCGGCCCGCAGCAGTGGCCGCGCCCGCCGCCCCCGGAACCCACCCGCCCGGCCCCGCGCGCCCGACCGGAGCCGACCCGTCGACGTCATCCGCCTTCCGGACGACGGTGCCCGACCGCCGACGCGGGAGTCCGCGGCACGTCAGTCGTCCCGGGAATCCCGGAGGATCTTCGCCCCGTAGAGCGCGGCGGTCGCGGCTCCGGCGAGCATCGCGCCGGTGGTGATGCGGCTCGAGGTCCGCAGTGCGCTCGAGGACGCGACGAGCGACGGGTGGTCGACGGCGGTCTGCTCGGACGGGTACGGATCGCTGTCCGATCCGGCGTCGGAGCCGTCGGAGGCCTTGGAGCCGTCGGATGCGGCAGGGGTGCGGTCCCGGCGCCCGCCCAGCTGCGTCGGCCGCTGCTCGCGGCCGGCCCGATCCCGCTCGGCTCGCTCGTCGACCTGACCCTCGGCCTGGTCCTGGGGCGGTGTGGCGCCCTGCAGCGCGGCCGCGAGTGGCGCAGGCGCGCCGCCGCCGGCCGTCGTGGGCACGTCGTCCGGGTCGTGGTCCGCGTACTCCTCGGGGATGCCGGCCGCCTTCGCCGCCTCGGGGTCGGCGGTGCCGGACGGCGGTACGTCGGTGTCGTAGGGGGCCGTGACGGTCCAGGCGGCGGTGAAGAGCATGAAGCGGGAGACCAGGTTGATCCAGATCAGCAGGCCGACCACCACGGCGAAGGCACCGTAGACGGGGTTGTTGGTGGTCCGCGAGACCAGCAGGCTGCCGACCACCTTGAGGATCTCGAGACCGACGGCGCCGAGCAGGGCACCCTTGATGACCCTTCGCAGCGGGGTGTTCAGGCGCGGCAGCCGGGTGAACAGGTAGAGGAACACCGCCAGGTCGACGAGGAGGGCGAGCGCGATACCCACGGCGCGCAGGCCGATGCGCGCGACCGAGCTGTCCTCGAGCCCGACGAGGTCGAGGAACCACGTCATCGCTGCCGACGAGACACCCGTGACCGCGACCGACGCCAGCAGCGTCAGGCCGAGGCCGGCGAGGACGCCGATGTCGACCAGCTTCTTGACGACGAAGTTGCCCGCCTGAACGTTGTGGTGCCAGACCGTCCGGACGGCCTCACGCAGGGCGTCGATCCAGCCCAACCCGGCGAACAGCAGGCCCACGAGGCCGACGATCCCGGTCGCGACCTTCGCGTTGCCGATGGTCGTCACGTCCAGCTTGTCGGCCAACCCCGGCAGGAAGTTGTTGATCTGTTCGGCGAGCTTGGTCTGCGCGTCGGGGTATGCGTCGACGACGAAGCCGGCGACCGAAAAGGCGAGGGCGATCAGCGGGAAGAAGGACAGGAAGCCGAAGTAGGTCACCGAGGCCGCGAGACGGTCACCCCCGTCGGCCTGATAGCGCGAGAAAGCACGGATCATGTGGTCCAGGAAAGGCCGGCGCGCGCGCGCCGTCTTGACCCCGGTCTGCGCGGCGGCGATCGGATTCCCCATGATCGCCTTCTACCCGTCGGCAGTCAGGATTACGCGGGAAGCCTCGCAGGTCAACGCGCACCCGGTCACCAGGCGAAGGACTCGCTCACGGGGATCGGGAATCCGAAGGGGAAGTCCAGCCGCGGCCGCCACGCGCCGTCGCCGCCCCGCTCGAACAGGGTGAAGCCCCAGGCGTCGAACTCGGCCTCGTAGTCGGCCAGCTTGTCGAAGGCGTTGTCGAGCGCGGGCTCTGGCAGGTCGTGGGCGACGGTGACGTGCGGGTGGTAGGGAAAGACGAGCGGCCGGGCCAGCGGGCCGCTGCGCACCCCCGCCTGCACCCGCTCGCAGTCCGATATCCCCTGCGCCAAGGCCACGAACACGACCGGCGACACGGGGCGGAACGTGCCCGTGCCACGCAGATGGACGTGGAAGGCGTGTTCGCGCTCGGCGATCCGGCGCAGGTGGTCGAGGACCCCGGGGAGAGCGTCCTCGGCGAGTGGCGTGGGCGGGACCAGGGTGATGTGAGGCGGCACGTTCACCGCGTTGGGGTCGCCCAGCCGCTCGCGCCAGCCCTGCAACTCCGCGTGGTAGGGCTCCGGCAGGGCGATGGCGACGCCGATGTCGCGCTCGCTCATGAGCCCGCTGCCTCCCTCGCCGGCGGCGGTTCGGCCACGGCAGGCGCGGGGCGGGCCGGCGACAGGAAGCCGACGCGGTCGTAGACCTCCCGACAGGTGCGCGCAGCGATGACCGAGGCCCGCTCCGCGCCGCGGGCGAGGATCCCGTCGAGACCGGCCGAGTCGGCCAGCAGCTCCTGGGTGCGTGTGCGGATCGGCTCGGCGAACTCGACGACGAGCTCGGCGAGGTCCTTCTTGAGGTCGCCGTAGCCGCGCCCGGCGTAGGCGGCGACGATCTCGTCGACCGCCTTGTTCGTCAGCACCGAGTAGATCGTCAGCAGGTTCGACACACCGGGCTTGTCCAGCGGGTCGAAGCTGACCTCCCGACCGCTGTCGGTCACCGCGGAGCGGACCTTCTTGCGCAGCCGCGCCGGGTCCTCGAGCAGGCTGATCGTGCCGGCGTCGGGCCGGGACTTGCTCATCTTCGCGGTCGGTTCCTGCAGGTCGTACAGCTTGGCGACCTCGCGGAGGATGTGCGGCTCCGGCATCGTCAGGCCGCGGCCGAAACGGCTCCGGAACCGGTCGACGAGATCCCGGCTGAGCTCCAGGTGCTGCCGCTGGTCCTCGCCGACCGGCACCAGCTCGGGCCGGTAGAGCAGGATGTCGGCGGCCTGCAGCACCGGATAGGTGAAGAAGCCGACGGTCGCCGCGCTGGGGTCCTTGGCGACCCGGTCCTTGAACTGCGTCATCCGGCTCGCCTCGCCGAAGCCGGTGAGGCAGCCGAGCACCCAGGCCAGCTGCGTGTGCTCGGGCACGTGGCTCTGGACGAACAGGGTGCACCGGTCGGGGTCCAGGCCGATCGCGATCAACTGGGCCGCGGCGACCCGCGTCCTGTGCCGGAGCAGCTTCGGGTCGTGCCCGAGGGTGATCGCGTGCAGGTCGGCGATGAAGTAGTACGCGTCGTGGGAATCCTGCAGCTCCACCCACTGCCGCAAGGCCCCGACGTAGTTGCCGAGGTGGAACGAGTCCGCGGTCGGCTGGATGCCGGACAGCACACGAGGACGGGTGGCCATGCCCCCAGTCTCTCTCACGTCGGCCGCGGCTCCGGGGCAGGACAGCGCTTTCACAGCAGCCGCCTTCCCGTCGGCGGACCGGCAGACTGGGAACGGTGTCACCTCCGCCCGCCCGGTCCGACGGCGGAATCTACGACCTCGTCATCGTCGGAGCGGGCCCGGCGGGGAGCTCGGCCGCCCTCGCGGCGCTGCGCCGCGACCCGACGGCCCGGGTCGCGCTGCTCGACGCGCAGGCCTTCCCCCGCGACAAGTCCTGCGGCGACGGGATCGCCCCGCACTGCTTCGACGAGCTGCGCGCCCTCGGGGTCCGCGGCGTCGACCGCGGCTACGCCCCGGTGGACCGGCTCCGCTTCCGCACCCCGACCGGGCGGGACGTCCTGGCGCTGCCGCCGCGAGCCAGCCGCGTCATCCCCCGCACCGTCTTCGACGCCCGGCTCGTCGACGCGGCCGTCGGCGCCGGGGCCACCCTGCTGCGCGGCCGCGTCCGCGGTCTGACCGTCGAGAAGGACGGGCCGGACCGCCGCGGGGCAGAGCCGATCGTCACCCTCGACGTCGGGCGCTCGGAGCTCGACACCGTTCGCGCCCGGGTCGTCGTCGGAGCCGACGGCGCCGGCTCGACCGTCCGTCGGGCCCTCGGCCTCCCCGCCAATCCGCCGACCGACACCGCCGTGGCCATGCGCGCCTACGCGCCGGCTCCGGGCGGCATCCCCGAACAGCTGATCCACACCATCGGCGACGGCTGGCCCGCCTACGCGTGGTCATTCCCGATCGGCGACGGGCGGGCGAACATCGGGTTCGGGATGCTGCGCACGAACCTCGAGGGCCGCGGGCGAGATGGCCTCACCGAGCCGCTCGCCCGCCTGTTGCCGCACCAGCCGCCGGAGCCGGGCAGCGATCGCGCGGCACACCTGCCGCTGTCCACCTGGCGACCGCGCCAGCCGGACGGCCCGGTGCTGCTCGTCGGCGACGCCGCCTCTTTGATCAACCCGCTCACCGGGGAGGGCATCTTCTACGCGATCCTCTCCGGGCGCCTGGCCGGTGAGGCGGCCACGACCGAGCGGACGGAGCTGCGCGGCGGGACCGTGGGCAGCCACTTCCGGGCGGTGCTGCACCGCGAGCTGGGCGCGCACCTCGCCACCACCAAGCTCCTCGCCCGCCTCTCCCGCGACCCGGCGAACTTCGACTCGGCGATCGCACTCGCCGGTCGCGAGCCGGCGGCGCTCGATGCGCTCGTGGACATCGGCCTCGGCCGCGGCCTGCTCCCGCCGCGCCTCGCCGGCCGCCTCTTGCTGCGGATGGCCCAGCGCGTGCCCCGCGCCGGCCTGACGAAGTTGCTCCGTTAGGGCCTATTGACCCGTTCAGCGGCAGGAGAAGTTACGCCGATCGGGCGTCGTAGGGACCTTTTTTCCGCGGGACCGTAAAGGCACCGAAGCGAGGGGCCGATACGGCCCAGCTCTTCGGGACCCAGAGACCGCCTAGGCCCCCGGAGGCAGCTGTGACCGCCGACCTGATCGACGTTCGGACCCTGATGGAGCGGGCCCAGGACGGCGACCCGCAGGCCTTCCGGCAGATGCACGACCGCTACGCGGCGCCGGTCCGGCGCTTCGTCGCGAGCCGCGTCCCGGACTCGCTGGCCGACGACCTCACCAACGAGACCTTCCTGCGGGCCTGGCGGGCGCTGCACAACTTCCGGTGGCAGGACCGCGACCCGCTGGCCTGGCTGCTCACGATCGCCCGCAACCTCATCGCCGACCACTGGTCGTTGCTGCGCAACCGGCTCGAGGTGCCGACCGAGGACCTCACGCCCACCGGCAACGCCTCCACCCCCGGCGCCGACGACGTCGTGCTCGACCGGGCCGAGGCCGCCGGTCTCCGCGACGCCGTGCGCAAGCTGCCCCCGGCCCAGCGGCGCTGCGTGGAGCTGCGGTTCCTGGCCGAGCTGTCGGTCCGCGAGACCGCGGTCGCGATGGGCCGGCAGGACACGGCCGTCCGCGCCCTGCAGCACCGGGCGCTACGGTCGCTGGCCGCCAGCATCCCCGGCCCGCGGCCGACGGCGACCGAGGCCGGCTGACGCTCCCGAGACCGGCTGAGACTCGGCATCGGGACAGGGCGACGGGGATCCCCTCTGGTGCGGTTCGCCGAGCTACGGGTACTTTGTGCCGGCGCATCCACATCGAGGTGGATCCCTGAGGTCGCGGAGGCCCCATGCAACGTCCTCGGCTCGCGCTGACCGTTCTGGCCGCCGTGGCGGCGGTGCTCTCCTCGGTCCTGGTCGGTTGCTCGTCCGCGGCCGCCAACCCCTCACCCGGGCCCTTCCCGTACGGCACCAACAACTGTCGCCCGACCGCGCCGCACCCCTACCCCGTCGTGCTCGTCCACGGGACCTTCGCGAACGCGCAACTGAACTGGAGCGCTCTGACGCCCTATCTCCGGGCCAGGGGCTACTGCGTCTACGCACTCAACTACGGGCTCAACGGCACGCAGGACATCCACAACTCGGCGAAGCAGTTGAAGACGTTCATCGAGACCTTCGTGCTGCCGAACACCGGCGCGAGTCGGGTCGACATCGTCGGTCACTCGCAGGGCGGGATGATGCCGCGTGACTACATCAACAATCTCGGCGGAGCCGGCAAGGTCAACGAGTTGGTCGGCCTCGCCCCCTCCAACCACGGCACCACGAACCCGCTGGCCGGGAACCCGCTGAGCTGCACCGCCTGCCGACAGCAGTACTACACCAGCGACTTCCTGCGAACGGTGAACAACCCCGAGACGCAGGACGCGGTCGACTACACGGTCATCCAGACCCGTTACGACAGAGTGGTGACGCCCTACACCTCGGCGTTCCTCTCCCCGGACGACGAGAACGTCACCAACGTCCTGCTGCAGGACAAGTGCCCCAGTAATCTCGACGACCACGTCGGCGTCGCCTACGACCGGGCCGTCTTCCAGTGGGTGGACAACGCGCTGTCCCGCACGTCGGACCCGGCCAACCCGGGCTTCCGCCCAGCCTGCTACTGACCCCGCCACCAACCCACCGCCGAGCCGTTCGGAGCAGGTCAGGCCCCTCGCGGGAGGCTCGACCCTGCCTCGTCAGGGCCCGAGACCGTCGGATAGCGTCGACCCGGCTCGGCGCCGGTGCCGGTGCCGAGGGTTGACGGATCGCACCTCGAGGCAGGGATTCGCACGTGAAGCTGATCTACACCTACACCGACGAGTCGCCCGCCCTCGCGACGCACTCACTCCTGCCGATCCTGCGGGCGTACGCGGACAAGGCGGGCGTCGAGATCGACATCCGCGACATCTCGCTCGCCGGCCGCATCCTGGCGGCCTTCGGGCTCGAGGACGACGCGCTCGGCGAGCTGGGCGAGCTGGCGAAGACCCCCGATGTCGCCATCATCAAGCTGCCCAACGTCAGCGCATCCGTCCCGCAGCTGAAGTCCGCCATCGACGAGCTGCAGGGCGCGGGCTTCGACATCCCGGACTACCCGGAGAACCCCCAGACCGAGGACGAGAAGAAGGCACGCGCGGCGTACGACTCGGTCAAGGGCAGTGCGGTCAACCCGGTGCTGCGCCAGGGCAACTCCGACCGGCGTGCACCCGCCTCGGTGAAGGGCTTCGTCAAGAAGCACCCGCACGAGCTGGGCGCGTGGTCGAGCGACAGCAGGAGCCACGTCGCGACGATGGACGACGGCGACTTCCGGCACTCCGAGTCCTCCGTCACGATCGAGCGGCAGACGGAGTTGCGGATCGAGCACGTCGCGGCCGACGGCACGACCACGGTGCTCAAGGACGGCCTGCAGGTCCTCGAAGGCGAGATCATCGACGCCGCCGTGATGCGCAGGGCCGCCCTCGACGAGTTCCTGGCCCGCGAGATCGCCGACGCCAAGGACAAGGGCGTGCTGTTCTCCGTGCACCTCAAGGCGACGATGATGAAGGTCTCGGACCCGATCATCTTCGGCCACGCCGTGCGTCAGTTCTTCCCGGACCTGTTCGAGCAGTACGGCGACGACCTGGCCTCCGTCGACGGCGACCCCAACGACGGCCTGGCGAGCGTGCTCAAGTCCGCGGAGAAGCTGCCCGACGACAAGCGCAAGGCGATCGAGCAGGCCGTCGCGGCGGCGTACGAGAACGGTCCGGCTCTCGCGATGGTCGACTCCGGCAAGGGGATCACCAACCTGCACGTGCCGAGCGACGTGATCATCGACGCCTCGATGCCGGCGGCGATTCGCACGTCGGGCCAGATGTGGAACGCGGACGACGAGACGCAGGACGCCAAGTTCGTCATCCCGGACTCCTCCTACGCGGCGCTCTACCAGGAGACCGTCGACTTCTGCCGGGAGCACGGCGCCTTCGACCCGGCCACGATGGGCAGCACGCCGAACGTCGGCCTGATGGCTCAGCGGGCCGAGGAGTACGGCAGCCACGACAAGACGTTCGAGATCCCGGCCGCCGGCACCGTGCGGGTGCTCGACGGCGACACGGTGCTCCTGAGCCACGACGTGGCCGACGGCGACATCTGGCGGGCCTGCCAGACGAAGGACGCGCCGATCCGCGACTGGGTGCAGCTCGCCGTCTCCCGCGCCCGCGCCGCCGGCACCCCGGCGGTGTTCTGGCTGGACGAGACCCGGGCGCACGACGCCGAGTTGCTGAAAAAGGTGCACACGTACCTGGACGAGCTCGACACCGAGGGGCTGGACATCCAGATCATGGATGTCGCCGCGGCCACCCGCTTCACCCTCGACCGGGCCCGTCGCGGCGAGGACACGATCTCCGTCACGGGGAACGTGCTCCGTGACTACCTGACCGACCTGTTCCCGATCCTCGAACTCGGCACCAGCGCCAAGATGCTGTCGATCGTGCCGCTGATGGCCGGAGGCGGTCTGTTCGAGACCGGCGCGGGCGGGTCGGCACCCAAGCACGTGCAGCAGCTCGTCAAGGAGAACCACCTGCGGTGGGACTCCCTCGGCGAGTTCCTCGCGTTGTCGGCCGCCTTCGAGTTCGTCGGCGACAAGACCGACAACGCGCGGGCGGCGCTGCTCGGCAGCACGCTCGACACGGCGACAGGGCGGGTTCTCGAGGAGGGCCGCTCGCCGCAGCGCAAGGTCGGCGAGCTCGACAACCGCGGCAGCCACTTCTACCTGGCGCTGTACTGGGCCCAGGCCCTCGCGGACCAGACCGACGACAAGGAGGCGGCCGGCCTGTTCGGCGACCTCGCGAAGCGCCTGGCCGAGAACGAGGAGACGATCGTCCGCGAGCTCAACGACGTGCAGGGCTCGGAAGTGGACCTCGGCGGCTACTTCCACGTCGATCGGGCCAAGACCGATGCGGTCATGCGGCCGAGCGCGACCTTCAACGAGGCGGTCACGGATCTGTCGTCGACCGCCGAGGGCACCCTCGACGCCTGACGCCGTCGGCTCGCCGAGAGAACCAAGAGCGCCTCCCGTGGCCCGGGCCACGGGAGGCGCTGTGGGTGCTGCGGTCGGCTGAGACCGCTACGCCGCAAGAACTAGAGGTTCTGGACGTCGCCCTGCTTGGAGCGGACCGCCTCGGCGGCCTCCTTGAGCGAGGAGAGCTCGTCGTCGGACAGGTCCTGCTCGACGACGCGGGTGACCCCGCCGGCGCCGATCTCCGCGAGGACGCCGAGGTAGACGCCGGAGATGCCGTACTCGCCGTCGACCCACGCGCAGACCGGCATCTTCGCGCCGGAGTCCTCGGCGATGGCCCGGACCATCCGGGCGGCGGCCGCGCTCGGGGCGTAGTACGCCGACCCGCTCTTGAGCAGCGCGACGACCTCCGCGCCACCGTTGCGGGTCCGGTCGACCAGGGCCTCGATGCGATCGGCGGCCATGACGTCGGTCAGCGGCTTGCCGTCGACCGTGCAGGCGGACGGGACCGGGACCATCGTGTCGCCGTGCGAGCCGAGGGTCAGCGTCTGCACGCTGCCGACGGGGACGCCGAGCTCTTCGGCGACGAAGTAGGTGAAACGCGCGGTGTCGAGCATGCCGGCCTGGCCCAGCACCCGGTTCTTCGGGAAGCCGGTGGCGATCTGGGCCAGCGCGGTCATCTCGTCGAGGGGGTTGGACACGACGACCACGACCGCATCGGGCGCTTGCCGGGCGACGTTCTCGGCGACCTGCCGGACGATGCCGGCGTTGGTCTCGATGAGGTCCATGCGGCTCATCCCCGGCTTGCGGGGCAGGCCTGCCGTGATCACCACGACGGACGAGTCGGCGATGGCCTCGTAGCCGGAGCCGTCCTTGCCGGTGGTCACGCCGGTGACCTTGGTCTCGAAGCCCTCCACCGCACGGGACTGGTTGAGGTCGAGAGCCAGGCCTTCCGGCTTCCCCTCGACGATGTCGGTGAGGACGACCTCGTCGAAGATGTCGTACTCGGCGAGTCGCTGCGCCGTGGTGGAGCCGTAGAACCCCGCTCCGACGACGGTGACCTTGCCCAGACGGTCGCTTGCCACGATCTTTCGGCTCCCAGCTGTTCGAGAATGGCGTCGGCGTGTTCGCTGGTGCCGACGGCGGACGGGTCGTTGTGGTCGGGCGCGAGGTCGTCGCGGCCTTCGCGCCCTTCTTGATGTCGCCCTGCTTGGTGGCGGCGGCAAGCGCGTCACCGAGGTGCGCGTGCCGCGGAGCCGAGGCTACCGGAGCACCCCCGACCCCAGGGAAGGGGGTGGAGGAGCACTCGTGCTGCTCAGGGGCAGGTCAGCCGGAGCCGGGGGGCAGCGGCACGCTGAGGGAGAGGACCAGCACCGACACGCCGAGCACGGCGAGCACCACGACGTCGAACAACCTGCCGCGCACGACGAGCAACCCCGACAGGCGGGCGGGCAGCACGAGCCGCAGGACGGCCGCCCCCAGCAGGCCGACGCCGGCGAGGAGCAGCCCGCGGCGCCAGTGGTCCTGACCCACGAGGGCGAGCCCGATCAGCACGGCGAGCAGCACGGCACCAAGGGGGATCTCGTTGGGGCCACGGGTGGGCCGGACCGGCTGCTGTGGCTGCTGTGGCGGCTCTGGCTGCTGTGGCGCCTGGCCCGGCTGGTCCGTCTGGTCCGGGTGGTGGCTCATGTCCGACCTCCCTGCCCAGAGTCCGCTGCCGCCGCCGCGGGCCGCCCGGCCCAGCGTAGAAGGCGGGGTAACCCGGATGGAGTGTTCCCGGGGCCCGGTGCCGCGATTTATCGTCTCACCTCGCGAACCGAGATCACTCGTCGTCGGCGACTCGGCGAGCGGTCCGCTGCGGGGAGTCGGGGGATGAGCCGAAGGAGGTCGAGCAGGTGGCGCGAGGTCGAGTCGCGCCTGCGCAACGGGCGTAGCGCCCTCGCTCCCGGGTACGCAGTCTGGAGTCCGGGCTCCCCCCCCAGCACTGGACACCACCCGGAGGAAGTCACGTGGATCGCCCCTACTTGCGCATCGAGGACAGCGGTGTGGTCACCGAACTGGATGCGGACGTGACCACGCTCGGACGCGGCGCGGGCGTGGACATCCCCCTGCAGGACCCCACCGTCTCCCGCCTGCACGCGGAGATCGTGATCCGCGGTCCGCACGTCTACGTCTCCGACCTCGGCCTGTCGACCAACGGCACGCGTGTCAACGGCCGGCCGGTCGGCCGTCGCACCCTCAACGACGGCGACGTCATCAGTCTGGGCATGGCCAGGGTCCGCGTCGGCGGTCTCGCCGCCCTGGACGAGGAGACCCTGGAGCTGCGCCGCGTCGCCGCGCCCGACCTGACCCGCCGCGAGCTCGAGGTGCTGACCTGCCTGTGCCGACCGGCCCTGACGCAGGAGGCGTTCGTCGCCCCGGCGACGGCCCGCGAGATCGCGGACGAGCTGGTCGTGACCGAGGCGGCGGTCAAGCAGCACCTGCTGAGGTTGTACGCGAAGTTCAGCATCCCCGAGGGCATCAACCGGCGGGCCCGCCTGGCCAACGAGGTGGTCCGCGCCGGCGTCATCCGCCCGCTGCCGGGCGTCCCGGACATCGAGTCCGCCTCCGGCCGGTCCGAGGACGTACCGGCGCGGCCGAACGCTCCGGAGCCCGGGCCCGGTCCGAGCGGAAACGGTCCGAGCGGAAACGGGCCGGGTGGCCACGGACCTGGCGTCCGACCGCCGGCGTCCCGGCCCGCGCCCTCGCTGCCGGGCTCGATGACGTCCGGTCGCCGGGCCGGCTGACCGGCGGGGCACGTCAGTCAGGCCTGCGCCTCGGCCGCCTCCACGACGTTGAGCAGCAGCATGGCCCGCGTCATGGGGCCGACCCCGCCGGGCACCGGCGCGAGGTGTCCCACGACGTCCCAGGCCGCCGGGTCGACGTCGCCGACCAGCCCCGACTCGGTACGCGTGATGCCGACGTCGAGAACCGCGGCGCCCGGCTTCAGCCACTCGGCCCGGATCAGGCCCGGGACGCCGGCGGCCGCGACGACGACGTCGGCCCGCGAGAGGTGCGCGGCGAGGTCGCGGGTGCCGGTGTGGCACAGGGTGACGGTGGCGTTCTCACTGCGCCGGGTGAGCAGCAGCCCGATGGGGCGGCCCACCGTGACTCCGCGGCCGACGACGACGACCTCGGCTCCGTCGAGCGGCACGTCGTAGCGACGGAGCAGTTCGACGCACCCGCGTGGCGTACACGGCAGCGGGCCGGGCTCGCCCAGGACCAGCCGGCCGAGGTTCTGCGGGTGCAGCCCGTCGGCGTCCTTCGCCGGGTCCATCCGATCCAGGACCGCCCCGGCGTCGATGCCGCGCGGTAGGGGCAGCTGGACGATGAAGCCGGTGCAGCCGGGTTCCTCGTTGAGTTCGGCGACGACCGCCTCGATCTCCCCCTGCGTGGCGTCCGCGGGCAGGGTCCGCTCGTAGGAGCGGATGCCGACCTCGGCGCAGTCGCGGTGCTTGCCGCGCACGTAGGAGACGCTGCCGGGGTCGTCGCCCACCAGCACCGTGCCGAGCCCGGGGACGATGCCGCGGGCGGCGAGCTTCGCCACCCGCTCGGTCAGCTCGACCCGGATGGCCGCGGCCGTCGCCTTGCCGTCGAGACGGACGGCGCTCTGTCCAGTGGTGCCCTGCTCGCTCACCGCGCACAGGCTAGTTCGCTAGTGCGCGAAGTGCCGGGTGCCGGAGAAGTAGAGCGCGACCCCGGCCTTCTCCGCGGCGGAGATGACCTGGTCGTCGCGGACGGAACCGCCCGGCTCGACGACGGCACGCACGCCGGCGTCGGCGAGCACCTCGAACCCGTCGGGGAACGGGAAGAATGCGTCGCTCGCGGCGACCGAGCCCCGGGCTCGCTCCCCCGCGCGCGCCACGGCCAGCCGCGCGGCGTCGACGCGGTTCACCTGCCCCATCCCCACCCCGACGGTGGCGAGCCCGGAGGCGAGCAGGATCGCGTTCGACTTGACGGCCCGGATCGCGCGCCAGGCGAAGGCCAGGTCGGCGAGCACGTCGGCGGACACCGGGGTCCCGGTCTGCAGCGACCAGCTCGCCGGGTCGTCGCCGGGGGCGTCGATCCGGTCGGCGCTCTGCAGCAGCAGGCCGCCGGAGATCGGCCGCATCTCGACGCGGCTGCTGACCGGGTAGGGGCATTCGAGCAGCCGGATCGACGGCTTGCGCGCGAGGAGGTCGACAGCGCCGGGCTCGAACGACGGCGCGCACACCACCTCGGTGAAGATGTCGCTGACCGTCTCCGCCATGCCGACCGTCACCTGGCGGTTGGTGGCGATGACGCCGCCGAAGGCCGACACCGGGTCGCAGGCGTGGGCCCGCTGGTGCACCTCGGCGATCTGCGCGTCCGCCGCACCGATCGCGATGCCGCACGGGTTGGCGTGCTTGATGATCGCGACGCAGGGTTCGTCGAAGTCGTAGGCCGCACGTCGCGCCGCGTCGGTGTCGACGTAGTTGTTGTAGGACATCGGCTTGCCGTGCAGCTGGGTGGCCTGGGCCAGGCCGGGGGCGGAGTCGTCGGACGCGTAGAGCGCCGCCTTCTGATGCGGGTTCTCGCCGTAGCGCAGGACCTCGCTGCGCTCCCAGGCCCCGCCGACGAAGACCGGGAAGCCCGAGGTGTCCTCCGCGTCGAGGAGAACCTGCGCGTTCATCCAGGAGGCGACGGCGATGTCGTAGGAGGCCGTGTGGGCGAAGGCCTCCGCGGCGAGGCGTTGCCGCTCGCCGAGGTCGAAGCCGCCCTCGGTCAACGCGCGCAACACGGCCGGGTACCGGCTCGGGCTCACGACGACGGCGAGGTTGGCGAAGTTCTTCGCCGACGCGCGCACCATGGCTGGACCGCCGATGTCGATCTGCTCGACGATCTCGTCGGGGTCGGCCCCGGAGGCGACCGTCTCGCGGAAGGGGTAGAGGTTGACCACCACCAGGTCGAAGGGCTCGATGCCGAGCTCGCCGAGCTGGGTGAGGTGCGCCGGCTTGCGCCGATCGGCCAGCAGGCCGCCGTGCACCGACGGGTGCAGCGTCTTCACCCGGCCGTCGAAAGCCTCGGGAAAGCCCGTGACCTCGCTGACCGGCGTGACCGCGACGCCCGCCTCGGCCAGGACGCGGGCGGTCGAGCCGGTCGAGACCACCGACACCCCGGCGTCGCGGAGGGCGGCACCCAGCTCGCCGAGCCCGCTCTTGTCGCTCACGCTGACGAGCGCGCGGCGGATCGGCTGCTTGGTCATGGACGTCCCTTTCCTTCAGCTGTTGCCACCAACCGGCGGATCGTGTCGACGTAGAGCCCGCGCTCGACGGCCTGGATCCGCCCCCGCAGCACGTCCTCCGTGTCACCGGGCAGCACGGGGACCGCGGCCTGGGCCAGGACCGGCCCGGTGTCGACCCCCTCGTCCACCTCGTGGACCGTGCAGCCGGTGACCCGGACACCGTAGGCGAGCGCGTCCCGGATGGCGGTACCGCCCGGGAAGGCCGGCAGCAGCGACGGGTGGGTGTTGACGAGGCGGAAGCCGCGCACCACCCGGGGGCCGAGCACCTTCATGTAGCCCGCCAGGACGACGAGGTCGGGAGCGTCGCCGGTCAGGCGCTCGGCGACGGCGCCGTCGAAGTCCTTCCGGGTGGGAAAGTCTGCGAGCTCGACCGTCCAGGTCGGGACGCCGGCCTCCGCGGCCCGCTGCTCGGCCCGCGTACCGGGACGGTCGGTGCCGACCGCGACCACCTCGGCGCCGAAGTCCGGCGAGCGGCAGGCGTCGAGCACCGCCTGGAGCGTGGTCCCCGCGCCCGAGGCCAGCACGACCAGGCGGGCGGGCACACGGGCTCCTTCCTTCAGGGCTGACGGACGGCGGTCGCCCCGACAGTGGCGACAGCGGCCCAGCCTAGTCAGGAAGCTCGATGACCCTGCGGCGCCGTCGCAGCCAGGACGGGCGGCGAAGCCGGGACGGGATCTGCAGCCAGGCCGGGATCTGCAGCCAGGCCGGGATCTGCAGCCAGGCCGGGCGGCGCTGCCCGCCGCCTTCGCGGCTCCGGCGCCGGTGGGCTCCCGTGGCCTCGGGGTCGAGCGCCGGCCGGCGAGCCGCTCGCGCCGCTCGCCGGCGCTGCCACGTCCGGACGACGAGGACGGTGGCGCAGGCGAGCAGGGCCACCTCGAGCGCGACCGCGAGGCCGGTTTGCCATGCCGAGGCGCCGACGTCGTCGAGGCCGCCGCCGAGCACACGCCCCGAGGCGGCGGCGACCAGCGCGAGCACGAGCGCGCCGGTGGCCGCGCCCGCGGCGAGGGCCGAGAGAACGACGACCCGAACAGGCGCGTCGGCGAGCCGCGTCACGAGAACCCGCCCGGCCAGGACCGCCGCGAGCAGCGGGACGAGGGCGAGCCCCAGCACGACCGGAAGGGGCAGGTGGCCCGGCAGCCCCGCGAACATCGGCAACGCCGGCACCTCACCGAGGCGCCCGCCCCAGAGCGCCACGGAGGTGTCGCCGCCGACCGAGAAGCCGGGGCCGGTCAGGTAGGCGAGGAACCAGACGACCACGTTGGGCAGGAGCGCGAGCTGGACGGTGAGCACGCCGGTGTGTCCGAGGGCGCCGCCCTCCGTGTCGCGGGCGAGGTTCGCGGCGTCGCCGAGGTGCAGCGCGACGGAGACGGCGGCGACCACCGCGGCGCCCGCCAGCAGGACGCCGCAGGCGACCAGCGCGGCCCGGAGCACGACGCGCACGGGGCGTGGCGACGGGCCGCTGAAGCGCAGCACGCGGGCGCCCCTGCGCAGGAAGGCCAGCCGGTCGGGCACGAACACGGCGGCCGCGCCGAAGCCGGCGGCGACCGAGGCGAGCAACAGTGCGCCCAGCGCTCCGCCCCACGCGGAGGGACGGACATCCGGACTCCGGACGAGAAGGGCGAGCGCCGCCACGAGCCCCGCGTAGGGCACCGCGACGCCCAGGGCCACCCCCGGGATCGCCCGGTGACCGCTACCCCCCGCCCGGCGCGCCACCTCGGCCCCCGCCCGCCGGAGGAACGCGGCGGACAGCGCCGTGATGCCCAGCGGCAGGAGACTGACCGTGCCGTCGGCGAGGGACAGCACGGCTCCGTGGGCCAACAGCCACACGGCGGCACCCACCCGGAGCACGTCGCCGAGCGAGGCGTGCGAGCGACCATCGGCCAGGCCGAGGACGGCGACCACCAGCTCGACGAGCAGCAATCCAGTTCCGGCGACCAGGCCGGCGGCGAGCGTGCCCCGGACGAGCGGGAAGCGGGGACGGTGCGAGTCGTCGGAAGAGAGCTCGTCGTTCGTGCGCGGCGCCGGAGTCCGGACCAGGAGATCGGTCACCCGCAGGAGGTTGTCACCCTCGCCGACGATCCGGGGTGCGGCACGCCGGAGGACACCCTCGGACGGCGCCGCATCCGTCCGGGCCCGCTCAGATGCGGCGGCCGCCCGGCAGGGTCTCGCCCGAGAGCTTGAACGCGAAGTAGGCGAAGGCGGTCTCGACGAGCGTGGCGAGGAAGGAGACGTAGAGGCCGAAGCTGCGGTCCCAGCTGTGGTAGCCGATGAGCAGCTTCAGCAGGATCAGGACGGCCGCCGCCGCGGAGGCGGCGAAGACGATGAAGGCCCAGCCCCACTGCAGGCGCGGCAGCTGCACGTTCGCGAACACGCGGAGGGCGACGAGCACGGCCGCCCCGACCCCGAGGACGACCGCGAGGAAGCTGAACAGCCCGCTGGTCCAGCCGTTCCGAGAGAGGATGCCCAGCGGGTAGCTGAACCAGGTGAAGAACGAGAAGACGAACAGCACCGCCCCGCCGGCCATGACCCCGAGGTCGTTGTTGTTGACGTTGCGTCCGGCGATGACAGGCATGACGGGGGGTCCCTCGGTCGTCTCTCGGCCGGGAGGCGGTCCCCGGTCTTCGGTCTGCGATTCTGATCTCGCCTGCGGGACGCGGCAAGCCGAAACGCGCAGGCCGGGGCAGGGTTTGTGGCCGACGCCCGAGCTGCCGACTGCGTAAGGACACGCCGACGTCTCTTGGCGTGTCCTTACGCAGTCGCGGACGTGAAGCCCGGGAGCCGCCTGAAGAAGGGGGTCAGTTGCCCTTCATGATCTCGGCCATCAGCCGGGCCGTCTCGCTCGGCGTCTTGCCGACCCGGACGCCCGCCTTCTCGAGGGCCTCCTTCTTGGCGTCGGCCGTGCCGGACGAGCCGGAGACGATGGCGCCGGCGTGGCCCATCGTCTTGCCCTCGGGCGCGGTGAAGCCGGCGACGTAGCCGACGACGGGCTTGGTGATGTGCTGCTCGATGTGGGCGGCGGCCCGCTCCTCGGCGTCGCCACCGATCTCGCCGATCATCACGATCGCGTCGGTCTCGTCGTCGGCCTGGAACGCGTCGAGCGCGTCGATGTGGGTGGTCCCGATGACCGGGTCTCCGCCGATGCCGACGCAGGTCGAGAAGCCGAAGTCGCGCAGCTCGTACATCATCTGATAGGTCAGCGTGCCCGACTTGGACACCAGCCCGATCCGGCCACCCGGGGTGATGGTGGCAGGGATGATGCCGGCGTTGGACTTACCCGGCGAGGCGATGCCGGGGCAGTTCGGGCCGATGATCCGGGTCTTTCCGGCCGAATTTCTAGCAGCAACGTGCTGCGAGTAGGCCCAGAACTCGGTGGTGTCGTGCACCGGGATGCCCTCGGTGATCACGACGCAGAGCGGGATGCCGGCGTCGACCGCCTCGATCACCGCGTCCTTGACGAACTTGGGCGGCACGAACACCACGGAGACGTCGGCCCCGTGGGAGTCGATCGCCTCCTGCACGCTGCCGAGGACCGGGATGCCGTCGAGGTCCTGGCCGGCCTTGCGGGCGTTGACGCCGGCGACGACGTTCGTGCCGGCCTTGACCATGCGTCGGGTGTGCTTGGCACCTTCCGAGCCGGTGATCCCCTGGACCACGATCTTGGAGTTCTCCGTCAGCCAGATAGCCACTGGGCTCAGACCGCCTTCTGCGCGAGTTCGGCGGCACGCTTGGCCGCCCCGTCCATCGTGTCCTCGAGGTGGACGACCGGCAGATCGGCCTCGGCCAGGATGCGGCGCCCCTCCTCGACGTTGTTGCCGTCCAGCCGCACGACCAGCGGCTTCGACGTGCTGCCCTCGAGCATGCCGAGCGCCTGCACGACTCCGTTGGCCACCGCGTCGCAGGAGGTGATGCCGCCGAAGATGTTCACGAACACCGACTTCACGTTCGGGTCGCCGAGGATGACCGACAGCCCGTCGGCCATGACCTGCGCCGACGCCCCGCCGCCGATGTCGAGGAAGTTGGCCGGCTTCGCGCCGCCGAACTCCTCACCGGCGTAGGTGACGACGTCGAGCGTGGACATCACCAGCCCCGCGCCGTTGCCGATGATCCCGACGTTGCCGTCGAGCTTCACGTAGTTGAGGCCCTTCTCGCGGGCCATCTGCTCGAGCGGGTCGACGGCACCCTTGTCGGCGAGCGCCTCGTGGTTCTCGTGCCGGAAGTCGGCGTTCTCGTCGAGGCTGACCTTGCCGTCGAGCGCGACGACGCGCCCGTCCCCGGTGAGGATGAGCGGGTTGACCTCGACGAGGGTGGCGTCCTCCTTCACGAAGACCTGCCACAGCCTCTCGAGCAGCTCGGCGGCACCGTCCAGCGCCCGCTCGGGCAGGTGACCCTGCTCGGCGATGGAGCGGGCGAGCGCACGGTCGACGCCCTTCAGCGGGTCGATCGGCACCCGCGCCAGCATCTCCGGCCGGCTGACCGCGATCTCCTCGATCTCCATGCCGCCCTCGGAGGAGCACATGGCGAGGAAGGTGCGGTTCGACCGGTCGAGCAGGAACGAGGCGTAGTACTCCTCGGCGATGTCGCTGGCCTGCTCGACGAGGACCTTGTGGACCGTGTGGCCCTTGATGTCCATGCCGAGGATCGCCTTTGCCTTGGCCTCGGCGTCGGCCGGGTCGTCGGCGACCTTCACGCCGCCCGCCTTACCGCGACCGCCGGTCTTCACCTGCGCCTTGACGACCACTCGATCGCTGCCGGTGCCCCGCAGCTCCTCGGCGACGGCCTTGGCCTCGTCGGGAGTGGTCGCGATGCGGCCGGTCGGTACCGGGACGTCGTATTCGGCGAAGAGCTCTTTCGCCTGATGCTCGAAAAGGTCCACGAACGGCCACCCTAACGAGCGCGGGGGCCTGCCGGTTCCTGGGGGCGACCCCGTCCGCGCCAGGTGACCGCGCTCACGCGCTCAGGAGGCGCTGGACGCCCCCGCCTGCGCGGCGTTCACGTGCTCGGTGATCCAGCCGACGATGTCCCGCGTCGTGGCACCGGGGGTGAAGACCTCGGCCACCCCCAGCGCCTTGAGCTCGCCGATGTCGTCCTCGGGGATGATGCCGCCGCCCATGACGACGACGTCGTCGGCGCCCTGCTCCTTGAGAAGCTCCACCACCTTCGCGAACAGCGTCATGTGCGCTCCGGAGAGCACCGACAGTCCGATGGCGTCGGCGTCCTCCTGGATCGCCGTGTTGACGATCTGCTCCGGCGTCTGGTGCAGGCCGGTGTAGATGACTTCCATGCCGGCGTCGCGCAGCGCCCGCGCGACGACCTTGGCGCCACGGTCGTGCCCGTCGAGACCGGGCTTGGCGACGACGACGCGGATGCGGCCGGCCCCGCCGGCCGCTCGGGAACCAGCAGTCTCGGTCATTGCTGCGGATCTCCTTCGTAGGCCGGTTCGCCTGAAACCCCGGACCGACGCAGATCGTATCCGCGCCGCACAATCGCCTCGGACGAGATCCGGCTCCGCAGGACGTCAGCGCACGATCATGGGTGCCGCACACCCTCGACTTCGAGCTTCCACCTCCAGAAGGGCGGGACGCCGCAATGACGGCAGAGACGGCAGACGACTGGCGCGCTCCGCTGCTCGCGGCCATCCAGCCGGCCGACGACGGCACTGCCAGCGCCACGCCGGAGCCTGACGAGCCGCCGATCAACCGGTTGAACTGGCCGGGCTACATGCCCCGCAACGCCGTCCGGTGGGGCAGGGCCTCGATCGGTGGTGTCGAGACGGTCCTCGCCGCCTGGGACTTCACCGTCCTCGGCGGCAGTTTCGGCGAGCGCGACGCCTCCGCCTTCCTCGCCGCCGTCGACCTCGCGGTGAAGGCACGCCGACCCCTGGTGACCCTCGTCCGCAGCGGTGGCACCCGGCTGCAGGAGGGCATCGCGGGCCTGGTCGGCATGCCGCGGGCGACCCTGGCGGTGCGGCGGCTGGCGCGCGCGGGCGTGCCGCACATTTCCGTGGCGGACCAGCCCACCACGGGCGGGGTCTGGGTCACTGTCGCGAGCCGGGCCGACATCCGGGCCGCCGTCTCGGGTGCGGTCGTCGGCTTCGCCGGTCCCCGGGTGGTCGAGGCCCTGACCGGCTCCCTGCCCGACTCGGGCAGCCACAGCGCCGAGTCCGCGCACGCCGCCGGCCTGGTCGACGTCGTGCTCGACGCCGAGGAGGTGGAGGGCTGGCTCGGCCGGGTGCTCGCGGTTCTCGACAGCACCGCGGTCCGCCATGTGGACGCGCCCGCCCCCGTGGAGCTGCCGGAGCGCGACGGCGCGGCGCAGGTACGGGCGTCGCGCACGGGCCCGCGACCGCACGGCGGAGACCTGCTCGCCCGCCTGATCCCGGAGCCGGTGCCGCTGCTCGGCGGGGACGACACCGTCGCCGCGGCGATGGGCCGCCTCGACCCGACCGGTCAGCCCGTCGTCGGCGTGGCCATCGCCGCCCACCGCGGGGGCCGACCGTCGCCCGCCGGGTTCCGGCTGCTGACCCGGGCCGCCCGCTTGGCCGACCGCGCCGAACTGCCCCTGCTCACCCTCATCGACCTGCCCAGCGCCGCGCCGGAGGCGGCGGCCGAGAACGCCGGGCAGGCGGCGGCGATCGCGGAGGCGATGGACGCCGTGCTCGGCTGCCGCGCTGCCACCGTCGGCGTGCTCGTGGGCGAGGGCGGTTCGGGCGGGGCGATGGCGGCGGCCTGCTGCGACACGCTCGTCGTCTGCCCGTCGTCGTACTTCGCCGCCCTCGGACCGGAGGGCGCGGCGGTGACCCTGCGGAAGGAACCGGACGACACCGCCCGGCTGATGGCGGTGCGACCGGCCGATCTGCTGGCGCTCGGCGTCGCGGACGGCGTGGTGCCGGACCCGGTCGGGGCCGGGTCGGAGGTCGCGGCCCCCTTCCTGGAGGCGGTGGCGGCCGAGGTGGGTCGGCAGGCCCGGGCGGAACCGGCCCGTCGGCTGGACGCCCGGGAGCGACGGTGGTCCTGTCCTGTGCCGGGGATGCTCGGTGTGCCCGACGCACCCCTCGACAGCGGAGCGTGAGCGAGCCGCCCTACGCCCGCATCGGCCTCGCAGCCCCCACAACGGCAGGACCTCACGAGACAGTGTGAGTGGCATCACGTTCATAGCGGCTCAAAGCGGATAGTCCGCCTTCACTGTTCGTGACCGCGTGATTCTTCGCTGGTCAACGACTCGCGGCGCGGAAGAACTCGTAGAAAAGGCTGCAGGTTTACACCAAGATCATGTGCACTGGGTCATAACCCCTGCTGGATCCCCTACTAGACGGCCCGGGCCAGCCCAGTAAGGTCCGTGTCACCTCAGGGAGGCGCCGATCGGCGTCTCCCTCGCGCTGCCGCAGAAACGTCGGGCGGACCCCGCTCCCCCGTCACGGTCGGTGCCGAGGTGTGGGGGATCGCTGCGACGGACAACCCTGCCCGCCGCCTCGTCCGCATGCACCCGGGCCGCAGCTGCAGGCAAGCGCATCGGTCGGAGATACCGCCCGAACGACGTTTGCGAAGGTTGCTGTCCGTGCTCGAGAACGCACTCCGAAGGATGTCCGACGCCCGGCCCGAGGCCGCAGGACGCGCCGGCTCCGCTGCGCCGAACTCGCGTGCCCACAACACCCGGGTCCGCCGTCCGCTGGCGCTCGCCATCACCGCCGTGCTGACGTCCGGGGCCTTCGTCGCCGTCTCCGGCTCCACCCCCGTGCTGAGCGTCACGAAGAGCTCGCACGAGTCCGCCACCGAGATGGCCTACGACCGCGGGACGACGTCGGCCCTGCGGTCCAGGATCACGGCCGACCGGCGCGCGAAGCTCACCGCCTTCTACGCCGCCGTGGACGAGCAGAACGACCAGGCACGCGCGGCCGACCGCCAGCGGGCCTCGCGCGGTGAGCCGCGGCAGGCGCTGGGCGACGCCGTCGACGGCAACCAGTACTGGCGCCCGACCACCGGCACGCTCACCCAGCCCTTCCACCCCGGTCACTCGGGCATCGACATCGGCGTCCCGGAGGGCACCCCCGTGGTGGCCGCCGCCGAGGGCGTCGTGACGTTCGCCGGCCAGCAGTCCGGCTACGGCAACCACATCGAGGTCCGGCACGCGGACGGTGTGACCACCACGTACAGCCACCTGTCGTCGATCGGCGTCGCCGTCGGCGAGCCGGTGAAGCCCGGTCAGCAGATCGCGGCCTCCGGCAACACCGGGCACTCCACAGGCCCGCACCTGCACTTCGAGGTCCGGCCGAGCGAGGGCACCTTCACCGACCCGATCGCCTGGCTGGCGGCGCACGGCGCCTGGTAGCCCGCGTTCGTGCCGGGGAGTCGCGTTACAGCTTCTCGAGGGGCGCGTAGCGCAGCAGGAGTTCCTTGACCCCCGGCTCGCCGAAGTCGACGCTCGCCCGCGCCTTCTCGCCGTATCCGGACGTCGCGACGACCGTGCCGAGCCCGAAGGCGCTGTGCGTCACGCGGTCTCCCGGCTCCAGGTTCGGCACGGGGCGCAGGCCGGGCCCGCCCTGCCCGCGACCCGTCGTCGTCACGGTGCGCGCCGCGCTCGCGATCGCCGGCTCCGGCAACCTGCGCCAGTCGAGAAGCGCGTCCGGGATCTCCTCGAGGAATCGCGACGGCGGGTTGTACGAGGTCTGGCCGTAGGCGCTGCGCACCTGAGCCCGCGAGAGGTACAGCCGCTGCCGGGCGCGCGTGATGCCGACGTAGGCCAGCCGGCGCTCCTCCTCCAGCTCGGTGGCGTCGCCGAGGGTCCGCAGATGCGGGAAGACGCCGTCCTCGAGCCCGGTGAGGAACACGACCGGGAACTCGAGGCCCTTCGCAGCGTGCAGCGTCATGAGCGTGGCGACGCCCTGCCCGCCCTCGTCGGTGGGCACCGAGTCGGCGTCCGCGACGAGCGCCACCTGCTCCAGGAAGTCCGCCAGCGTCCCGTCCGGCACCCGCTCGGTGAACTCGCGGGCGACACCGACCAGCTCGGCGAGGTTCTCGGCGCGACCCTCGGACTCGATCGTGCCCTCGGCGGACAGCTCCTCGAGGTAACCGGTCTTCTCCAGCACCGCCTCGACGACCTCGGCCGGCTCGGGGCCGGAGTCGGCGATCTCCCGTAGCTCGCCGAGCAGCCGCGCGAACTCCTGCACGCTGTTCAGCGATCGCGTCGCCATCGCCGGGACGTCGGCCGCCCGCTCGAGAGCGTCGGCGAACCCGATCCGCTCGCGATCGGCGAAGGCGGCGAGCAGCGCCTCGGCCCGGTCGCCGATCCCCCGCTTCGGCACGTTGAGGATGCGCCGCAACGAGACGGTGTCGGCCGGGTTGACGAGCACCCGCAGGTAGGCGAGCGCGTCCCGGACCTCCTTGCGCTCGTAGAAGCGCACCCCGCCGACGACCTTGTAGGGCATGCCGACCCGGAGGAACACCTCCTCGAACACCCGGCTCTGCGCGTTGGTCCGGTAGAAGACGGCGACGTCGGCGGGGCGGAGCTCGTGCTCGTCCGCCAGCCGGTCGATCTCGCCGGCGACGAAGGCCGCCTCGTCGTGCTCGTTGTCGGCGACGTAGCCGACGATCTGCTCGCCGTCGCCGGCGTCGGACCAGAGCCGCTTCGGCTTGCGCCCCGGGTTGCGGCTGATGACCGCGTTGGCCGCCGACAGGATGGTCTGGGTCGAGCGGTAGTTCTGCTCCAGGAGCACCACGGAGGCGTCCGGGTAGTCGGACTCGAACTCGAGGATGTTGCGGATGTTCGCGCCGCGGAAGGCGTAGATCGACTGGTCGGCGTCGCCGACCACGCACAACTCGGAGCGGGCCGCTCCCCCTCCCGCGTCGGAATCGGGCAGGTCGGTGCCGACCAGCTCGCGGACCAGCGCGTACTGGGCGTGGTTGGTGTCCTGGTACTCGTCGACGAGCACGTGCCGGAAACGGCGCCGGTAGTGCTCGGCGACGTCCGGGAACGCCTGCAGCAGCACGACGGTGGTGAAGATGAGGTCGTCGAAGTCGAGCGCGTTCGCCTGCTGCAGCCGCTGCTGGTAGGCGGCGTAGACCTCGGCGAGCTCCCTCGACTGCCCGTCGGCGGCGGTGGAGCGCGCCGTCTCCCAGTCGACCAGCTCGTTCTTCAGGTTGCTGATCTGCGCCGCCAGCGCCCGCGGGGGGTAGCGCTTGGGGTCGAGGTCGAGGGACCGGGTCACCAGCGTCATCAACCGCTGCGCGTCACCGGCGTCGTAGATCGTGAAGTTGCTGCTGAAGCCGAGCCGCTTGATCTCCCGACGGAGGATGCGCACGCAGGCGGAATGGAACGTGCTGACCCACATCGCCCGGGCCCGCGCGCCGACGAGGGACTCGACCCGCTCCTTCATCTCGCCGGCGGCCTTGTTCGTGAAGGTGATGGCGAGGATCTCGCCGGGCGAGACGCCCCGCGCGGCCAGCAGGTAGGCGATGCGCCGGGTCAGCACGCGCGTCTTGCCGGAACCGGCGCCGGCGACGACCAGCAGGGGGCCGCCCTGGTGCACGACCGCGAGCCGCTGCTGCGGGTTCAGGTCGCCGAGCAGCACCTGCAGCCGCTGGTCCGAGGCCCCGGCGGACGAGGCGGCGGCCTGCCCCGGGGACGTCAGCGCTTCCGGGGACGTCACGGATCCGGCGAAGCTCATGAGGCCTCGATCGTACGTTCGACCGCCGACGGAAACCGGGCGTCACACGCCCGTCCACAGCGTCGACCCGCTCGCCCGGCGAGCAGCGGCCCGCACCTCGGCCGGAGGCCGGCCGTGCGGGCTCGCACTACTCTCCGAGCCCATGGTCCTCCCCGACTCCGAGGTCGAACGCGCGCTCGTCGTCGTCGCTCATCCGGACGACGCCGATTTCGCCTCCTCCGGCACCGTCGCGCGATGGGTGCAGGCGGGCATCGCCGTCTCGTACTGCCTCGTGACGGACGGCGACGCCGGCGGCTTCGACCCGGCGGTGGACCGCGCGGAGATCCCGGGCATCCGGCAGGCCGAGCAGCGGGCCGCCGCCGCCGAGCTCGGCGTCACCGACCTGCACTTCCTCGGCCACCCGGACGGTCGGCTGGAGCTCACGCTGGACCTGCGCCGGGACATCTCCCGGGTGATCCGCCAGGTCCGGCCGCAGCGGGTCATCACGCAGTCGCCGACGCGCAACTGGCAGCGGATGTACGCCTCGCATCCCGACCACCTGCTGGCGGGCGAGGCGACGCTGTGCGCCGTCTACCCCGACGCCCGCAACCCGTTCGCGCATCCGGAGCTGCTCCGCGACGAGGGGCTCGAGGCGTGGACGGTGGCGGAGGTCTGGATGATGGCGGCTCCCGACGAGCTGGTGAACCACTACGTCGACGTGACCGACGAGCTGGACCGCAAGCTCGCCACCCTGAAGGCGCACGAGTCCCAGACCGCGCACATGGAGCTCGAGCCCCTGCTGCGCTCGTGGATGGGCGGTCAGGCCTTCCAGGCCGGGTACGAACCGGGGCGGCTCGCCGAGGCGTACCACGTCATCGACACCCGGGGCTGAGTGCAGGCTGCTACCGCCGCGAGCGGCCTCCGGGGTGCCGACCGCTCCGCCCGTTACGGTGGAAGGGCCCGAGGAGACGCTCGCACGTCCCGTTACAGGGTCGGTGCTCGCGAGCGCCCGAGACGGAGGTAGCAACAAGGATGTCCGCCGCGACGGAGCTCCGCCGTCCCGAACGTTCCACCACCGCCGACGGCGGGGGGCAGGGCCCCGGTCCCGAGCGGCGGGGGCGCCTGCGCAAGGTCCCCGCGCTGATCGCGCTCCTGCTCGCCGCCGGGCTCCTGCTGGCCGCGGTCACCGTGCCGCTCGTGCTCGGCACCGGACTCGTCGCGAAGAACTCCGCCGACTACTTCAACGAGCTGCCGGCCGAGCTCTCCGCCCCGGTGCTCGGCCGCGACACCCGGCTGCTCAACGCCGACGGCAGCGTGCTGGCCGTGCTCCGCGACCCGGAGAACCGCGTGCCCGTCACCATCGCGCAGATCCCGCAGGCGATGCAGACGGCGATCATCGACATCGAGGATTCGCGCTTCTACGAGCACCACGGCGTCGACACGAAGGGGCTCGCCCGCGCCGCCCTCCGCAACAGCGAGGCGGGCGGCGTCCAGGAGGGCGGGTCCACCATCACGCAGCAGTACGTCAAGAACGTGCTGCTGAACCAGGCGGCGACAGGCGCCGAGCGGCAGGACGCCCGGGAGCAGACCGTGGGCCGCAAGATCCGGGAGGCGCGGCTGGCCCTGGCCGTGGAGAACCAGCTGCCGAAGCCGCAGATCCTCGAGGGCTACCTGAATCTCGCCTACTTCGGCAACGGCGCCTACGGGATCGGCGCGGCGGCCAAGCGCTACTTCGGCGTGCCGGTCGAGCGGCTCAACGTGCCCCAGTCGGCGATGCTGGCGGGGCTCGTCCGGAGCCCCTCGCAGTACGACCCGCTGCGCAACCCGGTGGAGGCGAGGAACCGTCGCAACCAGGTGCTGGACCGGATGCAGCAGCTCGGCCACCTCACTCCGAAGCAGGCGCAGGCCGCCCGCGCGACGAAGCTGGGGCTCGCACCGGTGCCGCCCCCCGCCCAGGGCGACCCGTGTGTCACCTCGTCCGCCCCGTTCTTCTGCGACTACGTCCGGAACCAGTTGCGCGGCGACCCGGCGCTCGGCAGCACGGCGGAGGCCCGGGAGCGACGGCTCAACGCGGGCGGCCTGACGATCCAGACCACGCTGGACCCGGACGTCCAACGCGCCGCGCAGAACGCGGTCGACAACGCGGCGTCCAAGGACGACCCCGTGGCCGTCAGCGACGTCGTGCTGCGGCCCGGAACCGGCGAGGTCCTGGCCATGGCCGTCAACCGGGAGTACGGCACCGGGCCCGGGCAGACGACCCTGCCGTTGCCGACCACCCCGTTCCTGCAGCCGGGTTCCACGTTCAAGACCTTCACCCTCGCCGCCGCGCTGGAGAAGGGTCTGCCCATGTCGACCCGCTTCTTCGCCCCGGCCTGCTTCGTTTCGCCGACGCTGAACAACCCGACGAACAACGAGGCGGGAAGCGCCTGCCCCCGCGGTTACAGCAACGCGGAGCCCGACGAGGTCGGCAGCTACGCCATCCCCGAGGGCACCTGGAAGTCGGTCAACACCTTCTACGTGCAACTCGAGCAGCAGATCGGCGTGCCTGCCGTCGTCGACATGGCGACCCGGCTCGGGATCCCGGCCGTCCGGCTGAAGGACGTCGGCCCGGCCGACGGATCGCTGACCCTCGGCGCGGTCGGCGTCACCCCCCTCGACATGGCCACCGCCTACGCGACGCTGGCCGCCTCCGGCAATCGCTGCGACCCGACGTACATCACGTCGGCCACCGACGGCAACGGCAAGCCGATGGCGCTGTCGAACAAGCAGTCCTGCCGTCAGGTGCTCGACCCCGCCGTCGCCGACAGGGTGACCGGCGTGCTCGAGGGCGTCATCACCAACGGGACCGGCAGCCCGAACGCGTCGATCGGACGCACGGCGGCCGGCAAGACCGGGACGACGGACAACTTCAGTAGCGCCTGGTTCGTCGGGTACACCCGGGAGCTGGCCGCCGCCGTCGCCGTCGGCGACGTCCGCGACCCGATCAAGAACCCCCTGCGCAACCGGAACGTCGGGGGGCGCTACTACGGCGAGATGTTCGGCGGCGACCTGCCTGCGCAGACCTGGTCGCGGACGATGCAGAACGCGCTGTCCGGGACCTCGAGCGCCTCCATGCCACCGCCGGTACCCGCCGAAGGCATCCAGGGCACCGGCCAGATCAGCGGTGCGGGCGCCGACCGGGCCGGCGGCACGGCACCGGCACCGGCACCAGCACCAGCAGCCGATCTGGCAGCGGCTCCGGCAGCGGAAGCGGAAGCGGGACCAGTCAGACCCGGCGGTCGCGGCGCTGATCAGCGGCTCGCCGCGGAGCTGATCAGCGGCTCGCCGCGAGGACGGTGACGTCGGCGTCCTGGTCCTCGAGGACGTCGATCGCCAGGCCGGCCCGCCGCGCCGACCCGGCGGCCGGCTCGACCTGCCGCTCGTCGAGTTCCACCAGCAGGCAGCCACCCGTGCGCAGCCATTCCGGGGCCTCCGCGACCACGCGCCGGAAGACGTCGAGCCCGTCGGGACCGCCGTCGAGAGCCGTCCGAGGCTCGTGCAGCCGGGCTTCGGGCGGCAGCAGGCCGATGGCGTCCGTCGGCACGTAGGGCAGGTTGACGACGAGAACGTCCACCGCGCCGCGGATCGCGGGTGGCAGGGCGTCGAACAGGTCGCCCCGATGGACGAGGGCGCTCCCTCGGACGAGATCGGTCCCGACGCCCAGGTTCCGCTCCGCGTACCGGACCGCGCGCTCGTCGACGTCCGCGGCATGCAGCACGACGTCCGGACGCGCTCCCGCGAGAAACGCCCCGAGCGCGCCGGCGCCGCAGCAGAGGTCGACGACGACGGGAGAGTCGCCGCCCGTCGGGATCCGGGCCAGCGCCGCTCGCGCCAGGAACTCGGTGCGGCGCCTCGGGACGAAGACGCCGGGGCCGACAGCGATGCGCAAGCCGCCGAACTCCGCCCACCCGAGCACGTGTTCCAGCGGCTCGCCCTCGGCCCGCCGCGTGACGCGTCGCTCGAGGTCGGCGTCCCCGGCCGTCTCCTGGATCAGGAGATCCGCCTCCCGCTCGGCGAAGACACATCCTGCAGTCCGGAGCCGGGCCGCGGTCGCCGCCCGCCGCCGGTCGCCCTCGAGCCGCCGGGAACTCAACCGGTTCGGAGCTCGTCGCTGAGGTCGAGGTTCAGCTGACGGTGGGCGTAGCGGTGCTTCTCGGCGTACATCTGCAGGTCGGCGAGCTTCCACGCCTCCCGCAGCGCGGTGCCAGGGCCGACGCTGACGGCGCCGATCGCGGCACGCACGCCGACGGCGTCGAGCACCTGGCGCAGCCGGCGGACCAGCATGTCGAGGCACTCGCCGTCGCAGTTGCTGACGAGGACGGCGAACTCGTCGCCGCCCACGCGGGCGATGACGTCCTCGCGGCGCACCACCGCCTGCAGCCCCTCGGCCGCCGCCTGCAGCAGCCCGTCGCCCGCCTGATGGCCGTCGCGGTCGTTGGTCTCCTTGAGGTCATCGAGGTCGACCGCGACGAGACCGGTCCACAGGCCGCGCCGGGAGGCGCGGGCCTGCTCGCTCGCCAGGGCCTCGTCCCAGCCCAGCCGGTTGGTGATCCCGGTCAGCGCGTCGGTCACCGCCCGGCGCTCCGCCTCGACCGCCCGGCGCTCGGCCGCCTCCACGACCACCGCCGCGGCGCGGAGCCGGCCGAGCATCGTCGCGAACACCTCGAGCACGGGCACGAGGTCGTCGAGCCGCTGCGCGGCGGCGGGATCGAGCGGCGAGGGGTCGAGGCCACAGATGGTGCCGGCGAGCCCGCCGTCCGGCAGCCGGATGGGGACGCCGACGTAGGCGCCGACCGGCAGGCGGCGAGCCAGCGGTGCGGAGGCGTAGGCGGGCACGCGGCGCACGTCGGGCGCGACGCGGGGCCCGTGCCCCTCCACCATCCGGGAGCAGAGGAGGTTGGCCCAGGGCAACCGCGTCCCGGACGCCACCACGTCGGACGAGCCGTCGGATTCGCTCCCGGCCACGGCGTCGAAGACGCAGTCGCCGTTGTCGTAACGCACGACCGCCCACAGCGTCAGCGGCGCGACCGTTTGCAGGTGGAGAAGGACGGTGTCGGCAGCGAGCGCGTAGTCATCGACGACGACGTCGGGCGTCTCGGAGGAGATACGGACGGACCCGTTCTCGGTGGCGGAGGCCGGCGAGTCGGGCAGCGGCATCGAGATCGCTGAGGCCGCTCGGCTCATGTCGTGGTCCCCTCTGACCGCGGTATGTGACGAGGATGTGCCTCGTGTCTGTGACAAGAACGTTATCCGGCGCCACGATGCCAGATCGGCGGAGAGCCTGACAGCGCCTGTGACAAAGACCCGATCCGGCCCCGATCACGCCCGCTCGATGGTGCAATCACTCCCTCTGCCGGGGGTGATCACTCCCATTCGATCGTGCCGGGCGGCTTGCTCGTGATGTCGTAGACCACCCGGTTGACGCCCTCGACCTCGTTGACCACGCGGTTGCTGATGCGCTCCAGCACGTCGTAGGGCAGACGAGCCCAGTCGGCCGTCATCGCGTCCTCCGAGGTCACCGCCCGCAGGACGACGGGGTGGCCGTAGGTGCGTTCGTCGCCCATGACGCCGACGGAGCGCACGTCGGCCAGCAGTACGGCGAACACCTGCCAGATCTCCCGGTCCAGACCGGCTCGGCGGATCTCGTCACGGACCACCGCGTCGGCCTCCTGGGCCAGCGCGAGCCGCTCGGGAGTGACGTCGCCGAGGATGCGCACGGCGAGGCCGGGGCCCGGGAAGGGCTGCCGCCAGACGATCTCCTCCGGCAGGCCGAGTTCCTCCCCCACCCGCCGGACCTCGTCCTTGAACAGCATCCGCAGCGGCTCGACGAGGTCGAACTGCAGGTCATCGGGCAGCCCGCCGACGTTGTGGTGGGATTTGATCTTCGCGGCGGTGGGCGATCCGGACTCGATGACGTCCGGGTACAGGGTGCCCTGGACGAGGAACTCGATCTCGCCCTCGCCCTTGTCCCGGTGCCCCTCGACGAGGTCGCGCGCGGCCTCCTCGAACACCCGGATGAACTCCCGGCCGATGATCTTCCGCTTCTGCTCCGGGTCGCTGACCCCGGCGAGTGCGGCGGCGAACCGGTCCGCCGCCTTGACGTGCACCAGCTCGACGCCGGTGGAGGCGACGAAGTCGCGCTCGACCTGCTCGGCCTCGCCCTTGCGCAGCAGCCCGTGGTCGACGAACACGCAGGAGAGCTTGTCGCCGATCGCCCGGCTGACCAGGGCCGCCGCGACGGCCGAGTCGACGCCGCCGGACAGGCCGCAGATGGCGCGCTTGTCGCCGATCTGCCGCCGCACGGCCGCGACCTGGTCCTCGACGATGTTGAGCATCGTCCAGTCGGGGCGGCAGCCCGCTGCCTTGAGGAACCGGCGCAGGACCTCGAGCCCCTGCTCGCTGTGCACCACCTCGGGGTGGAACTGCACGCCGTAGAGCCCGCGCGCGGGGTCCTCGAAACCGGCGACCGGCGTGGAGGCGGTCTCGGCCGTGACGGCGAAACCGGCGGGGGCCTCCACGACGGAATCGCCGTGGCTCATCCAGACCAGCTGCTCGATCGGCAGATCCGAGAACAGCACCCCGGGGGCGGAGACCCGAAGGCGGGTGGAGCCGTACTCCGCGGTCCCCGTCCTCGCCACCGTCCCGCCGAGCGCGGACGCCATGACCTGGTGGCCGTAGCAGATGCCGAACGTCGGGACGCCGGCGGAGAACAGCGACGCATCGATGCCGGGAGCACCCGGCGAATAGACCGACTTCGGCCCACCCGAGAGGATGATCGCCTTCGGGCGCTTCGCCAGCATCTGCTCGACCGGCATCGACCACGGGACGATCTCGCTGTAGACGTGGCACTCACGGACCCGGCGGGCGATGAGCTGCGCGTACTGGGCCCCGAAGTCGACCACGAGCACGGCGTCCTGCGGTGTGTCCATCGCGGCGTCCATCCGCGGCGAGGAGGCGGCGGCCGGCTCGCTCTGCGTCTCCGGCGGGGTGGCGAGGTCCGGCTCGACCGGTGCGGGCGGCATGGGAAAACCCTACGGCCGCCCCGCGGTTCCGATCCGCGCGCGACCCGGATAGCTTGTCCGGATGGCGGCTCGCGGCAAGGGTGCTCGGACGCGTCGCCGCATCCTGATGTGTGCGGCCGAGGTCATCGCCTCCCGGGGTGTGAGCGGGATGAGCCTGTCCGACGTCGTCGAGGCGGCGAACGTCAGCAAGGGCGCCTTGTACTTCCACTTCAGCTCGAAGGACGAGCTGCTGATCGCCGTCGAGGAGCTCTACAACGCCGACAGCCGGCGGATGATCGAGCAGGTCGGGCAGGACCCCGATCCGCTGCGCCGCCTGATCCGGCTGAGCCTCGCGCTGGCTCGCCGGCAGTACCGCGACCGACTCGCCATAGCGCACAACCGCATGAACCTCTCCCGGGCCGCACCGCCGATGCCGTCGGATCTGGAGACGATCGACTGGGCGGGCGTCGTGCGCACCTGGCTGGCGGACGGCCTGCGGGCCGGGTACGTGACCCCGGGGCCGGACCTGCAGTCCGCGGCCGAACTCATCGACGACTGCGTGCTCGGCGTGGTCACCGCCAGCATGGTGGAGCGCCGCTCGGCGTCGAGGATCGGGAGGATGGCCGGGTTCTGGCGGCTGATGGCGTTGCCCGGGCTCGTGCCGGACCCCGAGCGCCGCCGTGACCTCACCCTGTTCCTGGACGAGCTGGAGGCCTGGTCGGAGGCGGAGGTGCGCCGCTCGATCGACGCCGAGGCCGTGGACGACGGGCACGCCGAACCGGGTCTGCCCGACGCCCGCCGGACGCCGGACATGGCGGACGCGGACCGCTGACTCCTCCGCCCGTGCCGCCGGGTGGTCAGCCCTGGGACGTCCCGGCCGGTACCGAACGCGCGTCCCCGTTCAGCTGGCCGATGGTCGTGACCGGCTGGCCGGGCACCGCCGCCTCGGAGCGCACCGTGGGCATCGGGAGCAGCAGTGCGCCGGGCGCCCCCTCGGGCACCGCCGGGCGCCGCGGCGGCACGGGGACGAGACGCTCGTAGCCCGCCTCCAGCGGCGGTCGCGGGTCCGCATCGCCCTTGTTCGGCCAGAACGACATCGCCCGCTCGGTCAGCGCGGTGATGGTCAGCGACGGGTTGACGCCCAGGTTGGCCGACACGGCGCTGCCGTCGGCGATGTGCAGGCCGGGATGGCCGAAGGCGCGGTGGTACGGGTCGATCACGCCGCTCTCGGGCGAGTCACCGATGGTGCAGCCGCCGATGATGTGCGCCGTCATCGGCACGTTCAGCAGCGCCTCGCCGATCGTGCCGCCCGGATACCCACCGATCTTGTCCGCGACCTTGCGGGTGACCTCGTTCCCGACCGGGATCCACGTCGGGTTCGGCTCGCCCGTGTCGACCGCGCTGCGCAGCTCGCCGAACTTCCGGGAGAACCGGCGCCTCTTCCGGGACACCTTGATCGAGTTGTCGAGGGTCTGCATGACCAGGACGATGATCGTCCGCTCCGACCAGCGCCGCACCGACAGCGAGCGCAGGAACAGGATCGGGTGGAGCAGGACCGTCAGCAGGAATTTCAGCTGCCGCGGGATGCGGCCGCCGCCGTCGACCATCAGCGTCGACATCAGCCCCATCGCGTTGTCGCCCTTGCCGTAGCGCACCGGCTCGATGTGCGTGTCGTCCTGGGGGTGGAACGACGACGTGATCGCGATGCCCTTGGAGTAGTCGACGTCGGTGGTGCGGGCCATCGCGCCGAGGATGGCCTCGGAGTTCGTCCGGGTACGGGCACCGAGCCGCTCGGACAGGCGGGGCAGGCTGCCCTCGTCCTTGAGGCGGTGCAGCAGCTTCTGGGTGCCGAGGGCGCCGGCGCTGACCACGACCTGCTCGGCGGTGAAGGTGCGCGTGGCCTTCTTGCCGCCGGGGGCGGACGTCGCGACCGCATACCCGGCGGAGCCGGAAATGCCGATGGAGCCCGAGCCGGGGCCGCCGGAGCCGAGGGGACGGATGTCGCGCACCTCGGTCTCGGGGTGGACGACCGCCCCGCCCTTCTCGGCCAGGTACAGGTAGTTCTTGTCGAGCCGGTTCTTGGCGTTGTAGCGGCAGCCCGTCATGCAGGCGCCGCACTCGATGCAGCCCGTTCGCTCGGGGCCCGCGCCGCCGAAGTACGGGTCGGACGCGGTCTGGCCCTTCTGCCCGAAGTAGACGCCGACGGGCGTCTTGTGGAACGTGTGGCCCCGCCCCATCTCGTCGGCGATCTCGCGCATCACGTCGTCGGCGGGGGTGTTCAGCGGGTTCTCGACCACGCCCAGCATCCGCTTCGCCTGGTCGTAGTGCGGCGCCAGCTCGGAGCGCCAGTCCGTGATGTGCCCCCACTGCCGGTCGTTGTAGAACGGCGGCAACGGCTCGTAGAGCGTGTTCGCGTAGACCAGGGATCCGCCGCCGACCCCGGCGCCGGAGACGATGACGACGTCGGAGAGCAGGTCGACCCGCTGGATGCCCTTCATGCCGAGCTTCGGGTTCCAGACGTAGTTGCGAAGATCCCAACTGGTCTTCGGCAACGTCTCGTCCGTCCAGCGCTTGCCCGCCTCGAGCACGCCGACGCGGTAGCCCTTCTCCGTCAGGCGTAGGGCGGTCACGCTGCCGCCGAAGCCGCTGCCCACGACAAGGACGTCGTAGTCGAAGGCCGCGGAGTTGTCGGAAGGCATGGCCGCATTCTGCCGGATTACTGACACGGTGTCAGTGAGGGGGTCCCGGGTGTGAGCGGGTCGGCGGGACGCGGGCTTCGAGGCGGGGGCGTCCGTCTCGACTCGGCACTGATTGCCGGCGGCCGCGGTGAGCCCGGCCGGAGCGGGCACACTCGGCCCATGCTCGCACTGCTGTCCGGACGCTTCCGCCGCCTGCTCTTCTTCATGATCGCCGTGCCGATCGGTGGACGGGCCCTCGAGTCGGCGGGCCGGCGCATCGAGGCGCGGCGTGGTCGGACCCGGCTCAGCCGGGCGTTGCGGGCCGGCGGCTCGACGGCGGGGCACTTCTCGCGCGGACCGCTGCGTCCCCGGGCGGCGGCCGCCGGAGCGAGGGCGGCCGAGCAGCAGTACTCCGCCGCGCCCGGCTCGGGCATGAACGGCCACGGCAGCGCGGCGAGCCAGGGGCACGGCGGCTTCGGTCCTCGTGGGCGTCGGGGTCGCGCGGGCCGCTGAGAACGCCCGTCGCGGACACGCGTTCGGTCGGGTCGCCGACCCGATCGTCGGCTCAGCCTGAGACCACTGCGCCGTAGTCCCGGACCAGCCCGGCCCGGCCCTCGGCGTAGCCCTGCGCGACGGCCCGCACCCGCCAGCGACCGCGTCGGCGATAGATCTCGACGGCGAGCAGCGCCCGCTCCTGCCCCAGCGGCGGGACGACGAAGTGCACGGGACGGCTTCCGGCCCGGGCGGTACCGACGACGACCTCGAGCCCTGCCACGTCGGCGAACGTCGCCGGCGGACCGCCGGGCACCCCTCCGGTCAGGGTGGCGGTCACCAGCACCCGGCCGAGCTGCTCCGGCGCCTTGGGCAGGTCGACCTGCAGTCGGTCACGCCAGCCCCGCTCGGTCCGGTCGTGCCCGATGTGGGTGACCGAGCCGTCGGGGCTCGACGTGCGTCGGCGATCGACCGGCACGAGGCCGTCGAGCGCCCTGCCCTCGCGGTCGATGCGCACGGCGGCGACGTCGACCTCGCCGCCCGCGGCGTTGCTCCACATCAGGTCCACGAGCAGCGAACCGGTTTCGACCTCGACGTTCGCGCCCTTGACCAGCTCGACCGGGTCCGCCTGCTGCCCCGTCTCGGTGTCGCGGAGCAACGACACGGCCAGGCCGGCCGGTGCAGCCCCTTCGGTAGCGGACGGCTCCTGCGGCACCGCGGATGCCCACCCGGCAGCCACGACACGGGTCACCTCCGGCGCCGCCGCGGACGCCGGACTCGCCTCCGCCGGACTCGCCTCCGCCGAAGCCGCGCCGATCGCGGCGCCCGAGCCGGACGACCGGCGTCCCCGCTCGTGCCGATGCCCTATCTCCAGCAGCCGCTCCAGCAGAACGGTCGAGGACGGCCTCCGCTCCGGCTCGCGGAGCGTCGACGCGTCGACGAGCTCCTGCAGCGGCGGGATCAGCCGTTGCCGGTCGACGAACGGCGGCTGGTTGATCACCCGCCAGAAGACGGTCTCGACGCGGCCGCTGCCGTAGGGCTGCTGCCCGCTGGACGCGAAGGCGGTGAGGCAGCCCCAGGCGAAGACGTCGGAGGCGGGCGAGGCCTCGCCGGTGAGCAGCTGTTCGGGCGTGATCCAGCCCGGCGAGCCGATCACCATCCCGTGCCGGGTGAGCGGCACGGCATCCGCCGCGGTGGCGATGCCGAAGTCGATGATCTTCGGCCCGCTCTCGGGGCAGAGCACGTTGGCGGGCTTGAGGTCGCGGTGGACCACGTCCTCCTCGTGGATCGCGACGAGCGCCTCGGCGAGCCCCACCGCGAGCGCCAGCTGCTGGTCGGAGCTCAGCGGCCCGCGCTCGCCCACGAGCGAGTCCAGGGGCGGTCCGTCGACGTACTCGGTGGCCATCCACGGCTGGTCGGCCTCGGTGTCGAAGTCGATCAGGCGAGCGGTGCACATCCCCGAGACGCGGAACGACGCCTGCACCTCGCGCCGGAAGCGGCTGCGGAACGACGCGTCGTCGGCCAGCTCGCGACGGATCAGCTTCAGCGCCGCACGACCGCCCCTGCGGCTCTCGGCGAGGTAGACGACACCCATCCCGCCGGCGCCGAGGCGCCCCAGGATCCGGTAGCGCCCGACCCTCGCGGGATCGTCCTCGCGCAGCGGGTCGACCATGACCGCAGATTCTCCCCCGAGACGCACGACAGGCGCCACGGTTTCCCGTGACGCCTGTCGCTGGTGCCTCGTGAGCGGGAGGCGCGATCAGCGCCCCATGCCGACGCCCTGGCTGCGCTGCAGGGTCTTGCCCTCGGTCTGCAGCGACGGCGCGAGCATGACCTCGGCCTTCTGGAACTCCTTGAGGTTCGCGTAGCCGGTGGTGGCCATCGACGTCCGCAGACCACCGAACAGGTTCATCGAACCGTCGTTGACGGGGGCCGGGCCGACGAGGATCTCCTTGAGCGTCCCGATCGTCGTCGTCTTGACCCGGGTGCCGCGCGGCAGGTCCGGGTGGAAGGTCGCCATGCCCCAGTGGTAGCCGCGACCCGGCGACTCGACCGCCTTGGCCAACGGCGAGCCGATCATCACCGCGTCGGCGCCGCAGGCGATGGCCTTGGCGATGTCGCCGCCGGTGCGCATGCCGCCGTCGGCGATGATGTGGACGTAGCGACCACCCGACTCGTCGAGGTAGCGCATCCGGGCGCCGGCGGCGTCGGCGATGGCCGTCGCCATCGGCACGCCGACACCGAGGACGCCGCGGGTCGTGCACGCGTGGCCCGGCCCGACGCCGACCAGCAGGCCGGCCGCACCGGTCCGCATGAGGTGCAGGGCGGTCGAGAAGGAGGCGCAGCCGCCGACGATGACGGGGACGTCGAGTTCGCCGATGAACTTCTTCAGGTTCAGCGGTTCGCTGCGGCTGCTGACGTGCTCGGCGGAGACGACGGTGCCCTGGATGACGAAGATGTCGACGCCGGCGTCGAGCACGTGCTTGTGCAGCGACTGGGTCCGCTGCGGGGTGAGGCTCGCGGCGGCGGTGACGCCGGCGTCCTTGATCTGCTGGATCCGCTCGCCGATCAGTTCCGGCTTGATCGGCTCGGCGTAGAGCTCCTGCATCCGCTTGGTGGCGGTGGCGTCGTCGAGGCCGGCGATCTCCTCGAGGATCGGGTCCGGGTCGGAGTACCGGGTCCACAGGCCCTCGAGGTTCAGGACGCCGAGGCCGCCGAGCTTGCCGATCTCGATCGCGCTCCGCGGCGAGATGACGCCGTCCATCGCGCTGCCGAGCAACGGGAGCTCGAACCGGAAGGCGTCGATGTCCCACGCGATCGAGACGTCCTCCGGGTCGCGGGTCCGGCGGGACGGGACGATTGCGATGTCGTCGAATCCGTACGCCTGCCGGCCACTCTTGCCGATGCCGATCTCGACCTCTGCCACCGCTCGCCTCCGCCTGCCCTGGAACTTCCGCCACCGCTGACCGACTGTGTCGCGGCAAATCCAACTGTGTCGCGGCAAAACCCAACTGTGTCGCGGCAAACCCAAGGTGCCGCCGCCAGAGGCGACGGCACCGTGTTCCACACTAACTCAGGAGGGGCGTCAGACCTTCCGTCGGCGCGTACCGTCGTGGGCGTGAATTTCGAGCCGCTCGACCCGTTCGCCGGAGACCCCGACGACCCGGCGTCGCAGCTGCCCCGCGTCACCGACGCCGAGGACTTCGAGCCCCTCACCGCGTCGGAGCGCGAGGAGGTGGTGGGTGACCTCGGGGACCTCGAGGTGTTCCGCTCCCTGCTCGAGCCCCGCGGCACCCGCGGTCTTGTCGTGGACTGCGACGAGTGCGAGGAGCCGCACTACTTCGACTGGGACCTGCTGATCGGCAACCTGCGGCACCTGCTCGACGCCGGGCACACCCGGGTGCACGAGCCGGCCTACGAGCCCGACCCGAGCCGCTACGTCAGCTGGGAGTACGCCCGGGGCTACGCCGACGGGGTGCTCGAGACGTCCGAGGACAGCCCGAGCTGACCCGTCGGGCGACGCCCGTGGCGTCGCTGGCGAGATCAACGCTGCCCGGAGTGGCCGCCGAAGCCTGCCGGGAGGCGTGCGGCGGGTTCCGGGCAGCGTTCGCGGGTCGGACGCGGGTCGGGTGCGCCGCGATCAGCGCGGGACGGCGTTGGTGACGACGAAGTGGTCGTCGCGGTCGAAGCTCAGGGTCAGGTCCGCAGGCTGACCATCGATCGTGGCCTGGCAGACGCCGGTGCTGCCCTTGTCCGTGTTGATGTCGTCCGGGCAGTTGACGTCGGTCACCGTGGTGATGGCGGGCCGCTCCTCGAGCGCCTTCGTCAGCGCCTTCTCGACGTTCATGCCGGAGGAACCGAACAGGGCGCCGAGGGCGATGAGGACGGCGATCAGCGCGCCGACGACACCGAGGATGATCTTCACCGGGGAGCGCCGCCGCGCGGAAGCCGGTGGCGGCGGCCCGTAGCCCCCGGCCGGTCCGTAACCCTGCTGACCCTGGGGCGGGCCGTACCCCTGCCGGGGCGGGCCATAGCCCTGCTGCGGCGGCCCGTACCCCTGAGGCGGGATCCCGCCCTGCGGCGGGCCGTAGGGCTGCTGCGGGGCCTGCGGGTAGCCGTTCTGGCCCGGCCACACGGGTGCGGTCATGATCTGCTCCTTCTCGCGGGGGCCGCACGACGGCCCGTTCGTTACGAGAAGAACACCGCAGACTTGTCATCCACTTGAAGACTGCTAACCGCCCGGTCGGGGTGGTGCCAGCACCTTCCGCCTGGTCCGCAGGACGAGGGGCAGGTTCGGTGGAAGAGGGTACGTCCGCCCCCATGAGCCACGTGAACGTCCGACAGCATGGGCCGCACGAGTACGCCGTCGAGATCTCCGAGGACAGCCCCCACGGCAACGCGCCGGCGGCCGTGTCCACGAACCACCTGGTCCGGGTGGACGCCCAGGTGCTCGACGATCTCGGCATCGTGGATGCCGACGCGTCCGACGAGCAGCAGCTGGTCCGGGAATCGGTGGAGTTCCTGCTCGAGCGCGAGACGTCCACCGCGCTCGCCGACAGCTTCGACCTGTCCGACGTCAACGCGCGCTACAGCGACTACCTGTCGGAGGTCGCGACCCGGCTGGGCTGAGCCGGAAGGAGCGAACCCGGCTCGTTGCGGCGCTGAGGGGGCCTGCGGCGACCCGAGCCCGGCGGCCGGGTTGGCCTTGCCGTGATCGGGCAGGATGGTGACTCGGTTGAGCCAACAGCTTCCTCAGCAATCGCCTGGGCCCCATCTCGCACCAGCGCCATGAAGTCCCGGCCGAGGGAAGCTGGATACCTTGCCTTCCGATCGAACGACCTCGGAACACGTGACGCACCACCCGGGGGCTGGACCGGAGCTTCCGATGCGTCGTCCTGGGGCCGGCCTCGGCTTCCTGCTGCGTCGGGGCGCGCTCTACACCGCCGGCATGGTGGGCGCCAACACCGTCGGAGCGATCGTCACCTTCGTCTACGCTGCCACGGTCGTGCCGCGGCTACCCGGCCCTGGCGGCCCGGGTGCGCAGATCCGGTTCAACCTGCTGGTGTTCGTCGTCTACCTCGTCGGCGCGCTGGTCGTCGGTGTGCTGTGGAGCTTGTACCGGTTCCGATCGACGGTGTCGTGGTTGTGGGACGACCGATTGCCGACGGAGGTCGAACGGCGGACCGCCCTGAAGCAGCCCGGACGTCAACTCGTCATCCATGGCGTGCTGTGGGCGGTCGGCGTGGTGCTGTTCCTCGGGGTGAACACCGACTATTCGTGGACCATCGCCCGGGACGCCGCCCTGGCGACCGCCCTGGGCGGGTTGACCACGTGCGCATTGGGCTACCTGCTGAGCGAGCGGCTCCTACGGCCGGTGATCGCGATGGCGCTGGCCAACGGCGAGCCGAACCCTCCGGTCGGCCCGGGAGTCGCCGCGCGGGTGGTGTGGGCGTGGGCATTCGGCACCGGCGTACCCCTGATCGGCGCCGGGTTGGCGGTGTGGATCCGGGGCGGCGCGCCCGACGTGCTGGCCGCCAACGAACCCGTGCTGTTCCTGCTCGTCGCGGGCGTGCTGGCCGGCATCGTCTCCATGCTGCTGCTCGCGCGATCGATCTCCGTGCCGCTGGCCTCCGTTCGCGAAGCGCTCTCCGCGGTCGAGGCCGGGAACACCGATGTGGCCGTTCCGGTATTCGACGCCGGAGACGTCGGACAGTTGCAGGCGACCGTCAACCACATGGTCATCGGGCTGCGCGAGAGCGAGCGGGTGCGGGACATCTTCGGCAGGCAGGTGGGTCCGGAGGTCGCACGTCAGGTCCTGGATCGTGGGATCGCGTTGGGCGGTGAGGTCCGGTGGGTGGCCGTCCTGTTCGTCGACCTCGACGGCTCGACCGCCTTCGCCTACCGGCACTCACCGGTCGAAGTCGTCGAGCTGTTGAACACCTTCTTCGGGGTGGTGATCGAGGTGATCCGTGAGCACGGCGGTGTCGTCAACAAGCTCTACGGCGATGGAGCCCTGTGCGTGTTCGGCGCACCGCTCCACCAACCCGGCGCTGCCACCGCCGCTCTGGCAGCCGGCCGGGAGCTGCTCGAACGTGTGACGGCGCTCGACGACGACCAGATCAGCGCGGGGATCGGCATCTCCTCGGGGCGCGTCGTCGCCGGCAACATCGGCGCCGAGAGCCGCTTCGAGTACACGGTCATCGGAGACCCGGTGAACGAGGCCTCCCGCCTCACCGATCTCGCCAAACGACGACCCGCTCGCCTGATCACAGCGGCTGCCGTGCTGGAGCAGGCGGACGCGGCGGAAGCGGCACGCTGGTGCCTCGACGAACCGGTCGTCCTGGCCGGCCGGACGGAGCCGACGCCCATCGCCTGTCCCGTTTCCGGGGTCCAGCGACAGGATTCGTCCTCCGCGGCGGAGGACGGGCGTGCCGCCGGTGCCTGATGAGCTCCACGTCCCGCGTCGATACCCGTACGGACGTGCGCTGGCCGACGAACCTCAGGTGACGAGGCCGCGGCGGAAGCCGAGGGCGACCGCCTGGGCGCGGTCGTTGACGGCGAGCTTGCGGAACAGCCGCCGCGCGTGGGTCTTCACGGTGTCCTCGGACAGGAACAGCGAGCGACCGATCTCGGCGTTGCTCTTCCCCTGCGACATCCCGCGCAGCACCTGCAGCTCGCGCTCGGTGAGGGTGGCGGCCGGGTCCGTGACGCGGGTCGCGGCGGCGCGCTCGGCCATCGCGCGGCGCAGCGACGGGGCCATGAGGTCCTGCCCGGCGAGCGCGCTGGCGACGGCGGCGCACAGCTCCTCGCGGGAGACGTCCTTGAGCAGGTAGCCGGTGGCCCCGTTGGCGACGGCGGTGACGACGTTGTCGCGATCGTCCGCGGCGGTCAGCATGATCACGCGCGCATCGGGGTGCAGCTTGACGAGCCGACGCGTGGCCTCCAGGCCGCCGAGGCCGGGCATCTGGACGTCCATCAGCACCAGGTCGGGGCGCTCGAGGTCGTAGCGGGCGAGGACCTCCTCGCCGCTGGCGGCGGTCTCGACCCGCTGGACGCCGGGAACCGCCTCGACGAAGTGCTTCAAGCCTTCGCGCACCAGGCGGTGGTCGTCACAGATCAGAACGGTCGTCACGGTTACCCCTTGCGAACCTGGCGTCACCGATCGCGACGCTAGGAACCCTGTCGGCGCGTGTGCGGTGGCTATGAGCCGCCATTTGTCATCGTTCCGACATCAAGCTCGGCCGTGACGCTCAGCAGGTGAGCGGCCATGGGGTCCCGAGCGGTCCAGATGGCGAGGCGGTCGTGCGGCAGCCCGTCGGCGATGGTCCGCGCGGCAGCGGCCGCGACGACCAGGTGCCGAGCGGCGTCCTCGTCGTCTCGCGCGAGGCCGGGCATCGTCGCGAGGACCGCGCGGACCGGCCAGACCAGCGGGAGCAGACCGTGGCGATCGGCCAGGTCGGCGGCCCGGAGAAGGGTCGTCCGCGCGCGCACGAACAGACGGGTGTCCTCCGCGCCGGCGCCGAGCAGGGCTGTGGCGACCCCGGCGAACATCCCGCTCTTCGCCGTGTGCCGGGGCGAGCCCGCCGCCTCGGCCAGCGCCACGGCCGCGGCGGCCGCGGACGCCGCCGACTCGATCTCCCCGACGAGGAGCGCGACCTCCGTCTCGACCCAGCGCAGCCGCACCGTCGGCCGCCAGGGAGGATCGACGACGTCGGCGAACGCGGCGCGGGTCCGGGCGAGCCGCTCCCGCGCCCGGTCGAGGTCGCCGAGCCCGACCGCGTCCGCGGTGCTGCCGACCAGGCAGTCGAGCCGGGCGTCCGCCTCCGGCAACCCCGGCCGCGGCGCCGTGTCCTCGGTCAGCGCCAGCCCTCGCCGGTCGAGCGGATCGCCCGCGGCATGGTTGCCGATCTGCCGCAGCAGGGAGGCGGCGGTGGCACAGGCGGCCGCCCGCAGCCCGGCCGACACGACCGCCTGGTCGGCGAGGACCGGCGCCAGTGCCGTCAGCGCCTCGCCGTAGCGCCCGAGCGCCCCGAGCGCGACGCCGGACAGCCAATGGGCGCGGAGTACCACGGGTCCGGTTCGCGCGATCCCGGGCGTGAGCAGCCGGCCGAGCGGTTCGAGCGCGTCCGCCGGCGCGCCGCCGAGCGCGGCCGCGGCGGCGACCCGCAGATCGTCGTCGGCCGCGGGGGTCGTCATCCCGCTGCCCCGCGAGTGCCCGAGCCGACGCCCCCGCCGCCAGCACCGCCGACAGCACCGCCGCCAGCACCGCCGACGATCAGAGACTGCGTAAGGACACGCCGAGAGCTGTCGGCGTGTCCTTACGCAGTTGCCCTGGAACGCGGGGCGCGTGACGTACCTCCGGCGTGGGCTCAGAAGCCGGGGCCGTGGGAGTGGCCGTGCCCGTGGCCGTGCGAATGGCCGTGCTCCTCTTCGTCCTCGTCCTCGCGCTTCTCCGCGACCAGGGCCTCGGTCGTGAGCAGCATCGAGACGATGGACGCGGCGTTGGACAGCGCGGAACGCGTGACCTTCACCGGGTCGACGATGCCCGCGGATACGAGGTCGACGTAGTCCCCGGTGGAGGCGTCGAGGCCGGTGCCGAGCTTGGAGTCGCGCACCCGGCTGACCGCCACCGAGCCCTCGAGGCCGGCGTTCGACGCGATCCGTCGCAGCGGCTCGTCGAGCGCCTTGCGGATCAGGCCCAACCCGGCGAGCTCGTCGCCGGAGAGGCCGAGGCCGTCGTCGAGCGCCGTCGCCGCCTGGACCAGCGCCGCCCCACCACCGGGCACGATGCCCTCCTCGATGGCCGCACGGGTCGCCGAGATGGCGTCCTCGATGCGGTGCTTGCGCTCGGCGAGCTCCACCTCGGTGTAGGCACCGACGCGGATCACGCCGACACCACCGGCGAGCTTGGCGAGGCGCTCCTGCAGCTTCTCCTTGTCCCAGTCGGAGTCGCTGGCCTCGATCTCGGCGCGGATCTGCCGCACCCGGTCCTGCACGGCGTCCTTGGTGCCGGCCCCGTCGACGACGACGGTGGAGTCCTTGTCGATCGTCGCGCGGCGGGCCCCGCCGAGCACCTCGGTGCCGACCTGGTCGAGCTTCAGCCCGACCTCGGCCGAGACCACCTGGGCGCCGGTCAGGATAGCCATGTCCTGAAGCATCGCCTTGCGGCGCTCGCCGAAGCCCGGGGCCTTCACGGCGCAGACCTTGATGGTCTTGCGGATCGCGTTGACGACGAGGGTGGACAGGGCCTCCCCGTCGACGTCCTCGGCGATGATCAGCAGCGGCTTGGCCGACTCGAGCACCTTCTCGAGCAACGGGAGCAGCTCGGCGATGGCGCTGATCTTGCCGTCCACGATGAGGACGGTGACGTCCTCGAGGACGGCCTCCATCCGCTCCTGGTCCGTGACGAAGTAGGGCGAGATGTAGCCCTTGTCGAAGGCGAGACCCTCGGTGAGCTCGAGCTCGGTCCCGGTGGTCTGCGACTCCTCGACGGTGATGACCCCGTCCTTGCCGACCTTGTCCATCGCCTCGGCGATCAGGTCGCCGATAACCCGGTCCTGCGCGGAGATGGAGGCGACGTGCGCGATCTCGTCCCGACTCTCCACCTCGTTCGAACGCTCGACGAGCAGGTCCGTCACCGCCTGGACGGCGACGTCGATGCCGCGCTTGAGGACCATCGGGTTCACGCCGCTGGTGATCAGGCGCAGCCCGTCGCGGACCATGGCCTGCGCCAGGACGGTCGCGGTGGTGGTGCCGTCGCCGGCGATGTCATTGGTCTTGGTGGCGACCTCGCGGGCGAGGACGGCCCCCATGTTCTCGTAGGGGTCGTCGAGCTCGACCTGACGCGCGATGGTCACGCCGTCATTGGTGATGGTCGGGGAGCCGAACTTCTTGCCGAGGACCACGTTGCGGCCCTTGGGGCCGAGCGTGACCTTGACCGAGTCGGCGAGCTTGTTGACGCCGCGCTCGAGGGCGCGGCGGGCGTCGATGTCGAACGCCAGGGTCTTGGCTGCCATGAGTTCCTTCCGAACTGCTGCGGTGCCGGTCGTGCGGGTTGTGCGGGTTGCTACGAGGTCCGCCCCGGGCGCCGAGGGCGACCCGGGGCGGACCCGTGAGACTTCAAAGGTGGTTACTTCTCCAGCACGGCGAGGATGTCGCGCGCGTTGAGGATGAGGTACTCCTCGCCGCGGTACTTGACCTCGGTGCCGCCGTACTTGCTGTAGAGAACGGTGTCGCCGACGGAGACGTCGAGCGGGATGCGCTTCTCGCCGTCCTCGTCCCACCGACCGGGACCGACCGCGAGGACGGTGCCCTCCTGCGGCTTCTCCTTGGCGGTGTCCGGAATGACGATGCCGGACGCGGTGGTGGTCTCACCCTCGCCCTGCTGAACGAGGATCCGGTCCTCGAGCGGCTTGATTCCAACCTTCGTGGCGGTGGCCATGATCTGCCCTCCTGCTGCAATGAATGAGGATCGAGAGAGCGAACTCAGCAACTGCCGTCGCGGGCGAGCAGCGCCTGGTCGCTAGCACTCTCGAGTGCTGAGTGCCAACTTAGCCGGGCGAGCTGCCCAGCGTCAACTCGCCGCGCTCCCGGGGAAGTCGCCGGTGAGCCGCTGGTCAGACGCCGTCGGGGCCGGTGCGCGCAGCGCTCCGTCAGGCAGCGCTCCGTCAGGCAGCGCTCCGTCAGGCAGCGCTCCGTCAGGCAGCGCCCCGACCGAGGCCGGCGGCGAGCAGGGGGAGCGCCGGATCGGCTCCCACGTCGAGGGGGCTCGGCGTCACGCCGGCCTCGACCTGCAGCCACCCGAGCGCGGCGACCATCGCCCCGTTGTCGGTGCACAGGCCGGGCCGCGGGACGCGCAGACGCAGCCCGGCGGCCTCGCAGCGCTGCTCGGCGAGTCCCCGCAGGCGCGAGTTCGCGGCCACGCCTCCCCCGATGACCAGCGTGTCGATGCCGTCCCGGCGGCACGCGTCGACCGCCTTGGCGGTGAGCACGTCGGCCACCGCTTCCTGGAACGAGGCGGCGACGTCGGCCACCGGCACCGGCTCCCCCGCCCGGCGCCGGGCCTCGACCCAGCGGGCCACCGCCGTCTTCAGTCCGCTGAAGGAGAAGTCGGACGTGCCGTCGTGCGCCTTGCCGCGCGGGAAGTCGATGGTGACCGAGCCCTCGCGGGCCGCCCGATCGATCGGCGGCCCCCCGGGGAAGGGCAGACCGAGCAGCCGCGCGACCTTGTCGAACGCCTCCCCGGCGGCGTCGTCCACCGTCGCGCCGAGTGGTTCGACCGGTGACGTGGCGAGGTCGGGAACCCGGAGCAGCGAGCTGTGGCCGCCGGACACGAGCAGCGCCACCACCGGCTCGGGCAGCGGGCCGTGCTCCAGGGTGTCGACGGCGACGTGGGCGGCGAGGTGGTGGACACCGAGCAGCGGCACGCCGAGCGCCAGCGCGTAGGCCTTGGCCGCCGCCACGCCGACCAGCAGCGCCCCCGCCAGGCCGGGACCCACGGTGACCGCGACGGCGTCGATCTCCCTCAGGCGGATGCCCGACTGCTCGACCGCACGCGTCACGGTCGGCACGAGCGAGGACACGTGTGCCCGGGCGGCGACCTCGGGGACGACGCCACCGAACCGGGCGTGCTCGTCGACCGAGGTGGCCAGCGCGTCGGCGAGCAGGACGCCGTCGCGCACCACGCCGACCCCGGTCTCGTCGCACGAGGTCTCGAACCCCAGAACCGTGGTCACGCGCCTGCTCCCCCCGTATGCCTGCCCCCGCGCAGGTCGACCGACATGACCAGCGCGTCCGTGCCCGAGGGCTGGTAGTAGCCGCGACGCCGGCCGCGCACCCGGAAGCCGAAGCGGGTGTACATGGCCTGGGCCCCCTCGTTGTCGGCCCGCACCTCGAGCCAGACCGTCGACGCGCCCTCGCCGTGGGCGTCGTCGAGCAGGCGCCGCAGGAGCCGGCTCCCGAGCCCCCGACGCTGCGCGGCCCGCGCGACCCCGATGGTCTGGACGTACCCCTCGTCCGCGGCGACGGCGACCCCCGCGTAGCCGAGCAGCTCGCCGTCGGCGTCCCCCGGGTCCGGGCGGCCGGGCGGCCGGACGTCGACGGCGGCCCAGTAGCTGCGCGGCGAGCCCTCGAGCAGCGTCGGCGGGCACGCCGCCAGCTCGGACCAGAACGCCGCCTCCGACCACTGCTCGTCACCGAACAACTCGGCCTCGAGGCGCATCACGGCGGACAGGTGCCACCACCGCAGCGGGACGAGGTCCAAGCCGGACGGTGCGGATGCGGGTGCGCTCATCGCAGCGAGGGGGCGGTGGATCCGGACGTCTGCGCCGCCGGCTTCGGCGCGCCCGGCGGCACGGCGTCGGGCCGCCGTAGGTAGAGCGGGGCGAGCGGCGCGGAGACGCCACCGCCGAGCAGTTCCCCGTCCGGGTCGCGGAGGGCGACCCGGATCCCACCGGGCGGGTCGGGCCAGCGCGGCGCATCCTCCTCGACGCTGATGTCGGCTCTGCTGCGGAACACGTCGGCGTACAACACGGCCCCGCTGCCGACCACCCGCGCCCCCGGCTCGAGTTCCTCGAGCAGCACCGCGGGGCGTTCGACCGCCGGGCCGGCCACGCGGCGGCCGTCGGCGTACCGGGCCCAGTAGACCTCCCGGCGGCGGGCATCGGTCGCCACGATCAGGGGATCCGGGCGGCTCGGTCGTGCCGCCGCGATCGCATCCAACGTGCAGATGCCGACCGCCGGGATGCCGAGGGCGTCGGCCATCGACGCGGCCGTGACCACGCCGACCCGCAGGCTGGTGAACGGCCCCGGCCCGAGGCCGACGACGACGGCGTCGAGATCGGCCGGCCGGCATCCGGCCTCGGCGAGCACCTCGCCGATCAGTGGGGCGAGCAACTCACCGTGACGGCGCGCGTCCACGGGTGCCCGGCTGGCCAGCGTCGTCACCCCCGCCGTTCTCGCCGAGGCTCCTCCGGCGGCGGAGGCATCCTCCACCGAGCAGACCGCGGCGACGCAGGCCTCGGTCGCGGTGTCGAGGAACAGGACCAGCACGCCGACCAGCCTAGGTGTCGCCCGCGGGACCGCCCGCCGGCTCCGGCGCACGCGGACCCCGGGTGAGGTGCTTCGTAACGATCCGTGCGCGGCTCCTTGACGCGTGATCATGGGTGTCTAGTGTGTGGCTGCAGTCACATCTGCGTCGGAACGGTGTGAAACCTCGCCCCAGGAGCCATGGCAGCGATGCTCGAGGTCCAGGACCTGCACGTGACCTATGGCGGGGCGGTGCGCGCCCTGCGCGGGGTCACCCTGAGCGTTGCGGAGCGCGCGGTCGTCGCCGTTCTCGGCAGCAACGGCGCCGGCAAGACGACGCTCCTGCGCGCCGTCTCGGGCACCCTTCGGCTGCAGCGCGGGCGGGTCGACGCCGGCCAGATCACCTTCGACGGGCGATCGCTCGGCGGGCGGGACCCGGCGGCCAGCGTCCGGCTCGGCCTCGTGCAGGCGCCGGAGGGCCGCCGCATCTTCGGCGGGCTGACCGTCGAGGAGAACCTGCGGGCCGGCTCGCTCGCGAACAAGAACCGGGGCAGCCGCGCGAGCGCCCGCGATCGCGTCTACGACCTGTTCCCCGTGCTGCGCGACCGCAAGAACCAGCGCGGCACGCTGCTCTCCGGCGGCGAGCAGCAGATGCTCGCCATCGGGCGCGCACTGATGGGCGACCCCCGCCTGCTGCTGCTCGACGAGCCCTCACTCGGCCTCGCACCGCGCATCGTCAGCCAGATCGGCTCCGTGATCGCGGAGATCAACCGGCAGGGCACCGCCGTCCTGCTCGTGGAGCAGAACGCGACGATGGCGCTGCGGGTCGCGCACAGCGCGTTCGTACTCGACGTCGGCGAGGTGTCGCTGTCCGGCCCAGCGGCCGAACTCGCCGCCAGCGGCGAGGTGCAGCGCCTCTACCTCGGCCACGCCGACGCCGAGTCGACGGCCGACACGGGCTCGGTACGCGAGTCCGCCCACGCCGGCACCGGCAAGCGCCTGGCGCGGTGGTCGGGATGACCACCGCTCCGATGGCGGCAGCTCCTCCGCCCGGGGGGCAGCCCGACCCGGGAGGCGCGCTCTCCCCGCCCCTCGAGGTCGACGGCGTCACCGTCCGCTTCGGCGCCCTCCGAGCGCTCGACTCGGTCTCCTTCACCGTCGCCCCCGGCACCATCCACGCGGTCATCGGACCCAACGGCGCCGGCAAGTCGACGATGTTCAACGTCCTCTCCGGCGTCTACAGCGCCAGCGAGGGCTCCGTGCGGTTCGGATCCGCCGAACTGACCCGGTTGCATCCGCACCAGATCTGCAAGCTCGGGGTGGCGCGGGCCTTCCAGAACATCGCGCTCTCCGGCCGTCAGTCGGTCGCGGAGAACCTCATGCTCGGCCGGCACAGCCTGACCAAGGCCGGGTTCCTCTCCAGCGGCCTCTGGCTTCCGAGAGCGACCCGCGAGCGCAGGATCCACCGCGAGCGCGCCCGGGAGATCGCGGACTTCCTCGAACTCGGCGACAAGTTCGACCTTCCCGTCGGCATGCTGAGCTACGGCGACCAGAAGCGCGTCGAGGTCGCGCGGGCGCTGTGCACCGAACCGAAACTGTTGCTGCTCGACGAGCCCGTCGCCGGGATGAACGCCGACGAGACGCGCCGGATGGCCGCGATCATCGTCGACATCCGGGAGGCGCTCGGCCTGTCGATCGTCCTCGTCGAGCACGACATGGGCATGGTCATGGGGATCGCCGACCGGGTGACCGTGCTCGACTTCGGCGAGCGGATCGCGGACGGCACCCCGGAGCAGGTCCAGAACGATCCCGAGGTCATCCGCGCCTACCTCGGCGGGGACGAGGCCGCCGAACCGGATCAGGCAGCAGCGTCGGGTCAGGCAGCAGCGTCGGATCAGGCAAGCCAGTCGGACCAACCCGCAGCACGTGAGGAGCCGCCCCGGTGACGTACTTCCTCACGCAAGTGCTCAACGGCATCTCGCTCGGCGCCATCTACGGGCTCATCGCCCTGGGCTTCGTCATCATCTTCAAGTCCAGCGGCGTGCTCTCCTTCGCCCAGGGCTCCCTGATCTTCCTCGGCGCCTTCTGCATCTGGTACGCGGTGAACGACGACAAATGGGGGTTCGGCTTCTGGGCCGCGGTCGCCGTCGGCATCGTGCTGACCGCGGGCACTGCCCTCATCCTCGAGCGCACCATCATCTACCCGGCCCGCGGAGCGCCGGTCATCTCGCTGGCCGCCCTGACATTGGGCATCGACATCCTGTTCGCCACCCTGCTGACCAATCGGATCGGCACGTTCCTGCCGAAGACGCTGGAGCAGCCGTGGGGCGTGGAGACGGTCTCCATCGGCGACGTGAGCATCACCAAGAACCGGTTGTACGCGCTGATCGTCGGTGGAGTTCTGATCGGCCTGTTCTTCATCGCGTTCAAGTACTCCAGCTGGGGTGTCGCCATGCGGGCCGTCTCAGAGGACGGCGAGACCGCAGCCCTGATGGGCATCCGACAGGGTCGCGTCAGCGCCGTCAGCTGGCTGATCGCCGGGGCGCTGGCGGCCATCGCCGCACTCTTCCTCGTCGGGGCCCCGTCGGGTGGGCTCGACCCGCAGGTCCGGCTCGTCGCTCTCGCGGCCTTCCCGGCCGCGATCATCGGCGGCCTCGACTCGACCGCCGGCGCCCTCGTCGGCGGCCTGATCGTCGGCCTGTCCGAGACCCTGTCCGCGGGCTACGCCGACAAGATCGAATTCCTCGGGAGCAACTTCCAGGTCATCGCGCCCTACGTCGTGATGTTGATCGTCCTCGTCATCCGACCGGCGGGCCTGTTCGGAACCCGGGAGCTGAGTCGTGTCTAGCACGCAGGGCGTTGCGCCTCCCGCGACGGGCCCGTCCGGCACTGCCGCCGGCACCGGAGGCCGCACTCTCGGGTCCCGGATCCGCCGCCCGGGCGCGACGGCGATCACCGTCCTGGTGCTGACGGTCGTCCTGGTCCTGCTCCCCTTCTACCTGGAGGAGTTCTGGCTCCGGGTCGGCTTCGCCGTCTTCGCCGCCGCGATCGGCGCCATCGGACTCAACCTTCTCGTCGGCACGGCCGGTCAGCTCTCCCTCGCCCACGGCGCGTTCCTCGCGGTCGGCGCCATCACCTACACCTACCTGGCCGGCTCCTCCGAGCAGAGGACCGGGGTCGAGCTGAAAGGCGTCGGCTTGCCGCCGCTCGTCGCCATGATCCTGGCGGTGCTCGCCGCCGGCCTGGCGGGTCTGATCTTCAGCCCGATCGCGGCGCGGCTGAAGGGTATCTACCTCGGTGTCGCCTCGATCGCCCTGGTGTTCATCGCCGTCCACGCGCTGAACAACCTCAAGACCATCACCGGCGGCTTCAACGGCCGAACGGTGCCGGAGTTCTCGCTCTTCGGGTTCTCGTTCACCGACGACGACCCGAACCTGTTTGTCGCCGGCGTCGAATTCGACCAGGCGGAGAAGCTCTGGTACCTCGGGCTCGCGCTCGCCGTCCTGGCCTATCTGTTCGCCCGCAACCTGCTCCGCGGCCGCCCCGGCCGGGCCCTGCAGACCCTGCGGGACAGTGAGACCGCCGCCTCGGTCATGGGCGTGAACGTGCAGCGCTACCGGGCGACGGCGTTCCTGGTGTCCTCGATGTACGCGGGACTGGCGGGCGTGCTGTACGCCCTGTCCATCACCAACATCGCGGCGCAGTCGTTCGAGTTCGACCTGTCCATCCTGTTCCTCGCGATGATCATCATCGGCGGACTCGGGTCGGTCGCAGGGGCGGTGATCGGCGCCCTGTTCGTGACCGCGCTGCCGCTGGTCCTCGAGGAGTTCGCCACCAACCTGGAGAGCGTCCCGCTGCTGAACAGGTTTCTGGACGAGAGCGGGACGTCGGGCTTCACGCCGACCGAGCTCTCCCGCTTCGTGTTCGGCGCCGGGATCATCATCGTGATCATGTTCGAACCGGCCGGCCTGGCCGGACTCGGCAGACGCCTCAAGGCCTCGCTCGCCGGACTCAGGTCCCGACGGACCCCGGCCGAGGGCGGTGGCGGTGGCGGTGGCGACTGAGCCGACGCTCGCGCCGCGGCGCCGCCCGGCGACCTCCCGCACAGCTCCACCCGGAGAACCAGTCCATCCGGAGAACCAGCTCCAACGACCGACCCGATGACCGACTCCGACGACCGATAGGAGATCCCCAATGACGTGGAGGCGCACCGGTGCGGTGCTGCTGATGGTCGGTGCGCTGACCGCAGCAGGTTGTAGCACCAAGGACAGCAACAGCGGCGGGAGCGGCGGCCAGGCCAAGACCGCCGAGGGCGTGCAGGGCAACCAGATCACGCTCGGCGTCCTCACCGACCAGACCGGCATCTTCGCCGCCACAGGCAAGGACGTCACGAACGGCCAGCAGCTGTTCTGGGACAACCAGAACACCAAGGGCGGCGTCTGCGGGAAGACCGTCAAGCTGCAGATCGAGGACAGCGGCTACAACGTCCAGAAGGCCGTGCAGCAGTACGCGAGCCTGAAGAACGACTCGCTGGCCTTCCAGCAGCTGCTCGGCTCCGCGATCAGCAACGCGCTGACCCAGCAGACCCAGTCCGACAAGATCGTCGCCATTCCCGAGGCGTGGGCCTCCAGCCTGACCGACAACCCGTACTACGCCGTGGTCGGCAGCACGTACGACGTCGAGATGGTCAACGGCATCGACTACATGCTCGAGAAGGGGATCATCAAGCAGGGCGACACCGTCGCGCACATCTTCCACGACAGCGAGTACGGCGAGAACGGCGCCGCCGGGTCCCGCTACATGGCGTCGCAGGGCAAGATCAAGCTCGTCGAGCAGAAGATCCCGCAGATCGGCGACCCCTCCGCGCAGGTCGCGGCGATCAAGGCCGACCCGAACATCAAGGCCGTGCTCGTGACGATCTCGCCGCTGCAGCTGCCCGCCATCGCGCAGGGGCTCGACCTGCCGATCATGGGCAACAACCCCAGCTTCGCGCCCGGGCTGCTGAACGGCCCGGCCGGTGACGCGATCGTGAAGAACTACCAGAGCGCGATCCCGTTCGTGAACTGGAGCGACCCGCCAGCGGCTGAGGTGAAGAACCTCTACACGCAGAAGTACGGGACGCCGCTGCCGAGCGCCGGGGCCGTCCACGGCTACGCGACCGGTCAGGCGATGTACGAGATCCTGAACAAGGCGTGCCAGAGCGGTGACCTCACCCGGGAGGGCGTGTTCAACGCGAAGAAGAGCCTCTCCGCCGTCGACACCGGGGGACTCGTTGCCCCGCTCGACTACACGAAGGTCGGCGAGCCGCCGACGCGCACCGTCAACATCTCGAAGGCGGACAAGGCCGCCCCGGGTGGGAGTTCGACCGTGCAGCTGTCCTACAAGGGTCCGGACGCCGACGGGTACCAGCGCGGCTGATCCGACCCCACCGAGCGGCCCCCGTCCCAGCCCCCCGGGACGGGGGCCGCTGTGCGTCCCGGGGACGCGCACATCAGACGTGCAGGCGCTGTTCCCAGTCGCCACCGACCGGCACCAGCCGCACCGTGCGCTGCTCGTCGTCGCTGTCCTCGCCGCCCTCGGACCGGTCGATCTCGACGCGCAGGTGAGCCTCGGTCAGCCCCTCGACGAGCCCCTCGCCCCACTCGACGACGGTCAGCGAGTCCGGCAGCGAGGCGTCGAGGTCGAGGTCGTCGACCTCCTCGACCGAGGACAGGCGATAGGCGTCGACGTGCACGAGCGGGAGCCGTCCGTCGCGGTGCACCCGCGAGATGACGAATGTCGGCGAGGTGACCGGGATCCGCGTCCCCAGCCCGGCCCCGATTCCTTGCACGAACACGGTCTTGCCCGCGCCGAGCGGACCGACGAGCACGACGAGGTCCCCAGGACGCGCGACCGCTGCGACGGCGGCGCCGAGTTCGCGCATCGCCTCCGGCGCTTCGACGGACAGCGTCCGCGCGAGGGTCATCGGACGACCCTCATCGGCGGCTGCCCACCATCGTCGCCGCGAGCGCGATGTCGGCGTAGAGAGCCTGCATCGGCTCGCCGTGAGGCCCGTAGCGGAGCGCCCCGGACGGGTGGTAGGTGGGCAGCACCCGGCGGCCGTCGACGTCGTGCACCCGACCGCGGACCTCGCGGAGCAGCAGCTTCCGGGCGGCACCCCGGCGGCTCAGGAACCACCCGATGGCGGTCAGCCCCAACGGCACGATCAGCGCCGGGTCGACGAGCCCGATCTGGGCCTCGAGCCAGCCGCGACAGTTGTCGATCTCGCCCGGCAACGGACGCCGGTTCCCCGGCGGGCGGCACTTGAGGACGTTGGCGACGGCCACCCGATCTCGGGGCAGACCGGCCGCGGCGAGCGCGCCGTCGAGCACCTGTCCGGCCTTGCCGACGAACGGCCGGCCCTGCTCGTCCTCCGACGCGCCGGGCGCCTCGCCGACGATCAGCAGCCGCGCCCCCGCGGGCAGCTCCCCCACCACGACCTGCGAGCGGGCGACGGCGAGTTCGGGACAGGCGACGCAGCCCCGGATGCGATCCGAGAGGACGTCCGGGTCGTGGCTCATCCGACGTACCGGCGGGGCACCCGCGGGCCGATCCGGGTGACGATCTCGTAGTTGATCGTCCCGAGCGCCTCCGCCCAGTCCTGCGCGGTCGGCTCGCCGCGGTCGCCCGGCCCGAACAGGAGCAGGTCGTCGCCGGCCTCGACCCGGTCGTCCTCGACGTCCACCATGAACTGGTCCATGCAGACGGTGCCGGCGATCCGGCGTCGCCTGCCGCCGACGAACACCTCGGCGGTGTTGGTCGCGGCCCGGGGGATGCCGTCGGCGTAGCCGAGCGGAACGAGGGCGAGCGTCGTCTCCCTCGACGTCGTGTAACGGTGCCCGTAGGAGACGCCGCTGCCGGACGGGACCTGCTTGGCGAGCGCGGCCGTGGCGCGCAGCGTCATCGCCGGGACGAGGCCGAGATCGGCCGCGGTGCCCACCTCCGGCCCGGGCGAGAGCCCGTAGACCGAGACGCCGGGGCGGACCAGGTCGAAGTGCGCGTCCGGCGTGGCCAGCGTGGCGGCGGAGTTGGCGAGGTGCCGCAGCTCGGGGACGAAGCCCAGGTCCTTCGCGACGTCCAGCGCCTCGCGGAACACGCCGACCTGGCCGCGGACGGTGGGGTCGTTCGGCGCGTCGGCGCGGGCGAAGTGGCTCCAGGCGCCGACCGGCTGCAGCACCCCCTCGGACGCCAGGGCCAGCGCGGTGCGGACGAGGTCCGGCCACGTCTCGGGCGTGGCGCCGGCGCGCGACAGCCCGGTGTCGACCTTGAGGTGCACGCGCGCCGGGCGACCGGCTTCCCGTGCCGCCGCGGCGATCTCGTCGAGCATCCAGGGTGCGCTGGCCGACAGGTCGACGTCGGCGGACACCGCCTCGGCGAGCGGTTCGCCGGGCGCCGCCAGCCAGCTGAGCAGCGGCGCGGTGATCCCGGCGGCGCGCAGCGCCAGCGCCTCCTCGAGGAAGGCGGTGCCGAGCCAGGTGGCGCCACCGTCGAGCGCGGCGCGGGCCGACGGCAGCATCCCGTGCCCGTAGCCGTCGGCCTTGACGACCGCCATGACGGCGGCGGTGGGCGCGACCTCGACGAGCCGCCGGGTCGAGGTCCGGATCGCCTCGAGGTCGACGACCGCCTCGGCGCGGGCGGGCGGGTTCATGCGGTCCGCTCGCGGCGGACCGCGGCCCAGGCGCGCGGCAGGGCGGCGAGGACGTCCTCGGCCGCCACCGGAGGCGGGGCGAGCCGCCCGGCGAGGCCGTGCAGATGCGCGCCGGCGCTGCCCGCGTCGAGGGGGTCGAGCCCGGCGGCGAGCAGGGCCCCGCACACGCCGGACAGGACGTCGCCGGAGCCGGCGGTGGCGAGCCAGCCGGTGCCGGTCCGGTTCACGCGGGCCTCGCCGTCGGGGGTGACGACCAGCGTCGAGGAGCCCTTGAGCAGCACGGTGACACCGAGGTCGGCCGCGGCCCGCCGGACGGTGCCGAGGCGGTCGGCGGTCAGGTCCGCCTTCACCGTCTCCGGGTCCCCGCCCACGAGCCTGGCGAACTCGCCCTCGTGCGGGGTGACGAGCGTCGGGCGCCCGCGGCGGGCCCGGAGGAGATCGGGGTCCTGCGCCGCGATCGACAGCCCGTCGGCGTCGAGGAGGAGCGGGAGGTCCTGGTCGAGCAGGGTGCGCACGACGGCGGTCGCACGCTCGTCCGTGCCGAGCCCGGAGCCGACGACCCAGGCCTGGACCCGCCCGGCCGCGAGCGTCGCGTCCGCCCGGTCGGCCGGATCGCCGTCCGGCACCTCGGTGACGACGATCTCGGGAAAACGCTGCCGCACCTGCTCGGCGGGGTGCGACGTGGCGGCGAATCGCACGTAGCCCGCGCCTCCGTGCAACGCGCCGCCGGAACAGAGCACGGCCGCGCCCGGGTACTGCTCGCTGCCGGCGGCGACCCCGACGACGCCGCGGGTGTACTTCGAGCTGTCGAAGCCCGGCTCGGGCAGCAGGGCGGCCACGTCGGCGTCGTCGAGGGCGACGAGATCCGGCGCGGGCAGGTCCAGCCCGATCGGGACGAGGTGCAGTTCGCCGACGAACTCGGCGCCGGGGAGGAGGAGCAGGCCGGGCTTGACCGTGCCGAAGGTGACGGTGCAGGCCGCCCGCACCACCGACCCCTCGACGGCGCCGGTCGCACCGTCCACGCCGCTGGGCACGTCGACCGCGACGGTGCGGCCGCCGGCCCCGACCCGCTGCAGCGCCTCCGCGACCGTTGCCGCACCGCCGCGCAGCGCGCCGCGGGCGCCGATGCCGAGCATGCCGTCGAGGACGAGATCCGCCCCCGCGAGCAGGTCGCCGAGTGCGGACGCGGTCCGCTCGTCGGTGACGTCGAGGTCGAGCACGCGACCGCCGGCCGCCCGCAGGTCGCAGGCGCCCGCCTCGTGCAGCCTCGACCCGGAACGCACCGACTGCACCCGCGCCCCGCGTCGCGCCAGCCGGGCGCCGGCGTAGAGCGCGTCGCCGCCGTTGTCGCCGGAGCCCGCGACGACGACGACCCGGCGGCCGTAGACGCCGCCGCTCGCCCGCAGCCGCCGCAGGCAGACGGCGGCCAGTCCGGCCGCCGCACGCTGCATCAGCGCGCCGGAGCGCAGCAGGTCGCCGGTCGCCTCCTCGGCGGCGCGCACCTGCTCGACGGTGTGGGCGTGCAGCATCTAGACCACCTCGCCCTCGAGGACCACGAACGCGGTCGCGATCCCGCCGTCGTGGCTGAGCGACAGGTGCCAGTGTCGGGCGCCGGCGGCACGGGCGGCGGCGGCGACCGTGCCGGACAGGACGAAACAGGGACGGCCGTTCGGATCCGGCTGCACGACCGCGTCGTGCCACAGCAGCCCCGACGGGGCGCCGAGCGCCTTCGCCAGCGCTTCCTTCGCCGCGAAGCGGGCGGCGAGCCGCTCCGGCCGGCGGACCTGCTGCTCCGCGTCGGTCAGCAGCCGGTCGGCGAGCCGCGGCGTGCGCTCCAGCGAGCGGGCGAAGCGTTCGACGTCGACCACGTCGACGCCGATCCCCACGACGGCCACCGTCAACCGGCCCGCATCGGCGGCGTCATCGGCGGCGTCATCGGCGGCGTCATCGTCATGGACCAGAACCGCTACTCGACCGTGACGCTCTTGGCCAGGTTCCGCGGCTGGTCCACATCGAGCCCGCGGGCCAGCGCCAGCTCGCAGGCGAACACCTGCAGCGGCAGCGTGGTCACCAGCGGCGCGAGCAGCGTCGGCGTTCGGGGCACCCGGATGACGTCGTCGGCATAGGGGGTGACGGCCTCGTCGCCGTCCTCGGCGATGACGATCGTGCGGGCGCCGCGAGCGCGGATCTCCTGGATGTTGGACAGCATCTTGCCGTGCAGGGCGCTGCGGCCCTGCCGGCTCGGCATGACGATGATGACCGGCAGCCCGGGTTCGATCAGCGCGATCGGGCCGTGCTTGAGCTCGCCCGCCGCGAACCCCTCGGCGTGCATGTAGGCGAGCTCCTTGAGCTTGAGCGCGCCCTCGAGCGCCACGGGGAACCCGACGTGCCGGCCCAGGAACAGGACGGCCTTGGCGTCGGCGAGTTCGCGCGCGAGCGCGCGCACCGGCTCCACCGTGCCGAGGGTCTGCTCGACCTGCTCGGGGGTGGCGTTCATCCGCTCGACGATGCTGACGATCTCGTCGCCGAACACGTAGCCGCGGACCTGGGCGAGGAACAGTCCGACCAGCAGGCAGGCGGCCACCTGCCCGAGGAAGGTCTTGGTCGCGGCCACCCCGACCTCGGGACCGCAGTGGGTGTAGAGGACGGCGTCCGACTCGCGCGGGATCGTCGAGCCGACCGTGTTGCAGATGGCGAGAACCTTCGCCGCCTGATCGCGGGCGTGCTTGACCGCCATCAGCGTGTCCAGCGTCTCCCCGCTCTGGCTGATGGCGATGACGAGGGTGCCGCGGTCGAGGACCGGGTCGCGGTAGCGGAACTCGCTGGCGAGCTCGACCTCGCAGGGCAGGCGCGTCCAGTGTTCGACGGCGTACTTGGCGATCAACCCCGCGTGGTACGCCGTGCCGCAGGCGACGATGAACACCTTGTCGATGTCGCGGAGCTCCTGGTCGTCGAGGCGCACCTCGTCGAGCGCGATGACCCCGTCGTGCGTGAGACGCCCGCGGATGGTGTCCGCGAGGGCCTGCGGCTGCTCGCTGATCTCCTTGAGCATGAAGTACGGGTAGCCGCCCTTCTCGGCGGCGCTGGCGTCCCAGTCGACGTGGAAGGGGTGACCCTCGGACGGCGTGCCGTCGAAGTTCGTGACGACGACGCCGGAGCGGCGCGCCTCCACCACCTGGTCCTGCGCGATCTCCAGCGCCTCGCGGGTGTGGGCGATGAACGCGGAGACGTCGCTGGCGAGGAACGCCTCGCCCTCACCCATCCCGACGACGAGCGGCGAGTTGCGCCGTGCGCCGACGACGACGTCGGGGTCGGCGGCCGACACGACGACCAGCGTGAACGCGCCCTCGAGCTGCCGGCAGACGCGGCGCAGGGCCTCCGCGAGGTCGGGCGCCGGCGGGCTGTCGGTGCCGATCGGGCCGGCGGGGACGACGGGGCCGCCCCCTGCCTCCTTCAGCCCGAGCTCCTCCTCGAGGAGATGCGCCACCACCTCGGTGTCGGTGTCGCTCTCGAACTCGTGGCCCCGGCGCTCCAGCTCGAGCCGCAGCTCGGCGAAGTTCTCGATGATGCCGTTGTGGATGACGGCCAGCCGCCCCGTGCAGTCCTTGTGCGGGTGGGCGTTGTCGTCGTTCGGGGCTCCGTGCGTCGCCCAGCGGGTGTGGCCCATCCCGACGGTCGCCGCCGGGTCCGGTCCGGACCCGTTCGTGTGCTCTGCCAGCGCCTTCTCGAGGTTGGCGAGCTTGCCGGCCTTACGGTCGACGCCCACCTGCCCGTCGGCCCCACCGACCACCGCGATCCCGGCGGAGTCGTAGCCGCGGTACTCGAGTCGCCGCAGCCCGTCGAGGGCCACCTCCAGCGCCGGTTTCTCGCCGACGTAGCCGATGATGCCGCACATTCTCCGCAGCCTAGTTCGCGCTCGCCGGGCGGGTCGGGCGCGACGCCCCAGAGTGGGGCTACTCGGTCGCGCGGGGCGCGGGCAGGCTGACCTCGCCGACACCGTCGGTCGCCCGGGCCGCGACCCCGGCCGTCCCGCGCGCGTGACCGAAGCGGAAGACGTCGCCCGGGTCGAAGGCCTGCTTCACGGCCGGCAACCGAGCCCACATCGGGGCCGGGAAGGCCGACCGGACGCTGTCGACGTCGGAGTCGGAGATCGACCCGGCGGGCTGCTCAGTCGAGGGCGGGGACCGCCGAGCCGACCACCTCGGCGAGCCGCTCGGCGACCTCCCGGGCGACGCCCGAGTCGGCCGCCTCGACCATGACCCGGACCAACGGCTCGGTGCCGGAGGGACGCAGGAGAACCCGCCCGTCGTCCCCGAGTTCGGACTCGGCCGCGGCCACGGCGTCGAGCACCGAGGGTGCGGATGCTGCGCTGCGGTCGGTCCGGACGTTGAGCAGCACCTGCGGCAGCCGGGTCATGACACCGGCGAGCTCGGCGAGGGGACGCCCGGTGAGCGCCATCTGCCCCAGCACGCTCAGTGCGGTGAGCAGGCCGTCCCCGGTCGTCGCGGCGTCGAGGAACACGACGTGCCCGCTCTGCTCGCCGCCGAGGGTCCAGCCTCCGGCGCGCAGCGCCTCGAGCACGTAGCGGTCGCCGACCGGCGTCTCGCGCACGGCGATGCCCGCGTCACGCATCGCGTGCCGGAAGCCGAGGTTCGACATGACCGTCGCCACCACGGTGTCCTCGGGGAGCCGCCCGCGATCGCGCAGGGCGATGGCGAGCAGGGCGAGGATCTGGTCGCCGTCGACGAGGTGGCCGCCCGCGTCGACGGCCAGGCAGCGGTCCGCGTCGCCGTCGTGCGCGATGCCCACGTCCGCGCGGTGCTCGACCACGGCGGCCTGCAGCGCGGCCATGTGGGTCGCGCCGCAGCCCTCGTTGATGCGCAGGCCGTCACCGTCGGCGAACAGCTCGGTCACGTCGGCGCCCGCAGCCCGCAGCACGCGGGGTGCGAGGTCGCTGGCCGAGCCCTGCGCGCAGTCGACGACGACGCGCAGGCCGTCGAGGCGGGCGGGCAGGGCGGCGAGCAGGTGCTCGACGTACGCGTCGACCATCGCGGTCGCATCCGAGGCCCGGCGCCCGCGGGAGGGGCCGACGCCGCCGCTGGTGTAGGCGGCGTCGTCGGTCACGCGGCCGACCCCGGCCCCGAGGGGCCGCTGCCGGATGGTTCCTCCCGGGCCGTGATCGGCGAGGTCGGCCTCGATGGCGTCCTCGACCTCGTCCGGCAGCTTGAAGCCGCCGGCGCCGAAGAGCTTGATGCCGTTGTCCGGCATCGGGTTGTGGCTGGCCGAGAGCATCACGCCCAGGGCCGCGCCGCTGGAGGCGACGGCGTGGGCGACGGCCGGCGTCGGCACCACGCCGAGCCGTACGACGTCCGCCCCGGCGCTGGCCAGACCGGCGACGACCGCGGCTTCGAGGAACTCCCCGGAGGGACGCGTGTCGCGGCCCACGACGACCGTCGGGCGGGCCGCATCCGTGCCGTTCGACGACGGCACACGCGAGTCGGTGTGCAGGATGCGGACGGCGCTCGCCGCGATGCCGAGCGCCAGCTCGGCGGTGAGGTCGGCGTTGGCGACCCCACGAACCCCGTCCGTCCCGAAGAGACGGGCGGCCACTAGCGCTTGCTGTACTGGGGCGCCTTACGGGCCTTCTTCAGGCCGTACTTCTTGCGCTCCTTGACCCGCGGGTCCCGGGTGAGGAAGCCGGCCTTCTTCAGCGTCGGCCGCGACTCGTCCTCGGTGAGGGTGAGCGCGCGGGCGATGCCGAGGCGCAGCGCGCCGGCCTGGCCGGAGACGCCGCCGCCGCGCAGGGTCGCGAGGACGTCGTAGGCCTCCGCGCGCTCCAGCGTCTTCAGCGGCTCGCTGACGATCTGCTGGTGCACCTTGTTCGGGAAGTAGTCCTCGAGGGACTTGCCGTTCAGGACCCACTGCCCGCTGCCCGGACGAATCCGGACGCGGACGATGGCCTGCTTGCGGCGCCCGGTGGCCCGGGTTGCGCCTTGGGCGTCGGTGACGACAGCCACGTGTCTGGTCCTCCGTGTGTTCTCGAGCCGCGGTGCCTGGTCGGCCCTGCTGCTACTGGGCGACCTGGGTGATCTCGTACGGCACCGGCTGCTGAGCCTGGTGCGGGTGCGTCGGGCCCGCGTAGACCTTCAGCTTGCTCGCCATCTGACGGCCGAGGCGGGTGTGCGGGAGCATCCCCTTGACGGCCTTCTCGATCACGACCTGCGGACGGGTCGCGATGAGCTGTGTGAACGAACGGGACTTGAGCCCACCCGGGTAGCCGGAGTGGTGGTGGTACATCTTCTGCTCGCTCTTGCCGCCGGACAGCGACACCTTGCCGGCGTTGATGATGATCACGTAGTCGCCGGTGTCGACGTGCGGCGCGTAATAGGCCTTGTGCTTGCCGCGCAGCAACCGTGCGGTCTGGCTGGCGAGCCTGCCCAGCACGACGTCGGTCGCGTCGATGACGTGCCAGGTCCGCTGCACGTCGGCGGTCTTGGGCTGGTACGTGGGCACGGTTCGGCCTTACTGCTCGGAACGATCGGTAGGTGGTGATGTTGCAGAGGTGACGCTGTCGGCGGCTCCGCGGCGACCGACCGCCCCTCGATCACGAATCGATCGGGGGCACAGCGGTGCGCTGGACACGCAACGACCTGCAACTGTACCGGACGGGTCCCGAGCCGTGCCGCGACCGGCCCCGCTGCTCGTGGCGCCGCGGGACCGGCCGTGCACTCGTGGCGCCGCTACGAGGGCAGCGAGCCCACCCGCTTCGCCACGGCCTTGGTCACGTACCCGAGGGTGAAGCCCTCGTTCGTCCCCGGCTGGTGCTGGCTGACGACGTACCCGATGGTCAGGTACTTGTCCTGCTGGACGACCAGCGTCGCGAGGTAGCCGGAACCGCCCTCGCCGGAGAGCTCCGACACCTCGAGGTAGTTGGGGGTCGGGAGGCCGTCGGTGTCGGACTGCTGCTCCCCCGGCGAGAAGCGCAGCGGCCCGTCCTTGCTGAGGAAGGTGTCGTGACTGCCGCCGTCGCAGCTCGCGACGGCTGCCTTGAACTCCGTCAGCGCGGAGCGGGCGGCGGACGGGTCGGCGTACTGCACGACCTCCTCGACCAGCTGCACCGGCTTGCCGCCGATGGTGCCGTTGACGCCGCGGGCGGAGCGCGCAACCCGCTGGCCGACCGACGGCTCGCTGCCCCCGCAGTAGTCGAACGTCGGGCCCTCGCCGGCGAAGCGGGGCTCGTCGGAGACGGTGGCGTCGCCGGAGAACCGCGAGTCGAGCAGGTCGGTGTCCTTGAGGCCGGCAGCGTCCAGGGCGTCGACGGCCGAGGGGTCGGACGCCTTGGTCGCCTCGGCGGACGGACTCGCCGAGGCGCTGGCGGCCGGGCTGGCCGACCCGGCGGCCGGCGTCGAGGCGGCGTCGGAGCCGCCGGAGTCCCCGCAGCCGGCGAGCAGCGTCAGAGCCGCAGCGGCGAGTGCGGCGGTCGCCGTGATCTTCATCTGTGTCCCCCCGAACGTGGCGGCTCGGCAGCCGCGTCACTCCCTCAACGGGTCTCGGCGGGCGAGCATCACGCCTGTGACCCGAACGGGTGTGGGGTGAACGGGTGTCAGCTGGTCGGGTCTCGGGTGATCGCCGGTCCCGTTCCCCGGACCCGTCGGGTGGTGACCGCCCGGGCCGCCAGTTCGTCGTCCACCGGGTAGCGCACCTCGCGCAGCGTGAGCCCGTGCGCCGGGGCGACGGAGACCGCCGGATCCCGTACCGCCGTGAGGAGCACCTCGCGGGGCCAACCGGACGGCCTACGCCCCTCTCCGACCGCGAGCATCGCGCCCACGAGCGCCCGCACCATCGAGTGGCAGAACGCGTCCGCCTCGACCGTCGCCTCGGCGACGTTCGGGGCGATGGAGCCGTCGTCGGACGTGTCCTCGGCACGTCGCCAGTCGAGCCGCAGCAGCCGCCGGATGGTCGTCGCGCCCTCCCGCCGCCGGCAGTAGGCGGCGAAGTCGTGCTCGCCGAGGAGTCCGGCGGCCGCGGCGTTCATCGCGTCGACGTCGAGGCGCCGGGGCCAGGCGAGCGTGTCGTTGCGGCGCAGCGGATCGGGCACCGCGTCGGTGACCCGGTAGACGTAGCAGCGGGAGAGCGCCGAGAAGCGGGCGTCGAAGCCCTCGGGGGCCGGGGTCACCGCCCGGACGCGGACGTCGGGCGGCAGCACGCCGTTCAGGGCGCGCCGCAGGCGGGCCGCATCGGGGGACCCGGCGAGGTCGACGTGTGCGACCTGTCCGGTGGCGTGCACGCCCGCGTCCGTCCGTCCCGCCACGACCAGCCGCGCGGGCTCGGCGAGCCGCAGCACCCGGACGAGCGCGCTCTCGAGCGTCTCCTGCACGGTGCGCCGGCCGGGCTGGGTGGCCCATCCGGAGAACCCGGTGCCGTCGTAGGCGAGGTCCAGGCGGAGTCGGTCCAGCCGAACGCGAACGAGCCCGCCGTCCCCACTAGCCGGGGAGGCGGGCTCGTTCGGAGTCGTCCTCGAGGTCAGCTGGTGCCCTCTTGGGTCGCGTTCTCGTCCCCGGCGTCCTCGACGCTGTTGTCGCCGTCGCCCTCGCCGGTCAGCTCGCCGCCCGTGAGGTCCTGGACGACGTCGCCGGCCGCGTTCTCGGTCGGCTCGGCGGTCGTGCCGGTGTCGGTCCCCGTGTCGCTGTCGCCCTCGGTCGGCACGTCCACAGGCTCGGCCGGCGGCGTGTCGGGCACGTCCTCCTCGGCCCCCGCGTTCGGGATGCCCGCGTCGGTCGCCACCGCAGCGGAGTCATCAGCTGCTACCGCAGCGGAGTCGTCAGCTGCTACCGCAGCGGAGTCATCAGCTGCTACCGCAGCGGCAGTGGGCGACTCGGACGCGAGGTCCTCCGCCGTCTCCCGCGTGCGGCCGCCGACGGGACGACTCTCGGCGAACCGGGTGCCGCGCGAACGCTCCGCCTCGCCGACGACCGACTGCGCGGCGGTGACGGCCTCGACGAGCTCGATCCGCGCCATGGGGGCGTTGTCGCCCTTGCGCGGGCCGAGCTTGACGATGCGGGTGTAGCCGCCGTCGCGGTTGTCGTAGCGAGGCCCGATCTCGGTGAACAGCGTGTGCACGACCGACTTGTCGCGCACGGTCCGCAGCACCCGCCGCCGCGCCGACAGGTCACCCTGCTTGGCGAACGTGACGAGCCGCTCGGCGAGCGGACGCAGCCGCTTCGCCTTGGCGACGGTCGTCGTGATGCCGCCGTGCTCGAACAGCGCCGTGGCGAGGTTCGCCAGGATCAGCCGCTCGTGGGCCGGACTCCCGCCGAGGCGGGGACCCTTGGTGGGCGTGGGCATGGCTACGGGCTCCTAGACGTGGATGACGAGTCTGTCGACGTGCTCGGACTAGTACTGCTCGGTCTAGTACTGCTCAGTTTCCGCGAAGGACCGACCGTCGTCGTCCCCGCCCTCGCCGAACCCGGACGAGAAGCCCGGACCGAAGGCGTCGGCGCCGGTGCCGTAGGTGTCCACGGCGACCCGCGGGTCGAATCCGGGCGGGCTGTCCTTGAGCGCCAGGTTCATCCCGGCCAGCTTGCTCTTCACCTCGTCGATCGACTTCTGACCGAAGTTGCGGATGTCGAGCAGGTCGGCCTCGCTGCGACCGACGAGCTCGCCGATCGTGTGGATGCCCTCGCGCTTGAGGCAGTTGTAGGAGCGGACGGTCAGGTCCATCTCCTCGATCGGCAGGGCCAGGTCGGCGGCCAGCGCGGCGTCGGCGGCGGAGGGGCCGATGTCGACACCCTCGGCCTCGGCGTTGAGCTCCTGGGCCAGGCCGAACAGCTGCACCAACGTGTAGCCGGCGGAGGCCATCGCGTCCCGCGGGCTGATCGACGGCTTGGTCTCGACGTCGACGACGAGGCGGTCGAAGTCGGTCCGCTGCTCGACGCGCGTCGCCTCGACCTTGTAGGTGACCTTGAGGACCGGCGAGTAGATCGAGTCGATCGGGATGCGCCCGATCTCCTGGCCGACCTGCTTGTTCTGCACCGCGCTGACGTAGCCGCGACCACGCTCGACGGTCAGCTCGACCTCGAGCTTGCCCTTGTCGTTCAGCGTGGCCAGGTGCAGGTCGGGGTTGTGCACCTCGACGCCGGCGGGCGGGGCGATGTCGCCCGCGGTGACGGCGCCGGGGCCCTGCTTGCGCAGGTACATGACGGTCGGCTCGTCGTTGTCCGAGCTCACGACCAGGCCCTTGAGGTTCAGGATGATGTCGGTGACGTCTTCCTTCACCCCCGGCACGGTCGAGAACTCGTGCAGCACGCCGTCGATGCGGATGCTCGTGACCGAGGCACCGGGGATGGAGGACAGCAGGGTCCGCCGCAGCGAGTTGCCCAGGGTGTAGCCGAAGCCGGGCTCGAGCGGCTCGATGACGAACCGCGAGCGGTAGTCGGTGACCGGCTCCTCGACGAGGGTCGGCCGCTGTGCGATCAGCACGGGATTCCTTCTCTCTGCTCCGGACGCCCGCTATATGACGTCCGAGGGGGTGCACCCGCCGCCGAGCTCTGTCCCAGGGCGGCGGGCTCCGGCCTCCCGCGGGCGGCAGGCCGGTCGAGCGGCTACTTGGAGTAGAGCTCGACGATCAACTGCTCCTGGACCGGCGTGTCGATGACCTGCCGCTCCGGGAGGGAGTGGACGAGGATGCGCATCTGCGAGGAGATGACCTCCATCCACGGCGGGGTGGGCCGCGATCCGGCGAGCTCCCGCGCGATGACGTACGGCGTCAGCTCGCGGACCTTCTCGCGGATCTCGACGATGTCGTTGGCGCCGACCCGGTAGGACGGGATGTCCACCTTGTGGCCGTTGACGAGCACGTGCCCGTGCCGGACGGCCTGCCGCGCCGCGTCCCGGGACTGGGCGAAGCCCGCGCGGTAGACGACGTTGTCGAGCCGCGACTCGAGGATGCGCAGCAGCTCGTCACCGGTCTTGCCGGTGCGGCGGTTCGCCTCGTCGTAGTAGCTGCGGAACTGCTTCTCGAGCACGCCGTAGATGCGCGCACACTTCTGCTTCTCGCGCTTCTGGAGCAGGTACTCGCTGTCCTTGGTGCGACCGCGACCGTGCTCACCCGGCGGGTAGGGCCGGATCTCGATCGGGCACTTCGGCGACTCGCACTTGCTGCCCTTGAGGAACAGCTTCATCTTCTCGCGCCGGCAGCGCTTGCAGTCAGGACCGGTGTAGCGGGCCATATGTCTTCGTTACCTCGAACTTCTCGTGTCAGACCCGGCGCCGCTTGGGCGGGCGGCAGCCGTTGTGCGGAACGGGGGTCACGTCCTGGATCTGGCCGACCTCGAGGCCGGTCGCCTGCAGGCTCCGGATGGCGGTCTCGCGACCGGAGCCGGGACCCTTCACGAAGACGTCCACCTTGCGCATGCCGTGCTCCATCGCCTTGCGCGCGGCGTTCTCGGCCGCCATCTGCGCGGCGAACGGGGTGGACTTGCGGGAGCCCTTGAACCCGACGTGCCCGGCACTGGCCCACGAGATCACGGCCCCGTTGGGGTCACAGATCGACACGATCGTGTTGTTGAACGTGCTCTTGATGTGCGCATGGCCGTGCGCGATGTTCTTCTTCTCCTTGCGCCGCACCTTCTTGGCGCCGGCGCCGGCTCGCTTCTGCGGAGGCATCTAGGTCTCTTCCTCGCTACTTCTTGCCGGGCTTCTTCTTGCCGGCGATAGCGCGGCGAGGGCCCTTGCGGGTACGGGCGTTGGTGTGGGTGCGCTGACCGTGCACCGGGAGGCCGCGACGGTGCCGGATGCCCTGGTAGGCCCCGATCTCGATCTTGCGGCGGATGTCCTGGGCGACCTCACGGCGGAGGTCACCCTCGACGCGGTAGTTGTTGTCGATCCAGTCGCGCAGACGACCGATCTCCTCGTCGGAGAGGTCACGGACGCGGGTGTCCGGGTTGATCCCGGTCTCCGACAGCGTCTGACGGGATCGCGTACGGCCGATGCCGAAGATGTAGGTCAGCGCGATCTCGCACCGCTTCTCGCGGGGGAGGTCGACGCCGGCAAGGCGTGCCATGGACGGACGGGCTCCTCGAACTCTCGGAGGTCGTGGCCCGCACCCTCCCCGCCTGTCCCGGCCGATCGTGCGCCTGGCGGGGCCCCGGCCTCCGACCGGGGGTGACCGGGCCTCGAGCCCGGGTGGTGCGTGCCCTGTTACTGCTGGGCCGTGCTGGTACTGCTGGTACTGCTGGTACTGCTCTTCAGTGCTGGTGGTGCTGGTGGTGCTGGTGGTGCTGGTGGTGCTGAATCTTGCTGTGCCGGCCTGTGCTCAGCCCTGACGCTGCTTGTGACGCAGGTTCTCGCAGATGACCATGACGCGACCGTTACGGCGGATCACCTTGCACTTGTCGCAGATCTTCTTGACGCTGGGCTGGACCTTCACGGCTGCGGATCTCCTCGAGGAACGCAGCCGTGGCCGCGCTGAGCTAGTGGAACGAACTACTTGTAGCGGTAGACGATGCGCCCGCGGGACAGGTCGTACGGCGAGAGCTCCACCACGACCCGGTCCTCGGGGAGGATCCGGATGTAGTGCTGACGCATCTTGCCGCTGATGTGCGCGAGGACCCGGTGTCCGTTCTGCAGCTCCACGCGGAACATCGCGTTGGGGAGCGGCTCGACGACCCGGCCCTCGATCTCGATGGCCCCGTCCTTCTTCGGCATGTCCTCCGGCTTCTCTACTCGACGACTGGTGCGGTTCACGGCGGTGTCGCTCCCCGAGGACATCCCGGCGACGGGATGTCTGGGCGGGAGGCGGCGACGCCCTGTGGCATGCTCGGCTCGACGCATGCGCACACGCACGGCGGGCAGCCGATCGCCCACTTTACGCCAAACGCGCGGCGGCGACCAATCCGCGCTGGTGAGCGCGCTCACCGCTCAGCGCAGGCCGTCGAACCTTCAGCGCAGGCGCTGCTGGACCTCTCGCCCGAGCAGGACCGCACCCCACGGGCCGGCGACCCAGAGGAACCAGAACCCCTGCGTCCCGCCTCCGCCGACGGCGATGCAGGCCCAGATGACGAGGCAGATCAGGTTCGCCGACAGGTAGCTGCCCCACACCAGGCCGTGCCCGCCGGCCGCGTGCAGCGCGGGAGGCGAGGACGTGGACGACCTCGGCGCCAGCCCGGTCCCGGTCCCGGTCCCGGTCCCGGTCGGACGCTCGAACAGCTCGGTCTCCGCGGGAAGGTCCGCGGTCGCGGCGGACAGCTGTCCGTAGGTCTTCGCCGCGTAGACGTCCGCCACCCGCTCGTCGAACTCGTCCAGCGTCAGCCGGCCCTCCGCGAGCGCGGTTCGCAGCCGCGCCGCGACCCGCTCGCGGTCGGCATCGGAGGCGCGGACTCCGGGCGAGGTCTCGTCCACGATCGGCCCCGGCTCAGCCCGCGGTGGCGGGCACGCCCGCGCGGACGCCGAGCTCTGCCAGCCGAGCCGCCCCGCCGTCCTCGGCCGTCAGCACCCAGGGGCCGTTCTCGGTGATCGCGACCGTGTGCTCCCAGTGCGCGGCCCAGCTCCGGTCGTCGCTGATGACCGTCCAGCGGTCCTCCAGCTCGCGGGTGTCGGGGCTGCCGAGGGTGAGCATCGGCTCGACGGCGAGGGCGAGGCCCTTGACCAGCTTCTGGCCCCGGCCGGGCCGCCCGTAGTTGAGCAGGTGCGGCGCCTGGTGCATCTGCGTGCCGATGCCGTGGCCGCCGTAGTGTTCGACGATCCCGAACTCGTAGCCGAGCCGCTGCTCGTCGGCGCGCACCGACGTCTCGACCGCGTGACTGATGTCGGTCAGCCGACCGCCGAGCTGGGCCGCGGCGAGGCCTGCCCACAGCGAACGCTCGCACGCCTCGGACAGCGCCTTCGCCTCGGGGGACACCTCCCCGATCGCGACCGTGATCGCCGAGTCCCCGTGCCAGCCCTCGAGGATCGCCCCGCAGTCGATGCTGAGCAGGTCACCGTCGGCGAGCACGCGCCTGCGCGACGGGATGCCGTGCACGACCTCCTCGTTCACGGAGGCGCAGATGACACCCGGGAACGGCACGGTCGAGTTGCCCGGGTAGCCCTTGAACGACGGGATGGCGCCCGCACCGCGGATCGTCTGCTCCGCGAGGTCGTCGAGCTCCAGGGTGGTGACCCCCGGCCGCGCGGCTTCCCGGAGCCGCTCCAGCGTCCGCCAGACCACGAGCCCGGCCTCCCGCATCAGCAGGATCTCCGACCGGCTCTTGATCTCCACTTGCTCGCGTCGCATAGCCCTCGTCCTCGCCGGCCCGCCTTCGCGGGCCTAGTCCTCGTAGCGACGCAACGCCTCGAGGGCCCGATCGGTCACGTCGTCGACCGGACCGGTCGCATCGATACCTATCAGGATGCCTCGCGTCGCGTAGAAGGACACGAGCGGAGCCGTCTGCTGCGCGTAGACGTCGAGCCGGTGCCGCACCGTGGCGGGCTTGTCGTCGTCGCGCTGGAACAGCTCGCCGCCGTCGCGGTCGCACACGCCCTCGACCGCCGGAGGATCGAAGTCGACGTGCCAGTTGGTACCGCAGGTACGGCAGGTGCGTCGTCCGGAGAGCCGGCGGACCACCTCGTCGTCATCGACCACGAGCTCGAGCACGATGTCGAGCTTGTTGCCCATCTCGGAGAGCATGCCCTCGAGCGTCTCGGCCTGCGGGACGTTGCGGGGGAAGCCGTCGAGCAGGAAGCCCTTGGCGGCGTCGTCCTCGGTCAGCCGGTTGCGCACCATCTCGACCGTGACCTCGTCGGGCACCAGGTCGCCGGCGTCCATGTAGCTCTTGGCCAGCTGTCCGAGCTCGGTCCCCTGGCTCACGTTGGCCCGGAAGATGTCACCGGTCGAGATCGCGGGGACGGACCGGGCGGAAGCGATGTGCTGGGCCTGCGTCCCTTTCCCCGCACCGGGCGGCCCCACCAGGACGAGTCGCACTAGCGGAGGAAGCCCTCGTAGTTGCGCAGCATCAGCTGGCTCTCGATCTGCTTCACCGTCTCGAGACCCACGCCGACCATGATCAGCACGCTCGTGCCTGCGAACGGGAACGGCTGCTGCTTCGTCAGGCCGAGCAGCAACAGGGGCAGAACGGTGATGACGCCGAGGAACAACGCGCCCGGCAGGGTGATCCGGGACAACACGTACTGGAGGTACTCGGCGGTCGGACGACCCGGTCGGATGCCGGGGATGAAGCCGCCGTACTTCTTCATGTTGTCGGAGACGTCGACCGGGTTGAACGTGATGCTCACGTAGAAGTACGTGAAGCCCATGACGAGCAGGAAGTAGAAGACCAGGTACAGCGGGTGGTCTCCGCGGGCGAGGTAGCGCTGCTCGAAGTCCTGGAAGGTCTGGTTGTCCCACACCTGGCTGAGCAGCTGGGGCAGCTGCAGCAGGGAGGACGCGAAGATGACCGGGATGACGCCGGCCTGGTTCACCTTCATCGGGATGTAGGTGGAGCTGCCGCCGTACATGCGCCGGCCGACCATGCGCTTGGCGTACTGCACCGGGATGCGGCGTTGGGACTGCTCGACGAACACGACGAACACGACGATCGCGAGGCCGAGCAGGCAGACCAGCGCGAAGACGACGCCGCCCGCGACCTGCAGGATCTTGATGCCCTGGCTCGGCAGCTGGGCCGCGATCGAGGTGAAGATCAGAAGCGACATGCCGTTGCCGACGCCGCGGCTCGTGATGAGCTCACCGAGCCACATGACCGTCGCGGTGCCGGCCGTCATCGTGATGATGAGGACGCCGACCCGGAAGATGCTCGTGTCCGGGATGACCGACTCGTTGCAGCCCTGGAACAGCCTGCCGGAGCGGGCCAGGGCGATGATGCCGGTCGACTGCAGGATCGCCAGCGCCACCGTCAGGTAGCGCGTGTACTGCGTGAGCTTCTGCTCGCCGGAGCTGCCTTCCTTCTTCAGCTGCTCGAGCCGCGGCACCACCACGACGAGCAGCTGGATGATGATGCTCGAGGTGATGTACGGCATGATGCCGAGCGCGAACACCGACAGCTGCAGCAGCGCGCCACCGCTGAAGAGGTTGACCAGCGAGTAGAGGTTGCTGTTGCCGCCCTTGTTGACCTGGTCGAGGCAGTCCTGGATCGCCGCGGTGGAGACACCCGGGGACGGCATGACGCTTCCGACCCGGAACAGGACCATGATCCCGAGCGTGAACAGCAGCTTCTTGCGAAGGTCTGGCGTTCGGAAGGCCCTGCCGAAGGCGGCGAGCACAGCCCCTCCCTCCGGTGCAACGTTGTAGTTCGGAACGCACGCCCGGCGCGAGCGGACGGGGACGACATTCGCACTCGTCGGGGCCGACTGTAACAGTCCGGCCCGGGCCTACCGGGGCGGCGAACGCCATCCGGCAGCGGATGCCGCGCCCCCCGGCAGCCGGGCCGGACGTGCAGTGACAGGCCGGAACGAGACCGGCTAGACCTCGATCGCGGTGCCGCCGGCGGCGGCGATCTTCTCCCGGGCGGACGCCGAGAAGGCGTGCGCCTCGATCTGCAACGAGACCGACAGGTTGCCGTCGCCGAGCACCTTCACGGGGTGTCCGCGACGGACCGCTCCGGCCTCGACGAGCGCGTCGACGTCGACGCCCCCGCCGTCCGGGAACAGTTCCGACAGCTTGGCGAGGTTGACGACCTGGTACTCGGTGCGGAAGGGGTTGGTGAAGCCCTTCAGCTTCGGGACCCGCATGTGCAGCGGCATCTGGCCACCCTCGAAGCGACCCGGGACCTGCTTGCGGGCCCGGGTGCCCTTGGTGCCGCGACCGGCGGTCTTGCCCTTGGAACCCTCACCGCGACCCACGCGGGTCTTGGCCTTCTTGGCCCCCGGCGCCGGGCGCAGGTGGTGGACCTTGAGGGCGTGCCCCTCGGGAGCGGTCGGCTCGTTCGGCTGCTCGGTCATGAGGCTGTACCACTTCCGCTCGCGGAGCTCGCTTCGAGCTCCTCCACCTCGACGAGGTGGCTGACCGCCCGGACCATGCCGAGCACCTCGGGGCGGTCCTCACGGACCACGCTGGCCCCGATGTGCCGCAGGCCGAGCGTCTTCAGGGTCTCGCGCTGGCGCGAGGTGCCCCCGATCTCGGACTTGCGCTGGGTGATGCGGAGCTGCGCCATCACGCACCTGCCGCCGGGGTGGGCGCCGGCGCGTTGCTCGCGGCCGCGCGGGCGCGCAGCATCGCGACCGGCGCGACGTCCTCGATCGGCAGCCCGCGGCGGGCGGCGATCTCCTCCGGACGCATGAGGCCGCGCAGCGCCGTGATCGTCGCCTGGACGATGTTGATCGGGTTGGAGGACCCGAGCGACTTCGACAGGACGTCGTGGATTCCGGCGCACTCCAGCACCGCGCGAACCGGGCCACCGGCGATGACGCCCGTACCGGCCGAGGCGGGCTTGAGGAGCACGACACCGGCGGCGTCCTCACCCTGGATCGGGTGCGGGATCGTCACGCCGATGCGCGGCACCTTGAAGAAGTGCTTCTTGGCCTCCTCGACACCCTTGGCGATGGCCGCGGGCACCTCCTTGGCCTTGCCGTACCCGACGCCCACCGTGCCGTCGCCGTCGCCGACGATGACCAGGGCGGTGAAGCTGAAGCGACGACCACCCTTGACGACCTTCGCGACACGGTTGATCGCGACGACGCGCTCGAGGTAGACGCTCTTCTCCGCTGCCGCGCCGCCTCCGGCGCGGTCGCGACGACCCTGACGGTCGCCGCCGGCTCCGCCTCCGCGGCGTTGACCTGGCATGACTACTTCTCCTCTGTCGGGTTGGAGCGGGCGCTCACGTGCCTCATCCGGCTGCTGTCCGTGGGAAAGCGCGCCATCAGACTGTGCTGCATCAGAACCGCAGCCCCGCTTCCCGGGCACCGTCGGCCAGGGCGGCGATACGCCCGTGGTACCGGCGGCCGCCGCGGTCGAAGACCACGGCCTCGATCCCGGCCGCCTTCGCCCGCTCGGCCAGCAGCTTGCCGACCTGCGTGGCGGCGGCCGTCTTGTCGCCGTCGGCGTTGCGGAGATCGCTCTCCAGCGTCGACGCGGCGGCGAGCGTGTGGCCCTTGGTGTCGTCGACGATCTGGGCGTGGATGTGCCGGCTCGAACGGTTCACCACGAGCCGCGGCCGGACCGCCGTGCCGGTGACCTTCTTGCGGACACGCAGATGCCGACGGGTGAGCCCCCTGCGGCGCGTGCCTGCGACGGTGCTCGCCATCACTTACCAGCCTTTCCGACCTTGCGGCGAACGTTCTCGCCGAGGTAGCGCACGCCCTTGCCCTTGTACGGGTCGGGACGGCGCAGGTTGCGGATCTTGGCGGCGGTCTCGCCGACCACCTGCTTGTCGATCCCGCGGACGATGAAGCGGGTCGGCGACTGCACCTCGAACGAGACACCCTCCGGCGCCTCGACAGGGACGGGGTGGCTGAACCCGAGCGCGAACTCGAGGTTCGACCCCCGGGCCTGGACGCGGTAACCCACGCCCCGGATCTCGAGGGTCTTCTCGAAGCCGGTGGTGACGCCGGTGACCATGTTGGCCACCAGGCTGCGGGTCAACCCGTGCAGCGAGCGGCTCTCCCGCTCGTCGTCCGGGCGGGTGACCAGCAGCGTCCCGTCCTCCTGGGTGATCCGGATGGGCTCGGCCACCGTGTGGCTGAGCGAGCCCTTCGGGCCCTTGACCGTGACGTCCTGGCCGGACAGCGTCACCTCGACGCCGCTCGGGACAGGGATCGGCAGCTTTCCGATGCGCGACATGGCGGTCCCCCTACCAGACGTAGGCGAGGACTTCCCCGCCCACGCCCCGCTTGGAAGCCTGCTTGTCGGTCAGCAGGCCGGTGGAGGTGCTGATGATCGCGACGCCGAGGCCGCCCAGCACCTTGGGCAGGTTGGTCGCCTTCGCGTACACGCGCAGACCGGGCTTGGAGATGCGGCGTACGCCGGCGATGGTCCGCTCCCGGTTCGGCCCGTACTTGAGTTCGACGACGACGGTGTGGTTCACGCCCTCGCCCTCGGTGGACCAGCCGGAGATGTAGCCCTCCTGCTGGAGGATCTCGGCGATGTGAGTCTTGATCTTGCTGTAGGGCATGCTCACGCGGTCGTGGTACGCCTTGTTCGCGTTGCGGATGCGCGTGAGCATGTCCGCGATCGGGTCGGTCATCGTCATCGGGCTGTCGCCCCTTCTCGCCGCGGTTCCCGGAGGCCTGCGGCGACTCGTTGCTGCTTCTGTCTCATGTCGTGTGGCGCTCGCGCCGGTCTGCTCCCCGACTGCGTAATCTTCGGCCGCCTCTGACCGGCGATTTCCTACGCAGCCGCCGAACCGCTACCAGCTCGACTTGGTCACGCCGGGCAGCTCGCCCCGGTGCGCCATCTGGCGCAGGCAGATGCGGCACAGGCCGAACGCGCGGAACACCGCACGGGGCCGGCCGCAGCGCTGGCAGCGGGTGTAACCCCGGACGCCGAACTTCGGCTTCCGGTTCGCCTTGGCGATCAGTGCCTTCTTGGCCATCTCAGTTCTCCCGGAAGGGGAAGCCGAGCGCCCGGAGGAGCGCGCGTCCCTGCTCGTCGTTCTCGGCGGTGGTGACCACCGTGATGTCCATGCCGCGGACGCGGTCGATGCGGTCCTGGTCGATCTCGTGGAAGATCGACTGCTCGGTCACACCGAACGTGTAGTTGCCCCGGCCGTCGAACTGCTTCGGCGACAGCCCGCGGAAGTCGCGGATGCGCGGCAGCGCGATGGAGGTGAGCCGGTCGAGGAACTCCCACATCCGGTCGCCGCGCAGCGTCACCTTGGCGCCGATGGGCTGGCCCTCGCGGAGCTTGAACTGCGCGATGGACTTCGTCGCCCGCCGGATCTGAGGCTTCTGGCCGGTGATCAGTGCGAGGTCACGCACCGCGCCGTCGATGAGCTTGCCGTCGCGGGCGGCGTCGCCGACACCCATGTTGACGACGACCTTCACCACGCCCGGCACCTGCATGACGTTGGCGATGGAGAACGAGTCCCGCAGCTGCGGCAGGATCTGCTCGCGGTAGCGCGCCTTCAAGCGCGGGCCCGAGCTCTGCTCTGTAGCGGTCGCGGACATCAGATGTCATCTCCACAGCGCCGGCAGGTGCGCACGTTCTTGCCGTTCTCGTCCCGCCGGTGCCCGATCCGCGACGGCTTGTCGCAGTTGGGGCAGACCACCATCACGTTGCTCACGTGCAGCGGTGCCTCCTGCGTGACGATCCCGCCCGACTGCGCGCCGCGACCGGTCGTCGTCACCTTGGTGTGCTTCTTGACCCGGTTGGCACCCTCGACCAGGATCCGCTCGTTCGTGGGGTAGGCGACGAGCACCTTTCCCTTCAGACCGCGGTCCTTGCCGGTGATGACCTGCACCGTGTCGCCCTTGTGGACGTTCATCAGAGCACCTCCGGTGCCAGCGAGATGATCCGCATGAAGCGGCGGTCACGCAGCTCGCGGCCGACGGGGCCGAAGATGCGGGTGCCGCGGGGGTCGCCGGTGTCCCGGATGAGGACGGCGGCGTTCTCGTCGAACTTGATGTAGGAACCGTCCGGACGCCGGCGCTCCTTGGTGGTGCGCACGACGACCGCCTTGACGACGTCGCCCTTCTTCACACCCGCGCCGGGAAGCGCGTCCTTGACCGTGCCGACGATGATGTCGCCGATCCCGGCGTACCGACGGCCGGAGCCGCCGAGTACCCGGATGCACAGCAGCTCCTTGGCGCCGGTGTTGTCGGCGACCCGCAGCCTGCTCTCCTGCTGAATCACAGCAACATCACTTCGCCTTCTCGAGGATCTCCACGACGCGCCAGCGCTTGGTGGCGGACAGCGGCCGGGTCTCCATGAGCAGCACGCGGTCGCCGACGCCACACGAGTTCGCCTCGTCGTGCGCCTTGTACTTCTGCGTGCGCCGGATGGTCTTGCCGTACAGCGGGTGCTGCACGCGGTCCTCGACGGCGACGACGACGGTCTTGTCCATCTTGTCGCTGACGACGAGGCCCTCGCGCACCTTGCGGTTGCCCCGGTCGAGGGCAGCCGCTCCCGATGCCGGAGTGGTCTCCGTACTGGTCTCGCTCATGCGCTCGTACTCTCAACAGCCTCGTAGGTGATGCCCAGCTCCCGCTCCCGCAGGACGGTGTAGATCCGGGCGATGTCGCGGCGGATCTGCTGCAGGCGCCGGTTGTTGTCCAGCTGGCCGGTGGCGACCTGGAACCGGAGGTTGAACAGCTCCTCCTTGGCCTCCCGCAGCCGCGTGACGATCTCGTCGTCGCCCAGGGCGCGGATCTCCTGTGCCGTGACGGCCATCAGACTCCCGCCCCCTCTCGCGTGACGAACCGGCACTTCATCGGCAGCTTGTGCATGGCGCGACGCATCGCCTCGCGGGCGACGGGCTCGGCCACGCCGGACAGCTCGAACATGACCCGGCCCGGCTTGACGTTGGCGATCCACCACTCCGGCGATCCCTTACCGGAACCCATGCGGGTCTCGGCCGGCTTCTTGGTCAGCGGACGGTCCGGGTAGATGTTGATCCAGACCTTTCCGCCACGGCGGATGTGCCGGGTCATCGCGATACGGGCCGACTCGATCTGCCGGTTGGTGACGTAGGCCGGCTCCAGCGCCTGGATGCCGAACTCGCCGAACGTCACGCGCGTGCCGCCCTTGGCGGCGCCGCCGCGACCCGGGTGGTGCTGCTTGCGGTGCTTGACCCTGCGCGGGATGAGCATGTCAGCCCTCCTGCCCTGACTCGGGCGACTCTGACGACGCTGCGGTGGCGTCGGGGTCGAGTGCGCTGCCCTGGTCGTCCGGCGCCAGCGGCTGATCGCCGGCGCTGGCCGGGCCGCCGGTCGACTCGCTCGAGTCGACACCGGGCACCGGCTGGGCCGGTGCGTCGGTCACGTCGGCGGACCGGGGCTCGGTGGCGTTCGCGGCCTCCGGTGCGGCGGTCGGCAGCACGGCGTCGCCGTCGGCCTGCGGCGGACGGGAACGACTGGATCGACTGGGACCACCCTCGGCCGCTGCGGCGCGACCGGCCTCGGTGCCGCCGGTCGTCGTGCCGGTGGAGCCGCTGCGCGGCCGGCGGACCGGACGCTCACGGCGCTGCTGACGCAGGATCGCGTCCTGGGCCTCGCGCTCGGCGCGGCTCTGGACGACGTCGCCCTTGTAGATCCAGACCTTGACGCCGATGCGGCCGAAGGTGGTCCGGGCCTCGTAGAAGCCGTAGTCGATGTCGGCGCGCAGCGTGTGCAGCGGGACGCGACCCTCGCGGTAGAACTCCGAGCGGCTCATCTCGGCGCCGCCGAGGCGTCCGGAGCACTGCACCCGGATGCCCTTGGCGCCGCCCTTGGTCGCGGTCTGCATCGCCTTGCGCATGGCTCGGCGGAAGCTGACGCGGCTGGAGAGCTGCTCGGCGACACCCTGCGCGACGAGCTGGGCGTCCACCTCGGGACTCTTCACCTCGAGGATGTTGAGCTGCACCTGCTTGCCGGTGAGCTTCTCGAGCTCGCCGCGGATGCGGTCGGCCTCCGCGCCGCGACGGCCGATGACGATGCCCGGCCGGGCGGTGTGGATGTCGACGCGCAGCCGACCCTGGGTGCGCTCGATGTCGACCCGGCTGATGCCCGCGCGCTCCATGCCGCGCGACATCATCTTGCGGATCTTGACGTCCTCGCCCACGTAGGCCGAGTACTGCTTGTCGGCGTACCAGCGCGAGGTGAACTCGCTGCTGATGCCGAGCCGGAACCCGTGCGGGTTGACCTTCTGACCCACTAGCGGGCCCTCCTCGAACTACTCCGAGCGCCGGCGCTGCCGGTGCTCTCACGGCTCTCGACCACGACGGTGACGTGGCTGGTCCGCTTACGGATGCGGTACGCGCGGCCCTGGGCACGCGGGCGGAACCGCTTGAGCGTCGGGCCCTCGTCGACGAACGCCTCCGAGATCCACAGCGAGTCGGGGTCGAGCCGCTGGTTGTGCTCGGCGTTGGCGACGGCGCTCGCGACGACCTTGTAGATGTCCTCGCTGGCGGCGTGCTCGTCGAAGCGCAGCACGTCGAGGGCCTCGCTGGCCTTCGTGCCGCGGACGATGTCGATGATCCGGCGCGCCTTGCGCGGGCTCACCCGCAGGTAGCGGGCGGACGCACGGGCGATCTGGGACTCGTCGACGGCGGCCTTGGTGGCGGCGGCGGCACCCTTGGGGTTAGCCACGGCGCGACCTCCGGTCTTCCTTCACGTGACCGCGGAACGTGCGCGTCGGCGCGAACTCGCCGAGCTTGTGCCCGACCATGCCCTCGGTGACGAACACCGGGACGTGCTTGCGCCCGTCGTGCACGGCGATCGTGTGGCCGAGCATGTCCGGGATGATCGTGGACCGGCGGGACCAGGTCTTGATCACGTTCTTGGTACCGCGGCCGTTCTGCGCGTCCACCTTCTTGAGCAGGTGGTCGTCGACGAACGCGCCCTTCTTCACGCTGCGTGGCATTCGCTGTCTCCTTTCCTTCTGCTCAGTTGGTGGTCGTCGTCGGTGTGGTGCTGCGACTGCTGGGTGCTGTCGAACTCATGCCTAGCGCTTCCGTCCCGTCTTGCGACGGCGGACGATCATCCGGTCGCTCGGCTTGTTCCGCGCCCGGGTGCGACCCTCGGGCTTACCCGCCGGGTTCACCGGGTTGCGGCCACCGGAGGTCTTGCCCTCACCACCGCCGTGCGGGTGGTCCACCGGGTTCATGGCGACACCGCGGACGGTCGGGCGCTTGCCCTTCCAGCGCATCCGGCCGGCCTTGCCCCAGTTGATGCCCGCCTGTTCGGCATTCCCGACCTCGCCGACGGTGGCGCGGCAGCGCTGGTCGACGTTGCGGATCTCGCCGGAGGGCATCCGGAGCAGGGCCATGCCCTGGTCCTTCGCGACCAGCTGGACGCTCGAGCCGGCGCTGCGGGCGATCTTCGCACCGCCGCCGGGCCGGAGCTCGATGGCGTGCACGACGGTGCCCGTCGGGATGTAGCGCAGCGGCAGCGCGTTGCCCGGCTTGATGTCGCTGCCCGGACCGGAGACGACGGTGTCGCCCTGGTTCAGCCGGGTCGGCGCGATGATGTAGCGCTTCTCGCCGTCGGCGTAGTGCAGCAGGGCGATCCGGGCGGTGCGGTTCGGGTCGTACTCGATGTGCGCGACCTTGGCCGGCACGCCGTCCTTGTCCCGCCGGAAGTCGATCAGCCGGTAGGCCCGCTTGTGGCCGCCGCCCTGGTGGCGGACGGTCACCTTGCCGTGGACGTTGCGCCCGCCCCGCCCGTGCAGCGGGCGGATCAGCGACTTCTCCGGCTCGTCGCGGGTCACCTCGACGAAGTCGGCGACGCTGGCGCCGCGGCGCCCCGGCGACGTCGGCTTGTACTTGCGGATACCCATCGGATTCCTCTGGCAGAGAGCTCGGTTGCTGGTGGCTCTGGTGGCTGTGTGGCTAGGTGGTCGGTCGGGGTGGTCGCCGTCAGGCGACCGGTCCGCCGAAGATCTCGATCGAATCGCCCGCCTGGAGGCTGACGAGCGCGCGCTTGGTGTCCTTGCGCTTGCCGTAGCCGTACCGGGTGCGCTTGCGCTTGCCCTGGCGGTTGGCGGTGTTCACGTTCAGCACCCGGACGTTGAAGATCTTCTCGACCGCGATCTTGATCTCGGTCTTGTTGGCCTCGGGGCGGACGAGGAAGGTGTAGGTCCCCTCCTCGATGAGCCCGTAGCTCTTCTCCGAGATGACCGGCGCCAGGATGACGTCGCGCGGGTCGGGAATCATTCCTTCGCCGCCTCGGTGTCACTCGCGGCGCCGCCGGCCTCGTTCTCGAACTTGTCCTCGGCCTGCAGGTCGCTGCTGGTCTGACCCTCGACCTCGGCCGCCATCTCCTCGTCCGAGACACCGCGGCCTGCCGCGCCAGTGTTACCGCCGCCGGCCGAAGAGGTGTTGCCCTGGGTCTCGCTCACATTGGCCTCCTGCGTTGACTGCGTGGCTTTCGGGGTGCTGGCCGTCGAGGTGCTGGTCTTCGAGCTTCCGGAGCGCTTGGCGGGGCGGGCGGCCTCCTGCGGCGCCTTCGCCAACGTGGTCACGGCGTCACCGAGCTGCTCGAGCTCTTCCTCGCGCGCCACCGCGCTCGCACCCTTGCCCTTGGGCGGGCCGGCGAGGAACTCGGCCAGCGCGCCCTCGGTGAAGACCACGTCGTCGCTGACGAGGACGTCGTAGGTGTTCAGCTGACCCGGGACAAGCAGGTGCACGTTCTCGAGGTTGCGCAAGCTCTTGCGCGTGACCTCGTCGTGCCGCTCGACCACGACCAGCAGGTGCCGGCCGGTCACGATGCTCGCCAGATGGGCCGCGGCCTGCTTCGTCGACGGGGTGTCGCCCTCGACGACGCCGGAGACGACGTGCACCCGGCCGTAGCGGGCCCGGTCGGACAACGCCCCGCGCAGCGCGGCGGCCTTCATCTTCTTCGGCGTCCGCTGCGCGTAGTTGCGCGGCGTCGGGCCGTGGACGGTCCCACCGCCGGCGAACTGCGGCGCGCGGGTCGAACCCTGACGGGCGCGACCGGTGCCCTTCTGGCGGTACGGCTTGCGCCCACCGCCGCGGACCTCGCCGCGCGTCTTGGTGTCGTGCGTGCCCTGCCGGGCAGCGGCGAGCTGGGCGACGACGACCTGGTGGATCAGCGGCACGTTGACACCGACGTCGAAGATCTCCGCCGGAAGCTCGACCGTACGGGCGAGGTCACCGGTGGGCGACGAGACGTTGACGGTGCGCGTCGTCCCGGCCGCGGTGGCGGCGTCGACGAGACTCACTGGGACTCACTCCCTTGCGTGCTTGCCTCGAACGGGGCCGGGGCCGGACGCTTCGCGGCGCTGCGGACGAGGACGAGGGCCCCGTCGGGCCCGGGAACGGCGCCCTTGATCAGCAGCAGCCCGCGCTCGGCGTCGACCGAGTGGACCCGCAGGTTCATCGTGGTGGTGCGCACGGCGCCCATCCGGCCGGCCATCCGCAGGCCCTTGAAGACCCGGGCCGGGGTGGCGCAGCCGCCGATGGAGCCCGGCGAGCGGTGCTTGCGCTGCACGCCGTGGCCGGCGCCGAGACCGCCGAAGCCGTGGCGCTTCATGACACCGGCGGTGCCCTTGCCCTTGCTGTCGGCGATCACGTCGACGACGGCGCCGGCGGCGAACACCTCGGCGGTGAGCTCCTGCCCGACGGTGTAGGACGACGCGTCCAGCGTGCGCAGCTCCACCACGTGGCGGCGCGGCGTGACGCCCGCCTTCTCGAAGTGTCCGCGCAGCGGCTTGTTCACCTTGCGCGGGTCGATCTCGCCGAAGGCGAGCTGGATCGCGCTGTAGCCGTCGACGTCGGCGCTGCGCACCTGCGTCACGACGTTCGGTCCGGCCTTGACGACCGTGACCGGGACGATGCGGTTCTGCTCGTCGAACACCTGGGTCATCCCCAGCTTGGTGCCGAGGATGCCGCGGATGATGCGGTCAGCCATCGCGAGCCTCCTCTAGAGCTTGATGGAGATGTCGACGCCGGCCGGCAGGTCCAGCCGCATGAGCGAGTCGACGGTCTTCGGGGTGGGGTCGATGATGTCGATGAGGCGCTTGTGCGTGCGCATCTCGAAGTGCTCGCGGCTGTCCTTGTACTTGTGCGGCGAGCGGATGACGCAGTAGACGTTCTTCTCGGTCGGCAGCGGCACCGGCCCGGCGACCTGCGCGCCCGTGCGGGTCACCGTCTCGACGATCTTGCGCGCCGACGAGTCGATGACCTCGTGGTCGTAGGCCTTGAGCCTGATGCGGATCTTCTGGGCTGCCATCGTTCCTTCTTGGTCTCGCAGCGCGAATGTTCGGGAAGCTTCGGGCTCGGGCGGGGCTGGTCGGGCCGCACGAGCCGAGTCGCGCCGCGGCGGCCGGAACCTGCAGGCCCGGCCGCCGCGGCGACTCGACTACTTGAGGATCTTCGTGACGCGGCCGGCACCGACGGTGCGGCCACCCTCACGAATGGCGAAGCGCAGACCCTCTTCCATGGCGATCGGCTGGATCAGCACGACGCTCATCTCGGTGTTGTCGCCCGGCATGACCATCTCGGTGCCCTCGGGCAGCGTGACGACGCCGGTGACGTCCGTGGTGCGGAAGTAGAACTGCGGGCGGTAGTTGTTGAAGAACGGGGTGTGGCGACCGCCCTCGTCCTTGCTCAGGATGTAGACCTGCGCCTCGAACTCGGTGTGCGGGGTCGTCGTCCCCGGCCGGACCACGACCTGGCCGCGCTCGACGTCCTCACGCTTGATGCCGCGGAGCAGCAGGCCGACGTTCTCACCGGCACGCGCCTCGTCGAGCAGCTTGCGGAACATCTCGACGCCGGTGACGGTCGTCGTCATGGTCTTCTCGCGGATACCGACGATCTCGACGGTCTCACCGGTCTTGAGGACACCGCGCTCGGCGCGGCCGGTGACGACCGTTCCGCGGCCGGTGATCGTGAAGACGTCCTCGATCGGCATGAGGAAGGCCTTCTCGGTGTCGCGCTGCGGCTCCGGGATGGAGTCGTCGACCGCGTCCATGAGCTCCATGAGCTTGTCGGACCACTCGGAGTCGCCCTCGAGGGCCTTCAGCGCGGAGACCCGCACGACCGGGACGTCGTCACCCGGGAACTCGTAGGTCGAGAGGAGCTCGCGGACCTCGAGCTCGACGAGCTCCAGGATCTCCTCGTCGTCGACCATGTCGGCCTTGTTCAGCGCGACGACGATGTAGGGCACGCCGACCTGGCGGGCGAGCAGCACGTGCTCCTTGGTCTGCGGCATCGGGCCGTCGGTCGCCGACACGACCAGGATGGCGCCGTCCATCTGCGCCGCACCGGTGATCATGTTCTTGATGTAGTCGGCGTGACCAGGACAGTCGACGTGGGCGTAGTGCCGCTTGTCGGTCTGGTACTCGACGTGGGCGATGGAGATGGTGATGCCGCGGGCCTTCTCCTCCGGCGCCTTGTCGATCTGGTCGAACGGCGTGAAGGGGTTGAGGTCCGGGTGCTTCTCGTGGAGCACCTTCGTGATCGCCGCCGTCAGCGTCGTCTTGCCATGGTCGATGTGACCGATGGTGCCGATGTTGATGTGCGGCTTGTTCCGCTCGAACTTCGCCTTCGCCACTTGGTGTCCCTCCTAGGAACGGGTGGTCGTGCTCTACGGGCGCCGTACGACGTCTGTCCTTGCTGGGCTGATCACTCTTGGAAAGAGTCGGGGGCGCGTACGGCGTCGCTCCCACCCGGAGAATGTCTACAGGATGTGCCGGTTACTCCCCGCGCGCCTTGGCGATGATCTCTTGCGCCAGCGAGTTCGGCACCTCGGCGTACGAGTCGAACTGCATGCTGTAGCTCGCTCGACCGGAGGTCTTCGACCGCAAGTCACCGACGTAGCCGAACATCTCCGACAGCGGCACCAGGGCCTTGACGAGGCGGGCGCCTCCGCGCTCCTCCATCGCCTGGATCTGGCCGCGTCGGCTGTTCAGGTCGCCGATCACGTCGCCCAGGTAGTCGTCCGGGGTGGTGACCTCGACGGCCATCATCGGCTCGAGGATGGCCGGGTCGGCCCGCCGCGCGGCCTCCTTGAACGCCATCGAACCGGCGATCTTGAAGGCGAGCTCGGACGAGTCGACGTCGTGGTACTGGCCGTCCTGGAGGGTGACCTTGACATCGACCAGCGGGTAGCCGGCGAGCACGCCGAACTCCATGGCCTCCTGGCAGCCGGCGTCCACGCTCGGGATGTACTCGCGCGGGATGCGGCCACCGGTCACGGCGTTGACGAACTCGTAGCCGCCGCCGTCGCCGCCGCTGGGCTCGAGGTCGATCTGCACCTTCGCGAACTGACCGGAACCACCGGTCTGCTTCTTGTGGGTGTAGTCGACCTTCTCCACCTTGCGGCGGATGGTCTCGCGGTAGGCGACCTGCGGCTTGCCGACGTTGGCCTCGACCTTGAACTCGCGGCGCATCCGGTCGACCAGCACGTCGAGGTGCAGCTCGCCCATACCCGCGATGATCGTCTGGCCGGTCTCCTCGTCGGTCCGCACCTGGAAGGTGGGGTCCTCCTCGGCGAGCCGCTGGATGGCCTCGCCCAGCTTCTGCTGGTCGGCCTTCGTCTTCGGCTCGATCGCCACGTGGATGACGGGAGCCGGGAAGTTCATCGACTCGAGGATCACGGGCTTGTCGGGGTCGCAGAGCGTGTCACCGGTGGTGGTGTTCTTCATGCCCTGGATCGCGACGATCTGGCCGGCACCCACGCCCTCGCGCTCCTCGCGCTGGTTGGCGTGCATGATGTAGATCTTTCCGACCCGCTCCTTGTTGTCCTTGGTGGAGTTGAGGATCGGGGAGCCCTTGGTGATCTTGCCGGAGTAGACCCGGATGTAGGTCAGCTTCCCGAGGTGCTGGTCGCTCATGATCTTGAACGCCAGCGCCGAGAACGGCTCGTCCTCGTCCGCGCGCCGCTCGACCGCGACCGACTCGTCCTTGACGTCGTGACCCTGGATGGCGCCGACGTCGACGGGCGAGGGCAGGAAGTCGACGACCGCGTCGAGCATGGGCTGGACGCCCTTGTTCTTGAACGCGGTGCCGCACAGCACGGGGTTGAGCTTGCTGGCAGTCGTGGCGCGGCGGATGCCGGCCATGAGCTCCTCCTCGGAGGGCTCTTCGCCCTCGAGGTACTTCTCCATGAGCTCGTCGTCGTTCTCGGCGACGGTCTCGAGGAGACGCTCACGCCACTCGCGCGCGCTCTCGGCGTGGTCGGCCGGGATGTCGACGACCTCGTACTTGTCGCCCTTGCCCTCGGTCAGCCAGAGCAGGCCGCGCATGCGGATGAGATCGATGACGCCCTGGAAGCCGGACTCCACGCCCCACGGCAGCTGGATGACCAGCGGAGTGGCCTGGAGGCGGTCGACCATCATCTCGACGCAGCGGTGGAACTCGGCGCCGACGCGGTCCATCTTGTTGACGAACGCGATGCGCGGCACGTTGTACCGGTCCGCCTGGCGCCAGACGGTCTCGCTCTGCGGCTCCACGCCGGCGACGGCGTCGAAGACCGCGACGGCACCGTCGAGCACGCGCAGGCTGCGCTCCACCTCGACGGTGAAGTCGACGTGGCCCGGGGTGTCGATGATGTTGATGCGGTGGTCGCGCCAGAAACAGGTCGTCGCGGCGGACGTGATCGTGATGCCGCGCTCCTGCTCCTGCGGCATCCAGTCCATGACGGCGGCGCCCTCGTGGACCTCGCCGATCTTGTACGAACGACCGGTGTAGAACAGGATCCGCTCGGTCGTGGTGGTCTTGCCCGCGTCGATGTGGGCCATGATCCCGATGTTCCGGGTCTCGGCCAGGGCTACTTCTACGTTGTCAGCCATTCAGCGTCTACCAGCGGTAGTGGGCGAAGGCCTTGTTGGACTCCGCCATCTTGTGGGTGTCCTCGCGCCGCTTCACGGCGGCACCGAGGCCGTTGCTCGCGTCGAGCAGCTCGTTCATCAGCCGCTCGGTCATGGTCTTCTCGCGACGCTGGCGGGCGTAGGTGACCAGCCAGCGCAGCGCCAGGGTGGTGCTGCGGCCCGCGCGCACCTCGACCGGAACCTGGTAGGTGGCGCCACCGACCCGGCGGCTGCGCACCTCGAGGGTGGGCTTCACGTTGTCCAGCGCCCGCTTGAGGGTGACGACCGGGTCGGCACCGTTCTTCTCACGGGCACCTTCCATGGCGCCGTAGACGATCCGCTCCGCGACCGACTTCTTGCCGTCGAGGAGGATCTTGTTGACCAGCGCCGTGACGAGCGGCGAACCGTAGACCGGGTCGACGACGACGGGGTGCTTCGGGGCTGGGCCCTTGCGCGGCATTAGGACTTCTCCTTCTTCGCGCCGTAGCGGCTACGGGCCTGCTTGCGGTTGCGGACACCCTGGGTGTCGAGCGAACCGCGGATGATCTTGTACCGAACGCCCGGCAGGTCCTTCACGCGGCCGCCGCGCACCAGCACGATCGAGTGCTCCTGCAGGTTGTGGCCGACGCCCGGGATGTAGGCGGTGACCTCGATGCCGCTCGTGAGCCGCACGCGGGCGACCTTGCGCAGCGCCGAGTTCGGCTTCTTCGGCGTGGTCGTGTAGACGCGCGTGCACACCCCCCGGCGCTGGGGGCTGCCCTTGAGCGCCGGAGTGTTGGTCTTCTCGACCTTGGCCTCGCGGCCCTTACGGACCAGCTGCTGGATCGTCGGCATGAGGCTGCCTGTCACTCCCGTCGCGGTACTTCGTCCACTGCTTTTCTGATGTCTTGGGCTTCTTGTCCGTTTCGCCCGACCCCCGGGGTCGGGCGTGTCGCGCTCAGCCGGAAACCCGCGCTCGTTTGCTCGGGCTGGCTAGGCGCGCCAACTGCCGACTTCGAAGAAATCGGACGACCCCGTCACCGCCGGCCAACGTAGCCCTCGAGCTACGCCGCCACCGCGCCGGGTGGGCGCAAGTTGCCGGCTGAGGACAGCAGCCCTCAGCCACGAACATGCAGACTACCTGTGATGGTCAGGCATGTCGAACCGGGGCGAGCCCGCCCCGGCGGAGCCACTCGCGCCGCCGCGAGCCCGCCACCTGCACGTCCCTCCAGGGAGGAGTTGCAGGCAGCCTACGGGCGCACCGTGCCCGATCTCGTCGCTCCCGGACTGCGTGTCGTGCTGGTCGGGATCAACCCGTCGCTGTGGTCCGGGTCGGTGGGCTACCACTTCGCCTCGCCGTCGAACCGGCTGTGGCCGACGCTGTTCGGGGCCGGGTTCACGCCGCGGCGGCTGCACCCGTCGGAGACGTCCACGATCCTTGCCTGTGGGCTGGGGGTGACGAACCTCGTCGACCGGGCGACGGCGCGGGCGGACGAGCTCTCGCGCTCCGAGATCGAGGCGGGGGCGGCGCGGGTGCTGCTCGGTCGCTACGCGTTGGTCGCCGACGTACATGGCGTTCCTCGGGCTGACGTCGTACCGGACGGCGTTCGGGCGGCCGAAGGCGGCGGTCGGGCCGCAGCCGGAGCTGCTGGGGCCGTCGAAGGTGTGGCTGCTGCCCAACCCGAGCGGGCTGAACGCGCACTACCAACTGCCGGATCTGGTGCGGGCCTACGGGGAGCTGAGAGCCGCGGCGTTCGGGTGAGGCGGGCGGGCTGCACCCCGGGCGAAGTTGATCTACTGACCCCGTTGACGGGTATTCGGGCCGCCCAGGCGCAGTAGATCCACTTCGGGACACGCTTGCCCCTGCACTTCGTGCCACAGCGAGTCCGGGTGACCGGCAGGATCAACCGCACAGCGAGCGATCGCTTGTGGGGGTCCGGTGGACGCCCTTGGCGATCTGCCCCTGTGCGGTTGATCAAGGTGGACAACATCAACGCTGCCGCGAAACCGCTCCACCGACGGATCGACGCCCCCTGGCCGCTCCCGGCAGCGTTGATCAAGCGATGCGTAGGCGGAGTGCGCCCTGTGGACAATTTCGGCGTTTCTCACGAATCCGGTTACGGTGGGTTCATGGTCGGGCGCGTACTGGGGCTTCTTGCTGCCCTATTGGTGACCGTCAGTTGCAGTGCTGACCAGAAGGGCGCGACTCCCCCGCCCCCGCTTCCGGCGACGACAAGCGCGACACCGTCCCCGACGGCCTCACCCACGCCGTTCGTGTCCTCGGCGGACCAGGAGGGCGCATTCGCGTTCACGCGGGCCTACCTTCGCGGCGCTGGAACGGCCTCTGCAACACGGGCGAGACCGCTGACTCGCTCACGCTCCGCAAGGACACCTGCTCCGAGTGCTCGCCTTCGAGCATCGAGATCGACGAGCGCCTACTCAACAGGGCGGCCGAGATCGACGGGCGCGATGATCCGAGTCGACGAGCTTGCTGTTCGGGCAGACCGGGCCCAGCGTTCGCCAAGGTGACAGCGCTCGTCTCCGACGGCGGAGGCGTCAGCTAGTTCATCCGAACGGACACCGCGACGGCAGGAGCTGCGCGCGGACGAGGCAGTCTACTACCTACTGCTCGTCCGAGAGCGGCGACCACTGGATGATCGACACGCTGCAGCAATCAGGTTCGTCCGACGTGTGATGAGGCGGGCACGCGCTGTCACTGCGGTCGCAACTTCGTCGCTGAGTCGCCGTCGTCCTGGCCCAGTCCGGCCGACGGCGTCGGCGGCTGTAGCTGGTTGCGGCGCTGAACTCCGAAGCCGCGGTCGTCCGGCAGACGGCTGGACCGTCTTCGGCTAGCTATCGGCGTCCGAATCGAGCTACCCCTCGCAGGAGCTGAAGCAGCCGCAAACCGAGCGCGATCCAATCGTACAGCCAGCCCGGCCCACCGGGCCGCTCATCGAGTACGACTACCGCTCGACCTGCGACGTCCCCGGCGGCAACGGCGGGTGCGAGGGCGGGACGTTGCAGTGCCTCGCCCAGGACACACAGTCGTTGTTCGTCGCCCAGCGGCAGGTGACGCCGACGGTCGGAGCCTGGACGCTCCAGCCGGGCAGCGTCTGCCTCACGCCTCAGCAGCAGCTCCCGTACAGCCCCGCGCAGCTGCAGGCGTTCGTCGACAGCTACTTCCAGCGCCTACCGCTGCCGCTTCCCGCCCTGAAGCTGCAGCCCGGTGATCGCGCCGTCGTCAACCTGCCGCTGGTCGCCTCCACCGATCCGCCGCAGCAGACGACGTTCTCCGTGAGCCAGGCACCGTTCCCGACCATCACGATCACGGCGGACGTGAGCTGGCGCTGGTCCTGGGGCGACGGCGCGGGCGACAGCACCAGCTGGCCCGGCCGCCCCTTCGACGGGACCGACCCTCGCAGCAACCCCGGCCACTACGTCAGCCACGCCTACGCCGCGCCGTCACCCGGCACGACCGTGGGCCTCACCGCCGTCTGGTCCGGCCGCTACAGCGTGGCCGGGCTCCCAGGCGATCAGCCGATCGGCGGGACCGTCGAGCGCACCAGCACCCAGACGCTGCCGATCGCCGAGTACGGCGCGACCCTCACCGGCAACTAGCCACGGCGACCGCACCACGCCACAGAGGACAGGACCTCAGATGCTCTTGCCATAGCCGTACGGCTGCCCGACCGGAGCACCGACCGGCGCCAGATTCGGCTGACCGCCGACCGCATCGCGACGTCGCCGCCGACGGACCAGAAACACCGCAGCCACGGCGACCGTGGCGATGAGGGCCAAGACCAGGATCCCACCGAGGAACGACCCGGCGCCCTACGAGTGGTGGGAGGTCGACGGGCGGTGGTCCCTTGTCGCACGGTTGTGGCGGACTTGAAGGCACGAATCGCCCGGCGTCGGGCGCCGGGCGTCGGACGCCGGGCACCGGGCACCGGGCGCCGGCGACCGGACATTGCGTAAGTTTCCGCCGGTCAGGGGCGGCCGAAGATTACGCAGCCCCAAGGGCGCTGAGCCCCGAAACGCCGGGAGGGCCCGGGAACCTTACGGTCCCCGGGCCCTCCCGGCGTTCTGAGCCAGCGTCTACCGGTAGTCGCGGTAGTCGTAGTCCTCGAGCGGAACGGCCTGACCGGCACCGGTGCCGAAGGCGGCGGTCGACCAGTCCTGGTCCTCGTAGCTGCCCATCGTGTAGGCGGCGGCGCGGGCCTCCTCGGTCGGCTCCACCCGGATGTTGCGGTACCGCGAGGTACCGGTACCGGCCGGGATGAGCTTTCCGATGATCACGTTCTCCTTCAGGCCGAGCAGGCTGTCGGAGCGCGCGTTGATCGCCGCATCGGTGAGCACCCGGGTCGTCTCCTGGAACGAGGCCGCGGACAGCCACGACTCCGTCGCCAGCGACGCCTTGGTGATGCCCATGAGCACCGGCCGGGCCGAGGCCGGCTGGCCACCGGACTCCACGACGCGCCGGTTCTCGCCCTCGAAGCGGGCCCGCTCGACGAGCTCACCCGGCAGCAGGTCGGTGTCACCCGACTCGAGCACATTCACCCGCTTCAGCATCTGGCGGATGATGATCTCGATGTGCTTGTCGTGGATCGACACGCCCTGCGACCGGTACACGTCCTGCGCCTGGTCCACGAGGTGCAGCTGCACCTGACGCGGTCCGAGGATGCGCAGCACCTCGTGCGGATCGACGGCACCCTCGATGAGCTGGTCGCCGACACCGACGCGGTCGCCCTCGCCGACCCGCAGGCGGGAGCGGCGGGACACCGGGTAGGCCATCTCCTCCGAGCCGTCGTCGGGGACGATCACGATCTTGCGGGTGCGGTCGGTCTCCTCGACCCGCACGCGACCCGCGTTCTCGGTGATCGGCGCCTTGCCCTTGGGCTGGCGCGCCTCGAACAGCTCCACCACACGCGGCAGACCGTGGGTGATGTCGTCACCGGCCACACCACCGGTGTGGAAGGTGCGCATCGTCAGCTGCGTGCCGGGCTCGCCGATCGACTGGGCGGCGACGATGCCGACGGCCTCGCCGACGTCCACCAGCTTGCCGGTGGCCAGCGAACGCCCGTAGCACTGGGCGCAGACGCCGACCCGCGACTGGCAGGTGAGCACCGACTTGACCCGCACCTCGGACACCCCGGCCGCGATGAGCTGGTCGATGACCACGTCACCGAGGTCCGTACCGGCCGGCATCAGCGTCTGGCCGTCCGAGCCCTCGACGTCGGTGGCGAGCGTGCGCGCGTAGACCGAGGTCTCCACGTGCTGCGCGCGGACCAGCGTGCCCTCGCGGTTCGGCGCGGCGATCGAGATCGGGATGCCCCGCTCGGTGCCGCAGTCGTCCTCGCGGATGATCACGTCCTGGCTGACGTCGACCAGACGCCGGGTCAGGTAGCCCGAGTCGGCGGTCCGCAGCGCGGTGTCCGCCAGACCCTTGCGGGCGCCGTGCGTGGAGATGAAGTACTCCAGCACGTCGAGACCCTCGCGGAAGTTCGACTTGATCGGCCGCGGGATGATCTCGCCCTTGGGGTTGGCCACCAGGCCGCGCATGCCGGCGAGCTGACGGACCTGCATCATGTTTCCGCCGGCGCCGGAGTTGACCATCATGTAGACGGGGTTCAACTTCGGGAAGTTGGACTCCATCTCGCGGGCCACCTCGGCGGTCGCCTCGGTCCAGACCTGGATGAGCTCCTGACGGCGCTCGTCGTCGGTGAGGAAGCCGCGGTCGTACTGCTTCTGGATCTGCTCGGCCCGTCCCTCGTAGGCGCCGAGGATCTCCTCCTTGCGCGGGGGCGCGACGATGTCGTCGATGGCGACGGTGACGCCGGAGCGGGTCGACCAGTAGAAGCCCGTGTCCTTCAGCGCGTCGAGCGACGCCGCGACCTGGACCTTCGGGTACTTCTCGGCCAGGTCGTTGACGATGGCGCCGAGGCGCTTCTTGTCGACCTCGGTGTTGACGAACGGGTATCCGATCGGCAGCGCCTCGTTGAACAGGCAGCGGCCCAGCGTGGTCTCGACCAGCGTGCCGACGCCGTCCTCGGACTCGGCACCTTCCGGCGGAACGATGTGGTCGTCGAGCCGGACCTTGATCTTCGCCTGCAGGTTCAGGTTCCGCGCGTCATAGGCCATCTGCGCCTCGGCGACGGAGGAGAACACGCGACCCTCGCCCTCGGCACCGTCGCGCTCCAGCGTCAGGAAGTAGATGCCGAGCACCATGTCCTGCGTCGGCGAGGTGATCGGACGACCCGACGCCGGCGACAGGATGTTGTTGCTGGACAGCATGAGGATGCGGGCCTCGGCCTGCGCCTCCGCGGACAGCGGCAGGTGCACCGCCATCTGGTCACCGTCGAAGTCGGCGTTGAAGGCCGTGCAGACCAGCGGGTGGATCTGGATGGCCTTGCCCTCGACCAGCTGCGGCTCGAAGGCCTGGATGCCGAGACGGTGCAGCGTCGGCGCGCGGTTGAGCAGCACCGGGTGCTCGGTGATGACCTCTTCGAGCACGTCCCACACGACGGGGCGGGCCCGCTCGACCATGCGCTTCGCACTCTTGATGTTCTGCGCGTGGTTGAGGTCGACAAGCCGCTTCATGACGAACGGCTTGAACAGCTCGAGCGCCATCTGCTTCGGCAGGCCGCACTGGTGCAGCTTGAGCTGCGGGCCGACGACGATGACCGAACGGCCGGAGTAGTCGACGCGCTTGCCGAGCAGGTTCTGGCGGAACCGGCCCTGCTTGCCCTTGAGCATGTCGGACAGCGACTTGAGCGGCCGGTTACCCGGGCCGGTCACCGGACGTCCGCGGCGGCCGTTGTCGAACAGCGCGTCGACGGCCTCCTGCAGCATCCGCTTCTCGTTGTTCACGATGATCTCGGGCGCACCGAGGTCGAGCAGACGCTTGAGCCGGTTGTTCCGGTTGATGACCCGGCGGTACAGGTCGTTCAGGTCGGAGGTCGCGAAGCGGCCACCGTCGAGCTGCACCATCGGGCGCAGGTCCGGCGGGATGACCGGCACGCAGTCCAGCACCATGCCGTTCGGGCTGTTCCGGGTGTTGAGGAACGCCGTGACGACCTTGAGCCGCTTGAGGGCGCGGGCCTTCTTCTGCCCCTTGCCGGTGCGGATGGTCTCCCGCAGCGACTCGGCCTCGGCCTCGAGGTCGAACTCCGCCAGGCGGTTCTGCAGCGCCTCGGCGCCCATCCCGCCTTCGAAGTAGTCGGAGAAGCGGTCCCGCAGCTCGCGGTAGAGCAGCTCGTCGCTCTCCAGGTCCTGGACCTTCAGGTCCTTGAACCGGGACAGAACCGTGTCCAGCCGGTCGATGCGCTCCTGCGCCCGCCGGCGGATCTGGTTCATCTCGCGCTCGGCCTGCTCGCGGACCTTGCGGCGGGCGTCGCCCTTCGCACCCTCGGCCTCGAGGGCCGCGAGGTCGGTCTCGAGCTTCTTGGCCCGCACCTCGACGTCGGCGTCGCGCTTGTCCTCGAACTGCGACTTCTCGACGCCCATCTCGGACTCGATCGAGGGCAGGTCGCGGTGCCGCTTCTCCTCGTCGACCTTCGTCACCATGTAGGCGGCGAAGTAGATGACCTTCTCCAGGTCCTTCGGCGCGAGGTCGAGCAGGTAACCGAGCCGGCTCGGTACACCCTTGAAGTACCAGATGTGCGTGACCGGGGCGGCCAGCTCGATGTGGCCCATCCGCTCACGACGCACCTTGGCCCGGGTGACCTCGACGCCGCAGCGCTCGCAGATGATGCCCTTGAAGCGGACGCGCTTGTACTTACCGCAGTAGCACTCCCAGTCCCGGGTCGGACCGAAGATCTTCTCGCAGAAGAGCCCGTCCTTCTCCGGCTTGAGGGTGCGGTAGTTGATCGTCTCGGGCTTCTTGACCTCGCCGTGCGACCACTGACGGATGTCGTCAGCGCTCGCGAGGCCGATTCGCAGTTCGTCGAAGAAATTGACGTCGAGCAACTCGGACGCTTCTTTCTGTCTAATCGGTATTCGTGTGAGAAAGGGTCAACAGGTCGGCCCGGGGGCCGATGCGATCAGACTTCTTCGACGCTGCTCGGCTCCCGCCGCGACAGGTCGATGCCCAGCTCCTCCGCGGCGCGGAAGACGTCCTCGTCGGTGTCACGCATCTCGATGGCGCTGCCGTCGCTGGAGAGCACCTCGACGTTGAGGCACAGCGACTGCATCTCCTTGATGAGCACCTTGAACGACTCGGGGATGCCCGGCTCGGGGATGTTCTCGCCCTTGACGATGGCCTCGTAGACCTTCACGCGGCCGAGCACGTCGTCGGACTTGATCGTGAGCAGCTCCTGCAGCGCGTAGGCGGCGCCGTAGGCCTCGAGGGCCCACACCTCCATCTCGCCGAAGCGCTGGCCACCGAACTGCGCCTTACCACCGAGCGGCTGCTGGGTGATCATCGAGTACGGGCCGGTCGACCGGGCGTGGATCTTGTCGTCGACCAGGTGCAGCAGCTTCAGGATGTAGATGTAGCCGACCGACACGGGGTCGGGGAACGGCTCGCCGCTACGTCCGTCGAACAGCCGGGCCTTGCCGGAGGCACCGATGAGGCGCTGACCGTCGCGGGTCGGCAGGGTGCTCTCGAGCAGGCCGGTGATCTCCTCCTCGCGGGCGCCGTCGAACACCGGGGTGGCGACGTTGTTGCCCGGCTCGGCGGCGTCGGCGCCGACGGACCGCAGGCGCTGCTTCCACTGCTCGTCACCCGAGTCGACCTGCCAGCCGGTGGCCGCGACCCAGCCGAGGTGCGTCTCCAGGATCTGGCCGATGTTCATCCGGCGCGGCACACCGTGCGGGTTGAGCACGATGTCGACGGGCGTCCCGTCCTCGAGGAACGGCATGTCCTCGACCGGGAGGATCTTGGAGATGACGCCCTTGTTGCCGTGCCGTCCGGCGAGCTTGTCGCCGTCGGTGATCTTGCGCTTCTGCGCGATGTAGACGCGGACCAGCTCGTTGACGCCCGGGGGCAGCTCGTCGCCGTCCTCGCGCGAGAACACGCGGACGCCGATGACCTTGCCGGACTCACCGTGCGGCACCTTCAACGAGGTGTCGCGGACCTCCCGCGCCTTCTCACCGAAGATCGCGCGGAGCAGGCGCTCCTCGGGGGTCAGCTCGGTCTCGCCCTTGGGGGTGACCTTGCCGACCAGCACGTCGCCGTTGGTCACCTCGGCGCCGATGCGGATGATGCCGCGCTCGTCGAGGTCGGCGAGGACCTCCTCGGAGACGTTCGGGATGTCCCGGGTGATCTCCTCGGCGCCCAGCTTGGTGTCGCGGGCGTCGACCTCGTGCTCCTCGATGTGGATCGAGGACAGGACGTCGTCCTGCACGAGGCGCTGCGACAGGATGATCGCGTCCTCGTAGTTGTGGCCCTGCCAGCTCATGAAGGCGACCAGCAGGTTCTTGCCGAGCGCCATCTCGCCGTTGTCGGTGCAGGGGCCGTCGGCGACGACCTGGCCGGCGAGGACGCGGTCGCCTTCGTCGACGATCGGGCGCTGGTTGATGCAGGTGCCCTGGTTGGACCGGCGGAACTTGGCGAGCCGGTAGGTCCGACGGGTGCCGTCGTCGTGCATGACGGTCATGAAGTCGGCGGAGAGCTCCTCGACCACACCGTCCTGCTCGCAGACCACCACGTCGCCGGCATCCTTGGCCGCGCGGGCCTCCATGCCGGTGCCGACCAGCGGCGCCTCGCTGCGCAGCAGCGGGACCGACTGGCGCTGCATGTTCGAACCCATCAGCGCGCGGTTGGCGTCGTCGTGCTCGAGGAACGGGATCATCGCCGTCGCGACCGACACCATCTGGCGCGGCGAGACGTCCATGTAGTCGATCTGGTCCCCCGGGAGGAACTCGACCTCACCGCCCTTGCGGCGGACCAGGACCCGCGCCTCGGCGAAGTGGTTGTCCTCGGTCAGCGGGGCGTTCGCCTGCGCCTTGATGAACCGGTCTTCCTCGTCCGCCGTCAGGTAGTCGATCTGGTCGGTGACCACACCGCCCGAGACCTTGCGGTACGGCGTCTCGACGAAGCCGAAGGGATTCACCCGGGCGAAGGTCGACAGCGAGCCGATCAGGCCGATGTTCGGGCCTTCCGGCGTCTCGATCGGGCACATCCGGCCGTAGTGGCTGGGGTGCACGTCGCGGACCTCGAAGCCCGCGCGCTCACGCGACAGACCACCGGGACCGAGCGCAGACAGCCGGCGCTTGTGGGTGAGGCCGGCCAGCGGGTTCGTCTGGTCCATGAACTGGGACAGCTGGGAGGTTCCGAAGAACTCCTTGATGCTGGCCACGACCGGACGGATGTTGATCAGGGTCTGCGGCGTGATCGCCTCGACGTCCTGGGTGGTCATCCGCTCGCGGACGACCCGCTCCATGCGGGCCAGACCCAGGCGGACCTGGTTCTGGATGAGCTCGCCGACCGTGCGCAGTCGCCGGTTGCCGAAGTGGTCGATGTCGTCGACCTCGATCGGGAAGTCGCCCTCGCCCTCGCTGATGCCGGCGTGCAGCTTCACGACGTACTCGATGGTCGAGACGATGTCGTCCTCGGTGAGCGTGCCCTGGTCGGTGGGCAGCTCGAGCCCGAGCTTCTTGTTGACCTTGTAGCGGCCGACCTTGGCGAGGTCGTAGCGCTTCGGGTTGAAGAAGAGGTTCTCGAGCAGCGTCTGGGCGCTCTCCCGCGTCGGCGGTTCGCCCGGACGGAGCTTGCGGTAGATGTCGAGCAGCGCGTCGTCCTGGGTGGCCGTGTGGTCCTTCTCCAGGGTGGTGCGCATCGACTCGTAGTCACCGAAGCGCTCGAGGATCTTGGCGTCGTCCCAGCCGAGCGCCTTGAGCAGCACGGTGACCGACTGGCGGCGCTTGCGGTCGATGCGGACGCCGACGGTGTCGCGCTTGTCCACCTCGAACTCGAGCCACGCGCCGCGGCTCGGGATGATCTTGCAGCTGAAGACGTCCTTGTCGGAGGTCTTGTCGACGGCCTTCTCGAAGTAGACGCCCGGGGACCGGACGAGCTGCGAGACGACGACACGCTCGGTGCCGTTGATGACGAAGGTGCCCTTCGGGGTCATGAGCGGGAAGTCGCCCATGAACACCGTCTGGCTCTTGATCTCACCGGTGTTGTTGTTCGTGAACTCGGCGGTGACGAACATCGGCGCCGAGAACGTCATGTCCTTGTCCTTGCACTCCTCGATGGAGTACTTCGGCGGCTCGAACCGGTGGTCGCGGAACGACAGCGACATCGTTCCCTGGAAGTCCTCGATCGGAGAGATCTCCTCGAAGATCTCCTCCAGACCACTGGTGAGCGGGACGTCGGTACGGTCCGCGTCCACAGCCTCCTGGACGCGGGACTGCCAGGCTTCGTTACCGATCAGCCAGTCGAAGGATTGCGTCTGCAGGTGCAGCAGGTCCGGGACGGCGAGCGGTTCGACGATCTTTGCGAAAGAGATACGGGAGGCAGTACGGGACGGCAACAGGTGTCCTTCCGGGGCCTCAGCGTGCGGGCGCTGCGGTGGTAGGTGGTGCGGCGGTGGAGCGGGCGACGAATGCAGTGGAGCGGGCGACGGGCGTCAGCAGGTCGTGAGTGTCGTGCGACGGGGTGAGGGCAGTGGGCGGGGAGACTTGCGCCAGGCCGGATGCTGTCGATACATGCCTGGATCGGGCTGACTGAGATCGGGCGGTTCGATGCGGGCTCGGTGCGCCGCCAACAGCAGACGAGAAGCCCAGCGTTTCCGGGCAGGACGATAGGCAGCGCAAACGAGCAGTGTAGCCCTTGGGCGCACTGCTGTCCAGGTTCAAGATCTGAACGTGTATCACCGTCGCAGTTAGGGTGCTCCCGGCGCCGAGAGCGGTCAAGCCGACGAGGCCGGCGGGACGCTCCCGGGACTGGATGCTCTTCGGGGTCGGAGCGGGTGCCTCGCGGCACCTGCAGCCTTGCCCCACAACCGTCCCAACGCGCGGCCGGCCGGAACTACTCCCGGAAGCGCGAAGTCGGCAGCGAGGGAGCGGCCGACGTCAAGGGCGTTCGGCGCGCTCAGAGCGCCTTGATGCCGGCGACCTTCCACTGCCCGTTGCCGACGTCGCGCATCGTGGCCACGACCCTGTTGCGGTCGAGCCGGGGCGCCGGAAGCAGGCTGGAGGTGACGGCCTGGTTCAGGAAGACCAGGACCTGCACGTCGCCCTTACCGTTCCCGTCGTCGACCACCGCCGAGTTCAGGGCGACGGCCTGCACGACCGCCTGCACCTTCGTGGCGAGGGGCCGCACGTTGGGACCGGTCACCTGCTCGACCTCAGCCGTGAAGTCGCCGGTGGTCTGTGCGCGTTGCTCGGCCAGGTCCGCGTCGAGCCTGCGGTAGTCGAAGGAGAACAGCCGGGCGGTGGCGGTGTTGGCTGCCTGCCGCGCGGCCTCGCGACGGTCCTCCCGCTTCTCGATCGCGCTCCCGTTGCCCGGGCCCTTGATGAGCTGGGTCAGGAGGAGGACGGCGAACAGCACCGCGACCACGAGCAGGGCGGTGATCACCTGCGACACGCGGCGGGCTCGAGAAGCGGACGGAGCCGCGCCGGCCTTGGCGTCCTTCTCCTTGCCGGTTCTGGCGTTGCCGGTACCCGCCTTGCCGTTTCTCGCCTTGCCGGTCTTCGCCGCGCCGGCTCCGCCGTCGCCGGGCTTGTCGAGGACGACGGTGTCGCCGGCCGCGGCCGCGCGTTCCCGTGCCGCGGCCTTCCGCGCGCGACGGCCGAGCTTGCGCTTGGGCTCCGCTGCGGTGGCGCCGCCGTCCGCAGCTTCGTCGGTGGTCGCTTCGCCGGTCGCCGGCTCGGTCGTCGCCTGCTCGGTCGTCGCCGGCTCGGTCGTCGCCTGCTCCGTCATCGCCTGCTCAGTCGTGGCCTGCTCCGAGGTGGCGTCGAGGACGCTCTCGCCCGGCACTGCGCCGGCGGCGTCGTCCCGGTCCTCGCTGGTCGTCGTCTCCCTCATGTCACACCACCGGGTTCACGCCGTTGACGAGCCAGCCCTGCGGTGTCTGCTGCACCGTGACCGCCAGTCGGTAACGCTGGACGACGGTCTTGCCCTGGCTCGCCTTGTTCTTGATGTCCTGGTCGACGACGACGAGGACCTCGACGTTGTCTCCGGAGACCTTGCTGACCCCGGCGGAGAGCACTCGGGCGCTCGCGACCGACTGAACCTGCTGCAACGTCGTCTTGAGCTCGCCCGACCGCTTCGTGAAGTCGGCGTTGAAGTCGCCGACGGTCATCGCCTTCACGTCGCGGGTGAAGTCGTCCACCTTGCGGTAGTCGAAGGTGAAGAACGTGACCGCGAACTGCCGGCCCGCCCTGAGCCCGGCCTCGCGCTTCTCGACCAGAGCCTTGGTGGCCCGCTGTTCCTTGGTCTCGCCGATCAGGCGGTGCCGCATCCCGACGACCGGGATCGCCAGGGCGATGACCAGGAGCGCGAGCCCCACCGCGAGAAGGACCGAGCGGCGCGAGGACCGCTCGGAGGCGGTGCCCTCCTTCGTCGTCGTCCCGGCGCGACCGCGACCGCGACGGCGAGCGCTGCGGCGCCCGGCACCGTCCTCATCGAGGGTGTCGGCGAGATCGGCGTCCGCCGCCGCCCTGCGCGCTCGACGACCGCGAAGGCGGCTCTTGCCCCGCGAGCCCTCGGCGGCCTCGCTGTCGGCCTCGTTGCCGGCCTCGGCGGCGCCGGGGTCGGCGACGTCGGATTCGGCCGCGTCGGTGCCGACACCCTCGGCGGCCGGCCCGTCGAGCTCTCGCGTGCCGTCGCCGGCGTCCAGGAGGGCCGTCGAACCCGCGTTGCGCACCGCCCCCTCGTCGGTGGACGTGGGATCCGCCGCCCCGGAGCCAGCCGCGGGCGCCGCGGGCGCGTCGCCGCGGGCGGCCCGCAGGCGATCGAGCCCGGAGCGCCGCCCACCGGCGCCGCCGCTCCCGCGATCAGCGGGGGTGTTCTCGGCCATCACAATCCTTCGTTCGGGAGCCGCTCGGACGGCGGGAGCGAAACGTCGGTCACGCTACGCTCCCAACCTGACACCGGAGCCGCTGTGTGCACGGCGCTTGTTCAACGCCGACCGATCAACGCATACCGAGGCATAGCCGATCCCGGAACGGCCGGCGTTCTCCGCCCGGGCCAGGTCAAGCGGTGAGCGGTGCGAGGAAGAGGTGCTTCCAGCTCTCGGCGCCGAGCACCTGCGCCTGACCACCGTCCGACCCGAGGAAGTACTGGGTGCCGTCGGGCCCGGTCACGAGGCCGGTACCCGGGTCGTAGGCGGCCCGGTCGACGATGGCGGTCGACGGCGGCGCGATGTTCGGACCGACGGCGGACGCCGGAGCGGCCGCCCCGTTGGACGAGCCGTATCCCGACGACGGCGCGGAAGCGTTGCCGTAGTCGTAGCCGCCGAGTGCCGGGTCGGTGGTGTCGCCCTCGGGCCGCGGCGCGTTGCGCGAGCCGCGAACGTCGATCTTGCTGTCGATGGGTTCCTTGCAGCCGAGATCGAGCCGGACCGGCTTCTGGGTGTCCGAGTCCTTGGCCGTCGTCTGCTGGGACTTCGGCAGATAGCCCTTCTCACAGACCGGGAACTGATCGGTGACGATGCCGAAGTTCGCGCCCTTGTCCGGGTCCGCGAGCGTGGCGTAGGCGCCGTCGATGACCTTGGGGTAGAGCACCAGGAACTGGTCGAGACCGGGAAGCCGAGCCGCTTGGATCTGGCCCAGGGTGATCAGGTTGCCGAGGAACACCGGCAGCTCGGGGCGAAGGTCCTGCAGCAGACCCTGGAGCTCACGGCTGGCGACGGCGCCGTTGTCGAGCAACCGCCGCAGGTCGCCGTCACTGTTGCGCAGCGTCTCGGAGACGTCCGCGATGTCCCGGGCGAAGCTCTGGAACTGCGGGCCGACGTCGATCTGCGTGTTGAGCACGACCCGGCCCTCCTCGATCAGACGGATGGTCTGCGGGAGGTTGCTCTGGAAGGCGCGGATGACCTCGTTGCCGCGGTCGATGACCCGCTGCAGATCGGGGCCGAGCCCGTCGAAGGCCTTGCCGAGCTCGTCCACCGTCGTCACGAGGTCGCCCTTGGGCACGGTGCGCACCAATTCGTTGGCGTGCACCAGCACCGTGTTCTCGTCCACGGGCGTCGACGTCGCGGCGTAGGGGATGATGTCGCCGTCCTTGAGGTACGGCGGCGAGCTCGTCTTCGGCGTGAGGTCGATGTACTGCTCGCCGACCGCCGACAGCTTCTGGACCGACGCCGTCAGGTCCTTCGGGATGTGGTTGTTCTGCTGCTCGATCGCCACCGTCACGACGGCGCCGTCCTGGGCGACGTCGACCTTCTCCACCTTGCCGACGTCGACGCCGCGGTAGGTGACGTTCGCGTTCTTGAAGATGTTGCCGGACTGGACCAGGTAGACCTTCACCTTGTAGGGCTTGAAGATCATCTGATCGAGACCGACGTAGTTGATGCCGGTGATGGTCAGCGCGGCGATGGCGAGGAGGAGGAAGACCGCGAGCTGGATCTTCACGAACCGGGTGATCACTGGCCCACCCCCGAGAGCACCAGGCGGGTGTAGTCCGAGCCTCCGACGGACTGGCCGGTGAGGCCGCCGAGGTTCGGCAACACTCCCCCGCCGCCCGACTTCGGCTGCTGCTGTTGTTGCTGCTGCTGCTGCGTCGTGCCGCCCTGCGGCTGGGTCAGGTTCGGCAGGTTCACGCCGCCGCTGGGCTGAGGAACGTTGAGGCCGCCGGGCAGCCCGGGCAGCCCGGGCAGGCCGGGAGTGCTGGGAGTGCTGGGCGTACCGGCCTGGTTCGACGTCAGGCCGCGGACCAGGTCGTTCACGTTGAGGTTGATGCTGGCGTAGAGGCCGGCGTAGTCACCGTGGATCCCGTCCTTGACGGTGGTCGGGAAGGGATAGTTCGTCAGCAACTCCAACGACGACACGATGTTCTGCCGTGCCGAGTCGAGGTTGGACAGGATGGGCTGCAGGTTGTTGAGGACCTGCACCGTGTTCTCGCGGCTGTTCTTGATGACGTCGTCCGCCACCGAGCCGAGGTTCGACAGGCTGGTGAGCATCCTCGTCAACTGGGTGCGCTGATCCGCCAGGACGGCGAGCGCCGGCGGGATGTTGTCCAGCGCCGAGGCGATCGTGCCGCGCTGACGGGCGAGGCGGTTCGCCAGGGCGTCGACGTTCTCCAGCGCCCGGACGATCTCGTTCTTGCGGTCGTCGAGTGCGCCGACCAGGCTGTCGACCTGGCGCAGCGCGTCGCGGACGCGGGACTCGCGGCCTGCGAGCGCGTTCGACAGCTCGACCGAGATGGTCTGCAGCTGGGCGATTCCGCCGCCGTTGAGGAGACCGGACAGTGCCGCCAGCACCTCTTCGGTCTCCGGGTTACGACCCGAGCGGTCGATGACCGCGTGGTTCGCGAGCCGGCCCCGCGGCTGCTCCGGCGGCGGCGGCGGGCCGAGCGCCACGAACTTCTCACCGAAGAGACTCGTCTGGCGCAGCTCCGCGAACGTGTTCGCCGGCAGGACGACGTCGTTGCGGATCCGCAGGGTCACGCGCGCCTTGAAGCCCTGGATGTGGATCTTCCCGACGTCGCCGACGGCCACGTCGTTGACGCGCACCGCGGCCTGCTGCTCGAGGTTGAGCACGTCGTCGAAGATCACGGTGACTTCGTACGGGTTGCTGCCCGCGTTACCGCCGGGCAGGGTCACGTCGGTGAGCCCTCGACAGCCCGAGAGCACGACGGCGCACACCGCCAACAGAGCCGCGAAGGCGCGCGGTCCGCGAAGAAGGCTCATCCGCCGCTCGATCCACTCGACGAGGCCGAGCCCGGGAGCAGCGGATCGAGGATCGGCCCCAGGATCGGGCCGGTCGTCGGACCGTTGCAGACGTCCGTGTCGGTCAACGACTGCAGGATCTGGCAGACGTAGAGCTGCGGGTTGCTGGCGATCTGGACGTTGTTCTTCGTGCGCAGCGACTTGGTCTCCGGGTCGTAGGAGCCGTCGAGGTTCTGCAGGGCGGTGGGCGCGAGGTCGAGGATCTCCGACAGCGCCTTCTTCTGCTTGAGGATGGTGCCGGTCACCTGCGTCAGCCCCTGGATGTCGGAGACCAGCGTCTCCCGGTTCTCCCGGACCAGCTGCGTCACGTCACCGAGGGCTACCCCGAGGGTCTGGATCGCAGACGCGAGGTTCTGCCGGTCGCCGGACAGCTGGGCGGACACCGACGCGAGGTCTCGCGTCAGCGAGCGGACGGCCCCGTCACTGTTGCGGAGCGCATGGGTGAACTGGTCCAGGTTGTTGATCGTCCCGACCAGGTCGTCCTTGTTGTTCGACAGGGTGGTCAGCAACGTCGACAGGTCGTGGACCGTGCTGTTGATCTGCTGACCGTTGCCGCGGAGGTTGTTGGCCGAGACGGTGACGAGCTTGGACAGCGCGCCGTTCTTGTTCGCGCCCTGCGGGCCGAGAGCGACGGACAGGTCGTTCACGCTGTCGAGGACCGTGCTCAGCTCGACCGGCACCATCGTGCGGTTCAGCGGGATCTTCGCGTGGTTCCGCAGCACCGGACCGCCCCGGTAGGCCGGCGTGAACTGCACGTACCGGTCGGCGATGAGCGACGGCGGGATGATCGCGGCCATCGCGTCGGCCGGGACGCGGTACTTGGAGTCGTACTCCATCTTCACGCGGACGAAGGCGCCCATCGGCTCGATGTCGGTGACCGAGCCGATCTCGATGCCGAGCATCCGAACGCTGGACCCGCTGTAGAGGCCCGTCACGCGCTGGAAGTCGGCCTGGACCTTGTGCTTCTTGTTCCCGATGACCAGCGAGAAGCAGGCCGCCGCGAGCAGCACGAGGATGAGCACGCCCGCGATGGTCTTGATGCGGCTCACGGTGTCCCCCCCAGGTCCGGCACGAGCCCACCGCCGCCGCCGGTCCCGGTCACGGCGGGAAGCTGCGGGAAGCCGACGCCAGCGTTGAAGGGACCGAGGTTGGCGACGTAGGTGTCGAACCAGTGGCCGTTACCGATGGTGTTCGTGAACAGCCGGAGGAACGGCGCCAGCACCTGAATGCCGCGGTAGAGCGACGCCTGGTTCTGGTTGAGCGTGTCGATCACCGTCTGCAGGTTCTTCAGCGCGGGCGCCAGTTGCGCGCGGTTCTCCCGCACCAGGCCGCTGAGCTGGTTCGACAGGTCCACAGTGTTCTGCAGCAGCTCGGTGATGATCTGCTTGCGCGCCGCGATCACCTGGAGGACGGCGTCGGCGTCGACGATCAGCTGCTGGAGCTCCTGGTCCCGAGCGGCGAGAACCCCGGTGACGCTGCGGGCGTGCCCGAGCAGCTGCTGCAACTCGTCGTCGCGGGCGGCGATGGCCCGGGACAGCCGGGACAGGCCGGTCAGGGCACCGCGGACGTTCGGGGCGGTGTCGGCGAAGGCGCCGCTGATGGCGTCCAGGGCCCGCTCGAGCTGCTTCGTGTCGATGCCCTCGATCGTGTTCGCGAGGCCCTGGAAGGCCGGGATGACCTCGAAGGGCGACGTGGTGCGGGTGATCGGGATCGGCACCTTGTTGTCGAGGTGACCGTTGCCCTGGGGCTCGAGGGACAGGAACTCGCTGCCCGTCAGGGAGCGGACCTTGATGGTCGCGCGGGTCAGGCGGGGCACCTGCGTGCCCTGCTTGAGCCGGAAGGAGACCACGACGTGGTCTCCCTCGAGCTCGACGGAGAGGACCTTGCCGACCTTCACGCCGGCGATCCGGACCTCACGGTCCTTCTTCAGGTTCGCCGCCTCGACGAAGTTCGCCTTGTAGACCTGACCGCCGCCGTTGAACACGGGGATGTTCTTCGCACTGAAGGTCAGCAACGAAATCATCAGCAGGATCAGGGTCCCGGCGATGCCGATCGGGACCGGGTTGCGTTCGCGGAATGGCTTCATGTCAGCTCGTGCACACCGCGTCGTTGTTGTTGATGCTGATCGTGTTCAGCACCTTCTCCTGGCCGCCGGCGGTCGGGTCGTTGTAGGTGATCTGGCCGTCCGCCTTGCAGAGGAAGAAGTTGAACCAGGAGCCGTACGTCGCCGTACGCGTGGCCGTGTTCACCCGCTGCGGCAGGTCCTGGATCTGCTTCGCGAGGTCGCCCTTCTGGTTGGCCAGCTGCTGGGCCAGGCTGCCCAGGTGGTCGATGTCGGGCTTCAGCGACGGGCGGATGTCCTTCAGCAGACCCGCGACGTCGCCGGTGAGCACGTCGATGCCGGCCAGGGAGTCGCCGATGGCGTTGCGGTCCTGCGCCAGTCCGGCGAACAACCGCTGCAGCTGGACGATCAGCTGGTCGAGCTGGTTGTCCCGCGCGTCGACCGTGGCGAGCACGGTGTTGAGGTTCGCGATCACGTCGCCGATCAGGGCGTCCTTGTCCGCAACCGTGTTGGTGAGGCTCGCGGTACGGATCAGCAGGTCGTTCAGCGTTCCCCCCTCGCCCTGCAGGGTCTGGATGATCTCGAATGCGAGCCGGTTCACGTCCGGCGGGTTCAGTGCCTGGAACAGCGGCTTGAACCCGTTGAGCAAGACGTTCAGGTCGAGCGCCGGCTTGGTCTGCGAGATCGGGAAGACGCCCTTGTCCGGCTGGGTCGCCGAGCCCGGGCCCTCCACGAGGGTGAGGAACCGCTGACCGACCAGGTTCAGGTACTTGATCTCGACCCGCGAGGTCCGCGGGATGCGGATCTTCTTGTCGACCGTGAAGCTCACTTCCGCTTGCTTCTGCTGGTAGACCTTGATCCCCGTCACCTGGCCGACCTTCACGCCGGCGATCCGGACGTCGGTCTTGGCCAGCAGGCCGGCGACGTCGGAGAAGATCGCCTTGTACTGATTGGTCTTGGTGAACGTGATGTTGCCGATGGTCTGGGCGAGCACACCGGTCAAGGTCAACGTGATGACCGCGAAGATGCCCAGCTTGGCGAGGGACGCGCCGATCTTCACTGGAACGTCACCTCCGTCCCTCGCAGCATCGGGCCGAGAACCAGGTCGGCGATGTCGGGCGCCATGTCGTGGGTGCTCGTCTGCTCCGCGTTCACGGCGCCGACGATCCGATGGATGAGCGCCTTCTCGTCGGCGCTGCCCACGGTCGAGACCGTGGGGCTGGACAGGTCCGCGGCGTCAACCGTGGTGAGGCCCGAGCCGGTGAGGGCGGTCGGCGAACCGGCCGCGCTCGGCGCCCCGGCACCCGCCGCCGGCAGCGAGGGAACCCTCGTCGGGTCGACCAAGGTCGCGTTGCCGGTGGACGCCTGAGACGAGTTGCCGCCGCCACCGCCGGTGACGCTCGATGGGCAGTTGGGGCCGTACTGGTTGCCCTCGGGCGTGAGGTTCTTCGGGCAGTCGATCTTGGTGTACGCGCCCTTCTGACCGAGGATCGCCAGGTTGATGTGCAACCAGTTCTTGTTCGCGCCCGAGCCGAAGACCGCGTGGACCTTCGGCACGAGCCCGGCAAGGCCGTTGACGATGGTCGGCAGGTTGTCGGCGCGGCGGGCGATCGCCCGCGTGACGTCCTCGCCGACCTGCGGGGCCTGGATGAGCCGGTTGCGGTTCTCGGAGAGGACCGCGCTGCCGGTGTCGGCAGCGCCGGCGGTTCCGGTGAGGGTCGCGAACAACGTGTCCTGCTTCTCGACGAGGGTCCGGCTCGTCACGACGGTGTTGTCCAGGAAGCGCAACAGGTCCGGAGCGGCGTCGTTGAGGATCTGCGAGTAGTCCGCCAGGTTGCTGACGTCCTCCTGGATCGACGGCAGGTGCTGATTGATCTCACGCAGGTAGTCGTCGAGCCGCACGAGGTTGTCGCCGAGCTCGTCCCCGCGGCCCTCGAGCGCGGTGGCGACGGCGTTGAGGGTGGCGCTGAGCTTCTCGGGCTGGACGGTGCGCAGGAACGGCAACAGGTTGTCGTACAGCTGCTCGATCTCGATCGCGGTGCTCGAGCGGTCCTGCGTGATGACGTCGCCCTTGCCCAGCGGCTTCACGCCGGGGCCCGTGTTGTCGGGGGACACCAGCTCGACGTACTTCTGGCCGAACAGCGTCTTGGGAAGGATCCGGGCCTGGACGTTCGCCGGGATGAGCTTGATCTGGTCCGGCTTCATCGCGAGCTTCAGCGTCGCGAGCTCGCCGTTCGTGTGTTTCACGCGGACCATGCCGACGTTCACGCCGCGGAACTTCACGTCGGCGTTGAGGGGGAGCTGGTTGCCGATGCGATCAGTGCGCAACTGCACCGGGATCGTCTTGGTGAAGGCGCTGTTGTAGAGCGCGACGACGAGGACGAAGAACAACACGAGCATCAGCAGGAAGGCGAGGCCCTGGAACTTGCGCTTGTGGGTCGCCACCCGCCTGAGCGGGGGTGGAACGAGCAGTGCCATGCGCCCCTACCCCGCGATCCGGACGGCAGAGGTCGCGCCCCAGATGGCCATGGACAGGAAGAGGTCCAGGATGCTCACGGCCACGATCGACGTGCGGATCGCCTGACCGACCGCCACGCCCACGCCGGCCGGGCCGCCGGAGGCGTAGTAGCCGTAGTAGCAGTGGACCAGCACGATGATCACCGAGAAGATGACCACCTTGAGCAGGCTGTAGAACACGTCCTGCGGCGGTAAGAACAGATGGAAGTAGTGGTCGTACGTGCCCGTCGACTGGGAGAACTGCAGCGTGACGATGATCCGCGTCGACATGTACGAGGTCAGCAGGCCGATGAAGTAGAGCGGCACGACGGCGATGAAGGCGGCGATCACCCGGGTCGTGACCAGGTAGGGAACGCTCGGCACGCCCATGACCTCGAGGGCGTCGACCTCCTCCGACACCCGCATGGCGCCGAGCTGGGCGGTGAAGCCGCAGCCCACGGTGGCGGCGAGTGCCAGCCCGGCGATCAGCGGCGCGAGCTCGCGGGTGTTGAAGTAGGCGGAGAGGAAGCCGGCGAACGCGGCGGCACCGATCTGGTCCAGGGCCAGGAAGCCCTGCAGCCCCACCTCGGTGCCCGTGAAGAACGAGAGACCGAAGATGACGCCGACCGTGCCGGCGATCAGGGCCAAGCCGCCGGAGCCGAGTGTGACCTCGGCGAGGAGGCGGATGACCTCCTTCTTGTAGCGGGCGATCGTCTTCGGGGTCCATCCGAGGCAGCGACCGTAGAACGACAGCTGCCCGCCGAGGTCCTCGAGCGAGTCGCCCGGCTTCTTCGCCAGTCCCGCCGCGGTACGCAGAACGCGGCGCGGCGCGGCGCTGATCGCGGCCACTACTGCCCCTTCACGGGAACGACCTGGAAGTAGATCGAACTGATCGTGTAGTTGACGATGAACAGCAGGATGAACGTGATGACGACGGACTGGTTCACGGCGTCACCCACACCCTTGGGTCCCCCACCCGCGTTCAGGCCCTTGTACGAGGCCACGAGCGCGGCGATCAACCCGAACACGATGGCCTTGACCTCGCCGATGTAGAGGTCCGGCAACTGCGCGAAGGCCTGGAACGAGGCCAGGTAGGCGCCGGGCGTGCCGTGCTGCAGCACGACGTTGAAGAAGTAGCCGCCCATCACGCCGACGACCGAGACCAGGCCGTTCAGCAGCGCCGCGATGAGCACGCAGGCGATGACGCGGGGGACGACGAGGCGCTGGATCGGCGAGATGCCGAGCACCTCCATGGCGTCGATCTCGTCGCGGATCTTCCGGCTGCCGAGGTCGGCGGCGATCGCCGAGCCGCCGGCGCCCGAGATCAGCAGGGCGGTGACGATCGGGCCCGCCTCGCGGACGATGGCCAGCACCGAGTTCGCGCCGGTGAAGGACTGGGCGCCCAGCTGCGCGGTCAGCTGACCGATCTGCAGGGCGATGACGGCGCCGAACGGGATCGCGACCAGCATCGTCGGGACGATGGTCACGCTGGCGACGAACCAGGCTTGATCGATGAACTCACGGGTCTGGAACGGCCGCTGGAAGCTGAATCGGATCGTGTCCAGGAACAGGGCGAACATCTCGCCCGTGGGCTTCATCGGCTTCGAGATGAAGCCGGGCATCGCCATCAGCGGTCACCCCGCCGTCGAAGCGAGGCGAACATGCCGCGGCGGGAGCCGGCCTGCTCGGACCGCGCGTTCGCGCCCTGCCCGGACTCGCCCCCCTGCGCGCCGTTGCCGTGCCCGTTGGGCTTGGCGTTCGGGTCGCCGAAGCCGGAGCCCACCGCCGGATAGGCCCCCGTCGGCGCGTCCGGAGCCACCGGGCCCGGACCGGGCACGGGCTGCGGCGACGGCGCCGAGTGCGCCGACGCGGCCGCCGGCTGCTGCTGAGGCTGCGGCTGGTACGGCTGCGGCGCCCGGTTCTGCTGCTGAGACTCGTAGGGCTTCGGTGCGGGCCGGTGCCCCTGCGGTGGACCGGACGGCGCAGCCGACGTGGGCACCGGGCGCGGACGGCCACCCGGCGTGGGACGCCCGCCGGGCGTGGGCCGGGGACGCCCGTCCGCGACCGGCACGGGCCGGGTCCGCCCGTCGGCCTGGTGGCCGTCGTTCTCCGAGTCCGAGTTGCTGCGGTCGGCGTGGCGGCCCTTGTGCATGGCGACGGCTGCCGTGGCCGCGGTCGCCGCGGCGGCGACGCCGGCCTTCGGGCCGAACCCGTGCCGCTGCTCGCTTCCTCCCGGGACCGGGAACTCGCGCTGGGTCTGCTCGGTCGACCCGTTCTGCGACGCCCCGTACTGCTCGGTGGGCGCGTCGTCACCGGAACCCCCGCCGCCACCGGGCTGGGCGGGCGCGTCGGTGCCCTTCTGGTTCGGATCCATCCCGAGCGAGGCGAGGAAGTCCTCGGGGCTCATGGACTTGGCCGGCGGCTCCGGCGACGGCTCGACACCGTCCTCGCCAAACTTCGAGTTGACCTTGACCTTCTCCCGCATCTTCGGGTCCTTGAGGAACGCGTGGCTCCCGTGCGGGGAGGACATCGAGCGCCGGACCAGCGGCCACGTCGGCAGGATCTGCGGCTCGATGGGCGGCAGTTCTGCTTCCGGCCCGCCTTCGGACTTCTCCCGCTCCTGCTCGCCGGTGTCCTTCTCCTCGGACATCCCGATCGGGCCCTGCTTGCGGCCGTTCATGAACTGGCGGACCACCGGCTCGGGGCTGGTGAGCAGCTGATGCCGCGGACCGAACATCGCCAGGTGCTTCTGGTACAGCAGGCCGATGTTGTCGGGCACCGTCCGGGCGGTGCCGATGTTGTGGGTCACGGTCAGACACGTGGCGCCGGTCTGGGCGTTGAGGTCGACGACCAGCTGGTCGAGGTAGGCGACGCGGACCGGGTCGAGGCCCGAGTCGGGCTCGTCGAAGAGCAGGATCTCCGGGTTGAGCACCAGCGCGCGGGCGAGGCCGGCGCGCTTCTTCATACCGCCGGAGATCTCGCCGGGGAGCTTGTCCTCCGTGCCCGCCAGACCGACGATGTCGAGCTTCTCGAGCACGATCGACTTGATCTCGGACTCGGACTTCTTGGTGTGCTCGCGGAGCGGGAACGCGATGTTGTCGTACAGGTTCTGGGAGCCGAACAGCGCGCCGTCCTGGAACAGGACGCCGAACAGCTTGCGGATCTCGTAGAGCTCCGACTCCGGGATCGTGCACACATCCTTGCCGTGGATCCAGATGTGGCCATTGGTCGGACGGAGGAGGCCGACCAGGTGCTTCAGCAGGACCGACTTGCCGGTACCGGACGGGCCGAGCATCACCGAGATCTCGCCGGGCGGCACGGTGAAGCTGACGTCTTCCCAGATGGTCGACTTGCCGAAGCGCTTAGTCAGATTCTCGATCTTGACCTCAGCACCCACTGCCGTATCTCCCTCGTCTCCGCGTGCCCTGACGCGGGAGCAGCCTCCGCCGGACCTTCATCCGTGGCCCGTTGCGACCGTCGTCATGGAGCAACGACGCTCGGGGCCTTTGGTGACGGTCCGTGCAGGAGGAGATGACCCCCCGACAGGGCGTACGGCCCTTCTGTGACCGTCCGCACGGTACTCGAAACACGTGACATTCGAGCTGTTCCACTCATGACGGGATGAATCGGGCGCACACGGACGGTGAGGGCAGCCAAAACTTCCGCCGCCGCTACCCGCCGGGTCGGAGGCGTCTACCAGCGGACGCCCAGGAGACCCCCAGGCGGCTCCCAGGGTCCTGCAGGCGGCTTCCGGGGCCATCCCCCCTTGCCGACCGCGTAGGCGGGCCGTGAGAGCCGTGTTCGCCGGGCGCGTGAAGGCCGGCGGCCTGAAGGCGTCACGGCCCCGGACGCGCGAAGGCGGCCGTCTCGCGAATGCGAGACGGCCGCCGTCGGCCGCGGATGCGGTGGTGCCGGTGACCTACTTGAGGGTGACCGTGGCGCCAGCGCCCTCGAGGGCCTCCTTCGCCTTCTCGGCGGCGTCCTTGGCCACCTTCTCGAGGACGGGCTTCGGCGCGCCGTCGACGAGGTCCTTGGCCTCCTTCAGGCCCAGGCTGGTGAGGCCGCGGACCTCCTTGATGACCTGGATCTTCTTGTCGCCGGCGCTTTCGAGGATGACGTCGAACTCGTCCTGCTCCTCGGCGGCCGGGGCCTCGGCGGCGCCACCACCGGCACCCGGCGCGGCCGCGACGGCGACCGGCGCGGCGGCCGTGACGCCGAAGGTGTCCTCGAACTGCTTCACGAAGTCCGAGAGCTCGAGCAGCGTCATCTCCTTGAACGCGTCGAGCAGCTCGTCGGTGCTGAGCTTCGCCATGATGGATGTTCCTTTCGGGGATTACGTCGGGGAAGTGCTCGGGATGTCGTGCGGTCGGACTACTCCGCGGTGGGGTCCGCGCTCTCGGCGGGAGCGGCGTCGGAGCCGGACTCCTTCTGCTGCCTCAGGGCCTCGCTGAGACGGGCGACCTGCGAGAGCGGGGCCGCGAACAGACCGACGGCCTTGGTCAGCGAGCCGTTCATGGCGCCGGCAAGCTTCGCCAGCAGGACCTCGCGCGACTCCAGGTCGGCGATGCGCTGGATCTCGTCCACCGTGAGGGGCCTGCCGTCGAGCACGCCGCCCTTGATGACGAGGACAGGGTTCGCCCGCGAGAAGTCACGGAGACCCTTGGCGGCTTCGACCGGGTCGCCGGTGATGAAGGCGACGGCCGTGGGGCCCTGGAGGTGCTCCTCGATGCCTTCGACGCCGGCCTCGCGCGCCGCGAGCTTGGTGAGGGTGTTCTTGACGACCGCGTACTTCGTGTCGCGGCCCATCGCGCGGCGCAGCTCGGTGATCTGCGCGACGGTGAGGCCGCGGTACTCGGTGAGCAGGGCCGCGGACGCGCCGCGGAACGCCTCGGCGATCTCTGCCACGGCGGCGGTCTTCTCCGATGTCGCCATCGCGCTCCTTCTCATGGGGCCGGCGTCCCGGGGAACGGGGCGGCACACGCGACGAGAGGGCACGAGCGACAGCCGTGCATCCTGCTGGTCACCTGCGCGGGCCGCCCGGGCACTCCCGGGGCCTTCGATCCCCGCGCGAGGCGGGGACGACCGGCGGTCTTCGGTGGATGGTGCTGGTCTTGCTGGTGGTGCTGGTCGAACCGGCCTCCGAGGCTATCAGCGCCCCGGAGGTCCGTTCGGTGACAGGGCCAGCCGGGCCGTCAGGACGCGGGGGCGTCCTCGGACAGCGCCCGCGTGCGGTTGACGTCGACCGGGATGCCGGGCCCCATCGTCGTGGCGAAGGTGACCTTCTTGAGGTACCGACCCTTGGCCGCCGACGGCTTGGACCGCATGACCTCGTCGAGCGCGGCTGCGTAGTTCTCCACGAGCTGCTGCTCGGTGAAGCTCGCCTTACCGATGACCAGGTGCAGGTTGGCCTGCTTGTCGACGCGGAAGTTGACCTTGCCGCCCTTGATGTCGGCGACGGCCTTCCCGATGTCCATCGTGACCGTGCCGGTCTTCGGGTTCGGCATGAGACCGCGCGGACCGAGGATGCGGGCGATGCGGCCGACCTTGGCCATCTGGTCCGGGGTGGCGACGGTGGCGTCGAAGTCGAGGAACCCGCCCTGGATCTGCTGGACGAGGTCGTCGCTGCCCACGATGTCGGCGCCGGCGGCCTCGGCCTCCTCGGCCTTCGCGCCGGTGGCGAACACCGCGACGCGGGGCGACTTGCCGGTCCCGTGCGGGAGGTTGACGGTGCCGCGGACCATCTGGTCGGCCTTGCGTGGGTCCACGCCGAGCCGCAGCGCGGCCTCGACGGTGGCGTCGAACTTGCTGGCGCTGGTCTCCTTGACCAGGCGGACAGCCTCGAGCGGGCTGTAGATCCGGCCGTCCTCGATCTTCTCGGCGGCGGCCCGGTAGGCCTTGCTGCGCTTCATCGTCCTTCTTCCTTCGGGTGGTACGTGCGGGCCCGGGCGGTCCGGGCCCTCCCACGGACCTGTGGGGCTTCGCCGGCCGATTTGCGCGTCACAGAGCCGGTTCAACCCCGCACAGGTTCGGTCGGGGACCGTCAGTCGCGGACGGTGATCCCCATCTGCCGGGCGGTGCCGGCGATGATCTTCTCGGCGGCGTCGAGGTCGAGCGCGTTGAGGTCGGGCATCTTCGTCTGCGCGATCTCCCGCACCTGCTCCCGCGAGAGCGAGCCGGCCTTGACGGTGTGCGGCGTCGAGCTGCCCTTGTCCAGCCCGGCGGCCTTGAGGATCAGGCGCGCTGCGGGGGGCGTCTTCGTGATGAAGGTGAACGAGCGGTCCTCGAACACCGAGATCTCGACGGGCACGACGTTGCCGCGCTGGGACTCCGTCGCAGCGTTGTACTGCTTGACGAACTCCATGATGTTGACGCCGTGCTGACCGAGCGCGGGCCCGACCGGCGGGGCCGGGGTGGCCGCGCCGGCCTGGATCTGCAGCTTGATGACGGCCGCGAGCTTCTTCTTCGGGGGCATGTCCCTCGTACTCCTGTTATCTGCTGGTACTGGCGCCGGCGAGGACCGGGCGCGACGGCGTCAGGTGGCGACGTCAGATCTTGGCGACGTCAGATCTTGGCGACTTGGTTGAACTCGAGCTCGACCGGCGTCTCGCGACCGAAGATCGAGACCAGCACCTTGAGGCGCTGGGCGTCGAGGTTCACCTCGCTGATCGTGGCCGGCAGGGTCGCGAACGGGCCGTCGGTGACGGTGACCGACTCGCCGACCGAGTACTCCTGCGCCTTCGGTGCCTCGACCCGCTTCTTCTCGACGGCCGGCGCCAGGATCGACGCGACCTCCTCGATCCGCAGCGGGGACGGCCGGTTGGTCAGTCCCACGAAGCCGGTGACGTTGGGCGTGTTGCGGACGGCGGACCACGACTCGTCGGTGAGGTCCATCCGGATGTAGACGTAGCCCGGGTACTTCTTCTGCTGCACGGTCTGCCGCTTGCCGCCCTTGACCTGGACGACCTCCTCGGTCGGCACCTCGATCTGGAAGATGTAGTCCTCCATGTTGAGGCTGGCCGTCCGCTGCTCGAGGTTCGACTTCACCCGACCCTCGTAGCCGGCGTAGGTGTGCAGCACGTACCAGTCGCCCGGGAGCGCGTCGAGCTGACGGCGGAACTCCTCGACCGGGTCGAGGTCCTCCTCGGGCTCGGGCGCGGCGGGCGCGGCCTCGACCTGGGCGGTCTCGGCGCCGGCGGCGTCGTCGGCCTCCAGGTAGCCGGGACCTTCGTCCACGCCGGTCAGGCCGGAACCGACCTCACCCTCCTCCGCGGCGGTGCCGGCCTCGGTGGCGGCCACTCGCTCGTCCTCACGCATGGCGAAGGGGTCGAGACCGTCGACCGCCTCGGTCTGCTCGGACTCCGGCGGCTCGTACCGCTCCGGCTGTTCTGCCACGTTGGATTCCCTCACCCGAAGATTGCCAGGACGGCCTTGGTCAGCCCGTAGTCGAGCCCGGAGACGATGGCGGTCAGGATGCTGACGAAGACCACGACGACGACCACGTAGACGGCGAGCTCGCGGCGACCCGGATAGATCACCTTGCGGAGCTCGCTCATCACCTCGCGGTAGAACTGCACCGGCCGGGAGCGGCGGTTGCCGTCCCGGCGGGACCCGCGACCACCGGCCGCCGGCGAGACGGGGGTCGACTCCTGGGTGTCGGTCGCCATCGCTCCACCTCCCGCTGCCCCGGTCGGCTCCGCGCCGCCCGCTCGATCCTTCGTGGCCTGATGCTCTTGATGCCGGTCGTCCCGGTCGTGCTGGTGCCCGTGCCCCCGCACCCGGCGACGGGGCGGGTGGTGCTCGCCTGGTCGTCGGCCGCGCGGTGCTCGTCGCAGGGGCGACAGGACTCGAACCTGCAACAACCGGTTTTGGAGACCGGGACTCTGCCAAATTGAGCTACGCCCCTTCGGAGCGAGCGGGCGTGCCGGAGCAGGGGCCCGTGCACCCCGAGCTGCCAGTGTACGTGGTGGCGACCCCCCGGCCAGACCTTCGCGCCGTCGATCCGCGAGCGCTGTCCGCCGGATGCCAGAGCGCTGTCCGCCGGATGCCAGAGCGCTGTGCGCCGGATGCCGGAGCCCGGGCCGACGTGAAAGCATCGCTCCCATGGCCCGCATCTCGGCTCGCATCGCCAGCATCGCCCCGTCCGCGACGCTCGCCGTCGACGCGACCGCCAAGGCCCTGAAGGCCGAGGGGCGCGACGTGATCGGCTTCGGCGCCGGCGAGCCCGACTTCCCGACCCCCGAGCACATCGTGGCGGCCGCCGAGCGCGCCTGCCGCGAGCCCCGCTTCCACCACTACACGCCGACCGGTGGCCTGCCCGAGCTGCGCGAGGCGGTGGCGGCGAAGACCAAGCGGGACTCCGGCTTCGACGTCGACGCGAGCCAGGTGCTCATCACCAACGGCGGCAAGCAGGCCGTCTACGAGACCTTCGCGACGCTGCTCGATCCGGGCGACGAGGTGCTGCTGCCGGCGCCGTACTGGACGACCTACCCGGAGGCCATCCGGCTCGCCGGGGGCGTCCCGGTGCCGGTCGTCGCCGGACCCGACCAGGACTACCGGGTGACCGTCGAGCAGCTCGAGGCGGCGCGGACCGATCGGACGAAGGTGCTGCTGTTCGTCAGCCCGTCGAACCCGACGGGCGCCGTCTCCCCGCCCGACGAGGTCAGCGCGATCGGTCGGTGGGCCGCCGACGCGGGCCTGTGGGTGGTCACCGACGAGATCTACGAGCACCTCGTCTACGGCGACGCCCAGTTCTCCTCCATGCCCGTGCAGGTGCCGGACCTGGCCGACCGCTGCGTGGTCCTGAACGGGGTCGCCAAGACCTACGCCATGACCGGTTGGCGGGTCGGCTGGATGATCGGGCCGAAGGACGTCATCTCCGCGGCCGCGAACCTGCAGTCCCACGCCACGTCCAACGTCGCGAACGTCTCGCAGGCGGCGGCCCTGGCCGCGGTCAGCGGCGACCTCGAGGCCGTGCACGAGATGCGGGCCTCCTTCGACCGCCGCCGGCTGGCGATGCACGGCGGGCTGTCGACGATCCCGGGGGTCACCTGCCCGGTGCCCGAGGGCGCGTTCTACTGCTTCCCGTCCGTCGCCGACCTGCTGAACCGCCCGCTGCGCGGCTCGACACCGACCAGCACGGTCGAACTCGCGAAGCTCGTGCTGGAGGAGGTCGGCGTGGCGGTGGTGCCGGGCGAGGCCTTCGGTGCCCCGGGGTGCTTCCGCCTGTCCTACGCACTGGGCGACGCCGACCTGGCCGAGGGCGTCGGCCGCCTGGCGTCGCTGCTCGAGGAGGTCGGCTGACGGCGCGAGGCCGCCTCAGGCCAGCTGCACGACCGCCCGCGCCTGCGTGAGCACCTTGTTCTCCCCCAGGCGGGCGTCGACGACCACGGCCACGCGGTTGCCGTCGAGCTTCTCCTCGATCGTGCCGCGGATCGTCAGCGTCGCGCCGGCGTCGTCGTCGGGCACCGGCACCATCGCGGAGAACCGCACGCCGTAGTCGACGACCGCGGCCGGGTCGCCCGCCCACTCGGTCAGCAGCCGCCCGGCGGTGGCCATCGTGAACATGCCGTGCGCGATGACGTCGGGCAGTCCGACGAGCTTCGCGAACCGCTCGTTCCAATGGATGATGTTGAAGTCGCCGGAGGCGCCGGCGTACTGGATCAGCTGCCATCGCTGGATGGAGAAGTCGCGGGCGGGGATCTCGGTGCCGACCTCGACGTCGTCGTAGCGGACCTGCAGCGCGGAGCCTGCAACCGAACTCATCTCAGCCCTCCTTGGCGGCGGTGCCGCGCGAGATCATCGTGTTGGTGGCGGTCGCGACGTGCTCGCCGTCGGTGGTCCGGATCTCCGAGACGACCTGCATCATCTCGTTGCGGCCGACGTCGCGGATCTCGGCCACCGTCGACGTCGCGACGACCTCGTCCCCGGCGTGCACCGGCCGGTGGAGCTCGAAGCGCTGCTCGCCGTGCACGACCCGGCTGTAGTCCAGGCCGAGCTCCGGGTCCCCGATCGGGCCGCTGGGCCGGCGGAAGGTCAGCGTGGTGAGGAAGGTCGGCGGCGCGATCAGATCCGGGTGCCCGGCGGCGCGGGCGGCGTCGACGTCGTGGCAGACCGGATTGGTGTCGCCGATGGCCGTGGCGAAGTGCCGGATCAGCTCACGGCCGATCTCGAACGGCGGGCTGGACTCGTACGAGCGCCCGATGAAGTCGCGGTTGAGCGGCACGGCTGCGGGTTCCTCCTGGCTGCTGGTCGTCCCGGGGCCGGACGACGGTGCCCGGACCCCCTGTGCGGACGCTAGCAGTCGCCCTTTCGGCCCGGGACGACGACGCCCGCCGGCTCGCGGGAGCCGACGGGCGGGACGTGCAGCAGCGGTGCGGACGGCGCGGGGCTCAGCGCGTCTCGCGGTGGTCGGTGTGCCGACCGCAGTTCGGGCAGAACTTCTGCAGGTCGAGACGGTCCGGGTCGTTGCGCCGGTTCTTCTTGGTGATGTAGTTCCGGTGCTTGCAGACCTGACAGGCCATGGTGATCTTGGGCCGGACGTCGGTGGCCTTGGCCACGTCGAACACCTTCTTCGTTCTCGCAGGATGGTCTCCGCCCTCACCGGGCGGAGCGTGCCGGTAGCGGAGGCCGGATTTGAACCGGCGACATAGCGATTATGAGCCGCTTGCTCTGCCAGGCTGAGCTACTCCGCCGGCAGGCGATGAACGCCTGGACCCGACGCCCCCGGAAGACCGGGTTCCTCGGTCCAGATGCCCGCCACCTCGAGCCCCTTTACGGAATCGAACCGTAGACCTTCTCCTTACCATGGAGACGCTCTGCCGACTGAGCTAAAGGGGCGCAGTCCGTAGGTCAGCTTACAGCCTGGCCGCACTCGGGACGTCGACGCAGACGCCTCCTGACAGCCGCCTGTTCACAGCGCACTGCCCCGCAGCAGCCGCACCCGGCTGCGACCGGCGCCGTCGCGGGCGGCGAACCAGGCGGCGAGGCGATCGGCCGGCAGCGGGCGGCTGAACAGGTAGCCCTGCGCGACGTCGCACCCCATCTCGACGAGGCGGTCGCGGCTGCCCTCGTCCTCGACCCCCTCCGCCACCACCGACAGACCGAGTTGACGCGCCAGGCCGATGATCGTGGAGACGATGGCGGCGTCGCTCTCGTCGGTGCCCATGTCGCGGACGAACGACTTGTCGATCTTCACCTCGCTGACCGGGAGTTGCCGGAGGTAGGCCAGCGACGAGTAGCCGGTCCCGAAGTCGTCGACGGAGAGCTTCATCCCACCGTCGGAGAGCTCCTTGAGCACCGGCAGGGTCCGCGGGATGTCCGCCATGACCGAGCTCTCGGTGATCTCGAGGCTCAGCATCTCCGGCGGCAGCGAGTACGTGGCGAGCAGCCCGCGGACCGTGGGGATGAGGTCCGGATCCAGCAGACCGCGAACGGAGAGGTTGACCGCCACCGGCACCTGGCGGCCGGTGTCGAGCCAGCGCCGGCACTGCTCGAGCGCCTTGCGCAGGACCACGCGGGTCAGCGGCACCACGAGACCGGTGCGTTCGGCCATCGGCAGGAACTCGTCGGAGGGCAGGAGCCCGTCCTCCGGGTGGCGCCAGCGCACCAGCGCCTCGACGCCGACCACGTCACCGCCGGGCAGGCGCACCTTCGGCTGGTAGTGCACCTCGAGTTCGTTGCTCTCCAACGCCTTGCGCAGCTCACCGACCCGGGCCAACCGGCGCGGGTCGCTCGGCTCCATCGCCGACGACCACACCTGGACCGGCGGCTCCGAGGCCTTCGCCTTGCGCAGCGCGGCCTCGGCGCGCCGGACCAGCAGCTCGGGGTCCTGGCCGTGGTCGGGAGCGACGGCGATGCCCACCGCTCCGCTGACGTCGACGCCGAGGCCCTCGACGAGCACCGGCTCCAGCAGCGCGGTGCGCACGACCTGCGCGGTACGGGTGGCGGCGGCGAGGCTGTTGTCGGGGAGCAGGACGGCGAACTCGTCGTTGCCCAGCCGCGCAACGGTGCTGCCGGGCGGGGCGGCGCGGGAGAGCCGGACGGCGACCTGGCGTAGCACCGCGTCCCCGCTGGCGTGCCCGAGGCTGTCGTTGACCTCCTGGAAACGGTCGAGGTCGACGAGCAGCACGGCCGCGCCGGAGTCGACGCTCTCGGCCAGCCGGGCCGCGAGCAACGCCCGGTTCGGGAGCATCGTGAGGCGGTCGTGGGTGGCGTCGTGGACCGAACGCTCCCGCAGCCAGTCGTTGTGCAGGGCGACCGCGACGTGCGCGGCGAGCGCCTCCGCGGCCCGCGCGTCCTCGGCCGAGAACGTCGACATGTCGCCGAGCCGGTCGTCGAGTTCGAGCAGGCCCATCGGCCGGCCGTTGCCGCCGGGGAGCGCGATGAGCAGGGCGTCGCGGAGCCCCTGCGCGACGAGCCAGTCGTTCTTCGTGCCGCGGGCGAAGACGGCGCTGCGGCCGGTCCGCAGCAGCTCGGAGCGCTGCTCGTCGAGGGGTAGCTGATCCAGCTCCTCGATGTCGCCGGCGTGGTTGAGCCGGAGCCCGCGTGGCATCCCCGGGGGCGGGTCGCTCAGCCACACCGTCGCCGAGTCCGCGGCGGTGAGCTTGACGGAGTCCCGCAGGAGCAGGTCGAGCAGGTCCCGGCTGCCGGAGGTGCCGACGACGCGCTGGGCGAACCCGTGCACCTCGCCGAGCGTCGCGTGTCGACGGGCCAGCCCGGCGTAGGAGCGGTAGGTCAGCAGGACCAGGACACCGACGATGCCGAGGACCACCGCCGCGAGCGGCTCCACCTGGATCGCCAGCGTCGCGACGAGCCCGAGGCTGGTGATGAGCAGCCCACCGAGCAGGAGGCGGGGCAGCAGGCTCGCGAGCTCCTTGCGCCCCGGCCGTCCCTGGGTGGCGGTGACCGCGATGGAAACCCAGGCGGCGCTGGACAGATCGGCGACGAGGACCGCCGCGTAGACGGCCGGCCACGCCGCGGGACGCTCGGCGCCGACGTCGGTGAGGCTCTGGAAGACGGCGATGGCGACGCCGGTCTCGGCGGCGGCGAGGGCGAGGTTGAAGGCCGCCTTGACCGCGGCGAGGCTGCCGCGGACGTACCGCCACGCGTAGATCAGCACGGACGCCGCGAGGCGGCTGCTCAGCAGCACGACGGGTGCGACCAGGGCGAGCCCGACCACCAGCGGCGCCTCGGAGAGGCTGAGGGTGAAGCCCTGGCGCCGGACCTCGATGTGGGCCTGGCTGCCCTCGAAGATGAGGAAGCCGACCGCCAACAGGAGCCCTGCGCGGAGGTCGATCTGCTCGGTGGGGGCGTTGTCGACGACGCGGGCCCAGACCACCGCGGCGAAGCCGCTGAGCAGGAGAAGGAGTGCTGCGAGGCGGCGCACTGCCTTGCCTCGATCGGTGGCCGCATCTGCGGGGGCCCGTTTGACGGCCGCTGCGGCCAAGGGCCCTCCCCGCCGTTCGAACCGCGATCAGTCAACGGTTGCCGAAAGCGGGGAGGAGCGCCCTCCGCCGCCCTGGCTGTCGAATGTCTCAGCTCAGGGCGGGTTCAACAAGTACTGCAAAGCAATTCATTCAGCGGAAAATCCGCGCGGTTCAGCTCCAGGTGACGCCGCGGGCGGTGACGGTCGAACCACCGTCGCCGATCACCGAGCCGGTGTCGGAGGAGTTGGTGGCGGCGAAGACGGCCAGGAAGGCGACGAGGCCCAGGACGACACCCGCGATGAGCAGCAGCGCACGGACAGCGACGGGGCGAAGAGCGATCTGCATGGGAACCTCCAGGTTGTGGGGAAGACAAAAGCGTTCTCGTCCTGCGGGTGGGATCTCCTTGTCACCCTTGCGGGTGACAAGGTCACAGCCGTATGGCCGATGACGGCGGGCCCGAACGGCCCAACCGGTTGAACCGAGAAGATGCGGCGGCGACGCTGCGGACTGCTCTCTTCGGGTCCGTCCCGAACCGGGTTGTCGCTTGGTCCGGAACTGCTGCACTTGTCGGCATCGCGTGTGAACGTGTCGCACGTAACACGGTTTGTAAACCTCCGGCGACCGTGTCGTTACTCTGGGTAGTTTCACTGTTGGACTTCGTTCAATGAAGATCACGCAGGGTGCCCGTGGAGTAGCCGTATGACCTGGACCGGACGTCGCCGCGAGCTGACGGAACGTCTGCTGCGCCGACTCTCCCGGCACGCCCGCTCGCTGGCCCGGAGCGACGCGGGCGTGGCACTCGCCGTTCGGGTGGGCGGCCTGATCGCGGTCGCGTGCGTGGTGTCGAACCTCGTCGGCGCGACTCTGGTGTTCGTCATCGCGGGCCCGGTGCGTCCCGCCCCGGGGGATGTCGAGAACCCGGGGCGGCAGCTCCTGATCAACCTGTCCGTGCTCGGCGGTTACATGCTGATCGCGATCGCGCTCGGCGCGGCGTGGTCGGTACGGCTGGTCCTGCCGGTACTGGCCTGGTTGCTCCCCGAGCACGAGCCGGACGAGACCCAGCAGCGCTACGCGTTGCGCTATCCGCTCACCCAGGCCCGGGTGCTCGCGGCGTTCTGGGCGCTCGCAATCCCCCTGTTCGTGCTGGTCAACGTGTTCGTCAGCTGGCGACTCGCCATCGGGGTCGGGCTGACCGTCGTACTGGGCGGCCTGTCCACCATCGCGGTGGGCTACCTGATCATCGAGCGGCTGTGGCGGCCGGTCTCGGCGGCCGCCCTCCACCGGGGAGCGCCGGCGCAACCTGCGCTTCCCGGCGTCGCCTCGCGCTCGGTGCTGTTCTGGGTGCTCGGCAGCGGCGTGCCGATGCTCGGCGTGCTGCTCGTGGCCGTCGACCCCGTCGGGTACCCGCGCGTGCGCTTCGCGCTGACCATCGCCATCCTCTCCGGCATCGCACTCACCGTCGGGCTGCTCGCGCAGGTGTTCGCAGCCAAGTCCGTCGCCGACCCGCTGACCAGCGTTCGAACGGCGCTGGGCAAGGTCGCCGAGGGTGACCTGGACGTGAGCGTCCGGGTCTACGACGGCAGCGAGATCGGGCTGCTGCAGAGCGGCGTGAACCGGATGACCGAGGGGCTGCGCGAGCGCGAGCATCTGCGTGACCTGTTCGGCCGTCAGGTCGGTGCCGACGTGGCCGCGCGGGCCCTGGCGGACAAGCCCCAGCTCGGTGGTGAGACCCGCGAGGTCGCCGTGCTGTTCGTCGACCTCATCGGCTCGACGGGCCTGGCGGAGGACCGCGACCCGGAGGAGGTCGTCCGGATGCTGAACGACTTCTTCGGCGACGTGGTGCACGTGGTGGCCGACCACGGCGGGCTGGTGAACAAGTTCGAGGGCGACGCGGCGCTGTGCATCTTCGGGGCGCCGGAGGAACTGCAGGACGCGGCGACCTCGTGCCTGTGCGCCGCGCGCGAGATGACCCGGCGGATGCAGGAGCTGCCGGAGCCGCTCGCGGCCGGGATCGGGGTCAGCGCGGGCCGGGCGGTCGCCGGCTGGGTCGGAGCCGAGAGCCGCTACGAGTACACGGTGATCGGGGACCCGGTGAACGAGGCGGCGAGGCTGACCGACGAGGCGAAGAGCCTCGACCCCCGCCTGCTCGCGAGCGAACGCCTGCTCGAGCGGGCCGACGACGAGGAACGACGGTGCTGGGAACGGCACGAGTCGATCCAGCTGCGTGGTCGGTCGTCGGAGACGGTGACCTACCGCCCGCAGCAGCTGACGGGGCACGACTGCCGTCATCAGCAGCAGCCGGCGGGCGGAGCGGGGGGCGGAGAGGCCGAGGACGCCGAGCAACGCCTCGAGCAGGCGGAACGGCGTCCCGAGCAGGGTCCCGAGCGCGACACCGAGCAGGACACCGAGGACGGACCCGAGGAAACGGCGAGAGGCGCCGGTCGCTAGTCGGACCGGCGCCTCTGGCGGGTGGCAGGTGTTGGGTTCGAACCAACGTAGGCTGAGCCGACGGTTTTACAGACCGCTCCCTTTGGCCACTCGGGCAACCTGCCGTGGCCTCAGATCGTAACGGATTCCGCGCCTACGATGAGGCCGCGCATCCGTGATGCGATCACCTGGAGAGGAGTCCACTTCCGTGGCCGACGCGTCGTTCGACATCGTCAGCAAGGTCGACCGTCAGGAGGTCGACAACGCCCTCAACCAGGCGGCCAAGGAGATCGCCAACCGCTACGACTTCCGCGGCGTCGGCGCGTCCATCGCCTGGTCCGGGCGAGATGGGCGTGCTCATCAAGGCGAACAGCGACGAGCGCGCGAAGGCCGTGCTGGACGTCTTCCAGGAGAAGCTGATCAAGCGCGGCATCTCGCTGAAGGCCCTGCACAGCGAGGAGCCGCAGGCGTCCGGCAAGGAGTTCCGGATCTCCGCGACCATTCAGCAGGGCATCCCGGACGACGCCGCCAAGTCGATCGCGAAGCGCATCCGCACCGAGGGCCCCAAGGGCGTGCAGGCACAGATCCAGGGCGACCAGCTCCGCGTGACCGGCAAGAAGCGGGACGACCTGCAGACCGTCATCGCGATGCTCAAGGACGCCGACCTGGACGTGCCGCTGCAGTTCACGAACTACCGCTGACGCCGGATCGGCGCGCCTCGCGGGTGGCCGCCAGGATCAACTGACCCCGCGACCTCGCCGTCGGGCCGCGAGCGGATAGTTGATCGACTTCGGCGGGCGGCCAAGGCGTGGGATCAGCCCGGCAGCTGGCGGCCCGCCATCCGCTCGAGGCGCGCGATCCGCTCGTCCATCGGCGGGTGGGTGGAGAACAGCCGCCCCACCGTGCCGGGCCGGAACGGGTTCGCGATCATCAGCGACGAGGTCGGCTGCAGCTGGGTGCTGTCGCGCAGCGGCATCATCGCCGTACCGCGGTCGAGCTTGCGCAGGGCGCTGGCCAGTGCCAGCGGGTCGGCCGTCAGCTCCGCGCCGGACGCATCGGCGCCGTACTCACGCGTGCGCGAGACGGCGAGCTGGACCATCGCCGCCGCGATCGGTCCGAGGATGATCAGTAGGAGCGTCTCCAGCGCGTTCCCGCCACCCTCGTTGTCGTTGCGCCCCACCCCGAAGATGGCGGCGAACTGCGCGAAGTGGGCGAGGTAGGTGACGACCGCGGCGAGCGCACCCGCGACCGACGAGACGAGGATGTCGCGGTTGGTCACGTGGCTCAGCTCGTGACCGAGCACCCCCCGCAACTCGCGGTCGTCGAGGATCTCCATGATCCCCTCGGTGCAGCAGACGGCCGCGTGCCGCGGGTTGCGCCCGGTCGCGAACGCGTTCGGCTGCCGGGTGGGGCTGATGTACAGCCGCGGCATGGGGATGCGGGCGCGGTTGGCCAGCTCACCGACGATCGCGTAGAGCCTCGGCGCCTCGGCCTGGCTGACCGGGTAGGCGCGCATGGAGCGCAGGGCCAGCTTGTCCGAATAGAAGTAGGCGAAGCCGTTCATGCCGAGAGCCAGCGCCAATGCGATGGCCAACCCCGTCGAGCCGCCCACCCAGCTGCCGGCCAGCAGGATCAGCGCGGACAGCACGCCGAGCAGCAGTGCGGTGCGCAACCCGTTGATGCCGGAGCGGTGCAACGACGTCCCTCCTCCTCCGCTCGTGTTCGGTACAGGCTCGTGGAGTAGAACGCGGTCCTGACCTGCAACGTTCCCGTAGCGGGCGTCCGGGCGGACGCTTGGGTCAACCGCGGTCGCGACGCCCCGCCGACCGGGACGCCCGAGCCGACGGCGCCTCGACCTCGGCTCCCTCGTCGAGCGGTGGGCGTTCGGGCACGGTCGGGAGCCAACCGACGAGGCGTGGCTGTTCGGCCAGCAGGTCGATCGGTCCCGGCCCGTCGTAGGCGTACTCGGGGGACCAGAACAGGGCGTCGAACGGGCAGGTCTCGATGCAGATGCCGCAGTACATGCAGAGGCCGAAATCGATGGCGAACCGGTCGAGCACGGTCACGGTGCGCGGGCGGCGCGACGGCGTACCCGCACCCGACCCGGCGCCCTCGTCCACCGGCTCGGCGTGGCCCTCGATCGCGATGCACCAGTCCGGGCACTCCCGGACGCAGATCATGCAGACGGTGCAGTTCTCTTCCTTCAGCGCGATCACGCCGCGGCTGCGGGGCGGCAGCTGGGCCGGATCGGGCAGGGCGGCGGTCACGCCGTTCCATCCGGAGGCGCCGTTCGACCCGGAGACGCCGCGCCACCCGGAGACCAGTCCGGTACCCCCGGCGCGCTCGGGCGGCGGCGGCCGGGCGGGCGCGCGGCCGGCCCGTGCTCGGTCGGTTCGTGCGCGCCCGGCCACGCCACGACACCCCGGGCGGCGAGCGGGAAGTCCTTGCGCAGCGGATGTCCGGCGAACCCGTCGGGCAGCAGGAGCGGACGCTCGTCGGCGGCACCCTCGAGCGGCACCCCGAACATCTCGTGCGCCTCGCGCTCCGCCCACGCCGCCCCCGGCAGGAGGAACGCGATCGAGGGCAGCGACGCCCCGGCGGGCACCGCGGTCCGGAGGAAGCGGTGACGGTGCCCCACCCGGTCCCAGAGGTGCAGGACGACGCCGACGGCACCGCCCGCCGGGTTCCCGACAGGCGCGCCGTCGACGACAGCCGCCTCATCGACGACAGCCGCCTCATCGATAACAGCCGCCTCATCGATAACAGAGAGGAAGTCGAAGAACCGGTAGCCCTCCTCGATGGCGGCAGCGACGTCCGCGACCCACGTGGCCGGGGAACTCAGCCGGGCGGCGTCGGGCTCGGTCACGGGCGAGCTCCCGGGTCGGTGCGTCGCTCGGGCAGGGTGCGCAGCGCGGCGAGAAGGGCCTCCGGCCGTGGCGGGCAGCCGGGGACGTAGAGGTCGACCGGAATGATCTGGTCGACGCCCTTCGTGACGGAATAGGAGTCCCAGTACGGCCCGCCGCTGTTCGAGCAGGCCCCGTAGGAGACGACGAAGGCGGGCTCGGCGAGGCGGTCGTAGAGCCGTCGCACGGCCGGCGCCATGGCGTCGGTCACGGTGCCGCTGACGACGAGGACGTCCGCCTCCCCCGGCCCCGCCGCGTACGGCTGCAGCCGCACCTCCGGTGCGCCGGAGGCCGGCGGCCGCGCCGCGGCCGCCGCGATCTCCACCGCGCAGCACGCGAGGCCGACGTTGAACAGCGCCACGTTGTAGAGCGCGACCGTGCGCCCATCCTCCAGGGACAATTGCTCGGGCGCCGGAGCGGCGGCCGTCACCTGGGCGGTTGCGTCCCGGACTCCGGGGGTCCCGAGGTCGGCCACGTCGCGAGCATCGGACACCTCGCAAGCGTAGGGCCGCCCCGCCCTCGTGGCACAGACCACCAAGGAGTCCGGAAGTTTCCGGCATCGCCGTGCGCTGCACGACAGAGGCCCCCGGGAACAGAGACGACCGAAGGCTGCTCGAGCCGCGATCCCGCTGCTTGCAGCGCGTAACCGGGTAGCAATCCGCCCGTAGGATCGACGGTGTCCTTGAGGGGGTTCAACAGTAGATGACCGACACGACACCCGGCTCGACCTCGACCGCCGAGTTCTCGGCCTCGGGCACCGGGTCGGCGAGCGCGTCGGCTCCGAACGGCAACGACTCTGGGGCCAAGGAGGTCCGCCAGGTCGACCGCGTCGTCATCCGGTTCGCGGGCGACTCCGGCGACGGCATGCAGCTCACCGGTGAGCGCTTCACCTCGGAGACCGCGGCCTTCGGCAACGACCTTTCCACGTTCCCCGACTTCCCGGCCGAGATCCGCGCGCCGGCCGGCTCCCCCGCCGGCGTGAGCGGCTTCCAGCTGCACTTCTCCGACCACGACATCCTCACCCCGGGTGACGCACCGGACGTCCTCGTCGCCATGAACCCGGCCGCGCTCAAGGCGAACCTGAAGGACCTGCCCCGCGGAGCGGACCTCGTCGTCAACACCGATGCCTTCACCAAGGGCAACCTCAAGAAGGCCGGCTACACCGAGAACCCGCTCGAGGACGGCACGGTCGACGAGTACCGGGTCCACCGGGTGCCGCTGACGTCGATGACGATCGAGGCGGTCGGCGCGGTCGACGGCGTCAACAAGAAGGAGTCCGAGCGGGCGAAGAACATGTTCGCGCTCGGGCTGATGAGCTGGCTCTACCACCGGCCCACCGAGGGGACCGAGGAGTTCCTGCGCACGAAGTTCGCCAAGCGGCCCGAGATCGCCGAGGCGAACATCCGCGCGTTCAAGGCGGGCCACGCCTACGGCGAGACGACGGAGTCCTTCTCCGTCTCCTACGAGGTCGCCCCCGCCACGATGTCCAGCGGCACCTACCGCAACATCTCCGGGAACCTCGCCACCGCCTACGGCCTGGTCGCCGCCTCGCAGCTGTCCGGGCTGCCGCTGTTCCTCGGCTCGTACCCGATCACCCCGGCGTCGGACATCCTGCACGAGCTGTCCAAGCACAAGAAGTTCGGCGTCCGGACCTTCCAGGCCGAGGACGAGATCGCCGGGGTCGGCGCCGCGCTCGGCGCGTCGTTCGGCGGCTCGCTCGGCGTGACCACGACGTCCGGCCCGGGCATCTCGCTGAAGTCCGAGACGATCGGCCTCGCCGTCGCGCTCGAACTGCCGCTGCTCATCTGCGACATCCAGCGCGGCGGGCCGTCGACCGGACTCCCGACCAAGACCGAGCAGTCCGACCTGCTGCAGGCGATGTTCGGCCGCAACGGCGAGGCGCCGCTACCGGTGATCGCCGCGCAGTCGCCGGCCGACTGCTTCGCCGCCGTGATCGAGGCGGCCCGGCTGGCGACCAAGTACCGGACGCCGGTCATCTTCCTCTCCGACGGCTACCTCGCGAACGGCAGCGAGCCCTGGCAGCTGCCCACCCTCGGCGACCTCCCGGACCTGTCGGTGGAGTTCGCCACCGAGCTGAACTCGCCGGACGGCACCGAGTTCTGGCCGTACCTGCGCGACGAGCAGACGCTCGCCCGCCCTTGGGCGATCCCGGGCACGCCCGGCCTGGAGCACCGCGTCGGCGGCCTGGAGAAGCTCGACGGCCGCGGCACGATCTCCTACGACACCGACAACCACGACCACATGGTCCGGTTGCGGCAGGCCAAGATCGACGGGATCGCGAACGACATCGCGCCGCTGGGCGTCGACGACCCCGACTCCGAGGACGGCCGGCCGGGCGCGGACCTGCTCGTCCTCGGCTGGGGCTCGACCTACGGGCCGGTCGCCGCTGCCTGCCGACGGGTCCGGCGCAACGGCGGGAAGGTGGCGCACGCCCACCTCCGCCATCTCAACCCGATGCCGGGCAACACCGGCGAGGTGCTGCGCAGCTACCGCAAGGTGCTCATCCCCGAGATGAACCTGGGTCAGCTGCTGATGCTGGTGCGGGCCCGCTTCCTCGTCGACGCGATCGGCTTCAACCAGGTGCGCGGCCTGCCCTTCAAGGCGGCCGAGCTCGAGACCGCCATCCAGGATGTGCTCGCCAAGTGACCGTCTCAGAGAACGTGCAGGGGAACCGGCTCCTCGATCTCGTCCCGAGGACCGACGAGAAGCAGACCCGCAAGGACTTCACGTCCGACCAGGACGTCCGCTGGTGCCCGGGCTGCGGCGACTACGCGATCCTCGCCACCGTCCAGGGCTTCCTGCCGGAGCTCGGGCTGAAGCGGGAGAACGTCGTCTTCGTCTCCGGCATCGGGTGCTCGTCGCGGTTCCCGTACTACGTCGAGACCTACGGCATGCACTCGATCCACGGGCGCGCCCCGGCCATCGCGACCGGGCTCTCCGCGTCGCGACCGGACCTGTCCGTGTGGGTCGTCACCGGTGACGGCGACGCGCTCTCCATCGGTGGCAACCATCTGATCCACGCGCTGCGTCGCAACGTCAACCTGAAGATCCTGCTGTTCAACAACCAGATCTACGGGCTGACCAAGGGCCAGTACTCGCCCACCTCCGAGCAGGGCAAGATCACGAAGTCCACGCCGATGGGCTCACTGGACCACCCGTTCAACCCCGTGTCGCTGGCGCTCGGTGCGGACGCGACGTTCGTCGCCCGCTCCATCGACTCCGACCGCCAGCACCTCACGTCGGTCCTGCGGGCCGCGGCCGACCATCCGGGCACCGCGCTGGTGGAGATCTACCAGAACTGCAACATCTTCAACGACGGCGCGTTCGACGTCCTGAAGGACCCCTCGACCCGCGAGGGCGCGGCGCTGAAGCTCGAGGACGGTCAGCCGCTCCGCTTCGGCGTCGACGGCGAGGCCCGCGGCGTGCGCCGCTCCGTCGACGGCGGGCTCGAGGTCTGCGACGCGGACGACCCGGGCGTCCTCACGCACCGCACGGCGACGGAGGACCCCAGCACGGCCTTCGCCCTCTCCCGCCTGTCGGGCGTCACCCCGCTCGGCGTCTTCCGTGACGTGAACCGGTCGACCTACGACGAGCTGATGAACGCCCAGCTCGACGCGGCGGTCGATCGGGGCGGGCAGGGCGACCTGATGGCGCTGCTGCACGGCGGCGACACGTGGTCGGTGTCGGCCGAGGACTCCGGCCGGCGCGCACCCGGCCCGGCGGACGACCCCCGCTAGCCTCCGGCACGAGCGCCCGGCGGGCGGGACTGCCCGGGCGGGCCCGCGAACGCCTGCGCGATCGACAGCCACTCGTCCGCATCCGCGCCCTCGGCGACGACCGCGAGGTCGTCGCGGTGCCGGCGGCGGGTGACGAGCAGGCAGAAGTCCTCCGCCGGACCGGTCACGCGCTGGGCGGCATCGTCCGGCCCGAACGCCCAGAGCTCGCCGTCCGGGGCCGTCAGCTCGACCCGGAACGGATCGGGCGGCGGGGTGCGGTCGTGGACGAGGTAGGCGAAATCCCGCGTCCGGACCCCGAGGTAGGCCACGTGCCGCAGCCCGGGCCCCGGCGGGCGGCTTCCCCCGAGCGCGTCGACGACGTCCTGACCGTGCGCCCACGTCTCCATGGTTCGTGCCGTGGCCATCGACGCGGCGCTCATCGGCGGGCCGAACCACGGGAGCTTGGAACCCGCCGGCACGGCCAGCAGGGCATCCGCGAGCTCCCGGCGAGCGGTACGCCACCGCTCGAGCAGGACCGCCGGAGGCTGCGCCGCGCCCTCGTCGGCGGCGTCGTCCACCGGGCTCGCCCCGTCGGTGAGGAAGCCCCTCAGCACGTCGGCGAACGCAGCCGCGTCGACCGCGGCGAGCCGGGCGATCCCGTCGGTCCAGGCCAGATGGGCGACCTGGTGGGCGATGGTCCAGCCCTGCGCGGGGGTCGACGTCGCCCAGCCGTCCGCCGACAGGTCGCGGACCCAGCCTTCGAGCAGCTCGCTCTCGGTCTCGAGATCGTCCAGGATCGCTGCGAGCTCGGCCATCCGTGCAATCTAAGTCCCCGCGCCGAGACGGGGACTCACTGGGTGTGTCCCTTCGGGCTCAAGATCGAGGTGCGCGTCGGGCGATGCCTTGCGCGTGTATCGCACCACCCGGTGTGCTGGCACATCGCCGGGCGACGGCGGTGCGTACTTAGTGCTGATCGACGGCCGGATCTCCCCCCGAGGGACGATGGAACGACCGCGCGAGAACGCTGAATAGTCGCAGGGCTGCGGTTCGGTGGTTCGGGACGTCTCCTGACGCGATGGGCGGCCAGGTCGGACCGTTCCTGCCCGGCCGCTCACAGCGAGCCGCTTTTCTGTCGGAGGTGGCTGAGAGCATCCAGCTCGTGAGCTCAGGAGACGCACCGGCGGTCCCCACCAGCACCGCGGCGCTGGTGTCGCATGCCGGGGTGCCGTTGAGCCGGGCGACGACTTTTCGATTCACCGTGGCCGTCAACGGCGAGCAGCACGGTCGGTTGCTGGCGCATGCGGGGGCGTTCCGGCTGGCGTTCAACCATCACCTCGGTCGGGTGAAGGCCAACCTGGACCAGCGTGCCGCGGAACGGTCCTACGACGTTCCCGAGGAGGAGCTGACGCCGGGCCTGTCGTGGTCGAAGGTGTCGTTCATCAACGAGATCAACGCGTGGAAGGACGGCCGCGCCCCAACGCCCCCGTCAGTGTCGACAATGCGGGTGACGTAGTGCGGGGGTTGCCGTGGCACGGCGAGGTGTCGGCCGACGTGTTCGAGACCGGCAGCGTCAACGCCGCCCAGGCGCTGGCCAACTGGGCCGGCTCCCGCACGGGCGTGCGGGCCGGGAAGCCGGCCGGGTTCCCGAAATTCAAGTCCCGGCACCGCACCACCCCGGCGTTCCGGCTGCGGGCCAAGTACGCCGAAGGCCATGCTTCACCGGTCCGCCCGACCGGCCCGAAGCAGCTCCGCTTCCCCAAGCTCGGAGCACTGCGCGTGCGGGAGAGCACCCGACGGCTGCGCCGGCTGCTCGAGCAAGGTCGATTCCACGTCTACGCCGCCGCGTTCCAGTTCGCCAACGGTCGGTGGACGGTCGCGGTCACCGGTGTCGCCGCCGAGTTACATCCGGCCCGGCGCAGCCCCGCCGGCCGGCACCAGCCGCGGGTCGGGGTCGACCTGGGCGTGAAGACGCTGGTCGTCGCCGCCGACGAGACCGGCACGCTCCTTCACGAATGGAAGGGGGTGAAAGCACTTCAGCAGGCGCAGGAGCGGCTGAAGCTGGCCAATCAGGCTCTCGCGAGAATCAAGCAGGGCTCGAACGGCCGGCACAAAGCCGCCCGACGGCTGGGCCGGATCCACGCCCGGATCGCCGCGCTCCGCAGCGCCTTTCTGCACGAGATCAGCAGCCAGCTCGCCCGGAGCTGCAAAGCGGTGGTGATCGAGGACCTCAACGCTGCGGGCATGCTCGCCAACCGGCGGCTCGCCCGCGTCGTGTCCGACGCCGCGTTCGGCGAACTACGCCGTCAGCTGACCTACAAGACCGGCTGGACGGCACCGAGCTGATCGTCGCCGACCGGTGGTTCCCCTCGTCGAAGACCTGCTCCGGCTGCGGGGCTCTCAAGACCGAGCTGACGCTGGCCGAGCGGACCTACTCCTGCCCGGCCTGCGGACTCGAGCTCGACCGGGACCTGAACGCCGCGATCAACCTCGCCCGCCACCGCCCGAAGAAGCACCCCACGCACGCCCTGCCGCTGCCAGCGGCCGCCTGACGCCCGACAGGCGTCTACACCCGGATGGACCGGGAAAGAGCCGACTGCCACCTCGCACCGCCAAGAGGCCCTGAGTCGGAACCGAGAACCCGCACTCCAGCGGCGGCAACTCGGACGGCAACCAACACCACCGTCCCAAAAGGGCTGGTGGCAAGGGAAGCCGGTGCGCCCTAAAAGGGACACACCCAGTCAGAACTCGCTCTCGCTCCAGGTGCGCTGTCCCGCTGCGGTCGCGAGCGGGTTGTATCCGGCGACGAAGGCCTGCTTGGCGCTCGTCGCCCGGCCCGACGCCGCGGTCGCGTCGTCGTAGTTGCTGTCGGTCGGGGCCCGGCCGTTCGGGCACCCGGCGGGCGACGCGTCGGGATAGGTCGACTGCAGGTCCTCGAACCATTGCAGGTACCCCTGGTTGGCCTCGATGGACGCCTGGAGCGCACGGATGAGGTTCGCCTTGACCGCGGCGGTCGCCGCGTCGGGGGCGGAGAGGGCGTTCGCCTGGGAGAGCACCGACGCCCGGTTGTCGATCACCTGCTGCATGCTGGTGGCGGCGCTCGCCGGGGAGGTGCTGCAGCCGTTGGTCACGCCGTTGACGGCCGCCGCCACCTGCGAGCGCCCGCTCGCCGACTGGTTGAGGATCCCGTCGACCGTGCGCACGAAGGATGCGCGCGCCGCGTCGGGCCCACCCGTCGAGCCGGTTCCGGGGCTCGGACCCGTGCCGCCGGGAAGGGAACCGGAGGGCGCACCGCCCGACGGGACCGTGGACGGCCCGCTCGAGGCGGTGGCCGGCTTGTCTCCCGAGGACCCGCCCACGAGCAGGACGGTGACCAGAACGGCGACCGCGACCACCAGCACCCCCGCGACGCCGCCGAGCACGGCGAGCCCGCGCCGGGACCGCCCCGGACCGGGACCCGGCGGTGGCCCGGTCAGGGTCGGGGGGGATCCGACGGGGCCGTAGCCGGGATACGAACCGGGGCCGGGCCCGGTCGGTGTGGTGTAGGAGGGCTGGGTGTACCCGACCTGCCCGTACTCGACCTGCCCGTACTGGGCAGCCTCGACAGCTGTCCGTTCCGGGGGCGGCTGCCCGTACGTGCTCCCACTCGGCGACGCGTTGGTCGTGCCGTAGTCGTAGCCGGCGCCCTTGGCGTCCTCGGCCTCCTGCCCGCCGGGCGCCCAGATGCCCAGGTCGTCCTCGTCCGGCCCCGAGCCCGAACCGAAGGGCTCCAGCGGCCGGTCGAGCGGCTGCCCGGTGCGGAAGTCGTACCCCGGAGCCTGCGGCGGGAGGCCGCCGCGCTCCCCGTCCACGGGGTCACCGTTCGAAGGGTCACCGTTCGAGGGGTCGCCGGAACCACTGCTCCCGACGTCCCGATCGTTGTCCATGGTGAGGAAAAGGTAGCGCCCCGGAGCGGATCTCCGCAGCCGGATGCCCAACCTGACGACGTTCCGGTGGCACGCTTGTGGGGTGCTTCCTCCTCGATGCGACCTGTGTGGCCGCAAGGCGCGCCAAGGCGGTGGACGACCCTTCGGCGGCTACTCTCTGGTCCAGTTCGCCGACCACCAGCCGGAGGAGACCGGCGGCTTCTCGGCGGGGCTCGCCTGGTTCTGCCCCCGTCACGCGGACGAGGCGCGGAAGTTGACGGACCTGCCCCGGGCGACGGCGATGACCCGGCTGCGCGCCGACTACCTCGCCGGGCGGGCGACCTCGTCCCGCCGGGGCTGGTTGCGCCGGCGCAACGCCTGAGGGCGGCGGGCCGGCGGTGCCCCGGCCGCGAACCCGGCTAGCGTGACGGGCGTGTCGCAACCGCTTCGCATCGGCAACTGCTCGGGTTTCTACGGCGACCGCCTGGCGGCGATGCGGGAGATGCTCGACGGCGCCCGCCGAGAGGGGCGGGCGCTGGACGTCCTGACCGGCGACTACCTCGCCGAACTGACGATGCTGCTGCTGTTCCGGGCCCGCGCGAAGGATCCGGTTAAGGGCTACGCCTCCACCTTCCTCCGCCAGCTCGAGGACTGCCTCGGCTCGGCGCTCGAAGAAGGCACCCGGATCGTGGTCAACGCGGGCGGGCTCAATCCGACCGGCTGCGCCGACGCCGTCCGCGCGCTGGCGGACAGGCTCGGGCTGTCGGCGTCCGTCGCGGCCGTCTCGGGCGACGACGTCCTGGACAGGGTCGACGAGCTCGCACCCGCCCCACCACGACCGCCGGTCACCGCCAACGCCTACCTCGGCGGCTGGGGCATCGCGACCGCCCTGGCCGGCGGCGCCGACGTCGTCGTGACCGGGCGCACCACCGACGCGGCGCTCGTGTGCGGCCCCGCGGCCTGGCACCACGGCTGGGGCCGCACCGACTGGGACCGCCTCGCCGGGGCCGTCGTCACCGGCCACGTGCTCGAGTGCGGCGCCCACGCCACGGGCGGCAACTACGCCTTCTTCGACGAGGTGCCGGGGCTCGCGCACGTCGGCTTCCCGCTCGCCGAGATCGCCGAGGACGGCTCCAGCGTCGTGAGCAAGCACCCCGGAACGGGCGGGCTGGTCAGCGTCGGCACCGTCACCGCCCAGCTGTTGTACGAGATCACCGGGCCCGCCTATCTCGGGCCGGACGTCACCGCCCGCTTCGACAGCATCCGGCTCGACGACGACGGCCCGGACCGGGTGCGCATCTCCGGGGTCCGCGGCGAGGCTCCCCCGTCGACGGCCAAGGTCAGCTGCAACTATCTCGGCGGGTTCCGGAACAGCGTCACCTTCGTGCTGTGCGGCCTCGACATCGAGGAGAAGGCGACCGCGGTGCGGGAGGCGTTGCAGCCGCCGGCCGCCGAGGTGCGCTGGGACCTGGTTCGCGTCGACGCGTCGGATGCCCCGACCGAGGAGCAGGCCTCCGCGCTGCTGCGGTGCACCGTTCGCGATCCGTCGCCGGAGCCGGTGGGACGGGCCTTCTCCTCGGCCGCGATCGAGCTGGCGCTCGCGTCCTACCCCGGGTTCCACGTCACGGCGCCGCCGGCCGATGGCAGCCCCTACGGCGTGTACTGGCCGGCGTACCTGCCCCCGCCGGACAGCGTGGTGAACTTCGGCGACGGGCGCCGCGAGGTGGTGTCGCCGACGCGGGGGTCGGCGCCGAGCGCCACGGCGGCATCGCTGCCGGTCGACGAGCCGAGAACGCCACTCGTGCCGACGGGCCCGACCCGCCGGGCGCCGCTCGGCCGGGTGTTCGGCGCCCGCAGCGGGGACAAGGGCGGCGATGCCAACGTGGGGGTCTGGGCCCGGGACGACGCCGGCTACGCGTGGCTGGCCGGCGAACTCGACGTCGACCGCTTCCGCGAACTGCTTCCCGAGACGCGGGAGCTCGAGGTCGTGCGCTACGCGTTCCCGCGGCTGCGGGCGGTCAACTTCATCGTGACCGGCCTGCTCGGCGAGGGGGTGGCGGCGTCGACGCGCTTCGACCCGCAGGCGAAGGCGCTCGGTGAGTGGCTGCGCAGCCGGGAGGTCGAGCTGCCCGAGGCCCTGCTCGACCGGTCGGAGCGTCCGGCGTCAGCCGGTCAGATCATTCCGGCGACCTGACCGGCTGACCGCGCCGGACGGTCCTCAGCGGGTGAGCTCGTCCTTGAACTGCTCGGTGCAGTCCTGCAGCGCCTGCGAGTTGGTGCCGGCCTGCTGCACGCACTCGCCGTAGTTCTTCGCCTCGTCCTTGTTCGCGTTGAACAACGCGACGCCACCGACGGCGAGCCCGGCCAGGATCAGCAGCGACAGGAGGCCGGTGACCAGACCGAACGTGGCCGAACCGCGGTTCGTGGCCAGCCCGCGGCGGACGCGGCTGCGGCCCATCACGCCGAGGACGACGGCGGCCAACCCGAGGATGATCGCGACGGGAACGGTGAGGATCAGGAAGAACCCGACCGTGCAGACGAATGCGATCAGGCCGCAGATGAGCGCGGCGCGACCGGCCCCGTTGCGGGGGCGGAGGAGACCCGGCGGGACCTCGTCGCCGTAGGCCCCCGCGTGCCCGGGCGGGTTGCCGGGATATTCGGTCGGTTGGTCGGGCGCGGCGGCGGTGCGGTCCGGATGCGTACGCGGGCCTCGGAACGCCATGACTCGTCCTCCTGTGCTGGGTCCGTCGCCAGGGACGGATTCGGGTCGGGTTCGGCGGGTTCGGCGGGTTCGACGGGTTCGGCGGGTTCGACGGCAATACCCGCGCCCGGCCCTCGGCACGCACCTTCCTCGGCCGGTGGCCGGCAGCGACCGCCACCCGGTCTGCAGGCGGGCTCGCCTCGGCCCGGGACCGCCACGAGGCCTCAGCCCGTGCGGGCCACCACCACGTCGCAGAGCGCGTCGAGCGCCGCCCGGGCAGGGATGTCGGGAAGGCCGGCCAGGCAGGCCCGGGCCGCATCCGCCTCGCGTTGCAACGCCTCACGCGCCCGCTCGAGTGCCGGATGCTCGCGCAGCTGCTCCAGCGCCGAATGGAGGACGTCGTCGGAGCTCAGGTCCTCCGGCACCAGGAACCCGTCCTGCTCGGCGAACAGCGTCGGCAGGGTGCGGATCCCCTCGCGCAGGTCGGTCCCCGGCGTCTTGCCCGACTCGGCGGAGCCGCTCGTGATGTCGAGCAGGTCGTCGGAGAGCTGGAAGGCGACGCCGATGCGGTGGCCGTAGGTCGCCAGCGCCTCGACGGTCGGTGCGTCCGCCCCGGCGAGCTGCGAGCCGAGCCGGCCGGAGGTCGCGATCAGCGAGCCGGTCTTGTCGTCGATGACCCTCAGGTAGTGCTCGACCGGGTCGCCGTCGCCCGGCCCCACCGTCTCGCGGATCTGCCCCTCGCAGAGCACGGCGATGGTGCGGGCCAGGATGCGCGTCGCCTCCGTACCGAGGTCGGCGGTGATCTCCGAGGCCCGGGCGAACAGGAAGTCGCCGGTGAGGATGGCGATGGTGTTCGTCCACCGCGAGTTCGCCGAGGGTGCGCCGCGGCGCAGGACCGCCTCGTCCATCACGTCGTCGTGGTACAGCGTCGACAGGTGCGTCAGCTCGATGGCCACCGCCGCCGGCACGACCGCGCTCGAGGTCGGATCGCCGAAGTGGGCGGCGAGCAGGACGACCAGCGGGCGGAAGCGCTTCCCGCCGGCGTCGAGCAGGTGGCGGGAGGTCTGGTCGACGAACGGGTACTCGCTGTGGACGGATTCCCGCAGCACCCGCTCCACGTCGGCCAGACCGGCCCGGATCGTCTTCTCCAGGTCCGGGTCGGAGAAGGTGGCGAGCACCGAGATCGATCCGCTCATCGCTGCAATCTTCTCAGACGCCCGCTCTGACGCGCCGACGGCCGGCTCGATCGATCACCGGACGAAGCCGAGCTGGGCCGCCGAGTCGGCGAGGTCGAGCAGCGGCTGCGGCGCCACGCCGAGCACCAGCGTCACCGCCGTGCCGATGGCGATCGCGCCGTAGGTCAGCACGCTGGCCCGGGCGACGACCGGGCCGTCGGCCGTCGGTTCGGAGAAGAACATCAGCACGATGACGCGGACGTAGAAGAACGCCGCGACCGCGCTGGCGACGAGCGCGATCACCACCAGGGCGACCGCCCCGCCCGCCTCGGCGGCCGAGAACACCGCGAACTTGCCGGTGAACCCGCTGGTGAGCGGGATCCCGGCCAGGGCGAGCAGCAGGAAGGCGAACGTCCCGGCGATCAGCGGCGAGCGGCGCCCCAGGCCCTGCCAGGCGGACAGGTCCCCCGCCTCGGACTCGCCGGATCGCACCAGCGTGACGATGCCGAACGCCGCGATCGTCGTGAAGCCGTAGGCGACGAGGTAGAACATCGCCCCGGACAGGCCGCGGTCGGAGGTCGCCGCGACGCCGACGAGGATGAAGCCGGCGTGGGCGATGGCCGAGTAGGCGAGCATGCGCTTCACGTCGCGCTGGGTGATGGCGACGATCGCCCCGACCGCCATGGTCAGGATCGCCACGCCCCACACCACCGGGCGCCACTCCCAGCGCAGCCCGCCGAAGCTGACGTAGAGCACGCGGATCAGCGCGCCGAAGGCCGCGACCTTGGTGCCCGCCGCCATGAACGCGGTGATCGGCGACGGGGAGCCCTGGTAGACGTCCGGGGTCCAGCTGTGGAACGGCGCGGCACCGACCTTGAACAGCAGGCCCACGCCGAGCAGGCCGAGGCCGAGGTAGAGGAACGCGTCGTTGGACTGGACCGTGCTCGCCGCGTCGGCGATGCCGCCCAGGTCCACGGTGTTGGCGTAGCCGTAGAGGAGCGCGAGCCCGTAGAGGAAGAACGCCGAGGAGAACGCGCCGAGCAGGAAGTACTTCACCGCCGCCTCCTGGCTCAGCAGGCGGCGACGACGCGCGAGCCCGGCAAGCAGGTACAGCGGCAGCGAGAGGATCTCGAGCGCGACGAACATGACGAGAAGGTTGTTCGAGGCTGCGAACAGCAGCATGCCCGCGACGGCGAACGACATCAGCGGGTAGGCCTCGGTCTGCACCTCGTCGCTACGCAGCTGGGCCCGCGCGCCGCGGGTGCCGGGCACGACCGCGGCCTTCGCCACGATCGAGGAGATCCGCGTCTCGGCCACGAGCAGCACGGACGCGAGCGCCAGCGCCAGGATCGTGCCCTCGAGGAACAGCGCCGGACCGTCGATCGCCACCGCACCGGAGGCGAGGATCTTGCGCTCACCGTGCAGGAGCACGACGGCCACCAGGGAGGCGGCGAACCCGCCGAAGGCGAGCACCGGCTGCACGACGCGGCGGGGCCGCGGCGGCAGGAAGGCCTCGAGGAGGATCCCGGCGATCGCGACGCCGAGCACGATCAGCACGGGCGACAGGGCCGCGTACTCGATCGGCGGCGCCTTGACCGGAGCCGGGGCGTCGGCGGCGAGCAGCGTCAGGCCGGGAAGTCCTGCGGTCACGGTGTCTCTCCGGATGCCGTGGCGACGGTGGGTGGGGGATCGGTCTGGCCGGCCTGCTGGTAGGTGGCGGTGACGGCCGGGGTGATCGTGTCGAGCAACGGCTTCGGGTAGATGCCGAGCGCGATGATCATGGCGATCAGCGGGGCGAGCACGAGGGACTCCCGCAGCGACAGGTCACGCGCGTTGCGCAGCTCCGGCACCTTGAGCGGGCCGGTCATGGTCCGCTGGAACAGGTAGAGCACGTAGATCGCGGCCAGCACGATGCCGATCGTCGCGACGATCGCCAGCGCCGGGTACCGCGTGAACGTCCCGACCAGGACGAGGAACTCGCTGACGAAGGTCGACAGGCCGGGCAGCGACAGCGCGGACAGCCCGGCGATCAGGAAGCAGCCGGCGAGCAGGGGGGTCACCTGGAACATGCCGCCGTAGCCGTCCACGTTGCGGGTGCCGCGGCGCCGGATGAGGAAGCCGACGACGAAGAACAGCGCGCCGGTCGACAGGCCGTGGTTGACCATGTACAGCACCGCGCCGGTTCCCCCCTGCGAGGTGAGCGCGAACGTGCCGAGCGCGATGAAGCCGAAGTGCGCCAGCGACGTGTACGCCACGAGGCGTTTCATGTCGCGTTGCCCGATGGCCAGCAGGGCTCCGTAGAAGATGCCGACCACCGCCAGCGCCAGCACCATCGGGGCGAAGTAGTCCGAGGCGTCGGGGAACAGCGGGATGCAGTAGCGGATCAGTCCGAACGTGCCGACCTTGTCCAGCACCCCCACGAGCAGGACCGCCCCGCCGATCGGCGACTCGGCACCGGCGTCGGGCAGCCAGGTGTGGAACGGGAACAGCGGCGCCTTGATCGCAAAGGCGAGGAAGAACCCGAGGAACAACAGCTTCTCGACGCCGTCGGTGATGTTCAGCTGGCGCAGGACGGTGAAGTCGAAGGTGCCGGCCCCCAGCTGCTGGCTGGCCACCACGTACAGCCCGATGACGGCGGCCAGCATGATCAGCCCGCCGAACAGGCTGTAGAGCAGGAACTTCACCGACGCGTAGGCGCGCTGCGGCCCGCCGTAGCTCCCGATGAGGAAGTACATCGGGATGAGCATCGCCTCGAAGAAGACGTAGAAGAGGAATACGTCGAGGGAGGCGAAGACCCCGACCATCGCCGCCTCGAGGATCAGCAGCAGGGCGAAGAACGTCGGGGCCGAGCGTCGACCGGCCGCTTCCAGCTCGTCGATCTCGTCCCAGGACGCGAGCACCACCACCGGCACCAGCACCGCGGTCAGCGCGATGAGCACGAGCGCGATCCCGTCGACGCCGACGGCGTAGGAAACCCCGAAGGCCTTGATCCAGGAGTAGGACTGGCCGAACTGGAAGCCCGCCTTCGACTGGTCGAAGCCGACGCACATCGCGATCGTGAGGACGAGTTCGACGAGCGTGATCGCGAGCGCGACCTGCTTGGCCAGCAGCGGACGCCCGCGCGGGAGCGCCGCGACGAGCAGCGCGCCGATCGCCGGGACGAGCAGCAGGATGGTGAGCCACGGGGGCCCCGAGGTGTCGACGTTCACGACCTCAGCCCACCTTCGCCAGCATCAGCGCGCCGGCCACCAGAACGGCGCCGCCGAGCATGGCCAGGGCGTAGGAGCGGACGAAGCCGGTCTGCAGCCGGCGCATCCGCCCGGACAGCCCCCCGACCCCGGCGGCGATCCCCCGGACCGCGCCGTCCACGCCGAAGCTGTCGGCGAACACGAGCAGGCGGGTCAGCCACTGGCCGGGGCGCATGAACACCGCCTCGTTGGCCGTGTCCGTGTACAGGTTGCGTCGGGTCGCCTTGGTGAGGCGGCTGACCTGGCTGGGCGCCAGCACAGGCACCGGCCTCCGTTCGAACAGGAAGTAGCCGCCGAGCACGCCGCCCGCGGACACCAGCAGGGTGAGCAGCGTGAGGATCAACGGTGAGACGGTGTGCAGGCCCTCCTCGACGGACGGGCCCAGCGAGGGCTCCAGCCAGTTCTGCATCGAGCCGCCGAGATACATCAGGCCACCCGCGAACACCGACCCGACCGCCAGCACCATCATCGGGCTGGTCATCGAGGACGGCGCCTCGTGCGGGTGCATGTCCGGGGTCCAGCGGCGCCGGCCGTGGAAGGTCATCACCATGATCCGGGTCATGTAGAAGGCGGTGAGACCCGCACCGAGAAGGGTGACGAGCCCGAGGATGACGCCGCTCGTCCCGCCCTTGTCGAACGACGCCTCGATGATCTTGTCCTTGGTGAAGAACCCGGACAGCGGCGGGCAGCCGATGATCGCGAGATAGGCCAGCCCGGTCGTGACGTAGGTGATCGGCATGACCTTCCAGAGGCCCCCGAAGCGCCGGGCGTTCACCGTGTCGTTCATGGCGTGCATGACCGAGCCCGCGCCGAGGAAGAGGCCGGCCTTGAAGAAGCCGTGCGCGAGCAGGTGGATGATCCCCAGCGCGTACCCGGCCGGGCCGAGGCCGACGGCGACGAACATGTAGCCGATCTGGCTCACCGTCGAGTAGGCGAAGACCTTCTTGATGTCGTCGTAGGCCGAGCCGACGAAGCACCCGTAGAGCAGCGTGATCGCGCCGACGATCAGCACGACGGTCCGCGCCGCCTGCGTCTCGGTGAAGATCGGATTCGCTCGGGCGATCAGGTAGACGCCGGCGGTGACCATCGTCGCGGCGTGGATGAGGGCGCTGACGGGCGTCGGGCCCTCCATCGCGTCGGGCAGCCAGCCCTGCAGCGGAAACTGGCCGCTCTTGCCGCAGGCGCCGAGCAGCAGCAGCAGACCCATGCCGGTGAGCGTGGCCTTGGTGAGGGCGCCCGCCGCGGCGGCGCCGAACACGTCGGAGAAGTTGGTGCTGCCGACCGTGGCGAACATCAACATGATCGCCAGCGCCAGACCGACGTCGCCGATGCGGTTCATGTAGAAGGCCTTGTTGGCCGCCGTGGCCGCGCTGTTCCGGCCGATGTAGAACTGGATCAGCAGGTAGGACGAGAGGCCGACCATCTCCCAGCCGAGGTACAGGACGAGGAACGAGTTCCCCAGGACCAGGACCAGCATCGAGGCCATGAACAGGTTCAGGTAGGCGAAGAAGCGCCGCCGCGCCGGGTCGTCGGCCATGTAGCCGACCGAGTAGATGTGGATCAGGGTCCCGACGCCGGTGATCAGCAGCACGAACACCGTCGAGAGCGGGTCGAACAGCAGCCCGAAGTCGACCTGGAAGCCGTTGACCGGGATCCAGCTGAACAGGTGCTGGTCGACCGCCCGCTCCGCCGCCGGCTTGGCCTGCAGCGCGAAGAAGCAGATCAGCCCCAGCACGAACGCGGCGGCCGACATCCCGACCGCGAGCAGGTGCCCGAACCGGTTGGTGCGGCGACCGCCCAGCAGCAGGAGCGCCGCCCCCAGCAGTGGCAGCGCGATGAGCAGCCACAACAGGGAGAAGACACCGCTGGCGTTGGACGCCTGGAGTTGTTCCTCGGCGAGAAGAGTCACGCCGGGATCCCGCAGGATCGCACGACGCAGCTTCCGGAGTCGAACCTCACGCTGATGCCCCTCAGTACTTCAGCAGGTTGGTGTCGTCGACCGACGCGGACGCGCGGGTCCGGAAGATCGTGACGATGATGGCGAGTCCGACGACGACCTCAGCCGCCGCCACGACCATCACGAAGAACGCGATGATCTGGCCGTCGAGGCTGCCGTTGATGCGGGAGAACGTCACGAGCGTCAGGTTGACCGCGTTGAGCATCAACTCGATGCTCATGAAGATCACCAGGGCGTTGCTGCGGATGAGCACGCCGACGGTGCCGATCGTGAACAGCGCTGCCGACAGCAGCAGGTAGTTGGCCGGGTTCATCGGGCATCCCTTCCTGCTGCTCCCGCACCGGCGTCACCGGATCCGACGTCCTTCGCGCCCGGGTCGTCGCCCTCGCCCGCCCCGGAGCCCCGCGTGTCGGCGGTGCGGTTCCCGGTTCCCCGGACGCCCCGACCGCCGCCGGGACCCGATCGGCCTTCGATGGCGGTGCGGCGCTCCGTCTCGGAGAGCACCTCCCTGTAGGCCTCGTCGACGTTGTCCGCGAACTCGCTCGGCACGCTGGTCCGCGCGGGCGTGCCGTCGGGCAGCAGCGCCGGCCGGTCGACGGCGTCGTGCAGGGCGTAGACGCCGGGTCCGGGCAGCGGGCTGGCCTGCCGTTCGGGGTCGGAGAAGCGCCGGCTGGCCTGTTCGCGCTGCGAGAGCCGCTCGCCGCGGCGGTCGCGGTGGCCGAGCACCATCGCGCCGACGGCGGCCACGATCAGCAGCGCGGAGACGACCTCGAACGCGAAGACGTAGTCGGTGAACAGCACCCGGGCGATCGCGCCGACGTTGTCGTTGAAGCCGCTCTCGCCGAGGCCGACGGCGGTGGTCTGGGTGACCGCGTGCGCGATGGGCAGCAGCAGCAGCCCGCCGAAGCCGACCGCCAGCAGCACCGCCGTCAGCCGCTGGCCGCGCAGCGTTTCGGTCAACGACTCCGAGTAGTCGACCCCGACCAGCATCACCACGAACAGGAACAGCACCATGATCGCCCCGGCGTAGACGATCACCTGCACCGCGCCGAGGAACGGCGCTTCCTGCACCACGTAGAAGACGGCGAGGCAGAACATCACGAGCACCAGCCACAGCGCGGCGTGCACGGTGTTCTTCGACAGGATCATTCCGAACGCGGCGGCGAGCGCGACCGGCCCGAGGAACCAGAAGACGACGGCTTCGCCGGTGCTGGTCCGGGTGATCGCGTCGGCGAGCAGGTGACCGGTCACCGGGGTTGCCCCTTCTTCCGGGCGGCGCGCGAGGCGGTGACGGAGGCGGATCCGCCCCGGACCGACGCGCTCTCGGTGGTTCCGGGCGGCCCGGGGGCGACGACCTCGTCGACACCCTCGTCGCCCGGCTCGGCCCCCGTGGCGTGCCGCCCCTCGTGCGGCGACGACGGGACCGAGGGAGCGTCGACGGTGGCCCCCATGTAGTAGGCCGTCTCGGTGTCGCCGAGCCGCATCGGGTGCGGCGGCCGCTCCATGCCGGCGCGCAGCGGCGCGAGCAGCTGCTCCTTGGTGAAGATGAGGTCGGTGCGGCTGTCGTCGGCGAGCTCGTACTCGTTGCTCATCGTCAGCGCCCGGGTCGGGCACGCCTCGATGCAGAGGCCGCAGAAGATGCAGCGCAGATAGTTGATCTGGTAGATCCGGCCGTAGCGCTCCCCCGGGGAGTACCGCTCGTCCTCGGTGTTGTCCGCACCCTCGACGTAGATCGCGTCGGCCGGACAGGCCCACGCGCACAGCTCGCAGCCGACGCACTTCTCGAGCCCGTCCGGGTGCCGGTTGAGGACGTGACGCCCGTGGTAGCGCGGCGCGGTCGGCCGCTTCTCCTCCGGATAGAGCTCGGTGGTCACCTTCTTGAACATCGTTCCGAAGGTGACGCCGAAGCCCTTGACGCTGTCGAACACCTACTTGCCCTTCGTCTCGTAGCCGGGCGGCGGTGCGCTCGGCGGCGGTGACGTCGGTCGGCGGGATGCGGTTGCGGCCCCGCCCGGGGCCGACGACCCGCTCGACCCCGACCCCGACCCGGACGCCGATGCCGACGCCGACGTGAGCACCGAGCCCTCCCGAGGCGAACGTGGCGGCCAGGGGATGTTGTCGAGGCTGGGCGCGTTCGCCTGCCTCTCCTGCTCGGCCTGCTCCTCGCGGTCCCGGCGTTTCCTCGCCCCGGGATCGATGATCAGGACGACCAGGGCGATGGCCGCGAGGATCGCCGCCACGGTGAGCCACGGCTGCCGGTCGTTCACGTTGTCCTGCAGGGTCCGGACGGTGGCGACCATGAGGATCCACACCAGGCTGGCCGGGATCAGCACCTTCCAGCCCAGGTCCATGAACTGGTCGTAGCGGAACCGCGGCAGCGTGCCGCGCAGCCAGATGAACAGGAACAGGAACCCGAGCACCTTGCCCACGAACCAGACCATGGTCAGCCAGCCGCTGTTGGCCCCGTCCCAGATCGAGATCGGCCAGGGGGCTCGCCAGCCGCCGAGGAACATCGTGGTCGCGAGCGCGGAGACCGTGACCATGTTGATGTACTCGGCCAGGAAGAACAGGGCGAACTTGATCGACGAGTACTCCGTGTGGAACCCGCCGACCAGCTCCGACTCCGCCTCGGCGAGGTCGAACGGGGCGCGGTTGGTCTCGCCGACCATGCAGACCATGTAGATGAGGAACGACACCGGCAGCGTGATCGCATACCACGACGGCAGGGTGACGTCGATGCCGAAGATCGACGCCTGCGAGCCGTTCGCCTGACTCTGCACGATGCCGCTGGTGGACAGGGTGCCGGAGTAGAGGAACACGGCGACCAGCGACAGGCCCATCGCGACCTCGTAGCTGATGACCTGCGCGGCGGAGCGCAGCGAGCCGAGCAACGGGTAGGTCGACCCGCTCGACCAGCCGGACAGGATGATCCCGTACACGCCGAGGCCGGAGCAGGCGAGGATGAACAGCACGCCGACCGGGAGGTCGGTCAGCTGCAGCGCCGTCTTGTTGCCGGCGATGCTGACCTCGGGCCCGAAGGGCACCACCGAGAACGCCAGGAAGGCCGGCACGGCCGAGGCGATCGGCGCCAGCAGGTAGACGGGCTTGTCGGCCAGCGCCGGGATGATGTCTTCCTTCAACATCAGCTTGATGCCGTCCGCCAGGCTCTGCAGCGAGCCCTGCGGTCCGACCCGGTTCGGGCCGATGCGCTGCTGCATCCGGGCGACCACGCGCCGCTCGGCGACGATCGTGAACAGCGTCAGCAGGACCAGGATCCCGAAGACGGCGATGACCTTGAGCAGGATGAGCCAGAACGGCTCGTTGCCGAAGCTGGTCAGGTCCGGCGGAGCCTCGACCGGCGCCGCCTGCAGGCTGACGTCGGACACCGGGGCGACGGCGAGGGCAGCGCTCATGACGCCTCCGATCCTGCAATGCCCGACGGCGACGGGGCGGTGGGCGCGCCGTCGCCCGTGGCGGCGGACGAGGCGAGGATCGGACCCGGCGCCGGGGCGGCGGCGATCGCGACGACGTCCCCGCTCGTGACGCCGAGGTCCTCGCGCACGTGCGAGCCGGGCGAATGCGTCGGCAACCACACCACGCGGTCCGGCAGGTCGGCCAGTACCAGCGGCAAGGACACCGAACCCCGCTCGGTGGTCACGACGACCTTCTGACCGGGCACGGCACCGATCTCGGCGGCGGTGGCACCGGACAGGTGCACCCGGGGGGCCTTGCGCGTGCCGGCGAGGTGCGGCTCCCCGTCCTGCAGCCGGCCGTCGTCGAGCAGCCAGTGCCACGTGGCGAGAACCGCCTCGCCCGCGGCCGGTTCCGGCACCCGCACGGCCCCGAGCTGCGGCGCGCCCTCGACGGCGGCACCCGGCTCGAGGCGCGGTCGTTGGACGAAGTTGGCGCGCACCTGCTCCCGCGCCGCTGCGAGCGAGGGCAGACCGAGCGCGACGCCCATCTCCGCGGCGAGCACGTGCAGCACCCGCAGGTCGGGAAGGCTCGTGCCCGGGTCGAGGGCCTGCTCGAACGGCCGCTCGCGGCCCTCCCAGTCCAGGAACGTGCCCGCCTTCTCGCTGACGGGAGCCACCGGGAACACCACGTCGGCGACGTCGGTGACCGCCGAGTGGCGCTGCTCGAGGCTGATCAGGAACGGCACCCGGCGGAACGCCTCGGCCGCGACCACCGGGTCCGGCATGTCGGCCGGGTCCACGGCGCCGACGACCAGCCCGTCGAGCTCGCCGTCCGCCGCGGCGGCGACGATGGCGGACGCGTCCCGAGCGCCCGGCCGGGGTAGCAGCCCGACCTCGACGGCGCCGCGCTCACCGGCCCGGCGCGGGATCCAGGCGAGGCGGGCGCCGGTGCGCTCGGCGAGCCGGCTGACCGCGGAGAACCCGCCCGGCACGTCGGCCAGGCGCTCCCCCACCAGCACGACCGCACCGGCCGGCAGGTTGAGCTCGTCGAGCACCGCCGGCTCGTCGCCGGGCCGGCAGCGGATGAGCGAACCCATGGTCTTGACCAGGCTCGGCGTGGTGAGCGGGGCCACCGAGGCGACCTTGAGATTGCGCTTGCGGGCCGCCTTCCGGAGCCGCAGGAAGACGATCGGCGACTCCTCCTCCGGCTCGAAGGCGACCATCAGCACGGCGCTCGCCCGGTCGAGGTCGGCGTAGGTGACCTCGCGGAGCCGCCCCTGGACGTGGGCGCGCAGGAAGGCGGCCTCCTCGTCCGAGTGCGGCCGGATCCGGAAGTCGACGTCGCCGGTGTGCAGCGCCTCGCGCGCGAAGGCGGCGTAGGCGTGGGCGTCCTCGACGGTGTGCCGGCCCCCGGCGAGCACGGCGACGCCGTTGCCGTCGACGCACTCACGCAGGCCCCGGGCGGCGTAGTCGAGCGCATCGGCCCAGCTGGCCTCGACCTGCTCGCCGGTCTCCGGGTTGCGGACCAGGGGCGTGGTGATCCGGTCGCGCATCGCCGCGTACTGGAAGGCCCACCGGCCCTTGTCGCAGTTCCACTCCTCGTTGACCTCGGGGTCGTCGCCGGCGAGGCGGCGCAGCACCCGGCCGCGGCGGTGGTCGGTGCGCTGGGCGCACCCGGACGCGCAGTGCTCGCAGGCACTCGGCGTCGAGACCAGGTCGAACGGGCGGGAACGGAAGCGGTAGCTCGCGCCGGTCAGGGCACCGACCGGGCAGATCTGCACCGTGTTGCCGGAGAAGTAGGAGGAGAACGGCTCGTCCTCGTAGACCGCCACCTGCTGCAACGCGCCGCGTTCGAACAGCTCGATGAACGGGTCGCCGGCGATCTGGTCCGAGAACCGGGTGCAGCGGGCACAGAGCACGCAGCGCTCGCGGTCGAGCAGCACCTGGGTCGAGATCGCGATCGGCTTCGGGTACGTCCGCTTCACGTCCTGGAAGCGGGACTCCGCATTGCCGTGCGAGAGCGCCTGGTTCTGCAGCGGGCATTCGCCGCCCTTGTCGCAGACCGGGCAGTCGAGCGGGTGGTTCATCAGCAGCAGTTCCATCGTGCCGTGCTGCGCCTTTTCGGCCACGGCGCTGGTGAGCTGCGTCTTCACCACCATGTCCTGCGAGACCGTGCTGGTGCAGGCGGTGAGGGGCTTGCGCTGGCCCTCCACCTCGACGATGCACTGACGGCAGGCCCCGACCGGGTCGAGCAGCGGGTGGTCGCAGAACCGCGGGATCTGGATGCCGAGCATCTCGGCGGCGCGGATGATGAGCGTCCCCTTGGGGACGGACACCTCGACGTCGTCGATGGTGAGGGTGACGAGCTCCTCGGGCGGCGGGCCGTCGGGGCGGTCCCCACCGTCGCGGCGTTCCGGGGCGAGGGTCATGTCAGTGCGCTCCCGAGGCGGCGGCGGCGGAGGTGGAGCCAGCAGTGGAGCCAGCGGTCGAGCCCGCGGACGGGCCGGCAGACGCGCCGGCACCGCTGCCGTGCCGCCGGCCGAGGTGGTCGTAGTCGGGCGTGGTGAACGGGCAGCGACCGAGCGTGTAGTGGTCGACGAACTCGTTGCGGAAGAACTTGATGCCGGAGACGATCGGGCTCGTCGCGCCGTCGCCGAGGGCGCAGAACGAGCGCCCGAAGATGTTGTCGCAGGTGTCGAGCAGCGTTTCGATGTCCTGCTCGGAGCCGACGCCGGCCTCGAGGCGTTGCAGGATCTGGACCATCCAGTAGGTGCCCTCGCGACACGGGGTGCACTTGCCGCAGGACTCGTGGGCGTAGAACTGCGTGAGCCGCAGGCAGGTCTTGACCATGCAGACCGTGTCGTCCATGACCATCAGCGCGGCCGTGCCGAGCAGCGAGCCGGCCGCCTGCATGCCCTCGAAGTCGAGCGGGGCGTCGAGGTGCTCCTCGGTGAGCAGCGGCGTGCTCGAGCCCCCGGGGGTCCAGGCCTTCAGCTTGCGCCCGTTGCGGATGCCGCCGCCGAGCTCGATCAGCTCGCGCATGGTCGTGCCCATGGGCAGCTCGTACTGGCCCGGCTTGTTCACGTGACCGGACAGCGAGTAGATCTTCGGACCGGGCGACTTCTCCGCGCCCCACTGCCGGAACCAGTCGATCCCGTGCTGGACGATGAACGGGACGCTGGCGATCGACTCGACGTTGTTGACCACCGTGGGCGACTGGTACAGCCCGTGGGTCGCCGGGAACGGCGGGCGCAGCCGCGGCTGCCCGCGGTAGCCCTCGAGCGAGTCCAGCAGCGCCGTCTCCTCGCCACAGATGTAGGCACCAGCGCCGCGGTGCAGGGTCAGCTTGAGGTCGAACCCGCTGCCGAGGATGTCCGGCCCCAGGTAGCCCGCGGCGTAGGCCTCGTCGATCGCCTGCTGCAGCCGCCGGCCGGCGTGCACGAGCTCACCGCGCAGATAGATGAAGGCGTGGTGGCAGCGCACCGCGAACGAGGAGATGATGATCCCCTCGATCAGCGAGTGCGGGTCCGCCATCATCAGCGGGGTGTCCTTGCAGGTGCCCGGCTCGCCCTCGTCGGCGTTGACGACGAGGTAGTGCGGCTTGTCGTCGCCCTGCGGGATGAAGCCCCACTTCATGCCCGTCGGGAAGCCGGCGCCACCGCGTCCGCGCAGACCGGAGTCCTTGACCATCTGGATGAGGGCGTCCGGCTCCATCGCCAGCGCCGTGCGCAGGGCCTGGTAGCCGTCCGTGCGCAGGTACGTGTCGAGCGTCCAGGACTCGGGCTCGTTCCACCGCTTGGTGAGCGCGGCGATAGGAGGCATCGGTCTACAGCTCCCGCTTCGGCTCGTCGTTCGCTGGGGTCTCGTTCGATCGGTCCGAGGCCGACTCCCGGGATGTCCCGGCCTTCTTCCGGGATCGGGTGCGCTTGGCGGGCGCCTTCTTCGGCTTCTCGGCGGGCGATTTCGTCGACGCCCCGCCCGACGGCTCGGACGCCCGTACGGCCCGGAGGTTGGGGTCGGTGTCCGCGTCGTCGTGCGTGGGGGCCGCGATCGACGGCGAGACCGAGGCTGACGGCGTGTGCGACGACTCGCTCACCACGCCCGCGTCGGCCGTGCCGGGCTCGCCGTAGGTCCGGGCCGCGGCCTCGTCGGGCAGCACGCGCTCGGTGACGCCGCCGGGGACGCCGTAGTCGGTCGCCTCCGCGGCGGGACCGATGTCGGTGCCCTCGAGCCGTTCCGTTCCGGTCGAGTCGACAGGCGGCGGGGCGTCGGGGTGCGCGACGCCGGCGGCCACGGCCTCGGGGCGGGGGTCGCGGAAGCCGGCGAGCTGACGGCTGATCTCGCGGAACGAGCAGACCTGCGCGCCGCGGGTCGGCATCGGCCGCTCGCCGCGGTGCAGGGCGTCGACGACCTCCTCGGCCGTCTCCGGCGTCTGGTTGTCGAAGAACTCGTAGTTGACGGTCACGACCGGCGCGTAGTCGCACGCCGCGAGGCACTCGGCGTGCTCCAGGGTGACCAGGCCGTCGGCCGTCGTCTCGTCGTGACCGACGCCGAGGCGACGCGAGAGCCCGGCGTAGATCTCCTCGCCGCCGAGGATCTGGCAGGAGAGATTGGTGCAGACGCTGATCAGGTACTCGCCGGTGGGGCGGCGCTTGTACATCGTGTAGAACGTCGCGACCGCGCCGACCTCGGCCTTCGTCAGCCCGAGCACCTCGGCGCAGAAGGCGATGCCGGCGGGGGTGACGTAACCCTCCTCCGCCTGGACGAGGTGCAGCATCGGCAGGAGGGCCGAGCGCGAGCGGCCCTCGGGGTAGCGGCCGATGATCTCCTGCGCGGCGGCGCGCGTCTCCTCCGTGAGACCACGCGGGGTGCCGGGGGCGCTCGTCGCCGAGTGCATGGCGTCCGCCGACACGTGGTCGGACTGGACCTGCTGCGTCATCAGCGGTCCACCCCACCCATGACCGGGTCGATCGACGCGACCGCGGCGATGACGTCGGCGACCAGGCCACCCTCGGACATCGCCGGGACCGCCTGCAGGTTGACGAACGATGGGTCGCGCACGTGCACGCGGAACGGACGCGTCCCGCCGTCGGAGACCATGTGGTACCCGAGCTCGCCGCGGGGCGACTCGACGGGCTGGTAGACCTGGCCGGCCGGGACCCGGAAGCCCTCGGTGACCAGCTTGAAGTGGTGGATCAGGGCCTCCATCGACGTCCCCATGATGGTGCGGATGTGGTCGAGCGAGTTGCCCATGCCGTCCGCGCCGAGCGCCAGCTGGGCCGGCCAGGCGATCTTCTTGTCCGCGACCATGACCGGGCCGGGCTTCAGCCGGGCGACCGCCTGCCGGACGATCTTGACCGACTCCCGCATCTCCGCGAGCCGGATCTCGTACCGGGCGAAGCAGTCGGCGTCCAGCGAGGTCGGGACCTCGAAGTCGTAGGTCTCGTAGCCGCAGTACGGCTCGGTCTTGCGCAGGTCCCACGGCAGACCGGCGGAGCGCAGGATCGGGCCGGTGACGCCGAGGGCGATGCAGCCTGCGGCATCGAGATAGCCGACGTTCTGCAGTCGACGCTGCCAGATCGGCTGGCCGGTGAGCAGCCGCTCGTACTCGTCGAACTTGCCCGGCAGGTAGTCGAGCAGGTCCTCGATCTTCTCGATCGCGCCGGGCGGCAGGTCCTGCGCCAGCCCCCCGGGGCGGACGTAGGCGTGGTTCATCCGCAGGCCGGTGATGTGCTCGAGGACATCGAGCACCGCCTCGCGCTCTCGGAAGCCGTAGATCATCGCCGACAGCGCGCCGATCTCCAGGCCGCCGGTCGCGAGCCACACCAGGTGGGAGGCGATGCGCTGCAGCTCCATGCAGATGACGCGGATCGTGGTCGCCCGCTCCGGCACCTGGTCGGTGACGCCGAGCAACTTCTCCACGCCGAGGCTGTAGGCGGTCTCGTTGAACAGCGGCGACAGGTAGTCCATCCGCGTCACGAACGTGACGCCCTGGGTCCAGGTGCGGAACTCGGTGTTCTTCTCGATGCCGGTGTGCAGGTAGCCGATGACCAGCCGGGCCTCGGTGACCGTCTCGCCTTCGAGTTCGAGCACGAGCCGCAGGACGCCATGGGTGGAGGGGTGCTGCGGCCCCATGTTGACGACGATGCGTTCGTCGGTGGTCTCGGTCTCGCCGATGCCGCCGACGATCTCGTCCCAGTCGCCGCCGGTGACCGTGTAGACGCGACCCTCGGTGGTCTCGGTGTAGCCCGCTTCCCGGGCCCCGGACTCCGTCGCGCTGTACGGGTCGCTGGTGCGCGAATCGGTGGTGCTCATCGCGCCGCCTCCATCCCTGACGAGACCGTTGTGACAAGAACCGGCACGAGAAGGGTTCGCTCAGGCATAGCTGCGGCGCTCGTCCGGCGGGGGCACCTGGGCGCCCTTGTACTCGACGGGCACGCCACCCAGCGGATAGTCCTTGCGCTGGGGGTGACCCTCCCAGTCGTCCGGCATCATGATCCGCGTCAGGCCGGGGTGACCGTCGTAGATGATGCCGAAGAAGTCGTAGGTCTCCCGCTCCAGCCAGTCGGCTGTCGGGTAGATCGGCGTCAGGCTCGGCACGTGCGGGTCCTCGACCGTCACCGAGACCTCGAGCCGGATGCGTCGACGGTGCGTCATCGACAGCAGGTGCGCCACCGAGTGCAGCCGACGCCCGGTCGGGTCCACGCCGAGGTAGTCGACGCCGGAGACCGACGCCAGCATCTCGAACCGGGTGGCCGGGTCGTCCCGAAGCGAGCGGGCGACCTCGAGCAGCATCTCCGGGCGCACGTGCAGCGTCAGCTCACCGCGGTCGACGACGACCCTCTCGATAGCGTCCCCGAGCTGCGGGAAGGCGCGCTCGAGGTCGGCGTAGAGCGTTTCGTTCGTGTCGTCGAAGGGCCGGGCGGTGCTGGTCAGGGGCGGCAGCGGCCGGATCAGACCACCGAAGCCGGACGTGTCGCCGCTGCCCTCGCCGCCGAACATGTTCCGCGTCGGTCGGCCCGCGCGCGGGTCGGGGGCCGCGGAGTGGTCGTCCGGCAGGGCAGGGTTCTTCTCCCCCTCCGTCGGCCCGCCCTCGGGCGTTCCCGTGCTCACGTCGTCCTCCGCGTCGGGCCGAGGCTCAGATCCTGGAGAACGCTGTCCTCGGCCTCCTGACGCCGCCGGACGGCGACGGCGGCGGGCTTGTCGAAGGCGGCCTCGCGCGGCTCGCCGGCCTCGAGGGCGGCGTGCCGTTCGCTCTCGATCTCCTGGCGGCGACGCTCGCCGAGCGGCGCCTCGGAGATCTTCTCGTGCAGCTTCAGGATGGCGTCCATCAGCATCTCGGGACGCGGGGGGCAGCCCGGCAGGTACATGTCGACCGGGACGACGTGGTCGACGCCCTGGATGATCGCGTAGTTGTTGAACATGCCACCGCTGCTGGCGCAGACGCCCATCGCGAGCACCCACTTGGGCTCGGGCATCTGGTCGTAGATCTGCCGCAGGACCGGCGCCATCTTCTGGCTCACCCGGCCGGCGACGATCATCAGGTCCGCCTGCCGCGGGCTGGCCCGGAAGACCTCCATGCCGAAGCGCGCGAGGTCGTAGCGGCCGGCACCGGTCGCCATCATCTCGATGGCGCAGCACGCCAGGCCGAAGGTGGCCGGCCAGAGCGACGACTTGCGCGACCAGTTGATGAACTTCTCGGTGGTCGTCAGCAGGATGCCGCTCGGCAGCTTCTCCTCTAGTCCCATTCGAGCCCTCCCCGACGCCAGACGTAGGTGTAGGCCACGAAGACGGTGAGGATGAACAGCCCCATCTCGACCAGGCCGAAGACCCCGAGGCTGCCGAAGCTGACCGCCCACGGGTACAAGAAGATGACCTCGATGTCGAAGACGATGAACAACATCGCGGTCAGATAGAACTTCACCGGGAAGCGGCCGCTCCCCGACCCCTGCGGCGTCGGCTCGATGCCGCACTCGTACGCGTCGAGCTTGGCCCGGTTGTACCGCTTGGGGCCGACGAGCGCGCCCGCCACGACGGAGAAGACGGCGAAACCGGCGGCCAACGCGAAGAGCACGATCACCGGCACATACGGGCTCAGCACGGCTCTTCCTCCCTTCGAGCGGGTCGAACACTACGCGGGCGGTACGACAGAATTGCGGGCGCGACGCGGGGGTCCGGCGCCGACCCGGGCGAGGCCGTTCATGCCGCCGGCGCGATCCGGGCGAGCCCGTTGATCACGCGGTCGAGCGCGTCGCCACCGCGCGGATCCGTCAGATTCGCGAGAAGCTTCAGCGTAAAGCGCATCAGCAACGGGCGGGGCAGCCCGTACCGGGTGGCGAGGCGCATCACCTCGGGGTGTCCGATGAGCGTCACGAACCAGCGACCGAGCGTGTAGTAGCCGCCGTAGCGGGCGTCGAGGGCCCGCGGGTAGTCGCCGAGAGCCTTCTCCCGGCTCGGGCCCACCGGGCGGCCGAGCGCCTGGGCGACGACCTCCGCGGCGACCTCAGCCGTCTCCATCGCGTAGGCGATGCCCTCGCCGTTGAAGGGATTGACCGCCCCGGCCGCGTCGCCGATGAGCAGCAGGCCGTCGCGGTAGTGCGGCTTGCGGTTGAAGCCCATCGGCAGGGCCGCGCCGCGCACCGGCCCGTCGTACTCGAGGCCGGTGAGGTCCGGGATGCCGTCCAGCCAGCGCCGCAGCAGGTCCTTGTAGTCGACCTTGCCGAACGCCTCGCTGGTGTTGAGGACGCCGAGGCCGACGTTCACGCGCCCGTCGCCGAGGCCGAAGATCCAGCCGTAGCCGGGCAGCAGCCGGCCCTGTTCGCGCGGCCCGTCCCAGAGCTCGAGATGACTCTCCAGCCAGTCGTCGCCGGAGCGCGCCGGGCTGTCCAGGTAGCCGCGGACCGCCACGCCCATCGGCCGGTCGTCGCGCTTGGCGATACCGAGCCCGAGGGCCATCCGGGCGCTGACGCCGTCGGCCGCGATCGTGAGCGGGGCGGAGAAGGTCTCGCCGGCCTTGGTGCGGACGCCGACGACCCGGCCGCTCGCGTCCTGGACGGGGCCGGTGACGGTCGTCGCCTCCCGCAGGCGGGCGCCGGCCTTCTGCGCGTGCCGGGCGAGCACCTCGTCGAAGTCCTGGCGGGTCCGGACCAGGCCGTAGCCCGGATAGGTGGCGAGGTCGGGCCAGGGCAGCTCGAGGTGGTGCCCGCCGCCGAGGATCCGCAGGCCGCGGTTCTGCGGCCAGTCGCTGGTGTCGATGCCCATCCCGACGAGGCTGCGGACCGCGCGCGGGGTGAGCCCGTCACCGCAGACCTTCTCCCGCGGGAAGGTCGTCTTCTCCAGCAGCAGGACGTCGAGCCCGGCGCGGGCGAGGTGGTAGGCCGCGGTCGACCCGCCCGGACCGGCGCCGACGACGATGACGTCCGCGTCGGGCGGGGGTGCCGGGTGCCCGAGAGCGGCCGCCGTCGGCGCCGTCACCGACGCCGGCGCGGACGCCGCAGCGGATGCCGCCGGCGTGCTCGACGCGCTCATGGGGTGCCTCTTCCGCCGTCCTGACCTGCTCGATTGCCGGCACATCGTGCGATTGTGAAAGCGTTCACGAACTCCGAGAGCCAGTGTAGGCCGACAACAGCGGGTCGGTCGCGCCCGGCGCCCGCCGGGCCCGGTGCAGCGCGACGATGCCGCCCGACAGGTTGCGCCACGCGACCTGCTCCCAGCCCGCCCGCTGCAGGACGCGGGCGAGCCCGGCCTGGTCCGGCCAGGCCCGGATCGACTCGGCGAGGTAGACGTAGGCGTCCGGGTTGCTGCTGACGCGGCGGGCGATCGTCGGCAGCGCGCGCATCAGGTAGTCCCGGTAGACGGCACGGAACGGCGCGAAGGTGGGGACGCTGAACTCGCAGACGACGATGCGCCCGCCGGGTCGCGTGACGCGGCGCAGCTCGGCCAGACACCGCTCGGGGTCGGCGGTGTTGCGCAGGCCGAAGGAGATGGTGACGGCGTCGAAGGCCGCGTCGGAGAAGGGCAGCCGAAGGCCGTCGGCGGCGGTGAGACGCACCTCACCCTCTCCGTCGCGTCGGCTGCGCCGGGCCAGTCGACGCGCGCCGACCTGGAGCATGCCGAGGCTGAAGTCGGCGGCAACGACGGTCGCGCCGGAATCGGCGAGCGGGACGCTGCTGGTGGCCGTGCCGGCGGCGAGGTCGAGGATGCGCTCGCCGGGTCTCGGGGCGATGGCCGCGCGGACGAGGGTGCGCCAGCGACGGTCCTGGCCGAGCGAGAGGACCGTGTTGGTGACGTCGTAGCGCCGGGCGACGCCGTCGAACATCGCGGCGACCTCGTCCGGGCGCTTGTCCAGATCGGCGCGGGTCGCGGGAACCACGGGTCCATCCTGCCCGAGCGGTCGAGACGGCTTCAGGCGGTTATGGCCTCGGTGGCGGTGGTGGCCTCGGTGGCGGTGGTGCCACGGAGAAGGGTGCGGACACAGCGCCCGCTCCGGACCAGGGCGCCGTAGGGGTCGGTGGTCGTGTCGTCGACGGCGAAGACGGCGAGATCGGCCGTCGCGCCCTCGGCGAGCACTCCGCCCCCCTTCCGCCCGAGCGCCGCCGCCCCGCCCACAGTGGCGGCCTCGAGGAGGCGGCGGTCGAGGTCGTCCGCGTCGTAGCCCTGACGATGCGCGAGCGCCGCGAGCGCGCGCAGCTCGTCGAGCAGGTCCAGCGAGGGCGAAGACGCGAGCGAGTCGGTGCCGACGCAGAACGGGTTGCCCTCGGCGAGGTGCGCCGCGATGGGCGGCTGCCCGGCCTGCAGGATGCCGTTCGACCGCGCGCACAGGGCGACGGTCGTGCCCGACCGCCTGAGCAGCGCCCGGTCGTCGGCGTCGAGGTGGACGCCGTGGGCGACGTGCATCTCCGGACCGAGGCCGACGAGGTCGTCGAGGTAGGCGGTCGGCGAGACCCCCGAGCCGCCCCGCTGCACGAGCTCCATGCCGGCGCTGAACGGCAGGCCCGCGAGCGGGCCGGAGCCGTCGCGGACGTAGATGCCCTCGTCCGCCGTCTCGGCCAGGTGGATGTGAAGACGCCGCTGCTCGGTGCGGCTGAGGTCGGCGATGCCCCGGACCACCTCGGTACCGAGCGTGTAGAGCGTGTGCGGGGCGGGGGCGACGTCCTCGTGCCGGGACAGCTCGATGGCGAGGCGCTCGCGTTCGGCCGGCCAGTCGGGGCTGTGCACGCCGACGGACTCGACGAAGCGGATCCCCGGCACGGCGACGTCGAGGGCCGGTGTGTCGCTGACCACGTCGGCCACGGCCGTCGTGCCGCTGGCCAGGGCGAGTCGCCAGCTCGCCGCGGCCTCCCGCCGCCAGCCCTCGGCGGTGGTGGCCGCGCGGCGCCGGATCATCTCGGCGATCCACTCGGCGAACGACCGCCGTCCGTCGGCGAGGTCCGCGAACGACGGCCCGTACTGCAGGTGGGCGTGCGCGTTGACGAGGCCGGGCGTCACCACGTGTGGCGGAACGGGCTCCGTGGCCGGACGGATCTCGGCGACACTCCCGTCCTCGACCACGACCTCGGCGTTGCGGACCGGCTCCCCGTCGATGGGCAGCACCCACGCACCGCGAACGATCACGCCCTCATTCTGCGGCACAGCCCAGGCGGGGTGCCTCAGCGGCTGTCAGGGCAACCGCTGAGGCACCCACCCCGAGGGGGCTGTGGATGGCTGGGCGCCTCCGGTTCGGAGCAGGTGAGGATCTGCTCCCGTGGCGTCGTCGGCTGACCTGTCGCAACTGCGCGCGGACCAGCTCGATGCCGTCCGCCGCGATCAGCTCCTCGACCTCGGCGTGAGCAGGGGCCGCATCCGGTGGCGCGTGGCCAGCGGGGACTGGCAAGCGGTGGGCCCTACGGTCCTGGCCCTGCAGACCGGACCGCTGACCAGGGACCAGCAGCGGTGGGCCGCCGTCCTGCTCGCCGGCCCCGGCTGTGCGCTCGCCGGACGGACCGCCCTGGAGCTGGCGGGGCTCACCTCGTGGGAGGACGAGAAGCTGCACGTCCTGGTACCCCATGCCCGGCGCGTGCCCACGGCGCCCGAGCTGGCAGTTGTCGTCCATCGAACCCGTCGCCCTATCGAGGTCCACCCCGCTCGGGAGCTCGCCCGGACCCGGCTCGAACAGGCGGCCGTCGACGCGGCGTCGTGGTGCGGGCGGCCTCGGACCGACTGCGGCCTGCTCGCCGCCGTCGTCCAGCAGCGTCTGAGCACGGCGCAGCGATTGCTGAACGCACTCGAGGTCGCGGGGCATGTGCGGCACCACCGCCACCTCGAGGCCGCCCTCCACGACATCGAGGGCGGTGCCCACGCATTGTCGGAGATCGACTTCCGCCGGCTGTGCCGACGCTTCGCGCTCGGGGTGTCGGTCCGGCAGCAGATCCGGAGCGACGAGGGCGGTTGTCGGCGATACGTGGACGCCGAGCTCGTCGCGGCTGACGGGACGCGGGTGTCCGTCGAGGTGGATGGAGCGCTGCACATGGTGGCCGACCAGTGGCAGCGGGATCAGCTGCGTGCGAACGAACTCATCATCGCCGGACGGCCCGTGCTGCGGTTCTCGAGCGTGCTCCTCCGCACCGAACCGGAGAAGGTCGCAGACCAGCTCCGCCGGGCGCTGGGGTCGGCCTCGTAGCCGGGTGCGTCAGAGGCTGTCAGGACAACCGCTGAGGCACCCAACCACCGAGGCACCCCAGCCTCCCGGTCAATACGTGCTGCTGCTGCCCGACACCGCGATCGCCACGATGATGACGATGATCAGCACGCCGACCCCGATCCAGCCGAGCACGATGCCCGCGATCGCCATGCCGTCGCCGGAGTCACCGCGCTGCTTGATCTGCGAGCGGGCGATGTAGCCGAAGATCAGGGCCAGGATGCTGCCGACCCAGTAGAGCCACAGGATGCCGAGCACCATCGAGGCGATGGCCATGCCGTTCGTCTTCTGCTGCTGGGGATAGCCGTACGGCGGCTGGCCGTAGCCGTAGGGCTGCTGGCCATAAGGCTGCTGGCCGTACGCCGGCTGCGCGTAGGGGTCGCCGTAGCCCTGCTGGCCGTAGCCCTGCTGGCCGTAACCCTGCTGGCCGTAACCGCCCTGGCCGTAGCCCTGCTGGCCGTAGCCACCCTGGCCATAGCCCTGCTGGCCATAGCCCTGCTGCCCGTAGTCGGGCTGCCCCTGGCCGTAGCCGCCCTGGCCGCCGGAGGACGACGGCTTGTCGAAGTAACCGCCCGATCCGCTCTCGCTCATCGTGTCCTCCTTGGTCGGTGCGTCCTCAGTATGGGTGTGCAGACGATGTCACGGCGGACCATCGAACGACACGAGCAGTGCGGATGCGGGCCACTCGGAGTGTGAGCCGGGTTACGGTTCCTGACATGAGCGAGCCGGACGTCGCGGTCGACATGCTCATCGTCGGCGCGGGCCCGGCCGGTCTGTTCGGCGCGTACTACGCCGGCTTCCGCGGCATGAGCGTGGCGATCATGGACTCGCTGCCGGAGCCGGGCGGCCAGATCAGCGCGATGTACCCCGAGAAGGTCATCTACGACGTCGCCGGCTTCCCCGCCATCCGCGGCCGCGACCTGGTCAAGAACCTCGTCGAGCAGGCCGACGCCTTCTCCCCCCGCTATCTCCTCGATGAGCAGGCCGCGGAGCTCACCCACGAGCACGAGGACGGCGGGGTCGAGGGTGCGGTGGTCGTCACCTCGACCGCCGGGCTCCGCGTGGCCACCAAGACCGTCGTCATCACCGGCGGGCTCGGCACGTTCACGCCCCGACCGCTCCCGGTCGGTACCGAGTACCTGGGGCGCGGGCTCGTCTACTTCGTCCCGAGCCTGCAGGCCTACGCGGGCAAGGACGTTCTCATCGTGGGCGGCGGCGACAGTGCGTTCGACTGGGCTCTGTCCCTCGACGGCATCGCCCGCTCGATCACGATGGTGCACCGCCGCGACAAGTTCCGGGCCCACGAGCACACCGTCTCGAAGGTCACCGACTCCGACACCGAGGTCCTCACCTTCCACGAGGTGACGGCCGTGCACGGCGACGACGAGATCGAGGCCGTCGAGCTCGAACACACGAAGACCGGCGACTCGCGGCGCCTCGAGGTGCAGGGGGTCGTGGCCGCCCTCGGGTTCACCGCCGACCTCGGCCCCCTCACGCGGTGGGGGCTGACCATCGACAAGCGGCACATCGTCGTCGACAGCCGCATGGCGACCGGCGTGGAGCGCATCTTCGCGGCCGGCGACATCACCGAGTACGAGGGCAAGGTGCGCCTCATCGCCACGGGCTTCGGCGAGGTCGCGACGGCGGTGAACAACGCCGCGCCCGTCGTCGACCCGGCGGCCAAGGTGTTCCCGGGCCACAGCAGCGACGTCGCCTGAGCCAAAGGTCCCGACGCGTCCGACGCGTCCGTCGCTCCGTACCTCAGGTCGACTGCGTCGACGCCCGCCCCCGGGGCCGGTGGCAGATCTCGCGTAGCCGGTCCACGAGCGTGGTCGCGCCCAGCTCCTTCGCCAGGAGGGCGTCGGCGCCCGCCTGGTGCGCCTCCTGCTCCACGGCGGGCTCGGCCATTCCGGTGAAAAGCGCGACGCGGGCGGTCGGAGCGGCCCGCAGGATCCGCGGGATGGCGGCGATGCCGTCCAAACGAGGCATGGACACATCCAGGACGACCAGGTCGGGCTGGAGCGTCCGAGCCTGATCGATGGCCTCGAGGCCGTCACGCGCCTGACCGACGACGGTGAAGTCCTTCTCCATATCCAGAAGCAGGATCACCAGCTCACGAACCCCGTCTGCGTCGTCCGCGACCAGCACGCGGACCGGCAGCCGCACGGATTCCGCCACGGGCAGGCTCACGGCACCTGTGTACCCGAAGCGGGCCCGACAACCTCTGGTCAATCCGGGTGGTTGCGAGCGCTCAACCGAACCCCTCCGGCCCTCGCAACGAAGTCCCGACCTGCCGCTCGACGGCCCCGGGCCGGCCTCACGGCGATTGCTCCGCCCGGCCGATCTGGCGCTGTGCCTTCAGGCGGCGCCGACGGGAGCCGACCTCTCAGGAGTCCGGTTTCCGCCCCGTCGCTCCCCCCGCGCGGCGTCGCCGCCCTGCATCCGGTGTCGTCCCACCTGGGCTCGGCCATTCCGAGAGGTTCTGCCATGTCGTCCTTGTCGTCCCCGCTCCGCTCCGGCTCCATCCGTCGCCGCTCCGCCGTTCTCGCCGCCGGCCTCGGGCTCGCGCTCGTCGCCTCCGGCTGCACCCCGCCCGCCGCCAGCAACCTGGGCACCACCGGCCCACTGACGGGTCCGTACGCCAAGAACGTCTTCGGCGTCGACGTCGCCAGCTACCAGCACCCGAACGGTGCCGCCATCAACTGGAACTCGGTCAAGGCCAGCGGCGCCGCCTTCGCCTTCGTGAAGATGAGCGAGGGCACCAGCTACGTGAACCCGTACGGCAAGGGCGACCTCGCCGGTGCCCGCGCCGCCGGCCTGCGCGCCAGCGCCTACCACTTCGCGCGGCCGCGCCTTCCCCTGTCGACGGCGACCAGCGACGCGCAGCGCTTCGCCGCGCAGGTCGGCAACGTGAAGACCGCCGGTGCGCTCCCTCCCGTCCTCGACATCGAGGCGAACGGCGGGCTCTCCGCGGCCAACGTCACCGCCTGGACCAAGACCTTCCTGACCGCGCTCGAGCAGGCCACCGGCCGCGTGCCGATGATCTACAGCGGTCCGTGGTTCTGGAACGGCTACATGGGCAACCCGAGCGGCTTCTCGCGCTACCCGGTCTGGATCGCCGACTACAACCCGGGCGCGACCGGCCCGAACCTGTTCGGTGACTTCGGCTACTCCACGGTCTGGCAGTACACCGACGGCGCGCGGGTGAGCGGCATCAACGGGGCAGTGGACGGCAACTACTTCCACGGCAGCCGCACGCAGCTCGACACCTTCGCCTGGATCGGCGCCCCGGCCGCGCAGGTTGCGCCGAAGGCCAACCTGACGCTGAACGCGGCGGCCAGCATCGGCAAGGGGAACCCGTTGTGGATCCACGGCAAGCTGACTGACGCGCGGACCGGCGCGCCGCTCATCGGCAAGACCTTCAGCGTGTGGCGCAAGACCGCCGGCCAGACCGCCTACACCCGGCTCGGCACGGCACCGACGCTGAGCGACGGCACCGCCTTCTGGGCCACGACCCAGACCCGCACCAGCACCTACCAGTTCCGGGTGGACGCGGGTGCGGCCGGTCCGGGCTTCCCGGCCGTCGTCTCCCCGATCCGGACCGTCACGTCCTGACAGGTCGACGATCACGTCCGCGCCCGCGTCCTCGAATCGAGGGCGCGGGCGCGGGCATTGATCGCCGTCCACGCCGCCCCGCGGCGTAGCCACCGGCCTCGGGGAGCGCCCTCGACGATCGCAGCGTGGTCACAAGCGCACGCTGCGTGGAGCATTTATGACGAAATGCTCAACGTGGGACGCCAGGCACATGTGAAACAGATGATGCCCCGATGTGCCACGGCAAGATGCGGCACGTCGTCGAACCAGGGGGCTGCGAGTGTGTGCGTCTGTCGGAATCGTGTCCGTGCAAGGAAGGCCGGGGCTGCCGGTCGCTCATCTCGCGCAGCTGGAGGAAGTCGCCGAGGTGCGTCATGTGGCCACCGGCGGAGCGCGGCTGAGCCGGGCCGAGGCGCAGCGGCACCTCGCCGGCTTGCAGATCGTCGCGATCACGCCGAAGGTGCTGCCCGAGATCGATGACGCTCTGCTGGACGCTCTGCCCGAGCTGCGCGCGATCGTGCTGTACGCGACCGGTTACGACATGCTCGACGTCACCCTGCTGCGGCGCCGACGCATCACGCTGGCCTACCTGCCGAGCTACAGCACGGTCTCGGTGGCCGAGCACACACTCGGCCTGATGCTGAGCATGTCGCGCCGGGTTCACCTCGGGCACGACCGCAGTCGCGGCCTCGTGCCGCCCACCACCAGCCTGCGCGGCTTCGAACTGGCCGGCCGGACGCTCGGCGTCGTGGGCCTCGGCCGCATCGGCTCGCGGGTGGCCGACCTGTGCCACGCCCTCGGGATGGAGGTGCTGGCCACCGACGTACGTCCCGTCAGCCGGAGCAACGTCGAGGTCGTCGATGCCGACGAGCTGTGGTCCCGCAGCGACGTCGTCTCGCTGCACGCCTCGACGCGATGGCAGGCGCCGCCGATCGTCGGCGCCGACGAGCTCGCACTGCTCTCGAGGGGATCCGCGCTCGTGAACGTCAGCCGCGCGTCGCTGGTCGACCATTCGGCGGTCGTCGCCGCCGTGCGCAGCGGCCATCTGCGGGGCTACGCGGTCGACGACGTCGTCTTCGGCCCGGACGAGGCGGACCTGCTCACCGAGGGCCGCCTGCTCCAGACCGGCCACACCGCCTGGTGGTCCGACGAAACGCTCAACCGGGGAGCGCACGCCTGGCTCGACACCGTCCTGGGGCTTCTCCTTGGGAAGCCGGTACCGGTGGCCGGAGCCGTTGACGCGGGCGAGCCCGTTCGCCCCGTCGACGCCGTCCAGCGGACCGACGCGGAGCTCGTGGCATGACCGCGCTGCTTCCCACGGACCGTCGGACAGCGGCAAGCCCGACCACGACGACGCGACTCGGGCCGACCGCCGCTCGCGCTGCCCGGCTGCGGCGCGGCCTGCTGGTCGCCGCACCGATCGGATTACTGCTCTCCGTCGGACTGCTGCTCGGCGCCGGAGGCGCGAACTACTGGCGCTACATCGCGGCCGAGGACACCCCCATGACCTGGCTGCAGAGTGTGGCCCTGGTGCTGTGCGGCGCGACCGCGGCGATGCTCTCCCTGGTCGACCATCTCGCGGGACGCGGCTCGTCCCGCGTCTGGCTGCTGCTCGCGGTGGGCTTCGCCGGGCTCGGCCTCGACGACCGCTTCGCCGTGCACGAGCGCCTGCGCGACCGGGTGCTCGCGAAGATCGACATCGCCTTGCCGTGGGGAGCTCCCGGCGACTACGTGCTGCTCCTGATCGCCGCCGCCGGGCTGATACTGCTGCCACGCGTGCTGCGGGTGATCGCGGTGCACCGGACGAGTCGTGCGCTGTTCCTCAGCGGCGTCGGCCTCACGCTGCTCGCGCTCGGGCTGGACTCCATCAACCCGGACAGCCTGTCCGTCGACGTCGAGCGCTTCGAGCAGACCGGCGAGGAGATTCTCGAGCTGAGCAGCCAACTGCTCTTCCTGCTGGCGCTGAGCGTGCGTCTCGTCGACGAGCTGGCTCGGCCCTCGGTGGTGGAGCTGCCCGACACCGAGTCGCCGGCACCGCCGCCGTCTGCACCTCCTGGATGACCTCCTTGACCACCGGCGCCACCGGCGTCATCGCCGTCGCCTCCTCGATCCGGCGCTTCGCGTGCGCCCGTCCGACCCTGTCCGGCGCCTCCACCTCGAGCAGCCGGCACGGACCGGAGCGGGCGAGGAGCACGGCGGTCGCAGGGTCGAGCTGACCCTCGCCGACCGCAGCGGTCTGCAGGCAGCTACTTGCGCTGCCGGTTGCGCATCGCGTCGACGATCTGGTCGCGCTGACGCCGGGCGATCGGGTACGAGACGATCGCGCTGACCAGCAGCGCGACGACCACGGCCAGCAACCCGCGCAGGCCGAGCAGCATGCACACGCCGAGGGCGGCGAGGAACAGCACCATCCGCAGACTGAGGAAGGCCGCATAGGTCGACATCAGGGAACGTCGGGGGGCGGTCATGCCGGGCCTTCCTCGTCGTCGCGGGCGTCGTCGCGGGCGTCGTCGCGGGGCGCCGCCGGCGGCGGCTTTCGTGGCGGGCCGACCCACCCCGTCCGGCGCAGCAGCACCGGATAGACCGCCATCCCGACGATCATCACGAACAGGCCGAGGAGCCCGGCCGGACCGATCGCGAGGCCGGCCGCGCGGAGCAGGACGTAGATGACGATCCCCGGCACCAGCACCACGACGGCGGCCAGCATCGAGATCGCCCCGATGCCGGGCGGCTTCGATGGCCGGCGCTGGTGTGATCGGCGCCTGGGCGAGCGGCGCGTCGCGGGCATGCCACCCAGCGTACGAGCGTCCCCTCAGCTCAGGGCCCGACGAGCTGCCGCGACGGCCGATCCTCCGTAGGAGGCGCCGAACAGCGCCGCGTGCACCAGCAAGGGGTGCAGCTGATGCAGCGGCACCCGATCCCGACGCCCCTCGGCCGTCGGGAAGCTCTCCTCGTAGGCGGCGAGCACCGTGTCGAGCTGCGGCAGGCCGAACAGTTCGAGCATCGCGAGGTCGGTCTCGCGGTGGCCGCCGTGCGCGGCGGGATCGATGAGACGGACCCGGGCGTCCGCGGCCCAGTGGACGTTGCCGCTCCAGAGGTCGCCGTGGATGCGCCGCGGCGCCTCCGCCGGGCCGGCGATCTCCGGTAGCCGCTCACACAGCTGCTCGACGGTGCGCCGGCCGTCGTCGTCGATCGCGCCGCGGTCCACGGCCAGACGCAGGAACGGCAGCACACGCTGCTCGGCGTAGAAGGCCGGCCAGTCCCCGGCGTCGTCGTAGGTGGTGGCGTTGTCGAGCGGCAGCGAGCCGATGTAGCCGTCCCAGTCGGCTCCGAAGCTCGGCGCTTCGCTCCGGTGCAGCGCGGCGAGGTCGCGGCCGAACCGCTCGGCGGCCGGCTTGCTCGGGGAACCGGGCTCGACCCATTCGAGGACGAGCAGCGTGTCGCTCGCCTGCAGCACCTCGGGCACCGGCGCCCCCGCCTCGGCGAGCCAGGCCAACCCGCGCTCCTCGGCGGTGAAGAAGCCGGGCGGCGGATCCGCGAGGGTCTTCGCGAAGACGGTGCGCCCGTCGAGTTGGGCGCGGTAGGCGTCGCAGATGCTGCCGCCGCCGAGGGGTTTGGCGTCGGTCAGCCCGGCCTGCTCGAGGGGGGAGGTCATCGAACGGCGCTCATCGGAACGGGGCTGATCTGAACGGGGCTCATCGGAACGGGGCTCATCGACGCTGCTCAGCGCGCCGGCACGAGTTCGGAGCGCACCTGCTCCAGCAGGCCGCGGCAGGCCGCCTCGACGAGGTCGAGGACGAGCGGGAAGCCGTCCTCGCCGCCGAAGTACGGGTCGGGCACGTCCGGCTCGTCGGGCGATCCATCCGGATCGAACGAGCGCAGCAGGCGCACCTTGGCGGCCGCCTCCGGATCGGGAGCGATGCGACGCAGGTTCGCCGCATTGGACCGGTCGAGCGCGACGACGAGATCGGCGTCGGCGAAGTCCTCGGCGAGGAACTGCCGCGCGCGGTGGCCGTCGGGCTCGTACCCGGCGCTGCGCAACGTCGCGGCCGCGCGCTCGTCGGCGGGCTCGCCGACGTGGTAGTCGCCGGTGCCGGCGCTCGCCACCTCGACCCGGTCGTCCATCTCCTCCTCGGCGAGCAGCCGGCGCATCGCCAGCTCGGCCATCGGTGACCGGCAGATGTTGCCGAGGCAGACGAAGACGATGCGGAAGCGGCGCTTGGCGGGTGGCACGGGACGCTCAGGCGTTCTCGAGCAGGGCGCGGGTGTCCTCGTCCCGCACGTCCAGCGTCTCGCCCGTGCGGTCGCTCTGCACCAGGTAGGCGATGAGCCGGGCGGCGGGATCCGGCCCGGTCAGCTCGCCACGCTGGTGCAGGCCGTGGAACTTCTCGTAGAAGGCGTCGCCGACCTGCTCGCGCGGGAGGCTGCGCATGTAGTCCTGCATCGAGGTGTCCACGACGCCGGGCCGCACGCCGGTGACCAGCACGCCCGAGCCCTCCAGCTCGGTGGCGAGGTTGCTCGTGACCATGTCGAGCGCGGCCTTGCCCGCGGAGTAGGCGCTCGCGGCCGGCATCCCGGTCCCCGCGGCGGCACCGCTGGACATGTTCACGATCCGGCCCCAGCCGCGCTCGAGCATCCCGGGCAGGACCGCGCGGATGCAGCGGACCGCACCGAACAGGTTGATGTCGACCGACCGCTCCCATTCGCCCTCGTCGACGCGGAGCAGCTTGCCGAGCGGCCAGACCACGCCCGCGTTGTTGACCAGGATGTCGACCGGCCCGAGCTCGTCGCCGACCCGGCGGACGGCGTTGCCGATCGCCTCGCCGTCCGCGACGTCCAGCGGCACGCTGGCCGCCCGGTGCCCGGCGTCGCGCAGCTCCCCGGCCACGGCGTCGACCTCGTGGGTGGAGCGGGCGCCGACGGCGACCGCCGCCCCCTGCTCGGCCAGCGCGAACGCGATGGCCCGCCCGAGCCCCCGCCCGCCGCCGGTCACCAGCGCGATCCGTCCCTCCAGCTGTCCCATGTCGAGCAGGCTATTCGGCCAGCAGCCGGTCCAGCTGCACGGGCACAGGAGGTGCGCCGGCTCCCGTGTCGACCGCGAGGTGCGGGACGGGCGGCGGAACGCCCGGGCTCATCCGCGCGAGCCACGCCTCGAAGTCCGCGAGCTTCCCGGCGTCCTGCGAACGCCCCCGCCGCTCGAGCCGGGCACGAACGGTGGCGGCGTCGCAGCCGACCCACACCAGGCGCACGGGCTCGCCACCGAGAGCCTCGACCCAGCCCCGCCAGGCGTCCGGGTCCCGGATCTGGCCGGTGAAGGGGGCGTCGAGGAGGGCGGGGCAGCCGTGCGCCCGGATCGCCCGGGCAGTCGCGGTCATGCCGCCGTACTCGTGCGCCTTGACGTTCTCGTCGTACCAGGCACCCTCACGCTCGCCGGCGGGCCGGCCCGCGACGGCGAGCGTCGCCGCGACGAACTCGCCGTACATGGTGTCCTTGTCGAGCAGGGCAGGGACGGGGCGCAGGCGGGCCAGCAGGGCGGCGGCGACGGTGCTCTTGCCGGCACCGGGAGCGCCGGCGACGACCCAGACCGTCGCAACGGGCTCCTGGCTCCGTCGACGGGTCTGGGTCCTGGGCCGGCTCCAAGGGCACAGTGGAAGGGTGACAGAACCTCGACCGCGGCTGCGTCCGCTCTCCAGCGAGGTCATCGAGAACATCGCGCCCAGCCTGTCCGGCACCCCCGAGGCCGAGTTGCTCGACCGGCTCGAGGAGGCCCTGACGCGACTCCCTCCTGCGGAGCGGGCCGCTGCGGTCACCGCCTTCGGCTACGCCGAGGGGGCGCCGGGCGTCGCCGAGGAGCTGGACCTGTCGCCCACCGAGGCGGACGCGCTGTCGAGGAACGCCCTGCAGCTGTTGCGGGGGGCGCTCGCCGACCTGGAGCCAGGGAACCCCGACCGCTACCCGCGGGCGCGGCCCCGCCGCCGGTCGCGGCCGACGGACGACTGAGCACGGCGCCACGCCCCGGGGCCAGCCCCGCACCCGGAGTCGATCAACTCGCCCTGCCCGGCCCGCGATGCAGGTGGCGCGGACAGTTGGTCGACAGCAGGGGCCCCCGGCGCCCTCGGGAAGAGCCCCCGAAAACACGAGAGCCCCGGACCGAAGTCCGGGGCTGTCGTGCACCGACCCGCCAGGTCTGCCTCACGGCATCGTGTCGCTCGCAGCGACTTTATTTGGGTCCGGGGGCCATGGATCGAGCCGGTACATCTGTTGTCGGCGTCCACCCTACTGAACATGAACCCCCGGGGTCTTGTTCCTGGCGGAGCTTCCTCGGTCGGCGTCCGCCGCTGCCCCGGACGCGCCGCGGCGCTGCTCCGGGAGCCGGTGCACGGCACCCAGGAGCAGCGCGTAGGCGCGCACCAGCGCCATCCGTTCGGCCTCGATCGCCGGGCTGGACGGATCGCACCCGGCGGCCACCCACGCGTCGGAGATCTGCATCGCCTCGGCGCGCGCGGCGGCAGCGGGTCGGACGGACTCGAACGGCTCCGCGTAGACGTGGGCGTACAGCGCCGCGAGCGCGTCGGCGAGCACGTCCAGCGGCTGGTCGGGGTCGTCGCGCTGCCCGCGACGGTGGACGCCCCACCACGCCAGCTCGAGCCGGGAGGCCAGCTCGACGTCGAAGGTCTCGTCGTGCGTGCGGGCCACCAGCTCGTAGAAGCGCCGCATGAGCCGTCGCGCGCGCTCGGGGTCGTTGTCCGGGTACGGCGCCCACACCTGATTGGCCCGCAGCACGAGCCAGGCGCCGTGCACGGTCCGCGGCCAGCTCATCCGGAAACCGACCCGGACCATCGAGATCGCCGCGACGAGGAAGCGCCGCCAGTCCCGCAGGTAGTAGCTCACCCAGGCGTCGCACTCGAGCCGCCCGAGCCGCTGCGGTTCGAAGCGCCGCATCGGGCTGGGGCGTTCCATACGCGAAGCGCTCATGTCGGACGTTCTAACCGAGACCGGCCGAGCCGTCCCGCGAAACCCGCAGATCGGCGCGTCAGGACGGGGCGTGCCGCCGGAGCCACTCGTACATCGCGATGCCCGAGGCGACCCCCGCGTTGATCGAGCGGGTCGAACCGTGCTGCGGGATGTGCAGGACCGCCGCGCAGGCCCCGCGCGCCGCCTCGGACAGCCCCGGCCCCTCCTGGCCGAACAGCAGAACGCAGCGGCGCGGCAGCTCGGCGCTCACGATGGACGTCGAGCCGGGGAGCAGGTCGACGCCGAGCAGCGGCAGGTCCCGTTCGCTCGCCCAGGCGACGAGCCCGGCGACGTCGTCGTGGTGACGGACGTGCTGGTACCGATCGGTGACCATGGCGCCGCGGCGGTTCCAGCGCCGCCGACCGACCACGTGCACCTCGGCGGCGAGGAACGCGTTGGCGTTGCGGACGACCGTCCCGATGTTGAAGTCGTGCTGCCAGTTCTCGATGGCCACGTGGAAGGGATGCCGGCGCCGGTCGAGGTCGGCGACGATCGCCTCGCGCCGCCAGTAGCGGTACTCGTCGACGACGTTGCGGACGTCGCCGGCGGCGAGCAGGTCCGGGTCGAGCCACGGGTCGTCCGGCCACGGCTTCGGGTGCGGCCCGACACCGATACCGGCGCTGTCACCGGCCTCGTCACCGACGCCGAAACCGGCGTCATCGCCGACGCTGGCCTCTTCGGCGGGTCGGCCCACTGGCGTCGTTCCTCCCGAACCGTCCGGAAGCTCCCACTCGGCGTTCGACTGCCGTTAGCCGAGCCGTTCCTCTCGTCCGCGAGCGTGGTCGCGACATCGGATGACCTCTCGGAGGACTCTATGACCGCACAGCCCGTGGAGCAGTTCCCCGCCGACGAGCTGGGCGACACCCCCGCCCTGTCCCGCCGCTCGCTCCTCACCCGCACCGCCGCCGGCGGCATCGGCATCGCCCTCGCCGGCAGCCTCGACACCCTGTTCGGCGCCGCCCCGGCCACCGCGGCGCCGGGCAAGGGCGCGGGTTACGGCCCGCTCGTCCAGGACCCGGCGGGGCGGTTGTCGCTGCCGCGTGGTTTCTCCTACGGCGTCGTCAGCCAGTCCGGCGTCACCGTTCTCGACAGTGGGCAGCCGACGCCGGACCGCCCCGACGGCACCGCCAGCTTCCCGAACGGCCGGGGCGCCGTGCTCGTGCAGAACCACGAGATCGGCACCGGCGCGGCGAACCCCGTCCCGCACCTGCCCAACCTGACCTACGACCCCGGCGTGTCCGGCGGCACGACCACCATCGTCGTCGACAAGCACGGGAACCGGATCAACGAGTACGTCAGCCTCGCCGGCACGGACAACAACTGCGCCGGCGGAAAAACCCCGTGGAACACCTGGCTGACCTGTGAGGAGACCGAGGACGTCCCCGGCTCGTCCAAGCCGACCATCACCAAGCGGCACGGCTACGTCTTCGAGGTCGACCCCTACGACCAGCGCGCGAACTGGAACCCGCAGCCGATCCTCGCGCTCGGTCGATTCGCCCACGAGGCCGTCGTCGTCGATCCGAACGAGTACCGGCTGTACCTCACCGAGGACGCCGGCGGACCGAACGGCCTGTTCTACCGGTACACGCCGCCCGCCAACGTCCGCCCGCTGCGCAAGGGCTCGCTGAAGCGCCTCGGCGCGAGCGACGGGAAGCTGCAGGCGATGAAGGCGGTGACCCGGACCGGCGTGCTCGTGCCGGACCTGTCCGTCGCGCAGACCCCGGGCACGACCTACCGCGTCTCCTGGGTCGACGTTCCCGACCGCGACGCGGCGACGACCTCGACCCGCAAGCAGTTCGACTCGGTCGTCGGCGGTGTCGTCACGCCCGGGCCGGCCGGACCGATCACGCGCAGCCGAAAGCTCGAGGGCGCGTGGTGGGGTGACGGCGGCTGCTACTTCGTCGCGTCCTTCGCCCGCAACAGCGACGGCAGCGCCGCCGAGCACGACGGGCAGGTGTGGTTCCTCGACGTCGCCCGGCAGACCATCACGCTGAAGATCCTCTTCGCGTACACGCCGTCGGACCAGGACAGTGACGTGGACGGCCCCGACAACATCACCGTCTCCCCGTTCGGCGGCGTGATCCTCGCGGAGGACGGTGAGGGCAAGCAGCACCTCGTCGGCGCCACCGACAGGGGCCAGACGTATTTCCTCGCCCGCAACGAGCTGCCCGGGTCCGAGGAGTTCACGGGTCCGAACTTCTCGCCGGTCAACTCCAAGGTGCTGTTCGCGAACGTGCAGGTGCCTGGCGTGACGTTCGCGATCCGGGGCCCGTGGAAGCGCGCCTGACACCTCGCGCCTCCGCCTTCCCGCGCCCCGTCCGGCAGCCAGCCGGGCGGGGCGCCTCGCGTTACGCTCGCGTGCTCCGGCCGTCGGCTCGAGCGATCAGACCCCGGCGTAGCTGTGCAGGCCCACGACCCAGATGTTCACCACGTAGTAGTTGATGATCAGCGCGGCGAACGCGGCGACGGCGAACCACGCGGCCCGGCGACCCCGCCAGCCGGCGGTCGAGCGGGCGTGCAGGTAACCGGCGTAGATCACCCAGGTGATGAACGACCAGGTCTCCTTGGGGTCCCAGCCCCAGTAGCGGCCCCAGGCCGCCTCCGCCCAGATCGCCCCGGCGATGACCGCGAAGGTCCAGATCGGGAACGACAGCGCGATCAGGCCGTAGGTGGTGCGCTCCAGCCCCTCGGCCGCGGGCAGCCGGGACAACAGCGGACCCTCGGGCCGCCGGCTCTTCGCGAGATAGAGCAACGCGACGATGCCGCTGACGAAGAACAGGCCCGTCGCCGTCATCGCGGCGACGACGTGAATCTTGAGCCAGTACGAGTTCAGCGCCGGGACGAGCGGACCCGCCGACTTGTAGAGGACCGTCCCGGCCAACCCCAGGTACAGCACGGTGGGCAGCAGCACGAACGTGCCGAGCCAGCGCGCCTTCTGCCGGGCGAGCAGGACGAGGAACGCTGTCGTCGTGACGAGCGCGACGACCGTCGAGAACTCGAACATGTTGCCCCACGGCACGCGGTGCGCCGCGAACCCGCGGGTGACCACCGTGCTGACGTGGGTGAGCCAGCCGGCGAGGGTGAACCCGACGGCGATCTTCGCGATCAGGGTCCACCGGTCGTTTTCGCCGGCCGGCCGGGCGCCGAGCCCCGCCCCGGAGCCCTCGCGCGTCGTCGTCGGCCGGGAGGCGCCCGCGCCGGTACCGGCCGAGCCGGGAACGCTGCCGCCGCCGACCGATGCCCCGACCAGCTCGCGGTCGGCGACGCGCGCCTGCTGGGGCGTCCGCCGGATCACCTCACCGGCCCGGAACAGCGGGACCTCCTGGCGGCGGAAGGCCAGGTCCGCGGCGAAGGCGGCCATCGCCAGCACGTAGAACACGATCGTGATCCCGAACAGGTGATCACTGAGATTCGACACGGGTCTCCCGTTCCTCGGGGAGCAGGCGGCCCTGGAGGCGGCCGACCAGCTCGTCGAACTCGGCGGACAGGTCACCGCTGCGCGTGACCCCTCCGACTTCCACCAGCGTACGGGGCACGGACCCGCCGTCCGGGGCGCCGTCGGCGTCCGCGGGGCCCGCCTGCTGCTCGACCGCCCGCACCCAGATGCGGCGGCGGCGGACGGTGAGCGTGAGGACGAGCCCGAGCAGCAGCAGCACCGCCGAGGCCAGCACGAGCCGCTTGCCGGGGTCGTGCTTGATGGCGAACACGGCCCAGTCCTCCGCGCCGTCGACGGTCAGCGTCATGCCGTTCGGCAGGCCGCTGACCGTGCCGCCCGGCCCGGGGCCCACGTCGACGGTCTGGACGAGCTGGCCCTGCCCACCGGCGCCCGTGGTGCGGATCGGGTCCAGCCCGGACGGGTCGAGGGAGTAGACATTCTGCGGCACGCCCTCCTCGAGGTGCAGGTCACCGACGAAGGCGCTGAGTTCCATCTTCGGCGACCGGAGCTGCGCCGTCCCGCCGGCCGGGTCGGCGATCAGCGCGGCGCGGAACGCGAGCTGCTGCGGGATGCGCCGCTCGCCCTTCGGCGGCAGCCCGACGTCGGGCACCTTGACGGTGCACGACGACCGCATCGGCTCCGTCCCGGAGCGCGGTGTGCAGGGCACGTGGTCGTCGAACAGGACCCGCCCGGACCGGTCGCGCACGACGAAGTGCGGCGCGAACCCGTGCCCCGTCAGGTAGACCTTCGTCTGCCCGAGCGTCAGGGGCTGGTTGACCTTGATCGTCGCCGGGCGCTCCGGGGCGTCGAGCCCCGGGCGGTAGCGGATGGCGGCCGTGAAGTCCGCCGGCTCGCCGGACGGGCGGTAGGTCGCGCTGAAGTCGTCGAGCGCGAAGGAGAACGGCTGCAGCTCGCTCCGCTGGACCCGCGCGCCGGGGGTGAACGCGTCGTAGGCCACCAGCGTGTTGGTGAAGGTCCGGCCCTCCGGGACCAGGACCGAGCCGGAGTAGCCCCAGAGGCTGCCGACGGCGACACCGACGAGCACCGCGATCAGGGAGAAGTGGAACAGCAGGTTGCCCGTCTCCCGCAGCATGCCCTTCTCGGCCGCGACGGTCGCGCCCTTGGTCCGGTCCCCGACCACCGCCCGGAAGCGGGCGCCGCGCAGGACCGATCGGGCCTCGGCGACCACCTCGTCGGGCGTCGCCGCGGTCACCCAGCCGGCGCCGGAGGGCAGCCGGGCGGGGTGCGCAGGCGCGGTGGGCGGGGGCTGGCGCAGCGTCCGCAGGTGCAGCCGCAGCCGAGGCACCACGCAGCCGACGAGCGAGATCATCAGCAGCACGTAGATGGCGGAGAACCACGGCGCCGTGAACACGTCGAAGCCGGACAGGCGGTCGAGGAACGGGCCGATGCTCGGGTGGTCGGCCAGGTACTGCTGCACCCGCAGCGGGTTCACCGGACGCTGCGGGAGGAGGGACCCCGGCACGGCCGCGATCGCGAGCAGGAACAGCAGCAGCAGCGCCGTGCGCATGCTGGTCAGCTGGCGCCAGGTGGCGACGATGCTGGCGACCGGGCGGCTGCGCAGCTTGCGCGACGAGGGCCGGCGGGCGGGGGTCCCCGCGGCACGCGCCTCGGCCGCCTCCCGGTCCCGCCGGACGGCGGCGGGCTCGAGCCCGGTCTCCCACTCGCGGTCGACGGGGTCGTCGATGGGGACGCCGGCGGGGACGTCCGAGCTGGAGACGTCCGAGCTGGAGACGTCCGAGCTGGAGACGTCCGGCAGATCGGTGGGGGCGCTCACAGCGGCGTCGCCCCGTAGCCGGGCAGCAGGTCCCGCAGACCGATGATGAGGTCGTTCCAGGTGCCGGTCAGCTCGAGCAGGCCGACGGCCACGAGCAGGACGCCGCCGGCCATCGTCACGGCACGGGTGTGCCGACGCACCGCCGCCAGCGCCCCGAGGCCGCGGCGGATGCCGACGGCGACCAGCAGGAACGGGATCCCGAGCCCCAGGCAGTACGCCGCCGACAGCGTCGCCCCGCGCCCGGCGGTGGCGCTGTTGAGCGCGAGGCCCTGGACCGCGACGAGCGTCGGGCCGATGCACGGTGTCCAGCCGACCCCGAAGAGCACGCCGAGTACGGGCGCGCCCAGCAGGCCGCGGGCCGGCAGGCGGTGGAACCGCCACTCCCGGTTGGCCATCGAGAAGCGGGAGAACACCCCGGCGAACGTCAACCCGAGCACGATCGTCAGGGCGCCCAGCACCTGCTCGATGCCCCGCTGGTGCTCGCGCACCGTGCTGCCGACCGAGCCGAACAGGGCGCCGTAGCAGACGAAGACGGCGGTGAAGCCGAGCACGAACAGCGCCGCGCCGGTGACCACCCGGCCGCGGAGCGCGGGTGCGGCCGCGGGACGGGTCAGGGTCGTCGTGCCACCGGCGGTCGCGACGCCTGCACCGGATTCGACGGCGGGTCGCCCCTCCTCCAACTCGCGGCCGGTGAGGCCGGCGACGTAGGACAGGTAGCCCGGCACGAGCGGCAGCACGCAGGGCGACAGGAACGAGACCAGTCCCGCCGCCGCGGCCACGGGCAACGCCAGCAACAGCGGCCCGTCGGTGACGAACTCGGTGACGCTCATGCAGGCTCGGCGAGCACCCGCTGCACCACCGGCAGCAGGTCGCTCTCCTCGACGGCGGACGAGAAGCGGGCGGCGATGCGTCCCTCGCGGTCGATCACGACCGTGGAGGGCAGGGTCACGGCGACGGGCCAGCGGGCGACGATGGTGCCGTCGTCGTCGTAGAGGCTCGGATAGGTCACGCCCTTGTCGCGCAGGAACGACTGGGCGGCGGCCTTGGAGTCCTTCACGTTGACGCCGACGAACTTCACGCCGGAGGCCTTCGTCTGCTCGGCGACCGCCTCGAGGTTCGGCGTCTCCGCGCGGCAGGGGGCACACCAGGAGGCCCAGAAGTTGACGACCGTGACCGCTCCGGCGGTGGAGGCGGGGTCGTAGGTGCCACCGGTCACCTCGGGACCGGCCAGCCGCGGCGCCGGCTGACGGTTGGCCGGCTCGACGGTGTCGACGCCCGGGGCCACCTGCACGAAGCGGTAGTTCCCCCCGGCCGCCTTCTCGGACTGGCCGGAGCAGGCACCGAGCCCGGCGATCAGCGCAGACGTCACCAGCAGGCTCCCGATCGCCCGCCGATACCGCACACCCCAGTATGACCCGCTGACGATGTGAGGGAGCCGGGCCGCACGCCGTGACGAAGTCGACACGGCCGCACGGAACTCACGCCCCGATCGCGTGCACACCTCCGTCGACGTGCACGATCTCCCCGGTCGTGGCCGGGAACCAGTCAGAGAGCAGCGCCACGCAGGCCCGGGCGGCGGGCTCGGCGTCATGCACGTCCCAGCCCAGCGGCGCGCGCTCGCCCCAGGTCTGTTCGAAGGCCTCGTAGCCCGGGATCGACTTCGCCGCCATGGTCCGCAGCGGCCCGGCGGCGACGAGGTTGACCCGGATCCGCCGCGGCCCGAGATCGCGGGCCAGGTAGCGCGCCGCCGACTCCAGCCCCGCCTTGGCGACGCCCATCCAGTCGTAGACCGGCCAGGCCTTGGTGGCGTCGAAATCGAGGCCGACCACCGCCCCGCCGCCGTCCATGAGCGGCAACACCGCGCGCGCCAGCGAGGTCAGCGAGTACGTGGAGATCTGGACGGCCGTCGCGACGTCCTCCCAGCTCGCGGAGAGGAAGTTGCCGCCGAGCGCCCCCGCCGGCGCGAAGCCGATCGCGTGCAGCACGCCGTCGATCCGCTCGAACCCCTCCGCGCGCAGCCGGTCCGGCAGCGACTCGAGCTGCGCGGAGTCGGTGACGTCGAGCTCGAGCACCGCGGGTTCGACCGGCAGCCGCTTGGCGATCCGGCGGGTCAGCCCGAGGCCCCGGCCGAAGCCGGTCAGGACGACTGTCGCGCCCTCCTGCTGGGCGGTGCGGGCGACGCCGAAGGCGATCGACGCCTCCGTCAGGACCCCTGTGACCAGGAGGTTCTTCCCCTCGAGCAGCCCCACGCCCCCTCAGCCCCGGAAGACGAGCGAGATGTTGTGGCCACCGAACCCGAACGCGTTCGAGACCGCGACGGCCCCGTCGGGCAGCGGTCGCGGGTCCACGCGGGCGAGGTCGAGGTCGACGTCGTCGTCCGGGTCGGCGAGGTTGCGCGTCGGCGGGGCGAGTCGCTCCTCGAGCGCCAGCACGGTGGCGATCGCCTCGACGGCCCCGGCGGCTCCGAGCAGGTGCCCGGTGCTGCCCTTGGTCGCGCTGACGACCACCGAGTCCGCCGCGTCGCCGAGCGCGGTGCGCAGAGCGCTCGCCTCGGCCACGTCGCCGAGCGGCGTCGAGGTGGCGTGCGCGTTGACGTGCCGGACCTCGACGGGCTCGACGGCCGCGTCGCGCAGCGCGCTCGCGAGCGCGCGGGCCGCACCGGCGCCGGTCGGCTCGGGCGCCGCGACGTGGTGCGCGTCGGAGCTGGCCCCGCTGCCGAGCGCGGTGGCGCGGACGCGGGCCCCGCGGCCCGAGGCGAAGCCGGCGCGCTCGAGCACCACGATGCCGGCACCCTCGCCGAGCACGAAGCCGTCGCGCGCCTTGTCGAAGGGACGCGAGGCGGCGGCAGGCTCGTCGTTGCGCGGCGACAGTGCCCGCATCGCGGCGAACCCGGCCAGCGGCAGCGGGTGGATCGCCGCCTCGGATCCGCCGGCGATCACGACGTCGGCGCGGCCTGCGCGGATCAGGTCGATGCCGTAGGCGATCGCCTCCGCGCCCGAGGCGCAGGCGGAGACCGGTGTGTGGGCGCCGGCGCGGGCACCGAAGGCCAGCTCCACCGTCGCGGCCGCGCCGTTCGGCATGAGCATGGGCACCAGATGCGGGCTGACCCGCCCCGGGCCGCGCTCCTTCAGCACGTCGTACTGGGCGAGCAGCGTCTGCACGCCGCCGATGCCGGACGCGACGACGACGGCCAGCCGCTCGGGGTCGACCTCGGGGCTTCCCGCATCCGCCCACGCCTCCCGGGCGGCCAGCAGAGCGAGCTGCTGCACCCGGTCGAGGCGCCGGGCCTCCGCGCGCGGGATCGCGTCCACCGGGCTCGACCCATCCGCGGCCGTCGCCAGCGGCGCGGCGATGCGGACCGGCAGGTCGGCGGCCCACTCGTCGGTCAGCGTCGCGGTGGCGTTGGCGGCCGACAGCAGCCCCTGCCAGGTGGAGGGGACGTCGCCGCCGAGCGGCGTCAGCGCTCCGAGGCCGGTGACGACGACCTGGGTCCTCTCATCCGTCACGCAGCGACTGATCTCATCCGTCACGCAGCGACACCGGCCTTCTCGACGTAGTTCACCGCGTCCTGCACCGTCTTGAGGTCCTTCAGGTCATCGTCCGGGATGGAGACGTTGAACTTGTCCTCGGCCGCGGTCGCCACCTCGACCATGGTCAGCGAGTCGAGGTCGAGGTCGTTGATGAAGTTCTTCTCGGGGGTGACGTCGGCGGCGGCGACGCCGGCGATCTCGTCGAGGATCTCGGCGAAGCCGGCGAGGATCTCCTGCTGCGTCATGTGGGACTCCTTCTTCTCGGGGTTGGGCGCTTCTCGGGGTTGGGCGCTTCTCGGGGTTGGGCGTGCGGAGCGGTTTCGGGTCAGGGGATGCGGACGACCTGGCCCGCGTAGGTGAGCCCGGCGCCGAAGCCGAACAGCAATGCGAGGTCGCCGGGCTTCGCGTCGCCGGACTCGACGAGGCGGGCGAGCGCGAGCGGCACGGACGCGGCGGAGCTGTTGCCGTTGTCGACGACGTCGCGGGCCAGCACGGCTTGAGTCGCGCCGAGCGAGCGGGTCATCGACTCGAGGATCCGCAGGTTGGCCTGGTGCGGGACGACGACGTCGAGGTCCGACGGCGTGATGCCCGCGAGCTCGCAGGCGCGGCGGGCGACCGGGACCAGCGCCGTCGTCGCCCAGCGGAAGACCGCGCTGCCCTGCATCTGCATGAACTCGTCCCGGATCTCGATGACGGGAGAGTTCGCGCCGTCGTGGCCCCACGCCACCGGACCGATGCCCACGGGGCCCTTGGCGTCGGCCGCTCGGGCGGCGAGGGCGTTCTCGGGCGCGGCGCCCACGACCGCCGCGCCGGCCCCGTCGCCGAAGAGCACGACCATGGACCGGTCGTCGGTGTCGACCCAGTCGGTGAGCCGCTCGGAGGCCACCACCAGCACGGTCGAGGCGCTGCCGGCGCGGACGCTGTCGGCGGCCATCGCCAGCGAGTAGCAGAAGCCGGCACAGCCGCCGTTGACGTCGAACGCGCCGGCCTTCGACGCGCCGATCTGCTCGGCGAGCTGGGGCGCCAGGCCCGGGATGGGGCGCTGCGTGGTGCAGGTCGCGAGCAGGACGAGATCGACGTCAGCCGCGTCGACCCCCGCCGCGGCGAGCGCCTTCGCGCCCGCGTCGGCGCCCATCCCGGCGATCGTCTCCTCCGGCCCGGCGAGGCGGCGGGTGACGATGCCGGTGCGCTTGCGGATCCACTCGTCGCTCGTGTCGAGGCGCGCCTCGAGGTCGGCGTTGGTGAGCGCCCGTTCGGCGCGGTGCTCGCCCAGGCCGAGCAGGACAGCCTCGCGTCGCGGCGGCGTCATGCGGACTCGCCCGCGGAGCGCTTGACGAGCAGGCGGGCCGCCTCGAGGTCGTCGGGGCCGCGCAGGGCGACGGTCTCGACGCCCTTCAACGCCCGCTTGACCAGCCCGGTGAGGGTGCCGCCCGGGGCGAGTTCCAGCACGGCCGTGACGCCGGCGTCGGCCATGGCCGACATGCACGCGTCCCAGCGGACCGGCGCCGCGACCTGGGCCACCAGGCGATCGAGCAGCTCGCTCCCCGACCCGACGACGGCGCCGTCGGCGTTGGACAGCAGGGTGCCGCCCGGGTCGGCCACGGGGACGCCGGGAGCGAGGTCGGACAGTGTGGCCTGCGCGGGGCGCATCGCGTCGGTGTGGAAGGCGCCCGCCACCTCCAGCGGGCGCAGCCGGGCCTTCGGGGGCGGATCGGCGGCGAAGGCGTCGAGGGCGGCGCGGGGGCCGGCGGCCACGACCTGCCCGGACCCGTTGCGGTTCGCGGCGACCAGGCCGGCCGACTCGAGCGCGGCGTCCACCTCCGCCGGGTCGCCGCCGAGCACGGCGGTCATCCCGGTGTCCTCGGCAGCGCAGGCCTCCGCCATCGCGCGGCCGCGCTCGCGGGCGAGCACCAGCGCCGCCTCCGGCGAGAACGCCCCCGCCAGCGCGGCGGCGGGGAGCTCCCCCACGCTGTGACCGGCGTAGAGGCGCCCGGGGCCGTCCGAGCGCGCGGGGAGCAGCTCGAGCGCCGCGGCGGAGGCCAGCGCGGCCGCGACCAGGAGGGGCTGGGCCACGGCGGTGTCCCGGATCGCGTCGGCGTCGCCTTCGGTCCCCAGGCGGACCAGGTCGAGGCCCGTGACGGTGTCGGCCCAGCGCAGCGTTGCGGCCGCGGCCGGGACCTCGAGCCACGGAGCCAGAAAACCCGGGGTCTGCGCGCCCTGACCGGGGGCGACGACGGCGAGCACGGTTAGCTCCCTCCCGCGGAACGGACGGCACCTGCACGGACGGCACCGCAGCACCCGGACCGGATGCGGTGCGGCTCGAAATTACGCGAGGTGCGTTCCCGGCCGGAATCGTTGCGCCGGCGGCGGTCGGTCACGGCCCGGCCTGGAAGGGCGCGAGCGATTCCGCGGGCATCGGCATGGGTTCCACCCTGGTGCCCGGAGCGGCTGGCGTCGCCCGAGACGCCGACCAATCCCGGGCACGGCTCTTGTCGGGTTGTGACAAACGGACCTCGGCGGGCTCGTCCTCCCCACCCTCGGGCGGCGGCGCCGGCCCGTCGGCCAGCCTGCCGAGAACCAACGCCACGCGCAGGACGAATGCGGACCGGGCGTCGGCCGGCACCTCGCCGGTGAGCTCGGTGACCCGGCGCAGCCGATACCGCACGGTGTTGGGATGCACGAACAGCAACCGGGCGGCGCCGTCGACCGTGCCGGCCCGCTCGACGTAGGCCGACAGGGTCGTCAGCAAGTCGGCCCCGGCGTCGCGCAGCGGTCGGTAGACGGCGTCGACCAGCTCCGCCCGGGCGCCGGCCTCGCCGGCCAGGGCACGCTCGGCGAGCAGGTCCTCGGCCGGGACCGGCCGGGGCGCGGCGGGCCACCCGGCGGCGGCGCGCAGCGCATCGACGGCGACCCGGCCGGACCCGGCCGCCTCGGCGAGGCCGGTCACGACGGGGCCGAGCACCACCGGGCCGCCGCCGAACGCGGAGATCAGGTCGGCCGCCGCGGTCGACGGGTCGTCCGGGCTGCCGACGAAGACGACGAGGTCTCCCCCGTGCACGGCGGCGAGCAGGTCGACGCCGAGTTCCCGGCCGAGCCGGTGCACCGCCGCGAGAACGGCCTCGGGTTCGCCGTCCGGGGCCCGGCCGGCCAGCGCGACGACCGAGTCGGCGGCCCGCCAGCCCAGCGCCGTCGTCCGGGACAGCAGGGCCTCGCCGGCGTCCCCGCGCAGCAGCCCGTCGACGACCAGCGCCTCGAGCCGGGCGTCCCACGCGCCGCGCACCTCGGCGGCGGAGGCGTAGACGTGGGCGGCGGCGAACGCCAGCTCCCGCGTGTACCGCAGCATCGCCTCACGCAGCCAGGCGGCCGCCTCGGGCGTCGTCGCCAGCTCCGGGATGCGCGGCTCGACGCTGTCGACCGCGGAGCGGACGATCTCGACCGTCTGCGGGAGGCTGACCGCCCGCACCAGCTCGCGGGGCGCGCTGGCGAACACCGACGCCGTCACCTCCTGGCCGGAGACGGGTCGATGCAGCCAGTCGGCGAAGGCGGTGACGAAGGCCTGGACCACGAGCCCGAGGTCGGCCCGGTGCTCGGGCGGCAGCCGGGCGAAGAACGGCAGCTCCGCCTCCATGCGGTCGACCGCCGCGCGGGCCAGCGTCGCGGACGCCCGACGGACGTGCCCGGTCGTCTCATCGGCCCCCAGCGGGCGGGGATCCGGGACTCCGGTGCTCACGCGGGCCAGTATCCGCCCGCCGGAGCCGCCCTTCAGGCGCCGACGTTGCCCGGCACCTTCTTGCCCGGCCCGTTCGGCTGCGTGTAGTCGACCCGGAGGAGGCGACGCTCGGCCGAGCCATTCGGCCCATCCGGCCGGTCCTCGGCGAACACCAGCGTCGTGACCGACGCGAGCGCGCACTGCCGGCGATCCGGCCGGTGCCACAGCCGCCGCCCCTCGGCGGCGCGACGGGCCATGTAGATCGGCAGCTGGTGGCTGACGAGCACGGCCTCGCGTCCGGCCACCTGCGCGGCGGCGTCCTGCACCGCGGCCAGCACCCGGCGCGCGATGAGGGCGTACTCCTCGCCCCACGAGGGCCGGAACGGGTTGCGCAGGTGCGGCCACAGGTGCGGGTGGGACAGGATCTTCGGCCCGACCTCGACCACCCCGCCCTCGAAGACGTTTTCGCTCTCGATCAGCCGGTGGTCGACCCCGACCTCGAGGCCGAACTGCTCGCCGATCGGCGCCGCGGTCTGCTGGGCGCGCTCGAGGGGGCTGGCGATGACGGCGGCGACGTCGCGGCCGGCGCCCCGGTCGGCGAGGAACTGGCAGGTCACCTTCGCCTGCTGCTCGCCGGCGTCGGAGAGCCGGAAGCCCGGCAGTCGTCCGTAGAGCACGCCCGTCGGGTTGTGGACCTCGCCGTGCCGGACGAGGTGGATCTTGGTGAGCGGCCTCGCCGGCATCCTGGTGTCCCTCGCTTCTGTGGTCAGTTCGCTGCCGCTGCTCATGCCCGGTCCGCCGCGGTCGCTTCACCAGCGAGGCGTTCCGGCACCGCGGCCGCGGCCCGGGCCGCGTCGGGCAGCGCCGCCGCGATGCGCTCGAGTGCCTCGTCGTCGTGCGCGGCGGACAGGAACCACGCCTCGTACGCGCTCGGCGGCAGGTAGACGCCGGCGTCGAGCATCGCGTGGAAGAAGGCTGCGTAGCGGGCGGTCGACTGCCGGGACGCCCCGGCGTAGTCGACGACCGAGGCGGCGTCGGTGAAGAAGATGCTGAACAGCGAGCCGGCGTTGTTGAGGACGAACGGCACGCCCGCCTCGGTCAGGGCGTCGGCGGCGAGGCCGGCGACCTCGACCGCACGCCGGTCCACCGTCGCGTACACCTCGGGAGTCGCCGCGCGGAGGGTGGCGAGGCCGGCGGCGACGGCGAGCGGGTTCCCGGACAGCGTCCCGGCCTGGTAGACCGGCCCGACCGGTGCGAGCGAGGCCATCACGTCCGCCCGGCCGCCGAAGGCCGCGGCCGGCAGCCCGCCGCCCATCACCTTGCCGAAGGTGAACAGGTCCGGGGCGATGCGCTCCGCGCGTTGCGTCCCGAGATTCGCGGCGCTGCCGTACCAGCCGGACTCGGAGAGCCGGAAGCCGGTCATCACCTCGTCGATGACGAGCAGCGCGCCGTGTCGGTCGCAGAGCCTCCGCAGCCCCGCCGAGAAGCCGGGCAGGGGCGGGACGACGCCCATGTTCGCCGCCACCGCCTCCGTGATGACGCAGGCGATCTCGTCGCCGTAGCGGTCGAACGCCTCTTCGAGCAGACCGAGGTCGTTGTAGGGCAGGACGATGGTGTCCGCCGCGCTGGCGCCCGTGACGCCGGGGGTGTCCGGCAGCCCGAAGGTGGCGACGCCGGAGCCCGCCGCGGCGAGCAGCGCGTCGACGTGCCCGTGGTAACAGCCGGCGAACTTGATCACCTTGCTGCGCCGGGTGAAACCGCGGGCGAGCCGGATCGCGCTCATGGTCGCCTCGGTGCCGCTGTTGACCAGCCGCACCTGCTCCAGCGGAGGCCCGACCCGGGCGACCAGCAGCTCGGCGAGCTCGACCTCGCCGGGCGTCGGGGTGCCGTACGAGGTGCCGGACGCCGCGGCGGTCTGCAGCGCCGAGACCACGTCCGGGTGGGCGTGACCGAGCAGCAGCGGGCCCCAGGAGCAGATGAGGTCGACGTAGCGCCGGCCGTCCGCGTCGATCAGGTAGGCGCCCTCGCCGCGCACCATGAAACGCGGCGTGCCGCCGACCGCCCGGAAGGCCCGGACCGGGGAGTTGACGCCGCCGGGGACGACGGCCCGGGCGCGCTCGAACAGGGCGCCGCTGGCCGCGGCGGGATCGGGGGACACGCCCCGATCCTGTCAGGTGAGCCACCGAAAAGGCCGCCGCGGCAACCCGGATGCAACCGAAGCGGCGTCCGCTCACGAAGATGGGGACGTGGACAGCTCAGCGAGCGCGGCCGAGGCGATCGGGCAACGCCTGTCCAGCGACCCGGACGCGATCAACGACGCCTACACCACGCTCGGCCCGATGGTGCTGAGCTACCTGCGCCGGCTCGTCCCCGCCTCCGACGCCGAGGACGTGCTGCAGCGGACCTTCGTCGAGCTCTGGCGCAGCCGCGATCGGTACGACCCGTCGCGCAGCCTCGAGGGCTGGGTGTTGGGAATCGCCCGCAAGCGGGCGATCGATCACCTCCGGAAGCGGCATCATGACGTGGTGCCGCTGGACGAGATGCGCGGGATCGCGGGTGACGACGGTCGTGTCCTCGCCGAGCGGTACGCGCGCGCCAGCCTCGTCCGGTCCGCGCTGACGCAGCTTCCCGAGGAACAGAAGCAGGCGCTCGCGCTGGTCTACTTCGGGGAACACACCCAGTCCGAGGCTGCGGAACGCCTCGGCGTCCCCCTGGGCACGGTGAAGGCCCGCGTCTTCCGCGGCCTGCGGCGCCTGGGATCCCTGCTCGAGCAACCATTGACGGACGAGGAGGTGCAGCCGTGACCTCGACAGATACCTCCGAACACGAGGCCATCCTGGACGACCTCCCGTCGCTGCTGACCGGGGAGCTGTCCCCGGCCCGCGAGCGCGAGGTCGCGGACCACCTCGACGCCTGCGACCCGTGCCGACGTGAGCTCGCCGTCGTCGCCCGGGCGTCCGCCTGGCTGCAGGACGCGGCCCGGTTGGAGGTCGCGCCCGAGCTGCGCGCCGTCGGCGACGCCGGCGATCGCGACGCGGAGCCGGTGGCCCTGCCGCCGTTGAAGCTGCCGCGGCATTCGTGGACCCCGATCCGCTCGCGGAGCGCCGGCGGCCCGAACCGCGTGCGGTGGCTCGCCGCCGCGGCCGGCGTCGTCCTTCTCGTCGGCGGTGTGCTCGGCGGCGTGGTCCTGGGCCGCGCCAGCGATAGCCCGCCCGAGAGCACCGTCGTCCTCGCCCCGGTGCCCGGCGGGATGCCCGTGGACGGCGTCCGCGGTCAGGCGCGACTGTCCGCGAACGGGGGGATGCACCTCGACGTGCCGCACCTGCCACGACCGCAGGGACGGGACTACTACGAGGTCTGGCTGTTCGACCCGCCGTCCGGCCGGATGCTCGCCGTCGGCGTGCTGCCGCCCGACGGCCACGGCAGCTACAGCCTGCCGGCCAGCGCGGACCGGGGATACAGCGCGGTCGAGATCTCGCTGGAGCCGGACGACGGCAACCCGGAGCACTCGAAGACCTCGGTGCTGCGCGGCCCGCTCACCTGACCTGAGCGTCCGCGGGGTCGTCGGCCCGGTCAGCGCAGGCGGTGCGCGACCTCCGTCGCCCAATAGGTGAGCACCTGGTCGGCCCCGGCCCGCTTGATCGAGGTCAGCGACTCGAGGATGGCCCGGTCGCGGTCGATCCAGCCGTTCCGGGCGGCGGCCTCGATCATGGCGTACTCGCCGCTGACCTGGTAGGCGGAGACCGGCACGTCGACGGCGTCCGCGACCGCCCGCACCACGTCGAGGTAGCTGCCGGCCGGCTTCACCATCACCGCGTCCGCCCCCTCGGCGAGATCCAGCGCGACCTCGCGCAGCGCCTCGTCGACGCGGCGGGCCGGGTCCTGCTGGTAGGCGTTGCGGTCGCCGAACTGCGGCGCGCAGTCCGCCGCGTCCCGGAACGGGCCGTAGAAGGCCGACGCGTACTTCGCCGAGTAGGCGAGGATCGGCACCTCGGAGTGGCCGGCCGCATCCAGGCCGGCGCGGATGGCCGCGACCTGCCCGTCCATCATCCCGCTCGGGGCCACCACGTGGGAACCCGCCTCGGCCTGGGCGACGGCGATGCTCGCGTAGCGCTCCAGGGTGCTGTCGTTGTCGACCGCACCGTCGGCGGTGAGCAGACCGCAGTGCCCGTGGTCGGTGTACTCGTCGAGACACAGGTCCGTGAGCAGCACCGTCGCGTCGCCGACCTCCCCGACCAGGTCGCGGAGCGCGACCTGGACGATGCCGTCGGGGTCGTCCGCACCGGACCCGCGGCCGTCCTTCTCGGCGGGCAGACCGAACAGCATCAGCCCGCCGACGCCGGCGTCGACCGCCTCGACGGCCGCCTTGCGCAGCGAATCCCGGGTGTGCTGGAACACACCGGGCATGGAGACGATCTCCTGCGGTTCGCCGGTGGGGGTGGAGATGTCCTCCCGCACGAACATCGGCAGGATCAGGTCGGCCGGCGCGACCCGCACCCCGGCGGCCAGGCGGCGCAGGGCGGGGGTGCGGCGGAGCCGCCGGGGCCGGGTGGTGGGGAAGCCTGGCTGCGGCCGGGCGGCAGGGAAGCCGGGCGCAGGCGAACCCGCCGCCGGCCCGGTCACCGCTTGCGTCCCGTCGGCTTGAGCCGTGTGACCGGGATGCCGGCGGCCTCGGGGTCGGCCCGGTGCTCACGGGCGAACCCGGCGAGCGAGTCCACCAGCGCGGGCACGTTCGGCTCGGCGGACTCGACGTCGACCCGCAGCCCGAGTTCGCGGGCGGTCGCGGCGGTCTGCGGCCCGATGGCGGCGATGACCGTCGACTCGTGCGGCTTGCCGGCGATGCCCACGAGGTTGCGCACGGTGGACGACGACGTGAACAGCACCGCGTCGACCCGCCCGCCCTTGAGGGCCTCCCGGATCGGGGCCGGCGGGGGCGCCGCGCGCACGGTCCGGTAGGCGGTGACGTCGTCGACCTCCCAGCCGCGCTCCTTCAACCCGGCCACGAGCGTCTCGGTGGCGATGTCGGCGCGCGGCAGGAAGACCCGGTCCAGCGGGTCGAGCACCGCGTCGTACGGCGGCCAGTCGGCGAGCAGACCCTCGCTGGACTGCTGCCCCGACGGCACGAGGTCGGGCTCCATGCCCCAGGCCCGCACCGCATCGGCGGTCACCTCACCGACCGCCGCGATCTTGATGCCGGCGAAGGCACGGGCGTCGAGGCCGTACTCGTCGAACTTCTCGCGCACCGCGCGGACGGCGTTGGTCGAGGTGAAGGCGATCCAGGCGTACCGGCCGGAGACGAGGCCGCGCAGGGCCCGGTCCATCGGGGCGGGGGTGCGCGGCGGCTCCACGGCGATCGTCGGGACCTCGAGCGGCACGGCACCGTGCGTGCGCAGCAGCGCCGACAGGCTTCCCGCCTGCTCACGGGTGCGGGGCACCAGCACGGTCCAGCCGAACAGCGCCCGCGTCTCCCACCAGGAGAGCTTGTCCCGCGAACGGACGGCCGGACCGACGACGGCGACGGCCGGCGCCGGGGTGGGCTCCGGTCCGCCCGGGAGCACGGGCAGCGGGTCGGGCGGCGTGGACCAGGCGGCGGCCAGGTCGCGCTCGACGCCCTCGAGGGTGGTGACGACGGTCCGCTGCCGGGAGGTCGTGCCCTCGAAGGTCACCGAGACCAGGCTGTCCGCCCGGCGACCGTGCTCGAGCAGCGCCGCTGCGGCCTTGCCGAGATCGCTGGGAACCGGCAGCAGGAACACCAGGCTGCCGGGGGCGGCGGCCAGACCGGCCCAGTCGGGCGCGGTGGCGGCCGCCGGGTCGAGGCCGACGACGGTGTGCGGCACGCCCAGCGCGATGCCCGCGTAACCCGGCACGGCGAGCGCGGGCGAGATCCCGGGGACCAGCTCGAAGGCGATCTTCGACCGGGTGAGCGCCGCGGCCTCGCGGCCGACGTCGGGATGGAGGAGGACGTCGCCCGGGACGACGCGGACGACCCGCTCCCCCGCGCGGGCCCGCGTCGCGGCCTCCTTCGCCGCGTCGGGAACCCCGTCCGCCCCACTGCCGGGGGCGGCGACGACCGTGCCCGGCAGGTCGACGAGCAGCTCCCGCGGCACCCCGGGCGCCGCCAGGATCGCGTCGGCCTCGGCCAGCGCGGCCGCGGCCCGGACGGTGAGCAGGTCCGGATCGCCGGGGCCGCAGCCGAGGAGCAGCACCGGTTGGACCCGGCCCTTGGTCGCCCCCTTCTTCGTCCCCGCGCGCTTGGCCGGGCGGCCGAGCGCGGCCTCCGGCGACTGTTCTGTGGTGGTCATGCAGACACTCCCAACAGGTCGGCTGCGCCTGCCTCCAGCAGGTCAGCGGCGAGCCGGCGTCCGAGCGTCTCGGGCGCGGCAAAGGGTCCGGTGGCGGACAGGCGCAGCGACCGGCTGCCGTCCGCGGCCGCGGCGACGCCGCGGAGGTAGATCTCGGGCTGGCCGTCGTCGCCCTCGGCGACGTCCGCCAGGCCGCCGACGGGGGCCGTGCAGCCTGCCTCGAGGGCGGCGAGCAGCGAGCGCTCGGCCGCGGTCGCCGCCCGGGTCTCCGGGTCGTCCAGGGCGTCCGCGATCTCGGCGACGAGCTGCTCGTCGGCGGCGCGGCACTCGATCGCCAGCGCACCCTGGCCGCAGGCCGGCAACAGCTGGAGCGGGTCGATCACCTCGGTGACCACCTCGAGACGGCCGAGCCGGGCCAGGCCGGCTCGGGCCAGGACCACCGCATCGACCTCGCCGTCGACGGCCTTGCGGATGCGGGTGTCGACGTTGCCGCGGATCGGGACGATCTCCAGGTCGAGTCCGAGCGCCAGCAGTTGTGCGCCGCGCCGCGGCGAGCCCGTACCGATACGGGCCCCGGCGGGCAGCTCGCCGAGCGTCTTGCCGCTGGGGCTGACCAGGACGTCCCGCGGGTCCTCGCGGGACGGGACGGCGGCGATCACCAGCTCGGGGTCCGGGGCCGTCGGCAGGTCCTTCAGGGAGTGGACGGCGAGGTCGACCCGCCCGGCGTGCAGGGCCTCGCGGAGCGCGGTGACGAACACGCCGGTGCCGCCGATCTGGGTCAGCGCCTCCGTCGAGGAGTCCCCGTACGTGACCACCTCGACGAGCTCGACCGGTCGGTCCAGTCTCGCGGCCAGCGCGTCCGCCACCAGCTGCGACTGCGCCATCGCCAGGCGGGAGCGCCGCGTGCCCAGCCGCAGTGCCGACTTCGGTCGGGCACGCGGCGACGACGCCTCCGCGCCGGGTTCGTCGACGACCGACCCCCGGAGCGAGCCGCCCGGGGGAGGCGTCACCGCGCCTCCGGCGATGTCGTGGTGGCGTCGGCGCCGGCGCCGGCGGGATCGGCGTCCGGCCGGGCGGGGCTGGGGGTCGCGGGAGCGGACAGGGCACCCGGCGCGCCGCGGTTGAGGCCGAACAGCTCGTGCAGCGCCTCGGCGTAGCGGTCGCCGTCCGGCGACTCCGCGAGCTCCTTGACCCGGACGGTGGGGGCGTGCAGGAGCTTGTCGACGACGCGGCGCACGGTCGACTCGACCTCGACGCGCTCGCGTCCCTCGAGCTCCGGCAGCCGGCCGCCGAGCCGCTCCAGCTCGCTGCGGACCACCTCGGCGGCCTGTGCCCGCAGGGCCGTCACCGTCGGCGCCACCCGCAGCGCCCGCTGCCGGTTGCAGAAGGCGCCGGCCTCCTCGGCGACGAGCTCACGGACCGACTCGACGTCGGCCGCGACCTGTCCGCCGCGCAGCACCGCCCGCAGGCTCTCGAGGTCGACGAGCGTGACCTCCGGCAGCTGGCGGACCGCGGGGTCGACGTCGCGCGGGAGGGCCAGGTCGAGGAGCACGAGGGGACGGTTCGCCGTCTCCATCTCCCCATCCTCGCGGTCCCCGTCCTCGCGCCGGGCGAGGGCATCACGCACCACGGCGGCGGGCAGCACGGGGGCCGTGGCGCCGGTGGCCGTGACGACGACGTCGGCGGTCGCGACCGCGGCGGCGAGCTCCTCGTCGCCGAGCCCGATGGCGGTTCCGCCGAGGGTCGCGGCGAGCCGCTCGGCCCGCTCCGGGGTGCGGTTGGCGACGGTGATGGAGCCGACGTCGGCCCGCTGCAGGACGCGGCCCGCGAGCGCGCCGGTCGAGCCCGCGCCGACCAGCAGCACGGGACGCCCGGCCAGGTCGCCGAGGGTCTCCTCCGCCGACAGGACCGCGACGCCCACCAGCGAGGCCGCGGCCTCGTCGATCCGCGTCTCGCTGTGCGCCCGCTTGCCCACCCGCATGGCCTCGCGGAACAGCACGGACAGCGAACGACCGGTGCCGCCCTCGGCGCCGGCGAGCTTGTAGGCGGCCCGCACCTGTCCGAGGATCTGCGCCTCGCCGACGAGCATCGAGTCGAGCCCGCAGACGACGCTGAACAGGTGCGAGACGGCCCGGGCCTCGTGGTGCACGTAGAGGCAGGGCGTGAGCTCCTCCAGCGGCAGGCCGCTGACGCGGGCGAGCTGGTCGCTGATCTCGGTCAGGCCGCCGTGGAAGGTCGCCGTCTCGGCGAACACCTCGACCCGGTTGCAGGTGGAGAGCACGACCGCCTCGGCGACGTGTTCGCCCTGCAGCAGGTCGTGGATCATCTTCTCGGCGTCGTCCGGCCCCACCGTGCTGCGTTCCAGCACGGCGGTCGGGGCGGTCCGGTGGTTGAGCCCCACCACGAGCAGGCTCATGGCACCAGCGCCGCGTCGCTCGTCGCCGCGAGGCCGGCCGGGCCTGCCGTGCCCACCCCAGCGGGCACGACCTGGATCGGAACCGGCGAGGACACCTCCGCGGCCCGCCGTGCCTCGTGGAAGGACAGGATCTGGAGCTCGCTGGCGAGGTCCACCTTGCGGACCTCGACGTCGTCGGGCACGGACAGCACGGCCGGGGCGAAGTTGAGGATGCTGCGCACGCCGCAGGCGACCAGCCGGTCGCAGACCTCCTGGGCCGCGGCGGACGGGGTCGCGATCACGCCGATCGGAGTGCCGGTCGCCCGCACGGCGGCCACGACCGACTCCAACTCGTCCACCGGACGCACCTCGATCCCGCCGAGCGTCTCGCCCACGCGCGCCGGGTCGGCGTCGAGCAGGCCCGCGATGCGGAAGCCGCGGGCGGAGAAACCGCCGTAACCGGCCAGGGCGTGCCCGAGGTTGCCGACGCCGACGAGGACGACGCACCGGCGCTGGGTCAGACCCAGCTCGCGGCTGATCTCGTCGGCCAGGCACGCGACGTCGTAGCCGACCCCGCGCGTCCCGTAGGTACCGAGCTGGCTGAGGTCCTTCCGGACCTTGACGCCGGTGACACCGGCCGCGCGGGCGAGCGCCTCGCTCGAGACGGTGGCGACCCCCGTCTCGGCCAGACACGAGAGGGCGCGCAGGTAGACGGGCAGGCGTGCCACCGTCGCCGCGGGGATGCCGCTGCGACGCTTGATCGGGCCGCCGGCGTGTTCGACGTCGGCGGACTCGCTCCGCGTTCCGCTCACCCGCCTGCTCCTCGCTCGACGACGCAAACCGCCGACCAGTCTAGAACCGGTAATCGGCTCACCACATCGACGCGGTCGACCTCACACTACCGGCGGTAGCCCCTCCGAGGGGGGCAATCCGTCACCGAGCGTGACACATCCGCGTCCCTGCTCCCGTGCCCGCAGGTCCCGGAACGCGCAGGAGTCAGTAGGTCCGGCGACCCGCCAGGGCGCTGCGCAGCCGGTCCTCCTCGACCCGCCAGTAGGCGTGTTCGGCACCGTCGAGCAGGACCACCGGGACGCGGTCGCCGTAGGCGTCTGCGAGATCCGGTTCCTCGTCGACGTTCCGCTCGGTCCAGGCCATCCCGGCCTCTTCCGCGACGCGCCGCACGCTCTCCCGCGCCGCCGTGCACAGCGAACAGCCCGGGCGCGTCAGCAGCTGGATCCGCTGCTGCGCCTCGGGACGCGGGCTCGTCGCGGCGTCGCTCACGCCCCGGCGCCTCCGTCCTCCTGCAGCCCGTCCTCCTGCAGCCCGTCCTCCGGAAGCCCGTCCTCCGGCAGCCCCTGCTCCGGCGGCTCGCCCTCCCGCAGGCGGCCCTTCGCGACCTTGCCCGTCGCGGTGTGCGGCAGGGCGTCGACGATCTCGACCGAGGTCGGACACTTGAACCGGGCGAGCGAGCGGCCGGCGTGCACCAGCAACGCCTCGACCGGCACCGTCTCGCCCGGCTTCGGGACCACCAGGGCCTTCACGGCCTGACCGGTGTAGGGATGCGGGATGCCCAGTACGGCCACCTCGGCCACCGAGGGGTGGCCGGCGAGCACGCCTTCCACCTCCGCGGGGTAGACGTTGAAGCCGCTGACGAGGATCAGCTCGCGACGACGGTCCACGAGGGCGAGGTCCCCGGCGTCGTCGGCCACGGCGACGTCCCCGGTGCACCACCAGCCGTCCGCGTCCGGGCCCTCCCGACCGTCCGGCCAGTAGCCGGAGAACAGGTTGTCCCCCCGGACGCGGATCTCCCCCGGGTCGTCCGGCTCGACCTCGTTGCCGCTCCGGTCGACGAGCTGCAGCTCCACGCCGGGCACGGGTCGACCGATCGAGTTCGGCTTCGGGTCGAAGCTGCACAGGGTGCTGGTGACGCTCGGCGAGGTCTCGGTGAGCCCGTAGCCCTCGTAGACGCGGTGGCCCGCCGTCGCGGCGAAGCGCTCGAGCACCTCACGGGTCAGCGGCGCCGCGCCCGAGACGGCGAGCCGGACGGTGGAGAAGACCTCCGCGGCGTTCGGCAGCAGCGACCAGGCGACGTACATGGGCGGCGCGCCGACGAGCCCGGTGACGGAGTGGCGCGCGATGAGTTCGGCGGACTCCGCGGGGTCGAACCGCTCGGCGAGCACGCCGGTCGCCGCCGCGGAGACGACCGAGCCGAGCCCGCTGTTGAGGCCGAAGATGTGGAACAGGGGCAGGACGAGCAGGACGACGTCGTCGGTCTGGGTGGGCGGCGGCTCGATCCTCGCGACGTGCTCGAGGTCCGCGAGCAGGGCGCGGTGGGAGAGCATCGCGCCGCGGGGGTCGCCCGAGGTGCCGGAGGTGTAGATCAGCACGGCCAGGTCCTCGCCGCCCCGCGCGACCGCGGCCGAGGAACCGGGTTCGGCGGACGCGTCCAACAACTGCTCGAAAGGCTTGCCGCCGGGCAACGACGCCCCTCCGGCCGTGAGCACGACCGGCGGTTCCGCCCGGTCGACCAGCACCTCCTCCAGCACGGGCGCCGCCATCGGGCCGACGACGACCGCGGCGGCGCCCGAGTCGTCCAGCACGTGGCGTACCTCGCGGGCCGTGTTCCCCGGATTGGTCGGCAGCGCGACCAGCCCGGCCCGGAGCACCCCGAAGTAGGCGACGGGGAACTCCAGCGTGTTGCCGAGGGCGAGCGCGACCCGGCCGCCGGGCGGCAGCCCGAGCCCCGCGAAGGCCGCGGCCGCCGCGTCGACGCGGGCGTCGAACTCACGCCAGGTCAGGCGCCGGGCCCCGTCGACCAGTGCGGTCTTGTCCGGGGCCGCCGTCGCGGCCGAGGCGACCAGGTCGGCCAGGTTGCCGGCGGACGCGATGCGCGCCAGGGCATCCGACCCCGACGAGGCGGACGACGCTGAAGCACCGGGGAGAGCCGCGCCGGGAAGATCCGCGCCAGGGACGGCTGAGTCTGCTGACACGCGCATCCCTCCTCGCCTCGGGTCTGCTGCTCCGCAGCGCGGGAGTCTGTCACACGGGCGCGGTCACCGGTGGTTGCCGGGCGCGAGACGCAGCGGATCGCCTTGTGCGACCGGCTTGCCACCATTGCCCGTGCCGCCCGTTCCCGAAGACCCGGACCCTGCGCCGCCCGACGGAGGCGCCGCCGAGGGCGAGGCCGAGGCGGTCGGCGCGCCGGCGACGGTCGGCCGGGGGCTGGGCCGCGGGGCCACCTTCGGCGAGCTCGAGGGCTTCGGCGTGACGCTCGGGCTCGGCTGTGGCGCCGGGCTCGCCTCCGTCACCGGTCGGCGGCCCTCGGCGACGGCCCGTGCCGGCGGCGCAGGCGCCGCCGGCAGCGGAGGAAGGCTGATCCGGCCCGGCGCGAGCTCGAGGTAGCGGGTGAAGGTGTCGGCGACGATCTGCCGCGCGAGCTGGTCCGCGGTGGGGTCCGTGGCCGGCGCGGAGCTCGCCTGCGCCTGGGGCCCGACCCAGACGGTGAGGCAGAGATCGGGGACGCAGCCGACGTGCCAGCCGTCGGCGCCGGCCCGCCCCGAGAGGCCGGCCAGCGCGAACGCCAGCCGCGCCCCCGGTGTCCCCGACCGGTGCGTTGCCGCGCGGAAGGCCTCCGTGGCCGAGGTCGCACGCTCGGCGGGCAGGACGCGGGTGCCCGTCGGCAGGGACCGTGCGCTGTCCAACACCTCCGGCTTGCCACCCGAAGGATCGGGCCGCTCGACACTCGTGACCGCTCGGAGGTCGTGCCGCACGCCGTCGTCGGCAACCGCCCCTGCGAGGGCGGCCACGTCGCCGACGCTGGCGGCGCGGCCGTCCCCGACCGGCACCGGCATGGCGGTCGCGAGCGTGCCCAGGGGCCGGGGACGGGACAGCACCTCGCCCGCACCACCCGGGACGCCCCGGGTGAGCAGGGCCCGGACCTCACCGGTCCTCGGATCGGAGGCGACGGCGAGAACGCCCGGGTTGGCCGCGCCCACCAGCCGGCGGGTCGTGCCGTCGAGCGCGTCCTGCAGATCGAGGTCGAGCGGGGTCCGTACCTGCAGGTCCGAGCCGTAGACCGCCCCCTCGCCGAAGCGGGAGATCAGCGCGGACTCGACGAGGGCCGTGAAGTCCGGTGCCGGCGACGGGCGCCCCAGCTGGCGGTGCGCGCGGACGTCCACGCGCACCCGACGGGCGGCCTCGGCCTGCTCGGCGCTCAGCACGCCGGCGTCGCGCATCGCGTCGAGCGCCTCGTTCTGCGCCCGCAGCGCCGCGGTCGGCGCGGTCAGCGGGTTGCGGGCGGCGGGGTCGTCGGCGATCCCGACGAGCATCGCCACGTGGGCCGCGTCGAGCGCGGTGACGGGGACGCCGAAGTAGAAGCGGGACGCGGCGCCGACCCCGTAGACGCCGTTGCCGAAGTAGAGACCGTTGACGTAGCGGGCGAGCAGCGCGCGCCGCGAGAGGCGCTGGGAGAGGCGGACCGCCACCGTCGACTCGCGCAGGGAGGGCGCGACCGAGCCCTCCGCCACCCGCACCTGCCGCGCGTAGCGCTCCTCGATCGTCCCGCCCTGCCGGCGGACCCGCACGAGGTCGGCGGCTCCGGCCGCGAGGAGATCGGCCGCGGACAGGCCGCGGCGGGAGTAGTAACCGGGGTCCTGGACGGCGACGACCGCGCCGAGCAGCAGATCGGGCAGCTGCTCGGCCGGCAGCTGCTCCGCGGGGGCGGGCGGCGAGACGCTGGCGACCGGACGGTCCTCGACGTCGAGGATGCTGGCCGGCCGGGCCTGCGTCGGCTCGGGAAGCACGACCGGCGCGTACGCCATGCCGCCGAGGAACGACACCACGACGACGGCGACGAGCAGCGGACCCCACAGCCAGAACCAGACGGCGCCGCCGCGGATCGCGCCGGGGCCGGGGTCGGTGGGCGCGTCGGAGAGGTCGGGCAGCGGACGGGGCGGCCGCTCGGGTGTGCCGGGATCCGGGTCGGCGACCGGCTGCTCCAGCTGATCCGGCTGCTCCAGCTGATCCGAGTCATCGGGGAGCCGCGGGGGCGGCGGATCCGCCCTCCGGTGCCCGAGCAGCACGTCCAGCAGGGCGTCGCGCTCGTTGCCCAGCTGGCCCGTGGCCTCGTCGTCAGCACCGGCGGCCTGCTCGGCGGCGGCAGCGGAGTCGGCGACCGGCAGCTCATCCGTGCCCGGGTGAAAGCTGTGCTCCTCGGTGGGCAGGTCGGTCGACCCCGGCCCGCGCGGCACCGGCACCTCGAGCCCTGCTGCTCGGATCGGCGCGGAGCCGCTCATGGCGTCACCGTAGCGCGGGTGCGCCGGGGAATTGGGCGGCTTGGATATAAGGCCCTCGCGCATTTCGGCAACGGTTCGGGGTGCCGAGAAGGGGGCACGTACGATAATCCCTGAGTCCCGAGACTGACCCAGCAGCACGCCGGGAGTTCGATGTTCGCCCAGCAGCCGCGGACGACGCTGTCCACGGTAAGGCACCGTCCGCGGTTGGTCCGCTGATGGGGCGCTCCCACCTGCGCGGATCCGGTGCCTACGAGGGTCTCGCTGCGCTGCACGCCGAGGTCGTCCGCTATCGGGCCGCCCCACGCCGCCGGGCGCACCCGGAGGGCTCGCTCTCCGACGGGTCCCCGAGCAGCCACCCGTCTCCATCGGCCTCGCCGTCGTCCGGCACAGCGTTCCGCACGAGATCGGCCGCCACCGCAGCGAAGCGGGTACCGGAGCCGACCTCGCCTCCCAGCGGCCCGCTGAACCTCGTCAAGAACGCCGGCGCATCGGGCCGCGGCGGGTCCCACCTCAACGGCAGCACCACCTCGCTGGACGGCGGCGCGTCCGACGGTGGCTCGAAAGACGGCGGCTCGAGAGAGGTCTCCTCGCTCCCTGGCACCGCACCCGTCCTCGGCGGCGGCGACCCGCTCGCGCCCGACGCCACGGTCGCCGATCTCGTCGCCCGCGCCCAGGCGGGCGAGGCCGAGGCGTTCGGCCTGCTCTACGACCGCTACCTGGACCTCGTCTACCGCTACATCTATTACCGGGTCGGCGGCGTCGCGCTCGCCGAGGACCTGGCCAGCGAGACGTTTCTGCGGGCATTGCGCCGCATCGACAGCTTCAGCTGGCAGGGGCGCGATTTCGCGGCCTGGCTGGTCACGATCGCCCGGAACCTCATCACCGACCACTACAAGTCGGGTCGGTACCGGCTGGAGATCACCACCGAGGACATCCTGGACGCCGCCCCGCCGCAGACGGCGGACGGCCCGGAGGCCCAGGTGCTGGACGCGCTGACCAACCAGACCCTGCTCGAGGCGGTCAAGCAGCTCAATCCCGAGCAGCAGGAGTGCATCGTGCTGCGGTTCCTGCAGGGACTCAGCGTCAGCGAGACGGCGCTGATCATGGACAAGAACGACGGCGCCATCAAGGCGCTGCAGTACCGCGCCGTGCGCGCCCTCGCCCGGCTGCTGCCCGCGGAAAAACTCCGCTGACGCATTCGTCGCGCAATTCCCGGGCTCTTTCTTCTGATTCTCCTCGAGCCGGGCCGTAACCCGGCCCAACTCTTGCTCGTTTCGTAGGCGTCGAACGCACCGTGGCGTGGAGGGGGGTCGCGTGAGTTCCTCGTTCCCACGTCGTCACTGCCCGAGTCACTGCCCGAGTCACTGCCCGAGTCCTGCCCGCCTCGGCAGGAACGACGTGTTCGCGCCCGTCTCCCGGCTCGCGGTGCTGGCGTGTGAGCTCGCCGAACGACCGCTCGGGCCGGACAGCGCGTTCCGGGTGGCGCTACGCGCCCGCCTGCTCGACGAGGCGAACCTGCGCCCCGCGGCCGTTCCCGCGCCCCGCGCCGAACCCCGGCAGGCAGCTGATCCCGCGGACTGCTCGTCGGCGTCCTCGCTCGACCGGTCGCGCCGCCGTCCTCAGGGGGTGGCCGCTCGACGCGTGGCACGACGCCTGGCCGCCGCCGGACTGCTGCTCGTGGTCAGCGGAGGCGGCATCACCGCGGCTGCCGCAGGCGCGGCGTTACCCGGCGACCCGCTCTACGGGGTCAAGCGGTTCACCGAATCGGTCCGCCTGCACGCCGCGCACGGCTCGTCATCGGAGGCCGAGGCGCGCTTCGTCTCCTACCGGCTCGGGGAGGCCGAGCGGCTGGCGCGATCCGGAGCCGCCGACCCGTCCGATCCCGACGCGGCCCCGGCGACCCGATGGGTGGAGTTCGACAGCGTCGTCGGCGAGGCGGGGACGGCTCTCGCACGCCTGCAGGGCGGCGCGCCGGATGCCGACGCTCTCGCCTCCGTGGCCCGGCAGCGCGGCCGCTGGGAGGCCCTGCTCGGCGCCGTCCCGGCGGATCAGCGGACCTCCGTGCAACGGGTGCTCGGGCTCCTCGCCGCGGTGACGGCAACGGGGACGGGGACGGGGACGGGGACGGGGACGGGGACGGGGACATTGTCCGGCGCCGGCGCCGGGACGGCCGACAATCCGGCCGTCGAGGCTGCAGGAGGTGCCCGGTCCGCGGACGGCGCCGAGCCTCCTGGGAGCGGCTCTGTGACCTCGGCGACGGGCCCGGTGCCCCCGACGGCGGCCCCGGTGCGGCGCGGCTCCGCGCCCGGCGGCGGCTCCGCCCACGCCCATCCCCTGCCCTCCGGCGTCGGGTCCCCCGGCTCGGCCGCAGGGGCCGGGGGCACCACCGGATCTGCTGGTGCCGCCCCAGGCGCAGCACTCCAGGCCCCGCTCGGCGCCGGTGCGGGCGGACGCTCGTCCGGCCCGGGTCGGCTGCCGCTCCTGCCTGGACGCAACGGTTCCCCGGACCGCTCCACCACCGGCGTCTCGTCCCGGGACAGCGGGCAGGTCGTCCTCGATCGGACGTCGGACGCGCTGACCCGGCTGCTCCCCCGCCCCGGCGACTGACCGCTGCCGCCTCCGCGACATGCCGTGGGGAGGCGCATCTCCCGCAGGCGGACCGCGACCGTAAGCTCCTGCCCGGGACGACGACCGCGACGACGACGTCGGGGGTGGGAGGCGCGGTGGCTCTGCGGAGGCGACGCAACCGCGACGGCGACCCCGCCGGCCACGACCCTGCCGTCCTCGCCGGCGCGGCCTCCGCCGCCGCCGCCGAGGTCGAGAGCGCCCCCGCGGCCGAGCCGGACGCCACCTCCGGCGCCTTCTTCGACGTCGACAACACCATGATGATGGGCGCGTCGATCTTCCACTTCGCGCGCGGGCTCGCCTCCCGGGACTTCTTCACCACCCGCGACATGATGCGTTTCGCCTGGCAGCAGCTGGCCTTCCGGATCGGCGGCGCGGAGAGCCACGAGAACATGGTCAACGCGCGGGAGACCGCGCTCGCCTTCGTCGCCGGGCGCGAGGTCGCCGAGATCGTGCGGCTCGGCGAGGAGATCTACGACGAGCTGATGGCCGACCGCATCTGGCAGGGCACCCGCGCCCTCGCGCAGGAGCACATGGACGCCGGGCGGCGGGTGTGGCTGGTCACGGCGACGCCGGTCGAGCTGGCCTCGCTGATCGCCCGTCGGCTGGGTCTCACGGGCGCGCTCGGCACGGTCTCGGAGGTGAAGGACGGCCTGTACACCGGCCGCCTCGTCGGCGAACCCCTGCACGGGCCGGCGAAGGCGGAGGCGGTCCGTGCGCTGGCGGAACGGGAGGGGCTGGACCTGGCCCGCTGCTACGCCTACAGCGACTCGACCAACGACCTGCCCATGCTCTCGCTGGTCGGCCACCCGTTCGCGGTCAACCCGGACCCGGACCTCCGCACCGCCGCGCGCGAGCGGGGGTGGGAGATCCGCGATTTCCGCACCGCACGCAGGGCGGTGAAGGTCGGCCTGCCCGCCGCCGCCGGCGTGGGTGCGGTGAGCGGCGGGATCGTCGCGGGCGTCGTCCTGCGGCGCAGGCATGCGGGCACCCGTTCCGTGGAGCTCGTCGGCGAGGCGCTGGTGCGAGCGGGCGAGTCCGTCGGGGACGCGGTCGGTTCGGTACTCGGCTCGGTGGCCGGCTCCATCGCCGGGTCGGCCGAGAGCGCCGCCGCGGCTGCCCGGCGCTCGTTCCGCAACCGGCCCGACTTCCGCCGGCCGGATCTGCGCGATCTGCGGCGGGCGGGGGCGGCGTCGCGCGAGACGGTCGCCTCGGCGACACGGGCTGCCGGTTCGAGCGGCCGGGCGGTGCTGCCCCGGTCGCGCTCGGGACTCAGCCGCCTCCTGCCGCGCTGACCCGCAGTCCGGCGACTCGAGCGGCGGCTGCGTACGTTCTGGCCGGTCAGGACCGGCCGAAGGTTACGCGGCCTCGGGTTGGGAGCGCCCGATCAGAAAAAGACGGACCGCCGCTGCATCAGCAGCTTGTAGAGCGTCCCCTGGATCGTCTCCCGCACCTGGTCGGTCAGGTTGAACACCGTCATCGGGTCGTCCGCGGCGGCCGGGCCGTAGGAAGCCGTCTCGACCGGCTCCCCGAACTCGATGATCCACTTCGACGGCAGCGGCACGAGGCCGAGCGGGCCGAGCAGCGGGAACGTCGGGGTGACCGGCAGGTAGGGCAGGCCGAACAGCCGGGCCAGGGTCTTGAGGTTGCCGATCATCGGATAGATCTCCTCCGCGCCTACCACGGAGCACGGGATGATGGGCGCGCCGGTGCGCAGGGCCGAGGAGACGAAGCCGCCTCGGCCGAAGCGCTGCAGCTTGTACCGATCGCTGTAGGGCTTGCCGATGCCCTTGAAGCCCTCCGGCCAGACGCCGACCAGCTGGCCGGTGGAGAGCAGGCGTTCGGCGTCGGCCTGGCAGGCGAGCGTGTTGCCGGCCTTGCGGGCCAGCGGGGCCAGGAAGGGCAGTTGGAACACCAGATCGGCGCCGAGCATCCGCAGGTGCCGGTGCGCGGGGTGGTGGTCGTAGATCGCGAGCGTCGTCATCGCCGCGTCGAGCGGGATGGTGCCGGAATGGTTGGCGACCACCAGCGCGCTGCCGTCGTCGGGGAGGTTCTCCATGCCGCGGGTCTCGACCCGGAACCACCGCTCGTAGACCGGCCGCAGGATCGTTGCCAGCACGTGCTCGGTCAGATCGGGGTCGAAGCCGAACTCGTCGACCTCGTAGTCGCCGGTGATGCGGCGACGGAGGAAGGCAAGCGCGCCGGCGAGCCGACGTTCCCAGTCCGCCGACTCCTGATGGGCGAGGCGGCTGAGGTCGTCGCCGGCCCTCGTCGCCCCGTCGACCAGGGCCTCGCCGAGCCCGTCGCCCAGCCCCTCGGCGGTCTCCTCGAGAGCGGCGAGCGCGGCGGCCCATTCCGCATCCACGCCGGAGGTCTGGCCGCCGGTTCGGCCGGCGGCGCCGTCGGCCGGTGCCGTGGACGAACCCCCGGGCGTCTCCGACGACCCCAGCGGTGCCGGCGGGGCGGACCGGACCGACGGCGACTCGGATGGCGGGGTTCCGACGACCGTGGGGTCGTCGGGGCGGCGACGCCGCGCGGCCCGCTCGGTGAGGTCGATGGTCTCGTCGCCCCGACCGTCCACTCGCCGTTCCTCCTGGGGCTGCTCGGCCCGGTCGCCGGTACCGGCAGGCACCCGCCGGGCGGGCTCCGTGCCGGTCAGCGGAATCACGCGTGCCTCAGGCACTGGTCATCCTCCCGATCTGTGCCGGCCCTCCGGCCTTCTCCAGCTGCGGCTCGTTCAGCTGTGGATAGGGCACCCGCCGTGGATCGCCGCCGAGCACGGCCTGCCCGCGCGCCGTGAGGTTCAGGACCCCGCGCTCGAGCGCCTGGATCTGCGAGGGCTTGATCAGCCGCCGCAGGCCGGACGTCTCGACCCATTCGTCGAACGCCGACGTCGTCGTGTACCGGGGCGTGTAGCCGAACTCCTCGTGCAGCTTGCGGACGTCGACCAGCCGGCCGTACTCCAGGAACCGCATCTGCTCGGGCGAGAAGTCGACCAGCCCCGCCCGGCGGAACAGGTTGCCGACCAGGCTGACCGCGCCGGGCGGCACGGGCAGCGGCGGACGGCCGGTGCGGCGGATGGCCTGGCTGAGCAGCATCAGCCCGTCGCCGCCGACGTTGTAGGTGCCGGCGTGGTCGCCGAGGGTGGAGAGCCGAAGGATCTCCAGCGCGTCTTCCTCGTGGCACAGCTGGATGCGCGGGTCGTAGCCGAGCACGGTCGGCACCGCCGGCAGCGACAGGTAGCGCGTGAGCGGACTGTCGACGCGGGGGCCGATGAAGTTGGTGAACCGCAGCACCGTCAGGTCGACGTCCGGCCGGCGCCGGACGAAGCCCCGGACGTAGCTCTCGACCTCCACCGCGTCCTTCGCGTAGCCGCCGCGCGCGGTGTCCCGCGGCTCGCAGTCCTCGGTGAACAGCGCCGGGTCCCGCGCGGAGGAGCCGTAGATCGCGGTCGTCGACTTCAGCACCAGCTTGCGAACGCTCGGCGCCTTCTGGCACGCCGCCAGCAGCTGCATGGTGCCGATGACGTTGATCTCCTTCATCGCCGTGCGTCCGCCCGCGCCGAGCGGGGTGGCGATGAGGTTCATGTGGACGATCGTGTCGATGCCCGCCGTGTTGATCACCTTGGCGATCATCGGGTTGCGGATGTCCGCGCGGACGAACTGGGTGCGCCCGAGGTCGGCCTTCGGCGCCACCGTGTCGACGCCGACCACGCCCTCGATCTCCGGATCCGCGGCCAGCGCGGCGGCCAGCCTTCCCCCGAGATAGCGGGAGACTCCGGTGACGAGCACGCGGCGCGGATGCATGGCAGCCCCTGCAGGTCGGGTCCGGTCGGAGAGGAACATCGGCACGCCCCGGAAGGCGCCGCCGTGAGCGCCCGCTCGGCGGGATCTCAGGCGAATTTACTCATGACAGCGCCCGGCATCACCACCCCTGACGAGGGTGAAATGCCGGGCGCTCCGCCAGGCGGCTACTTCTTGTTGCGGCGCTGCACCCGGGTCCGCTTCAGAAGCTTGCGGTGCTTCTTCTTGGCCATGCGCTTGCGGCGCTTCTTGATGACAGAGCCCACAGGACGTCCTCACAAACGAAAGTCGGAAGGCCCCAGCGTATCGGGTGCTCGCCCGGCGACCGTCGGCCGGCCGGGCCTGCTCAGCCCCAGCCGTCGGTGAGGTAGGCGGACACCGGCGCGTACAGGTGCGGCAGCACGTTGTCGTCCAGCCCCACGGTCACGGCGAGCTTGCCCTCGGCCTCGCCGACGAACAGCGCGGGGTCGTTGCAGTCGGCGAACCCCACGGTCGGCACCCCGGCCTGCCCCGCTGCCCCGGCGTACCCGTGGTCGGCGACCACGAGCTGCGGCGCCGGCTCCCCGTCCGCCGCCAGCGCCGCCAGCATCGCCTCCATCGGGTCCGGGTCGTGGGTGTGCTCGAGGTGCGCGCCGTTCGACACCATCGCCACCCCGCCCACATGGCGCAGGTCGAGCAGGCGACCGCCCACGTGGTAGCTCCACCCGGCGCCGGCCAGCACCAGGGTGCAACCGGCCCGCCGCAGCGCCGCCGCGATCTCCAGGTGGATCGCGAGGATGCCGCTCGGGTGCCCCGTCCCCACCAGGACCCGCGAGCGGTCCCGAGCCGCCCGGGCCAGCTGCTCGCGCATGCGCTCGAGGGCGTCGACGCAGCGGTCGGGATCGATCCGGTCCTGGCCGCAGCGGTGGGACAGGTCCGGGCTGATGCCGACCCTCTCGGCCATCAGCCCGACGACGTCCGGGTACGCCCACCGGCCGTCGAACGAGAGGCCGAACGTGTAGTGCGGGTCGCGGTCGGCGCAACTCGCGATGTTGCGCAGGTTGCCCTCGCGCGGGGTGGCGACGTCCCCGCAGATGCGGCTGCGGACGAGGTGCTCGACCAGCTCGGTGCGCGACGGGACCGGCGCGGAGGCACCGGACCCTCCGGACCCAGCGCTCACGCGGCCAGCCCGTGGGCCGGGAAGACCGCGTCGCGGGTGGCCTGGATCGCGCGGTCCAGCGTTCCGCCGTCCGGGCCGAGCCACGGCCGGGCCGGGGGCTCGCCGACGAGATCCAGGCCGTGCGGCGCGTCGGTGAGCGACTCGGGGGGCTGCCCGCCGAGCCGAAAGACGGCGTAGTCGCGCCACTCCTCCGGCACCATCCCGTTCACCGGGGCGCCGGTGACCTCGGCCAGCGCGTGCGTCCAGGCCCGCGGCACGACCGACATCGGGTCGTAGCCCCCGCCGCCGAGCACGACCCAGCGACCGTCGCAGAGCTCGTGGGCCAGCCGGTGCATCCGGGCGTAGGCGGCGCGCTGACCGTCGACGGTGCAGGTCAGGTGGGCCAGCGGGTCGAGCCGGTGGGTGTCGCATCCCAGCTGACTGACGATCACCTGCGGCCGGTAGGCGCGCAGCAGGTCGGGGACGACCGCGTCGAAGGCGCGCAGCCAGCGGCCGTCGTCGGTCCCGGCCGGCAGGGCGACGTTGACCGCGTAGCCCGTGCCCTCGCCGGTCCCGATCTCGTCCGGCCACCCGGTGCCGGGGAACAGCGTGCGGCCGCTCTCGTGCAGGCTGACCGTCAGCACCCGCGGATCGTCGTAGAAGGCGGCCTGCACCCCGTCGCCGTGGTGGACGTCGACGTCGACGTAGGCCACCCGCGTGGCGCCCGCGCCGAGCAGCCACGCGATCGCGACCGCCGGGTCGTCGTAGACGCAGAACCCGCTGGCCCGGTCCTTCATCGCGTGGTGCAGGCCGCCGGAGAGGTTCACCGCGTGCTGCGACCTCCCGGTCCACACCGCCTCGGCCGCCTGCACGCTCGCGCCGGTGACCAGCGCGGACGTCTCGTGCATGCGGTCGAAGACGGGGTTGTCGCCGTTGCCGAAGCCGTAGCGCAGCGCGAGCCGGCTCATCAGCTCGTCCGGGGCGACCTTGACGAAGGAGACGTAGTCGGGGTCGTGGACGAGTTCGAGCAGGTCGTCGGAGGCGGCCGCGGGCGGCGCGATGGTGACGCCGGGGCGCTGCAGCACGCCGAGCGAGCGGGCCAACGCGACGGTGAGGTCCAGGCGGACCGGTCGCAGCGGGTGACCGGGGCCGTGGTCGTAGTCGGTGAGGACCTCGTCCCAGACCACCAGCGTGCTGTCACTCATCGCAGCTCTCCGTCCGTACTCGCTGGGATACTCGCTGGCTTGGTCGCTGAAGTGGTCGTCGGGCTCAGCCGCGAGCGAGGTCGCGGGCCCGGTCGCGGCAGGCCTCGAGCGCGTCGTAGAAGGCGCCCCGCAGGCCGGCGTCCTCGAGTTCCCGCACCGCGGCAGCGGTGGTGCCGCCGGGCGAGGTGACCGCCCCGCGGAGCTCCGCCGGGTGCTCGCCGGTCTCCTGCAGCATCGCGGCCGAGCCGACCGCGGTCTGCACGGCCAGCTCCGTCGCCACCGGGCGCGGCAGCCCGAGCAGCACGCCGGCGTCGATCATGGCCTCGACGACGAGGTAGAAGTAGGCGGGCCCGCTGCCGGAGACCGCGGTGACCGCGTCGATCTGCGCCTCGACCACCCGGACGACCCGGCCCACGGTGGACAGCAACCGCTCGGCCCGGTCGAGGTGCTCGGAGCCCGCGGTGCTGCCGGCGGCGATCGCGGACATCGCCTGCCCCACCAGCATCGGGGTGTTCGGCATCGCCCGGACGACCGGGGTGCCCGGCGGCAGGAAGCCCTCGATGGTGGTCGCACCGACGCCGGCGGCCACCGACAGCACGAGCGCGCCGTCGTCGAGCCCGGGGCCGATCAGGCCGGTCACGGCCGGGATGTCGCCCGGCTTGACGGCGAGGACGACGACGTCCGCGCCGCGCACGACCTCGACGGGCCGGTCGACCTGCCGGACGCCGTAGCGCTCGGCCAGCTCGGTCGCGCGTTCCGGCAGGCGTTCGCAGATCGCCACGTCGCCCGCCGGCGTACCGCTGCGCAGCAGCCCGGATATCAGCGCCTCGCCGATCTTGCCGGCGCCGAGGATCGCGACCGTCACCGTTGCCTCCGTTCGTCCAGACCGAGGCTAGCTCCCGGGTACGACAATCACCGCCGGTGCCCAGCACCTGTGCGACGACGCCCAGCGTCGTCGCCGACCCGGCGGCCACAGCCGCCTGGGCTCAGGCTCGGCGGCGGGCGTCCGCCCCACGGGAGCGCACCTCGGCCGGCGCGGCCATGTTCAGCCGGGTGAAGGCGAGCGCCTCGGCGAGGTCGGCCTCCCGGTCGGCCCGCGACTCGGCCTTGCGCGTGTTCACCTCGACGACGACCAGCCCGTCGTAGCCGCGCTCGGCCAGCCGCTCGAGCAGCTCCGCGCACGGCTGGGTGCCGCGGCCGGGGATGAGATGCTCGTCGCGGGCCGAGCCCATGCCGTCCGCGATGTGCAGGTGCACCAGCCGGTCGCCGAGCTCGTCGGCCATCTCGAGCGCGTCGGACTGCGAGACGGCCGTGTGCGACGTGTCGAGGGTGACGTGCCGGTAGTCCTGGTCGACCGGCGACCAGTCGGGGGCGTAGGGGACGACGGCCCGCCCGCGCGCCCGCAGCGGGAACATGTTCTCCACCGCGAAGCGGATCGGCGTCTCGTCGCCCATCTTCTCGATGCCGGCGATGAAGTCCCGCGCGTAGTCGCGCTGCCAACGGAACGGTGGGTGCACGACGACGGTCTCGGCGCCGAGGCGTTCGGCCGCCTCCTGCGCCCGCACCAGCTTCACCCACGGCTCGGTGCCCCAGACCCGCTGGGTGATGATCAAGCAGGGCGCGTGGATCGCGAGGATCGGGACCCCGTGGTAGTCCGAGAGCCGGCGCAGCGCCTCGACGTCCTGGCTGACGGGGTCGGTCCACACCATGACCTCGACGCCGTCGTAGCCGAGCCGGGCCGCGATCTCGAACGCGCTCGCCGTCGACTCGGGGTAGGTCGACGCCGTCGAGAGCGCCACCTTCGCCGACGGCACCCGGGCGACGAGGCCGTCCTCGGCGGGCGCCAGGACGGGAGCCGTGCGCGCGGGCGCCGTAGTTGCGGACAGGTCGGAACCGACCGGCGCACCGCCGGCCGTCGAGACGCCCTCGGTCGAGGACGTCGGCTCCCCCTCGATCACCCTCTAAGGCTATCCGGGCCGCTCGCCGGTCAACCGGGTTGCAGGTGGTCGAGGCGACGAAGGATGACGCCCTCACGCAACGCCCACGGGCAGATGTCCACCTCGTCGACGCCGAGCAGATCCATCGCCTCCGCAGCGACGACGGCCCCCGCCAGCAGCTGACCGGCCCGGTCGGCGGAGACGCCCGGGAGCTCGGCACGCTCCGCGCACGGCATCTTCGTGAGCTTGACCACCAGGTCCTCGACGTCGGAGGCCTGCAGCACCCGCCGGACGTACGGACCCTTGCTGTAGGGAGCGGCGCCGCAGACGCGTGCCAGCGAACGGAAGGTCTTGCTCGTCGCGACCACCCTGTTCGGCTCGCCCAGCTCGTAGAGCCGCGGCACAAGCCCGGCGATCTGCGCCTTGGCGTACTTGCGTAGCGCCGCCACCGCAGACCGCTTCGGCGGGTCGCCGGGGAGCCACTCGCGGGTGAGCCGACTGGCGCCGAGCGGCAGGCTCGCCGCGACGTCCGGGTCCTCGTCCTGACCGCAAGCGACCTCGAGCGAGCCGCCGCCGATGTCGAGGGCGAGCAGGCGCCCGGCGCTCCAGCCGAACCACCGGCGCACGGCCAGGAAGGTCAGCCGGGCCTCGTCCTCGCCGAGCAGCACCTGCAGGTCGACGCCGGTGGTCTGGCGGACGTCGGCGAGGACCTCGGAGGCGTTGGCGGCGTCCCGGACGGCCGAGGTCGCGAAGGCGAGCAGGTCCTCCGCGCCGAGCTTCTCGGCCTCGGTCCGCGCCTCGTTCAGCGTGTCCTGGAGCTTGGCGGCGCCCGCCGGGCCGAGGGAGCCGTCGTCGTTGAGCAACTGCGAGAGGCGCAGCGGGGTCTTGACGCTGGCGGCCGGGGTCGGCGCGGCCCCGGGATGGGCGTCGACGACGAGCAGGTGGACGGTGTTGGACCCGACGTCCACGACTCCGAGCCGCATGATTGCTCAGGCTATGTCTTTCGGCGGTGCGCCTTCACGAGGCGCGGCCGGACGCCCGGCGGGCAGGGCACGTAGATGCGAATCCACGGTCCCTCGTCGAATGAGGCCGCGCGGCAGTAGCCCTCCTCCATCTGCCGGTAGCGGGCCGACTCGAGGGGGTAGCGGCCAGTGCCCAGGGGCGCCAGCGAGATGACCCGGGGTCGTCGAACGGACCCGGATCCGTACCGCACCCGTTGCGCAGCGGTTCCGACCAGAAGGGCGAGCCCGAACCCGGCGAGCAGGCCGACTGCCGGCAGCAGCGGCATCAGGTTCCGGGCGAAGTGAACCTGCTCCGAGCCGACCAGCAGCGCGTAAGGCAGTGCGAACGCGACGACGACGAGGACCTCGCGACCACCATGTGCGTCCACTGCGGAGCAGGTGCGCAGCCAGGACCGCGAGGGCGACGAGGGCTGCGTTGTACTTGATCCGACGGTCAGACCGGCCGCGAGACCGGCCAGCAGGTAGAAGCGCACCGCTTCTCGTCGCAGCAGGACGAGGGCAGCGCCCAGCGTGATCGCGGTGAAGAGCCCGGAGTAGATGTCCGGGGTGACCACGAGAACTGGCCACGAGCGTGGCCTGCGGCCGGTCCGGCCGTGCGTCAGAGCCAGCCGTTGGCCTCCGCGACGCGGACGGCCTCGACCCGGTTGCGCGTGCCGGTCTTGCCGATCGCGGCGGACAGGTAGTTGCGGACCGTCCCCTCGGACAGGAACAGCCGACGGGCCACGTCGGCGACGGCCGCGCCGTCGCGGGAGGCGACGAGGACGTCCCGCTCCCGCCCGGTCAACGGACTGCTCCCGCCGGCCAGCGTCGCCGCGGCCAGGCCCGGGTCGACCACCCGCTCCCCGCGGGCCGTGCGCCGCACGGCGTCGGCGAGCTGCGCGGCGGGCGCGTCCTTCACCACGAACCCGAGCGCCCCGGCCTCCATCGCGCGCCGCAGGTAGCCGGGGCGGCCGAAGGTGGTGAGGATCAGCACCTTCGTCTCCGGCAGTTCCGCGGCCAGCGCCGCCGCCGCGGCCAGCCCGTCGAGCCCCGGCATCTCGATGTCGAGCAGCGCCACGTCGGGTAGGACGCGTGCGGCAGCCGGTACCACCTCGTCGCCGCGGCCGACCTCGGCGACGACCTCGAGGTCGTCCTCCAGCTGCAGCAGGGCGGCCAGCGCGCCACGCACCATCGACTGATCGTCGGCGAGCAGGAGCCGGATCAACGAACCCCCGCCGCTTCCGTGCCGACGTCCGCGGCGGCCGGCGCCGACAGGCCCTCCGGACGTGCTCCGGGCACCTCGAGCCGCAGCCGGAACCCGCCGTCGGGACGTGGACCGGCCACGACCCGACCGCCCGCCGGGGCGGCGCGCTCGGCGAGGCCGGCCAGGCCGTGCCCGGCAGGCGCGCCGGAGGGGTCGACGCCCCGGCCGTCGTCGGTGATCTCGACGCCGGTGGCGGTCAACTCCACGGTGACCCGCGAGGCCCGGCTGTGCCGGACCGCGTTGGTGATCCCCTCGCGCACCGCCCAGCCGAACAGCTCGCGGACCTCCAGGGGCACGTCCTCGACGCTCGCCGGCAGCTGCGCCGTCATACCGGCCGCGCCGAGCACCTCGCGCGCAGCGGCCAACTCGGCGATGAGGCTCATCCCGCGGTAACCGGCGACGGTCGAGCGCACGTCGGCGAGGCCCTGCCTTGCCAGCTCGGCCACCTCCGTCATCTCCCTCGCCGCCCGTTCCGGATCGAGGGTGGCGAGCCGGGCGGCGAGCTCGGCCTTGACCGTGACGGTGGTCAGCGCGTGCCCCAGCAGGTCGTGCAGGTCCCGGGCGATGCGCATCCGCTCCTGCTCGGCGGCGAGCCGCTCGACCTCCTGCCGGGCCTGGTACAGCGCCGTCGTGTTGGCGAACCCGGACCGAAGGCCGAACATCGCGAGCGACACCAGCAGGGTCGGGACGCCGACGCCGAACTGAAGACCGTCGACGTCCCAGGAGTCGACGTACTGCGGCAGGAAGGTCGCGGCCGCGCTCAGCGCGAGCACCGTCGGGATCGCGGCCCGGACGGGGAACAGCAGCACGACCGCGATCGCCAGGTAGGTGGCCATCACGATGCCCTCGCCGCCGAGCGTGAGCAGGTAGACCGCCGGGATCGCGCACATCCCGGCGAACACCCGCGGCGCCCACGCCGGGCGGCGTTCGAAAGCGGCCATCGGCAGCGGCCAGAGATAGAGCACGATGAACGCGAGCAGCAAGGCGACGCCCCAGGCCCGACCGGCCCAGCCGTGGTCGTTCCACAGCGGGGGCAGGGCGTAGCCGAGGTAGACCAGGAACAGCCCGGCGAAGACCCGCCAGCGCCTCATCAACATCCGCTCGTGCCGGTGCACGGCCTGCCCGGACGAGGGCACGCACGCCTCCGGCGCCCTGTTGCCGGTCATGCCGTTGCCGGACATGCCGTCGCCGGTCATGCCGTCGCCGGTCATGCCGTCGTCGGCTTCGCGGTGTCGCGGACATAGGCGCGCCCGGCGGCGGCGGACAGGACGACGGTCCAGATCGCGAGCACGGTCATACCGTGCCAGCCGATCCAGGAGCCCGCCAGGGCCTGGCGCCCGGCCCCGGCCGCCCAGTACGTGGGCAACGCCTTGGCGATGTCGCCGACCCAGTTCGGGAAGCTCTCGATCGGCACCCAGAGGCCACCGATCAAGGACAGCAGCGAGATGAGGCCGCCCATGACGGCCTGCAGCGAGTCCGGCTTTGCCGAGTAGCCGAGCCAGACGGCCAGAGCGGCGATCGGCAGTAGGCCCAGCAGGATGGACAGCCCGATCTCCGGCCAGCGCCCCGCGGGCAGGGAGACGCCCTTGGTCAACGCGCCCGCCAGGAACACGATGAGCAGCGCCGGAGCGGCCACGCTGAAGCCGGTGACCGCCTTGGCGGCGACGTACTGCCGGCCGGACAGCGCCGTCAGCCGCAGCTGGCGGTTCCAGCCCGTCGCGCGTTCCATCGCGATCTTGCCGGCGGTCGAGAAGACGCCGCTCATGGCGCCGAAGGTCGCCATGCTGACCATGATGTAGGCGGAGACGGTGAGTCCGCCGAGGCGCTCGTCGCCGCCTCCCGAGCTGAAGAGCAGGAACAGCACCACCGGCATCCCGAGCGAGAAGATCAGGTATCGCGGGTTGCGGAAGGTGCGGCGGATCTCGCCCACCAGGTAGTGACGGTTCATGCCGACATCTCCCGCTTCAGCTCCGGCTCGTCCGCCGAGCGCACTCGCGTGGTCGTGAGCGCGAGGAAGGCCTCCTCGAGCCCGGCGCCGCTGACCTCGATGTCGCGGGCCTCCGGGCAGCGGTGCAGCAGGGCACGCAGGACCGCGTCGCTGTCCGGGCAGGTGAGCACGACCGTCTCGCCGTGAACCTCGGCGGCGGCCACGCCTGGCAGGTCGCCGAGCCGTTCGCGCATGCGGCGATCGGGCAGGGTGGCCCGGATCGTGCGGCCACCCGCCAGCGCCTTGATCTCGCCGGTCGGCCCGTCCGCGACCACCGAGCCGTGCCGCAGCAGCACGATGCGGTCGGCGAAGGCGTCCGCCTCCTCCAGGTAGTGCGTCGCGAACAGGACCGTCCCGCCGCCGGCGGCCCAGGCCCGGGTGGAGTGCCAGAACGCCCGGCGGGACTCGACGTCCATGGCGGCGGTCGGCTCGTCCAGCACCAGCAGGTCCGGGTCGGAGGCCAGGGCGAGGGCGAACCGGACCCGCTGCTTCTGACCGCCGGAGAGCTGGTTCGTCCGGCGTCGGGCGATCTCCTCGATCCCGGCACGTTCGAGGACGGCGTCCACCCGCTGCGGGCGGGGGTAGAGGTGGCACATCATGTCGACGAGCTCCCGCACCGTGAGGTCAGGGAGCAGCCCGCCGAGTTGCAGCATCGCGCCGACCCGGCCGGCGCCGGCGGCCTCGCGCGGCGCGACGCCGAACAGCGTCACCTCCCCGGCGTCCGGACGGATCAGTCCGAGGAGCAGGTCGACCGTCGTGGTCTTCCCGGCGCCGTTCGGGCCGAGCAGGGCGACGACCTCGCCCGAGTCGATGCGGAGGTCGACCCCGTCGACCGCTCGGGTGCGGCCGAAGTTCTTGCGGAGTCCGGACAGCTGGACGACGGGGGCTGGGCCCTGGCCGGGGTCGGCGGAGGCGGAGCTCGGTGACATACGACGAGCGTCCGCCGAAAGCTGCGTGCGCTGTAGTAAGCCCCGTCAGGACGTCGCCGTGACAGTTGTCAGGAGCGCGAGGGCACCGGCCGGACCGCCACGATCCGCGGGTCGGTAGCCTGCCGCTTCGTGAGCGCCCGCGAGTGGATCGTCTTCCCCGATCCGGCCGACCCCCAGCACGAGATCCGCGCCGACCTGACCTGGCTGCTGTCCAGCTGGACCTGCATCTTCGGGCGCGGCTGCCGGGGCATCAACGCGGAGCGCCCCGGCGACGCCTGTTGCACCCACGGCGCGTACTTCGTCGACACCGACGACGAGAAGCGGGTGAAGAAGTACGCCAAGCGGCTGACGCCCGAGACGTGGGAGCGGTACGGCACCCGCTCGCTGGTGGTGACGGACGAGCTCGACGGGGAGCCGGCGCGCAAGACCCGCGTCGTCGACGACGTCTGCGTCTTCTTCAACCGGGCGCCGGGCCCCGACTACGGCTGCTCGTTGCACCACCTCGCCGAACGGGAGGGCCTGTCCATCCTCGAGACGAAGCCCGAGGTCTGCTGGCAGGTGCCGGTGCGCCGCGAGTGGGAGGACCTCGGCGACGAGCGCAGCCGCACCACCCTCACCGAGTTCGACCGGGCCGCGTGGGGCGAGGGCGGCGCGGACCTGTCGTGGTGGTGCAGCGCCTCGGCGAGCGCGCACTCGGGCGGCGCGGACAGCACCCACGACGGCCTCGCCGCCCCGGACGTGCCGGGACGGGCGACCCCGATGGTGCGGACCTACGAGCAGGAACTGCGCGCGCTGATCGGTGACTCCGCCTACGAGGAGCTCGACCGGCTGTGCGAGCTGCGCCTCTCCCAGGGCGGGACGATCGAGCCGCTCCCGCTCGTCGAGCCCTGACCCGCACCCCACATTCCGCACCCCGCCGCACCCCCACCCGGGCGCACCACCTCAGGCGATTGCGTAAGGACACGCCGACGTCTGTTGGCGTGTCCTTACGCAATCGAGGTTAGGGGCGGGTCGGCGAGCCGTATGTCGGAGGTCGTGCGCTACTTCTTGCCGCCCTGCGACGCCACGGCCGCGCTCTTCTCCCGCGCCAGGTCCTCGTCGAGGTAGGTGCCGGAGACGCCGAGCGCCTCGTCGAACGTCCCGGTGGGCTTCAGGTCGTCGTCGAGGTCGTAGCGCAGCGGGATGCCGGTCGGGATGTTCAGACCGCTGATGTCGTCGTCGCCGATGCCGTCGAGGTGCTTCACCAGCGCCCGCAGCGAGTTACCGTGCGCCGCGACCAGCACGGTCAGCCCGGCGCGCAGGTCCGGCACGATGCCGTCGTACCAGTACGGGAGCATCCGCTCGAGGACGTCCTTCAGGCACTCCGTGGCCGGCACCAGGTCCGAGGGCAACTGGTCGTAGCGCTCGTCCACGCCGGATTCCTGGTCGTCGGCGATCGGCGGCGGCGGGGTGTCGTACGAGCGGCGCCAGAGCTGGAACTGCTCCTCGCCGTACTTCTCCCGCGTCTCGCCCTTGTCGAGGCCCTGCAGCGCGCCGTAGTGCCGCTCGTTGAGCCGCCACGACCGCCGCACCGGCACCCACGTCCGCCCGCACTGTTCGAGCGCCAGCGTCGAGGTGCGGATCGCCCGGGTCAGCAGCGAGGTGTGCACGACGTCCGGTAGCAGCGACTGCTCGGCGAGCAGGCTTCCGCCGCGACGGGCCTCGGAGACCCCGTCGTCGGACAGGTCGACGTCCACCCAGCCGGTGAACAGGTTCTTCTTGTTCCAGTCGGATTCACCATGACGGAGCAGGACGAGCGTCGGCATGGCGCACAGTCTGCCGGAGGCCCCCCGCGGGCCCTCGTATCGGCTGGTTCTCTAGGACCGATTCGGCAGGCCGGCGCCGCCGAGCAGCCCCTCGGGCGGCTTCCCGCCGGCCTCCCGGGCGAGCTTGGCCCGCCAGGTGCGCTCCCGTTCGATGGCCCCCTTGAAGCCGAGCATCAGCGCCGGGTCGAAGTTCTCGTCGGCGTAGGTGCGGACCGAGCCGAGGATGCGGTCGACCTCGTCCGCCGTGATCGCCTGCAGCGGCAGACGCCCGGTGAGGTAGACGTCGCCCAGCCGGTCGATGGAGAAGTGCACCGCGTAGGTGCGGGCGTTGCGGCCGAGCAGGAAACCGTAGGTGCCGCCCTCGTTCTCGGCCGGCTTGCGCATGAAGAACGCCTCGACCAGCAGGCTGAAGTCCTGCACGACCAGCCAGGTCATCGTCGCGAGCTTGTGCTCACCCTCGAGCTTGACGAGGAAGGCGCCCTCCTCGACGTGCTCGTAGGAGACGCCGAGATCGTCGAGCACTCCCTTCAACACGCCGTCCAGCCGTGCCCGCTCCTGCGGGTCGAGGGTTCCGGCGTGCTGCGGCGCGGCCATGTGGTTCCTCCGGACTCGGACTTCTCTCGAACGAACTCGAACCGGCACGTCCGTACGCGCCGGACCCCCTCGTGCGCATGCTAGGCCAGGGCCGCGAGGCTCCCGTCCTCGCTGTCGGCGATCGCGGCCGCGTAGCTGTCGAGCACCCCGCGGGCGGTGGCGGCCCAGCCGAAGCTCGCGGCGTGCTCGACGGCGGCCTCCGCCAGCCGTGCCCGCAGCCGGGGCTCGCCGACGACGCGGGCCAGCGCCTTGGACCAGATCTCGGGGTCGTGCCCGTCGACGAGCAGGCCGCTGACCTCGTCGCGCACGGCCGTCCGCAGGCCGCCGACCGCGGCGGCGACGACCGGCGTCCCGCAGGCCTGCGCCTCGAGCGCGACGAGCCCGAAGCTCTCGTTGTGGCTCGGGACGACGACCGCGGTCGCGGCCCGGTACCAGTCCGCGAGCTGTTCGTGCGCCACCGGCGGCTCGAAGCGGACGACGTCGTCGATGGCCAGCTCGCGGGCCAGCGCCGCCAGCTCGCGCGGGGTGTCGAGGCCCGTGCCGCTGGGCCCGCCGAGCACGGCGACCGTCAGGTCGTCCCGGCGCTCCGGCTCGCGACGCAGCAGGTCGGCGACCCCCCGGAGCAGCACATCGGGCGCCTTCAGCGGCTGAAGACGCCCGACGAACAGGAGCAGGTCGTGCTCGGGCGGCACGCCGATCCGGGTCCGCGCCGCCGACGCCTCACCCGGCCGGAAGACCTCGAGGTCGACGCCCGGCGCGACGACGTCCACCGACGTCGGCGCGGCCTCGTAGAGGTCGATCAGCTCACGTGCCTCGGCGGGCGTCGACGCGATCAGCCGGGTCGACGCGTCGACCACCTGCTGTTCGCCGATGACGCGGACGAGCGGCTCGGGGGTGTCGCCCTCGGCCAACGCGGCGTTCTTGACCTTGGCGAGCGTGTGGGCGGTGTGCACCAGGGGGACGCCCCAGCGCTCGGCGGCGACCCAGCCGACCTGGCCGGACAGCCAGTAGTGCGAGTGCACGAGGTCGTACCAGCCGGGCTCGTGCGCGGCCTCGACGCGGAGCAGCCCCGCGGTGAACGCGCACATCTGGGCCGGGAGGTCGGCCTTGCCGAGCCCCTCGTAGGGGCCGGCGGTCACGTGCCGCACGAGGACGCCGTCGTCGAGCCGGACGACCGGCGGCAGGCCGCTGCGGGTGGCTCGGGTGAAGATCTCGACCTCGATGCCGAGGGCGGCGAGCTGCCGGCTCGTCTCCACGACGTAGACGTTCATGCCGCCGGCGTCGCCCGTGCCGGGCTGGTCGAGCGGGGAGGTGTGCACCGAGAGCATGGCGATGCGCCGCGGCAGCGGCGTCCCCCACCGCTGCTCGGCGACCTGCCGCGAGCGCCCCGCGGCACGCAGGGTGGAGGCCGGGTCGCGCCGGGGCGCCGAGGACGCGCGGACACCGGACGCACGAGCGGTCCGGCGGATCAACGCGACCACGCGGATGTACCTCCGGGCTTCGGATGACAGGGGCGGTACCGGGCGCAACAGGTGCCACCGGGGGAACTCGACGGCCCGTCGGGCCAGGCTCGGACGACCTGCCGCGCGGGTGGCTCGGGTGCGGAGAACGCCGCCCCGTCCCTCACCATCCTGCCAGCCCTAACCTGGACGACATGGCGGCTCCTTCCCGCCTCGGCGGAATTCGCTCGGGATATCGGGCGTGACTTTCGCGACGTCCGACCGCGGGCAACCGCCGCGACGTCGGGTGCGCCTGGCTGCGGGCCGGGCCCGCGCGCTCGGCCTGCCCACGCGCGGGACGACGGCGCCGAACCGGCTCCGAAGGGTGGACCGCTGGCTCGCCGCCGAACTCGCGCCGGTGCTGGCCGGCGCGGCGGACCCCCTGCTGGTGGACCTCGGCTTCGGGGCGAGTCCGGTGACGACGGTCGAGACGTTCCGCCGCCTCGACGGGATGGTGCCGCGGCTGCGGGTGGTCGGTCTCGAGATCGACCCCGAGCGCGTGGCCGCGGCCGAGCCGGCGGCGCATCCCCCGCGGCTGACCTTCGGCGTCGGCGGGTTCGAACTCGCCGGCCTAGCCCCCCAGGTCGTCCGGGCGATGAACGTGCTCCGGCAGTACGACGAGCGCGCCGTCCCGTCGGCCTGGCAGCGGATGAGCGCGAAGGGGGCGCTGGTCGTCGAGGGCACCTGCGACGAGATCGGCCGGCGGGCGTGCTGGTTCCTGCTCGCCGACGGCCGCCCCGTCTCCCTGACGCTCTCCGCGCACCTCGCCTCCCTGGACCGGCCGTCGGAGCTGGCCGAGCGCCTGCCGAAGGCGCTGATCACCCGCAACGTGCCCGGCGAGCCGGTGCATGCGCTGCTCGGCGACCTCGACGCCGCCTGGGCCGCCGCGGCGGGGACGGGTGTCTTCGGTCCGCGACAGCGGTGGCTGGCCACGGTGGAGTCGCTTCGACACGACGGCCGGTGGGACGTGCGGGGCGACCGACGACGGTGGAGGCTCGGCGAGCTGACGGTCGCGTGGCCGCCCTGAACGGTTGCCGGGCGTCCGGGTTGCACGCCCCTTCCGCGGGCAGGCAATCGACGACGCCGCACGAGACGGGCGAACGCGCGATCGACGACGAGGGGACCGACATGGCCGGCGACAGCGACCCGACGTTCCTGCTGCGCGGCGGCGGTCGCGACGGCGAGCTCACCACCGTCGTCGAGGGACTGACCCGGCTCTACGCCGTGAGCGACGCGCCGGGCCTCGTCGACGTCTACGAGCGCAGCGACGAGATGGTCGAGCATCCGGACGCCGACGGTCGGGTCGGCGTGTTCGACTTCGTCGGTCAGGAGACCTCGGAGGGGCTCGCCCCCGAGCTGCAGCACATGCAGGGGCCGAACCCCGTCCCCGGCGACAGCTGAGCGGTCGGCCACCCGGTTCCTGGTCGCCGGCCGGCTGCGGTCGGTCGGTCGGGCCGTTCAGGCGGTGCTCCCGTTCAAGAAGTCCCCGAGCAGCCGCCGCAGCGCCCGCCGGTCGTCCCAGAGCGCGGATCCCTCCGCGAACACCTCGAGCTCCGCGTCGGGCAGCGCCTCCGCGATCTCCCGCGCCACCGACGCCGGATGCACCTCGTCCCCCTCCTGAGCCACCACGAGCACGGGCAGCTCGAGGCGGGAGAGCTCGGCGCGATCGACCACCGGCACCTGCGTCGGCAGGACCCGCATGAGGTCGCCGAGCTGGGTCCCCACGAGCGTCTCGGCGCGTTCGTGCACGAACCGGTCGACGTGCCGACGTTCGCGCAGATCCTCCGGCAGGTCCTTCTCCAGTTCGGCCGCGAGCTCGTCCGCCTCTTCCGCGTCGATGAGATCGGCCATCCGCTCCAGTCGCTCGAAACCGACGTCGCTACGGGGTCGGTCGAGGATGGCGGGCAGGAACAGCACGGCCCGCTCGAACCGGTCGGGGGTGTCGAGCAGCAGCCGGAGCAGGGCGGCCGAGCCCATGGAGACCCCCAGCGCCCGGGTGGCACAGGTCGCGTCGGCCACCGCACGGAGGTCGCCCGCGAGGACGTCGTAGTCGTACCGGTCGTCGTGGGCCTCGGAGGCGCCGTGCGCGCGGAAGTGCAGGAAGACGCGGGTGCCGAGGATCCCGGACGCCAGCGGCCGGGTCTCCGGGATGGAGGCGCTCACCCCGTGCGCGAAGACGGTCACCGGGTCCCCGGTGCCGTAGCAGGCGTACTCGACGGTGGCGGACTCGGTCCGGAGCAGCGGCACGATCCCCTCCTGCCCCGCGCCCGATGAGGGCAAGCGCCGCGAGCCGGACAGGCGAGAGGCCCCGGACCGAAGTCCGGGGCCTCTCGTGCCGGGCTCGGCGGGAGCCCGGGTCTTGCGGGGTGGTGCTACTGCGTGGTGGTGCTCAGCGGGTCTCGACCTCGACCTTGGCCTCGGTGCGCTCGGCAGCCTTCTCGCTGCTCTTGGCGGCACGCTTGGCGTGGGTCGCCGCGTCCTTGACCTCGCCGACGGCGGCCTTCGCCTCGTTGACGGCGTTGCTGGCCTCCGGGTTGTTGCGGAGGTTGGTGACCAGCTTCTGGCCGCGGACGATGAAGTCGGTGTACAGGGCGCGGGCCTTGTCGGGCAGCTCGTTCAGCTGCTGACGGACGGCGGCGCGGCGGGCCTTGGCCTGCTCGGTCGCCTGGGCCTGCGCCTGCTTGACGGAGGCCTGGACCTCCTGGACGCGCTGCGCGCCGACGGCGGGCAGGTCGCGCAGCTTCTCGACGGCGAAGTCGGCGGCACCGACGTAGGCGTAGAGCGGACGACGGACGGCCGAGAGGTTGACCTCGACGTCGGCGTCGATGAGCCGGCCCTTGCGGGTGGCGGCGTCGGCGTCGACGACGACCGTGTCGTTGGTGGTCTTGCGGGCGTCAGCCTTGGCGGTGGCCATGTGTTTCCTCCATCTGTGCGGGATTGGTCCGAGTCTCGGACCAGAGTTCTTGGGGTGTCGTTCTTCGGGAAGTTGTCGCGCAGGGGCCGGACGCGACCGAGCCTCAGGCGGTGGCTTGACCGTCGGGCTCGTCCGAGACAGCGCGGCGGGGGCGAGGAGTGCTGGTGCCCCCCGGGACATCGGGGACTCGAATGCCCGGCTCGTCCTGGTGCTCGACCTCGACGCTGAGGCCTTCCTCGGCAGCGAGCCCCTCGGCCGCCTCGGCGGCGGTCCGGGCCTCGTTCTCGTTGCGGAAGGAGGTGTAGATCTCCAACAGCACCTGGCGCTGCCGTTCCGTCAGGTGCGGGTCCCGCAGGACCGACTCGGAGAACTCTCCGCCCTCGCGTTCTTCGAGGATGCCGGCCTGCACGTACATCGCCTCCGCCGAGATCCGCAGCGCCTTGGCGATCTGCTGGAGGATCTCGGCCGACGGCTTGCGCAGACCGCGCTCGATCTGGCTGAGGTAGGGATTGCTGACCCCGGCCTGCCGCGCCAGCTGACGCAGCGAGATCTGAGCGGTACGGCGCTGGTCCCGGATGTATTCGCCGAGGCCCCGCATGTTGAGTGCAGGCATGCCGGGCACCTCCATCCGGTTCTCCGAGCGGTCGTTCGAGGGCGTCATCGGTACCTGCCCCCCTCGATCGCTCTGTCGTTGTCGTGCGCTGCTTACGGTATGCCCGCGTGCTAACGGTTGCAAGCGCCCGGCAAGCAATTTATCGGGACGAATTTGCCCGTAACCGCAGGCCTTGTGGCGCGAGCCACGTTCGGAGGCCGAGTCCCAGCAAGCACGTTCGGGAAGGTTGCCGCGTTCGCGGCCGGCGCTGTGCGGGTGCAACCGTGGCTGACGTCTAGATGCCCACCGAGGCGCCGGAAATGCCGGGACCCCACGTGGCACCGACCACACGGGGCGCGGGCGAGAACGCCTGCGACACAAGGAAAATCCGGCCGGCACCGATGGCCGGGAGACCGCCGGAGGGCAGTCTCCCGCGACGTCGGCGCGGCCGGATCCGCGGATTACCGGGAGCGGGTGCGGCAGCGAGGGTCAGGCGGTCTCGTCGCGCAGCAGTTCGGCGACGTCGGCGCGACCCTCGCGGTAGCGGCCGGTGATCTCGGCGCTCGCCGCGTCGAAGACGTCCTGCACGGCCCGGCGCCTGCCGGAGATGCGCGCCTCGGTGGCCTGCAGCTCGTCGAGCAGGCTCCGCAGGCTCTGCTCGTCGCGCTCGGCCAGGTCGGTGACGTCGACGCTCGCGATCTGCTCCTCGAGCCGCCGGGTCGAGCCGGTGTTCGACGGCTCGACGGACTGGTACCGGCCGAGACCGCGGGCCGGGGTCCGCTGCGCCTCACCGAGGATGCGAGGCAGCTCCTCGACGAGCCGTCGATCGCTGTCCCCGCTGCGGTGGGCCAGCTCGGCCCCAACGATGTCGATGCGTCCCTGCAGGAGGCGCCGCAGGTAGGACAGGTCGGCCTCCTCCTGCCCGGCCTCGTCGCGAAGCGCCCGGACGTCGGCAAGCGGAAGCTCGGCCAAGCCGGCCAGGTAGTCCTCGGCCAGCACCTTGTCGATCCGACGGTTGCCGCCGGCCACAACGCCTTCCACGTACGCCTCCTTCGCGGGCCGGTTTCTCGCCGGCTCCGGGTAGGGCTTCCGATCCCCCGCCACGATGCCTGAGGCGCCGTTCGCGGGCGGATCGAACTGCTCCCGATGGTCCCACGATCGGCATCGAACGGCTCAACTCCAGCGCCCCGCCTGCCGAAAGAAAATTCGAGGAAGTGCTGGGACCGGAGGTGGGCACGTGCTGCGCGGGGACCTCTCCTCGGGCCCGCTGGGGCAGTTGCTCGCCGAGCTGGCCGACGACTCCGCCACCGGGTGCCTCTACGTCGCGGACCCTCTCGGCGGCGAGACCCACGTCTACCTGAACGAAGGCGACGTCGACGGGGTGCGCCACGCTCCCGCCCGGGACGTCCTGGGCGCGCGCCTGGTCGCCGACGGTCGGCTCCGCGCCGACGATCTCCACGAGGTCGGGACGCCGGCCGACGACAGGTCGCCGTCGCTCGCGGAGCGGCTGCTCGCCGGCGAGCTGCTGGACCGCGCCGAGCTCGACGCCCTCGCTCTCGAACTCGCCCTCGACACCCTCGACTCGGCGTGCGGCTGGCGCAGCGGTGCGTGGCGGTTCCGTCGTCGGACCCGGGCCGCGCTGCCGCTGCCGGTCCCCGTGCCGGTGGCCGACCTCCTGGCAGGCCTGCGCGACCGGGCCGACGAGCGCGAGCGCGTCGCCGCCGGATTCGGCGTCGCCGCGGACGACCTCGGGACCGCGGTGCCGGCGGTCGAGACCGTCTCGGGCTGGCTCGTCGACACGTCGCCGACGCCCGGGGCGCGGGCCGTCGCCGACCTCGTGGACGGCGTGCGCGACCTGGCGACGATCGCCCGCGGCACCGGCCGCGACGTGGCGGTCGTGGGCCGGATGCTGCTGGACCTGCGGCCTCCCGTCGTCGAGGAGAAGCCCGACGGGTCGCACCAGGAGTCGCAAGAGGAGTCGCAGGAGGAGGGGCAGGAGGAGGGGCACCAGGACGCCGAGCCGGCCGAGCAGACCGCGACGTCCGGGACCCCCCGCGACGTCACCCACTCGTCGTTCGACGCGTTGGACGCCGAGCCCGTGCCGTCGTCGTGGAACCGGCCGAACGACGACGTCGAGGTGTCGGAGTCGCTGGCCAAGGTCAGCCTGGCGCTGAACGAGGCCCTGGGCGACGGACAGGCGGAGGAGGAGCCCGACCGCTCCACCCGGGCCATCCGGTCCAGCGGGACCGACGCGCACACGAGTCCTACCCCCTCGACGGTCGACCCGGAGACCACCGCCCGGCGCGAACGTCTCCGCGCCGCTGCCGCGGCCGAGCTGGCCTCCGCGCACGCCGAGGCGGAGGAGGCGCGGCGGCAGCACGAGTCGTCGGAGCGGGGTGCCGTCGTCGACCTCGCCGCCCGTCGCGAGGTGGCTCGGCAGAACCGCCAGGCCCGGGCGGAACGCGAGGCCCGGGAAGCCCAGGAAGCCCGCGCGGCCGAGGAGGCCCGCGCCGCCGAGGAGGCCCGCGCGGCCGAGGAGGCCCGCGCGGCCAGGAGGCCCGGGAGCGCGCCGAGCGCGAGATGCGCGAGTCCGAGCAAGCCCAGGCCCAGGAAGCCCAGGCCCAGGAGGAACAGGCCGAACAGGCGCAGACCGAAGACGCGGACACCCCGTCCGTGGCCGCCTCCGAGGCGGCGGCCGCAGCCCGTTCCGCCTTGTCGATGCTCAACGAGGACCCGCTCGGCGTAGCGCACCTCGTGCCGTCCGCGGTCACCTCCCCGACGCCCGCCGCCTCGTCGGCTGCGGACCCGGCCGCCGCGACGGCGTCCCGCCCGTGGCAGGGCACGACGGACCACTCGGCCGCCACGGCCCTGCTGCGCGAGATGGCCGGCGAGGCCGGGCCGAGCCGTGCGACGGCCACCCCGAGCGCCCCGGCCACGCCGGCTGCGCCCGCGGTTCCGGCCCAACCCGCACCGCCCGCTCCGGCCGACCCTCCGGCCGCCGGGCTGCACCGGCCGGTCGGCTCCGGCGGAGCCGCCGACACGGCGGCGCTGCTCCGCGAACTGAGCAGCCTGGGCGACGAGGGCCCCGCCAAGTCGACGAGCCCCGGCCCGCGCCCCAGCGGGCGTCCGGCGGGTGGCACCCCTCCGGCCAACAGCAAGCGCCGCAAGGGGCTCTGGGGACGGGGCTGACGGGCCGGAGCTGAGGGGCCGGAGCTGAGGGGCCGGAGCTGAGGGGCCGGAGCTGAGGGGACGAGGCCGGCCCGATGGGCGACCGGATCGGGACCGGCCGCTCGCGTCAGTCCGTCGCGATCGAGGCGGCGATCTCCTGCTCGTCCCCGGTGCGCAGGACCGCCTCGTCGGGAACGCGGCGCTTGATCAACGCCAGGGCGATCGGGCCGAGCTCCGCGTGGTACGCGGGCGTCCCGATCGAACCCACCTGCTTGCCCTCCCACATCAGCGGGCTGCCGGCCGGCGGTAGGGCCGCGTCGAGGTGCAGCAGCACCAGCCGCCGCGGGGGGCGGCCCAGGTTGTGCGTCCGCGCGACGGTCTCCTGGCCGCGGTAGCAGCCCTTGTTCAGATGCACGGCCGTGGACAGCCACGGCAGCTCGTTGGGGATCGTCCGGTGGTCGGTCTCGAACCCGAGACGCGGACGACGTTGCTCGACCCGACGAGCCTCGAAGGCGGCCAGCCCGACGGGTGCCGGGCCGTTGTCGCGCAGCTCACCGGCGATGCGCTCGAGCTCGGTGCGCGGGACGAGCAGATCGGTGCCCCACGGCATCGCGCGTCGCGGCGCCTCGGGCGAGACCGCGTCCGTCACGGCCGCCGCACCGACCAGCGTCAGCACCGCGTAGGCGTCGGTGACCAGCGCGATGTCGACGCGGAGCAGGAACCGCATCTTCTCGAGGAAGGCCACCAGCGCCGCGCCGGCGCCCCCCTCGACGTCGATCCACGTCGTCGCGCCGTCGTCGGTGACGACGAGGTGGTGCTCGACGTGCCCGTGCGGACTCAGCACCAGCGCCTCGGCGCCGACCCCGGGTGGCAGGTCGGTCAGGTGCTGGCTGGTCAGGCTGTGCAGCCAGCTCAGGCGGTCCGGGCCGCTGACCGTGACGACGTCGCGGGACGAGCGGTCGACGAAGCCGCCGGCGACGTCCTCCCAGGCCCGCTGCTCCCGCAACGGGTCGCCGTAGTGCGCAGGCACGCCGTCGTCCGGCGGATCCCCCGCCACGGCGCCCGGCCAGTCGAGCAGCGGCGACGGGTACAGCGAACCCCCGGTCGGTGCCATCGCGTCCGACGGCCCCGCCGACGGCGGCCCGTCCGACGGCCCGGCCGTCCCTGTCTGCTGCAGCGCCATGCGACTCCCTCGTGTCGGGACGGATGGTCCCCATGGTGCGAACGGCTGGCCCGGGTTGTCGATTCCGCGCCTTACGCTCGCGCCATGCCGAGCACCTCCCCCGTTCCATCGGCGTCCGCCCCGGACGCCCCGCGGCGCACGGCACTGGCCGTCCTCGACGAGCAAGGAGCGGCGTCGGTGGCCGACATCGGGCAGCCGCTGGTCCGACCCGACGACCTCGGCGTGCTGCGCGGCGAGGGCGTGTTCGAGACGCTCCGGGTCCACGGCGGCCGCCCGTTCAGGCTGTCGGCCCACCTCGACCGCATGGCGAGCAGCGCCGACCGGATCGCGATGCCGCTCCCCCCGCGCGAAGGACTCGAAGGGCTCGCCGCCTGCGCGCTCGGCGAGTTCGGTCCCGACGACGGCAGCCTGCGCCTGGTCGTCACCAAGGGCCCCGAGGGACACCCGGAGCAGGGCCGCGCCTACGCCGTCGCCACCGGGATCAGCGAGGCGTCCGTCGCCGCCCGCAACCACGGCGTCCGGGCCGTCACCCTCGCCCTCGGCGTCCCGGCGGCGCTGCGCGCCAGCGCGTCCTGGCTGCTGGGAGGCGTGAAGTCGACGTCCTACGCGCAGGCGATGGCGGCCCTGCGCGCGGCCGGGGGCCGCGGCGCCGAGGACGTGATCTACACCAGCGGGGACGGCGAGGTGCTGGAGGCGCCGACGGCCAACGTCGTCGTGGTCCTCGGCGGCGAGACGGTCACGCCCCCCGAGGCGGAGGTCGGCATCCTGCCCGGCACCACGGTCGGCTTCTTCGGCGACGAGATCGGCCGGCGGCGGCTGAAGCTCGAGGACCTGCGGCGGGCCCAGGAGGTGCTGCTGCTGTCCAGCGTGCGTGGGGTCGTCCCGGTCCTGGAACTCGACGGCGCGCCCGTCGGCGACGGGACGGTCGGGCCGCGTGGCCGCCTGCTCCGCCAGGCCTACGAGGACGCGGTGCACACGCTCGGATCCGAGCCCGCCGATTGATCCGGCATGTGCGAGATCAACTCACTTGCCGCTTCTCGATCTGCTGCTTACCGTGGAGGTACACGGGAGAGGAGGTGGTCCAAGCTTTGTGTAGTCATTGGACTCGTGAGGTGGCTGTCAGCTAGACGCCGTCTCGTGGATCGCCAGCCGTATGCGGCACGAGCATCGGCGCGGTGAATACCGGACAGACACCCGAAACCCCGGGCGCCACATGGTCCGTGTGGCCCTCTCCGATGCGGGAGGAAGTGCCCGGGGTTTCGTCTGCCCCAGGACCGGCCGGCCGTCAGCCCTCGGCGCGCTTCAACTTCGCGGACAGGTGCGGGGTCATGTCGAAGCCCTCGGCCGCCATGTCCACGGCGTAGGCGAGGTCTCCCTCGACGAGCCCGTAGAGGCGCTGCGAGCGCTCCACCTGCCGGGCCGTGGCCGTCCGGACGGTGATGTTGTCGGACAGCTCGATCTTGAAGCCGGTCGCCGTGGGGCTGAGGTCGCCGACGTAGACCTCGACGATGCCGAACGGGTGGGCGAGCATCACCTCGACCGTCGTCGGGCTCGGCATCCGCCAGAAGCCGACCTCCGTGGCCAGCGGTCGCCCGTCGTCGGCGGCCCAGGTGCGCGACTGGTAACCCAACACGGGCTTGCCGGGCAGCGGCGTGAACGTCACGGTCTGGTCGTAGACGAAGTCCGCGTCCAGGTCGGGGTAGCCGCCGACACCCGTGCCGGACCAGCTGCCGACGAGCGCGCCCAGGGGCGCCAGCGCCGGATGCAGCTCGGCGAGCTGGGGGTCGGCGGGGCTGTGGTCGGCGGGGCTGCGGTCGGCGGGGTTCTGGTCGGACTGCGGACCGTGGGGTGACGTCGAGCTCATGCGGTCGAGCCTAGAGACGCCCGCCGCGCTCGGCGGTTGGGCGGGCGGATCAGCTCGGGACGGGCGCGGATTCCACGGAGCGGGCCTGCGCCGGCACCGACGGCGCCGCGATCCGGGGTGTCGTCGGCTGCGGCAGGAGCCGCGACATCAGCGACCGCGCGACCTCGAGGACCAGCTCCCGGTCGTAGGTCAGGACGTAGTCGAAGGTGCGGTCCGCGTCCTCCCCGTCGTCGCCCAGGTCGCGGGCCACGAGGGCGGCGGCGTAGTGCGGCCCGACGACGGCGATGTCCCACTCGCCCAGGACCGGGTCCTCGCTCGCGAGATGCGCGCCGCGGACGCCGGCCACCGGCTCGGCCGGCAGCCCGGCACCGAGGGCGCCGACGAAGCTCGTCCGCTCGCCGAGGGAATGGTAGCGCCGGCTGGAGGCGGGCGTGAAGAAGCGGCTCTGTTCGAACGCGGCCAGCACGACGGCGAGAGTCCCCATCTCGGCCGCCTGCCGCTCCAGCAGCTTGCTGACGGCGATGAGCAGGCTCTTCGGTCCCCGCTGCGACGCACGCTGCCGGGCGGCGGCCGCGTAGGGGCTGCGCACCAGCGGCTTGTCCTCGCCGCAGACCAGCGTCAGCGGGCGCTCCGGGGCCTCGACCTGCTCGGGCAGCGGCCCGGGGCGGCCGAACAGCCAGCCCTGGCCGAGGGTGGCGCCGAGCCCGCGGGCCAGGGCGGCGTGCTGCGCCGTCTCGATGCCCTCGGCGAGGATCTTCGCGCCGCTCGCCTCCGCGTAGGCCGTCACCGCGGTCATGATCTCGGCGACCGCCTCGTCGGGCCGCTGCTGAACGATGCGCAGGTCCAGCTTGACGATGTCCGGACGCAGGAAGGGCATCAGCGCGAGCGAGGCCGGGTCGGCGCCCACGTCGTCCAGGGCGACGCCCCAGCCGAGCGAGCGCGCCCAGTCCGCCAGCGCGAGCAGGCGCGCCGGGTCGGCGGTCAGCGCGCGCTCGGTCAGCTCGATCACCAGCCGAAGCCCGCGCCCGCGAATCGCGGTGAGCAGGGAGTCGGGCAAACCGATGGGGCCGACGGCGGCGGGCTCGACGTTGACGAACAGTCCGAAGGGGGCGGCCAACCCGCTCTCGAGCGCGACCTCCAGGGCTCGGTGCTGACAGAGCCTGTCGAGCTGGGCCAGGCGGCCCGCGGCGCGCGCAGTCCCGAACAGCCGGTCCGGGAACTGCAGCGGGCTCCCCTGGGGGCCGCGGGCGAGGGACTCGAAGGCGAGCGGCTGGCCCGTGCGCAGGTCGACGATCGGCTGGTACTGCGGGGTGACGGCCCGCTCCGCGAGCAGGCGGTCGAGTTCGGCGATCAGGTCAGGCGTCGGCGTGAACTCCACCCTGTGCCCATCGACAGGGCGTTCGGGAGGCTAAAGCTCTTGATCTTTTGTTGACCTGCTCGTGTTCGGTGTCAGCGCTGGCCCTGGTAGAGCTTGTAGACCACGTAGCCCGAGAACCACGCGATGAGCAGGAAGATGGCGACCAGCAGGCTGGTGTAGACGACCTCGAGCACGCCCTCCAGAGTACCCGCGTCGCCCCTCCCGACCGGGCTCGAACCGCCTGCGTGCCGGCGGTTCGGGCTCGTGGCTCGTAGCCTGCGAGCGTGCGGAGGTTGCTGGTCAAGGTCACGGCCGGAGCGGACGCGCCGGAGCGCTGCGCACAGGCCTTCACGGTTGCCGCCCTCGGCGTCACCGCCGGCGCGGAGGTCTCGCTGTGGCTGACCGGCGAGTCGGCCTGGTTCGCTCTGCCGGGGCGGGCGGCGGAGTTCGCGCTGCCGCACGCCGCTCCCCTGCCGGACCTGCTCGACGCGGTCCTCGCCGGCGGGCGCGTGACGCTGTGCTCGCAATGCGCCGCCCGACGCGGGATCGCCCCGGAGGACCTGCTGCCCGGCATCGCCATCGGCGGCGCGCAGGGGTTCGTCGAGGAGGCGCTGACGGACGGGGTCCAGGCGCTCGTGTACTGAGCCCGGGTGGGACCGCCCGCCCGGTTCCCCCTCCTCCACCAGGCCTCCTCCACGCGAGACCTCGTAAAGACACGCCGAGAGGTGTCGGCGTGTCCTTACGCAGCTCCGGGATCCAGGCTTGTGCTTGTTCGAATTGGTGGAGTACTCGCGCCGCACCGACCGCCCCTCCGGCGCGACGGTCACGTTCGGGCCGGGCCTGGTGCCCGACGTCCACAACGTCCGGACCACCCCGGCGGTCAGCCTGCACGTGTACTCGCCGCCGCTCACCGCGATGACGTACTACGACATCCGGGCGATTACCGTCGGCGCGTGACCACCGCACCCCGGACGGCCCGACGGTCGATCGCAGACGTGCTGGCCGAGGCCCGAGAGCGCATCCGACGCCTGCCCCCGGAACAGGCGCAGGCCGCCCTGCGCGACGGCGCCCTCCTGGTCGACACCCGCCCGCAGTGGCAGCGCGACCGGGACGGGGCGTTCCCCGATGAGGAGAACGTGCTGGTCATCGAGCGCAACCACCTCGAGTGGCGGCTCGACCCGGCCAGCGACGCCCGCATCGCGCAGGCCGTCGACCACGACGTCGAGGTGATCGTCGCCTGCTCCGAGGGATACGCGTCGAGCCTCGCCGCGGCGTCGCTGGTCGACCTCGGCCTGCACCGCTGCGCCGACCTCGACGGCGGCTTCCTCGCCTGGCGCGACGCGGGCCTGCCGACGCGCCCCGCCTGACCCCCGAGGCCGGGTGTCCCATCGGTCGTCCTGACAGCCGCTGACGCACCCACGCTCGCGCGCAGAAAGGGCCGGCCGCCCCTCGACGGGGTGGCCGGCCCTTTGCTGTGCTTCGGGTCAGGCGGGAATCGTCACCTCGACGTCCACGGCCGTGCCCTTCTGGGCGACGACGCGGGACTCCCCGGCCCCCTGGGGAGACAGGGCGCGCAGCGTCCACTGCCCGGGGCGGGCGAAGAAGCGGAACTGGCCGGTCGCCGAGGTCACGACCTCGGCCGTGAACTCGTCGGAGGAGTCGAGCAGGCGCACGTAGGCGGATGCCACGGGCTGGCCGTCACGGGTGACGGTGCCCTGGATGACGGACTCCTTGTTGACGTCGACCCCGTCCAGCGAGAGGCCACCGACAGGCGGAGAGCACATATCAGGCACCAACCTCGATCGGGACGCCGACGAGGGAGCCGTACTCGGTCCACGAGCCGTCGTAGTTCTTCACGTTCTGGTGCCCGAGGATCTCGTGCAGCACGAACCAGGTGTGGGCGCTGCGCTCGCCGATGCGGCAGTAGGCGATGGTGTCCTTGCTGTCGTCCAGTCCGGCGTCACCGTAGAGCTGGGTCAGCTCGTCGTCCGAGCGGAAGGTGCCGTCCTCGTTGGCCGCCTTGCTCCACGGGACGTTCAGCGCCGTCGGGATGTGGCCGCCGCGCTGCGACTGCTCCTGCGGCAGGTGGGCCGGGGCCAGCAGCTTGCCGCTGAACTCGTCGGGGCTGCGGACGTCGACGAGGTTCTTCTCACCGATCGCCGAGATCACCTCGTCGCGGAAGGCGCGGATGTCGGTACGGGCGGGGTTGGCGTTGTAGGTGGTGGCCTGACGGGTCGGCACCTCGTCGTTCAGCGCGCGGGAGTCGAGCTCCCACTTCTTGCGACCACCGTCGAGGAGCTTGACGTCCTCGTGGCCGTAGAGCTTGAAGTACCAGTAGGCGTAGGCGGCGAACCAGTTGTTGTTGCCGCCGTACAGCACGACGGTGTCGTCGTTGCTGATCCCCTTGCTCCCGAGGAGCTCGGCGAACTGCGCCTGGTCGACGAAGTCACGCTTGACCGGGTCCTGCAGCTCGGACTTCCAGTCCAGGCGCACCGCGCCCGGGATGTGGTTCTTGTCGTAGGCCGACACGTCCTCGTCCACCTCGACGAAGACCACGTTCTGGTCCTCGAGATGGGACTCGGCCCAGTTGGCGTCCACGAGCACATCGGCTCGACTCATACTTGCGCACCTCTTCTTGGAGTGGATCCGAGCTCCTGCTCGGGTCGGACAGACGGACGGACGCCGGACCGGGAGGTGGCCCGGCGATAGATCAGGTACATCTCGCAGCCCAGGCAGATGCCGAAGGCGGCGTTGAGGAATGCGGCGGCCAGGGCGAACGCCGTGGCGACGAGGCCGACGGCCGTCCAGCCCGCGAACAAGCCCAGCGTGCCGACGGCGGCGAAGGTGGCGCCGACGGACTGGGCGAACCGCAGCGGCGGCTCCGCCTCGAGCTCGGGTGGCGGCCCGAGCCGAGGACGCACGAGCCGGGCGAACAGCACCCCGTAGGGCGCCCGCCGCATTCCGAGGGCGGCGCCCGCGAGGAACACGAGGAACTGGGCGCCGAGCAGGACCCAGCTCTGGGTCAGCAGGACGACGGCCAGGACGACGCTCGTCACCCACGCCGCGAACCGGGGCCCGCGCACGTCGACGAGTGACTCCTGCACGTACTGCTCCCCTGTCATGACCTTCGAGCGTTGCCCTGGGATCGGATGTGGCCGGATCGGCCGGGTGGACGAGCCGCGACGGCGAGATCGGGCGGGAACGACCCGCCGGGCCCGCGGCTCAGCGGGTGTGCTCAGCGACTGAGCGGGTCAGCCGGAACACAGGCAGCTGCCCACGCGGCACAGGTCGACCGCGCGGCGCTTGACGAGCAAGGGGCTCTGCATGACCCGCCCACCGTACCGAACCCGCGGTGAGAAGGAGGTTTCGGTTCCTCCGATGCCGCACACGCTGCGTCTTCGCGACTCGGCGGAGCTCAGGCGACCGTCTCGGCGAGCGCGGCGAGCACCTGGTCGCGGCGCGGCACGCCGGATGCCCGGCGCACCTCCCGGCCGTCGGCGTCGAGGACGAGCGTGGTCGGCGTCCGCCGGACGTCGAGCCGGCGGACCAGCGCCAGAGTCGCATCGCTGTCCGCCACGTCCACCTCGACGTGCCGGACCCCGGTCACCGCGTCGGCCGCGTCCGTCAGCAGCCGGCGCGTCGCCCGGCAGGGGGCGCAGAAGGCGGACGAGAACTGCAGCAGGGTGCCACGGGCGCCCGGCTCGAGGCCCAGTTCGGCGAGAACGGGGCGGAGGTCCGGGGAGGCGTGCCCCGTGGACGGCTCGCTGGACGGCCCGGATGCGGCCGCCGCTCCCGTCGTACGGACGCGGCCGTTCCGCACCCGGAACAGCGCGCCCGCCGCGGTCGCGAGCGCGAGCGTGACGAGCAGGACGGCGAGACCGGTCATGTCCGCTCCAAGGCTGCCACGTGTGCCGGCATTCCGCCCACAGCGTTCACCCCGCAGCGTCCATCCCGCCGATCACGCGCTCAACCCGCCGACCGCGTGTCCAGCGTCAGGCCGTCGCCCTTCGCGGCGAACAGGACGCCCTCGTCCGTCAGCCGGGCCGAGTCGAGTTCGACGCCGAACGGCAGACCCTTGATGGAGAAGCGCACGGTCAACGCCTCCCGCGCCGGCCCCTCGGCGAAGCCCGGGAGGAAGCCGGTGACGGCCTCGACCGCCGTCGGGCGGATGGTGACCTTCTCCCCGTCGACGTCGACCCGCGCGTCGCCGGAGAGACTGAGCGACCGGTCGAGGATGGGCACCAGCACCGACCCGGTCACCTTCACCGCGTCTCCCGACCGCCGGACGGTCACCTTCGGCACCTCGACACGGTTCGCGAGGTAGGCGTTCAGGTCCTCGTAGGTGACGAGCACGCTGCCCCGGGCGTGGTCGACGGGCACCGAGTTGACGGTCCCGCTCAGCAGGTCACCGAGGTCGACGCGCACCCCCTCCGCGTCGACCGTGACCTCCGAGAGACGCAGGCCGTCCCGTTCGAGACCGCGCGCGGTGGCCGTCGCCTGCTTGTAGCGGCCGCGGATCACCTGCGTGAGGAACGGGAAGCCGTGGATGTCGACCTCGGGCTTGGCGGCGAGATCCTGACTCTGTTGCACCCGGTCGGCGATCTGGTTCTCGGCGATGCCGGCCGCGACCCGGTCGATGGCCACGAGGACGACCAGCACGACGACCAGCGCCACCAGCCGTCGCACGCCCTTGTTCGGCTGACGCCTCTGCGGGGACGCCGGCGCTTCCGTAGCGGTCAACCCGCGACCCACCATCCGACGAGGTAGACGGCCGGCACGGCCGCGACGACCGGCAGGAGCGCGGCGACGGTCCGCAGCGCCGCTCGTTCCCGTACCCCCACCTCGGTCGTCATGCGCACGACGCCGAAGTCGACGACCAGCGCGAAGGCCGCCGCCGCGCCGCCGGCGGCGAGCGCGTAGCCCGCCGCGAGGTCCTCGGCGGTCGCGCCGTAGCGACCGGCGACGAGGGCGGCGACGACGAAGGCCGCCGGGCGCACCAGCTCCGCCGGGCCGGGCACGATCCGGGCGGCGGTCATCGCGACAGCCACCCCGACCAGTGCCGTGAGCGCGACGCCTTCCCCGGAGCGGAACTCGAGCAGCGGTAGCAACAGGCTCGCCGCGGTCACCAGCACCACACCCGACAGCGCGGCGGCGAGGCCGGCGGTGACGTCCCGCCGCTGTCGCCGGGCGAGCTGGAGCACGATCGCGGCGAGCAGCGCGAGGCCGATCACGCCCGCGACCGACCCTGCGTTGGCGTCGTCGTCCCGGAGCAGCAGGGAGTCGCTGGCGAGGGCGGCCAGGCCGACCAGTGCTGCGGTCGCCAGCGAGGACTGCAGCACGGCCAGCCAGCACACACCGAGCAGCAGTTGGACGACGAGCACGGCCGCCGCGAGGGCGGGCCGACCGGCTGCCGCGCCCGCCGCCAGCGCGGCGACGCCGAGAAGCGCGGCGAGAGCGATCAGCGGGGAGCGCGCCTCGGCGGGGGCCGCCGGCCGGGAGGGGACGGCGGCCGACCCCGGACGCGGAGGCCGAGCGGCGGGCATCTCCTCGGCTCCCATCGCAGCAGTGAACGGATCGGCGGCGACCGACCCGAGGGTGATTCTGGCGTACCGGGCGCCCTGACGCCGCTCAACCACCCGCGAAGGGCGGCAGCACCTCGACGACGGTGCCCGGCGCGAGGGCGACGTCCCGGTCGCGCAGCGGCGAGCCGTCGACGAGGAACGAGCTGTAGCTCAGCACCCGGGCGAGTCGCTCCCCGTGCCGAGCGCCGCAGACCTCCTCGACGTCCGCCAGCGAGCCGGCCGGCACGATCTCCTCCGCGCATCCGGCGGCGGCGCGGGCGGAGGCCCAGTACCGGACGGTCAGCGTCTCGCTCCCGGAGCCGCTCATGGCGCGCTCCCGTCGATCGCGTCGGCCCCCTCCGGCCAGGCGGCAGCGCGCTCCCCGGCCGCCATGTCCGCGAGCGCCCGCCCCAGCCGGTCCAGCAGCGCCGGCACGTCGGAGCGCGCAGCGGACTCTTCCGCGTGGCCGAGGCCGGACACGAGCCACAGGGTGGTGCGATCGCCGGCGGACGCGTCCAGGGCCTTCGCGTGGTCCCAGCCGAAGTAGTGGTCCTCGTCGCCGTGCACGAGCAGCAGCGGCACATCGATCCGGGCCACCGACTCGACGGGCGACAGCGGCGTGGACGACCAGCCGCCGGCCGGGTCGATCCGGACCTTGAGGAAGCGACGCGCGATGGCGCGTCCGATCCGGGTCTCGATCATCCGGTGCAGCCTGCGCATCGGGACGGTGTCCCGCACCTCCCAGCGACTGACGGCGCTGACGGTCGCGACCGCGTCCACTCCGCAGCTGACGCGCCGGCCGTGCACCTGCTCCCCGACCAGCGCGGCGTGACGCAGGACACACGTGCCGCCCATCGACCAGCCGAGGGACACGACGCGCGCATATCCGAGCCGTCGGGCCTCCGCGACGGCCGCGTCGATGTCGAGCACCTCGCGATCGCCGAGCGTGGAGTGGCCGCTCGACCGTCCGTGGCCGCGGAGGTCCACGACAAGGAAACCCGCGCCCGGCGCGCTGCGGCGCAGGTCAGCGACGATGGCGCGGACAGCCGGGGTCTCCGAGGAGCCGCTGAAGCCGGGGGCGAGCACGACCGCGAAGGCCTCTTCCCCGCTCGCCACCGACGGCGAGTCGAGGGGAGGGACGTGGACGAGCGCCAGCCTTTCCCCGTCCGCCGTCGCCAGCTCCCGGGTATCCCAACTGATTTCTGACATTTGCGACGTCTCACATCCTCGCCCGGACTCTGAGGCTGCCCTCTGCGGGTGACGGGACGAGCACTGGTCTATTCTGACCACGAACCGGGTCAACGACGCCCCGCCTCGTACACACGATTGTTCGGAGGATGTCGTGGCGGCCGTCTTGCTGCTCACCACGTCCCGGGTCGGCCCCGCCGAGGTGCTCCCGGGTCTGTCACTGCTCCCGCACGACGCGCGGATCGCAATGCCGGAAGTGTCGGCGCTCATCGACGCCCCCGCCGTCGACGCCGTGCTCGTCGATGCCCGGCGCGATCTCGTCGGCGCGCGCGGCCTCTGTCGGCTGCTGCGCACCACGGGCGTCTCGGTGCCGCTGATCGCAGTGCTCACCGAGGGCGGCCTCGTCGCCGTCTCCGCCGAGTGGGGGCTCGACGACGTCCTGCTCGCGACCGCCGGTCCGGCCGAGATCGACGCCCGCCTGCGGCTCGCGTCCGGACGCGCCCAGCTCGACCGCAGCGCCCGCGACTCGGCGGTGCGCGTCGGTGAGCTGACCATCGACGAGACCACCTACTCGGCGAAGCTGCGCGGCGAGGCGCTGGAGCTCACCTTCAAGGAGTTCGAGCTGCTGAAGTTCCTCGCCCAGCACCCCGGCCGGGTCTTCACCCGCGCGCAGCTGCTGCAGGAGGTCTGGGGCTACGACTACTACGGCGGCACCCGCACCGTCGACGTCCACGTTCGGCGGCTGCGCGCCAAGCTCGGGACCGAGCACGAGGCCCTGATCGGCACCGTGCGGCACGTCGGCTACAAGTTCGTCACGCCGCCGGTCGAGCCGCTGCCGGAGCAGGTGTCCGTCGACGCCTGACGGGCGCGAACCGCTCCCCGCTGGTCGCCCCGGAGGGGCGGTCCGGCGGCGCTAACCTGCGCAGGTGGCCCCCTCCTCTGCTGCCGCGGCCTCGGCCAGCGCGTCCCTGACCGCTCCTGACGTCGAGGCCGTCCGCGACCTCGTCGCCGACGCCCTCGAGGCCGACGCCGTCGCGCCCCTGTCCGAGGAAGCCCGACTGCGGTTGCGTGCACAGCCGACCGAGGGAGTGATCCACCTGCTCGCCCGGGCCGTCGCTCCGGGCGGGGTCGGGCGCGGGGGCGGCGGCTCGGTCGTCGGCTACGCCCAGCTCGAGACGGCCGGGGACGCATCCGACGTCCGGGCCGAGCTGGTGGTCACCCCCGAGGCGCGCGGCCGCGGGGTGGGCGGCACGCTCGTGGAGGCGCTGCTCCACGAACGCGGCACCTCGCCGCTGCAGATCTGGGCGCACGGCGACCTGGAGCCGGCACGACGGCTCGCCGCACGGTTCGGCTTCGAGCGCGTCCGCGAGCTGCGGCAGCTCCGTGCCCCGCTCGAGCAGCCGCCTGCGGAACCCGTGCTGCCCGAAGGGATCCGCGTCCGTACCTTCACGCCCGGACGGGACGAGGCGGCCTGGCTGGCGCTGAACGCCCGCGCCTTCGCCACCCACCCGGAGCAGGGCGGGTGGACGGAGCGGGACCTGCTGCTCCGCGAACAGGAACCCTGGTTCGACCCGGACGGCTTCTTCCTCGCCGAGCGCGGCGAGCGGCTCGTCGGGTTCCACTGGACGAAGGTCGAGGACGCGTCGACAGCGAACGGCGCCGGCGAGGTCTACGTGCTGGGCGTCGACCCCGACGAGGCGGGCAACGGCCTCGGCTCCGCGCTCACCGCCGTCGGGCTGCGGCACCTGCACGGGCGCGGGCTGCGGACGGTGCTGCTCTACGTCGAGGCCACGAACGCGCCCGCGCTCGCCGTCTACGAACGAGCCGGCTTCCGGCCACACGCGGTCGACGTCGGCTACCGCTACCCCGGGGACACGTCGGCCTGAACGAGGACGCGCCCGAGCCCCGCAGCTCGCACCCGCGCAGCCGATCGACGTCAGGTCGTCGCGGTCACGCCCTCCTCCGCCTCCCGCTGCGCCGGCGGGGCCGGTGCGAAGCCGGCGAGCATCGCCTCGAGCGCTGCCTGGTCCGGACCGACGAACGGCGTCATCGAGGGGGCCATCGACAAGGTCTCGAGAAACCCCTCGATCGGTGTCGTCGTCGGCGGGAGGTGGGTGCTGAGCATCAGGGAGGGGTTCATCGCCCGCATCGTCTCGAGGGTGCGGGCGAACATCTGCGGAGCAACGTTCGGCAGCCAGGGGCTCTCGACGGAGGTCCACAACAGCTGAGCGGCCCGCAGGTCGTCGGCCGGGATGCCGCCGATGTCGTCCGCGGTGGCCTGCTCGACCGAGGCCAGCGGTGCCCCGAAGCAGTCGGAGCTGAAGCATGTGCCCGTTGATTCGTCGAGGAAGCCGGTGGTCGCCGGGCTGTCGTAGACCGGCGGCTTGAAGGCGGTGATGCGGCGGTCGCCGAGGTCCAGCGACTGGCCCGGGTTGAGCAGGTAGACCCGGTCCATCGGCAGGGGCCGCTCCGTGGAGAGGATGCCGACGGACAGGAACGTGGTGACGACCTTGGCCTCCGGGGCGGCGTCCAGCAGGTCGTACAGGCCGCCGGTGTGGTCACGGTCGGGGTGCGTCAGATAGATCCACCGGACGTCCGCCGGGTCCATCACGGTGGCGAGGTCGTCGAGGAAGGTCTTGTCCGCGTTGCCGAGGCCGGTGTCGACCACGAGCGGTTGCTCGGCATGGAGCACGAACGCGTTGACCGGGAGGACGCCGAGGGTCGGCACCTCCGCGGAGTCGCTCAACACCGTCACGTCACGGATCGGCCGGTGGAACTGCATGGGGGGCTCCCATCTCGCGGTCGCGGGATCTCGAGTCGGGGGATCTCGACCGGGATCTCGAAGAGAGGACGGCCGAAGGGTAGGAGCCTCCTCACTTCCCGCGCAGCCCCCTCCGGCGAAGATGCAGCCGACGAAGATCGGGCGCGCTACGCGTCCCAGGCCAGCGGCAGGCGTTCCATGCCGTAGATGCCCTGCACCGTCCCGAATGCCGGCTCGCCGTCCAGCCGGAGCCCGGGCATCCGTGTGACGAGAAACCGCAGCGCCTCCTCCAGCTCGGCGCGCGCGAGGTTCGATCCGACGCAGTAGTGGATGCCGGCGCCGAAGGTCAGCAGGCGCGTCCCGCGCTCGGCGGTGATGTCGAACTCCGGCGGGCCGGCGCCGTCCCGGTTGCCGGTGAAGCTGCAGACCATGACGATCGTGCCGGCGGGGAAGGCGACGTCGCGGTAGACGACGTCCTCGGTCAGGATCCGGGCCGTGAAGGGCGTGATCGGCTCGGAGTGCAGCACCTCCTGCACGGCCGCGGGCACCCGTTCGGGTTCGGCGCGCAGCAGCTCCCACTGGTCCGGATGCTCGGCGAACAACCGCATCGCGTGGCACAGCTGGCTCTGGGTGGTGTCCACGCCACCGATCAGGACGTTCAGCACGAGGTGCACGAGTTCCACGTCGGACAGGCGGTCCCCGCCCTCCTCCGCGGCGATGAGGACGCTCACCAGGTCGTCGCCGGGGTGACCGCGACGCCGGGCGAGCAGCTCGTCGCACCAGACGTAGAACTCGGAACAGGCCGCCTCTATCCGGGCGCGTTCGGTCATCAGGCTGGGGACGTCGAACTGCCGCTGGATCCAGCTGGACCACTCGTGCAGGCGGGGCGCGTCGTCGGGCGAGGCGCCCATCACCGAGGCGATGGTCAGCGACGGGTACGGCTTCGCGACCGCCTCGACGAACTCGCACGACCGCACGCCCCCGAGGTCCGACCAGATCTTCTCGAGCCACCCCCGCATCACCGGCCGCCAGCGGTCGGCCGCCTTCGGAGTGAAGAACGGGTTGAGCAGGGTCCGCAGCCGCCGGTGGTCCTCGCCGTCGATGTGCAGGATGTTGCGGTCGATCTCCTCGCGGAGCGGGCCGTCGGCGATGCCGAAGAGCTCGGCGATCTTCTGCCCCGGGAAGGTGGCGGAGCGGGAGCGCAGGAAGTGCTCACCCGCCTCGCGGTCGAGCGTCACGTAGCCCAGCGGGGTGCGCGCGAGCCACCCGCGCTCGGCGAGGCCGGTCATCGTCGCGGCGAACCGCTCGCCGGTCAGGCCGGGATCGTTCGGGTCGACGGAGGGCAGATTTAGCTCGGCGACGGCGACGCTCACGGGAGCGGACCGTACTCGCCCGACGACTCCGCTGGGCTGAGACTCCGCTGGGCTGAGACTCCGCTGGGCTGAGACTCCGCTGGGCTGAGTCGTCGTGCTCCGGGCAGGAGCGGAACATGAAGCTTCCCGTTCTGATCCGGTCGGCGCACGAGGGCCTCCGACGGCTGCTCGAGGAGAACGAGGACGTCCGGGTCCTCACCTACGACGGGGACACCCTGCCGGACGGGGCCGAGGAGGCGGAGGTCCTCGTCGTCGCGAGCGGCAGCGACGTCACTGTCGAGGAGCAGGCCCGCCTGATGACCCGCCTGCCGCGGCTCCGGCTGGTGCAGACCCTGAGCGCGGGCGTCGAGGCCTGGGAGGGCCGGCTTCCGGCCGGTGTGCAGCTCTCGAACGGCCGGGGCGCCCACGGCGGAGCGACGGCCGAGTGGGCGGTGGCGGCGCTGCTGGCCGTCTACCGCGAGCTGCCGGGGTTCGTTCTCGCCCAGCGGGACGGGCGCTGGGACCCCTCCGTGACCGACACCCTCGACGGCAAGCGGCTGCTGGTGCTCGGCGCCGGTGACCTCGCCGGGGAGTTCCGGCGTCGGGCCGAGCCGTTCGGCGCCGCGGTGGACCTCGTCGGCCGGCGTGCCCGGGAGGGAGTGCACGGGCTCGACGAGCTGAACGATCTCCTCCCGGACGCCGACGCGGTCGTCGTTCTGCTGCCGCTTACCGACGCCACCCGCGGGCTGGTGGACGCCGACGTCCTCCGGCGGATGGCCGACGGTGCGGTGCTGGTCAACGCCGGGCGCGGGCCGATCGTCGACCCCGACGCGCTGCTCGACGAGCTACGGGCGGGCCGGTTGCGCGCCGCGCTCGACGTCACGGACCCGGAGCCGCTCCCCGAGGGCCATCCGCTGTGGACCGCACCCGGGCTGCTGCTCACCCCGCACGTCGCGGGCAGCACGGTCGGCTGGCAGGAGCGGGCCTTTGCCGTCGCGGCCCGTCAGATCGAGCAGTTCGCCCGCGGCGAGCAGCCCGCGAACCTGCAGTGACAGTGGCAGCGGCTGTGGCTGTGGCTGTGGCTGTGGCAGTGACCGGGGCCGGCGGCGGGCCGGTTCAGCGGGCGCCGACGGTGGCGAACTCGCCGGCGTAGGCGGTCGCGGCCTCGAACTCCGCCTCCGGTTCGGCGGGAGCGGGCAGCCTCGGCAGGCCGACGCGGACCAGCAGCGCGGCGACCAGCAGGCCGACCGCTCCGAGCGCGAAAGCCCCCACGTAGGCGGACTCGCGGGGCAGGCCGCTGGGCAGGGCGTCGCTGGCGAGCAGGGTGACGACCACCGCGCTGGCCAGCGAGCTGCCGAGTGCGCGCGCGATCGAGTTGACGCTGTTGGCGACGCCGGTGTCGGCGGCGTCCACCTCGGCCACGATGAGGGCGGGCATCGCGGCGTAGCCGAAGCTGACGGCCGTGTTGACGGCGAGGGCGCCGACGATGAGCTGCCAGCTCGAGCTGTGCAGGATCGCCATCAACCCGAACCCGGCCGCGCCGAGCAGGCAGGCGAACAACAACGTGGCGCGACCGCCGAAGCGCCGGACGAGCCGACCGCCGACCGGCGCGGTGACCACCCCGGAGAGCGCGCCGGGCAGCAGGTAGACGCTGCTCGCGGCGAACACCGAGGCCGAGAAGCCGTAGCCGGCCGCCGAGGGCGTCTGCACGAAGCCGCTGACCGCGAGGAACCCGACGAACATCGCGACGCCGACGAACAGCCCCGCGGCGTGCGTGACCATCAGCGGACCCGAGCGCAGCATCTGCGGGGTCACCAGCGGAGCGGGCACCCGCTTCTCGACGGCGAGCCATCCGAGGAACACGAGCGCGCTGCCCGCCAGGCAGCCGAGGGTCGCGGTCGAGGTCCAGCCCCAGCCGTGGCCCTGGGAGAGCGGCAACAGCAGCAGGACCAGGGCGAGGCCGAGCACGAACGCGCCGAGCCAGTCGGTCCGCCCGCGCACGGCGGGGCGCCGGTCCGGCACCGTACGGGCCGCCAGGACGAGCGCGGCGAGGGTGACGCCGAGCGAGAGCCAGAAGATGCGGTGGTAGTCCCCTCCCCCGCGGGTGAGCAGGCCGGTCAGGACCAGCCCGAGCCCGCCGCCGACGCCGAGCGTTCCGCTCACCACGGCCATCGCGCCGGTCAGCCGCTCAGCCGGCAGCTCGTCACGGAGCACGGCCATCGAGAGCGGGAACAGCCCGTAGGAGGCGCCCTGCAGCACCCGGCCGAGGATCAGCAGCGGCAGCGAGGTGGTCGCGGCGGCGAGCAGGGAGCCCGTCGCCACGACGGCGAGGATCGCGAGCAGGACCGGGCGTCGTCCGTGCACGTCACCGAGCCGGCCGAGGACGGGGGTGGCGACCGCCGCGGCGAGCAGGTTGGCGGTGATCGTCCAGCCGACGGCGGAGGGCGACGCCTCGAGCGCGGCGCCGATCTGGCCCACGACCGGCACGACCAGCGTCTGGAGGACCGCGACGACCATCACCGTCAGGGCCAGCGCCGGGAGGAGGACGGGGCTGGAGGCAAGCCCTCGGGCGGGACCGGGCGCGTCACCGGGACCCGGGGCGTCATCGCCTCCGCGAACGCCCGGGAACCGCTCCGCGTCCCGTTCCGCGACCGCACCACTCACTCGCACAGAATCGACACTACGTCGATTTTTGTGAACGCGACGTCGAGTATCTGCTTCACTGGACGCGTGCCCGCCCGATCCGCCGCCCCTCCGGCCGCGTCCGCTGCGCCGGCTCCCCGAACGAGCCGGCGGCGCACGGCGTCGAAGGGGGACCGGCGCGAGCAGGCGATCCTCGACACGACCCGACGCCTCCTGCAGACGCGCCCGCTGAGCGCCCTGACGATCGACGAGATCGCGAAGGGCGCCGGCATCTCGCGGTCGAGCTTCTACTTCTACTTCGACGGCAAGCCCGCCGTGCTCGCGGCCCTGCTCGACGAGCTCTCGGCGGAGCTGGCCGAGGAGAACAGCCCCTGGCTGGACGGCCTCGGCCCGGACGAACCGGCGCTGCGCGCGGCCCTGGAGCACAGCGTCGAGCTGTGGAGAACCGCCGGCGGCCTCCTTCGGCAGTCGCTCGTCGCGTCGGGGCCGGGTGATCCGCTGGCGGCCTGGCGCTCGGGCGTCGTCGAGCGCGGCGTGCGCCGGTTGACCGCGCGGATCGAGCGCGATCGGGCCGGCGGCCTCGCGCCCGCGGGCCCGCCGTCGGCCGAGTCGTTGGCGCGCATGGTCTCCGCGATGCGCAACGAGACGCTGGCCACCTACGTCGGCCGGGTGCCGGCGGACGAACTCGTCGACGACCTGGTCACGGCGACGCTGCGGCTGATCTACTCGTCCGGGCCTTAGCCGTGCCGACGCCGCCGGTGTGAGCGTGACAGCGCCGGGCACCAGATGTCCGTGAGTACAAGGACCGTCTCCGACAGTGTCGTCGTGGCCGCCGACCCCGCCGCGATCTTCGATCTGCTGGCCAACCCGCGCCGGCACGCCGAGATCGACGGCTCCGGGACCGTCAAGGGAGCCGTGCGCGGCCCGAACCGGCTCTACAAGGGCGCAGAGTTCGGGATGCGGATGCGCCTCGGCGTCCCGTACCTCATCAAGAACACCGTCGTGGAGTTCGAGGAGAACCGGCGCATCGCCTGGCGGCACCTCGGCCACCACGTGTGGCGCTACGAACTGGAGCCGACCGACGGGCGGCACGCGCGTGACCGAGACGTTCGACTGGGGGCCCGCCCGGATCCCGAAGGCGGTCGAGTTGCTGCGCTTCCCGCAGGCCAATCAGCGGGGTATCACCGCGACGCTCGAGCGGCTGCGCGCCCGCTTCGCGGACGCCGGGACGACTGCAGGCGCAGGCACCGGCACAACGGGCACCGAGCGCAAGGCCGGCGTCTGACGCCGGTCGTGTCCACACCGCCGCTCGACAGCCGGCGACGCCAGGTCGCGGTCGTCGGCCCGCGCGACGCCGACATCGAGCAGGAACGGATCGCCTACGCCGTCGGCGCCGGGTTGGCGCAGGCCGGCATCCTCGTCGTCACCGGAGGACTCGGCGGAGTGATGGCCGCCGCCTGCCGCGGCGCGGTCGAAGCGGGCGGCTCAACCCTCGGACTGCTTCCCGGTGAGGATGCCCATGCCGCCAACCCGTGGGTGACCACCGTCGTCCCCACGGGGCTCGGCGAGGCCCGCAACGTACTCGTCGTGCGGGCTGCGGCCGCACTGGTCGCCGTCGGCGGCGGCTGGGGGACGCTCGCCGAGATCGCGTTCGCCCTGCGCAGCCGGTTACCGGTGCTCGGCGTCGGCAGCTGGGAGCTGCACCCGCCGCCCGGTCCGGACGACGGCGCCCGGGTGTTGCCCGTGGCCCACGCGGCGGATGCGGTCTCGCTCCTGGTCACAGCATTCGACGGCGGCTGAACGCACCTCCGCGGCTACCGCACCGCCACTCGGACCGCGTCCCGCCCGGGGCCCCTCCCGAGCCCGAGACTGTGCGGATCTCGACCCGCTATGGCCGGCGCAACCCCACACGGGCTGCGTGTGCATTCTGGGTTGACACCGTTCGCTTAACGATGTCAACCTGACGCCGGTAACCGAGCGAGGGGGTTCTCATGCTGGAGCGCTTGGCCGACGTCCTGTTCGTCCGCCGCCGGCGGGTGCTCGTCCTGAGCCTGCTCGGCCTGGTCGTCGCCGCCGTGGTCGGCGGGCCGGTGACCGGCATGCTGTCCAACGGCGGCTTCGACGACCCGAAGTCCGAATCGAGTCGCGCCACCGCCTACCTGCGCGACCGGATGGGCACCGGCAACCCCGACATCGTCGTGCTGGTCACGGCCAGGCCCGGGGCGGGCGGGGCCGGCGTCGACGACCCGGCGGTCGCCGACGCGGGACGCCGCTACACCGACCGGCTCGCCGCCGACCCGCGGCTGCGCGACGTCACCTCCTACTGGTCCGCCGGCAGCGTGCCGCCCCTGCGCAGCGCGGACGGCCGCTCCGCATTGGTCGTCGCCCAGGTCCGTGGCCCCGCGGACGAGCTGGTCGACCGCACCCAGCAGGTCGCCCCGCTCCTGCGCGACGTCAGCGCCGACGGGCCGATCGAGGTCCGCCTCTCCGGGCCGGGCCCCGTGTTCTCCGAGGTCAACACGACCATCGAGCACGACCTGCTGCGCGCCGAGATGATCGCCATCCCGGTGACCGCCGTCCTGCTCGTCCTCGTCTTCGGCAGCGCCGTCGCGGCCATGCTGCCGCTCGCGATCGGCATCCTGTCCATCGTCGGCACGCTGCTCGTCCTGCGCCTGCTCAACGGCGTCACCGACGTCTCGGTCTTCGCGCTGAACCTCACCACCTCGATGGGACTCGGCCTCGGAATCGACTACAGCCTGTTCCTCGTCTCCCGCTACCGCGAGGAGATCGCATCGGGCGCCGAGCCGCAGGCGGCGCTGCGGACGACGCTGCGCACCGCCGGCCGTACCGTGCTGTTCAGCGCCGTCACGGTGGGCGCCGCGGTGGTCGCCCTGCTGGTCTTCCCGCTGTACTTCCTGCGCTCGTTCGCCTACGCAGGCGCCGCCGTCGTCGGCTTCGCCGCCCTCGCCGCCCTCGTGGTGCTGCCGGCGCTGCTCGCCCTGGCCGGCCCGCGGATCAACGCCTTCGACCTGCGCAAGCCCGCGCGTCGTCTGCTGCGCCTGGGCCCGGTCCCCCCGCCCGGCACGTCGAGCGGCACGTGGCACCGGATCGCGACCACGGTGATGCGCCGGCCGTGGCCGGTCGCCACCGCCGTGATCGCCCTGCTCGTCGTGCTCGGCACGCCGTTCCTGCACGCGCAGTTCGGGCAGTCCGACGACCGGGTGCTGCCGACGTCGGCCGAGAGCCGGCAGGTCGGCGACGTCCTGCGCACCCAGTTCACCGTCGGCGAGACGCAGTCGCTGGACGTGGTGGCCCCCGACCTGCACAGCGACCCGGCCGACGTCGCGGCCCTCGGCGCCCACGCCCAGACGCTGTCGACTCTCCCCGGCGTCGCCCGGGTCGAGACCGCGGCCGGCGTCTACGCCAACGGCCGGCCGCTCGCCACCGGCCTGCCGGCGTTGGCGCGCTACGCCACGCCGCAGGGCTCGTGGGCGCGCGTCGTGCCCACGGTCGAGGGCTACTCGACCGCGGGTGAGGACCTGGCGAAGTCGGTCCGCGCGGTTCCGGCGCCGTTCCAGACGCTGGTCGCCGGGCAGAGCGCCGAGTTCGTCGACGTGAAGGACTCGATCGGCGGACGTCTGCCCCTCGCGTTGGCGCTGATGGGGCTGATCACTCTCGTCGTGCTGTTCCTGTTCACCGGCAGCGTCGTGCTCCCGATCAAGGCCGTCGTCCTGAACCTGCTGAGCCTGTCGGCGACCTTCGGCGCGTTGGTGTGGATCTTCCAGGAGGGCCACGGCGCCGGGCTGCTCGACTTCACTCCGACGGGGCTGCTCGACATCACCATGCCGGTGCTGATGTTCGCGCTGGTGTTCGGGCTGTCCATGGACTACGAGGTGTTCCTGCTGAGCCGCATCCGGGAGGAGTACCTGCGCACCGGCGACAACCGGACCGCCGTGGCCCTGGGCCTGGAGCGCACCGGCCGGCTCATCACCGCCGCCGCCGGTCTGCTGGCGATCGTCTTCCTGAGCTTCGCCTCCTCCCAGGTCACGTTCATCAAGATGATGGGCATCGGCCTGGCCCTGGCGGTGATCGTCGACGCCACACTCGTCCGGGCCGCGCTCGTGCCGGCGTTCATGCGCATCACCGGCCGGATCAACTGGTGGGCCCCCGGCCCGCTGCGCCGGCTGCACGCCCGCTTCGGGCTCGAGGAGGACACCGGGCTCGAGGAGGACACCGCCCTCGAGCCGAGCCCCTCCGGGCCGGAGGCCGGGGGCGCCGACGAGCGCGCGGGGGTCGACGAGCGTGCGAGAGTGCAGGTGTGACAGCGGCCTCAACGGACGGCGCCCCGGCCGAGCGGAGCTCGATCGCCGGCGTCCCGAGCGGACGCGGGTCGGGCAACGCTGCCCCGCCCGAGCACCGGCGGGTGCGGTCCCGGCGGGGCGAGGGCGAGCGACTCCGCGAGGAGATCCTCGTCGCCGCGCGGGAACTGCTGGCCGAGACCGGGTCGGAGGACGCGGTCTCGATCCGCGCCGTCGCCTCGCGGGTCGGGGTGTCGACACCGTCGATCTACCTGCACTTCCCGGACAAGCAGGCGCTGCTCGACGCCGTGTGTGAGCAGGTCTTCGCCGCCCTCGACGTCGAGCTCGAGGCGGCCGCGGACAGCGCCCGCTCCCCGTTCGAGGCGCTGCGGCTGGCGGGGATGGCCTACGTCCGCTTCGGGGTGGAGAACCCCGAGCACTACCGGATCGTCTTCCTGGTCCGGCGCGCCCCGGCCGCCCACGACGAGTCCCTCATCGTGGCCAGCGACGTCTTCCAGCACTTCACGACGCGGGTCGCGGCATGCGTCGAGGCCGGCGTGCTCCGCGGCGACCCCGCGGCGCTCGCGATGACACTGTGGTCGGCCGCGCACGGCATCACGTCGCTGCTGGTCAGCAAGCCGAACTGGCCGTGGGAGGACGTCGAGGGCCTGGTCGACTCCGTCATCCGGACGGCGGGGCTCGGACTGGCCATGACCAGCCGGCTCGATCCGGAGATCGACGTGGACACCGCTCCCGGCGTCGTCGCGGACGCGGTCGAGGCGGCCGGGCGTGATGTGGCCGCCGCGCTGCGTCAGATGCCCTGCTGAGTCAGATGCCCTGCTGATCGGACGCCGACAGGTCCTACTTCTCGAGCGCCCGATCGTGCGCCGGCGGTCGCGGCTCGTGCCGCAGCCGCCCGCGGGTGGTGCGCCGCGCCTTCATCTCCGCCTCGTACACGTGTCGGCGACCTGCGAGCAGCTCGTCGCGGGCTCCGCGCTCGAGGTCGCGGAACGGGTCGTAGTACGTGCGCTCGAACTCCTCGACGATCTGGAATGTCCAGCGCCCGTCGAGCACGTTCCGCCCGACCAGGTCCGTCCGCAGCCTCGCGCTCAGCTGCTGGTGACCGGCGTCGGCGAGCCAATCCGCGGCCTCCTCGGCGAGCAGGTCGGCCCGGCCGATGAGCTGGTGCAGGTCGAACAGGGCGCCGCGGGCCCGTTCGACGTACTCGAGCGCCTCGGTCAGCCGGCCGACCGCCTCGACCGTGGCGTCGTCGACCCCGGCCGGGCGGGCGTGCGGGTCCTCGTTCGAGCCTGGCCCGTCCTGCTGGGCCGGCGTCTGCTCCGACGGCGTACTCATGGCCTTCTCGTCCCCATCGCTCTGCATCGGAACCTGCCGACGACGACCCCGACGTGCCGGAATTCCGGACGGGACACGCCGGTCGCTTGAGTCCGAGGGCAGGTCGGCCGACCTCTACCGTGACGCTGTTCGTGATGTTGCCGGGAACACCGGTGCGAGCCGGAAGGCAGCTGGATGCGGCAGGAGCCATCGACGGGTACGCCCACCCGAGAGACGCTCCTGCCCTCGCGCCCCGGCCTCCGCCGCACCGACTGCCGCACCGTCCGTCGCGTCTCCACCCGCGCCCGCCGCCTGTTGGGTGCGGCCGCGCTGGCCGTTCTGGCCGCTCCACTGATCGCCGCGCCGGCGGTGAGCGCCCCGAGCAACCCGCAGAAGCTCGAGGACCTGAAGGCCCAGACCTCGGCCGCGGGCGACGACCTCGGGGTCCGGGACGCCGACGCCGATGCCGCTGCCGCCCGGTTGAACGACGTGCGGCAGCAGGTCACCGTCGCGAAGGCCCGGCTCGACGGCGCCCGCGGTCAGCTGCGGGACGCCCGCGCGGCGCTCGTCGTCAAGCAGGGCGAACTCGCGGCGGCCCAGACCGCGCAGCGGCTGGCCCAGGAGCGGGTGGATGCCGCCACCGCCACGCTGAACACCGCCCGGGACCAGCTCCGCGCGATGATGCGCTCCGCGCTGCAGTCCGGCGTGGGCGGCGACCTCGACGTGCTGCTGCAGAGCGGGACGCCGGACGACCTCGCCGACCGGATGGGCATGCTCGACCACCTGTCCTCGGCGCGCAAGCAGCGGATCGACGCACTGAGCGCCGCCCGGGCGGCCCTGGTCGACCAGGAGAACCAGCTCGATCTCGCCCGCCAGCGCTCGGCCGACGCCGTCGACGCCGCCAACGCGCAGGTCGGGCGCATCGCGGCCCTGGTCGACGACGCCGCCACCGCCGAGCAGCAGCTGCTCGACCTGCAGCGCCAGAGCCAGGCGGCGTTCGACCAGGCGCAGGCGGCGGCCGACGCCGCGCGCACGCGCTACGAGGCCCTGCAGAAGGCGTCCTCAGGCCTCGCCGCCCTGCTGGCGGCCCGCGCCCGCGCCAACCCCGGCGGGCCGCCCCGTCCCGCGGCCGGCAGCGGCGAGCTGATCATGCCGACGACCGGCGTCTTCACCTCGAGCTTCGGCTACCGCGTCGACCCGCTCGGCCGGGGGCGGCGCTTCCACTCCGGCCAGGACATCGGCGCACCGACCGGCACGCCGATCGTCGCCGCCACCGCCGGAACCGTGGCCTACGCAGGTTGGGCGTCCGGCTACGGCAACTACACCTGCGTCGACCGCGGCAGCGGCTTCGCGACCTGCTACGGCCACCAGTCGAAGATCCTCGTGGCCGTCGGGCAGCCGGTTCAGCAGGGCCAGCAGATCGGGCTCGTCGGCAACACGGGCAACTCGACCGGGCCGCACCTGCACTTCGAGGTGCGCCTCAACGGCACGCCGACCGACCCGATGCCCTACCTGCCCTGATCCGCTGGCACCCGTGCGCCGAGCCGCCGGAACCCACGCCTCAAAAAGCCTGACTGCGTAAGGACACGCCGGCAGCTGTCGGCGTGTCCTTACGCAGTCGCCGGTGGTGACGAGGCGAACCGGGCCGTGCCGACTACATCGGCGGCGGCGGTCCCGGCATCGGACCGGGCCCCGGCGCGGGCGGCATCGGACCAGGCCCGGGAGTGGGCCCGGGCGCGGGGCCGGGGTCGGGCGGCAGCGGGTCGGGCCCCGGAGCGGGCGGCTGCGGATCCGGCCCGGGCGACGGCGGCTGCGGGTCGGGCGACGGGCCAGGGCCGGGCCCGGGCATCGGCGGCGGTGTGACCATGCCGCGTCCCTACCCCTGCCGCATCCCTACCCCACGCGGGCGGGGGGCGCTCCCGACGCCAGCGGCTGCCCGGCCCGCCGCTTCGGCTCCAGCCGGCGCAGCAGCACCGACACCGTGCCGACGCCGACGCCTCCGAGCAGGATCAGCACGCTGAAGTCCAGCGCCCACGTCCCCGCCGAGTGCTTCCACAGCGGGTCGCCCTTCGGCGCGTTGTCCTTGGCCGAGTTGCAGATCGAGCTGATCTCGGTCGGCGTGACGCCCTGTGGGAGCACGGTCCCTGCCGGGATCGTCCTGCCGTCGGGAAGGGTGACCGACTGCGGCAGCGTTCCGTCCGGATCGACCTGCGTGTCAGGTGGCAACGCACCCAGCTGAGAGCAGAAGGCCGGCACCTCGAAGGCCTCGATGCGCTCCAGGTCGGTGCTCGACGCCGTCATCGCGAAGCCCCAGCGGGCCGGCACGACCCAGCTCACCTGGTTGAGCACCGGCCGACCGCTGAGCGGGACCAGTCCCCCGCACAGCACCAGCTGGACCATCGTCATGAGCACCAGCAGCGGCATCGCCTTGTCGGCGTTGTCCACGTAGGCGCTGATCATGAGGCCGAAGATCGCGGAGACGAAGGTGAGGACGACGACCGCCACCGCGAGCTCGACCACGCCCGAGCCGAGGATCAGCGGATCGACGATGCCGGGCCGGCCGACCAGCGAGAGCACGGTCAGCAGCAGCGCCTGCAGCGACGTGATGATCCCGAGCACCACGAGCTTGGACCACAGATACGCCCCACTGGACAAACCGATGGATCGCTCGCGCATGTAGATCGCGCGTTCCTTGACGATCTCCCGCACGGCGCTCGCCGAGCCCATGAGCGTCGCGCCGAGAACGATCACCAGCAGCAGCTGTCGACCCTTCAGATTCGCCTTGTTGTCCCCGAGCCCCAGCCCGAACTCGGCGGGCACCACCCGGCTGATGCCGGCCAGCAGGATCGGCAACAGCAGCAGGATTCCGAGGTACGCCTTGTCCGCGGCGATGACCGACAGGTAGCGCTTGCACAGGGTCGAGAACTGCGAGAACAGCGACTGCTGACGCAGCGGCGAAAGGTCCGTGCGCCGCGTCGGGGCGCCGGCCGCCGGACCGCCCACGACGTGGCGGGCGTACTCCTGCGTGCCGCGGAACCGCTGCCCCCACTCGGCGCCCGGCCGACTCTTCAGGTGGCTGAACATCTCCGAGTACGACTGCGCGCCGAAGTAGTCGAGCGCGCCCTGCGGCGGTCCGAGGTAGGCGAGGTGACCGCCCTCGGCGAGCACCAGCACCAGGTCGCACAGGTGCAGGTTCAGCGTCGAGTGGGTCACGCAGACGACCGTGCGGCCGTCGTTCGCGAGCCCGCGCAGCAGCTGCATGACCTCGTGGTCGAGGTCCGGGTCGAGCCCGGAGGTCGGCTCGTCGAGGAACAGCAGCGACGGCTTGGTCAGCAGCTCCAGCGCGGTGCTGGTCCGCTTCTTCTGGCCACCGGAGAGCTGGCTCCCCTTGTTGTTCTGCTGGGCGACGAGGCCGAGCTCTCGGAGCACCTCGTCGATGCGGGCGTCCCGCTCCGGCTTGCTGACGTCGGCGGGGAAGCGCAGCTGCGCCCCGTACTCGAGCGCCTGGCGCACGGACAGGGCGGTGTGCCAGATGTCCTCCTGCGGGACGAGGCCGATGCGCTGGCGCAGGTCCTCGAACTCGGCGTAGAGGTCGCGCCCGGCGTAGGTGACCGAGCCGCCGGTCGCCGGCCGCTGCCCAGTGAGCGCGTTCAGCATGGTCGACTTGCCGGCCCCGCTGGGGCCGACGACGGCGAGCAACGTCCGCGGCGGCAGGTTGAAGCCGACGTGGTGCAGCAACGTCTTCGTCGTGTTGCCCGAGCCCACCTGCACGGTCAGGTCGTGCGCCGAGAGCGTCAGGTCACCGGTGTCGGTGTACTCGAGCAGCTGCTCGCCCTGCAGCCGCAGCTGGTGACGCCCGACACCGACGAGGTCGCCCTCGTTGAGGCGGGCGACCTGCACTCGACGGCCGTTGACGTAGATGCCGTTCGCGCTGCCCAGGTCGACGATCTCGATACCGCCCGCGCTGCGGCGCAGCTCGGCGTGCCGGCGGCTGACCAGCAGGTCCGTGAGGACGAGCCCGTTGGACGCGTCACGACCGATGGTGAGCACGGCCCGCTGCGCGCCGACGTCGGCGAGGCGGTGGATACCCGTGAGGACGGGCCCGCCCTCGGAGTCCGGCGGCGGGCCGGCGGGCGGCGGGGTCGTCGGCATCGGGCTGCTGGGCCGCGGGCCGCTCGGGGTCGACGTCCCGCGGCCGGCCGGCGGGGGCGCCGACGGCGGCCCGGCCGGCGGACGCGCCGGACCGTTCAGCCGGTTGCCGGGCTGGTTCAGCGTGGGCGGACCGACCGGCATCCCCGGCGGCGGCGCCATGGGCGGACGACCAGCCGGACCCCCCAAACGCGGCGGCGGGGCGAAGCCGCCCGGCGGCGGAGCCGACGGAGGAGCAGCCGGCGGCGCCGCCTGCGAGCCTGACGGGAACGCCGACGGCGGCGCCGAGGGGGGCGCATACGACGGGGTGGCGACCCGGGCCGCGGGCACCTCGGGGCGCAGCAGGACCTCCGGGCCCTCCATCGCCAGCCGCAGCCGCGTCTCGCCCCCGACGGACACCTCCCCGACCCGTTGGCCGTTCGCCCACGTGCCGTTGGTGCTCCCGAGATCGGTCGCCCGCCAGCCCGAACCGTCGTGGTGCAGCTGGAGGTGGCGACTCGAGACGAGGGGATTGGGCAGCGAGATCCGGCAGCTCGGGTCGCGGCCGATGATCATCTGCTCGGACGGGGCGAGCAGGTAGCTCTTGCCGTCGAGGTCGACGCGGAGGGATGCGGCTGACACGAGCAGGATCGTAAATTGCGGCGCTCCGTCGCCGCGGGCGATTGGCCCGACTCGTCCCCGCGGACGAGCCCGCGCACCGTACCGCACCGCACCGCCCGGGGCGGGCGTCGTCGGCTTCTACAGGCCGTACGTCTCGAGCAGGCGCAGCCAGACCTCGCTGATCGTCGGGAAACTGGGCACCGCGTGCCAGAGGACCGACATCGGCACCTCGCCGACGATCGCGACGGTCGCCGAGTGCAGCAGTTCGGCCGTGTCCTGGCCGACGAACGTCGCGCCGATCGGCACCCCGCGGGCCTCGTCCACGACGAGGTTCGCCTTGCCGGTGTAGCCGTCGGCCTCGATCGCGGCGCCGGTGACCCAGCCGAGGTTGTATTCGACGACCCGGACGTCGAAGCCCTGCTCGCGGGCCTGCGCTTCGGCGAGCCCGACCGAGCAGACCTGCGGGTCGGTGAACACGACCTGCGGCACCATCCGCGCGTCGGCGTAAGCGTGGTACTTCGGGTCGTCCGCGATGCTCTCCTCGTCAACACCGTTGGCGCGCGCGACGATGACGTCGGCGCAGATCCGGGCCTGGTACTTGCCCTGGTGCGTCAGCGGCACGCGGCCGTTGACGTCGCCGGTCGCGTACAGCCAGTCGTGCGTCGTGGAACGCAGGCTGTCGTCCACCTCGACGGCTCTGCCTGCCTCGAGCCCGACCGTGTCGAGCCCGATGTCGGAGGAGTTCGGGTGCCGGCCGAGCGCGGCGACGATCTCGTCGGCGGTGATCGTCTCCTCCCCGGAGTCCGAGGACACGGTGACGGTGACCGTGCCGTCCTCTGCGCGTTCGACCTGCGACGTCTCGACGCCCGTCCGCACGTCGACGCCCGCGTTGCGCAGGCCGTCGGCCAGCAGCTCACCGGCCCAGGGCTCGCGACCCGCGAGCAGTCCGCCGCGCGCGATCAGGGTGACCTCCGCGCCGAGTCCGCGGAAGATGTCCGCGGACTCGACCCCGACGACCCCACCCCCCAGGATGACCACGCGGCGGGGAACATCGGCGACGTTGGTGACGTCGCGGCTACCCCACGGCTTTGCCTCCTTCAGCCCGGGGATGGGCGGCAGCGAGGGCGTGCTGCCCGTGGAGAGGACGACCGCCTTCGCCGCGGAGAGCGTGGCCGTGGTGCCGTCCCTGCTCGTCACCGTGACGGCCTTCTCGCCGGCCACCCGGCCCCAGCCGCGGAGGAAGGCGGTCGCGCTCGCGGCCAGCCGACCCGCTCCGCCGGCGTCGTCGTGGCCGCCGTTCTCGGTGCGGTTGGCCCAGTAGTCGCGGCGCTTCAGCACCTCGGCGGCGTCGACCCCCTCGGCCCGCACACCCTGGAGGCGGCCGGCGGCCGCGGCCAGACCGATCGGCTTCAGCAGGGCCTTGCTCGGGATGCAGGCCCAGTACGAGCACTCGCCGCCCACGAGGTCGGCCTCGACGGCGGCGCAGGTCAGGCCGCCCCGCACGACCCGGTCGACGACGTTCTCACCGACCGGCCCGATGCCCAACACGATGACGTCGTAGGTGGAGCCGTCGACCTCGGACAGGGAAGGAGAAGCCATGCGGGCAGACTGCCCGAGCCCTCCGTTCCGAATCAACGGGGGTCGTCGACCGAGGGAATCCGGGCCAGTCGGCGCAGGAACAGCCCGACGAGGTCCTCCGGCCAGGGGAAATCGGACTCGGGCCCGCAGAGCGTGACGAACCCATGCAGCGCCGCCCACAGGGCCGCCGCGTCGCCGGCGGGATCAGTGCTGGCGGAGACACCGTCGGCGACGCAGGCCGCAATGCCGTCCACGAGGATCCCGAAGGCCGTCTCGCCGGCCGGTCCGCTCAGCTCGTCCACCCCGCCCTCGAAGGGACCGCCGGCCCCGACTCGGCCGAACAGCACGCGGTACCGCTGGGGGCGCTCCATCCCGAATGCGACGTAGGTCCGGACCCCCGCCTCGAGCCGATCGAGGCTGCCCGACTCGCTCTCGATCGCCTCGCGGATGCTGCGGCTCAAATCGTCGAAGGCCTCGGCCACGACGGCGTCGAGGATCTGCTCGCGATCTGAGAAGTGGGCGTAGATCGACGGCGCCGAGATGCCCACGGCCCGGGCGACCGCGCGCAGCGTGACGGCGTCCTCGCGCCCGCTCTCCTCGAGGAGCCCGGCGGCCGCTCGAAGGATGTCCTCGCGCAGCCGGACGCCCTCGCCCCGCCGGTTCCGGGATCGCACCGCAGAAGAACTCACGGCCATGAGTTTACAGCTGTTAGCCTTTGAGGTACACATACAGCCGTAAGGCAACAGTCGTTCAGACACCGCGGAGCCGGCCATGCCAGACGTCTCTCCTGCGCTCGACCTCCCGAGCGACACCGTCCCTGCCGGCGCCGCCGCCGGGCACCCCCGCCGCTGGTCGATCCTGGCGGTGCTCTGCCTGTCGCTGCTGATCGTGGTCGTCGACAACACGATCCTGAACACAGCGCTGCCCACCCTCGCGCGGGACCTGGACGCCGACACCGGCTCGCTGCAGTGGATCGTCGACGCCTACACGCTGACCTTCGCGGCGCTGCTGGTCGTCGGCGGCGCCCTCGGGGACCGGTTCGGGCGACGCGGCGCCCTGCTCGCCGGGCTGGTCGTGTTCGGTCTCGGCTCGTCGGCCGCGGCGACGGCGACGTCGACCTCGACGCTGATCGGGTTCCGCGGGGTGATGGGGGTCGGCGCCGCGCTGGTCATGCCGGCGACGCTGTCGATACTCACCGCCGTCTTCCCGGCCGAGCAGCGGGCGACCGCGATCGGGGTCTGGTCCGCGATGGCCGGCATCGGGATCGTGGTCGGCCCGACGCTCGGTGGCCTGCTGCTGGCGCACTTCTCCTGGGGATCGGTCTTCTGGGTGAACGTGCCGCTGGTGCTCCTCGCCGTGGCGCTCGTGGCGACGGTGGTGCCGGGGCTGCCCGGACGGCGTGCGGCCGGCGAGCGGATCGACATCGTCGGAGCGGCGTTGTCCGCGGTCGCGATGCTCGCCGTCATCGACGCGGTCATCTCCGCTCCCGGCCGCGGCTGGACCTCGGCGCACACGCTCGGCGAGTTCGCCCTCGGCCTCGGCGCGTTGGCCGCCTTCGCCGCCTGGGAGCTCCGCGTGACCGCCCCGCTGATCGACGTGCGGGTGTTCCGGCACCGCGCCTTCTCCGCCGCCACCGGCGCGCTGGCGCTGACCTTCCTCGCGTTGTTCGGGTCGTTGTTCGCCCTGACCCAGTACCTGCAGATGGTGCTCGACTACAGCCCCCTGCGGGCCGGGTTGGGCGCGATGCCCTTCGCGGCAGCCGTGCTGGTCACCTCGCCGCTCGCACCCGTGCTCGCCGGCCGGTTCGGCAGCCGCGTCGTCATCCCCGCCGGGCTCGTGCTGATGGGCACGGGGCTGCTGCTCGCGGCTAGGGCCGAGGTCGACACCCCGTACAGCTATCTGGCGCTGTGCGTCGCGGTGATGGGCGCCGGCATGGGGCTCGTCGTGGCGACGGCAGGCGAGTCGATCATGACCGTGCTGCCCGCCGAACAGACCGGTGTCGGGAGCGCGGTCAACGACACGATGCAGGAGCTCGGCGGCAGCCTCGGCGTGGCCGTGATCGGCAGCATCGTCGCCGCCGCCTACACCGGCGGGGTGGCCGACGGCGGACTCCCGGCCGCCCTGTCCGAGCCGGCGTCGTCGTCGCTGCAGGCCGCGCAGAGCGTGGCCGGCGCCGCCGGGCCGCTCGGGGACCAGGTGCGAGCCGTGGCCGCCGAGGCCTTCACCTCCGCGATGGCGACCGGGTTCACCGTCGCGGCGCTAGTCGCGCTGGCCGGAGCGGTGCTGGGTGCGATCTACCTGCCGGCCCGCGTACGGCCGAGCGAGGTCCCCGCCTCCCGGTCGGCTCCGGAGCCGGAGCCGGTCCTGGTCGCCGCCTGACCGCCTCCCCCGACCCCCACCCCGACTGACCCGACCCCGACCCCGACCTCCGAGCTGTGTGGGGTTGAACCGGCAGGAGCCGGTTCAACCCCACACAGCTCCGTGCAGGTGGCGGGCCGTGAGTCGACCGTTCGCTCAGCTCAGGTCGTCGAGATGGTGGGTGTCGTTCCACCGGGAGATAACCGGGGCCTCCCGCTCGTAGCCCAGCACGCACACGGCCGCCGTGGACAGCGCGTAGTGGCGGCCGAACTCCGGCGACTCGCCGAGCCATCGGGCGGCGAGCACCCTCAGCACGTGGCCGTGCGCGAACACGGCGACGTCGCCGTCGACGGCCCGAATCCGTTCGATCGCCCGGTCCACCCGGGCGCCCACCTCGCCGGCGATCTCGCCGTTCGGGCAGCCGTCGCGCCACACCGTCCAGCCGGGCACCGTCTCGCGGATCTCCGGGGTGGTTCGGCCCTCGTAGTCGCCGTAGTCCCACTCGCGGAGATCGCCGTCGAGGTCGTCGATCGTCACGCCGGCCAGCTCGGCGGTGCGCTTCGCCCGGACCATCGGGCTCGAGATCGTCCGGGCGAAGTCCTGACCGGCGAGCACGGGGCCGAGGGCCTTCGCCGCCGCCTCGCCGCGATCGGTCAGCGGGACGTCCGTGGTGCCGGTGTGCTGCCCGCTCTCGCTCCACTCGGTGGGTCCGTGCCGGACCAACCAGACCTGCTGACCGCTGTCGTTGCTTGCGCTGTCGCTCATCCCGGCCCCTCAGCTGCGGCCGCGGGCGGCGCGGTAGCGGCGGATGAGGGCGTTCGTGGAGCTGTCGTGGTCGAGGTCCGGCGTCTGCTCCGCGCTGAGCTCCGGCTCGATGCGCTTGGCCAGCGTCTTGCCGAGCTCGACGCCCCACTGGTCGAAGCTGTTGATGTCCCAGATCACGCCCTGGGTGAAGACCTTGTGCTCCCACAGCGCGATGAGCTCCCCCAGCACCCTCGGCGTCAGCTTCGGCGCGAGGATCGTCGTCGTCGGGTGGTTGCCCTCGAAGACCTTGTGCGGCACGACGCTCGCGTCGGCGCCCTCGGCCTCGACCTCCTCGCGGCTCTTGCCGAAGGCCAGCGCCTCGGTCTGCGCGAACAGGTTGGCCATGAGCAGGTCGTGGTGGTCCCGCATGTCGTGCCGCGGCTCGAGGAAGCCGAGGAAGTCGGCCGGGATGAGCTTCGTGCCCTGGTGGATGAGCTGGTAGTAGGCGTGCTGCCCGTTGGTGCCGGGCGTGCCCCAGACGATGGGCCCGGTCTCGTAGTCGACCCGCTCCCCCTCGCGGGTCACCGACTTGCCGTTGCTCTCCATGTCGAGCTGCTGCAGGTACATCGGGAGCCGCTCGAGGTAGGCGGAGTAGGGCAGGACCGCATGCGTCTGGGCGCCGAAGAAGTCGCCGTACCAGACGCCGAGCAGCCCCATCAGCACCGGCAGGTTGCGCTCGAACGGCGTGCTGCGGAAGTGCTCGTCGATCGCCCGGAACCCGTCGAGCATCTCCCGGAAGTTCTCCGCCCCGATCGCGATCATCAGCGACAGGCCGATCGCGGAGTCGAAGGAGTAGCGACCGCCGACCCAGTCCCAGAAGACGAACATGTTGTCCGGGTCGATGCCGAACTTCTTCACCTCGTCGGTGTTCGTGGACAGCGCGACGAAGTGCTTCTCGACGGCGTCCTCGCCGAGCGCGGCCACCAGCCAGCGGCGGACGGTGTGGGCGTTGGTGAGCGTCTCGATGGTGGTGAAGGTCTTGGAGGCGACGATCACGAGCGTCTCTGCCGGGTCGAGGCCCTGCAGCGCCTCGGCCACGTCGTCGCCGTCTACGTTGCTGACGAACTTCATCGTCAGCTCGCGGTCCGCCTCATCGAGCAGGGCGTCGTACGCCATGGCCGGGCCGAGGTCCGAACCGCCGATACCGATGTTGATGACGTTCCGGATGCGGTCGCCGGTGGCACCCCGCCACACCCCGTCGCGCACCTTGCCGGCGAATTCGCTCATCCGATCGAGGACCTCGTGGACCCCGGGGACGACGTCCTCGCCGGGGGCCCCGCCCTCAGCAACACAGATCTGCTCGTCCCGCGGGGCGCGGAGGGCGACGTGCAGGACCGCCCGGTCCTCGGTCGTGTTGATCTTCTCGCCGGCGAACATCGCGTCGATACGCCGCCGCAGCCCGGCCTTCTCCGCGAGGGCGAGCAACAGGCGCAGCGTCTCGTCGGTGATGCGCTGCTTCGAGTAGTCGGCGAACAGGTCGGCGGCCTCGACCGTGTACGTCTCACCGCGGGTGGAGTCGCCGAATCTGGAGTCGGAGTCGAACAGCTCACGGAGGTGGACGTCGCGCATCTCGTCCGCGTGCCGCGCCAGCGCCTGCCATTCTTCGGTCGAGCTGATGGTCATGCGAGTCCCTTGCCCCGTTGTCCCAGGAGCGCACCCTCTCTCATGGAATGCCGGACGGTCTCGCGCGGGTTCGCTCGGACATGACCCTTCTGGACACGAAGATCGCCCACCTCGACGGAACCCCGGGGTCGATCGGTGAGCACGCCGGCAAGGCGCTTCTGCTGGTCAACGTCGCCAGCAAGTGCGGTCTGACGCCGCAGTACACCGGCCTCGAGAAGCTGCAGGAGACCTACGGCGACCGAGGCTTCTCCGTCCTCGGCTTCCCGTGCAACCAGTTCGGCGGCCAGGAGCCCGGGACGGCCGACGAGATCGCCACCTTCTGCTCGGCCACCTACGGGGTGACCTTCCCGCTCTTCGAGAAGATCGAGGTCAACGGGCCCCGGCGGCACCCGCTGTACGAGGAGCTCACCGCGGTGCCCGACGCCGACGGGCAGGCGGGCGACATCCAGTGGAACTTCGAGAAGTTCCTCGTCTCGCCCGCGGGGGAGGTCGTCGCGCGGTTCCGGCCGCGGACGGCCCCCGAGGACCCCGCGCTGGTCGAGGCGGTGGAGTCGCAGCTGCCGAGCTGAGGGCCTCAGGCAGGCACCGCGACCCGCTCGGCTCCCGCACCGGCTGACCCGTCGGGCGGCGCTCCCATCGCCGTCAGCGCATCCACCTCCGCGCTCATCGCCGACGACATCCGCATCACCAGTTCGCGCACGCTCGACGGCGTCCACGCGAAGGAGGCGATGTCGTCCACGGCCGCGGCGACGGGGCCGGTCAGCTCGTCGCGCCGCCGCTCGTAGCCGGCCATGGCGAACCCGGCGGGGCCGGCGGCCGTGAGGGCGTCGACGAGCAGTTCGGCGTCGCGCAGTGCCTGGGAGATGCCGTGCGAGCTCAGCGGGTCGACGTAGCAGCCCGCGTCCCCGACGAGCGCCCAGCCGGCACCCCACGGCCGCCGCGCGTACGCCGGACTGCCCTGGAAGCGCCGGAGCCGCACAGTCGGGCGCGCGCCGGCCAGCATCGCCTCGCCCGCCGGCCACGCGGTCGCGACGTCCTGGTACAGCTCCGCCCAACCGCCGGGTACGGGTCTGCCGGCCGGTCGGCTCACGAAGACGAGCGTCTGGTCGTCGTTGGTCGGGATCAGGCCGCTGGTCAGGCCGGTTCCGTAGAACCATTCGTAGCCGTCGGCGACCCGGCGGTCGACGTAGCCATAGACGCATGAACCCGCGTGCCGGCCGAGCGGACGCTCCTGCGCCCCGACCTGCTCCGCCACGAGCGAGCGGTAGCCGTCGGCGCCCACGACGGTGCCGGCGGAGACCTGCCGCCCCCCGTCCAGCTCGACCCCGGTCACCCTGCCGGTGCCGTCCCGCAGCAGGGAGTTGACGCGCACACCGGTCAGAACGTCGGCTCCGGCCGCCTCCGCGGCGTCGAGCAGGAGCGGGTCGAGCACCGTCCGACGCGGCGCGGCCAGGGCGGCGGTGCCGGCCACGGGGCGGAGGCTGATGGGCACCTGGTCGTGCCCGTAGTGGAACGTCGTGCGGGTGATGGGCGGGGTGCCGGCGGCGAACAGGTCGTCCAGCAGCCCCCACCGGTGCAACTGCACGACGGCGGGGCGCATCAGCGCGTGCGTGGAGAGGGTGTCGCTGCCCCGCCGGGTCCGGTCGACGACCAGCACCCGGGCGCCGCGGCGGGCGAGCAGCAGCGCGGTCGACGCGCCGGCGGCGCGGGCCCCGACGACGACGACATCGTAGGAAGGACGGTCGTAGCGCGTAGCAGTCATGATCTCTCTCCTTCAGACGGCGCGCGCGAGGTCGCGCAGCGGGAATGCGGACGGAACGGGTTCGAGCAGGTCGGCCACCACGTCGTGGACGTCGTGCCGGGCGCCGTCGATGAGGGTCGAGCCGCGCCGGTGCTGGAAGCGCTGCCCGACGGTGTAGAGGCCGGGGACGACGGTGCGCCCGCGGTACTGGACGATCCGTCCGTTTGTGACGACGGGCAGGTGCAGCCAGGGCCAGGAGCCCCGGAAGCCCGTCGCCCAGACGACGGTGTGGATGCCCCGGGAGGCGAGGTCGACCTCTGTCTCCCCCGCCGGGACGGTGATCGGCGCGACGGGCGTCCGGGGCGTGCCGCCGGCGATGGTGTCGATCCGCGCGAGGACCCGACGCAGCCGGCGCTCGGCGTCGTCGACGTACGCCGGCAGGTCCGCGGCGAACCGCGCCGAGAAGCCGTCGATGCCGACGAACCGGCCCGTGAGCTGGACGCCCATCCGGTGCAGGCGACCGAGGTCGAGGTCCTGCTCGCCGCCGACCAGCTGCAGGGAGGGCTCGCTCCGCGCGCGCTCCGGTGGCAGGTCGTCGAGGGTGCGATCGAAGGTGCCGAGCCGGTCGAGCCAGCGCAGCACGTCGCTTCCGCGGTAGCGGCGCGGCAGACGGGTGTGGCGCCCGACGGCGAGCACGACGTCGCGTCCCGCGCGGCGCAACTCCGACGCGATCTGCAGACCGCTCGACGACGCGCCGACGACCAGGACTCCCCCGTCGGGGAGCGACGTCGGGTTCTTGTAGGTGAGCGGGCTCAGCTGCAGCACGGAAGCGTCGAGGCCGGCCGCCCCCGCGGGCAGCGCGGGGCGGTGGCAGTAGCCGGTCGCGACGACCACCGACCGCGCACGCCAGGTGCCGTCGTCGGTGGCGACGTGAAACCGGTCGCCCGCCCGATCGACCCGGTCGCACCGCGCTGTGGACCATCGGCGCCGAGAAGGACGCGGCGTACCGCTCGAGGTGCTCGACCAGTCCTGACGTGGTGAGGAAGCCGTCCGGGTCGGGCCCGGTGTACTGCCGGCCGGGCAACCGGGACATCCAGTTGGGGGTGAGCAGCCGCAGGCTGTCCCAGCGTTCCGAGCGCCAGCGCTCGGCGATGCGGCCCCGCTCGAGCACGACGTGGTCCACGCCCGCCGCGGTCAGCTCGTGGCTGGTCGCCAGGCCGGCGTGACCGCCGCCGATGACGACGGTGTCGATGCGGTTCATGGCGAGCTCCTGACGGGTGGCAAGGGATCTGGGGCTGGGGGAAGCAGGCGGGCGCCGGCCGTCCGGGCCGAGCGGGACGGCCGGCGCGGGGCTGGAGTGACCCGGGAGTGGCCGCCGTCAGGCGGTGCTGCACGGCGGAGTCGACGGAGACGTCGACCAGGGTGCCGTTGGTGAGCACGTCGTAGACGGCCGACCGGCGCTTCGACTGCTCGACGAGGCCGCGCAGCGTCGACTCGTCCGCGTCGCCACTGATGCGGAAGGAGACGCGGATGCCGGTGTAGCCGTTCCGCTCGGCCGGCGCGGTGCCGAGGATGCCGTTGAGGTCGATGTCGCCCTCGACGGTGGACTCGACCTCGTGCAGCGTGACGCCACGCGCGGAGGCGATGTTGGCCACCCCCGCGGTGAGGCAGGCCGCGATCGCGTGCAGCAGGTACTCGACCGGCGTCGGGCCGTTGTTCTTGCCGGTCAGCACCTGCGGGTGGTCGGCGTCCATCTCGAACGGCGACGTGCGGCTGGTGTCCTCCTGCATCGCGCCGTAGAAGCCCTGGATCGTGCTGCGGCTGTGGGTGCCGCTGACCCAGCGGTTGCTGGCCCGGAACCGGAACTGGGCGATCTCCGGGTTGCCCTTCACAGCGTCGAGCGTGGCGAACAGGGTCGGGACGTCGACGCCGTTACGGGGGGCGGGAACGGTGGTGGCGGTGGCGCTCATGGGACTCCTCCTCGGTTCCGGGCCGGCGGGGTGCCGTCCGGCGAGAAGCACAGTCGCCGGAGCGCCTTCCGCTCGCCTTCCGCCCGTCGTCCGGCGGCGGAAGGTCTACGGAAGGCGACGCACCGACGCTCCGTGGCACCGGCGACGGGAGGCGGTCATGAACGTTCCGGAAGGTCCCGTGCTCGGCGTCTGGGCCCATCCGGACGACGAGGCCTACCTGTCCGCGGGGCTCATGGCGACCGCCCGCGACGCCGGCCACCCCGTCGTCGTCGCCACTGCCACGTGGGGAGAGCACGGCACCGATGACCCTCTGCGCCAGCCGCCGGAACGGCTTGCCGAGCTCCGCGCCGCCGAGTTGGGCGCGAGCCTTGCCGCGGTCGGCGTCACGGAACACCGCTTCCTGGGCTACCGCGACGGATCCTGCGAGCAGGCGGATGGCGATGGCGTCGCGGCCGTCGTCGATCTGATCGCCGAGGTCCGTCCGGCGCTGATCGTCACCTTCGGTCCCGAGGGGATGACCGGGCACGCAGACCACCGGGCCGTGAGCGCGTGGACAACCGCCGCCTGGCGGGCGACCGGCGAGAGCGCGGCCCTCTGGTACGCCACCCTGACACCGGACTGGTACCGGCGTTGGGGTGCCCTCGGCGAGTCCGTGGGGTTGTGGATGGGGCCGGAGCGGCCGTGCACGAAGGCACCCGCACTGGCGCACCGCGTCCGCTGTGAGGGTTCCCTGCTCGAGCGGAAGCGCGCCGCGCTGGCCGCCCACGTGTCGCAGACGCAGGGGCTGCGGGAGCTCGTCGGCTCCGACGTCTACGACAGCTGGTGGAGCGAGGAGTCGTTCGTGGCCGCGGGCGCGAACTCGCAAGTGACCGTGCTCACTTCCGACCAACTGGTCCGCTGACTTCGCCCGGGTTGGGCCACGGTCACGACGTTCGTACCCATAGGCCTCCGCGTCCGAGCGACCTACCATGCCGCACGACCACGGGAGGACCGGACGGCATGACGATCGAGATCCGACTGTTGGGCGGATTCGAGGTCGAGGTCGACGGCAGCGCGGTGCCGCCCACCGCATGGCAGCGCCGCGCGGCGGCAGACCTCGTCAAGCTGCTCGCCCTGGCTCCGGCTCGCACGCTGCACCGCGAGCGGGTCCTCGACGCTCTGTGGCCCGGGGTCGCCGTCGACGAGGCGGCACCCCGCCTGCACAAGGCGGCGCATTACGCCCGGCGGGCCCTCGGCCGGGACGACGCCGTCGTGCTGAGGGCGGACTCCGTCGCCCTCCTGCCGGGCGTCGACGTCGCCGTCGACCTGGAGGCGTTCGAGCGGTTGGCGAGGGAAGCGGAACGACGGGCGGACGCCGTCGGCGCGGAACGTGCGCTCGCTGTGGCTACCGGCGACCTGCTGCCCGAGGACCCGTATGAGGCGTGGGCCGAAGCGGCCCGGGCACACGTCACCGCTCGGCGGGCGGAACTTCTCCGGCAAAGCGGACGCTGGGCCGAACTACTGGAGCTGGACCCGGCCGATGAAGAGGCACACGTCGGACTGATGCGCGAGCACGCGCGGCGCGGCGACCGGCGCGCCGCTCTGCGGCAGTACGAGCGCCTCGACCGGGCGTTGCGGCAGGAACTCGGCCTCGCACCCGGACCCGCGGCCGTCGAGCTCCGCGACCATCTGCTCGCCGCCTCGGACCCCGATGCGCCCGAGGAGGACGACGACCTCGTCGGGCGGGACGGCGAGTGCGCGCTGCTCGACGAGGTCATTCGCCGGGCCGCAGCCGGTGAGGGACGCGCCGCCCTGCTCACCGGGCCGCCCGGATCCGGCAAGTCGGCCCTGCTGGTGCGCACGGTGCACGCCGCCCAGCGGCGCGGCTGGCGCAGCGGCCGCGGCAGCGCGTCCCGGATCGAGGGCGCGTGGCCTTACGCCCCGGTACTCGAGGCGCTCGCGGACCTGTGCCGTGAGCACCCGGCGCTGCTGGACGGACTGGCGGACGAGCACCGTTCCGAGATCGAACGCGCGCTGGCGCTGCGGGACGTTGCGACTCCCGAGGACGGCGGACATCAGCGACTGTTCATCGCGGCCGCCGAGCTGCTCAGGTTGGCTGCCGCCGGGGAGGGCGCGCTGCTCGTCGTGGACGACGTGCACGACGGCGACGACGCCAGCCTGCGGCTGCTGCACCACCTCGCCCGGGCCAGTGCGAGGGCGCGCGTCGTCGTGCTCCTCGCCTACCGCTCCGGGCCGCTGCCGGCGGCCCTCGCCGACGTCCGGACCAGCCTGCTCGACCGGCGTACCGCGGTGGAGCTCGCGTTGCCGCCGCTGGACGACGCCGCCGTACGGGATCTGGTGGAACGCCATGTCCGCTCCCCGGACGACGCGTTGATCCGGTCGATCACCACGCTCTCGGAGGGGTTGCCTCTGGCCGTGGTCGAGCTGGCGCGGCGGGCGGCGAGCGCCGGTGGCGACGTCCGTCCGCTCATGAGCGTGCTGACCGACCAGCTACCGCGTCGGGTCCGGGAGGTCCTGACCCGCGTCGCGGTGTCCGGGATCGCCTTCGACACCGACGAGTTCGTCGCCCTGGCCGGCCTCGACGAGAACAGCGCCTACGACCGGCTCGACGAGGCGCTCGCCGCTCGTGCGGTCGTCCCCGGCGACTCCGGCTACCGGTTCCGACACCCGCTGCTCCGGCAGGCGCTGCTCGACGAGATCCCGGAGCACAGGCGCCGATTGCTGCACCGCGACGCCGCCGCCCGGCTCGCGTCGCTCGGCGCGTCGCCGGCCCGGATCGCGCACCATCTGGTGGCCGCCGGTGACCCCGTGGGGGCGGCGCCCCACCTGCTTCAGGCCGCCCGGGCCGAGGCCGCGGTGGGGGCCTACCACGACGCGCTCGACCTGCTCGACGACGCCGAGGAGCACCCGCCCGACGACGTCGCAGCCCCGATCAAGGTGCTCCGGGCCGACATGCTCACCCGCCTCGGCGATCCGCGCGCCGTCGGGGCCTACCGCACGGCCATCCGCCTGGCGGACGGCGACCTGCGCCGGCACGCGCGCACCGGTCTCGCCCGCGCCGCGATCGCGGCCGGCGACCTCGAGACGGCGACAGCGGCGATCGACGGCCTCACGCTCGACGGCGGGCCCGGTGACGGGCCACTGCTGCTCGCCCAGGGCAACCTCGCCTTTTTCAGGGGCGACGTGGACAGCGCCGCGGCCATCGCGCAACGGGCGCGCGCGCTGCTCGCGGAAGCCGAGGACAGCTGGGAGCTGCTCGACCTGGTCGCACTGCAGGGCCTGATCGCCCATCAGCGTGGGGAGTGGTTCTCGCGGCTCGACAGCGAGCTCCGCTCGGCCGGTCACCGGATGGTCACGGCCGTCTTCGACGCGAACCTGTGCGTCTCGGAGTACTTGCTCTACGGGCCGACCCCGTACCCGGAGGTGCTCCGCCTCGCCGCCGACATCCGGCGCAGCGCCGAGAAGGCGGGTGCACTCCGCGCCGTGGCGTTCGCCGCGTCACTCACCGGCGAGGCCTCGCTCATGTCAGGTGACCTGGAGCAGGCCGAGACAGCCCTGCACGAAGCGGTGGATCTGCACGCGGAGGCCGGAGCCCGGGCCGGTCAGGCGCACTCGCTGCAACGGCTCGCCGAGGTGCGGATCGCCCGCGGCGACACGCGCGGCGCACGTGAGCTGCTCGACCGCGCCCTTCCGCTCGCGCGGTGGACGCCGGTCGCTCTGCACCTGCTCCAGCGCATCTACGGCAGCATGATCGCGGCCGCCCCCGACCCGGTGTCCGCCCGGGACACCGTCGAGCTGGCCCAGGCGACGACAGACGACCGCGACGCGTGCTGGTTCTGCTCCGTCATGTTCGAGGTCCCTGCCTCGATCGCCTGTGCCGATGTCGGCGACCTGGCCGCCGCGCGCGAGCACCTGGCGGGCGCCGAGCGCTCCACCGCGCTGTGGTCGGGCACCGCCTGGCAGGCCGCGACGACGGAGGCACGAGCGCACATCGCCGCGGCGGAAGGCGACACCACCGCTGCGCAACGACTGCTCGCCGAGGCGGCGCACGCGTTCCAGCAGGCGGGTCACCCGCTCGACGTCGACCGGTGCCGGCGGACGCTTCTCCCACTGCCGTCGCCGCGTCAGAGAAGCCACCCGAGCGCGAGCGCGACGGCGTAACAGGAGGCCGCGCCGAGCATCACGCGCGCCACACTCCACCCCCGCAGCGCGAGTGCCGCGGTCACGATGAGCGGCAACCACAGCAGGAGGCGTTCGCCGCCGTCGCGCTGCACGTCGGAACCGGCCACGGCCGACGCGAGCAGCGCCGCCAGCGCGGCCGTCCCCGCATCGCGCAGCAGCAGCGCAACGCGCTCGGGAACCCGCAGCCGTCCGGCGAGCAGCAGCGGCAGGGCGCGAAAGCCGTAGCTACCCGCGCCGACGATCAGGACACCCAGCCACTCGGCGCTCACGACGCCCTCCCCCGCGCCAGACCGGCGGCGGCGCCGGCGAGCATGCCGGCGAGCACCCCGGTGCCCGACGGCCAGCTCCGGGTCGCCAACCCGACGAGGGCGCCGACGACGACGCACGCCGCACCGGGCCGGGTGCGCGCGTTCGGCACGACGAGCGTGGCCAGGCAGACCGGCACGGCCACGTCGGCCGCCGTCGCCACCGGCGAGCGCCCCAACAGCAACCCGGCGGTCACGGCTGCTCCCCAGCCGCACCACAGGACGAGTCCGGCCCCGAGGTAGTACGCCCGCATGGCGTGCTTCCGAGGCCTTCCCTGGACGAGGGCCCACAGCGGGTCGACGAGCAGAGCGGCCACAGCGGCGCGCCAGCGCCAGTGCTCGTCCCGCAGCTCCGGCGCGAGCGCTGCGCTGAAGGCCAGCAGCCGCGTGTTGACGAGCAGGCCGGTCGCGACGACCGCGAGCAGGCCCTGCCCCTGCGACAGAGACCCCAGCACCGCCAGATGCGCGCTGCCCGAGTAGATGAGCCACGTACCCGCCCACCCGGCGGCCGCGTCACGGCTCGCCGCCGCCGCCGTCCCGACCACGAGCCCGTAGGGCACAAGGCCGACGAGCAGGGCTGCCATCGCGAGTGCCCCGGCACGATAGGCGCCGCGGGCGTCCGGGGTCGGCGTGGAGGGCGTCGGCGTGGTCGGCGACGGCGTCGGCGTCGGCGTCGGCCGTCGCCGTCGCCGTCTCAACGGTCCGGTCAATCGTCGCCGTGGTCATGGCCGCCTCCGTCGGGCTGGTTCTCCGAGGTCTTCTGCCATCGAGGTCCTCGGCATCGACGGCGTCGACGATCCCGGCCGACCCTTCCCGGCTCCTTCCGCCGCTTACGGCAGGGTCGGGCGAGCCCGGAAGCGAGCCGGAAGGTCCGCGGAGAAAGGTGCGGCGCACCGCAACAGGTACCTGGAGGAACCATGAACCGGATAGAGGCCACCTGCTCCCGCTGCAGCACCCGGCTGTCCGCTCCCCCTCGCTCGGTGCTCCTCGATGCCGCTGCGCCCTGTGGCTGGCTGGTGTGCGAGACCTGCTACGACGTCGTGGACGTCCCCGTGCCGCAGAGCATGATCGTCGGGTTGATCGTGTGGGGCTGCCGGCCCCTCGACGCACCCGTCAGCGTGCCGCATCCCGAAACCCGTTCGCCCGGCCCTCCGTTCGACGCCGACGACGTCCTGGCGTTCCACGAACTGCTGCAAGACGACCCGGGGCTCGCGGCGGCGCTGCTCGACGTTGCGGTCGCGGACAAGCCGTCCCCGCGGACGGGTGGCCGAAGACGGGCGATTGTCGGCGGACCGCGATGCTCGGGGCGGAGATGTTGGAGATCCGGCGGGCGGTGCAGCGGCTGCTGGCGCAGGACTCCCGTCGGCTGGTCGAGTTCGACCGGCTCGAGGGCTATGCGGACGCGGGGCTGACCTCGAGCAAGGCGTGGCTGGCGACGCAGACGCTGGCCACGCGCGGGCAGGCGGCCGGAGAGGTCAGCACCGCAAGGGTGCGGGAGCGGCTGCCCGGCCTGTTCGCCGCCTGGGACCGTGGGGAGACGACCTTCGAGCACGTCCACACGGCCGAGGTGGTGCTGCGGAAGCTGCCCGAGCAGCTGTGGCCGGAGGTCGACGAGCCGATCACCGCCCATGCCCGGGTGCTGACCGCGAAGGAGTTCGGCGACTGGCTGCGGCGCCTGGCCCAGAGCCTGGGGCCGGAGCCGAAGGGCAAGGACGAAACGCAGCACGAGATGCGCCGGCTCACCGTGTCGCGGGGGATGTTCGGGATGCACAACATCCACGGCCGGGTCAGCGACGAGGTCGCGGAGAAGCTGCACGCCGCGCTGTCCGCCGCCTCCCGTCCCGACGTCGAGGGGGAAGTGCGGCTGCCGAACCAGCGCACCGCCGACGCCCTCGAGCAGGTGCTCGACGCGGTGCTGGACTCCGGGCAGCACCCCGACCGAACGCGAGCATGATCAGCCGCACTCCGACAGCGTCATCCGCCCGGACGGCGAGCAGGCCCAACGCGACGAAGAAGCCGAACGCCGCCAGGGCGGCGACCTGTGGCGGCTGGGCGCCGACGAGCGGGCGGCGCGGGTCGAGGCCGCCGCCGCGGCGGCCGACGCCGCCGCCGACGTCACCTCCGGCCAGCCCCGCTACTACTGGACCGGCCCCGCCACCGTCGCCGCCACCCGCCGGCTCGCCTGCGACGGCATCGTCCTCCCGATCTTCACCCGCAACGGCCAGCCCATCGACGTCGGCCGCCGCAGCCCTCGTCGATCTGCCCCGATGTGCCGTTGATCCGAACGCGACCAGCATTGATGCTTGCCCGGCTGCGACCGCCCCGGCCGCTGGGCCAACGTCCACCACGCCGTCCTGGGCCGACGGCGGCCCCACCGACCAGTGGAACCTCCTGCTGCTCTGCGCCGAACACCACACCGCAGCCCACGACGGCCACTGGACCGTCGTCCTGCACGCACCCGGCAAGATCACCGTCCGCCGACGCAGGTCCCCGAGAGAGCCCCTCTACGAGATCCGCCTCGAGGCACCACCGCGGACCGGCCCCAACCTGCAGAGCAAACTCCACGCGGCAGCCGAACGAGCGCGTCCGAGAGGGCGACGTGCGAGCGGCCGCAGGCAAAGGGGAACAGTAGGTTCGCTTCTCATGGACTTCGCGCACTCCGAGCGGGCGCAGGACTATCTGAAGAGGGTCGGCGCCTTTCTCGACGACGAGATCCGGCCGGTCGAGGAGCCGTATCTGAGGGAGCTGCACGCCCGCGAGGACCGCTGGGTCGTCCTGCCGGTGGTCGAGGAGCTGAAGGCCAAGGCAAAGGAGCAGGGGCTCTGGAACCTGTTCCTTCCCGACGCCCGCTACGGCCCTGGGCTGACCAACGCCGAATACGCACCGCTGGCCGAGCTCATGGGCGGCTCGTTCCTCGCCCCCGAGGTGTTCAACTGCAACGCCCCGGACACCGGGAACATGGAGGTGCTGGTCGCCTACGGCAGCGACGAGCAGAAGGAGCAGTGGCTCCAGCCGCTGCTCGACGGGCGCATCCGGTCCACCTTCTGCATGACCGAGCCGGACGTCGCCTCCTCCGACGCCACGAACATGGCGGCGACCGCCGTGGTCGAAGGCGACGAGATCGTGCTCAACGGCCGGAAGTGGTGGAGCACCGGCATCGGGCACCCGGACTGCAAGGTCCTCATCTTCATGGGCCTCACCGACCCGGACGCCCACCGGTACGCCCAGCACTCGATGGTGCTGGTGCCGAAGGACGCCCCGGGCGTGAAGGTCGAGCGGCTGCTCCCGACGATGGGCCGCTTCGACGAGCCCTACGGGCACGGCGAGGTCAGCTTCACCGACGTGCGCCTGCCGCTGTCCAACGTCATCGCCGGGCCGGGGCGCGCCTTCGAGATCGCGCAGGGACGGTTGGGGCCGGGGCGCGTCCACCACTGCATGCGGCTGATCGGCCTGGCCGAGTACGCGTTGCGGCTCGCGTGCGAGCGGGCGACCAGCCGCGTGGCCTTCGGCAAGCCGATCGCCAACCTCGGCGGCAATCGCGAGCGCATCGCCGACGCCCGCATCGCGATCGAGTCGGCGCGCCTGCTCGTCCTGAAAACCGCCTGGCTGCTCGACACCGGCGGGCCGATGGCGGCGCTGTCGGAGGTCAGCCAGATCAAGGTGCTGGTGCCGAAGATGGCGCAGGACGTCATCGACATGGCGATGCAGATCCACGGCGGTGCCGGGATGTCCGACGACACCGCGCTCTCCGGCGCCTGGACGATGGCCCGCTCCCTCCGCCTCGCCGACGGCCCGGACGAGGTCCACCGCGGCGTGGTGGCGCGGCTGGAGCTGTCCAAGTACGGGATGAAGCGATGACTCCCGGCGATGCAGCGATGAGCGCAGCCCCACTCGACGAGCCCAAGGACGTCCGGACCGACGACGCGATCGACGCCGAGCGGGTCGGTGCCTGGCTCGCCGAGCAGGTGCCCGGACTCTCGGGTACGCCGGAGGTCAAGCAGTACTCGGGCGGGGCCTCCAACCTCACCTACCTGCTCCGCTATCCCGATCGGGACCTGATCCTGCGCCGGCCACCGGCGGGCACCAAGGCGAAGTCGGCCCACGACATGCGTCGCGAGTACCGCATCCAGGCGCTGCTGAAGCCGGCCTTCCCGTACGTGCCGGACATGGTGGCGTTCTGCGACGACCCCGGGGTGATCGGCAACGACTTCTATGTCATGGAACGGCTCGCCGGCGTGATCCTGCGCGGACGGCTGCCCCAGGGCATGCAGCTGCCGCCGGAGCAGGCGCGCGCGCTCTGCCAGTCGATGATCGAACGGCTGGCCGAGCTCCACGCCGTCGACGTCGCCGCGACGGGGCTCGACGAGTTCGGCCGCGGCAGCGGCTACGTGCGCCGGCAGGTGAAGGGCTGGTCGCAGCGCTACACCGCCGCGAAGACCTGGAACGTGCCGGGCTTCGCCAAGGTCATGCGCTGGCTGGACGAGAATCAGCCCGACGACGTCGGCACCTGTCTGATCCACAACGACTGGCGCTTCGACAACCTCGTGCTCGACGCCGACGACCCGCAGCGCATCCTCGGCGTGCTCGACTGGGAGATGGCGACCGTGGGCGACCCGCTCATGGACCTCGGCAGCGCCATCGCCTACTGGGTCCAGGCCGACGACGACCGGTTCATGGGCATGATGCGCCGCCAGCCGTCGCACGTGCCCGGGATGCTGACCCGGCGCGAGCTGATCGAGGCCTACTGCGCCAAGAGCGGCCTCGCGGTCGACGACTTCACGTTCTACGAGGTCTTCGGCCTGTTCCGACTGGCGGTGATCATGCAGCAGATCTACTACCGCTACCACCACAAGCAGACCCGGAACCCGGCCTTCCGCCCCTTCTGGATCGGCGTGAACTACCTCGATCGACGGTGCCGGCGCTTGATCCGCGCCTCTTCGTAAGTCAGACCACCTGTCGCGCGGCAGCCCGCGCTGGTGAGCAGGCCCGCGGGCGGACCGTCAACAACGCGTCCGGTCGTTACAGCTACGCGAAGATCCGCACCGGCGTCCCGAGCGGGAGGATCTTCGCCAGCGCCGTGATGTCGGCGTTCTTCAGCCGGATGCAACCGTGACTGACGTCCTTGCCGATCGTGGACGGGTCGTTCGTGCCGTGCAGGCCGATGACCCCGTCCCCGCCGGCGAAGTCCGTGAGCACCTCGGAGAAGCCGTTGAGGCCGTAGGCGTAGGGACCGTAGGCGCCCTCGGGCTTCGTCGTCTTGATCAGCACGCGCAGGTAGTAGGTGCCGCCGGGGGTGGGCGTCTCCTGCGTGCCGACACCGATCGGATAGGTCTGCTGCAGCTGGTCGTTGTTGAAGAGCTTGAGCTCGTGTGCGCCGAGCGCGATGTCGAGGCGGTACGGCGTCCGCTTCAGCGACACCTGCTCGATCTTCACCCAGCCGGAGCTGCCGTTGGGCCGGACCGGCAACGCGACCTTGACCCAGTCGGTTTGCTGCTCCAGCACGAGGAACGTGAGCGGCTGGCCGTAGACGTCCGGGTTGGACAGGCTTTGACGAACTCCGGAATTGGGTGCGTCATAGATCGGAACCTTGGGTACCAGCGCCGTGGCGACGTAGGTCGGCCCGGTGTCCTCCTGCGGCACCACGGTCGAGTCGCCGCACCCCACCAGGAGGGTGGGTCCCAGGAGAAAGGCCAGGATGACGGGGATGAGAAGACTGCGCCGCGACACGCGGACGACTGACGCGCCGGACATGACTCGCATGCTAGCCGTAACCGATAAGCCCCCTGCGCGTTCTAGGGGCATGCTCCGCGCACGCTTCCCCCTTGCCGCTGCCGCCCTGGCCGCGACCATCGCGCTCGTCCCTGCGACCTCCGCTCTCGCCGCGGACGAGGGCGCCGCGCCACCGCTTCCCCCGGCCACGAACTCGCTCGCCCAGTCGGACACCAGCAACGACTCGTCGAACCCCACCACGACGAACAAGTCAACGGACTCGTCCACGACGAACAAGTCGGCGACCACGTCGAACGACACGGCCGACAAGTCGTCGACGACCTCGAGCGACCCGGGGGCAACGGACAGCAAGTCGTCGCTCCCGGACGTGGGCTCGCAGGCCGCCCTCCCCGACCTGACCGGCGGCCTCATCCCGGGTGGTTCTGGTGGTGACCCGGAGAACCCCTGCGCGGGTACTCCGCTGGAGAACCTGTGCTCGACGCTCACGGACCCCACCAGCGTCCCTGACACGCTGAGCACCTTCGCGTCGTGCCTGCAGGATGCCGGCACCGACACGACCGCGGGCCAGAAGTGCGTCGAGACCTTCCTCGGAGACCTGGGGCTCCCCGGGACCGAGTGCTTCAGCCAGAACGGGTTCACTCTGCAGGACGCCCTGGACCAGATCCAGACGGCGTTGGCGGGGGGCCAGGAGTCGCTGACGCCCGAGGCTCTGCAGGCGCAGCTCACGAAGCTCCAGGATCAGGGTGAGGGCCTGATCAGCTGCCTCGCCCCGACCCCCCCACCGGTCGACTCCGGGCAACAGATCAACACACCGACCAGCAACGATGTCGCCCCTCCGGCGGCTCCCGTCAACGCGACGCCGAACTTCACCGGCTGAGCTCAGCACCCACGCTCCACGAGGGCCCTTCCGCTTCGGCGGGAGGGCCCTCGCGCACGTCCGTGCGCTGGAACGACGAAACTGGCGCGAGGGTTAGGCCGCGCTCACCGTGTCGCTCGGTTGGTGGTAGCAGTCCGGCGGTAGACAGTTCTCCAATGGCCCGCGTCCGCGCCCGCGAGCTGGTGCCCGGTCTTCCGTGGAGACGGCACTGGCCGCTGCTGCTGCCCTCGGTGGGGCGGCGGCTGAAGTGGCGGTTGGCGCGGGGGCCGGTGTCGTTCACGCTGCAGTCCCTGGCGATGACGCCGAGCCTCACCGGCCGCCATCGCTCGGTGCACGTCACGGCGACCGAGGTCGACTTCAACGGCTTCTGGCTCGAACACGTGCAGGTGCGGGCCCGCGACGTCCGCCTGCGCCCGAACTCGCTCAGTGCGGGCAGGGTGAAGCTGGAGGTCACGCTGAACCAGGACGGTCTCGACGGACTGCTCGAGAACGGCTTGCCCTACGCGAAGCTGCACCTCGACGGCGAGGTCGGTCGCGCCGAGCTGCAGGGCCGCCCCGGCTGGGGCTCGGTGGAGCTGCAACCGCAGGTGGACGCCGACGGCCTCGTCCTGCTGCCGACCGCCGTCTGCACCCCGCAGGGCTCCCGGTGGTCGGCGCCGTCCCGCCTGCTCCCCCGGCTGCGGATCAGCTCGGAGGTGTTGCTCCCCGGCGGCCGGCTGACCGACGCGATGGTGCACGACGACCGCCTGCACCTGAGCGCCGAGCTGGACGACCTCCAGCTGCCGCTGTTCCCCCGCGACGAACAGGAGCCTTCGGTCGTGGATGTCACCGACAAGGCCGCGGCGGGCGCGTAGTCCCGACCCGGGCCCCGATCAGGAGCCGGTGGGCTCCAGCTCGCGCTCGCGCTGGCCCTCCGGGGGTTCCGGTGGATCGGCGGCGTCGGTGGACTCGCCGCCCTCGACGTGCAGCCGCGGGAGCGCCTTGTCCATCCAACCCGGCAGCCACCAGTTGGCCTTGCCGATCAGGTGCATGACGGCCGGGACCAGGATGGTCCGGACGATCAGGGCGTCCAGGAGCACGGCGCCGGCGAGGCCGATGCCGAACTCCTTGATGATCCGCTGCCCGCCGAGCACGAAGCTCGCGAACACCAGCACCATGATCGCCGCGGCTGCCGTGATCACCTGCCCGGTTTCCGCCTGCCCGAGGGTGACGGCCTCGCGGTTGTTCTTGCGCTTCAGCCACTCCTCGTGGATGCGCGAGACGAGGAAGACCTCGTAGTCCATCGAGAGCCCGAACAGGATGGCGAACATCATCACCGGCAGGAAGGCCTCGATCGGGCCGGTCTTGCCGATGCCCACCAGACCGCCCAGCCAGCCCCACTGGAACACGGCGACGACGACGCCGAACGCGGCGCCGGCGGCGAGCAGGTTCATGACCGAGGCCGTCAGCGGGACGAGCACACTGCGGAACACGGCGGCGAGGAGCAGGAACGCGAGCAGCACCACGACGCCGATGAACAGCGGCAGCTTGCCGGCGAGCACGGTCGAGAAGTCCTCGAAGATGGCGGTGACGCCACCGACGTGCACCTCGACGCCGGTGTTCGCGGTCACCTGCGGCACCACCGAGCCGCGGACGGTCTTCAACAGCTTGCTGGTCGCCGCATCCTGCGGGCTCGTGGTCGGGATGAGCTGCATGATCGCCGCCTTGCCGTTCGGGCTCGGCTGCGGCGGGCTGACGAAGGCGACGCCGGGGGTGCTCGCGAGGCTCTGCTGGAGCCGGCCGAGCGTGGCCAGGTCGCCCGGCCCGGAGGTCTCGGCGACGACGAGGAAGGGCCCGTTGAAGCCCGGGCCGAAGCCCTCGGCGAGCAGATCGTAGGCGGCGCGGGTGGTGCTGCCCGCGGGGTCGTTGCCCTGGTCCGAGGACCCGAGTCGCATCGACAGGAACGGCGCTGCGAGCGCCAGCATGAGCGCACCGGACAGCACCGCCAGAAGCAGGGGGCGGCGCTGCACGAAGCGACCCCACCGCGTCCAGCCGGGCGAGAGTTCCGCGCCGCTGACGGGGCCGCTCGCCGCCATCTGCCGACGGGCACGCCGGGACAGCACCTTGACCCCGTAGAACCCGAGCAGGGCGGGCAGGAGCGTGAGCGCGGCGAACATCGTGAAGGCGACGACGAGTGCGGCGGAGACCGCGACGCCGTAGAGGAAGCTGACCCCGAGCGCGAACATGCCGAGCAGCGCGATGCAGACGATGGTCCCGGCGAACAGAACCGCCCGGCCGGCGGTGTCGACGGCGTTGACCACCGACTCCTCGATGCCCATCCCCTGGCGGAGGTTGCTGCGGTGCCGGGTGACGATGAACAGCGCGTAGTCCACCCCGACGCCGAGCCCGATGAGCGCGGCCAGCGTCGGCCCGAACGTGGCGATGGACAGCGCGTGCGTGAGCAGCCCGATCGCCGAGATGCCCGCGCCGAGGGCGACGACCGCGGTGAGCAGCGGCAAGGTCATCGCCAGCAGCGATCCGAACGCGATGAACAGGACGATCGCGGCGCCGAGGATGCCGATGGCCTCGCTGGCGCTCGTCTCCGGCTGGGCGGCGAAGACCTGACCGCCCGCCTCCACCTGCAGCTGCGGGGTGTCGGCCGCCTCGAGCGCGTCCACGACGGGCGTGACCTGGTCCGGGGGCACCTGGCCCTCGGAGGAGTCGAACGTGACCGTGGCGTAGCCGATCGTGGCGTCCGGTGTCAGCTGCCGTGCGCCCTGCGGCGAGGTGTAGCCCTCGACCGACACGATGTGCGGGAGCTTCGAGACGCGGTCGAACAGGGCCTGGACCTGCGCCGCCTGCTCGGGATCGCGGAGGGTGCCGGTCTTCGCGTGGACGACGATCTGGCCCGACTGGCCGCTGGCCGCGGGGAAGTCGCGCTGCAGGATGTCGAGCGCCCGCTTCGACTCGGTGTCGGGCAGCTTGAAGTCGTCCTGGAAGGCGGCCCCGACGGCCCCGTTCACGACCCCGAGGCCGATCAGGAGAGCGAGCCAGAGTCCGAGCACCATCCGGCGATGCCGGAACGCCCAGCGGGCGAGGGAGGTCATGGAGGGGTCCTTCGTCGGGGGCGGGCGACAGTCGCGATCCTAGCTTCAGATTGTGAAGGTCTACAGATTCTGAAAGGATCGTCACGTGTCCATCGCCTACCCCACGAGCGGACTGAGGGAGCGCAAGCGCCTCGCCACGCGTCGCGCGTTGCAGGAGTCGGCGCTCCGCCTCGTCGCCGAGTACGGGCTCGAGGCCGTGACGGTGGAGGACATCAGCAGCAGCGTCGACGTCTCCTCGCGAACCTTCTTCAACTACTTCCCGACGAAGGAGGACGCGCTCGCCGGGGATCAGCAGTGGTTGCCGCCGGAGGACGAGGCGCGGCGCATCCTGCTCGACGAGCGAGGCCCCGACCTGGCCGAGGACCTGCACCGGCTGCTCCGGGCGGCGGTGCCGCTGCTCGCCGCCCGGCGAACCGAGATGCGCATCCGCCGCGACGTCTTCGAGCGCCACCCCGGACTGCTCCGCGTGGCCGTCTCGGCCTTCCTCGCCGAGGAGAAGGCCCTGGAGAACCTGATCGCCGAGCGAACCGGCGGGGCCACGCCGCTGGCGCGCCTGCTGGCGATGACGACGACCGCAGTGTTGCGGACCGCCATCGAGCAGTGGCTGGACGGGCAGCCGGAATGCGAGGGCGGGCCGTTCTCGGAGTCGCTGTCGCATTCGCCGCCCGAGTCCGTGCTGGCGGACCGGATCGACGTCTGCATCGCCTCGCTCCGCGACGTGTTCGGAACCGGGACGTCGGTCGCGCAGTACTGACAGCCGTCGGGGGCGGCCTGCGATGCTGCCCCGATGGAGATCCTGAGCAGCCGGATCCTGCTCCGCCCCCGCGACCCGGAGGCCAGCCGGACGTTCTACCGCGACGTCCTCGGGCTCGCGATCTACCGCGAGTTCGGGCCGCCCGACCATCCGGGGACCGTGTTCTTCCTCGGCGGCGGGTTTCTCGAGGTCAGCGGCGCGGGTTCGGCTGACCAGCCGGCCGACGGGTCCGTACGCCTCTGGCTCCAGGTGCGCGACGTGGCGGCCGCGCAGCGGGACCTCGAACAGGCGGGCGTGCCCATCGTCCGGGAGGCACGCACCGAGTTCTGGGGGCTGATCGAGATGTGGATCGCCGACCCGGACGGGGTGCCGATCGTGCTGGTCGAGATCCCGGCCGAGCATCCGCTGCGGCGGGATCAGCGGCCTTAAGCCCGCGCGGACCCGATCGCGGTCACCGCGGACCCGATCGCGGTCAGCGCGGAAATCCGCCCCCAGTCCACGGCAACCGCGAACGGCCCGCCCAGCGCTCCCCGCCCCCGGCCACCGCTCGCGGTCCGCGCGGACCCGATCGCGGTCACCGCGGAAATCCACCCCCCAGCCCACGGCAACCGCGAACAGCCCGACCCAGCCCTCCCCGCCCCCGGCACCGATCGCGGTCCGCGCGCGAGCTGTCAGCTCGCCCGTAGGAAACCGCAAGCTTTCCCCCAGCGATCTCACAGGTATTTCCCAACCTGAGGGCGCACTGTCAGACTGACCGCAGGACGAGATGTGACCGGTATCGCTTCAGAGCGCGACTTCCGCGCCGAGCCGCCGATAGCGAGAGCAGCGAGTCCCGGGCTCGCGTGAAGGAGGCAGCATGTCGTCCCCGACCCAGTTCGCGACGTGCCCGGCCAGCATCCAGACCATCGCCGGCCTGGCCGTCGGCGCCGCCCGGCTCGACGAGCGGGGTGAGGACCGGCTGCTCGTCGACCCCGAGATCGGGCTCTTCGGTGTCTTCGACGGCGTCGGCGGGCACGTGGACGGCGCCGCGGCCGCCGAGCTCGCGGCCAGCACGGTCGCGAGCCAGGTCCGGGAGAACCTCCCCTTCTGCCGCAACCTGCGTCAGGCGTCCGCCATGCTGCAGGCCGCGCTGCACGCCGCCGACGCCGCGATCGAGCACCACAACGCCTCCCGCGGGGTCGGCTTCGGCGCCTCCGGCGCGACGACGGCCACCGTCGCCCTGCTCTGGACCGGCACCTCGTCGCTGCCGGGCGACCGGCACGCCGTGATCGCGCACGTCGGCGACACACGGGCGCAGCTGCTCTCCGCCGACGGCTTCGACACGATCACCCTCGACCACGCGGCGCTGAACGACCCGGACCCCGTCGTCGCCAAGGCCCGGCAGGCCCGCCTCGACGACGCCACCTCGCTGTCCGAGCTGACCGACCCGCTCGACCGGGCGGCCTTCACGCACCGGCACATGCTGTCGAACGCGCTGACGGGCACCGGCGAGCTGGACGTCCGGAGCTACGTCGCCCCGCTCCGTCCCGGGGACCGGCTCCTGCTCGACAGCGATGGGCTGCACGACAACCTCACCTCGATCGAGCTGTCGTCCCTGCTCGGCGCCGCCACCCCGCAGCTCGCGGCCGACCTGCTCGCCGCCGCGGCGGAGGAGCGCAGCCGCGAGCCGCACGAGCAGTCCGCCCGGGCGAAGCCGGACGACATCAGCGTGCTGGTCGTCGAGCCACACGAGCTCCGCCGCAGGCCGACACCGCACCTCGGCACCGACGAGCAGCCGTCCGCGCGGCAAGCCGACCCGGGCGCGGTCCTTCCGACGGGCGGCGAGCTCGGGGCCGGAGCCACCTGGCTCTCCCCGGGCCGGGACGCGCGGCTGCCACTGGCGGACGGGACGCGCTACCTCATCTGCGCGGCCGACCTGCAGATCGTGGTGGTCTCGCAGCACGGCGCCTGGTGGGCGGTGCAGGGCGAACTGCCGGACGACGTCCGCGTCGAGCCGGGTTGCTGGCGTCTCGAGCCGGAGGTCCCGCTGACCCTCGGGCGGGAGGCCCCGGGCAACTTCCGTTACCCGCCGTCCCCGATGGTCAGCCGTCGGCACGTGGCGCTGACGCTGGCCGACGGCGGTGGCGTGCTGATGGTCGAGGACCTGAATTCGACGAACGGCACGGAGATCCTCGCCGGCTGAGAGAAGATCCTCGTCGGCCGGTGGGCAGGTCTCGACGAGGAGGTCGTCCGGATGAGGAAGCGCACGGACGGGGTGCCACCGGAGAGCCTGCTGGGTCGCAGCCCCTTCCCGCCGATCGCCGACTACGCCTTCCTCTCCGACTGTGAGAGCACCGCGCTGATCGCGCCGAGCGGCAACATCGAGTGGCTCTGCCTGCCGCGCATCGACTCGCCCAGCGTCCTCGGCGCGCTCCTGGACCGGGACGCCGGCGGGTTCCGCGTCGGCCCGGCCGACACCCACGTGCCCGCCGCCCGCCGCTACCTGCCGGGGACGATGGTGCTCGAGACGAGCTGGGGCACCGAGACCGGCTGGCTCGTGGTCCGGGACGTGCTGCTCATCGGCCCGTGGCACCACGACGAGGAGCTGTCCGAAACCCACCGCCGCGCCCCCACCGACTACGACGCCGACCACGTGCTGCTGCGGACCGTCCACTGCGTCAACGGCGAGGTGCAGGTGGACCTCGACTGCGAGCCGAGATTCGACTACGGGCGCCGGGCGGCCACGTGGCGGCACACCGATCGCGCCTACCACCAGGGCGTCGCCTCCGCCGGGGGCTCCGACGACACCGGCCCCGAGCTGACCCTCACCACCGACTTCCGCATCGGCTTCGAGGGGGCGCGGGCGGTGGCCCGCACGCTGATGAAGGAGGGCGACAGCCGCTTCGCGGCCCTGTCCTGGTCGGCCCACCCGGCGCCGAACACGTTCGAGGAAGCCGAGGCCCGGCTGCGCTGGACCGCCCACCACTGGCAGCACTGGCTGGCGAGGGGCGACTTCCCGGACCACCCGTGGCGCACCTACCTGCAGCGCAGCGCCCTGACCTTGAAGGGGCTGACCTTCGCCCCGACCGGCGCCCTGGTCGCGGCGGCGACGACGAGCCTGCCGGAGCGGCCCGGCGGCGAGCGGAACTGGGACTACCGGTACGCCTGGATCCGGGACAGCACCTTCGCCCTCTGGGGCCTGTACTCGCTGGGCTTCGACTGGGAGGCGAACGACTTCTTCTGGTTCATCGCCGACGTCGCCGAGCGGGATTCCGAGCTGCAGATCATGTACGGGGTCGACGGCGAGCGGAACCTCGAGGAGTCGACACTCGACCACCTCAACGGCTACGAGGGTGCGCGCCCGGTCCGGATCGGCAACGGCGCCTTCGACCAGCGCCAGCACGACGTGTGGGGGGCGGTCCTCGACTCGGTGTACCTGCACACGCGCAGCCGGGACCGGCTCGACGACCGGCTCTGGCCGATCCTCACCCGGCAGGTCGAGTGCGCAATGGAGTACTGGCGGGAGCCGGACCGCGGGATCTGGGAGGTGCGGGGCGAACCGAAGCACTTCACGTCCTCGAAGGTGATGTGCTGGGTCGCGGCCGACCGCGGGGCCCGATTGGCCCGGCTGCGGGAGGCCTGGGACCTCGCGATCCGCTGGCAGGCCGTGGCGGACCAGATGCACGAGGACATCTGCGCGAACGGCGTCGACGAGCGCGGCGTGTTCGTCCAGTCCTACGGCTCGACGGCCCTGGACGCGTCCCTGCTGCTGGTTCCGCTGTTCCGGTTCCTCCCCGGCGACGACCCGCGGGTGCGGGCGACCGTGTTGGCGATCGCCGACGAGCTGACCGAGGACGGGCTCGTCCTTCGCTACCGCGTGAAGGAGACCGACGACGGGCTGACCGGCGAGGAGGGCACGTTCACGATCTGCTCGTTCTGGCTGGTGTCGGCCCTCATCGAGATCGGGGAGCTCACCCGGGCGAAGCAGCTCTGCGAGCGGCTACTCGCCTCCGCCAGCCCGCTCGGCCTCTACGCCGAGGAACTCGACGCCAAGACGGGGCGGCATCTCGGCAACTTTCCGCAGGCCTTCACCCACCTCGCGCTGATCAACGCGGTCATCCACGTGATCCGGGCGGAGCAGGAGATCAGCGGCCACCACGCCCGCCGCTGGTGACGCGGCTCGCTTCGTGCTCGTCGGCCCTCGTCGTCGCGGGAAGATCCGAGTGGTCCGAGTGGTCCGAGATCCACCGGTCGATGTCGGCCCACCAGTCGAACAACCAGTCCCGGAACTCGTCCTCGTCGTCCGGGATCTCGGCGGCGGGCACGAAGCTCCATCTCAGGTGCAACGTCTTGTCCTGGGGCAACCCGCGCCAGACGTCGCGGACGCTGCCGAGGTGTTCGGTGCCGGTGTGCGCGACGAAGATCATGTCGGCCTGCGGCGCGGCCCGGTGCGCCGCCATCAGCCCGCCCGGCTTCGGGGCCAGCACGCTCTCCATCCGCTCGGCCCGCTCCGCCATCGTCTCCAGGCCGTAGCCGCGCAGCCGCTCGATCGCCTTCGCGCGGCGTTGGTCGGTGAAGTTGCCCCCCTCCGGGAAGATCAGCAGCGCGTCCGTGTCGGTCAGCCCGGCGGCCAGCGTCGCGATCTCGGCCTCGACGTCCTCACCCGCTGACGCTGAACCTCGCCTCGGCTTCGGGTTGATGAAGCGGTTGGGCACCCGGTTCAGGTACACGTCGATCGCGGGGTCGAGCTGCAGGGTGTCCTTCGCGACCATCCGTGGCTTGCGCAGGTGGTCGCGGTTCATCAACGTCTCGATGAGCAGCACCGAGTCGCCCGGACCGGCGTGACGCGAGGCGACGAGCATCGCGTTGTCCGAGCCGGGCACGCCGTCGTCGAGCGGGCTCCACGACACCTCGTCCGTCTCGAGCCGCAGCTTGAACAGGCGCTGCGCGGTGCTCACGAGCGCGACGAGCCCGACCCGCAGCACCGCGTAGTGCACCAGCTGGAAGCGGTAGGAGCGCATCTTCCAGCCGAAGCCGCTCGCCACCCAGGTGCCGAACGCGATGACGAGGGCGACGATCTCGAAGACCAGGTAGGTGAGGAAGAAGAACAGCAGGCGCACGGCCCGGTAGTGGCCGGGCATCGGCAGCGAGGCGATCAGGGCGATCACGAACAGCAGCGGCAGCAGCAGCACGCAGACGACGAGCAGCGCCACGAACAGCACCAGCCAGACCGGCATCAGCAGTCGGCGGACGAGGCGGGGCGGCGGCATCGACGCTCAGCCTGCCCGATCCGCATCGCGGGCGTGGGACGCCAGGTACTCGGTGCTGGCCCGACGGGCCCGGTCGATGCGGCCGCCGAGTCTGGAGGTGTACCCCGACGAGCCCGGCAGGCTGCGCAGGTCCTCGCGGGGTGAGCGGGGCTCGCTGCCGGTCGGGAGTACGTGCACGGCGACGTCGCGTGGCAGCGAGGCCATGTCGGCGGCGAAGCGGTGCCGGCGGGCGATCTCGAAGGCGACCAGCCCGACGTCCAGCGGGTTGCGGGGAGCGGCGAGGGCCTTCTCGATCCGGCCCACCTGGAGGACGTAGATCGTGCGGGCGCCGAGGGCGACCGCTCGCCCGACCGGGATGCTGTGCACCAGGCCACCGTCGTAGAAGTGCTCGTCGCCGATCCGCACCGGGGCGAACAGGCCGGGCACCGCGCACGAGGCGAGCACGGCGTCCCCCAACGGACCGGAGTCGAACCAGTGCTCGGCCGCCTTCTCGATGCTCGCCGCCACGCACTCGAAGTGGATGGGCAGGTCCTCTATCCGCTCGGCGGGCTGGTGCTCCGCCCACAGCCGGCGCAGCGGACCTCGCGGATGGACGTGTGTGCGGGTGCGGGCGAGCGTGCCGAGCCGCCGGGGCAGCGAGCCCGCGAACACCCCTCCGGCGCCGAGGTCGTGCCACAGCCCGGCCAGCCGCTCCACGGACGCCTCGCCCGGGTCGGCGGCGAGGAACGCTCCGTTGATGGCGCCGATGCTGGTGCCGAGCACGAGGTCCGGCCGGATGTCGGCGTCGGCCAGTGCCGCCGCCATCCCGACCTCGGCGGCCCCGAGCACGCCACCGCCGCCGAGCACGAACGCGACGGGGCCGCCGGGACGCCGCCCGCCCGCACTCTCGGCACTATCGGCACTGTCGGCACTGTCGGCACTGTCGGCACTGTCGGCATCGCGTTCCTGCCGGTCGGTCATGCCGCGATGCTGACACGGAGGGTGACGCTCAGGTGTGCCCGGCCCGCCCACCGGACAGAACGAAGGCGTACACAAGGTCGGGCGAGGCGAACAGGGACAGCAGAGTCCCTCGGAAGGAGCAGTCGATGGCGACCGCTCAGAGTCAGGGTGCGAAGGCGCCGCAGTCATCCAGCAACGGCGCGAAGCAGGACAGCACGAAGCAGGACAGCGCGAACCTGTTGAAGCGGGTCATCAACTGGCGTGCCGAGCAGGCCAAGACACCGACGGACCCCGACGAGCGCTTCCTCGGCGTCGCCCTGCCGGTGTGGGACGCGCTCTCGAAGTACTACTTCCGCGTGGAGACCACGGGGTGGGAGCGCGTGCCCGACCGCACGAGCCTGCTCATCGGCATCCACTCGGGTGGCACGCTGACCATGGATGCCTGGACGCTCGTGCACGCCTGGCAGCGGCACTTCGACAACCAGCGCATCCTGCACGGCACGGCCCACGACGTCCTGCTGACGTTGCCGGGGCTGGGCGACTACTTCCGGGCGTCCGGGGTCATCTCCGCCTCCCGCCACTCGGTCGGGCAGGCGCTCGCCGAGGGACGCGACGTGGTCGTCTGGCCGGGCGGCGAGAAGGACGCGATGCGCAGCTGGCGGCGCCGCGACCAGGTCGAGCTCGGTGGTCGCAAGGGGTTCGTCCGCCAGGCGATCCGCTCGGGCGTCCCGATCCTCCCGGTCGCGACGATCGGCGGGCACGACACCGTGTTCGTGCTCTCCGAGGGCAAGTGGCTCGCGAACGCGCTCGACCGGTTCACGGGGCTGAAGAAGACCCTCCGCGGCGCGAACCTGCCGGTCATCGCCGGCTTCCCCTTCCCGCTCGCGATCGAGGCGCTGCCGGCCCACCTGCCGCTCCCGGCCAAGATCCGCACCGAGATCCTCGATCCGATCGAGGTGGACGACGACCCGGAGCGCGAGAACGACGAGAAGTACGTGCAGTCGATCTACGACGAGGTGCACGCCTCCATCCAGGCGGGCGTCGACCGGCTCGCCACCCAGCGGCGGTTCCCGGTTTTCGGATAGCCGAGTCCGGTTTTCGGCTAGCAGAGTCGCTCCTCGGCTGACGCGCGGGCCCCCCGCGCGCTTCTCACATACAGGGCTGCTCCACCGAAGGGGCTTGCCTGCCGATGGTGAGCGAGTGAGGCAGAGCATCGCGAGGCTGCGTGGTGTGCCGGCCTCCACGGCGGTGGTGCTCGCCGCGTCGATGGCGATGGTCGTCACTCTCGTTCTGCGTCCAGGCGGGCTCGCCGTCGTCCAGCCGTTGGACAACATCGCCTCGACGGTCGCGCCCCTGGTCGGCGGTGCCGTCGCGCTCCGGCGGTGCCGCCGTTGCGACGCCATGCGGCGGGCCTGGGCCGCACTCGGGGTGGGGCTCGTCGCCTGGGGGCTCGGGCAAGGGATCTGGACCTATTACGAGCTCGTGAGACATCGGGACGTGCCGTTCCCGTCCGCCGCTGACGCCGGTTTCCTCACCTTCCCCCTGGCCGCCGCCGCTGCCCTGATGGCGTTCCCACGCGGGCAGGGGACGACGGAGGGCCGTATCCGCGGGCTGATCGACGGGCTCATCATCTCGTGCTCGCTGCTCGTCCTGTCGGCGGAGTCGGTCCTGGCAGCCGTCCTGCGGGCAAGCGCCGAGACCACGTTCGCGCTCGCGATCTCGGTGGCCTATCCGATCGGCGACGTCGTGCTGGGGACGATGGCGCTGCTCGCCCTCACTCGTGCTCGAGGTCGGCACCGGGCGCGACTGATCTGGATCACGGTCGGACTCGCCGCCCTGGTCGTGGCGGACACCGTCTTCGCGTACGAGACAGCGGTCGGGACCTACCAGACGGCCGTCCCGTCCGACGCCGGCTGGTTCGCGGGCTTCCTGCTGCTGGGGGTCGTCGCGACGCGGCCGACTCCGGAGGCGGACGAGGAGGAGAACGACGCGCCCGCGAGCCGGGGCGTCGGCGCGGGGCCGTCGATGGCCCAGCTCGCCCTGCCCTACATCCCGATGGCGCTGGCCTCGACGGTCGTCCTCTGGCGGGTCGCCGGAGGGCACACGATCGGCCCAGCACTTGCGGCGTTGTGCGGTTTCGTCCTCGTGCTCGTCTACGCCCGCCAGTTCCTCACCCTGACCGAGAACCGCCGGCTGGTGGAGGCCGTGCGCTACCAGGCGTTCCACGACTCGTTGACGGGCCTGGCGAACCGGGCGCTGTTCCTCGACCGGCTCGAGACCGCGCTGCGCTCGGATCGGGAGGATGACGTCGCCGTCGCCTTCCTCGACCTCGACGACTTCAAGGAGGTCAACGACGGGCTCGGGCACGCCGCCGGCGACGCTCTGCTCGTCCAGGTCGGCAACCGGCTCCGGGCAGGAGTCCGCGACGGCGACCTGGTGGCCCGCCTCGGTGGGGACGAGTTCGCCGTGCTTCTCTGCGGCGGCGAGCTGGGGAACGAGACGAGCGCCGTCGCCGAGCGACTCGTGGAGATGCTGGCGGAGCCCTTCGAGGTCGCCGGCCATCGCGTGACCGTCACCGCCAGCATCGGCCTGACGCAGGTCGTCGGGGACGACCGCGACTCCTCCGCGCTGCACATCCTGCGCAACGCCGACCTCGCCATGTACGCCGCGAAGCAGTCCGGCAAGTCCCGCTTCGCCGCCTTCGACGCCGACATGAGCCGTGCGCTGCTCTGCGAGCTCCAGCTTCGCAAGGAGCTCGTGGTGGCGGTGGAGGAGGACCAGTTCTTCCTCCTCTACCAGCCGCTCTACGAGCTCAGGACCGACCGTCTCTGCGGCGCGGAGGCGCTCGTGCGGTGGGCGCACCCCAGCGGTGCGACCATGCCGCCCTCGGCATTCCTGAACCACGCCGAGACGGTCGCGCTGATGCCCGCCCTGGGCCAGCTGCTGCTGCGTCGAGCCTGCCGGGAGACGCGGGCCTGGCTCGACCGGCACGCCGTCGAGCCGGACTTCTTCGTCAGCGTCAACCTGAGCGCCCTGCAGCTCGCCGATGCGGAGCTACCCGCCTTCGTCGGCAGCGTTCTGGACGAGCACGGCCTCGAGCCCCACCGTCTGCTGCTCGAGGTGACGGAGAGCGCGCTGCTCACCGACGTCGACGCGGCCGCCGCCGTCCTCGCCGACCTCGTCGCCCTCGGGGTCCGCATCGCGCTCGACGACTTCGGCACCGGCTACTCCTCGCTGGCGCACCTGCACCAGCTGCCCGTGCAGGTGCTCAAGACCGACGGCTCGTTCGTCGCGAGCCTGGACGTGCCGGACGGCGACCCCGGGCTGGTGGCGCTGGTCGCCGAGATCGGGAACTCGCTCGGGCTCGTCACTGTCGGCGAGGGCGTGGAGACGCTGGAACAGCTGGAGAAGCTCCGCAGGCTCGGCTACGGGATCGCGCAGGGCTACCTGCTCGGCCGTCCGGGGCCCTTGGCCGCCATGCGCGAGTCGCTGGCGCTGCCCAGCCGGGCGTCGTCCTAGGGGCTCGGCAAGGGCGAGCCGCATTTCTGTCGGACCCGCGGGCTACTCTCCGTGGCATCGCTCGACCGAGCGGGTGGAACGGGGGCAGCGCTGCGATGGGTCAGGTCACGACCACGACGACGATCGAGGCGGACGTCCAGGCCGTGTTCGACTACGTCTCCGACTACCGCACGGCGACGAAGTACTCCAAGGACCTGAAGAAGTGGGAGCCGGTCACCGAGGTGACCGACGACCTCGGCGCGCAGTTCGACGTCGCGCTCCAGCTGGGCCCGAAGGCCTTCGAGTCCCGGGTCGAGGTCGACTCCCGGAACGAGCCGGAGACGTTCGGCTGGTCGTCGATCTCGGGCTTCCAGCACTCCGGCCGCTACAGCTTCGCCCGGGCCGGCGAGGGCCGTACCGAGGTGACGTTCGTCTTCGACTACACGCTGCCCGGCGGGATGGCCGGCAGGCTGCTGGCCCGCACCACCGAGCCGCTGCTCAGATCGAGCCTGGCCGGCAACCTCAAGACGCTCAAGCAACAGGTGGAGGAACAGGCGCGGACGTCGGGCTGATCAAGGTATGCCCGGGTAGGCCCAGCCGCGGGAGCTGTCCCATTCGGTGCCGATCGTGACCACGAGCGGCCGACGTACGAGAACGAGGCGAGAAGTGTGGCCCTGATGCCGCTGCCGCAGTCGATGTTCCTGCTCTCCGAGACGCGGGACCAACCCATGCACGTGGGGTCGCTGCAGCTGTTCCGGCCGCCGAAGGGCGCCGGGTCGGATTTCCTCCGCGAGATGTACGAGGACCTGCTCTCGCAGAACGAGCTCGCGACTCTGTTCCGCCGGCGCCCGCACCGCTCGGTGACCACGCTCGGCCAGTGGGCGTGGGAGGAGGACGAGCAGATCGACCTCGAGCACCACGTCCGGCACTCGGCGCTGCCGCACCCGGGGCGTATCCGCGAACTGCTCGCGCTGGTCTCCCGGCTGCACGCCTCGCTGCTCGACCGGTCGCGCCCGCTGTGGGAGGCGCACCTCATCGAGGGGCTCAACGACGGCCGGTACGCGGTCTACACGAAGATGCACCATGCGGTGATGGACGGGGTCTCGGCGGCCAGACTGCTCGAGCGGTCGCTGACCGACGACCCGGATCGACGCGACCTCCCCGCGCCGTGGGCGCCGAACTCGAAGCGCAAGAAGTCGAAGAGCGGCGGCGGGCTGCTGTCGCTGCCCAGGACGGCGTTCGACGTGACGTCGGACGTCGTCGGGCTCGGCCCGGCGGTCCTCAAGCGGGCCGCGCAGCAGGCGCTGAACCAGCAGATCGCCGCCCTGCCCTTCGAGGCGCCCCGCAGCATGTTCAACGTCTCGATCACGGGTTCCCGGCGCTTCGCCGCACAGTCCTGGCCGATCGAGAGCTTCAAGGCCGTCGCCAAGGCGGCCGACGCGACGCTCAACGACGTCCTGCTCGCCGTCTGCTCCGGCGCGCTGCGCCGCTACCTCATCGAGCGCGACGCCCTGCCGGGCTCGCCGTTGGTCGCGATGACGCCGGTGTCGCTGCGGGCTGACGACGACGAGGGGGACGAGGGCGGCGTCAACGTCGGCACGATCCTGTGCAACCTCGGCACGGATCTCGAGGACCCCACGGCGCGCCTGACCACCGTCCGCGAGTCGATGAACGCCGGCAAGGCGGCGTTCAAGGGGCTGTCGCAGCTGCAGGTGACCGCGCTGTCGGCGGGGGTGATGCTGCCGCTGTTCACGCAGATGTTCGTCGATCCCGGCTACACCCGCCCGCCGTACAACCTGGTGATCTCGAACGTTCCGGGGCCGACGAAGCCGCTGTACTTCAACGGGGCACGGCTGGACGGCAGCTACCCGCTGTCCATCCCGCACCACGGGCAGGCCATGAACATCACCGTCACGAGCTACAACGGCAACCTCGAGTTCGGGATCGTCGGCTGCCGGAGGACCGTCCCGAGCCTGCAGCACCTGCTCGGCTACCTCGACGAGTCACTCGCGGAGCTGACCGAGGCCGTCGGGGCCTAGAGTTCGGTCACGCCAGCTGTTCACATCGTCTTCACAGAAGAGCCACGCACCCGGGAGACCTCATGTCGAATCTCGCCACCCTGCTCACCGAGGCGGCGGCGTCCCACGGCGACCGTCCTGCGGTGCGGCTCGACGACACCACCCTCACCTACGCGCAGCTCGACGGCGCCAGCGCGCACGTCGCGGGTCTGCTGCAATCGATGGGCATCTCGCCGGGCGACCGCGTCGGCATCATGCTGCCGAACGTCCCGTACTTCCCCGTCGCCTACTACGGCATCCTCCGCTACGGCTGCACCGTCGTGCCGATGAACGTGCTGCTCAAGGGCCGCGAGACGTCGTTCTACCTGCAGGACCCGGAAGCCAAGGCGGTCTTCGCCTGGCACGACTTCCTGGACTCGGCCCGCATCGGCGCCGAGGCGGCGGGGGCCCAGGTCATCGAGGTGAAGCCGGGCGAGTTCGAGCAGACCGTCGGCGCCGCGGAGCCGATCACCGAGGTCGCCGACGTCGACGACGACGACGTCGCGGTCATCCTCTACACCTCCGGGACGACCGGTTCGCCGAAGGGCGCGATGCTCACGCACGCCAGCCTTCGGGAGAACGTCGTCGTGAACGTGGAGACGCTGATCCAGATCACCGCCGATGACGTCATCCTCGGGGCGCTGCCGTTGTTCCACGTCTTCGGCATGACCTGCTCGATGAACTCGGGCGTCTACGCCGGCGCGCTGCTCACGCAGATCCCCCGGTTCGACCCGGCCAAGGCAATGGAGATCATCCAGCGCGACAAGGTCACCGTCTTCATGGGCGTCCCGACCATGTTCTCGGCGATGCTCAACCTGCCGAACCGCGACGAGTACGACGTCAGCTGCCTGCGCGTGTGCATCTCCGGAGGCTCGGCGATGCCGGTCGAGGTCATGCGCGGCTTCGAGGAGGCCTTCGGCTGCAAGGTCCTCGAGGGCTACGGCCTGTCGGAGACGTCGCCGGTCGCCTCCTTCAACCACCCCGACCGGGAGAGCAAGCCCGGTTCGATCGGCACGCCGATCCGGGGCGTGGAGATGATGGTCGGCGACGACGAGGGCAACGCGCTGCCGCAGGGCGAGGTCGGCCAGATCTGGATCAAGGGTCACAACATCATGAAGGGCTACTGGAACCGCGAGGACGCCACCGCCGAGGTGATGCGCGACGGCTGGTTCGCCACCGGCGACCTCGCGAAGGTCGACGAGGACGGCTACTTCTTCATCGTCGACCGCAAGAAGGACATGATCATCCGCGGCGGCTACAACGTGTACCCCCGGGAGATCGAGGAGGTCCTCTACGAGCACCCCGCGGTCGCCGAGGTGGCCGTGCTCGGGGTCCCGCACGACAGCCTCGGCGAGGAGGTGGCCGCCGCCGTCGGGCTCAAGGAGGGCGCGACGGCGACCGCCGACGAGCTGCGGGACTTCGTGAAGGAGCAGGTCGCGAACTACAAGTACCCGCGGCACATCTGGATCGTCGACGAGCTGCCCAAGGGCCCGACCGGCAAGATCCTCAAGCGCGAGGTGAAGGTGCCCGACAGCCTGTAGAGGCCGCTCGTCGTCTCCGGCAGCGCGGCCGGCGCGGTGGTTTCAGCCGGTTCAGCCCGGCCGACTCAGTAGTTGAGCCGCTTCGTCACGCCCGCCACCAGCGACATGTATCGCCCGCCCAACGCACGCGCCAGCAGCCCGATGCCGTAGGCGTCCGCACCGATCAGCACGCGCGGCTTGCCCTTCAGCGCCCCGCGCAGGATGACGCGGGCGGCCCGGTCCGGGCTGGTCATCGCCAGCTTGTCGAAGGTCTTCGACAGGTCGTCGGCCCGCTCCGGCGACGAGCGGGCGCTCCGGGCGATGTTGGTGCGGATGCCACCGGGATGGACGCAGCAGACGGTGACGGGCAGGTTCTCCACCGCCATCTCGAGCCGCAGCGCCTCGGTGAGCCCCCGCACCGCGAACTTGGCCGCGTTGTACGGCGCCTGCTTCGGCACGGCGATGAGGCCGAAGACGCTGGAGATGTTCACCAGGTAGCCGTCGCCGGAGGCGATGAGGTGCGGCAGGAAGGCCTGGGTGCCGTGCAGGACGCCGTAGAAGTCGATGTCCATCAGCCAGCGGAAGTCGTCGTAGCTGGTGTCCTGCACCCGCCCGCTCATCGCGACGCCCGCATTGTTGATCACGAGCGTGACCTCACCGAAGTCGTCGACCACCTGCTTGGCGTGGCCGAAGAACGCCTCCCGGTCGGACACGTCGAGCACGTAGGTGGACGTCTCCGCGCCGCGGGCGCGGCAGCGCGAAGCCGTGAACTCGAGGCCTTCGACGTTGACGTCGGAGAGGGCCAGGCGAGCACCGATCCGGGCCAGCTCGAGGGCCAGCGCGCGCCCGATGCCGGAGCCGGCACCCGTGATGACCGCCGTCCGGCCGTGGAACTTCTCGATCCCGCGGATCACCCGGGCTCCCCTTCCGTTCGAGCCCCGGCATCGGCCGTCGTGCCGGGAACGTCTTCCTTTTCGTCCAGGTCGTCGAGGTCGTCCAGGTCGTCCAGGTCGTCCAGGCCCCGGCGGCGGTCCCGATAGGCGACGACCGCCACCATGCCCACGACGATCAGGACCGGGAGCACGAACGGGATCGCGATCACGAGCGCGTGGTGGGCGAGGTACGTGACGTCGGGGTCGGGGGCGACGGATCCGGCGGCCAGGTGTCCGACGGCAACGTATCCGACGCCCATCAGCTCGTCCCGGGCGCGGACGGTCGTAGGACCCGTGGGCGCGTCCGCACGGCACCGGGCCGGAAGCCGGACGGAGCCGGCTCGGGGTCGACGCGGTCCGACGCCTTCGTCGAGCGCGACAGCCGGGTGACGCCCCAGCCGAGCGCGACGAGCAGAGTCAGGCTGCAGGCGAGCACCACCAGGTTGGCGACGGTCCAGAGCCAGCCCGGCACGTCCGACTTGCGCTCCCGCTGCAGGATGAGGATCTCCCGCTGCAGCGGACGGTCGACCTGCGCGGTCGCGGAGACCTCCGGGACGTTCAACGCGTCGTCGGCGGGCAGGTACAGCGGCACCGCCCCGAGCTCGCGCCCGTCGTGCAGCCGGACGAGCGACTTCCAGTTGCCCTCGACGGGTACAGGCTCCCGGGTGCGGTACACGCCGTCGCCGACCTTCTCGAGCCGGTCGATGACCAGGCCGGTGCCGTCACCCTTGCCCTGCCACGACGTCATCGTCAGCCAGGCGGGGTAATCGGCGAGGTCGGTCGGGGCGAGCCGGACCTCGGCGTTGACCTGCCGATTGCCGCCCTCGGTCCGCCCGGCCTCGGTGAGCGACATGCTCGCCGAGCCCGACGGGACGGTGATGATCAAGCCGTTCGCCACCGCCAGAGCCACCGCGAGCATGCCGCCGAGGTAGAGCGGACGGGCGACAGCCGGGCGGGGCAGGCGACCCCAGAGGCCGAGCACCAGCAGCGCGCCGGCGATGCCGCCGGCCACCCCGCCGACGACGGCCATGAGCACACCCTCGACGACGATGTCGGAGGTCCAGTGCAGCGGGAAGGCGACGCCGCTCCAGGCGTACTCGGCGGCGAAGCCGACGGTGCCGATGAGCAGGCCGCTCGCGGCGCCGAACGCAAGCGGGCGACGGGCCAGGCCGAGCGCGGCGAACTCCACCAGGACGGCCTCGGCCAGGTAGAGCGGGACGCCGGGGAACGCGTGACCGATGAGCGGTCCGACGATCAGCGACACCCCGCCGCGGATGAGCAGGTAGAAGGCGACGGCCGTGACCGCGCCGCCGCGGCCGATCCACAGCCGCGCGGCGACCAGCGCCACCGCGGCGGCGACGGCGATCAGCAGCGGCTGGAAGACGAGCCGGAACTGCGGGACCCCGAAGTCGAACTCGGCCTGGAACACCGACAGGCCGATCAGCAGGCCGCCCATCATGGCGCCGCGGCGGGCGAAGACGACGGCGCGGATCCAGCGACCGGACGCGGACTCCGGATCGGACCCGTCCGCCCGGGCGGCGAGCTGACCCTCGCGGTAGAGGACGGCCATGCCGATGAGCGAGAGCCCGGCCCCACCGATGAGCATGAGGTGGGTCGGACCCCAGAGCGTGACGTCCTGGCCGAAGATGCGGTGCCAGACATCGTCGAGTGGGAAGCCGAACAGCGCGTAGAAGCCCGATCCGGCGAGCAGCAGCCCGCCGGTGGGCGCGTACCAGGTCCGGGTGATGCGGACCGACGCCGGCCCCGGACGTACGCCGTCCTTGGGCAGGACGCAGGCCAGCGCGCCGGAGGCGAAGATGCCGAAGAGTCCGAGCAGGATCGGATAGTGCGCGGCGTTGGCCAGTGGCCCCTCGTCACGACCGACGCCGATGTGCAGCGCGATGTCCCAGTACATCCCGAGCAGGGCCGTGAGCAGGGAGATCAGCGCGAGGCCGAGTGGGAGGCCGGCCCAGCCGGGGTGCCCCTGGGAGAAGGCGGATCGCTCGGAGCGGTCGGCGAGGCGGGTGAGCAGTCTCAGGCGACCGGTGCGGTGGCCGATGCCGAGGACCAGCAGCACGGTCGTCATGGCGCCCGCGGCGGCGGTCGCGATGAGCACCTGCTCCAGGGAGGAGCCCCCCGCCGGCGGCTGGGTGGCGGCACCCGAGGCCGCCGTCAGGACCTCTGAGCCCGCCCCCGACAGAGATCCTGCCATCGCTACAAGAGACATAGCCGTATGTAACAACGGGCAATGGCAACATGCAAGGCTAGGCTCTTGGGCCATGGCCCGCTCCGGCGCGACTCCCGAGCCCGAGGCGGACGAGTCGTTCCCCATCGAGGAACTGGCCCGTCGCACGGGCATGACCGTGCGCACCCTCCGCGCCTACCAGTCGCGCAAGCTCCTGCCGGCGCCCGAGGTGCGCTCGCGCATGGGGTACTACTCGGCCCGGCACGTCTCGCGGGTCGAGCTGGTGAAGGACCTGCAGGCCGAGGGCTTCAAGCTCGACACCATCGTCCGGATGCTGGACAACACCGGCGACTCCGACGCCGAGATCCTGCAGTTCAGCCGGACCGTCAAATCGCTGTTCGGCGAGTCCGAGCCGCAGATCGTCGACGTCAAGGAGCTCAACGAGCGCTTCCCCTCACCGGGTCACGAGGAGGAGTTGCTCAGCCGGGCCGAGAAGCTGGGCCTGCTGCGCAAGCTCGACGACGCCCGGTACGAGGAGCTCGCCCCGCGCGTGCTGCACGCCGGCCAGGAGGCGATGTCGTCGCTGAACGTCGACGCTCGCCGCGCCATGAAGCTGGTCGAGCAGCTGCGCCGACACGCAGACGGGGTCGCCAAGCTCTACCTCGAGCTCTACATCGAGCGGGTCTGGAAGCCCTTCGCCGATGCGGGGCAGCCCGAGGAGCAGTGGCCCGCGGTGCAGGCGGCGCTCGAGCGTCTACGCGGCATCGCCGAGGAGGCGCTGCTCGGGGTGTTCGATCTCGCCATGGCACAGCGGATCGACGAGACCTTCGGCCGCGAGTTCAGCCGGATGACCCCGTCGGGCCGCTCGAGGCCCGACAAGCCGCGGGACCGGTCGCGCGGCGGTTCGCAGGCAAAGGCCAATGGCGAGGCGAGGGACGGCGGCACGAGCGCGTCCGGGGTCGGGGACGAGACGGGACCGACCACGTCGTCCGGCTCGTCGGGCAAGCACTCCGGCTCCAAGCGGAGCTGATCCGCCGCGCGCCCGCGGCGCAAGATCGTCGGCAACGCGGTCGATCGACACGCCGCCGGCCGACGGGCGACACGCCGTGTGGCGATCTTCCACGTTGCTGGTGATGTTCGCGCGGGTCAGCCGTCGGCTCGTCGGCGCGTAGCGACCAGTGCCGCCACCGCACCGAGGACCACGGCGGCTGCGAGGCCGATGAGCACCCGCTGTCGCGAGCCGCGCAGCCGCGCCAGGGCGACGGGGCGGACGGCCCGCACCCGTCCGAGGTTCACCCGCGCGCTGCCGGTGGCCAGGCGGCCGACGAGCGACGGCGGCACGTCGCCGAGCGACGCGATCCGACCCTGCGGGCCGGTGACCTCCATCGCCAGGCCGGACTCCGCCAGCAGGCCGGCGAGCGCCGGCACGAGCTCCGCGCCGAGCTCGGGAACGCCGGTAGCGGCGTCCCACACGGTCACGGCATCGTCGGTGACCACCCGAACGGTCGACCCCGCCGCCTCGATCCGGCCCCGCACGGGGCCGGATCCGACGTCGACGGAGAACTCGACGTCGGCGTCAATGTGCAGGGCCGGCCGGTCGGGCCGCTGGTCGGTCAGGACCGCCCCGAGTCGCGGTCGGTCGTCGTGATGCGCAGCGTGCCGTTCAGCCGCCACACCGCCCGCGGGGCCTCGCTGCCGGTGTCCCGCGGGACCTCGACGAACATGTCGACGAACTCGTAGTTGATCGCGGCGCCCTTGCCCGTGAGGTAGGACCACATCTCCTTGCCGAGATCGGTCCAGTCGACGGCGTCGTTGCCCTTGATCCCGTTGCTGGTGCTGTTCGCAACGCTGGTGTCGGCAGCCATGGGAGCTCCTTCGCTCTGGGGGTGCTGTCGACGTCCACCTACCCGGCTACGGCGAGTCAACGCCAGTTGACCGGGTTTTGCATCACCCTCTTTCGCGGTCGAGGACCGCGATCGAAACGGACCGGAACTGCGCCGGCGTCCGCTCGAGAACGGTGCGGCGAGGATCCGGCACCTCGAGCAACCTCCCGACGACCAGCGGCCGGAGCGGCGCGAGCCGAACGTCGGCGAGCACCGCGTCGACGGCGGGCCGGGAGCCCCCCAGGACGACCGCGTCGAGACCTCCGGCCTCGGGCACCAGGACGCGCGCGGCCACCTCCGCCGCGGCCGCGAACGCCGCCCGCCCCTGGGCCTCCCGCCGCCGGGCGAACCGCTGCTGCGACCACCCGCCTGCGGCCGAACGGCCCTGCACGTGCCGGGAGCCGACCTTCGACGCCAGCAGCCGGTTCCCGAGGAAGACCCCCGCCGCGTGCCCACCGAGCCGGACCAGCAGCACGCCGACGCGCCGCTCGCGCAGGACGTGCTCGACAAGGTCGGACCCCGACGCCAGCGGTGGGAAGGGCACCTCGCAGCGGGCCTGCGACCCGTCCGCCGCCGTGAAGGTGACCGCGTCCCGCCCGGCGTCCTGCCGCAGCGGGCCGTGCCGCTCGGCGAAGCGCGCCAGCCACGGCTCGAGGCGCTCCGCCGCGACGACGATCCGCCGCGGACCGGCCGCGTCTGCGGTCAGGCCGGAATCCCGGTCGACGTGCCGGCCAGCCGGTCCCCCACGAGTCCGGCGAGATCCGTCAGTGCCGAGCCGAGCGGCAGGTCGAGGCGGAGGTCGGCCTTCGCGTCACCGCGGGTGACCCCTGCGTTGACGATCGCGATCGGGATGCCGAGCTTCGCGGCCCGCAGCACGAAGCGGTACCCGGACATGACCGTGAGGGAGGAGCCGAGCACGAGCAGTGCGCCGGCCTCGTCGACGAGATCGAAGCACCGCTCCACGCGGGCCGCCGGCACCGTTTCGCCGAAGTAGACGACGTCCGGCTTGAGCATGCCGCCGCAGGCGAGGCAGTCGACGGTGCGGAAGCCGTCGAGCTGCTCCTCCGGGATGCTGACGTCGCCGTCCGGGTTGATCCGGGTCGCCTCCGCCTCCCAGGCGGGGTTGGCCTCGGTGAGGCGTCGGTCGAGCTCCGAACGGCCGGACAGCCGGCCGCAGCTCAGGCAGATGACCCGGTCGAGGTTGCCGTGCAGCTCGACGACGTCGGTCGCCCCCGCTGCGGTGTGCAGGCCGTCGACGTTCTGGGTGATGACCCCACGCAGCGTGCCGAAAGCCTGCAGCCGGGCCACCGAACGGTGGCCGGCGTTGGGCCGGGCGCGGGCGATGAGATGCCAGCCGAGGTGGCTGCGGGCCCAGTAACGGCGCCGCGCGACGGGGTCGCGCGTGAAGGTCTGGAAGGTCATGGGCGAGGCGGACCGCTGCGCCCCCGTCGGCCCGCGGTAGTCCGGGATGCCGGACTCGGTCGAGATGCCCGCGCCGGACAGGACCACCACGTCGCCGTCGGCGACGAGCTCGGCGAGCTCAGCCAGCCGCCCGGCCCGCGGTCGGGCCTGCTCTGGGTCCACCTCTCCATGCTGCCACCGTCCGCGGGTCGCGAAGGCCCGTCGCTATCCGGCGCATGGAAGGCTGGGCCCATGACTCGCTGCACCGTGCTGCTGCGGGGCGTCAACGTCGGGAAGCACAACCGCATCGCCATGGCCGACCTGCGGCGCCTCCTGGGCGCCCTCGACGGGGTCGCCGACGTCGCGACGCTGCTGCAGAGCGGCAACGCCGCCCTGACCGCGGACGACCCGACCGGCCTGGCCGAGCGCGTGGAACGGACGCTCGCCGAGGACCACGGGCTCCCCGTCCGTGTGGTCGTCCGCACCGCCGAGCAGGTGGAGGCGGTCATCGCCGCCAACCCGTTCCCGGAGCGCGCCGCGGCGTCGCCGAAGATGCTGCACGTCGCGTTCACGGAGAAGCCGACCGACCCGGCCGTGGTCGAGGCCTTCGGCTACCGGCACGGGAGCGACGAGATCGCGATCGGCCCCGACCCCCTGCGCGATCTCTACCTGTCGTACGAGACGACGTCCTTCGACTCCCCGATCAACAAGGTGTTGACCAAGCTCGACGGAGTCGCCACCACCCGCAACTGGAACACCGTGCTCAAGCTGCGGGAGATGCTGGGCGGCTAGCGGCGGCGCAACACCCGGATCAGCAGCAGCAGGACGACGACGCCCGCCACGACAGGGACGAGTCGCTTGGCCACGGGCATGCCCGCGGTACCCAGGAGGTCGATCGCCTCCGCCTGCTGCGGTCGCGGCCTCGGGGGCTCGGACCGGCTCGCCGGCGCCGCCGGGGCGGTGGCCGAACCGCCCGCCCCCGCCGCCGCGGTCGCGGGCAGCGGCGTGGCGGGTGCCGGCGCGGGCTGCTGCGGCGCACCCGACGGCGCCACCGGGGGCGCCGCCGGAGCCTCGGGCGTCGCGCCCACGGAGGAGACGGCCGGTTCGGTCGCGGGAGCGGGCGCGGCCTCCGGCTCCGCCGTCGAGGGCTCCGCGGCGGCCTCGGCCGCCGCGGCGGCTTCGGCCGCGCCGGCCGAGCCGCTGGCCACCTCGTCGGCGAGGCACCGGGCGAACTGGTCGATCAGCTTCCCGCTGACGTCGGCCATCACCCCGCGGCCGAACTGCGCCGGCTTGCCCGTGACGGCGAGGTCGGTGGTCAACAACACCTTGGTGGAGTCGTCCCCCTCGGCCTGCATCGACGCCAGCACCGTCGCCTTGGCGGTGCCGCTGCCGCGGGTCTCCTTGCCGCTGGCCTCGATGAGCATGGAGTGGGCCGACTCGTCCTTCTCGGCGAAGCTGGCCTTGCCGGAGTAGGTGAGCATGATCGGCCCGACCTTCACCTTCACCCGGCCGGTGAACGAGTCGCCGTCGACCGAGTCGAGCGTCGCGCCCGGCATGCAGGGGGCGATGCGCTCGACGTCCTGCAGCACCTGCCACGCCTGGTCCACGGGCACCGGGACGGTGAACGAGTTCTCCAGCTTCATCTCAGCTCCTCCTCGGCCCGAGCGCTCGCCAGGGCATCGAAATCTTCGGGGGTGTCGAGGTCCAGCGGGTCGCCGATGTCGCTGCACTCGACGAGCACGATCTGCTCCGGATGGTCGCGCCGGACCTCGCGCAGCCACAGCCGCGCGCCCTCGTCGCCCTCGACGTTGGCCGCCACGTCCGGCCAGACCCGGCGGTCGAGCAGGACGGGGTTGCGCGGCTCCCCGTCGTAGGCGGCGATGACCGCCGGGCCGGCGCCGTGCCGCCAGGCGTCGGTCAGCCGGCGCACCACCTCGGGCGGGATCGCGGGTTGGTCGACGAGGCTCACGACGACCGCGCCGACGGGGTCGTCCGCGTCGGCGTCCGCCAGGCCTCCGAGCCCTACCCGGAGCGAACCGGCCTGGCCCTCCGCCCAGTTGGGGTTGTCGAGGATGTGGGCATCGGACAGCTCCGCCCGGCGCCGCACCTCGTCGGCGGCGGCACCGAGGACGACCACCACCGGCTCGCACCCCGCCTGCCGCAGGACGTCGGCCCCGCGCTCCACCAGCAGGCGACCGTCCAGCTCGACGAGCGCCTTGGGACGACCCATGCGGCGACCGCCTCCGGCCGCGAGCAGCAGCCCCGCGCACGCCGGGCCGCCGGTCTCCACGTCGCCGCCGGTCTCCACCTGATCAGTCGGCGTCACGACGGCATCGGGCGCAGGGCGTCGGGACGGATACCGAGGCGGGCCTCGTGTTCAGCACCGAGGCGGGCCTCGTGTTCAGCACCGAGGCGAGCCTCGTGCTCAGCACTGTGGATGCGGCCGGACGTCTCCGCCAGCGGCTGCCCGGTCCCGCCCCAGCGGCGGGAGATGACCTCGGCGAGGATCGACACCGCCGTCTCCTCCGGGCTGCGGGCACCGATGTCGAGCCCGATCGGCGACGCCAGCCGGCCGATCTCGTCCTCGGTCAGGCCCGCCTCGCGCAGTCGGGCCAGCCGGTCGGCGTGGGTGCGCCGGCTGCCCATCGCGCCGATGTAAGCCGCGGGGCGCCGCAGCGCCACCTCGAGGAGCGGCACGTCGAACTTCGGGTCGTGGGTGAGCACGCAGATGACGGTGCGGGCGTCGGTCGGGGTCCGCTCGAGGAACCGGTGCGGCCACTCGCAGACGACCTCGTGGGCCTCGGGGAACCGCTTCCGGGTGGCGAACACCGGCCGGGCGTCGCAGACCGTCACGAAGTAGCCGAGGAAGACGCCGAGGCGGGCGACGGCGCCGGCGAAGTCGATGGCGCCGAACACGAGCAGCCGCGGCGGCGGGGTGAAGCTCTGCATGAACACCGCGACGTCGTCGAGCCGTCGTTCGCCGGACGGCCCGTAGTGCCGGGTCCCGGTGGCGCCCTGCTCGAGCATGCCCCGGGCGTCGTCGACGACCGCGACGTCGAGACCCTCGACGCCGAGGCTGCCCTCGATCCGGTCCCGCCAGACCGCGATCGTCGTGCCGACCCCGCCCGGTCCCGCTGCCGGTTCCCCGCCGACGATGGTGGCGGTGACCACCGGCTCCCCGCTCGCGATCGAGGCGAGCACGGCGGGGAACTGCTCGCGTGCCGGCTGCACCAGCACGTCGAGGATGCCGCCGCAGGTGAGGCCGACGGCGAACGCGTCCTCGTCGCTGATGCCGTAGGTCTCCAGCACCGCCGCGCCGCTGGCGAGGACCTCGCGCGCGGACTCGTACACCGCGCCCTCGACGCAGCCGCCCGAGACACTGCCGATCACCTCGCCGTCGGCGCTGACGGCCATCGCGGCGCCGGGGTCCCGCGGGGCGCTCCCGCGGACCCCGACGACCGTGGCCAGCGCGTAGGGGGTGCCGCTGTTCGACCAGGCCTGGAGCTTCTCCCGGATGTCACGCATCGCAGTTCTCACGCATGCTGCACCTCTGGCTTGCCTGCTCGTCGTGCCCCCGCGACGACCGCCGCGAGCCGTTCGAGGGCGGCAAGGCTGTGACCCTCGACGAAGTCGTCAACGTGTGGGAGGGCGGCTGCCATCCCGGCCGCGAGCGGCGCGTATCCGGATCGCGCCTTGAGCGGGTTCGCCCAGACGACGCGATGGGCGAGCCGGTGCAGCCGTGCCATCTGCACGCCGAGTTCGGTCGCGTCGCCGCGCTCCCAGCCGTCGGAGAGGATCACGACGACGGCACCGCGCGCCATCCCGCGCTGTCCCCACCGGTCGAGGAACTCGGCGAGCAGGTCGCCGAGCCGGGTGCCGCCGCTCCAGTCCGGGATCGCCGCGGACGCGGCGCGCATCGCCTCGTCCGGGTCGCGGTGTCCCAGCTCAACCGTGATGCGGGTGAGCCGGGTGCCGACCGTGAAGACCTCGACCGCACGACCGGCCCCACGCCCGGAACCGCCCGCGGCGTGCGCGAAGCGCAGCAGCGCGTCGCTGTAGGGGGCCATCGATCCGCTGACGTCGACGAGCAGCACCACCCGCCGCGGCCGCTCGGAGCGACGGTGCCGACGTAGTTCGTCCAGTTCGCCGCCGTGCCGGAGCATCAGCCGCGCCGTCCGCGCACGATCGACGGTCCCGCGCGGCGCCGGGCTGAGCCGTCGGCTGCGCCGGACCTCGCCGGGCAGCCGGAAGGCGGCGAGCAGGGTGTAGAGATCGGTGCGCTCCGCCGAGTCCAACTCGGCGACGTCGCGGGACCGCAGCTGCTCGGTGCGGCTGGCGACGGCGCTCGCCACCTCCGGCTCGTCCTCGTCGGTCGGGTCGTCGTCCCCGTCCCCGCGATCGTCCGGAGGCAGGGCCACCCGCAGGGGCTGCAGCTTCGGCACCACCGGCCGCCGCACCAGGGAATTCGGCCGGTCCCCGAAGTAGGCCGCGAACACCCGGTCGTAGCGGGCGAGGTCGTCGGGGTCGCTGCACAGGGTCAGCCGGCCGGACCAGTAGACGTCCGCGCGCCGGGCGGCGTCGAGCTGTGCGAGCGCGTCGGCCATCGAGTGCACCCGGTCGGGCGAGGCGTCGACGCCCGCGGCCCGCAGTGTCCGGGCGAGGCCGACGAGGACGTCCGGCACGTCGTAACCAGTTCCGTAGCCGGCGGCCTCTGCGGACCGGCCGGAGCGGAGGCGGTCAGGCACCCGCCACCGCCCGGGCCACCAGCGCGGCGACGTCCCCACGACCGATCCGCTGCTGGTCCTCGTGGTACTTCAGCAGCGAGCCGAGGGTGAGCGTGGCCGTCTCCGGGTCCAGCTTCTCCGCGCCGAGGGCGAGCAGCGCCTCGGTCCAGTCCAGCGTCTCGGCCACGCCCGGGGGCTTGAGCAGCGGCTGCGCGCGGATGTCCTGCACCGCGGCCGTGACCTGCTGTGCCAGCGTCTCCGACGCCCGCGGCAGCCGGCTGCGGACGATCGCCACCTCGCGCGCGAAACTCGGGTGGTCGAGCCAGTGGTAGAGACAGCGCCGCTTCAACGCGTCGTGGACGTCGCGGGTGCGGTTGCTGGTGAGGACCACGGCGGGCGGTATCTCGGCGCGCACCGTGCCGAGCTCGGGGATGGTGACGGTGAAGTCGGAGAGCACCTCGAGCAGGAACGCCTCGAACTCGTCATCGGCCCGGTCGACCTCGTCGACGAGCAGCACGCACGGCGTCGTCTCCAGCGCGGCGAGCAGCGGCCGGCTCACGAGGAAGCGCCGGCTGTACAGCTCGTCCTCGAGCGCCTCCGGGTTCACCGGCTCCCGAGATCCGGCCTCCGCCGCCCGGCCCGCGGCCTCCGCGGCCCGCAGGTGCATGAGCTGACGCGGGAAGTCCCAGTCGTAGAGCGCCTGGCTCGCGTCGATCCCCTCGTAGCACTGCAGCCGGATCAGCGGCGCACCGAGCGCGACGGCCAACGCCTGCGCGAGCGACGTCTTGCCGACGCCGGCCTCCCCCTCGCAGAACAGCGGGCGCTGCAGGGCGAGCGCGAGATAGCAGGCGGTCGACACCCCCTCGTCGGCGAGGTAGCCGGCACCGGAGAGCAGCCGCCCGAGGTCGGCGGGAGCGGTGACCTCGGGCGGCAGCAGCGTGCGCCGGGACGTCCCCGACGACGAGTCCTCGACGATCGAGTCCTCGGGCATCGGGTCCTCGGGCATCCCGGCGCCGGCGGCTGCGCTCAGACGCCCGCCGCCTTCGACAGGGCCCGCCGGGTCAGCACCTGGGCCAGGTGCACCCGGTAGTCGGCGTGGGCGTTGAGGTCGTTCGGCGGGTCGGTGCCGTCCGCGGCCTTCGCGGCGGCGGCGGCGATGGCGCCCGCCTCGGCCGCGGCTCCGGCCAGCGCGTCCTCCGTGGCGCGGGCCCGCACCGGCGTCGAGCCCATGTTGGTCAGGCCGACCCGGGCCTCGGCGATGGACCCGTTGTCGCGTCGCACGGCAGCGGCCACGCCGACGATCGCCCAGGCCTGCGCGACCCGGTGGAACTTCTCGTAGTGGACGCCCCAGCCGCTCCCGAGCTTCGGCAGCGACACCTCGACGAGCACCTCGTCCGGTTCCAGCACGCTCTGCAGGTAGTCGACGAAGAAGTCGCTCGCCGCCACCTGCCGCCGCCCGTTGGGCCCGGCGATCGTCATCGTCGCGTCCAGCGCCACCGCGACGGACGCGAGGTCCCCGGCCGGGTCGGCGTGCGCCAGCGCCCCACCGAACGTGCCCTTGTGCCGGACGGCGGGGTCGGCGACCGTCTCCGTCGTCTCCGACAGGAGCGGCAGGTGCTGGCGGACCAGTTCGTCGCGCAGCACCTCGTCGTGCGTCGTCATGGAACCGATCACCAGCCGGTCGCCCTCCTCCCGGACGCCGCGCATCTCGTCGACCTTGCAGACGTCGACGACGACGGTCGGGTAGGACAGCCGCAGCCGGAGCAACGGCAGCAGGCTCTGCCCGCCACCGAGCACCTTGGCCTCGTCGCCGTGCTCGGCCAGCGCGGAGACCGCCTGGTCGACCGAGGTGGCCTTGATGTAGTCGAACTCGGCCGGGATCATCGGGCGTCTCCCTCGCGCGACGGCGAATTGCGGGCCTCAGCGACGTCGCCGATGTCGCTGCGGGCGGAGCCGCCGTAGGCGACGGTTCCCGCCGCGGCCCGCTCCCCGCCGCCGCCGGCGCCGGCGTCCTGGATCGCCCGCCACACCCGCTCGGGCGTGCAGGGCATCCGGACGTCCCGCACCCCGAAGGGCCGCAGGGCGTCGACGACCGCGTTGACCACCGCGGGGGTGGAGGCGATGGTTCCCGCCTCGCCGACACCCTTGACGCCGAGCGGGTTGCTCGTCGCGGGCGTCTCCGTCCGGTCGAGGTCGAAGTGCGGCAGGTCGCTCGCCGACGGGATGGTGTAGTCGACCATCGTGCCCGTGACGAGGTTGCCGTCGGCGTCGTAGACGGCCTCCTCGAACAGGGCCTGGGCGATGCCCTGGGCCAGACCTCCGTGGATCTGACCCTCCACGATCTGCGGGTTGATCACCTTGCCCACGTCGTCCACGGCGGCGTACTTCCGGATCGAGACCATCCCTGTCTCGGTGTCGACATCGACGGCGCACAGGTGCGTCCCGTGCGGATAGGAGAAGTTCTCCGGATCGAAGACGTAGCTGGAGTTCAGGCTCGGCTCCATGCCCTCGGGGAAGTTGTGCGAGTAGAACGTCGCCAGCGCGATGTCCTGGATCGACTGCTTCGCCTCCGGTGAGCCCTTGACGGAGAAGGCACCGTCGGCGAACTCGAGGTCGCCCTCGGCGGCCTCGAGCAGGTGGGCCGCGACCCGACGTGCCTTCTCCACCACCCGCTCACACGCCTTGTGCACGGCGATGCCGCCGACGACCAGGGAGCGCGACCCGTAGGTGTCCAGCCCCTGGGGGGAGGACTTGGTGTCGCCGTGGATGACCTCGACGTCGTCGAAGGGCACGCCGAGCGCATCGGCGACGATCTGGCTCCACGACGTCACGTGGCCCTGGCCGTGCGGGCTGGTCCCCGTGACGACCTCGACCTTGCCGGTCGGCAGCATCCGGATGTCCGCGGCTTCCCAGCCACCGGCGCCGTAGCTGAGCGAACCGACCACCCGCGAGGGGGCGAGGCCGCACATCTCGGTGAAGGTCGAGATGCCGATGCCCAGCTGAACCGGGTCCTTGCGGTCCCGCCGCTGCTGCTGCTCGCGGCGCAGCTCGTCGTAGCCGAACAGCTCCTTGGCCTTGGCCGTGGCCGCCTCGTAGTTCCCGCTGTCGTAGGTGAGACCGGCGATGGTCTCGAAGGGGAACTCCTCGTGCCGGATCCAGTTCCGCTCGCGGAGTTCGAACGGCTCCATGCCCATCTCGAAGGCCGCGTCGTCCATCAGCCGCTCGATGGCGAAGGTCGCCTCCGGCCGGCCCGCGCCGCGGTAGGCGTCGGTCGGCGTCTTGTTGGTGAACACGCCCGTGGTCTTGAAGTCGAGCGCGTCCATCTTGTAGATCGCGTTGTACATGAACGCGCCGAGCAGCGGAATGCCCGGCGTCATGAGCTGCAGGTAGGCACCCATGTCGGCGAGCAGGTCCACCTTCAGCCCGCGCATGCGGCCGTCGGCGTCGAAGGCGGCCGAGATGCGCTGGATCTGGTCGCGGCCGTGGATGGTCCCCTGGTAGTTCTCGCTGCGGGACTCGGTCCACTTCACCGGACGGCCGAGCTTCTTGGCCACCAGCAGCGACACGACCTCCTCGGCGTAGACGTCGAGCTTCGACCCGAAGCCACCGCCGACGTCGGGCGCCACGACCCGGATCTTCTGCTCCGGGATGCCGGTCGTCAGCGCGAGCATGATCCGGACGATGTGCGGCACCTGGGTCGCCGAGTAGACCGTGTACTCGTCGGCGGCCGCGATCGGCGCGACGACGACCGCGCGGGGCTCCATGGCGGTCGGCAGCAGGCGCTGCTGGACGTAGCGCCGCTCGACCACGTGCGCCGCGCCCCGGAACGCCTCGTCGATGTCCCCGTTGACGAGCGGCCAGACGAAGGTCTTGTTCGTGGACTGGTCGCTGTGGGCCAGATCGCCGTCGTCGAGTGCCGTCTCCATGTCCACCACGGCCGGCAGGGGGTCGTAGTCGACCTCGATCGCCTCGAGCGCGTCCGCCGCCGAGTACCTGTCCCGGGCCACCACGACGGCCACCGGATCACCGAGGTGCCTGACCTCATCGCTGGCGAGCGGGTGGTGGTCGGGGTGGACCATGTCCGGCGTCACGGGCCAGGCGCACGGCAGCGACATCGCGTCGACCCCGAGGTCGGCGGCGGTGTAGGCGGCGAGCACCCCGGGCCGCTCCAGCGCCGGCGCGACGTCGATCGACAGGATCTTGGCGTGCGCCATGGGGCTGCGCAGGAAGGCCAGGTGCACCATCCCGGGCATCACGATGTTGTCGGTCCAGGTCGTCTGGCCGGTGACGAGCTTGGCGTCCTCCTTGCGCTTGCGCGCCCGGCCGAGTTCCCCGCCGGACGACGCAGGCCTGGTCAGCTGCTCGGTCATGCCGACGCCCCCGCCCGTGCCGTGCTGCCGCTCATCTCGCCCGCTGCCTGCTGCACCGCCGAGACGATGTTCTGGTAGCCGGTGCAGCGGCACAGGTTGCCCTCGAGCCCCTCCCGGATCTCCTCCTCCGAGGGGTTGGGGTTGTCGTTCAGCAGGTCCGCCGCCGCCATGATCATCCCCGGCGTGCAGAAGCCGCACTGCAGCCCGTGCTGGTCGTGGAACGCACGCTGCAGCGGGTGCTGGTCCTCGGGCGCCGAACCGCTCGCGAGGCCCTGGATCGTGGTGACGCTGCTGCCGTCGGCCTGGACGGCCAGGACCGTGCAGCTCTTCACGCTGGCCCCGTCGAGGTGGACGGTGCAGGCGCCACAGTTGCTGGTGTCGCAGCCGACCGGGGTGCCGGTGCGGCCGAGGCGGTCGCGCAGGTAGTGCACGAGAAGCAGACGGGGTTCGACGTCGTCGTCATATCGGACGCCGTCGACGGTGACGCTCACGCGGGCCAAGGGAGCCTCCTACGGGCGATCTTCGGCGGGCGGACACCCGCCGCAGGACGGCCGCTCGCCCGATGCACGACGCAGCCCACCCGTGCGGGTGTGCTGCTCCTCCGGCTCCCGACCGTTGACGGAACAACACTATGACCCAGGTCACCTTCGCGCTATAGCGAGGTTGCGGGCAGTTACCGACGTCCGGCACGCCGTGCCGGCCGCCCGCCACCCAGATCGGCGACGGCTCCTCAGCGCCGTCCGGATGACGCACCATGGAGGCATGGAGCCCCCGCGCGACCTCGCTTCCGAGCAGCCGCGCGACCTCCGCGGCCGGCCGCTGCGCGACCTGCGCATCTCGGTGACCGACCGCTGCAACTTCCGCTGCCGCTACTGCATGCCGCGCGAGGTGTTCGGGCCCGACCACGCCTTCCTGCCGCGGCACGACCTGCTCTCGTTCGAGGAGATCGCGCGGGTCGTCGGGGCGCTGACGCCGCTCGGGGTCCGCAAGGTGCGCCTGACCGGCGGCGAGCCGCTGCTGCGGCGCAACCTGCCCGCGCTCGTCCGGATGATCGCCGCAACTCCCGGCGTCGAGGACCTCGCCCTCACCACCAACGGCTCGCTGCTCGCCGCGATGGCCGGCCCGCTCCGCGAGGCGGGGCTGCACCGCATCACGGTCAGCCTGGACTCGGTCGACCCGGACGTCTTCGCGCGCATGAGCGACACCCGCATCCCGCTCGACACCGTGCTGAACGGCATCCGCGTCGCCGCGGAGACGGGGTTCGCCGTGAAGATCAACACGGTTGTCCAGCGGGGCGTCAACGACGCCGGGCTGCTCGACCTCGTCGCCTTCGCCCGCGCGGGCGGGCACACCCTGCGCTTCATCGAGTACATGGACGTCGGCACCTCGAACGGCTGGCTGCTCGACGAGGTCGTGCCCGCCGCCGAGCTGCGCGACCGCATCGACGCGCTGCACCCGCTCGAGCCCGTCGACCCGGCGGAGTACGGCGAGGTCGCCAAGCGCTACCGGTTCGCCGACGGCGCCGGGGAGGTCGGGTTCGTCACCTCGGTGTCCCAACCCTTCTGCGGGACGTGCACCCGTCTGCGCCTGTCGGCCGTGGGCGAGCTCTACACCTGCCTGTTCGGGACGACCGGGCACGACCTGCGCGCACCGCTGCGCGCCGGCGCGACCGACGCGGACCTCGCCAACCGGGTCGCCGGGCTCTGGTCGGCCCGCGCGGATCGATACTCCGAGATACGGGGCGAGCGGACGCGGGAGCTGTCCAAGGTCGAGATGAGCTACATCGGCGGCTGACCGGGAGCCGGGTCCACGACGATGCCCGATTCCGAGATCTTCGCGGCTCCTCCCCGCTACCGTGCTCCCGCCGCAACGACGGCGATCGACGAACACCTGGGGGACGGATGGACAAGCAGCCACTGGTGCAGGGCATGGCGGCGGCCTCGATCGGCTTCGGGGTGTTGGGCGCCCTCGCCCCCGGGGCTCTGCTCAAGACGTATGGAACTGACGCGTCGCCGAGCACGCGGTCCATCACCCGGATCTGGGGAACGCGCAACATCGTCCTGGGCGTCCTGACCCTGCAGCTCGACGGCGAGGCACAGGACACGGTGCTCGACGCCGCGATCGGCTTGAACATCGCCGACTCGGTCCTCGGCCTGATCGGACCGAGGCTGGACGGTTCATCGGCTCGTGCGGGGCTGCTCGCGTCGGCCACATCCGGTTTCTTCGCGGGTCTCGCCGGCTACGCGAAGTCCCTGGACTGACGATTCAGCCGCCGGCCACCGACGGCAGCACCTGCACCTCCGCGTCCCGCCGGAGCGGGGTCGCGAGCCCCTGCAGCGTCCGCGCGTTCTCGCCGTCCACGTAGACGTTGACGTGCCGGCGCAGCGTGCCGGTCTCGTCCCGCAGCCGCCGGCACAGCCGCGGGTGCTGCGCCTCGAGGACGTCGAGCAGGTCCCCGACCGTCGCGGGCGGGGGTTCGACGGCGAGCGTCCGCTGGCCGCCGGCGTGTTCCGCGAGCACGCCCGGCAGCCGGACCCGGACGCTCACGGCCTGCCCCTCACGGTCTTGCCCCTCATGGCAGCTCCGCGGCCCGCACGACCAGCACGTCCGGCAGGTGCTCCGCCACCTGCACGAAGCTCTCGCCCTCGTCGGCACTGGCGTAGACGCAGCCGTCCCGCGTCCCGAGGTAGACGCCCGTCGGATCGCCCGTGTCGACGCAGGCCGCGTCCCGCAGGACGCTCCCCCAGTAGTCGTCCGGCAGCCCGCCACCGACCTCGGCCCAGGTGTTCCCGCCGTCGCGCGAGCGCTGCAGCCGCAGCCGACCGCCGGGCGGCACCCGGCGCATGTCGGCCTCGAGCGGGACGACCCAGATCAGCTCCGGCGTCCGGGGCGAGGCGAGGACCGGGAAGCCGAACTCGTAGGGCAATCCGCCGGAGATCGACGTCCACGACGCCCCACCGTCGTCGGAGCGGAAGACACCCGGGTGGTTCTGCGCGTAGAGCCGGGACGGCCCGGCCGCGTCGGCGACCACCTTGTGCACGCACTGGCCGAACTCCGGCGGCGGGTCGGGGAAGAAGGGGGCGGTGATCCCCGTGTTGGACGGTTTCCATGTCGATGCCGACCACTTCTCCCCCGCGTCCTCACTGACGTAGACGCCGCCGGTGCTCATGGCGACCGTCACGCGGTCCGAGGTCGGGTCGGGCAGCACTGTGTGCACCGCGGCCCCGCCGTAGCCCGGCGCCCACTCCGGGCGGTGCGGGTGGTCCCACAACCCCCGCACCAGCGAGAAGCTGCGCCCTCCGTCCTCGCTGCGCCACAGCGACGTCGGCTCGCATCCGGCCCAGACGACGTCGGGACGGTCGGCGCTGTCGGGCTGCAGCTGCCAGACCCGGGCGAGGGCGGCGTCGGTGTCCGAGGGGAACGCGATGGGCGCGGAGTCGGACTCGGTCCAGCTGCCACTCGCGCCGGCACCGCTCGTACGCCCCCGAGCACGTCGTCCGAGAAGAGCACGGTCGGCCCCCAGTGCTCGCTGTAGCCGGTCGCCAGCACCCGCGGGGCGCGAGGACGGGTGTCGACGGCGACCGCGGCGACCTCCTGCATCAGCAGGTGTGGACCGTCGAGCGTCCAGCTCCGGCGGTCCTCACTGTGGGCGAACCACAGCCCCTTGCGGGTCCCGATCGCGAGCACGGTGGTCATGAGCATCTCCTCCGAGGTGCGGTCGCGGGTCGTCGAAGAACAGACGGTGACGCTCCTCGGAAGTCATCGCCGCCCGGCGAAGAGTCCATCGACGCTCCGACGAAGCGAGGGGCACCCTCCCCCACCGCGCGCCCGCGCACCCTTGCGAAGCATCCACCCGCGGCGTTGCATGTGTGCCACATCACAGCTGCAACGCATGCGGAGGCCCCCGTGACCCAAACGATGGAGCGGCCGGACAGCATCGCCCCCAGCCCGCTGGCCGGGTCGGTCGACGCCTGGCTCGCCGACTTCCAGGCCGCGTTGTCCGCGCGCGACGTGGAACGCGCGGCCGGCCTGTTCGGCGCGCAGAGCTTCTGGCGCGACCTCGTGTCGTTCACCTGGAACCTCACGACCGTCGAGGGGCCCGCCGGCGTGGCCGACATGCTCCGGGCGACCCTCGACGCCACGGACCCCACCGGCTTCGTACGCACCGAGGAACCGACCGAGACCGACGGCGTGATCGAGGCGTGGGTGGAGTTCGAGACAGGCACCGGCCGCGGGAGCGGGCACCTCCGCCTGCGGGACGACCCGGACGGAGAAGCAGCCGGCGAGCTCAAGGCCTTCACCCTGCTCACCACGCTCGAGGAGCTGAAGGGCTTCGAGGAGCCGATGAGCGAGCGCCGCCCGCGCGGTGTCGAGCACGGGGTGCACCCGAACCGCAGCACCTGGTCGGAGCGGCGCGAGGAGGAGGTCGAGGGCTTCGGCACGACGACGCAGCCCTACGTCCTCGTCGTCGGCGGCGGCCAGGGCGGGATCGCGCTCGGGGCGAGGCTGCGCTCCATCGGCGTCCCTGCGTTGATCGTCGAGCGCAACGTGCGCCCCGGCGACTCGTGGCGGAAGCGCTACAAGAGCCTCGCGCTGCACGACCCGGTCTGGTACGACCACCTGCCCTACATCCCCTTCCCGCGGAACTGGCCGGTCTTCAGCCCGAAGGACAAGATCGCCGACTGGCTCGAGATGTACGCGAAGGTCATGGAGCTCAATTACTGGGGCTCGACGACCTGTCGGAAGGCGACCTGGAACTCCGACGCGCAGGAGTGGGAGGTCCTCGTCGAACGACGGCACCAGGGGGAAAGCGGGGACGACGGGACCGAGCAGCTGACCCTGCGACCCAAGCACCTGGTCTTCGCGCTCGGTGTCTCCGGCAAGCCGAACATCCCGACGTTCCCCGGTCAGGACCGCTTCCGCGGCGACCAGCACCACAGCTCGCAGCACCCCGGCCCGGACGCCTACGTCGGGAAGCAGGCCGTGGTCATCGGCTCGAACAACTCGGCCCACGACATCTGCGCCGCGCTGTGGGAGGCCGGCGTCGACGTGACGATGGTCCAGCGCAGCTCGACGCACGTCATCAAGTCGGACTCGTTGATGGAGCACGCGCTCGGCGACCTGTATTCGGAGCGTGCGCTCGCATCCGGGATCACGACCTGGAAAGCGGACATGATCTTCGCGTCGCTGCCGTACCGGATCATGCACGAGTTCCAGATCCCGATCTACGACAAGGTGCGCGAGCTGGACGCCGACTACTACGCACGGCTCGAGGCGGCCGGCTTCGACCTCGATTTCGGCCCCGACGGCTCCGGACTGTTCATGAAGTACCTGCGCCGCGGCTCTGGCTACTACATCGACGTGGGTGCCTCCGAGCTGGTCGCCAACGGCTCCATCAAGCTCGCGCACGGCGAGGTGCGGGAGCTGACCGAGGACAGCGTGATCGTCGACGACGGTCAGAAGGAGACGGTGCTGCCGGCCGACGTGGTCGTCTACGCCACCGGCTACGGCTCGATGAACGGCTGGCTGCGGGAGATCATCTCGGACGACGTCGCGGACCGGGTCGGCAAGGTGTGGGGCCTCGGCTCCGACACCCCGAAGGATCCGGGCCCGTGGGAGGGCGAGCAGCGCAACATGTGGAAGCCGACCCAGGTGCAGAACCTGTGGTTCCACGGCGGCAACCTGCACCAGTCGCGCTTCTACTCGCTGTATCTGGCGCTGCAGCTCAAGGCGCGCTACGAGGGCATCCCGACGCCGGTCTACGGGCTGCAGGAGGTCCACCACACCGGCTGACGAGCCGCGCTGGAGGCTCGAGCGAACGAGCCCCTGACCTCGTCGGCGGCACGGCAACGCAAACCAAGATCGTGAGCAACTAGGTAGATCGACACCCCGACGTCCTGGGCCGGCTCGCCGGGGTGTCGACATTCCTCGTTGTCGGTGATCTTCGATGCCGCGTTCGTGGCCGGGCATCTTCGCCGCCACCCTCAGACCCTCGGTGGCCGGACCTTCCGGAAGCGCAGCACCGTACCCGGGCGCGCCTGACCGGCCAGCGGGAGGTCCTCGCTCACCACCACCCCGACCACCGGATAGCCGCCGGTGGTCGGGTGGTTGGCGAGGAACAGGATCGGCCGCCCGTCCGGCGGCACCTGCAGCGCGCCGGCGACCATGCCCTCGCTGAGCAGCTCCCCGCTGTCCCGACGCTCGAGTTCCGGTCCGTCGAGCCGCAGCCCGGTGCGGTCGCTGGTCGCGCTGACGGTCCACGGCGTCGCGAACAGCCGGGCGAGACCCTCGTCGGTCAGGCGTTCCGCGCGGGGGCCCGGGATCACCCGCAGCTCGACCTCGTCCGGCGGCGCAGGCGTCGGCACCAGATCGTGCTGCACCTGTTCGGCCGCCGGTGACAGCTCGCCGATCGCGAGCCGGTCGCCGTCGGCCAGCGGCGGCGGCCCGAGCCCGGCCAGCGTGTCGGTCGAACGGCTGCTGAGCACGTACGGGACGTCGATCCCGCCCCGGACCGCGACGTAGGCCCGCAACCCCCGCCGCGCGGCGCCGAGAGCGAGGATGCCGTGGGCGGGCACCCGGAACCCGTTGTCCTGCCCGACCGCCCGACCGTCGACGGTCACCGGCACGTCGGCGCCGCAGACCGCGACGAAGGCGTGGCGGGCGAAGACGAGCTCCAGACCGCCGAGCGTCACCTCGAGGACGGCCGCGTCCTCGGGGTTCCCGACGAGCCGGTTCGCCAGCCGGGCGCTACGGGCGTCTGCGGCCCCGGCGACGGGCACGCCGAGGTGCGCCCAACCCGGGCGGCCGAGGTCCTGGACCGTGGTCAGGGGGCCGGCCCGCCGGACCGTGACGGGACCGGTCGTCAGGGCCGGACGCTCCCGCACCGCCGGGTGGCCGACGTCGTCCGTCGCCACGAAGCGCACGCGGCTTCCGGGGCCGAGCAGCGCGGGCGGCCTGCCCTCGGCGTCGAAGCGCCCGGGGTCGAACAGCACGGCGTCGGTGTGGCCGAGCAACTGCCAGCCGCCCGGCGACGGCCGCGGGTAGATGCCGGTCTGCTTGCCGGCGAGGCCGACCGCGCCGGCCGGGATCGTCGTCCGTGGGGTGGAGCGGCGCGGCACCTCGAGCGCCGCATCGAGCCCGAGAAGGTAGGGGAAGCCCGGGGTGAAGCCGAGGAAGGCGACCCGGTAGGCGGCGGCGGTGTGGCGCTCGATGACTTCGCTCGTCGACATCCCCACGAGGGCGGCGACCTCGTCGAGATCCTCGCCGTCGTAGGCGACACGGATCTCGACGGGTCGTCCCGCAGGGTCTCCAGCGGCGTCATCCGAAGCATGCGGCTCGAGCCGGCGCAGCGCCTCGGCGAGGGCGCTCGGCTCCGAACCCCCGCGACCCGTGCCGGTGACGAGCAGCGTGCGGTAGCCGGGGACGAGATGCTCCGCCCCGGCGAGTCGGCCGGCCGCGAGCGCCTCGCGGGCGGCGGCGGTCAGCCCGTGCACCGCGTCGAGGTCGGGCAGCTCGACGAGGACGGCGCGGTCGCCGGCCGGCCGGATCTCCATGGCGGGGCTCAGGCCGATCTCGGGGAGGAGGGCGGAGCGAACGGCCCGATCGTCCAGCCCTCGGACTCGAGCGCGGAGCGAACCGCCCGAGCCAGCCCGGCAGCCCCTGGGGTGTCGCTGTGTACGCACAGCGAGCCGACGCTGACCGCGAGCTGTTCGCCGGTCAGCGCCGTCACGGAACCGGACGCCATACGGACCGCCCGCGCAGCCACCTCGTCGGGACCGGAGATCACCGATCCGGGCTCCCGTCGAGAGGCGAGCCGACCGGCGGCGGTGTAGGCCCGGTCCGCGAATCCCTCGCCGACCACCGGCAGCCCGTACCGCTCGGCCGCCTCCGCGAGCGCCGACCCGGGCAGGGTGAGCACCGGCATCTGCGCGTCGTACCGGCACACCGCTTCGGCCACCGCCGACGCCTGCGCCGCGTCGTCGGCGACCCGGTTGTACAGCGCGCCGTGCGGCTTCACGTAGGCGACCCGTGTCCCTGCCACGCGGCAGAACGCCTCGAGGGCGCCGACCTGGTAGAGCACGTCGGCGACGAGATCCTCGTGGGCGACGTCCATCGTGCGCCGGCCGAAGCCCACCAGGTCGGGGTAGGACACCTGCGCCCCGACGACCACCCCCACCTCGGTCGCGGCCGCGACCGTACGGGCCAGCGTGGCCGGATCGCCGGCGTGGAAGCCGCAGGCGATGTTGGCGCTCGTGACGACCTCGAGCAGCGCTTCGTCCGCGTCCGTTCCGCCGAGCGTCCAGGCGCCGAACGACTCGCCGAGGTCGCAGTTGAGGTCGAGGGTGGAGGTCGAGGAGGTCATCACCCCTATTGCAGCACCACCCGCCGCAGCGAGGTCCGGTCGATGAACCACAGGACGCCGTTCGGCGCCCGCTCGACCGCGACGATCCCCGAGCTGTGCTGGAGGAGGAGCGCGTCGCCGGTGACCCCGGTCCGCTGGCCGTTCAAGGTCACGCGGCGCAGCTGGCTCGTCACGAACGTTCCGTAGACGAGGTTGCCTTCGACGGCCGACCCGAGCCCGCACGACCTGCAGAAGGCGAGGCCGGTGGGCGCGATGGACGTCGCGTAGGTGCGCTTCGGCAGCACCGGGTTGGGGCCGTCCCGGTTGGTGCTGCCCGGGGTGGGCGGCGTGGTGCAGGTGGCACCCGGCCCCCAGCCGTAGTTCAGCCCCTTGCCGATCAGGTTCAGCTCGTCGTTGCAGTCCGGGCCGTTGTCCGTGGCCCAGAAGCGGGTGGAGCCGGGGTCGAACGCGAAGCCGAAGACATTGCGCATGCCGTAGGACCAGACCCGGTTGCCGAAGGGATTGCCCCCGGGGACGCCGCCGCTCGGCGTCATCCGCAGGATCTTCCCACGGGCGCCGGACAGCTTCTGCGCCTCCGCGGGCAACCCGCCGTCACCGTCGCTGAGCCAGAGGTTGTGGTCCGGGCCGAAGGTCATCTTGCCGCCGTAGTGATCGGCCGGCAGGCCACCGAAGTCCCGCAGCACCGTCGGCTGCCCGACCCCCCTGCCGCCACTGGCGGTGATGCGGTACAGCTGCAGCCGCGTCCGGTTCGAGGCGTCGAGGCGGAGCCCGTAGCCGTACACGTAGGGCGTGGTCGGGTAGTTCCAGTGCACGGCCAGCCCGACGATCTGCTGGTTGCGCGGCACGCGGTAGAACTCCGCGGCCACGCCGGTCGTGGGGTTGACGACGCGGATGCTGCCGCTGCTCTGCTCCGCGACGAACACCAGCCCGTTGGGCGCGACGGCCAGCGCGGACGCGTCCCTGAGTCCACTCAGCGAGGCGGCACTCGTCACGGTCGCGGCGGAGGCGGGGCCGGCGGCGGAGATCAGGCCGGCGAGCACCAGGGGCAGGATGGCGGCGAGAACGGCAGCCGTTCGGATGTGGGCACGTGTGCGGACTCGGAAGCGCATGGTCCCCCCTTGGTCGCGGCCAGGGAAGCACCATGTGTGGCTCGCATGTGGGCGAACGCCGAGAAGTTGTGACTGTCCGTGAGCTGTGGGGCTACAGCTCCTCGCGCACGAGTGCGCCGGCGGCCTCCACGGCCCGCAGCCGCGCCGGTCGGCGCTTCCAGCGCCGGGCATCGATCTGCTCGGCGTCGGCGAGGTCGTCCTCGAAGTGCTCGTCGAACACGGACGTGATCCGACGGTCGAAGACGGAGGCGTTCAACTCGTCGTTGAGGGCGAAGGACCGGTTGTCGACGTTGATGGATCCGGTGGAGGCGAAGACGCCGTCGACGGTGACGATCTTGGCGTGGACCATCGTCCGCTGGTACTCGAACACGTCGACGCCGGCGTCCAGCAGCGAGCGGTAGACGCGGCGGCCGGTCTGCCGGACCAGCTCCTTGTCGCCGTGCGGCCCGTTGACGAGCAGCCGCACCTGCACGCCGCGCTCGACGGCCTCGGCCAGGGCGTCCACCACCGCGTCCCGGGGCGCGAAGTACGCGGTGGTGATGTTCAGTCGTTTGCGGGCCGCGGCCACGGCGGCGAAGAACAGCATTTCCGCCTCCGTGCTGCCGTGGGTGGCCGAGGACCGGGTCACGTGCATCGCGACGCCGTCGTCGAACGGCTCGAGTTCGGGCAGTCGATCCGGCGTGAGGACGGTCCGCGTGGCCTCCGACCAGTTCTGCTGGAAGCCGCCGAGCAGGTCGCGTACCGCGGGGCCCTGGATACGCAGATGGGTGTCGCGCCAGTGCTGGGTGTCCTGGCAGTCTCCGGTCCATTCCTCGGCGATGCCGACGCCGCCGGTGAAGCCGACGGCGCCGTCCACCACCAGGATCTTCCGGTGGGTGCGGTGGTCGAGCTTGTGCAGGCTGTACCAGTGCGGCGGCCGGAACCAGGAGACGGTGCAGCCGGCGGCGCGCAACGACTGCACCAGCGAACGGTCCATCTTCGCGGCACCCACGGCGTCGAGCAGGACGTCGACGGCGACGCCGGCCCGGGCCCGTTCGCACAGTGCGTTGGCCACGCGGGGCGCGATGCTGCCGGTCCAGTAGACGTAGGTGGCGAACGCGATCGAGGTCTGCGCCGCGGCGATCGCGTCCAGCATCGCCGGGAAGATGCGGTCGCCGTTGCGGAGCACGTCGACGCGGTTGCCGTGCCGGACCGGGGCCGCGGTGAGGCTCTCGAGCTGCCGGGCGAACGCCGGGTCGTCCGCCTCCGGAACGAGCGGCAGCGTGAAGCCCTGGGCACCGAGTCGGCGCTGCCGCACGAGGCGCAGGCCGTAGGCGCCGGCGATGCTGCCGGAGGCCGCGGCCGCCGCCAGCGGTAGCTGACGGTTCACCGTGCTCCGCTTCTCTGGGGAACGCCCACGAAGCCGCGGACGATTCGACAGCCTAGCCGCCGCCTACATCTGTTTCACATCGGGCTCTCGCCAGCCCCCGCAGGGTGCCGACGACGACCCCGGCGTAGATCGCGTGCTGCACCACCGACGTGAGCAGCGGCTCGGCCCGCCAGCGCCAGGGTGGCGGAGTGTCGCCGAGCGTCGGGAACACCGACAGGGCCAGGGACTCGGTGAGCGCGAAGAAGAGGATCGCCTGCCGCCGCGGCGTCAGACCGGAGACGCCGAGCAGGGCAGCGACGATCCCGAAGGCGGAGCCGTAGCCCGCCTGCGTGACCAGGAACAGGACGCCCGACTCCTCGTCGGTGCGCAGCCGGAGCCGCAGCACGCGCGCGGCGGCGAGCGGCACATGGCCGCTGACGTCGTAGTCGATGGGGGCGGACGCCGGGCGCCGCAGCCGGACGTGCGCGTACTCGCAGAGCCCCATGACCGCGGTCCCGGCAGCCCCGGCGACGACGCCCCGGACGAGGAGCCGCCGCAACGGGGACGTCACGACAGGGCCAGCGCGCGGGCCACGGCGTCGCAGGCGGCGGCGTCCGGTGCCGAGAAGACGATGTGCAAGGGCTCGCTCGGCCGGCCGGGGTAGTCGATGACGGCGCGGACGTCGAGCAACCAGCCGCCCGCCACCAGAGCCCGGGTCTGACCGTCGGAGACGTTGGACGCGGCGTCGACGATCCGGCCGTATTCGGTGGGCGCGTCGATGGTGACGGTGCAGTCCGGGCTGCCGCCGGAGTTCTTGACCTTCGAGAGCCGGTCCACCCGGCCGAGCACCTCTCCGACGACGGCGCAGCCGGCCCGCGGGACGCGGACGACCTCCTGCCCCGCGGTCAGCCGCAGGTTCTCGGGGGTGCCGGGCCGATCAGGGGTGCAGGGGAAGGTGGCGACGAGGCGCCGGACCTCGAGCGGGGTCGCGGTGCGCTCGGTGCCATCGCCCCGGTTCAGGATCAGGAAGGCGCCCACGGCGACGGCCGCGATCACGACGACGGCGATCACGACGAACAGGATGGTTCGGCCCCGGCTGCTCGGCGTCGACGGCTCAGCCGCCCTCCCCGTAGCCGCCGTGCCGGTGCCCGCGGCGTCGGCAGCCGGAGTCGCCCCGGGCGGTGCGACCGGCGAATTCTCCCGGGGCTCGCCGGGCGGCGGGGAGGAGGGAGTTCCGGGCGGCCTGCTCGAACTCATCCTCCGATTGTGCCGCCGGCGACGTCCCCGCGGGCGGCGGGAGCGGCGTCGGTGCGGTCGCGCGGGTCGTCACGATCGGAGGACGTCTCTATCGCGGGGTCGTGATCCGCACCTGGATGCCCTCGATCAGGGCGAGCACGCTGTCGTCCTCGGACAGCGAGGGGTAGCCGTCGAAGTCGTTCGAGGAGATGGGTCCGACCACGGCGCTGCCCTCGTCGCCGGACGTCACTCGGTCGCCACGACGAGCCAACGCCGCGCGCATCGGGACCCGTCGTCACGCGTCGGCTTCGAGCTCAGCGGAGCGCACGCGCCCGGGAAGCACCCGGGTGGTCACGCACCGAAGTCCGGCAGCGTCAGCGAGCCGTCGTCGTTCAGCGGAAATCCGGGGTTGTGCGCGATCTCCCAGACGTGGCCGTCGGGATCGGTGAAGTAGCCCGCGTAGCCGCCGTAGAACGTGGCGTGCGCCGGACGGGTCACCACCGCTCCAGCCGCCGCCGCGGCGGCGAGCACCTCGTCCACCTCCTCAGGCGACCGCACGTTCTGGGCGAGCGCGACGCCGCCGAACCCGGTCGTCCCGTCGTCGCCGAGCGAGCCGTCGGCGGCGAGCTCACTGCGTCCCCACAGCACCACGGCGCCGGCGCCCGCCTGGAAGAAGACGGTCTCCTGCACGGTCTGCCCGCGCCAGCCGAGCCGCTCGTAGAAGGTCCGGGCGCGCTCCAGGTCGGAGACGCCGAGGGTCACGAGACTGATGCGCTGATCCACGGGCGGCACGCTAGCGATGGAGCGTCAGGAGAAGGGCGTCTTCGGCCGCGACTGCAGCTCACCGTCGAGGTAGACGTCGACCTTCTCGTCGTAGAAGCAGGCCAGGCCGGCGATCTTCTGGCTCTCGGGCGTGGGCAGCGGGTAGTGCCACACGATGTCCTCGGTGAGGTGTCCGTCGACCTCGACGCAGTGGTAGCTCGCCGTCCCCTTGTACGGGCACTGCGTCGTCTTGTCGCTCGGCCGCAGCAGGTCGAGGCGCACGTCGGTCATCGGGAGGTAGTAGCGCGGGGGCAGCCCGGTCTCGAACAGGATGCGCGGCTGGCTCGACTCGGCGACGGTCACGCCGCCGACCTCGATCCGGACGTGGCGTGAGCTGGCGAGGATCTCGACCCGCTTGTACGGGTCCTTCGGGTGCACGAAGACCGGCTCGTCCTCCTCGAACCACTGCAGGCGACCGTCCCATGCCAGCCGGACGTGCCCGCGCAGCGCCTCGATCGGCGAGTCGGCATAGCTCAGCGCGGCCTTCTCCGCGACGCCCCGCGGGACCTTCACGTCGAGGACCTCGGCGTCGCCGCGGCTCGGCGAGTGCGACGTCTCCCCCGTCGGGACCAGCTCGGCCCGGACACCGGCGAGCGGCACGTAGTAGGCCGGGTAGTACGGCACCTCCCAGACCAGCAGGGCCGCCCGGGTGTCGACAACCGGTTCGCCGTCGAGGTAGGCGCGGACCCGCTTGAGCCCCTTCTCCGTCCGGACCCGTCCGCGACCCGCTTCCGCCCGTTTCGACTCTGGCATCAGGGCGCTCCTCTCGGCCTGGTATCTGCTCGCAACCGCCCGCGCGCCTTCCCGCTTCCCGGGTGCAGGATGAGGTCGTGACCGACAGCGACGAGCAGGGCGCCCAGGCGCAGCCGCAAGCACCCGGCCTGGCCGAGTACCAGAACGAGATCTACCTGCGGGGGCTCGGCGGCGAGACCCCCGCCTATCCCGTGAGCGTGGACGGGCTCGAGCGGGCGGCCTACGGGGCGATGACGCCCGAGGCCGTCGGCTACGTCGCGGGCGGCGCCGGGGCGGAGCGGACCGTCGCGGCCAACCGCAGTGGGCTGGACGCGTGGCGCCTCGTCCCGCGGATGCTGCGCGGCGTCGCCTCACGTGACCTGCGCACCACCCTGCTCGGCACGTCGATGCCGGCCCCGGTCCTGCTCGGCCCGGTCGGGGTGCAGCAGATCATCCACCCCGACGGCGAGACCGCGACGGCGAAGGGCGCCTCCGAGCTCGGCGTGCCGTACGTGCTGTCGACGGCGTCGAGCACCGCGATGGAGGACGTCGTCGCGGCCGCGCCGGATGCACCCCGCTGGTATCAGCTCTACTGGCCGAAGAACCGCGACCTCGCCGCCAGCCTGGTCGAGCGGGCCGAGAAGGCCGGCTTCTCCGCGCTGGTCGTCACGCTCGACACCTGGATGCTCGGCTGGCGGCCGCGCGACCTCGAACGGGCCTACCTGCCGTTCCTCAACCGGATCGGCATCGCCAACTACACCTCCGACCCGGTCTTCCGCTCGCTGCTGCCCGAGGGACTGCCGACCGAGCAGGCCGAGGTGCTGACGTGGGCGGCCAACTTCGCCGACCCCTCGCTCACGTGGGACGACATCGCCTGGCTCCGGGAGCGGACGTCGCTGCCGCTGGTCCTCAAGGGCATCAGCTGCGGCGCCGACGCCTCGCTCGCCCTGGACGTCGGCGCCGACGCGGTGCACGTGTCGAATCACGGCGGCCGGCAGGTCGACGGCGCGATCGGCGCGGTGGACGCCTTGCCGGAGGTCGTCGACACGGTCGCGGGACGCGTCCCGGTGATCTTCGACTCGGGCATCCGCTCGGGCGCCGACGCGGTCAAGGCCCTCGCCCTCGGGGCCGACGCCGTCATGCTCGGCCGGCTCTACACCTGGGGGCTCGCCCTCGGCGGCGCCGCCGGGGTGACCGCCGTGCTGCGCGCGTTCCTGGCCGACCTCGACAACACCATGGCGCTGTCCGGCCACGCGACCCCCAAGGAGCTCACGCGCAGCAGCCTGCGTCGCGCCTAGGGCCCGGGGTGGCGGTCGAGGAACGCCTCGGCCGGCCGGACGTCGCGGGCCAGGTAGGCCGCGCCCGCGAGCACCAGGAGGAAGGCCCCGGCGCGGGCGGTGCCGACGTCGACCGTCGGCGGCGGACCTCCGGCGACGTAGAGCCGGATCTCGCGGGTGGTCTGCCGCCTCCGGGCCACGGGCAGCGCCTGCACGAGCGGGTTCCGGACGGCGCCGCGCGCGGAGTTCCAGATGCTGATGACCATCCCGGCCAGCAGCAGGGCGAGACTCGCCCCGCAGCACACGAAGAAGAAGGTCGTGCCGGCGTCCGGTCCGGTCGCTGGTCCGGCCGCAACGCTGAGGACGTCATGCCCGAGATCGTGTCATGACCTTCGATCGAGCAGCCCACGCACGTACGACGCCTGTCCGGCGTGCTCGAGGTCGTCGTTGAGCACGCTGACCAGGCGGACGCCGAGGGTCACCGGCGGGTCCCAGCGGTCGTCGATGACGCGGTCCAGGTCCTCCGGTGTCAACCAACTCAGGTAGTTCTGCGTGGCTGCGAGCACGGCGTCGAGGTAGTCGGTCAGCAACTGCGGCGACTCGACCCGCACCTTCGCGACGTCGTCGGAGCTCTGCCCGTACCCGATCACGGAGTCGTCGAAGGGCAGATCGAAGCGCCTCGCGAAGCCCTGCGCGGTCCAGACCTGCTCGCGCTCCGCCACCTCGGCGATGTGGTCGTCCTGCACCCGGGCGAGGTGCCAGGCGAGCCAGCCGATCGAGTTCGCGTCGGGGTCCGGGCGCCAGGCGAGCCCGTCCGCGTCGAGTCCCTTCACCGCCCCTGCGACGATCGGACCGATTCGGCCGAAGGCCTCCTTCAGCAGCTCGTTGACGTTCAGCGCGCTCGCCCCCTGATGTCCTCGACGGTCTCGTCAGCAGTCGTTCGGCGCCGGCTTCCCGGCCAAGCGGTCGTCGATCCACCGGCTGGCGTCGGGCTCGGCGGCCCAGATGGACTGCACGTGCATCTGCCCTGGATACACCTTGCGCACCGCGGTGAACCCGCCGGTCTTGCACATCCGCTGGAGCAGCAGCGGGCTGGCGATGACCGGGATGTGCTCGGCGCACTCACCGAGCGTAACGCTCGTCACATGGAAGTCGGGGCACAAGCCCCGTCGTGACCTTGCTCTGGAGCATCCTCGGCGGCCTCCTGATCCTCGCGGCACTCGGGGACGCGGGAACGACGACGCTCGTGGCCGGCGCGGGCGGCGGGCCGCTGACCCGCGTGGTGAGCCGCCGGCTCTGGCAAGGGCTACGCGCCCTCGTCCGCCTTCCGGGCGGGCGCGGGCTTCTCGCCCACGGCGGCCCGCTGGTCCTGCTCGCGACGGTGCTGATGTGGGTGGCGCTGCTCTGGGTCGGATGGGCGCTGGTGTTCCTCATGAGCGACGCGAGCGTGGTCGACTCCCAGGCCGGAACGCCCGCCGGCACGGCCGAGCGCTTCTACTTCGCGGGCTTCACCATCTTCACCCTCGGCATCGGCGACTACGTCCCCTCCGGCGCGGGGTGGCAGATCGCGACGGCCGTCGCGAGCTTCACCGGCCTGTTCCTCGTCACGCTGTCCATCACGTACCTGCTGTCGGTGGTGACCGCGGTCGTCTCGGGCCGCCGCTTCGCCGCGTCGTTGCACCTCTACGGCGGCAGCGGCGCCGAGGTGATCCTGCTGCACAGCACCGACGGATCGCTGAGCGGGAAGCTGACGACGCGGCTGCAGTCGCTCGCCGAGGAGGTCGTCGCCAGCGCCCAGCAGCACCTCGCCTATCCGGTGCTGCACTTCTTCCACGCCGGGGACGACCGCTCCTCGACCCCGCGCGCGCTGGCTGCGTTGGACGACACCCTGCTGCTCGCCGCAGCGGGCCTCACGCCCGACCTGCGGCCGGACCCGTCGGTCCTCGTCCCCCTCGGCCGCGCGCTGGACTTCTACGTCGAGACGGTCGACGCCGGAACCGTGCGGGCCGACGGCGAGCCGCCCGCCCCCGACCTCGCGGCGCTGCGCGACGCGGGCCTCTCGGTGGTCGACGACGAGGCGTTCGCCGATGCCGTCGAGGGCCGGGGCCGCCAGCGGCGAGCCATGCTGCGGCTGCTCATCTCGGACGGTCGCGAATGGCCCACGAAGGGTGACGTCCAGACCGCCTCGTTGTGACGCGTTTCGCAGCAAAGTCGGGTGCTTGCTGCATAACGCACGGGGGGCACAGGGTAATAAGACATTGCTGGCGAAAACGCCTTCGAACTTCTCGAAAGGAATGATCAGCCATCGCTGTCACAGATACCGGAAAGCTCGCCGCTCAGCTCCGCATCCTCCTTCAACTGACGCAGTCGGAGGCTCAGGTCGCCGAGATCCGGGTCGCCCAGGCAAGCACCGACGCCGTGCGTCGTGAACTCGCCGAGAATGCCAAGAACGCCGAGAAGCGCACCCGCAACATCGCCAAGGAGCTCCGTCGTCTCGGAGGTGTGCCGGACGTCGTCACGCCCGCCGTGGGCCGCGTGATCGCGTTCGCGAAGGCCAGTGCGGAGCAGGCGCAGCCGCTGCCCGAGGCCCTGTTCGGCGATCTCGCGCTCGAGCACCAGCTGCTCGACCGCGTGCGCTACGTCAAGGTCCTCGCGAAGGAGCTCGACGAGAAGCCGGTCGTGCAGCTCGCGGAGCGTCTCGAGAAGGCGCACTCCGCCACCGTTGAGTGGCTGACCACGGTCGTCGCCGAGGAGGCCCTCGGTGGTCCGGCGGCGATCAAGGCCACCCCCGTGCAGGCCGCTGCGGCAGCCACCTACCGCGTCGCCCTGCTCCCGGGCCGCTGGACGATCGACCGCGTCAACGACGCCGCCGACCGCCTCGCGCGTTCGCGGGAGGACGTGAAGAACCGCATCGTCGAATTCCAGGGCAAGGCCGCGGAATTCCAGGGCAAGGCCGCCCAGGTCGGCGGGACCGCCACCCAGATCGTCGGGTCCAGCCTGTCGGCCGCCCTGCGCCGCGGCGAGACCAAGACGGCGGCCAGCTCGGCGAAGGCCGGCCAGGCCGTCCACGACGCCCGCCGCAAGGTCGGCGCCGTCGAGGCCGACGAGCTGCCCGTCAAGGGCTACGACGAGCTGTCCGCATCCGCGGCGGCGGAGTCCGTGAAGAAGCTGGAGAAGGCCGAGGACATCCGGACGGTCGTCCGCTACGAGGAGACCCACAAGGACCGGTCCACGGTCATCTCCGCCGCGCAGACCACGCTGGCGCGTCTCGCGAAGGACGCCGTCAGCAGCAACTGACGCTGCCCAGCAACTGACGCAGCAGAAGGATCGGGCCGGGTCGGCGCCTCAGGCGCCGGCCCGGCCTCCTGCGTTGCGCATGCCCGGTCGGCGGCTGCGCAGGTAGAAGAGCCCCACGATCGGCAGCACGACGGGGATGAACAGGTAGCCGCGGCCGTAGTCGGACCAGACGGTGTCGTCCGGGAACGCGGCGGAGTCGACGACGCTGAGGGTTCCGACCGCGAGCACCCCGAGCAGCTCGAACACCAGGAACGCCACCGCCGCACGCCGGGCCCGCTCCCCGGAACGCGCGAGCGCGATCGTGGCGGCGAGGTAGACCACCGCCGAGACGGCCGAGAGCGTGTAGGCCAGCGGTGCGTCCGAGAACTGGGTCGAGATCTGCACCGCGGCCCGCGAACCGGCCGCGAGCACGAACACGGCGTAGACGGCGACGAGGACACGGCCGGGGCCCTTCTCGGTGTCCCGCTTCTCAGGCACTGCCGTCCCAGACCGAGTTCATGCGCACGACCATGACCGCGACCGTCACCCCCGCGATCGCCAGCACCACCGACGACCAGCGGGTGCGCTCCTCCAGCGCCCACAGCACCCCGAGCGGCAGGACCAGCAGGGAGCCGACCAGGTAGGCGACGAAGGTGACCGTCGAGCCCGGCCGCGTCCCGCCGATCAGCTTCACGGCGGCGACGACCGCCTGGACCAGGAGCAGGGCCTCGAGTGCGCCGCCGAGGACGAGATGGCCCAGCCGGACCGGCCGGTCGAGTGCCGCCCAGAGCAACGCCCAGGCGGCGAGTACCGCGCAACCCAAGCCCAGCGCGACGACCAGCGCCGGAATCACGCCGAGGTGTCCCCGGAGCCGCCTTCGTCGGCGCTCTGTTCGTTCGCGTCCGAATACCCGAGCCCGCGCAGGATCGCCGCGGTCACCCCGTCCACGGACTGGAGCGCGTCGACCTCGAGCAGGATGCCCCGCTCGGCGTAGTAGTCGCGCAGCGGCGCCGTCTTGCTCGCGTACACCTCGATGCGGTGCCGGATCGTGTCCTCGTTGTCATCGCTTCGGCCCAGCTCGCGCGCTCGGTCGAGCAGGCGTCCCACCAGGGCATCCGGCTCGGCGATCAGGAAGATCGCCGCGTCGGCGAGCACTCCCTCGTCGGCCGCCATCTTCGCCGCCGCCTCGGCCTGCGCCTTCGTGCGGGGGAAGCCGTCGAGCAGGTAGCCACCGGCCGCGCTCGCCTCGACGATGGGGTCGCGCAGCATCTCGAGGACGAGGTCGTCCGGCACCAGGTCGCCGTTGCGCAGGGCCTCCCCGACGGCTCGACCGCACTCGGTCCCGGCGTCGACCTCGCGACGCAGCAGGTCGCCGCTCGAGATGTGCCGGATACCGAGGGCGGACACGAGGCGCTTCGCCTGTGTGCCCTTTCCCGAGCCCGGAGGACCGAGCAGAAGCAGCCGCACCTCGTCCTCCGCCCGTCGAGCCCCGCATCGAGCACAAACACTGCAGGAGGCCCAAGCTTAAGGGGCAGGAGAAGCCCTGGCGTCGGCGAGGCCGGCGCCGGATCGCAGAAGGTGAGATGACCGACGACGGGAAGGCCACCAATCCGCCGCGACGCCACGAGACGCCGGCGGAGCGCAGCGACCGCAACTGGTCGGAGCTCCTCCAGGAGCTCCGGGTCGCGCAGACCGGGGTGCAGGTGCTGGTCGCCTTCCTGCTCAGCCTGCCCTTCCAGTCCCGCTTCGCGACGATCACGGACGCTCAGAAGGTCGTCTACCTGGTCGTCGTCGTGCTCTCGGTGTCGGCGGCCGGGGTCCTCATCGCGCCGGTCGCCCTGCACCGCGCCGTGTTCCAGCGCTCGGCCAAGACGCCCCTGGTCGACGCGGCAGCGCGCCTCGCGGAAATCGGCCTCGCCCTGCTCGCGCTGGCGCTGGCCGGCGTGGTCCTGCTGATCTTCCTGGTCGTGGTCGGACCGGGCGCCGGGATCACGGCCGGGGTCGTCATGGGCTGCCTCCTGCTGGCGCTGTGGGCGGTGCTCCCGTACCGGGCTCGCCGTCGGGCGGGTGACCGCTGACGCGGGTCCGGGGAAGGATGAGCGCATGCGCACCTCGGTCTTCGGCCTCGTACTCGCCGGCGGAGAGGGCAAACGCCTGATGCCGCTGACGCGCGACCGCGCCAAGCCGGCCGTGCCGTTCGGGGGCAACTACCGGCTGGTCGACTTCGCCCTGTCGAACCTGGTCAACGCCGGGTTCCTCCGGGTCGCGGTGCTGACCCAGTACAAGAGCCACAGCCTCGACCGGCACATCGCGACGACCTGGCGGATGTCCCCGCTGCTCGGCAACTACGTGACGCCGGTGCCTGCCCAGATGCGGCGCGGCCCCCGTTGGTTCGCGGGCTCGGCCGACGCGATCTACCAGAACCTCAACCTGATCGGGGACGAGCGGCCCGACTACGTCTGCGTGTTCGGGGCCGACAACATCTACCGGATGGACCCGCGGCAGATGGTCGACGCCCACCGCGCGTCCGGAGCCGGCGTGACGGTCGCCGCGCTGCGCGTGCCGCGGGAGCAGGCGGACCAGTTCGGGGTCATCGAGACCCAGCCGGGATCTGCCCGCATCGCGCGGTTCCTGGAGAAGCCGGCGACGGCCGAGGGGCTCCCCGACGCGCCGGATCAGATCTTCGCCTCGATGGGCAACTACGTGTTCAGCACGTCGGCGCTGGTGGACGCGGTGACGCGGGACGCGGCCGACGAGTCCAGCGCCCACGACCTGGGGGGGAGCATCCTGCCCGACATGGTCGCCCGCGGTGACGCGGCGGTGTACGACTTCACCACCAACGTTCTGCCGGGCGAGACCGAGCGCGACCGCGGCTACTGGCGCGACGTCGGAACCATCGACGCCTACTACGACGCCCACATGGACCTCGTGTCGGTGCATCCGATCTTCAACCTGTACAACCTCGAGTGGCCGATCCTCACGCTGCCGGAGCCGCTGCCGCCGGCCAAGTTCGTCTTCGAGGACCCCGGCCGCACGGGGCACGCGGTTGACTCGCTGGTCTGCCCCGGGGTCATCGTCTCCGGCGGCGAGGTGCGGCACAGCGTGCTGTCGCCGGAGGTGCGCGTGCACTCCTACGCCACCGTCGAGAACTCCGTGCTGCTGCCCGGGGTCGAGGTCGGCCGGGGCGCCGTCGTGCGCAACGCCATCCTGGACAAGAACGTCGTGGTTCCGCCCGGCGCGCGCATCGGCGTCGACCCCGACGCCGACCGCGAGCGCTACACCGTCTCGGCCGAAGGGGTGGTCGTGCTCGGCAAGGGCCAGAAGGTGCACCCGTGAGCACCCCGGCAGGGGCCACGCTGCGGGTCGGGCTCCTGAGCCGCGAGTACCCGCCCGAGGTCTACGGCGGCGCGGGGGTGCACGTCGAGTACCTCTCCCGCGAGCTGGCCAAGCGTGTCGGGCTGTCGGTGCACGCCTGGGGCACGCCCGACGCTCCGGCGGCGGGGCACGTCGCCTGGGAGGCCCTCGCGGGGTCGGCCCCGCACCTCGCGGCGCTCCGCGCGGTCAGCATCGACCTCACCATGGCCGCCGCGGTCGAGGGCGTGGACCTCGTGCACAGCCACACCTGGTACGCCAACTTCGCCGGGCACCTGGCGAAGTTGATCTACGGCGTCCCGCACGTCGCCACCGTGCACAGCCTCGAGCCGCTCCGGCCGTGGAAGGCGGAGCAGCTCGGCGGTGGCTACGCGCTGTCGAGCTTCTGCGAGCGCACCGCCCTCGAGGCCGCGGACGCCGTCGTCGCCGTCTCCGCCGAGAACCGGCGGGACATCCTGCGCGTCTACCCCGACGTCGACCCGGAGAGGGTCGGCGTCATCTACAACGGCATCGACGCCGACGAGTACCGGCCGGACCCGAACACCGACGTCCTCGAGCGGCACGGCATCGATCCGGACCGACCGATCGTGCTGTTCGTCGGCCGCATCACCCGGCAGAAGGGTGTCGGGCACCTGGCCCGCGCCGCACGCCGGATCGACCCGGCGGCTCAGGTCGTGCTGTGCGCCGGCGCCCCCGACACCCCGGAGATCGAAGCCGAGGTGAGTTCCCTGGTCGAGGAGGCGTCGCGGACCCGGGACGTCCACTGGATCTCGGGGATGCTCGACATCCGCGAGAAGATCCAGCTGCTCTCCCACGCCACCGTCTTCGTCTGCCCCTCGATCTACGAACCGCTCGGCATCGTCAACCTCGAGGCGATGGCGTGCGGTGCGGCCGTGGTCGCGACCAGGACCGGCGGCATCCCGGAGGTGGTCGTCGACGGGGAGACGGGTCTGCTCGTGCCGCTGGAGGTCGGCGACCCGACGACCAGGGAACCGGCCGACCCGGAGGCCTTCGCCGCGGGTCTCGCCGCCGCCGTCAACGAACTCGTCGCCGACCCGGATCGGGCGGCCGACATGGGCATCGCAGGTCGGGAGCGGGTCGTGTCGTCGTTCTCCTGGTCCGCCATCGCGGACCAGGTGATCGACCTCTACGCCGAGCTGACGAGCACGACGCGGAGCTGAGGAGCTGTCCGGCCGTTCGACCGGCCACCCCCGGGCGTCGCCCGTCACCGACGGGGTCGCCGCGCTTCCCGTCCCGCGGCCCTTCAGCTTCTGGCCGGGAGTATTGTTGTAGTCGCGCAAATATGGGTAGGCAGCAACTACCGCGACCTCAAGGAGGAGCTCATGGGCGTTCACCATTGCCCCTACTGCTCACTCGGCTTCCAACTCAAGACGGTGCTCGAGTACCACGTGCGTGAGGACCACCCGACGGCCCACGCCGACTACCCGACCGAGGAGCCGGCCGACGCCGACTGGCCGATGGCCCAGCAACCCAAGCGCTACCACTCGCGGCCGAGCTATCCCGTGCGACACGTTCCCTGAGGGCAACCCGCCGAGGCGTCGCTCAGAGGCCCAGGTCGCGACCGATGATCTCCCGCATGATCTCGTTCGAGCCGGCCCAGATCCGCGAGACGCGGGCGTCCGCCCAGGCCTGCGCCACCCGGTACTCCTGCATGTAGCCGTAGCCGCCGTAGAGCTGGACGCAGGCGTCGATCACCGCGTTCTGCGCCTCGGAGCTGTGCAGCTTGGCCTTCGCCGCGTCGACGGCGGTGAGCGTGCCGCGGACGTGGTTCTCGAGGCAGGTGTCGACGAACGCCTGGGCGACGTCGATCGCCGTCGTGAGCTCGGCGATGCGGTGCTTGTTGGCCTGGAACGAGCCGACCGAGGCGCCGAACGCCTTGCGCTCCTTCACGTAGTCGAGCGTCTCGTCGAGCACCGCCTTCGCGTGCGCGACGTTGGAGATGGAGCAGGAGAGCCGCTCCTGCGCGAGCCGGGTCATCATCGCCGGGAAGCCGCGGTTCTCCTCGCCGATCAGGTTCTCGGCCGGCACGCGGACGTTGTCGAAGAACAACTCGGCGGTGTCCGCCTCGGGCTGCCCGACCTTGTGCAGCTTGCGGCCACGGGTGAAGCCCTCCATGCCGCCCTCGATGGCCAGCAGGGAGACGCCGCGCGCACGATCCTCGGTGTTGCCGGTCCGCACGGCGGCGATGACGAGGTCGCAGTTGTAGCCGTTGGTGATGAAGGTCTTCGAGCCGTTGACGATGTAGGAGTCGCCGTCCTTCTTGGCGGTGGTGCGTAGCGCCGCGAGGTCGGACCCGCCCGAGGGCTCGGTCATGCCGATCGCGGTGACGATCTCGCCCGAGCAGAAGCCGGGCAGCCAGCGCTTCTTCTGCTCCTCGGTGGTGAGCTCGAGCAGGTACGGCAGGCAGATGTCGGCGTGGATGGAGAAGCTCGAGCCGAGCGCCGCGCTGACCTTGGACAGCTCCTCGTTGACGACGCTGTTGAAGCGGAAGTCGTCGACGCCGCCGCCGCCGTACTCCTCGGGCACGGGGACGCCGAGCAGGCCCTGCTTGCCGGCCTCGAGCCAGGTGGGCCGGTCGATCTCCCGCTGCTCACGCATGGTCTCCATGCGGGGCTTGACCTGCCGCTCGACGAACTCGCGGGCGACGTCGCGGAACGCCTCGTGCTCTTCGTTGTAGACCGTGCGCTGCATGTGTCCAGCGTAAGCGGAGACGTAGGTGCCATGAGAGCCGCGCGCTTCGACCAGGCCACCAAGACCCTCGGCGTCACCGACGTCCCCATCCCCGAACCCGGCCCGCTCGACGTGCTGGTGAAGGTGCACGCCTGCGGCATCTGCCTGTCCGACGTCCACCTGCTCGACGGGTCGATGCCGGGCAGCCTCCCGGAGATCACCCCCGGCCACGAGGCTGCGGGCGTCATCGAGACCGTCGGCTCGGAGGTCCAGGGCTGGAAGCCGGGTGACCGGGTGCTGCTGGCCGGCGGGCGCAACTGCGGCGAGTGCGCGATGTGCGTCCGCGGGCGGCTCGAGGAGTGCCTGCAGTTCCAGATCATGGGCTTCGCCTACGACGGCGCGTGGGCGGAGTACGTCGTCGTTCCGTTCTTCGCGCTGACCGAGGTGCCGGAGTCGATCCCGCTCGAGCAGGCGTGCGTGCTTGCCGACGCCGTCGCGACGCCCTACGCCGCCCTCACCGAGCGCGCCGGTCTGCGGCCCGCCGAGTCGGTCGGACTGTGGGGCATCGGTGGGCTCGGCGTCCACGCCGTGCAGATCGCCCGGATGCTCGGCGCCGCTCCGATCCTCGCCTTCGATCCGCTGCCGGAGGCCCGGCAGCGCGCGCTCGACCTCGGCGCCGACCACGCGCTCGACCCGACCGAGGACGGAGTGGTCGCCAAGGTCTGGCAGCTCACCGGGAACATGGGCCTGAACGTCGCGGTCGACCTCGTCGGCGCCAACCGCGTGCTCGCCCAGGGCGACCAGTGCCTCGGCCGCCACGGTCGGCTGGTGATGGTCGGGCTGTCCCCCGAGCCGGTCGGGCTCGGCATGGGCGCCCTGTTCGGGGTGCTCAACCACAGCCTGCTCGGGCACCTCGGCTACCGGAAGCCGCACCTCGACGAGCTGGTCCGGCTGGTCTCGACCGGCCGCCTCGACGTCTCGCGGTCGGTCAGCGACGTCATCGCGCTCGACGACGTCGCCGAGGGCGTGAAGCGACTGGAGACCAAGGAGGGCAACCCGGTCCGCATCGTGATCGATCCCCGGCGATGACGGCTCGCCGGCGGCGTTGATGCGCGTGCAGGTCGCCCACACCGCCCACGTCGACGTGACGCGGCTGGAGGAGTTCCACCGGATGCTCGTCGAGGCGTTCGCCGACGACCCGCACGGCTTCACCGACGCGGACTGGAACCACTGCCTCGGCGGCATGCACGCCTGGGTCGAGACACCCGCGGGGACGCTGATCGCACACGCCTGCGTCGTGGCTCGCCGGCTCCTGCATCAAAGACGGTCCCTGCGCTGCGGCTACGTCGAAGGGGTCGTCGTCCGCGCCGAGCGGCGCCGAGAGGGGCTGGCGGGCCGCGTCCTGGATGAGGTCGAACGCATCGTCCGGGGTGCCTACGACCTGGGCGCGCTGGGTGCCACCGCCGTCGCGGTGCCGCTGTACCGGTCGCACGGCTGGGAGCCATGGCGGGGCCCGCTGTCGGCGCTCGCCCCCGAGGGGATCCGGCCGACCCCGGACGACTAGGGCGGCGTCTTCGTGCTCGCGAACACGGTCCCGCTCGATCTCGACGGTGAGCTCACCTGCGACTGGCGGGAGGGCGACCTCTGGTGAGCGACGAAGGCCCCCGACCACAGCCTGGGTTCTAGGGGTGGTCGAGGGCCTTCGCCACGCGAGCCGGCGTCAGCCGGCGACGACCTCGCGTTCGTTCGGCACGCAGTGGGTCATCTGCAGGCCCTCGACGTTGCGCGGGCCGTTCTTGCCGAGGTTCTCGTAGCGCTGCTGCTCCTCCTCATTGAGGGGGTAGGTCGGCAGCGGCTCGAGGTGCCGGATGTCGTCGACGCCGATCCCCAGACCCTCGCCGACGCGGGTGCCGTACTCGTCGTCGCACAGGAAGAAGTGCCAGACCATGCGCTCCTGGATGTGCCGGTCGCACTGCGAAAGCTTGTCGACCAGGTTGCTGATGAGCTCTTCCTTCTCCCAGTCCTGCTGGAGCTGGTAGCGCTCACCGGCCTGCTTGTAGTCGTTGCGCCGCGGGGTGCGCTCCCGGGTGACCTGGCCGTTGATCACCGGACCCTGGGCCACCGGGCCGGGCAAGGGCGCCTCGACCGGACCGTTGAGGCTGGTCGGCTCGTAGTTGATCGACGGGTTCTGCCCCTCGACCATGTCCTGCCGGTACGCCATGGGAGCGTCCCGCTGGTTGGTTGCGACCTGCACGTTTTTCGGCGCGTTCACCGGCAGCTGCAGGTAGTTCGGGCCGACGCGGTAGCGCTGGGTGTCGCTGTAGGAGAAGGTGCGACCGACCAGCATCTTGTCGTCGGAGAAGTCGAGACCGTCGACCAGCACGCCGGTGCCGAAGGCGATCTGCTCGCTCTCCAGGAAGAAGTTCTCCGGCTTGCGGTTCAGCGTCATCGTGCCGACCTTGCGCAGCGGGAAGTCGTTCTCCGGCCACGTCTTGGTGTCGTCGAGCGGGTCGAAGTCGAGCTCGGGGTGCTCGTGGTCGTCCATCAGCTGGACGTAGAGGTCCCACTGCGGGTATTCGCCGCGGTCGATCGCGTCGTACAGGTCCTGCGTGTGGTAGCCGATCTCCCCCTTCTGCAGCTCGGTGGCGTCCGCCGTGGTGAGCGACTTGACGCCCTGCTTCGGGAGCCAGTGGTACTTGACCAGCTGGGTCTCCCCCTCGGCGTTCACCCACTTGTAGGTGTTGACCCCGAAGCCCTGCTGGTGCCGGTAGGTGGCCGGGATGCCCCGGGGGCTGAACAGGATCGTGATCATGTGCAGCGCTTCCGGGCTCAGGTGCCAGAAGTCGAAGACGCGGTTGGCGACCTGCCGCTCGAAGGTGACCGGGTCGGGCTTCTGCGAGTGGATGAAGTCGGGGAACTTCAGCGCGTCCTTGATGAAGAACACGGCGAGGTTGTTGCCGACGAGGTCCCAGTTGCCGTCCTCGGTGTAGAACTTCACCGCGAAGCCGCGGGGGTCGCGGACCAGCTCGGAGGAGTCCCGGCCGCCGGCGACGGTGGAGAACCGGAGCGCCACGTCGGTGCGCTTGCCCTTCTCCTGGAACAGCTTGGCGCGGGTGTAGGAGCTGATCGGCTCGTCGCCGACGGTGCCGTCGGCCTCGAAGTAGCCGAACGCGGTGGCGCCGCGGGCGTGGACCACGCGCTCGGGGATGCGCTCCCGGTCGAAGTGGCTCATCTTCTCGAGCAGGTGGTAGTTCTCCAGCGTCGCCGGCCCGCGGGCTCCGACGGTGCGCGTGCTCTGGTTGTCGTAGACCGGCTGGCCCTGACGCGTGGTCAGGGTCGGGCGGTCGGCCTCGTGGGTCGTCATGCTCCTACCTCTCAGTGCTGGTCGGACGGCGGGCGGTGTGCTCAGCAGGTGCGGGGAGTGGCGCGTCGACGGCCGCGCGGCAGTCGGCGCAGACGCCCCAGAAGATGACCTCGGCCTCGTCGACGGCGAAGTCGCCGCCCGGACCGGATGGCAGCGTCGAGGGAGTCAGAGCCGATGGGGTCAGGCACGGCGCGGTACCGACGGCGCAGTCGACGTCGACCACCATGCCGCAGCGGCGGCAGACGAGATGATGGTGGTTGTCGCCCACGCGCAGCTCGTAGAGTGCCGCCGCCCCGGCCGGCTCGAACCGGCGCGCGATGCCCGCGCCGACGAGGGCCTTGAGCACGCCGTAGACGGCCTGCGCCGACAGGTTGGGATAGCTGCGGCGGGCGGCGTCGAGGATGCTCTCGGCGTCGCTGTGCTGGCGTTCGGCGAGCGCCGTGAGGACGAGGCTGCGCGGCACGGTCACCCGCAGGCCGGCGGCCCGCAGCGTGTCCTCCCACAGCGAAGCCATGCAGCCAGCCCATCACGCAGACTTGAGAAGGTCAATTATTTGAGCTACTGAAAAGAACGGCGTCTCTCCGGCTCGCCTCAACCCCGGTCGAGCACGCGGAAGGTCATGCCCGCGCGCTCCAGCCGCACACGCAGCGCGTCGCCCATCGCCGTCGCGGTCGTCACCTGCCCTGCGGTCTTCGGGAGGTCGTCGAGCGCGAGGCACATGGCCGACTCCGCCAGCATCTTCGCGGTCTCCCCGTAACCCGGGTCGCCCCCGGCCACCTCGGTGCGCACCGACTGCCCGTTCGCCGCCTCGCCGACGAACCGCACCCGGAACCAGCCCTTCTCCCGCTGTGCCTCGGACGGCCCCGAACCTGATGGGCGGAGCTTCTGCAGCAGCGTCCGGGTCGGCGGCAGCTGTGCCAGCGCGAACAGACCGCCCGTGCCGACGGCGAGCCCGGCGGCGGTGACCGGGTTCGAGAGGGCGACGAAGTGGCTGTAGCTGAAGTCCGGACCGTAGGCCGGAAGCGCGCGCGCCGAGCGGGCGACCACCTGCGGATCGAGGCTCGGGAAGGGCAGCACCCACTTCCCGACCGCCCGGTCGTAACCGGGCGTACCGGTCACCGCACGGGCCCGACGCCCTTCCGGCCCCGGCTCCTCCCGGCGGCGCTGCCGGGCGACGGTCGTCATCTGCCGAACCCGCGAGAAGGCGGTGAGCGCCGAGGCGAACGTCCCTCCCGAGAAGGTGCCGCCCGCCGTGACGTAGCCCTTCACCCGCAGCGGCTGGTCGTCGGGCAGCTGCTCGACGGTGAACAGCGCACCGAGATCGTGCGGGATCGAATCGAAGCCGCACGCGTGCACCAGCCGCGCGCCCGTGGCCTCGGCCCGCGCCCCGTGCTGCAGGTACATCCGGTCGACGAACTCCGGCTCACCGGTGAGGTCGACGTAGTCGCTGCCGACCTCGGCGCACGCGGCCACGAGCGGCTCGCCGTACTCCAGGTACGGGCCGACAGTCGTCGCCACGACCTTCGCCCGCTCCGCGACCCGGCGCAGCGAGCCGTGGTCGGTGACGTCGGCCTCGAGGATCTCCAGCTGCTCGCCGGAGCCGAAGCGCTCGTGCAGGTCGTCGCGCAGCCGCTCGAGCTTGCTCCGGTTGCGGCCGGCGATCCCCCACCGCAGGTCGGCCGGCGCGTGCTCGGCGAGGTAGGCCGCGGTCAGCCCACCCGTGAAGCCGGTGGCACCGAAGAGCACCACGTCGAGGACATCGGGGCTGGCTGGCTGGCTCATGTCCGCACTGTTCCACGAGGGTCCGACAAGAATCCCCGCGGCATCTCCCGACTGTGCGCTACAGCCGGGCGAGAAGGAGGTCGGTCAGCTCCTCGGGACGGGGCAGCCACGGAGCGTTCCGGGAGACGACGTCGGCGAGCGCCCCCTCGGCGAGCTCCGGCACCATCGCCTCGGTCGCACCCAGCTCGCTCAAGGTCCTGCGCGCCCCGACCCGCTCGGCCAGCTCCCGGCAGGCGTCGACGGCGGCCCCGGTCGACTCCGCCACGCGGAGCGAGCGGGCGACGTCCCGGTAGGGCTCGCCCGCCGCGGGCGCGCTCGCCTCCATGACGGTGTCCAGCACCGCGGACAGGGCCAGTCCGTGCGCCGCACCGGTCAGGCCGGTGAGGGTGTGCGCGATCCCGTGCACCAGGCCGAGACCGCTCAGCGTGAGTGCCCGGCCCGCGAGATGAGCGGCAAGCAGCAGCTGCCCGCGCGCCTCGAGGTCGGCGCCGTCGACCACCGCCCGCTCGAGGAAGCCGCCGACCATCGTGATCGCCCGCGCGGCGTAGGCCTCGGACAGGGGCGAGGAACCACGGGACGCGAGCGACTCGACGCCGTGGGTGAGGGCGTCCATCCCGGTCGCGGCGGTGACGATCGGCGGGACGCCGACGGTCAGGGCCGGGTCGAGCACCACCGCGCGGGGGCGAACGGACTCCGCGCCGAGGTAGACCTTGCGGTGCGTGGTGGGGTCGGCGAGCACGCCGAAGCCGTTCGTCTCCGCGCCCGTGCCCGCCGTGGTCGGCACGGCGACGAGCGGAAGCCCGGCGGCCGGATCGGCCCCGCCCGCCAGCAGGCCGATGCCCTTGGCGACGTCGAGCGCCGAGCCGCCACCCACGGCGAGGATGCCGAGCCCGTCGGTCCCCTCGTCCAGCAGCGGCGCGGCGACCTCGACGCCGGCGCGCACGTCGGAGGTCGACGGGTTCGGATGGACCTCGTCGAAGACGACCGTGTCGATGCCTGGGTCGAGCCCCGCGGCCGCGAGGGGGGCCAGCACCTGGTCGAGCACGCCCGCGACCCGGATGCCCGGGTCGGTGACGACGAGGAGCCGTCGCAGGCCGAGCGACGCCAGGACGGCGGGCAGCCGGTCCACGGCACCGACGCCGAACTCGACGGGGGCGTCGCCGGGCAGGCTGAGCTGCCGGGCGGCGAGGTCCGTCGGGAGCGCGGAGACCGTGGTCATGTCAGGTCGATCCACGTCGTCTTGGCCGCCGTGTAGGCGTCGAGGGCGGACAGCGATCGGTCCCGACCGCTGCCCGAGGCCTTGAAGCCGCCGAACGGCGTGGCGACCGAGCTGGCGTCGTAGGTGTTGACCCAGACCGTGCCCGCGCGAAGCCGCCGGGCCACCCGGTGCGCGGTCGTGACCGAGCCCGTCCACACGGCGGCGGCGAGGCCGAAGCGGGTGTCGTTGGCCAGCCGGATCCCGTCGTCGACGTCCTCGAAACCGATCGCCGTGAGCACCGGACCGAAGATCTCGTCCTGCATCACCGGCGAGGCCTGCGGCACGCCGTCCAGCACCGTCGGGGCGACGTAGGCCCCGCCGGTCTCGGTCAGCGGGGTGGTCCCGCCGGTGACGACGGCGGCCCCGTCCCGGGAGGCGACGTCGAGGTAGCCGAGGACGCGGTTCCGCTGCCGCGCGTCGATCAGCGGCCCCATCGTGGTCGCGGGGTCGAGCGGATCACCGAGCACGAACCCCTCCGCCAGGCGCGCGACCCGGGACAGCAGGTCCTCGCGCAGGGACTCGTGCACGACCAGCCGCGTGCCGGCGTGGCAGGTCTGGCCGGCGTTGTAGAACACGCCCCAGGCGATCGCGGACGCGGCCGCGTCGAGGTCGGGCACGTCGGGGAGCACCAGGTGCGGCGACTTGCCGCCCGCCTCTACCGCCACGATCTTGCCGTTGGACTGGCCGGCGTAGGTCTGGAAGAGCTTGCCGACCTCCTCCGAGCCCGTGAACGCGATCTTGTCGACGTCGCCGTGCCGACCGAGCGCCTGGCCGGCGGTCTCGCCGAGCCCGGTCACGACGGACAGCACCCCGTCGGGCAGCCCGGCCTCGCTCGCCAGCCGGGCCAGGAGAAGGGCCGACAGCGGCGACTGCTCGGCGGGCTTCAGCACGACGCTGTTGCCGGTGGCGAGCGCGGGAGCGAGCTTCCAGGACGTGAGGATCAGCGGGTAGTTCCACGGGACCACGGCGCCGACGACGCCGAGCGGCTCGCGGGTGACGAGCGCCAGGGCATCCGGTCCGACCGGGGCGACGGCGTCGTAGCTCTTGTCGATCGCCTCGCCGTACCAGGCGAAGACGTCGGCGGCCGCCGGGACGTCCACCCGCAGCGACTCACCGATCGGCTTGCCGACGTCGAGGGTCTCGAGCAGCGCCAGCTCGTCGCGGTGCTCCCCGATCAGCTCCGCGAGCCGGATCAGCACCCGGCCGCGCTGCCGCGGGGGCAGGTTGCGCCAGCGGCCGTCGTCGAAGGCGGCACGGGCCGAGGCCACCGCACGATCCACGTCCGGCGCGGAGCCCGCCGCGACCTTGGCGAGCACGCCGCCGTCCCGGGCGCTCTCGGCCGCGAAGGTCGCTCCGTCGAGCGCGTCGACGTAGTCGCCGTCGAGGAACAGGCGGCACTCGGGGACGACCGCGGCGGCGGCGCGGCGCCAGTCGTCGTAGGCCCAGTCGTCGTAGGCCCAGTCGTCGTAGGAGCTGTCGGTCATCGCAGTCGGTACCTCTCCAGTGCTTCCGGGTCGAGTTCCGCGCCCAACCCGGGGGCGTCCGGCACGGCGACACATCCGTCGGGCTCGATCTGCACCGGCCGTGTCAGCGGGAAGTCGCGACGCTCCGGCGTCCAGCCCGGCGGGTCGAACGGGAACTCGAGGTAGGGCCCGCCGCCGACCCCGGCGGCGACGTGCAGGTTCGCGAGCAGGCCGATGCCGTTGGTCCAGGTGTGCGGGGTGAAGTCGCGGTGTTGGTGCAGCGCCAGTTCGGCCAGGGTGCGGCACCGGCTCATGCCCGCGGCGAGGACGACGTCCATCTGGTAGACGTCCAGCGCGTCGGCCTGCAGCAACCCGAGCACCTCGGCCGGCGTGCGCAGCATCTCGCCGGCCGCGATCCGGGTGCCGGTGCTTTCCCGCAACGTGGCGAGCCCGGCGACGTCGGCGTAGGGCAGCGGTTCCTCGACCCAGAACACGTCGTGCTCGCCGAGTCGCTCGACCGTGCGCCGGACGGTCGCGTAGTCGAGCGCCCGGTCGACGTCGCCGGCCATCCGCCACGACTGGTTCAGGTCGACCATGATCGCGAAGTCGTCGCCGACCGCCTCGCGCACCGCCGCGACGGTGGCGACCCCCTCGTCGATCCTCGTCCTCTCGATGCGGATCTTCATCGCCCGGAACCCCTGCTCGCGGGCGGCGAGGGCGGACTCCGCGCGCTGCTCCGGCGGCTTCAGCTCACCGGTGGAGGCGTAGGCGGGGATGCGGTCGAGGCTCCCGCCGAACAGGGTCGCCACCGGCAGCCCGGCCACCTTGCCGAGCAGGTCCCAGAGGGCGGCCTCGAGCGGCCAGTACCGGCCCGCGTGGAAACCGATCGTCTCGAGAGCCCGGACGTGCCGGGCGATCGAGCGCGGGTCGGTGCCGAGGAAGTGTTCCTCGTAGGCCTCGAAGCCGTCCATCGTGTCGCCCGAGCCGACGCCGGTCAGGCCCTCGTCGGTGTGGACGGTCACGATCGTGGCGTCGAAGTGTCGTCGGGGCTGCGGATCCCAGGCCGCCGCGAAGGGCGGGTCGAGCGGGAGGCGCAGCCGATCGATGTCGATCGACGTGATCTTCACGCCGAAGGACGCTACGACCGCCCTTGACGCGGGTGCGAGCGCCCTTGCAGTGTTCGCAAATGGCGAGCTCTGTCGGCCTGCAGCGGGACCTGGACATCCTGGACGCGCTGGCCTCGGAGCAGAGCCGCCGACTCGGCGGGCTCGGCGTGGTGCAGGTCGCCCGGCGCCTGCGGCGGGAGAACAGCCAGGTGTCCCGTGCCCTCGTCGCGCTGGCCGCCGCCGGGATGGTGGAGCGGGATCCGGAGACGGGCGCCTACCGGCTGGGCTGGCGGCTGTACTCGTACGCGGCGCGGACCTCGGAGTCGCGCCTCGTCCACCTCGCGGCGCCGGCCCTGCGCCGGCTCGTGGCCGGCCTGCAGGAGACGACCCACCTGTGCGTGCTCCGGGAGGGGCGAGTCCTGACCCTCTGGACCGAGGCGCCGTCCCACGGCTTCCGGGCGTCGGGGTGGGAAGGCGTGCCGGTGGACGTGCCCGCGACGTCGGCGGGGCGGGTGCTGATCAGCGACTGGGAACCGGACGTCGTGCGCGCCTGGTGGCCGGGCGAGGACCGGCCACTCACCGACGCGCTGATCGACGTGCGCACGCGCGGCTTCACCGTGGTCCGCGACGAGTTCGAGCCGGGGGTGGTCGGGTGCTCGGCGCCGGTGCGCGACCCGCGCGGTCGGCTCGTCGCGGCGCTGAACGTCTCGGCCCCGGGCGCGCGGCTGCACCACCGGCTCGAGGAGGCGGGACGCCTGACGGTGCAGGCGGCAACCGAGGTCACCCAGGCCCTCCGCTATGACGGTGCGTGACAACACGGTTTCGTCGGGCAATCCGGGTGGGACTCCTTTCTCGTGTCGTATCCCGGTGTCTACGGCCAGCCGCTGGCCCCGCCGCCCGGCTGGTACATCGACCCCGACGGCGCCCAGCGCTGGTGGGACGGCTGGCAGGGGGGCCCGCCGCCCCGGCCCGCTCGGAGGTCGACGACGGCAAGACGCTGGCGCTCATCACGCACCTCGGCGTCCTGGCGGCCGGGTTTCTCCTCCCGCTGGTCGTCCGGCTGACCGAGGGCAAGAAGAACGCGTACGTGCGGCACCACGCCACCGAGGCGCTCAACTTCCAGATCACCTTCATGATCGCCTGGCTCGGCGGCTTCGGCCTGCTGATCGGGACGTCGCTGGGCGAGCCGACGAAGGGCAACGAGGCGCCGGCATCCGTCTTCGCGATCTTCATCCCGCTGATGACGATCTTCGTGCTGAACTTCGTCTTCTCGATCCTCGGCTGCGTCCGGGCCGGTCAGGGCCGCTGGTGGCGCTACCCCGTCTCGATCCGGTTCGTCCGCGGCGCCCGGCCGAAGGGCAGCGATCAGTCCGCCTGATCGACCCGCTCGGCGAGGGCGAACCGGCGTCGGCGGGCCAGCAGCGCCTGGGCCCCGTCCCGGACCACGTAGTCGGCGGCCGCCAGCGCCGCCGGCAGCCGGCGCTCGGGCGAGCGACCGTCGCCGTGCCGCTCCATCTGGAACCGGTGCCAGCCCGTGTTGGCCGCTCCGCCGAGCAGCTTCTGCAGCCGGGCGGGGCCGCCGATGCGCGGCGCGGGACGGTCGAGCTCGTCGACCGACCCGTCGACGAGGCCGCGGGCCAGCATCGGATCGACCGCCAGGGGACGTCCGATGCCGATCAGGTCGACGCCCGCCGCGAGCGCGCCCTCCATCGCCCTCCGGGTACGGAAGCCGCCGGTCAGCAGGACGGGGACGTCGACGGCCGCGGACAGCCGCTCCGCGGCGTCCCAGAAGTAGACCTCGCGCTCGGGCGGGGCATCAGCGCCGGGATCCGGCCGGTCGAGCCCGAGCAGCGCCGGCGACTCGTAGCTGCCGCCGGAGACCTCGAGGAAGTCGACGCCGGCCTTCTCCAGCCACCCGGCCACCTGGACCAGGGCGTCGACGGACGCCTCCCGGTCGGCCGCCGAGTCCGCGGACCCGCCGTCCGAGCTGTTCAGCTTCACGCCGATCGCGGCCCCCACCGGCAGCTGCTCGCGGAGGTCGCCGACGATCTCGAGCAGCAGCCGCGCCCGGCCGAAGCCGTCGACGCCGTAGGCGTCCTGCCGGGTGTTGAGCTCCGGCGACAAGAACGAGCTCAGCAGGTAGCCGTGGGCCGCGTGGATCTGCACCCCGTCGAAGCCGGCGTCGACGACCCGGCGCGACGCATCGACGAAGCGCCGGCGGAGCTCGGCGATCTCGCCGAGGGTGAGAGCCCGCGGACGCCCGAACAGCCCCGCCATACCGACGGCCCGGGCGCGGCTGGGCCCGACGGGCTGGGGCTGCACCATCCGGTTGGTCTGCCGCCCGGGGTGGCTGACCTGGACGACGGTCGGGACGTCGCCGGTCGCCGTCGCGTAGCGGCGCAGCGCGTCGGAATCGGTCGCGCTGTCGACGACGACGTTGCGCGCCCGCTCGAGGTGCCGCCGGTCGACCATCACGTTGCCGGTCAGGATCAGGCCGGGCCGACCGGCCGCCCACTGCGCGTACAGCCGGTCCAGCCGGGGCGTCGGGTCGTTGTCCGCGTCCGCGAGCGCCTCGGTCATCGCCGCCTTGGCGATGCGGTTCGGCAGCGTCAGCCCGCAGGGCAGGGTGAGGGGATCGGCCAGGCCGACGCGGGCGGACGAATGGCCGGAAGACGAATCGCTGGCGGGAGAACCGGTGTCGGCGGACATCCGGTCATTCTGCAAGCCGAGCGTTCAGACTGCGGAGCGTGGCCCCCGACGACGAGCCCGGCGAGCCTGCTCTCGACGAGATCGCCGACGAGCTGTACGCGCTGCTGCCCCAGGACTTCACGGGGGCGCGCAATGCGCGGGCGAAGGCCGCCAGGTCGGCGGGACACCGCGACCTCGCCGCCGCGGTCGGCGCGCTCCGCAAGCCGAGCACCGGCGCCTGGGTCGTCAACCTCCTGGTCCGCTCGCGGTCGGACCTGGTGGACCAGCTGCTCGAGCTCGCGGACGCGCTGCGCTCGGCGCAGGAGACCCTCTCGGGGCCGGAGCTGCGAGCCCTGTCCGCGCAGCGGCACCGGGTCATCGCCTCGGTCGTCGGCGAGGCCCGCAAGCTCGCGGCCTCGGAGGGCACCCGGGTCAGCGACGCCGTGGAGAGGGAGCTGGAGTCGACCTTCGACGCGGCGATGGCCGACCCCGAGGCGGCCGAGGCGGTGCGCTCCGGTCGGCTCACGTCGGCGCTGAGCTACGCCGGCTTGGGCAGCGCTCCGGCGACCGCCGCGGCTCCCGCGCCGCGCGAGGCGCCCAAGGCGAAGCCGCCGACCCGGCGGGCGAAGGGGGACGAGAGGACCGACGCCGAGGCCCGGCGACGCGAGCGTGACCAGGCCCGGCGCGCCGCGGAGCAGGCCGTGCGGGACGCCCAGGACGCCCTGGCGGAGGCGACCCGCAGCAGCGACGAGGCGGCCGCCGAAGCCACGGACGCCTCCGACCACCACGACGAGGTGCAGCGGCGCGTCACCGACCTGCAGCGACAGCTGGAGGACGCCCAGCAGGAGGCCGTCGCCGCCGCGGGCCGGGTCCGCGAGACGAGCCGGGCGGCGAAGCGCGCCGAGCACGCCGCCGAGCAGGCCCAGCGGCGCGTGGACTCGGCGCGTGCGGCACTCGAGAATCTCGAGGCCGATTGATCGCGTCCCGCTGACCGTGGTCAGCCGTTCGCGCTGGACCGCCGCGGCTATCCCTCGCGCGACAGGAACTTCGAGCTCGCGACCGACAGCGCGCGGCTCACCGGTGGGAGCCACCGCTTCAGCAGCCACGGCGGGGTCACCTGGTAGCGCGGCGACGGGATGATCGTGCGACCCCGCGTGATGCCCGCGAACGCCTGCCGCGCCACGACGTCCGGCGACGTGCCGCGGGTTGCGTAGAAGGAACCGGTCCGATCCCGCCGCTCCGCCCAATCGCCCCGCATGGTGGACGTGCGGATGATGTCGGTGCTGATGATCCCGGGGCAGAGAGCGGACGTGCCGACCGTCGTGCCCGCCAGCTCCAGTGCGAGCCCCTCGGTGAGGCCGACGACGGCATACTTGGTGGCCGAGTAGGGCGTCAGCCCCGGGTTGGGCACCAGCCCCGCCATCGAGGCCGTGTTCAGCACGTGCGACGGCCGCTGCTGCTGCGTCATCCGCGGCAGGAACGCGTTCAGGCCATGGACGACGCCGAGCAGGTTGATGTCCACGAGGCGCCGCCAGTCGGACAACGTCGTGTCCACGACCGCCCCGGCGTGACCGACGCCGGCGTTGTTGCACAGCAGGTCGACCGGACCTGCGGCGAACACCTCGTCGGCGAGGCGGAGCACGGCGTCCGCGTCCGCGACGTCGACGGTGTGGGCGTGCGCGGTCGCGCCGAGGCGGCGAGCCTCGCCGGCCACCGTCTCAGCCCGGTCGGTGTCGACGTCCACCACGTGCACCTCCGCTCCCCGCCGCGCGGCGAGGAGTGCGAGCGAACGGCCGATGCCCGAGCCGGCTCCGGTGACGACAGCCCTACGGCCGGTGAGATCGCTCGCGTCGAAGCTCCGGGCTCGGGGGCGAGTTGACACGGTTCCTCCTGGTACGACGGCCGCGGTCGGCGTGCGGGGCAAGCAAACTGCAACACCTTGCAGAAATGCTTCGTCTGCGCGTTACGGTGAGCCACATCACCTCACGCTCCGGCGGACTCGGAGCCCTGCCCGGGGTGATGGGTGCCTGGAAGGAGCTGGCGGATGGCGACAGCGCCGGTTGGCGAGTCGGTCGACCGAAGCACGGAGTCGGTGCAGCCGCGAGGACTCCGCGTACTGGATCGGCAGCTGGACCACTACCCTGACGACCGGGCTCGCTCCCGCTACCTCGCCATCACCGTCCTCGCGACGGTGATCCTCTACTACGAGCTGTACGTCGGCGGCTCCGTCGCCACGAAGATCATCGCCGAGTACGGCTTCACCTTCACCGAGTTCATCCTCATCCTCGTCGTGGGCAACGCCGTCGGCGCCTGCGCCTCGCTGTTCGCCGGCCTGGCCGACCGCTGGGGGCGGGCCAACCTCGTCGTCGGCGGCCTGCTGCTCACCGGCCTGCTCACGGCGGTGGGCGTTCCGAACGCGCAGAACAAGCCGACGTACTGGGTGCTGTTCGCGCTCGTGAGTGTCGTGGAGGGCATCGTCCTGGTCGCCACTCCGGCGCTGATCCGGGACTTCTCGCCGCAGGTCGGACGCGGCGCGGCGATGGGCTTCTGGACGCTCGGGCCGGTGCTCGGCAGCCTGGTCGTCACCGTCGTCTCCAGCCACACCCTCGACAGCCACTCGAACTGGCGCTTCCAGTTCTACGTCTGCGGGATCGCCGGCCTCGTCGTCTTCCTCATCGCGTTCTTCGGCCTGCGCGAGCTGTCGCCGAAGCTGCGCGATCAGCTCATGGTCAGCCTGAAGGACCGCGCACTCATCGAGGCGCGGGCCAAGGGGCTCGATCCCGAGAAGGCGCTGCAGGGCTCGTGGCGGCAGATGCTGCGCTTCGACATCGTCGGGCCGGCGTTCGCGATCGCCGTCTTCCTGCTCCTCTACTACGTGCTCGTGGCGTTCCTGGTCGTCTACTTCGTGACCGTCCACGGCTACACCGAGCAGCGGGCCAACTCGCTGGCCAACTGGTACTGGATCTCCAACGCGATCGCACTGGTCTTCACCGGGATCGTCTCGGACAAGCTGCGGGTCCGGAAGCCGCTGATGCTGCTGGGCGCGGTCGTCGCAGTGGTCGACACGACCCTGTTCGCCACGGCGAGCGCCGACCTCGGCACCAGCTACTACACCTTCGCCGTGCTGTTCGTCGTCGGCGCCTTCGGCGGCGGGATGGCCTACGTCGCCTGGATGGCCGCCTTCACCGAGACCGTCGAGAAGCACAATCCGGCGGCGACGGCGACGGGCCTCGCGATCTGGGGCTATGTCGTCCGGGTCGTGGTCACCGTCTCCTACGCCGCCCTGATCCTCGTCGTGCCCGCCACGTCGACGCTGGTCGACAAGGGGCCGCGCGCGCAGGAGATCCAGGCGCAGTACCCGGAGCAGGTCGCGACCCTGGGCGCGATCGACGAGAACACGCTCGCCACGCTGCAGCAGAATCCGAGCGCCCCTGATCCGACCGCACTCGCGACGGCGCAGCAGGAGCTCGTGGCCGCCGGACTCGCGCCCGACAACGGCGCCGCCCTCGGGCGGCTGGTGCAGCTGACGACGCAGCCGATCCCGCCGGACGACCTCGAGTTCCTCGCCGCCAACGGCCGGGACGTCACGCAGGCGCAGAAGGACAACCCGGACCAGTGGCGCACCTGGTGGTTCGTCTGCGTCGCCGCCCAGGTGCTGTTCATCCCCTTCATCTTCGTGCTGACCGGCCGGTGGAGCCCGGGCCGGGCGAGGCGGGACGAGCGGGAGCACGAGCAGCTGGTCGCCCGCGAGCTGCAGGCTCTGAGCGGCCGGGGCGATGAGCCGGAGTCGCTGCCTAGCGGCTCACGAGGAACTCGTCGAGGTTCACCTTCCGCAGCTGGCGGCGGAAGGTGAAGGTGAACGTGGGCCACAGCGTCGTGTTGCGGCCGTGCTCGTCGAGGTACCAGCTGGCGCAGCCGCCGGTGTTCCAGACGGTGCCCTGCAGCGAGGCCTGGATCTTCTCGTTGTAGGCCGCCTGGGCCTCGGGCTTCGGCTCGATCGTCGTCAGCGCCTGCCGCCGCATGGTGCGCAGCGCGTCGATCACGAACTGCAGCTGCGACTCGATCATGAACACGATCGAGGTGTGCCCGAGGCCGGTGTTCGGGCCGACCAGGAAGAACAGGTTGGGGAAGCCCTCGACGGTCAGCCCGTGCAGGGCGTTCATCCCGGTGTTCTTCCAGTGGTCGGACAGGCTGTGCCCGTCCCGTCCGCGGATCCGGCCCGCGATGGGCGGGTCGGTGACGTGGAAGCCGGTGCCGAAGATCAGCGCGTCCACCGGGTGTTCGGTGGTGGACCCGTCGTGGGCACGGGTGAGAACGCCGGTCGGGGTCACCTCGGCAATCCGGTCGGTCACGACCTCGACATTCGGCTGGCTCAGGGCCGGGTAGTAGTCGTTCGAGATCAGCACCCGCTTGCAGCCGAGCCGGAAGTTCGGCGTCACCTTGGCCCGCAGCTCCGGATCCGGGATCTGGTCGGCCAGGTAGCGACGGGCCTGCACCTCGGCCACCGCCATGATCTTCGGCTGCTTGGCGAAACCGACGACCGCCATCTCCCGCAGCGCGTACACCCCGAACCGCCGCGCCGCCCGCGCGAGTGGGACCCGGTGGTACAGCCGACGGGTCCGCGGCGAGATCGGGTGATCGCGCCGGGGCAGCACCCAGGGCGCGGTGCGCTGGAACACCGTGACGTGCTGCGCCTCGCGCTGCAGGTGCGGGACGAACTGGATCGACGAGGCGCCGGTGCCGACGACCCCGACCCGCTTGCCCGCCAGGTCGTAGTCGTGGTCCCAACGGGCGGAGTGGAACACGTGGCCGCCGAAGCTGCCGATGCCCGGGATGTCCGGCAGGCTCGGCTCCGACAGCGGTCCCGTGCCGACGATCAGGACGTCCGCCGTCAGCTCGCCACGGGCGGTCCGCAGCCGCCAGCGTCGGTCCTGGTTCGACCAGGCCGCCTCGATCAGCTCCGCGCCGAACCGGACCTTCGGCAGCACGCCGCTCTCGCGGGCGACCCGCTGCAGGTAGGCCTGGATCTCCGGCTGCGGCGAGAAGCTGCGCGACCAGTCCGGGTTCGGCGCGAAGGAGAACGAGTACAGGTGGCTCGGCACGTCGCAGGCGCACCCGGGATAGGTGTTGTCCCGCCACGTGCCGCCGACGTCGTCCGCCCGCTCGAGGACGACGAAGTCGGTCTCGCCGGTCTGCTGCAGCCGGATGGCCGTACCGAGCCCGGCGAAGCCGCTGCCCACGACGGCGACCCGCACGTGCGCGGGCAGCGGGTCCCCGGCGACCCGCGATCCGGCTGCAGCAGTGACGGTCATGCCGCGGCGCGCTCCTGCGCCCGCTCCCGCAGTGACGCCGGCGGGGTGAACCGCTCGCCGTACTGCGCGGCCAGCTCGTCGGCGCGGGCGACGAAGCCGGCCACGCCACCTTCGTACTGCTCGATGTACTGGCTGACTCCCCCGGTCCAGGGCGGGAATCCGATGCCGAAGATCGAGCCGATGTTGGCGTCCGCCGTGGTCTGCAGGATGCCCTCGTCGAAGCACTTCACGGTCTCGAGCGCCTCGGCGAACAGCATCCGCTCCTGCGCGTCCCGGAACGGGACGGCGCCCGGATCGGAGCCGAAGTTCTCGAGCAGCCCGGGCCACAGCCGCGTGCGCTTGCCGCCCTCGTACTCGTAGAAGCCGGCGCCGGAGCTGCGTCCCTTGCGGTCGAACTCCTCCACCATCCGGTCGAGCACGGCGTTGCCCGGGTGGTCGGGGAAGGTCCCGCCGGCCGCCTCGACCGCCGCCCTCGTCTCCTCGCGGATCTTCCGCGGAAGCGTCAGCGTGAGCTCGTCGAGCAGCTGGAGCGGCGGCGCCGGGTAGCCGGACTGGGTGCCGGCCTGCTCGACGCTGGCCGGGTGCAGGCCCTCGGCGAGCAGGGCCAGCGCCTCGGTGATCATCGTGCCGATGACCCGGCTGGTGAAGAAGCCGCGGCTGTCGGCGACGACGATCGGCGTCTTCTGAATCTGCCGGACGACGTCGAACGCCTTCGCCAGCGCGGCGTCGCCGGTCTTCTCGCCCCGGACGATCTCGACCAGCGGCATCTTGTCCACCGGCGAGAAGAAGTGCAGGCCGACGAAGTCGTCCTCCCGGCTGACGCCGGTGGCGAGGTCGGTGATCGGCAGCGTCGAGGTGTTCGAGCACAGCAGCGCGTCGGCGTTGACGTACTTCTCCGCCTCGGCGAACACCGACTTCTTGAGGTTCGGGTCCTCGAAGACAGCCTCGACGACGAGGTCGCAGCCGGTCAGGTCGGCGTAATCGGCGGTCGGGGTGATGCGGGCGAGCAGCTCGTCCGCCTTCTCCTGCGTGGACCGGCCGCGGGAGACCGCCTTCTCCAGCAGCTTGGCGGAGTAGGACTTGCCCTTCTCGGCCGCCTCGACCGAGACGTCCTTGAGGACGACGTCCACGCCGACCTTGGCCAGCGAGTAGGCGATGCCGGCGCCCATCATCCCGGCGCCGAGCACGGCGGCCTTGGTCGCGGTCCACTTCGGCTGGCCGTCCGGACGGCTCGCGCCTGAGTTGATGGCCTGCAGGTCGAAGAAGAACGCCTGCGTCATGTTCTTCGCAACCTGGCCGGTGGCGAGGTCGACGAAGTAGCGGGTCTCGATGTCGAACGCGGTGTCGATGTCGACGGCCGCGCCCTCGACGGCGGCGCACAGGATGTGGTGCGGCGCGGGCATCGGGGCGCCCTTGAGCTGCTTGCGCAGATTGGCAGGGAACGCCGGCAGCATCTGCGCGAGCGCGGGCGTGGTGGGGGTGCCGCCCGGGATCTTGTAGCCCTTGACGTCCCACGGCTGTGCCGCGGTCGGGTTGGCGGAGATCCACGCCTTCGCGGCGGGGACGAGCTCGTCGATGGAGCCGACGACCTCGTGGACGAGGCCGGCGTCCTTCGCCTTCTGCGGCCGGAACTCGGTGCCCTGCCCGAGCACCTTCATCACACCGTCGGCGATGCCGAGCATGCGGGTGATGCGCGCGACGCCGCCTCCGCCGGGCAGCAGGCCGAGCTTCACCTCGGGCAGCCCGACCTTGGCGCCGGGCACGTCGGCGATGACCCGGTGGTGGCAGGCCAGCGCGATCTCGAGCCCGCCGCCGAGGGCCGCGCCGTTGATGGCGGCGACGACCGGCTTGCCGAGCTTCTCGAGGCGGCGCAGCTGGGCCTTGACCCGGCTGCTCCCCTCGTAGAGCTGCTGGGCGTCGTCCTTGGTGGCGCGGATCAGGTCGTCGAGGTTGGCGCCCGCGAAGAAGGTCTTCTTCGCCGACGTGATGACGACGCCGGCGATCTCGTCGCGCTCGGCCTCGAGCCGGTCGATCGCGGCGCCCATCGCCTCGACGTAGGCGGCGTTCATGGTGTTGGCCGAGGCGTTCGGGTCGTCGAGGGTGAGGACGACGACGCCGTCGTCGCCCTTCTCGAAGCGGACCGACGACACGGAATCTGACGGGACGGACGGGGTGGCCATGGGGTGGCTCATGAAGTGCTGATCTCCTGGGTTCTAAGAATCGTCCGGGCCGGCCGGGTCAGAGACGCTCGATGACGGTCGCGATGCCCATGCCGCCGCCCACGCAGAGCGTGGCGAGGCCGTAGCGCTGCTCGCGGCGCTCGAGTTCGTCGACGAGGGTGCCGAGGATCATGCCGCCGGTCGCCCCGAGCGGGTGGCCCATGGCGATCGCGCCGCCGTTGACGTTGACCTTGTCCGCGGGCAGGTCGAGGTCCCTCATGAAGCGCAGGACGACGGCCGCGAACGCCTCGTTGATCTCGATGAGGTCGAGGTCGTCGACGGTCAGGCCGGCCTTGGCCAGCGCCTTGCGCGACGCCGGGGCGGGCCCGGTCAGCATGATGGTCGGCTCCTCGCCGGTCACCGCGGTGGACAGGATGCGGGCCCGCGGGGTGAGGCCGAGCTCCCCGCCGATGGTCTCGTTGCCGATGAGCAGCGTGGTGGCGCCGTCGACGATGCCGGAGCTGTTGCCGGCGTGGTGGACGTGCTCGATGCGCTCGAGCCAGTGGTAGCGCTGCAGGGCGACGGAGTCGAAACCGCCCATCTCGCCGATGGTCGCGAAGCTCGGGGTGAGCTTGGCGAGCGTCTCCGTGGTGGTGTCCGGCCGGACCATCTCGTCGTGGTCGAGCAGGAGCAGACCGTTCCGGTCACGCACCGGGGCGATCGAGCGGGTGAAGTAGCCGTTGGCCCACGCCTTCGCGGCGCGGGTCTGCGACTCGACCGCGTACGCGTCGACGTCGTCGCGGTCGAAGCCCTCGAGGGTGGCGATGAGGTCGGCGCTGATGCCCTGCGGGACGAAGTGGGTGGCGTAGTTCGTCTCCGGGTCCATCGCCCACGCGCCGCCGTCGGAGCCCATGGGCACGCGGCTCATGCTCTCGACGCCGCCGGCGATGACCAGGTCCTCCCAGCCCGAGGCCACCTTCTGCGCGGCGAGGTTGACCGCTTCGAGGCCGCTGGCGCAGAAGCGGTTCAGCTGCACGCCGGCGACGGTGTCCGGCATCCCCGCGGCCATCACGGCGGTGCGGGCGATGTCCATTCCCTGGTCGCCGACCGGGGTGACCACGCCGAGCACCACGTCGTCGATGCGGGTCGGGTCCAGGTTGGGCTGGCGCCGCTGCAGCTCGTGCAGCAGGCCGACGAGCAACGACACGGGCTTCGTGCCGTACAGCGCGCCGCCCTTCTTCCCCTTGCCGCGCGGGGTGCGGATCGCGTCGTAGAGCAATGCCTCAGGCATGGAGATCTTCTTTCGTCGGAATCGTCGGAGTTGGCATCAGACGCCGAGCGAGCGACCGACGATCTCCTTCATGATCTCGGTCGTGCCGCCGTAGATGGTCTGGATGCGGCTGTCGAGGAAGGCCTGCGAGATCGGGTACTCGCTCATGTAGCCGTAGCCGCCGTGCAGCTGCAGGCAGGTGTTGACCACCTTGGTCTGCAGCTCGGTGGTCCACCACTTCGCCATGGCGGCGTCGGGGATCGAGAGCTGACCCTCGACGTGGAGCCGGATGCACTTGTCGAGGAAAGCACGCGCGATGGTTGCTTCGGTAGCCATCTCGGCCAACGCGAAGCGGGTGTTCTGGAAGCTGCCGATCGGCTTGCCGAACGCCTTGCGGTTCTTGCAGTACTCGATCGTCTCGGCCAGCACCAACTCGACTGCGGCGACCGCGTAGACGGCGATGGCCAGCCGTTCCTGCGGCAGCGCCTCCATGAGGTGGAAGAAGCCGCCGTTCTCCTGACCGAGCAGGTTCTTGGCGGGCACCCGGACGTCGTCGAAGAACAGTTCGGCGGTGTCCTGGGCCTTGAGGCCGATCTTCTCCAGGTTCCGTCCGCGGGTGAAGCCGGGCATGTCGCGCTCGATCACCAGCAGGCTGGTCCCCTTCGCGCCGCCCGCGGGGTCGGTCTTCGCGACGACGATGACGAGGTCGGCGTTGATGCCGTTGGTGATGAAGGTCTTGGAGCCGTTGACGACGAAGACGGCGTCGTCACCCTCCCCCTCCTTGACCGCGGTCGTCCGGATGGACTGGAGGTCACTGCCCGCGCCGGGCTCGGTCATCGCGATCGCAGTGATGATCTCGCCGGAGCAGAAGCCGGGCAACCAGCGCTGCTTCTGCTCCTCGGTGGCGTGCTTGAGCAGGTACGGCTCGACGACGTCGTTGTGCAGCGGGAAGCCGATGCCGCTGCACCGGGCGCGGGCGATCTCCTCGCCGAGCACCGCGTTGTAGCGGAAGTCGCTGACCCCGCCGCCGCCGAACTCCTCGGGAACGCCCATGCCGAGCAGGCCCTGCTTGCCGGCCTCGATCCAGACGTCGCGCGGGACGATGCCGTCGGCCTCCCACTGCTTGTGGTGGGGCACGCACTCCCGCTCGAGGAACGTGCGCGCGCTCTGGCGGAAGGCCTCGTGCTCGGGCTCGTAGGGCTCGCGGTCCATGGTTCTCCTGTCAGGCGGTCTGCGGCGATCTGCGGCGTTACGGGATCAGGGAGGCCTGCCGCCAGATGGCACGGCTCGGTCCGGCGAGCATCCCCGCCTCGGCGAGGAACGTCGTCACCTTCTCGGCCATCCAGATGCGGTTCTCCCGGTGGTGCGGGTTGTCGCGGGCCACGGCCGCGGCCTGCTGCGGGTCGAGCCCGACGCTCGAGTAGACGCCCGGATCGATGAGGTTGTCGACGACGAACCAACTGGTGACCGCCGTCAACGTGCGGTGCCAGGCGAGCTCCCTCTTCGACAGCCTCGGCACCTGCCGGAGCACCGCCTCCCGGGCGTAGCGCACGTGCCGCGCCTCCTCGGTGACGTGGATGCGGCTGACCATGCGCGACAGCGGCTGCACCGACTCGTGGTCCATGATCTCCCGCTGCATCCGGTCGAGCGTCTCCTCGGCCACCAGCACGCTGGCGAACATCGACGGACCGGCCGCGACCGTCTTGAACACCCGGCCGAGCTGATGGACCAGGCGGGTGGGGCGGTAGCGGGCGCCGCCGGTCAGCTTGTCGGCGGCGCGGGCGAACATGATCGAGTGGCGCGTCTCGTCCCCGATCTCGGTCAGGGCGTATTGCGTGTGCGGCCGGTGCGGGTTCTGGTCGTAGGCGTAGCGCAGTAGCGCCTGCATCAGGATGATCTCGAACCAGAGGCCCACGCTCGCCACGCTCGCGAACTCGTGGCAGGACAGCGTGGCCTGCTGCTCCGGCGTCAGCGTCTTCCAGAGCTCTGTGCCGTAGAGGCTGACGCGGTGCAGCGGCGCCGCCGGCACGCCGGGCAGCAGCGGCGCGTCCCAGTCGATGGCGGTGATCGGGTCGTAGGAGTGCTTCGCCGAGGCGAGCAGCAGGCGCTCCGCAACCTGCTCGCGGTTGCGAGGTGCCACCTTCTCGCGGTCCCGCTGGCGCTGGGGTGCCGTGGTGACCATGGCGGACTCCGTTCGGGTTTACCGGAACACGAGGTACGACGAACACTGTGTATCAGATACCCGGCTTCCGCGAGACGGACTCGGTCTAGAGTTCCGCACGTGTCGACGCGAACCGAGATCCCGGCGGACGGGCAGGCGAGCCCGCCCGACGGGCCTTCGTCGGCGTCGCGCTCCCGCCCGTCGCCCAACCGCCCCGACCAGTCCCGCCCTGACCAACCCCGTCCGGACGGACGCGTCACCCGCTGGGCCGGGCACCGGGACCGTCGGCGAGCCGAGTTCGTCGAGGCCGCGGTACGGGTGATCGAGCGCGAAGGGCCGGACGCCCGGGTCAGCTCGATCACGGCCGAGCTCGGCGTCAACCGCCCCGCGTTGTACCGGCAGTTCGCGGACCGCGCCGACCTCGATCGGGCCGTCGCCGACCACGCGGCCGATCTGCTGGTCGCCGCCCTCGCGCCGCGCCTGCAGGTCGATCGGGACGTGGACAGCGCCATCGCCGGCGCCATCGACGCATACGTCGACTGGCTACTCGACCACCCGCACCTGTACGAGTTCGTGCGTTCGCTGCGCGATCCGCAGTCGAGCGACGACAGCCCCATCAACCGGGTGAAGAACACGGTGGTCGGGCGGACGGCGGCGATCATCCAGGAGTACCTGCTCGCCACCGGGACGGCGCAGCCGATCATCGCGGACACGCTCGCCACGGGTCTCGTCGGGCTGGCGGACGCCGCGATCGACCGCTGGCGGCGCGGGTCCTCGGAGCTGACGCGGGCCGAGGTCACCCGGACCGTCGCCGCAATGGTCCGCGGTGCCGCGGAGGGCGCGATGGGACCGGTGGACCAGCCGGTGCCGCGCCGGTAGCGCCTCAGGCTCGAGCCCGCCGCCGACACCGGAGGAGAACGAACCCCGTGTATCCGACGACGTTGGGCACGATCGCCAGCAGGTAGATCACCAGGTTGACCGTCGGCGTGATCCCCTGCGGGTGGATCGGGCGGACGAGGTAGTGCTCGTTGAACCCGCCGGGGAACGGCTGCTGACCGCCGTGGCGCATCAGCGCCTTCTCCCAGGTCGTCAGCGGGCAGGCGGAACCGGTGACGTTGATCAACAGGATCAACCCGAGGACCACCGCGTGCGGACCGATCAGCCGCGGCCACCGCCAGGTCAGAAAGCTTCCGGTCAGGCCGAACAGGATCGCAGCCAGGTGAACGACGATCACCAGATCCGCAGCAAGCCGGTACGGCACCTCGAACCTCCCGGCGCAGGGAGTCCTCCGACCCCAGGGAGTATCGCGCGGCACCGACGCTCAGCGGTCCGCCCGATGCGCCCGGCTGCGACCGGTCGGTGCTCACCAACCGCCGGCCCGGCCGAGTCAGAACGGACATGGCTGGGCGTCCTCGGGCGGTGACTCCTCGGGCAGCGAGTCCTCGGGTGCGGCGGCCTCGGTCTGCTGGACGTCGTCGGAGGCCAGCGGAGCCCGCGGCGGGTCGCTTCCGTCGGTCCAGTCCGTCCAGTCGGTGTGGCGGCGTTCGGGTGGGCGGAAGTGGACCCGCACCAGCCGCTCACACGCCAGCACCACCTCATGCGCCTGCTCCGCCGACAGCGCCGACACATCCAGCCCCAGCAACAACGCCGCCGCCGCCGGCCCCGGCGACCCCTCCACCAACTCCTTGTCGAACATGAGTTCGATCCAAGCAGGGCCCTACGACATTTCCGGGGCCTCCGAGGGGCCCGAGGAGAACATCCTTCAGCGGCTACCGGTGGCTCGGCCCGACTTACACACCCGTCAACGGATCACGGGCAGTCAGGCAGTACTCCAACCCCGCCGGGTCCCGCAGGGTGGTCCAGCCCGATGTCTCGCGAACGACGACCGCCCCAGCCTCGCGATGGCGAGCCACCTCCGCCGCCACGTCCCGGCACGCCCAGTCCGGATGGGCGCGCACCTGCCCGTCGTCGTCCCCGGTCCGCTGCAGCAGGAGCCGCAGCGGCATCCCGTCCGGCCGGACCAGGTGGTCGAACTCGGGCAGGGAGCCCGGGCGCCGCTTCCACCCCGTGAGCGAGGCGAAGAAGTCGACCTCCCGGTCGAAGGGGGCGACGGGGATGTCGAGACAGATCTGGTCGACCAGCGCCTCCTGCCCGGCGGGGCCCGCAGCGGGTGGCCGCACCGCCTCACGACCGGCCGCGACGAGGCAGAACGGCAGCCCGCCGGGCGAGCGGAGGACGACGAGCCCCGGCTCGCCGCCGGCCACTCGCGCCCCTAGGCCAACCGCCACGTCGATCTGGCTGACGAGGTCGTCGACGTGCAGGTCCAGGTGACAGCCCGGTACCGCCGAGCCGACCTGTTGCACGCGAAGGAACGCGTCGCCAGTCGGTGGCACAAGGGTCGCGAACTCCCCCGCGCGTCCGCGTGATGACGAGAGTCCGTAACCGGTGACCCGCGACCAGAAGCGGGTGCCGTCGTCGAAGGCCGCGGTCGGGAAGTCGAGGAAACCGGTGACCCAGCGGAGCGCCACGGCTGCACCCTAGCGGCGAGGGCGATCCGGTTCGACCTACCCCTCCGGGTAGGGAGATCGCCATGCGTGCTGTGGGAGTGATCGAGTTCGGCGGACCCGAGGTGCTGCAGGTCGTGGACCTGCCGGAGCCGCATGCGGGACCCGGTGAGGTGCGGATCCGGGTGCAGGCCGCCACCGTCAACCCGACCGACACGGCGCTGCGTGCCGGCTGGTACGCCTCGCGGCTCGAGGGTGAGCCGCCCTACGTGCCCGGCATGGACGCGGCAGGCGTCGTCGACCAGGCCGGCGAGGGCTCGGGGTGGTCGGTCGGCGACGAGGTCATGGCGGTGGTGCTCCCGACCACCGCACGCAAGGGTGCCTACGCCGAGCAGATCGTCGTACCCGCGGCCTCGGTCGTCCGGATCCCCGCCGGCACCGACGTGGTGTCCGCCGCGACGCTGCCGATGAACGCGCTCACGGCCCGCATCGCCCTGGACGAACTCGCCCTGCCCGAGGAGGCGACGCTCGCCGTGACCGGAGCGGCTGGCGCCTTCGGCGGGTACGTCGTCCAGCTCGCCAAGGCCGACGGCCTCCGGGTCGTCGCGGACGCGTCCGACGCCGACGAACAGCTGGTGCGCGACCTCGGCGCCGACGAGGTGGTGCGTCGCGGGGACGACGTCGCGGACCGCATCCGCGCGCAGGTGCCGGACGGGGTCGACGGCCTCGCCGACGGTGCGGTGCAGACGGAGCTCGTCGTGCCCGCGGTCCGCGACGGCGGCGGCATCGCGGTCGTCCGCGGTTGGAAGGGCGAGCCCGGGCGCGGCATCACCGTGCATCCGGTCTGGGTCGCCCGGCACGCGGAGGACACGGCGTCGCTCGACAAGCTGCGCCAGCAGGTGGAGGACGGCACCGTGACGCTGCGCGTCGCGCGTACGTTCCCGGCCGAGCAGGCTGCGGAGGCCCATCGCGTCCTCGAGGCCGGCGGCACGCGCGGGCGGCTGGTTCTGACCTTCTGAATTGCCTATTGCGGAATTGCTGGGGCTACTCTCTTCCGATGTCGAGCGTGCGGGGGGCCTCGCCCGGCGAAGGGGCTGGTGTTGACGATCCGGTGAGCCAAGCGAGGCTCTTGCTGAATTCCGCGGACGGTCCGAGCGCAGCGCGCGCGGGCCGGCGCTTCGTGACCGAACAGGTCGCCGCACTGCACGCGCTACCGGTCGCGCACGACGCCGCCCTCGTCGCCGGGGAACTCGTCGCGAACGCGGTGCACCACGGGGACCCGCCGGTGTTCGTCGACGTGACCGGCGACTCGTCCTGCGTGCGGATCGCCGTGTCCGACGCGAATCCGCGCCCACCCGTCCGACCCGTGCCCAGCACGGGCAACATGACCGGCCGTGGACTCGCACTCATCGACGCGGTGGCGGCGCGGTGGGGCATCGAGCGTGACCCGGCCGGAGGCAAGGTGGTCTGGGCGGAGCTGGAACCGGTCGACCGGGCCGACCGCGCGGGCGACATCGAGGGCATCGACGTGGATGCCCTGCTCGCCTCGTGGGAGGACGACGAGGCGCACGCGGTCGGGCCGCGGTTCACCGTGGTGCTCGGCGACGTGCCGACGGATCTGCTCATCGAGGCCAAGGCCCACATCGACAACCTCGTGCGCGAGTTCACCTTGGCCGCCGCAACCGACGAGGCGGTACCGAAGCACGTCGCGCGGCTCATCGAGACGGTGGTGCACGAGTTCGCCGAGGCGCGCGACGCCATCAAGCGGCAGGCGCTGGCGGCCTCCCACCGGGGTGAGCCGAGGACCCGTCTGACCCTGCACCTGCCGTTGACCGCCGCGGACGCCGGGGAGGCGTACCTGGCCGCGCTCGACGAGGCGGACACCTACTCCCGGGCGGCGCGGCTGCTCACGCTGGAGACGCCGGCGGCGCACCGACTGTTCCGCCGCTGGTACGTCGAGGCGGTCGTCCGCCAACTGCGCGACGTGGCGGCGGGCCGGGAGCCGGTGCCGGTGCAGCCCTTCGAGGAACGGCTCGTCGACGAGGTCGAACGGCTCGCGATGCTGCAGCGCGCCACCGATAGGGCGGCACGGCTGCAGCAGGTCACCGCCGCCCTCGCACGGGCTCGCACCCCGCAGGACGTGGCGGACGTCGTCGTCTCGGAAGGGGTCGACGCGCTCGGCGCCACCGGCGGCAGCATGCTCCTGCCGGCTCCGGACGGTGAGCACGTCGTGGTCCCGGGCGCGGTCGGGTACGGCGAGGAGCTCGTCGACGCGCTGCGCGAGGAACGCCTGGACACCCCGCTGCCGGCGGCGACCGCGCTCCGGACGGGCGAGCCGGTGTGGCTGGAGTCGCAGGAGGAGCGCGACCGGGCGTTCCCCGCCTTGCGCGGGTTCGAGGCGACGACGGTGGCGATGTGCGCCCTGCCCCTGACGGCCGGCAACCGCACCCTCGGTGCGCTGCGGTTCAGCTTCTCGTCGCGGCGCCTGTTCGACACCGACGAGCGCGCGTTCGTCCTCGCGCTCGCGGCGCAGACGGCGCAGACGCTGGAGCGCACCGAGCGCTACGCCGCCGAACGCCGGGCCTCGCTGGAGTTGCAGCGGGCGTTGCTGCCGGGGGACTTGCCGACCGCCGTCGGCTTCGATGTCGTCACCCACTACAGCCCGGCAGGCGGTCAGGAGGCCGGCGGCGACTTCTACGACGTCCTCGCGCTCCCGGACGGCCGCTGCGTCGCGATCGTCGGCGACGTGATGGGTAGGGGCCTCGACGCCGCGGCCGCGATGGGGCAGGTCCGGACGATGATCCGGTCCTACGCGATCGACGACCCCGACCCGGCCGCCGTGTTCGCGAAGGTCGACGTCTACTTCGCCACCTTCGACCTCGAGCAGCTGGTCACGGTCCTCTACTTCCTCGCCGAGCCGACGACCGGCCTCGTGCAGATCGGGAACGCCGGGCACCTCCCGCCCCTGCTGGTCAGCAAGGACGGCACACGGGCGGTTCCGACCCTCGTCGGTCCACCGTTCGGCGTGGGCACCACCGACCGCACTGCCGTCTCCGTCACCCTCGAGCGCGGCGCCGCCCTGATCGCCCTCACCGATGGACTCGTCGAACGACGAAATGCCGACATCGACGTCGGCCTGCGGCTCGTCCTCGACGCCGCGCAGAATGCCGCGCCGACGGATGCCGCCTCGCTCCTCGAACGCGTGATCGACGCAGCCGGCATCCACCGGGACCACGACGACGACGTCACCGCGCTCGTCCTGCAGCGCACGACGTAGGAGGACGGTGCCGCCCTAGGTTCCCTGGGTCAGCGCATCCGTCAGCAGCGCGACCAGCGCCTCGAGCTGCACGTCGCCGGGTGCCGAGATCTCCTCGGCCGAGCCGTCCAGCGCGCGGGCCGCCAGGGCGGCCTTGCTGTCGATGAGCTCGGCGATCCGCGCGTCGATCGTCTGGGCCGCCAGGATGCGCCATGCGGTCACGGGCTGGTCCTGACCGATGCGGTGCACGCGGTCGATGGCCTGTGTCTGCTCCGCCGCCGTCCAGGACAGCTCGGCCAGCACGACGTTGGACGCCACCTGCAGGTTGATGCCGACGCCGGCCGCGGTGAGCGAGCAGACCGCGATCGCCACGTCCGGGTCGTTGACGAACGCATCGATGTTGCTCTGGCGCACGCGGGACGTCTGATCGCCCCGGATCGAGGAGTAGCCGATGCCACGCCGGGCGAAGGTCTCCTCGGCCACGTCCATCACGTCGATGTGCTTGGCGAAGAAGACGACCTTGCCGACGTTGTGCGACAGCTGCGCCGTGTAGTCGGCGGCGAGGCCGGCCTTGGCCTGCCCGATGCGACGCATCAGCGTGAAGACGCTGCCCTCGCCGCCGGCCTCCTCGGCGTCCCGCCGCTCCCAGGTGGCGACCTGGCGGACGAGCGCGGCGTCGATGCCCTGCAGATCGCTGTCCCCGCGCACGGCGAGCGCGCTCCGGTAACGCTCCACGAGCCGCCGGGCCAGGGCGCGTTCGGCGTCCCGGATCGACTGCCCGAGGCCACCCTCGAGCTCGACCGGCATGTCCGCGATGCGCCGCGCGGGGATGTCCGCGGCGACGTCCGCCTTGCGCCTGCGCACGATGCCGAGGTCGATCACCGCGGACCGCGCCTCCGGGTAGAAGCCGAAGTCGACGGGCGTGAGGCCGTTGCGCTCGAGCGCGTCCATCAACTCGGAGCCCGGCTCCTCCTCGCCGATCCAGCCGAGGAACTGCCAGATGGCGAGGAAGTCCTCGATGTCGTTGATCAGCGGTGTCCCGGTCAGCGCCATCAGCAGCGGGCGCATGACCCGGGATCGGATCCGGGAGGACAACTCGAGCGCGTTGCGGGAGCGCTGCGAGGACTTGTTCTTGATGAAGTGCGCCTCGTCCACCACCATCGCGCGGAAGCCGAAGCGACCCAGCCAGCCCACGTGGCGGTCGAGGATCTCGTAGTTGATCACGACGATGTCGCTGAAGCCGTCGACGTCCTCACCGTCGCCGTGGACCACGGTGACCGGGTGGTTCGGCGTCCACAGGCCGGCCTCGCGGGCCCAGCTGGTCTTGACGACGTTCGGGACGACCGCGAGCAGCGGATAGGCGTCGGCGGCCTGCGCGGCGAGCAGGGCCTGGGCGGTCTTGCCGAGACCAGGCTCGTCCGCGAGAAGGAACGTGCGGTGTCCGCGGGCGGCGGACGCGACGACCTGCGCCTGGTGCGGCATGAGCCGGGTCAACCCGGGCACGTGCAGCGCGCTCGGATCGGGAAGCTCCATGCAGGACGGGGCCTCGCCCGAGGCCGTCTCGAAGGCCCGGAGCAGAGGGCCGAGAAGCTCCCAGCTCGACAATCGGCGGCTCTGCGGCCGAGGAGGCGGAAGCGCGGAGAAGTCGGGTTCGAGGAAGGGGTTGGCCAGCGATCGGGCGACCACCGACCGGGGCACCACCTGCCGCTCGTTCCGGTCCGAGGCGGCGTCCGGCTCGGCCGACTCCGGCGCAACCGGCCGCTCCGGGGCCTCGATGCCGGTCTCCCGCCGCAGGTCGCTCAGGGCGGGGTCGTCTTCGTCCGGCGGCGGGGCGTCCTCGGCGAGCAGGGACAGCAGCGAGCTGTTCCCGGCTGCGGTTCGCGCCAGGACGGTCGCGATCGCGTTGATCCGCTTCAGCTGGGCGTTGCGGCGCGCCTCGCTGATGTCGGCGGCGGTCAGCTGCTCCCGCAACTCGCGGACCAGCAGGGCGACGGCCTGGAAGGTGTCGCGCGTCGTGGCGGTGACGCGTCCGCGCTGAACGGCCGCCTCGACCCGACGGGCGGCACGCTCGAGCACCGGAACGGGACCCTGCTCCTGACGTCCCGTGCCCGAACGTCCGGAGCCCTGACGCTTCTGTTGGGGCGCCGAGCGTCCAGCGCCGGGACGACGCCGGGCTCCAGGGGGCACATGCTCTCCTCGGGCGTTCGGACCGTGCGGTCGCACGGCGGCGGCAGTTCCGTCCTCCGCCCCGACACCTGAGTTGCGCAGACGTGCGGCGGTGCTGCGGGCGCCGCGACGAGCGGACGCCCCGGTTCTCGTCCACCTGCCGCTGCCGATCGGCGCGTGGACGACGCGGTACGGCGGCCAGCGACGCATCGAGGTCCCGATGCGCGAGAGGTCGGACGACGTGGCCGCCGAAGGCAAGCCCATCCTAACGGTGACCGACGCTGAAGGACGTCAGGCGCTGCTCACGACATGGAACTCGACGCGGTAGACGAGGGTGTCGTCGTCGATCGGACCGGCGTGAGCCGCGCGCCGCCGCAGGGTTTCGCGGTCGGGCTCGCCGGAGCGGGCCACGTCGTCCGCCTCGACGGCCGAGAAGGGCAGCAGCTCGATCGCGTCGACCTCGATGTCGAAGCCGTGGCTCGCGTACCGTCCGCCGGCCTTGACCTTCGGCCGCTGCCACAGCCGGATCGAGACCGTGATGTCGCCGCGCTCGACCGCCTCTCGCAGGTCGGGGCTGAACATCACCGCGCGATCGTAGAACCCACGTCGGACCGGAGCGAGTTGACGAACTGACCCCGCCCGGCCCCCACCCTGGGGGACGGGTCAGCTGATCAACGACCGGAGCGGTCCCGGTCGACCAGCTGCGCCGGGATGGCGACCGGTGTCCAGTCCCGCCCGTCGCGGCTGTCGACGCCCCACCAATAGGAGATGGCGCTGAAACCCATCAACACGAGGACCAGCAGCAGAAGCATCATGCCGAGCAGGGTCCTCGGAGCCGCCGAACCCAGACAGTGGCAGGAATGACAAGGTTCGCTGGATTACTGCCACGTTCTGGTTCACCATGACCGCCATGGCACGCAGCACGTCGGAGCGCAGCACTTCGGAGCGCAGCACCTCGAGACCCCGGGGACCCATCCGCGACGTCGTCGCGCTCGTCGCGGACGGGGCCGCGGCGTTCGAGCTCGGCGTGGTGTGCGAAGTGTTCGGGCTCGACCGTTCCGCCGACGGACTGCCGAGGTACGACTTCGCGCTCGCCGCACTGCAGCCCGGCCCCATCCGCACCAGCAGCGGCTTCTCGATGCTGATCGAGCACGGGCTGGAGCGCGCGGCCACCGCCGACCTCGTCGCGGTCCCCGCCTGGCACGACCCCTCCACGCGACCGCCCGAGCCGATGCTCGACGCGATCCGGGCGGCCGTCGCGCGGGGCGCCAAGGTGCTCAGCGTGTGCAGCGGCGCCTTCGTCCTGGCCGCGGCCGGGGTGCTCGACGGTCGCCGCGCCGCCACGCACTGGAAGTACGCGTCACTGCTCGCCGAGATGTATCCGGCGATCGACGTCGACCCCGACGTCCTCTACGTCGACGACGGCCCCACGCTCACCAGCGCGGGAACGGCCGCCGGCATCGACGCCTGCCTGCACCTCGTGCGGACGACCGAGGGTGCCCGGGTCGCCAACGCCCTCGCCCGACGGATGGTGGTGCCGCCGCACCGGGAGGGCGGCCAGGCCCAGTACGTCGAGACGCCGGTGCCGGCGCAGCGCTCGGGCAACGCCGACCTGTTGGAGGTGCTCGACTGGGTCCGGCTCCGGCTGGCGGACCCGCCGAGCGTGGAGGAGATGGCGTCGCGGGCCCGGATGTCGCCGCGGACGTTCGCCCGGCGCTTCCGCGACACCACCGGCGCGACCCCGCACGCCTGGGTCGTGCAGCAGCGTGTCCAGCGGGCACAGGAGTTGCTCGAGGACAGCGACCTGTCGATCGAGCAGATCGCCCGGGAGTGCGGTTTCGCCGGCGGCGCCGGGCTGCGCGAGCACTTCGTGCGGTTGCGGGGCGTCTCGCCGCAGTCCTACCGGCGGACCTTCGCCGCGCGCACGGTCGAGGCAGCCTGACCGGCCCGCTCAACCGGCCCGCTCCAACCGATCCGCTCCAACCGATCCGCTCTAACCGATCCGCTCGACGAGCGGTTGCAGGACGGCCTCGTAGGACACCCCGGTCAGCCGCTCCGACTCGGCCCAGAGCCGACGGGCTACATCGTCGTCCAGCGCCGCCGCCGACGGCTTCTGCACCTCGGCGCCGCTGCCGCGCATCGCGAACAGGCCGTCCGGCCCGAGGTACTCGCCGCCACGCAGCCCGGGGCCGGCCGCGCCGTAGAGGATCGGCACCGCCCCGTTCGTGTCGCTCTGCCCGAGCACCGCGTTGCCGAGCTTCATGCCGAGGACGCCGAGGCGGCTGCCCGCCATCTTCGGGCCGGCCTCCTGCAGGTTCGTCGACGCGTAGCCGGGGTGGGCCGCGACGCTCAACAGGTCCGAACCCGCCAACGCCGTCCGGCACGACAGCTCACGGGCGAACAGCAGGTTGGCGAGCTTGCTCTGCCCGTACGCGCGCCACTTCTGATAGCGCTGCTCGCTGTTCAGGTCGTCGAAGTCGATCCGGCCGATCCGGTGCGCGTCGCTGCTGACCGTCACCACCCGTGCGCCCGGCCGGGCGAGCAGCGCCGGCATCAGCAGGCCCGTCAGGGCGAAGTGCCCGAGGTGGTTGGTCCCGAACTGCATCTCGAACCCATCGGCGGTCTGCTGGTACGGGATCGCCATCAATCCTGCGTTGTTCACCAACAGATCGAGGGGGCCGTTCCACGCGTCGGCGAAGGCCCGCACCGACGACAGGTCCGCGAGGTCGAGGGAGCGCACCTCCACCGAGGCGGACGGCTCCGCCGATCGCACCTGATCGAGTGCCGAGGCGGCGCGCTCCGCGTTGCGGCAGGCCATCACGACGTGGGCGCCCGCGGCCGCGAGATGACGCGCCGTCACCAGGCCCAACCCGCTGTTGGCGCCCGTGACGACGGCGTTCCGCCCCTGCAGGGACGTCAGGTCCGAGAGCTTCCAGGCAGCCATGCGAGTCCGTTCGACGAGGGAAAGGCTTCCTTCGTCGGTTCCCGGCCCGGCAGAGCCCGAACCTCAGGCCTGCCCGGCGGGCGCGTCCCCGGTGCGGCTCTCCGCCGGCACGCTTGCCGGGTCCGCGCCACCGTGCGTCACGGTGGCACCCGCCGGTCTCTTCCCGGAGGTCCGGCGCCGATGGACCCATCCGCGCTCGTCCGCCCACACCAGCAGCGGCGGCAGCACGACGAGCGCCGACAGCAGGGCGACGGCGACGTTGATCGCCACGACGAGCCCGAAGTCGCGCAGCAGGGGCAGCGAGGAGAAGGCCAGTACGGCCACCCCGGTGATGGCGGTCAGCGCCGAGATCGCGAAGGCTCGCCCCGTTCGCGCCGCCGCCATGTCCACGGCCTTCCGTGGCTCGTCCCCTCGTTCCCGTTCCTCCAGGTACCGCATGAGGATGAGCGTCGTGAACTCCGTGCAGAGGGCCACCACCAACGGACCGCCTACGGCCGTGAGTGGGCTGAGGGCCAGACCCGCGGCCGCGGCGACCAATGAGGAGGCGCCCACCGCGATCAGCACCGGCGCCACGCACAGCAGGCCCTGAGCGAGATTGCGGAACCGGACCAGCAGCCACACGAGGACGATGCCGATGGCGGCGTAGGTGAGCAGGATGCGGTTCGCCTCGAGGTTCTCGAGGAGGCCGACGCCGACCACGGCCAGGCCCGAGGGAGTCGCCCGCAGGCCCTCCGGCGGGTTGGCGCTCTGCCGCACGCCCTGGACCACGTCGGCCCGGGCCGACAGGTCCCGCCCTCCGTCCCGGAAGATCAGGTTGAGGGCCTGCTGCGGCCGGTTGACGGTGCTGATCTGGATCGATTCGGGCGCGACGGCATAGGCGGCCGCGACGTCCGCACCCGTCGGCGGTATCGGCGTCGCGCCCGGCACCTCCAGCAGGTAGCTGACCGTGGTGACGATGCTGGAGGCCGTCAGCAGCGTCCGGTGCTGCTCGAGTTGCCGGTTGGCGAAGTCGTGCACGTAGGTGACGGTCTCGTCGGTGAACAGGGTGGCACCGGGGCGGTTGTCCTCGATGAAGATGCCGAGCTCGGTCGACGCGCCGGTCTGCTCCCGGACCTCGTGGATGTCGCGGACCACCTGGGTGTCCTGGTTGACCCACTTCTCGGGGTCGGTCTGCAGCTTCAAGCTGCCCTCGAACACGACGCCGGCGCCGAAGACCAGGACGGAGAGCAGGAGCAGGGGTACGGCGCTCTTCCGCGGCAACGAACCGAGGGCGACGACCAGCCGCCCGAGGGGACCTCGGGTGTAGTCCCCGCTGGGCGTCGGCTTCCTGTACTCCCGGTACCCGAGCGCGGAGACGATGAGGACCACGCTGGCGACGAAGATGACGACGATGCCCAGCGCGAGCAGCTTCCCGAAGTCCCGGATGCCGGGGACCTTGGAGAGGTTCAGGGCGAGGAAGGCGAGGAAGGCGGCGACGGTCGCGACGAGCAGTGCCGGCACGAGCGCCGTCGTCGTTTCCTGGATCGGATGCTCGGCCCGGTCCAGCACCACCTCCTCCTCGACCCGGCTGTGCAGCTGGATCGCGAAGTCGATGCCGACGCCGAGCAGCACGGGCAGCCCGGCGATGGTGATCACCGACAGCGGGATGCCCAGATAGCCCGCGAGTCCGAATGCCCAGACGGCGCCGATGAGCACCACGACGAGGGGCAGCAGCCGCCAGCGGACGGCGAAGCCGACCAGCAGGATCACCACCATGATCACGACCGCGAGGCCACCGAGGGTGAGGAACCCGCCCCGGAGGTAGTTGTTGATGTCCTGGAGCAGCACCGGCGCGCCCGTCGTCACCGCACGGGCCCCGTCCCACGACAGCGGGGTCATCGCCGCCTTGACGGCATCCGCGCCGGCGCCCTCCCCCTCGACGTCGGCGTTGCCGACAAGGCGGACCACCATCTGGGCGTGCGAGGCGTCGGGGAAGAAGGGTCGCAAGGACTTGCGGATCTCGCCGGAGTTGTCGAAGAGCAGGAAGCGCACCCACTCCGGGTTGCTGAAGGTGCGCTGATCGACCGGGATGGCGCCGAAGCGCTCGAGGGTCCTGGCGGTGTCGGCCTTCCTGGCGTCCCGCCCGGCGGGGCTGGGATCGCGCTCGCTGGCTCCGAGGAGGATCTGCGCGGCCGGCCCGCTCGGGATCGCGGCCGATCGCTGCGCCGGGTCGGTGCCGATGACGAGGTTCTCGGTGAACTGCAGCGCCGTCACCGGAGTGATCACGTTGAGGATGTGCTGGTTGGACGTGAGCTCGCGTTCGACGTCGGCGAGCTGCTCGCGGTTGCGGTCGGTGAAGAAGCCGACGACGTCCGCTCCCTCCGGCACGGTCCAGACGGTGAGCATGGCCTGGCCGCCGAACAAGGACTGGTACTTCTCGTTGTCGATGGCGACCTGGTCGTCCTCGTTGAGATAACTGTCCTGACCGGTGGCGAAGTCCAGCTTGGTGGCACCGAAGCCCAGCACCACCGTCAGCACGGCGACGAGAGCCGCCGTGACCTTGGCGTGCTTACCGAGGCTGACCGCCATGGCCGCCAGGAATCGCTGCATCGTCTCGCTCTCGCTAGCGGGCCGGGGGCTTTCACGCTATGGCGTCACACCCGCGCCACACGTCGCGAGCCGATAACGGTTGCCGAGGGCCAACATGTGAGCTTCGGCGCAGAGAGGTTTGGTGGGTCGACCAGGGGCGAAAGCTAGGGCCGAACCCGGTGCGATCTACCGGTACATGCCTACGGGGTGTCGCGATGGGTACACGAGCGCCGATGAATCGGTCACCCTCCGGCGTCCCCGCCGACATTCCCCGCACGCTCGCCGAACGGCCCCTCGACGACGAGTACGGCCTGCCCATCCCCTTCGTCTACGAATACGACGACGGCAGCCACGAGTTCGGCACCATCAACCGGCGCCGCTCAATCCAATGCGCCCTGTCGAGGCTGTGTGGGATGTGCGGGGCGCCGCTGGAATACGACATCGCCTTTCTCGGCGGGCCGAAGGCGGCCGAGACACGCTCCTACACCGACCCGCCGATGCACGTCGGCTGCGCCGAGGCCGCACTGCAGCTCTGCCCGCACCTGCACCGGCACACGACTCCACCGGCTGAGCGCACCGGCGACGAGTCCGAGCCGCGGCGCCGGCTGCGCCGCGGGGTCACGACCGTCGACCTGTTCACCGCCGACCGGCCGGCGGAATGGGTGCTCTACCTGACGCACAACTTCGAGATCGAGCGGGCCACGGCCGAGGGGGGCGGCCTCGTGCTCGTCTTCCACCCCGGCGCGTCGTTCACCGAGCGGCGGTACCGATTCGAGTCCGGCGCCATGCGCGAGTTAGCCTGAGTGCGAGACGTGACAGAAGCAGTGATACACGGCTCCATGACAACATCGTGGGTCACGGAGGGGTTCTCGAGCGCGGGTTCGGGCACCAGAGTGGGCAGTAGGAAACGACAGGGGGCTGCATGAACCTCGGGAAGCAGATCAGCAACGTGGTCGACGACATCCCCGAGATCCCGGCCCGGTACAAAGCGGTCGGCGTCGGCGCGGTCGCCGCCCTCGGTGTCGTGTTCGGAACCGGGTTCGCCCGTAGCCGGGCCAAGATCAAGGACAAGGGCGGCCCTCCCATGGGGTTCGCGGCCCGGTTCACGACCCCGCTGCTCCCCGATGACTTCTTCAACATGCTCAACCCGCTGTGGTCGACGCGAGAGCTGCGCGGACGGGTCGACAAGGTCGTCAAGGAGACAGAGAACGCAGCTACCCTCGTCATCCGCCCGGGCTGGGGATGGTCGTTCGACCATCAGCCCGGCCAGTACGTCAGCATCGGCGTCGACGTCGACGGCAAGTGGAACTGGCGCTCCTACTCGCTGACGACGCCGCCGACCAAGAACGACAAGGGCCACATCGCCATCACCATCAAGGCGATGCCGGAGGGCTTCCTCTCCAAGCACCTCGTCGACGGGCTCGCGCCGGGCACCGTGCTGCGGCTCGGGCTCCCCCAGGGCGAGTTCGTCCTGCCGGACCCGCCGCCGAAGAAGCTGCTCTTCGTGACCGGCGGCAGCGGGATCACGCCAGTGATGGCGATGCTGCGCACGATGGACCGGCGCGGCACGATGCCCGACGTCGTCATGGCCCACTCGGCGCCGAACAAGAACGAGGTCATCTTCCTCGACGAGCTCCAGGAGCTCTGCGACAAGCACGAGAACTTCCGCCTGCACCTGCAGTACTCGGAGACCGACGGCCACTTCGAGCTGAGTCAGCTCGACGAGGTCTGCCCCGACTGGCGCAAGCGACAGACGTGGGCTTGTGGACCGGAGCCGCTCCTGGATTCCGCCGAGGAGTTCTTCAAGGACGCGGACCTCGAGGACAACCTCCACCTCGAGCGCTTCGCGGCCAAGCTCTCCTCCCAGGGCGAAGGTGGCCACGTCACGTTCAGCAAGTCCGGCAAGGAGATCGACATCGACGGGGCGAAGACACTGATGGAGGCCGGCGAGGAGGCCGGCATCCAGATGCCCTTCGGTTGCCGGATGGGCATTTGCCACACCTGCACCGTGCCGTTGGTTTCGGGCACCGTCCGCGACCTGCGCAACGGCACCGAGTACGACGAGCACGACGAGAAGATCCAGACCTGCATCACGGCCGCCGCGGGCGACGTCGTGATCGAGGTCTGACACCCCAGCCGCAGAAGACAGTCCCAGAAACCCAGACCCAGAACGTTCTACATGACCCAAGAAGCAGTGAAGGAGCGGGCCCATGGCCATCGCTGACGTCAAGGAATTCGCACATCTCTCCGAGGAGGACGTGCAGAAACTCGGCGAAGAGTTCGACGCGATCCGCAAGCAGATCGAGGAGTCCCGCGGGGCCTCCGACGCCGCCTACATCCGTCGGCTGATCATGGTGCACCGCGCGATGCTGATCGCAGGACGGGTCACCCTGTTCGCCAGCGGTGTGCGGATCAAGGGCTGGCGGCCCGCGTGGATCGCCGGTGCCGCCCTGCTCGGCGTGGCCAAGATCCTCGAGAACATGGAGATCGGCCACAACGTCATGCACGGCCAGTGGGACTGGATGAACGACCCCGAGATCCACTCCTCGAACTGGGAGTGGGACACCCTCCAGCCGGCCGAGCAGTGGAAGCACTCGCACAACTTCGTCCACCACCAGTACACGAACGTGCTCGGCATGGACAACGACATCGGCTACGGCATTCTCCGGGTGACGCATGAGCAGAAGTGGACCCCTGCCGCCCTCGGCAACCCGATCTACAACGCGCTGCTGGCGACGTTCTTCGAGTGGGGCGTCTCGCTGCACGACCTCGACATCGAGAGCATCCGCAAGCGCACCAAGGACCCCAAGGAGCTGAAGCGTCAGCTCAAGGGGATCAACAAGAAGTGGCGGACGCAGCTCGGGAAGGACTATCTGCTCTTCCCGTTGTTCACCGGGCCGTTCTTCATGGACACGCTGACGGCCAACGCCACGGCGAACTTCATGCGCAACTTCTGGTCGTACATGATCATCTTCTGCGGCCACTTCCCGGACGGTGCGGAACACTTCACCAAGGAGGAGCTCGACAACGAGACACAGGCGGAGTGGTACCTGCGTCAGCTGCTGGGCGCGGCCAACTTCCAGGGTGGGCGCATGCTGCACATCCTGTCGGGCAACCTGGGCTACCAGATCGAGCACCACCTGTTCCCCGACCTGCCGAGCAACCGGTACGCGGAGATCTCGGTCAAGGTGCGCGAGATCGCCGACCGCTACGACATCCCCTACACCACGGGCCCGCTGTACAAGCAGTACGGCCAGGTGTTCCGGACCATCGCCAAGATGGCGCTGCCGAACAAGGTCTGGGGCTATGACGGCCCCGGTCCGAAGGAGCGCCGCGACCAGGCGGGCGACGGCCACCCGAAGCTCAAGGACAAGCAGGGCCTGGAGGCGAACCCGGACGGCAACCTCAACGCCAAGCCGGCGGAGCACCCGGACAGCGCCAAGGAGGCCGGGGCGGCCTGAGGGCCGAAGCCCAGGCGACCCAACGCCGCGCAGAAGGGCCGGTCCGCTTCGGCGGGCCGGCCCTTCGTCCGTTCAGAGTTCGTGGGCTGCTCAGAGGCCGTGCAGGGCCGCGTAGACGGGGGCCAGGCCGTCGTAGGCCTGCTCGAAGATGGGTTGCAGCCGGGCGTACATCTCGGCCTCGTCCGCCGCGGGGCGCTCGACGGACGTGATCTCGACGAGATCGGCCGCCCGGTCGATCGAGTCCAGCGTGCCGATCGCGGTCATGCCGAGCAGGGCGGCACCGAGGCTGGAACCCTCGGGCGAGGACGTGTAGCCCACCGGCCGGCCGAACGTCCCCACGAGGATGCGCCGCCAGAGCTTGCTGCGGGAGAAGCCGCCGGTCGCCCGGATCTCGTGGATGTCGGCGCCCGCCGCGCCGAGCGTGGCGAGCACCACCGCGAGTTGCAGGCACACCCCCTCCAGCGCGGCACGGATGAGGTGCGTTCGGTCGTGTTCCCGGCGCAGCCCGACCCACGCGCCGCGGGGCAGGCTGGACCAGTGCGGCGCCCGCTCGCCCAGCAGGTAGGGCAGGAACAGCAGGCCGTCGCTGCCGACCGGCGCCTGCTCGGCCAGCGCCAGCAGGGCGTCGGGGTGCTCGCCGGGTAGGTCGACCGCGACCGCGTCGCGCAGCCAGTCGAGCACGATCCCGCCGTTGTTGGTCGCTCCCCCGACGACGTAGCGACCCGGCGCCAGGTTGTAGCAGAAGACGCGGCCGTGGGGGTCGACGCGCGGGCTGTCGGCCGACACGCGGACCGCGCCGCTGGTGCCGATCGACGCGGCGACCGACCCGGGGCGCACCGCGCCGAGCCCGAGGTTCGCGAGCGGCCCGTCCGCGCCGCCGACCACGACGGGCAGCCCCGTCGGCAGCCCTGTTCGGCGCGCACCCTCGGCCGACAACCTCAGCACGGTCGTCGTGGGAACCGGCATGGGTAGCCGGTCCGCCGTCACGCCCGCGTAGTCGAGGGCCTCGGCGTCCCACTTCTCGTCGCCGAGGTTGTACAACCCGGTGCCGGAGGCGATGCCGGCGTCGACGACCCTCCCGTCCGGCTGCTCGACGAGCGCGGCGAGCACGATCTCCTTGACCCCGAGCCAGCAGGCGACGCGGTCGGCCAGCTCACGCTGCTGTTCGGCGAACCACCGCAGCTTGACCACCGGCGCCATGGGGTGCACCGGCGTCCCGGTCCTCCGCTGCAGGGCCAGGCCGCGCGGGCCGGTGCGCAGCCGGTGCGCCTGGTCCTCCGCCCGGCCGTCGGCCCAGGTGAGCAGCGGGGTGAGCGGCTCCCCCGACGCGTCGACGCCGACCAGGCTGTGCATCGCGGCGCTGAAGGACAGGGCGGCGATGTCGAGCCCGTGCTCGCGCGTCGTCGAGACGCACTCGGCGAGGGACTGCAGCGCGGCGTCGCGCACCGTCCGCACGTCCTGTTCCGCCCGGTCCGGCTGGGGGGTCAGAAGGGGGTAGCCCGCGGAGGCGGAGGCCAGGACCTCGACCCCATCGGCCGAGTTGCGGAAGGCGACCGTCTTGGTGCTGGTCGTCCCGATGTCGACGCCGAGGACGACGGACTGCGCGGCGGCCACCTGCTAGACGACCGTGCTAGACAACGACGTTGAGCAGCAGGACGGAGACCAGTCCGGTGACGGAGATGATCGTTTCCATCACCGACCAGGTGGCGAGGGTCTGACCGACGGTCATCCCGAAGTACTCCTTCACCAGCCAGAAGCCGGCGTCGTTCACGTGGCTGAAGAACAGGGAGCCGGCTCCCACCGCGAGTGCCAGCAGCGCCACGCCGGGCTTGTCCAGGGTGGCGGCGAGCGGCGCGACGATTCCGGCCGCGGTGATGGTGGCGACGGTCGCCGAGCCGGTCGCGAGCCGGATGCCGACCGCGACCAGCCATCCCAGCAGCAGGATCGAGATGTTGGCGTCCTTGGCCCAGCCGGCCACGAGGTCACCGACGCCCGCATCGACCAGCGTCTGCTTGAACCCGCCGCCGGCACCGACGATCAGGAGCACACCGGCGATGGCGGGCAGCCCGCTGCCGAGCGAGTCGGAGATGCGGCCACGGCTCCAGCCCATGCGGCCACCGAGCAGGACGGCCGCCAGCACGACGCCCGCGAGCAGGGCGACGATGGGTGTCCCGACCGTGTCCAGCACGCTGCGGGCGCGGGTGCCCTCGTCCAGGGTGAGCTCCGCGACGGCCCGGAGCAGCATCAGCACGACCGGGGTGAGCACGACCGCGACCGACGCGGCGATCCCCGGTGCACGCTGGTCCGGCTCGCGCCCGTCCCCGGCCCCGACACCAGCCCCGGCGGCACCGGCCCCGGCCCCGGCGGCATCGGTCTTCTCCAGGACGTCGGTGCCGCCGGAGCCGCCGCCGGTACGGCTGCCCTCGGCGGCCGTCGCCCCGCCCCGGCCGGTCGTCCGGCCCCCCGCGGGGGCCTCCCCGGCGACGGCCGACACGGGAGCCAACCGCACCCGGGTCGAGATGAACTGACCGAAGACGGGACCGGCCAGCAGCACGCTCGGAATCGCGCAGATCAGCCCGAACAGCAGGGTGAGTCCGAGATCGGCGTGCAGGTTGTCGATGGCGACGAGCGGGCCCGGATGCGGCGGCACGAAGCCGTGCAGCACCGACAGGCCGGCGAGAGCGGGGATGCCGACCCGGAGCACCGAGAGGTTCGCCCGCCGAGCGGCCAGAAGGACGATCGGCACCAGGAGCACCACGCCGACCTCGAAGAACAGCGGGATCCCGACCAGCGCCGCGACTCCTGCCATGGCCCACGGCAGCTTGGTGCCCGACACGCGGCCGACGACTGATCCGACGATCCCGTCGGCGCCACCGGAGTCGGCGAGGATCTTGCCGATCATCGCGCCGAGGGCGATCAGGATGCCGACACCTCCCACGGTGCTGCCCACGCCGTCGGTGAAGCTGTCGATGGTGGTCTCCAGGCCCAGCCCGGCGACGACGCCCAGCACCCCGGAGCCGAAGATCAGCGCGAGGAACGGGTGGACCTTGCCCACGGTGATGAGGGCGACGACCGTGCCGATGCCGAGCAACGCGGCGACGGCGAGCAGGGTGTCGTTGTCGGTGTGCGGCGGCTCGGACGCGGCGACGAGCAGGATGGCGCTGGGACTCATGCGGCCTCCGTCGGAGATGCCGGGGCGTGCGCCTCCTTCTTGCGCTCGTACATCGCTGGCAAACGCGAAAAGTCCGGTTTAGCAATATTTGTCTGACGCCACAGATCCGCGGCGATCTCGCCCACCTCGTCGACCGTGACGTCGTCGAGCGCGGTCGCGTCGTGGTCGCAGGTCTGCTGGACGGGTCGCCCGCACAGAACGCATCGGCTCGTCCACGAGACGACGATGCGGTGCCACACCCGCGACAGCGGCGCGACGTCCGCGACGTTGGCGTTGGTGAACACGGCGACCGTCGGCGTCCCGACCGCCTCGGCGAGGTGGCGGGGTCCGGAGTCGTTTCCGAGGAGCATGTCGGTGCGGGCGAGAGCGCCGATCAGGCCGCCGAGGGAGAGGCGGCCGCAGAGGTCGACGACGGGCAGTCCGAGCCGGGCGGCCGCGGCACGGGCATCGTCGACGAGGGGACGTTCGCCCGGGGCGCCGAGGAGCAGCACGCTCACGTCGTCGGTATTCGGGTCGCCGCTGGCGAGCCCGGCGGCGACGGCGACGTGCCGCTCGACCGGCCAACGGCGTCGCGGATCGGTGGCGCCCGGATGGATGGCGAGCAGGCGCCGCCCCTGCGGCAACACGGCGTCGGCCTCGGCGAGGTCGGCGTCGATCACGGCGAGGCGAGGGATGCGCCGCACCGCCGGTGCCCCGCAGGCGGCGGCAACGTCGAGCCAGCGGAGAACCTCGTGGGTGTTGGGGCTGTACGGCACCCAACGGTCGAGCCGGGGAGCGTCGGGTGTGCAGGCGCCGGCCGTGACGCGGGCGCCGAGGCGGCTGAGCACCGGGTTGGAGAAGCGGCCACCGCCGTGCATCTGGACCGCCAGGTCGTAGCCGTGGTCCCGCTGCGCGGCGAAGAAGGCGTCGACCTCGGCGCGCGGCGCGTCCGGCTCGGCACCCGCGCGGACCCCCGGCATGAGCGGGACGGGGACGAACCGGTCGCAGGGGCCGGGCCGGTCCTCGACGAGGGGTCTGTGGTGCGCGGCTCCGAGAAGGGTGATCTCGGCGTCCGGGTAGGCGGCGCGCAGGGCGGCGAGTGCGGGCTCGCAGGTCACGTAGTCGCCGAGGCCGTTGGCCCGCAGGACGGCGATCCGGCGGACGTCGGCCACCGGCGGCGGCGGGATCAGATCGGGGCCGAGGGCTGGGCCGTGGAGGGGTGACCCCCACTCGCCAGACCCCCACTCACCAGTCCCCCGCTCACCAGACATAGCCGAACTCCTCGAGCAGCGGCTCCAGGGCCGGGCGGAGGCCCGCCAGCCGCTCGCGGTCCCAACGCCGCCACCCGCCGCCCTCCGGATCCCCCAGGTGATCGGGGTGCAGCAGGGTCCGTTGGTCGATCGCCTCGGCCGGCAGCCCGGCGGCCACGCTGGTGGCCGCCGGCGCCGACGCCGCCGACACGGCCGCGTCGACCTCGGCGACATCGGGCTCGAGCCCGACCGCGGCCAGGACCTCCGAGAGGATCTTTCCGGGGGCGTCGAGCAGGTCCTCGTAGGCGACGCGTACCGCCCCGGCGCCGAGCCACCAGCGGAGGTTGGTCACGTTGATCCGCCAGCGGCGCGAGCGCAGGACGTCCTCGGGCGTCTCGCCGAACTTCCGGGTGAACGAGTGCAGCACGTCGCGGAAGTCGCGGACCGTGCAGACGGGCGCGATCTCGGTGGCCGGGTCGGTCATGAGTGCCGGCCAGCACTCGGCGCCGGCGTCGGTGCCGGGACTGTTGTGGCTCTTCGCGACCGCCATGCCCATCGCGTCGACGAAGGACCAGACGGCGGGCAGCAGCGGCACCTGGGACGGCTCGATGTACCCGATGCGACGTCCGACGCCGACGCGCTCCGCGTATTCGCCGAGCAGGTTGTAGCAGTAGGTCGAGCCGGATCGATAGCCGCCGCACGACAGGAGCAGGAGGCCGTCCCGACGTGCACGCATGGGGTGCGCCTGCCCCACCCATCGAAATCAAACCGGCCTCGACCGGGTTGCGACCGCTTCTGTGCGCACCCTCTCAGCGGGCTTCAGCCGAGCGTCGCGTGCATCTCCCACACGAGCACCTCGGCGGGTCCGGCGGAGCCACCGGATACGCCCGTCACCCGCTGCCCCCCGGTCGCGGTGAAGCGAACCGCGTCTCCGGTCTCGAGCCCGCCGACGCCCTCGAGGTCCACCCGGCCCCGCGCCACGAACAGGTGCAGGAAGGGCGCGTCGGGCAGCTCGGCGCTCTGACCGGGCGCCAGCCGTGCCGCGTGCAGGGCGGCGTAGCGGTTGCGGATCCGGATTGCCGCGGCGTCCGCGTGCCGGTCCATGCCGGACGCGACCGGCACGAGCCCGCCGGCGAGCAGTTCCGAGGAGATCTCGAGCTGCTCGTAGCCCGGGTCGATCCCGGTCGAGTCCGGCACCACCCACATCTGCACGAAGTGGACCGGCTCGACGTGCTCCGACCCGCCCGCCAGCCGCCACGAGTCGTTCTTCTCCGAGTGCAGGATGCCGCGGCCGGCGCTCATCCGCTGCGCGAGGCCGGGATAGATGATGCCGCTGTGCCCCTCGGAGTCCTGGTGCACCAGCGAGCCGTCGAGAACCCAGGTGACGATCTCCATGTCCCGGTGCGGGTGCGTCTCGAACCCGCTGCCGGGCGAGACGATGTCGTCGTTGTTGACCAGCAGCAGACCGTGGCCGGTGTTGGCCGGGTCGTAGTGCTGGCCGAAGGAGAACGAGTGGTGCGAGTCGAGCCAGTCGATGCGCGTCGCGAACCGGTCGGCGGCGCGCCGGACGTCGACCCCGGGCTCGAGCAGGACTGACTCTGCACTCATGGCTGCGGCAACCGGCAGGCGGGCCGGCTCATTCCGGCACGGACGCCTCGGAGGCCTCGGACGGCTGGGACCTGCTCGAGTCGTTGGACGTGCTGGACGTGTCGGGCGCCCCTGATTCCCCGGGCGCCCCTGACCCTCCGTACGCCTCGGCCTCCTCCGGCTCCGGGACATCGTCCACGTGCCGCTTGACCGCCGTGATCGCGACCCGGAGGACGACGACGACGGGTACCGCCAGGGCCGCACCCGCGACGCCCGCGATGGTGGCGCCGGCCGCCACTGAGGTCACGACCACGAGCGGGTGCAGCTCCACCGCTCGCCGCATGATCACGGGCTGGAGCACGTTGCCCTCGAGCTGCTGCACGAGCAGCACCAGCAGCAGCACCGCGATCGCCGTTCCGAAGCCCTTCGTCGCGAGCGCGACGAGGACCGCAACGGCTCCCGCCACCACCGCTCCGACGATCGGCACGAACGCGGCCAGGAACGTCAGGAGCGCGAGCGAGAGCGCCAGCGGGATGTGCAGGATCAGCAGGCCGATGCCGATGAACACCCCGTCGAAGGCCGCGACCGCCACCGCTCCGCGGGTGTAGGACGCGAGCGACGACCAGACGTCGTCAGCGGCCCGGTTCGCCGCCGGACGCCAGTGCCGGGGCATGTGCTCGATGACCCAGCACCGGATCTCCCACCCGTCCTTGAGGAAGAAGAACAGGGCGAACATGGCGAGCACGAAGCCACCGAGGAAAGAGACCCCGGCGCTCGCGCCACTGACCACCGTGCCGGTGTAGGTGCTGCTGCGACTCAGGGCGTCCGTGACGGACTTCGCCAGCGCGTCGACGCGCTCGCTGCCGAGGTGAAGCGGGCCGTTCTGCAGGTGGTCGCGCAACTGCTCGACGCCGTTGGTCAACGTGGGGCCGAGCTGCTCCACCTGCTTGACCACCGACGTCGCCACCAGCGCGATCCCCCCGACGAGGACGCAGAGGAGCAGCAGGAGCGCGAGCGCCGCCGCGAGTGCAGGTGGCAGCTTGTACCGGCGGAGCAAGGCCGAGAACGGGGAGAGCAAGGCGGCGAACAGCACGCCGAGGAAGACGGGCAGGACGACCGTCCGCAGGCGTCCGATCAGCAGCACCAACAGGACGCCGACGGCGACGAACAGCAGCAGACGCCAGGTCCAGTCGGCCGCGAGCCGGACGGATGCCGGAACGCGTCCGCTGGTCGAACCCGACTCGCTCGCGCTCATGCGCCGGGCCGGCGCCTCGGAGGTCCCTGCTTCGACATGGGTCGAGCCTCTCAGACTCTGCCGCAGTCAGCCGAAGTCGCCGGCCGAGCGGCGCAGTTTTCTGATGACGTCGACGAGCGCGGCGAGGTCGTCGTCGCCGAGCCCGACCTCGGAGAAGACCTCGGCGTTCAACAGGTCGGTGGCGCGCTCGGCCAGACCGCGGCCGTCGTCGGTGATCTCGGCGAGCACCGCCCGACGGTCGTTGGGGTGCGGCGATCGGCGCACCAACCCCTGACCCTCGAGCCGGTCGACAGCGCTCGTGACGCTCGTGGGATGGACCTGGAGCCGGTTGCCGACCACGCTCAACGGGAGCGATCCGGCGCTGCTGAACAGCAGCAGCATCAGCACCTCGTACCGAGCGAACGTGAGGTCGAGCGGCCGGAGCAGCCGATCGACGCGCGCGAGGACGAGTTGCTGCGCACGCATCAGCGACGTCACCGCGGCCATGCCGTCGGCCGCATCTTCCCATCCGTGCTCGACCCATTGCCGACGAGCCTCGTCGATGGGATCGAAGGGGAGCGGGGCGGCCACCGCACCATCCCACCAGCCGACCGCCCGTACCGCCGAGCCGGGGCTGGTCCGGTGCGAGAACTTAGTAGGGCGTCCTAGTATCGGACGCCCAAGGATGCGACGATGGGGTGGCCGCGACGAGACGAGGACAGACGTGACGAACACGGAACTGGACGGACCGAGCCCCGGACGACCGAGCCCCGGACGACCGAGCCCCGGACGGTCGGGCCCGCTGGCAGGCCCGCTACGACGCCGCCCGCAAGCGCGATGCCGACTTCACGACGCTGTCCGGGCTGGAGGTCGACCCGGTCTACGGCCCGGCCGACGGTGCCGAACCGCCCGGCTTCGACCGCATCGGCTGGCCGGGCGAGTACCCGTTCACCCGCGGCCTCTACGCCACCGGCTACCGCGGCAAGCCGTGGACCATCCGCCAGTTCGCCGGCTTCGGCAACGCGCGGCAGACGAACGAGCGCTACCAGGCGATCATGGCCAACGGCGGCCACGGCCTGTCCGTCGCCTTCGACATGCCGACGCTCATGGGCCGCGACTCGGACGACGCACGCTCGCTCGGCGAGGTCGGGCACTGCGGCGTCGCCATCGACTCGGTCGCCGACATGGACGTGCTGTTCGACGGGCTGGACCTCGCCGACGTCACCACGTCGATGACCATCTCCGGCCCGGCCGTGCCCGTGTTCTGCATGTGGCTGGTCGCAGGCGAGCGCAAGGGCCTACGCCCCGCCGACATGGACGGGACGCTGCAGACCGACATCTTCAAGGAGTACATCGCGCAGAAGGAGTGGCTGTTCCCCCCGCAGCCCCACCTGCGCCTGATCGGCGACCTGATGGAGTACTGCGCCGCCGAGATGCCCCGCTACAAGCCGGTGTCGGTTTCCGGATACCACATCCGCGAGGCAGGCTCGACCGCCGCGCAGGAGCTCGCCTTCACGCTCGCCGACGGCTTCGCCTACGTCGAGCTGGGTCAGAGCCGGGGCCTGGACGTCAACGCGTTCGCCCCGGGACTGTCGTTCTTCTTCGACGCGCACATCGACTTCTTCGAGGAGATCGCCAAGTTCCGAGCCGCGCGCCGGATCTGGGCGCGGTGGCTGCGCGACGTCTACGGCGCGACGGACGAACGCGCGCTCTGGATGCGCTTCCACACCCAGACCGCCGGCGTCTCGCTCACCGCCCAGCAGCCCGACAACAACGTCGTCCGCACCGCCATCGAGGCGCTCGCCGCCGTGCTCGGCGGTACCAACTCGCTGCACACCAATGCCCTCGACGAGGTACTCGCGCTGCCGAGCGAGAAGGCGGCAGAGATCGCCCTGCGGACGCAGCTGGTCCTCGCCGAGGAGACCGGCGTCGCCAACGTCGCCGACCCGCTCGGCGGCTCGTGGTACGTCGAGGCGCTGACCGACCGCATCGAGGCCGAGGCCGAGAAGATCTTCGACCAGATCCGCGACCGCGGCGGCAGTGATTCCAGCGGCACGATGACCGCCGGAATCCTGCGCGGGATCGAGGACGGGTGGTTCTCCTCCGAGATCGCCGAGGCCGCCTTCACCTATCAGACCCAGCTGGAGAAGGGCGAGAAGAAGATCGTCGGCGTCAACACGGCGACCTCCACCGTCGTCGGCGCGCTGGAGACGCTGCGCATCTCGCACGAGGTGGAGGTGGAGCAGAAGGCGGAGCTCGAGCGGCGCAAGGCGAGTCGGGACGAGTCGGCCGTGCGGGCCGCGCTCGACGCGATGCTCGAGGTGGCCCGCGGCGAGGGCAACCTGATCCCGCCGATGCTCGAGGCGGTGCGGCAGGAAGCTACGCTCGGCGAGATCTGTGGGGCCCTCCGGGCGGAGTGGGGGGACTACACGGAGCCGCCCCAGTTCTGATCGACCGGGAGACCGACCGATGCCGACCGTCCGAGAGGTCGAGGACAAGTACGCGGTCGGCGAGGGCTTCGCCCTCCCCGATCTGACCGGCATCGACCGGGTGTCGCGCGTCGCCGAGCCCGAGACGGTGGAGCTCTCCGCCACCTACTGGGACACCCAGGACCTGCGCCTCGTGCGCAACAAGGTCACGCTCCGCCGGCGCACCGGCGGGGCGGACGAGGGCTGGCACCTCAAGCTGCCGACGGGACAGCTCTCGGACGGCCCGTCGGGCTCCCGGAGTCGCGACGAGGTGCAGCGCCCGCTCGGCCGCCGGCGCACGGTGCCGCCGGAACTCACCGACCTCGTCCTCGCGCGGAGCCGCGGCGCCGCCCTCGCGCCGGTCGCCCGGCTCGAGACCCGCCGAGTCGTCACGCGGCTGCTCGACGAGGGCGGGGCCGTCCTCGCGGAGATCGCCGACGACACCGTCACGCCCACCGATCTCAGCGGGGGCGAGGAGGTGCCCGGTGACGGCTGGCGCGAGGTCGAGGTCGAACTGGTCGACGGCGACGAGGGCCTGCTCGTTACCGTCGGCGAGCGGTTGCGCGAGGCAGGGGCCGAACCCTCGACGAACGTCTCCAAGATCGCGACCGTCCTGCGGGCGTCGGCGCTCGGGGAGCAGCTGGCGGCCGGCCCCGATCTCGCCGCCCCCGCGAAGCTGGGCAAGAAGTCGAGCGCGGCGGACGTCGTGCGCGCGTACCTCGTCGAGCACCTCGACAAGATGCTCGACGCCGACCCGCGGGTCCGGCTCGACGTCCCGGATGCGGTGCACAAGATGCGGGTCGCCACCCGCCGCCTGCGCAGCACCCTGCGGACGTTCCGGCCGGTCCTCGACGGGGAGCGGGCGCAGGACCTCGATGCCCGGCTGAAGGAGATCGCGGACGTCCTCGGTGTGCCGCGGGACCGGGAGGTCCAGCTCGAGCGACTCCGCGACCGGGTCGCCGAGCAGCCCGAGGAGCTGGTGCTCGGCCCCGTCCAGCAGCGGCTCGACGAGCGGTTGGGCGGCGACCGCCTGCGCGGGCACGAGGACGCGCTGACCGCCCTACGGAGCCGGGAGTACCTCGCGCTCGTCGAGGACCTCCTGGACTTCGTCGCCACCGGCGTCGACTCCCGCAAGGGCGAACGGTCCGCGCGTGCGGTCCTGCCCAAGCTGGTGCGCAAGGCGTACCGGCGGCTCGACCGTCGCGTCGCCCTCGCGTTCGACGCGTCCGAGGTGTCCAGGCCGGAGCAGGACGAACGACTGCACTCGGCCCGCAAGGCGGCCAAGCGACTGCGCTACGCCGCCGAGGCTCTCATCCCGCTCTACGGCAAGGACGCGACGGTGCTGGCGAAGCGCGCCGAGGACGTGCAGGAGGTGCTCGGCGAGCACCAGGACAGCGTCGTCGTGCAGCCCCTGCTCCGCGAGCTCGGGGCCGCGACGTCGATCAACGCCGGGGAGTCGGCCTTCACCTTCGGGCTCCTGGCGGGGCTGGAGCAGGCCGCCGCGGAGCGCACCCGCGGCGACCTCGACGCCGTCTGGGCACGGGCGTCCGGGAAGCGGCTGCGGAAGTTCTTGAACTAGCCGTCCCGCCGGCTCTGACCCTTCTCACGACGCGGCCGCCGTTCCTGCGACCATCGACCCATGCCGACGATCGCGCGCGCCGACCGGGTGGACCGGGACGACCTGCTCGAGTTCCTCCGACCACGGCACAAGTGCCTGCTGGTCACGACGCGGCAGGACGGCCGCCCACAGGTGTCGCCGGTGACGTCCGGCATCGACGGCGTGGGCCGATTGGTGGTCTCGACCTACCCGGAGCGCGCGAAGGTCCGGAACCTGCGCCGCGACCCCCGGGCGACCGCCTGCGTCCTGTCCGACGAGTGGAACGGGCCGTGGGTCCAGGTGGAAGGCACGGCGGAGGTCGTCGACCAGCCGGAGGCGCTGGACGGTCTCGTCGAATACTTCCGCGTCATTTCCGGCGAGCACCCGGACTGGGAGGAGTACCGCGAGGCCATGCGCAGGCAGGGCAAGAGCCTCGTGCGGGTGGCCATCGAGCGCTGGGGCCCGATCGCCACGGGTGGCTTTCCGGCCCGGTTGGGCTGAGCGCTGAGTCGGTCCAGGAGGCGGCTCAGGAGGCGGTGCAGACCTCGAACCAGACCCGCTTCCCGATCGAAAGCGGCTCCCAGCCCCACCGGTCGGCGAGCGAGGCGACCAGCGGCATCCCCCGCCCGCCGAGGTCGATCGTCTCGGGTGAGCCGAGCCGCGGGCCGGTATCGCACCCGTCGTCCACGGCCACCCGAACGACGTCGTTCTCCGCCTCGACGTGCACGACCAGATCGGTGCCGGCGTGCAGCAGGGCATTGGTGACCAGCTCGCTCGTCAGCAGCTCGGCGGTGTCCAGGACGTCGTCGTTCTCCTGCGCGAGGGCACGTCGGACCATCCCACGGGCCGACCGGGGACTGGTGGGAGAGCGCTCGAGGTGCTGGTGGAGGTCGATATCGGCGTTATGCCCGGAGGTCCGGGGGGTCGAATCCCGGGGAGCGCACAATCGCACTTGCCGTGACGGTCCGTACCCGGTCGTCCCGGTGCCGGCTTCACGTCGGTGACGCAGAGCGCCGGCTGCCGCCCCCTTGTGCATCCCGAGCATCGGGGACGACCATCCGGACATGACCGCACCTGCCACGCCGACGCGGCCCTCCTACGAGCACGGCACCTCGCTGACGCCTCTGCTCGGCGATCCCATCGGGACGATCCTCGAGCGGACGTCGGCGACCTTCGGGGACCGGGAGGCTGTGGTCAGTCGCGCCGAGTCGATCCGCCTCACCTACGCCGAGCTCGCCGATCGGGTCGGCCTGCTGGCCCGCGGGCTGCTGGACCTCGGGCTCCGTCGCGGCGACCGGGTGGGCATCTGGAGCCCGAACAACGTCGCCTGGTTGCTGTTGCAGTACGCGACCGCCGAGCTCGGCGTGCTGCTCGTCAACATCAACCCGGCCTACCGGGCGCACGAACTGAGCTTCGTGCTGCGCCAGTCGGGATGCCGGGTGCTGGTGGCCGCCCCGTCGTTCAAGACGTCGGACTACCGGGCGATGGTCGACGAGGTCCGCGACGACTGCCCCGACCTGGAGTCTGCCCTGTTCCTCGGCGACCCGGAGTGGGAGGAGCTGTTCTCCCCCGCACCCCGATGGACGCGGTGCGCGCGGCGATGGCGGAGTGCTCGGCGGACGACCCCATCAACATCCAGTACACGAGCGGCACCACGGGCTTCCCGAAGGGCGCCACGCTCTCCCACCACAACCTGGCCAACAACGGCTTCTTCGTCGGGGAGATCTGCGGCTACACCGAGGCCGACCGCATCGCCGTACCGGTGCCCTTCTACCACTGCTTCGGCATGGTGATGGCCAACCTGGCAGCCCTCACGCACGGGTCCTGCATCGTGATCCCGGCGCCGTCGTTCGAGCCCGCCGCGACGCTGGCGGCGGTGGCGGAGGAGCGCTGCACGTCGCTCTACGGGGTGCCGACGATGTTCCTCGCCGAGCTCGAGGACCCCGGGTTCGCCGACTACGACCTGTCCTCCCTGCGGACCGGCATCATGGCCGGCTCCCCCTGCCCGGTCGAGGTGATGAAGCGCGTCATCTCCGAGATGGGCATGGCGGAGGTGACCATCTGCTACGGCATGACCGAGACGTCACCGGTCTCGACGCAGACCCGACGCGACGACGACCTCGAGCGCCGCGTCTCCACCGTCGGTCGCCCCCACCCGCACATCGAGGTCAAGGTCGTGGACCCGGAGACCGGCCGCACGCTGCCGCGGGGCGAGACCGGCGAGTTCTGTACCCGCGGCTACTCGGTGATGCTCGGCTACTGGAACGAGCCGGAGAAGACCGCCCAGGCCATCGACGCCGCCGGCTGGATGCACACCGGCGACCTCGCCACCATGGACGACGCGGGTTACCTCAACATCGTCGGGCGGACGAAGGACATGGTCATCCGCGGCGGGGAGAACATCTACCCGCGGGAGATCGAGGAGTTCCTCTACAGCCACCCTGCCGTCGCGGACGTCCAGGTGATCGGTGTCCCGGACGAGCGCTTCGGCGAAGAGCTGTGCGCATGGATCCGCCTGCGCGACGGCGCGAGCCTCACCGAGGACGAGGTGCGGGAGCACTGCCGGCGTCAGCTCGCGCACTACAAGGTGCCGCGCTACGTCCGGTTCGTCGACGGGTTCCCGATGACGATCACCGGCAAGATCCAGAAGTACAAGATGCGCGACGAGACCGTCGAGACGCTCGGCCTGCAGCAAGCGGCGTCGGCCCGGCACGCCTGACCGTCAAGACCGCGTCAAGAACGGCAATCCCGGCGTCAGGACTGCGACAGAACACCCCACCGCGACGCCGAATCGCTGTGCACTGAGGAGGTGGCTCACGCGGGCCACCGCACAGCGGGGAGGTGGTGAGTCGATGACGACGAGACGGTGGCAGCGGCTCTACGGCATCCCGGCGCCTGGCGCGCTTCCGGCGGCGAACGATTTCACGATCTCGCTCGCCCTCGTCGCGCTGCTGCCTCTCGCCGGCGTCCACGGCGGAGTGCTCCCGCTCGGTTTGCTCGCCGCCGCCGCGATCGCGTGTGCGTTGCCGGCTGCGGCTCCCTCCGCGGTCGCCATCGGCTGCATCGCCTGGGCCTTCGACAACGCCTACTTCGCCGGCACCGACGGGATCCTGCACTAGCGGGGCCTCGCCGACCTGGCCGCTCCTGGCCTTTCTCGTGGCCGCGAGTCTCGGGGCCGCCGAGATCGGCGCGCTGTCGCGCCGGCGGGCCGGCCACGGGTCCCATGCCGACGATCCCGGCCCAGAGATCGACGTTCACCTCGACCCCCGATTCCCACCAACCGTGGAGACCCGTCATGGCTGATGTCCTGGTCGTGGTGCTCAGCATCCTGCTGTTCACCGGCCTCGTTCTGATCGGACGGGGGCTCGAGCGGCTATGAGCCTCGAGAACCTCGTCGGTCTCGTCCTCGCCTGCGTCCTCGCGGGCTACCTGCTGGTGGCGCTGATCCGGCCGGAGCGGTTCTGACGTGTCAACCTTCTCTGCCGGCCTGCTGCAAGCGGGACTGCTCGCCGCTGCGCTCGCTGCCTGCCATCGCCCCTTCGGCGACTACATGGCGCGCGTGTTCAGTTCGACCCGGCACCTCGGTGTCGAGCGGGTCGCCTATCGGCTCATCGGCGTCGACCGGGACGCCGAGCAGACGTGGCCCGTCTATCTGCGCAGCGTCCTGGCCTTCTCCCTCGTCTCGATCCTCGGCCTCTACGGACTTCAACGACTGCAGAACCATCTGGCGCTCGACCTCGGCCTCCCGCCCGTCGCACCGGCTCAGGCGTGGAACACCGCGGTCTCGTTCGTCACCAACACGAATTGGCAGTCCTACGGCGGCGAGTCGACGATGGGCCACCTCGTGCAGATGGCGGGGCTCGCGGTGCAGAACTTCGTCTCAGCCGCCGTGGGCATCGCCGTGGCGATCGCGCTGGTGCGCGGCTTCGCCCGCTCCCGCACCGACCGGCTCGGCAACTTCTGGGTCGACCTGATCCGCTGCACCACCCGGATCCTGTTGCCGCTCGCCGTGATCGGCGGCGTCGTGCTCATGGCCTCGGGGGTGGTGCAGAACCTGTCGGGACCGCACGAGGTGACGACGATCGCCGGGAACACCCAGTCGATTCCCGGCGGCCCGGTCGCGAGCCAGGAGGTCATCAAGGAACTCGGCACCAACGGCGGCGGCTTCTACAACGCCAACTCCTCGCATCCCTTCGAGAACCCCAACGCGTTCAGCAACTGGTTCCAGATCTTCCTGATCCTGCTCATCCCGCTGAGCCTGCCCCGGACGTTCGGGCGCCTGGTCGGCGACCTGCGTCAGGGCTACGCCATCGTCGCGGCGATGGTCGTCGTCGTCGTGGTGTCGGTGTCGGCCACGACGGCCTTCGAGGCTGCCCATTCGGGGCCGGCCCTGCAGGCTGCCGCGGGAGCGATGGAGGGCAAGGAGGTCCGCAACGGCATCGCAGGCAGCAGCCTGTACGCCGCGGCGACCACCGTGACGTCGACGGGAGCCGTCAACTCGTTCCACGACAGCTACACGCCCTTCGGCGGCGGCATGGTGCTGCTGAACATGATGACCGGAGAGGTGGTCCCGGGCGGCGTCGGCTCGGGGCTCTACGGCATCCTCGTGCTCGCGATCGTCGCCGTCTTCGTCGCCGGCCTCATGGTCGGCCGAACGCCCGAATACCTGCGCAAGAAGATCGGCGCACGGGAGATGAAGCTGGCGAGCCTGTACATCCTGGTCACACCGGCGTGCATCCTGATCGGGACCGGTCTGGCCGCGGCCCTGCCCGGGCAGCGCGCGGCGATCCTCAATCCGGGGGCGCACGGGCTGTCCGAGATGCTGTACGCCTTCACCTCGGCGTCCAACAACAACGGTTCGGCCTTCGCCGGCCTGTCGGTGAACACCACCTGGTGGAACGTCGCGCTCGGTGTGGCGATGCTGCTCGGCCGCCTGCTGCCGATCGCCCTCGTCCTCGGCCTGGCCGGATCGCTGGCCGAACAGACGCCGCTCCCGGTCACGGCGGGCACCCTGCCGACGCACCGCCCCCTGTTCGTGGGCCTCCTCCTGGGCGTGCTGGTCCTCGTCACCTGCCTCACCTACTTCCCGGCGCTCGCGCTCGGTCCTCTCGCGGAAGGCCTCCAACCATGACCACTCCCGTTCGGGAGCGACCCTCGACGCCGGAGCCGAGTGGGCGGCAGCGTTCGCCCGGCAATGCCGCACCGGTGTCCGCCGGCCTGATCGACCCCTCGCTGGTGATCTCGTCGGTGCCGCTCGCCGTACGCAAGCTCGATCCGCGCTCGATGATCAACAGCCCGGTGATGTTGGTCGTGGAGGTGGGCAGCGTTCTCACCACCTGCCTCGCGATCGCTCACAACAGCGTGTTCGCCTGGTCGGTGACGGCCTGGCTGTGGCTCACCGTCGTGTTCGCCAACCTCGCCGAGGCAGTCGCCGAGGGCCGCGGCCGGGCCCAGGCCGAAACCCTCCGGCGAACCCGCCGCGACACCGTCGCCCGTCGGTTGCGCGACTGGGCGCCGGGCCGCCCCGTCGATGACGCCGGGACGGAGCAGGTGGGGGCAGCGGACCTGCAGCTCGGCGACGTCGTCGTGGTCGAGGCCGGCGAGACGGTCCCGGGCGACGGCGAGGTCGTCGAGGGAATCGCCTCGGTGGACGAGTCCGCCATCACCGGGGAGTCGGCCCCCGTCATCCGCGAATCCGGGGGCGACCGCTCCGGCGTCACCGGCGGCACACGGGTGCTCTCGGACCGCATCGTCGTCCGCATCACCTCGAAGCCGGGAGAGACCTTCCTCGACCGGATGATCGCGTTGGTGGAGGGAGCGAGCCGGCAGAAGACGCCCAACGAGATCGCGCTCAACATCCTCCTGGCGAGTCTCACCCTGATCTTCCTGCTCGCCGTCGTGACGCTGCAGCCGTTCGCGGTCTACTCCGGCGCCGAACAACCGCTGATCATTCTGGTGGCGCTGCTCGTCTGCCTGATCCCGACCACGATCGGCGCCCTGCTCTCGGCGATCGGCATCGCAGGCATGGACCGACTCGTGCAGCGCAACGTTCTCGCGATGTCCGGGCGGGCGGTCGAGGCGGCCGGCGACGTCGACACCCTCCTCCTCGACAAGACCGGCACGATCACCCTCGGCAACCGCCAGGCGGCCGAGTTCCTCGCCGTGTCCGGCGTCGCGGACACCGAACTCGCTGATGCGGCGCAGCTGTCGTCGCTGGCCGATGAGACACCTGAGGGGCGGTCGATCGTCGTCCTGGCCAAGACGGCGTTCGGCCTCCGCGAGAGGCACCCCGGCGAGCTGACGGACGCGTCATTCGTCCCGTTCAGCGCATCGAGCCGGATGTCAGGCGTCGACCTCCCGCACGGCGGCGGGAGCCGCTCCATGCGCAAGGGTGCGGCGGGGGCGGTCTCGGCATGGGTGCGGGAGCACGACGGCACCGTGCCCGACGAGGTCGCCGAGATCGTGGACGGGATCGCCGCGAGCGGCGGGACCCCCCTGCTCGTCGCCGAGTCGGGCCCTGACTGCGCCCGGGTGCTCGGCGTTCTCCACCTCAAGGACGTCGTCAAGGCCGGGATGCGGGAGCGGTTCGACGAGCTCCGCGCGATGGGCATCCGCACCGTCATGATCACCGGCGACAACCCGGCGACGGCGCGGGCGATCGCCGACGAGGCCGGTGTCGACGACTTCCTCGCCGAAGCGAAGCCCGAGGACAAGATGGCGCTCATCCACCGCGAGCAGGAGGGCGGCCGGCTCGTCGCGATGACCGGGGACGGAACGAACGACGCCCCGGCGCTGGCGGCCGCGGACGTCGGCGTCGCGATGAACAGCGGCACCTCGGCGGCGAAGGAGGCCGGCAACATGGTCGACCTCGACAGCAATCCGACGAAGCTCATCGAGATCGTCGAGATCGGGAAGCAACTGCTGATCACGCGGGGCAGCCTGACGACCTTCTCCATCGCGAACGACTTGGCGAAGTACTTCGCGATCCTGCCGGCGATGTTCCTCGCCGTGTATCCCGGCCTCGGGCGGCTGAACGTCATGCATCTGTCCTCGCCCGAGTCCGCGGTCCTGTCGGCCGTGATCTTCAACGCCCTCGTCATCGTGGCCCTGATCCCGCTGGCGCTCCGCGGGGTGCGCTACCGCCCGACCTCCGCCAGCGCGTTGCTGCGACGCAACCTCGGCCTCTACGGGCTGGGTGGCGCGATCGTGCCGTTCGTCGGCATCAAGCTCCTGGACCTCATCGTCTCGTCCATCCCCGGCATCGGCTGAGAAAGCGAACTCGACATGCCTGCATCGTCGACATCCCTCCGGGTCGTGCGCCACCACCTGGCCGCGCTGCGCGCGCTGGTGGTCTTCACCCTGGTTCTCGGACTCGCCTATCCCCTCGTCCTCACCGGTATCGGCGCACTCGCCTTCCCGGGCGGTTCCGAGGGCAGCCGCCTCACGGTGGACGGCCGCGACGTGGGCTCGCGTCTGATCGGCCAGAGCTTCTCCGGCCCGGACGGAAGCCCCCTGCCTGAGTGGTTCCAGCCCCGCCCGAGCGCCGCCGGCGAGGGGTACGACGGCGCGAGCTCGGGCGCCTCCAATCTCGGCCCGAGCAACCCGGAGCTGCTCGACTCCGTCTCCGCGCGCCGCGAGGAGGTGGCCCGGTTCAACGGCGTGCCACCCGCAGCCGTCCCGCCGGACGCGGTGACCGCGTCGGGTTCCGGCCTCGACCCGGACATCAGCCCCGCCTACGCGGAGCTCCAGGTCGCCCGGGTGGCCCGGGCGCGGGGCCTCGACCCCGCTCAGGTGCGCGCGCTGGTCGCGCGGGCGACCGACGGACGCACCCTCGGCTTCCTCGGCCAGCCACGGGTCAACGTCGTCGAGCTCAACGCCGCGCTGGCCGCCGCTGGACGCTGAGGCGCAGGATGGGATACGCGACCTGATGATGCGCAGGGCGGCATGACCGCGAGGGAGGGACCCGTGTCCCGGGGTGAACTCCGCGTCTACCTCGGCGCCGCCCCCGGCGTCGGGAAGACGTTCGCGATGCTGCAGGAGGGTCGTCGGCGCCTCCTCCGAGGCGCGGACGTGGTTCTCGCCTTCGTGGAGACGCACGGCCGCCCCCACACCGCGGAGGCGGCCGAGGGTCTCGAACGCGTGCCCCGGCGTGTCCTGACCCATCGCGGATCCTCGTTCTCGGAGATGGACGTCGACGCGGTGCTCGAGCGACGGCCCCAGGTCGCGCTGGTGGACGAGCTGGCCCACACCAACGTCCCGGGCTCCCGCAACGACAAGCGTTGGCAGGACGTCGAGGAACTGCTCGCGGCCGGCATCCACGTCATCACCACCGTGAACGTCCAGCACCTGGAGTCGGTGAACGACGTCGTCGAGAAGATCACCGGCGTCAAGCAACGGGAGACGGTCCCGGATGCGGTGGTCCGGGCCGCCGACCAGGTCGAGCTCGTCGACATGACGCCCGAGGCGCTCCGGCGAAGGATGGCGCACGGCAACATCTACGCCGCGGACAAGGTGGACGCGGCCCTCGCGAACTACTTCCGGGTCGGCAACCTCGGCGCGCTCCGCGAGTTGGCCCTGCTGTGGCTCGCGGACAAGGTGGACGAGCAGCTCGACCGCTACCGCAGCACGCACGGCATCTCGGAGACCTGGGAGACGCGCGAGCGGGTCGTCGTGGCCCTGACCGGCGGTTCCGAGGGCGAGACGCTGATCCGCCGCGCCGCCCGGGTCGCCGCGCGCTCCTCCGGGGGCGACCTCCTGGCGGTTCACGTCACCAGCGCCGATGGCCTCACCGGCGCGTCCCCCGGTGCACTCGCCACCCAGCGCGCCCTCGTCGAGAAGCTCGGCGGCAGCTACCACCAGGTGATCGGCGACGACGTCCCGACGGCCCTCCTCGAGTTCGCGCGGGCCGAGAACGCCACGCAGCTCGTGCTCGGCGCGAGCCGCCGCGGCCGCTGGTCGGCCACGCTCACCGGGCCCGGGGTCGGGTCGACGGTTGCCCGGCTTTCCGGGGACATCGACGTCCACCTCGTCACGCACGAGGCGGTCGGACGTGGTCGGCTGCCCCCGATCCCTCGAGGACTCACGGTCCGGCGTCAACTCCAGGGCGGACTGCTCGCCGTCGTGGCGCTGGCGCTGCTCACGCTGCTGGCGGCCAACCTCCGCGGCGCCCTGACCAAACCCAGCACGATGCTGCTTTTCCTGCTCGTCGTCGTCGCTGTCTCGCTGGTCGGCGGGATGGTGCCGGCCCTGGGAGCGGCTGTACTCGGCAGCCTGCTCATCAACTACTACTTCACCGCGCCGCAGTACACGTTCACGATCTCCGAGCCGAACAACGTGCTGGCCCTGGGCGTCTTCGTCGTCGTGGCCGTTCTGGTGAGCCGAATCGTCGACCTGGCCGCCCGTCGCACCTCGCAGGCGGCGCGGGCGCAAGCGGAGGCCGAGACCCTGTCGACGTTGGCCGGCAGCGTCCTGCGGGGTGACCCCGGACCGGACGCCCTCCTCGAGCGCGTCAGAGAGACCTTCGGTCTGGAGTCGGTGACGCTGCTCGAACACACGGGCGACGGCTGGACCCCCGCCGCGTCCGTCGGGCCGCGGCCGTGCGCGCGGCCCGACGAGGCGGACACCGAGGTCCCGGTCCGTCCCGCGCTGGTCCTCGCACTGCGCGGTCGTCCCCTGCGCGCCGAGGACCAGCGGCTGCTCACCGCCTTCGCGGCGACGGCGGCCGCCGAGCTCGAGCAGCGCCGCCTGCGGCAGGAGGCCGAGGGCGCCCGCACCCTGGCCGAGGTCGATGCGACGCGTCGCGCCCTGCTCGCGGCGCTGAGTCACGACCTACGCACTCCGCTCGCCTCGGCCAAGGCCGCCGTCAGCAGCCTGCGCAGCGCCGACGTGGCGTGGGCTGCCGACGAGCGGTCCGAGTTGCTGGCAACGGCGGATTCGGCGCTCGACACCTTGACGCGACTCGTCGCCGACCTGCTCGACCTGAGCCGGCTGCAGGCCGGCGCGCTGTCGGTGTTCCCGCGACCGACGGCGCTGGAGGAGGTCGTCCCGCGGGCGCTCGACTCCCTGCACGTGCCGAGCGGCGCAGTTCGGGTGGAGGTGCCGGAGACGCTGCCCGAGGTGCTGGCCGACCCCGCCCTCCTGGAGCGGGTCCTGGCGAACCTCGTCGAGAACGCGCTCCGGCACGCGCCGTCCCCGCCACCATTGCTGGCCGCGAGCGCGTTCGGCGACCGGGTGGAGCTGCGGGTCGTCGACCGCGGACCGGGGGTGCCGAGCGACGACCGCGAGCGCATCTTCGCCCCCTTCCAGCGACTCGGGGACACCGACACGAGCAGCGGCGTCGGGCTGGGGCTCGCGCTGTCCCGCGGCCTGTTGGAGGCGATGTCGGGCAGCTTGACGGCGGACGCGACACCCGGCGGCGGCCTGACGATGACCGCCTCGCTGCCGGTGGCGGTGGTCGCCCCGCTGAGCCCGCGGGCGGTCGAACGCACGTGACCCGCGTTCTGCTCGTCGACGACGAGGTACCCCTGCTGCGCGCCCTGCGGATCAACCTGCGGGCGCGGTCCTACGACGTGCGGACCGCCGAGAACGCGACGACGGCCCTCATCGACGTCGCCAGTCATCCGCCGGACATCGTCGTCCTCGACCTCGGTCTGCCCGACATGGACGGCATCGAAGTCGTTCGCGGCATCCGGGGCTGGACCACCGTTCCCATCCTGGTGTTGTCGGCCCGGGAGGGGCAGGCGGACAAGGTGGCGGCCTTGGACGCCGGCGCCGACGACTACGTCACCAAGCCGTTCGGGATGGACGAGCTGTTGGCCCGCATCCGCGCCGCCGTCCGCCGCGCGACCCCGGGCGACGGGACCTCGAACGGCGTGGTCTCCGTCGGCGAGGTGGTCGTCGACCTCGGCGCCTCGACCGCCACCGGACCGAGCGGGGACATCCGTCTCACGCCGACCGAGTGGCACCTGCTGACCGCCCTGGTCCGTCGGCCCGGCAAGCTCGTCGGCCAGCGGCAGCTGCTGCAGGAGGTATGGGGCCCGGCATACGAGTCGGAGTCGCACTACCTGCGGGTCTACATGGCACAGCTGCGTCGAAAGCTCGAGCCGGATCCGTCTCGACCGCGCTACCTGATCACCGAACCGGGGCTGGGGTACCGGTTCGAGCCCTGAAAGGCGACGTCAGTAGCGTCCCGCCCCGCGACGGGCCTGCCAGCCGCGGAAGGCTCCCACCAGCCAGACGATGACCGCGATGATGATCAGCCACTTCAGTGCCTTCAGGGCGAGGCCGAGCACGAGCAGAATCAGGCCCACGACGATCGCGGCGGCGACGAGACCCATGGCGCTCCTTCGGGAGAGGGGAACAGCGAGGTCCACTGTGCGCCTCGACGGCCGCGACGTCACCAACCGAGCCGATGCGCTCGGGCCCGGCGCCCCACCCGTTCACAGGCTTCCCACAGGAACACGTCAGGCGGGTCACAGCCTCGCGGCCGATGGTCGGTGCATGAGCAGCTTTGCGGGGAGCGCCCCGACGGTCGGCACCGGTTCCGCCCTGCGTCGTCCCGACGGCGGTCCCCTGCGGGTCCTCGTGGTCGATGACGAGCCGACCCTGGCGGATCTGCTGACCATGGCGCTCCGCTACGAGGGGTGGGACGTCCGCAGCGCCGGCAACGGCCTGTCCGCGGTCCGGGTCGTGCGCGAGTTCAGGCCGGACGCCGTCGTGCTGGACGTGATGCTGCCGGACATCGACGGGCTCGAGGTGCTCCGCCGGCTGCGCGCGGACTCCTCCGACGTCCCCGTGCTCTTCCTGACAGCCCGCGATGCGGTGGAGGACCGGATCGCCGGGCTCACCGCCGGCGGGGACGACTACGTCACGAAGCCGTTCAGTCTCGAGGAGGTCGTGGCCCGGCTGCGCGGCCTGATGCGCCGCGGCGGGGCCACGCCCGTCCGCACGAGCGCACAGCTGACCGTCGGCGACCTGACGCTCGACGAGGACAGCCACGAGGTGCGCCGCGGCGAGAAGATGATCGAGCTGACCGCCACCGAGTTCGAGCTGCTCCGCTTCCTCATGCGCAACCCGCGCCGGGTGCTGTCGAAGGCCCAGATCCTCGACCGGGTGTGGAACTACGACTTCGGCGGCCAGTCCAACGTCGTCGAGCTCTACATCTCCTACCTGCGCAAGAAGATCGACGCCGGCGAGTCGCCGATGATCCACACGGTGCGCGGCGCGGGCTACGTCCTGAAGCCGGTCGCGTGAGCCGACCGGCGAACCCCTCCTTTTCTGCGGCGGAGCCGCCCCTGGTCACTGCGGATCCGGCTGGTCGTCGCGCTGATCGGCCTGCTCGCGATCGTGTGTCGTGGTCGTCGGCGTCGCGACCGAGCTGGCGCTCCGCTCGTTCCTGGTCGGGCAGCTGGACGCGCAGCTGCGAGCCGCGGGAGTCCGGACGGCGATGGCGGCGCAGCTACCGCGACTCCCCGGCTCCGAGGACGGACCTGCCAACTCGGAGGGGGACGACGAGGGGGACCGCGAGCGACCGCCTGAGCCGCGCCGGAACCCTGCCGACTTCCTCCTCGCCCCCGGCCAGGCCGCCGGCACCCTCGGAGCCCGGATCGAGGACGGCGCGGTCACGCGGGTCGCCGTCCTGGACCCCTCGGGCACGCTGCAGTACCCGCGCGCCGACGAGGCGGCACCCCTGCTCGGCGTCCCCGGTGACGGCGCGCCGCACAGCCGCGCGCTCGGCGATCTGGGTGACTACCGCGTCCTGGCGCAGACGACCCCTGACGGCGACCTGTTGGTGACGGGGTTGCCGCTGTCGGGCGTCCGCTCGACGCTGCTGCGCCTCGCCGCCGTCGAGGGCATCGTCGCGCTGCTCGCGCTGACCTCTGCCGGGCTGGTCGGCGCGCGGATCGTCCGCCGGACACTCCGCCCGCTCGACCGGGTGGCCGCCACCGCCGGACGCGTCGCGAACCTCCCGCTCGACCGCGGCGAGGTGGCGCTCGCGGAGCGGGTGGCAGCGCCTGACACCGATCCGCGCACGGAGGCCGGCCGGGTCGGCGCTGCGTTGAACCGGCTGCTCAGCTCGGTCGACTCCGCGCTCACCGCCCGGCAGGCGAGCGAGACGCGGGTGCGGCAGTTCGTCGCGGACGCGAGCCACGAGCTACGGACGCCGCTGGCGGCGATCCGCGGCTACGCCGAGCTGACCCGCCGGTCCGGTTCCGAGGTGCCGCCGGACGTCGTCTACGCGCTCGGTCGGGTCGAGTCCGAGGCGACGCGCATGACCGCCATGGTCGAGGACCTCCTGCTGCTCGCCCGCCTCGACGCCGGCCGCCCGCTGGCCACCGATGCGGTGGACCTCGTGCCGCTGGTCGTCCACGCGGTCAGCGACGCGCACGTCGCCGGGCCGGGCCACGACTGGCAACTCGACCTGCCCGACGAACCCGTCCAGGTTCGCGGTGACGAGGCCCGGCTGCATCAGGTGGTCGCCAACCTGTTGGCCAATGCCCGTACCCACACCCCGCCGGGTACCACGGTGACGGTGGCGGTCCGGGCCTCCGGCGACCGGGTCGCGCTGTCCGTCTCCGACACCGGGCCGGGGATCCCGCCGGAGCTCCTGCCCGACGTCTTCCAGCGCTTCGCCCGGGGGGACGAGTCGCGGTCCCGGAACGCCGGCAGCACCGGTCTCGGGCTCGCCATCGTCGCGGCGGTGGTCCACGCGCACGGCGGCGAGGTGGACGTGACGAGCGTTCCGGGCGCCACCACCGTCACGGTCACGCTGTCCGCGGCAGGCAGCCTCGACCGCAGTGCGACTCACAGGGACGCCACAGGCTTCTCCTCAGGTCAGCACAGCCGGACGGCGGAGTCTCGGTACGAGGAGAGCGGCACCGCCGCTTCCACGACGACCGAGGACGGACCATGGCAGCGAAATACTCGCCGGACCCGGCAACCGGACCCTTCGATCCGCGCGCGGAGCGCCAGGCAGGACTTCGACGCGCTCGGTCGGTGACCGGGGCGCTCGCCGGGGCCAGCATCGTAGGGGTCGTCGTCGTGGCCGGCGGCGCGGCGGTCGCCCAGCACTCGAAGGCGGCCGCCACGAGCAGCGGGACGAGCAGCGGGACGAGCAGCGCCGCCGGGACGCAGGATTCGGTCGGCGGAACGGACTCCGGCGGCAGCACCACCAGCGGCGGCACCTCCGGCGGCGGCACGAGCAGTAGCAGCGACGACGACTCGAGCTCGTGGACCTGGTCCCCGCCGAGCAGCTCGGTCGGGTCCGGCTCGGGCGGTGGCCACAGCTCGAGCAGCGGGTCATGACAGGTCTCGCGACCAGCCGCTGGTCGGCGCTCGGCACCTTCGTCGAGGTGGTCACCACCGACGCCTCGGCGGCCCCGGAGGCGCGGACGATCGTCGAGGGCGAGCTCGCCGCCCTGGATCTGGCCGCGAGCCGGTTCCGAGCCGACTCCGAGGTCCGACGGCTCGAGGCCGCGGGCGCCGGCCCGCAGCCGGTCAGTCCGCTGCTCGCCGAGGTCGTCGACGTCGCACTGCGGGCCGCCGAGGTCACCGGCGGCGACCTCGACCCGACCGTCGGAACCGCCCTCGCCGACCTCGGCTACGACCGGGATCACCGCGCGCTGGTCGGGCGCCGGGCGCCGGTGCGGGTGATGCACCGCCTCCCCGGCTGGCGGAACGTGACGGTCGACAGGGACCGCACCACGATCACGCTGCCGCGCGGCACGCTGCTCGACCTCGGCGCCACCGCCAAGGCCTGGGCCGCCGACCGCTGCGCCACGCTGATCGTCGCGCAGCTCGGCGGCGGCGTCCTGGTCAACCTCGGGGGCGACATCGCCACCGCCGGGGACGCCCCGGTCGGCGGCTGGCAGATCACGATCTGCGACCGGCCGCAGGCGCTCGACGCGACCGCGACGACCATCAGCCTCCCGGGCGGGAACGCCCTGGCGACCTCGAGCACCGGTAGCCGCACCTGGCAGAGCCGGAATGGGACGCTGCACCACATCCTCGACCCGCGCTCGCTGCGACCGGCGCCGCGGCGCTGGCGCTACGTCTCGGTGGCGGCCCGATCCTGCATCGACGCGAACACCGCCAGCACCGCCGCGATCGTCCGCGGCGCCGACGGCCCCGCCTTCCTCGCCCGAACCGGCCTCGCGGCCCGGCTCGTCGCCGCCGACGGCAGCGTCCGGCGGCTCGGCGGCTGGCCGGCCGACGTCCCGGTCAGGAGTAGCGCATGACCGCCGCGCAGATCGACTCGGCGCTCTGGTACCTCGGGCGAGGGGCCGGCGTCGTGGCCCTGGTCGCCTTCACGGTCACACTCGTGCTGGGCATCCTCACCCGCTCCGGGCGCCCGCTGTTCACCCTGCCGCGCTTCGCGGTCGCCGAGGTGCACAAGACCACGAGCCTGCTCGCGACCACCCTGCTCGCCACGCACATCGTCACCCTGACCCTCGACGCGAAGGCGCAGCTGCGGTGGGTCGATGCGGTCCTGCCGTTCACCGGCGCGTGGCGGGCCGGCTGGGTGGGGCTCGGCACCCTCGCCCTCGACCTCGTCATCGCCGTCGTCGCGACCAGCCTGCTGCGGCCCCGCATCGGCCGGCGCGTCTGGCGGGCCGTGCACTGGGCCGCCTACGCGATGTGGCCCCTGGCGTTCGCCCACAGCCTCGGCACCGGCACGGACGCGGGCTCGCGCTGGTTCCTGACCCTCGCGCTCGGCTGCCTCGCGGCCGTGTTGGCGGCCATGGCCTGGCGCGCCTCCGCGGCGGTGTTCGGCCTCGGCAGCTACGAGGGCGGCTTCTTCGACCGCGCCGGCCGCGTGCCCGGCACCCGGCGGCCGCTGCCACCGGTACGCCCCGACGCCTCCCCGCCGTTCACCTCGACCCCGACCTCCCCCCGGTGATGCACCCATGACCTCGCTCCTCGACGACCCGACCGTGCCGGTACCCGTCGGCTGGGGCGGACGGCTGCTCGGCCCGGCGCCGCAGCACCCGCTCCCGATCCCCCGCCTCGACGCGGCGGCCCTGGTCGCCACCGTCCGGGACGCCGGGCTGGTCGGCTGCGGCGGCGCCGGCTTCCCCACCTGGCGCAAGATCGCCGCCGTCGCCGAGGGCCGGCGCGCCCCGATCGTCCTCGCCAACGGCTCGGAGGGTGAGCCCGCGAGCGGCAAGGACCGAGCGCTGCTTTCGCTACGACCGGACTTGGTCCTCGACGGACTCGCCGTCCTCTCCGCAGCGGTGTCCGCCGCCGAGGTGCACCTGCTCGTCGCCGACCCGGCGACCGCCGACCGGCTCCGGGTCCTCGTCGAGCGGCGTCGCCGCAGCGGGATCGACCCCACCGACGTGCTCGTCGACCTCGTCCCGGACGCCTTTCTCACCGGCGAGGAGACCGCCGCCGTCCGATGGCTGGCCAGCGGACCAGCCGTCCCGAAGGACAAGGACGTCCTGCTCGTGCACCGCGGCCTCCGAGGTCGTCCGACGCTCGTGCAGAACGTCGAGACGCTGGCGCAGCTCGCCCTCGTGGCGCGGCACGGGCCGCGGTGGTTCCGCGCTGTGGGCACCGCGAACGAGCCGGGCACGCGCCTGGTCACCGTCACGGGCGCCGTGCGCTCCCCCGGTGTCCTGGAGGTGGCCGGCGGCTCGTCGTTGAGCGAGGTGCTGAGCCGGGCCGGCGGCAGCACCGCCGCGCTGTCGGCCGTCCTGCTCGGCGGCTACGGCGGCGGCTGGATCGACACGGCCGACGCCGCCCGGGCCCGGCTCGTCCGGTCCGAGCTCACCGCGCTCGGGGCCGCCCTCGGGGCCGGGGTGATCGTTGCGCTGCCACGCGGCGCCTGCGGTCTGCGGGAGACGTCCCGGGTGACCGCCTACCTGGCCCGCTCCAGCGCCGGCCAGTGCGGTCCCTGTCTGAACGGACTGCCGCGGCTGGCTGAGCTGATGCAGCTCCTCGCCGACCCGCGCGCGCCGCGGCGACCCGACGGGCGTCTGGTCTCCGAGGCGCACCGCATCGCCGGCTTGGTCGAGGGCCGGGGCGCCTGCCACCACCCGAACGGCGCGGTCCGGCTCGTCCGGTCCGCGCTCCGCACCTTCTCCGACGAGATCGGCCTCCACCTCCAGGGGCGCTGCAGCGCGACCGCTACACGCCCCGTCCTCCCCCTCCCGTGACGTCCCCTTCCTGGAGCTTCGATGAGCCTCCGCACCCGCGCCGACACCTCCCTCGCCGTCGACTGGACCGCCTGCGACGGGCGGGGGCTGTGCGCCGAGCTGCTGCCCGAACTCGTCCGCCGGGACGACTGGGGCTATCCGCTGCTCGCCCCCGGGCCGGTGCCGCCGGCGCTGGCCGGTCATGCGGCCCACGCCGTTCGAGCCTGCCCGACGCTGGCGCTCCGGCTGCGCAGGCTGCCCTAGCACGACCGGCGCGGTCCTACCGTGAGGCGATGCACCGCGATCCCGAGAGCACCCCCGGCCCGCTCGACGGCCTGCTCGTCGCCGACTTCAGCCGGATCCTGGCCGGGCCGTACTGCACCATGCTGCTCGGCGACCTCGGGGCGACGGTGATCAAGGTCGAGGGGCCGGCGGGCGACGACACCCGGCACTGGCAGCCGCCCGTCGCGCCGGACGGCACGTCGACGTACTTCCTTGCGGTCAACCGCAACAAGCGCTCGGTGCGTCTCGACCTGCGCGACCCGGACGACCTCGGCCTGGCCGTCGAGCTGACGCGGCGGGCCGACGTCGTCGTGCAGAACTTCAAGCCCGGCGGGCTGGAGCAGTACGGGCTCGACGCGGAGGCGGTCTCCGCGCGCAACCCGGGGGTGATTTACGCGAGCATCTCCGGCTTCGGGTCCGCGGGCGGCTCCGCGCTGCCCGGCTACGACCTGATGGTGCAGGCGATGTCGGGGTTGATGGACCTCACCGGGCCCCCGGACGGGCCCGGCTACCGCGCGGGGGTCGCCGTCTTCGACGTGCTCACCGGGCTGCACACCGCGGTCGGCATCCTCGCCGCCCTGCACCACCGCTCCGCCACGGGCGAGGGCCAGCACGTCGAGACCAACCTGCTCTCCAGCGCCCTGTCGGGACTGGTCAACCAGGCCTCGGCCTACCTGGCCGGCGGCGTGACCCCCCGCCGCGCGGGCAACGCGCACCCGAGCATCTACCCCTACGAGCCGATGCCGACGGCCGACGGCGAGCTCGTCGTCATCGCCGGCAACGACGCCCAGTTCCGGCGGCTCTGCGAGGTGCTCGGCGACGAGACGCTCGCCGACGACCCGCGCTTCGCCGGCAACGCGGACCGAACGGCGCACCGCGCCGAGCTCGAGCCCAGGCTCGTGGAGCTGCTGCGCCGCCACGACGCGGGCGTCTGGTTCGACCGGCTCACCGAGGCCGGTGTCCCGTGCGCGCCCATCTCGACGGTGGCCGATGGCGTCGCCCTCGCCGAGCGGCTCGGGCTGGAGCCCGTCGTCGAGCTGGGTCCGGAGAAGCTCCGCGCGGTCGCCTCGCCCCTGCGGCTGTCCGCGACACCGGCGACGCATCGGCTTCCCCCGCCGACGCTGGACGGGGACGGCGACGCGCTGCGCGCCTGGCTGGCCTCCGAGCCGGGTCCCGCGCACAGCTGATTCCCAGCGAGGGCGCAGCCGGAGAACAGGTCGGCCGCCGATGCTGACCTCATGCGCTGGACACCCCGCAGGACGACCCGCACAGCGAGCTCCGGAACCTCCGCCGTCGCCGTCATCGAGGCGCCGACGACCGGAACGGGAACCGGACCCGGACCCGCTCCCGGGGTTGAGCCGGAGGAACCGCTCCCGCCCGACGTCCCCGTGGGCTGCCGGGTCGTCCTCGTCGGCTCCTTCGGCTGGGGGTCCGCCGGGACCTTGCGCGGCCTGACCGACGACCTGCCGAGCAGCTGGTCCGTGACCGAGGTCGACGAGATCGGCGACATCACCGTCGCCGACCTCGTCGTGCTGACCCAGCCGACCTCGGGCAAGGTCGCCTCGGTGCTCGCCCGTCAGCCCGACGCGTCCGTCGTCGCCCTCGCCCATCCGACCGCCCGCGTCGACCTGGTCGTCGAGCTTCTCCAGGCCGGGGCGACGGCGTGCGTGCGATCCGGGGATCCCGGGCTGGTGGCTGCGCACCTGGTCGCCTGCTCGCGGCGGTACCGGGTTTGACTGGATGTGTCCCTTTCGGGGCGCACCGGCTTCCCTTGCCACCTGCGCTGTCATGCGGTGGTGTTGGTTGCCGTCCGAGTTGCCGCCGCTGCGGCGGGCTTCTCGGTTCCGACTCAGGGCCTCTTCGTGGTGCGAGGTGGCAGTCGGCTCTTTCCCGGTCCATCCGGGTGCAGACACGTGTCGGGCGTCAGGCGGCCGCGGGTAGCGGCGGGGCGTGCTCGGTGTCTTTGGGCTGGTAGCGGGCGAGGTTGATCGCGGCGTTGAGGTCGCGGTCGAGTTCGAGTCCGCAGGCCGGGCAGGCGTAGGTCCGCTCGGTCAGCGTGAGCTCGGTCTTGACGGTGCCGCAGCCGGAGCAGGTCTTCGACGACGGGAACCACCGGTCGGCGACGACCAGCTCGGTGCCGTACCAGCCGGTCTTGTAGGTGAGCTGGCGGCGTAGTTCACCGAACGCGGCGTCGGACACGACGCGGGCGAGCCGCCGGTTGGCGAGCATGCCAGCAGCATTGAGGTCCTCGATCACCACCGACGTGCAGCCGCGGGCCAGCGTCGTGCTGATCTCGTGCAGCAGCGCCGTGCGGAGCGCGGCGGTCCGGGCGTGGATCTTCCCGAGCCGTCGGGCGGCTGTGCGGCGGCCGTTCGAGCCCCGCTTGGTTCTCGCGAGAGCCTGGTTGGCCAGCTTCAGCCGCCCCTGCGCCTGCTGTAATGCTTTCACCCCCTTCCATTCGTGTCGCAGCGTGCCGGTCTCGTCGGCGGCGACGGCCAGCGTCTTCACCCCCAGATCCACCCCGACCCGTGGCCGGTGCCGTCCGGTCGGGCTGCGCCGCGACGGGTGCAGCGCGGCGGCAACCCCGGTGACCGCGACCGTCCACCGACCGTTAGCGAACCGGAACGCGGCGGCGTAGACGTGGAACCGGCCGGCCTCGAGCATCCGCCGCAGCCACCGGGTGCTCTCCCGCACCCGCAGCTCCCCGAGCTTGGGGAAGCGCAGGGCCTTCGGTCGGGTCGGCCGCACCGGCGAGGGACGGCCTTCGGCGTACTTGGCTCGCAGCCGGAACGCCGGGGCTGTGCGGTGCCGGGACTGGACCGCGGGTACCCGGCCGGCCTCCCGCCCCGCACGCCCGTGCGGGAGTCGGCCCAGTTGGCCAGCGCCTGGGCGGCGTTGACGCTGCCGGTCTCGAACACGTCGGCCGACACCTCGCTCCGCCACGGCAACCCCCGCACCACGCTCCCCGCGTCGTCCACGGCGACAGGAGCGTTCGGGGCGCGGCCGTCCTTCCAGGCGTTGATCTCGTTGATGAACGACACCTTCGACCACGACAACGACGGGGTCAGCCCGGCCTCGGGAACGTCGTAGGTGCGTTCGGCGGCGCGCTGGTCGAGGTTGGCCTTCACCCGGCCGAGGTGATGGTTGAACGCCAGCCGGAACGCCCCCGCATGCGCCAGCAGCTGGCCGTGCTGCTCTGTGTTGACGTCCAGGGTGAACCGCAGCGTCGTCGCCCGGGTCAACGGCAGCCCGGCATGCGACACCAGCACCTCGCCGTCCGACACCGACCGCACGTCTCCGCCCACGAGCAGCAGGCTCTCACCCACCACCGACAGAAACGTCGCGGCGGCGGCCCCAGCGAGCGAACCGCGACCGCGCACGCACCGAGTCATGTACGGCGCCTCGGCGCAGCGCCCGATAGCCGGCGTTCTCGCGCGGTTCCCGCGTAGGGCTGTGCGAGATTTGCGCCGCTCTGGGTGCCCTGATCTCGCACACCCCCGGATTTGCCTGTTCCCGCGAGGTGCCGCTATCGCGCTGTTCGTCGGCGTCGGCACAGGGTTGCCGCTGGTGCGACGGCGGCGTCGAGGACGACGGCGAGGCAGGCGATCTGCAGCCAGCCGCTAGCAGACTCCAGGGTGTTCTCGAAGGAGCGTGCAAGCCGGCGGTGCCGTAGTAGCCGTCCGTGCGCGACCTCAACCCGCCAGGCCGACGGCAAGGGCACGAAGGTGCCCTTCTTCTCCTCGTGCCCGACCCGCCGGACCTCGAGGCCGCGCGCGTCGCCGAGCTTCTTCGCCCCGGCGGTCGTCACGCCCCGGTCCACCACGACGAGCTGCAGCCGGTCGTCCTGGTCCCTCCCGCTCATGTAGTCGAGGAGCGCGGCGGTGGTGTGGTTCTCGTGCGTCGAGGCGGGCAGCGCGAGCGCGGCGAGCGGCAGGCCGGTGATGTCGACGGCGATCGCCCGCTTCGCACCGTTCGTCGACCCAGAAGGTCCGCCGCGGTCGTGGAAGGTCTTGCCGCCCAGGGAAGCACCGCGACCCAGGTGGGTGTCGACCACGACCATCGACGGAAGCGGATCCGGTCGCCCGGCACGGAGCCGAACGTGGCGGTGCAGCGCAGCCAGCAGCCGGGACCACGTCCCGTTGCGTGACCAGCGCCGGAACTGCGACCACACCCGCGTCCACGGCCCGAACTCCCGCGGCAGGCGCCGCCACTGACAGCCGGTGTAGGCGACGTACAGCATTCCATCGATCACGTGCCTGACGTCCTCGCTGAACCACCGCCCGCGCTTGCCCGCCACGTCAACGAGCGGCCGAAGCAGCAACCACTGCGCGCCCGTCATGTCGGTCGGATACACGCCTCAAGGCATCGGCAACTGCGATCAGCGATCAGCGATCTTGAGCCCGAAAGGGACACACTCAGTGAGTCGTAGATAACTCGCCCGGTTCGCGGAACTGCCAGCTTCCTGCGAAAGGATCGCGGGGGAACGCCGTCGTTCGCCCGATCCTGGAGGTTCTCGTGCGCCGCACCGTTCTGGTGTCCCTGGTCGCCGCCGGAGGTCTCGTCCTCGTCGCCGGCTGTGGGGACGACAGCAGCAGCCCATCGGCGGCGCCGAGCGCTCCCGCCTCCGCCGCGCCGACGAGTGCGAGCACGACGGCCCCCGCGCCGGCCGCCTCGGCGAGCCCGGCGTCGAACGTCGTCGGCACCGCCACGCTGAAGGGCGGCAAGCCCCAGGACGGCGTCCAGCGCATCTCGACGAAGGCCGGCGAGCCCGCCGTACTCATGGTCACCAGCGACACCGCGACCGAGATCCACGTCCACGGCGCCGACCGCACGGTGCAGGTCCCGGCCAACGAGACGACCGCCGTCGACGTGAGCGAGCCGGCCGGCGGCAGCTACGAGGTCGAGGACCACGCGAGCGGCGCCCTCATCGCCCAGCTGCGCGTCTCCTGAATGATCCTCGCCCACGGCGTGGGCGGGCGTAGCGACCTGCCCGTCCCGACCGGTCTCGCGGTCGCGGCGGCGGCGACCGCCGTCATCGTCTCGTTCCTGGCGCTCGGCGTCCTGTGGCGGCGGCCACAGCTGCGGGGCGGCGCCGCCGGTCGTCCCCTGCCGGCCGCGCTCGCCCGGATCCTCGACTCGCCGGTCTTCCGCGGTGTGTTGCGGGCGATCACGCTGATTCTCGTCGCGTTCGTGCTGGCGGCGGCGTTCGTCGGCTCCGACGAGACGCGCTTCAACCCGGCGCCCTACCTGCTGTACGTGACGTTCTGGGCCGGCATGGTCTTCGTCTGCCTGCTGTTCGGCCCGGTCTGGCGGGTGGTCAACCCCCTGCGGGTCGTGCACGCCGGCCTCGCCCGCCTGCTGGGCGTCGACAAGGCCGAGGGGCTGCGGCCCCTGCCCGAGCGCGTGGGCATGTGGCCCGCCGCGGCCTGGATCGCCGTGTTCACCTGGTTGGAGCTGGTGTTCCCGGACCGTGCCGAGCCGCAGGTCGTCGGTGGTTTCCTCGTCGCGTACGCGGTCGTCAACATCTGGCTGGGCCTCATCTTCGGCTCCCGCTGGTTCGCGAACGGCGACGGCTTCGAGGTCTGGTTCTCCCTCGTCGGCCGCATGTCGCCGCTCGGCCGGCGCGACGACGGCGTGCTCGTCGTGCGCAACCCGCTGAACGGGGTCGCGGCCCAACCGGTGGTCGCCGGGCTCGTCGCGGTCGTCGTCGTCCTGATCGGCTCCACCGCGTTCGACGGGCTGACCCGCACTCTGTGGTGGACGAACAACGTCAACGCCGACGACGTGCCGATCGGGACGCTGGGGTTCGTCGGCGCGATCGCCGTCATCTCGATCGGCTACCTGACCGCGGCGCGGCTGTCCGCCTGGTCGGCCCGCCGCGGCCGATACCGCACCGTGCCGCCGTCCGCGGCGATGCCGGGGCTGTTCGTCCCCACGCTGATCCCGATCGCCATCGGCTACACCATCGCGCACTACTTCTCGCTGCTGTTCCTCGACGGGCAGATCCCGATCGCGCTGATCAGCGACCCCTTCGACCGCGAGTGGAACCTGTTCGGCACGGCCGATCTGCGGGTGAACTACGCGCTGGTGAGCACCGAGGTCATCGCCGCGGTGCAGATCGGCGCGGTCGTGCTCGGGCACGTGCTCGCCGTCGTCTCGGCGCACGACCGGGCGTTGGTGGAGGTGAAGCCGGCGTCGGCGGCGACCCGCAGCCAGTACCCGCTGCTCGCGCTGATGGTGGGCCTCACCTGTCTCGCGATCGGGCTGCTCGTCGGGACCTGAGCCAGGTCCGGCTCAGGGTTGCGGAGTGGCGGGGTCCTCCGCGCGCACCTCGTCGGCGACTTCTTCCTCGGGACGCGGGTTCCGGGTGGGGTCCGGCTCGATGACGTCCAGCGGGGGCTGGTCCTGCTGTTCGGGCGGCTGTGCGGTGCTCATGCGCTAAGCCTCCCCCGCCGCAGGCCCGTCAGTCGTCGGTGGCGTCGGCGCCGACGGCCTCCAGTGCGGAGGCCGCCGCGGTCACGTCGTGGGCCAACACCACCAGGTCCTGCAGCTGGCCGCGGCCGTCGCGGATCTGGTCGGTCAGCAACGCCTCGCCCCGGAAACCGAGGGAGTTGAACATCGCGATGGCCCCTTCCTGCACCGCCACGACCTCGACCACGAGCTTGGAGAGCCCCATCTCGACGGCCTGCCGCAGCGCGTGCGCGGCGAGCGACGCACCCACACCCCGGCCGCGGGCCGAGGGGGCGACCACGAGCCGGAGCTCACCGACGTGGGACGACCAGCCCGTCAACGGCAGGACCGCGACGTAGCCGACGACGTCCTCGCCGTCGCAGGCGACCCATCGGCGCGCCCCGATCCCCTCGTCCTCGCCGTCGGCCCAGCCGGCGACGACGTTCCGGTCGGTGAGCGGCTCCTTCACGAAGGTCAGATCGCCCTCGGGCAGGGCGGCGAAGAACTCCCCGAGGCCGTCCACACGGTCCGGCGTCAGCTCGAGCAGCGACAGGTCCGTTGTCGTCCTCGACGTCATGGGGACACCTCCGCACCCTTCTCGCTGCGCTTCTGCAGGAAGTCGATGATCGTCGGGATCGTCACCTTGGCCGCCGTCTTGCCCACGGCCAGCCCGATGTGCCCGGCCTGCAGCCGCAGCTCGTCCTTGTCCTCCGACCCGACGAGGTCGATCAGCGGCGCGGCGGCCTCCACCGGGACGATGTGGTCCTTCTCGGCGACGACGTTGAGGAACGGGCAGGTGATCTCCGACAGGTGCACCGCGTCCCCCCCGAGACGGACCTCGTCGTTCATCAGCCCGTTGCGGCGCACCAGCTGGTCGACCGTCTGCCGCGCGGCGGCGCCGGGGAACGGGATGTGGTCCTCGGTCCACTGCGTCATCGTCCGGTGCGCCACGAGGTACCGGTCGCTGTCGAGGTTCTGCAGCAGGTTGGCGTACTTGCTGACGTCGGCGGTCGGCTTGAGGACGCGGAAGGCCTGCCGGATGACGTTCGGCGGGATATTGCCCGTGTCGTCGACAAGCTCGTCGACCTCGAGGTTGCCCGGCTGCACGGCCTGGGTCATGAGGCCCATCTTCGTGAAGTCGATCGGGGTCGCGATGGTGGTGAGGCTGCGGATCGGCAGCTCCGGATGACGAGCCGCGGTCAGCAACGCGAGGTCACCGCCGAAGCAGTAACCCAGGAAGTTCAGCTCGTCCGCGCCGGTCACCTCCAGCACGCGGCGCATCGCCCTCGGCAGGTAGCCGTCGACGTAGTCCTCGAGGGTGTTCTGCGCGTCCCGCTCGTCGGCGACCCCGAAGTCGAGGAGGAAGACGTCGAAGCCGGCATCACGCAGGTGCTCGACGAAGCTGTTGCCGGGATGCAGATCGAGGATGTAGCTGCGGCTGACCAGGCTGAAGCAGATGAACAGCGGCGGTGACCAGCGCACCTGATCACTGCGGTACCGCCAGAGGCTGCACCGGTCCTCGGTCCAGACCACGTCCTTCGGCGTCGCGCCGACCGGCACGGCGTCGAGACCGGTCGCGACCTTGATGCCGTTACGGGCGCGTAGTGCGTTGCGCTCGGCCTCGCGGCGGATGCGCCCCACCACGGCCTCGGCCGTCTGATACGGGTTCAGCAGACTCGGCACGGTTCGCCTCCTCGAGCGCTCGGGTCAGGTCGCGCACACGACGGTCCAGGGTGATGACCTGCTCCCGCAGGCGCGTGACGTCGCTGCCGGCCGGCAGGTTCATCAGGTGCCACAGCCGTCGTGTCCGCCGCTCGACGATCCTGCGCGCCTCCGCCTGCGCGCGCACGGTCACCGACAGCAGCTGCGCGAACTCCTTCGTCTGCACCAGCGACTCGAGCTGCGGCGCAAGGCGCGAGTCGACGGCGTCGTAGGCCTGGCGCCAGATCGGTTTTCCAGGTGGCGGCGGCTTGCTGGGGTTGTCGCTCACGCAGGACCCCTACCCGCCTTGTGTTCGCCGTCACAGCAGCGAGCGGAGAAGATGACGACATGGACATGGGATTCGGGCTTCCGGTCTCGGGGGCGTGGGCCACGCCGGAGAACCTGACGACGATCGCCACCCGCGCCGAGGAACTCGGCTACGCGACGCTGTGGAGCTTCCAGAGGCTGTTCGTCGCGGAGAGCCAGCCGTTGCCGCCCGCGTACGCGAGCGTGCTCGACCCGCTGGTCCCGTTGGGGTTCGCCGCCGCCGTCACCGAGCGGATCCGGCTCGGGACCGCGATCGTGAACATGCCCTACCAGGCGCCGCCCGTACTCGCGAAGTCGCTCGCCTCGTTGGACGTGCTGAGCAACGGTCGCCTGGTGGCCGGGCTCGGGCTCGGCTGGTCGCCGGACGAGTTCGCGAGCGTCGGGATCCCGTACGAGCGCCGCGGCGCGCGGGCCGAGGAGTACCTCGCGGCCCTGCGGGCGCTGTGGGGGCCGGACCCGGTCAGCGTCGACGGCGAGTTCTACTCCGTGCCGCGCGCGTCGGTGTTGCCGAAGCCGGTGCAGCAGCCCGGGCCGCCGGTCCTGCTCGGCGGCACGGCGCCGCGGGCCCTCCGGCGCGCCGGGGCGCAGGCCGACGGCTGGATCAGCAGCAGCCGCGCCGACCTCGAGACGATCGGCGAGCCGGTCGAGGCTGTCCGGGCGGGCGCGCGGGAGGCCGGGCGCGACCCGTCGGCGTTGGAGTTCGTCTGCCGCGGCGTGGTGCTCGACGCCCCGCGCACCCGCCCGCTCACCGGCTCCCTGGACGAGATCCGGGCCGACCTGCCCGGGTTGGCCGAACAGGGCATCACCGAGACGTTCGTCGACCTGAACTTCGACCCGACCGTCGGCAACCCGGACGTGCCGCCGGAGACGGCGATGCGCCGGGCGCTCGAGGTGCTGGGGGCACTGGCACCCTGAGATCAGCCCCCCTGACACCAGCAGCGCGGCGCATGGCCGGCGGGCGTCAGCTCAGGTTCGACTTCAGGAAGTCGACGGTGCGCGACCAGGCGAGCTTGGCGCTCTCCGGGTCGTGGGTGCCCAGCGGGTTCTCGTCGTTGTGGAACGCGTGGCCCGCCGGATAGAGGTGGAACGTGACCTCGACGCCGGCCTCGTTGCGGATCTGCTCCTCGGTGGCCCGCGCCGCGTCCGGCGGGTACATCGTGTCCTGCTCGCCGTAGTGCCCCAGCACGGGTGCGGTGAGGCCGCGGTAGGAGTCGGGAACGCCCTGGCCCACGCCGTAGAACGGCACGGCTGCGCCGACCTTGTCCCCCTGCTGGGCGGCGAGGAGCAGCACGAAGCCGCCACCCATGCAGAACCCGACCACGCCGACCTTGCTGCTGGTCACCGCCTCGTGTCCGAGCAGGTAGTCGACCGCACCGCCCAGGTCCTGCGCCGCCTGCTCGGCCGGCAGCTCCTGCATCAACTGCCCGGCCTCGTCGGCGTCGTGCGTCGTCCTGCCGCCGAACAGGTCGGGGGCGAGGGCGACGAAGCCCTCGCCGGCGAGCCGGTCGCAGATGTCGGCGATGTGGTCGGTCAGTCCCCACCACTCCTGGATGACGATGACCCCGGGACCGGAACCGCCGGAGGGGGTGGCGAGGTATCCGTGGGCCTCCCCGCCGTTGCTCGGGAAGCTGACGTTCTGACGGGAGTTGTGCTCGACCATGCCTGTCCTTACCCGCTCAAGAGCCTTCGCTTGCGACGATGTCTGCCATCCGAACCGTAGCCCCTGCGCCGAGCGCGCCGAAGGGGGCCAGGGACCCGGACGGGGCATCATCGGGGCGCAGCGACGGATCGGTGGAGGGAGGTGACATGCGCCAGGTCACGCCGCAGAAGCCGCACCGCTCGTCGGTCTCCGCATCATCGCCCTCGCGGACGAGCATCTCCCTGAGCAAGACGTCGTCGGGCGACGGCGGTCGAGGTTGTCCGCCTCAGGAGCAACGCACCTATCCGGCCGCGGCACTCGCGGTCGTGCTGGTCGTCGGCATCGTCCTCGGCCTGTTGTTCGCCGGGTTGATCTCGGCGTTCGTCGGCGGCGGGGAATCGTCGTCGGGCCGGCCGGACGGAAGCGCGTCACCCTCGAGCAGCAGCTCCGCCTCGTCGGATCTGGCGACGACCCAGCGAACCGACGAGATCCGCGCCAACTCCGCCCCCGAGAACCGGGACGTCCGCGTCTTCGCGTGCGGGGTCGACGGCAACGGCTACGCCTCCGCCCGCGTGCTCGTCACCAACGGCGGCGACGACGAGGCGACCTACGCCGTCCGGGTCATCTTCGCCTCGGCGTCCGACGGCGACATCATCAGCGACGACGTCGCTCACGTGCAGCACCTGGCTCCCGGGACGTCCGCACCGCTGCAGACGGTGAACGCGATCGACCGGGCGCCGGACGGCAACGTCGTGTGCAGGTTGGGCAGCGTCTCGAGGTTCTGAACGCGGGCGGATCTACCAGGAGGCCCGGGAGGCGAGCCCGAGGGCGTAGGACTCGAACCACGCACCGGCGGACGGCCCGCCGTTGCAGGCGCCGTCCGACTCACCGGGACGCTTGATCCAGAACCACGCGTCCGCCCGGGTCGAGTTCGTTCCGGCACTCGGTCGTGCGCCGAGCGCCTGGTTGGCCGGGTTGCAGTAGTCGGGGGCCGGCCCGGCGCCGTTGCGACTCGTGTCGACGACGTAGTGCACGCCGAGGTCGGCAGCCAGGGCGTCGCCGTAGGCGACCTCGTTCGACAGCGGGTTGAAGTTCGCCACGTTCGTGGCGAAGCCGCGCACCTTGCTCAGGTCGAAGAGCCGCAGGCGCTGGGCCATGGTCGCGACCGGCTGCCAGTTGCTGTGGCCGCCGTCGAGGTAGACGGCGACCGAGCCGGACGCCGTCAGCGCGTTGATCGCTGTTTTCAGGTTCGTGATCCGATCGGCCCTCGCGGCGTCGCTGAGGCAGTCCCACAAGGCGATCGAGTCGGGTTCGAGGACGACGACGGCACGGCGCGACCCGATGCCGGCGGCGAACTTCCCGATCCAGTCGGCGTACTGGGCCGTCGTCGTCACCCCGCCCGCGGAGTGCCCGCCACAGTCCCGGTCCGGGATGGCGTAGGCGACGAGCACCGGCAGGCTTCCGGCGGCGGTCGCGGCGTCGACGCGCTGGCCCACCGCCGCGGTGAGGCCGGCAGCCGGAACGGCGTCGGTGAACCAGCTGGCGGCCGGCTGGCCCGCGATCTTCCCGAGCAGAGCCGCGCCGGCGGTGTCGCCCGCCGTCTGCAGGGCGGCGGCGCGGACGGCCGCCGGGGCGTTGTGGTCGACGTAGAACGCCCGATTGGCGAACGGGTTGGTGGCGCTGGCCGGCGTCAGGGGCTTCACGCTGGAGCGCATCGCCACGTAGTCGACGCGCAGGTTGCGGTCGCACGCCGCCGTCATCCGATCGTTGGAGAACCCGATGCTCACGGCGTGCCTGCCCGCCCCCCACGTGCCGGACCAGCCGTAGGTGGTCCACGTCGTCGCGGCCACGCTGGTCGTGGCGACGGTCCGGCCGTCCACCCGGACCGTCATCAGCGGCGCCCCGACGCACTGGTCCCCCCGGGCTCGGACCTCGAACCAGGTCGACGCCACGGGCAGGTCCGCCGTGCCGGTTGCGGTGCCGTTGCGCACCATCCACAGGCCCGCCCTGGCGCTGGCCGTGCTGTCCGCGACGACGCGGCCGCCTACCAGCTTCTCCGCCTCCACCCGCACGGTCTCGTAGGGCGGTGCAGGCGTCGTCGGCGTACAGGCCGCCGACGCGAGCAGCGGCACGGCAAGGGCACCGACGGTCAGCAGCCGACGCCAACCGCTCCGCGAGCTGTGGAGATCCCAGGACACCCTTGGGTTGTCGGCCCCGGCGCGAGCACACCCGATCGTCCGATCTGCCCAATCGTCTGCCACCGTTCGTCGTGCGCCGCAGCCCCGGCGGCTGGAGCCGTCGGAGCTCAGGCCGACGTGATCGTGGGCTGGTTCGGGGCGGCGCCGTTCGTGGCCACCTGCAGGCCGACGTGCTGCGGCTGCCCCGGCACGAGGGTCCGGGCCCAGGCGTCACCCGTGCAGCTCAGTACCCCACCCGCCGGCGTACAGCTCATACCCCATGCGTTGACGACGCTCGCTGCCGCGCCGTCCGGCCAGCTGATCCGCCAGCCCGCCCGCGGTGCCGCGCTGCCGACCGTCAGTTGCGCGACGTAGCCGCCCGGCCAGGACGACTGCAACTGCCAGCCGACCTGGAGCGGTCCCACCTGCGTCGCCGGAACCGGCGGCGGTGGGCCGGCAGGGGGCGTAGCAGCAGGAGGCGCAGGCGCAGGCGCCGGCGCGGCGGGCGCGGGAGCGGCGGGTGGCGGAGCGGCGGGTGGCGGAGCGGCGGGTGGCGCAGCGGCGGGTGGCGCAGCGATCGGGGCTGCGTTGCCGAGCACGGGCTTCAACGCCGCGAGCTTGGCCGCCTCGGGAGTTCGCCAGTCGTCCCGGACCAGCCCCCCGGTGTCTCCGCTGTTGGGATTGAAGGACCAGAAGGCGTAGCTGGTTCCGTTGGCCTTGAGGTAGGTGACCAGCGAGCCGAGCCAGACCCGGTCCGAGGCATCGGTGTACTTGGTCCCGAACTCGCCGAGGAGGACGGGCGCCTTACCGGTGCGCGCGATATAGCCCCAGTTGCGGTCCCACACCCCGGGCAGGTTCGCGGGATAGTTGCCGGCCGAGAACCAGCTCTGCGGGTAGACGCTCCGCGGGTAGTCGTGCGGCGAGTAGACCAGCCGATTCGGGACGGCCAGGGCCACCGGTCGAGCGCCGGCGTCGCGGAGGTTGCCGCCCCACCAACTCGTACTGCGATCCGCGGACCGCTCGACTCCCTCGACCAGGATCAGCCATCTCGGGTTCACCGCCAGGGTGGCATTGCCGGCCCGCGTGGCTGCTGCGGCCCAGTCCCGCGAGCGGTCGCCGCATCCCCAGCACGCCGGCCCGTGCGGTTCGTTGTGCAGGTCTGCACCGATGACGGTCGGGTTGCTCGCATAGCGCCGGGCGAGCATCTGCCAGTCCGCGATCCACCGCGCCTCGCTGTACCGGGACGTGTACCAGAGCTCGGACTGGCCTCCGGTGTCGGGCCGGTGCCGGTCGAGGATGACCTTGAGGCCGCGGCTGCCGGCTTCGTTGACCAACACGTCCAGGACGCCCAACGGCTTCTTGCCGACCAGGTTCGGGTTCTTCGCATAGTCCACGGAGTTCACGACCACGCCGGGCTCGAGGCACTGATTCGCGAATGGCACGCGAAGCGCGTTGAAGCCGAAGCTTCGGATCTGATCCAGAGCCGAGCCCATCGAGACCGACCACAGGCCGTGCGGGACGCAGTTCGACGTCTCGAGGCCGAACCAGTTCACGGCTCGGACCTGCACTGGTGCCCCGTTCTCCCCGACGATCCGAGGGCCGGCGGTGTGCAGCCAGCCGGCGGGCAGGAGCCCGCTCGCGGGAGGTGGCGCCGCCGCGTCGGCAGGCGCCGACCCGTTGACGACCAACGCGCCGACGGTCACCGACGCCGTCGAGGACACGATCGCGGCCAGCGTCACGAGACGCCGCCACCGGGCCAGCCGCCGCCCCCTTCGCACTCGTCCCCCGTTCCGCTTCCGCCTGAGCCTCTCGCCGACGCGCCACTTCCATCGACGTCGGGACCTCGCGACGGGAGCCTCATCAACCGTGCGTTACCAGCAGACAGCAGCCTGTCACAGTCGGTCGAGCCGCCCGACACCGCGTCCCGGACACCGCCGGAGACCGCCGTCATTTCGGCACGTCATCGGGCCGGTTTCGTCCATATGCAGGAATGCGAACGCCCGCTCGGCGCAATACGGATTACGCCGTACACCAGGAACCAGATTGCTCTGTGCGGCGGGTGTTCTGTGATGGCTCTCTCGCTAATTTTCTTGGTGTCGGTGCACATTCGCCGACGACCAGGAACCGCCGGTTCCTGGTGGTAGCGATGATCCGAGCCGTCCTCACCGGTGCAGATGCGCACACGGAGAAACACGGTCGCCTAGATGGCTCGGGAAGCGAGTGGCGAGACCGGACCGCCCAGCCATGGGTCGTGACCACGACCCGGACGTCGGACGGACAGATGACCATGAGCAGGACAACACCTGCGCCTCCCCTGGTGCGGGCGCCCTCCGAGATCCCCGGCGGCCTCCCGCCGCGGGTCCGCCGGGCATCGGCGACGTTCGTCGGTCTGATCGCCGGCACGGCCCTCCTCGCCGGATGCGCGGTGCCGGACGTGGCCAGCATGAGCCCGAACCTGCCCGAGCGGCCGCACCCCGCCGGCAGCCCGGCTCCCGCGACCGACACGGCCGCCGCAGCGCCGTCGAGTCCCGTCACAGTGGCCCCGGCGGGCACGAGCGTTACCCCGCCGGTCGACCGCGGCGACCTGTACCGCGGCTCGCTGACCCGCAAGCTCGACGTGGGCTTCCGCAAGCTGATCGTCGACTACTGGATCGATGACGATCCGGGGGACCTGAGCGCGGGCACGCCGACCGTCGTGAAGCTCTCGGCGCGCTTCGAGGACAGCGACAACGAGCACGCCGTGAAGGTCTCCCGCTTCCTCGCGACGAAGGACGACGGCGCCACGTCGACGACCCTCGCCGAGGACCGGGGAGAGTTCGTCCTCACCCCGCCGTTCTCCTACGGCACCGCGCTGACCGTCCGCCCCGCGGACCCCGCGGCGACGTCCGTCACCGTCACCATCCAGTTCGAGTTGCTCGTCGAGAGCATCCCCGGCTCCGGTGCCTACTTCCGGCAGACCGTCCTCGACACCGTCCGCATCGCCCTGCCTGCCACCAACCGAGGTACCGCATCATGACCCACGAGATCCTGCTCGCCCGCACCAGCGGCGACGTCCACACGATCACCAACCTGCCCGCGACCATCCCGCCGGCGCCCCAGAACCCGCTGCCGGCGAAGACCGCGCTCCGGACCCGGTTCGCCGAGGCGGGCAAGGTGCTCATCGCTCCGCCGACCGTGCCGTCGGCACGGGCGGAGGAGCCGGCGGAGACGACCCGGCACGCGACGATCGCGTGCATCATCCCCGCCTACAACGAGCAGGACTCGATCGGCGACGTGCTCCGGTCGCTGCTCGCCCAGACGCGGTTGCCGGACGTCATCCACGTCATCGTGAACAACACCGACGACAACACCCTCGAGGTCTGCGAGCCCTTCGTCGGCTACCACGAGCGCACCGTCAAGGGGGTCACGTACGCCACGCGGATCTTCGTCCACGACATGGGCGAGAACGCGGACAAGAAGGTCGGCGCTCTCAACTACGGCTTCCGCCTCTCCCGCACCTACGACTACATCCTCGGCGTCGACGGCGACACGACCCTCGACAAGCACGTCGTCGAGTACCTCGAGCTCGAGATCGTCGACGACCCGCGCATCGGCGGCATCTCGGCGATCTACTCGATCGACAAGTCCAAGATCTCGGGCGCGATGGCGAAGTTCCTCGTGGCGGGCCAGCGGGCCCAGTTCGCGGGCTTCAACATGGACAACCTGCTCCGCGGCCGCAACATGGCGGTGCTCGGGGGCCAGTGCAGCATCTTCTCGGTGGCGGCACTCAAGGCCGTGATGGCGCGGTACCACCAGCGCTCGCCCTGGGTCCGGGACTCGGAGGTCGAGGACTCGAAGCTGTCGCTGCAGATCAAGGACGTCGGGTACAGCACGAAGATCAGCTCGCGCGCCCGGGCCTTCGTCGGCCCGATGACCAATCTGCGGGCGCTCCACGGCCAGCAGGTCAAGTGGAACTTCGGCGCCATCGACCTGCTGTGGCCGGGAACCCGCGGCGACAACAAGGGGCAGCCGCTGCACCCGAACCTGCGCCTGCGGTGGTTCGAGAACGTCTCGATGCTGTTCAACATCTGCACCCGCATGACCTTCCTGCTGCTCCTGGCGGCCGCCCTGTCCATCCACGCGTTCGTGTTCAACCCGATCTGGCTCATCCCGCCGGCCGTGGCCGCCCTGCTGAACCTGCGGCTGGCGATGTCGATGCACGACAAGTCCGCCTCGGACCTGATGTACGGAGCGACCCTGCTCGGCGCAGAGATGTACATGTGGATCCGAATGGGCCACTTCGTCTCGGCCTGGACGCAGTTCTTCGCCCGGGTCGAGAAGGACAACTGGGCGGCGCAGGCATCCGCCGAGAAGGGGCGCGGCTCCGCCTACGCCTTCCCGGCCGTCGTCGCGGTTGCGGTCTTCGCGGTCCTCATCGTCGCCTGGCACCAGCAGACGATCTACGTGCAGGCGGCGATCCTCTCGATCGGGTGGCCGGTCCTCTACCTGATCACGGTGGTCCAGACCCTGTTCATGCTGCGCAAGCTGATCCGCCGGCAGCGGGGCTTCACCGTCTGAACAGGCCACGCGGTGCAGGGAGCGCCGGCAGGGATCCCCTGCCGGCGCTCTCGCGTGCCAGGAGCACTATCGGATCCAGCGACTCCGGCGCCAGCCCGTTGGCCGCCGTGCAGACGAGCAACGCGTCGCAGTACCGAGCGTCGACGAAGGCTTCAGCGGAGACGTCGGGGCGAGAGCAAGATCGTGTGCAACGCAGTTGATCGACACGCCGCGCCCGTGGTGCCGGTCGCGGGTGTGTCGATCTTCTCCGTTGCCGACGATCTTGGGCAGATCGACTCAGAACCAATCCGGCGAGGCCTCGACGGTCGTCCGGTCGAGGCTTTCGAGCAGGTCGAACTGCGGACCCGTCTTCGGCAGCTCGTAACGGAAGAAGTACCGCGCCGCCGCCCGCTTGCCGTCGTAGAAGGCGCCCGGCCGCTCGCCCGCGACGAGCCGCTGCTCCAGCCACATCCAGGCCATCACGACGTGGCCGACGGCCTCGAGATAGACCGACGCGTTGGCCAGCGCGGTGTCGATCTCGCCCGACCCCCACAGCGTCATCGTGACTCCCGCGACGCGCTGCACCGCCAGCTGCAGCTGCGTGGCCAGCTCCGCCGACTCGCCGCCCGCCTCGGTGGCCCGGGCCACCGTGGCGCCGATGGTCTCCGCGAGCAGCCTCAGCCCGGCGCCCTGCTCCATGACGACCTTGCGGCCGAGCAGGTCGAGCCCCTGGATGCCGTGGGTCCCCTCGTGGATCGGGTTCAGCCGGTTGTCCCGGTAGAGCTGCTCGACGTCGTACTCGCGGGTGTAGCCATAGCCGCCGTGCACCTGGATGGCGAGGCTGTTCGCCTCGAGGCACCACTGCGACGGCCAGCTCTTCGCGATCGGGGTCAGCATCTCGAGCAGCAGGTGGGCGCGCTTGCGCTCGCCCTCGGTCTCGGCGGTCCGCTCGTCGTCGAGCAGCCGGGCGCAGTAGAAGATCAGGCCCAGCGCGGCCTCGACGTAGGACTTCTGCGCGAGCAGCATCCGCTTCACGTCGGCGTGCTCGATGATCGGGACCTGCGGGCTGGTCGGGTCCTTGGCCGTGATCGACCGGCCCTGCGGCCGGATGCGTGCGTACTCGACGGCCTTGAGGTAGCCGGTGTAGCCGAGCGCGGTCGCGCCGGCGCCGACCCCGACGCGGGCCTCGTTCATCATGTGGAACATGTAGGACAGGCCGCGGTGCTGCTCACCGACGAGGAAGCCCACCGCGCCGGGTTCCCCGCCGGGCCGGTACTTGCCCTCGCCGAAGTTGAGCATCGTGTTCGTCGTGCCGCGGTAGCCCATCTTGTGGTTCAGGCCGGCGAGGACGACGTCGTTGCGCTCGCCGATCGAGCCGTCGTCGTTGACCAGGAACTTGGGGACGACGAACAGCGAGATGCCCTTCACCCCGGGCGGCCCGCCGGGGATCTTCGCCAGCACCAGGTGGACGATGTTCTCGCCCAGCTCGTGCTCGCCTGCGGAGATCCACATCTTGTTGCCGAACAGGCGGTACGAACCGTCCGGCCGGCCGTTGACGAGATGGGGCTCGGCGCGCGTGGTGATGTCGGCCAGCGACGAGCCGGCCTGCGGCTCGGACAGGCACATCGTCCCGTAGAAGCGGCCCTCGATCATCGGCTTGACGTAGGTGTCGACCTGCTCGGGCGTGCCGTGCGCGACGATCAGGTTGGCGTTGCCGATCGACAGGAACGGGTAGCTCGAACTGCCGACGTTCGCGGCCTGGAACCAGGCGAAGCAGGCCGCGGCCACGACCCCGGGCAGCTGCATGCCGCCGAGCTCGTAGTCGAAGGCGCTCCCGGTCAGGCCGGCCTCGGCGAAGACCTTCAGCGCCTCGGCGACCTCGGGGATCATCGTCACCCGCTCGCCGTCGAAGGTCGGCTCCTGGGCGTCGGCCTTCTTGTTGTGCGTCGCGAAGTGCCGGGTCGCGATCTGCTCGGAGAGGTCGAGCACCGCGTCGAACGTCTCGCGGCTGTGGTCGGCGAACCGCGGCCGCTTGGTCAGGAGCTCGACGTCGAGCCACTCGTAGAGCAGGAACTCGAGGTCGCGTCGCGAGAGGAGCTGCGAGGGCATGGGACCACGGTAAGCCGAGGAACTGCTTGCCTCTTCAAATCGTTGAACTATCTACCAAGGCCCCGAACCGAGCCCGAGGAGACGCGTGCCGCGCCACACCCGGACCGCCGAGACGAAGCTGCCCTTCGACAAGCTCCCCTGGAGCACGATCGCGCCACCGCTGGCGCTGATCGCCCTGGTTCTCACGTGGGAACGCGAGCTGCCCGGCGCGGTCGTCGCCGGCGTCGCGCTCCTGCTCGCGGGCGCGGTGCTGGCGGCGGTGCATCACGCCGAGGTGGTGGCGCACCGCGTCGGCGAGCCGTTCGGCTCGCTGGTGCTGGCGGTCGCGGTGACGGTCATCGAGGTCGCGCTCATCGTCACCCTGATGATCTCGGGCGGGCCGAAGACCGAGTCGCTCGCGCGGGACACGGTCTTCGCGGCGGTCATGATCACGACGAACGGAATTCTCGGCCTGTCCCTCCTCGTGGGCTCGCTGCGCAGCAGGGTGGTGACGTTCCACGCCGAGGGCGCCGGCGGCGCGCTCGCGACCGTCGCCACGCTGGCCGTGCTGACGCTCGTCCTGCCGACCTTCACGACGAGCGAGCCGGGGCCGGTCTTCTCCGCAGCCCAGCTCGCCTTCGCCGGGGTGTCCTCCCTCGCTCTGTACGGCCTGTTCGTCGCGGTGCAGACGGTGCGGCACCGCGACTACTTCCTGCCCTCCGACGGCCCGGACGACGGCGATCCGGCGGAGAACACCTCCGACGCCCACGCCGAGCCGCCGACGAACCGGGCCGCCACGACCAGCCTGGGGCTCCTCGTACTCGCCCTCGTCGGCGTCGTCGGCCTGGCCAAGACCATCTCCCCGACCCTCGAGGACGGTGTCGCCGCCGCCGGGCTCCCGCAGACGGCGGTCGGCGTCGCGATCGCGCTGCTGGTCCTCCTGCCGGAGACGCTGGCCGCGGTCCGCAACGCGCGCCGCGGTCGGGTCCAGACGAGTCTCAACCTGGCCTACGGCTCGGCGATGGCGAGCATCGGGCTCACGATTCCGGCCATCGGCGTCGCCTCGATCTGGCTGGACGGCCGCCTGCTACTCGGCCTCGGCCCGACCGAGCTGGTGCTGCTGGCGCTGACCGGCGTGGTGAGCGTGCTGACCGTGGTGCCCGGCCGGGCCACCCTGCTCCAGGCGGGCGTGCACCTGGCGCTGTTCGCGAGCTTCGTGTTCCTAGCGATCAGCCCCTGACGTCCGGGTCCTACTCGGTGGCGATCTTCAGGACCAGCTTGCCGAGGTTCTCGCCACGGAACAGCCGCAACAGCGTGTCCGGGAAGTCGCCGACGCTGCCCTCGGCGACGTCCTCGTGCGCGGAGAGCTTGCCCTCGGTCATCCACGTCGACATCTGGGCGACGCCCTCCTTGTAACGCGAGGCGTAGTCGAAGACGACGAAGCCCTCCATCCGCGCGCGGAAGACGAGCAGGTTCATGTAGTTGCCCGGCCCGGCCATCCCGCCATCCGCGTTGTACTGGCTGACCGCACCGCAGATCACGATCCGGGCATGCATCGCGAGCCGCGAGAGCGCCGCCTCCAGGATCGACCCGCCGACGTTGTCGAAGTAGACGTCGATGCCGTCGGGGGCGGCCGCCTTCAGCGCCTTGCGGACGTCCTCGCTCTTGTAGTCGATGGCGACGTCGAAGCCGAGCTCCTCGGTCAGCCACCGGCACTTCTCCGGCCCGCCGGCGATGCCGACGACCCGGCAGTTCCGGATCTTGGCGAGCTGCCCGACCACGGTGCCGACCGCCCCGGCGGCGCCGGAGACGACGACGGTGTTCCCCTCTTGGACGGCGCCGACGTCGAACAGCCCGAAGTAGGCGGTCAGCCCCGGCATGCCGAGCGTGCCCAGATAGGTCGGCAACGAGGCCACCGACGGGTCGACCTTCACGACCCCCTTGCCGTCGGACAGGGCGTACTCCTGCACGCCGAAGGTCCCGCTCACGTGGTCGCCGACGGCGAACTTCTCGAGGTTGCTCGCCCGGACGACACCGACGGCACCGGCCCGCATCACCTCGCCGAGTCCGACCGGCGGGATGTAGGAGCGACCCTCGTTCATCCAGCCCCGCATGGCGGGGTCGAGCGACAGGTACAGATTCTGGACGAGCATCTGCCCGTCGCCCGGCTCGGGCACCGGCTCGGTGGTGATGTCCCAGTTGGACGCGTCGGGCAGTCCGCTGGGCCGCGACGCGAGCCGGACCTGGGTGTTGGTGGGCGCGTCGCCGGGAGCGTTGGGGGAGGAGGTTCTGGGCTGGGACCCGTCTGTGGTCATGGGCCCTTTCTACGCCCGGCCGCGACATCAGTCCCTGTCGCGGCCGCGACGATCAGCCCCTCTCGCCGGCCGCCTTCTCCGCGGCCTCATCGCCCGCCTTCGCCGCCCTGGCCGCCTCGCCACTGAGGTTCTCGCGGGCCAGGTCGAGCGGGACCAGCACCTGGCTGAGCACCTCCGCGACGACGCGTTGCTGGGCGGCGATGCCCTTGGTCACGTCCGCCATCTCGCTCTGCATGTCGCCCCAGCGGTCGAGGCGGTTGGCGAGTTCGCGCTGCGCGTCGACCAGCTTGCGCAGCGGACCGGTGGTCGCCGCCGCCAGCGTGGTGCCCGCGTCCATCATCTGCTGCAGGTACTGCCCCACGTCCTTGCCGCCAGGCACCGGGACGACGCCCGCCGCCTTGGTGAACAGCCTCCAGGCGTCGCCCATGCGGGCCAGCGCCTGCTCCTGGGCCGCGCGGAGGGCGTCGAGCGACGAATCGGCCATGGCAAGGGTCCTTTCACCGGATGCGGGTCGATCATGACACGTCCTCCCGGGTGCGAACGGCACCATGAGGGTGTGCACATCCTCCTGCCGCCGAGCGAAGGCAAACGCCCCGGCGGCACCGGGGACGCGCTACGGGTGCTCGGGCTCGGAGCGGAGCCGCTCGGCGCCGCCCGGCGGCGGGTTCTCGATGCCGTGCGCCGACTGTGCACCGAGCGGCCGGACGAGGCCCGTCGGCTGCTGCGGTTCCCGCCTGCGGTCGCGGCGGACGCGCTCGCCGCCAACCGGGCGATGGAGGACGCTCCGACGCTGCCGGCCCTCGATCGCTTCACCGGCACCCTCTACGACGCGCTCGACGTGGGGTCGCTGCGCCCCGCGGCGCGGGCGCGGGCAGAGGAGTCCGTGCTCGTCTTCGACGGCGCGTTCGGGGTGCTCCGGGGAGCCGAACCGGTGCCCGACCACCGCGTTCCCGCGGGCGGCGCGCTACCCGACCACGGCACGATCGCCGGGCTCTGGAGGCCGATTCTCGACGAGGTGCTGCCACCGCTGCTCGCCGGATCCCTCGTCGTCGACCTGCGCTCCAGCGACTACAGCGCGATGTGGCGCAGTTCCGGTGGGGGGAGCAGTTCCGGTGGGAGGAGCAGCTCCGGCGGCGCCGTCGTGCCCGTCCGCATCCTCGTCGAGCAGCGCGGGCGGTACGCGGCGCTCTCGGTGCCGAGCAAGGTGGGAAAGGGCCTGCTCACCCGGGCGCTGTGCACGACGCGACGCAGCGTCCGGACGGTGCGGGACGTCCGGGCCGTGGCCGAAGCCGCCGACTTCAGCCCGCTCCCGGACAGCGGGCGGGGAAATCTCGACCTGACCTTCGAGTTCGTCCCGAAGGCGTGAGAGGTCGCTCAGCCCTCGATCTCGAAGAAGGGCTGGAGGTGCCCGGCCTGCAGGCCGCTGCGCACCGGGGAACTCGGGGAGCGCAGGACGAACCGGACGCCGGCACTCGCGCACTTGCGTCGAAGGGCGACGAGCGTCCGCATGCCCTGACGCCCTACCGATGTCACGCGGGAGACGTCGAGCACGAGGCATTCCGGCGCGGGGTCGAGCAGCGGGAAGACCTGGTTGCGCAGCGCCCCCACGGTCTCTGCGTCGAGGTCGCCCTGCAGCGCGGTCAGGATCTCCCTCCCCGGCGCAGGGGCGGAAGGAGTCAGCAGGAGGAGCACACGTCCATGATCCCCAACAGACGACGAGCTTCCCACCCGACACGCATGACAGTTCCGTGACGGTGCCCGCCGACGGATCGGGCGATAACGGGACATCGCGGCGGTGCCGCGCGTTCGTCATGCAACCGTCACCTCTCCGCCGACGGGTTGCAGCACGACCCGGACACTGTTCCTCCCATGGCTCTGATGGACATGGCTCTGACGGGCACGGCCCCGCTCACGACGGACCCGATGGTTCCGGGAGTGGGCACCTCCTCGGCGGCGCTCCCCCGGCCGCCCGCGTCCGCCGATCTCGACGACGAGAACCTCGTCCTCGACCTCACCGTGGTCGGCCTGCTCGACGACCGCACCGGTGACGCCCTGCTCGCCGCCGTGGTCGACGCGGCCGAAGCCGGCTGGCACCGGGTCGAGATCGACCTCCGCGACGTCACCGCCCACACCGCCCAGGGCACGGCGGCGATCAGCCGGCTGTGCCGGACCGGTTCCCGGCTACCACGCGGCATCGGTTTCTCGGTGGAATCCGGGCCGAGCCGCGACGCCCTGCTCGCCTCCCTCGCGAAGGCCTGATCGTCGCGAAACGACCGCTGTTGCCCCGTCGGGACCGCGCGTCGGTCACCATGGTCGGGTGACCTTCCACGTTCTCGTCGTCGACGACGACCCGAACATCCGCACGTCCGTGCGCTTCGCCCTCGAGGACGAGGGCTACGACGTCACGGAAGCGCCGAGCGGCGAAGCCGCCCTCGAGCGCATGGCCGAGCGCCCGGCGGACCTCGTCCTGCTCGACCTGATGCTGCCGGGCATCGACGGTTTCGAGTGCTGTCGTCGGCTCCGGCGGACCTCCGACGTGCCGATCGTCGTCGTGAGCGCGCGCGGCGAGACGAGCGACGTCGTGGGCGGCCTCGAGGCCGGCGCGGACGACTACGTGACCAAGCCGTTCGCGCTGCCGGAGCTGTCCGCCAGACTCCGGGCGCTGCGCCGGCGCGGTCGCGTGGAGAACAACGTCGCGGAAGGCCTGCCGGCGGCGCGCCGACTCACGGTCGGCGACCTGACCCTGTCGCCCGACGAGGGCACGGTGACCCTCGCCGGCCAGCCCGTGCACCTCACCCGCACCGAGTTCCAGCTGCTCGGCGAGTTCCTGGCCGCACCGGGTCGGGTCTTCACCCGCGAGGTACTGCTCGAGAAGGTGTGGGAGTACGACTACCTCGGCGACGTCCGGATCGTCGACGTCCACATCCGCCGGCTACGGCTGAAGATCGAGGACGACCCGGGTTCGCCGTCCCGCGTCGTCACCGTGCGGGGGCTGGGCTACAAGCTGGTCGCCCCGTCACCGCCCGACTCGTCGTGAGCGACAAGCCGGCCCGCTGGGGGCTGCGCGCGCGGTTGACCGCGGCGTTCGCCCTCGGCGCCCTGGCGTTGTCCGCCCTGCTGGCCCTCGGATCGTTCACCGCGTCGCGGAACTACCTGATCTCGCAGCGGGAGGCCGGCGCGACCAACCGGACCATCGCGCAGGCGAAGACGCTCGGCGACGGGTTGCGCAGCTCCGGCGTCCAGCCGAGCGAACTGCTCGCCGGCCTGCGCACGGCCCCGGATGCGCGGCTCATCCTGCACCTCGACGGCCGCTGGTACGGCGCCGACGTGGGCGAGGCCGTGCTCATCCCGGACCAGCTGCGCACCGACGTCGAGTCGGGACGGGCGCAGCGGCAACGCGTCACCACGCACGGAACCCCTCAGCTGATCGTCGGCGTGCCGCTGACCGAGAACCGGGCGCAGCTGTACGAGGTCTTCTCGCTCGAGGACCTCGACCGCACCCTGCGTCAGACGAGCCGGCTGCTTCTGGTCATCGCGCTGCTGACCGCAGCCGCCGGCGCGGCGCTGGGCTGGTGGACGAGCCGCCGGCTGCTGCGCCCGCTCGACGACGTGATCACGACGAGCCGCTCCATCGCCGGAGGCCGCTTGTCCGCCCGGCTGCCCGCCAGCCGCGACCCGGACGTGGCACCGTTCGTCGAGTCCTTCAACGCGATGACCCAGGCGCTGGAGGAACGGATCGACCGGGACGCCCGCTTCGCGGCGGACGTCAGCCACGAGCTGCGTTCGCCGCTGACCACGCTCTCGACCTCGCTGAGCGTGCTGCAGCGGCGGCGGGAGGAGATGGGGGACCGGGCCCGGCAGGCGTTGGACCTGCTCACCGACGAGGTCGCCCGCTTCGAGCAGCTGGTGCAGGACCTGCTCGAGATCTCGCGCCTGGACTCCAAGCAGGACTTCGAACGTGAGCCGGTGCAGCTCTCGAAGCTCGTGTTGCACTCGCCGTCGGTCGCGCGGGTACCGAACACCCATGTGGTGGTGGACGCCGACGCCGCCACGGCGGAGGTCCGCGCGGACAAGCGCCGGCTCGAGCGCGTCCTGGCCAACCTCGTCGAGAACGCCATGCGCTACGGCGGGGGCGTCGAGTCGGTGCGGGTGACGGTGCCGACCGGCAACGGTCGACGACCGCAGCCGGACGGGGTGGTGCGCCTGGTCGTCGACGACGCCGGCCCCGGCGTCCCGCCGCAGGACCGGGAGCGCATCTTCGACCGCTTCAGCCGCGGGTCGGCGGGCGAGCGGGACGTCGGCCGCGGCGTCGGGCTCGGCCTCGCCCTCGTCTCCGAGCAGGTCGCGGCGCACGACGGGCGCGTGTGGGTGGAGGACCGGCCGGGCGGCGGGGCGCGGTTCGTGGTCGAGCTCCCGAGGAGCGGGTCGTGAGGGGCCACGACCGGCACGGAAAGCTCGGCGCGCTCGTGGCGGCGGCCCTCGTGCTGCTGTTCGCCGTCGCCTGCGGGGTGACGCCCGAGTCGAGCCCCAGCCCCCTCGACACCGCGCTCGTCAACCAGCCCCCGGCCGCGCCCGGCAGCGGTGGCGGCACGGCCCTCTACTTCGTCCGTGAGGACCGGCTCGACCCGGTCGCCCGACCGGTACCGCCGGACGACCGGGCCCGGCTCACGGCGCTGCTGGCGGGCGTCAGCGAGCCGGAGGCGGCGGCCGGTCTGCGGACCGCAGTCCCCTCGACGATCGCGCTGCGCGACGTCCGCCGCAGCGGCAGTTCCGTGACCGTCGACCTCACCGGCGGCCTCGGCGACGTCAGCGCGGACGAGCAGACGTTGGCCCTCGCGCAGATCGTGTTCACGGCGACCGAGTACGGCCCCACGGCCGTGCGTCTGCTCGTCGACGGGACGCCGGTGCAGGTGCCGCGGGCCGACGGCACGTTGGACTCGAGCGAGTTGGACCGGGCCGACTTCAGCGAGCAGGCGCCCCCGCGCACGCCCACGCCCCCGCCCACGCCGACCGCCTCCCCCTCCGCGTCGTGACGCCGCAGGGGGGCCCGCACCAGGGCGCGATCAGGAACGGCAGGTCGAGCGAGCGCGCCGCGGGGCGTCTGCCACTGGTGGCCGAGGTCCTGCACGCCTGGCGACCGACCCGCGCGCGGCTGGTGTCCCTGGTCCGCAGCGGACTCACGTCCCTGGTCGTTCTCTTCCTGGCGACCTATCTGGCGCCGGGTGTCTACCTGCGGGGACCGTGGGCCGTCGTCCGGCTCTCCCTCACGTTGGCCGTGCTCGTCACCGTGCTCCGGCCGGTGCTGACCGCGCTGGCGGCGGTGTTCGGCGGCTTCGGCGTGCTGCTGCTCGCGGCCGTGCTGCAGTCGGTGCTCGTCGGCAGCGCCATCGCGCTGGATCCCGGGGTCGAGGTCGCCGGCTTCTTGGCGACCATCCTCGCCGCCGAGTTCATCGCGGTCTTCACGGCCGTCGCCAACTGGCTGGCGGACGCCGGAACCGACGACGCCTTTCTCGCCGCGGCCCTACGGCAGATGCGTCGCGACTCCCGGCGCCGGCAGCGCGCCGCACGCCGGGCGGATGCACCGCCGGACCCCCACCCGGACCGCGGCGTCCTGTTCGTGCAGATCGACGGGCTGTCCGCCTCCGTCCTCACCTGGGAGGTCCTCGCCGGCAACCTGCCGACCCTCGGCCGCTGGCTGCGCAGTGGCAGCCACCGCAGCTCCCGCTGGTACACCGGGGTCCCGTCGACGACACCCGGCAGCCAGGCCGGTCTGCTCCACGGGCGCAGCTCGGTGGTGCCGGCCTTCCGCTGGTACGAGAAGGCGTCGGGGCGCATCCTCGTCGCCAACCGCCCCCGCGACGCCGCGGAGATCGAACGCCGACTGTCCGACGGTCGCGGGCTGCTCGCCGACGACGGCGTGAGCATCAGCAACCTGTTCTCCGGGGACGCGCCGACCAAGCTGCTCACCTTCAGCGACGCGGCGCTGCCGCGCGGCTCGACGTCGGGCTACGCCGTGTTCCTCACCAACCCCGCCGGCTTCGCCCGCGCTCTCGTGCTCTCCGTCGGCGAGATGCTCAAGGAGCTCTGGCAGGCGCGACGGCAGCGCCGCCTCGACGTGCGACCGCGCGTGGACCGCCGCGGCGCCAACGTGCTGCTGCGCGCGGCGACGAACGTGCTGCTCCGCGACGTCAACGTCTCGCTGATCGCGGGCCAGCTCTCCCGCGGGGCGAACGTCGTCTTCTGCGACTTCGTCGACTACGACGAGGTCGCCCATCACGCCGGTCCGACCCGGCCGGAGGCGCTGCGGACGCTGGAGGCGCTCGACCGGGTGCTGGGCACGTTGGAGCAGCTCGCCTGCCACGCCGCCCGGCCCTACGACATCGTCGTTCTCTCGGACCACGGGCAGAGCCAGGGCGCGACCTTCCTCCAGCGCTACGGCGAGACGCTGCAGGACGTTGTCGGCGGGCTGACGTCCGGCGCGACGGCGGCCGCCGCTCAGGGCCGGGACGAGACGTGGGGGCCGACGGCGATCCTGCTGGACGCGATCGGCGGCTCCGGCGGGCTGTTCGAGCGGGCGGCTCGGCGGCTGGAGTCGGACGGCGACGACCAGACCGTCGGCGACGAACGGGACGCCGTGGTCGTGGCGTCCGGCAACCTCGCGATGATCTCCTTCCCGGCCATCCCCGGGCGGGCCCGCGAGGACGAGATACGGGAGCGTCACCCACGGCTTCTGAGCGGACTGGCCGGGCATCCCGGGGTGGGCGTGGTCGTGGTCGACACGGCGTCGGGGCCGGTGGCAATCGGCTCGGCCGGACGCTGCCGGCTCGAGACCGGCGAGGTGACCGGCGAGGACCCGCTGCTGCCCTACGGCCCGAGGGCGGCCGAGGCGCTGCGCCGGCACTCGAGGCACGACGACGTCGGCGACGTCGTCGTGCTCAGCAGCGTGGATCCCGAGACGCAGGAGGTCGCGGCGTTCGAGGAACTCGTCGGCAGTCACGGCGGCCTGGGCGGCGCCCAGACCGAGGCGGTGCTCGTGGTGCCTGCGGCGTGGCCGATCGCCGACGGGCTGGTCGGCCCGGACGCCGTCCACGCCCAGCTCGTCTCCTGGCTCGAGGGGCTCGGGCAGCGCCGGGGCCTACGACCGCGCGCCGAGGAGTCGACCGAGCCGGTGGCGTCACCCGGGAAGGCGATGCTGCCGTGAGGGTCGTCTGGTGGGGGCACAGCACGGCCACCGTCGAGGACGGCGGCGTACGGGTGCTGACCGATCCGGTCCTCGTCGACCGGCTCGGGCATCTCCGCCGCCGACGTGGGGCGACGCCCGGCACGGACGCCCGCCGGGCCGACGTCGTCGTGCTGTCCCACCTGCACGCCGATCACCTGCATCTGCCGTCCCTGCGGCAGCTGCCCGAGCGCACTCGTCTGCTCGCCCCCCGCGGAGCGCGCGCGCTGCTCGACGCCGCCTCGGGCGGCCTCGGCGACCGGTGCGAGGAGATGGTGCCGGGCGACGAGACGACCGTCGGCTCCCTGCGGATCCGGGCTGTGCCGGCCGAGCACGACGGTCGCCGGCACCCCCTCTCCCGCCACGGTGGGCCGGCGCTGGGCTTCGTGGTCTGCGGGCAGCAGCGCGCCTACTTCGCCGGAGACACCGACCTGCACGACGCGATGTTCGACCTGGGGCCGCTCGATCTCGCGCTGATCCCGGTCGGCGGCTGGGGCCCGACACTGGGTGCCGGTCACCTCGACCCGGAGCGCGCCGCCGAGGCCACCCGGCGGTGCGAGCCCACCATCGCCGTCCCCATCCACTGGGGAACGCTCTGGCCGATCGGGCTCGACCGCGTCCGCCGCGAGCACTTCTTCGGCCCCGGGGCACGCTTCGCCCGCGCGGTCGAGAGGACCTCCGGCGCCACGCGTGTCCGCGTCCTCGAGCCGGGGCAGGCGCTCGACCTGGTGGATCGCTGATGGACCCCGACGTCGGCACCGCGGTCGCCGCCGGACTCCCCGCGCTGTTCGGCCTCGTCCTGATCGGGTCGATCGTGCTCGTCATCCCGACGGGCGCGGCCGTCAGCGCCGCCGCCGTGGTGGCGGCTCGACACACCGGCCCGTTCGGCGTCCTCGGAGTCGTGACAGCCGGCGCCGTCGGCGCCTACGTCGGGGATCTGGTCGTCTACGCGGTCTGTACCTACGGCGGGGAACAGGTCGCGGCCCGCCTGCACTGGTCGCGCGGGGGGCGGGTCTCGACGTCGATGGAGCGCATCTCGGAGCGGTTGGCGCGACACGACGTCAAGGTGCTCGTCGTCGGTCGCCTGCTCCCCGCGGGCCGGATGCCCGTGCTGGTCGCCGCGGGCATCAGCGGCTACTCCTGGCGGCGGTTCGCGCTGGCCGACCTCGCGGCCGTGCTCGTCTGGTCGAGCACCTACGCCGCGATCGGCATCGCGGGCGGAAGCCTGTTCCCCGAGACCTGGCAGAGCGTGCTGGCGGCGGTCGCGCTGGTGCTCGTCCTGTCGCTGCTGGCCCGGCGCATCCGCAACCCCGCCCTGCTCGGGCCGGGAACCGGTGAGACGGAGACCGCCGTCAAGCCGGCCGGCGCTCCGGACGGGGACGCTCCCGGAGGTGCCACAGCGCCAACGCGGCCTCACGGGTGAGTGGGGGGAGGTCGTCGGCCGGGAACCACCGCACCTCGGCGATCTCGACCGACGCCGGCCGCGCCGTGGCCTCGGGCTCCTGCTGCACCGCGAACAGCGTGTCGATGTGCCGGGCCCACGGCTGGCGGTACTCGGCGACGAGGTCGTCGGGGCCGATCGCCACCGCGAGGCCCGTCTCTTCGCGGATCTCGCGCGCGGCCGCCTGCGCCGGCGTCTCGTCCGGCTTGCGGAAACCGCCCGGGAACCCCCATCTCGACGGGGTGCGGAAGCGCTGTCGGACCAGCAGCACCGCGTCGTCCGGGCGCTGCACGTAGGCCAGCGCTCCGAGCGTGTACGTGGGCTGCGACAGCATCGCGAGCAGGCGGTAGACCCGCAGCCACAGGCCCGTGGCGAACCCCACCGGGGGCAGGTCGGGCGCGGCCACCTCGGCAGGCTAGAGCCCGCCGCCTCGGTCCCGCCGACGAACGGCCGATTTGGGACGCGGGGCGCGAGGCAGGTCACGTTGACGCGAACGCCACAGACGGGCGAGGATTACACCAATCGGTGTCACACCATCCGACGTTCCATCGAATCAGGTCATGTGGGTTCACCTCAGCGTGGACCGGAAGGAGCCGCGTGCCGCACCGTCTCGCCGACCTTCTCGGCGCCATCCGGCAGGAGCAGGACCCAGCCGTGCGCGGGCGGGCAGCGACGTTGCTGCTCGCGGACCTCGCAGCCGCGAGCGCGGAAGCCCAGCGACTGCTGGACGACGCGGTACGCGACCTGCGACGTGCCGGTCACGCCGTCGAGCAGATCCCGGCCGTGCTCGACGTCCCGGAACCTCGACTGAGGCTCGCCCGCGAGCCCTGACGCCGCGGTGAGGGAGCGTCGGGGCCCATCCGATAGCCTGGTAACCGGTGTGCCGGGAAGTCTGGTCGGCGTCCTTCTAGGCGACGACGACTTCGGACGGGTGCCCCATGGAACGGCCTCAACGACTCCAGCGGTCGTCCCGTCGACGCTCGCTGTTCAGCCTGGGCAGCTGGTCCGAGGACAGCCGCATCGCGGCCGTCCTGCGCAAGGAGACCATCGGCGGTCTCCTGCTGCTGATGGCGACGCTGGCCGCGCTGATCTGGTCGAACTCCCCCTGGTCCGACGCGTACGAATCGCTGAAGGACACGACGCTGGGTCCGGCGACCGTCTTCGGACTGCCGGTCCACCTCGACCTGTCGCTGGCCACCTGGGCGGCGGACGGGCTGCTCGCCATCTTCTTCTTCGTCGCCGGCCTGGAGCTGAAGCGGGAGTTCGTCGCCGGAGACCTCCGGGACCCCCGCCGCGCCGCGTTGCCCGTGCTGGCCGCCGTCGGCGGGGTCATCGTGCCCGCGTTGATCTACCTCGCGATCAACCTCGGAAAGGGCGGCGGAGCGAGTTCCGGGTGGGCCATCCCCACCGCGACCGACATCGCGTTCGCCCTTGCGGTGCTCGCCGTGATCGGCAGCTTCCTGCCCTCGGCGCTGCGCACGTTCCTGTTGACCCTGGCCGTGGTCGACGACCTGCTCGCCATCACGATCATCGCCTTCTTCTACACGGACAACTTGAAGCCGCTGCCGCTGCTGCTCGCACTCGTGCCCCTGGGGTTGTTCACGCTGCTCGTGCAGAAGCACATCCGCTTCGGCTGGTTGCTCCTGCCCCTGGCCTTCGTCACGTGGGCGCTGGTGCACGACTCCGGCGTGCACGCCACGGTCGCGGGCGTGCTGCTCGGCTTCGCCGTGCCCGTGCCGCGCGGCGTCCCGGGCGAAGGACCCGGCCTCGCGGAACACTTCGAGCATCTCTTCCGCCCGCTCTCGGCCGGCGTCGCCGTCCCGATCTTCGCGTTCTTCTCGGCAGGCGTGACCATCGGCGGTTTCAGCGGGCTCGCCGACTCGCTGCAGGACACGGTGGCGCTCGGCATCGTGCTGGGACTCGTGGTCGGGAAGCCGCTCGGCATCCTGCTCACCACCTATCTCGTGTCGCGCTTCAGCCGGGCCTCGCTGCCGGGCGAGCTGTCGTGGATCGACGTCACCGGCCTGTCGATCCTGGCCGGCATCGGCTTCACGGTGAGCCTGCTGATCGGCGAACTCGCGTTCGGGCCCGGCTCGACGACCGACGAGCACGTCAAGGTGGCGGTCCTGACCGGCTCGGTGGCCGCCGCGGTCGTCGCGGGCTTCGTGCTCCGCGCCCGGAACCGCATCTACCGGCGCATCTCGGAACAGGAGAGGCTCGACGCCGACCACAACGGAATCCCTGACGTCTACGAACGTTGAGCGCATGATGACGGGCACTGACCGGCACTGACCGGCACTGACCGCCAGCAGCCCCTCAGCAGCGAGGAGGACGTCGTGTCCGGAGCGACCCGCGGCTTCACGGGCCGCCTCCGCCGCCCCCGGGACGAGCGGCTCCCGCCCGGCCAGTACGACGTCGGGGCCGACTGGCCGGTCCTGACCGCCGAGGTCACGCCGCACCTCGTGCCCGAGCGCTGGACGATGACGGTCGACGGCCTCGCCGAGGCGCCGACGACCTGGTCCTGGGACGACATGCACGCGTTGCCGCAGTCGGAGTACGCGGGCGACATCCACTGCGTGACGACCTGGTCGAAGCTCGCGACCAGCTTCCAGGGTGTCGGCGTCGACCTGCTGCTCGACGCGGCGCGACCGCTTCCGTCGGCGACGCACGTGCTCGCGACCTCGACGACCGGCTACACGACCAACCTGCCGCTCGACGACGTCACGGGCGGCAAGGCCTGGGTCGTCTGGAGCCACGAGGGGCAACCCCTCACGCCGGACCACGGCGGCCCGGTGCGGCTGCTCGTCCCGCACCTGTACTTCTGGAAGAGCGCCAAGTGGGTCACCCGGCTGACGCTGCTCGACCACGACCAGCAGGGCTTCTGGGAACGCAACGGCTACCACGACCGGGGCGACCCGTGGCTCGAGCAGCGGTACCAGGGCGACTGAGGGGCGCCCGTGACTGTCACACCGCAGATGGAGGGCCCGCTCGCGGACCTACGCGCGCCCGCCGGCGGCTGGCGCACCGCCGTCGTCCGCGACGTGCAGCACCCCTCGGCCCGCTCCGTGGTGCTGCGGCTCGCCGTGCCCGAGCGCGTCGACCACCTGCCGGGCCAGCACTACGTCGTGCGGCTGCGCGCCGACGACGGCTACATCGCCCAGCGGTCCTACTCGCTGACGTCGCCGGCGTCCGACCCGGAGATCGAGCTGTTCGTCGCGCGCCTCGACGAGGGCGAGGTGTCCCCGTTCCTCGCCGACGTCGTCGAGTCCGGCGACGAGCTCGAGGTCCGCGGCCCGATCGGCGGCTGGTTCGTCTGGGACGGCCGGATGCCCGCGCTGGCGATCGGTGGCGGCTCGGGAGTGGCGCCGCTGGTGTCGATGCTGCGGTACGCGCGGATGTCGGGGCAGGAGGACCGGTTGAGTCTGGCCGTCTCGGCCCGCACGCCGCAGGAACTGCCGTACGCCGACGAGATTCTCGCCTTCGGCGCCACCGCCGCCTTCTCCCGCTTCGCGCCCCCAGGTGGACGCGCCGCGGGACGGCTGACGGCGGACGACCTCGAGCCGCTCCTGCAGCCCGGGCAGATGCAGTACGTGTGCGGCTCGGCCGAGTTCGCCGAGGCCGCGAGCCAGCTGCTCGTCGGGCTCGGCGCGCCGGCGGAGATGATCCGCATCGAAAGGTTCGGGCCGAGCGGCTGACTCGGATCTGCTCCCGCCCTCCGCGGCTGGGTGCGTCAGCGGTCGTCCTGACGACCGCTCATGCACCCAACCCTCGTCGGTTCGGCGGCGCGACGCGGGGCAGGACGACACCACCCCGGCTCGAAGGAGTGTCGTGAGCGTTCTCGATCTGTTCCGCCTGGACGGCAAGGTCGCCGTCGTCACCGGTGCGTCGTCCGGCCTCGGCGTCGCCTTCGCCCAGGCCCTCGCCGAGGCGGGCGCCGACGTCGCCCTCGGCGCGCGCCGCGTCGAGAAGCTGGAGGAGACGCGCAAGCTCGTGGAAGCCGCCGGCCGGAGGGCGGTCACCGTCGGCACCGACGTGGCCAAGCCGGAGGACTGCTCGGCCCTGGTGGACGCGGCGATGCAGGAGTTCGGCCGCGTCGACATCCTGGTGAACAACGCCGGCATCGGAACCGCCGTGCCCGCGACCCGCGAGACGACGGAGCAGTTCCGCTCCGTCGTCGACGTCAACCTCAACGGCTGCTACTGGATGGCGCAGGCCTGCGGGCGGGTGATGCAGCCGGGAAGCAGCATCATCAACATCAGCAGCGTGCTCGGCATCACCACCGCCGGGCTGCCACAGGCGGCGTACGCGGCCACCAAGGCCGGGCTCATCGGCCTGACCCGCGACCTCGCGCAGCAGTGGACGGGCCGCAAGGGCATCCGGGTCAACGCGCTCGCGCCGGGGTTCTTCGCCTCGGAGATGACCGACCAGTACCCCGAGGGCTACCTCGACGCGATGGCACCCCGCATGCCCGCGGGACGCAAGGGCGACCCGCAGGAGCTCGCGGCCGCCCTGGTGTTCCTCGCCAGCGACGCCGGCGGCTACGTGACCGGCCAGACGCTCGCGGTCGACGGCGGGCTCACCATCACCTGACCCGCACGGTCAGCTGAGTTCAACCAGATAGCGGCGCAGGTTCGCTCTGGCGGTGGCGTGGAACCCGGGCTTCCCGAAGCCCTGTTCGAGCAGTTCGAGAGGCCACAGCCGTTCCTCCAGGTAGTCGCTGAGCAGCCGGTCGACGGACTGCTTCCACTCCACAGGGCTCACCGGCTCTCCCGACAGACGCTCGTGCTCCACGCGCAACGCCTCGGAGTGTGCCGCGAACGTGTCGTAGTCGGCGGCCAGCTCGGCGAGGTCCGCGGCTCGCACCACCTTCCCCTCCAGCGTCGCGGCCTCGGTCGTGCGGCGGGTGGCCAGGATCGCCGCCTCGACGTCATCCAGGACAGATGCGGGGATCCGCCCGGTCAACGCGCGCCGCGCCAGCGATGCCGCGTAGGCCTCGGCGTCCGGGCAGTCGCCGGCCGAGGGGTCCGTGCCGTAGCCCGCGTCGTGGAACAGCAGCGCGACCCGGACGACTGTGGTGTCGACCCGGACGCCGGTCTTCGCGCAGGCCCTCAGCAGCCGCTCACCGTTGGCGACGGCACGCAGCGCGTGGCCGGCGTTGTGGTACGGCAGGCTCGGGTCGTACAGCGCCATGGCGGCTTCGAGCAGGTCGGGGGCGATCAGGTCGTCGACCGACGGCTCCTGTGGCGCGGCCCCGTCACCTCGGCCGGGCCACGGGCTCGGAACCGGGCGCAGGGCGTCGGCGAGCCTCGAGCGGTGCCATCGGTAGCCGGCCAGCGGCTCCACCGAGTTCCACCGGATCGGGGGCCACGTCACCGGCACGTCGATCACGTGGGCAGGGGCGTTCGAGTGTCGTAGCAGCAGGCGCCGCGCCATCGCATCTCCGCCAGAGGCTCGGTGGGAAGCGCCGAGGGCCTGAGCGCAAAGCAACCTGTGCGACCGTATCGAGGCCGGTCACTGATGAAAAGGGTGAAAAGCGCACGCCTTATCGCCGACCGGACGCGCTGCGCAACGCTGCGGACGCAGTCACTCCCCGACCGGAGGATCACCCGGCGAGGCGCTGCACCCTTCGCATGAGGTCAATGCTGGGAAACCGGTCGTTCTCGATCTTGTCGAGCAGCACGTTCAGATACTGCTGCCGCTGCCGCGGGTTCAGGTTCTGCTCGACGAACTCCATCATCGTGGCGCTCGGATAGCGGTCCTGGGAGATGCGCTCGACCAGCATCCGGACGAACCGGTCCTGCGGGGTCTCCTCGGCCTGCGTTTTGTGCTCTGCTGGCTCTGCTGGCTCTGCTGGCTCTGCTGGCTCTGCTGGCGCCGCTCGGTCTGCTGACCGGAACGTCGGGCGGGCTCGTTCGCCATCGCGTCCTCCTGAGCTGGGGTGCCGCCGTTCCTACCCACCCCGGCCGAGCCCCGAACGGCCGGCGACCTCACGCGGCGTCGGCGGCCAGCGGAGCTCTCACCGGCTGCGCGGCCTGCTTGCCGCGCGGGGTCATCCCGATCGCGGCCGCCGCGGCGACGAGCGCGAAGCCGGCCACCGCCAGCCAGACCCGCTCACCGACATGGGTCGGGACCTGGCGCCGGTGGCCCTGGCGCTCATGCAGTGGGGCGACCGCTACCTCACCGGCGAGTCCGGCCCCCCGCTCGCGCTGCCCCACGCCGCCTGCGGGGCGCCGGTGCGCGTCGAGGTGCGCTGCGAGCAGGGCCACGAGGTACCCCTCGGGGAGATCGCCGTCCGTCCCCGGCGAACGCGCGCGTGAGCGTTCCCCCGGCGGGCAGGGTGCAGGGGTGTTCGACGATCACCGCCCACTCCTCCAGGAACTGCTGACCACCTACGGACCCTGCGGGCAGGAGGACGCCGTCCGCGACATCTGCGCCCGCGAGCTCGAGCCGCTCGTCGACGAGATGTGGACCGACCCGGCAGGCAACCTCGTCGGCCTGCTGCGCGGGTCCGACGCCGACGCTGACGGGCCGGTCATCCGCGTCGTCGCGCACCTCGACGAGCTGTCGATGATGGTGAAGCGCGTCGAGGCGGACGGTTCGCTCGCGGTCGGCCCGCTCGGGACGATGTACCCGGCCAACTTCGGGCTCGGGCCGGTCGCGGTGCTCGGCGACGAGGGCGTTCGCCACGGCATCCTGACGCTGGGTTCGGAACATACGACCGCCGAGAGCTATCGCATCTGGCAGACGAAACCGGACCAGGGCGATCGGTCGATGGACTGGTCCCACGTCTACGTCTTCACCGGTCGGACGCCCGTCGAGCTGGCCGAGGACGGCATCCACATCGGCACCCGCGTCTGCATCGCGGAGAGCAAGCGCTCGTTGGTCGAGGTCGGGAACTACATCGGCTGCTACTTCATGGACGACCGCGCCGCCCTGGTCGTGTCGCTGGCCGCGGCCCGCGCGCTCGCCGAGCAACGCCCGCCGCAGGATGTGGTGTTCGTGTTCAGCACGAGTGAGGAGATGGGCGGCATCGGCGCGACCTACGCGAGCCGGACCCTGCCGGGCGACGTCACCCTGGCGCTGGACGTGGCGCCCACGGAGGCCGAGTACCAGACCACGGCCTCGGCCGATCCGGTCATCGCCTACGGCGACAGCGCCGTGCTCTACGACAAGCCCATCGCCGACAGGCTGGTGGCGCTCGGCCAGGAACTCGGGATGAGCCCGCAGCGGGGCGTGTTCGGCTCGTACGAGTCGGACGCGTCCAACGCGAAGATGCGGGGGCAGGCTCCGCGAGCGGGGCTGCTCGGGCTCGCGACGCTGAGCACGCACGGGTACGAGGCGCTCCACTCCGACCTGCTGGACAACTGCATCCGGCTGTTGACCGTATTCCTGCAGCGCCCGGAGATCTGACCCGGCTCCCGCGGCAGAACCCGTCCCGGGTCAGCGGTACCCGTCGGCGCGAAGTGTCCGCTGGCCCTCGGGGCTCCTCAGCTGGGCGACGAAGGCCTCCGCGGCGGCACGGTTACCCGAGGGGGCGACGGCGACGAGGACGTCGCGGCTGCCCTGTGCGGCCAACCGGATGTCCTCCTCGGGATCGGCGGAGAGTTGGACCGGTTCCACACCACGCCCTCGGGCGCTCTGGCCGCTGCGACCCCGGACGTCGTTGGCCCAGACGAAGGCTGCGTCGACCTTGCCTGACGTCAGCTGCCCCAGTGCGGCCTGCGTGTCGCTCACCTGGGTCGGCGACGACAGATCCACCTTCACCTGCTCGAGGACGGCGTGCGCGGCTTCGCCGCATGGCTGGGACGACTCGCAGACCGCCACCGAGACTCCGGAGCGCCGCAGGTCACGCGCGGTGGACACGTGGCCGGGGTTGCGCGGCGCGACCACCAGGGCGATGACCTCCTGCGCGAACGGGGTCGCCTGTTCGACCGAGCCGGCTCGCTGCAACGCATCCAAGCGGGTGCGGTTCGACGAGACCACCACGTCCGCACCCGCCGCGCGTGGGTCGCCGGCCGAGGTGTACTCCAGGCGGACCGTCACCTTCGGGTGCCGGCGTTCGACTTGATCGGCCAGCAGCTCGAACGACTCACGCAGCGAGCTGTCGGCCCGGACCGTCAGAGAACCGCTGGCGTCGTCGAGGGCCCCGGCAGAAACCGGTCCCGTGCTCGCGTTCACGGGCGCGTCGGCGCAGGCCCCGAGCACGGCCGCGCAGGCGAGCACCCCGAAAGTGCTCCGGATGCGGTGACGCGGCGCGGAACGGGTCATGCCGTTCGGCTACCCCCGGGGAACCCGCCCGACGGCCCGCCGTGCACGAACGTCATAGAACTGACAAGTCGCCCATCTCGCCCCCGTCGGATCCATGGGCGCGGGCGACATGACGAACGCGTGTCGATAACCGACCGGCCCGCAGCGGCCCGGCGGTGCCGGGTAGCTCGCGAGCGAGCATCGAGCCCGAGGAGTCGCGACATGCAGCACCGTCGATCCGAACGCGGGAGCGGATGGGCATTCCTCGCGATCACCCTGCTGGTGGCATTGGCCGTCGTCGGCTGCGGCGAGGAGGACCCGCTGGGCGAGCCGGAGTTCGCCAGCGGAGCCATTGCCGGCGTCAACGCCCGCATCGGCCCGATCGACATGCGGGACGTGGCGATCCAGACCCCTCCTCGGGGGCAGGCCTACCCGAAGGGCAGCACGGCCAGGGTCAGCTTCGTGGCGGCGAACGAGAGGGGCGCCCCCGATGCGCTCGTGGGGATCAGCGCGCCGATGGCCACGGATGTACGGATCTTCGCCGACCAGTCCGCGGACGGGACCTACGAGCCGACACCGACGCTCGCGATCCCGGTGACCGCCGACGCCCCGGCCGGTGCCGCGGAGGCGCCCTACTACGCCGAGCTCCGCAACCTCACGTCGCCGATACGGATCGGGCACAACTACGTCGTGACGTTCCGGTTCGCGAGGGCCGGCGAGCTGCAGATGACGATCCCGGTGGCGCTGCCTCGCTGAGTCGTTCGCGACCCGCGGTCAGGCAGCGGCCGGCTGCCGCTGCCGGCTCGTCGCGCGCTCGTCCCGCGGGAGGCGGCGCAGGTGGACCGAGCGGACCACGTCGATCGTCGGCTTGATCGCGAACAGCACCGAGCCGACCAGGAAGAACCAGGTCGCGATCAGGGTGGTCTTCTCGAAGAAGAACAGCACGCTGCCGACCACGAAGCAGAGTGCGGCTCCGAAGTCCACTCCGGTCCGCACCACCTGGTAGCGCCAGAACACCTCCAGGTGCCGGGGGCTGAGGTCCCGGAGAGCCGGGTCGAGCAGGCGGCGGTTCATCGCGGATCACTCCTTGTGCACGGGCGGATCAAAATTCGTGTACCCATGCAAGTATTGGTCAAGCGCATGGGTGCTCGGCGTCACCTCGAGAGGGGCCCGCCGGACTTGGCCGCCCGGGACGCCGCGGTCAACGCCCGCCGCACCGGCTTCGCGTCCCGCAGGGCCGCGCGGGCGGCGTTGGCGCCGCACGCGCCGTGGACGCCGCCCCCGGGATGCGCGGACGCGGAGGCCAGGTACAGCCCCTCGACGGGGGTGTGCGGACGGCCGAGACCGGGAGTCGGCCGGAAGACCAGCTGCTGGTGCGGCTGCATCGTTCCGCCGTTGATCGCACCGCCGACGAGGTTGCTGTTGTGGGCTTCGAAGCGGGGCGGCGTGGTGATGGACCGCGCCAGGATCCGACCCCGGAAGCCGGGCGCGAACCGCTCGATGCGCTCCTCGATCCGATCGGCCATGCGCTGCGCGTCGGCGTCGTCCCAGCGGCCGGTGATGTCGCCCCGTGGGTCGTCCACCACCTGCCGGGGGACGTGGGTGTAGCCCCAGACGACGTTCTCGCCCTCCGGAGACCGCGTGGAGTCGCTCGTCGTCATCTGCCCGAGCAGGACGAACGGTTCCCGGGGGATCCTGCGCTGGGCGATGTCGGCGCCGAACTGCGTGAGGTCGTCGAGATGCCCGCCGAGATGCACCGTGCCCGCCGCGGTCGCCTGCTCCGCGGTCCAGGGAACGCCGTCGCGGACCACCCAGTCCACCTTCACCGTGGCGAAGTCCCACTGGAACCGACGGAGGTCGTCGCGCATCCGCGGGGGCAGGTGCTCCCAGTCGACCAACCCACCGAACAGCCTCGGCGCGACCACGTCCGCGAGCACCACGTCCGCGGGCAGCTCCTCCCCCGCCACCCGCACCCCGACGGCTCGGCCGCTGCGCACCAAAACCTCCGTCACCGCGTCGCCGCACCGCACGCGTCCGCCGCGCTCCTCGAGCCGCCGCACCAACGCATCGGTCAGCGCACGAGCACCGCCGACCGGCACGGGGAAGCCCACGTGCTGCCCGAGTTGCGAGAGCAGCCAGCCGAAGGCGGTGCTCGCCGTCGTCTCCGGCGTCAGATCCGCGTGCAGGGCGCAGCCGGCCAGGAGCAGTCGTCCACCGTCCCCGGCGAATTCCTCCTCCGCGAAGCGGCGGACCGGCGTGAGGGCCATCCGTGCGAAGCGGAGCCCTCCGGCGACCCGCAGCCGCCGGGCGAGCCGGGCGCCCGCGGCCACCGGGGGAAACGGCGTGAAGATCGCCTCGACCAACGCGTCGCCGAGCTCGTCCCACAGGGACGTCAGGCGGCGCCACGCCTGTCCGTCGCCGGGAGCGAAGGTCTCCATGCTCTCGGCCGTCGCGTCGAGGTCGCGGCCGAGGACGGCGCAGCGACCGTCCCGGAGCGGATGCGCCAACACCTGCGGGGCGTGGGACCAGCGCAGCCCGTAGTGCTCGAGCCCCAGGGCCGTGATCGCCGGCGACGCGACCGCGAAGGGATAGAAGGCGCTGCAGAAGTCCACCACGCGGCCCTCGCCGAGCGGCTCCCCGCTGCGCACCCCGCCGCCCGGCTCGGGTTGCTCCTCGACGACGAGCACCCGCCAGCCGGCGTCCGCCAGGACGTTCGCCGCGACCAGGCCGTTCGGTCCGGCCCCGATCACGACGGCGTCCCGCACGTCAGCCATCCCCCGTATCAGCCATCACCCTGTCGGCGATCACGTCACTCCCTTTCCGGGGTGGGCGAGATGTGCAGACCGGTCTCCATCGCGTGCTGAGGATGGTGGAGATCGAAGGCCGGCCGCTCGGACCGGATGCGCGGCAGGCTCAGGAAGTTGTGCTCCGGCGGCGGCGAGGACGTCGCCCACTCGAGGGCATTGCCGTACCCCCAGCAGTCGTCGCTCGTGACCGGCTTGCCGTGTCTGTAGCTGACCCAGAGGTTGTAGAGGAAGGGCAACGTCGACGCCCCGAGGAGGAACGCCCCGATGGAGGAGACCGTGTTCAGCGTCGTGAAGCCGTCGGACGCGGCGTAGTCGGCCACCCGGCGAGGCATGCCCTGGATCCCCAGCAGGTGCTGGACCAGGAACGTCATGTGGAAGCCGACGAACAGGGTCACGAAGTGCACCACGCCCAGCCGCTCGGACATGAAGCGACCGGTCACCTTCGGGAACCAGAAGTAGACGCCGCTGAACAGCGCGAACACCACGGTGCCGAACAGCACGTAGTGCAGGTGGGCGACGACGAAGTAGGTGTCGCTGGTGTGGAAGTCGATCGGCGGGCTGGCCAGCAGCACGCCCGTCAGCCCGCCCAGGAGGAAGGTCACCAGGAAACCGATCGAGAACAGCATCGACGTGGTGAACGTGATCGAGCCCCGCCACATGGTCCCGACCCAGTTGAAGAACTTCACCCCCGTCGGTACCGCGATGAGGAACGACAACAGCGAGAAGAAGGGCAACAGCACCGCGCCGGTGACGAACATGTGGTGCGCCCACACCGAGATCGACAAGGCGCCGATCCCGATCGTCGCGAAGATCAGGCCCTTGTAGCCGAACACCGGGGTGCGGCTGAACACCGGAAGGACCTCGGTGACGATGCCGAAGAACGGCAGCGCGACGATGTAGACCTCCGGATGGCCGAAGAACCAGAACAGGTGCTGCCAGAGCAGCGCGCCCCCGTTCTGGGCGTCGAAGACGTGCGCCCCGAGCAGACGATCCGCCTCGAGCGCGAACAGCGACGCCGTCAGCACGGGGAACGCGACCAGCACGAGGATGGACGTGATCAGCATGTTCCACGTGAAGATCGGCATCCGGAACATGGTCATCCCCGGCCCGCGCATCGTGATGATGGTGGTGATCACGTTGACGGAGGCGAGGACGGTGCCGACGCCGGACAGGATCAGGCCGAAGGACCACATGTCGGCGCCCGCCTGCGGCGAGTATTCGTGGGAGTTCAGCGGCGCGTAGGCGAACCATCCGAAGTCGGCCGCACCCCCGGGCTTGAGGAAGCCGCCGACGACGATGAGGCCCCCGAACAGGAACATCCACAGCGACATCGCGTTGAGCCGCGGGAAGGCCATGTCCGGGGCGCCGATCTGGATCGGCACCAGGTAGTTCGCGAAGGCGAAGGCCATCGGCGTCGCGAACAGGAACATCATGATCGTGCCGTGGATCGTGAAGAACTGGTTGTACTGCTCGCTGCTGAACAATTGCAGGCCGGGGCGGGCCAACTCGGCCCGCATGAACATCGCCAGCAGGCCGGCGAGCAGGAAGAACCCGAAGGCGAACGTGAAGTACAGCAGTCCGATCGTCTTGTGGTTGGTGTCGCTGACGATCTGCGGCAGACGGGTCTGGACCGCGACCCGCCGGTGCGGCGGTCGTCGAGACGGAGCCGGCCGCTGCTGGAGCGTGGTCATGAATGCCTCCTCAGCCCCACTTGCCGGCCCTCCTCCGCGCCTCGGCGTCTCCGTGCCCGTCGGGCAGATGCAGGGGTTCCGGTTCGTCGAGGCGTTCTTGGGTGAAGAAGGAGCGGATCCGGCCGCGGGCGAGCTTCAGAACCTGGGCCGCGTGGTAGCCGATGCTGTCCTGCTGCGCTCGCTCCGTCGCCTCGGCGATCTCCGCCTCGGGATCGCCGGGCTCCCGGACAGGGACCGGCTGAACCGGCAGCGGCGTGTGGACCTCGACGTACTCCCCCACGGGTAGCTGCTCGATCACGCCGGTGGCCCGGCCCTCGAGCAGGAGATCGTCGTCGTCCTGCATGAGGCCGCGGCACCAGTTCATCGTGATGATGAACGCGACCGCGGGCGCGAGGAAGAGCAGGATGCGCAACCCCCAGACCACGGCGTTCAGGGAGATCCCGAACGTGGTCGCCAGGACGTCGCTGCCCCCGGCGAGAAGGAGCACGAAATAGAAGGTGAAGGCCGCCGCGCCGATGGCGGAACGGATGGGATGGTTGCGCGGCAGGTCGAGTTCGTTGTGCGACCGGTGGTCCCCGGTCACGCGGGCCTCGATCTCCGGATACAACGCCATCAGCGAGAACAGCAGGAGCGGGAGCACGACGCCGGGTAAGAACAGGTTCAGCGGGATGGTCTGACCGAAGGCCCGGATCTCCCACGGCATCATCACCCGCAGCGATCCGTCCAACCATCCGACGTACCAGTCCGGCTGGGACGCAGCGCTCACGACGGACGGCTCGTACGGTCCGTAGAGCCACACGGGGTTGATCTGCGCCAGCCCGCCCAGCGCGGCCAGCATCCCGACGACCAGCATGAAGAAGCCGGCGGACTTCGCCGCGTACTTCGGGAACAGCCGCGAGCCGACGATGACCCGGTCGCTCTTGCCCGCCCCGGGGAAGTCGGTGTGCTTCTGGTGCCAGAGGATGCCCATGTGCGCCGAGATGAGGGCGAGGATCACCCCCGGGATCACGAGGATGTGCAGCAGATAGAGACGGGGAACGATCTCTTCGCCGGGGTACTCGCCGCCCCACACGGAGTAGACGAGCCACGTCCCGATGACGGGGATCGATTCCCCGATGGAATAGCCGATGCGCAGCCCGGTCCCGGACAGCAGGTCGTCCGGCAACGAGTAGCCAGCGAACCCCTCGGCGATGGCGAGCAGCAACAGCCCGACGCCGATGTGCCAATTGATCTCCCGGGGCTTCCGGAACGCGGCGCTGAAGAACACCCGGGCGGAATGGACCACGATCGAGGCGACGAACAGCAGCGCCGCCCAGTGATGCATCTGCCGGAAGACGAGACCGGCCCGGACGTCGAAGCTCAGGGAGATCGTGGACTCGTACGCCTCGCTCATCTTCACCCCGTGCAAGGGGGCGTACGACCCGTCGTAGATCACCTCCGTCATCGACGGCTTGAAGAAGAAGGCGAGATAGGTGCCGGTGAGCAGGAGAACCACGAAGGAGTAGAGCGCGATCTCGCCCAACATGAAGGACCAGTGGTCCGGGAAGATCTTGTTGTAGCTGCGGCGGAGGAAGTTCGCCGTACCCAGGCGCTCGTCCAGGTAGCGCTGGGTGCGCGTCGCCACCCGGAAGCCGGGCGAGTTCTCCTCGAGCCGCTTCTGTGCGGCCTCGTCCGACCGGTTCACGTCCGCGGGAGTCTTCGCCTCGCTCGTCACGACACTCCTTTTCGAGCCGGCTGTGCCGCTGGATCCCCGTCTACAGCAAGCTCACTCATGCGTCGGCGCTGGGGAACCATGTGACGAGGGTCCGAGGACGACTGCACGCCGGCGGCGAAGACTCCGACCCGGGTGCGGGCGAGCGGCGAACAGCAGGACGCACCCGGCCACGGCGGCAGTCACGCAAGCTCATACAGGCCCCCGGCACGAGGACTGGCTGGGAGAGGCTGCAGGCTCAGCCACTGCGACAGTTGTATCACTACACCACCTGTCTCTCTACACCAGCGCGGGACGGCACCACACCGGCCACCGAACTCAGCCACTCGCGCGGGACAGCCGTGTCGCCAGGGCGGTCGCGCCGGCTGCGACGGCGGCCGTCGGGAGTCCGATCCGAACCGCTCGGCGCAGGGCTCCGGCCCGCGGGCGATCGGGCGCGGCGGCCTCCGGCCGGTCGCCCGGCGGACCCGAGGGGCCGTGCTCGCGCGCGAGCTGCATCACCTGGGCGACGTGCAGTCCACGACGACCGACGTCCGCGTCCTCGATCTGGGTCTTGCAGGAGAAGCCGTTGGCCACGACGACGGTGCCGGGCTCGGCCTGCCGCACCGCCGGGAGCAGGGCCTGCTCGCCGCAGTCCATCGAGATCTCGTACTTGCCCTTCTCGAAGCCCCACGAGCCGGCCAGGCCGCAGCAGCCGCCGGTGACGCTGTCCACCGTCAACCCCATCTGCTCCAGCAGCTTCTGCTCCGGGTCGATGCCGCCGGTCGCCCGGTGGTGGCAGTGGCCCCAGAGCAGCGCGTCCCCGTCGAGCCGGGGCGGCACGATGCCGAAGGTGGTGAAGAACTCGGCGAAGTGGTAGGCGTTCCGGGCCAGCCGCGAGGCGTCGTCGTCATGCGGCAGCATCTTGACCAGCTCGTCCTTGAACACCGCCAGGCAGCTGGGCTCCATGCCGACCACCGGGGTGCCGGCCCGGACCTCATCCCGCAGCACGTCGACCAGCCGGTGCAGGTAGCGCTCCGCCATGTCGAGGAACCCGTAGTCGTAGAGCGGACGTCCGCAGCAGACGTGGGTCTGCGGCATCACGACCTGCCAGCCGGCGGCTTCGATCGCCTCGACGCAGGCCACCCCGACGTCGGTGTGCAGGTGGTTGTTGAACGTGTCCGGGAAGAGCACGACCCGGCGGCCGTTCGGGTTCTTCGTGCCGCCGCGCTCGGCGAACCACTGCTGCAACGTCAGCGGCGCGAAGGAGGGCAGCGGACGCCGTCGGTCCAGCCCGGCGGCCACCTTGGCCAACCGGGCGAGCGCCGGGGTCTGGGTGACGAGGTTGACCAGTTCCGGCATCCGCGAGACGAGCCGCGACGCCTGGTCGATGAAGCCGAAGGCGTAGGCGTAGCGGTGTCGCCACCGCCGCAGCGACTTGTAGTGGTGGTAGCGGAACTCCGCCTTGTAGGTGGGCATGTCGACGTCCACCGGGCAGTCGCTGGTGCAGCCCTTGCAGGCCAAGCAGAGTTCGAGGCCGTCGGCGACCTCCTTCGACTGCCAGCCGTCGGTGATGACCTCACCGCGCAGCATCTCGAACAGCAGGCGAGCGCGACCACGGGTGCTGTGCTCCTCCTCCCGGGTCACCTGGAAGCTCGGGCACATCGTGAGCTGCGCGTCGGGGACCCGGCACTTGCCGACGCCGACACAGCGCAGGGTGGCGTGGGCGAAGTCGCCGCCGTCCTGGGTGTAGGCGAACTTCACGTCCGGTCGCCAGGGGTTGTAGTCGACGCCGAGCTTGAGGTTCTCGTCCAGCCGGTAGGGGTCGACGACCTTTCCGGGGTTCATCTTCCCGTCGGGGTCCCAGATGGCCTTGAACTCGCGCATCGCCTGCATGAGCCGCGGGCCGTACTGCTTCTCCAGCAGCTCGGCGCGCTGCTGCCCGTCCCCGTGCTCACCCGAGAGCGTGCCGCCGTAGGACACGACCAGGTCGGCGGCCTCGTCGAGGAAAGCCCGATAGGTCCGCAGACCCTCGGCGTGCCGTAGATCGAAGTCGATGCGGCTGTGGATGCAGCCCTCGCCGAGGTGGCCGTAGATCTGGCCGGGGGTGTCGTACCGGTCGTAGAGCCGCAGCAGGTCGTGGATGTAGTCGCCGGCCTTCTCCGGCGGCACGGCGGAGTCCTCCCAGCCGGGCCAGTGGTCGTCCCCGTCGGGCGGGAAGGCGGTCGACCCGAGCCCGCTCTCCCGGATCGCCCACAGCTGCTCGCTGCCGCCGCCGTCCTGCTTGCTCTTGGCGATGGTCAGGCGGTCCTGCGCGTAGCCCTTCTCCTCCCGCAGCCAGTCACAGAACGCCGAGACCCGCTGCTCGGTCTCCTCCGGGCTGTCCGAACCGAACTGGACCATCAGCCAAGCCCCGCCCTGCGCGTAGCACGGCAGCTCCTCGAGCCCGGTGATGTTGAGGGACTTCAACTGCTGATCGTGCACCAGCTTGTGGTCGATGCCCTCCAGGCCGATGGGCTTCCACTCCTGGATCTCGCAGACGTGGGTGGCCGCCTCCGCGACGTCGCCGTAGTGGATCAACACCGTGGTGCGGTGGAACAGGCCGGGCGTGAGGAGAAGGACCGCCCGGAGTGCGACGACACAGGTACTCTCCGTGCCCACCAGGGCCCGCGCAACGTTGAAGCCCTTCTCGGGCAGCAGCTCGTCGAGGTTGTAGCCCGACACCCGCCGTGGTAGCTCCTCGACCGGGACGTACCTCTCGCGGATCTCGTCGGCGTAGGTGTCCCGCAGGTCCCGGAGCTTGGCGTAGATCTCGCCTTTGCGCCCACCCGCGGCGATGATCTCGTCGAGCCGGTCCTCCTCGTTCACCCCGACCCAGAAGCGCTCCCCGTCGTAGGTGACCACCTCCAGGGCGTGGGTGTTGTCCGACGTCCGGGGACCGGGTCCGTAGTGGCGGGATTGGACGGAGTGGATGCCGCAGGAGTTGTTCCCGATGTTGCCGCCGATGGTGCAGCGGGAGTGCGACGACGGGTCCGGCCCGAACACGAGGCCGTGCTTCCCGGTCGCCCGGTTCAGTTCCTCGTTGATGACGCCGGGCTCGGTGGTGACCCGCCGTTTCGCCGCGTCGATCTCCCCGACGGCGGTCAGGTACTTCGAGACGTCGAGAATCACCGCGTGGTTCACGGTCTCGCCGGAGAGGCTGGTGCCGCCGCCCCGGCAGGTGACCGGGGCCCCGTAGCGGGAGCAGGCCTTCATCGTCTCGACCACGTCGTCCAGCGTCTTCGGGAGGACGACACCGATCGGAACCTGGCGGTAGTTCGAGGAGTCGTTGGCGTACATCGCCAGCGAGCCGGGGTCGAACCGGACCTCGCCCTCGACGTGCCGGCGAAGATGCTCCTCCAGCCCCCGGACGTTGATCCGGGGGCCGGAGGACGCCGTTGCCGAGCTCCGCTCGCCTTCGGATCTCAGCAACGGCAGGTCGACGGCGGTCACTGATTCCCTCGCTTACCGGGCAGCGCCTCCTTGACCGACTCGGTGAACTCGTGCATGAACCCCTCACCACCCTTGGCGATCACGCCGACCGCCTCGGGGTCGCCCTTGAGCATCGCCTTGGCCGACTTCTTGCCGAGCTGCTTCTTGATGTGCGGCGGGATGGGCGGGATCTCCTGGTCGGTCTTGACCTCGAGGACACACGGCCGATCCGCGGCCAGCGCCTCGTCCCAGGCGTCGCCCACCTTCTTCGGCTTGTCCACGAAGATGCCGTGCAGGCCGAGCATCTTCGCGAACTCGGCGTAAGGGACGTCCGGGATGTACTGGGTGCCGGGGAACTTCGGGTCCCCGGACTCGGCCCGCTGCTCCCAGGTGACCTGGTTCAGGTCCTGGTTGTTGAAGATGCAGAAGATCAGGGTCGGGTTCTGCGCGGTGAACCGCTCCCAGTAGCGCTTGATGGTGATCAGCTCCAGCATCCCGTTCATCTGGAACGCGCCGTCCCCGACGAACGCGATGACCGGGCGGTCCGGGTAGGCCAGCTTCGCGCCGATGGCGTACGGGGTGCCCGCGCCCATGGTCGCCAGCGTCCCGGGCAGCGATGCCCGCATCCCGCGTCGCAGCTTGAGGTGCTGGGCCCACCAGTTGGTGCCGGAACCGGAGTCGGCGGTGAGGATGACGTCGTCCGGAAGACGTGGCGAGAGCTCGTGCGCGACGAGCTGCGGGTTGACCGGGTTGGCCTTGTCGTGCGCCCGGTCGTCGAGCACCCGCCACCATTCGGCGACGTCGTGCTCGATCTTCTCCTGCCACGAGCGGTCCGACTTGCGCTCCAGGAGCGGCATCAGTGCGGCCAGCGTCTCCTTGGTGTCGCCCACGAGGTTCGCCTGCATGGGGTAGCGGACGCCGATGAAGCGTGGGTCGATGTCGATCTCGACGCCCTTCGCCTGACCCTCCTCCGGCAGCCACTCCGAGTACGGGAAGCTCGTCCCGATCATGAACAGCGTGTCGCAGCCCTTCATCAGCTCGTAGCTGGCGGTGGAGCCGAGCAGGCCGATCGGACCGGTGACGTAGGGCAGCTCGTCGGGAAGCACCTCCCGTCCGAGGAGGGCCTTCGCGACACCGGCGCCGAGCAGGTCCGCGACCTGCTCCAGCTGGTCCCCGCAACCGGCGGCGCCCTGCCCGACGAGCATGGCCACCCGCTCGCCCTCGTTGAGGATCTGAGCGGCCTTGCGCAGCTCGCTGTCCGGCGGGATCACCCGGGGCTTGGCGTAGCCGATGCTGGTGTAGACGGCCCCGTGGACCCGGGGCGGAGACGGCTCGGCCTCGGCCTCCTGGACGTCGACCGGGAAGATGACCGTGGCCACCGTGCGCTGGGAGCTGGCCACCTTGATCGCGCGGTCGATCACGGAGCGCGCCTGGGCCGGGTGCATGACGGTCTGGACGAACTCGGAGACGTCCGAGAACAGGATCTGCGGATCGATTTCCTGCTGGTAGTGGGCACCGAGGGAGAAGCGCTTCTGCTGACCGACGATCGCCAGCACCGGCTGGTGGTCGAGCTTGGCGTCGTAGAGGCCGTTCAGCAGGTGGATCGCCCCACCGCCCGAGGTCGCCATGCAGCATCCGACCTCGCCGGTGAACTTGGCGTGGGCGGTGGCCATGAAGGCGCCCATCTCCTCATGCCGGGGCTGAATGATCTCCGGGTCACCCTTGGCGCGATCGAGGGCACCGAGGAACCCGTTGATGCCGTCACCCGGATAGCCGTAGATGCGGTGGATCCCCCACTCCGAGAGGCGGGACAGGACGTAGTCAGCTACCTGGGGCACGATGCCTCCTCCGGATCGACTCCCCACCGAGACGCCGCCGGCCGACGTGTCACTCAGCGTGGACGGAACCTGTTGTTGCTTGAGTACGAGCATTGTTCTACAACGATTGTTGCCGTACTCAAACAGTTGCTACGGGCCTAGCATTGCCCCAGCGAGGTAAGCCGACACCATGACCCGGCACAGCCCGCCTCCGACCGTGGCGTCCGTACAAGCAGCCGCTTACACGATCCCGACCGCGACCCCGGAGTCCGACGGGACGCTGACGTGGGACTCGACCACGCTCGTTCTCGTGACGGTCGAGGCAGGCGGTCGCACCGGCGTCGGCTACACCTACGCCCCGCCCGCGACCGCCGCGGTCGTGTCGCAGACCCTGGCAGGTGTGGTGGAGGGCCGGGACGCCACGACCCCGGCCGCCTCCTGGGCCGCCATGCATGCCGCGGTCCGCAACGCGGGACGACCGGGAGTCGTCGCCGAGGCCATCTCCGCGGTCGACATCGCACTCTGGGACCTGCACGCGCGTCTGATGGACGTGTCCCTGCCCGTGGCGATCGGCGCGGTCCACGACGGCACGCCCGTCTACGGCAGCGGCGGGTTCACCTCGTATGACAACCAGACCCTGGTGGAGCAGCTCTCCGGCTGGGTCGAGGCCGGCATCCCCCGCGTGAAGATCAAGGTCGGTCGACACCCGGAGGAGGACCCGGGCCGGCTGGCGGCCGCCCGCGGCGCCATCGGCGACGACGTCGAGTTGTTCGTCGACGCCAACGGTGCCTACACGCGGAAGCAGGCGCTTCTCTGGGCTCAGCGCTTCGCCGACGCCGGCGTCCGATGGCTGGAGGAGCCGGTCAGCTCGGACGATCTCGCCGGGTTGCACCTGTTGCGCGACCGCGGGCCTGGCGGACTCGACATCGCAGCCGGTGAGTACGGCTACGACCTGCCGTACTTCTCCACGATGCTGGCGGCGGAAGCGGTCGACTGCCTGCAGGCCGACGTCACCCGCTGCGGCGGGATCACCGCGCTGCTCCGCGTGTCCGCCTTGTGTGACGCCCGGAGCATCGACCTGTCCCTGCACTGCGCCCCGCAGGTCTCCGGTCAGGTCGGGACCGCGGTGTGGCACCTACGCCACCTCGAGTACTTCTACGACCACGTGCGCATCGAGGGCATGGCGTTCGACGGGGTGCTCCCCCCGGGCCCGGACGGGGTCCTGCGGCCGGACCGGAGCCGCCCCGGCCTGGGGCTCGAGGTGCGGAGCTCCGACCTGGAACGGTTCCGCGTCTCGTGAACTCCTCCCGTTCCTCCTCCCCGGCCTCGCGGGTCGTTCAGCACGAGCCTCCCTTCTTCGGCTTGCGACATCGGCCGTCGTTGCCGTGGCTGGCGTCGACATCGACGTAGTCCTGGCCGGAGAGCCGCTGGATGGCGTGCATCAGGTCGTCCGTACGGGCTCGCAGCAGTGCCGGGTCGTCGATCGGGAACTGCCGACCACTCCAGGACATCGGGGCCCCGAAGTGCACCTCGTTGCGCCGGAGCGACAGGTGGCGGGTCCCGTCGGCCTCGTAGCGGAAGACGCCTTTCGTCGCGCAGGGAATGACCGGAGCGCCCGAGACGCCGGCCATCCGGACGATGCCGGTACGCCCGCGGTGCAGCCGGCCGTCCCGAGCCCGGGTCCCCTCGGGGAAGACACCGAGCAGGTGCCCCTCGGCCAACAGCCGGGCCGCGGTGTCGAGAGCCGGATTCCCCGCTCCGCGCCCGGAACGGTCCACGGGAATCTGCCCCGTGGCCGAGAAGAACCACCGGCTGAGCACACCCAACGGACCCGACCCGACGAACAGGTCCGACTTGGCCAGGAACACGACGCGACGCCGGAGGATCACCACGGGCATGAGGATCCAGTCGAGCCAGGAGGTGTGGTTGCTGGCGAGGATCGCCGGTCCCGACCTGGGCACGTGCCGCCGACCGGACACGTGCGGACGGAAGAACAGATGCAACGGCACCGTCAGCGTGACCTTGATGATCCAATAGAGATAAGCGGTCCGGGAGACCGGCGCGGGCGGTCGCGCGTTGTCGTCGGCCATCGGCTCTCCGTGCCCAGCCCTTCTTCGCTGCTTGTCGAGGAAACGGCCATGTGCGGCACGCCCACCGGATCTCGACTCGGGGCCGGGCTGTCCCTACCGAAAGGATCGCAGGAGGCGACGCTAGCCCACCGGGTGGACGATTGTGGCTGGCGGCTGCTGCGGCGGGCGCGATCTCGTCGGGTGAAGGCGCAGCACGGGCGAGCCCGGATAGTTGTGGTGATGCATCAGTAGGCCGGGTACAACCATCGACATGTCGGATCTCGACACCGAACACGACGACCACTACGTCCGGAGGTCGCCAGCTGCCGGGCGCGGCGGGCATCCGCGCCTGCGACGCCGGCTGGAAAGGGCCGGACGCGACCCGGAGCGCGACGACCCGCCGAGGCACCGGCGGGAACCGTTCAGCGTCCGCCTGATCGGAGGAGTGTTCGCGAGCAGCGGGCCCCTGCTGGCCGACATCCGCACCTCGGGGTCCGAACACATACCGCCCCAGGGGCCGCTCGTCGTCGCGAGCAACCACATCTCCGATCTCGACCCTTTCCTGCTCGGCAGGATCCTCGTCCGGCGCGGGCGGTACCCGCACTTCCTCACCAAGGAGGAGGTCTTCCGGGTCCCCCTGCTCGGCGACGTGCTCGCCCGCGGCCAGCAGCTCGAGGTCCGCCGCGGGACCCCGGCCGCCGGGAACGTCCTCGAGGAGGCCGCCGTCCTGTTGGCCCGGAACGAGGTGGTCGCCCTCTACCCGGAGGGCAAGGAGACGCTCGACCCGGACTACTGGCCGCAGCAGGGCCGGCCGGGGGCGGCCGCCCTGGCGCTCGCCACCGGCGCGCCCGTGCTGCCGGTGGCGGTGTGGGGCACCCAGGAAATCCGGGGACATCAGCACAGCCTCAAGCTGCTTCCTCAGCGCACGGTCACCCTGGCGTTCGGTGAGCCGCTCCGGCTGGACTCCTACCGAGGCTCCCGGTGGACGAACGAGGTCCTCGACGCCGCCACGGACGAGATCGTCCGCGCCATCCTCGATCTGCTGCTCCCCCTCCGGCCGGATGGTCCGCCGGAGGACGTGACCGAGGGCCGACCCGGCTGGGATCCCGCTGAAGCGGAGCGCCGTGCACGCGAGGTTGCGCTGCCCGGCTGACCCGGGCGCGCACGGCCCCTACAGCCGCTCGGGGCTGATGCGCAGGAACAGGGGCAGCGACGCGAGAGCCGCGACGCCCACCAGCAGCCACATCGCCGCGTAGCCGTGCGTGCTCTGCAGCAGCCCACGGTCGGCCACGATCACCAGCCCGGCGACGACCGGTCCCAGTGTCGCCCCCAGACCACGGAAGAACCCGTACAGGCCGGTCGCCGCCCCGTGGTGCTCGGCCCCCACGAGCCGCATCACCACCGAGAACTCGAGCGTCATCGTCGTGGCCGCCCCGGCAGCGACCAGCGGGATGAAACCCACGACCCAGGTCTGCTGCGTGACACCGGGCAGCAGGAGACCGGCGCCGTAGACGAGCACGGCGACGAGCAGGACCCGGCGGTGGCCGACCCGGTCCGCGAGCCGTCCGGACAGGGGGGCCATCACGAAACCGACCGCTGCCAGCGGGAAGATCACCAGGGACACGAACTCCGTCGTGCGACCGAGCCCCTCCACGAAGAAGAGGACGACGAAGGCGCGCAGGCCGGACAGCGCCACGTTCCAGAGCACAACCGCCGCCATGAGCAGGCGCACGTTGCGGTCCTGCAGCAGTCTGCGTGAGGTGCCGAGGGTCTGTTGGACGCCCTCGGCGGAGCGGACCACCGGCTGCTGCTTGCTGTCCGCGAGGTGCCGGAGGAAGTACACCGACGTCCCGAGCACGAGTCCGGCGCCGACGGCGAACGGCACCGCCTGACCGGCGCCGAGCAGCACCCCGCCGAGCACGAGGGCGGTACCGCTGCCGATCAGCCGCCAGGTGCTCTCCGCACTACGCGAGCGGCCGCTCTGATCGTCCGGAACCAGATCCGGATAGATGGCCCAGTACGGCGAGAGGTAGACGTAGTACGCCACGTAGAACACGGCGACCGCCGCGCCCACCGCGACGACCGAGCGCAACAGCGGCCCGGCGACCGCCAGCACCACCAGGGACGCGGCGCAGGCGATCGCGGCTCCGCGGATGTAGCGCAGCCGGTCTGCGACGGTTGAGCTCACCTGATCGGAGCGCGCACCCACGACCAGCGGCAGGAAGACACCGAACAGTCCCTCGCCGCCGACCAGCATTCCGGCGACGATCGGCCCGCCCAGGGGTGACACCACCACCGGCAGGTAGGTGGAGATCGCCGTCACCGCGAACGTGAGGCCCAGCGCCGGCAGGCCGAGCAGGATCAGGAATCCGCGGCTGCGGCGGGGACGGGTCGGCTGCTGCCGCACGTCCCCGGGCCCGGAGCGGTCAGCGACCTCGGTGGGGCGCTCGTCGGCGTCGAGGTCAGGCATGGACGGTCTCCGTCTCGCTCGGTCGGGACCCGGCGGACTCGGCCTCGGACACGGCCTCCGCCTCCCGGGAGTAGGTGCGCATGGCCAGGACGAGGAGCAGGCCGTTGAGGGCGAGCGCCGGCATCACCAGGACCAGGGCCCAACGCAACCCGTCGTGTCCGCCGCCGGCGAGGTGGTCGGCCAGCACCCCGATCACGAGCGGGGCGAACCCCTCCGCTCCCATACGGAGGACCGTGCGGACGGCCTCGGCCCGCCCCCGCAGGTCGGGCGGGACCACATCGAGGCGCACCGCATCCAGGACGGGTGTGGCCGCGTTGAGCGCGGCCACACCCGCGGCGACCAGGATCGCTGCCAGCACCAGGGAATGGGTGAACAGGACGGGAGTGCCGAGCACGGCCGCGAGCACGAGCCCGACGACCGCCACCCAGAGCCGACCGGCGGCCATGTGCCGCCGTTTCAACCGGTCACCCAGACGCCCACCGAGGAAGATGCCGATGACGGCGCCCACCGCGATGACGAGAACACCCAGGTCGGCCTCGGACGTGCTGATGCCGTACTGCACGGTGGCGAAGACGACGGCGAAGGTGCTCACCGCGGCGAAGAAGAGGTTCCCGACCGACACGGCGATCAGGACGAACAGGTTGGTGCGGATGGAGAGCACGGTCCGGAAGGCTTGCACCATGCCACGAACCGAGTACTGCTCCTGGGACGTGCCGGCGCGAGCGGTCCTGGCCGGCTCCGGGAGGCGGCGTAGCTTCACGGCGAGGAACAGCCCGGGCAGGGCCAGGATCCAGAAGCCCCATCGCCAGCTCAGAAAGGCGACCACGAACGCCGACAGCACGTACCCGACGCCGGTCCCGAGCAGCTGACCGCTGTCCACGAACGCCATCACCCGGCCGCGGTCCTGCTCACGCACCAGGTCGCCCACGACCGACGGCGTCGTCGGGCCGGCGGTAGCCGCGATCGCACCGAGCGCGATGCGGGCACCGAAGAGCCAGTAGAAGTCCTGCGCCGCCCCCGCCGCGAGAACGGCGCAGGACCAGAGGGCCACGGCGGCCGACAGCATCGTCAACCTCCGAGCCCGATCGACGACCATGCCGACGGGGAGGCTGGCCACCGCGCCGACCACGCTGAACGCGGCGGAGAGCAGGCCGAGCTGACTGTTGCTGATGCCCAGGTCGGAGCGGAGCTCGGGCGCGAGCCCACCCAGAACGTTGCGATCCGCCCAGTCGAGCACCAGCGCGCCCGTGAGGACGGCCAGCGTTGCACGCCCGCGCGGCGGCGCGCCGGAGAGGGCGACCCCGACAGCCTTGTCGAAGGACCGGGCCGCCCACCTCTCTGCCGGCCTCGGCAACACTCGTGTGGACATACGGCGTAATGCTTCCCTTGGACAACAGATGTAGCACTACACGTGAGTGAGATCCCTTCCGCGGGGCAGACGCCCGGGTATGGCGGTCGAGCGGCGGTTCATCGACGTCGACGGAGCACGGCTCTCCTACCTGCACGCCGGGAACGAGAAGGGCCCACCCGTCCTGCTGCTGCACGGGACCTTCTGGAGCCGGGTGTGGCTGCCGGTTCTGCCGGCCCTCGAGGCGGGGCGCACCGTGGTCGCCCTCGATTTCCCGGGCTTCGGACGTTCGGGGGGCGAGCTCGACGTGGCGAGCGCCTCGGTACCGGCACTCGCCGCCCTGACCGGGCGCGTGGTGGACGCGTTCGGCTGGTCCGGCTTCGCCGTGATCGGGCACGACATCGGCGGCGGCGTCGCCCAGCATCTCGCGGTGCACGACCGGCGGGTGGAACGCCTGGGGCTGGTGAACGCCGTCGTTCTCGACTCGTGGCCGGTTCCCGCCGTCGAGCGCTTCGCCGACCCGGAGGTCCGGGCCGCGACGACGGCGGCTGACCTCGTCGCCGCCCGCCGCGCCTCCATGACGAAGGCCGTGGCCCGGCGCCTGTCCGACGAGGAGGTCGAGGACTACGTCTCACCCTGGCACTCCGAGCCGCGAGCCCGTTCGTGGATGGCGATGGCCGCTGCGGCCGATCCCCGGTTCACACTGGACCTCGTCGAGCCGCTTCGCAGACGGGACATGCCCATGGCGCTGATCTGGGGCGAGGACGACGAGTTCCAGAAGCTCGAGTTCGCCGAGCGCTTCGTCGCCGAGGTGCCGGCCGCCGTTCTCGGGCGGGTCGCGGGTCGACACATCCCCCAGGAGGACGACCCGGATGGGGTCGGCCGGCTGCTCACCACCTTCCTCGGGAGGGCCTGATGCCACGAACAGCGAACGAGAACGCGGGCGACGGCCCGGGCGGAGCCCGCGGGCTCCCCCTCGCCTGCCGGCTGGTCGGGCACCGCTTCGTCTTCTCGGCGACGAACTCGACGATGCAGTGGTCGTGCGAGCGGGGCTGCGGTGCTGGTGGGACCAAGGCCTACGCGTCGCCGCAAGAAGCAGCTCACTTCGCCGCCGCGTTCAACCGACGGGACAGCGAGGACATGGGAAAGCGGGCCCCCCTGTTCGGACTGTTCCCTCTGCGGCTCCTTCGCCGCCTTCGCCGGTGAGCACCAGCCACTGCTGCCACGCGTATTGCTGTGTGACAACTTTCTGACAACTGCAACAGAGCCCGTTTTGCCGTGGTTCCGACCGGTAGGTAGCCGCCGACCCCGGCAACAAGGAGCCCGTCATGGCTGATCAGCTGGAGCTCGACAAGATCGAGACCCAGGTGCCCGCGCGCCTGGACCGATTGCCCTGGGCCCGTTTCCATTGGATGGTCCTCATCGGTCTCGGGACGGTCTGGATCCTCGACGGGCTCGAGGTCACGATCGTCGGCAGCGTCGCGTCGCGGCTGACCGACGCCGACAGCGGAATCTCGTTGTCCGCCGGCGACATCGGAATCGCCGCAGCGATCTACATCAGCGGCGCCTGTCTCGGTGCATTGTTCTTCGGGCAGCTGACCGACCGCCTCGGGCGGAAGAAGCTGTTCGTCCTCACGCTCGCGGTGTACATCGCGGCCACGGTGGCGACCGCCTTCGCCTTCTCTCCCTGGTACTTCTTCGTCTGTCGCTTCTTCACGGGCGCAGGAATCGGCGGCGAGTACGCCGCCATCAACTCCGCAATCGACGAGCTGATCCCCGCGAGGGTGCGCGGACGCGTCGACCTGATCATCAATGGCACCTACTGGCTCGGCGCCGCGGGTGGCGCCGGGGCCGCGGTGCTCCTGCTCGACACGGACATCTTCGCTCCCAACATCGGCTGGCGGCTCGCGTTCGGCCTCGGCGCGGTGCTGGGACTGACGATCATGATCGTCCGGCGGCACGTGCCGGAAAGCCCCCGCTGGCTGTTCATCCACGGCCGCGAGGACGAGGCCGAGCGCATCGTCGGAGGGATAGAGGACCAGGTCCGGGAGGAGACGGGTCAGGACCTGTCCGCGCCGGACGATTCGCTGACGGTCCGGCAACGGAAGGCCATCCCCTTCCGGGAGATCGCCAAGGTTGCCTTCCGCGCCTACCCGGGCCGTGCCGTGCTCGGACTCGCGCTGTTCGTCGGCCAGGCCTTCATCTACAACGGGGTGACCTTCAACCTCGGTACGCTCCTCGGCACCTTCTACGGGGTGGCCTCGGGCATAGTGCCGGCCTTCATCGTGATCTACGCCGTGGGTAATTTCCTCGGCCCGGTGACCCTCGGACGCTTGTTCGACACGGTCGGACGCAAGCCGATGATCACCGGGACCTACGTCGGCTCCGCGGTGATGGCCGTCGCCCTCGCAGTCATCTTCATCGCCGGAACGGGCGGCCTCTGGCTGTTCATGACGTTGCTCGTCATCACCTTCTTCCTGGCTTCCGCAGGTGCGAGTGCCGCCTATCTGACGGTCAGCGAGATCTTCCCGATGGAGACGCGCGCCCTGGCGATCGCCTTCTTCTACGCCGTCGGCACCGCCGTCGGTGGCATCAGCGGTCCGCTGCTGTTCGGGCAGCTCATCGGTAGTGACGACCGGTCCACGGCCTCGATCGCCATGTTCATCGGAGCGGCCGTGATGGCGCTGGGAGGCCTGGCAGAGATGATCTTCGGCGTGAAGTCCGAGCAGGCCAACCTCGAGGAGATCGCCAAGCCCCTCACGGCGGAAGAGGCGGAGGAACAGGACGAGTCCGGGGAGTCCGGGGAGTCCCAGGGCGACGAACAGCGGGACCGCTCGCGGGAGCAGTTCGAACAGAGGTCTCGCGCCCGCAACGAGAGGCGGCAGCAGGGCGCGCAGGGAGCCCGCCGCTACCGGCCTGGCCCGGGTGGCGCGATCTACTCCCCGTGGATGTCCATCTCTACGCAGACGCCGGACGAGTCCGAGCTCGACGCCGAGATCGCACGCATCGACGCAGCGGTTCGCCAACACGGCTCGCTCCGGCGCAACGGCATCGCCGCCGCGGTGAGTGCCCGCTACTGGGGACCCGGCCGGTTCCGCAAGGCCCTCCGCGAAGCACTGGCGGAACAGCGGGTCAGGGTGGACCGTGACGGCGTCTTCCGACCGGGCCCGGCGGAGCCGTACCCGCAGGAGAGCGACGATCGGCGGGAGCCGGCGACTGCCGATCGCGCCTCGAGCGGCAGTCGCGGGCGCGGTGCGTAGCGCGGGAGGGCGAGAGGGATGCCGGCGTTCCGGCGGAGCGCCGGCATCCTGGTTCCGGCACTCGTCACCGCTCTCGTCGCGGGCGCCTGCTCGTCGCGACCGATGGGAGGACGACGTGGGAATTCCCGACGTACGACATCTCGCGGCGAGGACCGCTGTCGTGGTCCTGCTGACCGCGACCGCCGCGACGGGTTGCGGCGGCAGCAGCACAGGCACGTGGCTGCCCAACGCCGAGCACGGACCGGTCATGGCGACACAGCTGGAGCTGGGGAGCATCACGGTGCGCAAGGTCCTGATCCAGGAGCCCCGCACCGGCCAGGCGTACTCCGAGGGCGACATCGCCCGGATGGGTCTCGAGCTGGTGAACGAGGGGCCGGACACGGACGTGCTCCTCGGGGTCTCGACCCCGATCGCGCGCGAAACGCGGATGTTCCTGGATTTCAGACCGCCGGAGGGGGCGGACCGACCGACGGCCGTGGACCGGATCCCCGTCGCCCCGGCGGCGTCCGGCACCCCGGAGGTGGTGCGCGCCTTCGTGCAGCTCCGGGATCTACGGACCGCGGCGCGGGAGGGTCAGACCTATCCGGTCACGTTCCGGTTCCGGAACGCCGGTCCGATGCAGGCGATGGTGCCGGTCGACATCCCGCAGGGGCCGTGACCGACCCGGCCTCTGACCGACTCCTCCCGGCGGTGCTCGTCGCCGGGAACGCCTACATCGCTTCCTTGATCCCGCGCCGGATCAGCCAGGCGTTCATCGGATAGGCGGTCAGCGCCCCGATCGCCATGCCTATCTGCATGAGGAACCAGTAGGCGGCCGTATCCGGGTGCAGGTGCGGACCCGGGAAAAAGACGAAGCTCATCAGAGCCATCCAGCCGAACAGCCCCACCTCGAACGCGGTCAGCGACAGCACGTCGCCTTCACCGCGGCGACCATCCCCTTGCGGAAGCCCAGGCCGCGCATGGGAGCGATCGCGAAGTATTGGAAGACCAGCCGAGCGCGACCGCGAGGACGTAGTCGCCGATGTATTCGGGCCACAGCGCACGACCGGCGATCTGCAGCGCCAGCGCGAAGACCACGAACTCCGCCACGATGTCCCCGAGCGTGCAGCCCGCCCCGCAGTGCGTCACGCCGAGGGCCGTACTCGCCCACTTCGGCTGCTCGGGAGCCTCGTCCAGGCCCTTCTCCCGCAGCCACTTCTGACTCCGCGGCAGTCCGTAGCGCCGACACCCCCACACGGCCAACGGACCGAGGTAGAGGGCGGTGACCGGCCAGACCGCCTCCATGATCCGCATCCGTTGCCGGTACTTGCGACCATAGATGTCGACCAGGATCGCCAAGGCGCAGGCGAAGGCGACGCCCAGCGAAAGCCAGGAGATCACCGTGAGTTACGCGGGCGGCGTTGCCCCCTCCATCAGCGCGCCCCCTCCATCAGCGCCTCCTCACGAACCCGAGCCGCCCGGCAGCTTGTCCTTCGCGTGCTCGCTGAACTCGCTCCACTTCCCCTTGAAGCCCTTCCACCCGACCTGGACGGCCTGCTGGTCCCCCGACGCGAAGGCCTTGAGCGTCTTCTTCATCTGCTCCGGCTTCACGTGCGGCGGAAGCGGGGGAACCGTCGGGTCGGTGACGAACTCCAGCACCACCGGACGACCGGCCGCCAGCGCCCGGTCCCACGCAGGTCCGACGTCCTCCGGCTTCGTCACCTTGATGCCCTCGAAGCCGAGGAGCTTCGCGAACTCCGCCGCCGGCACATACGGCACCGCCTGTGTCTGGAAGTTGATGGGGTCGGACGCCATCACCCGCTGCTCGAAGGAGACCTGGTTCAGGTCCTCGTTGACCAGCACGGCGAAGATCAGCGTGGGGTTCCGGCTGAGCAGTTCCTTGGCGTAGTGCACGACGGTCAGCAGCTCGTTCATCGCCAGCATCTGAAACGCGCCGTCGCCGGAGACGCCGATGACCGGTCGGTCCGGGTGCGCGAACTTCGCGGCGATCGCGTACGGAACTCCGGGAAGCATCGTGGCCAACGTCCCGGACAGTGACGCGCGCATGCCCTCGCGCAGTTTGACCTGACGCGCCCACCAGTCGGTGGCGGACCCGGAATCGGACGTCGTGATGAGCCCGTCCGGCAGGCGCTTGTTCATCTCCGCGAACACCAGCTGCGGGTTGATCGGGTCGGCCTTCTGCTGCGCCTGGTCCTCCAGGACCCGGTCGTAGATCCGCACCTCGTTCTCGACGAAGTCGCGCCAGGACCGGTCCTCCTTCTGCTTCAACAGGGGCAGGAGCGCAAGGAGCGTGTCCTTGGCGTCGCCGATCAGGTTCACCTCCGTCGGGTACCGGGTGCCGATCAACGACCCGTCGATGTCGATCTGGACGGCCCTGGCCTGCCCCTCGGGCGGGAGCCACTCGGAGTACGGGAAGCTGGTCCCGACCATCAGCAGAGTGTCGCAGCCCATCACCATCTTGTGGCTCGGCTCGGTGCCGAGCAGGCCGATCGAGCCGGTCACCTGGGGCAGCGTGTCCGGAACGGCGTCCTTTCCCAGCAGCGCCTTGGCGATGCCGGCCCCGAGCACGTCGGAGGCCCGGACCACCTCGTCGGCGGCCAGGCGGGCCCCGGCACCGATCAGGATCGCCACCTTCTCGCCCGCGTTGAGGACGTCGGCCGCCCGCTGCAACTCGTCGGCGTAGGGCACCATGTGGGTGCGTCCACCGTGAAGCTGTGAGACGTCGACGCCGCTGAAGATCGCGCCGTGCTCGCGCGGCGGGTCCGAGTACTGCTCCTCCTGCACGTCCGACGGCACGATGACCACCGCGGGCTTGCGCTCGGCCAGGGCCGACTTGATGGCCCGGTCCAACAGATGGCGGGCGGCCGGTCCCTCGGTGACCGTGCTGACGAAGCCCGCCGTGTCGGTGAACAACGACTGCAGGTCGATCTCCTGCTGGTAGTGGGCGCCGATGGAGATGCGCTTCTGCTGGCCGATGATCGCGAGCACCGGTTGATGGTCGAGTCGGGCGTCGTACAGCCCGTTGAGGAGGTGGATCGCACCGGGCCCGGACGTCGCCATGCAGACCCCGAGCTCACCCGAGAACTTGGCGTGGGCGCACGCCATGAAGGCGGCCATCTCCTCGTGCCGCGTCTGGGTGAACACCGGCCCGTCGGCTCGGGCGAAGGCGCCGAGGAAGCCGTTGATGCCGTCGCCGGAGTAGCCGTAGACCCGGGCGACACCCCATTCCTTCAATCGCTGCAGCATGTAATCCGCTACCTGCTGGGCCATCGTCGTCCCTCCGTTCTGAGTGGAAGTCGTGGGCGTTCCGGGCCAGCTCCCGCGACTCGTTGCACCCCCACGACTCGCCGACCGTGATCCTTCGCCGCCGTGCAGCCGAGCTCCAGCCAACTCTCGATCTCAGCCACGAGCCGACCGCACGGCAGCGGCGCCCGCGAGGGCGGCCAGTCCAGCGCCCGCCACGGCGCTCGCCAGGACTCCGTAGCGGGCGGTCTTCGACACGCTGGGGCGCTCGGCGTACTCCTCCGGGCATTCGACCGAGGCGGGAAGAGTGTTCCGCATCGCCATGTGCAGCAGCTCGGCCAGGTGGATCCCCCGGCGCCCCCCGGAGTCCCCCTGCTCGATCTGGGTGCGGCAGGAGAAGCCGTCGGCCAGCACCGCGGCGGAGGGGTCCGCATCGCGGAGGGCAGGCAGGAGCACCCGCTCGGCTGCGGCCATCGACACGTCGTAGTGCCCGGCCTCGAAGCCGAAGTTGCCGGCGAGCCCACAACAGCCGGAATCGAGCGCCTCCGCATCCGCCCCCATCCGCTTCAAGAGCTCGAGATCCCGGTCGGTGCCCATCACCGCGTGGTGGTGGCAGTGGAACTGGATCAGTGCCCGGGCGTCGACCGGAGGCGGCTGGTAGCCGGGCGTGTGGTCCAGCAGCAGCTCGGCCAGGGTCACGGTCTGCTGCGACAGCCGGCGGACGTCCTGGTCGTGCGGGAACAGCTCGCGGGCGTCGCTCCGGAACACCGCGGTGCAGCTGGGCTCGAGCCCGAGGACCAGGCCGCCGCGTCGGACGTGGTCGCGCAGGACGTCGACGGTGCGGGAGAGGATCCGCTTGGCGACGGCCGCCTGGCCCGTCGAGATCCAGGTCAGGCCGCAGCAGACGTGCTCCTGCGGCACCGTCACGCGCCACCCGGCCGCTTCCAGGACCTCGACGGCCGCGCGGCCGACGGCAGGGGAGAAGCGGTTCGTGAACGTGTCGGGCCAGAGCAGAACCTCCCCGCGCTCACCGGAGCCCCGGGCGGCGCCGTCTGTCGATTCCCGCCGCGCGAACCAGTCCTGCAGCGTCTCGTCCGCGAACAGCGGCACCTCCCGGCGAGGGTCGGCGCCCGCGAGCTTCAGGGCCACCGTCGACAGCACCGGGGCCGAGCCCAGGGCGTTGACGAGACGAGGCACCTTGGACGCGACGGCTGCGACCAGCGGCAACCACCCCATCGACCAGTGCGCCAGCGGGCGGCGCAGGTTCCGCCAGCCCTCGTAGTGGTGGGAGAGGAACTCGGCCTTGTAAGTCGCCATGTCGACGTTCACCGGGCAGTCGGACTTGCAGCCCTTGCAGGCGAAGCACAGGTCGAGCGCGTCGCGGACGGCGGTCGAGTGCCAGCCGTCCGAGATGGGCGAGTCGTCATGGCCCTGGAGCATCTCGAACAGCAGGCGGGCCCGTCCGCGCGTGGAGTGCTCCTCCTCCCGGGTGACCATGTAGGACGGGCACATGACGCCGCCGCTCTCGCGCCGGCAGTTCCCCACGCCGACGCAGCGCAGCACGGCGCGATCGAAGCTGAAGTGGTCGTCCGGGTACGAGAAGTACGTCGAGCCGGGGGCGACGCCGACGCGCGGTTCGTAGTCGGCGCCGAGGCGCAGGTCCTCGTCCAACCGGTTCGGCTCGCACACCTTGCCGGGGTTCATCCGGTTGTCCGGGTCGAAGATCGCCTTGAACTGTCCGAACGCCCGCATCAGTTCCGGGCCGTACATCTTCGGGAGCAGCTCGGCGCGTTGCTGCCCGTCCCCGTGCTCGCCGGAGAACGAGCCGCCGTAGGACACGACGAGGTCGGCCGCCTCCTCGATGAACGCCCGGTACTTCGCCACCCCCGGCTGCGTGAGCAGGCCGAACGGGATGCGGGTGTGGACGCACGCCTGGCCGAAGTGGCCGTAGATCGAGGCCTGGGTGTAGCCGTACTTCTCGTACAGCTTCTCCAGGTCCCGGATGTAATCGCCCAGGTTGGACGGGTCGACCGCGGAGTCCTCCCAGCCGGGCCAGGTGTCGTGCCGACCCGGGACGCGGGCGGTCGCGCCGAGACCCGACTCGCGGATCCTCCACAACTGCGCCTCGTGGGCCGGGTCGTCGAAGAACACGACGTCGTCGTCGTCCCGGCCGCGTCCGACTCGGCGCAGCAGGTCGTCGACGTGCGCGTCCGCCTCCTCGGTCGTGTCGCCCCCGAACTGGACCAGCAGGAAGCCGCTGCCCTTCGGTAGCAGCTGGAGGGCCTGCGGATTGAGGCCCTTCTCGCGCTCGTAGCCGATCAGCTTGTCGTCCAGGCCCTCGAGAGCGATCGGCTTCGACTCCAGCACGGTGGGGATCGCGTCGGCCGCCTCGGCGATGGAGGGGTAGGCGAGGATGCAGGCCGCCTTCTCCTTGACCACCGGGATCAGCGCGATCTCGGCCCGCAGGACGGTGACCAGCGTGCTCTCGCTGCCGACGAGTGCCTGGGCGAGGTGGAAGTGCTTCTCCGGCAGCAACGAGTCCAGGTTGTATCCGGAGACCCTCCGCGGGATGTGCGGATAGTTCGTGCGGATCGCAGCGAGACAGCTGTCCCGGAGGGCGCGGAGCTGGCGGTAGACCTCGGCCCGGCGACCGCCCTCGGCGACGATCCGCTCGAACTCGTCGTCCGGGGTCTCCCCGACCCACATGCGGGTGCCGTCGTAGAGCAGGACCTCCATCCGCACGATGTTGTCCACGACCTTGCCGGCCCGCTGCGCCGTGGCGCCGCACGAGTTGTTCCCGATCATCCCGCCGAGGGTGCAGTGGCTGTGGGTCGACGGCGACGGCCCGAACTCCAGGCCGTGCTCGGACAGCAGATCGTTCAGGCGGTCCAGGACGATGCCGGGTTCGACGACGCAGGTGCGGGCGTCGGCATCGACGGAGACGAGACCGGTGCAGTACTTCGACCAGTCGAGGACGACGGCCGTGTTGGTGCATTCGCCGGACAGGCTCGTGCCGCCGCCGCGGGACAGCAGCGGAGCACCGTGCTCCTGGCAGACGGCCACGGCTTCCACGCCGGCCTCGACCGTCCGCGGGACGACCACCCCGATCGGGATCTGCCGGAAGTTGGAGGCGTCCGTCGAGTAGGCGCCGAGGCTTCCCGGGTCGAACCGGACCTCCCCGTCCACGCGGGCGCGCAGGTCTCGTTCCAGCGCGGAGATGTCGATCTCCGGAGCCGGGGAACGGACGACCGGGTCCGGCAGGTCCGCCGGCCCGGGACGCCCCGCGTCGAGCAGGGTCATGTCGCCCTCACTTCGGTCTGGTCAGCTGGGGCTCGTCCATCGGGAGGAGACGGCGAGCGCCGTTGCCACCCCCGCGTCGAGCAGCGTCGGGGTGCGCATGTCGGGCCGGAGCGCGGCACAGGCGACGTCGGTGGAGGCGTGCGCCGCGTCGACGAGGGCGCCGGCGTCGGCCAGCCGCGGCCGGGCCGCGAGGACGGCCGCCTGGGCCAGGTGGCGGGCACCGAGCACGCGGGCGACGGGCGAGGCCCAGCCGGGTACGCCGTCGGACCCCGTGCCGAGCAGGCGCCCGGGTGCGACGAGGAGGAAGGCTCCGTAGCCCGCCCGGAGCGCCACGGGAGCCCATCGCGAGCTCGGCCGAGCACCGGCTCCGACGTCCGTCACGACCGGGCCGCCGCCACGGCGCCCGCCCCGGCCGCCGCCGCGGTCCCGATGAGGCCGCCGAGCACGGCGCGACGGTGCCGGCTCAGGAACGCCTGGGGGCTGTGTGCGTAGGCCTCCGAGTCGAACGTGCCGTGCGCACCGGCGTCCCCGGGCAGCGCGTCGAACAGGTTGTTGTGCTCACGCGGCAGGGGCTGACGGTCCGTCTGCTGGCTGCTGAAGCCGGTCCGGGCGAGATAGCGGTCGAGCAGGCCCGGTATCAGGCGGTTGCCGACGATCGTGCCGACCGTGGACATGCCGACCCAGTACGCCCGCCGGGGATGTTCGGCGGCCCAGACGACGCTCCGGGCGGCGACCTCCGGTTGGTAGATCGGAGGCACGGGCTGCGGGTGGTGGGACAGCTTGTTGACGACCCACTCGAACTGCGGCGTGTTCATCGCCGGCAGATGACACATGGTGACGCGGACGTTCGAGCGTTCGGCCAGCAGTTCGGTGCGGAGGGATTCCGTCATGCCGACGATGGCGTGCTTGGCGCCGCAGTACGCGGCCTGCGCCGGGATCCCCCGGTAGGCCAGGGCGCTGCCGACCTGCACGATGACGCCGCGGTTGCGCTGTCGCATCCGCCGGACGGCGGTGGCGCTGCCCCAGACGAAGCTCAGGTAGGTGACCCGGGTCGCGCGCTCGAACTCCTCGGGCGTCACCTCCCAGAAGGGGGCGAAGACACTGGCCATGGCCACGTTGACCCAGACGTCGATCTCGCCCAGCTCGCGTTCGACCTGGTCGGCCGCGGCCTCCACCTGCGCCGACTCGGCGACGTCGGTCGGAACAGCGAGGCCGCGGCGGCCCGCCTCCTTGACCTCGCGCGCCGCGGTCTGCAGGCCTTCGTTGTCCCGTGCCAGCACCGCGACGTCGTAACCGGACCGCGCCAGCTCACGGACGACCGCGCGGCCGACACCGGCGCTCCCGCCCGTGACGACGGCGACGCGGCCGTGGTTCCGTGTTCCCCGGCGGCCTGGGATGTTCATGCTGTCCTCTCCTTGGACGTCGTTTCTGCTCGGGACAGGGCCACCCCCGCGCGCAGCAGTTCGGCGTGGACGAACGCCTGCGGGAGGTTGCCCCGCAGCTGGCGTTGCCGGACGTCGAACTCCTCGGTGTAGAGGCCGGGTGGCCCAGAGCCGGCGCGGGTGCGCTCGAACCACCGCGCCGCCTCGACGATCCGGCCCTGCTGCGCCATCGCCTCGGACATCCAGAAGCCGCAGATCAGGAACGCACCTTCGGCGTACGAGAGGGGACGCGAGTCGTGCCGGAACCGGTACAGGTAGCCGTCCTCGGTGAGGTCGTCGAGGACGGCGCGCATCGTCTCGAGATGGCGCGGGTCATCCGCCGGTACGGCTCCCCGCAGGCCGCCCAGCAGCAGCGAGGCGTCGACCCGGCCGTCCTCGGGGGCCCGGCGCCATCGGCCGGACTCGTGGATCCCGAGCGCGGAGACGTCGCCCAGGATGGTGTCGGCGAGCGAGAGCCAGCGCACCGCCAGGCTCCGGTCGGCGAGCCCGGCCAGGGCTCGCAGCCCCGCGACGCACGACAGCCGGCTCTGGGTCCAGCGATGGTCGTCGAGTTCCCAGATCCCCGCCTCGGGTTCCTGCCAGCAGGAGGCGACGGCCTCCACCGCAACCTCCGCCGCGTGCCAGCCGTCGTTGTCGAGCCGGTCCAGGCCGCCCGCCGAGGCGAGCAGTTGCATGGCCTCGCCGTAGGCGTCGAGTTGGTACTGGCTGTTGACGTGATTGCCCACCACGGCCGAGCCGCCGGGATATCCGGGGACGTCCAGCACCTCCTGATCGGGAACCCGTCCGCCACCCGTCGTGTAGGCCGGCTGGAGCTTCGGCCCGTCGTCGAGCAGCCGGGCCGACACGAACCCGACGGCGGCGTCGACGAGCCCGGTCAGCCCCGCCTCCGCCGCGGCCAGCCCGGCGTAGCACTGGTCCCGGATCCAGACGTAGCGGTAGTCGTAGTTGCGTCCCTCGCGAGCCCGTTCCGGCAGCGAGGTGGTCGCGGCGGCGACCATGCCGCCCGAGGGGCTCGTCAGCCCGGACAGGACCGCGACGGCGTGCCGGGCGTCCCGCGCCCCTTGGAGATCCGGCAGGTCGGGGACGCGCTCGGCCCACTCCCGTTCGGTGGCGACCCAGGCGTAGTCGGCGTGCATCGGCTCGGGCAGCTGCCGGTCGGACAGTTCGAGGACCAGGTCGTGCACGTCGCCCTCGTCAACGGTCAGCTCGAGGACCAGCTCGTCGGTCTCCTTCCCGCTGCTGCCCTGCGGACGCGCGTCGGCGGCGCCCACCCAGCGGAAGTCGAGCGGGCCCGACCGTCCGGTCCAGTGACCGGAATCGGAGCGAGCGAGGTCGGACACGGCGTGTCGGCCGAACTCCGCCCGCGGCGCCAGGCGGACGCGAAGGTGGGCGGGACCCTGGACGGCGACGATGCGGCGGAGGAGCACGATGCGATGCGGGTCGGGCGGCATCGCCAGGGCCTCGCGGCACTCCACGATGCCGGCCTCGGTGACCCAGCGGCCGCGCCAGATGAGGGTCCCGGGCTCGTAGTAGCCGCCCCAGACGAAGCGGTCGGTGGGGGTGACGTCGTAGCAACCACCTGCGTCGAGCAGTGAACCGAACACGGGAGGGTCGGCGAAGCCCGGGGCGCAGAGCCAGGCGCAGTCGCCCCGCGGACCGACGAGGGCGGCGCGGCATCCATCGGCGAGCATGGCGTACTCGCGGAGCACGTGTGGCTGATCGACAGGGTGACTGTCCATCCCGCGACCACCACCAGCTTGTTGTCATACAAAGTTTGTTGCCTAGCACGACAAACCCTACCGCGGGAGCATCAGGGCAAACCCCTCGCCCACTCCGAGCCCGGGCCGGTCAGCTCCTTCCGCCTCGCCTCGGGAGCGACGGTCCGGGCGTCGGCGACGTCCAGTCCGGTGAGCAGGTACGCCAGCCCGCGACGACCCCGGCTGGCGGCGGCGACGACCAGCGAGACCACCGCCAGGGCGACCGAAGCCGCCGCGGCCACGGGGGACACCGGGAGTTGCAGGAGGCAGAAGCCCCCGATGCCGAACAGCCAGCGGAACGGCCGGGCCAGGACGAGCCGGAAGCGGCCGGGGGACGTCGGTCGCAGTCGGACGATCAGTTCACCGAGGGTCGATCCCGTGAACAGCACCAGCGCGAGCTGGGCGAGCCCGGGCACCAGCCACAACAGCAGCGTCTGGGAGGTGGCGGACCGCGCGACCTCGACGAGGGAGGCGCCGTCCGCGCTGCCTCGGATCGCACGTTGCACCACGACCAGGAAGGAGCCGCCGAGGCCGACGGCGACCACGTCGCAGAGCATCCCGAGCAGGCGTCGGCCGAGCGTGACCGGTCGCGGGCGCCCGGCGGGGGCGGTGTCGCGTTGGCCGGGAACCAGTCGCAGGACGGGCGCGACGACCCCGCCGACGGCTGCGCCGAAGGTGTTGACGATCAGGTCGTCCACGTCGAAGAGGCGGTACGCGCAGGGATAGGCGAACCAGTCGCCGGTGAGCTGGGTGAGTTCGAGCAGGAGCGACACGACCGCCCCCAGCACGATCACCTGCGGAATGGTGCGGCCGAACAGATGACGCGCGAAGGCACCGAGTGGCACGAACAGCAGCACGTTGAAGCCGATCTGCAGCGCCGCCGAGTTCCGGAGCAGGCTCGAGGGGCCGGAGAGACCTTCGGCCGCGACGTCGTGCACGGCCTGCAGCGGTGTCAGTTGCGGCGCAGGGTCGTACCGGGCGCAGACGTCGGCGGCCTCGCTGGGTAGTGGCAACAGCACGTACGCGACCAGCGCGAGCCCGTAGACGAGAACCGCGAGCGCGAGCACGGTGCGGCCGACGCCGAGCTCGCCGCGCCGGCGGTACTGGACGGCCACGTACGGCACCAACAGGACGACCGCGAGTGCCACGCCGACGACGAGCGCCACGACCCCGGGCAGCAGTTGCACCGGACCTCCTCGGTCGGTCTCAGAAACCGAGGGTCGACAGTTCCTCCGGAGCCGGCTCGCCGGCAGCCTGCGCGAACATCTCGAGGCCGAGCAGAATCTGCTTGCGCTGGTCCGCGGTCAGCGGGTCGAGGATCTGCGCGAGGGTTTCCCGTCGCCGCCGGGTCACCTCCTCCACGAGATCGGCGCCCGGCCCGGTGAGGGCGACGCGGACCTCCCGCCGGTTCCCGGGGGCCTCCTGGCGTTCGACCCAGCCGGCGACGACGAGCCGGTCCGCCATGCGGGTGAAGGTCGATGCGTGCACCCCGAGGTGGTCGGCGAGCAGTCCGCTGCGCGTCGGCCCCCGCTCGGAGAGCAGGACAAGCACCCGGAACTGGGCCAGCGATACCTGATCGAGCACCGGAGCCATGGACCTCGCCACCACTCCGAGGAGAGCCCTCGAAGCCAGCAGGGTCGCTTCGACGGTGCGCTGCTTCCCTGAACGCGCCTTCGCCACGAAAGCACTCTAGTGCCCGAGCGGGCGACCAGGGACACGGAGACGCGGGAGATGCCCGAGATGTCCGGGCGGGGTTGAACCAGATGTGTGTCGGAACAACTGTTGCAGGACAGCCAGAGTCAACCCCAGGAGTGGCACGTGCCATTCGAACAACTGCTTCTCATCCTCGCCGGAGTCGTCCTCGTGACGGCCCTGTCGGCTCGGCTGGTCAAGCGACACCCCGCGTCCCCCGTTCTGCTCGGCCTCGTCGCCGGCGTCCTCCTGGGGGACGAGGTCCTCGGCTGGTTGAGCCCGACCGCGGGCATCGAACGGCACGTCCTGCTCGAGAAAGCCAGTTGGGCCGTCCTCGCCCTCTCGGTGACGGACACGGCGCTGCAGGTCACCAGGGACGACCTCCGGGCGGTCGGTCACCGCGTCGCCCGGCTCCTGCTCGTGGGGATGCCGGCCATGTGCCTCATCGGCGCCGTCGGTGCCTACCTGCTGCTCGATCTGCCCCTGGCGGTGTGCCTGCTGCTCGGCGCGATCCTCTCGCCCACCGACCCGGCCGTGGCCGGCACGATCGCGTCCGGCGTCCTGCCGGAGCGGGCGCTGCCCCGCCGACTACGGCGCAGCCTCCAGGTCGAGTCGGGGGCGAACGACGGCCTCGCCCTGCCGCTGGTGCTGCTCGGAGGCTTCCTGGCTACCCGGCCGGCCGCGGAGGCGTGGACCCACTGGATCTCCGAGAGCGTCAAGGAGATCGGCCTCGCCGTCGTCATCGGGCCGCTCGTCGGCTATCTCGTGTCCCGGGCGGCGCGGTGGGCGGAGGGCGAGAAGGCGCTGTCCCGCAGCTACTCCCCCCTGCTCGGCCCGATGACGGGGTTCCTCGTCCTGGCCGCCACCCACCTGCTCGGCGGGTCGGGCGTGCTCGGGGCGTTCCTGGCCGGGCTCACCCTGTCCCTGACCCTGCCCGACCAGCTGCGGAACCAGGTCTCCGAGACCCAGTCGGTCTTCACCAAGGCGGGCGTCGTCGCGCTGTTCGTCGTCGTCGGGTCGGTGCTGCCGTGGGCCGAGTGGCGGTCCCTGGGCGTCGCCGGAGTGGCGTTCGCGCTCTGGGTGCTCGTCCTGCGCCGGTCCGGAGCCGTGGCGGTAGCCCTGCTCGGCGACAGCAGCGGCCCCCGGTCCCGCGCCTTCCTCGGCTGGTTCGGTCCGCTGGGGATCGCGGGCGTCTACTACGCCGCCTACTCCTACCGGTACCAGCCGGAGTACGGCGAGCAGGTGTTCGCCGCCGCGATCCTGGCGATCGTGGTCTCGGTGGTCGTCCAGAGCCTGACGGCGGCTCCGGTGACGCACTGGTTCGCGCGCCGTGCCGGCGGAGAGCGCGCGGAGGGCCGGGAGATGCAGCTCGCACACCTGCCCTGAGCAAGCGGGCGCGGCCCCTACCGGGTACGGGCCCGGGCCCTCAGCTCGACTCGTCCGGGCTGTTCTCCTCGAGGTACTCCTGCACGTCCTTGTCCTTCTCGTCGATGTCCTTCGTCCGCAGGTGCTCCGACCGCCACCGCATCCAGGCGATCGCGAGCTGCTGACGCTGCTCCAGCGTCGATGCGTGCCGGAAGTCCGGAAGGGCCTCGCGCTCCTCCTCGCCGATGTGCTTGCTGTTCTCCGTGCGCGCCTTGCCCACCGCGCTCCACCAGTCGTCCGAAGCGACGTCGTACCGGCCCGCGTCGCGAACCGCGTCGCGAATCTTGTTGTGGTCGTCGATCGCGTCCTCGGTCTCGTCCTCGCCGTCCTCGGTCTGCTTCCTCAGCAGCTGCGGGTAGAAGACCTCCTCCTCGCACTGGGCGTGGACCTCGAGCAGATCGGCGAGGTCCGACCAGAGGACGGTCAGCGCCTCCTTGCGCTGCGCCGCATCGGCCATGTCCTGGGCGTCGTCGAGCGCCGCGAAGCGCTGACGCAGGATCTGGTGGTCTTCGAGGACGAGTTCGGTCACGTCGAGCATGACTAGGTCCTACCACTCCGAGACGATCGCGGTCACCGCGGTGCCCTCGAGCAGGCGGGCGTGTGCCCGCACCGGCCGGGGGCACAGCCCCTTCGTGGCGGAATCGAAGAAGACACCCGCCGGGCGGCGCACCGCGACACGGCCGGAGCCGCTGGCGTCGCGGGAGGAGGCCTTCGCCGAGCTGGCCCGGGCCCGTGCGCGTGGCGAGATGGTCATGCTGCCTCGCATGCTGACCGGCGACGATCGGCGGCACCACGTCCGGCAGACCGTCCGCGAGGACCACTCCCGGCGCATCGTCGGCAATGCGGAGCAGACCCAGGAGAAGTTCGATGCGCTGACCGAGTCCGTCTTCACGTTCTTCCGCGGGACCTGCCTGCTGTTCTACCGGGACCTGGCCGGTGAGGACGCGTGGATGCCGACCGTGCTGACCCTGGGCGACGTCCACCCCGAGAACTTCGGGGTCATGCCGAGCACGGACGACGTGCCCATCTTCGGCGTCAACGACTTCGACGAGGCCTACTACGCGCCCTTCACCTGGGATCTCAAGCGCGGCGTGACCGGCTTCCTCCTGGCCGCCGACAGCGAGGGCGGCCTCGGCACGAAGAAGCGCCGGAAGACGGCAAAGGCCTTCGTCCGGGGTTACCTCCGCGCGATGCAGGAGTACGCGGACAGAGGTCACGAGGCGGACCACCAGATGCGGCAGGACAACGCCCCCGGGTTGATCGCTGATCTCATCGAGGACGCGAAAGAGGATCGCGGGAGCTGGCTCGAGCGCAAGTACCTCAACGAGTACCGCAGTGGCTTCCGCGCCGACGACGAGCTCGTCCCGGTCAGCAGCCGTCGCGACGAGTTCCAGCGCATGATCGACCGCTACGTGAAGGCGAACGCGATCCCGGTACCGCCGCGGGCCGGCGGCATGCGGGTCCGGGACGTGTGCGAGCGAAAGGGGCAGGGCACGGCATCCCTCGGCCTCGCCCGCTACTACGTCCTCATCGAGGGCCCGCGCGAGGACGCCGGCGCCGACCTCATCCTCGACGTCAAGCAGTCCCGTCGGTCGGCGCTCGCCGGGCTGGTGCCGCCGTCGGAGTACGAGACGGGCGGGAAGGCGGACCGCGTCGCCCATGCGCAGGGCGTGCATCTGGTCCGCGGAGACGTCTTCTACGGCCAGGCGGATTTGGACGGGCTCAGCTTCCTCGTACGAGAGCGAGCTCCCTACCGCGAGTCCGTGGACCTCGACGACCTCTCCTCGTCGGAGTGGCGGGAATACGCGAGCGTCTGCGGCCGCTCCCTCGCCCAGGCACACGCGCTCTCCGACGAGGCCGGCGTGCTGGACTACGACATCGAGCCCGCCGTCCTCGCCGCCGCCGAGCCGACGAAGCTGTTCGTCGACGATCTCCTCCGCTTCGGTGAGGAGGCGCGCGAGCGGGTCCGGGCGGACTACGTGTCCTTCTGCGCCGACCATGCCCTCGGCGCCTTCCGCAGCGTGGACCTCCACTACCGCTGACCCGCGGTCGCCGGCCAGCGGCGGTCGGTCGGCGGCGATCGCGACTCAGTCGCCGATGACCTCCGACACGACCGTGCGCGCGTCCTGCTGGATGCGCTCCAGGTGCTCCTGCCCGCGGAAGCTCTCGGCGTAGATCTTGTAGACGTCCTCGGTCCCCGACGGGCGGGCGGCGAACCAGCCGCTCTCGGTGACGACCTTGAGGCCGCCGAGCGCGGCGCCGTTGCCGGGCGCCTCGGTGAGGACGGCGGTGATGGGCTCGCCGCCCATCTCGTCCGCAGTCACCTGGTCGGCGGAGAGCTTCGACAGCGCCGCCTTCTGCTCCCGGTCGGCCGGTGCGTCGACCCGCGCGTACACGGGATCGCCGTAGCGGGAGGTCAGGTCGGCGTAGCACTGCGACGGCGTCCGACCGGTGGCGGCGGTGATCTCGCTGGCCAGCAGGCACAGCAGGATGCCGTCCTTGTCCGTCGTCCAGACCGACCCGTCGCGGCGCAGGAAGGAGGCGCCGGCGCTCTCCTCGCCGCCGAACGCGATGGAGCCGTCGAGCAGACCGGGCACGAACCACTTGAAGCCGACCGGCACCTCGAGCAGCCGACGCCCCAGCCCCTCGGCGACGCGGTCGATCATCGATGAGCTGACCAGCGTCTTCCCGATCGCCGCGTCCGGCGACCACTCCGAGCGATGGCCGTACAGGTAGTCGATCGCGACCGCGAGGTAGTGGTTCGGGTTCATCAGCCCCGCGTCGGGGGTGACGATCCCGTGTCGGTCGGCGTCGGCGTCGTTGCCGGTCGCGAGGGAGAACTCGTCCTTGCGGCCGATGAGCGAGGCCATCGCATCCGGGGACGAGCAGTCCATCCGGATCTTGCCGTCCCAGTCGAGCGTCATGAACCGCCAGGTGGCGTCGACGAGCGGGTTGACGACCGTCAGGTCGAGCCGGTGCCGGTCCGCGATCTCGCCCCAGTAGGCGACGGACGCCCCACCGAGCGGGTCGGCCCCGATACGCACGCCCGCCTCGCGCACGGCGTCGAGGTCGAGCACGGAGGGCAGGTCGTCGACGTAGGCGGCGAGGAAGTCGTAGGTGCCGGTGGTCTCGGCCGAGCGCGCGCGCTCGTACGGAACGCGGCGGACGCCGTCGAGCCCGGCGCGGAGCAACTCGTTGGCCCGCTCCTGGATCTGCTTCGTGACGTCGCTGCCGGCCGGACCGCCGTTCGGGGGGTTGTACTTGAAGCCGCCGTCGGAGGGCGGGTTGTGCGACGGGGTGACGACCACGCCATCAGCCGTCCCATGCTTCCTCTCGCGATTCGCCGTCAGGATCGCGTGGCTCAGCGACGGGGTCGGCGTGTAGCCGTCCCGGGAGTCCACGAGCACGCGGACACCATTGGCCGCGAACACCTCGAGGGCGGTGACGTAGGCCGGCTCGGACAGGGCGTGGGTGTCCTTGGCGAGGAACAGCGGGCCGTCGATCCCCTGGGACGCCCGGTACTCGACGATCGCCTGGCTCGTGGCCACGATGTGGTCCTCGTTGAAAGCCGCGGAGAACGCCGACCCGCGGTGTCCCGAGGTGCCGAACGAGACCTGCTGGGCCGGGTCACTCGGGTCCGGGTGCAGCGCGTAGTACGAGGTCAGCAGCCGCGGAAGGTCGACGAGGTCCGAGGCTTCGGCGTGCTGTCCGGCGCGGGGATCTGCCATGGCGTCATCTTGCCCCGCCGCAACAACCCGAACGACCGGGCAGGCTGCGGGAGTGGACACCGCAGACGGCCCCGAGCTGCACCCGACGACGCTGGAGCTCGCCCGGGGGGCGAATCTCGCCGCCATGAGCACGCTCCTGGCCGACGGGCGGATCCAGACCCAGTACGTGTGGGTCGGCACGGACGGCGCGCGCCTGCTGCTCAACACGGAGGTCCACCGGGCGAAGTTCCGCAACGTGCGGCGCGACCCCCGGGTGACCCTGGCCATCCGGGACGAGGCGAACCCCTACCGCTACGCCGAGGTCCGCGGCCGTGTCGTCGAGACCGTCGGCGGGGAGGCGGCCGAGCGGCACAACTCCGAGCTCTCCCAGAAGTACTGGGGCACGGACTTCCCGAACGCGACGACGTCCGCGCGGGTGATCCTGGTCGTCGAGGCCGAGCGCCAGGTCATCTACGAGTAGGCGCAGATCCCACTCCGCGCCCAAGCTCACCCCGAGGCGGGGCTCTTCTCCGCGGCCTTCTCCTGCTGCAGCGTCGGGATCAGCCCGCCCGCCGCGAGCAGGTCGATCTGCCGCTCGGAGAGCCGGTGCCGGACCGAGTACGTCTCGTCCTTCGTCTGGTTGCGGATCTCGAGGTCCTGCCCGTTCTTCAGCACGTCCGGCAGGTTCTCGACGACCAGGACGTCGCCGTTCTCGATCTTCTCGTAGTCGTCCTCGTCGGTCAGCTCGAGCGCGAGCACGCCGAAGTTCGCCAGGTTCTGCCAGTGGATGCGGGCGAACGACTTGGCGACCACGAGCCGCAGTCCGAGGGACCGGGGCGCGACGGCGGCGTGCTCCCGCGACGAGCCCTGCCCGTAGTTCTGCCCGCCGATGATCGCGGAGTTGCCGCCCTGCTCGCCGCTGTCCCGGTGCTCCTTGGCCCGCGTGGAGTACTCCTCGTCGACGTCGATGAACACGAAGTCCGCCATCCGCTCGATGTTGCTGCGGAACGGCAGCACCCGGTTGCCCGCCGGCATGATCTCGTCGGTCGAGACGTCGTCCCCGACCTTGAGCAGCACCGGCACCTCGAGCCGTTCCGGCAGCGCGTCGAACTCGGGCAGCGAGGCGATGTTCGGGCCCTTGACCAGCTCGACGTCCGAGCCGTCGTCCGGCGGCGGGAGCAGCTGCCGGGAGTCGGTCGAGTGCTGTTCGGGCAGCTCGAGCGTCGGGTAGTCGATGCCGAACTTCTCGGTCAGCGTGCGCGGATCGGTGATCTCCCCCGTCAGCGCGGCCGCCACGGCCGTCTCCGGGGAGCAGAGCCAGACCGCGTCGTCCTTCGTGCCGGACCGGCCGGGGAAGTTGCGCGGGAAGGTCCGCAGGCTGTTCCGGTCGCTCGCGGGCGCCTGCCCCATCCCGATGCAGCCCAGGCAGCCCGCCTGGTGCAGCCGCGCGCCGGCCTGGATCAGCGGCGTGAGGAGCCCCATCGACGTCAGATCGACGACGATCTCGCGCGAGGTCGGGTTCAGCTCGAGGCCGACGTCCGGGTGCACGGTCTGACCGTCCATCACGGCGGCGACGACGGCCGCGTCGCGCAGCCCCGGGTTCGCCGACGAACCCACCACGACCTGATGCACCGGCGTCCCCACGACCTCCGCGACGGGAACGACGTTGCCGGGCGAGGACGGCTTGGCGATGAGCGGCTCCAGCGAGGACAGGTCGATCTCGTCCTCGACGTCGTAGGTGGCGCCCTCGTCGGCGAGCAGCTCGGTGAAGTCGTCCTCGCGTCCCTCGCTGGCGAGGAAGCGGCGGACCTCGTCGTCGGCGGGGAAGACGGTGGTGGTCGCACCCAGCTCGGCGCCCATGTTGGCGATGACGTGCCGGTCCATTGCGGAGAGGTTGTCCAGGCCCGGCCCGTGGTACTCGATGATGCGGTTCGAGCCGCCCTTGGTGCCGTGGCGCCGGAGCATCTCGAGGATGACGTCCTTGGCCGACACCCAGTCCGGCAGCTCGCCGGTCAGCTTGATGCCCCAGATCTCCGGCATCCGGACGTACAGCGGCTCACCCGCGATCGCCATCGCGACCTCGAGGCCGCCGACGCCGATGGCCAGCATGCCGAGGGAGCCGGCGGCGCAGGTGTGGCTGTCGCTGCCGAGCATCGTCGCCCCGGGCTTGCCGAACCGCTGCATGTGCACCGGATGGCTGACGCCGTTGCCGGGCCGCGAGTACCAGAGCCCGAAGCGGGCGGCGGCGGACTGCAGGAAGACGTGGTCGTCGGCGTTGCGGAAGTCGGTCTGCAGGATGTTGTGGTCCACGTACTGCACGGAGACGTCGGTGCGGGCCCGGTCGAGCTGCATCGCCTCGAGTTCGAGCATCACGAGGGTGCCGGTGGCGTCCTGCGTGAGCGTCTGGTCGATTCGGATCGCGACTTCCTCGCCCGGCGTCATCTCGCCGCTGACGAGATGACTCTCGATCAGCTTGCGGGCGACGTTGTTCGGTGCCGAGCTCTGAGGCGAGGTCCCTGCCATCTGCTGCCCCCCTGGACGGTCGGATACCGGGACAGCCTAGGACGGGCTGAAGACCTCCGGTCAACGGGCCGATACGCCAACGTGGCCAAGCAGCGCTCCGCGGCGGAGCAGCAGATCGCGGATCTGCTGCAGACCGCCCGGAGTTCCCTGCGCCTGTCGGTCGCGTTCCTCAGCCGGCTCGACGGCACGACGCAGCACCTCGAGGTCGTGGAGGCGGCACCGCTGCACTCGCTCGTGTTCCGCGAGGGGGTGAAGCAGAAGCAGGAGACGACGTTCTGTCAGACGATCCTCGACGGCAGGCTCCCCCCGGTGATCCCGGACGTGCGCAAGTACCCGGCGGCCATGGCGCTGCCCACGGCGCGCGTCCCGCGTATCCGCAGCTTCGTCTCGGTCCCCGTCCGCCTGTCGGACGGGACGTTGTACGGCACCTTCTGCGCCGCCGGGCTCACCACCGACAAGGAGCTGACCAAGCGCGACCAGGCGCTGATGGAGGTCCTGGCCAGCGCCGCCTCGGTCATCATCGAGCCGGGCGTGCGGGAGCAGCAGCGCGTCGACGAGGTCCGCGGCCGGCTCGAGCCGGTGCTCGTCGCCGGCGGCCCGACGGTGGTGCTGCAGCCGGTCGTCGACCTGCGGTCCGGGCTGCGCGTGGGGGCGGAGGCGCTCAGCCGTTTCCCGCAGGAGTGGGGCAGGCCGCCGGACGTCTGCTTCGCGGAGGCGCACTCGGTCGGCCTGGGTCACGAGCTCGAGGTCGCGGCCCTGGCACGGGCGGCGGCCCATCTCGACGCCGTTTCCGGCTACGTCGCCATGAACGTCTCGCCCGCCACGTTGCTGACCGTCGGGTGCCTCGACCTCCTCCACCGCCTGCCGCTGGACCGCGTCCTCCTCGAGCTCAGCGAGCACGACCCGGTCGAGGACTACGACCTGCTCCGCCGCACGCTCGAGCCGCTGCGGGCGCGCGGGCTGCGGCTCGCCATCGACGACGTCGGCGCCGGGTTCTCCTCACTGCGGCACATCGTGCTCACCGCCCCGGACGTGCTGAAGCTCGACCGGAGCCTGATCACGGGCGTCGCGGACGACGGCGTGCTGAAGACGCTCGTCCGCTCCCTGGTGGACTTCGGGCACGGCAGCGGTGCGACGATCGTCGCCGAAGGCGTCGAGACGGCGGCCGAGGCGGCGGTGCTGCGCGACCTCGAGGTCGACTTCGGGCAGGGCTGGCACCACGGCCGACCGGGGCCGGCGTCCGCGCTGCTGACGCTGCCGCGCCCGCGCGCCGCGACCCCGCATCCGCTCGGTGACACCGATCTGTGTAACACTCTCTGACGTCATAGTCGACGAAGGAGTTCGCTCATGGGTTTCGGTGACGTCGCAGGGATCGGCGCGCTCAAGGAAGCACTGCAGGTGACCAATCAGAACCTGGAACTGGTGCTGGCGGAGCTGCAGGAGACCAACCGGCAGCGGCTCGAATTGGTTGCCACTGAGCTGAAGAAGGTCAACGAGACGCTGACCGCCGTGCTCGAGACACAGCAGGCCGACGTCCCGGCCTGACCGTCGAAGCGGTCGCCGCCGGCCGCCCTCAGCCCAGGTCTGCGGCGGCTCCCCGGCCTGCCGCGCGGCCGCTGAACAGGCAGCCGCCGAGGAAGGTGCCCTCCAGCGCGTTGTAGCCGTGCACGCCGCCACCGCCGAACCCGGCGACCTCCCCCGCGGCGTACAGGCCTGGGATCGGCTCGCCGTTCTCGCCGAGGGCGCGTGACTGCAGGTCGGTCTGGATCCCGCCGAGCGTCTTCCGGGTCAACACGTGCAGCTTGACCCCGATGAGCGGGCCGTTGCTCGGGTCGAGCAGCCGGTGCGGCTTGACCACGCGGGCCAGGCGGTCGCCGAGGAAGCGTCGGGCGTTGCGGATGCCCTGGACCTGCGAGTCCTTGCTGTACGAGTTGGCGATCTGCAGGTCCCGCGCCTCGATCTGCCGCCGCACGACGGCGGCGTCGAGCAGCGGCGCCGGGGTCAGCTTGTTCATCCCATCGACGAGGTCCTCGAGGGTGTCCGAGACGACGAAGTCGGCCCCGCGCTGCTTGAACGCCTCCACGGGAGCGGGCGCGCCCTTGCTGAGCACCCGGTCCTTGACGATCGCCTTGCGGTCCCGGTTGGTGATGTCGGGGTTCTGCTCCGAGCCGGAGAGCGCGAACTCCTTCTCGAGAATCTTCTGGGTGAGGACGAACCAGGAGTGGTCGTACTCCTGGATGTCCGGCGTCGTGCGCAGGTGCCTCAGCGTGCCGAGGGTGTCGTAGCCGGGCAGGCACGGGTCCGGCAGCCGGCGGCCGAGCGCGTCGAACCACATCGACGACGGCCCGGGGAGGATGCGGATGCCGTGGCCGGGCCAGATGGGGTTCCAGTTCTGGACGCCCTCGGTGTAGTGCCACATCCGGTCGCGGTTGACGAGGGTGACGCCCGAGTCCGCCGCGATGTCGAGCATCCGGCCGTCGACGTAGGCCGGCACGCCCGTGACCATCTCCTTCGGCGGCGTGCCGAGCCGCGCCGGCCAGTAGCGCCGGACCATCTCGTGGTTGGCGCCGATGCCGCCCGAACTGAGGACGACGGCCCGCGCGATGAGCTCGAAGCTGCCGACCTCGTCGCGGCTGGTCTCGGCGCCGCGCTCCTTCTCGTCCGGTGCGAGCAGGGCGCCGCGGACGCCGGTGACGGCCCCGTCGGTGAAGACGAGTTCGTCGACGCGGTGCCGGTGGTGGAAGGTGAGCCTGCCCCGCGCGGCCGCCTCATGGGCGTAGCGCGCGAACGGCTCGACGATGCCGGTGCCGGTGCCCCAGGCGACGTGGAAGCGGGGCACCGAGTTGCCGTGGCCGTCGGCGCGGAGGTCGCCGCGCTCGGCCCAGCCCACCGTCGGCGTGACCGTGATGCCGTGGCCCGCCAGCCAGCCGCGCTTCTCGGTAGCGGCCCACTCGACGTAGGCGCGCGCCCACTTGATGGCCCAGCTGTCCTGGTCGGCGAGGCGGTCGAACTGCGCACTGCCGAGCCAGTCGTTCCAGGCCAGCTCGATCGAGTCCTTGACCCCGAGCCGACGCTGCTCGGGCGAGTTGACGAAGAACAGCCCGCCGAGGGACCAGAACGCCTGCCCGCCGAGATCCGCCGGACCCTGCTGGTCGACCAGGGCGACGGTCTTGCCCGCGGCGACGAGTTCGTGCGCGGCGACCAGCCCCGCGATACCGGCTCCGACGACGAGTACGTCTGCGTCCATGCGCACAGCGTTACCTGCCACGCTGCCGGTGACAAACGAAGCGGAGGTTGCCGTGATCGACCATCAGCTCGACACCGCTCCCCGAGGGCTGGCCGAGGCGTTCGCCGTCTGCCTGGCGTCCGTCACCGAGGTGCCCGCTGGCGCTCGCGCCGGAGGCCGCGACCCTGATCGCCGCGGAGGTTCTCGACGAGCTGCGAGCCGCCGGGCAGCCGGTCGACTTCCGCCGGACCCGCCGCAACGTGCTCACCCGCGGCCTCGACGTCAACGCGCTGGTCGGACGCGCCTTTCGGATCGGCGACGTGCACTGCGTCGGTCGTCGGCTGTGCGAGCCGTACGCGCACCTGGACCGCGTCGAGGGTCCGGGCCTGCTCCGTCCGCTCATCCACCGGGGCGGGCTGCGGGCCGACGTCCTGTCCGACGGCGAGTTCGCTTTGGGAGCGCCGATCGCGATGGAGTAGACGAGCGCCACGCGAGATCCGGGTGGCCATCGTGATCGACTCGAGACCTGGGTCGCTACAGTGCCCAGATGCCGGCGACGCCACGTGGTGAGAAGACCCGCCGGCTGATCATCGAGCGCGCATCGGTCGTCTTCGAGGAACGCGGATTCGTCGCCGCCTCGCTGAACCACCTCGTCGCGGCGACGGGACTGACCCGCGGCGCGTTCTACTTCCACTTCGAGTCGAAGGAAGCGGTCGCCCTCGCCATCGTGCAGGCCCAGGCCGACCGTTGGCCGCCCATCGTCGCCCACGTCGAGCGAGCGGAATCGGACCCGTTGCGACGCCTGCTCCGGTTGGCCTTCACGGCGGCCGCCGCGGTACAGGACGACCCGCTCATCCGTGCCGCCCACCGACTCATGGCGGAGCGTGCCGCCATCCGTCGGGAGATGCCCGGGACCTTCACGTGGTGGGTGGACACCATGCGCGGGTACCTCAGCGAAGCCGACCGCCGCGGGCAGCTGCCGGACCTGTCGCCGCTGGCCAGCCCCCGGTCCCCGACCGACCCGCTGACCTCGCTCGCCGAGTACATCGTCGCGAGATGGGCCGGCGTGCAACAGGCCGCCCTCATCAGCGGGCGGAACGACCTCCCCGATCGGCTGTTCACGAGCTGGGGCGTCGTGCTGCCGTGGCTGAGCAGCGGCCCCGCCGAACGGGAGGCCCTGCACGAGTTTCTCTCCGAGCTCGACTCCCGGCAGGTCCGCATCGGCGACTGAGCAGGCGACGACGGGCGGATGACGGGTGACAATGACCGGGTGCGCGTAGCCCTGCTGGTGACCTGCCTGGTCGACGGCATGATGCCGGAGGTCGGGAAGGCCACCGTGCGGCTGCTGCGTCGCCTCGGGGTCGACGTCGACGTGCCGCTCGCGCAGACCTGCTGCGGGCAGATGCACATCAACACCGGCTACGGCGCTCAGGCGTTGCCGCTGGTCCGGCACCACGTCGATGCCTTCCGCGGCTACGACGCCGTGGTCGTGCCGAGCGGATCGTGCGCCGGCTCCGTCCGGCACCAGCACCCCTACCTGGCCGAACAGTCGGGCGACGCGGCGCTGCAGCGGGAGGTGGCCGAGCTGGCGGCCCGGACCTACGAACTGAGCGAGTTCCTCGTCGACGTGCTGGGCCGGACCGACGTCGGCGCGTACTACCCGCACCGCGTCACCTACCACCCGACCTGCCACTCGCTGCGGGTGCTCCGGGTCGGCGACCGGCCCCTGCGATTGCTGCGCGAGGTGCAGGGGCTGACGCTCGTCGACCTGCCCGACGCGGAGGTCTGCTGCGGGTTCGGCGGCACCTTCGCGGTCAAGAACCCCGACGTCTCGGCCGCGATGCTCGGCGACAAGATGCGCCACGTCCTGTCGACCGACGCCGAGGTCTGCAGCGCGAGCGACTCGTCCTGCCTGCTGCACATCGGCGGCGGTCTCTCCCGCACGCGGGCAGGCGTCCGGACCGTGCACCTCGCCGAGATCCTCGCGAGCGAGCCGGTATGAGCGCCGCCTCCGGCAAGGCGACGTTCCTGGGCCTGCCCACGGCGCCCGCGGGCGTCGGGCACCTGCGCGAGAAGCGGCCGTTCCCCGAGGCCGCCGCCGACGCCCTGGCCGACCCCCAGCTGCGGCACAACCTCGGCCGTGCCACCCGCACCATCCGCGCCAAGCGGAACACCGTCGTCTCCGAGCTCCCCGACTGGGCCGAGCTCCGGGCCGCCGGGGCCGCGCTGAAGGACGACGTCCTCGCGAACCTCGACACCTACCTGCTGCAGCTCGAGCAGAAGGTCTCCGAGGCGGGCGGGGTGGTGCACTGGGCGCGCGACGCGACGGAGGCGAACCGGATCATCCTCGACCTGGTGAAGGCCGCCGGTGCCCGGGAAGTCGTCAAGGTCAAGTCGATGGCCACGCAGGAGACCGGCCTCAACGAGGCGCTGGCCGAGGGCGGCGTCTCGGCGTGGGAGACGGACCTCGCCGAGCTCATCGTCCAGCTCGGCGAGGACGCGCCGAGCCACATCCTCGTCCCTGCCATCCACCGCAACCGGGCCGAGATCCGCGAGATCTTTCTCCGCGCGATGGGCGAGGTCGGGCGTGCCGCCGACCCCGGCCTCACCGACGAGCCGACCGCTCTGGCCGAGGCGGCGCGGCTGCACCTGCGGCAGAAGTTCCTCGAGGCCGAGGTCGCGATCTCCGGCGCCAACTTCGCGGTGGCCGAGACGGGGACGCTCGGTGTCGTCGAGTCCGAGGGCAACGGCCGGATGTGCCTGACCCTGCCGCGGGTGCTCATCACGCTCATGGGCATCGAGAAGGTCGTGCCGACCTGGCGGGACCTCGAGGTCTTCCTCCAGCTGCTCCCCCGATCGAGCACCGGCGAGCGGATGAACCCCTACACGTCGACGTGGACGGGCGTGACCCCGGGCGACGGGCCGCAGGAGTTCCACCTCGTGCTGCTCGACAACGGCCGGACCGCCGTGCTGGCCGACGCGGACGGCCGCTCCGCGCTGCGCTGCATCCGCTGCTCGGCCTGTCTCAACGTGTGCCCGGTCTACGAGCGCGCCGGCGGCCACGCCTACGGCTCGGTGTATCCGGGGCCGATCGGCGCGGTGCTGAGCCCGCAGCTGACCGGCGTCGCCGACAACGCCTCGCTGCCCTTCGCGTCGTCGCTGTGCGGAGCCTGCTACGACGTCTGCCCGGTGGCGATCGACATCCCGTCGATGCTCGTGCACCTGCGCAGCCGGGTGGTCGAGGACAAGCGGACGGCGTCGCCGCTGCCGACGTCGGAGCAGGTGCTGATGACGACGGCGCGCTGGACAATGCTGCGTCCGGGTCGCTGGGCGGCCGCCCTGCGCAGCGGACGCATCGGACGGACGCTCGGCAGGCGACGGGACCGCATCTCGTCGCTCCCCCCGCCGCTGGCGGCATGGACCGGCACCCGCGACCTGCCGCGCCCGCCGCAGCAGACCTTCCGCGACTGGTGGGTGAGCGAGGGTCGGGGGGACGGGTCCGCATGAGCGCACGGGACGAGGTGCTGGGACGGATCCGGGCCGCACACGCGGTGGCGCCGTTCCCGCCGCCGGCGGTGCGACGGGACTACCGGACGACCGACGGCCGCTCGGACCCCGAGCTGCTCGACCTGCTCGAGGACCGCCTCGTCGACTACCGGGCCACGGTCCGTCGCGGCACAGACGTCGTCGAGCTCGTGCGGACGGCGCTGCGAGACCGCGGACCGGCGACCCTCGTCGTGCCGGCGGGAGTACCCGACGAGTGGCGGCGGGGCGTGCCACCGGACGTGCGGCAGGTGGGTGACGAGCCGCCGCTGACGGCCGACGAGCTGGACGGCATCGACGGTGTGCTCACCGGCTGTCGGGTCGCGATCGCCGAAACGGGCACGCTGGTGCTCGACGCCGGGCCGGACCAGGGTCGGCGTCTTCTCTCGCTCGTGCCGGACTACTGCCTCGCCGTCGTCCGGCCCGAGCAGGTCGTCGGCGGCGTTCCGCAGGCCGTCGCCCAGCTGGATCCCCGGCGTCCCCTCACGTGGGTGAGCGGACCGAGCGCGACCAGCGACATCGAGCTCGACCGCGTCGAGGGCGTGCACGGCCCGCGGACGCTCGACGTCCTGCTGCTCGGCTGACGGTCTCGAAGCTCAGGACGCTGCCGTGACCGACGAAGGCTTCTCCGACCTGGAGCGCGAGCTGGTCGTGCTGGTGCGTCGGGCTCGAGCCACCGCGGGCTCCCTCGCGCGCGAGATCTCCCCGGACCTCGAGCCGACGACCTACGCGCTGCTCGTCCGCATCGCCGACGCGGGCACGACCCGCGCCCGCGATCTGGCCGCCTACTTCGGGGTCGACAAGGCGGCTGTCAGCCGCCAGGTGACGACGCTGGAGCGCCTCGGCTTCCTCGCCCGGCAGCGCGATCCGCAGGACGCGCGGGCGCATCGGCTGCAGCTGACCGAGGCGGGGGCACGGCGGTTGGAGGAGGTGCGCGCGGCCCGCCGCGAGCGGGTGCGGCGGCAGCTGGGGTCGTGGGATCCGGCGGACGTCGCGCAGTTCGCCGCGCTGCTCGCCCGGTTCAACGCCACGGTCGACCTCGAGCCGGGCTGAGGTGCGCCGGTAGCCGGCCGCGCGAGCAGGCGGGACGCTGTGGACTCGTCGACGCCACTCGTATGACGATTCCGTGAAGACGTGCTCGTCGCCCTTGAGGAGGAGACGTGGCCGTGTCCGGATTGACGTGCACGAAGCACAGCCGGGGGCGTGCCGGACGGCGTGATCGATCCGCCGGGACCGCCCCGGCCGCGGGTCCACCCCAGGTGGTTCCTGGATCGCCTCGTACGCCGTCGTGCGGCGTGACCCCGGCGGAGAGGACCAACCGTGCCCAGAACCTCGACGCCTGTTCAGCTGCTCGACCGGGGTAGTGGTCGCATCGCCTACGAGGTGACCGGCGACGGGCCGCTGGTGGCATGCATCCCCGGCATGGGCGAGCTGCGCAGCTCCTACCGTTACACCACGCCTGCCCTCGTCGACGCGGGCCAGCGGGTGGCCGCGATGGACCTGCGGGGCCACGGCGACAGTGACGCCACCTTCTCGAGCTACGACGACGTCGCCGCCGGTCAGGACGTCCTCGCACTCATCGAGCACGTCGGCGGCCCGGCCGTCGTCGTGGGCAACTCCATGGGGGCGGGAGCCGCGGTGTGGGCGGCCGCGGAGCAGCCGGACGCCGTGGCCGGCCTCGTGCTGCTCGGACCGTTCGTGCGGAACGCGCCGATGAACCCGCTGCTGGTCGCCGCGTTCAAGCTGATGATGTCGGGACCGTGGGCGCCGAAGATGTGGACGTCGTACCTGCCCAAGCTCTACCCGGGCCGGAAGCCGGCCGACTTCGCCGACCACCGCGCGCTCATCGCCGCCAGCCTGCGGAAGCCGGGTCATCGCAAGGCCTTCACCTCGACCACACGGACCAGCCACGCACCGGCCGAACAGCGCCTGGCGAAGGTCGCCTGCCCGGCCCTGGTCGTCATGGGAGACAAGGATCCCGACTTCGCGGATCCGGCCGGAGAGGCGGACTGGATCGCCGGCCGTCTCTCGGCCGACGTGACGATGGTGGCCGGGGCCGGCCACTACCCGCACGTCGAGTACCCCGAGGTGGTCAACCCCTCGCTCGTGCAGTTCTGCCGCGAGGTCGATCGGTCGTGACCGGCTCACAGCGACTTCAGCTCGCCCTGCGGGTGTCGATGGAGGTCGGCGTCGTCGCGGCGCTCGCGACGTGGGGCGTCCACATCGGGAACAGCACCGCGACCGAGGTCGCCCTCGGGATCGCGGCGCCCCTGGTCGGGTTCGGCTTCTGGGGGGCCGTCGACTTCCACCAGGCCGGCTCCCTCGCCGAGCCCCTGCGGCTCGTCCAGGAGCTCGCGGTGAGTGGACTGGCGGCCGTCGCCTGGTGGGCGTCGGGGCAGGCGGCCCTCGGGGCCGCACTCGCCGCCCTCTCGGTCGCCTACCACGCGCTCGTCTACTTGTCGGGCGAGCGGCTGCTCGACCAGTCGCCCGCCGGCGCGAGAACGGCCTGATCGCCGCCGCGACGCTCGTCGACCAGGAAGCCTCCGTGCGCAGCCGCCCGTCGCGTTCGGTTCGACCGCGGCGCGCAGCCATCGCACGTGACGACTTCGTGTCGTCCCTGGGCCTCCCGAATCCCAGGAGGCCTCGTGGGCACCCCGACGCCATGCCGTCCGGATTCCGCGTCGAGGCACCCCCTGCTTCCGCGCAGCAACGCCAGGAGTTCGACGCGGCCGAGACCCCGGCTACCGCCCGAGCAAGGCGACGTACCCCGCAGGGGCCCGCGTCGAGACCCCGGCGACCACCACAGGTTTGGGCCGCTTCGAGGCACGCGCCCTGCTCGGCTGGCTGGCCCTTCTCCTGGGCGCGGCGCCCTTCCTCCTCCTGTGGCTGCTCGTCTCGCAGGCCTGGGGACCGCTCTCCGCGCTCGACCGCGAGGTGGCCGCGGGACTGAACGTCGCTGTCGATGGGTCACCCGTGCTGGTCCGTGTGCTCCGGACCGTGACCGGCCTCGCTGGGACGGGACCGGCGGTGCTGTTGTTCGTCCTCACCACGGTCTTCCTGCTCATTCGGCAACGACGACGTCTGGCGGCCTTCGTGGCCACCACGGGGCTGGGGCTCGCCGTGCTCGGGCCGGCCGCCAAGGCGATCGTCGGCCGGGCCAGGCCGATCGTCGCGTCACCGGTGGTCGAGACGCCGTCGAACGCCAGCTTCCCCAGCGGCCACGCGATGACCGCGCTCGTCACGTCGGGTGTCCTCCTGCTGCTCGCACTGCCCGCGGTCCGGCGGCGGGCCCGACCCTGGCTCATGACCGGCGCTGTTCTCGTCGTCGTCGCCATCGGCTTCACGAGGCTGGCGCTCGGGGTGCACTTCGTCTCCGACGTGCTCGCCGGTTGGGCGCTCGGCGCCGGCTGGCTGGCAGTCACCACCGCCTCCTTCCGGGCGTGGCAACACGCCCGGGGGGTCCATCCCGACCGGATGCTCGACCCACTGGACGCCGACGTGCCGGAGGCGTTGCACGCAGGCGCCGCAAGCGATGTGGACGGTCGGCAAGCGCAGGTCGTCCTGGTGCGGCTGCTCGCGATCTTCGCGGCGCTCCTCGCCTTGTTCACCGCACTCGGCCTCTTCGTGACGACGGTGCTGGCGGACACGTGGCTCGGCCGGATCGACCGCGGCGCCGTGCGCTGTTCGTCGAGATCCGCAGTGCCCGGCTCAGCGCCTGATGGACTGGGTCAGCCGTCGTCCGGCACGTCACCGTCATCGCGGTAGGAATGACGCTGGCCGTATTGATCTTGGCGGTCACCGCCCGCTGGCGGCCGGTCATCTTCGTCGTCGTCGCCCTGGTCGGTGAGGTGGCGCTCTACTTCTTCTGCGCCCAGATGGTCGATCGCACGCGGCCGGGGGTCGCGGACTGACCTCCGGCCTGCCGACCGGCGCCAGCTGGCCGTCTGGCCACGTCGCGGCGGCCTCGACCCTCTACGGCGCAGCTGCCGCGCTGACTCTCACGTACCGCCGCAGCAAGGGGCGGTGGGCGATCCTCGCGCTGCCGCTGCTGCTGGCGCCGGCAATCGCCGTCTCCCGCATCTACGTCGCCGCCCACCACCCCACCGACGTGCTGGCCGGGATGCTGCTGGGCGGGCTGTGGGTCTTTGCCTGCGCCCGGCTGATCCTGCCGCGGCCCGGGCGCGCACCCACGGGGATCCGACGGAGGACTGCACCGTGAAGAAGCAGGTGTTCCGCATTCTCGTCGCGTTGGCGACGGCGTTGGGCCTGCTGGTCGGCTACGGCGTGTTCATCGAGCCGCGGATGATCCTCGACGAGGAGCACGCCGAGGTCCGCCTACCCCATCTGAGCGCGGAGCTGGCGGGAACGGAGATCGCCGTTCTGTCCGACCTGCAGCTGGGGATGTGGTTCGCCAACCACGGCATGGTCGAACGCGCCGTGGACGCCACCGTGAAGGCCGATCCGGATGTCGTGTTGCTCGGCGGGGACTTCGTGTACAGCAGCGACCCGAGCATCGGGAAGCAGATCGACACCCTGCTCGAGCTGATCGACCCGCTGTTGAAGTCCGGCATCCCCACCTACGCCGTGCTCGGGAACCACGACTACAAGGTGGACGGCGGCCGACGAGCTGAGGAGCAGCGCTGGAGGACGCCGGCGTCCCGGTGTTGAGGAACACCGCGCGTCCCGGTACCCGGTCCGATCGACGATCCGGCCGAGCAGCTCTACGTCGTCGGGATCGGCCCGGTCCACCCCGACCACGTCGACGTCGATGCTGCACTGGCCGACGTCCCCGACACCGCGCCGCGCGTGGTGCTGATGCATAACCCCACCGTCTTCGACCAGCTGCCCGCCGGCGCCGCCCCGCTCACCCTGGCCGGACACACGCACTGCGGACAGGTCGCCCTGCCCGGGACCCCGGATTGGTCCTACATGGCTTTGACCAGCGAGGAACGGATCGTCGCCGACGGCTGGGCCCCCGAGGACTACGGCGCAGAGGGCAACCGGCTGTTCGTCACCTGCGGCATCGGGTTCAGCGTCGTGCCGGTCCGCATCAACGCCCCTCCGCAGGTCGCCTTCTTCACGCTGCAGCCGGAGGAAGAGGGAGCGAAGTGACGAGATCGGACCAGCTCTCGCCACGACTGTTACAGCTACGCGACGGTCTCTGACGCGGCGCGTGCCCGAACGGTGCTCGGGTAGCCGTGTGAGATGGGAGTCAACCGATCGTGCGGGAGAAGCCCAGTGGCCCGAGGGTTGACTACGGTGCTCTGCCTCGTCGTCCTCGCCCTGGCCAGCTGTAGCGGAAATGGGAACCCGGACATCCCGGAGAACTACGCCGCCAACGGTTCAGTGGGCCAGATCCTGATCCGCGATCTGTACATACAGCCACCGACGGTGGGTGAGGAATACCCCGCGGGCAGTCAACCACCGGCGTTTGTGAGCCTCTTGAACCAGGGCGGTCAGCCGGACACTCTCATCGACGTGACCAGCCCCCTGGCGGGCAACGTGCAGATCGTGGTCGACGGTCTACCAACCGACTCCCTGCGACTCGAGCCGGGTCAACGTGAACCACGACTCCCTGCCGTCGAACTCCGACTGACCTCGATCGGTGAGCCTTTACGCGTGGCAGAACTCGTGCCGATGACGCTGCGCTTCGAGCGAGCGGGTGAGGCGACCCTCGACGTACCCGTCAGGCTCCCGTACGCGGCCGACGACAAGTCCTGAGCCGCGCCGCTGACCCGCACCAGCATCAGGCGAGCTGCGGTGCTCCCGCCTGCGCCGGCCCCGGTTTCCGCGAGCGCTCCGGCCTCGGCGACTGCTTCCTCGGTGCCCATCAACAGCACGGTCGCCTCGGCCTCGGTGAGCGCGTAGGCGATCTTGGTGGCCATGGCCGCGACGCTACGCGGGTGGCCCTGCGAGGACCCTCCGCTGCACTCCGTGCACATGTCGTGTGGCGTAGGACTCAGGTTCGTTTGGTTGATGCCGACAACTAAGTGGGCATATCGTTGCCTGACGCAACCAACGAAAGAAGTTCCGATGTCCCCCTCGGCTCCCGCCGCCTCGGCCCCGACGGCCTCGACGGCCACTGGCGGCACGACCGACGCGGTCGGCCGCGACGCCGACGAGCTGTTCGCCGCCCTGCGTTCCCTGTTCGCCTGCACCCGCAGGATGCGCAGCTGGATCGCCGACGCCGGGTCGATGACCGTGCTGAGCGTCGTCGACGAGCACGGCGAGGCCCGGGTGGGCGCCCTCGCCGCCGCGCTGCACGTCGACGTCTCCACGATCAGCCGGTCGCTGGCCGCGCTCGGCCGCGACGGCCTCGTGCAGTGGCGGCCGGACGAGCGCGACGCCCGCTCCCACCTCGTCAGCTGCACCGACGCCGGCCGCGACCGCCTCGCCGCAACCCGGGCCCAGATGACGAACGACCTCACCGCCCGCCTGTCGGACTGGCCCGAGTCCGACGTGGCCGACCTCAGCCGCCTGCTGCACCGATTCGTCTCCGACGTGCTGACCGAGCCCGTCGGCCGCTCCACCAACCAGACCTCTCGGAGCCTCGTACCAGAAGGAGTCCGCATGACTGCGGCCACCACCACCCCCGAGGAGAGCCTCGGGTCGCCCGCACCGGCGGGCGTCGCACCCGCCTCCGGGCAGGCGCCGGCGAAGATGTCGCACCGGCAGATCCTCGAGGCCCTCTCCGGCCTGCTGCTCGCGATGTTCGTCGCGATGCTGTCCAGCACCGTCGTGAGCAACGCCCTGCCTCGCATCGTCTCCGACCTGCACGGCAGTGAGACGTCCTACACCTGGGTCGTCACGGCGACCCTGCTGGCGATGACCGCATCCACGCCGCTGTGGGGCAAGCTCTCCGACCTCGTCAGCCGCAAGCTGCTGATGCAGATCGCCCTCGTCGTCTACGTCGTGGGCTCGATGGCCGCCGGGTTGTCGCAGTCGGCCGCCTTCCTCATCGGTTGCCGCGCGATCCAGGGCGCCGGCGCCGGCGGCGTCCTCGCGCTGACGCAGGTGATCCTCGCCGCGATGGTCTCGCCGCGTGAGCGCGGGCGCTACAGCGGCTACCTCGGCGCGGTGTTCGCCGTCGCCACGATCTCGGGGCCGCTGCTCGGCGGCGTCATCGTCGACACCTCGTGGCTCGGCTGGCGCTGGTGCTTCTACGTCGGCGTGCCGTTCGCTGCCTTCGCGCTCGTCGTGTTGCAGAAGACCCTGCACCTGCCCCAGGCCAAGCGGAAGGCGAAGGTCGACTACCTCGGGGCCGCGCTCATCGTCTCCGGCGTCAGCCTGCTCCTCATCTGGGTCTCGCTGGCCGGCAACGAGTTCGACTGGCTGTCGGGCCAGACGGCCGCCATGATCGCGGGTGGCGTCGTCCTGCTCGCCCTCGCCGTCCTGGTCGAGCTGCGCGCCGCCGAGCCGATCATCCCGCTCGAGCTGTTCCGCCACCGCACCGTCAGCCTCGCGACCATCGCCAGCCTGTTCGTCGGTGTCGCCCTGTTCGGCGCGACGATCTTCCTCAGCCAGTACTTCCAGATCGCTCGTGGCAAGACCCCGACCGTCTCCGGCCTCATGACCATGCCGCTGATCCTCGGGCTCGCCCTGTCCTCCCTGATCGTCGGGCGGATCATCACCCGCACCGGCAGCTGGAAGCGCTTCCTGGTCGGCGGCGCGGTGCTGGTCACGGTCGGCTTCGGCCTGCTCGGGACCACGAGCTACGACACCCCGCTCGTGATCGTCGGGACCTACATGGCCATCGCCGGCGTGGGTGTGGGCATGACGATGCAGAACCTCGTCCTGTCCGTGCAGAACTCCGTCCCGATGCGCGAGCTGGGGTCGGCGACGGCGACCGTCTCGTTCTTCCGGTCGCTCGGTGGCGCCATCGGCGTCTCCGCCCTGGGCGCGGTCCTCGCCTCGCATGTCCGCGAGTCCATCGCCTCCGGCCTGGCGGCGAAGGGCATCGTCGTTCCCGCGGGCAGCTCCGAGACGCTGCCGAACCCGAGCACGCTTCCGCCCGCCGTGCGGACGATCGTCGAGAGCGCCTACGGCGAGGGCACGGCCCTGATCTTCACGCTGACGGTGCCGCTGCTCGTGCTCGCGGTGGTCGCGGTGGTCGCGATCCGCGAGGTGCCGCTGCGGACGTCCAACGTCGAGGGCTCGAACGTCGACACCCCGGTCATCGACACCCCGAACATCGACACCCCGAGCATCGACAGCGACGAAGCCGCCGCCGTGGCCGCGCCCGTCGACCCGACGCCCGCGCCGCAGCTGAGCGACGATCGCGTCGAGGACGAGGCGGGGCCTCGTCACGTGGAGCAGCTACAGGGCAGCGCCGCGGCCGCCCGGGCCTGAACCCAGGCGTCCAGGACAGGACGGCCGGTCGTCGGTGTCGGGGACGGTTGTGCGAGGTTGAGGGCATGCCAACCGTGCTCACCGTCAACGACTTCACGCCCGCCATCGCCGAGGACGCCTTCCTGGCCTCGACCGCCGTCGTCGCCGGCAAGGTGACGCTCGCGGCGAAGGCGTCGGTCTGGTACGGCTGCGTCCTGCGGGCGGAGATCGAGCCGATCACGATCGGCGCGTCGTCGAACATCCAGGACCTGTCCGTGGTGCACACCGACCCCGGCTCCCCCGTCGTGGTCGGCGAGCGGGTGACCGTGGGGCACCGGGTCGTGCTGCACGGCTGCACGATCGAGGACGACGTGCTCATCGGGATGGGTGCCGTGGTGATGAACGGCGCCGTCGTCGGTCGTGGCTCGCTGATCGCGGCGGGATCGGTCGTCACGGCCGGCACCAAGGTCCCGCCGATGACGCTGGCCGCCGGGATACCCGCCAAGACCCTCGAGCGGCCGGTGCCCGAGATCCCGCGGCACAACGTCGCGGCCTACGAATACCTGTCGGACCTGTACCGCGCGGTCGAGTCCTGACGCCGAGCGGCTGACGTATCGCCGGCGCGGGGCGAGCATGGGGGCCATGGGCTTCTACGGAGAACAGATCTTCCCGCGCGGGCTGAACATCGTGATGGGCAACAAGGCGCTGCACGACGTCCGGCGCCGGGTCTGCGCCGGGTTGCACGGCGATGTCCTCGAGGTCGGCTTCGGCACCGGGCTCAACCTGCCGTTCCTGCCGCCGTCGGTCGATGTCGTCCGCGCCATAGAACCGTCGGGGGTCGGAGTCCGGCTGGCCCGCAAGCGGATCGCCGCGACCCCGGTTCCGGTGGAGATCGACGGCCTCGACGGCGAGTCGCTGCCGTTCGCGGACGCCTCGGCGGACAGTGCGCTGTGCACGTGGACCCTGTGCACGATCCCCGACGCGGTCTCGGCCGTGCGTGAGGTGCGGCGGGTCCTGAAGCCCGGAGGCACGCTGCACTTCGTCGAGCACGGCCGCGCGGATGACCCCTCGGTCCGCCGCTGGCAGGACCGGCTGAACGGTCTTCAGCAGCGGGTGGCTTGCGGTTGCAACCTCAACCGCGACATCGTCGGCATCCTCGAGGCAGGCGGCATGCAGGTGACCGCGCTGGATCGCTACTACAACAAGGGCGAGCCGAAGTTCATCGGCTATCTCTACGAGGGCGTTGCGACGGCGGCCTGACCCGCGACTGGGACAATCCAGACGTGGGCTACCTGTTCCTGGCCGTCGCCATCGCGTCCGAGATCCTCGCGACCTTGAGCCTCCGAGCATCCGAGGGATTCTCCAAGCCGCACTTCGCGGTCCTGGTCATCGTCGGCTACCTGTCGGCCTTCGCCGGTCTGTCGCTGGCCCTGCAACGCGGCCTGCCGCTGGGCGTCGCGTACGGCACGTGGGCCGCCGCCGGTGTCGCGCTCGTGGCGGTGCTCAGCGTGCCGCTGTTCGACGAGACCCTGACCCCGGTGCAGATCGGTGGCATCGGGCTGGTCGTCGCCGGCGTCCTGGCGCTCGAACTCGGCGGCGCGCACTGACCGACAGGCGTCCGCGAGCACCCCTCCCGCATGATGCTGTCGTGACCACCGTCGCCTCCACCACTCTCTGGCGCCCGCCCGGTCCTGACGAGCTGCAGTTGGTCGCGGACTCTGGCTGGCGACGCTGGCCGCCACGCCTACTGGAACAGCCGATCTTCTACCCGGTGCTCAACGAGTGGTACGCGACGAAGATCGCGCGGGAGTGGAACGTCCTGGCGAGCGGCGTCGGCTACATGAGCCGCTTCGATGTGCGCGCTGAATTCCTCGCCCGGTACTACCGGACCGTGCGTGACGAGTCTTAGCTCAGCCGGGAGGCCGCGGCGCAGGTTCCTCGCGCCAGCGCTGGTCTGCGCCGTGCTCACCCCGGGCGCCTGCAGCGGGGACGTCCCGAAGGTTGATGCCGCCTCGCAAGCGTCCCGGTTGTAAGGGAACCGGCAGAACGAGTCCCCGTCCGCGTGGCGGCTCTTCCAGTTCCAGTGCCGGCACCCGGGCGTGCTCGCCGGCGGCTACACCGTCGAGAAGCACCGGTCCGACTACCGCGTCACCCTCGACGCGATCGACAGCACGCAGGTCGATCCGCAGTTGCTGGCAGAGGCGGAGGTGCTCTGCGAGTCCGCGGACGAACCTCGCGCGGACCCGCAGCTCCACTGCTGGTGGGACTGACGGCCCGCCTCACTTCAGGTGCCGGGCGAAGAACCGGTTCCCGGCGTCCCCCTCGAACTGCGGCACACCGGTGTGTCCGCCCATGTTGGCGTGCAGCGTCTTCTCTCTGGAGCCGAAGGCGTCGAACAGATCGAGGGCCATCTGCCGGTCGTTCCCTTCGTCGTCCCACTGCAGCAGAACCTGCAGCGGGATGCTGACCTGCCGGGCCTCCTCGAACATGCTGCGGGGCACGAAACTCCCGGCGAACAGAAGGGCGGCCGCGATGCGCGACTCGACCCGCGCCAGCCGGATGCCGATGGCGATGACCCCTCCCGCGTAGCCGACCGGACCGCCGATCTCGGGCAGCGCGAGGAGGGCGTCCAGGGTCGCCCGCCATTCAGGGACGGCCTGTTCAACCAGCGGGAGGACGAGCCGGTCGACGACCTCGTCCACCGGCTCGCCGGCCGATAGCGCCCGGCGCAGGTCGGCGCGGGCTTCCTCGGCGGCGGCGGAACGGGGTCGGCCACCACTGCCGGGAAGCTCGATGGTGGCCGCGGCGAAGCCCTCCGCCAAGGACTGCCGGGCCCTGGCCACCAGTCGCGGGTACATCGTGTTCAGTCCGCCGGGGTGGCCGAGCAGGATCAGCGGTGCCGGTGCGGAGCCGGACGTCCACAGGACGCCGGGAATCTCGCCCAGGGTGAACTCGCGTTCGAGGACGCCGTCGCCGAGGCGCTGTTCGGAAGCAAATCGCATGGTCGTGCCTTTCGGGAGTGCTCGGAAAGGGCGCCCCCGGACGACCTATCGTCCGACCGTGACTCCTGAGGGGAGCACCCATGTCGATGCGTTCACGGGTCCCACCTCCTCGTTCTCTCGCGCGGCGAGGGAAAAGCTACCGCACCTTGCTGCCGTGTTCAGCGGACGGTGAGGACGACCTTGCCGAGCGCCTTGCGCTCGTCGAGCGACGCCACGGCCTTACCCGCCTCCTCGAGCGGGAAGGTCGCGCCGATCACCGGGTCGAGCGCACCCGACTCGACGTGCGGCTTCAGGTCGGCCCACTGCTCCTGCAGGTAGTCGGGCTGCGGCATCCAGAACGCGCCCCAGCCGACGCCCACGACCGAGATGTTGTTCAGCAGCAGCCGGTTCACCTTCACCGACGGGATCTCGCCCTCGGTGAAACCGATGACGAGCATCCGGCCCTCGCGGCCGAGCGAGCGCAGCGAGTCGGTGAAGCGGTCACCACCAACCGGGTCGACGACGAGGTCGACGCCCTTCCCTCCGGTCGCTTCCTTGACCCCGTCGCGGAAGCCGTCGGAGGACACGACCTCGTCGGCGCCGGCCCGGCGGGCGATGTCGGCCTTCTCGTCCGACGACGTCACCGCGATGACCCGTGCGCCGAGCGCCTTCGCCAGCTGCACCGCGGCCGTACCGATACCGCCGGCGGCGCCGTGCACCAGCACCGTCTCGCCCGACTGGAGACCGCCGCGCCGGACCAGCGCGAAGTGCATCGTCAGGTAGTTCATGGGCAGACCGGCGCCGGCCGCGAACGAGACCGACTCGGGCAGCGGGAACACCGCCTGCGGCATCGCCGCCGCGACCTCCGCGAAGCCGCCGAGACCGGGGAACGCCGCCACCCGGTCGCCGGCGGAGAAGCCGGAGCCCTCCGGCGCCGACCGGACGACCCCGGCCACCTCGGAGCCGGGGACGAACGGCAGCGGCGGCTTGATCTGGTACTCGCCGCGGCTCTGCAGCACCTCGGGGAAGGTGACGCCGGCGGCGTGCACGTCGACGAGCACCATCCCGTCGCCGGAGGGTTCCTCGACGTCGTTGACCTCGAGGGCGGAGGGTCCGTCGAGGCTCGTGATCTGTACGGCGCGCATGCTCGGCACGCTAGTTGACGCCGCCGGCGGGCTGCGGCGCGGTCTCCCCGGCCGGCGCGGAGGACGAACCGCTCGACCCGTTGGAGCGCGACGGCCGGCCGATGACGTTGCCGATCTCCTGACGGGCGACGCTGCGCAGGTGCACCTCGTCCGGCCCGTCCGCGAGGCGCAGCGTCCGTGCCCCGGCCCACATGCTCGCCAGCGGCGTGTCCTGGCAGACGCCCATGCCGCCGTGCACCTGGATGGCGCGATCGAGCACCGACAGCGCGACGCGAGGGGCGATCACCTTGATGGCGGCGACCTCGGTCCGCGCCCCCTTCGGGCCGACGTTGTCGATCAGCCAGGCCGTCTTCAGAGTGAGCAGCCGGGCCTGCTCGATCTCGAGCCGCGACTCGGCGATCTGCTGCTGCACGACGCCCTGCTCGACGATCTGCTTGCCGAAGGCGGTCCGCGACGCGGCGCGCTTCACCATCATCTCGAGCGCCCGCTCGGCCATCCCGAGGGCGCGCATGCAGTGGTGGATGCGGCCGGGCCCGAGCCGCGCCTGCGCGATCATGAACCCGTCGCCCTCGTTGGCGATGAGGTTCGACACCGGCACGCGGACGTCCGTGAAGCGCACCTCGCAGTGCGACTCGCGGTCGTTGTAGCCGAAGACGTGCAGACTGCGGACGACCTCGACGCCGGGGGTGTCCTTGGGCACGAGGATCATCGACTGCTGCTTGTAGGCCGACGCGTTCGGGTCGGTCTTGCCCATGACGATGAAGATCTGGGTGCGCGGACGGCCGGCGCCGCTGATCCACCACTTTCGGCCGTTGATGACGTACTCGTCGCCCTCGCGCACGATGCTCAGCTGGATGTTCGAGGCGTCGGACGAGGCGACGTCGGGCTCGGTCATCGCGAACGCGGAGCGGATCTCGCCGTCGAGCAGGGGCCGCAGCCAGCGCTCCTTCTGCTCCTGGGTCCCGAACAGGTGCAGCACCTCCATGTTCCCGGTATCGGGGGCGGCGCAGTTGATCGACTCGGGCGCCAGCTCGATGCTGCGACCGGTCTGCTCGGCGAGCGTGGCGTAGTCGGTGACCTTGAGCGGGTGCCCCTCGCCGGGGAGGAACAGGTTCCACAGCCCGCGCTTGCGCGCCTCGGCCTTGAGGTCCTCGAGGAACGGCGGGTCGTCGTGCGGGCCGTGCCCCGACTCCAGCTGCCATTCGTGGTAGCGCTGCTCGGCCGGGTAGATGTGCTCGTCCATGAAGGCGCGCAGCTTGTCGAGGTACTCCTGCGCGGCCGGGCTGAGGGCGAAATCCATGGCGGACCTTCCGTGGTGTGGTCGGGCAGAAGAACTGGTTCAGGCGGCGAACCTGCTGTTACGCAAAAGTCAGGCTGGCGATGCGCTCGCGCGACTGTGCCAGGTCGCCGTAGGAGGCGGCCAGACGCTTGGCCCGCTTGAAGTAGAAGTGCGCGTCGTGCTCCCAGGTGAAGCCGATGCCCCCGTGGAACTGGATCATGGCACCGGTCGTCTGCTTGGCAACCTCGCTGGCCTTCGCCTTGGCGACCGCGGCGGCCAGGTCGGCGTCCTCTCGCGCCGTGTCGATGGCAAACGCCGCATACAGCACGGCGTGCTCGGCCATCGTCACGCCGACGTGCAGGTCGGCCATCGCGTGCTTGAGCGCCTGGAACGACCCGACCGGCTTGCCGAACTGCACCCGGTCCTTGTCGTAGGCGACGGTGCGCGTCAGCGCCTCGCGGGCGATGCCGACCAGGTCGGCCGCAGCCAACACCGCGGCGCGGCGGTGCAGGTCGGCGACAGTGGCAGTGCTGTCCGCGGTCGCGCCGGGCAGCGGCTCGACCGTCGCGTTCGACAGGTCGACCGAGGCGAGCCGGGTCGTCCCGTCGTACTGCGCGACCTGCTGACGGGGCACGCCGTCGAGGGCCACGAGCCCGAGTCCGCCGTCCTCCTGCGCCACGACCAGCACGTCGGCGACCGCGCCGTACTCGACCCGGCGTAGGGCGCCCGATGCCGGCGGCTCGAGGGCCACCGTCCCGACCGCCTCGCCGGCGGCGAGCTTCGGCAGCCAGGCAGCCTGCTGCTCCGGGGAGCCGGCGAGCCGGACCGCCTCGGTGGCGAGCACGGTCGGCAGCCATGGCCCCGGCACGGCGCCGCCGCCCAGCGCCCGGGCCACGACCTGCGCGTCGACGAGCCCGAGGCCGAGGCCGTCGTGCTCCTCCGGCACCGTGACGGCGAGCCAGCCGTACTCGGCGAACGACGACCACAGCTCGCGCGGGTGGCCGTCGCCGGACAGGTCCTCGTACACGCGGCGGACCGCGGTCAGGTCGAACCGGTCGGACAGGAACTCGCGGACGCTCGCGTCCAGCGCCCGCTGCTCGTCGGTGAGCCCGAAGTCCATGTGTGTTCCGCTCCCGCTATCGAATCGATTGCTGAAGGATCAGCGAGGCAGGCCGAGCACGCGCTCGGCGACGACGTTGCGCTGCACCTGTCCGGAGCCGCCCCAGATGGTGACCGAGCGGCTGTACAGGCCGGCGTTCTGCAGGGCGGCGAGGTCCGTGATCTCCGCCGCGGGCCCGCCGACATCGCCGTCGAAGGGCCGCCGCACCGTGACGTTCGGGCCGAGGATCTCGTCGAAGGCCTCGAACAGGTCCTGCATCGTCTCCGACCACTGCAGCTTGGTCATCGACGCCTCGAAGCCGAGGTCGCGACCCTTCTCGACCTGCGACAGCACGTGGAACGAGTGGTAGCGCAGGCACTCGAGCTCGGTGACGACCGCGGCGAGGTTCTGCCGCAGCACCGGGTCCTCGGCGGCGGTGCGGCCGTCCCGGTACGTCGAGCGCGCGGCGGCGACGATGCCGGCGAGCTGCTGGCGCATCCCGGTGTACATGCCGAAGGCGGAGGCGCCGCGCTCGAAGGACAGGAGCAGCATCGCCGTCTGCCAGCCGTTGCCGATGCCGCCGAGGTTCGACTCGGCGGGCACGCGGGCGTCGGTGAGGAAGACCTCGCCGAACTCCTGGTCGCCGGACAGCGTCGTGATCGGCCGGGCCTCGACGCCCGGCTGGTCCATGTCGATAAGCATCAACGACAGGCCCTGGTGCCGCTGCGAGCCGGGCTCGGTGCGGATCAGCGCGAACAGCTTGTCGCCGTGGATGGCCTGCGTGGTCCAGATCTTCTGCCCGTTGACGACGTACTCGTCGCCGTCGAGGACACCGGTCGTCCGGATACCGGCGAGGTCGGAGCCGGCGCCGGGCTCGGAGAAGCCCTGGCACCAGATCTCCTCGTTGCGGAGGATCGCGCCGATGATGTCGCGCTTCTGCTGCTCGCTGCCGAGGACGGCGACGGTCGGCGCGAGGTAGGTGACGCCGAGCTGGTTGGCGCCGCGGGGTGCGCGGGCGCGGGCCATCTCCTCGTCGTAGATCGCCTTCATGCCCTCGGTGCCGCCGCGACCGCCCCACTCCTTGGGCCAGGCGATGCCGGTGAAGCCGGCCTTGGCCTTCTCGGCCTCCCACTGGCGGCGCAGCGCGAAGGCCTCGTGCCGGTCGAGGCCCTCCCAGAACTCGGGATCGCGCCACTCGGCCGGGATCGTCGACTCGAGGTAGGACCGCAACTCGGTGCGGAACTCCTCCTCTTCCGGGGTGAAACTGAGATCCACGGATGACCTCCGGCCGCGGGCGAGACATACTGCCGATGTGTCTCGCACACTACGCCTCGGTGCCGGAGACGTCACCGCGGAGGACGACTCCGATCCGGCGGCCGAGCTGGCCGCTCTGCTGCCCGAGGGGACGGCCCCGCCGAGCACGATTCCCCCACCCGTCTTCGCGGCCGCGCTGCGGCGGGTGGGCGAGCTGCAGCGCCTGGACATGCGCGCGCTCGCGGCGGAGTTGGGCCTCGGACGGGCGACCCTCTACCGCTGGGTCGGCAGCCGGGACGCGCTGCTCGGCGAGGTGTTCTGGTGGCGGGCCCGACGCTCGCACGCCCGCGCGGCGATCGCCTCGACGGGGCTGACCGGACGGGCGCGCATCCTCACCTCCTTGCAGACCTTCCTCACCTCGGCGCAGGCCGATGCGGCGCTGCACCGGTTCCTCGCGACCGAGCCGGAGGTGGCCCTGCGGGTCCTCACGTCGCAGGCCGCGCGCGTCCAGGCCGGCTCGATCGTCGTCATCGAGCGGCTGCTGGCCGAGGAGGTCGACGCCGGCCGGCTGGCTCTCGCGATCGACCGTTCGACCCTGGCCTACGTGATCGTCCGGATCTGCGAGAGCTTCCTCTACGCGGACGTCATCGCCGGCCGGGAGAGCGACATCGACCAGGCGATTGCCGTCGTGGGTCAGCTGCTGGGACCCGCCGCCGGCTGACGCTCTTCTTCTCTTCCGCGGATGGAAGCTGGCGCCGTCCGGCCGGTCATAGCCGGTCAAGCAGCGCCAGGTTCCGGAGTGAGTCGTGGTGCTGACCAGATACCGCCCGAATCCGCGCGAGATCGGCACCTCGCGGGAACAGGCAAATCCGGGGGTGTGCGAGATCAGGGCACCCAGAGCGGCGCAAATCTCGCACAGCCCTACGCGGGAACCGCGCGAGAACGCCGGCTATCGAGCGCGTCGGTCACCGATGGTTGTCTGGCCGACCTGCATCGCAGAGGCGGAGCACGCCGCGTCGGCTGCATCTGGAGCCGATGAGTCCGGTGCCGCCCGGCCGTCCCTATTGGCATGAACGGCAACGAACCCGACATGCGGCCCTTCGAGGCACTGGTCGGCACCTGGACCACCGAGGCGACTCACCCGATGCTCGACGGCGTCGTCCCCGGCAGGGTCACCTTCGAGTGGCTGGACGGCGGCCGGTTCCTGATCCAACGGACCACATACGACGCCGCGGAGATCCCGAACGCGATCAGCGTCATCGGTCCTCCCGAGGACGGCGACGGCCTGGTCATGGAGTACTTCGACTCCCGCGGCGTCCGGCGGACCTACCGCACCTCCCTCGAGGACGGCGTGTGGCGGTGGTGGCGGGACGTTCCGGACTTCGCCCAGCGCTACACGGCCGTCCTCGCTCCCGACGCCTTCTCGGCCCACGGCGAGCTCGCCCAGACGCCCGGCCAGTGGGGCGACGACCTGGCCGTCACCTACCGACGCACAACGGATGGAGCAGAAGCATGAGCACCGTCATCGCGAACGCATCCATGTCCCTGGACGGCTACATCGCCAAGGACGACAACACGATCGGCATGCTGTTCGACTGGCTCCAGAACGGCGACGTCACCGTCCCTGCGCCGGCCGGGGACATCACGCTGCACCTCAGCCGGGAGAGCGTCGACTACTGGGAGCGGTGGACGTCCTCGCTCGGCGCGCTCGTCTGCGGCCGCACCCTGTTCGACTTCACCGGCGGCTGGGGCGGCCGGCACACCATGGACGTGCCGGTCGTCGTGGTGACGCACCAGGTGCCGACCGACTGGGTCGAGGCCCATCCCGACGCCCCGTTCCACTTCGTCACCGACGGGGTCCAGGCGGCGGTGGAAATGGCTCGCGGGATCGCCGGGGACCGCACGGTCGCAGTGGCGGCGGGCACGATCGCCGGGCAGTGCCTCGAGCTGGGGCTGCTCGACGAGATCGCCATCGACCTGGTGCCCGTGGTCATGGGCGGCGGTCGCCCCTTCTTCGGCGGCGGCGTCCGCGTCGACGACTACCCGCTCGGCGACCCGACGGTCAGCATCCAGGGGGACCGGGTCACGCACCTCGTGTTCCCGGCGCCGAACCGGGATGCGACCGGTCCGGACTCGGCCTAGATCATCTGGCGGCGGAGCCGACGGACGCCCCACCGCACCGGCCAGGCCAGCAGCAGCGCGAGCAGCGCAACGAAGAACACGGGTCCACTCGCGGCGACCAGCCACTCCACGCCGTTCCCGAAGCCGGACACCGCTCGCCTCCAGGCACCGCCGAGGCCGTCGTCCTGGCTCGACAGCGAGGAGGTACGCGACGGGGTGGTCACCGTGATGGTGACGGTAGCCAGGGCCGCTTGATCGGTGAGGACCTGCTGGCGACCCTGCAGCTGCTCGATCTCGGTCTGGACCTCGGTGATCCGCTGCTGGACCTGCAGGATCTCGTCAACGGTGCCGGCCCGGCCGAGCAGCGCCTGGTAGCTGGCCCGGGTGTCCTTCAGCGTCTGGATGCGGGCCTCGAGATCCACGACCTCGCCGGTCACGTCCTCGGAATCGCTGCTCGAGCGCGTCACCCTGCCGAGGCCGCGCGTCTGTGTCAGTACCTGCGGGTACGCGGAGGCCGGCACGCGCAGCGTGACGGTGCCCGACGCGCTGCGGCTGTCGGTCGTCGAACTGGCCGCGACGTAGCCGCGCAACCCGGTGGCGATGGCGCCGAGACGGTCGACGGCGTCGGGCACCCGGTCGGCGTCGACCTGAAGGGTGATCTGCCCCTTCTGAACGATCTTGGCGCCGGTGGACGGCAGATCGTCCGGCCGCCCGGGCACGGGGACGGTCGACGGTGCCGCCGCGCTTCCGGGGGCTCCCTGGCCCGCGGCGCCACTGTCCGGAGAGGCGCCGTCCCGCGCGGCCGGTGCCGGCGCGCCGGTCGTGCTCGTGCTCGAGGAGCCCTGCCGGTCCGACAGCTGCCCGACGCCGACGCCGCCCCCGATCACGACGGCGACCAGCACGAGGGCGGCCAGTGCCCAGCGGGATTCCCGCCGGGCGGTGCGTCGGCCCGCGGGTCGATCCGCGCGCCGCTCGCGGAAAGGCTTGCGACGCGCGGGACGGGCCGGCTGGGCGTCCGCCCGAGCGAGCAGGATGCGCTCCGCGCCGTCCTCCGGCGGTTCGGCGCTCGCTGCGGCGCGTGCCAGCAGGCGGCGGAGGTCGTCCTCAGAAATCATGTCCGGCCTCCGATGCGGTCGGCGCCCAGGCGGCGAGGCGGGGATCGGCGGCGAGTCGCCGACGGGCCTCGAGCAGCCGGGTCCGGATGGCACCCGGCCGCTTGCCGAGGGCGACGCCGACCTCCCGATCGACGAGGCCGACGTAGTAGGTGAGGACGACGACGGCGCGCAGGTGCTCCGGCAGCGCCTCGAGCGCGCGGCGGACGTCCTCGGCGCGGACGACCGAGTCCTCCTCGCTCCGGACGGCGGCGGGCGGAGGTCGCTCGGGATCGAGTTCCGCGACGACCCGCGGGCGGGCTGCGGCGGCGCGGCCGCGCGAGTGGCAGGTGTTGACCACGACGCGGTAGAGCCAGGCGCGGCGGCCGTCCCCGCTCGGGAGCGCGTCCCGGAACCTCCAGACGCGCAGGAAGGCTTCCTGCACCGCCTCCTGAGCGTCCGCCGGATTCGGCAGCAGGAGCGCAGCCGTCCGGTAGGCGACGGGATAGCTCTCCCGCACCCAGTCATCGAACTCGTCCACCGTTGGCTCCGCCCGACCTCGCACCCGTCCGTCGGGTAACAAGACGCGAAGCGTCGCCGTTTCGTCAGGGGCTGCCGGTCACGGACCGGTAACGCGTGCGCAGGCGGTCAGGCGAGGAAGCCGAGGCCGCGGCGGCGCAACCAGCGCTGGCGCCGCTTCTTCGTGAACCACGCGTAGAGCGCGAGCACCGGATAGAGCAGGACCCCCGCGATCAGGCCCAGCGCGTACAGCATGCCCAGGGCGTACCCATCGGGAGGCCGGCTCAGCGGCCCAGCGTCACGCCTCCGTCGACGACGAGGGTCTCCCCGGTGATCCAGGAGGCGTCGTCGGAGAGCAGGAACGCCCCGGCCTTGCCGATGTCGGACGGCACACCGAGGCGCCGCAGCGGGTAGTCGGCGGCCACCTCGTCCTCGCGGTCCTCGTACAGCGCGCGGGCGAAGGTCGTCTTGACGACGGCCGGCGCGACGGCGTTGACCCGAACGTTCGGGCCGAGTTCCACCCCGAGCTGGCGGGTGAGGTGGATCAGCGCGGCCTTGCTGGCGTTGTAGGCGCCGATCGGGGAGCCGGCGCGGATGCCGCCGACGCTCGCGACGTTGAGGACGCTGCCGCCGTGGTCGCGCAGCCAGGCCCGCCAGGCGTGCTGCGTCCACGACAGGGTCGCCGTCACGTTGACGTCGAAGACCTTGCGGACGGCGCCGAGGTCGGCGTCCATCAGCGGCCCGTACTGCGGGTTGATGGCGGCGTTGTTGACGAGGTGGTCGAGGCGGCCGAAGCGCTCGAGAGCCAGCGCGACCGTGACGGCCTGGTGCTCCGGGTCGTCCGCGCTGCCGCGCGAGCTGATGGCCCGGCCGGTCGACTCCGGGTCGAGTTGGTCGACGGCCGCCTCGAGCTCCTCGGGCTTCCGAGCGGTGACGACGACGAAGGCGCCGCGGTCGACGAGCTCGGCGGCGATGGCGAGCCCGATCCCGCGGGTCGCCCCGGTGACGACTGCCACCCGGCCCGCGAAGTCCTGGGGCGGCGGAGCGTCCACGTGCTGGGCGGCGGTCGCGCTTTCGGTCGTCATATCGCCGAGGCTGCCAGACGATGCGGGCTTATTGCTCCGGCTCGTCCCGATCGGCGAGTACCCGCTCGGTCGCGCCGGAGATCGAGAACGCGCCCAGCGGCGGGATCGGAGACTCGGGCGCGTCCCCGTCGTGGAGCGGCACCGCGTCCCCGAGGAACTCGGTCATCGCCTCGCCGTGCACGACCCGGTGCGGCACGGCGGCGTCGGCCGAGCAGGCCCGCAGCAGCGCCGGGAGGGGCAGCTCCTCGTCCGCGCCCACGACGATGAGGTTGCCGAACCGTCGTCCTCGCAGCACCGCCGGCTCGATCAGCGCCACGCACGTCGCGAACGTCGCGGACACGGTGGCGACCACCCGTCGGGCGTAGGCGAACGGCGCGGCGTCCGCGATGTTGACGGCGTACCAGCCGCTCGGCCGCAACACCCGCCGGACCTCGGCCAGGTACTCGGTCGTCGTGAGGCTGGGCGGGATGCGGTTGGCGACGAACGCGTCCGTGACCAGCAGGTCGGTCGCGCCCTCCGCCAGGCCCGCGAGGTGGGCTCGCCCGTCGGCGACGACGTAGCGGAAGCCGGCGGTGCCGAGCCGCTGCTCGACGCCCTCGGCGAGCTCCCGGTCGTTTTCGATCACGGTCTGGTGCGACCCCGGCCGGACGGCGGCCACGTGCCGGGCGAGGGTCGCGGCACCCGCCCCGACGTGCACGACGGACAGCGGTGCCGGTGCCGGTGGTTCGTGGAGCTCGACGAGGGTGCCCAGCTGGCGCACGTAGCCGAACTCCAGGAACGCCGGCGCGAGGAGGTCGACGTAGGACTGCGGGACGTCGTCCACCACCAGCAGATACGCCCCGGGCCGGTCGGCGTCCGCGAGGATCTCGGCCCGTCCGCTCGCGGTCTGCCAGGCGCCCGGTCGCGGGACGAAGGAACCGGGGAGCGCCGGCGTCATGACGGAGCCGGCGTCACGGCCCGGTCATGCCGAATCGAGCTGCAGGAGGTCCTGGAGCCCGTGCCGGTGCATCAGTTCACGCGTGGCGCCCGAGGGGTTGATGAACAGCAGGGGGCAGCCGTTCTCCCGGAGCCGGCCGACCACGGTGGCGATCTTCCCCAGCACGAAGGCGTTCGGCACCGTCACGTCCGTGAGGTCGACGAACAGCCGTATCGGGCCCTTGGAGCAGATGTCCCCCATCCGGTCGGCGACCTGGGCGGCGGAGACCGCGTTGAGCTCACCCCGGAGCGTCAGCACCGCGTGCCCCACCGACCACGCGACGTGCATGTCGATACACGGTTCGCCACCGTTGAGTCGCGACGTTCCGGGCACTCCCGGATCTTGGCAAACAACACAACGACGACGCGCTCGTTGTCCGGGCGTTGCCCGCCAGCCTGCCGAAACCCCCCGTTCGGGCTACGCCCCGGCACCGTCCCAACACCTGCTGTGGGCGCGGAGGGGCTCCGTTGTGATCACGGCAAGGAGCTAGCCCGTGCCGCCTATGGTCGCCGCGTTCCGGGTCACGCATGCTGACGTCGTGCCTCCCCCTCCCAGCCCTGACGGGCCGGTCTGCGTCGCCTGCCTCGGCAACCGGCAGTGCTGGGTGTGCCTGGGTCAGGGCCGCTCCGAGCGGGCGAACGGAAGCTTCGCCACCTGCCCGCGCTGCTCGGGCACGGGCATCTGCGCCACCTGCGCCCCGCCCGCCGAGGTCGACGTCCGCACGCCCGAACTGCCCCCGAAGGCCGTCGGGGCGGTGCTGCGGCTGGACGGCGACTCCCCGTTGAAGGTCGACGCCGGAGCCCAGGCACAGCCCGCCCGCACGTTCTGAGCGTCAGGTTCCGGCAGCGCCGGAGTCGGTGCCGGCGCCGGAGTCGGTGCCGGAATCGGAGTCGGGGTCGCCGAGCACGTCCACCGCGAGCCCGAACGCCGCGTTCGCCGCCGGAACACCGGCGTAGACACCGGTCTGCAGCAGGACCTCGCCGATCTCCTCCCGGCTCAACCCGTTGCGCAGTGCGGCGGCCAGGTGCAGCCCGAGCTCGTCGGAGCGGCCGAGGGCGGCCAGCACCGCGATGGTGATCGCGCTACGGGTCCGCCGGTCCAGCCCGTCCCGGGCCCAGACGTCGCCCCAGGCCACCCGGGTGATGAAGTCCTGGAAGTCCTCGGTCAGGAGCGTCCGCTTCGCCTCGGCGCGATCGACGTGCGCGTCGCCGAGCACCTCCCGGCGGATCCGCATGCCCTGCTCGCGGCGCTCGTCGTCGTTCACCCGTTCCTCCGTTGGCTTCGCTCGGCGTGCGCCCGCAGCGCCCGGTCGACCAGCGCGTCCGCGGAGCCGAGCCAACTCTCCGGCGCCAGCGTCGCGGTGATCGCCTCGTCGTCGAGTTCGGCGCGGACCCGCGGTTCCCGACGGACGATCTGGTCGAAGGTCTTCTCGCCGGCCGCCGCCTGCTGCGCGCACTCCCGCACGAGATCGTGCGCCTGGTCCCGTCCGAGCGCCGGGGCGAGGCGGGCCGCGAGGCTCTCCGAGAGCAGCAGCCCTCCCGACAGGTCGAGGTCTGCCCGCATGCGTTCCGCGTCGACGCGTAAACCGGTGAGGGCAGCGCAGAGGCGGTTCGCGGCGCCGCCGGTGACCGACAGCAGCTCGCGCAGCGTCTCCCACTCCGCGTGCCACGCACCGGCGGGCCGCTCGTGCTCGGCGGCGGCCGCCGCGGTGAACAGGGTCGCGACCAGCCCCGGGGTACGTGTGGCCGCCGAGCGAACCAGGATCGCGTCGACCGGGTTGGCCTTGTGCGGCATGGCCGTCGAGCCGCCACCGGCGGCGGGCACGACCTCGCCGAGCTCGCTCTGCGCCAGCAGGACCAGGTCCAGCGCCACCTTGCCCGTGGCCGCGGTCAGCCCGCCGAGCGCGGCGCCCAGATCGAGGATCCGTTGCCGGTCGCTGTGCCACGGCAGGGCGGGCTCGACGAGCCCGAGACGCCCGGCGAGGACACCCATCAACTCCGGACCGCGGTCGTCGAGCCCGGCCAGCGTCCCGGCCGCTCCTCCGAACTGCACGGCGAGCCGCCGTCGCGCGACGACCTCGAGCCGTTCCGCCGCGTCGTCGAGCAGGGTCAGCCACCCCGCGGCGACGCGGCCGAACGTGGTCGGCAGCGCCTGCTGCCCCAAGGTCCGCGCGGGCATCGGCGTGTGCCGGTGGTCGGCGATCAACTCAACGAGCCGCGAGGCCGCGCCGTCGAGCCGTCGGCACGTGCGGTCGGCGGCCTGCCTCGCGACGAGCATGAGCCCGGTGTCGAGCACGTCCTGACTCGTGGCGCCGCGGTGGACGAACGGACGCGCCGACTCGGGCACGGCGGCGGTCAGCTGACGCACCAGCGGATTGACCGGGTTGCCGGCGCCGAGCGCCTGCCGCCCGAGCTCCGCCGGGTCGACCGTCAGCTCACCCGCGGTGGCGGCGATGGCGGCGGCGGCCTCGGGGGGAACGAGGCCGAGTCCGGCCTGCGCGGCGGCGAGCTCCGACTCGAAGCGGAGCATCGCGGTCACCAGCGCCCGGTCGGCGATCGCCTCGTCGACGTCCGGGTCGCCGAACAGCGGGCTCAGGAGCCCGTCCGGCTCAGACGGAGAAGAAGACGGTCTCATCCGCACCCTGCAGCACGATGTCGAAGTCGAACCGCCCCGGGCCGGAGCTCCGCGCGATCAGCGTCCCCCGCCGCTCCGGCGGCACGGACGCCAGGACGGGGTCGGCCTCGTTCGCCGGCTCGTCCGGGAAGTAGATGCGGGTGACCACGCGGTCGAGGAGGCCGCGGGCGAACACGGAGACGTCGAGGTGCGGCGCCTCCTGTCCACCGCCGGGAGCCGGCAGCGGGGCGGGCTTGACCGTGCGGATGCGATAGCTGCCCGTGCCGTCCGTGGGGCACCGACCGAAGCCGCGGAAGTCCGACCCGACTCCCTCGGGACTCGGCCTCGGATCGTCGGGGTGCGGGAAGCGACCGTCCGCGTCGGCCTGCCAGGTTTCGACCAGGGCATCGGTAACGGGCTCGCCCGCGCCGTCCAGGACCCGCCCCGTCACGACGACGGCGCCGGGTGTGCCGTCGGCGACCACGTCCGACCCGTCCGGCCACATCAGGGCGATGTGCAGGAAGGGTCCGACCGTCTGCGACGGGGTGAGCCCCCGTCCCGTCGGCTCACTCATGCGGCTCCTCGAACGGGGTCTGTTCGCGGCCCCGCAGCACGATGTCGAAGGCGAACGCCAGCGCCCACTCCGGCTGCGTCGTGGCGTGGTCGTAGCGGGAGATCAGCCGGGGACGGGCCGGCTCGGGGACGGACGAGAAGATCGGGTCCCGGCTGAACAGCGGGTCGTCCGGGAAGTACATCTGGGTCACGAGCCGCTGGGTGAAGGCCCGGCCGAACAGCGAGAAGTGGATGTGGGCGGGCCGCCACGCGTTGACGTGGTTGCCCCACGGATAGGCGCCCGGCTTGACGGTCGTGAACCGGTAGCGCCCCTCGGAGTCGGTGACGACCCGGCCAAGCCCGTCGAAGTGCGGGTCGAGCGGCGCCGGCCAGGTGTCCCGGTCGTGCCGGTAGCGCCCGGCCGCGTTCGCCTGCCACACCTCGACCAGGGCGTCGGGCACGGGCCTGCCGTCTCCGTCGAGCACCCGTCCGTGCACGACGATGCGCTGGCCGATCGCCTCGCCGCCGGAGCCGGTCGTCAGGTCGGCGTCCTCGGGCCGGACCCGGTCCGCGCCGAACAGCGGCCCGGTGACCTCGGTCAGCAGGTGCGGCAGCAGCACGAGCGGCTGCTGCGGCGCCCGGAGAACCGTCGAGCGGTAGTCCGGGAACAGCAGGTCCGGGTGGTCGCCGTCGGGTCGCCGGTAGCCGCCGAGGCGGAGATCGGAGGGAAGGGCGGAGTCACCGGTCACGCCGGAGTCGCCGGTCATGCCGCGGCTCCGACCGGCGGCAGCGGCAGCCCGACGTAGTTCTCCGCCAGGCTCTGCGCCGCCGGGCGGGACGAGGCGATGTAGCGGAGCTGGGAGAGCTGCAGTTGCAGGGAGAACGGGTCGGCCTGTCCGTCGCCGTCCACGTCGCGGTGCAGCATCGACGTCATGAACCAGGAGAAGTGTTCGGCCCGCCAGACGCGGCGCAGGCACCGCGTCGAGTAGGACAGCAGGTCCTCATCGCTCGCCTTCCCCGTCGAGCCGTACCAGCGGGCGACCGCGCGGCCGAGGACGCAGACGTCGGCGATCGCCAGGTTCATCCCCTTCGCCCCGGTCGGCGGGACGATGTGGGCCGCGTCGCCGGCGAGGAACAACCGGCCGTACTGCATCGGCTCGGTGACGAAGCTGCGCATCGCCGTCACGCTCTTGTCGAAGATCGGTCCCTCGGTCAGGGGCGGCTCGTCCTCGGAGCCGAGGCGGTACTGCAGTTCCGCCCAGATCCGCTCGTCGGACCACTCGGCGATATCGGTTTCGACGGGGACCTGCAGGTAGTTCCGCGTGATCGACGGCGACCGCATGCTGTGCAGGGCGAAGCCGGCGTCGGTGTGGGCGTAGATCAGCTCCGTCGACGACGGCGGCGCCTCGGCGAGGATGCCCAGCCAGGCGTAGGGGTAGACGCGGTCGAAGGTGCGGCGGACGTCCTCGGGCAGCAGGCTCCGGCTCAGCCCGTGGAAGCCGTCGCAGCCGGCGACGATGTCGCAGTCGAGGGACTGCTCGACCCCGTCGACCGAGCGGAAGGTGATCCGGGGGCGCTCCCCGTCGAGGGTCCCGTCGAGCCCGCTGACCGCGACGTCGGAGGCCTCGAAGCGGAGGTCACCGCCGTCGGCCAGCCGACGGGCGATGAGGTCCTTGACCACCTCCTGCTGGCCGTAGACGTGGATCGTCTTGCCGACCAGCTCGGCGAAGTCGACGTGATGCCGGATGCCGTCGAACAGCAGGTGGATGCCGTCGTGCCGCAACCCGTCGCGGTGCAGCCGGTCGGCGACGCCGACCTGTTCGAGCAGGGTCACGGTCGGGGATTCGAGCACTCCGGCGCGGACCCGCTTCTCGACGTGGTCCCGGCTGCGGATCTCGACGACGACCGAGTCGATCCCCTCGAGGTGGAGCAGGTGCGACAGCAGCAGCCCGGCCGGGCCGGCGCCGAGGATGCCGACCTGGGTGCGGGTTGCGCTCTGACCTGAGGCGCCGGTCGCGCTCACACCCGCTCCAGGACCATCGCCATCCCCTGCCCCACGCCGATGCAGAGCGTCGCCAGCCCGGAGGTGAGGTCGCCGCGCTCGAGGCGGTTCAGCAGCATGAGGACGAGCCGGATGCCGGTGGCGCCGAGCGGATGGCCGAGCGCGATCGCCCCGCCGTCGGTGTTGACCTTGTCCTCGTCGAGGTCCAGCCGACGCAGGCTCGCCAGCACCTGGGGTGCGAACGCCTCGTTGAACTCGACGGCGTCGAGGTCGTCCACCGTTCTTCCGAGGCGGGCGAGGAGCTTCTGCGTCGCGGGCACCGGGCCCAGGCCCATGAGCGACGGCGCGACCCCGGCGGCGGCGGCGCCGACGACCTTCGCCCGCGGACGCAACCCGTGGCGCTTCACCGCCGCACCGGACGCCACGACGATGGCACCGGCGCCGTCCGAGATCGGCGAACTGGTGCCGGCGGTGACGATGCCGTCCGGGCGGAACACGGGCTTCAGGGTTGCGAGCTTCTCGACGGTGGTGGCCCTCGGGACCTCGTCGGCCTTCACCGTTCCGGTCGGGGTCTCGACCGGCACCAGATCGCGATCGAAGACGCCGGCGTCCCGCGCCGTCGCGGCCGCGCTCTGCGAGCGGGCGCCCCAGGCATCGCTGTCCTCGCGCGTGATGCCGTCGAGCAGCGCGACCTCCTCGGCGGTGTCCCCCAGCGTGATCGTCGCCTTGCCGCCGTCGATCTCGGCCATCCGCGCGTTCACGAGGCGCCAGCCGAGGGCGGTGTCGAACACCTGCGGAGCCGCCGCCCACGGCGTCCCGGCCTTGGCCATCACGTAGGGGGCCCGGGTCATCGACTCGACGCCGCCGGCGACCACGACGTCAGCCTCGCCCGTGCGGATCTGCTGCGCGGCCGAGGCCACCGACTGCAGGCTGCTGGCGCACAGCCGGTTCACCGTGTAGCCGGGCACGGTCTCCGGCAGCCCGGCGAGCAGCACCGCCATGCGCGCGACGTTCCGGTTGTCCTCGCCGGCCTGGTTGGCGCCTCCGTAGATCACCTCGTCGACGGCGTCCGGGGCGACGCCGGACCGCTCGAGGGCGGTGGTGAGCACGAGCGCGGCGAGGTCGTCTGGCCGCACGGACGCGAGCGCGCCGCGGTGCTTCCCGAAGGGCGTCCGCACCCCGTCGACGACGTATGCCTGCCGGTCCTCGATCGTCATGAGCCCTCCGGGCGAGCGGCCGATGCGTGATCCCGGACCACCCGGCGTACTGGGTGATCCGGTTGTGCCATTGTCCTCTCTACCCCGACCGGCCTCACTACCCCGACCTGCCCTCAGTTGTCCGCGGGCGCTGTTCGCCGCCGTCCCGGACGGTCGACCGGATGACCGATCTATGGGCTTCCGTACTCTGGTTCGGCAGGGTTCGTGCTTGGTCAGACCACCGGTTATCGACAACGACGGTTATCGACAGCGACGGCCGACAGCGAGGTGCGGGAACATGAGCAGTGGAGCCGCGAGCGCCGCTGCCGCAGCCCTTCTGCCGCAGGTGACCTTCGACAGTCCCGCGGCGGTCCTGCTCGTCGAGCTCGGCACCCGCCGGGTGGTGCAGGCCAACCCGCTGGCGATTCAGCTCGCGCCCGGCGTCGCGCTCCCGGCCGGGGTCGACGACTGGTCCGACGCGGCCGGGCTCCGCGACCTCGGCGAGGAGGAACTGTCGGAGACCGACCATCCGCTGTCGCTCGCGGCGGCGGGTCGGCCGGTGAACGGCCAGTCGGTCACCGCCCGCCGGGCCTCGGACGCCACCGGCGCCCGGGAACCGCTGTTCGTGATCGGACTCCCCCTGTCCGACGCGGCCGACCTGGACGGCTACTCCCTCGTCGTCCTCCTGCCGCTGCGGGACCGGGAGGCGATCGGGGCCGCCACGAGCACCGCCGCCAGTGAAGCCCAGCTGCGGGACCGCGCCGTGCTCGCCACCGGCATCTCCTTCGCCCTCGCCGACGCGCGGTCCGACGACCTGCCGCTGATCTGGGTCAACCCCGCCTTCACGCTGACCACGGGCTACTCCGCGGAAGAAGCCGTCGGACGCAACTGCCGCTTCCTGCAGGGGCCGGCCACCGACCGGCAGACCGTCCGCCGGTTACGCGAGGGACTCGAGCGCGGCGAGGACGTCTCCGCCACCCTGCTGAACTACCGCAAGGACGGCACCGCCTTCTGGAACCAGCTGGCCATGAGCCCGGTCTACGACGGCGACGGCGCGCTGACGCACTTCGTCGGCGTGCAGACCGACGTGACGGAACGGGTGGAGGCGGACCGGATCCGCGACGAGGCCCTTGCCGCGGAGCGGGCGGCGCGCGGCGACGCCGACCGCGCGCGGGTCGAGGCGGACAAGGCCCGCGCGGAGGCCGAGGAGTCGGCCCGCGCCGCCGCGAGGGCGCTTCGCCTGGCAGACCGCTCGAAGGCCCGGCTCGCCCTCGTCGCCGAGGCGACCGGGTTGCTGGCCGCCACGCTCGACGTCGACGACTCCCTCGAGCGGCTGACGAGCTTGATCGTCCCGCTGCTCGCCGACTGGGTGGTGATCCACCTGGCCGACGACTCGGGCCGGCTGAACCGGGCGCTGGTTCGGCACCGCGACGGCTTCGAGGACCTGCTGGAGCGTTACGCCGCGATGGCACCGGCCGGCGAAGGCACGGATCGGCCGCTCCAGGATCTCCTCGAGGGCGCTCCGCCCCGGCTCGTCGCGGAGTACCACGCCCCCGACGAGTCGCGGATGACTGCCGAGGAGCGAGCCGGCCACGAGGTCCGGATGCAGCTCGGGGCCGAGTCGCTGATGTTCGTCCCGCTCGTCGCCCGGCGGCGGGTGCTCGGCACGATGACCTTCGTCCACGGGCCGTCGGGCCGCCGCTTCACGGCCGACGACCTCGACCTCGCCGCCGACCTCGGCCGCCGCGCGGGTCTCGCGCTCGACAACGCGCGGCTGTACATGATGGAGCACCGGACCGCGGTGACGCTGCAGCGCGGGCTGCTCCCGCAGCTGCCGGCGATCCCCGGACTGGCGCTGGCCGCCGACTACCTGCCGGCGGCGCAGGACACGCAGGTGGGCGGCGACTGGTGGGACGTGTTCGCGCTACCGGACGGCGCGACCGGTCTCGCGATCGGCGACGTGATGGGCCACGACCTGGCCGCGGCCGCCGCGATGGGCCAGCTGCGCAGCGTGCTGCGGACCTGTGCGTGGGCCGGCGACAGCGCCGCGACCGTGCTGGACCGGATGGACCAGCTCGTGCAGGGCTTCGAGATGGCCCAGCTCGCGACCTGCATCTACGCGCGGCTGCAGCCCGTCGACAACCCACCCGGGCGCCGCGGCCTGCCGCGGCTGCGCTGGGGGAACGCCGGTCACCTGCCGCCGGTGCTGCTCGACCGGGACGGCACGGCCCGCCTGCTCGACGCGCCGAGCAGCGTGCCCCTCGGCGTTCCGCTGGACGCGGCGCGCGGGCAGGGTGACGTCTCGCTGCCACCCGGGTCGACGGTGCTGCTCTACACCGACGGGCTGGTCGAGACGCGTGGCGGCGACATCGACCACGACCTGGAGACGCTGCTCGACCTGGTCCGCGGGCACCGACCCGAGGACGGTCCGCAGGCCCTCGTCGACCTCCTGATCGCACAGGTGGGCGAGCTCAACGACGACGTCGCGCTGCTCGCCGTCCAGGTGCCCTGAACCCGGCCGGGAACCCGGGCGGATCCGTCAGACCCGCTCGCCGGTCTGCTTCGAGATGGCTTTGCGCGTGAGGTCGATGTGGGCGAGGAGGGACCACGTCACCTGCTCGACCGGGGCCGCGCCGTTGACGGAGACCAGGCGCTCGCGCTCGCGGTAGTACTCGATCAGCGGGACCGTCTGCTCCTCGTAGACGTCGAGGCGACGCTCGATGACCTCCTGGCGGTCCTCCACACCGCGGGCGCGGGCGAGCATGCGGTCGATGAGGTCCTCCCGCGGCACGTCGAGGTAGCAGGCGATCTGGACGGAGACGCCGAGGTCCCTCGCCGTGCCGTAGGCGGTCTCGGCCTGGGCGACGGTGCGAGGGAACCCGTCGAGCACGTAGCCCCCGGCCTCGCTGGCGGCCACGACCGGCTTGCGGAGCATGTCGAGCACCACGGCGTCGGGGACGAGGTCGCCGCGCTCGATGTACTCCTTCGCGGTGCGACCGATCGACGTCTCGCGCTTCACGTGGTCGCGCAACAGGTCGCCGCTGGAGATGTGTGCGACCCCGAAGTGCTCTGCCACCCGTACCGCCTGGGTGCCCTTGCCAGCACCGGGTGCACCGATCATCAGCAACCGCAACGGAGGTCCTCCCTCTCGAACTTCTTCGCAAATCGGCCTTCCCGCTCGGGCCACCCTCAGTCGAACCGTTGGTCGTGGGTCGGGTCACGACATCTGCTGGGGTCGGTCTGCCAGAGTGCCCTCATGGACCCCAGCACGACTCCCTGCGCCGCCCTGTCCGGGGCACCGGCCGATTTCCCCTGCGGAGACGTCGATCTCGGCGACGGCGTACGCGCCTGGCTGCAGCCGAACGGCGGTTGGGGCGAGACGAACGCCGGTCTGGTGAGCGACGGCGGGACGTCCCTGCTCGTGGACACCCTGTGGGACGCCCGCCTCGCCGAGCAGATGCTCGAGGGGTTCGCAGAGCCGCTGCGCACCGCGCCGATCGAGACGGTCGTGACGACGCACCGCGACGGAGACCACTGGTGGGGCAACCTCGCCGTCCCGACGTCGGCGACGATCGTGACGAGCCGGGCCGCGGCCGCGGAGATGGCGGCCGAGCCGCCGCCCTCAGCGCTGGGGCGACTGGCCCGGCTGGCCCGGCTGGGCACCCGGCTCCCGGGCGGGCTGGGCCGGGTCTCGCGATACACCCGCGACATGTTGCGGCCCTTCGCGCACGCCGGGCTGTCGGTGCGCCGCCCCGACGAGACCTTCGAGGGCGAACGGTCTTTGCCCGTCGGGTCGCGCTCGGTCCAGGCCGTCGAGGTGGGCCCTGCGCACACCGAGGGCGACGTCGTCGTGCACGTACCGCACGCGGGCGTCGTGTTCTGCGGCGACATCCTGTTCGCCGGCGTCACGCCGGTGGTCTGGTCCGGCCCGATCTCTGGATGGGTGACGGCACTGGACACCTGCCTGGGCCTGGACGCCGACCGGTTCGTCCCGGGTCACGGCCCGCTGGCCGACGCCGACGACGTTCGCGCGCTCCGCGGCTACTGGACCTGGCTGCTCGAGACCGGCGCGGCCGAGCACGCGGCGGGCCGCGAGCCCCTCGCGGCCGCCCGGCGCCTCGTCCGCAGCGAGGGCTTCGGGCCCTACCGACGGTGGCTGGCGCCGGAGCGGCTGGTGCTCAACCTCGTCTGCCTGTACCGCGAGCTCGAGGGGAAGCCGCCGCTGGAGGCGTCCGCCGCGAACCGGCTGCGGCTGTTCCGGATGGTCGCGGACCTGGCCGCCGACCCTGCGCTCGCGTCGCGCTGAGTACGGCAGCCTGAGGCGGCTGAGGGCACGCCAGCGTCCGCGGCTGCCTGCTGCATCAGATGGTGGGCGTCATCTCTGGACACCGGGTTCTTGACGGACGCGTGTTATCAGCGGCGTGGCCGATCGCTCGAGCGGGTGTAGCCGACGCCGGGTGAGCTCGACATATGGTGCCGCACGAATGCCGCGGCGCACGCCGTACTACCGGCCGCCGCGCACGATCACGGTGCTGCCCGCAGTCGGGTGACGGCTGCGTCCAGTTCGGGCAGGTCGTGGTCCACGGTGGCCTGCACGATGGCGTGGTTGGTGTCGAAGTAGCGGTGAGCGAGGTGGTCGCGCATGCGTGCGATCTGAGCCCACGGGATCCCGGCCTCGGCGTCCGTCACGGAGGCGGGTAAGGCCTTGACGGCTTCACCGATCTCTAGCAGCCGGATCCGCACCGCGTCGAATATCAAGCCGTCGGACAGGTCGCCTCGCGTCAGATGGTCGGCGATTGCGGTGATGGCGTCGGCGATGTCGGCCAGCCGTTGGTCGACGCGATCGGTCACAGGGCGATCATCTCGGCTTCGACGTCTGCCCGCATGCGGGCCTTGAGGTTCGTCGCCGGGACGAGGTCGACGCGGCACCCCACGATGGCTTCGAGCTCGTCCCGAATTCGTCCGAGTGCGACCAGACCCATGCCGGCCGGTAGGTCGACCAGCAGGTCGAGGTCGCTGTCCGGGCGGTCCTCGCCTCGGGCGACGCTGCCGAAGACCCGCACGTTGCGGACGCCGTAGTTGTCAGCCGCTTCGAGCATCCGCCGCCGCCCGCGCCGCACCCGCCGTCCAATCGGGCCGTTCAGGGAGTCAAACCTCCGCGGCGTCTCCCGCAGCTGCAGGTCGAGTTCGAAGCCCGTTGCAGCGATCAGCGCGGCGAGAGTCGGCACTGATGGTTGCCGGCGGCCCGACTCGTATGCGCTGACCACGCTCTGCGTGATGCCGGCTCGAGCTGCCAGCTGACTCTGGGTCAGGTGCGACCGCAGCCGCGCTGACCGCAACGCTGCTGCACCGTCCATCAGTCAATCATAGCGGATCGTAACTATTTTGTGTGGTGAGGTCCATCTCAACACCGCCGTGTGAGGGTCAGGTGCCGGAGGACATGTAAGCGGCGAGGATGTAGTTGGGATGGCGGTCGAGGTTGTTGCGAGCGCGGTCGTAGCGCATGGTCGTGCGGGGGTCGGCGTGCCGGGCGGCGGTCTGGACGTCGCGGAGGTCGTCGCCGGCGTCGAGCATGGTGGTCACGTACGTGTGGCGCAGCATGTGCGGATGGACGCGCACGGCGCTGAGGCCGGTGGTGCGGGCCAGGGTGCGGAGTCGACGGGTGGTGGCTTGCCGGTCCATCGGTGCGCCGCGGGTGTTGCGCAGCAGCGGGCCGCGTTCGCACTCGCTGATGGCCTGGTCGACCGCGCGCCCGACGGCGGGTGGCAGGGGCACGAGCGCGGTCTTGTCGCCCTTGCCGTGCACCCGCAGTACCCGGTGTCCGTGTTCCTCTCCGACGTCGGCGATGGTGGCGCCGACGGCTTCGAAGACGCGGAGGCCGAGGAGTCCGAGCAGGCAGACGGATCTCCTGCTGCCAACGGAGGAACAGCTCGACATGGGCCCGCTGGGCCTGAAGCGGCGGTAGCCGATGCTCGGCACACCAGGTCAGGTAGCGGCGAAGATCGCTCTCGTTGTGCAGCCGGGACCAGCCCTTGTACCGGGCCAGGTAGGCCGCGACAGCGAGCCGGACAGGATCAGTGGTGCTGCTGGGCAGCGGCTCGGTAGAGGTCATGACCGGCAACGGTCCGGCCCGGTACGCCGCGACAGCAACCGGCCCGACTCGCCGATCCACGGCGTGGTCGGGTGCGCGGCCGGGAGCGCCGACGGGCATGCCGGGGCGAGGTCGCGGCCTCGGCCTCGGCCTCGGCCTGTAGGTCGAGGTACGTCTTGCGAGCCGGCATCGCGTGGATGACCAACTCGTCGCCGTTCTCGAGGACGAGCACCACCGTCTCCAGCAGGCGGGCTGCGGTGTCGAAGCCCAGTCGCAACTCCCGGTGGGGAGGCCCGTCATCGTCCAGGGGCTCGATCCAGAGCGACCACTCGGCTGCCTGGATCGCGTCCTCCGTCGACACGCCGTGTGCGCTTCGGTGGACCCTCACGCAGCGAAGTGGGCCAGCGCGGCTCGGATCGCCTCGGACCTGCTCATGTCCTTCCTGGCTGCTGCGTCGTCGAGAGCGTCAAGCTCTTCGGTAGTCAGCCGGACGGCCACGACCTGCATCGGTTCAGCCCCGCGACCGGGGCGCCCGCGCCCCCGACGCTTGAGGGAGTCGACGTCGTACCCCGCTTCGGCCTCGTCGGCCCACTGCTGGATCTGGCCCTCGCTCACCACGCGCATATCGTAAGACGAAAATGAGTCCGGTTCCAGAGTCGATGCGCCGGCGCCATGAGCGCCCGCACGTCGACGTAGCGGCGCGTGCGAGCTCAGCGGCGTGGTCGGTCACTTCAGACGGCGCCCGCCGGGCTCGGCAGACGCGCAGTATCCGGCTACCGCGCGGGTGCACGTCTGGGGGTGTGGTGGATCTGGGTCGCCATAGGTGCCCGGATCTCCCACACCCCGCGGGACTCCTGTGCGCGTGGGTGCCGATACCGTGCGCTGCACCCGACCTTCGGCATGGTCGTACACCACCACTCACGGACTGCTGATCGGCAAGGTCGACTTATACGAGCTCGGGAACTGCTGCCGCACCTCCGTCGACCTGAGCGACCGGGTCAGTCCAGCGCCTCAATCGCGCGCGTCCTTCTCCCGCCGCTCCCGCTCGCGCTTGCTGTAGGTCGCCTTCCGCACCGCGGCTTCGGACTCGAAGCTGGAGCCGAGGGCGCCGGCGACGATGCCGAAGGAGCTGGAGAGCCAGACGATCCGGGCGTACTCCATCGACGAGGCCGGGTGTCCCAGCTGTTTCGCGAGGAAGGCCTGGTCGATGACGGCGAGCGCGGCCAGGAACGCGACCGCGAACAGTAGGACATACATGCACGCGACGCCGACCGTCAGCGTCACCACGCTGGAGACGTTGTAGAGCAGCACGTCCTCCCGCTCGTCCTTGCTCGCCGACCGCTCCCACAGGTTGTTGTAGAGCAGCAGCCAGGTCGCCATCGCCAAGATGGCCGCGACGTTGATGAGCGCGAGGCGCCAGCCGGCGAGCGCGTCGGCCAGGGACCAGAAGCTCGTCGTCACGACGCCGTACGCCGCGGTCGCCGCGGCCGTCGCCGTCGCCCCGGCCAGGTGCGGCACGAGCCGCCAGGGACGGTTGTCCCGGACCATCCCCGACAGCAGCCGCAGACGTCCGCGCAGCCCGAGCAGGACGAGGTGTTCGTCGACCTCCTCATCCTCGGACTCGATCCGTCGTAGCGGCGCGAAGCGGCCCTGCCCCCGCTCGCGCCCGACGTCGAGCCGCTCACCGAGCAGGTGCTCGAGGACGTGCGCCACCGACCGGCGCGCACGGCGACGGACGCCGACGGCCCCGAGCGCGGGCATCGAGAGCAGGCCCACGCACTGCTCGGTGCTGTAGTCCGAGACGATCGGCTGCCGCCCCGCCCGCCGCGGCAGGTCGGTCAGCAGGACGAGGGCGTCCCAGCCGTGGCGCTCCCGTTCCTTGCCGAGCTTGGTCAGCGAGATCCGGCCGTCCTCGTCCACGTCGACGTCGTTCGGAAACACCTCGACGGTCCACGTCGCCTCGCCCGAGTTCCGGGAGCCCCCATCGGCGGAGTCGGAGCGCAGTTGGTCGGCGACCGACTGGGCGGCCTGCATCGGCAACCCAACGTCGGCCAGGAGGCCGAGAGCGATCGTGCGCACCGCGTCAGCCCGGTCCATCCGTCGATCCGTCAGCCCAGCCCGACGGCGTCCTTCGCCTTGGCCACGAGGTCGAAGTGGTTGACCGCCCAGACGGCGACGACGGCCGCGACGATGCCGCCCACCGTGATGATCGTCGAGGAGACCGGATGCACCTTCGCGTGCTGCCAGGCCTCGCGGCCCTTCTGCCGGAACGACTCGAACAGCCGGTGCGCCCAGGAGAACTCCGTGGACCAGACGTAGAGACCCAGCAGCACCGGCGGGATCGTCAGCGGACCCGGCAGCACCGCCAGCGCGATACCGAGAGCGATGAACGCCAGCCCGAGGACGAAGACCCCGATGCGGTAGGCGTGCCCGATGCCCGGCTTGCGCCGCGTCCGGTCACGCCAGCTGCCGCGCGGGACCGGAGCAGCGCCCCCCAACCCAGGGGTCGGGTTCTCGTCGGCCGTCTCGTCGCCTGTGGTCCTGTCGTCGGTCGTCCTGTCCTCGACGGCACCGCCGTCGGTGCGACGGTCGCTGGTCGAGGACACACGATCTCCTTCGGTTTTTCGCGATGTCCGGTGCTGGCCGCCGGCTCCGCTGGCTTACCCACCGGCGCACCGAGCACGCGGGGTCGATCGTCCGCGGATCAGCCGCCGAGGTCGGACGCGTTGGGGATGTTGGCGAGTCGCACCTCGCCGACGGCGAGCTGGCGACCGTCGTCATCGGTGATCATCACCCGCCACAGCTGCTGGGTGCGGCCGCGCTGGACCGGCTCAGCGGTTGCGGTCAAGGTCCCCTCGCGGGCGGCCCGCAGGAAGTTCGTGTGGTTCGAGACGCCGACGACGTTGCCGCGCTCGCCGAACCAGAGCGCGCCGCCGATGCTCGCCGCCGTCTCGACCAGCGAGCAGTGCACCCCGCCGTGCACCAGGCCGTACGGCTGGTGCAGGTGCGGTTGCACCGGGCAGGTCACGACCACGCGGTCGCCGCTGGCCTCCACGAACTCGGCGCCGAGCGTCTTGTCGAGACCCACGGCCTGCAGCGGCAACTCCACCGGCTCCTCCTCCTGTGCGCGTGCTTCTCAGCATGCCTGGTCGCGAGGCGAGGCATGCTCCGGGCATGGCCCCGCCGCGGCAGCGCACCATCGCCCGGGTTCGCGCGTCCGACCGCGCGCTGCAGCAGCGGGCGCGCGCCCGGCTCGCCGAGGTCCCGTGGTTCCCGGGCCTGGACGCCGAGGTCCGCGCCTGGGTGGGCGTGGTCGTGGACACCGGCATCACGTCGTTCCTCGACTGGCTCCCGAGCAGCGCTGCCGAAGGCGCGCCGGAGGAGGGGGTCGGACACGTCTCCGCCGCCGGGCGGCTGCCGAACGTGTTCGCCGCCGTGCCCGCGACCGTCGCCCGGGCCGTGACCCTGCAGCAGACCGTCGAGCTCCTCGAGGCGGTGCTGCTCGCCGTGGAGGACGCGACCCCGGCGCTGTGCGATCCCGGCGACGAGGAATGGTTGCGCGGACGGGTCGAACGCTTCGGGCGGGAGCTGGCCTTCGCGGCCGCCGTCGTCTACGCGAGGGCCGCCGAGCAGCGCGGGGCGTGGGACGCCCGGCTGCAGGCGCTGGTCATCGACGCCCTGGTCGCGGGGACGAACGAACGCATCGTCAGCTCCCGCGCCTCGGCGCTGGGATGGACGGCGGCGCACCCCGTGCGCGTGGTGGCGGTGCGGGTCGCCGACGCCGACCCGCGCGATCTGCTGCACCGGGTGCAGGACGCCCTGACCGCGTCGAAGGCACCGGCGCTGGCCGCCCAGCACGGCGACGCCGTGGTGCTGGTGCTCGACAACCCGGAGCCGGACGAGCAGGTCCGCGCGGCGGTGGCCGCGCTGCTCCCCGGGGCGACCGCGACGGTGATCGGCCCGCGCGCGGACTCCCTCGGTGCGGCCGGCCCGGCGGCCCGGGCGGCGTTGTCCGGGCTCGCCGTCGCGAGCGCCTGGCGCGGGCCGGCCGGACCGCTGCTGGCCGCGGAGCTGCTGCCCGAGCGGGCACTGGCCGGTGACCGTGCAGCCGTGGCAGAGCTGGTGGAGCTATACCACAAGCCGGTGGCCGACTACGGACACGAGCTGACGACGACCCTCGCGGCGCTGCTCGACGCCGGCGGCAGCCTCGAGGCAGCCGCCCGTTCGCTTCCTGTCCACGTCAACACGCTGCGGTACCGCCTCGCGCGGATCACGGAACTGACCGGACGCGACCCTCGCGACCCGCGCGACCGCCTGCACCTGGAACTGGCCGCGATGCTGGCCCGCCTACCCGCACCGCCGGCCTCGTAGGAATCCTCCAAAAGGCCTGGCGGCTTCTCGTACCGAAGCAGCGACGACGGACCGGCCCGGGAGCGGCAGGGTCGAGGTGTGCTCCCCAGCAGCCTCCCCGGCCGAACCCTGCACGGCACCCGCCTGCTCGCCGTGACCGCGGAGCGACCGCGACGATCGCTGTCGAACAGCGACCTCCCTCCGACCCTGGAGACGACCGACCGCTGGATCCGCGAACGCACCGGCATCGAGGCACGCGGCGTCGCCGCCGAGGACGAGACGATCGTCGATCTCGCCACGACCGCCGGAGCCAAGGCGCTGGCCGCCGCCGGCGTCGACCCGGCCGAGGTCGACCTGGTACTGCTCGCGAGCTGTTCGCTGCCCTCCCAGATTCCGGGCGCGGCGCCGGCGGTCGCCGCCCGGCTCGGCCTGTCCGGCGGAGCGCTCGACGTCAACGCCGCCTGCGCGGGTTTCTGCTACGCCCTCGGCCTCGGTGCCGACGCGGTGCGGGCGGGAACCGCGCGGACCGCCCTCGTCGTCGGCGCGGAGCGGATGACCGACTGGCTCGACTGGACCGACCGCGGTACCGCCATCCTGTTCGGCGACGGAGCTGGGGCCGCGGTCCTCACCGCAGCGGACGGGACGGACGGCACCGACGGAGCGGGCGACGGGATCGGTCCCGTCGTGTGGGGCTCCGACGGCGCGTCCCGCGATCTGATCCGCGTCCCCGACTTCGAGCAGCGTCTCGAGATGGACGGCTCTGCCGTCTTCCGCTGGGCGAGTACCTCGATGGCCGCCGTCGCCCGCGAGGCTTGCGCCCGCGCCGGGGTCGAGCTCGGCGACCTCGCCGCCTTCGTGCCGCACCAGGCGAACGCCCGCATCGTGACCGCGCTGGTCCGCCAACTCCGGCTCGACCCGAGCACGGTCGTGGCGGACGACGTCGCGCAGAGCGGCAACACGTCCGCCGCCAGCGTGCCGCTCGCCTTCGCCCGCCTGATCGAGACCGGCCGGGTCCGCAGCGGGGACGCGGTTCTCCTGCTCGCCTTCGGCGCCGGCCTCTCGTGGGCCGGCCAGGTCGTGATCTGCCCGTGAGCGGACCGCCGCCGGCGCCTCCCGTCCGAACACTCCCCCTCGAAGGACGCAGCATGACCAACCCCGCCGACTCCGTCGTCGTCACCGGCCTCGGCGCCTCGACACCCCTGGGCGGCGACGTCGACAGCACCTGGGACGCGCTGCTCGCCGGCGCCGGCGGCGCCCGGACCCTGGACGAGCCGTGGGCCGAGCAGCTGCCGGTCCGCATCGCCGCGCCCGCCGCCATCGACCCGGCGGCCGTGCTCGGGCGCGTGGCCGCCCGCCGGCTCGACCGGTCCCAGCAGTTCGCCCTGGTCGCCGCCCGGGAGGCGTGGGCCTGCGCCGGCGCTCCCGACGTGCAGCCCGAACGGCTCGCGGTGGTGCTCCCCAGCGGGATCGGCGGCGTGACGACGTTGCTCGACGCCGCGGACACCCTCGCCGCGAAGGGCGCGCGGGCCGTCGGACCGCACACGGTGCCGATGCTCATGCCGAACGGGTCGGCGGCGGTCGTGGCTCTCGAGCTCAGTGCGCGGGCCGGAGTGCACGCCCCCGTGAGCGCCTGCGCGTCCGGGTCGGAGGCGATCGCCCTGGCCTTCGACCTGCTGCGCCTCGACCGGGCGGATGTCGTCGTCTGCGGCGGCACCGAGGCCGCCATCCATCCCCTTCCCCTGGCCGGCTTCGCCTCGATGCGGGCGCTGTCGATGCGCAACGAGGAGCCGGAGGCGGCGTCGCGACCGTTCGACAAGGGCCGCGACGGCTTCGTCCTCGGCGAGGGCGCGGGCGTGCTGGTCCTCGAGCGTGCCGAGTTCGCCCACGCCCGGGGAGCGCGGGTGTTCGCCGAGCTGGCGGGGGCGTCCCTGACCTCCGACGCCCACCACATGGCCGCACCCGAGCCGGACGGCGTCGGTGCCGGCAGAGCCCTGGCGAGCGCGCTCGCCGACGCCGGCGCCGTCCCCTCCGACGTCGTGCACGTGAACCCGCACGCCACCAGCACCCCGCTGGGCGACCTCGCCGAGGCGCGAGCCCTGCGGTCCGTTCTCGGCTCCGCGGCGAGCGAGATCCCGGTCAGCGCGACCAAGGCGGCGACCGGCCATCTGCTCGGCGCCGCCGGCGGGGTGGAAGCGGTGCTCACCGTGCTCGCCCTGGAACGCGGGCTGGCGCCTCCCACCAGGAACCTCGACGACCCGGACGACGAGGTCGGCCTCGACGTCGTCCGCTTCGAGGCCCGGCCCCTGACCCGGCCGGGCGTCGCCCTGTCGACGTCGTTCGGCTTCGGCGGCCACAACACCGCCCTCGCCTTCCGCTCCGAGACCGCAGGAGGACGGCGATGAGCGTCGCGGAGGCGTCTCCCGTCGAGGCCCCGTCGAGCCACGCCCCCTCGATCAGGGACCGTGACCCGATGGACCGGCTCGCCGCCCTGTGCGAGCCGCGTTCGCTCGCCGTCCGCGGCGTCTGCGACGGTGCGGCCTGGGGCATCGGTCGCCTCGACGGCGCCCGCGCGGTCGTATTCGCCACCGACCCGCGGGTGCAGGGCGGCGCGCTCGGCGTGGACGGTTGCCGGCTCATCGTGGATGCCTACGCCTGCGGGCTCGAGGCGGACGTACCGGTCGTCGGCATCTGGCAGTCCGGCGGGGCGCGGCTGAAGGAGGGGGCGCGGTCGCTGCACGCGGTCGGCTCCGTCTTCGCCGCCATGACCTCGGCGAGCGGGCGCGTACCGCAGGTGAGCCTCGTCGTCGGACCTGCGGCGGGAGGCGCGGCCTACGGACCGGCCCTGACCGACGTCGTCGTGCTCGGACCGGACGCCCGGGTGTTCGTCACGGGACCGGACGTCGTCCGCAGCGTCACCGGAGAGGACCTCGACGCCGCCGACCTCGGTGGGCCGTCGGTGCACGGCCCGCGCTCCGGGGTCGCGCACGTGACGGCGTCCGACGACGAGGACGCGATGGCCCGCACGCGGTCGATCACCGCGTTGCTCGCCCGCCGGGCCACGGTCGCTCCGGACGACCGCGAGGACCCGGACCCGGCGGCCGAGCTCCCTGAGACCCGGAAGCGGACCTACGACATCCGTCCGCTCATTTCGGCGCTGCTCGACGAACCGGGCGAACAGCTGCAGGCCGACTGGGCGCCGAACGTCGTGACCCTGCTGGGGCGGCTGCACGGACAGACCGTGGGCGTGCTGGCCAACAACCCGGCTCACCTGTTCGGTTGCCTGACGGGCGCCGCGTCGGACAAGGCGGCCCGCTTCGTGCGGCTGTGCGACGCGTTCGGCATCCCCATGGTGGTGCTCGTCGACGTCCCGGGCTACCTGCCGGGTGCCGGCCAGGAGAGCGAGGGGATCCTTCGCCGGGGCGCGAAGCTGCTGCACGCCTTCGCGGCGGCGCGCGTGCCACGGGTGACGGTGGTGCTCCGACGGGCGTTCGGAGGGGCCTACATCGCGATGAACAGCCGCTCACTGGGCGCGACGCGCGTGTTCGCCTGGCCGGGCGCCGAGGTCGACGTGATGAACCCCGTCTCCGCGGTGCGGATCCTGCGGCGACGCGACCTGGCGGGGCTCGACGATGCGGCGCGCGCCGAGGCCGAGAACGCCTTCGCCGCGGAGCACGCCGAGCTCACCGGCGGACTGGCCGTCGCGGTGGATGAGGGCTACGTCGACGAGGTGATCGAACCCGCCGAGACTCGGGCGGCGGTGGCGGCCGCCCTCCGCAGCCGCGCACCCCTGCGTGGCAACCTGACGAACATCCCGCTGTGAACCTCACCGTCGACGAAGCCGCGGAAGGAGGCGGCGTGACCGCCGACCTGCTCGAGCCGGACGCCGGGTTGCGGCGGGGAGTCGTCGACGGCGTCGAGTTCTTCGTCGCGGGCGGCGGCGAACCCGTGACCGTTCTCGCCCATGGCCTCGGCGGTTCGGTCGCGGAGACGCGGCCGCTGGCCGCCGGGCTGCGCGGGACCCGGGTGCTGCTGCACTTCCGCGGCCACGGCGACTCGGCGCCACTGCCCGGCGGCTGGGACTACGACCTGCTCGCCGCGGACCTGCGCGCGGTCGCGGACGAGGTGGGCGCGACCCAGGCGGTCGGGCTCTCGCTCGGCGGGGGCGCGCTGCTGCGGCTGCTCACGGCGGCGCCGGAGCGCTTCGCCCGGCTCGCGTTCGTGCTCCCTGCGGCCCTGGACGCCGGCCGCTCCGACGGCGCGACCGAGCGGCTCAACCGGCTGGCGGCGGCGATGCGGGTCGGGGACGTGCCGCGGTTGACGGACCTCCTGCTGCTCGAGGTGCCGGAGGCGATCCGCGGTGCCCGCGCACCGCAGGTGCTGATGAGGCGACGTGCCCGGCAGTTGGCGTTCGGCGAGCCGCCCTACCCGCGCGGGAACGTGCGGCCGCTGGAGGACCTCGCCCAGCTGCGCGCCATCCGCGCGCCGAGCCTCGTCGTCGCTCAGGAGGGCGACGACCTGCACACCGTGGGTCTCGCGCGCACGCTCGCGATGGGGCTGCCGGAGGCACGACTCGAGGTGCTGCCGCCGGGCGGCGTGTTCTGGACGGACCGCTTCGCGGCGCGCGACCTGCTGGCCCAGCACCTCACCGCCTGAGCCCCCGACGACCGGGCCGGCCCGTCAGGAGCCGACAGCGGTCTGCAGCGGCTCGAGCAGCGCGGGGTCGTGCGCGTTGACGATGGTCAGGTCCGGGTCCGCCCTGCGGTGCAGCTCGGCGAGCCGCGCGTGGTTGTCGCGCACCTGAGCGCGGTCGAAGGCCATCGACGACTCGAAGGACGCCAGCGTCCGGGGCACGGAGGCGCCGGACGGGTCGAGCGTGCCGTGGTGGTAGAACGCGTCGCCGGCGTGCAGCACCCAGTGGTCCCCGGCCTCGACGGCGACCGCCGCGTGCCCGCGGGTGTGCCCCGGCAGGGCGAGCAGGACGACGCCGTCGGCCACGTCGTCCAGCGGCTGGGCCGCGGCGAAGCCGCGCCAGCGGTCGCCCTCCGGCGTGTGCTCCACGATCTTCGGCCCGTGCGCCCACTGGGCGGCCCGGTAGCGGACCTTCTCCCGACGGGACGGGTTCCACATCGCCCCGGCCGCCTCGGCCGCCGTGACGTGGACCGACGCCTGCGGGAAGTCCGCGAGGCCGCCGATGTGATCGAGGTCGAAGTGCGTGAGCACGATGTGCCGGACGTCCTCGCGGGCGAAGCCGAGACGCTCGATCTGCCGCGCGGCGGTC
>CAWAMI010000003.1:0-1047298 GCA_963783105.1 uncultured Actinomycetota bacterium
GAGTAGAACGCTTCGTGTGCTACTCCTCTTCGGGAGCACCCTCGGGTTCGGACGTCGTGCCAGGACCCTGGTAGCCGATGGCCAGCAGGTGGCTGTTGAGGACGTCGTAGAGCGCCGACCCTTCCTTCGCCACGAGGTGGCGCTCCTTGCCGTCAGCCCGGCGAGCCATGTAGTGGATCTTGCCCTGCTCGCCCCGGTGTCGCCATGCGCGCAGGATGACCGGCTCCTTGATGTGAGGCATGTGTCGAACCCTGCCCCCATGCCCCCGCAGGAACCCCGATGCAGCGGCGACTGCTGGCGAAGTGGCGGCTGGAGGTGCAGGTGCGGAGGCGTCTACTTGTACTTGCCCTCGCCGACACGACTGGCGCCGCGGCCGCCTCGACTGGACCCCGCCGACGCCTGGACGCCGAGAGCGGCCGGAAGGCGACCTGTCTCCGGCACACCAAGGGCGCGTCGGTAGGCCCGGTCCGATTCGGACAGCCGAGGCTGGTCCTGGCCTGCCTGCGGCGGAAGGCACTCGGCGCAAGGCAGCTCATGTGGAGAACGCTGGCAGGCCCACGGCGTTACCGCACGAGACGCTTCAGCCGAGAGCCGCGGCGGTTCTGTGTTGTGCAGCTTCGCTCAGGACGCCCAGTTGAAGGAGACGCGGGTCAGGTCAACCCGCGGGCCAACAGGGGTCGCATGGCGGACCGCGATCCGGCTGAAAAGTAGCCGGACGACTTCTCGGCGCTGCGGCACCGTCCAGTCGTCCCATGCGGCCGCCGGGTCGATGAGCGCGTCGGGGGCGATGGACGCGGCCGAGTAGGAGGAGTCGATCTCAGCAAGCCGAGTGGCGATCTCCTGCAACTTGGCTCGCGCGGTCGAGGCCGGGAGCAGTCCGTCGGCGATCAGCCCCGTCATCTCCTCGCGGCGGCGGCGTAGCTCGAAGGCTTCCTGTTCGAGCGGTGCGGTGTCGCGGTGAATCTCGAGCAGTTGCGCGGAATCGCTCCGCTGTAGCCGGGCGATGACCAGGTCCTGGACGAGCTGATCTACCGGCTCTCGAGGGATGCCCACGTAGCAGGAAGCGCTGCCGGCGGCGTAGACCGGCGCGTAGTCACGGCTCGCGCCGTAGCAAGGGAACCCGTGCTCGGCACAGACGATCAGCCCGCCCAGCAGCGTCAGCGTTTCCCGGGGCCGTCGTCGTTCTCCCCGTGGCCGACGCTGCAGGGCCGCTCGAGCTGCTCGCCACTCCTCCCGCGTCACGAGCCCGTCGAACGCGGCCGGCTGCAGTTCCCCGTCGAGGAGGATGAACCCGCCGATGGCGGGGGAGCCGATGAGCCGGTCGATGCCGGTGTGGTTCCACGCACTGCCGCGCCGGGGCCGATGGCCGGCCTCATTCAAGTCGCGGGCGATCCGGGTGAGTGCATCACCGCGGAGCACCCGTTCGATGATCTGCCGAACCAGAGGTCCGGTGTCGGGGTCCGGCTCGGGTAAGCCAGGACGCTCCGAGGCGCGCATTCCGTAGGGGATCGGGCCGCGCCACCGACCCTGTTCTTGGGCCTGCCGGTGGGCACGGCTCACGCGCTCTCCCGTCCGTTCGCTCTCCGAGCGGCTGACCGCGCCCAGCATGCGGGCCACCAGCCGGCCGTGTGAGGTCGACACATCCCACGCTCCGGCCTTCACCGTCTCAACGGCGGCGCCGGTGCTCTCGATCAACTCGATGAAGTCCTCGAGCTCTCGAGGGGAGCGGTGCAACCGCTCGGGAGCCCAAGCCACCACTGCTTCGACCGACCCGGCGCGCAGGGCCTCAAGCAGCTGCTGATACCCGGGCCGGCGACGTCCAGAGAAGGCGGAGTAGTCGTTGTCGACGAAGGTCCGCGCGACCGACCAGCCCCGCCGCGCTGCGAGCTTCCGGCAGTCCTCCTCCTGCCGAGCAACACCGGCTCCGTCGCCAAGATCGTCGCGGCTGATCCGGCAGTAGAGCGCAGCACGGACCTCGGGCACGAGCCCTACGGTAGTCGCTCGTTCACCTGGATCAACGAGCCGGGTCGCCTTCGACCCCGTGAGGTGGAGAGGAGGTGCCGGCCTCGCCGCGGGCCGCATCGGGGATCAGCACACGCTTGCGGGCCGTGCGCTTCACCGTCATCGATGCATCCGGTGGCAGCAGGGTGATGGCGTTCGCGACGGCCGAGTCGATCGCCGCGCCGGTGATCGTCTTGCGCCAGTCGTCGAGCATGTCGGTGAGGACGCTGCGGTTCGTGCGCCAGGCCGCGGCGACCGTGCCGGCGACCGTGCTGATGACGGCGGCGGTCGCCGTGCTGGTCGCCGACTGCCACAGCGCCACCCCGACCAGCGCGCAGCCGACCACGAGGATCAGGACCGGCAGTGGACCCACGACCGTCCGCAGCACGAGCAGCGCCTGCCGCTTCAGGCGTCTCAGTGCCTCGACCCCGACAGCCAGGTACTCGTGCGGACTCAGGCTGTCCACCGCGGCCTTCTCGCCGACGAGCAGCGCCTTCCACAGCAGTACCTGCCGCTGGAGCAGCAGCAACTCGTCACGGTCCGAGCTCTTGTGCTCCTTGAGCTTCCGGCGCTCGCCCTGGACGTAGACGATCCAGCGCGCGACGGACTCCCGCACCGACTGCCCGGCGTGGTCCGGCAGCACGGTCGCGAGGTCGCGCACGGAGTCGTGCAGTGCCAGTAGCTCCTCGTGCAGTGCAGCGACGGCCCGGCCGGATGAGCTCCGCGTGTCGGCGGCGGTGCTCCGCCCGCGATGGCCGGCACGATCGGCCAGCCGCACCAGCGCGGCACCCAGCGCGTAGGACCGGCCCAGCCGGGAGTCGGCCGCCGCCAACCCGCAGAGCAGTGCGACGTGCAACTCGCGGACCCGGGTACGGATGGCCGTCACGGGCCGGTGGGCAGCTCGCACCTTCCGGAGCTCCTCCGTCAGGGCTCGGAGCGCCTCGGTCGGAGCCGGATCGAGGCGGTGCGCGAGGCGCCGCGTCCCCACGTCGACCCGGACGAGGTGGCGCTGGGTGGCCTCGGCCGCGGTGAGCTCGTCGTCGCGCGGGAGGTAGCCGGCGTCGGTGCGCGTGCCGCCCGCCCGTGCGCCGGGCCGGGCGCCGTCCGGCCGGTCGATCGCCCGGTACAGAGTGGTGATCGACCAGCCGAGGGCGACGGCGTACACGACGTCCTGGGCCAGGGTCCGCTCCGCAGTCGATGCCGCGCCGACCTGGGGGAGCGTCTCGACGCCCGGACGCTGCCCCGGTACGACGTCGGCGACGGGTGTGGTGGCGACGGGTGGGCTGGCAACCGGCGGGGCGGGGGGAGCCTGGGCTTCCCCGTCGGCCGCTGCGGTCGTCTCGTCAACGGTCTCCGACATCGCGCCTGTCCCTCCGCCAGAGGAGCGGCGGAGGGACGGCGCTCCCGGGACGTCGCGGGCAGACTAGACCCCTTTGTCGGCCAGGTGAGCGGATTGCCCGCATCACCGGTCTACGAGTGGACGCTGCCCGGGCGGTAGGTGTTCTGCACCGTCTCCGCATCGCAGGACTGGCCGGACGGCACGTCGACGGAGGCGAACTGCGTCGGCTTCTTCTCCTCGCTCGCCTTGCCCTCGCCCGCCTGCGGGATGACGGCGACGCCGCCTGCGCACGACGTGCCGTCGGTGACGGCGAAGGCGAACAACTGGTCCATCGTGGAGCCGGAGTCGAGCAGGAAGCTGCCGGTGGACGAGATCGTGGTCGGGGTGGCGGCGGAGTCGGCGAACAGCCCCGGCGTGAGGTCCGGCGCGACCTTCTGCCACTGCTCCGTGATCAGCGTGTCGGCGGACGACGACCCGTCATATGGGGCGGTGCAGGCGGCGGCGAGCAGGGCGTCGCGGGCGGACGCGGCGTCCGTCACCGGCGACGCGACGCTCGCCGGGGCGCCGCTCGGACAACCGGCGGCAGGTGCGCCGCCCGGAGCCGCGCTGCCCGAGGCGGCGGCGTGGCGGCCGTGGCGGCCGGGGGAGGCGGGGTCGCCGCCGGCGTGGTCGAGCTGTCGTCCGACCCGCACGCGGTGAGCGAGCCGAGGGCGGCGGTGGCGACGAGGACGGACAGGTAGTAGGACGAGCGCTTCATCGAAACCTTTCCCCAAGGGCGAGCGGCCGCACCGGCCGAAGTGGGTGGACGTGGGGGCATACGCCCCGGCACGGGAAGCAGCCTCCCGTATCGGGCGGGAAGCCGCAGTCGTATCAACCCGAGAAGCGGAGGGCGGTCATCCGCCGAGTTCTGGTGGTGCTGACACCACCGGACCGCGGTCGCGCCCTTCCGCTGATGAGCGTTCCGCTGCGGGCCGGACCGGCGTACCTTGCGCCGCATGACGACGCTGGAGACCGACTACCTCGTGGTGGGCGCCGGCGCGGCCGGGATGGCGTTCGTCGACGAGATCCTCACGCACACCCAGGCCGACGTGGTCCTCGTGGACCGCCGGCATCTGCCCGGCGGGCACTGGAACGACGCCTATCCCTTCGTCACCCTCCACCTGCCGTCCGCCTACTACGGCGTCAACTCCCGCACGCTCGGCCGCGACCGCATCGACGTGACGGGGCCGAACGCCGGCCTCTACGAGCGGGCCAGCGGCGTCGAGATCCGCGACTACTACATCCGACTCCTCCGGGAACGCTTCCTGCCGTCTCGTCGGGTCCGGTTCCTCGGCCTCCACGACGTGCAGGAGCCCGATGTCGAGGAACAGTCCGACGGCGCGGCGCGGGTCCGCTCCTGTCTCACCGGCGAGGTCTGCGAGGTCCTGGTCCGCCGCGCGACCGTCGACGCCGCCTACCTCGAGACGTCGGTGCCCGCGACGCACCGGCGCACGTTCGCCGTCGACCCCGGTGCTCGGGTCGTCCCCGTGGGGGAGCTGGTGGACCTCCGGGAGCCGGCATCGACGTATGCCCTGATCGGCGCGGGCAAGACGGCCCTCGACGCCTGCGTCTGGCTGCTCGAGCACGACGTGCCGCCGGAGCGCATCCGCTGGATCCGGCCGCGCGACGGCTGGTTCCTCGACCGCGCAGCATGGCAGCCACTGGACCTGGTTCCCGCGATGATGGAGGGGCTGTCGCGGGACGTCGAGGCGCTCGCGCAGGCCGAGTCCGTCGAGGAGCTGTTCGCCCGCCTCGAGGACAACGGACGCCTGGTGCGGATCGACCGCACCGTGATGCCGTCGATGTACCACTGCGCGACCATCAGTTCCTACGAGCTGGACCTGGTGCGCACGGTCGACGACGTGATCCGGCTGGGGCACGTCCGCCGGATCGCCGCCGACCGCGTCGAACTCGAGCAGGGCACCGTTCCCGTCGAGCCGGGCACCGTCTTCGTCGACTGCTCCGCCTACGGACTGCGCCTCCCGCCGCCGCGGCCCGTCTTCGAGCCGGGGCGGATCACGCTCCAGCAGATCCGCGCCTGCGCACCGACCTTCAACGCGGCTCTCATCGCCTACGTGGCGGCCACCCGATCCGACCCCGACGAGCAGAACCGGCTCTGCCCCTCGAGCGTCTATCCGAACACCCCCAGCGACTGGCTCCGCATGCTCCAGACCACCTTCCGTGCCCTCGGGGCGTGGCGGAAGGAGCCGGACCTGCTGCAGTGGATCGAGGCGTCCCGGCTCAACATGCTGCGCGGCGTCGGGGGCCACGCCGCGGACCCGCGGATGCAGCTCGCACTGGCCCGCAACGGCGAGAACATGCCGGCGGCGCTCGCGAAGGTCAGGACGCTCATCGCCGCGTCCGAGGACGCTCGCGAGAACCCCGCGGTCGCGCCGCAGCGAGTTCCCGAATCGCCCGCATCGCCGGTGGCCTGAGCACCGGTAGGTGAGAGCCGACTGCACCGAGACGAGTCAGACCGGCAGCGTCGTCGTCCTCGCCAACTCGTCCTTCAACGCCTCGGCGACGCGGATCACCGGCATCACGGTCGTCTGCCGCCCGCCCTCGATGGCCGCATCGAGATGCCGGTGCACCTCGGCCCGATCGGCACCCGCGTAGGCCGCGACCCGCGCCCGCGCGATGTCGAGATAGGGAAGCGGCCACAGCTCCTCGGAGCCGGCGAGGCGCTGCTCGGCGTCGGCGAGCGTCTCGCGAACGATCGGTACCGGGTCGCTTCGCCGCGATCAGCGCGTGGATGCGCAGCGAGAGCATGAGGCCCAGCGCCGTGCGCGTGCCGGTGGCGAGGTAGCGGGCCAGGCCGGCATCCAGGCGGGCGAGGCCGGCCTCCGGATCCTCGGTGACCGCGACCGCCCAGCCGAGATAGATCTCGCAGGCGGCGCCGAAGAAGACGAACCGCCGCTGGGTGTCCGCCCGCAGCGCCGGCTCGGTCCACTCCTTCGTCGCGACGGGGTCGTTGCGGCAGGCACCGGTGACGCCGGCGAAGTTGGCGATGACGAGCCGGTCGTACGGATCCGTCATCTCCGCGTACAGCTCGCGGAAGCGACGGTCACCGTCGTCGATGGCTTCGGCCAGGTCGCAGATGTGGATCGCGAAGCCCTTGAACAGCGCCCACGAGTCCACCGCCTCGAGGTGCGCCCTCGCCTCCGCCGGTAGCGGCTCGAGTTCCGCGGCCGCGTCGAGAACGGTCCGGGCCGCCTCCGCGAGCCGACCGAGATGCCAGCAGGTGACGGCCCAGGCGTGCTCACCCAGCCACTTCAACGTCGCGTCCCCGGAGCTGCGGCCGAGTTCCCGCATCTGCTGACCGAGCCGGACCGTGGCCGGGATGTCGCCGCTGGTGCCGGTCTTGCCCCATTCGATGAGCAGCAGCCCCTGGTACAGGTCGAGCCGGCCGGTGCGCCGCGCCAACTCCTTGGGCCGTTCGAGCGGCACCAGGTCCACCGCGCGGCTGTAGCCGCGGAAGGCGCGTCGGAGGCGGACCAGCGCGAGCGTGGTGTGCAGCTCGGCCTCCTCGTTGGCCGGGTCGCCGCCCGCGGTGCGGCGCATGGCCAGCGCCCGGTCCAGCAGGTCCTCGGCGTTCTCGTAGGCGGTGCGGCGCAGGGCGACGACGGCGGCGCGCTCGAGCGCCGCCGCGGCGCGGGTGGGCCCGACCAGCGGGGCAGCGGCCCACAGGTGGTTGGCCACGATCTCGCAGGTGTCGTCGGTGTCGCCGCTGATCGCGAGCACGGCGTCGGCGACGCGGGCGTGCAACCGGGTGGCCCGAAGGGAGCTGAGCTCGGACAGCGCCGCTTCCCGCGTGAGCGCGTGGGCGAAGCGGTGCCGCCCCGGGGCGTCCGGCACCGGGACGAGGACGTGGCTGGTCAAGGCCGGTTCCAGCGCGTCCATGCACACCTCCGCGTCCGTTCCGGACGCGGCCACCAGCACGGCCAGGTCGGCGTCGCGGCCGACGACGGCGAAGGTCTCCAGCAGCGCTCGTGTCTCGTCGGGCAGGGCGGCGAGCCGCCGGCGCACGACGTCCCGGACCCCGGCCGGTACCTCCGCCCGTTCCACGGCGGCCGGGTCGTCCAGCCCGGACTCCGTGGACAGCAGGCGGGTCATCTCGGCGAGGCAGAACGGGTTGCCCTCGGAGCGGCGGTGCAGCGCGAGCACGACCTCACCCGGCACGTCGAACCCGACCGCGCTGTGCACGAGGGCCGCGGCGGCGACGGCCGGCAGACCCTGCAGCACGAGGCGTTGGGTGCCGGTGCGTCGGCTGATCGCGGCGACGGCGGCGGCGACGGCGTCGTTGCGGCCGAGGTCGAGCGGCCGCAACGACCCGAGGACGCCGACCGGCACGTCGTGCAGCCGGTTCGCGAGGTGGCCGAGCAGCTCTGCCGAGGGGAGGTCGCTCCAGTGCAGGTCCTCGAGCAGCACGACGAGCGGGCGCTCGGCGGCCGCGGCACGCAGGCGGTCGGCGACCGCCTCGAACAGGGCGAAGCGGCGCGCCTCCGGGTCGTCGTTCGCGTTGTCGTCGGCATCGAACGCGACCCCGAGGACGTCGCTCAGCCTGCCGGTCGCCGCGCGCTCGGGCGCGAGCCCACGCAGGACCTCGAGCCACGGCCAGTAGGCCGGCGCCCGGTCGGCCTCGGAGCACCGACCCCACACGACGGTGGCGCCCCTCGCGGCCGCCTGCGCGGCGAGCTCCTCGAGCATGCGCGTCTTGCCGATGCCGGGGTCGCCCTCGAGCAGGGCGAACCGCGTCGCGCCGGAGGTGACCTCGTGCAGCAGCGCCCGGAGCCGGCCGTTCTCGACGTCGCGGCCGACGAGCGGCTGCCCGACGGGCGCCGCGTGCGGGGGCGCGTCGGGCGGGGGAGAGGGCGAGGGCTGCGTCGGGATCACGACGGCCGGGCGGGGCAGGTCGAGCGTCGGGTCCTGCTGCAGGATCGCGGTCTCCAGCTCCCGGAGCGCGGCGCCCGGGTCGAGCCCGAGCTCCTCCCGGAGCAGGGATCGGGTCCGGTCGATGGCGGCGAGCGCGTCGGCCTGCCGTCCGGCGCGGTACAGCGCGAGGGCGAGCAGGCTCTGCAGCCGCTCCCGCAACGGGTTCTCCTCGGCGGCCCGGCCCAGCTCGCCGAGCACGGCGGCCTGCCGCCCGAGCCGCAGCTCGGCGTCGAACCGGTCCTCGGCGACCGCGAGGCGGCGTTCGGTCAGCCCGGCGGCGGCAGCACTGGCGAAGTCGCGGTCGGCGAACTCGACGAGCGCCGGCCCGCGCCACAGCTGCTCGGCCTCGGCCAGGAGGCGCCGCGCGCCCTCGGCGTCGCCCGCGTCGAGCAGCTGCCGTCCCTCGTCGGCCAGGGCGCGGAAGCGGTGGATGTCGACCGCCGAGGGGTCGACGGTCAGCCGGTAGCTGCCGGCCTCCGAGCGCAGCACCGTCCAGCCGGTGCGCGACGAGCCAGCCGGCTCCAGCACCCGCCGCATCCGCGACACGGTGCTGTGCAGGCTCGCCTGCGCCCCGTCCGGCGGGTCACCGTCCCACAGCGTCTCGAGCAGGTGGTCCGTGGAGACCGACCGGCCCTCGGCCAGCAGCAGCACCGCGAGCAGGGCCCGGGGGAGCCGACCCCCGATCGCCACGTCCGCGCCGTCGTCGTCCCGGACGAGCAGGCTCCCCAGCAGGCCGAATTGCACCAGGAGATGCTGTCACGTCCGGGTGCGGCGAGGGGCTGACTTGGCCGCTCCGGTCAGGCCGTCGCGGGGCTGTGTGCAGGAATCGCCCCGTTCTTCGGCGCCCGTTCGCGCTGGTAGCGGCCGTACACGACGCCCAGGAACTCCTCGACGGCAACGGCGCAGGCGTTCGCCCGCGGCGAGGAGAAGATGTCGAAGGCGTGGTGGGCGCCGGGGAACTCGGCGTAGGCGACCGGTTGCCGGGACACCTCGCGCAGCCGCCGGACGAACGAGCGGGCCTGGTCGACGGGGACGAGCGTGTCGTTGGTGCCGTGCAGCGCGAACAGCGGGGGCGCGTCGGCGCGGACGTGCGACATCGGGGACGCCTCGTCGAACACCTCGAACCGTTCGGCGAGCGTGGCCTTGACGACCTTGTCCTGCAGGACGTCGAGGACCTCGTCGTCGGGGATCCGGTCGCGGTTGGTCCAGTCGTAGACGCCGTAGAACGGCACCGCGGCCATGACGGACGTGTCGACGTCCTCGAACCCGGGCTGCCAGAGGCGGTCCTGCGCCGTCAGGGCGTGCAGGGCGGTGAGGTGCCCGCCTGCGGAGCCTCCGGTGATGGCGACGAAGTCCGGGTCGCCGCCGTAGTCGGCGATGTTCTGCTTGACCCACGCGACCGCACGCTTCACGTCGAGGATCTGATCCGGCCAGGTGGAGCGCGGGCTGAGCCGGTAGTTCAGCGAGATGCAGATCCAGCCCCGCTCGACCAGGTGCGCCATCAGTGGCTGGGCCTGGCCGATCTTCTCGCCGTAGATCCAGGCCCCGCCGTGCACCTGGACGAGGACCGGGGCACGTCCGTCCCGTGGCAGGTCGTCCCGGCGCCACACGTCGAGGTGGTTGCGGTGCCCCGCCGGCCCGTAGCTGATGTCGGAGTGCTGCGTGTAGCGCTTGTGTACCTGGAGCATGCGCACCACGCCCGGCTGCGCCCGCGGCGGTGCGTCCGCATCGGGCCGGGCGGGCTGGGCGATCTGATCCCGGTAGTCGGGCCCGAGCGCCTCACGCAACGCCCCGTCGAGGATGCTCGCGGCGGGGCGCGCCCGGTGCCGGAGGGCGACGAGCCCCGCGGCCGACGCCGCGGACAGGGCGAGGCCCAGCTTGCCCGGGGTGGAGCGCAGGGCCCCGTGGCGGACGGCCGTCGCGGTCTCGACGACCGTGAGACCGAGGTACGGACCCGGCACCTCGGAGGTCACGAACCCCGCCGCGAAGGACGCGACCGAGCTCGGGCCGGTGTAGGTGAGCGGCCGGTGGGCGTTCAGGGTGTTCAGCGCACCGAGTCCGCTGGCGGCCAGATACGCGAGACCGGCGAGACGTGAACCCATCGCTCCATCCTCCCTGATGCCTGCGGCCGGGCTGCGGGCAGCACCGCGATCGGCTACTCGGCCGCCAGGTGCGGACCGAGCAGGGACAGATCGGCATCACTCAGGCGGTCGGATGCGGTCTTCGCCTGGTGCCAGTACGGATAGAGCAGCGGGGGCGCGCTCACCTCGTCCAGCCGGGCCATCTCGTCGCCCGAGAGCTCCAGGTCGGCCGCCCCGAGGTTGTCGGCGAGCTGGTCCTCGTTCCGGGCTCCGACGATCACCGAGGTGACGGCCGGGCGCTGGAGGAGCCAGGCGAGCGCGACCTGCGCCGGCGAGGCGTCGCGCTGCTCGGCCACCTCGACCAGCACGTCGACGGTGTCGTAGAGCTTCTCCTCGTCGCGGACCGGCGGCTCGTCCCACTCGGTGAGGTGCCGCGAGCCCTCGGGGCCGGACTGGCCGCGCCGGTACTTCCCGGACATCAGGCCGCCCGCGAGCGGGCTCCAGACGAGGATGCCGAGGCCGGCGTCGATCGCCGCCGGCACCAGCTCGTACTCCGCGTCCCGGGCCTGCAGCGAGTAGAAGATCTGTTCGCTGACGAACCGGGGGAGTCGCTCCCGCTCGGAGACCCCCAGCGCCTTCATGAGGTGCCAGCCCGAGTAGTTCGAGGCGCCGACGTAGCGGACCTTGCCGGCGCGGACGAGGTCGTCGAGCGCCCCCAGGGTCTCCTCGAGCGGCGTGCGACCGTCCCAGGCGTGCAGCTGGTAGAGGTCGATGTGCTCGGTCTGCAGCCGCCGCAGGCTGGCCTCGCACTGCCGGATGATCTCGGATCGCGAGACGCCCGCGTCGTTCGGACCGTCGCCCATCGGCATCCGGACCTTGGTCGCGAGCAGCACCTCGTCGCGGCGGCCGGCCAGCGCTTCGCCGACGATCTCCTCCGACGTGCCGCCCGAGTAGACGTTGGCGGTGTCGACGAGGTTGACCCCGGCGTCCAGACACATGGCGAGTTGGCGCTTGGCGCCCTCGAGGTCCGTGTCTCCGACGGAGGAGAACTTCCCCTCGCCGCCGAAGGTCATGGTCCCCATGGTCAGGACGGAGACGCGGAGGCCGGAGGAGCCCAGTTGCCGATAGCGCATGGTTCGCTGCTACCCAGCAGGGCGAAAATCTCGCGGGTCCGCGAGAACACCCGGACCCGTTGGGAGGTGGGCATGACCGCACCGCGCTGGGTGCTGCTGCTCGGCGGACGGAGCGAGATCGGCCTTCTCGTCGCGCGCGGGCTCGTGGCCCAGGGAACGCGCACCGTCGTGCTGGCCGCCCGGCGCAGCGCGGACCTCGACGACGAGGAGGCCACGCTGCGGGCGGCGGGAGCCACGACGGTCGAGCGGGTCGAGTTCGACGCCGACGACCTGGGCGCGCACGCCCCGCTTCTCGCCGAGGTCACGGAACGGCACGGTCCGCTGGACCTCGTCGTCGTCGCGTTCGGGGTGCTGGGGAACCAGGCGCTGGCCGAGCGCGACGCGGCGCACGCCGTCGCGATCGTCCACACGAACTATGTCGCGCACGTGCAGAGCTCTCACCCTGGTCGCAAGCCGGCTGCGCACGCAGGGCTCGGGGACGGTGGTGGTGTTCTCCTCGGTGGCCGGCGTGCGGGTGCGGCGGGCGAACTACGTCTACGGCTCGACCAAGGCGGCGTTGGACGGCTTCGCCAGCGGGCTGGCCGACGCGCTGCACGGCAGCGGTGCGCGACTGCTGCTGGTGCGACCCGGGTTCGTGATCGGGCGGATGACGAGGGGGATGGAGCCGGCGCCGCTCAGCAGCACCCCGCAGCAGGTGGCCGACGCGGTGCTCGGCGGGCTCCACGCCGGCAAGGCCGAGGTCTGGGTGCCGCCGGTGCTGCGCTACGTCTTCGCCGGAATGCGGGTGCTGCCGCGGGCCGTGTGGCGGCGAATGCCGCGCTGAAAAGCGGCGCATGGTTTTTCCGGCTGCGCAAATTCGTCCGTATATGGACATTTCTCAGTGCCGAGGTGCTTGGGTGGGGGCGACCGGACCAGCCATCAGCGTCGTTGGAGGCCGGATGAACCGCCCGCTCGCCGCAAGCTGCACGATCGTCGCCACCGGATGGGCGCTGGTTCTCGGCGCGGGTCCGGCCCTCGCCGCATCGAGCGGCGAAGGGGGCCAGAGCGCGTTCTTCAACAATTGCACCGAGGCCCGCGCGGCGGGCCAGTCGAACATCCCGGAGACCCAGTCCACGTATCGCAGGCAGCTGGACCGGGACGGGGACGGCATCGCCTGCGAGGACAACGAGGGTTCGGCCGGGACGACGAGCGGGTCGCCCAGCGGCGCAACGCCCGGGTCGCTCAGGGGCGGCGGCTCGGCCGGGATCCGCGTCAACAGCGGCAGCGGGGGCCGGGTCGACCGCACCGACCCCGCCGTGCCCGCGGTCGCGGGCGGGGTGGGCCTGCTGGTGCTCGGCGCGTCCGCCGTCGCGCTGCGCCGGCGGCCGGGCGCCTCCGGCGGATGAGCACGAGCGTCGTCCCGCCGGCGGCGCACGTGGACCGCCGGGCGGTGCTCGGAGCCGTCATCGGCGTCGTGCTGATCCTGTCGGCGATCGTCCTCCTCCTGCATCCCTACCGGCTGCCGTCGTCGGTGGGGGTCGCGCCGCCCGGCGGGACGGGCGCCGTCGGCACCGCCACCGTCGACACCACCGCGCCGGGTGACGTGCCGCAACGCCTCGCCATCGCGTCCATTCGCGTCGACGCCCCGGTGGTGCCCGTGTCCGTGACCGCCGGCCAGCTCGCCGTGCCCGAGGACGGGCAGACGATCGGCTGGTGGCGCAGTGGCGCCGCACCCGCCGCCGGGGCGGGGACCGTCGTGCTGGCGGGGCACGTCGACACCAGGGGCGGCGGCCCCGGCGCGCTGTACCGCCTGGAGAGACTGCAGCCCGGCCAGACCGCCGCGGTGACGAGCCCGGCCGGCACCGAGACCTACCGCGTGGTCGCGCGGCAGGTCTTCCGCAAGGGACGCCTCCCGGCCGATCTGTTCTCCGCCGACGGGCCCGCCCGGCTGGCGGTCGTGACGTGCGGCGGCTCGTTCGACGAGCGCACGGGCACCTACGACTACAACCTCGTGGCCTACGCCGTCCCCGACTGAGACCGGTGCCGCCTGCATCGCCTCCGCGGCGATGCTCGTCCGGAGCGCGGACACCACGCTCGCAACCGCCGCCGTAGGCGGCGGTCGGGAGCGGGACTGCCAGGATGGGCAGGTGCCCAAGCGCAGCGCCGGTCTCCTGCTGTTCCGCCGAGCGTCGACCGGCCTCGAGGTCCTCCTCGGTCATCCCGGCGGCCCGTACTACGTCCGGAAGGACGACGGGGTGTGGACCCTGCCGAAGGGCGAGCTCGACCCGGACGAGGACGCCGCGGCGGCCGCGATCCGCGAGTTCACCGAGGAGATGGGCAGCGCCCCGCCCGCGGGCCAGATGGTGCCGCTCGGCGAGGCGCGGCAGAGCAGCGGGAAGGTGAACGTGGTCTGGGCGGTTGAGGGCGACCTCGATGCCACCGCCGTCCGCAGCAACACGTTCCCGCTGGAGTGGCCGCCGCGCTCCGGCCGCATCCAGCAGGTCGAGGAGATCGACCGCGCGGGCTGGTTCCGGCTCGACGTGGCGCGGCGCAAGATCCGACCGGGTCAGCTGCCGTTCCTCGACCGGCTCGAGGCGCTCGTCGAAGCGTGATCGATTCGGCGAATACATACAGCGTGCCCCTCGAGCATGATCGACTGCCCCGGTTTGTCCCACTTCCCGGCATGATCGACTCGTGAGTTGTATGTATTCACCGCGGGCACCGGGGGCTGAGCTCGCTCGTTCTCCTTGATGTGAGCGAGAGGGAGCAGCCGGAGTTCGACTGGGCCTGGATCCGCGAGGCCGAGATCCGTGAGCTGTCGGCGCACGGACGGCAGGTGCAGGCCCGCATGAACACGCCGGTGCCCGAGCCGCGCCGGCCCTCCTGGTTCAAGCGGCTGCGCTTCCGCCTGTTCCTCGCGCTCGGCGGGCGGCGGCGCTGAGCGGGCCTCGGGCCGCCCTCAGCTGCAGTCGAGCAGGATCTTCCCGCTCACCGCCCGGTTGCCGAGCAGGTCGAAGGCTTGCGTCACCGCGTCGAGCGGCAGCACCCGATCGATCCGGATGGACATGCGGCCCTCGGCCAGCACCCGCAGCGCCTTCTCCAGGCCCGAGCGCCGCTCCGCGTCGCTCAACCCGAGGCCGCCGTAGCCGAGCAGCCGCTTACTGGACCGGTAGACCTGCTGGAGGTTGAAGGCGACGTCCGCGCCGGCGCTGGTCCCGTAGACCACGACCCGCCCTCGCGGCGCGACGAGCTCGAGGGCCGCCGCGGTGAACGCGCCGCCGAGCGGGTCGATGACCACCGTGGGTTCGAGGTCGCGCGCGGCGTCGCCCAGACCCTCGGCGTCACTGACGAGCACGTCGCTCGCCCTGCTGGCCCGGATCGCCTCCGCCTTGTCCGCGCTCCCGGTCTGTCCCACGACGGTCGCGCCGGTCGAGGCGGCGAAGCTGCAGATCGCCCCGCCCACCCCGCCGCTCGCGCCGAGCACGAGCACCCGGTCCTCCGCAGCGACCTGCCCCACCGGCCCCACGACGTTGTAGGCCGTCAGCCCGGCGACACCCATGGCGGCGGCCTGCTGCAGATCGACGCCGTCGGGCAGCGGGATCACCGCCATCTCCGGCACCACCGCCGCCTGCGCCCACACCCCGTCGCGGCCGGAGCCCAGCGCCCCGCCGGCCACCATCACCGGGCGGCCGAAGACCGTCCCGGACGCCTCGCCGCCGAGGACCCGGGGGAGCGGACCATCGGCCGCGACCAGCCCCTCGGCCGTGTACCGGTCGACCGGGTTCACCCCGGCGTAGGCGAGGTCGACGAGCACCTCGCCCTCGTCGACCTCCGGCAGTTCGACCTCGGTGACCGTCGGCGGCTCCGCGTGATTGCGGAGCTGCACGGCCCGCACGCCTGCGCTCATGGCTGGAAGCTTCCCTCCCGGCGGCCGACCACACGGTGCCCCGGGCGGTTGCGGTCTGCCACGACGCGCCCGAAACGGAGATCAACCGCAGCCCGCCCTCGTTATGCTCCTGCTCGCACGCCGTCACCTCGACGCTGCCGCCGAGTGCGGTTCGAGGACTGTCGACGACAGCTGTCACGCGACCGAGTGCCCGGGAGGCGATGTGGGTCGGGAGATCCAGCGAGGACAGAAGCTCCGGCTGACGGACCTGACCGCCGGCACCGACCTCTACGTCGGCATCGTCCTCGACGCCCCGGGCCTGGCCTTCGACATCACGCTGTTCGGCCTCGACGCCCAGGAGACGATGGCCGGCGACGACTGGTTCATCTTCTTCAACAACGCCACCTCGCCGGACGGCTCCGTCCAGCTGCTGGGGCCGCAGGCCGGGGACCACCAGTCCTTCCGCGCGACCTTGGACAAGGTTCCCGCGCACATCGACCGGCTCGCGTTCGTCGGCACCGTGGACGGCGCCGGCACCATGGCGCAGCTGTCGTCGGGCTACCTGCGGATCGTCGCGGGAGGCGAGGAGGTGGCGCGCTACTCCATCGCCGGCAGCGACTTCACGGCCGAGAACACGGTGATGCTCGGCGAGTTCTACCGACGCGACGGCTGGCGTTTCACCGCGATCGGGCAGGGTTTCGCGGGCGGGCTCGCCGACGTCGTCCGGCACTACGGCGGCGAGGTCGACGATGAGGACGAGAGTCCGCCCGCGCCGGAGCCCGCTGCTGCCGGCGGCGCGCCGGGGTTCGCCCCTCCCGCCGCTCCGCCGGCCCCACCGCCCGGCTTCGCGCCGCCGCCCGGTGCCGCCGCGCCGTCGCCGGCGACGCAGCCGCCTCCGCCGCCGCCCGGATTCGGACCGCCGGCCGGCGCGCCCGCACCGCCCTCGGCCCCGCCGCCACCGCCGGCCACATACCAGCCTCCGCAGGCGCCGGCCGCGTACCAGCCGCCGGGTCCGCCGCAACCGCCCGGTCCGCCGCAACCGTCCCGGTCCGCCGCAGCCGCCCGGTCCGCCGCAGCCGCCCGGTCAGTACGGCCCGCCCGGCGCCGGCGCGGCCGCCGTGGGCACCGGCGCGCCCGTGCCGGCACCGCCCGCCCCCGGCCTCGCCCCGCTGGACGAGTTCAAGGAGCGTTCGGCCTCCGGCCGGCGGTGGTTCAGTCAGAACTCGAAGCTGGTCAAGGTGACGCTGCAGAACACCGAGGTGCTCGCGAAGCGCGGCGCGATGGTGGCGTACCAGGGCGACGTCGACTTCGACTACGAGGGCGGCGGCATCAGCCGCCGCGTCCGCGGCCGGCTCACCGGCCAGGGCATGAAGCTCATGCGCTGCGCGGGCAACGGTGAGGTCTTCCTCGCCGACGCCGCCTCCGACCTGCACATCATCGAGCTGCAGGGCGACGGCCTCACCGTCTCGGCGAAGCAGGTCCTCGCCTTCGACGCCGACCTCACCTTCGACGAGCAGCGACTCGAGGGCGTCGGCATCCAGGGCGGGGCGATGTACGTGCTCGCCTTCTCCGGCACCGGTTCGGTCGTCGTCATGACCCAGGGCACCCCCGTGGTGCTGAACTGCGACGCCCCGACCTACGCCGACACCAACGCCGCCGTCGCCTGGAGCAGCGGCATGCGCGTCACCGTCGCCAGTGCGGTGCGGCTGCAGCAGATGCACTGGATGACCGGTCCGACGGGGGAGACCTACACCTTGCAGATGATGGGCATGCCCGGTCAGTTCGTCATCGTCCAGCCGTACGAAGTCTGAGCAGGAGGGCTGCAGCTGTGCGAGGCGTACTGCTCGAGAAGTTCGGCGAGGTCGAGGTCCCGCAGCGGATGAGCAAGCAGGGCCCGAAGATCGTCCGGGTGGCGATGCAGCCCGGGCAGGACCTGCTGGCCAAGCGCGGCTCGATGATCGCCTACGAGGGGCTGGTCGAATTCAAGGGCGAGATCCCCAAGCTGCGCCAGCTGGCGAAGTCGTGGGCCACCGGCGAGGGCGTCAAGCTCATGAACTGCCAGGGTCACGGCGACCTGTTCCTCGCCGACTACGGTCGTGACGTCGTGATCCTGCAGCTGCAGGGCCAGGGCCTGTCGGTCTCGGGCACCAACCTGCTGGCCTTCGACGCGACGCTCGACTGGAACATCGAGCGGGTCAAGGGCTTCGCCAAGCTGGCCGGCCAGGGCCTGTTCAACGTCGCGATCCGCGGCACCGGCTGGGTCGCGCTGTGCACGCACGGCACGCCCGTCGTCCTCGACGCCGGCGAGGCGCCGACGTTCGTCGACACCAATGCGCTGGTCGCCTGGTCGACGGAGCTGAACGTCCGGCCGCACCGCACGGCCAAGCTCGGTGGGCTCATCGGCCGGGGCAGCGGCGAGGCGTTCCAGATGGCGTTCACCGGCCGCGGCTTCGTCGTCGTGCAGCCGAGCGAAGTGGAAGCCTGATGAGCGAGAGCGGGGTCTAGAGCCGTGCAGGGCGACATCTTCGGCAACCCGGAGGTCCCGGGGGACCGCCCCTTCGTCAACCAGAACTCGAAGATGCTGAAGGCGACCGTCGGTCCCTACGCCGAGGTGCTGGCCAAGTCGGGCGCGATGGTGGCCTACCAGGGGCAGATCGACTTCGACTACGAGCTGCAGTCGCTGGGGCAGGCGCAGCGGCTGATCCTGACCGGCGAGCGGTTGTCGCTGATGCGCTGCTCCGGACAGGGCGAGCTGTTCCTCGCCGACATGGCGCGCGACATCCACATCCTCGAACTCGAGGGCGACGGCATCGCCGTCGACGGCAACAACCTGCTGGCCATGGACTCCGGCCTGGCCTGGGACGTCGTGCGGGTGCAGAGCGCGGTCGGGGCGCCGGGAGTGGGCAAGGCCCAGATCAACATCAACGGGCGCGGCCCGGTCGCGATCCTCACCTCCGGACATCCGCTGGTCCTGCGGGTCACGCCGAGCAGTTACACCTTCTGCGACGCCGATGCCGTCATCGCCTGGAGCACGGCGCTGCGGGTGAGTTCGCAGGCCGCCGTCACCACCTCGAGCGCCATGAGCCTGCGGGCGGACTCCGGCGAGGGCTGGCAGATGCAGTTCCAGGGCGACGGATGGGTCGTCGTCCAGCCGGCGGAGCTCGCGCCCCCGACGCAGCAGGTCGGCGGCGGCTGGCAGAGCCAGGACCCGCGCAACTTCCGGGGCGGAGGCTTCCGCTAGGTCGCCGGTGGTTGAGGAACTGAACACAACCCCGCCGGCCGCCACCCCAGGGATGCGGACAAACCGGACACCTGATCAAGGCGCGGCCAGGGGTTGTGTTCAGCTCGTCAGCTGCCTCGCGCGCGCCAGGCGCCCAGCTGCGGAGATTCCGCGCCGATCGTCGTGTCCTCGCCGTGTCCGGTGTGCACCACGGTCTCCGGCGGCAACGTGAACAGGCGTTGCTCGATCGAGCTGAGGATCGTCGGGAAGTCGCTGTAGCTGCGGCCGGTCGCGCCCGGGCCGCCGGAGAACAGGGTGTCGCCGGAGAACACGACGCCGAGCTCCGGGGCCGAGAAGCAGACCGCGCCCGGCGCGTGGCCGGGAGTGGCCAGCACCTCGAGAACGATTCCGCCGACCTCGATCCGCTGCCCGTCGGCGAGCTCCCCGTCGGGCCGGGCGTCGGGGTGCGCCATCCGCCAGAGCACGTCGTCGGCGGGGTTCAGCAGCACCGGCGCGCCGAGGCGGCGGGCGAGTTCGGGGGCGACGTCGACGTGGTCGTCGTGGGCGTGGGTGCAGGCGATCGCGACGACCCGGCGACCCCCGACCGCGGCCTCGATCCCGTCGGCGTCGTGCGGGGCGTCGATCAGGACGACCTCGTCGGCGTCCCCGACGATCCAGACGTTGTTGTCGACGTCCCACGTTCCGCCGTCGAGGTGGAACTGACCGGAGGTCACCAGCTGTTCGATGCGCACCCGTTCAGCACATCACGATCACGTCCGGGAGCGCTGTCCGGGACGGTGCGAGCGGTACCAATGGAGCATGCACGTCCGCGACGACGAGGTCGCTCCACCCTTCCGTCCGCCGTTGTCCGCGATGCGCTGACATGGCCGTTCTCCTCGGCCTGCTCGCGGCACTGAGCTACGGCGCGTCGGACTTCTCCGCCGGCCTGGGCAGCCGTCGCCTCGCCGCCGGGCCGGTGACGCTCATGGTCCAGGCGTTCGCCCTGCTCACCGCGCTCGTGGGCATCGTGCTGCTGCCGGGCGACGGGCCGGACGGGGCCGCGCTCGCCTGGGGTGCGCTGGCCGGAGTCGGGTCGGCGCTGGGGACGCTCGCGCTCTACCGCGGCCTGGCCGTCGGCGCGATGAGTCCGGTCGCCACGTGTTCGGCCGTCCTCGCGGCTGTGCTGCCGGCCATCGTCGGGCTCGCGAGCGGCGACCGGCTGTCCTTGCCGGCCGCGGTCGGCATCACGATCGCGCTGCCCGCGATCGCGCTCGTCTCCTGGTCGGGCGACTCGGGCGGGGGTGCGGCGATCGGTGCCGCCTACGGAGCCGCGGCGGGAGTCGGCTTCGGTCTGCTGTTCATCGCCCTGGACCAGGCGGGCACCGCGGCCGGTGCCTGGCCGCTCGTCCCCAACGGGGCAGTGGCGCTGCTGCTCGTCGCGCCGTTCGCGGTCGGCGCCGGCCGTCCGGGTCGCGGGTGGAGGCCGGGCTTCCCGTTCGCCGCCACGGCGGGGGTGCTCGGTGGGCTGTCGAACCTGCTGTTCCTCCGGGCGACCGGCGAGGGGGAGTTGACCATCGTCGCGGTGCTGACCTCGCTCTACCCGGCCGCGACGGTGCTGCTCGCGCGGGTGCTGCTCGCCGAGCGGTGGACGAAGGTCCAGGCGACCGGCCTCGTGATCTCGGCAGGCGCCGTGGTTCTCGTCAGCCTCGGCTGAGTGCCCCGGCGCTAGCCCGCGCCCAGCCGTTCCTGCAGGCCGTTCAGGCCCCGCCGGATCATGTCCCCGTAACCCCCGTCGGGGAGGGCGTCAGCGGCCTGCTGCCCCTCTGACAGGTGCTGCACCGCGAGTTCGTGCTCGCCCAGCCGCCGGTACACCTCACCGAGGTTGAGGTGCAACGACGGGCACATCGCGGCGACCGGGCCGGCGAGCCCGCCCTCTGCGGCCCGCTCCTCCGTGATCAGCTGCGCCGCCTCGAGAGCACGGAGGTCCCACAGCAACTCGTCCTGGAGGTTGTCCTGCACGTCCGCCATCCAATGGCTGACGGCACAGCGGTGGAACGGGTCGCCGTCCGGGCCGACCTCTTCCCAGAGGGCGGCGAACAGAGCAGCTGCCCCCGCTCGATCGCCCTGCTGGGCGAGCTGCATCCCGACGCCCAGCCTCTGCATGAACGGGTCGACGCCAGTCATGGTCAGGGCTTGCGGGCGACGACCACGTTGTAGGTGATGGTCTCGCCGGACATGCGGCGCCGGTGCGGAAAGGTCTCCTTCCGGACCACCTGCGTCGTCGGGTCGGACGCCGTGAGGGCTCCGAGCAGGTCCTCCCCGGCCGGGTCGGCGACCTCGAGCGGGACGGTGGCGGCGAACCAGGAGCCGGGCGGGAAGCCGGCCCACCACCGCGCCACGTCGGACACCTCGACGTGCCCGAGGCCGAGCGCCCCCGCGCTGGTCAGGGCGTTCAGGCCGTGGTCGGCCACCAGCTGCTCCACGCCGAAGTCGTCGACCCCGGCGATCGCGTATGCCTCGTAGAGCTCGGGACGGTCGCGGCGGGCGGCGTCCCGGGCGGCCTCGACGCCGTCGGTGCCGGCGACCACCTGCGCGCCGCGGGCGTGCAACTCCTCGCCGACGACGCCGTTCCCGGCCCCGATGTCGAGCACGCGCAGCCCGGACATCGACGCCCCCGCCTCGGCGACGGAGTCGGCGAGCGACTGGGCCAAGACTTGCGGCGAGGCGCACTCGAGCCGGTTCTGCACCACCTCTTCGTAGAGACCCGGGACGGCGTAGACGCGCGCATAGTCGTGCAGCACGATCCGCTCGGACGTGCCGTCGTCGTGGGTGAGGACGAAGCTCTCCTCGCCCTGGCTCCGCCCCGGCGACTCGTCGAGCTCAACCCGAAGACCCGTGCTGTCCAACGCCGCTCCCCGTCCCGTGCCGCCACCCCCGATGGGTCGCCCTGGTGGGCAGTCTTGCAGCCACGCCCGCTGAGGCGACGCGGCGGGCGACGTCGGGGCGGTCATCGCCACCGTGTCGTGGTCGTTCGCCGCGGCGGGAAAACGGAAGGGCCCGGGTGCACCTGCACCCGGGCCCTTCCCCATGACGTCTCGGAGACGTCGGCAACGTCGTCAGGGCACCTGCACGATTCCGCCGGAGTCACTGCCGCTGCCGCTGCTGGAACCGGTACCGCTGGAGCCGCCGCTGGTCCCCGAGTCCTGCGGAGCCTGGCTCGGCGCCACCGACGCGGACGGCTTCGGGCTCGGCTTCGAGGGCGCGGGCGACTGATCGCCCTGCGATCCACCCGAATTGCCCGGCACCGCGCTGGGCGTCGCCTTCCCGGCGTCGGACCCGCTGCCGGACTCGGTCGGCGCGGGGGTCGGGGTCGCGTCACCGCCCCCACCGCTCAGCGAGCCGATCGTCGTCGTGGCCGACGACGTGTGGCCGGTGAGCGCCGAGATGGGCTTCTGGGTGATCGCCTCGAACGCCGTGATGGCGCCGATCGCGAGAACGAACACCAGCGCGGCAGCGCCGGCGAGCGCCGGCCACTTGATGCCGCGGCGTGAGCCGATGGTCACCAGACCGCGGCGCCACCAGCTCTTCTGCTGTTCGTCGTCCTCGGCCTCCTGGGCCTCGCGGGCCTGCCGCCCGGTATCGGCGCCGTCGGTGAGGTCGATGGTGCGGCTGCGACCCCGGCCGCCGCTCCGCGTCTGCTCGAGCACGGCGGTGCTGCCGGTGCGCGAGCCCGAGCGAGCGGTGAGCATCTGCTCCCGTGCGCGGCGGAGTTGGCTCGAGGTGCGCCGCATCGAGGCGCTGTAGACAGCGCTGCCGGTGGTGGACACCACCGCGATGACACCGGCACCGATCACGGTGCCGGCCACGCCGAACAGGGATGCGATCACGGCAGCGGAGACCGACGCGAGGGCACTCGCGGCCACCTGGACGGCGCTGAGCTGTATCCGAGCGGGCGGGTCGGGACGCTGTTCCGTCGTTCTGAGTTCGGAGGTATCGGAAGTCATGAGCTCCGGATTTGCTCGAGAGGGGGGAAACCGCCAATAAGCTGCGGTTTCTATGCTTGCTGAGTGCTAGCTACATGCTAACGGCGGGTTGTCGACGAGTTCAATCGTCGACACGGACCTCACAGGCGGGTCAGGCGTGAGCCTCCGCACGATGGGCGTTCCCGAGCCCGTGATCGGTACACCGTCGCGCCCGTCACGGCGAGGGTCCGGGCGGGGGTCTGGCGGGCGTCCGCCGACCGGCGTGAGCGAGGGCCCGGCACCGGGTTCCGGGTGTGATCCGGAGCGGCTCGGGGAGGGACCCCGACGTGGATCAGCAAACTCTTGATCAGGTGTTCGCCGCGGTGTCCGCCGTGGAGGCACGGGGCGCCGACGTCCGGCTCGAGCAGGTCGCCGCCGAGTCCGGCCTCTCCGTCGACGAGACGCGCAGCGCGCTGTCCGAACTCTCGCACGCGAACCTTCTCGCCGAGTTCACCGACGACGCCGGCTCGCGCTGGACGGTCAAGGACCGGGGCTGAGGGTCGAGCGGATGCGGATCGATCTGACCGGGCGCCGCGCGCTGGTCACCGGGTCGACCGCCGGCATCGGCTACGCCATCGCCGCCGATCTCGCCGCGGCCGGCGCCGAGGTCGTCGTGAACGGGCGGACGAAGCAGCGGGTCGATGACGCAGTAGCGCGCCTCGGCTCCGACGTCCCGTCGGGGGAGTTCAACGGCGTCGCGGCCGACGTGGGCAGCGCCGACGGCGTCGCCACGCTGATCGAGCAGGTGCCGGGCGTCGACATCCTCGTGGTCAACGCGGGCATCTTCGAGCCGAAGCCGTTCGTCGAGATCCCGGACGAGGACTGGCAGAACGTCTTCGACGTCAACGTGATGAGCGGCGTCCGGCTCGCCCGGCACTACGTGCCGCGGATGGTGGACGCCGGCTGGGGCCGCACCGTGTTCATCAGCAGTGAGTCGGCGCTGCACATCCCCGCAGAGATGATCCATTACGGCATGACGAAGACGGCGATGCTCGCGATCGCCCGCGGCCTGGCCGAGACCTATCCCGGCTCGGGCGTGACGATCAACTCCGTGCTGCCCGGTCCCACCCGGTCCGAGGGGGTCGGGTCGATGCTGGCGTCCTTGGCGGAGCAGAAGGGCGTCCCGGTCGAGGACGTCGAGCGCGACTTCATCGCCTCCGAGCGGCCGACGTCGCTGATCCAGCGGCTCGCGACGCCGGAGGAGGTGGCGAGCATGGTCACGTACGTCTGCTCGCCGCAGGCGTCGGCGACGACGGGCGCCGCGCTGCGGGTCGACGGGGGAGTCGTCCGCGCGATCCCCTGACGCGGTCGGCCCCGGCCGCCCGGGCGGTACATCGGAACGAGTGTGGGGACGGGGTGCGCTCTGGTCCCCGACGTCACGCCGGATCGAGTGTGGGGACGCGGTGGGCTCTGGTCCCCGACGTCACGCCGGATCGAGTGTGGGGACGCGGAGGGCTCTGGTCCTCGACCTCACGCCGGATCGAGCGTGAGCCTCCCGAGGAACTTTCGACCCTGAGCACACCTGGGACGGTGTCGTCAGTCCGTGGCCCGGTAGCGCAGGAACGCCGGGAAGACCGCGGCGGCCGCCACGCCCTGCATCCGCCCGCGCATCTCATCCGTCGCCGCTGCCTGCAGGATCGAACTCCGGAACACCATGCTGATGAGGTCCGCGGCGCCGGCCAGGGCGAGGAACGCCGCGCCCACCCACAGGCTGCCCGACAACCCGAACGCCGCGATCGCCGCTCCCCGGGCAGGCCGCCGAGCAGCGAGCCGGCGGGGATGGCGGCGAACAGGATGCCGAGCGCCAGGCCCGAGCCGACCCCGTCGAACGTCCGGCTCGCCATCTCGGGGAACAGCGCCCGCGGCATCCCGAAGACCATCGCGATGATGTCCGCGAGGAACGACACGAGCAGCACCGCGTGCATCGACAGATACCGGAAGCCGGCGGCGACCTCGCGGAGCCCGGCCCGGCGGCCCACCCCCTCCCGTGGCGGGATCGCGGGAAGGCCCAGCACCGCGGCGACGGCGGCCACCAGGACGGCGGTCAGCTGGCTGCCGACGGCGGTGACGATCGTCGACGACCACAGCCGTCGGTACGGACGGATCGCGAGCGGCGTCGTGTCGAGGACGAACCGGCGAAGGCCGCGGGGCGCTGCACGGGCCGCCTCGAGCTGAACGTCCTCGGTCATCAGATCGAGAGAACCAGACAGTCCGTGCAGAAATGCCCGGTGTGCGGTGGTCGTGGAGGTGCGGGGATCGGGAAGGGATCAGCCGTGATCGATGCGGTGGTGTTCGACATGGACGGCGTTCTCGTCGAGTCCGAGCAGGTGTGGGACGAAGTGCGGCAGGCCTACGTCGAGGACCGTGGCGGCAGCTGGAGCGAGACGGCCAGCACCGACCAGATGGGCATGAGCACCCCGGAGTGGTCGCGCTATCTCGTCGAGCAGCTGGGGGTGCCGGGTCCGCCCGAAAGGGTCGCCGACGAGGTGATCGACCGCGTCGCCGAGGCGCTGGGCGACTCCCCGCCGCTGATCGACGGAGCGGTGGACGTCGTGCGGGCCGTCTCGGGGCAGTGGCCGGTGGCGGTGGCGAGCAGCAGCCCGCCGCGACTCATCTCCGCGGTGCTGGAAGCGGCAGGCGTGCTGCCGCTGTTCGTCGCGACCGTGTCGAGCGAACAGGTCGAGCGCGGCAAGCCGGCGCCGGACGTCTACCTCGAGGCCTGCCGGCGGCTCGGCGTCGACCCGGCGCGCGCCGCGGCGGTCGAGGACTCCTCCAACGGCATCCGCTCCGCCGCGGGGGCGGGGATGACGGTGCTCGCCGTCCCGAACCGTGCCTACCCGCCGGCGCAGGACGCCCTGGCCGCGGCGGCGGACGTCGCCGAGTCCATCGCCGACGTCCCCGGGCTGCTCGTCGGGCTGAGTCGCGCCGCCGTCGCCGCACCGACGTCGGGACGCGCGGGTTAGGCGATGCCGAGCGATTCCGGCGACGCCGAGCGATTCAGGCGTGCCCGGCGAGGCGGTCGAGGATGATGTGCAGCGCCTCCTCGAGGTGGGCCCGGCGTCGTTCCATGGACCGGGAGGCGCCGACGTAGCCGCCGCCCGCCAGCGCGAGCCCGATCGGCAGGCCGCTGGCGATCAGCTCGGGCGTCGTCGTCGGGATGCCGATGAGCGAGACGGTGGCGCCCGCCGCCGCAGGCAGTCCCACCATTCCCGTCAGCAGGCGTGAGCGCAGGGCGCCCAGGTCCGCCGTCAGCCGGACCGACGACGTCCCGGGCTTGGCCGGGGCGACCTCGAGCCGGAGCCGGCTCACCTCGTCGAGCAGCAGCGTGCCGCGCATGTCCAGGCGGCGGCGCAGGTCGGCGAACAGGCCGGACTTCGGCACCCACTCCGCTCCCGCGGCACCGAACTGGCGGCCGCGGGTGAACAGCTGCCGGCGCAGGACCGCGTCCAGGGACGCCTTCACCGCCGCCGGTTCCAGGGGCACGAGGCGCTCGACCACGACGACCGGGCTGAGGCGACCGCCCGGGTCGGGCAGTGGCGGGGGCGGGGCCACGGCGATTTCACCGCGGCGCCACTCCTCGAGCGCCTGAGACGCCGCGGCGGGGGAGACGCCGGCCTCCCGCAGGACCAGGCGGGCGTCCTCCAGTTCGAGATCGGGCCCGTCGACCGGCCGGGGCGTGTCCAGCTCGGTGGCCCGGCGGACGACCGCCGCGAGCTCGTCGGGCGTCAGGCTCGTCTGGGGCGCCGGAGGCTGCGGCCCGTGGTGCGGCGCAGGGCCGTACGGCTGCGCCGTGCCGTACGGATGCGGCGGGCCGTCCGGCAGGCCCTTCCCGCGCGTCGACGGCAGCCGTGGGTCCACGGATCGAGGATAGAACCCGGACCCCTGCCGGCGCCGGGTTCAGCTGAGCCGGGCGACCTCGTCCTCGGTCAGCTCCAGACCGGCCGCCTCCGCCGACGACCGGATCGTCTCCGGACGACTCGAACCCGGGATCGGGACGACGTGCGGCCCGAGCGCGAGCATCCAGGCCAGCGTCACCTGCTGCGGAGAGACCCCGTGGGCGTCCGCGACGTCGGCAAACGCCCGGTGCTCGTCGCCGATGCCGGCGGCGGACGAGATGCCGCCGAGCGGGCTCCACGGCAGGAAGGCGATGCCGCGCTCGCCGCAGTGCCGCAGCTCGTCGAGGCTGGACCGGTAGGTGGGGGAGAACTGGTTCTGCACGGCGGCGAGGCGTCCGCCGAGGATGTCGTTCGCCTCGTCGATCTGGGCGACGGTCGCGTTGCTGACACCGGCGAAGCGGATCTTCCCGTCGTCGAGGAGGTCGCGCAGCGCGCCGATCGAGTCGGCCCACGGCGTCTCCGGGTCGGGCCGGTGGAACTGGTACAGGCCGATCGCTTCGACGCCGAGGTTGCGCAGCGACTGCTCGCACGCCCGCTTCAGGTAGTCGGGGGAGCCGTCGAGCGCCCAGCCGTCGTCCGGGGTCCGGGTGTGGCCGCCCTTCGTCGCGACCAGGACCTCGCTGGTATCGCCGCCGTAGGAGCGCAGCGCCGCGGCGAGGAGCCGCTCGCCGTGCCCGAACTCGGCGGCGCTCGGGGCGTAGGCGTCGGCGGTGTCGATGAGCGTGACGCCGGCGTCGAGCGCCGCGTGGACGACCCGATGCGCGGCGTGCTCCTCCGGCGGGTTCTCCTGCGAGAGCGGCATCTCGCCGAGCCCGATCGCGCTGACCTTCGCAGGATTGTCGGTGGCGGCGCCGACCTGTCGCAGCTGCATGGGGGTGCCCTACCCGACCTCCGTGAGTGCAGACTGCCGCTATGGGTGCTTACGAGACGACCTACCGGCGGAGCCTGGAGGACCCCGAGGGCTTCTGGGGCGAGCAGGCGGAGCTGATCGACTGGTACAGGCCGGCGGATCAGGTGCTCGACAACGCGAACGAGCCCTTCACCCGCTGGTTCGTGGGCGGCGAGCTCAACACCTGCCACAACTGTCTCGACCGGCACGTCGACGCCGGGCGCGGCGACCACACGGCGCTGATCTACGACAGCCCGGTCACGGACACGGTCCAGTCGTTCACCTACGCCGAGCTGCTCGACGAGGTGTCCCGGCTGGCCGGCGCGCTCGCCGGGCTCGGCGTCGGCAAGGGCGACCGCGTCGTCATCTACATGCCGATGGTCCCGCAGGCCGTGATGGGGATGCTCGCGTGCGCCCGGCTCGGCGCGGTGCACTCGGTCGTGTTCGGCGGCTTCGCGGCCAACCAGCTGGCGAAGCGGATCGACGACGCGCAGCCCAAGGTCGTCCTGTCCGCGTCCTGCGGTGTCGAGGCGGCGCGGGTGATCGAGTACAAGCCGCTGCTCGACAAGGCGCTCGAGCTGTCGTCCCACACCGTCGACGCCTGCGTCATCCTCGCCCGGCCCCAATCGCAGGCGTCAGAGGCGGAGGCGCCGATCGTCGAGGGCCGGGACCACGACTGGGCGTCGCTGGTCGCCTCCGCGTCAGCAGCGGCCTGCGTCCCCGTCGCGGCGACCGACCCGCTCTACATCCTCTACACCTCGGGCACGACCGGCCGACCGAAGGGCATCGTCCGCGACAACGGCGGCCACGCCGTCGCCCTGCGCTGGACGATGACCAACCACTACGACCTGACGCCCGACGACGTCTTCTTCACTGCCTCCGACATCGGCTGGGTGGTCGGCCACTCCTACATCGTCTACGGGCCGCTGCTGCTCGGCTGCACGTCGATCGTCTACGAGGGCAAGCCGGTGGGGACGCCGGACGCCGGCGCGTTCTGGCGGGTCTGCGAGCAGCACAAGGTGAAGGCGCTGTTCTGCGCGCCGACCGCGCTGCGGGCCGTCCGCGGGCAGGACCCGAAGGGCGAGCTGATCGCTTCCCGTGACCTGTCCGCGTTCGCGACCCTGTTCCAGGCCGGCGAGCGGCTCGACCCCGACACCTACCAGTGGGCGACCGAGGTGCTCGACCGGCCCGTCATCGACCACTGGTGGCAGACCGAGACCGGCTGGGCGATCGCCGGCAACCCGCGCGGGCTCCAGCCGCTGCCGCCGAAGCCGGGCTCCGCGACCGTCCCGATGCCCGGCTACGACCTGCAGGTCCTCGACGATGCCGGGCAGCCGGTGCCGCGCGACACGATCGGCACGCTGGCGACCAAGCTGCCGCTGCCGCCGGGGACGATGCCGACGCTGTGGCGGGACGACGACCGCTTCGTCGAGTCCTACATGAGCTCGTTCCCCGGCTACTACACGACCCACGACGGCGGGATGATCGACTCCGACGGCTACGTGTTCGTCATGGGCCGCACCGACGACGTGATGAACGTGGCCGGGCACCGGCTGTCGACCGGCGCGATCGAGGAGGTGCTGGCGAACCACCCGGACGTTGCCGAGGCGGCCGCGTTCGGCGTCGCGGACCAGATGAAGGGCCAGATCCCGCTGGCCGTCGTCGTGCTCGCGGGCGGCGTCGACCGGGACCACGAGGAGCTGCGCGCCGAGCTGCGGCAGCGCATCCGGGACGAGATCGGCGCCATCGCGACCCCGAAGGACGTGCGGATCGTGCCGCGGCTGCCGAAGACGCGGTCCGGCAAGATCCTGCGCGCGCCGATGCGCTCCATCGTCGACGGCGTCGACTTCGAGGCGCCGGCGACGATCGAGGACCCGGCGGCGCTGGAGGAGATGCGCGACGCGCTCGGCGGGGTCGGCGCGGCGGGCGGCGGTTCCGGGGAGACGAGCTCGGCCCGCTTGTAGGTGTTCCCTCCAGCAGGCGCTGCGGGAGCTGGGTGCGTCAGCGGTCGTCCTGGCAGCCGCTGAGGCACCCGGCCTCCGCCGAAAACGGGTCGAGCGTGTGGTCGCCGATGAACTAGCGTCGAGCCGGTGAGCGCCACGCTGGTCGGTAAGGGTCTCGCCGCCGGCCACGGCGCCCGCGCCCTGTTCTCCGGACTCGACCTCGTCGTCGCGCCCGGGGACGTCGTGGGCCTCGTCGGCGCGAACGGCGCCGGCAAGTCGACGCTGCTGCGGATGCTCGCCGGCCTCGACCGACCCGAGGACGGGTCCGTTGCGCTCAACCCGCGGAACGCATCGGTCGGCTACCTGCCGCAGGAGCCGGACCGTCAGCCGGACGAGTCGGTCCGCGCGTTCCTGCACCGCCGGACCGGCGTCGGGCCGGCGCAGACCGAGATGGACGCGGCGGCCGAGGACCTGACCGCCGGCAAGTCCGGCGCGGACGAGCGTTACGCCGAGGCGCTCGAACGGTGGCTCGACCTCGGTGGGCCGGACCTCGACGAACGGGCCGAGCAGGTGACGGCCGACCTCGGGCTGGCCGTGGATCTCGACGCGGCGATGCCGAGCCTGTCCGGCGGGCAGGCGGCCCGGGCGGGGCTCGCGTCGCTGCTGCTGTCCCGCTACGACGTGTTCCTGCTCGACGAGCCGACGAACGATCTCGACCTCGACGGGCTGCGACGGCTGGAGGAGTTCGTCGCCGGGCTCCGGGCCGGCGCGGTCGTCGTCAGCCACGACCGCGAGTTCCTCGCCCGGGTCGTCACGAGGGTCGTCGAGATCGACCTCGCGCAGCACGCCGTGCGGGTCTTCGGCGGCAGCTACGCGGCCTACCTGGAGGAGCGCGAGGTCGCCCGGCGGCACGAGCGGGAGGCCTACGAACAGTTCGCCGAGACGCGGGGCTCGCTGGAGGAGCGGGCGCGGACGCAGCGGGCGTGGATGGCGAAGGGCGTCCGGAACGCGCGCCGCAAGAAGACCGACAACGACAAGTTCGTCGCCAACTTCCGCGGCGAGACGAGCGAGAAGCAGGCCGCGAAGGCCGCGCAGACGGACCGGATGATCGAACGGCTCGAGGTGGTGGAGGAGCCGCGCAAGGAGTGGCAGCTGCGGATGTCGATCGCCGCGGCGCCGCGGGCCGGTGCGGTCGTCGCGACGCTGCGCGGTGCGGTCGTTCGGCGGGGGAGTTTCACGCTCGGGCCGGTGGACCTGCAGATCGACTGGGCGGACCGCGTCGCCATCACCGGGGCGAACGGCAGCGGCAAGTCGACGCTGCTCGCCGCGCTGCTGGGACGGCTGCCGCTCGCCGACGGTTCGGGCGCGCTCGGCCCCGGTGTCGTCGTCGGGGAGATCGATCAGGCCCGGCGGCAGTTCGGCGGCGACGAGGCGTTCGCGGACGTGTTCCGTTCCGCCGTTCCCGACCTGCTGCCCGCCGACGTGCGGACGCTGCTGGCGAAGTTCGGGCTCGGGGCGGAGCACGTGCTGCGGCCGGCGTCGTCGCTGTCGCCGGGGGAGCGGACGCGGGCGGCGCTCGCGCTGCTGCAGGCTCGTGGCGTCAACCTGCTGGTGCTGGACGAGCCGACCAACCACCTCGACCTGCCGGCGATCGAGCAGTTGGAGTCGGCGCTCGCGTCCTACCCGGGCACGCTGCTGCTGGTCACACACGACCGGCGCATGCTCGAGGCGGTGCGGACGAACCGGCGGCTCGACGTCGTCGATGGGGTCGTCACGGAGAAGTAGGTGCGCGATTGCGCGTCGTTACCGTGACATTTTCATGCACCGCAATTAGTCGTATTCGCGTGGACAGTTCTTCTTGGAGTCGGTAAACCGCCTGCACACATTCGAGCGGGCGACGGACGGCGCTCTGACGCCGTTGTTGTTGCCTGGCGGAAGGCGGTCGCCATGAATGCACATCGGCGGTTGATGTGGCTCGTCAGCTCGCTCATCGCGGCCCTCGTCGGCATCAGCGCCGCGGCTGAGGGGTCAGCTCAGGCCGTGACGCAAAGTATGTCGATCTCGTCCCAAGCGGGGGTGACGGCGAGCGGCGCCGGCCTGACGCTGCAGCTGAACGTCAACTGCCCCAAGGGAGCGACGTTCTCGACGAACGCTTCCGTGACCCAACGGTTCAGTTCGACGGAGGCCGCGACCGGCTCGGGTGCCTCGATCGCTCGACCGTGCACCGGCACGGCACAAACCCAGCGAGTCGGGATAGCCGCCACGAAGCGGCCGTTCATCGTCGGACCGGCTTTCGTCTCGACCACGGCTGCGATCTGCGACGACCAGTACAACTGCGTGCCGCTCAAGGCCGCTCGAACAGTCTCCGCGGTGTCGCTCACCCTCAACCAAGCGAACTACACCTCCGGCGGTTTCTCGCTCGGCCTACCGCCTACCGGAACGGTGGAGGCCAAGGGGGCGGGAGCACTGGTCCGCGTGCCTTATCGGTGCGATCCAGGCACATTCGGTGACTTCACAGGCCGGCTGGTCGAGAGAACGGCCGGATATGTCTACACGGGCCAGGACTACTTCTCTGTCGAGTGCACCTCCAGCAACAGGACCGGAGTCCTCGCGTTCCACGCGGTCGGGCCCTTCTGGCACGCGGGACCCGTCTTCGTGCTGGTCGACGCCAACTACCTCTGTACCCCCACGGTCTGTGGCTCTGGGCAAAGCGTCGCCTTCCGGACGTTGACGCTCGTGCGACCCACCTGACCGGCTGGTCACTGTTCGCTGGACCACCGCTCCCCGACGAAGGCGAACAGTTCGGGGTCCGAGCTGTGCAGCCGGTCGACCTCCTCGCCGCCGGAGCACGTCAGCAGGGCGACCTCGATGCGGTGGTCGTCGCGGCTGAGAACCCGCCAGATGGCGCCCGCGTCCTCCCAGCGCTGCAGCATCTCCACCGGGTCCTCGGCCGTGCCCCCGATCGACATGTCGACCTCCCGTTCTGTCGGTGGCTGCTGATAGCTTCCCGCCCGTGAGCGAGCAGGTCGATCTCCTCGAGTCGGTGCTGAACAAGACCGGTGACCTCATGGCCGCCGTCCCGCCCGACGAACGAGATCGCCCGACCCCGTGCGGCGACTTCGACGTCGCCACACTTGTCGACCATCTCGCCGAATGGTGCAAGACCTTCGCCGCCAGCGCGGCGGACGGGCCCCCGCCGTCCGCCGACGGTTCGGCCGGGGACTGGCCGCAGTTCGCCGCGGCCGAGTTCCGGAACGCCGCCGACCACGCGGTCGCCGGGTTCCGCAGCGGGGCCGACGACCGCCCGATCACCCTCATGGGCGGGCCGATCCCCGCCTCGGCGGTCGTCGGGATGATGTTGATGGAGTACATCGGCCACGGCTGGGACCTCGCCGTCGCCACCGGGCAGCCGGTGCCGTACTCGGACGTCGAGGCGGCCGCGGGGCTCGCGGCCGGCAAGGGCATGTTGAGCGACAACTTCCGAGGACCGGACAAGTCGTTCGGTCCCGAGGTGACCGTGCCGTCCGACGCGACCGCGGTCGAGCGGCTGATCGGCTTCATCGGGAGAGATCCGTACTGGAAGCGGCCGTGACCCTTCCCTCCGAGTTGCCCGACGGGCCTTGGGTGGACTGTTCCTGGTGCGACGCCACGATCCTGCTGAGCTACTTCGGCGTGTCCGAGGAGGAGCCCGGGTCGCTGGTCGCGGTCTGCCGCTCCTGCCACAAGCGCGTCTTCATCGTCCCGCCACGCCATCCGACCGGAGGCTGAGCGGCTGAATCGGGGGCGGTGCTGTCAGAATCGCCCGGTGACGGACCCCCGGGTGCTGATGGCGCTGATGTTCTGGCCGCGGGGCGGGTCCGCCCAGGTCGTGCGCTACCTCGCGCCGGCGCTCGACGGGGTCGGGTGGCCGGTCCGGCTCGTCACGGGTTCCCGGGACGCGGGGGGCGCGCCCGGAAACGCCCGGACGTTCTTCCGCGGCCTCGACGTCGTGCCCGTCGACTACTCGGCGGCCCTGGCGGCGGCGGAGGCCGGGCTCGACCCCATGGACCAGCCGGTGCCGCTGCACCCGTCGTTCGAGGACCGGGCGGGGGCGCCGGACCGGATCTTCGCCAAGCTGGATGACGCCCAGTTCGAGCGCCAGGTCGTCTCCTGGCGGGCGGCCCTGCAACGGGGGCTCGCCCCGTCCACCGAGGTGCTGCACCTGCACCACCTGACCCCGGTGGCCGAGGCCGCGACGCGGCTGGACCGTCGCCTTCCCGTCCTCGCGCACCTGCACGGCACGGAGATGCTCATGCTCGAGGCGATCGGGCGCGGGGCGCCCGCGTCCTGGCCGTGCGCCGAGGCCTGGCAGCGCCGGCTGCTTGCCTGGGCGAGGGCCGCCGAGCGGTTGATCGTCGTCTCGCCGCGGGACCGCGAGCGGGCGAGCTCGCTGTTCGACCTCGACCCGGACCGGATCGCGATCGTGCCGCACGGCGTCGACACCGACCGCTTCGCGCCGCACCGGCTCAGCCGGCCGGACCGGCTGGCGTTCCTCCGGGCCTGGCTGGTCGGCGACCCGTTGGGCTGGGACGAGTCGGGCCGTGAGGGCAGCCTGCGCTACACGGAGGCCGACCTCGAGCCGCTGGTCGACCCGGAGCAGCCGGTGCTGTTGTTCGTCGGGCGCTTCACCGAGCCGAAGCGCCTTCCGCTGCTGCTGCGCGCCTACGCGACGGCGCGGCGGGAGCACGGCGTCACGGCGCCGCTCGTGCTGTGGGGCGGGCATCCGGGGGAGTGGGAGGGCGAGCACCCGGCGACCGTCGTGCGCGAGGAGCGGATCGACGGCGTCTACTTCATCGGCTGGCGCGGGCACGACGAGCTGCCGCTCGGGCTCGCCTGCGCGGACGTGCTGGTCTCGCCGTCGGTGGGGGAGGCGTTCGGGCAGGTGTTCCTGGAGGCGATGGCCGCGGGGCTTCCGGTCATCGCCGCGGCCGACGGCGGGCCCCTGTCGTTCGTGGACGGCACGTCGGAGCAGCGCAACGGCTGGCTGGTGGAGCCCGACGACGAGGCCTCGCTGGTGCAGGCGCTGGTGCAGGCCGTCACGGACGCCGACGAGCGGCGACTCCGGGGTGAGAACGGGCTGCGGCTGGTGCGCGGGGAGTACTCGTGGCGGGCTGCTGCAGAGCGGGTTGCGTCGATCTACGAGGAGGTGACCGAGGGTGTTCCGACCGTCGGGTGAGCAGATGGAGCTGCGGCACGGCTCGGCGCGGGCGACCGTGGTCGAGGTGGGCGGCGGGTTGCGGTGCTACGACGTCGGCGGCGTGCCGGTGATCGACGGCTACGCCGAGGACGAGATGGCCTCCGCCGGGCGCGGGCAGGTGCTGCTGCCGTGGCCGAACCGGGTCGAGGACGGGAAGTGGCGCTGGGACGGCAAGGACCAGCAGCTCGCGATCACCGAGGTCGGCAAGAGCAACGCGAACCACGGTCTGGTGCGGTGGGCCGGCTGGCGGCTGGAGCGGACGGGCGAGGGGAGCGCGATCGCCCGGCACGAGCTGCACCCGCAGACCGGCTACCCGTTCCGGCTGGCGGCCGAGCTGCACTACTCGTTGGGCGACGAGGGCCTGACCGTACGGGTGCGAGTGGAGAACCGGACCGACGCTGCTGCTCCGGTGGGGCTCGGGTTCCACCCGTACGTCACGGCGTCGGACGGGCCGGTCGACGAGTGCACCCTCACCGTGCCCGCGGCGACGCGGATCGAGGTGAATGACCGCGGCCTTCCCGTCGGGCGCCGGCCGGTCGAGGGGACGGAGTACGACTTCCGCTCGGGGCGGTTGATCGGCGACCAGGTCCTCGACACACCGATGACCGACCTCGACCGCGTCGCCGGCCGGACCTCGGTCGTCCTCGCCGGCCCCGACCGGCAGGTGACGGTGTGGATGGACGAGACCTTCGGCTACGCGCAGGTCTTCACCGGCGACACCGTGCCGCAGCCCGAACGGCGGCGGCACGGGCTGGCGGTGGAGCCCATGACGTGCCCCGCGAACGCGCTCGTGACGGGTGAAGGGCTGAGGACGCTGGGGCCGGGCGAGGCGCTCGAGGGCAGCTGGGGGATCACACCGGGCTGAGCCACACGAGCCGTCGGCAGGCACATCTGCGCTTGCCCAGTCCGCGCACGAGCTCGGAAGTTGCCTCAGCGTCGGCGGTAGACGTCAGCCCTGTGGTCGATGACCTCAACGACGACGCAGTGCCGCTCTTCGTCGATCCGGTAGACGACGCGGAAGTCGCCACGGCGCGCGCTGTGCAGCCCTGACAGTTCAAGGTGAAGCTCGCGGCCGACCCGCTGCGGGTTGGTCGCGAGCCCGCCGTAGATGAACTCCACGGCGGCGGTGGCCACCTTCTCGGGCAGTTTGGTCAGATCCCGCTTCGCTGAGGGAGCCCACGAGATGTCGTAGGCCTCGGACATCAGCGCTGCCGCGTGATCAGCGCCGCTGCTTCGTCCTTCGTCAACGTCTCCGCTTCGCCTGCATCGAGTTCGGCCTCGGCCTTTCGGATGCGGCGCATGAGCTTCGGGTCAGACAGGATGTCGAGGGTCTCCTCGAGGCCCTCGAGGTCCTCGACCGCCATCACCACTGCGGCGGGACGACCGTGCTTCGTGATCACAACCCGGCCATGTTCCCGCTCGAGACGATCCACGACTTCGGAGAGCCGGTTCTTCACGTCCGCGAGTGGGATGTGCTCGGGCGTCGCAGTCATGGCCACAACTATAGCCAGATTGACCGCAGGGGCAACGCCCGAGAGCGGCCCCGGTCAACAAGTAGCCGGATACCGGGCAGCTCGCCCCCGCTGCGGGCCCGTCCCTCACTCGCCAACGCTGGGAGGAGGGCCCGGCTTGGCAACCTCAACCAGGTGCCACCCCTTCTCGCTGGCGTTCGTCGACAACAGTGCGGGACTGCTCCGATCGGATGAGTGGGTCCGAGCGTTCAGGCCTGTGTTGATGCAGGACGCGGCTCGATCATCTGTGTATGTGCGACGAGTGCCGGTGGAACCAGCACGGCCAGTGCCGAGGACGGCTCGGCGGCAAGGGCGGCTACCGCTGCCTGTGCCGGCTCTGCGTCCCGGCGTTCCGGCGCGTGCCCGAGCGGGCGGAGGCTGCGCAGGCCGTCGGCGACGACGTCGTGGCGAGTCCCAGCGTCGGTGCTCAGGGGCCGGCGCTGCGGCTCGTGTGGTCACACGGCACCCGGGTCGACCACTGATCGACCCCCTGGAGGATCGACAGCCCTTCGCAGCGCGGCTGCCGGGCTGACCCAGCACCCAACCGCGTCGCGGGCCCTCCGTAGTTGACGAACTGTCCCCGGCCGGCCCTCGGCCCCGAAACCGGGCGCAGTTGATCAACTTCTGATCGGCTCCGCGGCAAACTCAGCCCGAGCGGACGCTCCGCAGCTTCCGTCCCGCCTCGGCCTTCGGCGGGATGGTGCTCGAGCCCGGCGGCAGTTCGTCGGCGGGCTGCTCGTTCCAGCCGCCGTTCGGCTCGTCGAGCGCGTCCTTCGCCCGGCGCCGGCCCAGGTCGACGGCCCGCCGCGTGAACGCGGGGAGGAAGAGCAGGAACGTCGCCAGGTCGGGCACCGACGCGCCCGGCAGGCCGGTCACGCGGGAGAGGAAGCGAACCGCGGGCGCGAGCAGCCGGGCCGGGGTCGCGTTGAGGGCGTCGACGACGAGGTTCGCGATGTCCGTCGCGCCCTTCGGCGCCACCACCAGGGCGGGCACCTTGCGATAGGGACGGCCCTCGGAGGTCTCCGCCGACGCGCCGGCCTCGAGCAGCTGGTTGACCTGGGTCAGCGTGCGCAGGTCCTCGAGCAGGCGGTCGCCGGTGGCCAGGTGGAGGAACTGGTCGACGACGTCGATGGTCGTCGGCACGCCGCCGTCGTTGGCCGACAGCGGCCGCGCCGTCACGTCCGTGGACACGACGACGAGACGCTTCGCCCCGAGGTCGAGGGCCGGCTTCAGCGGCACGTTCAGCCGCACGCCGCCGTCGACGGCCCAGGACGGGTCCGCCCCCGTCTTCGTCAGCGCGACCGGCGGGAACACCACCGGGATCGCGCTCGAGGCGTAGACGTGCTGGAGGCCCAGGCGGGTCCGGACGTAGAAGATGCCGCGGTCGAGGTCGTCCGGCGGCAGCTCCACGTCGTCCCGCGTCTCGACGTGCACAACGGTGCGGTCCGTGCTGAGGTCGGTGGCGGTCAGCGCGACCGCGTCGATGACGCCGTCCTCGACGTTGCGATGCAGGTCGTCCCACCCGTCCCAGCGCCCCAGCACATCGCGGATGGCGGGCGGATCCAACAGGCTGTCGGGGCCGACGGGCAGATGCGCGCGGCCGGCGGCGTACCGGACGCCGGAGGCGACGATGCCGAGCCCGACCGAACGGATCATCGGGCCGAGCAGCCGGTCCCACTCCTGCTCGAGCTGTTCGGCCGCCTGCTGCGGCGGCAGGTGGGCCAACCCGGCGAGCAGGACCGAGTTGATCGCCCCCGCGCTGCTTCCGCAGAAGATGCGCGGACGCCGCCCCTGCTCGTCCAGCGCGGGCAACAGACCTGCCATCGCCCCTGCCTCGAACGCGCCGCGCGCGCCTGCGCCGGCGAGGACCACTGCGACCGATTCCGTCTTCTGCGGGTTGACCATGGCGGGCACATTGCCACGGGCCTCCGACAGAATTCAGCCCGCGGGCGAAGGGACACGGCTGTCTATCGCCCAGGACACATCGCACGTAGCGGACCGCGTCACCATCGTGGCAACGGGTAGGCGACGGACCATGAGCGAGCACCCCGACGTCCCCGGCCTGCAGCCCGATCCCGAATCCGCGGAGGCCGTCGGCGACGTCGGCCCGATCAAGGGCGGTCCCGGAGGCTCGGAGCACGACATGGGCGGCGACATCGGCCCGGCCGACGAGGCCGTCGACCCGAGCGAGAAGCTCCCGGACCGGCCCGAGCTCGACACCTGAGCGGGTCAGCCCGTCCCGAGCTCGCGCAGCGCGGGCGTGCGGGTGACCGCTCGTCCCCGCGCCGCCGCGAGCCGGGCGAAGACGGCGGCGTCGACGACGGCGGCGCCGCCGGGGTCGTTGTTGGTGTAGACGAACACGTCCGAGTCCGCGCCGAAGGCGGCATCGAGCCGCCGCACCCAGGAGGCGAGCGCCGTCCGCCCGTAGCGCGGCCACGGCTCCGCCCGCCCGGTGTGCAGCCGCAGGTAGCCCCAGTCGGCCGTCCGCCACAGCGGTCCCAGCGGCCGGCTGTCGCGGTCGGCCCACACCAGCGCCGCATTCGACCCCGCCAGCACCGCGCGCGTCTCGGCCGTGTACCAGGACGGATGTCGGGGCTCGACCGCCACCCGCACGCCGGACGGGAAGCAGTCCAGTGTCTCGGCCAGGGCGGCCGGATCGGCCTGCAGCGTCGGCGGCAGCTGCAGCAGCACCGGCCCGAGCTTGCGGCCCAACCCGTAGGCCCGGTCCATCAGCCGCCCCACCGGCTCGGCCGGTTCCCGCAACCGTTTGATGTGGGTGAGGTAGCGGCTGGCCTTGACCGCGAAGCAGTAGTCCGGCGGCGTGCGCTCGGCCCAGGCCTCGAAGGTCGACCGCTCCGGCAGCCGGTAGAACGGCGCGTTCAGCTCGACCGTCGCGAACACCTCGGCGTGCCGTTCCAGCCATCGCCGCTGGGGGAGCTTGGCCGGATAAAGCCGGCCCCGCCAGTCCGCGTATTGCCAGCCCGACGTCCCGATCCACCACCGGCCCGCCGCCGCGAGTTGCTCCGGCGGTGCCGACTCGCCCGGCCCCATGGGCAGAGGGTGTCAGACTGACGCTGATGACTGGGCCCGCGCACGTCGTCTGGGACGACGACTTCCTCAGGTATGACCCTGGCGAGGGCCATCCCATGCGTCCGGTCCGCCTGGCCGTCACGATCTCGCTCGCCCAGCAGCTGGGTCTGCTGACCCGGCGGGACGTCACCGTCGGGGGAGCGGAGCCGGTCGACCCGCAGCTCCTGACGCGGATCCACGACCCCGGCTACGTCAAGGCCGTCCGCCGGGCGCTCCGCGACGAGGTGCACGGACTCGGCACCGCGGATGACCCGGTCTGGGAGGGCATGCACGAGGCCTCCGCCGTCATCGCCGGGGCCAGCGTCGCGGCGGCCGACGCCGTCCGCAGCGGACGCGCCCTGCACGCCGTCAACATCGCCGGCGGGCTCCACCACGCGCACCGCTCGCGGGCAGCCGGGTTCTGCGTCTACAACGACCCGGCGATCGCGATCCGCGCGCTGCTCGACGACGGCGTCCGGCGCATCGCCTACGTCGACGTCGACGCCCACCACGGTGATGGGGTGCAGGAGGCGTTCTACGACGACGACCGCGTCCTGACCATCTCGCTGCACCAGAGCGGCACCACGCTGTTCCCCGGCACGGGTTTCCCCGAGGAGCTCGGCGTCGGCGACGCGGAGGGGACGTCGGTCAACGTCGCGCTGCCCGGGTTCACCGGCGACGCGGGCTGGCTGCGCGCGTTCTCCGGCGTGGTGCCGGTGCTGGTCCGCAGCTTCGAGCCCGAGATCCTCGTGACGCAGTGCGGCTGCGACGGGCACCGCGCGGACCCGTTGACCGATCTGCGGCTCACCGTCGACGGCCAGCGCGCCGCCTACGTGCTGTTGCACGAGCTCGCGCACGAGGTGTGCGGGGGCCGGTGGCTCGCCTTCGGCGGCGGCGGGTACGCGCTGGCGGACGTCGTCCCCCGCGCCTGGACGCACCTGCTGGCGGTGGCGACCGGCGAGCCGGTGGCGCCCGCGACCGAGCTGCCCGGCGCGTGGCGGCGCGAGATCCGGGACCGGTTCGGCATCCTCGGTCCCGAGGCGATGACCGATCGGGCCGAGGACCCGACCGAGGACCCCGCTGAGTACCAGGCGATCCCCGACTACGAGCCGTGGGACGCCGGCGACGGCGACGAGGAGGACCCGCTCGACCGGTCCGTCGCCGCCACCCGCCGCGCGGTCCTGCCGCTGCTCGGGCTCGACCCGATGATCGACCGATGACGGCCGACCGAGGGCCGAGGTCAGCGCCGGAGCCGGCGGCCGGGGAGACGCCCGAGGTCCTCTACCCGGCGCACTGGGAAGCTGACGTCGTGCTCTCCGACGGCGGCACCGGGCGTCTGCGCCCGATCCGTCCCGAGGACGCCGACGCCCTCGTCGCGATGCACGGACGGCTGTCGCCGGAGACGATCTACCGCCGGTTCTTCGCGCCCTATCCGAAGGTCCAGCCCGGCGACCTCGAGCGCTTCACCCACCTGGACTACGACCGCCGCGTCGCCTTCGTGCTGCTCGTCGACGACGCCCTGGTCGCGGTCGGCCGCTACGAGGGCGTCGAGGGCAGCGACGTCGCCGAGGTGGCGTTCGTCGTGCAGGACGACCAGCAGGGCCGCGGCATCGGCTCGGTCCTGCTCGAACACCTCGCCGCCGCGGGCCAGGAGCGCGGCATCACCCGGTTCGAGGCCGACGTGCTGACGGGCAACCGTTCGATGCTCGGCGTCTTCCTCGACGCCGGCTACACGGTCGCCCGCAGCTACGAGAGCGGCACGGTACGGGTGGAGTTCGACATCGCCCCGACCGAGCGCAGTGTCGAGGTCATGCGAACCCGCGAGCACCGGGCCGAGGCGCGCTCCGTCGGCCGGCTGCTGCGTGCGGAGTCGGTCGCCGTCATCGGCGCGTCCCGCGACGCCGCCAAGCCGGGCGGGGTGGTGATCCACAACCTGGTCGCCGCCGGGTTCGAGGGCGACATCGTGCCCATCCACCCCAGCGCCGCGACGATCGCCGGACGGCCCGCCTACCGGTCCGTGCAGGACGCGCCCGGCCACATCGACCTCGCCGTCGTCGCGACCCCGCCGTCGACGTTGGACGCTGTCGTCGAGGACTGTGCCGCCGCCGGCGTGCACGGGCTCGTCGTGCTCACCGACACCCGCGATCCTGACGCCGACCAGGCGCTCGCGCAGCGGGTCCGGGCCGCCGGGATGCGGCTGATCGGCCCCGCCGGCCTCGGCATCCTCCGTCCCGCCGGGCATCTCAACGCCTCGCTCGTGCCGCGGCAGGCCGCACCCGGCCGGCTCGGCTTCTTCGCGCAGTCCGACGCCCTCGGCATCGCCCTGCTCGACGAGGTTGGACGTCGCGGGCTCGGCATCTCGTCGTTCGTCTCCGCGGGCGCGCGGGCCGACGTCAGCGGCAACGACCTGCTGCAGTACTGGGAGGACGATCCCGACACCGCCGTCGTCCTGCTCTATCTCGAGACGTTCGGCAACCCGCGCAAGTTCGGCCGGCTGGCGCGCCGGCTCGGGCGGTTGAAGCCGGTGGTGGCCGTGACGACCGGCGTGGCCCCGGTCGCCGACGCCCTGCTGGCCCAGGCCGGCGTCGTGCGGGCGGTCTCGGTCAGCGACATGCTGGACGCGGCCGCGCTGCTCGACGCGCAGCCGCTGCCGCAGGGCGACCGGATCGGGGTGGTGTCGAACAGCAGCGCGCTCGCCCGGCTGGTGCAGCGAACCATCCCCGAGGCGGGCCTGGAGTGCGGCCACGTGGAGGTCGTCCCCGTCGACAGCGGCGCCGAGCAGTACCGGCCTGCGCTCGAGGACACCGCGGCCGGCTCCGACGCACTGATCACCGTGTTCGTGCCGCCGCTCGGGGTCGGCGCCGCCGAGGTGGGTGCCGTGGTCGCGGACGTCGCCGCGGCGGCGGACCTGCCGATCGCCGCGACGTTCCTCGGCCAGACGGGCGTCGTCGCCGATCTCGGCGCCGTGCCGAGCTACGCGACGCCCGAGGCCGCGGTGAACGCGATGGCCCGGGTACGGGAACACGCCCGCTGGCGGAGCCGCCCACCCGGCGTCGAACCCGACCTGTCCGGCCTCGACGTCGCACGGGCGCATGCGTTGCTCGCGGAGGGCACGGCCTCCGGCGGCACCGGCGGCATGGCTGGCGACGGCGTCACCTTCGGCGGGACGCCGGTCCGGCCCTCGAAGGAGGCGGCGGACTCCCTCGACGTCGCGGGTCTGCTGCGCAGCTACGGCATCGACGTCATGCCGGCCTACCCGGCACCGAGCGAGAACGAGGCGGTGCGGCTCGCGCACTCGATCGGCTGGCCCGTCGTGCTGAAGACGACCGACCCGGCCTACCGGCACCGCTCCGACCTCGGCTCGGTCCGGCTCGACCTGGCCAACGAGGATCAGCTGAGGGCGGCGTGGCAGGCGGTCACCGAGCGGCTGTCGGAGGCATCCGGTTCGCGGGCGCACGCGCCCACCGCCCCGGGCGACCTCGTCGTGCAGCGGATGGCGACCCCGGGCGTGCCCGTGGTCATCGGCGCCACCGAGGACCCGCGATTCGGGCCGATGGTGTCGTTCGCGGTCGGCGGCATCGCCGGGGAGCTGCTCGGCGACACCGTGTGGCGGCTGGTGCCGCTGCTCGACGCCGAAGCCGACGAGATGGTCCGGGCGCCGCGCGCCGCCCCGCTGCTGTTCGGCTACCGCGGCGCCGAGCCGGTCGACGTCACGTCACTGACGGATCTGCTGCTGCGCGTGGCGCGGTTGAAGGAGGACCTGCCCGAGGTGGCGACGCTCGAGCTCAATCCCGTGCTCGTCGGGGGGCACGGCGCCGAGGTGCTGGGCGCGGCGATCCACGTCGGCGAGCCGGTGGCGCGGCTCGACGAAGGCCCGCGCCGGATGCTCTGATGCCCCGGCAGGCGGGCGTCGCGGCGGGTAACCGGGACACCGCGGCGGCGGCCGTCGAGATGCTGCGTTGCGGCGGAAATGCGGTGGACGCCGTCGTCGCCGCCGGGTTCGCGGCGTCGGTGAGCGAGCCGGGGCTGACCAGCCTCGGCGGCGGCGGGTTCCTGCTGCTCGCCCCGCCCCCGGACGACTCCTCGTTGCCGACGCTGGTCGACTTCTTCGTCGACGTACCCGGGCGCGGGCTACCGCCGGAGCGACGGCAGGGGCGCATGGTGCCGATCACCGTCCGGTTCCCCGGCGCGGACCAGGTGTTCCACGCCGGCTGGGGCTCGGTCGGCGTTCCTGGCTGCCTGGCGGGTTACCTGTGGGTCCAGCAGCGGCACGGGCGGCTTCCGATGGCGGCCGTGGTGGAGCCGGCCCGCCGGCTGGCCGCGGACGGCGTCCGGCTCGACCCGGCGCAGGCCGCGGTGCTGGACCTGCTGCGCGAGATCGTGACGCTCACGCCCGAGGGCCGCCGCATCTTCGCCCCGGCCGGCCGCTTCGTCGCCGCCGGCGAGACGCTGCGCAACCCGGAGCTGGCCGACCTGCTCGGCGACCTCGCGGCCGGGCGCGTCCAGAGCCTGGGGGCGCTCGCCGAACCCCTCGAGCAGGCCATGCGGGAGGGTGGTGGCTCGGTGACGGCCGCCGACCTCGACGGCTACGCGGTCGTGGAGCGCGACCCGCTGCGGCAGCCCTACCGCGGCGGCGAGGTCTTCTCGAACCCGCCGCCGTCGGTCGGCGCCGTGTCGGTCGTCGAGGCGCTGCGCGACCTCGCCGGCCAGCCTCGGCTGGACGAGACGCCGGACGCCTACGAACGCCTCGGCCGCCACCTCGTGGCGCTCGTCGAGCGGCGGACGAACGGGCCGCTGGCGGTCCGCGGGACCACGCACATCAGCGTGATCGACGGCGACGGCAGGGCGGCGGCGATGACGACGTCGAACGGCAGCTGTTCCGGCACCTTCATGCCCGGTGCCGGCGTCCAGCTGAACAACATGCTGGGGGAGTCGGACCTGCATCCCGAGGGCTTCGGAACGGGAATCCCCGGTCAGCGTGTGGCGTCGATGATGATGCCGACGGTGGCGCGCGGCACCGACGGCACCGTGGTCGCGCTCGGCAGCGGCGGCAGCGAGCGGATTCCGAGCACGATGACGCGGGCGCTCAGCGGGTTACTCGACCTCGGTTGGCCGCTGGAGCAGGTGATTCCGGCTCCGCGGTTGCACTGGGACGGACGGGAGCTGCAGGTCGAGCCGGGTCTGCCGCCCGCCGTCCTGACCCGCCTGCGCTCGGTGTGGTCCGTGCACGAGTGGGAGCAGCCGAACCTGTATTTCGGCGGCGCGCACGCCGTCGCGCGGCGGGCGGACGGGACGGTGGAGGCGGTCGGCGATCCGCGGCGGGGCGGAACCGCGGTCGTGGTGGAGCTCTGAAGCTGGTGGAGCTGGTGGAGCTCTGACGCCTGCGCGTCAGCGGTAGGTGGCCTTCTCGACCTCGTAGCGGATGAACTCGCCCTCGGCCCAGCGCTCGGTGCCGTAGTGCCATCCGGCGACGACGCTGCGCGGAATGGTGAAGCCGTCGAAGGTCCCGTGGTCGGCGAACGCCCCGCCGAAGACGTGTTCCGCGAAACCCTGGCCGTCCGGGTTGCCCCAACGGCGCATGACGAGTTCCGTCAGCAGACCCTCGGAATCGACGGTGACGGTGACCTCGTGCGTCCCGTCGCCCACCGGAATCGCGGCGGTGGCGTGCTCGTCGTCGTCCGCCCGCCAGGTCACCGCCGGGTTCAGCGCGGCGGCCGGCGCGGCGACGAGGACTTCCCCGGCGTGCCGTCCCGCGGCGCTTCGCGTGACGTCGGCGCCGTCCGACCGCATCACCGGGATCGCGCCGAACAGGCGCCACGACATCTGGCCGGAGCCCCGGGTGTAGCGGTCGAAGCCGACGACCGGCAGCCCGAGGAAGCGCGCCGTCGCCGCCCACACGAACCCGCGGTCGAGGTCCAGCCGTTGCGTGGCCGAAAACGGTCGCCAGGCGCCCAGGAGGATCCGACCCGACATCTGCAGCTCGACCGACCGGTGCAGCGGCGTGCCCGGGGCGATGCATTGCCGGAGCCAGCGCCGGACGGGGTCCGGCAGGTCGTTCAGCGCGTCGGGACCGAATGTCGACGTGGGCTCGTCGGGGCGCGCGAGCAGCGACCAATCGCTGCGGACGTCGGGGGTGAGGCCGCGCGGCGTCCTCGACGGCGAGTCCTTGGGGGGTTCGACGGCCTCCGGCACTTTCGTCCTCCTGAAACGGACCAGGTGCGCCGAGCGGACGCGGTCGTAGTCACTGTCCCACGGGCCGCACCGCAGGGCGCCCGCCGCGCCGCCTTCACCGCATGGGGGCGGGCGATGTGGACTTTCGCCTCTGGTTTTCGGCGGCGATTGGCGCAAGGTCGCGGAGACGGCGACAGAGCAGGGGGTTGGTGCCCGTGCCCGACGTCGATGCGCTCCTCGAGACCGTGGAGCGGTTCGCCGCCACCTTGACCGGCGACTACGCCATCAAGGACGTGCTGCGCACGCTGACCGAGCAGGGTGCCGTGGTGCTCGGTGTGCGGGGCGTCGGTGTGGTGCTCGCCCGGCGCGATCGCTTGACGGACGTCATCGCCCCGGTCGGCGCCGTCGCCGATCTGGAGCGGGAGCGTCTCCTGGGAAACCGGCAGATCGGGCCGTGCGCCGACGCCATGCGCGGCCGCCAGACCGTAGCGGTGAGTGACCTGACCGCCAGCGATTTAGCGCAGCGGTGGCCGGAGTACGTCACCAAAGCGGACACGGCCGGGATCCGCGCGGTGGCAGCCGTCCCGATGGTCGCGCGCGAAGCGGTCCTCGGAGTGCTTGGCTTCTACGACGGCACCCGCCGTACATGGACCGACGAGGACCTGCGGTTCGCCCGGATCATGGCCGACATCGCCAGCTGCTACGTCGTGCACGCTTCCGAACTGAGTCGGGAGCGGGAGGCGAACCAACAGCTTCAGCACGCGCTGACCAGCCGCATTCTCATCGAGCAGGCCAAGGGCGTGCTGGCCGAGGCGCGAGGCGTCAGCGTCGAGGAGGCGTTCGACGTGCTGCGCAAACACGCCCGTGACCACAACGCAGGCATCCACGACGTCGCGGGGGCCGTGGTCAACCTCCACATGCGGCCGTGAGCGCAGAACGGTGACCGACATGCCCGACGAGCCCAATGCCACCCTCTTGCCGAGATTGCCGACCGGCATCCCGGGGCTCGACCATGTCAGCCAGGGCGGCGTACCGGAAGGCAGCGTCACACTGGTGGCCGGTACCGCCGGCTCCGGCAAGACCGTGCTCGGCCTGCAGTTCCTCGCCGAGGGTGTGCGGCAGTTCGGCCAGCCCGGAGTTTTCGTGACCTTCGGCGAACCGCCTCGCAAGCTGCGCTGGTTCATCGGCGAGTTCGGCTGGGAGGTGCCCGCCTGGGAACTGGACGGCAGGTGGACGTTCATCGACGCCGCGCCGGGCCCGGAGGAGAAGGTGACCGTGGTCGGCGGCCGGTTCGACCTCACCGTGCTGCTGGATCGGATCACCGACGCGGTCGAGCGCACCGGCGCGAAACGCGTCGCCATCGACTCGCTGAACGTGCTGTTCGCACGTTTCGACGACAGCGACGCCGTCCGCGACGGCCTGGTGCGGATCACCGCAAGGCTGGAACGGCTTGGCGTGACCGCGCTGATGACCATCGCGCGGGACGAGGGGTCTGACCACGTCACCCCGATCGGCGTCGAGGAGTTCGTCGCGGACAACCTGATCATCCTGCGCAACATCCCCGAGGAAGAGACCAGGCGGCGGACCATCGAGGTGCTCAAGTTCCGCGGCACCCGGCATCGGCAGGGCGAGTTCCCGTTCGCGATCACCCGCGAGCAAGGCATGGTGGTGATCCCGCTCAGCGTCCAACTCGATCAGCCCTCTGCCAGCCGCCGCATCGCCAGCGGCGTCGCAGAATTCGACGAGATGTGCGGCGGGGGATTGTTCCAGGACGCCGTCACCCTGGTCTCCGGGTCCACGGGGACCGGCAAGTCCTCCCTTGCCGTGCAGTTCGCGCTCACCGGCGCGAAGCGGGGCGAGCCCGCCATCATCGTGGGCTTCGAGGAGAGTCGCGAGCAGATGATGCGTGCCGTCGCTGGTTGGGGCTACGACGTTGCTGCGCTGGAAGCCGAGGGCACGCTCCGCTTCCTCATCGACTACCCGGAGAGCCGCACCTTCGAAGAGCACCTGGTCCGCATCCAGGGGGCTGTCGCGGATCTCGGCGCGACCCGGCTCGTTCTCGACAGCCTCACGTCGTTACGACGCAGCGGTCCCGAGCGCAGCTTCCGTGAGTTCACCCTCGGCCTTACCGCCTTCCTCAAGCATCGCGAGGTCGCCGGGCTCCTCACCGTGGGCCAGGCCAGTCTCACCGGCCCGGAGCTGACCGCCACACAAGAACACGTGTCGTCACTCACCGACACCATCGTCATGCTGCGCTACGTCGAGGTCTACGGCGAGCTCAAACGCGGCATCGCCGTGCTGAAGGTCCGCGGCTCCAGCCACGACAAGACCATCAGGGAGTACAGCATCGGGCCGGACGGCATCCACATCGGCGCGCCGCTGCGGACCACCACGGGCATCATGTCGGGGCGGCCCTCGCAGCTGAACGCCGCCGAGAGCGAGAGACTCACCGACATCTTTCCCACTGACGAGCAGTGACCGGGCGGGCTTTCAACGGCGCGGGCCGCCCGGACGTCAGACCGGCACGAGGATGCCGGCGTCCAGCAGCGAGCGCAGCGCGGGCAGGGCGTCCTCGGCCAACCGCGGGTTCCCGGTGCCGGCAGCGACCAGGTCGAGGACGGCGGCGAGCGGCAGCTCCGGCTCGCATTCCTTCACGAGCGCGACCACCAGCTCGTTGACGTCGACCGTCGACGGCAGCGCACTTGGGGCGCCGAGTCGAACCGAGGCCGTCGTCCAGCCGTCGTCGTCGGCGACGTAGCCGCGCTGCAACCACAGCCCGTCGGCCTTGGCGACCCGCACCTGTCCGAGCTCCACCGAGCGAAGCGCCTCGACCCGGTCGAGCCATCCCTGCAGCCGCGGCCCGGCCGGGGACTCCGGTTCGGGACGCAGGTCGAGCAGGGCCACCGCGGGCGTCGCCGCCGGGTCGGAGAGCCGCCGCAGGAGCACCAGCCCATACGCGACCCCCTCGGCCTCCTGCTGCTCGAGGTCGGCCAGCCACGCCTCGGCCACCCCGTCCGGCGCCTCGGCGTCGAGCCCCTCGTCGCTGTCGGCGAGCCACAGCGCGACGTGCTCCGCCGGGTCCAGCACCTCGCGGAGCAGGACCAGCGCGTCGCAGCCGTCCGGTAGCCAGCCGCGCAGCCGCTCGCGCCAGTCCTGCCCCGCCACGACGAGCCAGCTACCGAGCAGCGTGGCCGTGCCGCCCGGGTTCAGGTGCTCCGCCGACGACCGCACGACCTGCGCGGTCAGCTCGTCGGCCGTCGCCCCGCTGTCCCGGTAGGTGAAGCGATGCGGCCCGATCACGAACGGCGGGTTCGCCACCACCTGGTCGAAGGTCTGACCGTCGACGGGCTCGAAGAGGTCGCCGGCGATGAGGTCGAGTTCCACGTCGGAAAGCGCCGCGGTCAGGGCGGCCATGTCGAGCGCGCGCTCACTTTTGTCGGTGGCGGTCACGGCCGCGCCGGCCGCGGCGAGGTGCAGCGCCTGGACGCCGCAGCCGGTGCCGAGATCCAACGCGGTGCGGACGTCGGGCCGAGGCGTCGCGGTCACCAGGGTGACCGACGCGGAGCCGATGCCCACGACGGCCTCGGGGTCCAGCGGCGCCGCGCCGGCCGGCGGCCGCAGGTCGCTCGCCACGAACCAGTCGTCGCCGTAGGGCCGGATGTCGAGCGCCGCCCGGACGACCCCGCGCTCCTCGTCGGGGAGCAGTACCCCGCTGCCGAGACCGTTGCCGCCCAACGCCGTCTCCGCGTCGACCTCCGCGACGGGTTCGGCCAGGAGGAACAACCGGATGAGGGTCTCCAGCTCCGTCAGCCCGGACGCGGCCCGGCGGGCAGCCGCCGGCTCCCCGCGCGCGAGCGCCCGCTCGGCAACGGGTCCCAGCAGCTCCGAGATCGCCGAGGCGGTGTATCCGGAATCCAGCAGGGCAGAGCGCAGGGCGGGAGCGGAGTCGACCGATGGCACCGGCGGAAGATTGGTCACCCGCCCAGCATGGTGCACGGCACAGGTTGAGCACGAAGGCGCGGCAGCGGAAGCGGGGTAGCGGGCACGGATGGCAGCGACCTGGCCGGATGCCGTCTGGCTGATCCGCCACGGCGAGAGCGCGGGTAACCGGGCTCGCGACGAGGCGGAGGCCGAGGGCCGCGCCGTCATCGACCTCGCCCACCGCGACATGGACGTCCCGCTGTCCGAACTCGGGCAGCGTCAGTCGGACTCCGTGGGCCGCTGGATCGGCGGGATGGACCCCCGTCAGCAGCCCACCGTCGTCCTGGTCTCGCCCTACGTCCGGGCACTGGAGACCGCCGACATCGCCTTGCGTGCCGCGGGGCTCGACGGGCTGCCCCGCGTGCTGGACGAGCGGCTGCGGGAGCGGGAGTTCGGCGTCCTCGACGGACTGACCAAGCGCGGCATCCGTGAGCGGTTTCCCGAGGAGGCGGACCGCCGTGCCCAGCTCGGGAAGTTCTACCACCGCCCACCGGGCGGCGAGTCCTGGGCCGACGTCATCAAGCGACTCCGCGACGTCATCAACGAGATGGGCCGCGAGTTCCCCGGCGAGCGGGTGCTGATCGTCGCGCACGAGGTGGTCGTCCTGCTCTTCCGCTACGTTCTGGACCGTCTGAGCGAGTCGGACGTTCTCGCGCTCCAACGGGCCGGGGAGATCGCCAACTGCTCGTTGACCCGCTTCGAGTACGACGCCGAGGCGGGCCGGCTCATCCTGCAGGCCTGGAACACCACGAGTCCGCTCGCGGACGAAGGAGAGATCGTCACCAGTGAGCCAGACGTCGCAGCCGGACCCCGCTGACGGCGGGACCGTCGAGGACCCGTCCATCATCACGCCCTCCCGCGTGCGGGACTGGGCGTTGCCGCAACCCGGCCAGTTCCAGGGCAAGGACAGCCGAGGGCGCGTGCTCGTCGTCGGCGGCTCCCAGTCGACCCCCGGCGCGGTGCTGCTCGGCGGGGTCGCGGCCCTTCGGGTCGGCGCCGGCAAGCTGCAGATGGCGACCGCCGAGACCGCCGCCACCGCCCTGGCGATCGCGGTGCCGGAGTCCGGCGTCGCCGGGCTGCCGCTCGACGACTCGGGCGCTCTCGGTGCCGCGGCCGGACGCGAGGTCGCCTCGCTCACGAGCGGCATGTCCGCCGTCCTGATCGGCTCGGGGATGACCGACCCCGACGCCACCCGCAAGCTGCTCGACGAGGCACTCCCCGAGGTCCCGGACGACGCCGCGCTGGTCCTCGACGCCCTCGCCCTCACCTGCGGTGCGCTCACGCAGGACCTGCTCACCCGCTTCGGCGGCCGCGTCATCATCACGCCGAACGGCGCGGAGATGAAGCGGATCCTCGACTCCCTCGAGGACGGCGACAGCGAGACCGGGGACGAGGAGGGGCTCGAGCTGGCGCAGCACGTCGCGCGTGCGCTCGGCGTCGTCGTCGCCTACGAGGGCTCGGTCGCCGCGCCGGACGGGCGGTGCTGGACCGACGGCACCGGTAATCCCGGGGCTCGGGACGTCGGGCTCCGGCGACGTCCTCGCCGGCGTCGCCGTGGGCCTGCTCGCCCGCGGCGCCGACCCGGCGCAGGCGGCGGTCTGGGCCGTGCACATCCACGGGCAGGCCGGCGACCGGCTGTCGGCCTCGGTCGGCAGGCTCGGCTACCTGGCGAGCGAGCTTCTCGAACAGGTTCCCCACCTGCTGGCCGCGCTCGACGGCTGAGGCCGCCCGGCTCCCGATGGCGCTGGTCGCTCGACCTCGAGGTGCCGGCGGCGGCAGGAATCGGGTTGTGCCGCCCGGGTACTGCGCCGCCATGCCTGCCGCACTCGTCACCGGATCCGACTCCGGCATCGGCCGCGCCGCCGCTGTCGCCCTCGCCGGCCGCGGCTTCGACGTCGGCGTCACCTGGCGGGACGATTCCTCCGGCGCCGAGGCCACGGCCGACGAGGTCCGGGCCGCGGGCGTGCGCGCCGAGATCCGCCGGCTCGACCTGACGGAACTGCCCGATGCGGCGGACGTCGTCGACGACGTGGCCGACGCGTTCGGCGGTCTCGACGTGCTGGTCAACAACGCCGGCACCGGCACCATGTCGTCGTTCCTCGACATCACCTACGACGACCTGCGTCGGGTGCTGATGGTCGACCTCGAGGGCGCGTTCGTGTGCAGCCAGCGAGCGGCCCGCCGGATGATCGACCAAGGCCGCGGCGGGCGCATCATCAACGTCACCAGCGTCCACGAGCACGCGCCGCGCGTGGGTGCCGCGCCGTACTGCGCCGCCAAGGGCGGCCTCGGCCTGCTCACCAAGACGATGGCCCTGGAGCTCGGCGAGTACGGCATCACCGTCAACGCCGTCGCGCCCGGCGAGATCGCCACGCCGATGACGGGACAGGAGGATGCCGACGTCACCCGGACCGAACGGCCGGGCGTCCCGCTCCGGCGGGCCGGCGACGCGCGGGAGATCGCGGCGATCGTGGCGTTCCTCGCCTCGCCGGAGGCCGCCTTCGTCACCGGTTCGAGCTACGTCGCGGACGGCGGCATGCTGCTCATGGGGCCGATGGCCGGCAGCCACATGCAGCACGACGACTGGCGCCGTCCGTAGCCGGGCGACTGCGGACCGAGGCGGATCGCGGCCCGGGTTTTACCGCCGCGGGGGCTCGGGGTAGGCCTGCTCCATGCGGAGGCCAGCGCTGCTCCCCGCCCGCGGCTCACGTCCGGAGTGGCACGGCTATCGCCTGCCGCCGGGCTGGCGCTCCCTGCGCATCGCGGTGGCCGCCACCCTCGCCTACCTCGTCAGCCTGCCGCTGACCGGTCACGGGGCGCCGGTGCTCGCCCCGCTGACCGCGCTGCTGATCAGCCAGGCGACCGTGCACAAGTCGCTGATCTCCGGGGGTCGTCGCGTCCTCGGCGTCATCGCCGGCGTGGTCATCGCGGCCTTCGTCTCCAGCTTGATCGGCCTGACCTGGTGGAGCATCGGGCTGGCCGTGTTCAGCGCGCTGCTGCTCGGGGCGCTGCTCCGGCTCGGCGACGTGGTCAACGAGGTGGCGGTGACGGCCCTGCTCGTCCTCGCGGTGAGCGGGCAGCGGGACTTCGCCTTCGACCGGCTGTGGGAGACGCTGATCGGCGCGGGCGTCGGCATCGCGGTCAACGTGGTGCTCGTTCCGCCGGTGTACGTGCAGTCGGCCGGCGACTCCCTCGTCGTGCTCGGCCGGTCGATGGCCGGGTTGCTCTCCGACACCGCCGACGGCCTGCGTAAGGGCTGGACCGAGGACTCCGCGCGCAAGTGGCTCACGGCGGCCTGGAAGCTCGACAGACCGCTGGCCGACGCTCGCAGCGCGCTCGTCACCGCCGAGGACAGCCTCCGCTTCAACCCCCGCCAGCGGCGGGCTCGTCAGGCCGACGACAGCCTCCGCAGCGGCCTGTCCGCCCTCGAGCACGCGGCGATCACCGTCCGCGGGCTGATGACCGCGCTCGTCGACCGGGTGCGCGGTGCGAGGGAGGAGGAGATGCCGAGCGACGACGCCCGGCTGGCGCTGGCCGACGTGCTCGACGATCAGGCGGCCGCCGTCCGGGCGTTCTCCGAGATGGTCGGGGCCGACGTCAACGCCCCCTGGCGGGCCGAGGAGAAGCTCGGCGAGGCGCTGGCGCGGGCGCGCCGTCGTCCCGACGCCCTGGTCGAGAAGCTCGCCGTCGACGCGCACACCCAACCCGGGCTGTGGCGCGTGCACGGGGCACTCCTGGCGCATCTCGACCGGCTGCTCTACGAGGTCGATCCCGACGCGGGCACGCAGGCGGGCGGGGCCCGCCGGGACGAGGCGCAGATCGAGCCGTGGATTGCCGCCATGCGCCGCGTGGCCCGCCAGTCGACGGCGCGGGACCGGTCCCACGCCGAGCGTGCCCGCTCGGGCGGGCAACGGCCTTCCGGCCGGTGACCGGGCAAGATCCGAGGCCGCGGCGCCGACGCGAGGTCCTGACCGCGGCGCAGGCCAGACGCGTCGCGGTCTCCGCGTCCGGCTTCGGCTCCGGTCGACCGCCCGCGGCGGACCTGCGCCGGCTGCGGACGATGGTCCGGCGGCTGTCGATCGTGCAGATCGACTCGGTCAACGTGCTGGCCCGGGCGCACTACCTGCCCGCCTGGTCGCGGCTCGGCGCCTACGACCCGGCCGACCTCGACCGGCTCGCCTACCGGCGGCGCGACCTGTTCGAGTACTGGGCGCACGAGGCGTCGCTGCTGCCGGTGGAGCTCGAGCCGCTGCTGCGCTGGCGGAAGGAGGCGGCGCTGCGGCACGAGGGCGTCTGGGGTGGCGTCAAGGCGGTGGCCCGGACGCGGCCGGATCTGGTCGCCGCGGTGCTCGACCGCGTGCGCGACGAGGGCCCCCTCGCCGCGAGCGACTTCGGCGACCGGGCGCTCGGCAGCTGGTGGGGCTGGTCGGACACGAAGCGGGCGCTGGAGTTCCTCTTCTGGTCCGGGCAGCTCGACGTCGCGGAACGCCGGCGCAGCTTCGAGCGGGTCTACGACCTGCCCGAGCGCGTTCTCCCCGCCGACGTGCTCGACGCGCCGACGCCGCCGGAGGACGAGGCCCGCCGCGAGTTGCTGCTGCTCGCGGCCCGGGCGCACGGGGTGGCCACCCTGTCCGACCTGGCCGACTACTTCCGCCAACCGGTGCCGGTCGTCCGACCTCTGCTCGCTGAGGCGGTGGCCGACGGGTCCCTGCTACCGCTGGAGGTCGAGGGCTGGGCGGCCTCGGGCTACACGCTGCCCGACCTCGTCGTGCCGCGGCAGGTGACCGCGCAGGCCCTGCTCGCGCCCTTCGACCCGCTGGTGTGGGAGCGCCCGCGGGTGCAGCGGATCTTCGGCTTCCACTACCGCATCGAGATCTACGTCCCGGCCGCGCAGCGGCGGCACGGCTACTACGTGCTGCCGTTCCTGCTCGGCGACCGGCTCGTCGCCCGGCTCGACCTCAAGGCCGACCGGGCCCGGGGGCTGCTCTGGGTGCGGGCGGCGCACGCCGAGCCCGACGCGCCCGCCGAGACCGCGGCCCGGCTCGCCGACGAGCTCATCGGCATGGCCGGCTGGCTCGACCTGTCCGGCGTCGAGGTCACCCTGACCGAGGGTGCCGACCCGCTCACCGCCGAGCTGGCGCGGGAGCTCGCCCTGCAGACGTGACCTTCGAGTCCGAGAACGAGGTCGACGGTCCCGGTTGCCCTTCGGGTTCCTCCTGAGGCGGTCGCGGACGGTCCGACGACACGGAACCTTCAGGAGGCCACCGTCGCGCCCCGCAAGCTCCGCCGGAGTCTCATCGCCGCGCTGCTCCTGGTCGTTCTCCTCGCCCTCGTCGTCACCGCCGGCTACCGGCTGTGGTTCCCCCGCTGGCGCCCCGACCTGCGGGCGGGGGAGCGGTTCGGCGTCGACGTCTCCGCGTTCCAGGGCGACGTCGACTGGCGGAGCGTGCGGGCGAGCGGGATCTCCTTCGCCTACGTCAAGGCCACCGAGGGCGGCGATCTCGTCGACGAGCGGTTCGCCGCCAACTGGTCGGGCAGCAGCGGTGCCGGGCTGTCTCGCGGCGCGCACCACTTCTTCACCCACGCCGACGGTGCTCTACGTCGGCCACGACTTCTTCGGCCGGTACGGCTCGGCGCTGCCCCCGGACCGGCCGCTGTGGGTACGGCGCTTGGTGCTGCGCCCGACGACGCCGGGCTGGGACCTCTGGCAGGCGAGCCACCGCGCCCGGGTGCACGACGGGGCAGACAACGCCGCCTCGACTGTGGTGTGATCAGCGGCGCCGACGGCTGCCGGCGACGAACACCGAGCATCACAGGCACAGCTCCTCAGGGGGTGTCCATGTCCTTGCAGGACGAGATCTCCGCGGTACGCCGCGGTCTGGACGACGTCGAGGCCGCCATGCGTCCGCTGCGGGAACGCAGCGCCGCGTCGCGTCTCGTCCGTCGCCTGGAAGGCGATCTGCGGCGGGCCCGCGAGGATCTCGACGACCTCGCCGCCGAGGCCGGTCCCGTTCCCGCGCAGTCCTTCGGCGACTACGAGCCCGTTCCGGTGCCGCCGCGCAGCAGCGAGCCGGACTACGACCCCGAGTGCGACGACGAGGGGCTGTCCGGCAGCCGGATCTCGGCGGCCAACCCGTCAACGGCAGCGTCGTCGACGGCCGCCGGCCGTCCCAAGCGGCACCTCCGCCGCCACGCCTGACGTCCGCGGTCCCCGACCGCCGGCTCCGCACCGCGCAGCCGGCTCGCCGTCCTGCTCGCCCCGGCCGGGCACGCCCCCGTCCGCTTCGTCCGCCGTCCGCCTGGTCCAGGAGCATGCATGGCGCTGACCACACCACGTCCACCCGCCGCGCCCGAGCGGGACGTCCCCGCGCCCCGGCGCCGTCGGCGCAACCGGGACGTCGCCCCGCCTCCGCCGCCGCGGAGCACCGCCCGCGCCGCCATCTCCGCGCGGAGCCTGCGCAAGGACCACTGGTGGATGCAGCCGCTGGTCACCTTCCTGGTGCTGCTCGCGTTCATCGTCTACGGCACGTGGGCCGCCTTCCGTAACGGGAACTACTTCGCCGACCCCTACCTGTCGCCGTTCTACTCGCCCTGTCTCACCGACTCCTGCGTGGACGGCTACACGCCCGAGTTCCTCGGCAACTTCTGGACCCTGTCGCCGGCCCTGCTGATCCTGCCGTTCCCGCTCGGCTTCCGGCTGACCTGCTACTACTACCGGAAGGCGTACTACCGCTCGTTCTGGCTGTCGCCGCCGGCGTGCGCGGTCGCGGATGCGCACCGGAAGTACACCGGCGAGCGGCGCTTCCCGCTGATCTTCCAGAACGTGCACCGGTACTTCTTCTACATCGCCGTGCCGTTCGCGGTGCTGCTGACCTACGACGCCGTCCGCGCCTTCGACTTCCCGGACGGGATCGGTGTCGGCGTCGGTACCGGCTTCCTCGTCGTCAACGCGGTGCTGATCTGGACCTACACGCTGTCCTGCCACTCCTGCCGGCACCTGTGCGGCGGGGGGTTGCGGAAGCTGTCCGCACACCCGGTCCGGGCGCGGATGTGGCGGTTCGTCAGCGTGCTCAACGGCCGGCACATGTCGTTCGCCTGGGCGAGCCTGATCTGGATCGCGCTCACGGACGCCTACATCTACCTGGTCGCGGCCGGCCACCTCACCGACTACGCCTGGACGATCTGACATGAGCGAGCAGAACGGGCACCAGCAGACGGACGCTCAGCGCGCCGAGCAGCAGTCCGAGCACCAGCAGTTCGAACATCACGCCTACGACGTCGTCGTGGTCGGCGCCGGCGGCGCCGGACTGCGCGCCGCCATCGAGGCCCACGAGGCCGGCGCCCGCACGGCCATCGTCTGCAAGAGCCTGCTCGGCAAGGCGCACACCGTCATGGCCGAGGGCGGCATCGCCGCGGCCATGGGCAACGTCTGGAGCGACGACGGCTGGAAGGTCCACTTCCGGGACACCATGCGCGGCGGCAAGATGCTCAACAACTGGCGCATGGCCCAGCTGCACGCGCAGGAGGCGCCGGACCGGGTCTTCGAGCTCGAGGAGTGGGGCGCGGTCTTCGACCGCACCGACGACGGCCGCATCCTGCAGCGCGACTTCGGCGGCCACCGGTTCGCCCGGCTCGCGCACGTCGGTGACCGCACCGGCCTCGAGCTGATCCGCACGCTGCAGAACCGGGTCGTGCGCTCGCGCATCGACGTCTACATGGAGTCGACCGTCCTGCGGCTGCTGCACGGTGACCACGAAGCCGGCTCCGGGCGGATGGCCGGCGTCTTCGCCTACTGGCGCGAGTCCGGCACCTTCCTCTGCCTGGAGGCGCCGGCGGTCGTGCTCGCGACCGGCGGCATCGGCAAGGCGTACCAGGTGACGTCGAACTCCTGGGAGTACACCGGGGACGGGCACGCGCTGGCGCTCGAGGCCGGCGCCGAGCTGATGGACATGGAGTTCGTGCAGTTCCACCCGACCGGGATGGTCTGGCCGCCGTCGGTGAAGGGGATCCTCGTCACCGAGGGCGTGCGGGGCGACGGCGGCGTGCTGCGCAACAGCGAGGGCCGCCGCTTCATGTTCGACTACATCCCCGAGGTGTTCGCCTCCGAGACGGCCGACACCGAGGAGGAGGCCGACCGCTGGTACGAGGACAAGAAGACGGCCCGACGGCCACCCGAGCTGCTGCCCCGCGACGAGGTCGCCCGAGCGATCAACTCCGAGATCAAGGCCGGGCGCGGCTCCCCGCACGGCGGGGTGTTCCTCGACATCGCCACCCGCCGTCCGGCCGCGGTGATCCAGCGGCGGCTGCCGTCGATGTACCACCAGTTCAAGGAGCTGGCCGACGTCGACATCACGAAGGAGTCGATGGAGGTCGGCCCGACCTGCCACTACGTGATGGGCGGGATCCGGGTCGACGCCGACACCGCCGCCGCGTCCGTGCCCGGGCTGTTCGCGGCGGGGGAGTGCGCGGCCGGGATGCACGGGTCGAACCGGCTCGGCGGCAACTCGCTCGGGGATCTGCTCGTGTTCGGACGCCGGGCCGGCCGGTACGCGGCCGAGTACGCGGCGGCGCTGCCGGCGAAGAAGCGGCCCCGGACCGGCGGGGAGGAGACGCGCGCCGTGATGGCGGAGGCCCTGGCGCCGTTCGAACGCGACCCCGTCGTCAACCCCTACACCGTCCACGCGAAGCTGCAGAAGCTCATGCAGCGGCTCGTCGGCATCATCCGCACCGAGCGCGAGCTCGCCGAGGCGATCGACGAGCTCGCCGAGCTGCGGACGGAAGCCGCCGTGGTCGGCGTCGAGGGACACCGCCAGTTCAACCCCGGCTGGCACCTCGCCCTCGACCTGGACAACCTGCTCCGGGTCGCCGAGTGCATCGCCACCGCGGCGCTCGCCCGGCGGGAGAGCCGCGGCGGCCACACCCGCGACGACTACCCGAAGCCCGACCCGGCGTTCGGCGCGATCAACCACGTGCTCGACCTGCGCGGCGGCGTCCTCCGGCTGCGGGCCGAGCCGTTGCCGCAGATGCCGGAGGAGCTCCGCGGGCTGTTCGAGAGCCCACCCGCGGCCCAGGCGGCGTCACCGGCTCCGGTACCGGAACCCGCTGCCGCGCCTGCCCAGGAGAGCGCCGCCGCCAACGGTTCGCGGGGTCGACTCCGAGGCCGCAAGGCATCCGCAGCGAAGCGAGGGGCGTGACATGTCGTACGACCAGTCGATGCGCATCTGGCGCGGCGACGCCGAGGGCGGGGAGCTGCAGGACTTCACGGTGCCGGTCGAGGAGGGCGAGGTCGTCCTCGACGCGATCCACCGCATTCAGCAGACCCAGGCCGGCGACCTCGCCGTCCGCTGGAACTGCAAGGCCGGCAAGTGCGGCTCGTGCAGCGCCGAGATCAACGGCAAGCCACGACTGATGTGCATGTCCCGGCTGAACCTCTACGACCCGAAGCAGCCGATCACCGTCACCCCGCTGCGGACGTTCCCCGTGGTGCGGGACCTCGTCGCCGACGTCTCGTTCAACTACGAGATGTCGGCGCGGGTGCCGCCGTTCCAGCCGGGGCCGCGGGAGGCGGACGGCACGTACCGGATGTCGCAGCAGGACGTCGACCGCGTCCAGGAGTTCCACAAGTGCATCGAGTGCTTCCTCTGCCAAGACGTCTGCCACGTCATCCGGGACCACGAGGAGAACAAGACGAACTTCGCCGGGCCGCGGATGTTCCTCAAGTACGCCGAGCTCGAGATGCACCCGCTGGACACCAACGACCGCCGCCAGTTGCTGCGCGAGCAGGCCGGCATCGGCTACTGCAACATCACCAAGTGCTGCACGGAGGTCTGCCCGGAGGGCATCCACATCACGGACAACGCGATCATCCCGCTCAAGGAACGGGTGGCGGACCGGTCCTACGATCCGATCGCCTGGTTGGGCAGCACGATCCGCCGCCGTCGGGCGGGCGACTGAGCAAGACCGCAGGGACGGCGACTGAACCTGCACGCTTTCGGCCTGTCGGCACGGTTTCGGGTGCTGCTCGGCGGCTACGGTGACGGCATGGCCGGTGAGGTGCTGCGGCTGTCCGGGGTCCGGGTGGTCCGGGGGAGCACGACCCTTCTCGACGGGATCGACTGGACGGTCCGCCAGGGCGAGAAGTGGGCGGTGCTCGGCCCGAACGGGGCCGGCAAGACGACCCTGCTGCAGGTCGCGGCCGCGCGGCTGTTCCCGACCAGCGGCGTCGCCGACCTGCTCGACGAGCGGCTCGGCCGTGTCGACGTGTTCGAGCTGCGCCCGCGGATCGGTCTCGCCAGCGCGGCGCTCGCCGAGCGGGTTCCGGGCGACGAGCGGGTGCTCGACGTCGTCCTCACCGCCGGCTACGCCGTCTTCGGCCGGTCCCGCGAACAGTACGACGCGGGCGACGAGACGCGGGCTCGCCGGCTGCTCGAGCAGCTCGGCTGCCGGCCGCTGCTCGACCGGCCCTTCGGCGTGCTCAGCGAGGGTGAGCGCAAGCGGGTGCTGATCGCCCGGGCGCTGATGACCGACCCCGAGCTGCTGCTGCTCGACGAGCCCGCCGCGGGCCTCGACCTGGGTGCGCGGGAGGCGTTGCTGCGCCGGCTCGCCCGCATCACCACGGACGAGGACGGCCCGGCGCTGGTCATGGTCAGCCATCACGTCGAGGAGATCCCGAGCGGCATGACGCACGCGCTGCTGCTGCGTCGCGGTGGCGTCGTCGCGGCGGGACCGATCGACGAGGTGCTCACCCGCGGCGCCCTGTCGGCCTGCTTCGGCCTCCCGCTCACGGTCGAGAAGCTGTCGGCCGGCCGCTACGCCGCGCGGATGTCGGCGCTCGCGGGCTGAGGAGTTCCGTGACGGAGCCCGACCCGGGCGACCTGCCCGGGCTGTACGTCCCCGACGGCGGCGCCTTCGTCCCGACCATCGCCACCCGCGGCCCCTGGTCGCCGGACGCGCAGCACGGCGGGCCGATCGCCGCGCTCCTCTGCCGGGCCGCCGAGGCGGTGGAGAGCAGCGCCCCGCTGGCCGTCGTGCGCCTCACGGTCGAGTTGCTGCGGCCGGCGCCGCTGCGGCCGCTGACGCTCCGGACGCGCCTGCGCCGGCCGGGTAAGCGCGTCCAGCTCGTCGAGACGGTCGTGCTGGACGGGGACGTCGAGGTCGCCCTCGGCACCGCGTTGCGGATCCGCAGCGCCGAGGTCCCGGTCGACGTCGCCGTGCCGCCGGCAGGGACCGCGCCCGACGGCGTCACCGCGCCCCCACCCTGGACCGAGGACTCGCCGTCGTTCATCGACGACCGCTTTCCCTGGCTCAACACTGATCGGCATGGACGTCCGCTTCGTCGCCGGCTCCCTGTGGGCGCCGGGCCCGGCAGCCGCCTGGTTCCGGATGCGGATGCCGCTGGTCGCGGGGGAGGAGCCCTCCCCGGCACAGCGGGTGGCGGTGGCGGCGGACTCGGGCAGCGGCGTCGGCGCCGCGGTGCCGTTCGGGCCCTACAGCTTCCTCAACCCCGAGCTCACGGTCCACCTCGCGCGGCCGTTGCGCGGGGACTGGGTCGCCGTGCAGGCCGGGACGATGCTGGGCTCCTCGGGGACGGGGGTGACGACGACGCGGCTGTGGGACCCGGACGGGGTCGTCGGGCAGGCGTCCGCGGCGTTGCTGGTCGAGAAGCTCGGCTGAGCAGAGTTCGCGTTGCTCGTTCCGCGAGCTACGCCTGGTCGGGTGTTGGCCCGGGACGGGGTCTTGGTCGGCGGTCTACGCCTGCTCAGGTGTTGGCCCGGGACACGGTCTCGGTCGGCGGTCGACACCTGAGCAGGTGTAGACCCACAGGGGGCTCCCGCTCGCCGGTCGACACACGCTCAGGTGTGAGCCGGGCAGCGCCTCTGGTCGGCGGTCCACACCTACTCAGGCGTGGGCCCGCGTCCCGCCCACTCAGCGCGGCGGGTGCAGGACGCCGGTGGGCGTGTCGTCCTCGGACTGCGCCTCCCCGCCGGCGGTCGGGGCGTCGCCGGGAAGGGTGATCGTTCGCGGCGGGCCGTCGCCGACGGGCTCGATGGCCTCGGTCGGGGCGTCGCCGCCCGCTTCGGACGCCGCAGCCGACGAGCCCCGCTCGGACGCGGGACCCGAGGTCGAATCCTCCTCGCCCGGCGGCGGCACCGGCGGCATCGAGACCGTGGCGGCCTCGTCGGAGTGCCCGGACCGCGGTGAGCGGCCCTCGTCCCTCGCGAACTGGTCGAACAGTCGCGGTTCCATCTGGTCGGTGTCGATCGTCTGCACCGGCTGGGCGCGCAGCGGTCGGGGGCGACGCAGCAGCGCGCGGCAGTGCTCGGCGAGGTGCGACGCCTCGTTCTCGAGGGCGTCCACGACGTCGGGGTCGGCGACATCCTCGAGGTCGCGGCGGATGCTGCCGAGACGCTGCAGGGCGTCGGCGAACGACAGGTCACTGACCGACAACGGTCCCCTCCTTCGTTGCGGTCGGAGCCGCTCGCTGAACAGGCCGAGGGCCAGCGGCAGGACGAGCGCGGCCAACAGAACGTAGATGCCACTGACCACGGCAGCCAGCACGATCAGCAGCGCGAGCACCGCGGCCCCGATGCGGATCCGCATCAGCCGCCGCTTGCGCGCGGCCTGCGCCCGGACGCGGGCCTGGCGGAGGTCCTCGGCCACGGCGTGCCGCGTCTGCTCGATCCGCAGCGCCGCCCGGCGCAGGGCCTCGTCGCCTGCCTCGGCGATGCGCTCGGCGGCGTCGTCCACGAGATCGGCCGCCCGATGCAACTTCCGCAGCAGCGCCTCGGCGGCCTCGGAGGCGGTCGGGAACGACTGGTGCGACACCGACTCGACCGCGGCGGGGGCGTCGGGCGCCCCCAGCCCGGTGAGGATCGGCACCGGCGCCGTGGCAACGGCGCGGATGACGACCTCGGCATCGTAGGGCGCGAGCGCGAGCGGACGCCCGTATTCACGGACGAGCAGCACGACGTCGTGGCCCCCGTGCGCGGCCTCGCGGAGCGCGTTGGCCAACCCGTCCGCCGTCCGGACCCCGGTTTCGCGCACCCGGTACTGCTGGACGTCGACGTCGAAGCCGCCGAGGGTCAGCGTGCTGGCCGCCTCGCTCAGGGCCGCGTCGCCCTGCTGACCGACCAATCCGACGGACCGCGGTGCGAGCGGCACCTGGACGTCGCGCTGCCGCTCCGCGAGCCGCGCCTCGTCCACCGCCTCGCGCACCGCCTGCCGGCGGTCCTCGAGCCACGCCGAGGTCGGCTGGGGGTCGAGGGCGGTCACACTGAACACGACGGTGTGCCGCGCCGTGTCGTAGCTGAGCAGCCCCCCGGCGCGGACGAGGTGCCCCTCGACGAGCAGGTCCTCGACGGCGACGTCGTGCAGCCGCCGCAGCGAGGCGTCGATGTCGGCGTAGGCCGAGGAGTCGAGCTCGGTGGGCAGCGTGCTCGGCGCCGCGTCGTCGTTCAGCTCGGCGCTCGCCTCGGTGAGCAGGAACTCCAGGTCGGTCGAACCGCGCAGCCCCCGAACCGTCCCGAACACCCAGACCCGCCGCGGGAACGCAATGGAGAACTGGTCCTCGATGGCGCGCAGCACGTCACTGACCTGGAGGATCCGCCGGTCGCCCTCGAGCCTGCCCCGGTCCGTCGCACGCACGCGGGAATCGTATGCGCGCGAGCCGTCCCGAGGAGCCGAGGCGGTGCGAGTGTCGCTCGTCGGGGCGACGAGGAGCCGGGTGCTCAGCCGGCTCCTCCCTCGGCTGCCGTGCGGTGCGCGGCGAGCGACGCCGCGCCGGCACGATTGCTCACGCCGAGCTTGGTGAAGGCGTGGGCGAGATGGGTTTCGACCGTGCGGCGGGAGATGAACAGACGATCGCCGATCTGCCGGTTGGTCAGCCCCTCGGCGACCAGGGCGACGACGGTGCGTTCGGTCGCGGTCAGCGCGCCCCAGCCGGTGGTCGGCCGGGCGGGGGCGGCGGTGGGGCGGCTGCGCACGCCCATCGCGCGCAGCCGGGCGTTGATGCGGTTCCGGTCGCGGACGGCGCCGTGATCGGCGTACAGGGTGTGCGCGGTGCGAAGCGCCCGGACGGCCTCGGACCGGCGGTCACTGGAGGCGAGGGCGGCGGCCGCGTCCTCCCAGGCGGCCGCGGTGTCCAACGGCCTCGGTCCCCGACCGGTCGTCGTGGCCGCTCGCTGCAGCATCTCGGCGTCCGCCGTGAGAAGACCTGCACAGCGCTGGGCCAGTCCCCGGGCCGCGGGGACGTCCGGACCGGCGAGATCGGCGCCCCGCCACACGTCGGCGACGACCAGCTCCGCGGTCCGTCGGTCCAAGGCGACGGTGAGGCGCACGACGTCGGCGGCCATCATCCGCCAGCTGTAGAGGTAGCGCAGGCTCGGCAGAAGCGCCCACGCGCGGGCGGCCAGCCCGGCCGCGTCCTCGGTCCGGCCGTTGGCCTCGGCCAGCAGCGCGCGGACCCAGAGCAGCAGGTCGCGGTGGTAGCTGACCGGCTCGGTCGTGGAGGCCCCGTCGAGCGCGACGGCTGCCGAGGCGAGGTCGTCGTGGTGCAGCAGCGCCCGGGCGGTGATGATCGTGCCGGTGACCGAGCCCCACCATGCGCCGGTTTCCGCCGCCGACTCCAGGCCGGTCCGAGCCTCGGCGAGCGCGTCGTCGAGGCGGCCGGCGACGTAGTGGTTGCCCACCAGCCCCCAGTAGTAGCCGGGTGCGGGGGGCCCGCCCCGGGTGGCCTCGCTGCGGTGCAGAGCGGTGCGGAAGGCCGCGTCGGAGTCGGCGAGCCGGTCGGCGTTCGCCAGCAGGACGCCCAAGCCGACCCAGGGGTCGTTGAGCGGGACCCGTAGTCCGGGACCGCGCTCGGCGAGTTCCACGGCGCGCTCGGCGTGGCCGAGACCGTCGCGGACGTGGCCCTGCGCAGCGAGCGAGATCGCCCGGGTGACCAGCACGCCGCAGCGGGTCTGCTCGTCGTCGGGCGCGGCCCGCTCGGCCCGCCCGGCGTCGGCGAGTGCGCCGTCGACGTCGCCGGTGTAGAGCCGCAGCGATGCGCCCAACGCCAGGAACTCCGCGCCCGCCGCGGCGCCTCCTGGTGACCGGGTGAGCTGGTCGAGTGCGTCGAGTGCCCGGGTCAGCTCGCCCGCCGCCATCCGCGCGGTGACCAGCCATCCCTGTAGCTGGGCGATCAGCCCCGCGTCCCGGGCGGTGGCGAGCAGGTCCGTGGCCAGCTCCGCGGCGTCCGAGCTGCGGCCGGCGGAGATCAGCGGCCCGAGCAGTTCCAGGCCGACGTCGGTCCGGCACGCAGATCCGGGGTCGGTCAGCGCAATCGCCTTCTCGAGCAGCCCCACCGCACTGCTGGCCGAGGTGCCGGGGGACCCCACGGCCCGACGAAGCCAGGTGACGGCCCGCTCGGCGGAGGGCTCACCGCGACGCGCGCCGAGGGCGAACTGCTGCGCCACCCGCGCCGTCGGATGGCCGGCGTCCGCGAGTGCCTCTCCGGCGCGTCGGTGGAGCCCCGTGCGGACGGCGGCGGGGAGATCGGTGTAGAGCGCCTCCCGGATCAGGTCGTGCCGGAAGGACAGCCGGGGGCCGTCGCCGGGCCGGTCGGCGAGAAAGCCTGCCCGGACGGCGGCGGCAAGCGGGGCGGCGAGGGCGACCGCATCGGTGCCCGTCAGTGCCTCGAGGTCGGCGACGGTGAACGGGCCGCCGATGATCGACGCCAGCCGCAACAGCTCCTGAGCAGCCTGCGGCAGGATCGTCAGCCGACGGAGAACCAGTCGACGCACCGAACTCGGCAGGAGGGTCCTGGTGCACTCGGCTCGCCCGTCGGCAACCTGCACGGCTCCCTCGTCGAGGAGGGCCCGCACCAGCTCGGTCACGTAGAACGGGTTTCCGCCGGCCTTGGCCAGCACCGGCCCCCAGGTCGGTCCCGGCCGGGCGCCGAGCAGCGCCGCCGCCAGCTCGTCCACGTCCGCGGGCGGCAGCGGCTCCAGCGGCAGGTGCAGCCCGCTCGCGCCGAGCAGCAGATCGCAGACCCGGTCGAGCGTCCGGTCGCGCGGCAGCGGCCGCGCCCCCGCCAGCACCAGCACCCGTTCGGTGCCGCTGCGTCGCGCGACGGCCGCGGTGGCCCGGAGCGAAGCATCGTCGCACCAGTTCAGGTCGTCGACCACCAGCACGAACGGAGCGCTGTTCGCCAGCTCCGCGACCCGGTCCACGACGGTGTCGACCAGGGAGTCCTCGCTCACCTGGGGCGGCTGCGGCGTCCCCGGCCCGGACGGCAGCAGGCCGGCGAGGGCGTGCAGCGGCCGGTGTCGTTCGAGTTCCTCGCCCCGGCCCGCACAGGTCAGGCACCCCCGGTCGGCGGCGAACTCCAGGGCCTCCTCGAACAGCCGGGACTTGCCGACGCCGGGTTCCCCTTCGACGAGAACCGTCGACCCGGCCCCCGAGGAGAGGTCGTCCACAGCGGCGCGCAGTTGCGCGAACTCCCCCCGGCGGCCCACCAGCGGCGGTGGGCGCGCACGGACGGAGCGGTCCGACCCGGCGGGCGGTCGTCCCATGCCGGGACCCTAAACCCGCATCCCCGGGCCGCCCGGCGCCGTCAACAAAACGTCACAGACGGCGCGGCGAGGGCGAGATCTCCGTGGGATGACGGATGTGGCGGACCGGCGGGTGAGCCAGCGTGGAGCCGTTTCACCGGCCGATCTTGCAGGAGCCCGACATGACCACAGACATCCGGACCGACGGCGCACCCGCCGGTGCAAGCGACATCGACATGGCCGAGGTGGAGGCCTTCGTCCACCAGGTCATCGGCGACGCGGGCGCGACCGTCGCCGGTGTGCTGACCTACATCGGCGACCGGCTCGGGCTCTACCGCGCGATGGCGGGCGCGGGTCCGCTGACCGCCGAGGAGCTCGCCGCACGGACCGGTACGCATCTGCGCTACGTCCGGGAGTGGCTGGCCGATCAGGCGGCCGGGGGATACGTGCGATACGTCCCCGGGGACGCTGGTTCCGACGAACGCTTCCTGCTGCCCGCGGCGCACGCCGCCGTGCTCGCCGACGAGTCCAGCCCTGCCTTCGTCGCCCCCGTCTTCGAGATGGCCGCCAGCGCCTGGGCCGACGCCGACCTCGCCGCGGATGCCGTCCGCACCGGCGCCGGGGTCGCTTGGGGCGAACACGACCGCCGGCTCTACCCGGCGACGGAGCGGTTCTTCCGGACCGGGTACCAGACCTACCTCATCAGCTCGTGGATCCCCGCGCTGGACGGGGTCGAGGAGAAGCTGCGCGCGGGCGCGTCGTGCGCGGACGTCGGCTGCGGTCACGGCGCGACCACCGTGATGATGGCCCAGGCGTATCCGGCGTCGTCCTTCGCCGGCTTCGACGTCCACGACGCCTCCGTCGACGCGGCCCGGGAGTCGGCCGCCGCGGCCGGGGTCTCCGAGCGGGTCGGTTTCGACGTCGCCACGGCCGCCGAGATCCCGCCGCGCTCGGGCGGCTACGACCTGATCTGCTTCTTCGACTGCCTGCACGACATGGGCGATCCCGTGGCTGCGATGCGGCGAGCGGGGGAGGTCCTGGCCGAGGACGGCACCGTTCTGGTCGTCGAGCCGCTGGCCGGGAACCGGCTCGCGGACAACCTCCACCCGCTCGGGCGGCTCATGTACGCCGCCTCCACGCTGTTCTGCGTGCCCCACGCCATCGCCGAGGGCGGGGAGAGCTCTCCGTCCGGTCGCACGCTCGGGGGGCAGGCCGGCGAGGAACGGCTCGCCGCGGTGATGCACGAGGCCGGCTTCGGACGGATCCGCATGGTGGCGCAGACCCCGACCAACATGGTGCTGGAGGTTCGTCGGTGACGGCGGTCGTGGTCGGGGCCGGACCCGCCGGTCTGTCCTGCGCCGCGCACCTGCGCAGGCGGGGACGCGACGTCGTCGTCCTCGAGCAGGGCGACGGCGTCGGTGCCTCGTGGCGGGCGCGCTACCGTGCGCTGCGGCTCAACAGCGGCCGGGCGTTCAGTGCCGCGCCGGGCCTGCGCTTCCCCCGAACCGCGGCCACGTTCCCGACCCGCGACGAGGTGGTCGACTACCTCGAGGCCTACCGCGCCCGGCACGACCTCGAGGTGCGCACCGGGGTCGAGGTGACCCGGCTCGACCCCGCCGGTACCGGCTGGCGGATCACGACCGGAGAAGGGGCGCTGGAGGCGCAGCAGGTGGTCGTCGCGACCGGGCTGCTGGCCACCCCGGTCCTCCCCGAGGCGTTGGACGGCACCTCCGGCGATCTCCCCGTCGTGCACTCCGCGTACTACGACGACGCCGGCCCCTATCGGGGCAAATCCGTGCTGGTCGTGGGCCCGGGCTGCTCCGGCATGGAGATCGCGCACGACCTGGTCGCCGGCGGAGCCGAGCGGGTCCTCCTGTCCGTGCGCACGCCGCCCAACATCCTGCCGCGGGCCGTCGGCGGTCTCCCCGGCGATCCGGCCATCCTCGTGCTCGGCCGAGTGCCCACGAAAGTCGCCGACGCGCCCATGCGCCTGCTGCGTCGTCTGACGATCGGCGATCTCGCGGACCAAGGCCTGCCCACCCCGGACGAGGGGCCCTTCACCCGGCTCGGGCGCGATGGGGACGCGGGCCCGTCGATCGTCGACCCCGAGGTCGTCGCCGACCTGCGTGCCGGTCGCATCCGTGTCGTCGCTGCCGTCGAGGGGCTCCGTGGCCGCTCGGTCCGGCTCGTCGACGGCACGTGCGAACAGGTCGACGCCGTCATCGCCGCGACCGGTTTCCGCAGCGGGTTGGAACGGATCGCCGGCCACCTCGGGGTGCTCGACGAGCACGGGGTTCCTCGGGCAGCCGAGGGGGAGCCGGCGGCACCCGGTCTGTGGTTCGTCAACTTCGCGATCTGCGCCGGCCTGCTGCGGGCCGCCGGGCGCCGGGGTCGCCGGACGGCTCGGGCGATTGTGGCGAGCGGCGCGGGCCACCGCTGAGCATCGCAGCCAAGACGCGCGGGCCTGCCGGGCCGCATCAGCGGCTCGTGCGTCCGAATGGGGTGTTCACCCGATGCGCGCCGGGCCGGTCCGGCGCCACCCTCATCCGGTCGGGGATTCCGCACGAGAAGGACGCAGCCATGACCACCCAGACGACGACCACCCAGACAACGACCACCCCGACATCGACCACCCCGACATCGACCACACGGACCACGGCCGGGACGGTGCAGCGGAGCACGGTGTCCCGGGACGGCACCCCGATCGCCTGGTGGACCAGCGGTGCCGGACCGGACCTTCTCCTGGTGCACGGCACGACCGCCGACCACACCCGGTGGGAGCCGATGATGCCGCTGTTCGAGCGGGACATGACCGTCCACGCGATGGATCGCCGCGGCCGGGGCGGAAGCGGCGATGCGCCGACCCACTCGATCGACGTCGAGGCCGAGGACGTGGCTGCCGTGGTGGAGGCGATCGGCAGGCCGGTCGACGTCTTCGGCCACTCCCAGGGGGCGCTGTACACGCTGGAGGCCGCGCTACGCACCTCGGGTATCCGTCGCATGGTGCTCTACGAGCCGCCGATCGGGGTGGCCGCACCCCCGGAGGTCCGCCGGCGAGTGGCGGCGCTGGTTGCCGAGGGACGCCGGGACGAGGCGGTGACGACCTTCCTGCACGAGGTGGCCGGCATGACCGAGGACCAGCTGGCACGGACTCGGAAGCTGCCGTCATGGCCCGCGCGGGTCGCGGCCGCGCACACCATCATCCGTGAGGAGGAGGTGGCGGCGCGCTACCGCCTGGACGCGTCCCGGTTCGCGCGCTGCGCCGTCCCCACGCTGCTGCTGGACGGGACGGAGAGCCCGCCGGAGCTGCGCGCGGGCACGGCGCGGGTGGCCGCGGTCCTGCCCGACGTCCGCACCGTCCGGCTGAACGGACACGGGCACGTGGCGATGCTCAGCGATCCGGAGCTGGTCGCTCGGGAGACCCTCGCGTTCCTGGCGGGGTGAAGCCCGTGCTGCACGAGTTCTCGGGCCCCGCTCACGATCCGTCCAGCAGGCCGTTCTCCATGGCGAACAGGGCGGCCGCGGGCCGGGTGGTCACACCGAGCTTGCGGTAGATGTGCTCGACGTGGTGGCCGACGGTCTTGGCCGAGATCCACAACCGGCCGGCAACCTCGCGGTTGGAGAGACCCCGGGCGACCAGGCGCAGCACCTCCACCTCCCGCTCCGAGAGCCCGGCCGGACGGGCCAGCGGCCGGTGGCCGGTGGTGCCGTCGGATGAGGACAGCACGGCTTCGACGGCCGTGACGTCCAGCCGCCCACCGTTCGCCTCTGCCCACAGCACGTCGCGGGCGGACGCCCGGGACAGGGCAGCCCGGTACGACCGGTCCTCGCCCAGCGCCGTCCACACGTCGGCGGCGGCGAGGAGGCGGGCCGGGCTGGAGAGGCGGGCGGCCGCCGTGCCGCGGTGGTAGCCGGAGCCGTCGAGCCGCTCGTGGTGCGCCCCGGCCAGATCGGCGACGGCCTCCAGGCCGGCGCACCGGCCCAGCACCCGCTCGGACAGATAGGGGTGCAGCCGCACCCTCTCGGTCGCCGTCAGGTCGAGCGGGCCGGCGCGCTGCCACACCCCCGCGGGCACGCCCACTGTGCCGACGTCGGCGACCAGGGCGGCGCGGCGCAGGGTGGTGACCTCGGCGTCGGAGAGCCGGCCGGCTTCCCCGGCGAGCCGGGCGGTGCGGGCCAGCCGCGTCGCGCGCCCCAAGGTCCAGGTGGACCGCAGGTCCGCGAAGTCGCCGACCGCCGCCAGCGCCCTGTCGAGCCCGTCGGCGTCCAGACGGCTGACGGGCTCGGGCTCGGCTGCGAGGACCTCGTCCCAGAGCGCCCCGTCCGGGCCGTCAGCCAGTCCGACGGCCCGGACGGCGTCCACCACCACCGGGTCGTAGGCGCGGCCTCGCCGTCGTCCCAGCACCTCCAGCGCCGCTCGGATCCCCGCCAGCCGGTGCCACAGCACGGCGTCGCGCGCGACGACCACCACGCGAACGGCGATCGGCACGGCCTCCCCGGCCAAGCCGTCAGGCAAGCCGCGGCCGTCCCACCGCTCGTAGGCGTGGGCGAGCGCCTCGACCACGCCGCTGCCCAGCCCGAGCCGTTCGGCCAGTCGGGCACCCACCTCGCAGTGCGACACCTGCGACCGCGAGGCCTGGAGCGTCTCGACGAACAGCCGGGCCCGTCGGGGTAACGGCTGGCCCCGACCCGCGCCGTGCGCGACGGCGCGGAGGCCGTCGACGGCCGAGCCCATGTAGACCGGTGCGAAGCCCGCGAAGAACTCGAGGTTGTCGCCCCCGGCAAGGCGCGCCATCTCCGGCGCATCCGCCGTGCACCCGAGGAAGCGCAGCAGGGCGACGTAGTACACGTCGGCCGTCGTGGCCGGATCCAGGCCGAGCTCACCGGCGACCGCGGTCGCCAGCCGGCAGGTGCGCAGCGCGTGCTCCACCGGCTGACCCGTGGCGAGGTCGATGGCCAACGAGATCGCCGCGATCAGCTCGCTCGTGCGCACGCACTCCTCGGGCTGGAGTTCAGCCACGGTGGTGATTATCGCAACAGTCCGTGCGGCAGGATCAACACGTGCCCCGCATCCGCATCGCCCAGGACGCCGCCGCCGACGAGCTGCTGAGCCGCGACCCGCTCGCGCTCCTCATCGGGATGCTGCTGGACCAACAGTTCCCGATGGAACGCGCCTTCGCCGGGCCGCAGCTGCTCAGCGCGCGACTCGGCGGGGATCTCGACGCCCGGCAGCTGGCCGACGCGGACCCCGACGAGCTCGTCCGGCACTTCACCGGCCCACCGGCGGTGCACCGGTATCCGCAGTCGATGGCGCAGCGGACGCAGGCGCTGTGCCGCTATCTCGTCGAGCAGTACGACGGCGACGTCCGCCGGGTCTGGGCCGACGTCGCCGACGGTCGCGAGCTGCTCCGGCGGTTGAACGCGCTGCCCGGCTTCGGCAAGCAGAAGGCGCAGATCTTCCTCGCCCTGCTCGGCAAGCAGCTCGGGGTTCAGCCCGAGGGCTGGGCGGAGGCGGCCGGCGGCTACGGCGAACGGGCCGTCCACAAGTCGGTCGCGGACGTCGTCGATCCGGACAGCCTCGCTGCGGTACGGGCGTACAAGCAGGAGAGCAAGGCGGCGGCGAAGGCGGCCCGCGCATGAGCATCACGATCCGCGACGTGCTGCTCGCCTGCGCCCGCGCCGCCGAAGAGAAGAAGTCGGCCTACGACGAGCTCGACGCCGCCGCCGGCGATGGAGACTTCGGCGGCGTGCTCGCCCTGGCCGGGCGCCGGGTCGAGGCCGCCCTGAGCGCGGCCGACCACGACGGCAACCGGAGCGTTCTGCTCGCCGCAGCCGGAGCCGTCGCCGACGTCGGCGGGACCACCGGCCCCTTGTGGGGGACCGGTTTGCTGCGGGCGGCGGAATCCCTCGGCGACGACGACATCACGCCGGAGCGGCTCGGAGCCGCGCTGCGGGCCGCCGGGGACGGCATCTCGGAGCTCGGCGGCGCCTCGGTCGGCGACAAGACGCTGCTCGATGCCCTGGTGCCGGCGGCGGAGGCCCTGGCCGACGGCGAGGGGGATGCGGACGCCGCGTCGCGAGCCGCCCGTGAGGGCGCCGAAGGAACCCGCGAGCTCACGGCCGTCCGCGGGCGGGCGAGTTACCAGGGGGAGCGGTCGCAGGGCGCGCCCGACGCGGGTGCGGTCGCGGTCGCCGACTTCGTCGAACTGGTCGCCGCGCTGGTCCGCGGGGAGGCGTCCGTGCCGGACCCGCGGGCCGACGGCGACGACGAGCACGGCGGCGACGAGGGTGGGGGCTCGGTGGCCGACGGTCACCTGGTGCGGCACCCGCCGGATCTGGTCGACGAGGGGCTGCTCGGGCTGGCCCTGGCGCACCCGGATCTCGTCCGCGTCGAGCTCGAGCCGCGCTTCGCGATGCGGGCCGACGGCCCCGTGTCGGGAAAGGTCGCTCTCGTCTCGGGTGGCGGCTCGGGCCACGAACCGATGCACGCCGGCCTCATCGGACCCGGCCTGCTCGACGCCGCCTGCCCTGGCGAGATCTTCGCGAGCCCGAGCGCCGCCCAGGTCGCGGCGGCGATCCGGGCTGCCGACGGCGGAGCCGGAGCGCTCCTGATCGTCAAGAACTACACCGGCGACGTCCTCAACTTCCGGCTCGGGGCGCAGCTCGCGGAAGCCGACGGGCATCGGACGGCCAGCGTCCTGATCGCCGACGACGTCGCCGTCGACGGCTCGTCGGCGACGATCGGCCGGCGCGGCGTCGCGGGCACCGTCGTCCTCGAGAAGCTCTGCGGCGCGGCCGCCGACGAGGGAGCGGACCTCGACGTCCTCGCCCGACTCGCCGAGCGGGTGACCGGCGGCCTGCGCTCCATGGGGGCGGCGCTGTCCGGGGTGACGCTGCCCTCCGGCGGGGATCCGGCCATCGCCCTCGAGGCCGGCGAGATGGAGGTGGGGGTCGGCATCCACGGCGAGCCCGGCCGGGAGCGGCGGGCGTCCGAACCCGCCGACGTCGTCATCGGGCATCTGCTCGACGCCGTCCTGTCCGACCTCGGCGGCGGACCGGGGGAGCTGTTGCTGTTCACCAACGGCCTCGGCGGTCTCCCGCCGCTCGAGCTCTACGCGGCGCACCACCTGGCCGCCGAGCGGCTCCGTGCGGCGGGGCACACGCTGCGCCGCAGCCTCGCCGCGCCGCTGGTCACCTCCCTCGGCATGGTCGGTCTCTCGCTGACCGTGCTGCGTCTCGACGACGAGCTGACGCGGCTCTGGGACGCTCCCTGCCGGTCGGCCGGGTGGACCGTGCCGGGACCCGCGCCGCGGTAGCAGGCGCCATCCGAGCGCGCGCGGTCAGTCGCCGTCCCACACCCAGGACGGGCCGACGGAGGCGACGGGCGCGACGCGACGGCGGAGCTCCCGGTCGGCGGTCACGACGAGATCCGCACCGACCGACTGACGGACGATCTCGTCGTCGCCCTCACCCGGCGCGTGCACCACGGCCACGGGAGCCGTGCCCTCGGCGACGCCGCGCCGTGCTGCGCCCTCGAGCACCAGGACGATCTCGTACTCGCCACGCCTCGCCTCCTGCAGGGCGACCAGCCGCGCGTGCAGCCGCGCGGCGGCGCCGGCCCGGTCCCGCCACCAGCCGTCGGGGCGGGCGCCGACGACGTTGGCGCCGTCGACGATGATCCGCATCCGGTCCTGCGCCCGTCGGGTCAGAGACCCGACGGCACGGGCGGGAGGTCCAGGTACGCCGGGTCCCGCTTCTCGCCCTTCGCGGTGAACGACTCCATCATGTCGGCCGGCTGGAACGCGCCCATCTGCCAGGTGGCGATGAAGTTCAGGCTCTCGGCCACCGAGTGGTCCCGGGCGAACAGCAGGGATTCCTTGTTCCCCCAGGTGACCAGCGGGCTCTTCGACGCGATCTCGCGCGCCACGTCCAGCACCCCCTCCACCAGGCTGTCGGCGTCGTCGAAGAGCTGGTTGACCAGCCCGACCTCGTAGGCCCGCTGGGCCGGCAGCCGCCGGCCGGTGTAGACGAGTTCCCGGGCCAGGCCGTCGCCGATCAGCTTGGGCAGGCGCTGCAGCGTGCCGACGTCGGCGACCATGCCGATGTTGGTCTCCTGCACGACGAAGAAGGCGTCCTTGGTCGCGTAGCGCATGTCGGCGGCGCAGGCGAGGTCGACGGCGCCGCCGATGCAGCCACCCTGCACGGCGACGAGCACGGGGATCCGGGCGCGCTCGAAAACCGTGAACGACTCCTGCAGCCGCCGCACCATCAGGCGCATGTTCGCCGCCCGTCGGCCGGCTTCGCCCTCGTTCGCGAGCCCGGACGAGCCGGCGAACACGCTCAGGTCCATCCCGGCGCTGAAGTGCTTCCCGGTCGACGAGAGGACGATCGCGCGGGCCTCGCCGGAGTCGCTGATGCTCTGCACGATCTCCGGCAGCTCGGACCAGAACTCCGAGACCATCGTGTTGAGCTCGTCCGGCCGGATGAGCCGGACGTGCGCCACCTTGTCGGCGACGTCCACCTCGAAGCAGCGGTATCCCATCGCTCGTCCCTTTCCTCGCCCGACCCCGATCGTTCTCGAGGAACCGTAGTCGTTGCGTGGCGGCTGTGGACGCGCGGGAAGCGTCCACAGATCTCGGCGCGGTGTGGGAGCCGCCTCTTCGCCGCGGCAGGGTTCTCGGCGTGGACCTCGCTGCTGCACCGCCCCGCGCCACGTCGATCGCCGACGACGGGCACGACCCGTACCCCGCTGCGGACGAGACGCTCGTCCTGCGGCGCGCCGCGCGGGCCGCCGAGGACGCCGGCAACGCCGAAGGGGCCCGCCGGCTGGTGCGGCTGCTTCCCGCCGACCCCGAGCGGGCGCGCTGGCTGCGCAGCCTGGACGAGGCGGTGGCGCTCGGGCCCACCCCGTCGCCGGGTCCCCTGGCGCTCTGGCTGCTGCAGCCGGCGCTGCGCTTCGGCCTCGGCTCGCTGCGGGCAGGCGCGGTGCGCCTGCTGATGCACGAGGTGCAGCGGGCGCGGGGTGCCGGGCCCGCCCGCCGCGTCGACGAGCCGACGAGCACGTCGACCGCCGGGGCGGTCCTCGACGACCCGCTGCTCGCCGATGCGGCGCTGTTCGACGTCGGCCTGCTGGAGGCCTACGTCGCATCCGCGCTCGATCCGGCGCTGCGGGACCGGGCTGCTCCGCTCGCGGACTGGCCCGCGGCGGCGGTCGGCGTGTTCGAGCTGACCGAGCGGGAGGGAGCGCTGCTGGCCCGGAACCTGCTGGACGACCGGGAGATCCGGGTGGCCACGTCACCCTCCGCGTCCCGACCGGGGCCTGTGGTCTACGGACGCCCGGTGCCGTGGCCCGCGGCGCCGGGTGCGCGCTTCGTGCTGCCGCCGGTGCCGCTCGACCGGGTCACCGCGCGGCGGGTGTTGCGGGCGGTCACCCGTCGTGCCCCGGTGGAGGAACGGGTGCGGGCCGTCGCCGGGCACCAGAGGCGGAGCGGGACCGCGCCGGCGACCGGCCCGGTCGGGGCCTGAGGTGTTCGTCGTGCACCTCCGCCTCCGGGACGTGGCGTCAGGCCTGCTGCGTCTGCTGCACCCAGGTCGTGACCTCGTCGGCGTCCCGGGGGAGGGCGGCGGAGAGGTTGCGGTTGCCGTCGGCGGTGATCAGCACGTCGTCCTCGATGCGGACGCCGATGCCCCGCAGCTCGGCCGGCACGGTGAGGTCGTCGGCCTGGAAGTACAGCCCGGGCTCGACGGTCAGCACCATGCCCGGGGCGAGCGCCGCGTCGCGGTAGGCCTCCCGCCGCGCCTCCGCGCAGTCGTGGACGTCGAGGCCGAGCATGTGCGAGGTGGCGTGGAGGGTGTAGCGGCGGTGGACGCCGACGTCCGGCCGGAGGGATTCGGCGGCCGGGACGGGCAGGATGCCCCAGTCGTCGAGGGCGGCGGCGATGACCTCCATCGCCGCCCGGTGCGGGGCGAGGAAGTCGGCGCCGGGCCGGGCCGCCTCGATGCCGGCCTGCTGGGCCGCCAGCACCACCTCGTAGACCCGCCGCTGCGGCTCGCTCCACGTGCCGTTGATCGGCAGTGTGCGGGTCACGTCGGCGGTGTAGAGGGAGTCGCGCTCGACGCCCATGTCCAGCAGGGCCAGCTGCCCGGGGACGACCGGACCGTCGTTGCGCACCCAGTGCAGCGTCGTCGCGTGCGCGCCGGTGGCGACGATGGAGCCGTAGCCGACGTCATTGCCGTCGAGGCGGGCCCGCCGCCAGAACGTCCCCTCCAGCCACCGCTCGCCGCGCCCCATCGCCGCGGCGGCCGGCATCTCCCGCACCACCTCGGTGAAGCCCGCCGCGGTGGCGGCGACCGCGGCCTCGAGCTCGGCGATCTCGTAGTCGTCCTTGATCAGCCGGAGCTCGGACAGCACGGTGGCCAGCTCGCCGTCCCGGGTCGTGCCGGTCGGCAGCACCCGGGCGTCGACGCGCTCGTCCACCCCGCGCAGCGTGCGGGTCGTGCCGGGGGCGAGCCGGGCGAGCGCGTCCTCGAGTTCGGGAAGCGGGCGGCACTCGACGTCGAGCGCGGCCGAGGTCTCCCGCACGCCGCGGCGGGGGCCGACCCACAGCTCGCCGTAGCGCCGGTCGGTGTAGAAGGCCGAGGTGGACCGGTCGGAGCGGTCGGCGAGGTAGAGGACGGCGCGGCCGGAGGTGTCGAGGACCAGGACGGCCTCGGGCTCGTCGCAGCCGGTCAGCCAGAAGAAGTCGCTGCCGGGGCGGTACGGGTAGTCGGTGTCGTTGGCCCGCACCTTGATCGTCCCGCTCGGGACGACCAGCGCGTCGCCGGCGAATCGGGCGGACAGCAGCGCCCGCCGCCGGGCGGTGGCGGCCGCCACCTCGCTGCGGGGCGGCAGGTCGCCGTCCGGCTCGGCCCAGCCGCGGGCCATCAGCTCCTGCAGCGGCGAGGGGATCTCGAGGTCGTGGCTGGCCGTGCCCTCCGGCTTCTGCTCGGGGCTCGGCGCCGCCTCCGCCGTCTCCGAGGACGGCTCCACGGGCTCGGCGGCACCGTTCGATGCCGGGCTCGGCGTGGGAACGGCGAGCGGGGCGCCGCCGGCGTCGACCGGCGACTCCTCGTCGAGGGGTTCCAGCGTTCCCGTCGCGGCAGCGCCGCCGCCGGAGGCGGCCTCCGGCCCATCGGAGGCGCGGTCGGCGTCGCGTTCCGGGTCGCCGCTGTTCGGCTCGTCCGCCATGACTGGCAGCGTAGGCACCCAGCCGCCCCCTTGCCCACCACCGGCGGGCCCGCCCCGATCAGTAGGTTCGGCGCATGCCGCAGACCGGGCCGCTCGAGGGCTTGCTCGTCGTCGACCTCAGCCGCGTGCTGGCGGGCCCGTTCGCGACGATGCTGCTCGCCGACCTCGGCGCCCGGGTCATCAAGGTGGAGAAGCGGGGGACCGGCGACGACAGCCGCACCTACGGCCCTTTCGTCGACGGCCGCTCGCTCTACTTCGCCCGGGTCAACCGGGGCAAGGAGTCCGTGGCGCTCGACCTCAAGGACGAGCGGGACCGGCGGTTCCTCGACGCTCTGCTCCACCGGGCGGACGTGCTGGTCGAGAACTTCCGGCCGGACGTCATGGAGCGTCTCGGCCTGGACTACGCCACGCTGGCGCGGACGAACCCGCGGCTGGTCTACGCGAGCATCTCCGGTTTCGGTCAGACCGGGCCGTGGCGGTTGCGGCCCGCCTACGACACCGTGGTGCAGGGCAGCAGCGGCCTGATGTCCATCACCGGCAGCCCGGCGGACGGGCCGATGAAGCCCGGCATGCCGGTGGCCGACCTGTCCGCGGGCCTCTACACCTTCGGCGCCGTCCTGGCCGCGTTGCAGGGGCGGCAGCGGACGGGGCGCGGCACGTCGGTGGACGTCGCGATGCACGACTCGCTGGTCTCGCTGTTGGAGGGCGCGGCGTTGGCTTTTCTCGCGACCGGCGAGCCGCCGCCGCGGATCGGCAACGCGCACTACTCGATCGCGCCCTTCGACACGTTCGCCTGCGCGGATCGGCCGATCATCATCTGCGCGGCCAACGACACGCTGTTCGCCGGCCTCTGCGGGGCGCTCGGTCGGCACGAGCTCACCTCTGATCCGAGGTTCCGGGACAACTCCGGGCGCCATCGGCACCGGGACGAGCTCAAGGTCGAGTTGGAGCGCGTCCTCGGAGCCGACGACGGTGAGCACTGGCTCGCCCGGCTCAGCGAGGCGGGGGTTCCCTGCGGCCCGGTCAGCGACATCGCCGAGGCGATGACCTCCGAGCAGATCCGGAGCAGGCGCATGGTCATCGAGGCCGGCGGGCTGCCGATGCCGGGTACGCCGATCAAGTACGCCGACTACCCCGACCCGGCGGAGCGCCCGGCGGCCCCGGAGCTCGACGAGCACGGCGCGGCCCTCCGGGAGGAGTTCGGCGCCGCGGAGGCGGCCGCGTCCGTCCCTGGCGGGCTGCAGGAATGCGACGGTCGCGCGGGCGACGGGCGGTAGCCGGGCCACGGGCAGTAACCGTTCGGTCGGCCGGCTCGTTGAAGGAAACGCAAGGCCCGGTGGAAGCCTCAGCTGGGAAATCGCTCGCTCCGAGCGAGTGGGGCGAGCCGGAATGTGGGCAAGCCAGTCAGCGACGCGCAGAATGCTCGTCCGCAGCTTTTCGTCCGCCGATGGTCCTGGAGGTTCGATGCGTAGCCGCACCGCCGCGCTGCTGGCCGTTCCGGCCCTGCTCGCGGCTCTGGCCGGGTGCGCGGGTTCCTCGTCGGCGGGCTACGCGCCCGAGCCGCCCCCGCCCACCTACGGTGACGCAACGACGTCGAAGGTCCAGAAGGCGGACGACTACGGGGTCCTCGAGCCCTCGGACGCGACCGACGACAGCTCTCCCCAGTCGGCGGCTCCTGCTCCGAAGCCGACGCCGGAGGCGACGCAGGCGGCCGCGGCCGGTCCCGCGTTCGACGGCTTGAAGCCCGGCGACAGCGGCGCCCAGGTCCGGGCACTGCAGGACAAGCTCCAGTCCCTCGGTTTCTGGGTGGGGTCGACGGACGGCGAGTACGGGCTCACCACCACCCAGGCCGTCATGGCCGTGCAGAAGGCGGCGGGCCTCAAGCGTGACGGGGTGATGGGGCCCCAGACCCGCCAGGCGCTCCAGCGCGGGGTATCGGTCAGCGCCAAGTCGACGAGCGGGCACTGGGTCGAGGTCGACAAGTCGCACCAGCTCGCGATGATCGTCGACAACGGGAACGTCCAGGCGGTCCTGAACACCTCCACCGGCAGCGGTCAGCGCTACACCTCCGAGGGGCACACGTCGGTGGCGACCACCCCGTCGGGCAGATTCAAGGTGTTCCGCCAGGTGGACGCGCTCGACAAGTCGCCGCTCGGTGAGCTCTGGCGCCCCAAGTACTTCAACGGCGGCATCGCCCTGCACGGCGCTCAGAGCGTCCCCGGCTATGCCGCGAGCCACGGCTGCGTGCGGGTCAGCAACCCGGCGATCGACTGGATCTGGTCGACCGGCCAGGCGCCCATCGGCACCAACGTCTGGGTCTACTGACCGCACCTGCCGCCGGCGACCGGCGACTCGCGGAAGCGGTGATGCCCCCCGTCAGGCGACGCGCGGAGGCTGCTCGCGTTCGCGGCGCGCGGCGTCGAGCGTGGCGTTGAACTCCGCCCCGAGGAGCACCGCGAACGCGGTGATGTAGAAGAACAGCAGGACGGCGACGGGCGCCGCCAACGTTCCGTAGACGACGGCACGGTCGAACACCAGGGCGACGTAGGCGCGGAGCAGGTAGCAGCCGACCAGCCAGATGACCAGGGCGAGCAGCGAGCCGGGTAGCGCCCGCCGCCAGGGTCGTCGGTGCGGCACCGACAGGTGGTACAGGCTGGTGAGGATGCTCAGCGAGAGGATCGCCACCAGCGGCCAGTACGCGTAGGCGACGACGGTCTGCGCCCAGTGATCGACCCGGTCCTGGAGCAGCCGGTCCAGCAGGGTGGGGCCGAGCACGAGCGCGGGGAGCAACACGACGCCGGTGAGCACCTGCGCCAGGTAGAGCCGGAGCGCGAGCAGGCGGCTGCGAACGGCGCTGCGCGCCTCACGCTCGCCGTAGGCGATGGTGATCGTGTTGACGTAGGTCGACATCGCCGTCGAGCCCGACCAGATGGACAGCAGGAAACCGGCCGAGATGACGTCGGGCCGTCCGTTGCGCAGCACGTCCTCGACCACCGGCTGGACGCTTTCGGTCACGGTCGACGGGGTCAGGATGTGGCTGGCCGCGTCGAGCAGGCTCTGCTCGATGCGCAAGGTGAGGTCGTGGCCGAGGGCGTCGCTGGCGTAGCCGATCGTGCCGAACACCGCGAGCAGCAGCGGCGGGAGCGAGAGCAGTTGCCAGAAGCCGGCCTCTGCGGAGAGGCCGAGGATCCGGTCCTGCCACGCCTTGGCCAGCGTGCGCCAGATGAGCACCCAGAAGGGCTTGCGCCTCCGCTTGAGCCGCTTGACGCCCGACTGGACGACGGCGGTGGAGCGGGCCTCCGCCCGCGCCCAGGCCTCGGTGGCGGCCGATCGCGCGGTCGCGGCGGGCGACGCGCCGGCCGCGTGCTGCTCGGGCTCGGAGGCCTTCGAGCCCTTCGTGTCGGACGGCTTCGCGGTGGCCCCGTCTCGTGGCTGATCGACGGGTGGGAGGTGCGGGTCGGTCTCATCGCTCGACCGGTCGGCGGGTTCCCCGACGAGCGGAGACGGCGGCGACGGGTCCCCGGAGATCTCCTCGATGGCCAGATCCCGTGTGTGGGGCAATTCCTCGTCGGCGGCCGGTGCCGGGCCGGGGACCGCAGTCGCTGCCCGGGCCGCCGCGGCCGCGCGTTCGGCGCGGGCGGCTCGTCGTCCGCGCCGACGGCGAACGTCAGCGCCGTCGACACGAGGTCCGCTCACACACAAACTCTAGGTGCAGGTCGCGTCACCGACGCGTACATCGGGGCGGATTCGTCCGATTGCCCCAGCCTGTCCGTCGGCCGGGCAGGCGTCGACCGGCCGGGGACAGAAGCGGCGGGGACGCAGAACGGGGCGCCACCGGTGTGGTGGCGCCCCGTCCCGGGAGGGGTCGCGCCGGTCAGGCGCGCCCCTGCGAAAGGTCGAGCTTGTCGGTTTCGTCCTGGATCTCGCTGGCTACTTCTTGCAGCTTCGTCGCGTGCGCCTGTGCGTGGTGACGGCAGAAGAGGAGGTCGCCGCCACCCGGCAGGACCACACGAACGTATGCCTGCGCCCCGCACCGGTCGCAGCGATCTGCGGCGGTCAGGGAGCGTTCCTTGGTCGGAGCAGTTCCTGTCACATTTCCTCCAACACCTGTCGGCGCACATACGTTCCGACGAACGAAGGTGAACGTGCGTCGCCGGGCGAGCGTTACGTCCTGCGTCCCCCATCCTCGCGGGCCTACGCGCCCGCGAGCGCGGACAGGATGTGAGCTTCGGCCCAGTCGCGGGGTTTCGAAAGGTCCTGGCAGGCCCTCCAGCCCTACCGGTCAGCCCCGACGGGCCCCGAACATGATGTCGTCCCACGCCGGCACCGCGCTGCGCCGACGTCCCGAGCCTGTACGCGCTGCGGGCCGAGCGGTGGAAGGCGCGCCGGGCGCGGCGAGGTCAGCCGAAGCTTCTTCGCCGCGGTCCTCGTCGGCGGGGCGCTGCGGCGCGCCGTGGCTCGCGGTCTCGGCGGGCAGCCGCTCCTGACGCGACGGCCGGACGGGAGTGGAGGTCGACGCGGACGCAGCAGCAGCCGAAGCAGCCGGAGTGGCCGAAGCAGCCGGAGCCGCCGGGGGAGCGGACGCCGCCGAAGCCGCGGGGGCCGCGGGGGCTGCACCGGGGAGGAGGACGTCGGTCGCTTCGGCGCGTGCCTGTACGCGCTCGGTGGAGGCCGCCGGCGGCGCCAGCGGCGAACCACCCGGTACGTCGGTGTCGAACTGGACCGCCTCGCTCCGGGACCCCGCGTTGGCGCCGGGTGCGCCGCCGTCGAGCGGGTCCTCGGTGTGCCGGTGCCGGTGCCGGTGCTGGTGCCGGTGTCGGTGTTGCGTCCGGCGAGCACGACCAACCCGCCGGCGCGGCTCGATCCGCCTCGCTGGGGGAGCCCTCCGCGGCGGCGTCCGTCGTCGCCGACGGCCTGACGTTCCGCGGCCTCGTTCGGGACCTCCGCCGAGGCGACACCCGCCGCCTCCGCCAGGGCGGTCAGCGAGTCGGGGCCCGCCGCAGGCGGGGGCATCGGAGCGAGTACGGCGGTTGCCCCGGCGTCGACGGCCCGGACCCGACGTGCCTGCGGGTCCCAGCTCCAGGTGGCGCGCACCGGACCGCGGGCGTCCATGGACAGCGTCACGAGCCAGGTGCCGTCGTTGCGACGCTTGGCGTCCCAGGTCGCCGACTCCGGCTCGACGGCCTCCTGCTCGAGCCGGTCGTCCACCAGGGTGCCGAGCGGCCGGCCGGGGGTGTTGCGATGCGGACCGGGCGCACTGGCGCGGCGGGCCTCGGACACCACGCGATCACGCTCCGCGAGGATCGGGGCCTCGTAGCGCTGGATGCGGTTGACCGGGATGCCGGCGGCCTTGGCCACCTCGTCGGCCGTCGCCCCCGCGCGCAGGCGGGCCTGGATCTCGCGGGGCGACAGGGCGCTCTCCACCCGCGTCTCCGCCTGCGCGGCCCGTGGGGCGCCGCTGCGCAGAGCCGCCCGGAGGCGGTCGTCGGCGGCGACTCGGAACCGCTCACCCTCGGCCCCCCGGGACAGGTCGACGAGGACGAGGCTCTTGCCGTCGTCGGTCAGCCCCAAGGCCCGCAGCTCGCGCACCGCGCCTCCCTCTTCTCGCTGGCGTGAATGAACAACCTAGTTGTTTTCCATCCCGGACGTCTCCACCCGGCCCGGCGAGCCGGAAAGTTGTCGGCGGGTCGACGCGACACGCCGCGTCGGCCGACGAACGTGTCCGCGGCCGTCCTCAGCCGTCGCTCCCGTCGGCTGCATGGGTACTCGCGTCGCCGGTCGCGGCGAGCGCGGCCCCCACGATGCCGGCGTTGTTGAGCAGCCGGGCCGGGACGACCTCGGTGCGGACGTTGACCTGGTCGAGATACTTGTCCGTCTTCTTGCTCACGCCACCCCCGAGAATGATGAGGTCCGGCCACAACAGGTCCTCGAGATGCCGTAGGTAGCGCGTGAGGCGTAGCGCCCATTCGGGCCAGGACAGGCCCTCCCGGTCCCGGGCGGCGTCCGCGGCCCGGATCTCCGCGTCGTGGCCGTCGATCTCCAGATGGCCGAGCTCGGTGTTGGGCAGTAACCGTCCGTGCAGGAACACGGCGGTGCCGATCCCGGTGCCGAGGGTGGTCATGACGACGACCCCGCTACGGCCCCGGCCGGCGCCGTAGGCCATCTCCGCGATGCCTGCCGCGTCTGCGTCGTTGACCGCGGTCACCGGGCTGCCGGTCGCCTCACCGAGAATGGCGGAGATGTTCGTGCCGACCCAGCCCCGGTCGACGTTGGCGGCCGTGAGCGCGTGGCCGTCCTTGACGACGGCGGGGAAGGTTGCGCCGATCGGGCCCTGCCAGTCGAAGTGCCGCACCACGCCGGCGACGACCTCCGACACGGCCGCGGGCGTGGCGGGTCGGGGGGTGGCGAGCCGGAAGCGGTCGGCGGCGAGGGTTCCGGTGGACAGGTCGACCGGGGCGCCCTTGACCCCGCTCCCGCCGATGTCGAGTCCGAAGACCGTGCCCCCGCGGCGTTCGTCCTTTTCATCGCGCTCCACCCGGTTCCTCCAGCCCTGTCCTGTTTCGTCGACGAGCTCTTCCGTGATCGAATGTCACCACACATGAGCAGCGTTTCCTCGGGGTAACGACCGTCGTTGTGTTCCGTGTGAGCCCCCGCCGAGGCGGATCCGTGCGCCCGTCCCCTGTGCCGGGCCGGACCGACGCGCCCGGAACCCGGTCCCGGGGGAGCGGTGCGGCCCGGCCTCGCCCCGACGGTCGGCGACCGGGCAGCGGTCGGTCCGGGCTCGGGCGAGCCGACGCCATCCACGCGGACGTCCCGGAGTCGGACGTCCCGGAGCCGGACGTCTATCCGCGGGAGCCGTCCGCATCCCCTTTCGGCACCCCGACCAGCGCGGCCTCCCCGGATGCGCCGCCCCGGTCGACGCGCCCCGCTCGTCGTTCGCCTGACGGAACCGCCCGGCAGCGCCCGCCGCGGCCCGGCCAGCCCGCGCGGCCCGGTCAGTCCGGACGTCCGGGTCAGTCCGGACGTCCCGGCCGGCCCGGGCAGCGTGCGGGGCGCCGGGCACCGGCGGCGCCGCCGGCCCGCCGGCCGATCTCGACGCTGTTCACCATCCCCAAGGGCACCGGTTCGGCCCTCCGCAACTCGGCTCCGGCCCTGCTGGCCCTCGTCGCCCTGGCGATCTTCACCGTCGGTGCGAGCGTCGCGTACACCAAGAGCCACGACACGCAGAACGCGACCCTCGCCGCCGCCCCGGGTCAGGAGGCCGCGGCCCAGGCGCTGCAGCAGGGCCCGGGTGGGGCCCAGACGGTGCGGGTGGCCGGTCCGGCCGCGGTGCAGCCGGCGGTCGCCCCCGTGAAGCCGCTCGACCGGGTCTACCTGCCGGACGCACTGGTGACTCTGCCGAGGAACGCCTCGGGCAGCCAGCTCGATGCCGTCAAGAAGATCAAGGGCGTGCAGGGGATCGTCCAGGTCACCACCGGCAAGACGACGTTCGGGGGACGACAGGTCAACGCGATGGCCGTCGATCCGTCGACCTTCCGGCCGTACACGCCGCAGCCGACGGCCGCCTCCGACGGTCTGTGGCAGGCGGTCGCCCGGGGCGAGGCGGTGGCCTCCTACGGGCTCGACAAGAAGAAGAAGCTGCCGCTCGGCCAGTCGCTGCCGCTCGGGTCGGGCGGGCCGGTCCGACTGGGTGCGCTCGCCGAGTTCTCGCTGCCCGACGTCGATCTCGTCGTCGACCGCAGCAAGGCCGCCGGCGCCAAGCTCACCGGGACGGCCCTGCTGGTCAGCGCCCCCTCCGGCACCCAGGAGTCGCTGAAGCGCGACATCGGCAAGGCGACCGACATGGACGTGTCGGTCAAGATGTTGCGCCCGACGTTCAACGTCCCGGCGAACTTCGACTCCGGCTCCGGCGCGCGGAGCAACGCGCCGACCGACCTGCGGGCGCTCTACCAGCAGGCCGCGAGCACGTGCCCGGGCCTGCCCTGGGGCGTGCTCGCCGGCATCGGCCAGGTCGAGACCAACCACGGGCAGAACACCGCCGTCTCCAGCGCCGGCGCGATGGGGCCGATGCAGTTCATGCCGGCGACCTGGCGGATCTACGGGGTGGACGGCGACGGCGACGGGAAGGCGAACATCCTCGACCAGGTGGACTCCGTGTACAGCGCCGCCCGGTATCTGTGCGCGGCGGGCGGCGGAAACCCCGACACCCTGTACGACGCGATCTTCGCCTACAACCACGCCGACTGGTACGTCCGCCAGGTGCTGGGGCTCGCCGCCCAGTACCGGTGAGCAGCCGGCCGGTCGCGTTCGACGCGGTCGTGCTGGCCGGCGGAACGGCCGCGCGGCTCGGCGGCGAAGACAAGATGCTCCTCGAGGTCGGCGGGGTCCGGCTCATCGATCGCGCGCTGGCGGCGGTGGCGGCCGCGCGGCGTCGCGTCGTCGTCGGACCGCGTCGCCCCGATACGGCCGCGGCGACGTGGTTGCGGGAATCCCCGCCCGGGGGCGGCCCGGTCGCGGCGCTGGCGGCCGGGCTCACCGCCGTCGAGTCCGAGGTGGTCGTGCTGCTGGCAGCGGACCTGCCGTTCGTGGCAGAGCGGCACGTGGCCGACCTGCTGAGTGCCCTGGAGGCCCCCGTCGAGGGCGTCCTGTACGTCGACGCGGACGGGTATGACCAGCCGCTGCTGTCGGCCTGGCACACCGCAGCGCTCCGCGCCGTCCTCCCGCCCGACCCGGTCGGGCACGGCCTGCGGCGGATTCTGGCGCCGCTGACGATCCGCCGGTTGCCCGGCGACGACGACCTGATCGACTGCGACACCCCGGCCGAGGTCGCGACGGCCCGTCAGCGGGCGGGCGACGATGGGTCGGCCGGAAAGGAACGGAGCCCATGAGCGTGCTGGACGAATGGCTCGACGACGTGATCCGGACCCTCGAGCTCGATCCGGCCGGCTTCGACCGCGACCTGCTCCTGGACCTCGCCCGGGACGTGGCGCACGGCGTCGCTCGACCGGCGGCGCCGCTGACGGCCTACCTGGCCGGTCTGGCCGCCGGCCGCGACGGGGGAGGCCGGGAAGCGCTCGATGCCGCGGTCGGGCGCATCACGAAGCTGTTGCCCGGTCAGGAGGACGAGTCGCTCAGCTGACCCGTTCGTCGCAGGTGTAGATGTTCATCGTCTCGCCGCGCAGGAATCCGACCAGCGTCATGCCGACCTGTTCGGCGAGGTCGGCCGCGAGCGTCGACGGCGCGGACACGGCGGCCAGCATCGGGATGCCCGCCATCAGCGCCTTCTGGGTCAGCTCGAAGGAGGCCCGCCCGCTGACCATCAGCACCGTCGAGCGCAGCGGCACCAGCCCCTCGCGCAGCGCCCAGCCGATCACCTTGTCCACGGCGTTGTGCCGGCCGACGTCCTCGCGCGCGGCGAGCAGCCGTCCGTCGACGTCGAACAGGCCGGCCGCGTGCAGGCCGCCCGTCTTGTCGAACGTCGCCTGTGCGGCCCGCAGCGTGTCCGGCAGGCTCGTCACCGTCGCCGCCGGGATGCGCAGCGGGTCGTTGCGGACCTCGAACGACGACGCCACCCGGACCGCGTCCACGCTCGCCTTGCCGCACAGACCGCAGGACGACGTCGTGAAGAAGTTGCGTTCGACCGACGGGTCCGGCGGCGGGACGTGCGCCGCGAGCGCGGCGTCGAGCACGTTGTAGGTCTGCCGCCCCTCGTCGTCGGTGCCGGCGCAGTAGCGCAGGCCGAGCAGGTCCTCGGCCCCGCGGACGACGCCCTCCGTGAGCAGGAAGCCGGCGGCGAGGTCCATGTCGGCACCCGGCGTACGCATGGTGACGGCGAGCGAACGCCCCGCCACCCGGATCTCCAGCGGCTCCTCCGCCGAGAGCGTGTCGATCCGCCCCCGCCGGGCAGGACCGTCGAGCCGGATGATCCGGCGTCGGGATGTGGTGCGGCCCATGGTTATCCAGAGTGGCAGACTTCCGGACACACCGCATTCGACGACGAATGAGCAGTGGAGGCCGCCCGTGTCCCGGCGAGACGATCCAGCGACGCGCGACAATCGTTCCCTCGGCAAGGCCGTTCTCGGATGGCCCGTGGTCCGCCAGCTGCTCGACGGGGACCGACTCGGCCGCGGAACGGCCGCGATCAGCGCGCATTCCGCCGAGTTGACGCCGCGGACGAAGACCGCCGACCGCGTCGTGCAGAGCATCTGCCCGTACTGCGCCGTCGGCTGCGGTCAGCGGATCTTCGTGAAGGACGAGAAGATCGTCCAGATCGAGGGAGACCCGGACTCGCCGGTGAGTCGGGGCCGGCTGTGCCCCAAGGGCAGCGCGTCGAAGCAGCTGGTGACCGGCTCCGGCCGGGAGACGACGATCAAGTACCGCCGTCCCTACGGGACGGACTGGGAAGACCTCGACCTCGACACCGCCATGCAGATGATCGCGGACCGCGTCCTCGCGACCCGCAAGCAGGGCTGGCAGGACGAGCAGGACGGCATGAAGGTCCGGCGGACCATGGGGATTGCGAGCCTCGGAGGGGCGACCCTCGACAACGAGGAGAACTACCTCATGAAGAAGCTCTACACCGCCATGGGCGCGGTGCAGATCGAGAACCAGGCCCGTATTTGACACAGCTCCACCGTCCCCAGTCTGGGGACCTCGTTCGGTCGCGGCGGCGCCACGACCTTCCAGCAGGACCTGCAGAACGCTGACTGCATCGTCATCGAGGGCTCGAACATGGCCGAGTGCCATCCGGTCGGGTTCCAGTGGGTGATGGAGGCCAAGGCCCGCGGCGCGACGGTCATCCACGTCGACCCGCGGTTCACCCGCACCAGCGCGGTTGCCGACGTGCACGTCCCGCTACGGGTGGGGACCGACATCGCGTTCCTCGGCGGGCTGATCAACTACGTGCTCGAGAACGACCTCTGGTTCCACGAGTACGTGAAGGCGTACACCAACGCCGCCACCCTGGTCGGCGAGGACTTCCGGGACACCGAGGACCTCGACGGGATGTTCTCCGGCTGGGACGCGGACACCGGCGCCTACGACCCGGCGAGCTGGCAGTACGAAGGGGTCACCGTCGGTGCCTCGGCCGGGAACAAGCGGTTCCCGGAGCAGAGCGCGCCGGAGCGCCAGCACGGGGGCGACGGGCAGGAACATCACGACGGGCAGGACCCGCCGGGCACGTCCGGCACCGGTGACCACGAGCGGGCCCGGGAAGACGCCAAGAGCGAGAAGTCGCACTCGATGGGCAGCGGCGGCGCCACGCTCGGCGAAGGTGCCGAGATCCAGCGGGACGAGACCCTCCAGGATCCGCGCTGCGTGCTCAACGTGCTGCGGCGGCACTACTCCCGCTACACGCCGGAGATGGTGGAGAGGGTCTGCGGGGTTCCGCAGGAGCAGTTCCGCCAGGTGGCCGAGGCGCTGACCCGTAACAGCGGCCGGGACCGGACCAGCGCCTTCGTCTACGCGGTGGGCTGGACGCACCACACGACCGGTGTGCAGTACATCCGGACGGCCGCGATCCTGCAGCTGCTGCTCGGCAACATCGGACGGCCCGGCGGCGGCATCCTCGCGTTGCGCGGGCACGCGAGCATCCAGGGGTCGACCGACATCCCGACCCTGTACAACATCCTTCCCGGCTACATCCCGATGCCGCATGCGAAGCACGACCTCGACCTCGCCGGCTTCCTGGAGAGCAACACGACCCAGACCGGCTTCTGGGGCCACATGGACGCCTACACCATCAGCCTGCTGAAGGCCTGGTGGGGAGACGCGGCCACGGCGGACAACGACTACTGCTTCGACTACCTGCCGCGGCTGACGGGTGACCACGGCACCTACAGCACGGTGATGGACCAGATCGACGGCAAGGTGAAGGGCTACTTCCTGCTGGGGCAGAACCCGGCGGTCGGTTCGGCCAACGCCAAGCTCCAGCGGCTCGGGTTGGCCAACCTCGACTGGCTCGTCGTGCGGGACTTCTCGCTCATCGAGAGCGCGATGTTCTGGAAGGACGGGCCGGAGATCGAGACCGGCGAACTGGAGACGGAGAAGATCCCGACCGAGGTCTTCTTCCTGCCGGCCGCCTCCCACACGGAGAAGGACGGCACGTTCACCAACACCCAGCGCATGCTGCAGTGGCACCACAAGGCCGTGGAACCGACCGGGGACTGCCGCAGCGAGTTGTGGTTCTACTACCACCTCGGCCGGATCATCCGGGAGCGGCTGGCGGACTCGACCGACGAGCGGGACCGTCCGTTGCAGGACCTGACCTGGGACTACTCGACGGAGGGTCCGCTCGCCGAACCCTCGGCCGACGAGGTGCTCCGGGAGATCAACGGGGTCGGGCCGGACGGCAAGGCCTTGTCCTCCTACACGAAGATGAAGGCGGACGGGTCCACGTCCGGCGGCTGCTGGATCTACACCGGCGTCTACGCCGACGAGGTCAACCAGTCCGCTCGCCGCAAGCCCGGGCAGGAGCAGAGCTGGGTCGCGCCGGAGTGGGGATGGGCCTGGCCGGCGAACCGCCGCATCATCTACAACCGCGCGTCCGCGGATCCGGACGGCAAGCCGTGGAGCGAGCGCAAGGCCTACGTCTGGTGGGACCCGGAGGCCAACGACGGGGCCGGGAAGTGGACCGGTCACGACGTGCCGGACTTCGAGGCGACCAAGCGGCCGGACTACACCCCGCCGGACCAGGCGAAGGCCGAGGACGCCATCGGCGGCGCGAACCCGTTCATCATGCAGGCCGACGGCAAGGGCTGGTTGTTCGCCCCGAACGGTCTGGTGGACGGGCCGCTGCCGACCCACTACGAACCCCACGAGTCGCCGTTCGACAACCCGCTCTACGGGCAGCAGTCGAACCCCGCACGTGAGGTCTTCCCGCGCAAGGAGAACCCGGCGAACCCGGCCGGGAACGAGCCGGGGACGGACGTCTTCCCGTTCGTGTGGACGACGTACCGGCTGACGGAGCACCACACGGCCGGTGGGATGAGCCGGTGGCTGCCGTACCTGTCGGAACTGCAGCCGGAGATGTTCTGCGAGGTGTCGCCGGAGATGGCGAGGCTCGTCGGCCTGCAGCACGGCGGCTGGGCGACCATCGTCACCGCCCGCACGGCGATCGAGGCGCGGGTGCTCGTCACCGACCGCGTCGCGCCGCTACGGGTCGCCGACCGGGTGGTGCACCAGATCGGGCTCCCGTACCACTGGGGTCCGAACGGCTTGGCGAAGGGCGACGCCGCCAACGAGTTGCTGTCCGTGCAGCTCGATCCCAACGTCCACATCCAGGACTCCAAGGCGGGTACCTGCGACGTGATCCCGGGCCGCCGTCCGCGGGGACCCGAGTTGCTCCGCTTCGTCGAGGAGTACCGCAGCCGAGCCGGCGTCCACGCCGAGACGGGAACGCAGGCCGTGACGGCACGAACCGCAGGTTCGGCACCAGACCCGGGAGCGTCGGAATGAGCCGCAACGGGAGCAATTCGCTGTCGGGACCGCTGCACGACGTGGCGGCGGACGCCGGCTACGCGCCCGAGGACAGCGCGGACGCCAAGCCGCGGATGGGCTTCTTCACCGACACCTCGATCTGCATCGGCTGCAAGGCCTGCGAGGTGGCGTGCAAGGAATGGAACATGGTCCCGGGCACCGATGACTCCGCGGGGCTGCAGATGCTCGGCATGTCCTACGACAACACCGGCGACCTCGGGGCCAACACCTGGCGCCACGTGGCGTTCATCGAGCAGCAGCGCCCGCTCGGCCACCAGGAGCCGGGCCTCGAGGGCACGCCGACGGGGGAGAGCGGCATCCGGGAGGCCTCCGACGTCGTCCAGGGCGCGGTGGAGCGGCTGTCCGACCCGACGCGGATGGGCACCCACGAGCTCGACTTCCAGCTCGGCGAGGCCGCGGCCCGACCGCCCGTGGACCTCGGTCTGCCGCTGTCCCAGCCCCCCGGCTTCAACGGCACGGCCGAGGGCCGCACCGAGTTCCGCTGGCTCATGGCCTCCGACGTCTGCAAGCACTGCACGCACGCCGGCTGCCTCGACGTCTGTCCGACGGGCGCGCTGTTCCGCACCGAGTTCGGCACCGTGGTCGTCCAGGAGGACGTCTGCAACGGCTGCGGCTACTGCGTCCCCGCCTGCCCCTACGGCGTCATCGACCGGCGCGAGGACGACGGCCGCGCCTGGAAGTGCACCCTCTGCTACGACCGGCTGAAGGACGACAAGACCCCGGCGTGCGCGCAGGCCTGCCCGACCGAGTCGATCCAGTTCGGGCCGCTCGACGAGCTGCGCGAGCGCGCGGCCAAGCGGGTGGAACAGCTGCACTCGCTCGGGGTCACCGACGCCCGGCTCTACGGCGAGTCGCCCGACGACGGCGTGGGCGGAGACGGAGCCTTCTTCCTGTTGATGGACGAGCCGGAGGTCTACGGCCTGCCGCCGGACCCCGTCGTGGCGACCCGCGACCTGATCCCGATGTGGAAGCGGGCGGGGCTCGCCGCGGGCGCGCTCGCCGCGGCGGTGGCGATCTCCTTCGTGGGGGCCGGGCGATGACGATCCTCGGCAACGGCTCCTTCGGGCAGGGCAACGTCACCGAGGTGACGCGCGACGGCTTGCGCAACGTCATCTCGGACCGGCAGGCCCAGACAGGCGCGCACGGGGGCCGCGAGCGGAAGAAGAAGCGCGGCGACCCGAACGCGATGGTGCCGGAGGCGGAGTTCACCTCCTACTACGGGCGGCCCGTCGTCAAGGCCTCGCCGTGGACCAACGACATTCCTGCCTACCTGTTCCTGGGTGGACTCATGGGCGGATCGTCGCTGGTCGCGGTGGGCGCCGACCTGACCGGCCGTACGGCCACCCGACAGGCTGCCCGCGGGACCGCGCTCGTCGCGCTCCTGGGCAGCACCTACGCCCTGATCCACGACCTCGGGCGCCCGGAACGCTTCTACAACATGCTGCGGATCGCCCGGCCGACCTCGCCGATGTCGATGGGGACGTGGATCCTCTCCGCCTACGGGCCCTTCGCCGGCCTCGCGGCGGCGGCCGAGCTCGTGCCCTTCGTCCCGGGGCTGCCGAGGTGGGTCCGCACCGTCGCCCCGTCGGCCGGACGGGCCAGCGGCATCGCCGCCGCGGCGGTGGCTCCCGCCGTCGCCGGCTACACGGCCGTGCTGATGGCCGACACCTCCACCCCGTCGTGGAAGGAGTCCTGGCGGCAGCTGCCGTTCGTCTTCACCGCCGGGGCGGCGGTCTCCGCCGCCGGCGTCGGGCTCATGGCGCCGCTGCACGAGTCCGGGCCCGCGAGGCGTCTTGCGATCGGCGCGGCCGTCGCCGAGATCGCGACGACGGAGTGGATGGAGCGCAGCATGGGGCTCGCGGCGGAGCCCTACCACCAGGGGACCGCCGGGAAGATCGGGAAGGCCGCGCGCGCGTTCCTCGTCGGGGGAGCCGCGCTGGCGGCGGTCGGCCGCCGCTCCCGGGCGCTGTCCGCGGTCGCCGGGCTGTCCGTGCTCGCGGGCGCCGCCTGCACCCGCTTCGCCGTGTTCGAGGCCGGGCAGGCGTCGGCCAAGGACCCGAAGTACGTCGTCGTGCCGCAGCGCGAGCGGTTGCGCCGGGGTCAGCAGGCGGCGGCGCGCGCGATTCCGTAGCGCCCTTCGTGGCGAACCTGTCCGGGTTCGGCCGGGGCCTCAGCCGACCTTCGGCCGGGCTCGCTCGACGATGGCGCGGGTGTCGACGCCGACCGGCAGCGTGCCGTAGGCCATGCCCCAATCGCCCCCGAGCCGGGTGGCGCAGAACGCGTCGGCGACCGCCGGGTGCCCGTAGCGCACGAGCAGCGACCCCTGCAGCACCAGAGCCATGTGTTCCACGAGCCGACGCGCCGTCGTCTCCGCGGCCTGGCTGAGGGCGCCGCGCACCGCCGCCGCCGAGGCGTCCAGGCGAGCGTCGGCGCCCGCGGCCTTTCCGACCTCGTCGAAGAACGCCTGCACCGACTCCGGCGTCCGGGCCATGGCTCGCAGCACGTCGAGGGCGTTGACGTTGCCGCTGCCCTCCCACAGCCCGTTGAGCGGCGCCTCGCGGTACAGCCGCGGCAGCCCGGAGTCCTCGACGTAGCCGTTGCCGCCCAGGCACTCGAGCGCCTCCGCCGCATGCCCGGGCGCCCGCTTGCATACGTGGTACTTCGCCACCGCGGTCGCCAGTCGGCGGAAGGCGACCTCGCCGTTGTCGACGGCCGCGGCGAGGCGCAGCCCGAGCAGCGTTGCCGCCTCCGACTCGATCGCGAGGTCGGCGAGTACGCCCGACATCGCCGGCTGGTCGATCAGGTCCCTGCCGAACGCCGACCGGTGCGCCGCGTGGTGCGTCGCCTGCGCGACACCGGCGCGCATGCCTGCGGCGGACCCGAGCACGCAGTCGAGCCGGGTCGCGTTCACCATCTCCACGATCGTCGGCACGCCGCGACCCTCGGGGCCGAGCCGCCGCCCCAGCGTGCCCGAGAACTCCACCTCGCTCGAGGCGTTGGAGCGGTTGCCCAGCTTGTCCTTGAGCCGCTGGAGCCGGAAGACGTTGCGCGTCCCGTCCGGCAGCGTGCGCGGGACGGCGAAGCAGGTGACCCCGGCCTCCGTCTGCGCCAGGACGAGGAACAGGTCGCCCATCGGGGCCGAGCAGAACCACTTGTGACCGACGAGCCGGTACCAGCCGTCCTCATCCGTGGGCACGGCGCGCGTCGTGTTCGCGCGGACGTCGGAGCCGCCCTGCTTCTCGGTCATGGCCATGCCGGCGAGCGCGCTGGTCTTGTCCGCCACCGGCCTCGGCTCGTAGCGCCGCTCGGACAGCCGCGGGATCCAGGTCGCGGCCAGCTCGTCGTCCGCCCGGAGGGCCGGCACCGCCGCGTAGGTCATCGAGATCGGGCAGCCGTGGCCGGCGTCGACGTTCCAGACCATGAAGCCCGCCGCCCGCGTGACGTGTGCGGCGGGGCGCCCCTCCGTCCACGCCGCCCCGTGCAGACCGGCGCCGACGGAGGTCTCCATCAACCGGTGATAGGAGGGGTGGTACTCGACCTCGTCGATGCGGTGGCCGTACCGGTCGTGCGTGCGCAGGACGGGGGAGTAGCGGTTCGCCTCGTCAGCCCACCGTTGGGCCTGTTCGCTCCCGGCGATCCGGCCGAGCCGGGACAGGTCCTCCGCCGCTGCGCCGGCGCCGAAGCGTTCGACGGCGTCGACCAGCACCGCGTCGCTGGTGAACACGTCGTAATCGACCAGGGGTGGCGGCTGGTTCGTGACCTGGTGGGTCTCGAAGGACGTCAGGGGAGCATCGGCCGCATGGGGCGCCGCGTCGGTTCCGGAGGTCATGACAAGCATTCTGCGCCCGGGGTCCGACAAAATCGCGACGTTGCCGCAGGGTGACACTCGGCTGACGGCGTGGTCGGGGCGCCCGCGGTGGCCTAGATCACCGGCACACGGGGTATCAGGTGAGCCCCATACCGGAGGTTCTCGTGAGTGCTGCCATCGCCGTGATCATCGGCGTCGTCGTCGTCCTGCTCCTGCTGGGCCTCCTCATGCTGTTCATGAAGCGGCGGGCGGCGCGCCGGCGGGAGCTGCAGGAGATGTACGGCCCCGAGTACGACCGCGCCGTCCAGGAGTCCGGCAGCCGGTCGAAGGCGGAGCGCGACCTGGCCCAGCGCCACGAGCAGCGGGCCCAGCTGGAGATCCGTCCGCTCGACCCGGCCTCGCAGCAGCGCTACCAGCAGTCCTGGCAGCAGGTGCAGGGGCGCTTCGTCGACGACCCCCAGCAGTCGGTCGCCGAGGCGGACGACCTGGTCACGGCCGTCATGCGAGAGCGCGGCTACCCGACCGAGGGCTTCGACGAGCAGGCGCGTCTGTTGTCGGTCGACCATGCGCAGACGTTGGACAACTACCGGCAGGGTCATCACATCGCGAACCTCGCCAAGCAGCGTCAGGCGACCACCGAGCAGCTGCGGCAGGGGATGATGCACTACCGCTCGCTGTTCACCGAGCTCGTCGAGGCCGGCGGTGCCGGCGCGGACGCGGGACACGGTCAGCAGGTCCAGCAGGTCCAGCCGGCCCAGCCGGGGCAGGGCCAGTTCGCGCAGCGGGAGCATGGCGGACAGGCCGGGCACGGCGGGCAGGAGCAGTTCGGGCAGCAGGAGCAGTTCGGGCAGCAGGAGCAGTTCGGGCAGCCGCGGGAACGGGCGGGCGCCGACCAGCCCGCGACGCGGCAGTTCGCGCGGCCGGAGATGGGTGCAGGAGACCAGCACGCCGGCCAGGACGCCGGCCACGCCCAGCACCAGCAGGCCTGGCAGCCCCAGCACGATCAGCCCCAGCAGGCCTGCAGCCCCAGCACGATCAGCCCCAGCAGGCCTGGCAGCCCCAGCACCAGCCCCAGCAGCCTCAGCACGACCAGGGCGGGTACCAGCCCTCCGACGGGCCGATGGAGCAGCCGACGCACGCGTACCAGCAGCCGGCGGACCCGCCGTGGGCGCAGGGGCAGGCCGGGCACACCGGCATGCCGACGTCTCCGCCCCCGAGCAGCCCGCCCCCGTCCAGCCCACCCCCGAGCAGCCCGCCCCCGTCCAGCCCCCCGATGGGCACGCCGGAGGTCCAACAGCCGACCGGCGGCTACCCCCAGGGTCAGCAGCCGGTGGGCGGCCTTCCCCAGGGGCAGAACTCGGTTCCCGCGTATCCGGGCGACGGCTCCGAGCCGGCCGATGACGGGTCGGGCGTCCGGCGCCCGCGAACCCAGAGCGGCCCAGACTCCAACCAGCCGCGCTGACGGGGAGACAGGGCGACTGCAGAGGTGAGCGGGGCTGTTCGCGGTTCGTGCGGATGTCGGGCCGGGTTTCCTCGGTGACCGCGAACGGTGCTGCTGTAGCCGGGTGGCTGTTCGCGGTTGTCGTGGATGTCGGGCCAGATTTTCTCGTTGACCGCGAACGGCACCGCGCCGACCGCGAACGGCACCGCGCCGACCGCGAACGGCACCGCGCCGACCGCGAACGGCAGGCGCCGACCGCGAACGGCAGGCGCTGCGCCTGCCTCAGCGGACGGTGATCTGCCCGGCGGGGCCGTCGACGAGCTCTCCGATCACCGGCGACCCGGGAATCTCCGCGGCGACGAGCAGGCCGCCGCTGGTCTGCGCGTCCGCGAGCAGGAGGAGTTCCAGCTCGTCGGCCGAGGCCTGCAGATGCGGCGTCACCCAGCCGAGGTTGCGCCGGGATCCGCCCGGGATGTAGCCCTCGGCGGCCGAGGCGCGGGCGCCGTCCAGATACGGCACTGCCGCGGCGTCCACGACGGCGGCGCAGCCACTGGCCCGCGCGAGCTTGTGCAGATGACCCAGCAGCCCGAAGCCCGTCACGTCGGTCGCCGCGGTGGCGCCCACGGCGAGGGCGGCGGCGCTGGCCTCGTCGTTCAGCCGAGTCATCGTGGCGACGGCCTGGTCGAACCGCTCGCCGGTCGCCTTGTGCCGGTTGTTCAGGACGCCGAGCCCCAGCGGCTTGGAGAGCGTCAGCGGCATCCCGGGGCGACCGGCGTCGTTGCGCAGCAGCCGCTGCGGATCGGCGATGCCCGTCACCGCCATGCCGTACTTGGGTTCCGGGTCGTCGATGCTGTGTCCGCCGCCGACGGCGCAGCAGGCGGACGTGGCCACGTCCAGCCCGCCGCGGAGCACCTCGGTGGCCAACTCGGCCGGGAGCACGTCCCGTGGCCAGGACAGCAGGTTCACCGCGAGCAGCGGCCGACCGCCCATCGCGTAGACGTCCGAGAGGGCGTTGGCGGCGGCGATCCGCCCCCAGTCGTAGGCGTCGTCGACCACGGGGGTGAAGAAGTCGGCGGTGGCGATGACCGCCACGTCGTCCCGCACCCGCGTGACCGCGGCGTCGTCGCCGTCGTCGAGCCCGACCAGCAGATCGGGCGCCGGGCGACCGGTCAGGCCGCGCACCATGTCCTCGAGCTCGCCCGGCGGGATCTTGCAGGCGCATCCGCCACCGGAGGCGTACTGCGTGAGGCGTCTGGAGGCAGGACCGCTGGTCACCCCCACGAATCTACGGCGGTGCAGTGATTCGGGCCGCCTCGCGTGCACCGCACCACGTCCCGTCTCGCAAGGAGAGCGCCGGGTAGTCAACGTCGGTGACGACGGCTGACCTGACGCTCGGGATCGAGGAGGAGTACCTCCTGCTCGACCCCGCCTCCGGCGAGCCGGTCGCCGGCTCCGAACGGGTGCGCCGCCTCGCCGCCGGCTCGCCCGCGTTGCGCGAGGACGACGTCGAGCCGGAGCTGCTGCAGGTCCAGCTCGAGGTCGCCACCCCGGTCTGCCGCACCCTCGACGAAGCCGGCGGCCATCTGCTCCGGCTCCGGTCCGAGGTGGCCGGCGCCGCGGAGCGGGCGGGCTGCTCACTGGCCAGCGTCGGCGCGGCCAGCCGGTTCGGCGGCGGCCTCCCGCCGGCGAGCAGCGGCGATCGCTACGCCGCGATGCACCGGCGCGCGCCACGGCTGGTCGACGAGATGCTGCTCAACGGGCTGCACGTGCACGTCGGCGTGCCCGACGACGAGGCCCGCGTGCGGGTGCTGAACGCGCTGCGGCCCTGGCTTCCGGTGCTGACGGCCCTGACCGCCAACTCGCCGTACTGGGACGGTGCCGACTCCGGCTTCGCGAGCTGGCGGACGGTGCATTTCGCGCGGTGGCCCGTCTCGGGTCCGCCCCCGGTGTTCCGCGACCGGGAGGACTACGAGCGTCGGGCGGAGGACCTGCTCGCCACCGGGGCGCTGGTCGACCGCGGCCAGCTCTACTGGCAGGCGCGGTTGTCCGAGCGGTACCCGACGGTGGAGATCCGGGTCGGCGACGCGCAGCTCTCGGTCGCGGACAGCGTCGTGGTCGCGGGGCTGCTGCGCGCCCTCGTCCTCACCGAACTCCGCCGACCGGCGGACGTCGCCGCGCCGACCGACGAGCTCCTCCGCGCGGCGGTGTGGCAGGCGGCCCGGGACGACCTGTCCGGCACGCTGACGGACCCGGTGGCGGCGCAGGTGCGTCCGGCGCTCGGCGAGGTCGACCGGCTGCACGAGCACGTCGCGGACGCACTCGACGAGCTCGGCGACGACGCCCAGGTGACGGGGCTGCTGCAGCAACGGCGGGAGACGGGGACGGGGGCGGCGCGGCAGCGCGAGGCCTACGCGCGTGATGGGCTTCCCGGGGTGCTCGACCTGCTGCTACGCGAGTTCGTCCTCGGATGAGGTCGGGGCGAGGGAGTCGAGCGGGCCCGTGAGATAACGCTGGAGCGTGGGCGCGATGGCGTCGACGACCTCGGCGGTCGGCTTCGACGCGAGCGGCTCGACTCCGACGACGTAGCGGGCGAGCGCGAGGCCGACCATCTGCGACATGACCAGGTTGGCGCGGAACCGGGGATCACCCGCCCCGATGCGCGCCGCGACCGGTGTCAGCAGCTCCTCGGAGAGCAGGTCCCGGATCAGCCGGGCCGCCTCCGGCTCCGACGTCGCCGCACGCAGCAGGCCCAGGACGCGGCTGCGGCCCTGGTCCGAGTCGAGAACACTCAGCGCGAAGGTCGCGAGGCGGGCGCCGGCCCGCTCCGGGTCGCCCGCGAGCAGCTGCGGGACGATCTGCTCCGGGGCGAAGGGCAGTTCGACGACCGCGAGGAACAGGCCCTGCTTCGAACCGAAGAAGTGGCTCACCAGCGCGGGGTCGACCTCCGCCTCCAACGCGACCTGGCGCATCGAGGTCCGGTCGAAGCCGAGCTCGCCGAACTGGCGACGGGCGGCGGCGAGGATCGCGTCCCGCGTCCCGCTCGTGCCCGGCCGCCGGCCCGTGCGTCCCGACCGGCCCGGTGCGGACATCGCGCACTCCTTCCCGTCAGAGGCTTGACAGCCAATTCTGCACGTGCAGAATTCAGCACGCACGGATATACGAGACAGCCTCAGTCCTCGGGAGGCACCATGTCCACCGCTTCGGCCGGTCCCGCAGCGAGTCCCGCACCGACCCCCGCGCCGGCTCCCGCCGGGACGGCCACGTCCGAGCCCACCGCTCCGCTGTCGCCGCGCCGCCGCACGGCCGTGCTCGCGGTCGTCGCCCTCGCGCTGATGATGGTGGTGTCCGCGGTCAGCGGCCTGAACGTGGCGCTGCCGAACCTGGCCGTCGACACGGGTGCCTCGCAGACGCAGGTCACGTGGATCGTCGACGCCTACACCCTGGTGTTCGCCGGCCTGCTGCTGTCCGCGGGGGCGCTGGGGGACCGGTTCGGGCGGCGCGGGGTCCTGCTGGCCGGGCTCGCGATCTTCGGTGCCTCCGCCGCCGGCGCCATGGCCGTCTCGTCGCCCGCCGCCCTGATCGCCCTGCGGGCCGGAATGGGCGTGGGCGCGTCCGCGGTGATGCCGGTGACGCTGTCGATCATCACGACGTCCTTCCCGCCGGAGGAGCGGGGCCGCGCCGTCGGCGTGTGGGTCGGTGTGGCCGGCGGCGGGGCCGTGATCGGTCTGTTCGGATCCGGCATCCTGCTGACGTTCTTCGCGTGGAACTCGTTCTTCGCCTTGAACGTCACCCTGGCCGTCCTCGCCCTGGTCGGCACCGTGCTGGTCATCCCGACCTCCCGCGACCCCCACCCGCCGCGGCTCGACCCGATCGGCGCGGCCCTGTCCCTCGTCGGCGTGGCCGGCGTCGTGTTCGCCATCATCGAGGGCCCCGACCGCGGCTGGACCGGCCCCGGAACGCTCGCAGCCCTCGTCGGTGGCCTGGTCGCGCTCCTCGGCTTCCTCCGCTGGGAACTGCACAACCCGGCGCCGATGCTCGACCCGCGCCTGTTCCGGCTCCGGGGCTTCTCCGCCGGCACGTTGGCGATCACCGCGCAGTTCCTCGCGAGCTTCGGGCTCTTCTACACGCTGCTGCAGTACCTGCAGTACATCGCCGGACAGTCTCCGCTGCGCGCGGCGCTCTCGCTGCTGCCGCTGCCGATCGTCCTGATCCCGCTCGCGCGGAAGGCGCCGCTGATCGCGGCGCGCTTCGGCATCGCCCGCGTCATCTCCCTCGGGCTCGTCCTGTCCGCCGCCGGGATGCTGATCCTGACGAGCCTGTCGGTCGAGCTGACCTACTGGCACCTGGCGCTCGGCCTCGTCGTGTTCGCCGCGGGCATGGGGCTCGCCGGTACTCCGGGGACGACGGCGATCGTCTCGTCGCTGCCCGAGCAGAAGCAGGGGGTCGCCTCCGCGGTCAACGACGTCTCGCGTGAGCTCGGCAGCGCCTTCGGCATCGCCGTCCTCGGCAGCGTCCTCAACTCCGGCTACCGCGGCGGCCTCGAGGACGCCGTGAGCGGCCTGCCGCCCCAGGTGGCGGAGCACGCGCGCTCCTCGATCGCCTTCCTCGAGATCGGCAAGGAGCAGATCGCGCGCGCTGGTGCCGCCGGCCAGGAACTCGCCGACACCGCCCGGCAGGCCTTCGTCGACGCCTCGCACGCCGCGTTCCTCACCGCGGCGGCGATCCTGCTGCTCGCGGCGGTCGTGGTGGCGGTCCGCGGCCCCCGGCGCGGGTCCGCGGAGGGCGCCGACGGGGACGACGAGCGGTCCCCGTCGCGGGCGGTCGACCCGGGCGCGTGAGGCGTGCAGGAGAACCGCGGCCTGCTCAGGACTGTGCGCCGGCCCCCGCGTGCCGTGGCCTGCGCCGCGGCGCCACCGAGAGCGCCCCGTCACCCTCGAGGAGGATGACGCCGTTGCAGAGCAGCGCGTAGCCGCAGTCCTGCAGATGTTCCGACACGATGCGGGCCGCCGACGCGTCGCTCGCGTCGCAGGACGGACAGGCTGGGCTGTGCTTGCAGTTACTCATGTCTTCTCCGGCTCCGGCTCCCGGCCGGTTCCTTCCCGCGTTGTTAGGTGTCTCAACAACTAGCTTCCGCATCGATGTTCCGATCCTGCAACGACCGTCCGCTTTGTGGCGAAGTTGTCACCCGTTCGTGGTCAGGGAGCCAGCCGCACGACGTCTCCGTGTTCCACGTAGCGCACCTCGAGATCGATCCGGCGCCGCTCGACCTCGGCCCGGAAGTCCTCCAGCGGCGAGCGGAAGACGGTGTAGTCGTCGAAGTGCACCGGGACGGTCACCGAGGGGCGGACGCGCTCCAGCAGATCCGCGCCCTGCTCGCCGTCCATCGTCACGAGGAGCAGGCCGAGGATGCGGGTGCCGCCGAGGTGCAGAACCATGGCGTCGAGCCGGGGATAGGCGTCGACGATCTGCTGCAACTCGGGCACGTTCAGCGTGTCGCCGGTGACGTAGACCCGGAACGGCTCGCTGTCCGGCCCCTCCCGGAACTCGAGCAGACTCCCCATCACGGGCGGCAACACGCGCGCGGCCTGGCCGGGGGCGTGTCGGCCGGGCAGCGAGGTGACGGTGAGGCTCGACAGCCCGCGTCGCAGCTCGTGCGAGGACCAGGTGTCGAGGGCCACGGCGTTCTCGAATCCCTGGAGCCGCAGGCGCCGCGCCGCGTGGCGCGTGGTGATGATCGGCAGCGACTTCTCCAGCCCGCGCCTGGCTCGTCGGTCGAAGTGGTCGCCGTGCAGGTGGGACAGGACGACGGCGTCGAGCGGCGGGAGGTCGTCGATGCCGAGCGCCGGGTCGGTGAGGCGCTTCGAGAACAGCCCGCGCCCGAGGTAGGCCCGCTCGCCCTTGTGCAGGAAGTTCGGGTCGGTGAGCAGCGTGAAGCCCCCGAGCCGTAGCAGGGTCGTCGCGGTGCCGATGAACTGCAGCGAGGGCCCCGTCGACGTCATGTGTGTCTGCCTGCCCCGTGCACGCAAGACCTCACGGGCAGGCGGGGATCAACGAAGGACGGTCCCAACCCCATCGACCTGCCCACTCGGGACGGATGTGCTCGCAGGCTCCGACGACTGCCCGCCCCGGGCATGGGCGGCGGAGGCGGTCGCCGCCCCTGCCTCCTGGGAGCGGGCGCGGAAGGTGCGCCCGGGCCACGCGCTCGTGCGCCCGACCAGCACGAGCAGACAGGGCACGAGAAGGCTGCGGACGATGACCGAATCCAGGATGATCCCGACGAACATGGCGAAGCCCAACTCGCGGAACGGCGCGAGCGGAACCACGGCCAGCAGACCGAAGCTGATCGCGAGCGTGATGCCCGCCGCGGTGATCGCCCGGGTCGTGCGAGGCACCGCGTCGCGGACGGCGGCGGCCATGGGAAGCCGACGTGCCGCTTCCCAGACCTGACCCACACCCAGGATGTTGTAGTCGGCGCCGAAGGACACCAGCATCACGGCGGCCGCGAACGGCACGTAGAAGGACAGGCCGTCGTGCCCGAGCACGACAACGAAGACCAGGGTCGTGAGCCCGAGCGAGGCGGCCACCGCCAGCACCCCCACCGCCAGCAGGTAGACCGGCGCGACCAGCGCCCGGAGGAAGATGGTCAGCAGCGCCAGCTCGACGAGTGCCGCGAACAGGAAGATGCGCCAGAGGTCGGACTGGGTCTGACCGGCGATGCTGGCGGCGAGCGCGGTGTCGCCGGCGAAGGACGCGGACGCCCCGGACAGGCCGGCGGCAGCCAGCATCTGCGGCATCTTCGCCCGGATGTTGCGCAGCAGGTCGATGGCGGTGGCACCGAGGGGCTCCTCGTTCAGCACGATGAGGTAGCGGGCCGCTTCGCCCGTCGGGGACAGCACCGCTCCGAGTACCAGCGGGGTGAACTGGTCGGCGGGGCCGGCCACGCCCGCGATCCCCGGCATCCGTTCGATCTCGCGCTGCAGCGCGGTCAGCTGAGCCCGCTTGTCGACGATGCCCGGCTGCTCCACGAGCAGGACCGTCGGGGACAGGATGCCGGGGGCGAAGCCGACGGACGCGGCGTGGGCTGCCCTTGCCGGGCCACTGCTGCTCGGCAGCGACTTCTCGACCGACATCCCGAGATCCGCGTGACGGAGGGGCACCGCGGCGAGCAACAGCCCGCAGAACAGGCAGAAGGCCACGATCAGCGCGACGGGCTTGCGACTGATCGCGGAGAGCAACCGACCACGCATGGCGCGGGAGGCGATGGCCGCCGGCGCCGGTCCCGGCATGTCTCCTGACGCCGGCACCCAGCGCGCCGGCCAGAAGACGGCGCGACCGACGATCGCCAGAAGAACGGGGATCAGGGTGATCGAGACGAGAACCGCGATGAGCACGGTCAGGGCCAGGGCGGGCCCGAACGCGCCGAAGAAGTCCGAGCGGGCCATGACGAGGGAGCCCACGCCCGCGCACACGGTCAACCCCGCGACCGCGATGATCGGCGTGTGCTCCGCCGCGCTGCGCTGCGCCGCCTCCCGGGGCGGGACGCCCGCGAGCAGGTGGTGCTGCGTTCCGCTGATGTAGAAGATGCAGTAGTCCGTGATGACGCCCAACATCAGGGCCACCACGAGCGGTTCCACGTCGGAGGGGGTGGCGAACCCCATCAGCTCGCCGGCCACGCCGAGGACCCGGACGGTCACGAGGTAGCAGACGGCCGCGACGGCCAGGGCGACCAAGGGCGCGACGACGGAGCGGAAGTTCAGCCCGACGACGAGCAGGATCGCGACGAGTGTCGCGGTTTCCACAAAGGGGAGGCTGCGCTTCAGGACCGACGCCTGCTCGACCCGGGCCGGCACGGTGCCACCGACGCCGACGAGGGAATCCTCGGGCCGGTCGACGTACTGCCGCGCCCAGGCTCGGGCGAGTCGGTCCTGCTCGGCGAAGCTCAGCCCTGGATCGGTGAACAGGTACGTGATTGCTGTCGTGCCCGACTCCGTGGAGGCGGGGAACAGCTTCGCCGTGTTGACGACGGGGAGCGCCCCCAGCACCTGGTGGCGGCCGTACGGCCCCTTCTGGTCGTAGGCGAGGGCACGGAGCACGACACGGGCCTGGGCGTAGGGGTCGAGCCCCTCGTCGTTCCGCTGGACGACGGCGGCGCGTGCGAGCAGCGGGAAGGAGAACTGGGTGACCGAGCGGATCTCGGCCCGGACCACGGGACTGTCCGAGGGGATGAGGCCGCCGAACTTGCCGCCACCGGTTTCACTGAAGGCCGGCAGGGTCAGGGTGCAGGCGATCGCCGCGGTGGCCCACGCCAACGCGACCAGTAGGCGGCCCTTCAGGAGCAAGCCGGCGTAGAACCGGCTCACTCACCTCACCGCCCGCCCGCCGTCTCGCGCGTCGAGCTCAGGGGGAGTCGACGGAGCCCGATCCGGGCGAGTTCCGCATCCGCCAGCGCGCGCAGATCCCCCTCCTGCAGGCGCGTGTACGGCCGTGGCACGACGTCGGACAGCTGCTGGTGCGATTGCACCAGCACGGCCCGGAGCGCCAGCACGGGATCGACGACGCCGGGCTCGGTCTCGAACGCCTCCTGGAGCGCCCTCGCCTCCCGCCGATGAGCTCGACGGAGCACGATGTACATGCCGGCGACGGGCACGGACGGAGCGATGGCCACGACGATGCCGAGCAGGAGCGCCGTCTGGCGGGCCCGGCTGGCGTTCATCTCGCCCTCGCGGGTGACGCGGGCACCGGTCTGTTCGACTCGTTCCCCGAGGTCCCGCGCCGGGCCGCCGATCAGCGGGATGCCGTCCAACTCGCGGATCGCGGCGCCGGTACCTTGGGCCGCCCGGCCCGAGTCGGCGACGCTGTCGCCGATCTCCGCGAATTGCCACAACCGCAGGCCGGTCCACGCGCCGATGACGAGCCAGAAGATCACCCAGAAGGTGATGAGCGCGTCATAGAAGCGCAGGCTGCGCGGCGAGGCGAACGCGACGTTGGTCAGGCTCGCCCTCATGAACGGCAGGCCTCCACGTCCGGTGTGAGCTGCCGCTGCTGCTGCTCGGCCCGATCGAGCACGTCCTGCAGCGCCGACGCGTTGAGGTCCCGGATGGCCGCGACGGCGTCGCCGAACGTGTTCCCGATCTCGTCGCCGCGCTCAGCCACGCGCAGGCACGCGCGCGCTCGCGCAGTGGCGGCCTCCACCTGCGGGTCGGGGGTGGCCTCGGGCGTCGGAGCGGCGGGGGTGGCCCGTGCGTCCGGCGACGTCGAGCCGGCGGAATCGTCGCCGAGCCTCGGGAGCCCGAGAAGGGCGGCGCCCAGCGCCAGGCCGAGCAGGAACGTCAGGGTGGGCAACAGCCAGGCCCACCGGCCCCGGTTGCCCACGCGTTCCACCCGGTCTGCACCCGCCGAGGCGTCGGAGGTCTCCGCGGCCTGCGGGTCTGTCGAAACGGGATCGGCGGGCTCGGCTGAGGTTCGCGATCGATTCTCCACGCTCGGGCCGGATGACATCGGCCACCTCCTCAGGTCGGCAAAGCTCTGCTCTCCGTTCGGAGCGCGATGACCGTCGGGAGAGGAATCGCTGACGACGGGGTACCCGATCACGCTGCACGCTCGGGGAATCTGCGGCGTGTTCATGAAACTGACAAACAACCGCATGGAAACAGTGCATCGGATGACAGGCCTGCGGCGATCTCGTGACCTTCGGACGTGGGCGCTGTGCTCCCGAACCACACGGGTATTTCCGGAATCGAACAAGGAGGGAGAATGCGATGACAACGACGGACCGAGTTCTTCAATCCCTCGATCAGCCCGAAGGCCACCGCGAGCGACGACGCCTCGGTCCGGGAAACCGCGCGGTGGCCGTGGCCGGGGCGGTGAGCGCCGCCCTGCTGCTCGGCGGATGCTCAAACGACAACCTCGTGTCGGGGCCGTCGCCGTCGGCGAGCGTGTCTTCTGCGGCCAGCGCGGCGGGCGCGGCCGGCGCCACGCCCAGCACGAGCCCGCCCACTGGGTCGGCCACCTCGCCGGCCGCTTCGCCCGGCCAGCCGTTCAGGATCGGCGATACGGTCACCGTCGCAGGTCGGGTGACGGACGATCTCAGCGCGTTGAGCTTCGAGTTGCAGCCGGACGACGGCCGACCCGCGCTTCCCGTCCTGACCGTGCGCGACGCCAGCGTCGGCACCGGCGACCAGGTGACGGTCGAGGGCCGGATCGCGAAGTTCGATGCCCAGAGCCTCCAGCAGGACCTGCCGATCAAGCTCGACGAGGACCTGGTGCAGCGATACTCCGGAAAGCAGGTCCTGATCGCGCAAGTCGTCAACAAGCGCTGACCACCCGGCCGTGCTCGTTCTCTCTGCCCGCGCGGTCGATCACCCGGCGCGATCGATGACCGCCGTTTCGGTTCCGATGGTCAGTCCAGGATGAACCAGCCACGGACCTGGGCCTCGTGATCGACGTAGCGCTCGCCGGAGACGTCCACCACGACCCGATCGATGGTCCCGCCGGTGAAGCGGAACGGCACGGGATAATCGGGCGTCACCGGCGATGCGTCGTTGCGTCCGACGCAGATGCCGTCCCCGACCAGGTTGAAGTAGCCGGGTTGGGTGACGATGTCGCCGCTGCCCACCGCCTGATCGTCCATGTAGAGGGTGAGCGTCCCGGTGGCACCGGGCATCGCGGGGTCGGCGCTGCGGCCCTTCGCGCTGAACTCGGCGGTGAAGACGTGGCTCCCGACCGGGATCTCCCGATCGCCGACCACGTTCTGGAGGAACGTCCCGACCCAGTTGAAGGCGTAGTGCAGGTGCCGGTCCTTGACGTAGAGGCTGTGCCCGCCGGCGACGCCGCCGTGGGAGTACAGGACACCCTCCGCGTCGGGTGACGTGATGTCGACGCCGGCGGCGATGGTGTAGGACCGGCCGCTGATCGTGACGCCCGCCTGCTCCGGCACGGAGGCGCAGTCCGGGTAGTAGACGTACCGGTCACGTGGCGGAGTCCCGTGCGGGCGGTCGGCGAGCGTCTGCTCCAGGGCGCTGCGGTCGTCGAGCGGCAACCCCTTGTAGATGCCGGCGTAGTAGTACCAGAGGCTCTTGAGCTTCTCGAGGCGCTCCGGCTCCTGCGCGGCCAGATCCCTGGACTGGGAACGGTCCGTCTTAAGGTCGTACAGCTCCCAGGTGTCGTGCTCGAACTTGCCCCACCCGGACAGCGGCGGATGCAGCGTGCAGGCCAGCCACCCGTCCGAGTAGAGGGAGCGCTGGCCCAGCATCACGTAGAACTGGGTCTGTTTGCCGGCAGCCGCGGGGTCGGTCAGCGATGCCGCGAAGCTCTCGCCCTCGATCGGGCTCTGCACGTAGCCCTTCAGGATCTCGGGAGGCTCGATGTCGAGGAGCTCGTAGATCGTGGGGACGACGTCGGACGCGTGGATGTACTGGTCCCGGACCCCGCCCTTGTCCTTGATCGTGTCTGGCCACGCCACGAGGCACATGTCCGCGATGCCTCCCTCGTACCCCGCCCAGCGCTTCCAGTACGGGAAGGGGCTGTCGAAGGCCCACGCCCACCCGGTGTTGTAGTGGTTGTAGGACGTCGGGCTCCCGAGTTCGTCGATGTGCTGCAGGGACAGCTCCGTCGGGGTGGGAGCGCCGTTGAAGAACCGCCACTCGTTGAAGGTCCCGTCCGGGCCGCCCTCGCCGCTGCTGCCGTTGTCGGAGACGGCAACGATGATCGTGTTGTCCAGCTGGCCGGAGGCCTCGAGGAAGTCGAGCACGCGACCGAGCTGGTCGTCGGTGTAGGAGACGTAGCCGGCGTAGACCTCGGCCATCCGGATGAACAGACGCTGTTCGTCGGGGGTGAGCGAATCCCACGGGCGAACGGTGTCGAGCATCGGCCAGGGCTGCCCGTCCGGGCCGGTCACCGCCGGCTCGCCGTGCGGGTTGATCGCGGAGAGCTCGGTGTCCTCGGGCAGCAGCCCGAGCTCCTTCTGGCGGCGCAGGATCTCGGGCCGGATCGCCTCGTAGCCCTGGTCGAACGTCCCCTTGTATCTGTCCGCCCACTCCTGGAAGACGTGGTGCGGGGCGTGCGCGGCGTCGAGCGACAGATACATGAAGAACGGCTTGTCGGGCTCGACGACCTTGGCGTCCCGGATGAACCCGATCGCCTTGTCCGACAGGTCCTTGGCGATGTGATAGCCCTCCTCGGGCGTGGCCGGGGGGTCGACCGCGTGGTTGTCCGAGATCAGGTCCGGATACCAGCAGCTCGATTCGCCGCCGAGGAAGCCGTAGAACCGCTCGAACCCACGGCCCAGCGGCCAGCGCCCCTTGTAGGCCGCCATGCTCGTCTCCTCACCTGGGGTGAGGTGCCATTTGCCGACGCAGTAGGTGTTGTAGCCGTGCTCGGTCAGCACCTCGGAGAGGAACCCGTTCTCGAACGGGATGCGCGTGGAGATGCCCGGAAAGCCGGAGTTGAGTTCGGCGATCGTCGCCATGCCGTTCGAGGTCGCGTTCCGGCCGGTCAACAGCGACGAACGGGTCGGGGAGCACAGGGCGGTGGTGTGGAAGTTCGAGTACCGCAGGCCCATGTCCGCGATGCGGCTCATGGCCGGCGTCTTCACGGGACCGCCGAAGCAATCCATCGTCCCGTAGCCGACGTCGTCCCAGACGATCATCAGGACGTTCGGTGCGCCGGGGCGGGACCTGGGAGCCAGGTAGGGGCTCCAGTCGGGCTGGGACTCGCGGATGTCGAGTCCGATCCTGCCGGAGAAGCCCTTAGGCATGGTTACCCCCTGGAGTGAGCGGCGTCGTTGGGAGAACCATCGGACCGCCGACGGCCGAGGCGTGCTTCACCCCAGGCGGGTGAACCGTTCCGCCGACGTCGCCGCGGCGTTCATGCGCTGGGCGTCCGGTGCCCCGTGGCAGCGCTTCCACTTGCGGCCGCTGCCGCAGGTGCAGGGACCGTTTCGGGGCCGGGTGGCGTCGGCGCCGGCGTAGACGGCCATCACGTCCGCCGGCGCCCGGCCCTCCCGCAGCAACCGCGTCATCGTCTCCATGGGCTCCCGCACGTGGGAGAAGAAGGCCTCGTAGCCGGCGCAGAGGTAGTGCTGCCCCGGCTCGCCGTAGGGCGAGGTGGCGAACCGGTCCTTCGGGCATCCGCCGTTGCAGGCGAAGCGGACCGGGCAGTCGAGGCAGTAACGGGTCAGGGTGTCCCGCTTCGCCTCCCCGAACGCGCGCTGCTGGGGGAGCGCGACCAGGTCCAGCAGGTGCTTGTCCGCGATGTTGCCCAGCAGGTAGTCGGGCTCCACGTAGTGGTCGCACGAGTACAGGTCGCCGTTGTGCTCGAGCGCCAGCTGCGTTCCACAGGTCTCCGCGTGGATGCACAGCGAGCCGGGTTCGCCGTACCAGCTCGCGAGCGCGTCGTCGAAGGCCTGCACGTAGACGCGGCCGACGTCGGAGCGGACCCAGTCCTCGAACACGTCGATGAGGAAGCGGCCGTACTGCTCCGGTCCCACGCTGCGCTCGGTGACCAGCGAGCCCTGTTGCGTGTAGAGCGGCCGGCCGGAGACGCCGCTGCCCCAGCCGGCGTTCGCGATGGGCAGCGTCTCCTCCGTCGCGCGCTCGACGATGGGGATGAACTGGATGAAGGTCGCGCCCAGCCCGTCGCGCAGGAAGCGGTAGACCTCGCCGCCGTGGTCACCGTTGGCGGAGTTGATCGTCGTGAGGACGTTCCACTCGACCCCGTGTCGCCGGAGCACGTCGAGCCCGCGGAGCACGCGGTCGAAGGTGGGCTTGCCGCCCTTGTCGACCCGGAACGTGTCGTGCAGCTCGCGGGGGCCGTCGATCGAGATCCCGACCAGGAAGTCGTTCTCCTTCAGGAACCGCCCCCACGCGTCATCGAGCAGGGTCCCGTTCGTCTGCAGGGTGTTCAGGATCCGCTGGCCCGGGCGGGCGTAGCGGCGCTCGAGCTCGACCGACCGCCGGAAGAAGTCGAGCCCCATCATGGTCGGCTCGCCGCCCTGCCACGCCACCACGACCTCGGGTTCGCGTGCGTGGGCCTCGAGCAGCTGCCGGAGATAGGTCTCCTGCAGTTCCTCCGCCATCCGGAACCTGCTGCCGGGGTAGAGCATCTCCTTCGACAGGAAGAAGCAGTACTCGCAGTCCAGGTTGCACACCGCACCGGTGGGTTTCGCCATCACGTGGAAGGCGCGCGGAGCATCCCGCCCGGTTCGGGCCGGGACCGCCGGGGCAGGCGGGGCGGCCGGCGGCGGTTCGAGTCCCATGCGGCCTTCCATCGATCCTTCTCCCGCTACTACTGCTGCGGTGCTGCCGGTCGCATCGAAGGGTGCCCGCGGCGCCAGCCGGAGGCATCATCCTGACCGGGCGAAGCCGCCGCTCGCGTGCCCGCCTGCGGGCTTTCGTCCTCTGCGGACGATTCGCCGGCGTACACGCTCCGGTCCTCTGTGCCGGTGAGTGCCGGCATCCTCGCCCTGATCGCGGCCACCGTGTTCGGCTGGGGCGTCCTGTCCGGGCGGCTCGAGCGCGCCGATCTGACCGCGCCGATCGTGTTCGTCGCCGTCGGAGTGCTGATCGCGAACATCGCGTCCTTGAACCCGACGGTCGACGCGGAGGTCGTCCGACTGCTCACCGAGATCACCCTCGTGTGGGTGCTGTTCTCCGACGCCGCACGGGTCGGCGTGCGTCAGCTGCGGGCCGAGGCGGGCGTCTACCTGCGGCTGCTGGGTGTCGCACTGCCGTTGACGGTCGGGATCGGCTGGCTGCTCGCCTGGGCGATGTTCGGCGGTTTCGACCTCTGGCTCGCTCTGTTGGTCGGCGCGGCGCTCGCACCCACGGACGCGGCCCTCGGCGCCAGCGTGATCGGCAATCCGGTCGTCCCCGCGCGGGTCCGCGGGATCCTCAACGTCGAGAGCGGGTTGAACGACGGCATCGTGACGCCCGTCGTCATGCTCGCGCTGGCCGGGGCGAGCGCCGCCGAGGAGGGCGGCGGACGGGGAGCTCCCCACGCCCTGCTGCAGCTGTCGCTCGGGGTGGCCGTGGGCGTCGGGGTGGGCGCCGGCGGCGGCTGGCTGCTCGGGGTCGCGCGCCGTCGAGCGTGGGTCGACGAGGAGTTCGCGGGCCCGGCGGTTCTCGCCCTCGCGTTGCTCGGCTACGCCGCCTCGGTGGCGTGCGCCGGGAACGGCTTCGTGGCCGCCTTCGCCGGCGGCATCGCCTTCGGGCACGTGGCCGGCCGTGCGACCCCGAAGCAGGTGTCCTTCGTCGAGCAGACCGCCGGGCTCGCGTCCCTGCTGGTGTGGCTGACGTTCGGCGTCGTGGCCGTGCCGCTGATCGTCGACGCGGTCGGATGGCAGTTGCTGGTCTACGCCGTACTCAGCCTGACGGTCGTGCGGATGCTGCCGGTCTGCCTGCTTCTGCTTGGGACCAGCCTTGCCGGTCGCGCCTCCTGGTTTCTCGGCTGGTTCGGCCCACGAGGCCTCGCGTCCGTCGTGTTCGCGCTGCTGGCCGTGGAGGAACTCGGGCCGCAGGCTGACACCGCTGTTGCAGTCATCGTGACGACGGTGTTGGTGAGCGTGTTCGCGCACGGCCTCACCGCCGGTCCGCTGGCGAGTCGCTACGGCGGGCGCGCGAGTGCGCACGGGAAGACCAGCGCCGAGGGGACCGGGGCGGGGGCCGGGGCCGGGGTGTCGCAGGTGTGAGGCGCAGCCGCCGGAGCGACGGGAGTTCAGCGCAGGATCAGGGTCGCCGCCGTCTGGTCCGCCGGCCCTGCCGTCGGTCCGCCGCCGGGCAGATACAGCCGCCCGTCGACGACGGCGGCCCCGATGCCCTGGCGGGGTTCGGGCAGCTCCCGCAGGCTCGACCAGGAGCGGGTGCGCGGGTCGTAGGCGGCCACGTTGCGGTAGGCCTGCGTCTCGGCCGCGTTCTCGCCGCCGATCACCAGGAACCGGCCGTCGAGGGACGCCCCCGCCACCGAGGAACGGCCGAGCGGCACCGGGGGCTGCGTGCTCCAGCTGTCGGTCGTCGGGTCGTAGGCCTCGTGGGCGGACGACTCGCCGGGGCGGCCGGCGGCGACGTGCAGGACCTCGTCGACCACGGCGCCGGCTGCGTGGTCCCGTGGGGTGGGCAGCGGCGCCGCGGTCGTCCACCGATTGGTCGCGGGGTCGTAGACGTCGTGCTCACCGGTGTCGACCGACGCTCCGCCGCCGGGACCGGTCGTCTTGCCGCCGACCAGATGGAACCGTCCATCGAGCACGACCGCGACGCCGGCGGCCCGCGGCGTCGGCAGCGGCGCCCGGGTGCTCCATCGGTCGGTCGCGGGGTCGTAGGCGTAGAGGGTCGCCGTGGGTCGGCCCGCGGCGCCGTAGCCGCCGGCCGCATAGATCGTCCCGTTCAGGCCCACGGCCCCGATGTGGTCCAGCGGCTCCGGCAGCGGCGCGGCGGTCCGCCAGGCCCCGGAGGTGGGGTCGAGCACCACGTGGGTGGTCGAGTGCGCCTTCCCGCCGACGTAGCCGCCGAGGACGTGGATACGCCCGCCCACCTCGGCGACCGCGACCTCGCTGACGGCGACGGGCATGTCCGGCCCGGTCCGCCAGGACAGCAGCCGGGGATCGCTGGGACCGGCCGGTGACGCCCCGTCCTGCCGCGGGGTTCCCCCGGCCGGGAGCGACGAGCTCGACGACGAGCCTCCGGAGCACGCGCTCATCGCCCCCGCCAGGATGAGCGCGCCGATGACGGCGACGCGAGCTCGGCGGGGCGAGGACACGCGTGCTCCGGGCCGCTCGAGGGGACGGGGCACGGCCGCGCTCAGCGCAGGATGCCGGTGTGGCCCAGCGAGTACCGGCCCGGCTGGGGCCACACCGCGAGGCCGTGCGGCTCGCGGCCGACCTTGATGCGTGCGGCGAGCTGCCCGGTGGTGGTGTCGATGCCGTAGACCTCGCCGTTCCGCCGGCCCGAGAGCCACAGCGTCTTGCCGTCCGGCGAGACGCCGCCCATGTCCGGGGTGCTCGGTGGCGCGATCGGCCACGTCGCGACGATCTTGTTCGTCGCGAAGTCGAGGACGCTGACCGAACCCTTGTCGCCACCCGGGCCCATGCCGCCCCGGTTGGAGATGTAGAGCCTCGTGGCGTCCCGGCTCGGATACAGGCCGTGCGTCTCGGGCCCGGTCGGGATGAAGCCGGTGAGCTTGAAGGCGTCGCCGTCCATCGTCCACACCCCGTTGGCCATCATGTCGCTGACGTACCAGACCGTCCCGCTCGGGTTGATCTTGATGTCCTGCGGCATGCCGCCGTTCGGCACCGGGATGTAGCCCAGCACCTTGTGCGACGCGGTGTCGACCTTCACGAGCTGGCTGGAGAACTCGCAGGTCGCGATGAAGTAGCTGCCGTCGGCGGAGAAGTCGACGTGGTTGACGCCGGCGCAGTCGACCGGAACCGAGTCCTTCACCTGGAAGGTGTGCGGGTCGGTGAAGTTCAGCCGCTTCTCCGCCTCGGCGATGACGATGGCGAACTTGCCGTCGGGGGTGAAGTACATGTTGTACGGGTCGGTGACCGGGATGTTCGGACCTGCCCGCTTGGTGGTCCTCGGATCGATCGGCGTGAGGCTGTTGCCGTTCTCGTTGTTCGCGGCGTACAGCGTCTTCAGATCCCAGGACGGGATGACGTGCTGGGTGCCGGGGCCCGCCGGGAAGGTGTCGAGGACCTTCTTGGCCACCGGATCGATGACGCTCACGGTGCCGTCGGAGTGATTGGGCACGTACAGCCGGTAGGGCACCCCCTGGGTGGCCGGCTGGAACATCCCGACGTTGGTCGCGGCGTAGACATTGGTGCTCGACTCGGCGGGTGCCGTCGGCGGCGGGGTGGGTGCTCCGGACGACGACGTGCGCTCGCTGCCGCCGTTCGACGAGCAGGCGGCGACCGTCGCGACGAGCAGGACGGCGGCGATGCGGGCGAGGTTGCGACGGGGTCCGCGGACGCGGCTCATACAGCTCCGACTTCGGCTCGGGGTCACTCTGCCGTCCGCGCCGCACCGATCCCTGGCGGGTCGGAACGGGCCCGGACGTTCGCCCACGCTAGCGGGTGAGAGAGGGAAAATCGGGCCGAGCCGCCCCACCCGAGTGCAGAACCTGCCCCGGATACCCACCGTCGCGGGGACGTCGGACCCTGGACGCTCGGTCTTCCGCTCGGCAGTGTCGCCCCCGGCAGCGTCGCCCCGTCGGACGTGGTCCAGGGAGGTGTCGTGTCCATCGCCAGCGGACCTGCGGAGCGTGTGGTCGAGCGGCCGAGGGCCGGGACCGCGCGGCGGTTGCGTGTGTTGAACATCGCCGCGTTCGTGTTCCTCGCCCTCGAGGGTGTCTACATGGTGGTGGCGAGCAACGACCTCTCGCTCCCGGTGACCGCGTCGTTCCTGCGGGACGACCCTGTCCGCGCCGCCGGTCCGACGTTGCCGGAGACGGTGTTCTCGCTGCGCATCGGCCCGGCCGTCGCCTTCTTCCTGCTGCTCGCGGCGGCCGATCACGCCCTGGTCGCTGCGCCCGGCGTGCACCGCTGGTACGAGCGGTGCCTCGACCGTGGCGTCAACTACGCCCGCTGGATCGAGTACTCGGTGAGCGCCTCGGTCATGATCGTGCTCATCGGCCTGTTCGTGGGGATCCGCGACCTCGCAGCCGTTGCGGCGGTGTTCGCGGCGAACACCGCGATGATCCTGTTCGGGCTCCTGATGGAGCGTCAGCAGCGCCCCGGCAGCGCCGACTGGAGCGCGTTCTGGTTCGGATCGCTCGTCGGCGCGGTGCCGTGGGTGCTGATTGTGGTCTACCTGCTGCGGCCGCCGACGGTGCCGGGCTTCGTGTACGTGATCACGGCCGTGCAGTTCGTGTTGTTCTTCAGCTTCGCGGCGAACATGGCGCTGCAGTACGCGCGTGTCGGCCGGTGGCGGGACTACGTGCACGGCGAGGTCACCTACGTCGTGCTGAGCCTGACCGCGAAGTCGCTGCTCGCCTGGCTCATCTTCGCGAACGTGCTCCGGACGTGAGCGAGCCGCCCGGTCAGCCGAAGAGCGGGAACGCCCGGCGCCGGGCGAGTGCGTCCATGCCCTCCTGGATGCTGTCCTGCACCTGCCGGTAGATCTGCTCGATGTACTCGTCGTCGTCCAGGCGGGCCGGGTCGGGGTCGACGTACACCGGCGGCCGCAGCAGGGTCCGGATCTTGGCGGGCAGCGGGATCTGGGGCAGCGCCGCCGGGGCGATACCCCAGGGCAACGACACCGCGATCGGGAAGACCTTGAGTCGGAGCGCGCGGTCGAGCTTCAGCATCCGGGACAACCGGTCGCCGCGGATGAGGACCGGCATCGCGTCGGCGCCGCCGACGGTGGCGATCGGCACGATCGGTACCCCGGTCTGGATCGCGAGGCGCACGAAGCCCTTCCGCTCCGCGAGGTTCGCCTCGTCCCGCTCCTTCCAGGGCCGCAGGGAGTCGACCTCCCCACCCGGCCACAGCGCCACGTCGCGGCCCTCCGCGAGCGCGGTGGTGATGGCGTCCGGCGCCGCGGGGAGTACCCCCATCGAGCGGAAGAAGCGGCCGATCAGCGGCATCGCCATCAGCGCGTCGTGCGCCGTGCCGTGCAGCGGGCGCTTCTCCCCGAAGTGTCGCCACCACTGCACGCCCACCGTCCAGGCGTCCCAGACGAACGGTGCTCCCGAGTGGATGCCGATCAGCAGGACGGGCGCGTCGGGGAGGTTCTCCCAGCCTTCCATCTCCATCCGGAACCAGTACTGCATCAGCGGGTTCCAGAAGAACTTCTGCCGCTGCATCGCCTGCTCGTCGGTGCCGTCCAGCGTCCACTTGCCGGCCCGTTCGGACAGCCACCCGGAGACACCGCCCTGCACCTGTTCGCGCTTGGCGCTCATGCGCTCGCGAGCGTGCTCGGCGTACTGCGCCGCCTGGCGCTGGACGTCCTCGGAGCGGGTCGGGTCGTTCGGCACGGGTTCTCCCACGGCAAGGCTGTAGCCCGGCATCCCGGCCGGGTCCGTTGTCTCCTGCTTTGTGCGACAGGAGCAGCGGCAGCAAACACTGCGCGGGGGAGAGGCCGAACAGGGCCTGCCGGACGTCGACGGGCGGCGACGGGTGTCGTCAGTGGCTGCTGAGTTGTCCCGCGAGCCGGCCGTGCATGCGGGCGGACGGGTCGTTCAGGCCGACGATCTCGACGGTCTTGCCGCGCCGCAGGTACTTGGTCGTGATCGCGTCGAGAGCTGCCACCGACGAGGCGTCCCAGACGTGTGCCTGCGACATGTCGATCAGGACCCGGGCAGGGTCGTGGGCGTAGTCGAACTGGGTGATGAGGTCGTTGCTGGAGGCGAAGAACACCTGTCCGTGCACCGAGTAGATGACCTCGGTCCCGTCGGGGTCCGTGACGCTGGTGACCTCGACGAGGTGCGCGACGCGCCGGGCGAACAGCATCATCGCCACCAGGGTTCCGGTGACGACGCCGTAGGCGAGGTTGCCGGTGGCGACCACGACGGCGACGGTCACGACCATGACCGCCGTCTCGCTCTTCGGCATGCGCCGCAGGGTGGACGGGGAGACGCTGTGCCAGTCGAAGGTGAGGCCGGCGACGACGATCATCACCGCGACCAACGCGGCCATCGGGATGGCGCCGACCAGCGGGCCGAGTGCGACGACGAGGACGAGCAGGAACACGCCGGCGAGGAACGTCGACAACCGGGTGCGGGCACCGGACGTCCGCACGTTGATCATGGTCTGGCCGATCATCGCGCAGCCACCCATACCGCCGAAGAACCCGGTGACGATGTTGGCGACGCCCTGACCCCAGGACTCGCGGATCTTGTTCGAAGGGGTGTCGGTGATGTCGTCGACCAGTCGGGCGGTCATCAACGACTCCATCAGGCCGACCAGCGCAAGTGCGAGCGCGTACGGGGCGAGCAGCCTCAGCGTCGCGAGATCGTAGGGCACGTCGGGCAGGCCGGGGCGGGGGAGGGAGGTCGGTAGCGCTCCCTCGTCGCCGACGGTGGGGACCGTGATCGCGGCCGCCGCCGTCAGTCCGGTCAGCACGACGATGGCGATCAGCGGTGCGGGGATCGCCGTGGTGAGGCGGGGCAGCCCGACGATGAGGACCAGGCCGAGGGCCACCAGCGGGTAGACGATCCACGGCACGGCGGTCAGGTGTGGCAACTGGGCCAGGAAGATCAGGATCGCCAGCGCGTTGACGAAGCCGACCATGACGCTCCGGGGGACGAAGCGCATGAGCTTGGGAACGCCCAGCGCACCGAGGGCCACCTGGATCAGCCCGCCGAGGATCACCGCCGCGACGAGATAGCCGAGACCGTGGTCGCGGGCGAGCGGGGCGACGACCAGCGCGACCGCGCCCGTCGCCGCGGAGATCATCGCGGGTCGGCCGCCGGTGAAGGCGATGGTGACCGCCATCGTGAAGGAGGCGAACAGTCCGACCCGCGGGTCGACGCCGGCGAGGATCGAGAACGAGATCGCTTCCGGGATCAATGCCAGCGCGACCACCAGCCCGGCCAGGACCTCGGTCCGGAGCACGCGCGGCGTGGCCCACGCGGGACGGGACAGCGCCGGCCGTCGAGGCGAGGCCGGGTCGGGCGAGGGCGAGTTCGGGGACAGCGGGGACAGCAGGGACATGGGCCCGTTTCTCTCGTGCGCCGTTCGGGGCGCGGTGGTGTGACCGGACCCCGGCGGCGGCACGGGCGAACGTTCACGGAGCAAGGACGTTCCGGCCGCCGGACTCGTGGGCGGGGAACGACGGGGCGACGCGCTCAGGCGCGAGCGCTCGCCTCCTAGGAGCGCAAACCTATCGTCACGTCAGGGTTGGGATGAAGCCCCGGGCGGCGGAAGTGACGGCGCTCATGGTCCGCCCGGCGCGGCTGATCCGCCCGGCGCTGCCCCCGGGTTCATCTGCTCGCGCTCCGCGCATGGAGCTCCTCGCGCAACCGTCCCGCGAAGGACTCCGCCGTCACGAGCTGGGCGCGCAGGGCCTCGCAGCGCTGCTCCGCCGCCTCCACGTACATCTGCATCCGGTCGATGAGTCGCCGGCGCCGCTCCCCGCGTCCGGCCGCCGCCAGCTGGTCACGCAGCTTCAGCAGGTCGCGCATCTCCTCGAGGCTGAACTCGAGCGGCTTCATGTGCTTGATGAGCGCGAGGCGCTCGACGTCCGCCTGCGTGTAGAGCCGGAAGCCGCCGGCGGTCCGGGCGCTCGGTACGACGAGTTCCATCTCCTCGTAGTAGCGGATGGTGCGGATGGACAGCTGCGTTCGTTCCGCAACCTGCCCGATCTGCAGCAGACCCTCGTCGACCACGCGCTGTCCTTGTCCGTCGTGCGACTCAACCCTCACGTAACGGTATCTTCAGTGAGGGTCGTGCCGACGGGCGCGAAACGCAAGGAGGTCGTTGATGTCCGCCCCCGCACGAAGCCCCGACGTCCGGACAGCGCTGGAGGAAGCTGCCCGGCGGCGGACGTTCGCCGTCATCAGCCACCCCGACGCCGGCAAGTCCACGCTCACCGAGGCGCTGGCGCTGCACGCCCGGGTCATCGCCGAGGCCGGAGCCGTGCACGGCAAGGGCGGACGGCGCGGTGTCGTCTCCGACTGGCTGGACATGGAGCGGGCCCGCGGCATCTCCATCTCCTCCGCCGCGCTGCAGTTCGGCTACGGGGACACCGTCATCAACCTGCTCGACACCCCGGGCCACGCCGACTTCTCCGAGGACACCTATCGCGTGCTGGCTGCCGTCGACGCCGCCGTGATGCTGATCGACGCGGCGAAGGGGCTCGAACCGCAGACGCTGAAGCTGTTCGAGGTGTGCCGGTACCGGCGCATCCCCGTCATCACCTTCGTCAACAAGTGGGACCGTCCCGGGCGCGAGGCCCTCGCCCTCGCCGACGAGCTGAGCGAGCGTCTCGGGCTGCACCCGACGCCGCTCACCTGGCCCGTCGGGGTCGCCGGGGAGTTCGACGGCGTGCTCGACCGACGGACCGGCGGCTACGTCCGCTTCACCCGGACCGCGGGAGGCGCCACGGCCGCGCCGGAGGAGTACCTGTCGCCCGACGAGGCTCGCCAGCAGGCCGGGGAGGCCTGGCGCGCCACCCTCGAGGAGAGCGACCTGCTGTCCGCCGCCGGCCACGACTACGACGGCGAGGCCTTTCTCGCCGGGACCGCCACTCCGCTGCTGTTCGGATCCGCGGTGCAGAACTTCGGGGTCCGTCAGCTGCTCGACCTGCTCCTCGAACTCGCGCCGCCGCCGACCGAGCGGGTCGACGTCGACGGCAATCCACGGGCCCTGCACGCGCCCTTCTCCGGCTTCGTGTTCAAGGTGCAGGCCGGCATGGACGCCGCGCACCGCGACCGTCTCGCCTTCCTCCGGGTCTGCTCCGGCGTGTTCGAACGCGGGATGGTCGTCACCCACGGCGCGACCGGGCGACCGTTCGCGACGAAATACGCGCAGGCCGTGTTCGGGCGGGAGCGCGCCACCATCGACGTCGCCTACCCGGGCGACGTCGTCGGGTTGGTCAACGCCGCAGCGCTTCGGGTCGGGGATTCGCTCTACGTCGACCAGCCGGTGACCTTCCCCCCGATCCCGTCCTTCGCCCCGGAGCACTTTGCGGTCGCCCGATCCGCCGACGCCGGCCGCTACAAGCAGTTCCGACGCGGCATCGAGCAACTCGAGCAGGAGGGCGTCATCCAGCTGCTGCGCTCCGACCTGCGCGGCGAGCAGGCTCCGGTGTTCGCCGTCGTCGGTCCGATGCAGTTCGAGGTCGCCGAACATCGGATGGCGAACGAGTTCACCGCCCCGATCCGGCTGGAACGCCTCGACTACACGATCGCCCGGAGCATCGCGCCGGAGGACGTCGCGACGATCCAGGGGGAGCCGAGGGTCGAGGTGCTGACGCGCAGCGACGGCGAGCTCCTCGCCCTGTTCCCCGACAAGTGGCGGCTGGCCAGCGTCCAGCGGGCGCATCCCGACGTCCAGCTGCGCCCGTTGCTCGCCGAGAACCCGGACGACGACCGCTGAGCCCCGGCCCGGGACGTGCCCAGCGGGCAGCCGGGATCAGGAACCCCGCCGACGGGCAGCGGACCGGTCCAGCCTGGCTCGTCGGAGCCGGACGACGGCCCGCAGCGCCGACCGGGGCGCGGGACGGGCGAGTCCCGACATGACGTCGGCGACGGCCGGGTTCCAGACCGCGTCGTTGTAGGTGGGGTAGGCGTGCGTGGTGCCGGCCAGGTCCCGCGTACTCAGCCCTCGGCGGACCGCGACGGTCAGCTCGCCGAGGGATTCCCCGGCCCGGGGACCGACGATGGTCCCTCCGACGACCCGGCCACGGCGGTCGACCGCGAGGGTGGTGAACCCGGCGGTGTCGTCGTCGGTCACCGCCCGGTCCGCGTGTTCGTGGTCCCACGTCAGCTCGCTCAGCCCCTTGGCCGGCGGTCCGCCGGTGCCGGCTCCGACGGCGGCGACCTCGGGCGAGGTGTAGGTCACGCGGGGCACGGTCCGGTCGATGCTGCGATGCAGACCGAGCACGGCGTTGGTGGCGGCAACGCTGCCGTGGACGCCCGCGACGTGGGTGAGATGCGGCGGGCCGGTGACGTCGCCCGCGGCCCAGATGTGGGGGTTCGAGGTCCGCCGCTGGTCGTCGACGACGACCGTGCCGTCCGCGTCGAGTCGCACTCCGGCGGCCGTGCAGCCGAGTCCCTCGGTGCGCGCCCGCCGTCCCGCGGCGATCAGCAGGCGGTCGTAGCCGAGTACGGTGCCGTCGTCGAGCTGCAGTTCTCCCGCCGGGCCGGCGCTCCTGACCTGGGCAGCTCCCCGGCCCAGGTACAGCCGGGCGCCGTCGGCGCGAAGGGCGTCGGCAACGATCGTCGAGGCGCGCGGGTCCTCGAGCGGCAGCAGCCGGTCGGCGCCGTCGACGATGGTGACCGAGGCGCCGAGCCGGGCGAACGCCTGTCCGAGCTCGCAGCCGGTCGGTCCGCCGCCGAGCACGACGAGACGGTCCGGCAACTCGGTCAGCCTCCACACGGTGTCGCTGGTCAGGGTGCCGGCGGCTGCTTCTGCCAGGCCGGGCACGGGTGGAACGAGCGGGCCCGCTCCGGTGGCGATCAGTGCGGTGCGGAAGCGGACCGGGGAACCCGCGACGTCGGCCTCGTCCGGTCCGGTGAACACGGCGCTGCCGACCCTGACGGTGACCCCGGCACGCTCGAGTGCCTCGACGGAGTCATCGGGCTCGATCGTGGCGATGGCGGCGTGCACGTGGTTCATCACCGCGGCGAAGTCGACGTCGACGTCGCGAACCCGCACCCCGAGCCGGTGGGCGGCCCGGGCGTTTGCGGTCGCCGACGCCGCCGCCAGCAGCGCCTTGGACGGCACGCAGCCGGTCCACAAGCAGTCCCCGCCGGTCCGGTCCCGCTCGACGAGCAGTACCCGCGCGCCGAGTGCGGCCGCGGTCCTCGCACCGACGATGCCGGCGGTGCCGCCGCCGACGACCAGGAGGTCCCAGCGATCGGACGCGTCCCCGCGGGTCATCGCTGCCGGGTTCTGCAGGCGTTGTGGATCATCAAGGGTTCCCTTCACGCGGTGGGCGGGACCGAAAGGTTCGAGCGGTGGTGTGCAGCCACCAGGCGACTGGTGGAACGAAGCCTGCCGAGAACCGCGTTCCCCCGTGTATGCAGTCGAACAGCGACGGGGGCGGCGGGCGGGACGACGGGGCGGCCGAGGTCGACGTCCTCGTCATCGGAGCGGGCCAGGCCGGTCTCGGGACTGCCTACTGGCTCCGCAGAAGGGCGCCGGAGCTGTCGGTGCTGCTCGTCGACCGGGCCGACCGCGTCGGGCAGAGCTGGATCGACCGGTGGGACAGCCTGCGGCTGTTCACCCCTCGGCGCTTCAGTGCCCTGCCGGGCGCCGCGTTCCCGGCCGGCGACGAAGCCTGTCCGGACCGACTGGAGATGGCCGACTACCTGCAGGGCTACGCCGGGCGCTTCGGCTTCGACATCCGGCTGGGCACCTCGGTCCAGCGCGTTCGAAGGGTGGAGGGGGCGTTCCGGGTTACGACCAGCGCCGTCACCACCAGCGCCGGCATCACGACCGCCGGCACCACGACCGCCGGCACCACCCCGGCGTTCTCCGCGAGCCACGTGGTGGTGGCCACCGGCCCGTTCCACGACCCGATGGTGCCCGAGGCCGCCGCGCGGCTGGGGCCCGGCGTCCGACAACGCCACTCGTACGACTACCGCCGCCCCGCGGACCTTCCCGGCCCGGCGGTGACGGTCGTGGGGGGCGCGAACAGCGCGGCCCAGCTCGCGCTCGAACTCGAGGGTGCCGGTCGTCAGGTCACCCTCGTCGCGCCTCGGGTGCCGTGGTACGTCCCGGCGCGTGTGCTCGGCCTGTCGAGCTACGACTGGATGTCGAAGCTCGGTCTCCTCGACGCGGACGCCGACGGTGTGCTCGGCCGCTACATCCGGCGCCGAGGAGATCCGGTTTTCGGCCGGGAGTTGCGCGGGGCCCTCCGGCAGGGCCGCATCCAGCTCCTGCCGCATCCCGTCGTCGGAGCGGAGGAGAAGGCTCTGCGCCTGGCGGACGGCACCCGCGTCGAGGTCTCCGACGTGCTGTGGTGCACCGGCTTCCGTTCCCGTTACGACTGGCTCGAGGTACCGGGTGCCCTCGATCGGCTGGGGCGGCCTCGCCACGACGGCGGTGCCTCGCCGGTGGAGGGGCTGTCGTGGATGGGGCTGCCGTGGCAGACGCGGGTGGACAGCAGCATCATCGTCGGCGTGGACGGGGATGCCCGTCGGACCGCGGAACGCATCGCCGCGGCCATGCGATCCCCCGTGACGGAGGGGCGGCTGTGAGGTCCGAGGTCGAGGAGTTGGTGGAGGCCCACCGCGCGAGGACGCGTCCGCTGAACGTGGACGGGCTGACCACCGCCGTGCTGGAGGAGGGGACGCCCACCGACCCGCCCGTCGTATGTCTGCACGGAGTCCCGGCGTCGTCCTACCTGTACCGCAAGGTGGTCGGGGAACTGGCCCAGCGCGGGCTGCGTGGGATCGCGTTCGACCTGCCGGGGCTCGGGCTGGCCGACCGCCCGGCGGACTTCGACTACTCCTGGACCGGCCTGGGGGCCTTCGCCGTCCGGACCGTCGAGTCCCTGGGGCTCGACCGGTTCCATCTCGTCGTGCACGACATCGGCGGGCCGGTGGGTTTCGAGCTCGCCGCGGCGCTGCCGGACCGGGTTGCCTCCCTCACCGTCCTCGACACCGTCGTGGCGGTGGAGTCGTTCCGCCGGCCGTGGGTCATGGAGCCGTTCGCCCACCGCGGCCTGGGGCAGGCCTGGCTGGCGGGCATGCGGCCCCGCGCCTTCGTGGCGCTGATGCGCCGGATCGGCGTCGAGCAGCAGGAGAAGGTGAGCGATGCCGAGCTCGCCGCCTACGTCCCGCTGCTCCGGGGCGACGACAAGGGCGCGGCCTTCCTGAAGATCATGCGTGGGTTCGAGCGGACGGCGGAGAAGGAACGTCTGTACCGATCGGTGCTCGCCCGGCCGGGGCGGCCGGTGCAGGTGATCTGGGGAAGGCGTGACCCCGCGCTGCGACTGTCCCGGCAAGGCCAGCAGGTGGCGGCCATCGCCGGCGTGTCCGTGCAGGCGGTCGAGGGGCGTCACTTCCTGCAGGAGGACAACGCCGATCGCATCGCCGACGCCGTCGAGCGGCTGATCAGCCGGTCCTGATCCGCGATCGATAGGATCGCCGCGCACGACGAGGAGGCGTACCCGTCCTGGTGGGCGGCGCGGTCTTCAAAACCGTTGAGACCGAGGACCTCGGCCTGGGAGGTTCGATTCCTCTCCGCCTCCGCCACAGCAGTGCAGCTCCGTGCACGACCGGGCCACTTTCCTCCGGGCCTGCTCGGGTCGCGTGCCACACGTGCCACCACGGCTGCCTTGGTGACTGCTTTGCGGGACGTTCGTCTCTTCCGAGTGGCGGCCCGGCCGACGACGCTGGAGCGGGAGGGATTGCCAGACACGTCCTCACCACGCCTTCTGCGCTGGGAGTCGCCGAGTGATGTCTCTCGACGAACGCTTGTCCGCGGCACCGGCCGGGCTGAGCACGGACGACGTGGCAGAGCGGGTAGCCTCCGGCCGCGTCAACCGGATGCCCGACGCCGGCGGACGCAGCGGTCGGGAGATCCTGGCCCGCAACACCTTCACCTGGCTCAACCTCATCTTCGCGGTGCTCGGGGCGGCGCCCCTGGCGACCGGAGCCGGCCCGGACGCCACGTTCCTGCTCATCGCCCTGATCAACACCCTGGTGGGCACGGTTCAGGAGCTGCGGGCAAAGAAGATGCTGGACGCCCTGGCCGTGATCAATGCGCCCCGCGTCCGGGTGCTCCGGGACGGCGCGGCGACCGAGGTCGGGTCCGACGACGTCGTGCTCGACGACGTGGTCGAGCTCGTCCCAGGCGACCAGGTGGCGGCCGACGGGGTGACCCTGTCCGGCCACGGCGAGGCGGATGAGTCCTTGGCGACGAGAGAGTCCGACCCGGTCGCGAAGCGGCCCGGGAACCCGCTGCTGGCCGGGAGCTGGATCGTCAGCGGCGCGCTACGGGCGCGTGTCACCGCGGTCGGGGCGGACTCCTACGCAGGGCGGCTGGCCGCCGGGGCCCGGCGGTTTTCCCTCACCGGGTCCGAGCTGATGTGCGGGATCAACGCCATCCTCCGCTGGCTGGCGATCGGCTCCGCGGTGATCGCCACCATTCTCGTGCTGCGTCAGCTGCAGGTCCAGCCGTGGCGGGCAGCTGTCCGGTCCACCGTGGCCGCACTCATCGGGATGATCCCCGAAGGGTTGGTGCTGCTGACGACGATCGCGTTCCTGACGGCGGCCGTCCGGCTCGGCCGGCGCCGCGTCCTGGTCCAGGAGCTGCCGGCGGTGGAGGGGCTGGCCCGCGTGGACTCGCTGTGCATGGACAAGACCGGCACGCTGACAGAGGGGCGCGTCGAGTGGGACGGGATGCTGCTCCCCGAACCGGAGATGGCGGCGGTGCCGGTTGAGGAGTGTCGTGCGGCGCTCGCCGCCCTCGCCGCTGCTCCCGGCGGCAACGCCACGATCGCCGCTGTGGCCGAGGGCGCCGACGACGACCCCGGCTGGACTCGCGCTGCAGACGTGCCCTTCAGCTCGGCCCGCAAGTGGAGCGGAGCCGAGTTCGGCGGTCACGGGACGTGGGTGCTCGGCGCTCCGGAGATCGTGACGGCCGCCGACCCCGCGGCGCTGCTCGCCTCCGCGGACGAGTTCGCCGCCGCCGGGTACCGCGTGCTGGTTCTGGCGCGGTCGCCGGCCCCCCTCGTGGCCTCGGCTCTGCCGTCAGGACTGCAGGTCGTGGCGGTGGTGCGCCTGCGCGAGCGCCTTCGGGCGGATGCCCCCTCCACCCTCGCGTACTTCGCCCGCCAGCACGTGGACGTTCGTGTCCTGTCCGGCGACAACGCCGCAACCGTTGGTGCGGTCGCGTCCCAGGTCGGTCTGCCCCTGGCGAACCGGCCGGTGGACGCGCGGGGCCTGCCGGAGGACCCGGAGGCCCTCGGCGAGCAGCTCGCGCAGCACACCGTGTTCGGTCGGGTCACGCCCGATCAGAAGCGCCAGATGGTGGACGCGCTGCGGCGTCGTGGCCACGTCATCGCGATGACCGGGGACGCCCCTGCCGTCGCAGCGAGGTGAGGGATGAAGACCGAGTCGCGCCCGGCCGCGAGTGAGGCCGGTACCGGGCGGCAGCTGACCTGGCTCCGTGCCCACCTGCACGGCGACGCCGCGATGCTGGCGCTGACGCTGCTGGGCTTGCTGGCCGGCGGTGCCGCCCATCTCGCCGGACAATCGGGGGCGGGGAACCTGCTGTGGGGGCTGACGGCCGCCGGGGCAGCCGCGGTCGCGGCCTGGTGGGTCGTCGCCGCGGCGTGGCGGCGCGAGCTCGGGGTGGACGTCCTGGCCCTGCTCGCGCTCATCGGAACGCTGGTGGTGGGGGAGTACCTGGCCGGCTCGATCATCGCGGTCATGCTGGCAACGGGCCGGTCGCTGGAGGCCTGGGCGGCGGGGCGGGCGGACCGGGAGCTGCGCCGACTGGTCGAGCGGGCGCCGCGCGTCGCCCACCGGCGGGACGCCGACGGGACGGTCGACGTCCCGGTCGCCGAGATCGTGGTGGGTGACCTCCTGCTGGTCAAGCCCGGCGAGGTGGTGCCGGTCGACGGACACGTCGCGTCCGGGCCGGCGGTGATCGACGAGTCCGCGCTGACCGGTGAGCCGTTGCCGGTGGAGCATGCGACGGGCGAGTCGCTGCGCAGCGGGACGGTCAACGTCGGAGGGCCGGTCGAGTTGCGGGCCGTTACCACCTCCGCGGACAGCACCTATGCCGGGATCGTCGATCTCGTCGCGTCGGCGCAGAGCGAGCAGGCGCCCGCCGTACGGCTGGCGGACCGGTACGCGCTGTGGTTCCTGGTGCTCAGCCTTGTCGTCGCCGTCTTGGCCGGGGTCGCCGCAGGGGAGCTCTCCCGCGCGGTCGCGGTGCTGGTCGTCGCCACGCCGTGCCCGCTGATCCTCGCGGTACCCGTCGCGCTGGTCTCCGGGCTGTCTCTGACGGCCCGGCGCGGTGTGATCGTGAAGGGCGGGGGCGCGCTCGAGCGCCTCGCCGACAGCCGGGTGCTGCTGTTCGACAAGACCGGCACCCTCACCGCCGGCCAACCGGCTCTGGTCGGGCTCCGTACCACCGACGGCGGCCGCGGAGAGGCCGAGGCGCTGCGCCTGGCGGCCTCGCTCGACCAGGTCTCCCCGCACGTGCTCGCTGCCGCCGTCGTCCACGCCGCCGCGCAGCGACAGCTCCCCCTCTCCATGCCCGTGACGGTCGAGGAGGTTCCCGGGCACGGCATCCGTGGGCGCGTCGACGGTCACCGGGTCGCCGTCGGGAAGCACAGCTGGGTCGGTAGCGAGGACCCGTGGTTGCAGGAGGTCCGCCGACGGGCGGACCGGGACGGGCAGCTCACCGTGTTCGTCGCGGTCGACGACCGGCCGGAGGCGGTGCTGCTGTTCGCGGACCGGGTCCGGCCCGATGCGGCCCGGACCATCCGGCGACTGCGCCGGGACGGTGTCCGCAAGATCGTCATGGTCACCGGGGACCGCAGCGATGTCGCGGAGACCGTCGGGGCGGTGATCGGCGTCGACCAGGTCCTCGCCGAGCGCACGCCCGCGGAGAAGCTCGAGGCGGTCACGGCCGCCCGCCAGGACGGTCCCACCGTCATGGTCGGAGACGGGATCAACGACGCACCCGCCCTCGCGCTCGCCGACGTCGGGGTCGCCATCGCGACCCGCGGTGCGACCGCGTCCTCCGAGGCCGCCGACGTCGTGCTGAACGTCGACCGCCTCGATCGGGTCGGCGATGCCATCGTCATCGCTCGGCGTTGTCGGCGCATCGCGGTCCAGAGCGTGTTGGTCGGGATCGGACTGTCGTTGGTGGCGATGGGCTTCGCGGCGGTGGGGCTGCTGCCCGCTACCTGGGGTGCGATCAGCCAGGAAGCGATCGACGTCGCCGCCATCCTCAACGCCCTGCGGGCGCTGTCGCCGGGCGGCACGGCCGCGCAACTCGACCCGAGCGACAGCGCGCTCGCAGGTCGCTTCGCCGCCGAGCATCTGACGCTCCGGCCGGAGCTGGACCAACTCCGCGCAGCGGCCGACGCCATCGGAACCGTTCCCGACCGACAGGCGGTCGAAGGTGCCGCCGGTGCCTACCGGTGGCTGTCGGAGGAGCTCTGGCCGCACGAGCGGGAGGAGGACACCCAGCTCTATCCGATGCTCGACCGCGTGCTCGGCGGGTCCGAGGCCACGGCAACGATGAGCCGGGCTCACACCGAGATCGCGCAGCTGATCCGTCGCCTCGGCCGGACCCTCGACGAGGTGGGGCCGCAGCCCTCCGCGACCGATCTGAGCGAGCTGCGGCACCTGCTCTATGGGCTGCATGCCATCCTGACCCTGCACTTCGCGCAGGAGGACGAGAACTACCTGTCCCTGGCGGACGTCGATGTCTCGCCGGGACGGAAAGCCGGCCAGTGACGCGTCCACGGCTGGCTCCGCATCCGCCCCGGCGAAGCATCTCGCTGACCCGGCCGGGACGTTGGCCCCTTTCCTCGCCGCTCAGCCGCCGACGACGCTGGTGTTCGACGACGCTTCTACGGGCGGTTCACGGAGCAGGGGGGGCGAGCCATGAGCGTCTCCGACACCGCTCATCCGGTGGATGCCCGAGCGGGCTCGGCGGGGAGGCGGATCGACCTGGACGATGTCTGCCGCTACTTCCGCGTGGGGGACACGACCGTCAAGGCGCTGGACCCGATCACCTCTTCCGTAGGGGGCGGCCAGCGGCGCGCAGGCTGGTCATGCAGCCGCGCGCCCGCACCGATTTCCACGAACAGCACGGCCGCGACCACGAAGTCGACGGCCTGGCTCGGCGTCAAGCCTCACCGGTAGCGGTGGGCGTTGCGCGGACCAGCCCCCGGGGCTCATCGGTGAAGATCCATCACCTGATCGGCTAGCCCAGCTTCATGATCAGCTTCACCGCCCGCACGGAGGACATCCCGGCGGCGAACAGCAGCGTCCCCACCGTCAGCAGGACCAGCCCGAGGATGTGCAGGCCGGGCACGCCGAGCAGGAGGACCCCGAGTCGGTCGAGGACGGCGCCGGGCAGCATGGCCACGCCGCTCAGCGCGCTACCCGCGCTCCATTGACCGATCGTCTCCCGCATCGGTAACCGCCTCCGCTGGGTGCCGATCAGCCGCGCGGGGACGGCGACGAGGCTGACCAGCAGCAGGCTCAGCACCCCGGAGAGCACGACGGCGTAGAGCAGCGTCGAGCCGATCCGCGGGACGCCGGCCATCGCGGCGGCGACGACGAGTCCGACGAGCACTCCTGCCGCCGTGATGGCCGGCAGATGACCGTTGGTCCTCCGGACCGCGGGGCCGATCTCGGGCCTGGGGCTGCCGATGGCGTGGGCGAAGACCGTGTTGCACCAGAACGCCGCGATGGTCACCATCACCGCGCCGAGCGAGACGACGACCGTGACGCCCGGGGTGAACTCCCGGAACGCGGCCCCGCGCAGGGCGTGCTGCTTGAGCTCGTACATCGCGAACCAGACGTAGGCCGCCGGGATGAGCTCGATCAGCGCCAGCCGCCAGTTCACCGCGAGGAGCTTGATCCCACGGACCAGCAGGACGAGAGCGCCCGCCGCCCACGCGACCGGTGCCAGGTAGCGGCGGGACTCACCGAACTGCCGGGCCGCCGCCTCGATGCGGATCGGATCGGCGTCGGCCACGGTCGACGCCATCACGACCAACCCGCGAAACGAGCCCCGTAGCCCGCGCGCGGATCCGCGGTTGAGCACACGTCAGTGTCGACGGTTCCAGGGAGCCCGGGCTTCATGCCCGCGGGGTGAGTTCCGCGTGGGACCGGGACCGCCGAGCGCCGCGGTCACCCAGCGCAACCGGCGGACACCCCACGTGCTGGTGGCGCCCCGGCGACGCTGACAGCAGGTCACGACACCTCCCGAGATGTCGACCGGATTGACCGGAGCCACTTAGGGTTCGCTGGATGCCTGCTTGGGGAGGCCCGCTGTTCGCAGCGGCCGTGCTGCTGATCCTCGCCGCCGTACCCAAGATCGGGTACCCGGACGACACCGCCCGCGCGCTGCGCACGACGGGCTTGCCCGGCAACGAGATCCTCGTCCGCGGCCTCGCCGTGGCCGAACTCGCCATCGGCGCCTACGCCCTGGGAGTCGGCGACCGGCTCAGCGCCGCCCTCGTCGCCGCCTCCTATCTCGGCTTCAGCGCCTTCGTGCTGCTCGCCCGCTCGCGCAAGGGCGTCGTCTCGTCCTGCGGCTGCTTCGGCAAGTCCGACACCCCTCCGACGATCGCCCACGTGGTCATCACGACGCTGCTCGCCGCCTGCGCCGCCGCGGCCGCGGTCGCCCCGGTCGGGTCGGTGTTCGGCCTCGCCGACGAGCCCGCGCAGGCCGTCGCGCTCCTGCTGCTCACGGGCGTCTGCGTCGCCCTGGCCTACCTGGCCCTCGCCGTCCTGCCCACCGTCGTCGTCGCGCCGGAGAAGTCATGACCGCATTGGTGATCGTCGAAGGTCTCGCGCTGCTGCTGCTGACCGTGCTCGTCGCGGGTCTGCTGCGCAGCCACGCGGAGATCCTCCGCAAGCTGCACGACCTCGGCGCCAGCATGGACCCGGATGCCGGGGGAGCTGGCGGTGCGCACGACCACGAGCACGGCTCGCACGACCTCGGCTTCCCCGTCCCGCCGGGGCGGGCCCTGCCCAGTGCCAAGGGCGCCCGCGCCGCCGCCGACATCACCGGCGAGACCGCGACCGGCGAGATGGCGCACGTCGCGGTCACCGACGTCGAGCGCGACACCGTGATCGCCTTCCTCTCCACCGGCTGCCGGACCTGCGCGGGCCTGTGGTCGTCGGTCGGCGACGGCAGCCGGCTGGGCCTGCCGGCCGGCACCTCGCTCGTGATCGTGACCCGCTCGGCCGACGACGAGAGCCTCGGCCGGGTCCGCGAACTCGCGCCGCAGGGCATCCCCGTCCTGCTGTCCACCGACGCCTGGGACGCCTACGAGGTGCCGGTCGCCCCGTACTTCGTCCACGTCGACGGGACGCGCGGAGTGGTGGTCGGCGAGGGGGCGGCCAGCTCGTGGAAGCAGGTCGCCGACCTGCTGCGCGACGCGAGCTCCGACCGCAGGGCGACCCTCTCGCGGCGCCAGCTGTTCGCCGGGCGGGGCGCCCAGGTCACCACCGGCGGGTCCGCCTCCGGTGCATCCCATTCCGGCGGCGGTGCGGCCCCGGATGAGCTCATCGACGTCACGGACAGCTCGCCGTTCGCCCGGCGGGAGCAGCGCATCGACGCCGAGCTCCGGGCCGCGGGCATCGCCCCCGGGGATCCGAGCCTCTATCTCGACCGCGACAGCCTCTACGGGCCCGCGTCGGGGGACGAGCAGGCGGGCTCCGCCCAGCCCATGCCGACACAGCCGACCCAGCCGACCCAGCCGACCCAGCCCGACCCGCGCTGACCGGTCCCATGTCCGTCGATCTGTCCACGACCCTGTCCGCAACGTCCGCCGCGCTGCTCGTCGGGATGCCGCTCGCCGTCGTCGCCGCCGTACGCAGCACCTGGTCGCCTTGAGGGGAGTCGATGCTCGGGAGCATCACCCCGCTAGGTGAGCGGGGACATCTGCGGCGGTGGTCGTCGACCGTCGTCTGGTACTTCGTCGGCTCCGTGCTCGGCGGGGCTGTGATCGGCGGGCTGCTCGGCGCACTCGGCGCGGGGGCGGCGGCGCTGGGCCTCGGCCTGTCCGGGACGGTGGTGCTCGTCGTGGTGGGCGTGCTGTCCGTCCTCGGCGCCGCGTTCGACCTGCGGCTCGGCGGGCTCCGGCTGCCGACGGTGAAGCGGCAGGTCAACGAGGACTGGCTGGTCCGGTACCGCGGCTGGGTCGTCGGCGTCGGGTTCGGTTTCCAGCTCGGGCTCGGGGTCGCGACGATCGTGACCACCGCGACGCTCTACGTCGCCCTCGCCACGGCGCTGCTCGCCGGGTCGCTGCCCGCCGGGCTCGCCCTCGGCGTCGTCTTCGGCCTCGCACGGGCGCTGCCCCTGCTCGCCGCGCGTCGCGTCGACAGCGCACCCCGGCTGCGCACGCAACACCTGCGCCTTGCCGCATGGGCGCCCCGGGTGCACACCGTCGCCGTGGCGGCGCTCGTCGTCGTCGCCGTCCTTGCGTTCGGAATCGTCTCGCTCGGGAGTCTGGGAGTGGTCGCCGCATGATGAAGGCCTACGGCTTGTCCGTCGCACCTCCGCGGGGGTGGGACGTCCGCATCGTCCGACGCGAGCAGGGGCGGCACGGCGACCGCAGCCGTCCCGTGCTGCACGCCTGCACCCGGGCGCTGCCCGAGAACCGCGGCGACTACGGCAGCGGGGCGGTCGAGTTACTGACGGGCGAGGACGTGTTCGTCTCGCTGCTCGAGTTCGGTCCGGAGTCCGTCGGCACGCCGCTGTTCGCCCGGCAGGGGCTGCCGAACCCGCTGCCGCTCTCGTCGTTCTCCCCGACCCGGCTGCAGCGGACCCTGCCGGGCCAGAGTGGCCTGCAGATCTTCTTCACCGACAACGGACGGGCCTTCTGCCTCTACGTCGTGCTCGGCGACCACAGCCGCCGCGTGGCGCTGGCGCCCAAGGCCCAGCAACTCGTCAGGTCCCTCGCCATCGCTCGGGAGAGCGCCGACACCGCCGGAGGCCCCCGTTGAGCATGCTCGCCACCCGCAGCGGCAGGAGTTCCGGTAGGAGCTCCGGCAGCCGCAGCACGGCTCTCGTCGAGCGCAGCGCACGCCTGCTCGCCCGCGGCAGCACCCGACGCGGCTTCCTGGCCCGCGTGGCCGTGCTGGGCTCGGCGCTGTCCGTCGCCCCCGGCAAGTTCCTGCTCGAGCCCGGGACGGCCTACGCCGCGGTGTGCGGAAGCGGCGCCAGCTGCGCGACGGGCTGGACCGCCTTCTGCTGCACCACCAACGGCGTCAACGCCTGCCCGACCGGTTCGCTCGTCGGTGGCTGGTGGAAGGCCGACAACAACGGCTTCTGCGGCGGCGGGGCGCGCTACTACATCGACTGCCAGGCCAAGTGCGCCCGCTGCACGAGCGGCTGCGCCGACCACTTCTGCGACTCGGGCTGCCTGAACTGCTCCGCGCACTGCGCCTCCGGCACGTGCGACAACCGGCGGGTCTGCTGGAACAACTTCCGCTACGGCCAGTGCCACCAGGAGGTCTCCTGCACCGGCCCGGTGCAGTGCCGCGTCGTCTCCTGCACGCCGCCCTGGGTGATCGACCCGAGCTGCACCACCGCGAGCGCGACCGACAACCGCACCGGGGACCACAGCGCCCCCTGCCTGACCTCCCAGTACTGGTCGCCGATCACCCAGAAGTGGCAGGACGTCGGCGGGGGCGGCAGCTACCTCGGGCAGCCCCGGGAGCCGGAGTACGTGAACCCGGACCGGGTGGGGCGCCGCCGCGTCTTCGCCGGCGGCTCCGTCTACTGGACGCAGGGCACGAGGGCGCACGTGGTGCGCGGCGCGATCCGCGACCGTTGGGCCGCGCTCGGGTGGGAGGCGGGCGTCCTCGGTTACCCGATCACCGACGAGCTGCCGACTCCCGGGCTCGGGGGCGCCTTCAACCACTTCCGCAAGGGGAACCGCGAGCACTCGATCTACTGGACGCGCCGGTGGGGCGCCCACGACGTCCGCGGCGCCATCCGCGCCCGCTGGGCCTCCCTCGGCTGGGAGGCCGGTGTGCTCGGCTACCCGACGACCGGTGAGCTGACCACAGGCGACCGCCGGGGCCGGTTCAACCACTTCTCCAAGGGCGGCACGGCACCCGACGGATCGATCTTCTGGACACCGCAGAAGGGCGCCTGGGAGGTCCACGGGGCCATCCACGTCAAGTGGGCCGCGACCCGCGCGGAAGCGGGTCCGCTCGGCTACCCGGTCACCAACGAGCTGACGTGCCCCGACAGGGTCGGTCGCTACAACCACTTCAGCCGGGATCTCGTCAACACGACCGGGTCGATCTACTGGACGCGCGCGACCGGGGCCCACTGGGTCGCCGGTGCGATCCGGAACCGGTGGGCCCTGCAGGGCTGGGAGACCGGCCGCCTCGGCTACCCGATCTCCGACCAGCGCTCGGTGCCGGGCGGCGAGGAGTGCGACTTCCAGGGCGGGCGGATCACCTACGTCGCGGCGACGGACACGACGACGGTCACCTTCACCTGACGAGCGCCTGCCGAGACGTCAGCGCCGCGGCAACGTCGCCGCCACCAGGTCACTGATCAGCGTGTAGCCGGCGGTCCGCGGGTGGATGTCGCGGAACTGGCAGTAGTAGGTGAGCTGGCAGACCTTCGCCACCGGCACCGGGATGCGCCCGTAGGGCGCCAGCTCGGTGGTCTGCGTCAAGGGACCGTAGGCGCCGGTGGCGGCCGTGACGTCGACGAAGCGGCCGCCGACGGCTTCGTACTCCGCCTCGAGCGCCGGATTGATCAGCGACTTGAAGGCCACCACCGACAGCGCGGCCAACTGCTTCTTCGCCGGGTCGGGGGACAGGGCCTCGCCGAGGATCACGTCCGGGTAGGTGATGCCGACGATCTGCGCCTTCGGCCCGGCGGCGTCACGGAGTCCGCGCAGCAGCCGACCGAGGTTGGCCTTGATGGCCACCACGGCGCCCGAGACGCACGCGACGGCGTCCGGGGCGTCGCCGCAGGCCGTGACGTCGTTGCCGCCGATCGACACGGTGATCAGCGCGATGCGGCCGCGGTTGTCCCGGAGGAACTGCTCCGCGGCGGCGGCCTGGGTGGCCGGCGCGTACTGGTTGGCGCCGGGAGCGAGACCCTCCTCGCGGCAGCCGGGGCGCTCGATGATCGAGGCGGTGGTCGCCCCACCGCAGCCGAAGTTCGTCAGCCGCAGGTCGTAGCCCTTCGCCTTCGCCTTGTCGACCAGCTGGTAGGCGAAGCCGTTGCGGGTGTTGGAGCCGACCTTGGGAGCCGTGGGCTGGTAACCGGCGGCGTAGGAGTCACCGACCGAGACGTAGATCTGCTGCGGGGATCCGGTCGGCGGCGGGGCGGGGGTGCGGGACGCCGACGGCGTCGAGCCCGGAGCCGACGGGCCCGCTGCCTGTGACGCGGAGGACGAGGACGACCCGCAGGCCGCGATCAGGAGGAGGAGGATCGTCAGCCCGAGGCCGGCGGCACCACGCCGTGCTTGCACGAACAGCAGCGTACGACCGCCGTACGGCTGATGTTCAGCGTTGAATCAGTTCGAGACCGAGGCGTTGCCCGCACCGGTGGTCGGCGCCGCCTTCACGTACCAGTGCCGCCGTTGGAACTCCCGCCACGCGTTGCACGGCCCGCCGTAGCGCTGCCTGATGTAGTCCAGCCCCCACCGGATCTGCGTCGCGGGGTTGTGCACCCAGTCCGGGCCGGCAGCGCGCATCCGGTTCGCGGGCAGCGCCTGAGGGATGCCGTAGGCGCCGCTCGCGCGGTTGACGGCGTAGACGTTCCAGCCGCTCTCGGCCTGCCAGAGATTGATGAGGCATTGCGCCTGCGAGGACCAGCCCCGCTGATGCAGCTGCTTTCCCGCGATGTTCCAGGCGGTCTTCACCCCACCGGGCGGGGGCGCACAGCTGACGCTGACCAGCAGGGCGAGTGCCGCAGCCGAGGCAAGGGCCAGGGTGCACAGCCGGCTCCGGGCCGGCCGGAACCTCCGAGGGGTCAGCCGCAGTCGTCGCACGTGCTGCTCCTTCGTCCGTTCGGCGGGCCGGCGTTGCGCCGTTCGGCGGGTGCCTCCAGCGGCATCGGCCCAGGAACGGGCGCCCGTTCCACCGCAACGGGTGATTCAGTCGACGCATCCCACGGGCCGCTTGCGGATCAACTGCGCCGGCCACCTTCGGGAGGGGCCGCGCAGGGACAGTTGATCCGCGCGGCCAGGTGGGGTGCTCGCCCGTCGAGTGCGTCCGCGGACCCCGGAGTTCGCCCGGTCGTGCCTCGACGGGCTGGGCGCGCGGCTACGGACCGGATCGGTCGCCCGCGCGGACCACGACCTGCGCACGTCCTCGCCGCTTCGCCTCGTACATGGCCTGGTCGGCCACGTTCAGCAGCTCCGCCGGCTCGATCGGTGGCGAGATCGCCAGGCCGATGCTGGCGCTGGGGACGTGCTCGCCCCCGTCGAGCCGCACCGGCTCGACGAGCACGTTCAGCAGCCGGTCGGCGACGTCGCGGGCCGCGTCCTCGTCGATGTCCTCGCACAGGACGACGAACTCGTCGCCGCCGAGCCGGGCCACCGTGTCGCCGGGTCGCACCGAGCCGACGAAGCGGTTCGCCACCTCCCGCAACAGCGCGTCGCCCTCGGCGTGTCCGCAGGAGTCGTTGACCTCCTTGAGGTGGTCGAGGTCGGCGAACAGCACCGCGACCCGTCCGGACGACCGGCGCTCGGTCCGACGCAACGCCTGCGTCAGCCGGTCGAGCAGCAGAGTCCGGTTCCCGAGCCGGGTCAACGGGTCCTGCAGCGCCTGCCGGGTCAGCTCCTCCTGCGCCGCGACGATCTCGGTGACGTCGCTGATCATCAACAGCACGCCGACGATGCGCGCGCCGTCGTCGTCGGGCAGGTCGGCGATCCGCACCCGCAGGACGCGCAGCTCCCCGTCGGGCGCCACGTAGCGGTCGTCGAACTGCCGGGCCCCGCCCCTCCGGGCGCCGCGTACCCGTTCCGCGATCACCCCCGCGTCGATGCCCAGCAGCGCGGCCGGGGTGCCGGCGTAGACCTCGGACAGGTCACGGCGCAGCAGGTCGCCCGTCGTCTGGTTGGCGTAGAGCGCGCGGCCGGACAGATCCACGGCCCAGATGCCCTCCTGTGCGGTCTCGGCGATCACCCGGTACCGGGCCTCGGACGCGCGCAGCGCCTGTTCCGCCCGTCGGAGGCCGGTGAGGTCCTGGACGTGTCCGTCGAGCGCGTAGGCCGTGCCGTCCGCGTCCCGCAGGACGGTGAGGTCGACCTGCAGGACCAGCGGCGAACCGTCCCGGGTGGAGCCGGTGCACTCGGTGCGGCTCGAGCTGGTGACGCCGTCGAGGACGTCCTGCAGGGGGGAGCCGCAGCCGGCGGCGTCCAGCAGCGGGAACAGGGCGAACACGTCCTGCCCGATCAGCTCGTCGGCGTCGCGGCCGACCAGTCGGGACAACGCCTCGTTGACGTCGACCACGCGCCCGGACACGTCCAACGTCAGCTGCGGCATGCCGGACTGCTCGAAGCGCGCCCGCAGCCGGGCCTCGCTGCGCCGCAGCGAACGCTCCATCTCCGTGCGGGCCGTGACGTCGACGCTCACGCCGATGACCCCGACGACGTCGCCGTCGGCGTTGCGGATCGGGCTGTCCGTCACCAACGCCCGGAACACGTGCCCGTCGCGATGCCGCACGGGGAACTCGCCCGTCCAGTTCCCGCCGGCGAGGACGGAGGAGATGATCTCGGAGGCGTTGCCGCTCTCCTCGACGGGGACGACGAGGCCGCCCAGCGGTCGACCGAGTGCCTGGGCCTCCGTGTAGCCGTACAGCTGGCTCGCCCGGTCGTTCCAGTAGATGACCGTGCCCTGCAGGTCCGTGGCGATGACGGCCTGGCCGACCGCGCCGAGGAGCTGGCGCGCGAGGGCGACGTCGTCGCGCAACGCAGCGGCTCCAACACCTCCTGCCACACCCTGATTGTTCCCAACGATGCCGAAACTTGACGCGCGGTATGGGCGTGTCGGCATCGCCCTATTTCCCTAACGGTCGAGATTGGGTTGCACACTGTGGTGGCCGCTCATCGTGCTTCGCCGCGATGGCCGCCGCCGGGGGCTGTCTCCGGCGACCCCGAGCAGGTACCGCGCTTCGACGACGAAGGGTCGGCATTGGGCAAGCAGGGCTGGCGCACATCGGTGACCGCGGTGCCGTTCCTCGCTCCCGCGCTGGTATTCCTCGTCGTCTTCCTGCTGGCGCCGACGCTGCTCAGCGTCTTCTGGGGCGGAACCGACAAGTCGCTCACGACCAGCGAGTGGCACTGGACGGGGTTGGCGAACCTGCGCGAGGCCCTCCACGACAGCCAGGTCGGTACCGCGACCCGGAACACGCTGCTGATCGTGGTGATCAGCGTCCCGCTGTCCATCGCCGTCGGCCTCGGGCTGGCCACCCTCGTCAACCGCGTCACCCACGGTCGCGCCCTGGTGCGCCTGCTGCTGTTCCTGCCCGTCACGGCCAACCTCGTCGCGATGTCGGTGGTGTTCACCTACGTCTTCTCGCCGGATGCGACCGGGCTGGCGAACACGGTCCTGGGCTGGGTCGGGGTCTCGCCGGTGGACTGGCTGGGCTCGCGCACGACCGCCCTGATCGTGGTCGGGTCGGTCGGGCTGTGGCGCCTCACCGCCCTGGTGTTCGTGCTCTACCTCGCCGGTCTGACCGCGATCCCGGGCAGCGTCGACGAGGCGGCGGAGGTCGACGGGCTGCGGGGTTGGGTGCGGTTCCGGAAGATCACCTGGCCGTTGCTCGCCCCGACGACCGTGTTCGCCGCCGTCGTGGGCGCCGTCCTGAGCCTGCAGACGTTCGAGACGGTGGCCGTCCTGAGCCAGGGCGGGCCGAATGGCGCGAGCGAGACCCTGGTCTACCGCATCTACCAGATCGGCTTCCAGCCGTCGTTCCGCGTCGGGTACGCGAACCTGCTCTCGTCGCTGCTCGTGGCCGTTGCGATCGTGGTCGGCATCCTCGGCTCCCTCGGCGGGCGGCGCTTCGGACGGGCGGAGGCCACGTGAGCGCGCCGCTGCCGGGTCAGGCGCTGGCGGAGGGCGGCATCGACCGCGCCCCGAGCCGGGCGGTCGGCGCTGACACGCGGGTCGCGTGGGTCGTGCGCTGGACGCTGCTGCTGGCGGCCGTGATCGTCGCCCTGCTGCCCTTCGTCTGGATGCTGCGCACCGCCCTCGGACCGTCGCAGACCGCGATCGACCAGACCGCCGCGCTGCTGCCCAGCAGCGTGACCCTGCAGAACTTCAACCGGGCCTGGTACGACCTCGATCTCGGCACCGCGGTCTTCAACGGCGTGCTCGTCAGCGGATCCGTGCTGCTCCTGCAGCTGTTCACCTCGATCACCGCCGGGTACGCGTTCGCCTGCCTGCGCTTCCGCGGCCGGAACCTGCTGTTCGCCCTCGTGCTGATCGGGATGCTCATCCCGCCGCAGACCGTCGCGGTGCCGAACTACGTGACCATCTCCGGACTGGGCTTCGCCGACACCCGCTTCGGGCTCGTGCTGCCGTTCGCGGCCAACGCGATCGGCATCTTCCTCATGCGGCAGTACATGTCGACGGTGCCGACGTCGCTGCTCGAAGCCGCGCGGATGGACGGGCTGGGGGCGTGGCGGACCCTGTGGCGCGTCGTACTGCCGCAGTGCGCCCCGGCGGTCGCGGCGGTGGCGACGTTCTCCTTCCTCGTCAACTTCAACGAGTACCTGTGGCCGCTGCTCGTCGCCCGATCGCCGAGCAACTACACCCCGCCGCTCGCCCTGGCGACGTTCACCACGTCGGCCGGCCTGCCCGACTTCGCGCAGCTGTCCGCGGCGGCATTGATCATCAGCCTGCCCTCGCTCGTCATCTTCCTGATCGCGCAGCGGAAACTCACCGCCGGTCTCGCCGGTAGCGGCGCGGCGGTGTGATGCTGATGACGAAGCCGAACGCTTGTTCTGTTCACACGTGTCGGCCTTCTCGACGGTCTTCCGAGCACCGTCGCCGACTCCCCGTAGGAGAGTGTGGGACCCCGATGAAGCGCACGAGCTCAGTAGCCCTGCTCGCCGCTCTGCTGAGCGTGACGGTCACGGCCGCCTGCGGCGGCGGCAAGAGCAGCACGCCCAACCTCACGGCGCCGACGGCCCGCGACGCCCAGGTGACCGTCGACGACGTCAACGGCGCGAAGGCCTCGCCCGAGTGCGCGGCCCAGGTGAAGAACCTGCGCATCGTCACCTACGGCAACATCGCCGCGTCCGCCGCCAAGGCGAAGGAGTTCCTGGAGAAGACCCATCCCGGGCTGACCGTCGACCTGTCCACGACCGCCACCTCCTACGCCGAGGTGGTCAGCCAGATCAGCGCCGACCGCGCCGCCGGGCGGCAGACCGACGTCGCCGTCGCGGGCTTCGAGTTCCTGCCCACGTTCGTCAACGACCTCGGCGCCCAGGAGCTCAGCCCCAAGCTGCTGCGGGCGTCCTACGACCAGCGCTTCCTGCCGCTCGGCCAGTTCAACGGCAAGCAGTACGGCATCCCGCAGCAGGTGTCGATGCCGGTCCTGATGTACAACGAGAACCTGGTCCGCAAGGCGGGGATCGACCCCAACACCCTGCGGTCGACGGACGGGGTGCTCGCCGCGGTCGCCAAGCTCGAGCAGGCCGGGGTCTCACGGCCCATCGACCTGTCGACCGAGTTCGGCTACTGGTTCCTCGACACCCTGGCGCACAGCCGGGGGACCGGCCTGCAGGGTCCGAACGGTCAGCCCGCCTACAACACCCCGGCGGCGGCCGAGGCGATGGCGTTCCTGGCCGCGGTCGGCAAGACGGGGCCGCAGTCGCAGAACGCGACCACTCAGGGTGCGCTCACGTTCGGTCAGCAGCGTTCGGCCCTCTACGGCGCGACCGTCGCCGCGGTCAGCGCGGCGCGCAACCTGCTCGCCAACCGGGGAGACCAGTCGTTCCCGGTCGGCGTCGTGCCGTTCCCGACACTGCCGGGCGGTGAGCTGACCCCGGTCGCCGGAGGCAACTCGCTGGTCGTCCTCTCCACGGAGCGCTGCCAGAAGGAGATGGCCACCGAGGCCGTCGTCGCGTTGCTCTCGCCCGACCTGCTCGCGGCCGGCATCCAGGCGACGAGCTATCTCGCGATCGACAAGAAGGCGGCGGAGATCCTCACCGACTTCTACGCGAAGAACCCCGACCTCAAGGCGCTGAACGACCTGGCCCCGAAGTTGGTGCCGCCGCCGACCTGGCCCGGGGCGCGAGGTTCCGAGATCCCTCAGGTCACGGAGGACCAGGTGACGGCCGTCTACGGCGGGAAGGACCCGACCGCCGCCCTGGCCGAACTGCAGACCAAGGCGACGGACCTCACTCGATGACGACTGGCCTGTCCCAGGAACCGTCGGAGGGCGGGTCGTCCGCCTCGGCCACCGCCGTCGCCGGCGGCGGAGGCGGCGGGGAGCCGATGGCTCGAGGTCTCGGGCTGGAGATCCGCTCGGTCTCCCGGACCTACGGGACGGTGCACGCCGTCGACGACGTGAGCCTGTCGGTGGCGCCGGGAGAGGTCGTTTCATTGCTCGGACCCTCCGGGTCCGGCAAGTCGACCCTGCTGCGGCTCGTCGCCGGGCTGGACACGCCGACGGCGGGGGAGCTGACTCTCGACGGCCGGAACGCGCTCGAGCTCCGGCCGCATGAGCGCGACGTCTCGATGGTCTTCCAGCACTACGCGCTCTACCCGCACCTGTCGGCGCAGGACAACCTGGTGCTCGCGCTTCGCTACGGCCGAGGCCTGAGCAAGGCCGAGGCGGTCGAGCGTGCGCGCGAGACGTTGGAGCTGCTGGGCGTCGGGCACCTCGCCCAGCGCAAGCCGGCCACCATGTCCGGCGGGCAGCGCCAGCGTGTGGCCATCGGTCGCGCGCTCGCGACCCGCTCGCGCCTGGTCCTGCTCGACGAGCCGATGAGCGGACTCGACGCCGTGCTGCGGGCGAGCCTGCGCGTCGAGGTGGTCGCCCTGCTCCGACGGCTCGGATCGACCGCCCTGTTCGTGACGCACGACCAGTCGGAGGCGATGGTCGTCGGCGACCGGGTCGCCGTGCTCAACGATGGGAAGTTGGAGCAGGTCGGCACCCCGGACGAGGTCTACGACTTCCCGGCCACCCGCTTCGTCGCGTCGTTCGTCGGTGGCCCCCCGATGAACGTGCTCGAGGGCACGGAACGACGGGGTCCCCGCGAGGTCGCGGCACGGCGCGGACCGTCGCTGCTGGCCGGTCCGGACTTCGAGGTCGCGGCGCCGGAGCACGCGGTGGCCGTCGGCGCCCGGCCCGAACATCTGCAGCTGGGGGCGCCGGAGCGCGACGGCCTGACGGTGCACGGGGAGATGGTCGTGGCCGAGCGGCTCGGGGCCGACCGCATCGCCTACGTGCAGGCCCAATCCGGGCTGCTCGCCTCCCGGGTGACGGGCAAGCCGCCGACGGCAGGCGAACGGGTCACGCTCGGGGCGCCTGCCGAGGCGCTCTCGTTCTTCGACAGCTCCGGGCGGCGCATCGCCACGCGGTGACGCGTCCGGGCCGGCCTGCCTCAGCCGAGCAGTCCGCTCCGTCCGGCGAGTGCGGCCGCCTGGGCACGATTCTCGACCCCGAGGCGGCGGAGCAGCGCCGCCGTCATCCGCTTGACGGTCCGTTCGCTCACGAACAACCGGGCCGCGATCTCGTCGCATCCCAGCCCGTCGGCCAGCAGGCAGAGCAGCGTCGTCTCGGTGTGGTCGAGATCCGTCGGCAGCCCGGTCGAGCCGTGCCGGCCGTCCGCGAGCCGTCGGAGCACGTCCCCAGGCAGGACGCTCCAGCCGCCGGCCATCGCGAACAGCGGCGCCACCAGGTCGGTCGGTCCCGACGTCGCGGGAAGGAGTCCCTCGGCGCCGGCCCGCAGCGCGCGCAACGCCTCGGCGGCGTCCTCCGTGTCGCTGAGCGCGAGCACCCGCAAGGCCGGGAACTGTGCCTTGAGGCGGCGGAGCGCCTCGAGACCGCCGGGTGGGGGCTTGGTCAGGTCGACGACGGCGAGGTCGGGTGCCTCGCGGGAGGCCGGCGGCTCGGGTGCGGCGCCGCCGCGAGTGGGCCCCACGACGCGCAGGCTGCCGGACGAGGTGAGCAGCACCTCGAGTCCCGTGCTGAGCTTCGGATCAGCGTCGATCAGCACGACCGCCTCGGTCGACATGCGCGCCGCCCTTCGTGCTACTCCCTCAGCGGCCGGATTCCCTTCGCAGCGGGAGCTACACCGCGTGCAGGCACACCGGCTTCGGTAGGGCGGCGTCGGTGGTGCACGGCGTCGGCGGCCCGGCGTCGGCGGGGCACGACCTCGCGGCGTCCAGGGCGGACGGAACGGGTCGGCCAGGACGTGTCACACATAGACGGGCTCCGTCGTCATCCGGTCGACACGCTCGCAACGGAGGCGTCCATGGCTCTCGTACCCCTGCCGGCCCGCCCGGCCGGCCTGCTGACCCGCTACGCGTTCTGGTACTCCCGGCGCCGGTTCGGCGGCATCGTCGTCGACCCCGTGAAGGCCGGCTCCCATCACCCCGGCGTCCTGTCGGCGCACGGGGCCGAGGAGATGGTGGTCGCCAAGGGCTGGCACCGGCTCGACCCGACCCTGCGCTGGCTGGCCGTGATGATGGTGTCCCAGCGGATCGGCTGCTCCTGGTGCATCGACTACGGCTACTTCGACGGTGTCGCCACCGGGGTCGCGCCTGAGAAGATCCGGGCCGTGGCGCAATGGCGGGCCAGCGAGCTGTTCAACGACACCGAACGGCTGGTGCTCGAGTACGCCGAGGCCTCCACCGAGACGCCGGTCGTCCTCGACGATCAGCTGACCGAGCGGCTGCGGCGGGCGTTCGCCCCCGACGAGCTGGTCGAGCTCGCCGCCTGGGTCGCGCTCGAGAACCAGCGGTCCCGCTTCAACGCCGGGCTGGGCCTGGAGAGCCAGGGCTTCCGCAGCAGGTGCGAGCTCCCCGCCGAGCCGTCCGCGGCGCGACGGAAGGACGACGTCCGTGTCTGAGCTCGACGCCTTCCTCGAACAGCGACCGCGCCTGTTCTCGATCGCCTACCGCATGCTCGGCAGCGCCACCGAGGCCGAGGACGTCCTGCAGGAGGCCTACCTGCGCTGGCAGGCGGCGCCGCGGGACGACGTCGAGTCGGTGTCGAGCTACCTCACCTCGATCGTCGTCCGGCTCTCCATCGACGTGCTCCGCTCGGCCCGGGTGCGGCGCGAGGCCTACGTCGGGCCGTGGCTGCCCGAGCCGCTCGTCGCGGACAGCGCTCCGGGGCCGGACGAGGCGGCGGAGCTCGCCGACTCCGTCTCGCTCGCGTTCCTCGTCCTGCTCGAGGAGCTGACGCCCGTGGAGCGGGCGGTGTTCCTCCTCCGCGAGGTCTTCGGCTACGACTATCCGACGGTCGCCTCCATGGTTGGTAAGAGCGAGGCCAACTGCCGCCAGCTCATCGCCCGCGGTCGCCGGCACGTCGCCGAGCGGCGGACGCGGTTCGAGGCCGACTCCGAGCACGGACGCGAGTTGACCGCCCGGTTCCTCGGGGCCTGCATGACCGGCGACCTCGAGGGACTGTTCGAGATGTTGGCCGAGGACGTCGTCGTCTGGTCCGACGGTGGGGGCAAGGCGCAGGCGGCCCGGCGACCGGTCGCCGGCAAGGACAAGGCGGGCCGGTTCCTCGTCGGGATCGCGGCCAAGGGCGGCACCGACTACGCCGGCCGGATCGTGGCCGTGAACGGACAGCCCGGCGGGGTGTTCGCCAAGGACGGGCGCATCGAGTTCGCCATGGCCCTCGACATCCTCGACGACCAGATCGTCGGCGTCCGCATCATCGCGAACCCGGACAAGCTGCGGCACCTGCAGGCCGACTCCTGACGGGTCTGCTCCAGTCGTCCTCCTCCGGTCGTCCGGCGCCGGGCGGGTCGTCGCCCCTGATCGCCCGCCCGGTGCCGGTCACCCCTGTTCCCGGGCCGGCCGCCGCCTGCGGAGCCGTACATTTCGACTATGGACGCCCGGCGACAGGTCCCGCGGACCGACGCCGTCCTCGCCGACCCGTTGCTCGCACCGGCGCTGGAGCGTCTCGACCGGGCCGTGGTCAAGGCCGCGGTGGTCGCGGCGCAGGAGGAGGTGCGCTCCGGTCGTCTGGCGCCCGAGCAGACGGCCTCCGCCGCGGTGAGGCGGCTGCCCGCCGGGGCGGCCTCGCTGCGGCCGGTGCTCAACGCGAGCGGGGTCGTGCTGCACACCAACCTCGGCCGCGCGCCGCTGGGCCCCGCTGCCGTGCAGGCCGTCGCCGACGCCGCTGGCTACACCGACGTCGAGTACGACCTCGAGACCGGCCGGCGGGCGCGGCGCGGACGGCAGGTCCTGGACGTGCTGCGCGCGGCGGTCCCCGCGGCCGAGGACGCCCTGATCGTCAACAACGGCGCGGCGGCCCTGCTGCTCGCGGCGACCGCTCTGGCGGCCGGTCGCGAGATGCTGATCAGCCGCGGCGAGATGGTCGAGATCGGTGACGGCTTCCGCCTGCCCGACCTGCTGGTCACCACCGGTGCACGCCTGCGGGAGGTGGGCACCACGAATCGCACGACCGTCGCCGACTACGCCGACGCCGTCGGCCCGGACACCGGCTGCATCCTCAAGATCCACCCGTCGAACTTCCGCATCACCGGCTTCACCTCGGGCGCGGGGTTCGCCGAGCTGGCAGCGATGGCCGATCCGCGGGGCGTACCGGTGGTGGCCGACCTCGGCAGCGGCCTGCTGCGAGCGCACCCCCTGCTGCCGGAGGAGCCGGACGCGGACACGGCGCTGCGGGCCGGGGCCGCCCTGGTGACGGGCAGCGGCGACAAGCTGCTCGGCGGCCCCCAGGCGGGGCTCCTGCTGGGCAGGGCGGACCTGGTGCAGCGCTGCCGACGGTCGCCGATCGCCCGGGCCTTCCGAACCGACAAGCTCACCCTCGCCGCCGTCGAGGCGACGCTGCTCGCGGCGTCGACACCGACCGAGCAGGCGCTCACCGCCGACGCCGGAGTCCTGCGGGAGCGGGCCGAGAAGGTCGCGGCGGACGTCCGCGGTTCCGTTGACGACGGCGGCTCCGCATCCGACGTCGAGGTCGTTCCGAGCGCCGGAGCGGTGGGCGGCGGGGGAGCGCCCGGGCTCGAGCTCCCCGGCTGGGCCGTGGCCCTGCCCGAGGCGTGCGCGTCGGCGCTGCGCCGCGGCGACCCTCCCGTCGTCGGACGGGTCGAGAACGGCCGCTGCCTGCTCGACCTGCGCTGCGTTCCGCCCGAGCAGGACGCCCTCCTGGCCGCCGCGGTCCGGGCCGCGCTGCCCCGCTGATGCACCGCTCATGAACCGCTCATGAACCGCTCATGAACGTTGTCGCCACCGCCGGGCACGTCGACCACGGCAAGTCGACCCTCGTCCGCGCGTTGACCGGCATGGAGCCCGACCGCTGGGACGAGGAGCGGCGCCGCGGGCTCACCCTCGACCTGGGCTTCGCGTGGACCACGTTGCCCGACGACGAGGTGCTCGCGTTCGTCGACGTCCCCGGTCATCAGCGATTCCTCGCGAACATGCTCGCCGGGGTCGGACCGGTGCCGGCGGTGTTGTTCGTGGTCGCTGCCGACGAGGGCTGGTCGCGCCAGTCCGAGGAGCACCTGGTCGCCCTCGACGCCCTCGGGGTCCGGCACGGGCTGCTGGCGGTGACCCGCAGCGACCTCGCCGACCCCGCCCCCGCGATCGAGGAGGCGTGCGACCGCATCGCCCGCAGCTCGCTCGGGACGGTGCCTGCGCTCGCCGTGTCCGCCGTCACCGGTGCCGGGCTGGACGACCTCCAGATCGCCTTGTCCGAGCTGGTGGCCCGGCTGCCCGAGCCGCGACGGAGCGGACCCGTGCGGTTCTGGGTCGATCGGGCGTTCCGGGTGGCCGGTGCCGGCACGGTCGTCACCGGCACGCTGGGCGGCGGCCGGCTCGCGGTCGGCGACGAGCTCGAGCTCGGCCTCGGGCGGGATCGGGTGCGGATTCGCAACCTGCAGAGCCTGGGGCAGGACGTTCCGGAGGTGACCGCCGTCGCGCGGGTCGCCGTCAACGTGCGGAGCGCGACCGGCGGCCACCTCGGGCCGGTCGAGCGGGGGAGCGTGCTGGTGACGCCCGGGACCGCGGTGTTCACCGAGGAGGTCGACGTCGTCGTGCCCGGTGCCGATCCGGACGCCGACCTTCCGGTCGAGCTGGTGCTGCACGTCGGCTCGGCCGCGGTGCCCGCGAGGGTACGGATGCTTCCCGGCGACGACCCGTCCGTCCGCTTCGCTCGCCTGGTGCTGGCCCGTCCTCTGGCGCTGATGCGGGGGGAGCGCGGCGTGCTGCGCGACCCGGGCGGTCAGCGGGTCGCGGCCGGTGTGGTCGTGGCCGATCTCGCGCCGCCTCCGCTGCGACGCCGTGGGGCTGCCCGCGCCCGGGCGGCCGAACTCGCCGCCGGGCTCGACCCGGTCGCGGAGGTCGAGCGTCGCGTCGCGGTTCCGCGGCGCGTCCTCGCCCTGCTCGGGATCCTCGACGCCGACCAGCCGCTGCCCGCCGGTCTGCGGGAGGTGGCGGGCCTCGTGGTGACCGACGACGCGTGGCAGCGCTGGTCGAGCCGGCTCCGCGACGAGGTGGGCGAGCACGCCCGGGCCGCCCCGCTCGACCCCGGCCTCCCGCTCGAGGCGGCGCGGCAGCGCCTCGGGTTGCCGGACCTCGCTCTCGTTCCGCCGCTCGCCGACGCGGCCGGGCTGCGCACCGACGGCGGCCGGGTTCGGCTGCCAGGCGCCGGCCCCACTTTCGCGCCGAAGGTCGTCGCCGCCCTCGAGCAGCTGCGCGCGCGGCTGGAGGAGTCCCCCTTCGCCGCGCCGGAGGCGGACGAGCTGACCGAGGCCGGGCTCGAGCCGAGCGTGCTCGCGGCGGCGGCGAAGGCCGGGCTGCTGCTGCGACTGCCGGGTGGGATCGTGCTGCTGCCCGACGCCGAGGACGCGGCGGTCGCCCGGTTGGCCGAACTCGACCAACCGTTCACGGCCTCCGAGGCCCGGCAGGCCCTCGACACCACGCGCCGGGTGGCGATCCCGCTGCTGGAGTTCCTCGACGGTCAGCGGCGGACCCGTCGCGTGGACGGGGCCCGCCGGATCGTGCTGCGCTGACGATCTCAGGCGGAGTCGGGTATCGGCGTGACGCGAGGTGGCCCGCCGCCCTCGCCCGCGCGGATCAACTGTCCCTGCCCGGCCCTCCGCGCAGGTCGTGGGCGCAGTTGATCCCGGGCTCCCGGTGGTGCGAGGCGCGGCGCACCTCGCCGCCCTCGCCCGCGCGGATCAACTGTCCCTGCCCGGCCCTCCGCGCAGGTCGTGGGCGCAGTTGATCCGCAGGCGAGGCGGGGGAGGCGGTCGACGACAGGTGAGGCCCACGCTCCGGCGTGGGAGCGGGGGCCTCGCCGGCCGGCGCGTCAGGCGGCGTCGATGAGCAGAGCCGCGAGCTTCTCCCGGTGCTCGGCGGCGGAGCCGTAGGCGTACTCCTGCCGCTTCGCCCGCTTGAAGAAGAAGTGGGCGTCGTGCTCCCACGTGTAGCCGATGCCGCCGTGGTACTGGATCATCGCCGCGGTCGCCTCGCGCGCCGCATCCGAGGCCTTCGCCTTGGCCACCGACACGGCCTGCTTCGCGTCCGGGAGCTCGGCGTCGAGCGCGTGCGCCGCGTAGAGCACCCCGTGCTCCGCCATGGTCACCGCCACGTGCAGGTCGGCGAGGTGGTGCTTGATGGCCTGGAAGGTGCCGACGGGGCGGCCGAACTGCACCCGATCCTTGTCGTACTGCACGGTGCGGGTGAGCGACTCGCGGGCGATCCCGGACAGGTCGGCCGCGACGAGCACGGTCGCACGGTCCAGGACGTCCTCGACGACCGACGCGGACCCGGCGTCCAGCGCGGTCCCGGTGCCGGTCACCGTCACGCGGCCGAGCCGGGTCGTGCGGTCCAGCACCGCGACCGGCTCGACGCTGTAGTCCGAGGGCTCCAGCAGCACCAGCGACCCGTCCCGGACGGCGACGATCGCATCCGCGACGCCGGCGTACTCGACCGGCTGGTCGAGGTCGGGGGCGAACGCCAGCCGCACCTCGCCGGCGGCGAGCCGTGGCAGCCAGGCCTTCTGCACCTCGGCGGAGCCGCCGAGCCGAAGGGCTTCGCCGGCGACGATCGTGCCGAGCCACGGCCCCGGCACCACGCCGGCGCCGAACGCCCGCGAGAGCACCACGGCGTCGAGCAGGTCCAGGCCGAGCCCGTCGAACTCCTCGGGCACGAGCACGGCCAGCCAGCCCTGCTCGCCGAAGGCCTTCCACAGCTCGGCGGGGTCGCCGTCCCCGGAGGGGTCGTCGTAGACCTCGCGCACCTTGGCCAGCGGGAAGCGGTCGGCGAGGTAGTCGCGCACCGTCGTCTGCAGGGCACGCTGTTCGTCGGTCAGTGCGAAGAACACCGCGACTCCTTATCGGGGCAGGCCGAGCACGCGCTCGGCGACGATGTTGCGCTGCACCTGGGACGAGCCGCCCCAGATGGTCTCGGACCGCGACCACAGGAACATCTCCTGCAGCGGGTCGAGGTCCTGGGTCGGCAGCCCGGGCACCTGTTGCCCGGCGTAGCCGACGACGTCCATGTAGAGCTCGCCGAGGTCCTGGTGGGTCTCGGACCACTGCAGCTTGGTGATCGATGCCTCGAAGCCGAGCTCGCGGCCCTGCTCCACCTCGGTGAGGATGTGGAGCGAGTGCAGCTTCAGCAGCTCCAGCTCCGACGCGATGTGCGCGATCCGCTGCCGGATGATCGGGTCCTTCGCCCTGCCGTTGGCCTGCGCGGCGGCGATGACCGCGTCGAGCTCGCCGCGGAAGTGCACGTACTGGCCCATGGCGGACGAGCCGCGCTCGAAGGACAGCAGCAGCATCGCGACGTTCCAGCCGCCGCCGACCGGACCCAGCACCTGGTCGGCCGGTACCCGGACGTCGGTGAGGAAGACCTCGCCGAACTCCTCGTTGCCGGTCATCTGCTTCAGCGGCCGGGCGTCGACGCCGTCGGAGTGCATGTCGATCAGGAGCATGGTGATGCCCTGGTGCTTCTTGCTCTCCTGCGAGGTCCGGACCAGCGTGAACATGCGGTCGGCGTGCAGCGCGTTGGTGGTCCAGACCTTCTGGCCGTTGACGACGTAGGTGTCGCCGTCCAGCTCGGCCCGCGTGGACAGTGCCGCGAGGTCGGAACCGGCGCCGGGCTCGGAGAAGCCCTGGCACCAGATGACCTCGTTGCGGAGCATCGGCCCGATGATGTCGCGCTTCTGCTCGTCGGTCCCGATCGCCATCACCGTCGGCGCGAGGAAGGTCAGCCCCAGCGGGTTGACCGTGACGGGGGCGTGCGCCCGGTTCATCTCCTCGTCGTAGATGGCCTTCTGGGTCGGTGTGCCGCCGCGCCCGGCGAACTCCTTCGGCCAGGCGATGCCCGCCCAGCCGTCGCGGGCCTTCTTGGCCTCCCACTCACGCCGGAGTTCGAAGGACTCGTCCTCGCTCTTTCCGGTCCAGAACTCGGGGGAGCGCCACTCCTGCGGCAGGTTCCCGTCGAGCCACTCGCGGAACTCGGCGCGGAACTGTTCGTCCGCCTCGCTGTACGTCAGGTCCATGAATCCAGCGTATGCAGCACAACGAGAGGGTGTTGCACGCGGGCCCGGCCGCGCGGCGCCCCCGCGGAGCTCAGCTCGGACGGCCCAGGTCCTCGACGGCTTCCCGGAATCGCTCCAGTTCCGTGACGAGGTGGTCGAGCGCGGCCCGGGTGGCGTCGCGAGCCGGATCGTCCCCGCGTCCGTCGTCGCAGCCGAGCGCGAGTTCCTCGAGCTCGGCCGCCGCGGCCGCGACGCATCGGCCGCCGATCACGCTGCTGCTGCCCTTGAGGCTGTGCGCGACGCGCGCCAGCTGCCCGTAGTTCCGCTGACCGAGCAGGTCCCACGCGGCGTCGACCTGTGTCTCGGCCGTCGTGAGGAACAGCTCGGTGAGCTCGCCGAGGACGTCGCGGCCCGAGCGTTGCCCGAGGCGGCGAAGCGAGTCGACGACGGCGGGGTCGATCGGCGCCTCCGCGCCCGGGGCCGGCGAGGCATGGGCTCCCGACCCAGCCGGCGTCTCAGCAGGTCGACGCCCCGCCGGCACGGGCGGCGACGACGGCCGGCCCGAACTGCCGGTCACGACCCGCCGGAAGTCTCGTGGGACACGTGCGGAACTGTAACCTCACGCGTCCTGGACGGGTAGGCGACACATCGGTGATGGCGCATGGGGCGTCCCCGGCTGGGGCGCGGATCCATGACAGGATCCCGCAGGGTTCGATCGGTCCGTCGCGCGGCAGGACGTGAGGACAGCACCCGATCTCGGGTGGCGATCGCCCGAAAGCCGACGGTAAGGGGAGACGTGGACGGCTACTTGTTCTTCGACGACGTGACACCGGCGACGCGGGACGCCCTCTTCGAGTTGGTCGAGGAGGAACTGCTGCAGGTGGCGGCGGTCTCGGTCTCCGGGAGTGCGGGCGCGTTCGTCGGTTACGAGGCGGGCGACGTCCGGACCGCGTACGCCACCGTCGAGGCGGTCGCCGACGCCGTCGGCCGGCCCGCACAGCGCCTGCTCGCCGTCAGCCCACGCCTCGACTTCACGGCCCCCCGCCCGGGCCAGCGACCGATCGCCGAGGACGCGACCGTCGCCATCGCGTTGCTTCCGGTGCCGCTCTCCCGCGCCGAGGAGGTGGCCCACGTGGTCACCCGGGTCGCGGGGGAACGCGTCGGCGTGGCGATCGTCCTCGGCGGGTCGGGGACCCTGCTCGTCGAGGTCGACGGCGACAACGTCGAGGACCTCGAGCTGCGGCTCGCGGACGTCCTGACCGTCGCCGGGGTGGCTGCGGCCGACGTGATGATCACCGGTGGCGCGCTCGGCCGGGGATGGTCGTCCGGCGGCTGAGCCGGGCGGGCCTCACCCTCCGGCGTCAGGATCCGGCGAGGCTGACGAGTTCCTTCAGCGCCGCGTCGAGATAGCCGGCCAGCCCGGTCAGGTCGTGCTCGGCGTCCGCGTCGCCGAGCAGGCCCACGTTGAGCGATCCGTCGTAGGAGAGGATCGCGATCGCCAGCGTGTGCTCGGGCGCCAGGAAGGCGATCGGGAAGACGTCGTGCATCCTCCGGCCGAGCAGGTAGACCGGGAACTGCGGCCCGGGGACGTTGGTGACCAGCAGGTTGTAGAGGCGGCTGCTGAAGCCGAGGCGGGACGCCTGCGCCAGGACGTTGGGCGGCATCCACTGCTCCATCTGGACCATGGTCTGCGCCGCCGCCGCCTGGCGCGACTTCTTGAGCCCGTCCATGTGGCGCGACACCTCGCGCAGCCGCGCGACCGGGTCCGCGATGTCGACGGGTAGCTCCGCGACCATGATCACGATGCGGTTGCCGAGGCCGCCGGACTGGCTCGACGTGCGGATCGACATCGGGACGCAGGCCCGAAGCTTGATCGTGTCGACGGGCGCCCCCAGGTCGTCCAGGAACCGGCGCAGCGCACCGGTCACGACGGCGAGCACGACGTCGTTCAGCGTGCCGCCGAGCGCGTCCTTGACCGTCTTGAAGTCGGCGACCCGTTCCCGGACGACGGCGAAGTCGCGGTGCGGGCCCGGCTGCCTGTTCAGCGGCGTCGGGGGTGCGGGCGCCAACGTCATGCGGGCCATCTCGCCCAGCCCGAGCGCTCGCTCGACGACCTCGCCGACGGCTTGCCGCGGGTTCAGCGCCCGGCCGAGGGCCTTGCCGCCGACCTCGCGGACGTTGCGGACCGCCCCGCTGACCCCGCGGCCCGCCAGGTCCACGAAGGAGGGCTCCCGGGCCGGCCGCCATTCGTCCGGACCCACCTCGCGCGGCTCGGGGCTGAGGTCGAGCAGTGCGGTCATGATGTCGACGCCGCCGACGCCGTCGACGAGCGCGTGGTGGGTCTTGGTGAGGACGGCCCACCGGTCGTCGGCGAGGCCCTCGACGACCCACATCTCCCACAACGGCTTCGTGCGGTCGAGCCGCTGCGAGTGCACACGCGAGATGAGCCGCATCAGCTGCTGCTCGGAGCCGGGCTTCGGCAGGGCGGTGCGGCGCACGTGGTACTCGATGCGGAAGCGGGGGTCGTCGGTCCACAGCGGACGGCCGCTGCCGAGGGGCGCGGGCGTGAGCTTCTGACGGAACCGCGGCACCAGCTTCAGCCGGCTCCCGATGTGCGCGAGCAGCTCGTCCTCGCCGGGCGCCGGGCCCTCGAAGATGCCGACGCCGCCGATGTGCATGTGACTGTCGCGGCCGTCCTCCTGGTGCAGGAAGCTCGCGTCGACGCTGCTCAGCCGGTCCAGGTGGTGCTGGGCCGGCGGCTGCTCCGCCGATGAGGTCACGCCTTGCCCCACGGGGTCGTCGCCTGCAGGACGGCTTCGACCAGAGCGTTCGAGCGCAGCGAGGTGATCGCCGAGTACTGCGGGTCCCGCACCATGTCCGAGAACGCCTGCCGGCTCGGGTACCGGACGACGAGGACCGCGTCCCAGGCCTGCCCGTCCTCGGCGACCAGCGCCGTCGAGCCGTCGCCGACGTAGAGCACCTCGGCGCCGAAACGGCCGCCCTGCTCGCGGAAGCGCCGGGCGTACTCGAGGTAGCTCTCGCGGCCGCCGTCCGGGCGGAAGCGAAGAAGGTTCAGCATCACCACGGGACCGCCGGGGTCCTCGGCGAGGAAGCGCTTGAGGTCTGCGCCGGTCGGGTCGATGGCCATCAGCTGCTCGTCTCCCAAGTGGGTGTTATCGGGTTGGTCACGATTGTTCGACGGAGATGGACGCCGTCAGTCGAGGCTGCCCTTGGCGAGCACCGAGCGGCCGGCGTCGACAAGGATCGGCACCGCGGCGGCGGCCGTGTCGAAGCCCTCACCGACCATCCCGCCGGCCCGCGCGCGGGCGGCGATGCCGGCGGAGATGACGGCCAGCTTGAAGTAGCCGAACGCCAGGTACCACGGCAGCGTCTCGGTCGACCGGCCGGAGCGCTGCGCGTAGGCGTCCATCACCTCGGCGCGCGCGGGGAAGCCGGGCAGGCCGGTCACGGTCTGCACCAGCGACTCGGTGCCCGCCGAGGAGCTGCCGCCGGACCAGTAGACGCCGAGCAGGCCGACGTCCGCGAGCGGGTCGCCGAGGGTCGAGAGCTCCCAGTCGAGCACGGCGAGCACGCGCCCGGGGTCGTTCCGGTCGATCATCGTGTTGTCGAGGCGGTAGTCGCCGTGCACCAGGGTCGTCTCGCGCTGTTCGGGCGCGCCCGCGGACAGGTCCGCGGCGAGGGCGTCGAGCTCCGGCAGCTCCACCTCGCGCGAGGCCTCCCATTGCCGCGTCCACCGACGCAGCTGGCGGGCCAGATAGCCCTCCGGCGGTCCGTAGCCCTCGAGGTCGCCGGTGGTCGGGACGGCGTGGATCGCGACCAGGACGTCGACGAGCGCGTCGGCCATCCGCGTGCGCTCCTCGGCGCTGTCGGCGAAGCCCGACGGGAGCTCGCCGCGCAGCACGTGCCCGTCGACCTTGTCCATCAGGTAGAACGGCGCGCCGAGCACGGACTCGTCGGTGCACAGGTGCCGCATCCGGGGGACCGGGACCGGCGTGTCCGCCAGCGCCGACTGCACGCGGTACTCGCGTCCCATGTCGTGCGCGGTGGGCAGGACGGCGGCGAGCGGGGGCCGTCGCAACACGATCGAACCGGACCCGGCCGTCACCTCGTAGGTCAGGTTCGACTTGCCGCCGCTGATGAGCGAGACGGAACAGCTGGACCAGCCGGGGTCGTCCAGGACCTCGGCGAGGTACGGGCCGACGACGCTCGGGTCCGCACCGGTCGAGACCGGGTCCGCTTCGGCCGCGCCGGCCGCCCCCTCCGGGACGGGCGCGCTCACGCCCGGCCTCCCTCGGTGGGCACGTCCGCGGACGGCGCGCCCTCGGCCGGCGGCGCCACGCCCTCCTTGCCCGTGACCCGGGGGCCGGGGACGCCGCGGAACCGGTACGGCTCGGCCGTGCGGCCGGGCTGGATCGGCCAGACCGCCCCGGGCTCGCCCTGCATGGCCTGCAGGACGACGTCGGCCACCTGCTCGGCCGTCAGGAGCGGGAAGCCGGATTCGTCGAACGCGGCCTTCATCGGCGCGATGATCGCGGTCTCGGCGAAGCCGGGGGCGACCGCGCTCACGCGGATGTTCTCGCCGCGCAGCGCGTCGGCGACGCTGCGGACCAGCCCCACGACGCCGTGCTTGGTCAGCGAGTAGACCGGGGTGTACGGGGTCGGGACGAGCCCGGCCAACGACGCGGTCGCGACGATCGAACCGCCGCCCGCCCGGCGCAGCGCCGGAACCGCGGCCTGCAGCCCGAAGAAGACGCCGTCGAGGTTGATGCCCGTGATCCGCCGGTAGGTGGCGAGGTCGATCGATTCGACCGAGCCCTCCTGCGCCGCGATGCCGGCGTTCAGGTGGACGAAGTCGAGCCGGCCGTAGGTCTGCTCGGTGGCGGCGACCGCCGCTGCGCTGGCCTCCGGGTCGACGACGTCCGTGGCGACGAACAATCCGCCCACCTCGTCGGCGACGGCCTGTCCGGCCTCGCTGTCGATGTCGGCCACCGCGATCTTCCACCCGCCCTGGGCCGCGAGGGCGCGGACGACGGCCGCGCCGATGCCGTTCGAACCCCCGGTGACAAGTGCCACGCGGACCGCAGGGTCCGTGTGCTCGTCGGTTCCACTCATCGCGGGTTCCTTCCTCGTCGCGCGGCAGCTTCGCCGCCGTGGGTGTGTCGCTTCGTCCGGGTCGACGTCGGCCGCCGTCCGGGTCCATGGGACGACCCGGCACCGGACGCCGTGACCAGCCACTTCCGATCCGACCGGCAGCGACGCCGGTCGGTCCCGCCGCCGTCCTCGCCTCCAGCCGTTCGCAACGTACTGCCTGCTCCGGGACCCCCGTCGCGGGGACCCTCGTGCGAACGGCACGAGGACGGGAGAACATGCTGGGCACAACGACTTCCCTACTCGCGGTCACCTGCCGTGGCATGATCTGGGGACGCCGGACCTGATTCGAGAGGGGAGGACTGCCTTGGCATCGTTCGTCTGCGACGAGAATTCCTTCCTACCGTTCGGGGATTTCCGCGACTTCGTCTGCGGCCGATCCGACACGCTGGGTGAGCAGACCGTTCGCCACGCGGTGATCGTGACCCAGTCCATGCTCATCGCGGTGGCCATCAGCCTGTTCATCGCGCTGCTCGTCTACCGCAGCAGTGCGGGTTCCAACACGTCCATCGCGGTCACGAGCACGTTCCTGACCATCCCGTCGTTCGCGCTCCTTGGCTTGCTGATCCCGTACTTCGGCCTCGGCTCGAAGCCGACGATCATCGCCCTGGTCGCCTACGCGCTGCTGCCGATCGTCCGGAACGCCATCGTCGGATTACGCGGGGTGGATGCCGCGTTGGTCGACTCGGCCCGGGGGATGGGGATGAGCCGGCTCCGCGTGCTCCTGCGCGTGGAGCTCCCGATCGCCTGGCCCGTCGTGCTCACCGGCATCCGGGTCTCCACCCAGCTGATCATGGGCATCGCGGCGATCGCCGCGTATGTCCGCGGCCCCGGCCTGGGTGAGTCGATCTTCTCGGGGCTGGCCCGCATCGGCAGCGTGAACTCCATCAACTCGACCGTCGCCGGCACCCTCGGCGTCGTGCTTCTCGCCCTCATCTTCGACCTCGGCTTCCAGCTCATCGGCCGATTGACCACACCGAGAGGCCTCCGTGGCTGACAAAACCAACTCATCCGACCGCACCGAGTCGATTCGGAGCGGTGCCGGGCAGAGCATCCAACTGCGCAGCCTGACCAAGCAGTACCCCGGTCAGGTCGAACCGGCCGTCGACAACGTCACCCTGGACGTCCCCGCCGGGGAGATCGTGATGTTCGTCGGGCCCTCCGGCTGCGGCAAGACGACCACCATGCGGATGATCAACCGTCTGGTCGAGCCGTCGAGCGGCGAGATCCTGCTCGACGGGCAGGACGTCCGCAAGCTCGACGGCAACGAGCTGCGGCGTCACATCGGCTACGTCATCCAGCAGATCGGTCTGTTCCCGCACATGACCATCGCGGAGAACATCGCCCTGGTCCCGCGGATGCTCAAGTGGCCGTCGAGCAAGGTGAAGTCCCGTGTCGAGGAGATGCTCTCCCTGGTCGGGCTCGAGCCGGGCGACTTCGCCAAGCGCTACCCGCGGCAGCTCTCCGGCGGTCAGCAGCAGCGTGTCGGCGTAGCGCGCGCGCTCGCGGCGGACCCGCCCGTCATGCTGATGGACGAGCCGTTCGGTGCGACCGACCCCATCACCCGGGAGCACCTGCAGAACGAGTTCCTGCGGCTGCAGCAGCAGATCCGCAAGACGATCGTGTTCGTCACCCACGACTTCGACGAGGCCGTGAAGCTCGGCGACCGCATCGCGGTGCTGCGTAACCACTCCCGCGTCGCGCAGTACGACACCCCGGCCGAGATCCTCCGGGCGCCGGCGGACGACTTCGTCGCCGGGTTCGTCGGCTCCGGCGCCGCCTTGAAGCGGCTCAACCTGGTTCAGGTCCGGGACATCCAGATCCAGGACCAGGCGAACAAGGGTCGCGATCTGCTCGTCCTCGACGACGGCGGTCGCCCGCTGCGCTGGCGCGGCCAGCCCGAGACCGACCCGCCGATGCGCAGCGTCACGCTCGACACCTCGGTGCACGACGCGCTGTCGGCGCTGCTCGTCGAGGGTCACGAGACGTCTGTCCCGGTCGTCGACGAGGCCGGCCGCTACAAGGGTCTGCTCGGGATGACCGAGGTCCGGGCCGCGCTGCGTGGTACCGGTGCCTCCACCAACGGGGCCTCGCCCAAGCTCGCCACGACGTCCGCGACGGCCAGCGAGGATGGGGCGCCCGCTCTGACCAAGAAGACGTCAAGCCGGTGACCGCGACCGTCGAGGCCCCCGAGAAGGACGAGGCCGAGGATGCCACCGCTGCCGCGCTGCAGCGCTCGCAGGAGGACACCTGGCTGAAGTTCATCGCCCGGCAGTCGGTCATCCCGATCGTCTGTGCCCTCATCTGCATCGGGCTGTACTACTACGTCCAGAGCAAGACCCTCGACTCGATCGAGATGCGGACCGTCAACGCCACGTACATCACGGACCGGATGATCGAGCACATCAAGCTCACGGCGTTCGCCTCGGTGCTGATCATCCTGATCTCGGTGCCGGTCGGCGTGATGCTGACCCGTAAGCGCGCCCGCGCCGCGACTCCCGTGGCGCTCGCGCTCGCGAACATCGGCCAGGCCACGCCGGCCATCGGTCTGCTCGTGCTGCTGACCATCATCACGCAGCCGGGTTTCCGGACCGCGATCATCGGCCTCGTGGCCTACTCGGTGCTGCCGGTGCTCCGCAACACCATCGTCGGCATCCAGCAGGTCGACAGCAGCCTTGTCGACGCCGGGCGGGGGATGGGGATGACCGGGCGGGCCGTGTTGGCCCGCATCGAGTTGCCCCTGGCCGTGCCTGTCATCCTGGCCGGCATCCGCACCGCGCTCGTGCTCAGTGTCGGCGTGGCCACGCTGGCCACGTTCGTGAACGCCGGTGGACTCGGCGACATCATCAACAACGGCATCAAGCTGCAGCGCACGCCCGTGCTGGTCACGGGAAGTCTGCTGGCCGTGGTGCTCGCCCTGATGTTCGACTGGCTCGGCGGCCTGTTCGAGGACCTGCTGCGCCCCAAGGGACTCTGACGCACCGATCGGGGTGCCGGCCGGTCCGGCGACGCCCCCCGTTGGGGGCGGGCGACGGGCGAAGCTGGGAGCGCCCGGTGAGCTGCCTGCGCGAACGGCTGCGCAGCGATAACGGGTGAGGTACACCTCTGTAACAAAAGTGGCACGCCGTGCAGGTTCGCGCCTAACGTGCACCCGCTCCTAGTTGTATTACCCTGCAGCGCCGCACAAGGCGGCGATGCACAAATGCAAGGAGACATTGCATGCCCGGTCTTAGGTCAGCGAGGCTCGCCGCAGCCGTCGCCGCCGTCGGTCTGTTCGCCGCCGCATGCGGCGGCTCGGACAGCGGTGGCAGCAGCGGTGGCGGCTCGATCGCCAAGGAACCGACCTTCCAGGACGCCACCTTCACGGTCGGCTCCAAGGACTTCGACGAGCAGCTCGTGCTCGGGCAGATCACCCTGCAGGTACTTCAGGCCGCCGGCGCGGATACGAACGACAAGACGGGGCTCACGAGCACCAACGTCGCCCGCGAGGCACTGCTCAAGGGCGAGATCGACATGTACTGGGAGTACACGGGCACCGGGTGGATCACCCACCTGAAGCACACCACCCCGATCCCGGACCCGCAGGCCCAGTTCGACGCGGTCGCCAAGGAAGACCTCCAGAAGAACAACATCAAGTGGGTCGAGCCGTTCGCGCCGTTCAACAACACCTACGCGATCGCGGCCCGGAGTGAGTTCGCCCAGCAGAACAACCTCAAGACCGACTCCGACGTGGCCGCCTTCGCCAAGGCCAACCCGGACCAGGCGACCTTCTGCGTCGAGAGCGAGTTCTCCACGCGCGACGACGGCTTCCCCGGCTTCCAGAAGAAGTACGGCATGAACATCCCGGCCGGCAACATCAAGCTGCTGGACACGGGTGTGGTCTACACCGAGACCGACAAGGGCGCGACCTGCAACTTCGGTGAGATCTTCACGACCGACGGTCGCGTGCAGTCCCTGGGGCTGACCCCGTTCGTGGACGACAAGCAGTTCTTCCCGAACTACAACCCGGCCCTGAACGTGCGGGCCGACGTCTACAACAAGTACCCGGCGATTCAGAAGGTCATCGAGCCGGTGTTCCAGAAGCTGGACAACCCGACGATGACGGAGCTGAACGCCAAGGTGTCGGCCGAGGGCGAGCAGCCCAAGACCGTCGCTGAGGACTGGCTGAAGCAGAACGGCTTCATCGGCTAGTTCCACCGCTCGCAGGACGGGCCCGGCACCGAGAGGTGCCGGGCCCGTTCGCGTCGCGGGACGTCGGTGTCTGAACCGTTCGTTCCCGAGCCGGGCCCGCCGGCCGCGCGGTCGGGGGTTCCGCGCAGCCGACGGGCGGTCGGCGCCCCGGGCTGAGCTGGCCCGGTGGCCATCAGTGTGGCCCAGGTGAGCGGGTCAGGGGAGGAAGTCGGCAAGACTGCCCGGGCAACTTCCCCCGGTGCCGGGGGGTCGGAGGCCGAGCGCGATCGATCGGTTCAGCCGCTGTAGGTCCTGTATCCGGCGAAGATGTGGCCTAACCGGCACACCTGGCTTCACCTGCGCAGTTTCGCCGTAGCGGAGCTGTCACAGCTCGTGGCCGCGTCCACGTGCGCTACGCGACAGTCAACCTGCTCCGCAACTGCTCGAGCAACGTCGGGCTTCCCCCGACCGACTCGATCCATCCCGCGGCCCCGCCGTACTCGACGTCGAGACGACCGAGGAACCCCTGCATCGTGACGGCGTCGGCCGCGATGTCCTCCGGGCGCAACCGCCCGACGTACCCGCTGTAGGTCGGCAGCCGGGCAAGCCGCGCGCCGATCCGGGGCAGCCGTTCGTTGGTCAGCGCGTAGTCGGCCACCACCGCGTGGCGCTCGACGCCGGCGACCTCGAGCGCGAGGGCCGCCAGCACCCCGGTGCGGTCCTTGCCCGCCGCGCAGTGGAACAGCACGGCCGACGGGGACGGCTCGGCCAGGACCTCGAGCGCGGCGAGCACCCGGTGGCCGGCCAGGCGGAGGTAGTCGAGGTAGTGCTCGACCCGGTCCTGGGCCAGCCGGTCGGCGACCACCACGGCGTGACGGGGGTCGTCCGGGACGATCACCGAGTCCGGCACGAAGGGCAGGTTCACGTAGCCGACGGCATCGCCGTTCGCGCCCGCCGCCAGCGGACCCCGTCCCTCACGCCCGGCCTCGACCGGCGTGCGCAGATCGACGACCATGCCGATCGGGTAGCGGCGCAGCACGGCGACGTCGTCGTCGGTCAGTTCCTGCAGCGTGTCGGAGCGCAGCAGGCGGCCGTGCACCGTCGTCCCGCCGCCGCACAGGGGCAGTCCGCCGAGGTCACGCGCGTTGTCGGCGCCCGCCAACGGCAGCCAGCGATGCTCGTCCACGAGCGCGAGATTACGGTGCTCCGGAGGCCCTGCGGTGTCGTCCGTCTCGTCGCGCCCCTTCCACGGGAAGCGCGGGGGCTGATGGGCCGGATTACGAAGAACTGACCCCGGTCGGTTGTGGCCCAACGGCGGCTCGGGACGTCCTACGCTCGGCGCATGCCACGAGTGCTCGTCGTCGACGATGACCCGACGGTCTCCGAGGTCGTGTCCCGCTATCTGCAGACCGCGGGCTTCGAGGTCGAGGTGGCCGGTGACGGGCCCGCCGCTCTCGAGAAGGCCGCCGCCACGCCGCCCGATCTCGTCGTCCTCGACCTGCTCCTGCCGGGCATCGACGGCCTCGAGGTCTGCCGGCGGCTCCGGCAGACGACGTTGGATTCGCTGTCGGATTCGCTGCCGGTGCCGGTGCCGGTGCCGGTCGTGATGCTGACCGCGCTGGGCGAGGAGTCCGACCGGGTGCTCGGGCTCGAGACGGGCGCCGACGACTACGTGACCAAGCCCTTCTCCCCGCGGGAGCTGGTCCTGCGGGTGCAGTCGGTGCTGCGGCGAGCGGCCGTGGCGACGGACGCGGGCCCGCCGGCCGCCGCGAGCGAGGTGCTGCGGCTGGGGGACCTCGTCGTCGACCTCACCGCGCGGGAGGCGCGGCGGGGCGACCGGCAGCTGTCCCTGACGCTGCGCGAATTCGACCTGCTGGAGTTCCTGCTGCGCCACCCGCGGACGGCCTTCACGCGAGCGGAACTGCTCGAGAAGGTGTGGGGCTGGACGTTCGGCGACCAGTCGACCGTGACGGTGCACGTCCGCCGGTTGCGCGAGAAGATCGAGGACGACCCCTCGCAGCCGTCCGTGCTCGTGACGGTGTGGGGCGTCGGCTACCGGCTCGAAGCACCGGACGTCGCGGCGTGATTCGGCGCCGCCTCGCGAGAGGTGGGTGAGCATGAACCACTGGGTGGCCGTCTGCCTCGTCGCCGTGGTCTGCAGCGGCGTCGTGGCCGTGATCGGGACCCTGGTGCTCCAGGCCCTGCGGGCGCAGCCGCTGGCTCGCTCGCTCACGACGCTGGTGCTGGTTCCGGTCTCGGCGGTCGCGCTCGGCATGACCGTCGCCGCCGTGTCGATGTTCCTCATGTCGGACGACCTCTACGTGACCCTGGTCGTCCTCACGATCAGCGGCGCGCTCGCGCTGCTGGCCGCCGCGGCGCTGTCCCGGCCGTACGCGGACGCGGGACGCCGCCTGCGCGAGTCGGCGCGGCACCTCGGCGAGCCCTGGTACACCTCGGCCGGTGAGGTGCCGACGGCCGAGTTGTCCGCCCTCGCCCGCGACCTCGACCTCAGCCACACGCGGCTGGTCGAGTTCCGGGAGCGGGAGCGGGCGCTCGAGGCGAGTCGGCGGGAGCTGATCGCCTGGGTCAGCCACGACCTGCGGACCCCGCTGGCCGGTATCCGGGCGATGACGGAGGCGCTCGAGGACGGCATCGTCACCGACACGCCGACGGTCGCCCGCTACCACGCGCAGATCCGGACGGAGGCGGACCGGCTCGCCGGCATGGTCGACGACCTCTTCGAGCTGTCCAAGGTGCAGGCCGGCGCGCTGCACCTCACGATGCAGCGGGTGACCCTCGGCGACCTCGTGAGCGACGCGCTGGCCACGGTCACCCCGATCGCCCACGCGAAGGGCATCCGCCTGCGCGGCACGGCCGACCAGCGGTTGCCGCTCGAGGTGGACGTCCCGGAACTCGGCCGGGCGCTGTGCAACCTCATCACCAACGCCATCCGGCACACGCCGAGCGACGGAACGATCGAGATCGTCGCCGGAGGGGAGCAGGGTCGCGCCTACGTCGCGGTGCACGACGCGTGCGGTGGGATCCCGCAGGCGGACCTCGACCGGATCTTCGACGTCGGCTTCCGCGGCACGACCGCCCGGACGCCCGGGCCGGACGGCGGCGCAGGGCTGGGCCTCGCGATCGCCCGGGGCATCGTCGAGGCGCACTCCGGGGCGATCCAGGTCGCCAACGAACCCGAGCGGGGCGGCTGCCGGTTCACCGTGCTGCTGCCGGTCGCCGCCTGAGGCTGGGCGACGCCGGCCGGCTCCCTTGCCACTGACTTCTTTCATCTGCACGGTTCCGCAACCCGCACGGAGGTCCCCGTCGCATGAGTTCGACGAACTCGCCGTCCGACCCGGAACCCGGTCAGTGGCGCCCGCCGTCCGGGCCGGTGCAGTGGGGGCCGCCGCCGCCCGCCGGCTTCCGTCCGCCTCCGCCACCGGACCCGCCGCCCTACTGGTCGCTGGTCCCGACCTGGGCGCGGATCCTGCTCGTCGTCTTCGTCCTGTGCCTCGCCCTCAGCGCCTACATCGGGCTGAGCAGCTGACCGACCGCGCCGGCTCCCGCGTCAGGGTCCGCCGTGTGAGCTGAAGCACACCGGGAAGGGGACCGGCGTCATCAGAGAGCCGACGCGGGGAGGCGCACATGCAGGCCGTCGTTTACCAGAAGCCGTACGACGTCGAGGTTCAGGAGGTCGACGACCCGAGGATCGAGGATCCGACGGACGTCGTCGTCAAGATCACCACGACCTGCATCTGCGGGTCGGACCTGCACATGTACGAAGGACGGACCGCGGCCGAGTCGGGCATCGTCTTCGGCCACGAGAACATGGGGATCGTCGAGGAAGTCGGCTCCGGCGTCGCGAGTGTGAAGAAGGGTGACCGCGTCGTCATGCCCTTCAACGTGGCCTGTGGCTTCTGCAAGAACTGCCTGAACAACAAGACGGGGTTCTGCCTCACGGTGAACCCCGGATTCGCCGGCGGCGCCTACGGCTACGTGTCCATGGGCCCGTACAAGGGTGGCCAGGCCGAGTACCTGCGGGTGCCGTTCGCCGACTTCAACTGCCTGCAACTGCCCAAGGGCGACGAGTTCGAGAACGACTTCGCGATGCTGGCCGACATCTTCCCGACCGGCTACCACGCCGCCGTACTCGCCGGGGTGTCGCCAGGGGAGACGGTCGCGGTATACGGCGGTGGTCCGGTGGGGCTCATGGCCGCCTACTCGAGCCTGCTGCGCGGGGCGTCCCGGGTCTGGGTCGTCGACCGCGTGGCTTCGCGGCTGAAGCTGGCCGAGGACATCGGTGCGATACCGGTCGACTTCAGCCAGGGCGACCCAGCCGAGCAGATCAAGGAGCAGACCGGCGGCGAGGGCAGCGACAAGGGCATCGACGCCGTCGGCTACCAGGCGACGGTCTCCGAGGGTGAGGAGCAGCCCGCGATCGTCCTCAACAACCTCATCGAGACCGTGCGTCCCACCGGCCAGCTCGGCGTGGTCGGGCTGTACCTGCCGAGCGACCCGGGAGCCCCGGACGAGAACGCCGCCGAGGGCAAGCTGCTGTTCAACGTCGGCAAGTACTTCGAGAAGGGCCTGGCGATGGGCTCCGGGCAGGCCGACGTGAAGTCCTACAACCGCTACCTGCGCGACCTCATCATCGCGGGACGGGCGAAGCCGAGCTTCGTGGTGTCCAAGGAGGTTCCGCTGTCCGGCGCGCCCGAGGCGTACCAGCGCTTCGACAAGCGGGAGGACGGCTACTCCAAGGTCGTGATCAAGCCGGGCATGGCTGCCTGAGGTCCCGCTTCTCGAGGCGTTCGCGGTTGGCGAGGGATTCCGCGCTCGGATCCTCTGCGGCCGCGAACACCTCGAGCGAAGCGGCGCCGCGCCGCAGGCCGCCCGTAACCGCGAGCAACGGCCCACGCTCGCGGGGCTGGGTGGTCGTGGCGTCGTCCGAGCACCCGAACTCGCGAGGCGGCCCGGCTCTCGCGACTTCGGGTGGGCGTGATCGCGGGAGCTGTGGCAGGCGTTCGCGGTTGCCGCGGAAATTTGGCCCGCGATCCGATCTGACCGCGAACACCCCCGCGGGGACCGCGAACGTTCCCGCGGGGACCGCGAACGCTCCCGCGGGGACCGCGAACGCTCCCGCGGAGGCCGCGAACGCTCCCGCGGAGGCCGCGAACGTTGCCGTGGTCGCCCGCTGTTGCCCGCCGTTGCCCGCGTGGCTCGCACGGGATGTTCGCGGTTGCCGCGGAGATCTGGGCGGAAAACCGCGCTGACCGCGAACGGGTCCGCGTTCGCTGTGGTGCGGTGGGGCGGGGGCGCTGGCGTTCGCGGCTGTCGCGGAGATCCGGGCCGAAAACCGCGCTGACCGCGAACGGGCCCGCGTGCTAGTCTTTAGCAAGGCTAACGATCCGGTGCGGGTGAAAGGATCGGGGTAGGCGGACGCCGACAGAGGCGCCCTGCGCTGCCCGGCGTCCCGCGTCCGGCAGCCGGAGGCGGACCCCAGGGCGTCATCGACGAGGAGGCACGTACATGGCGGGCTCGGACAGCTTTCACAGCAAGAGCGAGCTGACGGTCGGCGACACGACGTACACGATCCACCGGCTGGACGCGGTCGAGGGTTCGGACAGCCTGCCGTTCAGCCTCAAGGTGCTGCTGGAGAACCTGCTCCGCACCGAAGACGGCGAGAACACCACCGCCGACCACGTCCGCGCCGTGGCCCAGTGGGACCCGGAGGCCGAGCCGAGCCAGGAGATCCAGTACACGCCGGCCCGCGTGATCATGCAGGACTTCACCGGCGTGCCCTGCATCGTCGACCTCGCGGCGATGCGCGAGGCGATGAGCGACCTCGGCGGCGACCCGGAGAAGATCAACCCGCTCGCGCCCGCCGAGCTCGTCATCGACCACTCCGTCGTCGCCGACGTCTTCGCCCGCTCCGACGCCTTCCAGCGCAACGTCGACTTCGAGTACGACCGCAACAAGGAGCGCTACCAGTTCCTGCGCTGGGGTCAGGACGCCTTCGACAACTTCAAGGTCGTGCCGCCGGGCACCGGCATCGTGCACCAGGTCAACATCGAGCACCTGGCCCGCGTCGTGTTCACCGATGAGGCCGACGGCGAGACGCTTGCCTACCCGGACACCCTCGTGGGTACCGACTCGCACACCACCATGGTCAACGGCCTGGGCGTCCTGGGCTGGGGCGTCGGCGGCATCGAGGCCGAGGCCGCGATGCTCGGCCAGCCGGTCAGCATGCTCATCCCGAAGGTCGTCGGCTTCAAGCTGACCGGCCAGCAGAAGGAGGGCACGACCGCCACCGACCTGGTGCTGACCGTCACCGAGATGCTCCGTGAGCACGGCGTCGTCGGGAAGTTCGTCGAGTTCTACGGCGACGGTGTCGCCGCGGTGCCGCTGGCGAACCGCGCCACCATCGGCAACATGAGCCCCGAGTACGGCTCGACCGCCGCGATCTTCCCGATCGACGACGAGACGCTGAACTATCTGCGCTTCACCGGCCGCTCCGAGGAGCAGGTCACGCTCGTCGAGGCCTATTGCAAGGAGCAGGGCCTCTGGCACGATCCGCATCGCGAGCCCCGCTACTCCGAGACGCTCGAGCTCGACCTGTCCACCGTCGAGGCGTCGCTGGCCGGCCCGAAGCGCCCGCAGGACCGGGTCGCGCTGGCCGGCGCCAACAACGCCTGGCGGGAGGACCTCCCGAACTATGCCGGCGGGAATTCGACCTCCACCACCGAGGAGGAGCCGCGCAAGCCGGGCGTGCCGCAGCAGACGACGCCGGCCGGCGTCGAGAGCAACGAGGACGAGGCGATCGCCGAGTCCTTCCCGGCCTCCGACCCGGTGAGCCCCGGCCAGAACGGCGAGCACGACAAGCCGGTGCACCACAGCAACGTTCTGCCGGTCGGTGACCGTCCGACCAACCCGCAGCAGGTGACGCTCGAGGACGGCAGCAGCTTCACGATCGACCACGGCGCGGTCGTCATCGCCGCCATCACCAGCTGCACCAACACCAGCAACCCGCAGGTGATGATCGGCGCCGCCCTGCTCGCCAAGAACGCGGTCGGCAAGGGCCTCACCCGCAAGCCCTGGGTCAAGACGACGCTCGCCCCGGGCAGCAAGGTCGTCACCGACTACTACGACAAGGCCGGCCTCACGCCGTACCTGGAGAAGCTCGGCTTCAACCTCGTCGGCTACGGCTGCACCACCTGCATCGGCAACTCCGGCCCGCTGGAGCCCGAGATCAGCGACGCGGTCAACGCGGGGGACCTCGCGGCCGTGTCCGTGCTGTCCGGCAACCGCAACTTCGAGGGCCGCATCAACCCCGACGTCAAGATGAACTACCTGGCCTCGCCGCCGCTGGTGGTCGCCTACGCGCTCGCCGGAACGATGGACCTCGACCTGGTGAACGACCCGCTCGGTCAGGACACCGACGGCAACGACGTCTACCTCAAGGACCTCTGGCCGAGCGAGACCGAGATCGCCGACGTCATCGGCGAGGCGATCCAGTCGGACATGTTCTCGCGTGACTACGCCGACGTCTTCGCCGGCGACGAGCGCTGGCAGAGCCTCGAGCTCGGCGACTCCGGCAAGGAGCGATTCTCCTGGGACCCGGAGTCGACGTACGTCCGGCGTCCTCCGTACTTCGAGGGCATGGACCGCGAGCCCGCTCCGGCCACCGACATCGAGGCCGCCCGGGTGCTCGCGTTGCTGGGCGACTCCGTGACCACGGACCACATCTCGCCCGCGGGCGCCATCAAGAAGGACTCGCCGGCCGGCCGCTATCTCACCGAGCACGGCGTGGAGCCGAAGGAGTTCAACTCCTACGGCTCACGGCGCGGCAACCACGAGGTGATGATCCGCGGGACGTTCGCGAACATCCGGCTGCGCAACCAGCTGGCGCCCGGGACCGAGGGTGGCGTCACCCGGCACCTGCCCGACGGCGAGCAGATGGCGATCTACGACGCGGCGCAGAAGTACGCGGAGGAGGACGTGCCGCTGGTCGTGCTCGCCGGCAAGGAGTACGGCTCCGGCTCGTCCCGCGACTGGGCGGCGAAGGGCACCCGGCTGCTCGGCGTCCGGGCGGTCATCGCCCAGTCCTACGAGCGGATCCACCGGTCGAACCTCATCGGGATGGGCGTCCTGCCGCTGCAGTTCGCCGAGGGCGAGTCGGTGGAGTCGCTGGGCCTGACCGGCGAGGAGACGTTCACCGTCCGCGGCCTGGCGGACATCACGGAGTCGACGGACACCGTCACCGTCGAGGCCGACGACAAGACGTTCGAGGCGAAGGTCCGCATCGACACCCCCGGCGAGGCGGCCTACTTCCGGCACGGCGGCATCCTGCCGTACGTGCTGCGCTCGCTGCTGGGCGACGGCTGAGGCCCGCACTGAACTCGCAGGCGACCCCGCAGGCGACCCCGCAGGCGACCGATCACGACCCCGCGGGGCTCCTCGAGGTCGCGCTCGCTCTCGCGGCGGAGGCGGGAGAGCTGCTGCTCGAGGGTCGTGAGGGCGAGGTCACGACCGCCGCCACCAAGTCGACGCCGACGGACGTCGTCACCGCGATGGACGCGGCGGCCGAGGAGCTGATCGTGCGGCGGCTGGCCGAGCTCCGGCCGGGCGACGGGCTGCTCGCCGAGGAGGGCTCGTCGCGGGAGAGCACCACGGGCATCCGCTGGGTGGTCGACCCTCTCGACGGCACCGTCAACTATCTCTACCGCCTGACGCACTGGTCGGTCTCGATCGCTGCGGAGGACGACGACGGGCCACTCGTCGGCGTCGTGTACGCGCCGGTGCTCGGGCTGACCTGGACCGCCACCCGCGGCGGGGGAGCGTGGCAGGACGGGCGGCGGCTGGCGTGCTCGACGCAGACCGAGATGGCCCAGGCGATGGTGGCCACGGGCTTCGGCTACGACAGCCGCCAGCGGGCCCGACAGGCCGAGGTGCTGACCAGGGTGCTGCCGAGGGTGCGCGACATCCGTCGGCAGGGCTCGGCCGCGATCGACCTCTGCCTGGCCGCCGAGGGCATCGTCGACGCTTACTACGAGCAGGGCCTCAACCCGTGGGACCTCGCCGCGGGCGGACTCGTCGCCCGCGAGGCGGGGCTGTGCGTCGGCGGCCTCGACGGCAAGTCGGCGGACGTGTCGCTGGTCGTCGCGGCACCGCCCGCCCTGTGGGGGCCGCTGCACGACCTGCTGGCGCGGCAGCCGCGCGCCGACGACTGAGCGCTCGGCCGCGGGCCCGGCGCCCGGTAGTGCCGGCCGGCAGGACCACCCGGACGCCGCAACCGCCGTGCGGGCCGGGAGTTCAACCGGTTTCAGCGGATGCCGATGGAAGAGCGTGACGTATCGGGTCCTGGTCGCCGCTCCTGGAGGCAACGGCACCACCGCCCTGTGTTCGGGACTGCGCTCGGCCCGCCCGGAATGGCAGGTACTGACGGCGAGCGCACGGTCATCCGCCAAGGCCGTCTGCGGTGCGCTGTCCCTCGACGCCGTCGTGGTGGACACCGGCCTGGGGGATGACGCCGACCTGCTCCTCGCCGACCTGGCCAACGAGCACCCCCGGATCGGCCGGGTCGCGCTCGCGGTCGGTCGGCAGGCGGACGCGCACCGCGTGCTCCCGCGCAACCCTCCGCCGTTCCCGCTCGCCCTCGCCGTCCAGGCCGCGGTCGACACCGCGGGCACCGCCGACGTCGACGTGGTCCAGGCTCTGATCGCGAACGTCGAGGACCTGCCGTCCAGCCCGGCGACGTGGACGCGGTTGCGCACGCTGCTCGCCGACCCGGACGTGGAGATCCGAGCCCTCTCGGAGGCGATCAGCCGCGACGTCGGCACCACCGCACGGGTGCTGCGGCTGGTCAACAGCGCCTTCCTGGGCCTGCGCCGGCAGGTCACCGACGTCCGCGAGGCGATCACCGTCCTCGGGCTCCGGACGATCTCGTCGGTCGTGCTGTCCGCCGAGGTCATGGCCGCGTTCGACAAGCTGCGTGCCGTGCCCGGATTCGACGTCGACGCGCTCTCCTCGCACGGGCTGGCCAGCGGCGTCGTCGCCCGGAGCATGCTGTCCGACCGGGGTAGCGCCGATGACGCCTTCATCGCCGGGCTGCTGCAGGACGTCGGTCAGCTCGCGCTGGCGAGCGCCGCGCCCGACGCCTTCCGCCAGTGCCTTGCGGAGTCCGCCTGGCACAACCGACCGCTGCACGAGGTGGAGCGCGACGTCCTCGGTTGTGACCACGCGCAAGCCGGCGCCGCCCTGCTCGTGCTCTGGCAGATGCCGGAGCCGGTGGTCGCGGCGGTCGCCGGTTCGCACACGCCGCTGCCCGACCCGGCCGTCGGACCGCTGGAGGTCGTGGGGACGGTGCGCCTCGCGCACTGCCTCACCACCACGCGGTGGTCGAACTGGCGGGACCCGAGCGAGCGGGGCGACGTCACGCCGCTCGCCGAGGAGGGCGAGCGCGTGCTGGTCAGCACCGGTCTCGAGGACAGCCTCGACGCTGTCGGGCTCATCCTCGCCGGCGAGCTGTCCGGTACCGCCGCCGCGCTCCGTGTCTAGGGGATGCGCGTCTAGGGGAGCTGTCGTTCTAGGAAAGCTGGGCGTCAGCCCCGGCCGTAGCGGAGGCGGATGAACCGCACCAGCAGGTCGGGCAGCCGCGTCGGCTTGCGGAACGACATGAGGTTCAGCGGCATCCCGAAGCGCTGGCGCGTGATGGCCTTCGCGCGGGTGAACTCCTTCAGCCCGTCCGGGCCGTGGATGCGGCCGAACCCGGACTCGCCGATGCCGCCGAAGGGCAGCTCGGGGACGGCGGCGAACGCGATGACCGAGTTCACCGACGTCATGCCGGTGCGCAGCCGCCGGGCGATCTCCATGCCGCGGGACTTGGAGAACACGGACGCGGCGAGGCCGTAGCCGGTGCCGTTGGCTTTCGCGACCGCCTCGTCCACGTCGGCCACTCTGTTGATCGTCAGCGTCGGCCCGAACGTCTCCTCGGTGTTCGCCGACGCGTCGTCCGGGACGTCGACGAGGACGACCGGGTCGATGAACGGCTCGCGGAAGCTGTCGCGTCCGCCGACGATGGCGGTGGCGCCCCGGTCCAGCGCGTCGTCGACGTGGCGCCGGATGATCTCGGTCTGCGACGGCATCGTCACGGCGCCGTAGTGGTCGCCGGCTCGGACGTCGGCGCTCTGCCGACGGACCTCGTCGACGAACGCGTCGTACACCTTCTGGTGGACGTAGACCCGCTCGGTGCCGATGCAGGTCTGTCCGCTGTTGCTCATGGAGCCCCAGAGGGCGGCGTCCGCCGCGGCCTTCAGGTCGGCGTCCTCGTCGACGATCAGGGCGTCCTTGCCGCCGCATTCCATGAGCACCGGCGTCAGGTTCTGCGCGCAGGAAGCCATCACCTTGCGGCCGGTCGCGGACGAGCCGGTGAACGCCAGCTTGTCGACGGCGGCGGTGCACAGCGCCGCGCCGGTGGCGCCGAGCCCGGTGATCGTCTGGAAGACGTCCGGGATCGACACGGAGGCGGCGAAGGCGTCGGCCAGCCAGCGCCCGACGCCCGGGGTGTATTCGCTCGGCTTGAAGACGACCGTGTTACCGGCGGCCAGCGCGTAGGCGATCGAACCCATCGGGGTGAACACCGGGTAGTTCCACGGGCCGATGACCCCGACCACGCCGAGGGGCGGGTACTCGACCACAGCCTCCTGGTTGGGGGCCAGCGCGCCGGCCGAGACCTTGTGGGGGCCGAGGACCTTGCGCGCGTTCTTCGCCGCCCAGTCGAGGTGGTCGATCGCCAGCAGCACCTCGGTGATCGCGTCGCCGCGCGGCTTGCCGGTCTCGGCGGTGACCACGGCGGCGAGGTCGTCCGCCTCCCGGGCGATGCGCGCCCGCCAGGCCGAGAGGTGGCGGCGGCGCTCGTCGAAGTCCAGGGAGCCCCAGCTGCCGAACGCCTCGCGTGCCCGACCCACCGCGTCGCGGACGTCCTGCTCGCTCGCCACCGGATAGGACGCGAGCCGCTCGCCGGTGGCCGGCGACAGGGAGTCGAAGGTCTCCTGCTCGGACGACGCCTTCCTCTCGGGGGATGAGCCGGTCGGACGGTTCGAGAGCACGGTCATGCAGGCCTCCGCGGTCGGTGGTCGCCCACCCTACCGAGCTGTTGACACGCTGTCAGTAGAGCGGCTGTCAGTAGAGCGGCTGTCAGTAGAGCGGCTGTCGGAGGACCGGCCGTCGGGGGAGGCGGCGGTCGCGGCGAGCATCTCCTCGGCGGACACGCCACCGCAGACGTCGCAGCGACCGCACGGCACCGTCACGGGCTCGCCGACCTCGTCGAGCAGCGCCTGCCGCCGGCAGCGGTCGCCGGAGACCACCGCGTGCAGGCCGGGATCGCGCTCGGCGGCGGCGACCTCGGCGTCGGTGAGGACGAGGACCGCCGGGGTCCCGGCGCCTTGCCGGTTCGGCACCGAGCGCAGCAGGTCCAGCAGAACGGCCCGGTCGTCCGGCAGGAAGGCCAGGTGGACGAAGCGGGCGTCCTTCCTGCCGAGCCGCTCGGCGGGCACCGGCCCGCCGGGCAGGACCAGAGTGGTCGAACCGCGCCGCCAGGCCGCGACGGCCGATTCGGCGGCGGACGCGCGTCCGGCTGGGGCGAGCACCGCTGCCCGAACGCTGCGGTCGCCCAGGCCCTTCGCCAGCCGCCGGGCGGCGGGGAGATCGGCGGCGAACAGGAGTCCGGGGCGAGGGCCCCGGCTCAGCAGGCCGGCGAGGACGGCCCGCCGCCGGTTCTCGTCGGGTACGCGCAGCACGCCCAGCAGCAGGTGCGCCGGGTCGAAACCGCCGCCCACCCTCACGGGGTCGACCAGGCCGAGTGCCTCGGTGAGGGCGGTCCGCCGCTCCGGAGGGGCCGCAGGCCCCACGACGAGCAGTGGCGCTCGCGTCCCGGTACCCCCGAGATCGCCGCCCTCGAGGTCGCGGCGCAGGGCCCGGATCGCCTCCGCCTCGACGACGCCCGGGACCCCGTCCCCGGCCGCTCCGAGATCCAGCACCAGGCGAGCGACGCCGCGCGCGACCACGTCCGCCCGGACCTGCTCGTCGAGCAGGTCCGAGGGACGGTGGAAGTGGAAGTCCGGGACGGCGTCGGCTTCGTTCCGGACGGCGAGCACCTCGACCGGCGACGGCGGCCGGGCCACGCCGGCGCCGGTCGTCGGCTGAGACGACGACCCCTCGCTCGTCGGCTGGGACAACGCCCCGTCGCCCTCGCCCGCCTCCGCCTCGACCCGTTCCCGGACCCGGGGGGCGGGGACGGGAACACCGCCGGGCGGCAGGGCGCCTCCACCGCCGGTGTGGGTGGAGAGCCACAGGGTCGGAGCCACGGACGCCGGACCGGTGGAGCCGAGCCCCGCGAGCAACCCGGTGCTCGTCGCCCCGGCGCGCGGGGCGAAGCAGCCGAGCACGTCGCACCCGGACGTGAACGCTTCCACGGCCTCCGCCTGACCCGGACGGGGCTGGTCGTAGCCCAGCGCCTCGAGCGCCGCCGCCAACCCGGGCTCACCGTCGGCGCGGCGCCGGGCCGGCCACCGGGGAAAGGGATCGGGCGGCCAGAGATAGGGCAGGTCGTCCGGGATCTCCCCGAACAGCGGCCGGTAGTACTCCGGGTCCTTGCGCATCAGCGAGCTCTGGTGCGACAGATGCAACGCGGGAAGCCCGAACCAGGGCGGCAGCTGGCCGCCTCGTCGCAGCTCCGCCTCGTCGGGGCGCCGCCCGCCGGTGAAGTCGAGCAGCGACTCCTCGACCGTGTCGGCGTTCCCGCGCCGTTTCCACTCCGCGCAGTTGGCCAGGCCGTAGGCGACCAGCGCGGGGACGAAGCCGCGCCACATCCGCACCGCGGGATGGTTCTTCCACGCGTAGTCCGGCCAGGTGAGGGCGCGCAGGATCTGGAACGTCTCGACCCGCTGCTTGCCGAGCCGTCGGTCGTCGAGGGCGACGCTCGACGCGGTGAAGTCGGCGTAGGGGAGGAAGGTCTGCATCTCGAGCTCCCCTACCCCTCGCCTTCGGAGTCTCCCGTCGTCACCGGCACCGGTCCGGTAGGGCGGGTGCCGTTCGGGGAACAGGCGCAGCTGTGGCAGACGATCCGGCAACTCCCGCGGTGCCCGCGGGGCACGACGCGAGCGACGGCGTGTTCGACGGTGCGTTCGACGGTGCGTTCGACGAGGTGGTCGCGAGCCTGTCGGAGCTGCCATACCGGCTGACCGCCGCGGCCGAGAACGTCGGCGCGCGCATCGCGAAGGGGCACCTCGCGGACCTCCGACCGATGCCCGCGGACGTGATCGACGAGGCGCCGCAGCGCGCGCTGTACCGGTACCACGCGCGCGAGGGCGCGGGCGGCGCGCCGATCCTGTTCGTCCCGCCGCTGGCCGCGCCAGCGCTGGCGTTCGACCTTCGTCGCGGCTGCAGCATCGCCGAGTACCTGGTCGAGCAGGGCCGCTGCCCCTACCTCGTCGACTACGGGGCCATGCCCTTCGCCAACCGCCGGCTCGGCATCGAGTTCTGGATCGAAGAGGTGGTCCCGCGGGCGATCGCCGCCGTCAGCGCCGACAACGACGGCGCACCGGTCCACGTGGTCGGCTGGTGCCTCGGGGGCATCTTCTCGATGCTCACCTCGGCCGACCGTCCCGACCTGCCGATCGCCTCTCTGACCGCCATCGCGAGCCCCTTCGACGTGACGGGGGTGCCGCTGGTCGCGCCGCTGCGGCCGCTGGCCAACCTGACCGGCGGACGGCTCGGCACCGCTGCCTACCGGATGCTCGGCGGAGCCCCGCGCTGGATGGTGCGCCGCGCGTTCCAGTTGTCGACGGTGGACAAGTACGTCACCAAGCCCATCGCGGTGCTGCAACACCTCGACGACCGGGACTGGCTCGCCCAGATCGAGGCGGTGGACCGGTTCACCGCGAACATGATCGCCTACCCCGGCCGCACGATGGGTCAGCTCTACCACCGACTGTTCCGGGCCAACGACCTCGCCGACGGCCGCATCACGCTCGAGGGCCGGGAGATCGACCTGGCCGACGTCACGCGTCCGGTGCTGGTCGTCGCCGGCGAGAACGACACCATCGCGCCGAAGCGCGCGGTCGCGCGGCTGCCCCAGCTGCTCCCGAACGCGGCGGAGGTCCGCTTCGAGACGGCACCGGGGGGCCACCTCGGCGTCCTCACGGGTCGGCAGGCGCGGGGGTCGACGTGGCGGCACCTGGACGCCTGGTTCGCCGCCCACGACCCGGAGGCGGCCTCGCAGAGCGCCTAGTTCGTCGAAGCGCCGTCCGGCACTCCCTCGACGTCGGCGAGGAACCCGCGCGTCATCGCGGCGACCTCCTCGGGGTGCTCGAACTGGGGAACGTGCCCGCAGTCCTCGAGCACGATCGCCCCGGCCTCCGGCAGCGCCCGGGAGACGTAGCGGGCGAAGGCGGCGGGGACGAGCCGGTCCCGGTCGCCCCACACGAACAGCGCCGGCGGCTGGAGCGAGGGCAGCCGGTCCCAGAAACCGCGCTCGCCGTAGGCCTCGTCGAGGTAGATCTGGCGCAGGCAGCACAGGAACGCGAAGCGGCCCTCCCGGGTCCCGAACACGCGGAGGAACTCGTCGGCGCCGGCCTCGAGCCACTGCCGCGGCATGCGGTCGGGGTCGCTGAACATGGCCCGGATCGTCTCGACGACCATCGCGTGCGGCACGGGGATGGGCGTGTAGCCGAGCTCGGGTCGCAGCAACCGGACCAGCGGCACCCACTGCCGGAGCCGCCGGAACGCGGCTGCCGCCGACAGCAGGACCAGCGCGTTCACCCGATCCGGGGCTCGCAGGCCGGCCTCGAGCGCGATCCGGCCGCCCATCGAGTTGCCGATCAGGACGGCCCGGTCGACGCCACGGTCGTCGAGGAAGGAGGTGAGCCAGTCGACGAACCAGGCCGCGTCGTAGCGGCCGTGCGGCTTGGCCGACCCGCCGAAGCCCGGCAGGTCGGGGGCGAGGACGCGATGGTCGCTGGAGAGCTCCCACATCAGCGGCAGCATCGACGCGTTCGTCCCGCCGAGGCCGTGGAGCAGCACGACGGCCGGCGCGTCGGCGGGGCCGGCGTCGAGGTAGGCGGTGCCGATGCCCCGAGGCTTGGCGAGCGTCGCGCGCGGCCACTGCACCGGCTGATCGGTCCGCTCGAACAGGCCGTCGAGCGCCAGGGACAGCGAGAGGTCGCCGCGCACGGTCAGGTCCCCGTTGAGGAAGGCGCCGACGCCGGACGCGGTGCCCTCGACGACGGCGATCAGCGTCTGCAGATCGCCCCGCACGGTCGTATTGGGACGCCGTACCGAGCCGGCCTGGCAGCTCAGCCGCCCGTTGGTGACGCACACGGTGACCTGTTCGTCGCCGGTGTCGAGCAGTACCGCCGCCGATCGCCCGAACAGCAACGGCTCCGACGGCGCCGCCCGCAGTCGCTTTCGCACCGCGAGGTGCAGATCGCCCTCGAGGCCGTAGGGCCGCTCGGAGGACGACGGGGCTGACCGGCCCAGCAGACCTCGTCCGGGCGGTCGCAGCGCGAACACGCGGAGAAGCGTAACCCAGCGGTCACCTGATGCTTACGAGGGCCTACACCGTGTCGAACAGTAGGTTTTCGGCGTCAGCCTGGTGCGGCCGCCAGCTGCGGCCGGCGCGTGGTCCAGCCCAGGCGCGACTCCAGCTGCGCGGCGAGCGCGAGCAGACGCCCCTCCCCGCCGGGCGGGGCCACCAGCTGCACCGCGAGGGGGAGGCCGTCGGAGCTCAGCCCGACCGGCAGCGAGACCGCCGGGAAGCCGGCGACGTTCCAGGGCGTGGTGTAGCCGACCTGCTCGGTGCTCTCGAGCAGCGCCGGCAGGGCCCCTGCCCGCCCGTGCCGAGCGGCGGAGCCGGCCAGAGACGGGACGGTCGGCATCAGCAGGACGTCGATCGACCGGAACAGCCCGAACATCCGGGCGCGTAGACGGTCGCTCCGGCGCTTGGCGGAGGCGATCTGCCGGGGACCGATCGCGCCGCCGAGGCGCGAGACGAAGCGGGCGGGGGAGCCGAGCGCGCGCGGCTCCACCAACCGGACGGCGTCGTCCCGCGCTCCCCGGAGGTAGAGCGGGAGAAACGCCCCCTGCAGGTAGCCGATCCGCGGCTCGACCGGGCCGACGGCGTGGCCGAGTTCGGCCAGCAGCCCGGCGGTGTCGTCGAGGGCGCCGAACTGCTCGGGGTGCAGCGGGACGGTGCGCGGGGCCGACGCTCCGGTGCGGGTCAGCCCGATGCGGGTCGGGGCGACCTGCGGGTCGGCGACCTGCGCGGCGGCGTCCGCCAGGCCCGGACCGCCCGAGGGGTCGCTGACGGCGTCGAGCAGCACGGCGGTGTCTGCGACCGACCGGGTCAGGAACCCCGCGGCGGACAGCCCGTACCAGTGCTCGTGGTCCGGCCCGAGCGGGACGAGCCCGGGGGTCGGCTTCAGCCCGACGAGCCCGCAGAAGGCGGCCGGGATGCGGATCGAGCCGCCGCCGTCGCTGGCGGTCGCCGCCGGGGCCAGGCCCGCGGCGACGGCCGCCGCCGAACCGCTCGACGAGCCGCCCGAGGTCCGCGTCGTGTCCCACGGGTTGCGCGCGGGGCCGAACGGGAACAGCGCGAGCTCCGGCATCGTCGTCTTGCCCAGCACGACGCAGCCGGCCGCCCGCAGCCTGCGCACGACCTCGGAGTCGAACGGCGCGGGCAGCTCGGGAGAGCCAGAGCCGAATCGCGTCGGTACGCCGCGGATATCCAGGTTGTCCTTGACGGCGATCGGTAGACCGAGCAGGGGCGGCGCGGCGTCGCCCTCGCGGGTGCGTCGCTCGTCGGCGGCGTCCGCCTCGGCGCGCGCCTGCTCGGCCAGGACCACGGTGAATGCGTGCAGCCGGTCGTCGAGGCGCGCGATCCGGCGCAGGTACATCTCGACCAGGGCACGGCTCGTGACGGCGCCGGACCGGAGCCGCTCGGTCAGGCCGGTGACGCCGAGGAAGGCGTGGCTCTCGTCCGCGGGCTCGCCCGGCCGGCTCGCGCCGGGGGTGCTCATGCCGCCTTGCCGCTGAACTGCAGCTCGTCGGCGGCGGACGTGCGTCCCGACAGCCACATGCCCAACGCCTCAGACGTGCCCCGGACGACGGGCCGGCCCGGCAGGCCGATCGCGCCGCGCCCGTCGGGCTTGATGCGGTACCGGGCTGCGCGGGTGGCTCCGAGCAGGAATCCCTCCCGCAGGATCGCGGCACCGACCGCCGGCGGCACCTCGAGGTGCCGCCGGCCCAGCCCGCGCAGGACGTCGGAGTGGTGGATGCCGAGGTCGCCGAGCAGGAACCAGGCCGCGGCCCGGGAGTGCGCCGCCGGCTTGGCGGCCCAGCGTTCGGCGCTCGCCAGCAGCTGCTCACGCGTCTGCTGACGTCCCGCGCGCACGATGCGGGCGTTGGCGGCACCGACCCGGCCCCCCGTGCGCAGATAGGTGGCCGGCTGGGAGTCGATGCCGACGAGGTGGGCGAGCACGTCGCGCGGCGCCCACCCCTCGCACAGGGTCGGCGCGGAGTCGAACTCCCGCGGGGAGAGTTCGGAGACGGTGGCGACGAACGCGGCTCGCTCGTCGCGAAGGGCGCGTTCGGCCGGCAGGTAGACCATGGGGTTCTTCCGGTTCGGTTGGCTACGGGCGTCGGTCGGCGGTTCCGTCAGTTGCCCTTCTCGGCGTCCGCCACCTGGTCGTCACGCTCGAGCCCGGGCGGGAGCTCGCCCGTTCGCTTGATGTAGGCACCGGCCGCGGCGCGCTGGAAGAGCAGGCGGGCGACGGCCATGACGACGCCGCTGACGATCGCCCACGTGAGCGCCTCGCGCCACTCGACGTCGGGGTCCTCGGGGTTGTGCGGCGGGATCCTGCCCGTGACGCCCTTGTAGCTCTTCTCGAGGACGTTCTTCGCCACGGCTCCGGCGAGGATCGTGCCCACCCCGCCGAACACCTTCCACCAGGTCTTGTCCACCGCGTTCGCCACGTGGCTCTCCTCGTTGTTCGCACTCGCCGGTGCCCAACCGTATAGGTCCGACATCTCCCGGGATCGGCTGGTCGAATCAGGTCGGGGGCGCGCGGTCGGATCCCGGTCATGCGGGTAGCCCGCTGGCATGGCTGACGACATCGAGAAGGGCGACCACGTCGAGTGGAAGTCGCACGGCGGAACCGCGGAGGGCACCGTCAAGAAGAAGATCACCGAGGACACCGAGGAGGCCGGTCGCACCGTCCGCGCCTCCGAGGACGACCCGCAATTCCTCGTGGAGAGCGAGAAGTCGGGCGGCGAGGCCGTGCACAAGCCGGGCGCGCTGAAGAAGAAGGACTGATCGGGAGGACGCCGTCGTGGCAGTGGACGAGGACGTCGAGAAGCAGTTCGCGGAGGCGGTCAACATGGGCGCGACCGAGCTGAAGCGGTGGCTCGGGACCGTTAGCCGCACGGGTAACTGCACCGCGCCGAAGCTGTACGGGGTCGCGCCGGTCGGAGCTGGTCGGATCCCGCACGGCCTCGGGAGCGGATGGGCCCGATGAGCAGGTGTCAGCGGCGACCCGGCAGCGGCAGCTTCCGCAGCCCGGTGGCGAGGCCCTTCACAGCGTCGGTCAGCATGGTCGGCGCGAGGTTCTCGGCGACCGCGCCGGTCACCGCGTCGACCCCGATGAGGTAGCGCGCGAGGGGAACCGGGCTGGCCAGCGCAAGCCGGATGGTGCGGGCGACCCAGATCGAGTCCGGCATGAACTTTTCGCTCGAGGTGATGAGCCCGCCGCGCTGGTAGACGTCCGCGTACACCGGGTGGCTGGGCTCCGGCAGGTTTCCCATGGCCGAGCCCCAGATGCTCGTACCGAAGCTGCCCGGCTCGATCAGCGTCACCTTCACGCCGAACGGCGCCACCTCGACCCGCAGCGCATCGGTCATCGCCTCCAGCCCGTGCTTGGAGGCGCAGTACCAGCCCATCACCGGGATCGACATCCGCCCGGCAACCGAGGAGATGTTGATGATGTGGCCTTCGCCCTGCTCCCGCATGTGGGGGAGCACGAGGCGTGCCACCCGCGCCGGAGCCACCAGGTTGATCTCGAGCTGGGCGCGCACCGCGTCGTCGTCGACGTCCTCGATGACCCCGGCCTGCGCCGTTCCCGCGTTGTTGACCACCGCGTACGGACCGCCGCCGGTGCGCTCGGCGATCTCGGCGAAGCCCTTCTCGCAGGATTCGGCGTCGCCGACGTCGCAGACGATGCCGTTCACGGTCGCGCCGCGGGAGCTCGCCGTGGATTCGAGCTCGGCGACCTTCTCGGGTGAGCGAGCGGTGCCGTAGACGTCGTAGCCGGCCTTGGCCAGCTCGATCGCGGTGATGAGGCCGATCCCCGAGTTCGCCCCGGTGATCACGACCGACTTGCTCACATGCACTCCTCGTGATGGACCTTCGCGTGTTGTCGCCAGTGCCTTTCCCCGTTCCGCGGTCGTCACCCCGCGGCCGGCACCCGGCGAGGGTGGTGCCGGTAACGTCCTGCTCGCCCGCGGCACCACCCGGCGGGTGTCGACCCCCGCGAGGAGATGCGTGGCCCTGTCCCTGACGCCGCCGGCCGACGCGACCGCCCCGGAACGCTCGGAGCGGGCGCCGGCTCCCGGCAGCGTGCTCCCGCCGCACTACGCCTCCTGCTTCGGCTGCGGGGACGAACACCCGACGGGCCTGCACCTGTCGGTGACGGTGCGCGAAGGGGTGGCCGTCGACGCGGTCTTCCGGGTCGACAAGGCACACCAGGGGGCGCCGGGGCTGGCGCACGGCGGGGTGCTGGCGACGGCTGCCGACGAGACGCTGGGCTTCCTCAACTGGCTCCTGCGTCGTCCGGCCGTGACGGCGCGGCTGGAGGTCGACTATCTGCGCCCGGTCCCGATCGGGACGGACCTCCATCTGCGCGCCGAGTGCACCGCGGTATCGGGTCGCAAGGCCTACGTGCAGTGCGAAGGCCGGCTCGACGATCCCGACGGTCCGGTGGCGCTCCGGGCGGGAGGGCTGTTCCTCGAGGTGCCGGTGGAGCACTTCCGCAAGCATGCGGCCGGCAAGGAGCCGTCGCTCGGGGACGAGCGGTCCTACAACCCGTGAGCACGCCGGGGGAGCCGTCGGTCGAGGTGCTGGTCCAGCGTCTCGATCCCGATCTGCCCCTGCCCGCCTACGCGCACGAGGGTGACGCGGGCGCGGACCTGGTCAGCGCGGTCGACGTCGAGCTCGGGCCGGGGGAGCGGGCGACGGTCCCGACCGGGCTCGCCGTCGCGCTGCCCGTGGGGTACGCCGCCTTCGTGCACCCACGCAGCGGGCTCGCCGCCCGTCACGGGGTGACGTTGGTGAATGCACCCGGCACGATCGACGCCGGCTACCGCGGGCAGATCCACGTGGTGCTGCTCAACACCGACCGGGAGGAGCCCGTGTCCATCCGGCGGGGGGACCGGATCGGGCAGCTGGTGATCCAGCGGGTCGAGCGAGCCGACTTCCGGCCCGTCGAGGCGCTGCCGACCTCCCTGCGGGGCGAGGGTGGGTTCGGCTCCACCGGCGGGTTCGGTGCCCGGACGGACAGCCAGACAGCGGACAGCCAGACAGCGGACAGCCAGACATCAGACAGCCAGACATCAGACAGCCAGACCCAGACAGGAGGCGGCGGTGTTCCGGCGCAGGCGTAGGCAGGACTCCGACGACGAGCTGACCTCGGCCGACGAGGCGTTCGCCGAGACGGCGGGGGTCGACGCGGCCGGTGCGGCCGGCGAGACCGACGCCGGCCCCGCCGAGGACGGCGTCTCCGACGGCGCTCCTGCGGAAGACGCGGACGCGGACGCGGACGTGCCGGCGTCGGCGTCGGGGCTGCGTGCCGGCCCGGCGCCCGATGCCCCGGACGGTCCCTACGACGAGGCGGACGCGCCGGACGACGACATCCCCCGCGTGGACCTCGGCGCCCTGCGGGTGCCGATCGTCGACACGGTCGAATTGCGGCTCGAGGTGAACGAGCAGGGCGAGCTCGGCCAGGTGCTGCTCGTCGAGGGCGCCAACATCATGCAGATCGGTGCGTTCGCCGCCCCGCGCAGCAGCGGCATCTGGGACGAGGTGCGGGCGGAGATCCTCGGCTCGGTGTCCACCTCCGGCGGATCGGCCGAGGAGGTCGAGGGCCTCTACGGCATCGAGCTGGCCGCACAGGTCCCGACCGGGACGCCGGGGCAGCTGGCGCCCGCCCGCTTCCTCGGCATCGACCGGCCGCGGTGGTTCGTCCGCGCCCTCATCTCGGGCCCGGCCGCGCTCGACCCGGCCGCCGCCGAGCCGCTGCTCTCGGTGCTCGCCGACATCGTCGTCGTGCGCGGCAAGGACGCCATGCCCATCCGGGACGCGCTGCCGCTCACGCTGCCGAAGGAGGCCATGGAGGCGGCGGAGGCGGAAGCGGCGGCGCAGGCGGAAGCGGCGCAGGGGGACGGGCAGGGCATCGACCCGCTCGGCCCCGGCCCCACCATCACCGAGACGCGCTGAGGTCGTCGGCCCCGGCCTCGCACGCGGCGACCCAGGACCCCCAGCAGGCGCCGCCCAGCACCGACCGGTCCTCCGCGGGCGCCGAAAAGGGCACCGTCGTGAGCCGCGCCGCCGGGATCAGCTCCGTCCACCGCTGAGCGACCGCGGCCGGGTGCATCGGGTCGTCCGCCAGGGCCGCCAGGCCCACCGGTTCCGTCGCCGCTGCGAGCTCGGTCGGCGAGGGGGCCCGCGAGCGGGCGAGGCCGCGCAGGACGGCGACGAACGCGTCCGGGTCGTGCCGCGGCCAGGTGGCCAGCAGCTCGTCCGCCACCCAGCCGGGATGGTCGCGACTGATCCGGCGCAGGACGGGGTCGATCCCGACCGCGGCGATCTCGGCGGCCTGGACGGCGTTCGCCGCCGCCACCACCTCGGGCTCGCCGGTCCAGGCGGGCAGGGCCAGCAGCAGTCCCCGCACCGGCGCCCCTCGGTCCGCCGTCGCGTGGGCTCGCAGCGCGGCGGCGGCGAGGACGGCGGCGTGGGCGCCCATCGACACGCCGCCGAGCATGTCCGCCCCGACGCGCCGAGCCAGGGTCACCATGTCGGCCACGTGCGCGGACAGGTCGAGCCGGGCGGGATCGGTCACGGGTGTGCTGCCCGCGTGCCCGCGCAGGTCGTAGGAGACCAGGCGCCAACCGCCCGCGAGCAGCGGGGGACCGAACGCGCGCCGGACGAAGTCGCCGGAGGAGCCTGCGCCGTGCGCGATCAGGGCCGTGCCGGCCGCACGGCGGCGGCCGTCCGCGTCCGTGGAGGCGCACGGACCGTCGATCGTGACGGAAAGCGTGACGTCCGTCTCCGAGCCGGGCACAACCAGGGACTGCATGCTGTTGATACTCCCGCGGAGCGAGCCCGGTGCACCCGAATCGAGCCCTCGGACGTGGGCGTAGGCGCACACTGGAGCGGTCGGGGCACCCGGGACACGGAGGATCGCGATGGGCGAGCATCGGGGTTGGTTGGGTCGGAAGCTGTACCGGCTGACGTGTGACGAGAGCGTCCTCGAGGCCGAACAGCTGCAGGACCAGGTCGAAGAGGTCGGCGCGACCCCGGTCAACGCGTGTTCGATGCGCGGGAACGTCTGCGTCACCGGCACGATCCGTTCGGTGACCCTGAAGTCGCTGGCCGGTGCCCCGAGCCTGGAGGCCGAGGTCTACGACGGCACGGGCGCGATCACGGCGATCTTCCTCGGCCGGCGGCGAATCTGCGGCATCGAGGCCGGGCGATCCATCGTGCTGCGGGGGCGCATCACCGAGCGCGAGGGGGAACGCAGCATCTACAACCCCCGCTACGAGCTGCTCCCCGCGAGCCAGCCGGCCGCTTGAGGTCCATGACGTCCGGGGCGTTCGGCACGGTCGGCGCTGCCGGCGCGGGAAGGTGACGGACATCGAGCAGCGAGCCACGCGGGACGAGTCCCGGGAGCCGGTCGAACCGATCGCCGTCGGCGATGACGTCGCGGCGGACGCCACCGTCGGCCCCACGGGTGGCGCCGCGCTAGCCGCCGACGACGACAATGACGACGACGGAGCCTCCGCGCACGATGCCGCGGAAAGCGCCGGCGAGCCACGCCAGACGATGCTCGCCGAGGCCATCGGCGGACCCCGCGGGCTGGTCGACAGCGGTCTTCCCGCCGTCGTCTTCGTCATCGTCAACGCGCTCGGCGGACTGACCCCGGCCATCGTCGCCGCGATCGGCGTCGGGCTGGTCCTGGTCGTCGTGCGCCTCTTGCGCAAGGAGACGTTGCAGCAGGCCATCGCCGGGTTCTTCGGGCTCGCGCTCGCCGCGTTCGTCGCCGCGCGGACGGGGAAGGCGTCCGGCTTCTTCCTGCCCGGCATCATCTGGCAGGTCGTCCTCGGGGCCATGGCTCTGATCTCGCTGCTCGTCGGCCGCCCGTACATCGGCTACGTGCTCGCGGCCCTGGATCCGAAGTACGCGCACTGGCGGGAGAGCAGACCGCTGCGGCGGGCGATGGCTGCGGCAACGGTGCTCTGGGGCGGCATCTTCGCCGCCCGTGCGGTCGTGCAGGGCATCCTCTATCTCAACGACAGCGTCGGCTGGCTCGCCACCACGAAGATCGCGATGGGCTGGCCGTTGTTCGCCGTCGGCCTCGCCGCCACGTTCTGGCTCGCGCGACGGGCCTCGCCCGCCGAGCCTGAGGACGCCCCTCCGACCGAAGGGGATCCGGCCTCGGCGCCCGCCGAGCGCTGAGCACGGCACCTCGGGTCGCCCGCCGCGGCGCCGGTTTTGTCGGTGGACCGCCCTATGCTCCGCCCCATGGCCGCCTCGCCCTACGTGGAGATCGACGTCGACGGCACGCCCGTGCGGGTCACGAACCCCGACAAGGTCTACTTCACCGCCCGCGGCGAGACGAAGCTGCACCTCGTCGAGTACTTCCTGGCGGTCTCCGACGGGCTCGTCCGCGCGCTGTACGAGCGGCCGTGCGTCCTCAAGCGCCATCCGGACGGGGCCGACGCGGAGGCGATCTACCAGAAACGGGTGCCCGAGAAGCGGCCCCCCTGGCTCGAGACGGCGCGGGTCGACTTCCCCTCGGGGCGGCACGCGGACGAGCTGTGCGTCACCGGCCCGGCGGCGCTGGCCTGGGCGGGCAACCTGGGCACGCTCGACTTCCACCCGTGGCCGTCTCGGCGGGCCGACCCGGAGAGTCCGGACGAGCTGCGCATCGACCTCGACCCGCAGCCCGGCACGGGGTGGCCCGAGGTCCGTGAGGTCGCCCTGGCCGTGCGCGAGGTGCTGGACGAGCTCGGGCTGGTCGGCTGGCCCAAGACCAGCGGCAGCAAGGGCATCCACATCTACGTCCGTGTCGCGCCGCGGCACGGCTTCCTGGAGGCCCGTCGGGCTGCGTTGGCGCTCGGTCGCGAGGTCAGCCGGCGGCGGCCGGACATCGCGACCACCGCGTGGTGGAAGGAGGAGCGCGGGGAGCGGGTGTTCCTCGACTACAACCGGATGGCGCGGGACCAGACGATCGCATCCGCCTACAGCGTGCGCGCCCGGCCGACGGCCACGGTGTCCGCGCCGCTGACGTGGGACGAGGTGCCGGACGCCGAGATCGAGGACTTCACCCTGGCGACGATGCCGGCGCGGTTCGCGCGGCTCGGCGACCTGCACGCGGGAATGGAGGACGCGGTCGGCGACCTCGACCCGCTGCTCGAACTGGCCGAGCGGGACGAGGCCGATCGCGGCTTGGGCGATGCGCCCTATCCGCCCCAGTTCCCGAAGATGCCGGGGGAGCCCAAACGGGTTCAGCCGAGCCGCGCCCGGCGTGTCGGTGGCGAAACGGCTGACTGATGCCCGCCGCAGGCCGCATCCTTTGCTCCCGCCGGTCGTTCCTGCTGCAGGGGGAGTGGGAGCGTGACGGTGGTTGCCGAGGTTCCGATGTCTGCCGATGGGTGGAGCATGCGAGTACAGCAGGAGGGGCGGCGCGCCGTCGTGCGGGCCACGGGTCAGCTCGACGCGTTCGCGGTCCCTGCCATGCGTGCCGCCCTCGACGATGCGAGCGGAGAGCCGCGGGACGTCGTCCTCGACTTCGCCGACGTGAGCTTCTGCGGGGCCGCACCACTGGGGCTGCTCGCGGCCACGGCCGCGAAGCTCGCGGCCGAGGGCAATCAGCTGTCGGTCCGCAACGTCCGGCGCAAGCAGGCCAGGGTCTTCCGGCTCTGCCGCCTCGATCACCTGCTGACGGGCAGCGCCGAGGGCTGATCGGGCGCGTGGCTGAGCGGGCCGATCCCGCGCGGCCGAACGTCCTCGCGACGCGGCCGGCGACGATGCCTGGGCGGCTCCGGCCGGCACCTGACGACCTCCGGCCGGCCCCGCGTACGCTTTCTACAGCGTGGCGACTCGCGGTGATGTGACGTAGTCGCCCCCGTAGTCGAGACGTCAGCGGGCAGACAGTAGATGATGTTGATCGGTCGATATGTCCTGACATGCCAGGTTGCCGCACGAAGTGCCCGGCACAACTAGTCCGGACGGGTGGCTCGGTGCCCATCTTCCACAGCCACGGTCGAGCCGATCGGGCTTTTCGTGGAACCTGACGCCCTGTAGGACAGGGCAGTGCCGTACGCCACGGGTTAGTCATTGTCGACCGACAGAGTTCAGTACACGGGGGGTGCTCATGACTGTTGTGTTACACAGCGATTTCACCCGGACGGCGTCATCACGTTCCCCCTGCAGGAATCGTTCTATGCAGTAAGAATTCTCTGAGGGGGTGGCCGCCCATCATCACCGAGCGTGACGAGGACGGCCGCCGGCCTGGGGCGGCTGATAGCAGCGCGCCGCAGGCCGGGCAATGTGACGGGGGGAAAAGCGTGACGGAGGCGCCGCCGCAGATGCGGACCGCGTTCGTGGATCGTCGAACGGCGACGCGGACGCCGATGCCCAACCCTGGCCGGCGGGCCAGTGACCGGGCCGACTATCTCGCCGAGCTGGCACGTCGGTCCGAGGTGCGGGAACTCGCCGGGACGCCGAGCTGGCTGCGCCGCTACGCCCGCGGGCTGGTGGCGGTGGATCTGTTGGGCTCGTTGCTCGCCGCGACGCTGGCCCTCGCCGTTCGTTTCGGTGACAATTTCTCGACCGGCTATCTGATTCTGACCCTGCTCTTCCCGCTCGGCTTCGTCGCCTTCGTCGGCGCGAACCGGGGTTATGAACCGCGCTTCCTCGGCGCCGGTGCGGACGAGTACCGCCGTTCGCTGGAAGCCTCGCTGCGCTACGGCGCCATCTTCGCGATCGTCGCCTACGCGTTCGGCACGGAGCTCGCTCGCGGCTACCTGTTCGTCGCCCTGCCGCTCGCGAGCGTCATCGCGCTCGGCTCGCGCCGGGTGGCCCGCGAGGTGCTGGCCCGGGCCCGCCGCGAGGGGGCGGCGTGCCAGCACCGGGTCGTCGTGGCCGGTACGGAGCGGGCCACGGCGGAGCTGATCCGTCAGGTCCGGCTGCACGCGAGCGCGGGCTTCGAGGTCGTCGCGGCCTGCGTCACCCGGTGTTCCGGTCAGAGCATCGAAGGCGTGCCGGTCATCGGTACCTCGGCCCAGCTGGTCGAGGCCCTCCGGGTCACCGGCGCCGACACCGTCGCGGTCGCGGCCTGGTCCGACCTGAGCCAGTCCGAGCTCCGTCGCCTGTCGTGGCGGTTGGAGGGCAGCGGGGTCACCGTCGTCGTGGCACCGCAGCTCACCGACATCGCCGGCCCGCGCATCCACGTCCGTCCCGTCGCCGGACTGCCGCTGCTGCACATCGAGCAGCCCGAGTTCCGCGGCACCCGGCGCATCATCAAGGCGACGATCGACCGCACCTCGGCGGCCCTCGCCCTGCTCCTGCTGAGCCCGCTGCTGCTGGCCATCGCCCTGGTCGTCCGGCTGACCAGCCGCGGACCGGCCATGTTCCGCCAGACCCGGGTCGGCGCGCAGGGATCCCACTTCACAATGATCAAGTTCCGGTCCATGCGCACCGGGGCGGAGACCGAGGTCGTCGACCTCGCCGCCCAGAACGAGAACGAGAACAGCCTGCTGTTCAAGATGAAGGAGGACCCGCGGATCACACCGGTCGGCAAGTGGCTCCGTCGGTTCTCCCTCGACGAGCTGCCCCAGCTGATCAACGTGGTGCTCGGGGACATGTCGCTGGTCGGTCCCCGGCCGCCGCTGCCCTCGGAGGTCGAGCGCTACGGCGGCGACGTCAGCCGGCGCCTGCTGGTCAAGCCGGGCCTCACGGGGCTCTGGCAGATCAGCGGACGCTCCGAGCTGCCGTGGGACGAGGCGGTCCGGCTCGACCTGCACTACGTCGAGAACTGGTCGCTGGCCCTCGACTTCCTCATCTGCTGGCGCACCTTCGCCGCCGTCGTCCGGCGCAAGGGCGCGTACTGAGCAGCTGAGCCCTGGACCTCAGCCGAGGTAGCCGGCGCCGCGCAGGTGGTCGAGGACGTCGTCGACCACCTGCGCCGGCTCCCGTCCCGTGGTGTCGGCGACCACGTCGGCGTCCTCGGGCGCCTCGTAGGGGTCCGAGATCCCGGTGAACTCCGGGAGCTCGCCCGACCGGGCCTTGGCGTAGAGACCCTTGCGGTCGCGGCGCTCACACTCCTCGAGCGGCGTCGCGATGTGCACGAGGACGAAGCCGGCCGCCGGCGACGAGTTCTCGACCATCGCCCGGACCTCGCGCCGGGTGCTGTCGTAGGGCGCGATCGGCGCGCAGACGGCGATGCCACCCGCGGCGCTGACCTGGGCGGCCACCCAGCCGATGCGGCGGACGTTGGTGATGCGGTCGGCCCGGGAGAACCCGAGACCGGCCGTGAGGTGCCTGCGGACCCGGTCGCCGTCGAGCAGCAGCACGTGACGAGCGGTGAGTTCGAGCAGCCGCACCGCGAGCAGGCCGGCGACGGTCGACTTGCCGCTGCCGGACAAGCCGGTGAACAGGATGGTCAGTCCCTGCTCGCTGCGGCGGCGATGCGTCCGCCGCAGGGCGGCGAGCACGGGCTCCGGCCCGACGGCTCCGTGTGCGCCGCCCTCCAGCGTCTCGCGGACCGCCTGGGCGGACGGCGATTGCGGCGCCGGTGCGACGTCGGCGTCGGGCAGTCCGTACCCGGCGGCAACGGCGCGGCGCAGATCCGGGCCGGCGGAGGCGGCCAGCGGAACGACCGTGAGCAGCACCCTGTCGGCAGCGTCGGGGCCGAGCTCGGCGAGACCGGCCCGCAGCGCGGCGAGTCGGGTGTGGTGCTCGGGGTCGGTCGCCTCCACGCCCCCGGCCAGGACGGCGACCACGGCGCCGTCGGCGGCGTCGAGCCGATCGCGTAGCCGCTGGAGGTCGGCGGAGAACAAGGGACGGTCGGTCAGGAGGCCGACCACCCGCCGCCATCCGCGGGCCGAGACCGCTGCGGCGAGGACGGCCGGGGAGCGTCGCAGGGCCGCCGCGTCGGGGTGGGCGGGCAGCCGAACGCCCGTCATGCGACCGGAGACGTGCCCGTCGACCATTGCCTCGACGTCGAGGACGGCGATCAGGACCCCCTCGGCGTCGCGCAGCGCCAGCCGCTCGCCCGGCCCCCGGGCCTCGGGCGCTGAGCTGCTGCTGCCGGTCGGCGCCGGCAGCAGCAGTTCGCCGAGGTCGAGATGCGGCAGGCACAGCCGGAGTTCGACCGCGGACAGGTCGGCGGCGCTCAGGGCGAGCTCCGGCCAGCCCGCCGCGTCCCGGTCCAGCGCAGTCGCCTCGTCCGGGGGCAGGAGAAGGCCGCCTGCGGCGGGCGGAACGAGGTGCGAGTAGTTGTCGGGCACGACGAGGAAGTCTGGCAGACTGCTGTGATCATGACTCCCACCGCGCAACCGCTCGGAGCAGCCGAGGCCGACGGCGACGCCGCGTTCGCGGTGCAACTGGCCGGAGAGGCCGTGCGCCTCCTCGAGGCGTTGCGCGAGCAGATGGGGACCGCCGACGTCGACGCGCTGCGCAAGGCGGGGGACCGGCGCTCGCACGAGTTCCTCATGCGTGCCTTCGGCGAGTCCCGTCCGGACGACGCCGTCCTGTCCGAGGAGGGGACCGACGACGCCGCCCGCCTCGGCGCCGAGCGGGTCTGGATCGTCGACCCGCTCGACGGCACCCGGGAATTCGGCGAGGGCCGCGGCGACTGGGCGGTGCACATCGCGCTCTGGGTGCGCACGGGGCACGAGGGCGGGCAACTCGCCCTCGGCGCCGTGGGGCTGCCGGACGGCGTGGTGCTGAGCTCGCATCCGGCACCGGACCCGCCGCCGACCCCCGAGGCCGGTCAGCCCCCGCGCGTCGTCGCCAGTCGGACCCGGGCCCCCGCGGTCGTCGACGACGTCGTCGCGGCCCTGGCCGGCGTGAAGGTGCCACTCGGCTCCGCCGGTGCCAAGATCGCGGCCGTCATCCGCGGTGAGGCCGAGGCGTACGTGCACGCCGGCGGCCAGTGGGAATGGGACTCGGCCGCGCCCGTCGCCGTCGCGCACGCCGCCGGCGTCGTCGCCACCCGGCTGGACGGCTCGCCCCTGCTCTACAACCAGCCGCGCCCCTACCTGCCCGACCTCATCGTCTGCCGGCCCGAACTGGCCGAGCGGGTGCTGGCGGCGGCCGCGACCGGCACGAGCGACTCCACCTGACCGTCGGCCGGTTCGCCCGACGGGGTGACAGGCCGGCGCGCGGCCGGGTGATGCTCGCGGAAGCGCCGCGTGGGAGGGGGGCCCGCACGTAAGGTTGCCTCCGTGGCCGCCCGTCTGATGGGCCACGCGACGGGGCGGCGGGACTCGTGGGCACCGGAACTCGGGCATCGGGCAACCGGAGACGTGTGGGTGACCCGTCGGGTCAGGTCGGCAGGACAGTCGGAGGGATTCAGCCAACCGTGCGGACGAGTCGTTACGAGCTGACGCACCTGCAGGCGCTGGAAGCCGAGTCGGTGCACATCTTTCGCGAGGTGGCCGCCGAGTTCGAACGGCCCGTGCTGCTGTTCTCGGGCGGCAAGGACTCGATCGTGATGCTGCGGCTGGCCGAGAAGGCGTTCTGGCCGGCCAAGATCCCGTTCCCGGTCATGCACGTCGACACCGGTCACAACTTCCCCGAGGTCCTGGACTTCCGCGACCGCCGTGTCGCGCAGCTCGGGGTCCGGCTGATCGTCGGCAGCGTCCAGGAGGCCATCGACGCCGGCAAGGTCGTCGAGCAGAAGGGCCCCAAGGCGATGCGCAACCAGCTGCAGACGCCGGTGCTGCTCGAGTCGATCGAGCAGGGCGAGTTCGACGCCGTGTTCGGGGGCGCCCGGCGCGACGAGGAGAAGGCCCGCGCCAAGGAGCGCGTGTACTCCTTCCGTGACGAGTTCGGGCAGTGGGATCCGAAGAACCAGCGGCCCGAGCTGTGGAGCCTCTACAACGGCAAGCACCGCCGCGGCGAGCACATCCGCGTCTTCCCGTTGTCGAACTGGACCGAGCTCGACATCTGGCAGTACATCGCTCAGGAGAAGATCGAGATCCCGTCGATCTACTTCGCGCACACCCGTCCGGTGATCAAGCGGGACGGGATGCTGCTCGCGGTGGGCGGGCCCGTCCAGCCGCTCGACGGCGAGGAGCCGTTCGACGCGACCGTCCGCTACCGCACGGTGGGGGACACGAGCTGCACCGGGGCGGTCGAGTCGACCGCGGCCACCCTCGACGAGGTCATCGACGAGGTCGCCGCGACGCGCATCACCGAGCGCGGCGCCACCCGGGCGGACGACCGGGTGAGCGAGGCCGCCATGGAAGACCGCAAGAAAGAGGGGTACTTCTAGATGACCGGGGCCTCCTATGACAAGGCTTCTCGATGACTGAGCTCCTGAGGGTCGCGACGGCAGGGTCGGTCGACGACGGCAAGAGCACGCTCATCGGGCGGCTGCTCTACGACACGAAGAGCCTGTTCTCCGACCAGCTCGAGGCGGTCGAGCGGACGAGCAAGCAGCGCGGCGACGAGTACACCGACCTCGCGCTGCTGACCGACGGCCTGCGCGCCGAGCGGGAGCAGGGCATCACGATCGACGTCGCCTACCGCTACTTCGCCACCCCGCAGCGCAAGTTCATCCTCGCCGACACCCCGGGCCACGTGCAGTACACGCGGAACATGGTCACCGGCGCATCGACGGCGAACCTGGCGCTGATCCTCGTCGACGCGCGCAAGGGCGTGCTGCAGCAGAGCCGGCGGCACGCGTTCCTGGCCTCGCTGCTGCGGGTGCCCCACCTCGTCCTGTGCGTCAACAAGATGGACCTCGTCGACTACGACCAGGACGTCTTCGAGTCGGTGAAGTCGGAGTTCCGGGAGTTCGCCGCCAAGCTCGACATCGGCGACCTCACCGCGATCCCCGTCTCCGCGCTGAACGGCGACAACATCGTGCGCCGCTCGGAAACCATGCCCTGGTACGAGGGCACCTCGCTGCTGCACCACCTCGAGGACGTGCACATCGCGAGCGACCGCAACCTGATCGACGTCCGCTTCCCGGTGCAGTACGTCATCCGTCCGCGCGGGTCGTCCGGGCTCGGCGACGCCTTCCACGACTACCGCGGCTACGCCGGTCAGGTCGCCGGGGGAGTGCTCAAGCCGGGCGACGAGGTCGTCGTCCTGCCGTCGGGCCTCACGTCGCGCATCGCCGGGATCGAGACGATGGACGGGCCGGTCGAGGAGGCCTACGCACCCATGTCGGTGACGGTCCGGCTGGAGGACGACCTCGACATCTCCCGCGGCGACATGATCTGCCGGCCCGGCAACCAGCCGTCCACGACGCAGGACGTCTCCGCGATGGTCTGCTGGATGAGCGAGGCGGCGTCGCTGCTGCCGCGGCAGAAGCTGGCGATCAAGCACACGACGCGCACCGCCCGGGCGATGGTCAAGGAGATCAACTACCGGGTGGACATCGACTCCCTGCACCGCGACGAGTCGGCCGGAGCGCTGTCGCTGAACGAGATCGGCCGGGTCTCGCTGCGCACGACCCAGCCGCTGTTCCACGACGAGTACCGCCGCAACCGCAGCACCGGCTCGTTCATCCTCATCGACGAGACCACCGGCGTCACCGTGGGCGCGGGGATGACACTGCCGAACTAGGGCCGCCGTTCGCGGTTGGGGCGGTGCTGTTCGCGGTTGGGGCGGTGCTGTTCGCGGTTGCCGCGGAAAACCGCCGCAGATTCCGCGCAGACCGCGAACACCCGCACCCGTTCGCGGTCGCCGCGGGCCGTCAGGGCGTCAGCGGGTCAGGCGCCGAGCCCGGCCACGATGTCGTCCAGCGCGTAGGTGATCGGCCGCTCCAGCTGCTCGTAGGTGCACGACTCGGGCGTGCGGTCCGGGCGCCAGCGGTTGAACTGCGCGGTGTGCCGGAAGCGCTCGCCCTCCATGTGGTCGTAGCGCACCTCGACCACCAGCTCCGGCCGCAGTGGGACGAACGACAGGTCCTTGCCGGCGTTCCACCTCGAGCCCTCGCCCTTGCGCGGGGTGCGCTCGCCGGCCTCGTGCGCCGCCCAGTTCCAGGGGTGGCCCTCGAACTCGGTGACCAGCGGCTGCAGCTCCTGGAACAGCTCCTTGCGCCGGGCCAGCGGGAAGGCGCCGATGACACCGATCGAGTTGAGCACGCCCTCGTCGGTGTAGAGGCCGAGCATCAGGGAGCCGACCGTCTCGGGTCCGCTCTTGTGCACCCGGTAGCCGGCGACGACGCAGTCGGCGGTCCGCTCGTGCTTGATCTTGAACATGACGCGCTTGTCGGGCTGGTAGGTCCCGGAGAGCGGCTTGGCGACCACGCCGTCGAGCCCCGCGCCCTCGAACTCGACGAACCAGCGCTGCGCCGTCTCGACGTCGTCGGTCGCGGGCGTGACGTGAATCGGGGCCGGCACCCCGGCCAGGGCGTCGACGAGGGCGGCGCGCCGTTCGGCGAAGGGACGACCGGTGAAGTCCTCGTCGCCGAGGGCCAGCAGGTCGAAGGCGACGAATGACGCCGGGGTCTGTCCGGCGAGCTTGTTCACCCGCGATTCGGCGGGATGGATCCGCTGGCCGAGGGCCTCGAACTCGAGCCGGCCGTTGATCGGCACGACGATCTCGCCGTCGAGCACGATCCGCTCGGGCAGCAGGCGGCGGACCGCGTCGACGACCTCGGGGAAGTACCGCGTCATCGGCTTCTCGTTCCGGCTGCCGAGCTCCACCTCGTCGCCGTCGCGGAACACGATGGTGCGGAAGCCGTCCCACTTGGGTTCATACGAGGCACCTGGCGGGATGGACGGCACCGACTTCGCGAGCATCGGGGCGACCGGGGGTGAGACGGGCAGCTGCACGTCGCCCATCTTCGCAGGCGTTCGGCACCCGCTCCGCTGGATAACTTGGCCTGCGTGGGTGACCGGTGCGTCGAGATCGTCGTGGGCCGCTACCGGCCGGACCGGGACGGCGTCTCCGCCTACGTCGAGCGCCTGGTGGCCGCCCTGCCCGCGGTGGGGGTGCAGGCGATGGTCACCGAGTGGCCCGGGATGCGCCACTTCCGCCGGCGGCCCGACGCGGACCTCGTGCACGTGCAGTTCGCCCCCTCCGCCTACGGCTACTCGGGCGGTGTCGGCTTGCTGCCGTTGCGCACGCGTGCGCCGATCGTGACGACCCTGCACGAGTACGGCTGGTGGAGCTGGACGCCGCTCGAACGCCCAGCGCCGCTGGCCGCCGTGCAGCGCCGCGTATCAATCTGGGGCGAGCGGACGGGGCGCTGGGACCGGGAGACGCTGCTGTTGGCCCCGGCGAGCCGGGCGCTGGTGGTGACCGGGCGCGGGCACGCCGATGTCGTCCGGCACCGGCTCGGCCGGCCCGCCCAGGTCATCCCGATCGGCGCCAACGTCGGGGTCGCCTTCGACGGGGACCGCGCCTCCGCACGTCGCGCGCTCGGCCTGCCCGAGGACGTGCCGATCGTCGCCTTCTTCGGCTTCGTCCACCCGGTCAAGGGGCTGCGGTACCTCATCGACGCGGCGGTCGCGCTGCGCCGCGACCGCTGGCCCGACCTGCGGGTCGTCGCGGTCGGTGGCTGGCGCTCGCTCGCCTGGCCCGACGACGAGGCCGACGACTTCGTCGACGAGCTGCGTGGGCTCGCCCGGTCGGCCGGCCTGCCGGAGGACGCCCTCACCTTCACCGGCTTCGTCGACGAGACGACGGCCTCGACCTGGCTCCGGGCCGCCGACGTCGCCGCCCTGCCCTTCACGCACGGGGTGACCTCCAAGAGCGGCTCGTTGCTGACCTGCTGGGCGCACGGGCTGCCCGTCGTCGCCACCGAGCCGTCGGAGGGGCCGGACGACGACGTCGAGGGTGCCGTGGCGCCGGCCCGTCCGCGCGACGACGCGACGCTGCGGCGGTCCTTGGAACGCCTGCTGTCCGACGAAGCGGAGCGGAAGCGGCTCGCCGGCGAGGGCGCGAAGCGGATGGCGTCGAGGACCTGGGAGGCCGTGGCGGGCGCGCACGCCCGGCTCTACGCCGAGGTGCTCGACAGGTGAGCCGGGACGTTCGCGAGATCGGCGACGTCCGGGAGATCGGCGACGTCCGGGAGATCGGCAACGTCCACGAGATCTGTGTCGTCGAGATGCTCGGCGGCTTCGGCGACCTGCTGCTCGCCCTCCCCAGCATCCACGCGCTGGCCCGCCGGTTTCCGGACGCCGCGCTGCGCGTGGTCACGCTGGCACCCGGCGACAGCCTGCTCGCAGCCGACCCGGCCGTGGCCTCCGTGACGGTGACGGACGCCGACGATGCCGCCGCCGGGCTCGCCGCCCACCTGGACGAGCATCCTGCCGACCTCGCCGTGTCGACGACCATGCACAGCGGCGTCGTCGAGCTCCTCGACGCCCGGGTGCCGCACACGGTCACCAACCTCTGGCGCCGGCCGCCCGCCGACGAGCCGGTCGAGCGACGGTTCCTCCGGCTGCTCGCGGGCGACGGGCTGATCGACCCGGCCGACGTCGATCTGCCGCTGCGGGTGGTCCTGACCGACGACGAGCGACGGCACGGCGCGGAGCTGCTGCCCGACGGCGAACGGCCGCTGCTCGTGCTCCCCGGCGCGGGCATGCCAATCAAACGGTGGCCGGCCGAGCGCTGGTCCCGGCTCGTCGGGAAGCTCCGCGAGCAGGGGAGGACCGTCGTCACCGTGCCGGACGGTGCCGACCTGCCCGGAGTGCACGTGCTCCCCGCCCAGGATCTCCGCGGTTTCGCCGCCACCGCCGCCGCGGTCGGCGCCCGCGGCGGCGTCGCCATCGGCGGCGACACCGGACCCGTCCGGCTCGCCACCGCCGTCGGCACCCCGGCCGTCGGGCTGTACGGGCCGACGCTGGCCGCCCGCTACGGCCTGTCCGACCCGGCGAGCGTGAACCTGCAGGGTCTGCCCGGCTGCGAGATCCGCCGCCCGACGGCGATCACCGAACAGGAGTGCTGGTGGTCCGCCCGCTGCCCGCTCACCGCCGACGGGGGACCGGCCTGCATGGCCGACCTCGAGGTGGATGCCGTCCTCGACGCCCTGCCGAGCGCTGAGCGCCGTGCCGATCGCTGAGCGCCGTGCTGAAACCGGTGCCGCGGGTAGGGGCCGGGGCATGAGTGAAGCATCGAGCGAGAAGCAGACCTCCGACTCCCACGGCGGCATCTCCTCCTCCGGCCGGACGGCGGACGACTTCAGCCCCGAGTCGCAGGTCCCGGGCGACGACTACGGCAACACCGGCCAGGAGACGGTCCAGGAGAGCGAGAACGACGGAGGGAGCTGAGCCGGCGAGCGCCGCACGGTCAGCGCCTCCGATACCGCAGGAACAGGTCACCGTCCTCCTCGAGCACCCCGGCGAGCGACCAGTTCATCGACTGGGCCCGCGGCTCGCCCCACGGTGAGCCGCCCGTCATGCCCGCCCGCCCGGGCCCGGCGAGCTGCGGAGCCACCGTGAGGCACAGCTCGTCGACCAACCCGGCGAGGACCAGCTCCGACAGCAGCTGCGGACCACCCTCGCACAGCAGCCGCCGGAAGCCGCGGTCGGTCAGCGCCCGGACGGCCAGGGAGGCGTCGACGTCCTCGTCGCCGCAGACGACCAGCTCGGCCCGCTCCCGGACCTCGTCGGACGCGGCTTCGGCGGCGGCGGCCGTGGTCAGCAGCAGCGGACGCGGCGCGCCCGGCACCGGCTCGAGCACCGGCGTGCCCGGCTCGAGACCCCGCCGGGTGACGACGGCGATCGGCGGCACCGGCAGCTGCCCGGCCAGCTCGCGCCGTCGTCGCCGGTCCTCGGGCAGCTCCGCCGCCCGGTAGCCCTCGGTCCGCACGGTCCCGGCCCCGACCAGCACCACGTCGGCGAGCGCGCGCAGCAGGTGGAAGATGCGATGGTCGCCGGGCCCGCCCAGCGGCCCCGAGCGTCCGCCGACCTCGATCGCACCGTCGATGCTGGCGACGAAGTTGGCCCGGACCCACGTTCCGGTACCGGGGAAGGCATAGATCGTTTCGAGGTCGGGCTCACCCGTCCCGCCGGGCAGCAAACTCCGCACGGAGGGCAACACTAGATCCGTGCCCCGACGTCTCACCGACCGTCGTCCCGAGGTCCCGGCCACCGAGCTCGTCGCCGCCATGGTGCCGCCCCCGCGGTTCGACGACGTGCGGTTCGCCACCTACGTCCCGGATCCGGACGAGCCGACCCAGCGCGAGGCCCTCACCAGCGTCGAGTCCTTCGCCGCACGGCTCGAACGCAGCCGGGCGTCCAAGCGGTCGCTGTTCGGACGCCGACGGCGCGATGCGGCCGCGGACGCCGATGGGCGGCCGGGCCTCTACCTCGACGGCGGCTTCGGCGTCGGCAAGACGCACCTGCTGGCCTCGCTCTGGCACGCCGCCCCCGGGCCCAAGGCGTACGGGACGTTCGTCGAGCTGACCTCGCTCGTCGGCGCGCTGGGCTTCGCCCCGACCGTCGAGGCCCTCTCCGGGTACCGCCTGCTCGCGATCGACGAGTTCGAGCTCGACGACCCCGGCGACACCGTGCTGCTGAGCAGCCTCCTGAACGAGCTGGTCGACAGCGGGGTCAGGATCGCTGCGACCAGCAACACGCAACCCGAGGACCTCGGTGCGCAGCGATTCGCGGCCGAGGACTTCCTCCGCGAGATCCAGGGTCTCGCCGCGCACTTCGACGTCCAGCGGGTCGACGGCCCGGACTACCGGCATCGCGGCGCGATGACACCGCCTCCGCCGGCGACGGACGAGGAGGTGGCGGCGAGGACCGCGAGCGTGGACGGGGCGACCTGCGACGACTTCTCCGCCCTCTGCGGGCATCTCGAGTCGCTGCACCCGTCCCGCTACGGCCGGCTCGTCGACGACACGCCGCTGGTCGGGCTCACCGGCGTGCATCCGCTGACGGACCAGGCGGTCGCGCTGCGCGTCGGCGTTCTCGTCGACCGGCTCTACGACCGGAAGGTGCCGATCGTCGCGTCGGGCTCACCGGTCTCCGAACTGTTCGGCGAGGAGCTGCTGCACGGACCGCACCGCAAGAAGTACCAGCGGGCCGTCTCCCGGCTCGGCGCGCTGATCCGGGAGGGTGCTGCGAGCTGACGTCACGCCGGCGCCGGCTGATCCGTCGTCAGTTAGACAGGAGAACCGAGATCGAGGAGGCGCAATGCGCATCGCGGTGGCAGGCGGAACAGGCACGGTCGGGCGGCTCGTGGTCGATGCCGTCCGGCGGGCCGGGCACGAGCCGGTCGTGCTCGCGCGGTCCACGGGCGTCGATCTGCTCGGCGCGGGCGGGGTCGGGGACGGCGGGGACGGTGACGGCGCGGTCGGGGACGGCGGGCTCGACGAGGCGCTGCGCGACGTACGCAGGGTCGTCGACGTCAGCAACGTGACGACGACGCGGCGCGCGGCGGCGGTCCGCTTCTTCGAGCGGGCGACGGGGTCGCTGCTCGCCGCCGGTGCGCGAGCCGGCGTGGAGCACCACGTGGCCCTCTCGATCGTCGGGATCGACCGGGTCGACCTCGGTTACTACGCCGGCAAGCGTCGCCAGGAGGACCTGGTGCTCGCCGGCCCGGTGCCCGCCAGCGTCCTGCGGGCGACGCAGTTCCACGAGTTCGCCGGGCAGCTGGTGCAGCGGCTCGGTCGCGCGCCCGTGGTCGCCGTGCCGCGCATGCTCAGCCAGCCGATCGCCGCGAGCGAGGTGGCCGCCGCGCTGGTCGACCTCGCGCTCGCCGAGCCCTCGGGACGGGTACCCGACCTCGCGGGTCCCCGCCGCGAGCAGATGCCGGATCTGGTCCGGCGGCTGCTCCGCGCCCGCGGCTCGCGGCGACCCGTTCTCGCGCTGCCGTTGCCCGGCCGGGTCGGTCGGAGCATGGCCGACGGCGGATTGATCCCCACCGACGACGGACCTCGCGGTCGGATCGACTTCGAGCAGTGGCTCGACGGGACGTCAGATCTTGCCGCCGACGCGCGGGAGCAGTGACTTCGCGCCCGACACGATCTGGTCGACCGGCCCCCGGACCGCCCGCAGGACCGGGCTCGGACCGCCGCTGGCCGTCCGGACGCCCTCGATCGCCTCGAGCACCGCGTCCCGCGCGTCGACCTTCGGACGCCAGTCGAGGTCGCGGCGCGCGCGCTCCGTCGACATCAGCGGCACGCCGAGCGCCAGGTCGACCCAGCCGACGTCGGTGGGCTGCAGCCGCAGGCGCCACGTCAGGTCGACGACCGCACGGGCGACGGATGTCGGGAACGGAACCGGCTTCGCCCGCAGCGCGGCGGCGATCTCGGTGATGGTGAGCACGGGCTCGCCCGCGACGTTGTAGGCGCCGCGCGCCGCGTCGGTGACGGCCGCGGCGGCGAAGGCGGCGGCGACGTCGTCGGCGTGGACGACCTGGAGGGCCAGCCGTGGCAGGGCCGGGACGACCGGGATCATCGAGCGGCGGACCAACGGCATCGGCACGAACGGGCCGAGGAAGTACCGCGCCTGCTCGCTGGAGGCCTGCTGCTGCAGGACGACGCCCGGCCGGATGCGCACGACGCGGGTGGCCGGTACGTCGGTCTCGAACACGTCGAGCATCCGCTCGACGTGCCGCTTGTGCTGGCTGTAGATCGAGGTGGGGATGCCCTCGGTGTCCCACGACTCGTCGACGCGGCGGTCCTTCGGCCCCGGGGAGTAGGCCCCGACACTGCTCGCCACGACCAGCGACGGCACCTTGGCGGCGCGGACCGCGGTCAGCACGCGGCGCGTCCCGTCGATGTTGGTGGCGGCCATGGTCTTCTCGTCGTGGCTCGGCTGGATCAGCCAGGCGAGGTGGACGACGGCGTCGGCGCCGCCGAAGGCGCGGGCGAGGTCGTCGGAGGAGCCCTCGGTGGCGATGTCGGTGGCGAACCAGTCGGCGATGTCCGCCAGCGGACCGTTCGCCGGGGGACGGCGGGCCACACCGACGAGTTCGTGCGACGCGTCCTGCCGGTGGAGGGCCTGCAGCACCCGGCTCCCGACGTTGCCCGAGGCTCCCGTGACGACGATGCGCATGCCCCGGTCCCTACCCGGCCGACTCAAGCCTGCACGGGCGGTGGATCGGTCGCTAGCGGGGCTGGAGCAGGCGGAGCACCGCGGCCGACTCGCCCTCGATCTCGACGCTGCCGTCGGCGAACCCGAATCCGTTCGCGGACGTGAGCAGCATCTGAATCGGCGTTCCGGGCAGCGGGATGATCTGCCGGTGGCGCGCGAGGTTCGCCACCACGACCACGGAGCCGCGGCGCAGGACGAACCAGCGCTGGTCCCCGTCCTCCTCCCAGCTGCAGTGCACGTGCCCGAGGTCGGGGTCGGTCAGCTCCGGCTCGCTGCGCCGGAGACGGATCAGCTTGCGATGCCACTCGAGCAGGGCCGCTCCCCGCTCGCCGAGCGGTTCGTCCCAGTCGAGGCGCGAGCGCTCGAACGTCGCGGGGTCCTGCGGGTCCGGCACGTCCTCGGTCGCCCAGCCGTGGCTCGCGAACTCGGCGCGGCGCCCGGTGCGGACCGCCTCACCGAGCTCGCCGGCGTGGTCGGAGAAGAACTGCCAGGGCGTGCGGGCGCCCCACTCCTCGCCCATGAACAGCATCGGGGTGAAGGGGGAGAGCAGCAGCAGGGCCGCCCCCACCCGCAGCAGGCCGTCGGAGAGCGTCGCCGACGCCCGGTCACCGACGGCGCGGTTGCCGATCTGGTCGTGGTCCTGCAGGAACGTGACGAAGCGGTGTGCCGGAACGCCCGTCGCCGGCCGGCCGTGGCGGCGGCCCCGGAAGGTGGAGTAGGTGCCGTCGTGCACGAAGGCGGACGTCATCGCCTTCGCCAGCACCTCGAGCGGCCCGAAGTCGACGTAATAGCCCTGGCGCTCACCGGACAGCGTCGCCCACAGCGCGTGGTGGACGTCGTCGCACCATTGCGCGTCCAGGCCGTAGCCGCCGGCCTGCCCGGGAGCGGATCAACCGCGGGTCGTTCAGGTCGCTCTCGGCGATGAGGAACAGCGGTCGTCCCGTCTGGGCGGCGAGCTGCTCGACGCCGACGGCCAGCTCCTCGAGCAGGTGGACGGCGCGCTCGTCGGCCAGCGCGTGCACGGCGTCGAGGCGTAACCCGTCGATGTGGAAGTCACGCAGCCACATCCGGGCGTTGTCGAGGACGAACGCGCGGACCTCGTCGGAGCCGGGGGCGTCGAGGTTCACGGCCGCCCCCCAGGGGGTGACGTGGGTGTCGGTGAAGTAGGGACCGAAGCGGGCGAGGTAGTTCCCGGCCGGGCCGAGGTGGTTGTAGACGACGTCCATCACCACGCCGAGCCCGCGCGCGTGCGCGGCGTCGACGAAGCGCTTCAGGCCGTCGGGGCCGCCGTAGGCGTCGTGGACCGCGAACAGGTCGACTCCGTCGTAACCCCAGCCGCGTCGGCCGCCGAAGGCGTTGACCGGCAGGAGTTCGACGGCGTCGACGCCCAGGCCGACGAGGTGGTCGAGCTTGCCGATCGCGGCGTCGAACGTCCCCGCCTCGGTGAACGTGCCGACGTGCAACTCGTACAGCACGCTGCCGGCCAGCGGCAGGCCGCGCCAGCGTTCGTCGCTCCACGCGAACGCCGCATCGTCATAGAGCCGGGAGGGGCCGTCGACGCCTTCGGGCTGCCAGCGCGAGCGGGGGTCGGGCAGCGGGTCGGTCGTCCCGTCGGCGGTCGTGACCCGGTAGGCGTAGTCGTCGCCGGCGACCGCGTCCGGCAGGTCGAGGGACCACCAGCCGCCCTCGCCGGGCGCGAGGTCTGCGGGCCCGGCGGCCTTCGAGGGCTCGCGGACCTCGACCCGCACTCCCGTGGCTCCTGGTGCCCAGACAGCGAAGCGCGCCATGAGTCCTTCCCGCCGGCCGAGGTTCCAGGTCCGCGGCGACCCGGGGGAGGGGCGGCTGCGCGACCTGCGACGTTACCGGGCGAGAGGGGCGTACCGGGTCAGGACCGGAGGGCCGGCTCCTCGACGGCCGGCGCCGCGGCCAGCGTTTCCCATGCCGTTTGCGGTTGCGCGCCGTGCCCGGACTCGGGCGCCTGCGGCGAGCTCGCCCGGGTACGACGGATGACCGCGCGGCGGACCTGCTTCCACACGAAGGGGCTCGCGACGAGCACGGCGACCAGGACGATGCCGACCACCTCGGTCGGGACCTCCAGCAGCTTGAGCGCGCTGGCGAGCAGCACGACGGCGATCGCCCTGCGGACGAGCCAGTTCGGTGCCGTCGCCGAGAGCCGGGCGCCGAGATACACCCCGGGCACGCTGCCGATGAGGATCGACGCCGTCAGGCCCAGCTGGAAGTCGCCGAACAGCAGGTGCCCGATGGCCGCGGACGCCACCAGCGGAACCGCCTGCACGAGGTCCGTCCCGACCAGATCGCCCGCCTTCAGCGCCGGATACAGCATCAGCAGCGCGACGATGATCAACGAGCCGGAGCCGACGGACGTCATGCCGACGACGAGCCCGCCGAGGATGCCGACGATCAGCGTGGGGACGGGCCGGGCCACGACCTTCGCCGGGGCGCTCGTCGCGCCGCCCGCCACGGCCCGCTGCCGGACGTCGAGAAGCGCCCGGACGATCATCATCGCGACCGCGAGCAGCAGGGCGACGCCCAGTGAGACCTTGACGATCGACTGCACCCCGTCGCCGTCGCCGAGCGCCTTGATGAGCAGCACCCCGCAGAAGGCCGCGGGCACCGAGCCCAGGACCAGCCACTTCACGAGGTCCCGATGGACCGTGCCGTGCTTGACGTGGACCGCGCCGCCGACCGGCTTCATGATCATGCTTGCGACGAGGTCGCTGGACACCGCGGCCAGGGGCTGCACCCCGAACAGCAGGACGAGCACCGGCGTCATCAGCGCGCCGCCGCCCATGCCGGTCATGCCGACGACGAAGCCGACGAGCAGCCCTGCCAGGGTGACGAGGAGGTCGAGATGCATGGAGCGCCTTTCAGGGCCTCACGGGACGAGCGGCGGTTCGGAACTATTGCTATCGCCACGATAGACAATGTCGAGGTCTCGCGCAGTCAGTCAGTCGAGTGACGCGAAATTGGCCCGTTCGGGTGGTCCCCACCGTCCGCCCGGGCCCCTGCTTGCGGTCGTGGCCGGGCGGGGTCCGACGCCACGGCGCGCGCTGATGAACTGTCCCCGCCCGGCCCTGCGCGCAGGTGGCAGGGTCAGTTGATCGTTTTCGGGTGCTCCCAGGTGCGGGGCGATCGGGTCCCGCGGGCGGGCCGGAGTTGACGAACTGTCCCTGGCCGGCCCCCTGCGCAGGTGGTCGGGTCAGTTGATCGTTTTCCGACGCTTCTCGTACGCCGCGACGATGTCCGCGACCACCTTTTCGGGGTGGTCGCGGATCTCCCGAGGGGTCAACCGGATGGTCAGGATCCCGTACGCGTTGTACAGCCACCGGTCGCGCTGCCGATCGTGCTCGGACGCGTCGCGGAGCCCGTGCGACTCCCAGTCGTCGACCTCCACGGCAAGCTTCGCCTCTTCGTAGAACCCGTCGAGGTAGGCCCGGACGCGTGCCCCGTCGTACATCGGCACCTCGAGGGCGGGACGCGGCAGGCCGCCCGCCGTCAGAAGCCGGACGAGACGGCGCACCCACCGGTCGGCGCCGTCCGCATCGAGTTCATCCAGGGCGTCCTGTAGAGCCGCCGAGCCCGAGATGCCGCGGCCACAGGCGTCCCGCAGCACGTCGATGTTCAGTCGCTCCTCGCGCAGCAGGTCCTCGACCAGTGCGAGGAGATCGTTCCGCAGGAGGACCGCGGCGCACTGCAGCACCGTCGGCACGAGCATCCCCGTGGGCAGAAGCAGTCCCTTCGGCTCGGAGCGCACGCGCATCGTCCTCGGTGGCTTCTCGGTGAAGTGGCGAACCGTCCCGCGCAGGGGAAGCTTGCGTCGCGACGTCGGCAGCAGCACGTGCACCTCGGACGGCTCGGGCACCTTCAGCCGCTGGAGGTGGGCCGCCGTCGTGTGCGAGAAGCACCACCCTCGAGGGACGCCGGTCGGAGTCAGCGCCAGCCGGACGGCGGCGAGGCGCGCTTCCCGGTTCGGCTGCCAGAGAACCGGTCGGACCACCCGCGGCTGCTCCTCGACCCACTCGCCGCTGCCGAGTCGGGCGCGGAGCAGGTTGCGGTGGCCCGCGTCCGTCACCTGGCGGACCGTCAGGAGCCCGTGTTGACGCCGGGCGAGCGCGAGCAGATCGGGGTCCACCGAGGCATTGCAGGCCATCGGCGGACGTCCCGGGGGCGTCGAGCGCCCGCCTGTGGATGCCCTGGGCGCACCCACAGCCCCCGAAGACGATGAACTGTCCCCGCCCGGCCCTCGCCGCAGGTGGCGGGGTCAGTTGATCGTTCCGCCGGGTGCGGGTGCGGGCGGGTGCGGGTGCGGGTGCGGGTGCGGGTGGAGGCGGGGCGGTCGGCGAGAGGCCCGCTCAGCGGCGGGACCAGGCCTCGGCGTCCTGCGTCAGCTCCGCGATCACCGGCGGCAGGTCGCCCGAGACGAGGTCGGCCAGCGTCACCGCCTCGAGCACGGTCCGCAGGCTGGCCCGCAGCGCGATCCAGACCTCCTGCAGCCGTGCGGCCGACCCCTCGTACGTCATGGACTCGGGCCTCGACCCCTGCACCGACGCCAGCGGCCCGTCGACCGCCCGCATGATGTCGGCCACCGTGATCGACGCCGGATCCCGATCCATCAGGTAGCCGCCGGACGGCCCCCGCTGCGAGCGCACGAGCCCCGCCCGGCGCAGGTCGCCGAGGATGCCGAGGAGAAACTTCAGCGGGATCTCCTGCGCCCGGGCGACCTGGTCGGCGGTGACGGGATCGCCGGGCCGACCGGCCACCTCGATCAGCGCGCGGACCGCGTAATCGGATCGGGCGGAGACTCGCACCCGTCCATCCTCTCAGGTCGCGCGACGTCGGCAGCGGATCAGCGCGCCCGGAAGAGCGTCAGTTCGGCGCCGGCACGAGCAGCGCGACCGGGAAGTCGCGCAGCAGCTTCAGCAGGTAGGCGGAGTTGCTGCCGTTCGCCCCGCCGTGGCGCCGGCCGGTGAAGGCGTCGACCCACTCGCCGGGCGGGAGGGGCAGAGCCGTGTCCTTCCACCCGCCGGCGCGCCGGAGCCCCAGCGCGAGCCTCGGCACGACGGTGATGCACCGGCCGGCACGGACGAAGCCGAAGACGTACTCCGCAGCGGCGCCCGTCGCCGACAGCGGTTGGTAGGACCCGCTCGCTCCGAACCACTCCGGGTGTGCCCGCCGCACCTGCAGCGTCGTGCGCACGAGGTGCAGCTTCGCGGCGCCGCTGTCGTCGAGGCGCGGCGTGCCGCGCAGCGTCGCGAGCATCCGCGCCAGGTCGCCGAAGTCGACGGGACGACGGTTGTCCGGGTCGACCAGCGACAGCGCCCACGACTCGGTGCCCTGGTAGACGTCGGGCACGCCGGGCATCGTCAGCTGGATCAGCTTCTGCGCCAGCCCGTTGACCCGCCCCGGCTCGACCAGCGGCGCGATGTAGGCGGCGAGCCGGGCGAGGAAGTCCGGATCGCCCAGAACGCCGCGGACGTAGGCCTCCAGCGCGCTGTCGTAGTCCGGGTCGGGCGCGGTCCACGAGGTGTGCTCCTTCGCCTCCCGCGTCGCCTTCTCCATGTAGGCGACGGCGCGCTCGACGTCGAGTGGTTCGCCGGCGAGCGACGCCCCGACGAGCGTCTGCAGCAGCAGGTAGATCGCGTTCCGGTCCGGTCCGGCCTCGGACGCGTGCCGCTCGCCCAGGGCCATCAGCTCGCCGGCCACGGCGGCCCAGTTCGCCGGGTCCTCCGAGAGCAGTGCCAGCCGCGCGCGGACGTCCTCGGCGCGCTTGGTGTCGTGGGTCGACAGCGTCGTCATCGTGAGCGGCCAGCGCTCCTGCGTCTCGGCGCATGCCTCGTGGAAGTCGGCGGGGGACAGGCCGAACGAGCCCGGGTCGCCGCCGACCTCGTTCAGCGCCGCGAGCCGGTGGTAGCGGTAGAAGGCCGTGTCCTCGACGCCCTTGGCCATCACCGGCCCGCAGGTCTGCTGGAAGCGGACGACGAACTCGGCCGGCCCGGCCAGCGCCATCCGCGCGACCGTCGCGATCTCCGAGCGCCGGTGCGGCAGTCGGCGCACGGCCTCCGCGCAGACGGTGCGGATCGTCTCCCGCGCGGCCTCGTCCGCGGGCCGCCCCGGGGTGACGTAGGCGCGGTACACGTCGAACTCCTCGAGCACCGCCTCCAGCGCGTCGCGGAGCCCGCGTCGGGACAGGTCCCGGGTCCGGCGGTCCGCCCAGGCGGCCCGCACGAGCAGCTCGGTCAACCGCGACAGCTCGGCCGGCAGCACCTCGCGCACCGCGACGCTCTTGGCGGAGGCGCGCACCTCGTCCCAGTCGACCGGAGCCCGGGTCAGCTCGCCGTACAACGTGGTCAGCGGCTGCTCGCCGCTGGGGTCGACGAGCAGGTTCGTCACGCGGTTCAGCGCGTCGTAGCCGGTCGTGCCCGCGCAGGCCCACTCGTCCGGCAGCGGCTCGTCGCCCTCGAGGATCTTTTCGACGACGACCCACGCGCCGCCGGTCGTCTCGCGCAGCCGTGCCAGGTAGCCCTCCGGGTCGGCGAGCCCGTCGGGGTGGTCGATCCGCAGGCCGTCGAGCGAGCCGTCGGCCACCTGCTCGACCACCCGCTCGTGGGTGGCGTCGAAGACCGCCGGGTCCTCGACGCGGACGCCGGCCAGGGTGGTGACGTCGAAGAATCGCCGGTAGTTGAGCTCCTCGGCGCCGATGCGCCAGTCGCAGAGCCGCCAGTGCTGGACGTCGAGCACGTCCGGCAGCTCGAGCGACTCGGTTCCCGGTGCGAGCGGCACCTCGTGCTCGTAGTAGCGGACGACGGGCCCGCCGAGCGCCGAGAGGGTCGCGTCCGTCCGGTCGATCGAGAGCTCGCCTTCAGTTAGGCACTCGGCGAGCGAGCGGCCGAGCACCGGCACCAGCACCTTGCCCGGGTTGTCCCGGGTGTCCCAGTCGATGTCGAACCAGCCCGCGTGCCGCGAGGCCGGCCCGTGCCGCAGGACGTCCCACCAGGCCGCGTTCTGCGACTCCGGCCCGCTGACCGCCATGTGGTTCGGGACGACGTCGAGCACCAGCCCGAGCCCGAACTCCTTGCAGGTCTCCACCAGCCGGCCGTGCGCCGCCTCGCCGCCGAGCTCCTCGTTGAGCCGGGCGTGGTCGACGACGTCGTAGCCGTGGTTGGACCCCGGCACCGCCTGCAGGTACGGCGAGCAGTACAGGTGCGAGACGCCCAGCTCGGCGAGGTACGGAACGACGGCCGCGGCGTCGTCGAACCCGAACTCCGGCGTGAGCTGCACGCGGTACGTGCTCGTCGGCACTGGCTTGCCGGGGGCCGGCAGATGGTGGGCGGGGGCGGTTGCTCGGACGGACTCAGCATCGGCGGTCGGGGCGGCTGAGGTTGGGGCGGCGGGGGTCGGGGCGTCGGCGGTCATCGCCGTCCATCCTGCCGCGTCCGGGGCGCTGCTTCCCAGAACACCCGCCGGTTCAGAACAGCTTGCGGAGTACCACCATGGAGCGGGCCTCCAGCTTCAGCTCCGCGTCGGCCTTCAGGCTGTCGTCCTCGGCCACCTGCGACATCATCGGCCGCGTCGTGTCGATGGCCCACTCCCACGCCTCGCCGTACTCGTCACCGGGCAGGGAGAACGTCATCGGCTCGTGGTGGGCGTTGAAGTAGAGCAGGAACGAGTCGTCCGTGATGCGCTGGCCGCGGACGTCGGGGTCGGGGATGCCCTGGCCGTTGAGGAACACGCCGAGCGAGCGCGCCCAGCCGGCCTCCCAGTCCTCCTGGCTCATGACCTCGCCCGCCGGGGTCAGCCAGACGATGTCGTCGAGCCCGCCGGACCCCGCGATCGGCCGCCCCTGGAAGTAGCGCCGCCGGTGGAAGATCGGGTGCTCGCGCCGCAGCTTCGTCAGCGAAGCGGTGAAGTGGTACAGGAACGAGTTCTCCCGGATGTCACTCCAGTCGAGCCACGAGATCTCGTTGTCCTGGCAGTAGGCGTTGTTGTTGCCACCCTGCGTCCGCCCCATCTCGTCGCCGGCGACCAGCATCGGCACGCCCTGGCTGAGGAACAGGGTGGTCAGGAAGTTGCGCTTCTGCTGCTCGCGGAGCGCGACGATGTCGAGGTCGTCGGTCGGCCCCTCGGCGCCGTGGTTCCACGACCGGTTGTGGCTCTCGCCGTCCCGGTTGTCCTCGCCGTTCGCCTCGTTGTGCTTCTCGTTGTAGGAGACGAGGTCGTTGAGCGTGAAGCCGTCGTGCGCGGTGATGAAGTTGATCGACGCGTACGGCTTGCGGCCGTCGTTCTCGTACAGGTCGCTCGAGCCGGTGAGCCGGGACGCGAACTCGCCGACCGTCGAGCCCTCGCCCCGCCAGAAGTCCCGCACGGTGTCGCGGTACTTGCCGTTCCACTCGGTCCACAGCGGCGGGAAGTTGCCGACCTGGTAGCCGCCCTCGCCGACGTCCCACGGCTCGGCGATGAGCTTGACCTGCGAGACGACGGGGTCCTGCTGGACGAGGTCGAAGAACGCCGCCAGCCGGTCGACGTCGTAGAACTCGCGGGCCAGCGTCGAGGCGAGGTCGAAGCGGAAGCCGTCGACGTGCATCTCGGTCACCCAGTAGCGCAGCGAGTCCATGATCAGCTGCAGCGCGTGCGGGTGCCGGACGTTCAGCGAGTTCCCGGTGCCCGTGTAGTCCATGTAGTACTGCGGGTCGTTGTCGACGAGCCGGTAGTAGGCGGCGTTGTCGATGCCGCGCATCGACAACATCGGGCCCAGGTGATTGCCCTCGGCGGTGTGGTTGTAGACGACGTCGAGGATCACCTCGATCCCCTCGGCGTGCAGCGCCTTGACCATCGTCTTGAACTCCTGGACCTGCTGGCCACGCTGGCCGGAGGAGGAGTAGGCGTTGTGCGGTGCCAGGAAGCCGACCGTGTTGTAGCCCCAGTAGTTCTGGAGCCCCTTGGAGATCAGGTGCTCGTCCTGGATGAACTGGTGCACCGGCATCAGCTCGACCGCGGTGATCCCGACCGTGTGGAAGTGCTCGAGCATCACCGGGTGCGCGATCGCGGCGTACGTGCCGCGGATCTCCTCCGGGATGCCGGGGTGCTGCTGCGTCAGCCCGCGGACGTGCGCCTCGTAGATGACGGACTCGTTGTAGGGGCGCTTGGGGGAGCGGTCGCCGGTCCAGTCGAAGAACGGGCTGACGACGACCGAACGCGGCATGAAGGGCGCCGAGTCGGTGTCGTTGCGCTCCTCGGGGGCGTCGAAGCGGTACGGGAAGACCGCCTCGTCCCAGTCCACCTCGCCGTCGACGGCCTTGCTGTACGGGTCGAGCAGCAGCTTGGCCGGGTTGCACCGCAGGCCCTGCGCGGGGTCGTACGGCCCGGACACGCGGTAGGCGTAGCGCTGCCCGGGGCCGACGTTCGGGAGGTACGCGTGCCAGACGAAGGCGTCGACCTCGCGCAGCGGAACGCGGGTCTGTTCGGCCGGGTGGTCCTCGTCCAGCCCGAACAGGCACAGCTCCACCGACTCGGCGACCTCGCTGAACAGGGCGAAGTTGGTGCCGGCGCCGTCGTACGTGGCGCCGAGCGGATAAGGGGACCCTGGCCAGACCTGCATCCCTACAGCCTGCCTGGCGGCCGGGCCGTCCCCTGTTCCGAGCCGCGGGCCCCGCTCAACTGACCGCCGGTCCGGCCGCGTTGTCCGAGTAGCGGAGAAGCGCGCCGACGCCGTCGTCCGGTGAGTCGGGCGTGCCGGCGGGCACGAGCAGGATCTCGGCGTCCGTGCCGATCGCCGCGCGGATCAGGACGTCGACGAGCGAGCCCTGCTGCGGGTCGCCGACGCCCATCTGCTCGAGGTCGGAGCGCTGCGCGGCGAGCATCGTCGAGGCCGGACCGAACCAGAGCGGGTTGGCCTCGTTCAGATCGCTGGCCAGCAGCAGCGTGCCGACCTGGGCCTTCTGCAGAGCGGCGACGACGTCGCGGACCCCGTTCGCCGCGTTCAGGGCGTAGTCGGTGCCGTCGGTGCCCGGGTGCGTCGCGGCGACCTCGGCGGCCCGGTCCCGGTACTTGGCGAAGTCGGCGAGTGCATCGGCGACCCGGTCCCGCAGGTGGCCGGCGAGCGCCTTCAGCACCCCGTCGGCGGCCACCTCGTCGGAGCCGTCGACGGCCCGGCCGCCGTCGACGACGACGACCCGCTCCGCCAGGCCCTTGTCCAGGTGTTGCCTGAGGCCGTCGACCGCGTGCACGTCGCCGGCGACGACGATCACCTGCGGGTTGACGTCGCGGGCCACGGCCTCGACCCGCTCGGCGACCTCCTTGGAGCTGGCCTTCCAGTTCTCCTCGACCTTGTGCTGGTGGGTCTGGGCGGACCACGCGCCGCTACCCGTCTTGTGTACGGGGTGCCGCCCGCTGTCGACGTCGAGCGACTCGACGGGGTCGGCACCCTCCTCATAGGCGAGGATGTCCGCGCCCTCGCGGTCGGTCAGCACGACCAGGTGCGGAATCCGGGTCTGCGCCCAGTCGACGAGCGGCAGCAGGTATGGCAGGGGCCCGACGCGCACGAGGGAGAGGTCGGTGATCTCCGGCAGGCTCCGGGCGAAGTGCACCGTGCCGTGGGAGGCGATCATCACGCGGGTGCCGCCGAGCTCGTGGCCGCCGCGGGCCGCGCCGAGCGCCTCGATCGTCGAGGCGTCGACACCCTGGCTCTCCAACTCCTTGACGGTGTCCTTCCACCGCAGCTCCAGCCGCGAGGCCGCGTCCTCCACGGCGCTCTCGGTCTCGAGATAGACGGAGACGAAGGGACCCTGCTGCTCGAACAGGCCGGACAGGTCGGCGGAAAGCGCTGCTGTGCTCACGAGGGTTCGCCTACCCGTTGTTCGTCAACCCGCACACCTGGTTCGGGCGGCGTCGATCACGGTTGTCCCGCTCGGGAGAACGGCCCCTGGTCACTCGCCGGCGGGACCCGTCGCGGGTTCGCTGGGGACGGGCGCGCGGTGCTGGCAGTCGCAGTGGCCGCGACCCACGCACCGCTCGTGCGCCTGCTCGCGGCACGGCTCGCAGATCCACGAGGGCGGCGGGATCCGGCTGGTACCGAGCACGCACGAGATCGTCGCACGAGGCCGATGCGACCGGGCTCGGCCCAGGCTCGGCGCGAGATCGGCCGTGTCGGATCTTGGCAACCGACGCCCTTCTCTGACAAGCTGTCCCCGATCTCGAATTGCCTGACGAAGCCGCAGGGGAAGGCGTCCTTCGTCGTGGAGGTGGTTCGTGGTCGAGATTGCGCCTGCTTCGGCTCGAGCGACATCGGGTCAGCTGGCGGTTTTGGCATGCCCGCCGCCGCTCTGCCCGCATGTGGAGTTCGCGGTCGCGGCGGTCCTCGGCGTGCCCGTCTCCCTGGAGTGGTCGCCGCAGCCCGCGCGACCCCGCAGCGTCTGCGCGAGCGTCGAGTGGCGGGGCGCCGCCGGCACCGCAGGTCGTCTGGCCAGCCGCCTGAACGGGCTGTCCGGCGTCTACTTCGAGGTGGTCGAGGGAGCCACGCCCGGCTGCGATCCGGAGCGGTACTGCGGGACCCCCGAGCTGGGTCTGCACCGCGCGCCGCTGGCCGCGAACGGCGACGTCGTCGTCCCCGAGAACCGCATCCGGGCGTTGCTGGCGGAGACCGGGGGGCCGGCGGGCGCCCGCGGCCTTCCCGAGGCGTTGCGGGAGCTGCTCGGCACGGCATGGGACGAGGTCCTCGAGCCGCTGCGTTCCGGCGGCGAGGGCGGCCCGGTCACCTATCTGCGCCGGACCGGCTGAACCGGGACCTTCGTCCCGCAGGAGCGACGGACGACCCGGGTCGGCAGCTGCATCCGACGGCGTACGCTGCCCGTCGCCGTGGACATGGTTGCGCGAGAAATCAGTTTCTTCTCCCCGGGATGAAACCGGACCCCCGGATCGTTCCGAACACCGAGCGAGACCTGTACCTCAACAACCTGTTCGCGGTGTCGACAGCGGCAAGAACGGGGAGCTGAGAACCACTCCTCGCTCAGTTCGGAACGGCTGTCGGTCGAGCGTGTGAGTTCCCCCTCAGGGGGCACAACCGTCGCTCGCCGAACGTTGCGACGGACGCACCGATCAGCATCACCCTGTAACCCGCACGTTCCGTGCAGAGGGAGCACAACCCAGTGGCTACCGACTACGACGCTCCGCGGTCCGCAGAGACCGATGACGACCAGGAGCAGAGCCTCGAGGCGCTGAAGGCCCGCCGGGCCGAGGCGGCTGCCGACCTCGGTGACGAGGCCGACCCGTTCGAGGCAGAGCTCGACCTCCCCGGAGCCGACCTGTCGGCCGAGGAGCTCACCGTGCGTGTCCTTCCGCGGCAGGCCGACGAGTTCACCTGCAAGAGCTGTTTCCTGGTCCACCACCGCAGCCAGCTCGCCGACGAGCGCAGCATGGTCTGCACCGACTGCGCCGCCTGACCGCCGCGCCAGCAGCACCACCGCACGACCAGCACCACCCCGCGACCAGCAGCACCCGCAGCACCCGCAGCACCCGCAGCGCCAGCACGAGAAGCCCCCGCGACGCGGTCCGGCCGGTCTCCCGGCCGGACCTTCGTTCGTCCGGGGGTCGTTTTCCGCCGGTCTGTTCCGACTGTCCGGCCTAGGCGACGTCCACCCCGGCCTGCCGGAGTTCCTCCCGTGCCGCCTCGTCGTCGCCGGGGGAGAGCTCGACCGAGCGCACCGCGGCCCACGGCACGGCGGTCTGCCACCCCAGCCGCGCGCCGTCCAGGGCCGTCGCCTTGACGCACACGTCGCCGGCCAGCCCCAGCACCACGAGCCGCCGCACCCCGGTCGCCCGGACCGCGTCCTCCAGGCCGGTGCCGGTTTCGGTGCCCTCCGCCGGGTCCCGCATCGTGAAGCCCGAGTACCCGTCCTCACCGCCGACGCCCTTGCGCACCACCGGGCCCCGCACCGACAGCCGCGGATGCAGCTCGGCGCCCCAGGTGCCGGCGACGCAGTGGACCGGCCACACCCCGCCGTCCTGTTCGAAGTGCGGCGTGTGCTCGGGATGCCAGTCCTGCGTGTAGAAGACGGGAGCCCCGGCCGCGACGGCGGCCTCGATCTCGGCGTTGGCCGCCTCGACGACCTGCTCGCCGCCGCGCACGTACAGGCCACCCGCCGGGTCGGCGAAGTCGTTCTGCACGTCCACGACGATCAGCGCCACATCGGGGTCGTAGTCCATGTCAGCAGCGTCTCATCCGGCACCGGCCCGTGTCGGTCCCCGGCGGCGGGCGCCTCGGCTCCTAGCGTGAGCGGGTGCGCAGCAAGGACTACGGCTTCGACGTGCTCTCGACCCCGGCCGGCCGCCGGCCGCGGCCCGCGGAGCCCATGGACGTCGCGGGGGAGCCGGGCGTCGTCGTCGAGGACATCGCCACCGACTGGTGCGGCGCCGTGGTGGAGATGTCGAAGGACACGGTGACCCTCGAGGACCGGCACGGCCGACGACGCACCTTCCCGCTCGAGCCGGGCGCGTTCCGGCACGAGGGCCGGCCGGCCACCCTCCGCCGCCCCGTCGCCACCGGTCCGTCCGGAGCGCCGAGCCCGAAGCGGACGGCCTCGGGCTCGATCGCGGTGGCGGGAGTGCAGGCGCGGGTGGCACGGGCCAGCCGCATCCTCGTCGAGGGCGTGCACGACGCCGCACTGGTCGAGCGGGTGTGGGGCGACGACCTGCGCATCGAGGGCGTCGTCGTCGAGCAGCTCGAGGGGGTCGACGCCCTCCCGGACGCCGTCGCGGCCTTCCGCCCCGGGCGGGGCCGTCGACTGGGCGTCCTCGTCGACCACCTGGTGCCGGGCAGCAAGGAGCAGCGCATCGCGGACGCGGTAGGTCGCGGGCAGGGCGGCGCCGCGGTGCTCGTCACCGGCCATCCGTACGTCGACATCTGGCAGGCCGTGAAGCCCCGGGCGGTCGGCATCCGTGCGTGGCCGCACGTGCCGCGGGGCGTGGACTGGAAGACGGGGGTGTGCTCCGCCCTGGGCGTGTCCGACCCCCGGGAGATGTGGCGGCGGGTGCTCGGATCGGTGAACAGCTACGCCGACCTCGAGGTGCCGCTGCTGCAGGCCGTCGAGCGGCTCGTCGACTTCGTCACGGACAGCGACGGCTGAGGTCGGCGGGACGAGGTCGGACGGATGACGTTGGCAAGATGAGGCCATGAGCGTCGGCGAGCCTTCCCCGGCGCCGGCGCAAGCCTCCGGGCGGGGGCGACCGGCGGCCTCCGGGCCGCAGCCGCCCCAGAGCTTCCGACCGGCCCAGCCGGCGCTGCTCGAGGCCGTCGTCGCGGGCGCCCTCGATCCCGCCTACGCCGACGCCGCGGAGCGTCGGCGCGACCGCCCGCCGCGGGCCCGGTCCGCGACGGTGTCCCTGCTCGTGGTCGGGGGGCTCGCACTCGGCCTCGTGCTCAGCCGCGAGCGGTTGGCCGCGCCGTCGGCGGAGGATGCCCGCAGCGCCCTGGTCGGTGACGCCCGCGCGCGCACCGCCACCGTCGATCAGCTGAGCGACCAGGTGAACGCGTTGCGGCGGGAGACGAACGCGCTGCAGGCCTCGGTGCTCGATACATCCCGCGAGGGGCGGGCCCTGGCCCAGCGCACCGCCGATCTCGGTGCGGCCACGGGGGCGACGGCGGTGACCGGCCCCGGCATCGAGGTGAGCGTGGACGACGCCCCGGACGCGGGGCAGGGCACCGGCAGCTCGGAGCGTCGGCCGGACGGTCAGGTGATCGCCGGACGGGTCAGCGACCGCGACCTGCAGGAGGTCGTCAACGCCCTGTGGGCCGCCGGGGCCGAGGCCGTCTCGGTGGGCGGCATCCGCCTGTCGCCGACCACGGCCATCCGCACCGCCGGGCAGACGATCCTCGCCGACTACCGGCCGCTCACCGCGCCGTACGTGATCTCCGTGGTGGGCGACAGGGCGACGCTCGAGCGGAGGTTCCGCGCGGCAGGCGCGCCGGTGCTGGAACGCCTCAGGCAGAGCGGCGCTCTCGTGCGCATCACGCCCCGCGACGACCTGCACCTGCCCGCATCCACCGCCACCCAGTCCCGGGTCGCCCGACCACTGGTCGAGCCGTCGTCCGCGGGAGGCAGCTCCGGCTCCAGCAGCTCCGGCTCCAGCAGCAGCGGCCCCAGCAACAGCCGGCCCCAGCACGCCCGGTTCCACCGCCACGACGGGAGCTCGTCCGTGATCGCAGCGCTCGCCCTGCTCGCCGGCCTCGTCGCGGGCCTGTTCCTGCAGCCGACGGCGCCCGACTGGCTCGAGCCCTACCTGCCGATCGCCGTCGTCGCGGCGCTCGACGCCGTCTTCGGGGCGGTCCGTGCGCGGCTCGAGGGCATCTTCGACGACAAGGTCTTCGTCGTGTCCTTCGTGTCCAACGTGCTGGTCGCGGCGCTGGTGGTCTACCTCGGGGACAACCTGGGCGTGGGCGGTCAGCTGTCCACCGCCGTCGTGGTCGTGCTGGGCATCCGCATCTTCTCCAACGCCGCCGCGATCCGCCGGCGCCTGTTCCGGGCCTGAACCCGAGTGACGCCGTGAGCAGCGACCTGCCGCCGCCGAGCCCGCACCGTTCGGGCGGCTCGCCCTACCGCGTCGTCGGGCTCGTGCTGCTCGTGCTGCTCGGATTCGCGCTGGCGGTGAGCGTGCGGAGCAACCGCGGCCCGGCCGGCCTCGCCACGGCCCGGCAGGAGGACCTGGTCCGGATCATCGACGACCTCGACAGCCGGGCGAGCCGGCTGCGCGACCAGGTCAGCGACCTCCAGGCCAGCCGGGACCGGCTGGCGGGGGCCGAAGGCGACCAGGCGGCGCTGGAGGAGTCCCGACAGCGGGCCGACCAGCTGGGGGTTCTCGCGGGCACGGTGCCGGCGCGCGGTCGAGGGGTGGTCCTGACCATCACCGACCCGCAGCAGCAGATCCGCAGCGACGTGCTGGTCGACACGATCCAGGAGCTCCGCGACGCCGGCGCCGAGGTGATCGACCTCTCCGGCGTCCGCCTCGGCGTGGAGAGCTACGTCTCGGACACACCCGAGGGTCTGATCGTCGACGGGCGCCGCATCTCGTCGCCGTACGTGTTCACCGCCCTCGGGGATCCGGACACGATCGCGAAAGCGCTGCAGATCCCCGGCGGCATCACGGACTCCGTGGCCGAGCGGCCCGGCGCCCACGCCCAGGTCCGGACGGCGTCCGACCTCACCGTGCGGTCGGTGCGACCGCTGCCCGCCCGTACGTACGCTCGCCCGGCTCCCCGGTGACGCCTGACGTCCCGCCGGATGCTGGTAAAGATGTTCGAGCACGAGCGACCATCTCCGAGCCGATCGCCCGAGGAGGGCCTGCCGGTGTATCCGGACGACCTGAAGTACACGACAGACCACGAGTGGGTGCGCCAGGACGGCGACCGGGTGAAGGTGGGCATCACCTCCTACGCCCAGGACGCCCTCGGCGACATCGTCTTCGTCCAGCTCCCCGAGGTGGGCGACCGGCTCGACGCGGGCCAGGCCTTCGGCGAGGTCGAATCGACCAAGAGCGTCTCCGACGTCTACGCGCCGATCTCCGGTGAGGTGTCGTCGCGGAACGAGGCGCTGGAGAGCACGCCCGAGCTGGTCAACAGCGACCCGTACGGCGACGGCTGGCTGATCGAGTTGACGGTCAGCGACCCTTCGGCGCTGGACGGGCTGCTCGACGCCGACGGCTATCAGCGGCACGTCGACGCGAACTGACGCCCGCAGCGGGCGTCGCGGCGGTCGAGCACGTACCGTCGTCGGCGCACGATGATCACGGGTGCGGAAGCCTCCGGAACCGCTCGATCCCGGGGGCCTACGACGGCGGTCGAGCGACTAGGCTGCCCGTACCGACGTGCTCAGTGATCCCCGCTCAGGTCCCTGCCCCGACAGCCAGACCGCCCGGCCCGTTCGCCCGCGAGCGGCCGAGCAACCACCCAGACCGACCCGCCGGCGAACTCCGTCGGCCCGACCCGCCGGTACGACCGGCAGGAGGCGGACGTCTCTCGTGTTCTGCACCAGGTGCGGCCAGCAGAACCCGGCCGACGCACGGTTCTGCGCCCGATGCGGCAACGAACTCCTGCGCCCGGGTGAACCCGTGTCGCCGCCGGAGCGTTCGGCGGAGCAGACGTCCACGCTGAACATCGCGCAGATCGGCGCCGCCCTCGAGGGCGACGGTGCTGAGGAGACGCAGGATGTCGAGGCGGGCGCTGCCGTCGACGCGCTGCCGGGCGGTTCGGCACTGCTCGTCGTCAAGCGCGGCCCCAACGCCGGCAGCCGGTTCCTGCTCGACTCCGACGTGACGACCGCCGGTCGGCACCCGGACAGCGACATCTTCCTCGACGACGTCACCGTCTCGCGCCGGCACGCCGAGTTCCGGCGCGACGAGCAGACGAACGGCTTCGTCGTGCAGGACGTCGGCAGCTTGAACGGCACCTACCTCAACCGGGAGCGGATCGAGACCGCCGAGCTCGCGAGCGGCGACGAGGTGCAGGTGGGCAAGTTCCGGCTCGTGTTCCTCACGGCCGCCCGCACCGGCGAGGGTGAGTCCTGACCCACCCACCCCACCCACCTCAGCAGCCGTCGGAGCCGAGCCGGCATGCAGCGTCCTCGAGCGGGCCGGCGGCCGCGCATCAGCCCGCGCTCGTTCCCGAGGCGGACGTCCCCGGCGGGCCGAGTCGCACCATCGGTGAGGTTCTCGCGGAACTGCGTCCGGTGTTCCCCGAACTCACGATCTCCAAGATCCGCTTCTACGAGGCGCAAGGGCTTCTGACGCCGCAGCGGACCGCGTCGGGCTACCGGAAGTTCTCCGCCGACGACGTCGCCCGGCTCCGCTACATCCTCACCGCCGCCCGCGACCACTACCTGCCGCTCAAGGTCATCCGCGCCCAGCTCGAGGCGCTCGACCGGGGCGAGACGCCGGCGTCCGCGGCCCGGCAGGGGCTGGCGCTCGCGGATGGCGACGGCGACGGTGATGGGGTGGGCCCCGGCACCGACGACGGCGACTCCGACATGACCCACGTGCCCGTCGAGCTCCGCCCGGAGGCGTTCGCCGCCGACACGAGCGAGCTGCGGCTGTCCCGTCCCGAGCTGCTGCGCGCGAGCGGGCTGACCGCGGACCAATTGGCCGAACTCGAACAGTTCGGCCTGCTGACCACCCGTCCCGGCAGCACGTACTTCGACGGCGACGCGTTGCTGATCGCCAAGATCGTCGCGCAGATGAGCCGGTACGGGCTGGAGGCGCGGCACCTCCGGCCGGTGAAGGCCGCCGCCGATCGTGAGGTCGGCCTCGTCGAGCAGGTCGTCAGTCCGATGTCCCGGCAGCGGGCGCCCGGGGCCCGGGCCCAGGCGGCGCAGGCGGCCCGGGAGATGGCTTCGCTGTCGGTGCGGCTGCACGCGGCACTGGTTTCCGCCGGGCTGCGGTCCGCCCTGCGGGGCTGACGGAGCGAAGGCGCTCGGCGGCCGGCAGCCGCACCGAACCCCGCGGGGACATTTGGTCCCCGTGCAGGCACGAGGACCGTCCCCGCGCGCTACTGTCGGCTCGAGGAGGAAGGAGGTGCCGCCGTGCTCCGGTTGGACATCGTGGGCGTGCGCGTGGAACTTCCCTCCAAACAGCCGATCGTGCTCCTGCGCGAGGTGGGCGGCGAGCGGTACCTGCCGATCTGGATCGGCGCCGTCGAGGCAACCGCCATCGCCTTCGCCCAGGAGGGCGTGGTGACGGCGCGGCCCATGACCCACGACCTGCTCCGCGACGTGCTGCAGGCCCTGGGCAACGACCTCGAGCGAGTCACGATCAACGACCTCCAGGACGGGGTCTTCTTCGCGACGCTGCACTTCGGCAGCGGCGTCGAGGTCTCCGCCCGCCCGTCCGACGCGATCGCGCTCGCGATGCGGATGGACGTGCCGGTCTTCGGCGCCGAGTCGGTGCTCGACGAGGCCGGCATCACGGTGCCGGACGAGGGCGAGGCGGACGAGGAGGGCGAGGTCGAGAAGTTCCGCGAGTTCCTCGACAACATCTCGCCGGAGGACTTCAACACCGGGTCCTGACCCGGTCACCGGATCGCTCACCCCCGTCCGGGCGTGTCGGCCGCGACAGGCCGTGGAAACCTCACCGCTGTCGTTCTCACGGCCTATGCTCACCGGGAGACGACGACACACCCGCGCTCCTGCTTGAAGCGCCTCGGTGACCCTCGTACGGTCAGCAGTCCCGGCAGAACGGCAGGGCCGGGTCGGGTTGGCCTCGTGCAGGTCTGCGCCGGGCGGTGCACCTGCCGGGAAGTCGACAGGAGGTGGGCGGCGTGGGCGGACGTGCGAGCGGCGGTGAGCAGGCCCGGCACGAGGACGGTGCGAGCACCTTCCCGGAGCAGGGCGCGTTGTTCCCGGACGACCGGCCGCTGCCGGACGCCGATGCGGGCTACCGCGGTCCCACCGCGCACAAGGCGGCAGGGATCAGCTACCGCCAGCTCGACTACTGGGCCCGGACCGGGCTGGTCGTGCCGAGCGTGCGGGATGCGAGCGGTTCCGGCACCCAGCGGCTCTACAGCTTCCGCGACATCCTCGTGCTCAAGGTCGTCAAGCGCCTGCTCGACGCCGGGGTCTCGCTGCAGAACATCCGCAACGCCATCGAGCACCTGCGCAGCCGCGGCGTCGACGACCTCGCCCGCATCACGCTGATGTCCGACGGGGCGACCGTCTACGAGTGCACCTCGGCGGACGAGGTCACCGACCTGCTGGCCGGCGGCCAGGGCGTGTTCGGCATCGCGGTCGGCCGTGTGGTCACCGAGGTGCAGGGCCAGCTGGCCGAGATGCCCGCCGAGAAGGCCGCCGTCGAGGGGGAGCCGCACCCCGCCGACGAACTCGCGACGCGTCGGCACCGTCGCCGGGCCAGCGGGGAGTAGCGCACCAGCGCGCTCTGCCGCCCCACACACACGCCGGAGTTGGTGTCGGCACCCGACCCGACCTGCTCGGAGACGCAACGCCAGACTTGGTGTCGGCACCGATCCCGACCTGCTCGGCAACGCCACACCTGACGTGGCGTAGCGATCGATGTCGCGCGCCCGACCGTCCAGTACCGCCGGGGCTGTGGGCGTTTCGGGCACCCATAGAGGCGCAAAACCGCCACACCTCGAGGTGCGCGACCGCGCGAGAGCGCTGGCCTCCCGCTCAGTCGAGCGCGCCGAGGATCTCCTCGAGCGCGTCCACGACGACGAGCCCCGGCAGATCCGGCACCTCGACGGGACCGGCGTCCGGTCCCCACTCGAGCGGGCGGCGGACGAACACCGGACGCATCCCGAGCTCCGCGGCCGCGGCGAGGTCGCTGCCGTGCGCGGCGACCATCGCGGCCTCTTCCAGCGGGCATTCGAGCAGCTCTGCGGCCCGCCGGTAGACCGCCGGGTCGGGCTTGTAGCTGCCGGCCAGCTCGGCGGAGAGCACGGCGTCGACGGTCAGGTCGCCGAAGCGCATCAGGTCGACCAGCAGTGCGACGTGGCCGTTGGAGAGCGTCGCCGTGCAGTAGGTGGTGCGCAGCCGGTGGAGCCCGTGGCGGGTGTCCGGCCATGGCGGGAGCTCGCGCCAGGACAGCACGAGCTGCGCGCGTTCCGACGCCGGCAGGTGGACGGAGTGTCCGGCGAGGACGTCGTCGAGGGTCTCGGCCTGCAGCGCGTCCAGGTTGCGCCAGGTCGGCTGCTGCCGGGCGGCGAGCATGGCGCCCGGGTAGGCGCGTCGCCAGTCGTCGGTCAGGGCGGACCAGTCGGCGTCGAGGCCGGTGCGGCGACCCGCGTCGGCGAAGGCGTCGAGGATGCCGGTACGCCAGTCGACCAGCGTGCCGAAGGTGTCGAAGAACAGGACCCGGGTCACGCCGACGAGGGTGTCACGCCGACGCTCGCCGGCGCGAACTCGGCCACGACGGTCAGGCGGCGACGCACTCGAGCCGAGGAGCAGGGATCAGGCCGGCGCCGCCGCGGTGCGGGCCGATCGTGGAGCAGTCGGGCAGCAGCTCGCCGGTGTCCTCGAACAGGATGACGCCGTTGCACAGCAGGCTCCAGCCCTGCTCAGGGTGGCCGGAGACGACCTTCGCCGCTTCGCGGTCAGCCGCGGTCGAGCTGGGACAGATCGGGGTGTGCTGGCACATGCGCGCTCCAGAAGCGGGTTCGCCCTGCCGGGTCTTGCCGTCCTCAGTTGCGTCGGCACCGACGTCGGATGTCCGCATGGCCCATGTGGAGCATTTCACATCTGGTCCCGCTGGTCCGAACGCCGCCTCTGCCGTCGAGCGACCGGGGGCAAGGCTGGGCCGAGTGGCAATTGCCGGCGTCGCCCCGGGCCTGAGTGGCCGGGATTCTGAGAAGATATGGGCGTGCCCGACGACCATTCCGAACTGCCGCTGGTCCTGCTCTCCCACCGCGGACCGGTGAGCTTCGGGCGTGACGGTGACCGGCGCACGGCCACCAAGGGCAGTGGCGGGCTCGTCACGGCGCTCCTCGGGCTCGCCGAGCACCTCTCCGACGCGGTATGGGTCTGCGCCGCGTCCAGCGACGAGGACATCGCCGTCGCGCGGGAGGCCGAGGGCCGCAGCGTCCGGGTCCAGACGAGCCCGCAGCTCGGGCTCGTCGGGGACAGCGACACCGGGGACGGCGGCGGCGGCAAGGGCGACTCCGCGGCCGAGGCGGACGAGGACGGCAAGACGCTCGAGGTCCGCATGATCGAGACGGACCCGTGGCAGCACGAGGCGTTCTACACCGTCGTCTCGAACCCCATCCTGTGGTTCATCCAGCACGGGCTGTACGGGCTGACGTTCGCGCCCGTGCTCACCGCGAACGAGCACACCGCCTTCACCGACGGCTACGCGGCGGTCAACAGCCGCTTCGCGGACGCGGTGGCGGAGGAGGTCGAGGCCCGCGGCGGCAAGGCCCTCGTGATGCTGCAGGACTACCACTTCTACCTGGTGGCCGGCGACGTCCGGAAGCGCTGCCCCGATGCGCTGCTCAGCCACTTCATCCACATCCCGTGGCCCGGGCCGGACTCCTGGCGGATCCTCCCGCCGTACATGCGCGAGCGGCTGCTCTACGGCCTGCTCGGCAGCGACGTCGTCGCCTTCCACACCGAGCGTTACGCCCGCAACTTCATCCACTGCGTGAAGGAACTGCTCGGGCTTCCGGTCGACCTCGACCACCTGAGCGTCGAGGTGGACGGCCGGACGGTCTACGCCCGGCACTACCCGATCTCGGTCGACCCGGCGGCGCTCGAGTCGGTGGCCGCCAGCGACGAGGTCGCCGCGCACGCGGCGACGCTGTCCGAGATGTACCTCGAGAACCCGGAGCCCGGTGAGGACACCGACGACCGCGAACGGCAGCTGATCGTCCGGGTGGACCGCACGGATCCGAGCAAGAACGTCGTCCGTGGCTTCCTCGCCTTCGGCGCCATGCTGGACCAGCATCCCGAGTTGTCCGGCAAGGTCAGCTTCCTCGCGCTGCTGCAGCCCAGCCGGACCGATGTCGCCGAGTACAGCGACTACATCGCGACGATCGGCGCGGTCGTCGCCGAGATCAACGCCCGGCACACCCGCCACGGGCAGCAGCCGATCGACCTGCGGATGGTCGAGGACTTCCCGCTCGCCGTCGCCGCGTACTCCATCTGCGACGTCCTCATGGTGAACGCCCTGGCCGACGGGATGAACCTCGTCGCGAAGGAGGTGCCGGTGGTCAACCGGCGCGCGGGCGTCCTGGCGCTGTCGGAGAACACCGGGGCGCACGAGGAGCTCGGCGCCTACGCCGTGACGCTGTACCCCTTCGACATCCAGCAGATGGCTGACGCGCTGCACGAGGCGCTGACCATGCCCCTCGACGAGCGGGAGCGCCTGCTCGCGGCCGCAGCCGAACAGGTGCGCGAGCACGACGTCGCCGACTGGCTGTCGGCACAGCTGCGGGATCTCGGGAAGATCCGCGGCGACGTGCCGTCGACGCCCGGCTGACCAGCCGCCCGATAGCATTCAGGGCAACGACGACAGGCGATCGAAGGGACTTCCGTGGCGGACACAGGCGGGCCACACGGCCAGACAGGCGCGTGGATCTCGGTGTTCATCATCGTGGCCGCGTTCATCATCGGGGTCGTCGCGATGGTCGCCGACAACAGCCTGGTGCTGTGGATCATCGCGGGGGTCGTCCTCGTGATCGGCGGCATCGGGGCCCTCGCGTCCCGGATCATGGAGCTGGGGCATTAGCCTGCGGGTCTGGTTCAACGAGACCTACCGCGGCACCTACCAGCTGATCGGTCTGCTCCGCGCCGCGGGGCACGACCTCACGGCGATCGGTTCACACCGGACGTCGAGCACCCCGTTCCTCCAGGCCTGCGACGCCGTCGTTCCGGAGCCGCCGACCGATGGCGACGCCTTCGTCGACGCGGCCCTCGAGATCTGCCGCCGTGCGGCGGTCGACGTGTTCGTCCCGGGGCGCAACATGCTCGCCGTCGCCCGTCGTCAGGGCGAGTTCGAGGCCGCCGGCGTGGCCGTGCAGGTGTCGCCGGCGGAGGCGATTGCGGGGCTGGCCGGAAAGGCGGACACCTACGCCGCCGCCGCCGAACTGGGTGTCGCCGGTCCGGTCACCCGCACGGTGACGACCCTCGCGGGCTTCCGCGCCGCCGTCGCCGACATCCGAGCCCGCGCGCCCGGCACGCGCGTGTGCTTCAAGCCCGACCTGGACTTCGGCGGGCACGGCTTCCGGGTCCTCGACGACCGGGCCGACACGTTCGCCGAGCTGACCGAGCCGCCGTCGGTCCGGATCAGCCACGCGACCGCGGAGCGGCTGTTCGGCAGCGTGGAGGAGTTCCCGCCGCTGATCGTCAGCGAGTTCCTCGAGGGCGCCGAGATCTCCATCGACTGCCTCAGCACCCCGGACGGTCGGCTGCTCGCCGCCCTGCCGCGGAGCAAGGACGGGCTGCCCTGGACGCGCGAGCTGGTCGATGACCAGGCGGCCGTCGCGATCGCCCGGCGGATGGTCGAGGGACTGGGGCTGCGCTACCTGTCGAACGTGCAGGTCCGCTACCGCGTGCGGGAGGGCGAGCGCGGGGGTGTCTTCAGGGAGCCCGTGCTGCTCGAGGTCAACACCCGGGCCGCCTCCGGGCTGTACCAGGCGTGCCTGGCGGGGTCGGTGAACCTGCCCGACCTGGCCCTGCGGATGGTGCTCGGCGAAACGGTCGACCCGCCGCGGCCCGCCTTCGGACGGTCGGTGCTGGTCTACAACGAGGCCATGCCGTTCCTGCCGGTCGATTCTGTGTGTGTCGGGGCCCTGCCGGACGCGAGCAGCTCGGCTCAGCCGAGCGGCGCCGGCGGGCGGTAGCCCGGGGGAGGAGCCGACGGCGGCGCCGAGGTCGGGCGGGCCGTCGGATAGCCGGCACCATGCCGCGGATAGGGCGGCTGCGCCGGAGGCGGGGGAGGCGGTGGCGGTGGCACCGGACGTGCCGCCTGGTGCCGGAAGGCGGGCGCCGCGTCCCGGCGGGGGAGCAGGTAGCTCAGCAGGTCGGGCGCGGCCGGTCGGCGCTGCGGCTCCTTGGCGAACGCCGCGGCGAGCACCGGCTTCAGGCGGGGCTCGATCTTCGGGTCGGTCAGGTCGGGCTCGTTCGCCACCACGCGGTAGAGCACCGCGGCCGGCGAGCCCTCGCCGAACGGGGGGCGACCGGTGGCGGCGAAGTAGACGACCGAGGCCCAGCAGAACACGTCGGTGAGCGGCAGCACCTTCGCGCCGTGCACCTGCTCCGGCGCCATCCAGCCCGTGGAGCCGACGAGTAGGCCGGTCCGGGTCAGCGATGCCCCGTCGGTCGCCGAGGCGATGCCGAAGTCGATCACCTTGAGGCCTCGTGGTGCGCACAGCACGTTGGCGGGCTTCAGGTCCCGGTGGACCAGGCCCACCGAGTGGATGGACAGCAGGGCCTCGGCCAGGCCCGCGGCGAGGGCGTGCTGACGGCGCGGGTCGAGGGGTCCGTAGCGCTCGACGAGCGTGGCGAGGTCCGGCCCCTTGATGTACTCACTGACCATGTACGGCGTCTCGTCGTCGGGGTCGGCCGCCAGCACGTTGACCACGCAGGCGCCGGAGACCCGGCGGGCAGCCGCCACCTCACGCTGGAACCGGGCGCGGAAGCCCGGGTCGTCCGCCAACTCGGAGCGGACCAGCTTGACCGCCACCTGCCCGCTCGGCCCGTCGTCATCGAGAGCTTGGCCGAGATAGACGACGCCCATCCCGCCTGCGCCGAGCCGCCCCAGGAGGCGGTATCCGGCGACCTCGCGGGGGTCGTCGGGGGTGAGGGGCTTCAGGGGCACCGAGGTCCTTTGGATGCAGAGTCTTGGGGCGCAGGCGATCACTGTGCAGAGAACACCGTCCACGGTGCACCGTGCCGAACTCGCTCGTCCAGCTTTCGGACAAATCGGCGCACCAGAAGGTTCACATCCGGCGGCGTTCACCCGCGAGGAGCGCCGCGTGGCGCCCGGCCGCGGCCGCGGCGAGGAAATAGCCGGCGTCCTCGTCGAGGCGACGCCCCATGGTCGACAACGGCACCGGCGAGGCCCGGAGCGCGTCGAGCAGTCCGTCGGTCGGGACATCGACGATGCGGTGCCGATCCGCGAGGGGTGCGACGTCCCGGGCCACCGCATCCGCCAGCCCTGCCGGCAGCCCCTGGGGCACCACGACGTCGGCGGCGGCCAGCGCGACCCGCCCGTAGGCGGTGCGGGAGTGGTGCGAGACGCCGCGATGCCGCTCCCGCGGATCGGCGTCGGACAGCCGCAGCGAGGCGACCGCCCGACCGCCCAGCGCGGCCACCGCGTTCACCACCTCGCCCACGGCGACGCCGGAGAACCCCCAGGGCGTGCCCACGCCGAGGTTGCCCGGGCCCTGGGTCACGACGACGACGTCGGCGTCCCACACCGCCCGGCAGGCCAGCAGCCCGGAGTGAACCGTGACCGCCTCCAGGTCCCCGCCGAAAGCCTGCCCCGTCGTCACCGTGCCGCACAGCTCGCCGCCCAGCCGATCGACCGTGCGGGAGAACCACAGCGGCAGCGCCCCGCCGTCGGTCATCACGTAGGCCACGCGCGGCCGGTCTCCGGTGGCCGTCGCCCGGATGCCGACGAGAATGGCGGGCAGCGCGGAGTGCAGGTCGGCGACGACGACGGGCAAGCCGGCGAGCTCGGCCGTGGCGGCCATCGCCGACCGGTGTGGCGACGCCTCCTCGTCCACCCCCAGCACCACCGCCTGCAGCGGCGTGTAGCGCGCCTTGACGAGATGCCCGGGTCCGACGAAGTCGCGCTCCGCCCGCTGCTCGTCGGTCGCGTCCAGCATCGCGACCACCAGGTGGTAGCCGCCGGTGCCGAGCCCGAGGCTCGCCGCGCTGGTGTTGAGCAGGACCCGGCTGCCGACCGCGGGCTCGCCGACGAGGGCCGGATAGGCGAGCGCCCGCGCCGGCAGGGCGTCCGCCTCGCACTCGTCCAGCGCGACGGAGAGCTCCAGCGCCCCGGACCAGCTGGCGACGACAGCTTCGACACGCCCCGCCCGCAGCCTGATCACGAGGGCCGAGACTAGCCGTGCACTACCTTTCCTCCAGTGTCGCGACGCAAGCTCGAGAGGTTGCTCAACCTCACCCTCTGCTTGATGGCCACGTCCCGGTACCTGTCCGTCCGGGAGATCGCCGACCTGGTCGAGGGTTACGAACCGGGGGAGTCGGCCGAGTCCGAGGTCGCCTTCCGCCGCATGTTCGAGCGGGACAAGGAGGAGCTGCGCGAGCTCGGCGTCCCCCTCGAGGCCGGGACCCCGCGCAGCTACGACGACGAGATCGGCTACCGCATCCCCAAGCGGGACTACGCGCTGCCCGACCTGCACCTCGACGCCGACGAGGCCGCCGCGCTCGGCCTCGCCGCCCGGCTCTGGAGCAGCGCCTCTCTCGCCACCGCCAGCGCGGGCGCGCTGCGCAAGCTGCGGGCCGCCGGGATCGACCTGCAAGAGGTTCCGGCCGGCGTCGAGCCCCGCGTCGACGTGACCGAACCGGCCTTCGAGCCGTGCCTCGCCGCGGTCCGGGACGGCCGCGCCCTCCGTTTCGCCTACCGCCGCCCGGGCGGCGAGGCGATGACCCGCGAGGTCGAGCCCTGGGGCGTCGTCTCGTGGCGCGGGCGCTGGTATCTCGTGGGCCACGACCGCGGCCGCAACGGCACCCGTGTCTTCCGGCTCGGGCGGGTGGAGGGCGACGTCACCGCCGTCGGGCCCCGCGGTGCCACCAAGCCGCCCGAGGGCGTGGACCTGACGGCCGTCGTCGAGGACGCCGAGCCCCGCGACCTCCCGGAGCAGTCGGCCCGGCTGCGGCTGCGGGCGGGAACCGGATGGTCGTTGCGCCGGCAGTACCCACCGACAAGCGTCACGGCGACAGACGGCGACGAGGAGATCGCCGCAGAAGAGATCACCGTTGCCTTCCGGGACGTCGAGCGGCTGGTCGACCAGCTGGTCGCGCTCGGCCCGGACATCGACGTCCTCGAACCGGACGAGGTCCTCGACGCCGTCCGCCGGCGGCACGAGGCAACGCTGGCCGCTCACGGCGACACCGACGTGGAGGCCGCACGATGAGCGGCTCCGCGGAGCGCCTGCCCCGCCTGCTCGAACTTGTGCCGTACCTGCGGACGCACCCCGGCGCGCGGATCGACGACGTCGCAACGGTGTTCGGCATCTCGGAGCGCCAGTTGCGGGACGACCTCAACCTCTTGTTCGTTTGTGGCCTCCCTGGCGGCGCGCCGGGCGACCTGATCGACCTCGAGTTCGAGGGCGAGACGGTGACCGTTCTCGATCCTCAGACGCTCGACCGACCGCTGAGGTTGACGGTGGACGAGGCCCAGGCGCTCGTCGTCGCCGCGCGCACCCTCGCGGACGTCCCTGGGCTCGCGGAACGGCACGCGCTGGACCGGGTTCTCGGCAAGCTGGAGAACGCCCTCGGCGTAGGGGAACAGGCGCCGGGCGTCGCCGTAGCGATCGAGGCCGAGGCCGACGTCCTCGCTACGGCCCGAGCGGCGCTGGACGACCGCCGGCGGCTGCACCTGCGCTACCTCGTCGAGGCCCGCGACGAGGTGACCGACCGCGACGTCGACCCCATGCGGCTGCTCTCGCGCGACGGCCGGTGGTACCTCGAGGCCTGGTGTCACCGGGTCGAGGCGGTGCGGCTGTTCCGGCTCGACCGCGTCGTCGAGATCGCGCTCCTCGACGTGCCCGCCTCGCCGCCGCCCGAGGCGGTCTCCCGCGACCTGGCAGACGGACTGTTCTCGCCGTCGCCCGAGGACGATCGGGTGACGCTCGACCTCGCGCCCGCCGCCCGCTGGGTCGCCGACTACTACCCGATCGAATCCTCGGAGGAGATCGACGGGGACGGCCTGCGCGTCTCGCTGCGCACCCACGACGACGAATGGGTGATCCGCCTGCTGCTCCGGCTCGGCGGGCAGGGCGTCGTCGTCGAGCCATCCGAGCTTGCCCGCGCCGTCGTCGACCGCGCCCGAGCCGCGCTCCGCCGGGGCGACGGCCCTCACCCGGACGGCGGACACCGGTAGCTGCCCGTTGCGACGGCAATAGTCCCGATCTAGTCCCGACGGACTATGTGGTCGCTTCAGCCCCTCGCCGATGAGGAACGTGTCGCGCACCAGGGACGGTGCCTGAGACGTCGCGGGAGGACCGGAGATATGACCACGATCAAGGCGTCGTGCCCCACGTGCGGAGAGGTCGAGATGACCTCCAACGACGTGATGCTCATGGTCTGCAACCACGCCCCGCTCTCGTACTACGCGTTCGACTGCCCGTCCTGTGCGGACGAGGTCCGCAAGCCGGCCGACGACCACGTCATCTCGCTGCTCATGTCCGGAGGCGTTCGCGCCCAGGTCTGGGAGGTCCCGGCCGAGGCCCTCGAGCCCAAGGCCGGCCCGACCCTCACCTACGACGACCTGCTCGACTTCGCGCTGCTGCTCTCCGGCGAGGACAACATCGCCGCGAGGATCAGCGAGGCCATCACCGGCTGAACGCCGCGCCTCGGACAAGCCTCGCGTCTGCTTCCTCACCGCTGCACCAGCAACTGCGTAAAGACACGCCGACAGGTCTCGGCGTGTCTTTACGCATCCGGCACGGGCGGCGCGCTGTACGTGAGGTCGGGAGTCGGCGCCCACTACGCTGACCTCCGTGTGGTTGGCCATCGATCTCGCCGTCATCGGGCTCGGGCTCGTCCTGTTAATCGTGTTCGGCGTGCACGCCTACGGCCGATTCCGGCGCATGAACCGCTTCGGCGCCCGCTTCGGCAGCCGCATGACGACGCTCGCGGAGCAGGCGGGCGCCCTCGGCGAGCGGATGGACACGCTTTCCGAGCAGGTCGAGGAGCAGAACCGGCGCACCGCTGCGATGACCAAGCGCTGACGGGGCCGGCCCGCGCTGCGACGCGCCGGACACCGCTCGCGGGTTGCCGTTGCGCCCTGTCTGTCGATAGAGCCATCATCCGGTGAACAGTCGGGGCACGGGGCTCGCACAGGGGTCCGGAGGAGCCTCGACGCGTAGCATCGCCATCACGAGGGCGTTGCTGCCGGCGAGGAGGTTTAGCGTGTTCCGCGAAATCAGTGTCTGGCACCTGGCGCTCATCCTGGTGGCCTTCGTCGTCCTGTTCGGGTACAAGAAGCTGCCCGACGCGACGCGGTCGCTCGGCCGGTCGATGCGCATCTTCAAGTCCGAGATCAAGGGCCTGCACGACGACGAGCCCAAGCAGGTCGAGCCGGCTCGTACCGAGCCCGCCCGCGCCGAGCCGGTCCGCAGCGAGCCCGCCCGGGCGGAGTCGAGCGCGCCGGACCTCGCCAAGCCGGCCGACCGTAAGAGCGAGGTCGGCAGCGACTCCGACCGCTCCTGAGGTCCCGGCGCTCTTCGACGCACGACCTACCGAGCGACGAGCCCCGAGGTGAGCACCAGCGGACGACCGCATGGCTGACCGAGCCGCCGCGCTCCGCCGGATCGGAGCGGTCGCCGGCGCGCGGCTGACCAGCCGGCGGCGTACCGCCGCGGTCGAGGACAGCCGCATGACGCTCGTCGAGCACCTCAAGGAGCTCCGTCGCCGCCTGCTGATCGCGCTGATCGCGGTCGGTCTGGCCACTCTGGTCGTCGCCATCTGGGGCTACCACGGGGTCTTCGACATCCTGCGCCGGCCCTACTGCGACGTGCCCGCGAGCCAACGCGCCGGCGGACCCGACTGCGACCTGATCTTCACGCACCCCACCGACGCCTTCTTCATCCGCTTGAAGGTCTCGCTGGTTGCGGGGACGGTCATCGCCGCGCCGGTCTGGCTGTACCAGCTGTGGGCGTTCATCACGCCGGGGCTGCACCGGCACGAGCGGCGCTGGGGCGTCGCGTTCGTCCTGTCGTCGATCGTGCTGTTCGCGGCCGGGACGGTGATGTCCTACCTCGTGCTCGGCCCGGCCCTCGACGTCCTGCTCGGCTTCGCCGGCGACGGCGTGACGGCCCTGCTCGAGGTGAACGAGTACATCTCGTTCGTCATGTCGATGCTGGTGATTTTCGGCGTCTCGTTCGAGTTCCCGCTGGTGCTGATCCTGCTCAACCTGGCCGGCGTCGTCTCCTCCGCTCGGCTCAAGAGCTGGCGCCGGGTCGCGATCTTCGTCATGTTCGTCTTCGCCGGCTTCGCCACCCCGACGCAGGACCCGTTCAGCATGCTGGCGCTGGCGATCCCGCTCGTCCTGCTCTACGAGGTCGCCGTGCTGGTCGCGGCCTGGACCGACAAGCGGCGGGCGCGCAAGGAGGCCGAGTCGGAGTGGGCCGGGCTCTCGGACGACGAGACCTCGCCGCTGCACGAGTCCCACGACCCCGCCGACGACCTGCCCTCGCCCGAGCCTTCCGGCTCGTCCGTCGACGGTTGGCGGACCGGTGGGCGGCGCGCCGAACGCGTCGGTGGCGGGGACTGGGACGACGACACCACCTGAGCAGCTCGCCGCGGCGACATCCGGTGGCTTCCGCCACATAGCCTGGCAAGGTGGCCGCATCCTCCCCGGGCGCCGCTGACCCCCACGCGCTCCGCGAGTTCGCCGCCGACCTGCCCTTCGGGCTCGACCCCTTCCAGCGTGACGCCTGTGAGGGCGTGGCGGACGGCGAATCCGTCCTCGTCGCCGCGCCCACGGGTGCCGGCAAGACGGTCGTCGGCGAGTTCGCCGCCTTCCTCGCGCTGCGCTTCGGCGGCAAGTGCTTCTACACGACCCCCATCAAGGCCCTGTCGAACCAGAAGTACACCGAGCTGGCCGCCAAGCACGGCGAGGAGTCGGTCGGCCTCCTGACCGGCGACACCGCCCGCAACGCCGACGCCCCCGTCGTGGTCATGACCACCGAGGTGCTCCGCAACATGCTCTACGCGGGCTCGGACGGACTGCGCGGCCTCGCCTACGTCGTCATGGACGAGGTGCACTACCTGGCCGACCGCTTCCGCGGGGCGGTCTGGGAAGAGGTCATCATCCACCTCCCGCAGGAGGTGCTGCTGGTCTCGCTGTCGGCCACGGTCAGCAACGCCGAGGAGTTCGGCGAGTGGCTCCAGACGGTCCGCGGAGCCACCAGGGTGGTCGTCGAGGAGCACCGTCCGGTCCCGCTCTGGCAGCACGTGCTCGCCGGGCGGCGCATGTACGACCTCTTCGTGGAACGAAACAGCGGCACGAGCGTGGAGAGGCACCGGTACGACGACGAGCACGACGACGTCCGGGAGCCCGTGCTCAACCGCGAGCTGGTCCAGCTCGCCCAGGAGGAGTCCCGCGTCGAGCGTCGCGGCGGCCGGAACGGACGCGGACCCCGCGCGCCCGGCCCGCGACCGCGCCGCATCTGGGTGCCGAGCCGCGCCCAGGTCATCGAGCAGCTCGACCGCGAGGGCCTCCTGCCGGCCATCACCTTCATCTTCAGCCGTGCCGGGTGCGACGCCGCGGTCAGCCAGTGCCTGACCGCCGGGCTGCGCCTCACCACCCCCGACGAACGCGCCCGCATCCGCGAGCACGCCGCGCGTCGCACCGCCGACCTGCCGGACGCCGATCGGCTCGTCCTCGGCTACGACAGCTGGATGGACGGCCTGCAACGCGGCATCGCGGCCCACCACGCCGGGCTGTTGCCGCGGTTCAAGGAGGTCACCGAGGAGCTGTTCGCCGCCGGCCTGATCAAGGCGGTGTTCGCCACCGAGACGCTCGCGCTGGGCATCAACATGCCGGCCCGGTCGGTCGTGCTCGAGCGGCTCGTCAAGTGGAACGGCGAGGCGCACGCCGAGGTCACGCCGGGGGAGTACACGCAGCTCACGGGCCGCGCGGGGCGGCGGGGCATCGACGTCGAGGGGCACGCTGTCGTCCTCTGGCAGCCCGGATTCGACCCGCAGGCGGTGGCCGGCCTCGCCTCGACCCGCACGTATCCGCTGCGCTCGTCGTTCCGCCCGTCCTACAACATGGCGGTCAACCTCGTCGGCATGGTCGGCCGCGAGCAGGCGAGGGTGCTGCTCGAGTCGTCGTTCGCACAGTTCCAGGCCGACCGGGCGGTCGTCGGCCTCGCCCGTCAGGTACAGCGCAACCTCGACGCCCTCGAGGGCTACCGCGAGGCGATGACCTGCGAGTCCGGGTCCGTCCCCGAGTACGCCCGGCTCCGCCGGCAACTGACCGAGCGGGAGGCGAGGCTCGCCCGCGAGAACTCCGCGGAGCGTCGGGCCGAGGCGGCCGCCTCCCTGGAGAAGCTGCGCATCGGCGACGTCATCCGCGTGCCGTCCGGGCGCCGTCGCGGGCTGGCGATCGTGCTGTCACCCGGCGCGACCGTGCCGGACGGCGGCCGCCTGACGGTCCTGACCGCGGACCGGCAGGTGACCCGGCTGTCCTCGCAGGACTTCCCGATGCCGGTGGAGTCCGTCGGCCGGGTACGCGTCGCCAAGAACTTCAACCCCCGATCGCCGCAGTCCCGGCGCGACCTCGCCTCGACGCTGCGGACGCTGGACCCGCCGGAGGACGGCCGCCGCCGCACCCGGCGCAACTCCGGCGAGGACGACGAGGTGATGCGCCTTCGCGCGGCGCTGCGGGCGCATCCCGTCCACGGCTGTCCGGACCGCGAGAACCATCTGCGGTGGGCGGAGCGGTACGACAAGCTCCGCCGCGAGACGAACGGGCTCGAACGGCGCGTCGAGACACGAACCAACTCCATCGCCCGCACCTTCGACCGGGTGTGCCGACTGCTCGAGGAGGAGGGCTACCTGACACCCGCCGCCCGGGCGGGCTCGTCGGACGGCACCTCCGCCGACGGCACCTCCGCGAACGGCTCCGACGCTCGTCGAGATCACCGACGCGGGACGCCTGCTCGCTCGGCTCTACGCCGAGTCCGACCTGCTCGCCGCGGAGTGCCTGCGCACCGGGGCGTGGGACGGGCTGCGTCCGCCCGGCCTCGCCGCGGTCGTCTCCACGCTCGTCTACCAGTCCCGCAACGACGAGCGGGTCGCGCCGCGGCTGCCCGGCGGACCGGAGGTCTCGGCCGCACTCGCCGCGACCGCTCGGGTGTGGGCCCGGCTCTCCGAGGCGGAGGCGGCGCACCGCCTGGACTTCCTGCCCGAGCCCGACGCGGGCTTCGCGTGGGCGGCGCACCAGTGGGCGGCCGGCGTGCCGCTCGACCGCGTCCTCGGCGACACGTTGGCCGCGGGCGACTTCGTCCGCTGGACCCGCCAGCTGATCGATCTGCTGGACCAGATCGCGAAGGTCGCGGAGCCGCCCATGCGACGGACCGCGCGCAAGGCCGTCGACGGGCTGCGGCGCGGGGTTGTCGCTTACTCGGACGTCGCCTACTCGGACAGCTCGGCGACCGTCACCTGAGCAGCCCCGATCAGGGGTTGTACTTGCTGACCAGGATGTCGTCGAACGCGAACGTGCTGGTTTTGGTGTTGAGACCGGCGACGGCGAAGATGCCGGGCGGGTTCTCCGGCAGCGGGTCCGGGTCGTCCACGGTGGCGGCGACCTCGCCGTTGACGGTCAGCGTGATCGTCATCTTGCCGTCCTTCTCACCGCAGAGAACGACGAGCTGCACGGGCTGGTCCGGCTCGAGCTCGACCGGCTCGGCGCGGCTGGCCTTGATGACCTTCTCGTCCTCGCCGCGCTTGCGCTTGACGATGGCGCTGTTGCCGTTGTCGAAGACCCGGCCGATGTAGTACTGCTTGTCGCGCGGGCTCATCCGGCAGGCGAGGCCCACCGCGAAGCTGGTGCCGTCGAGCACGCGGACGCGGGCCGTGACCGACACGTTCTGCTTCACGTCGTCGCGCTGGGCGAGCGCGGCCGGCCGGATGTAGCGGATGCTGCCGGCGGGCAGCGTGATGCGGTACTGGCCGCCCGTGACCTGCAGCCTGGTGCCGTCGCTGTCGGACTGCTCCGGCCAGTCGTTGGAGTTGTTGTCGAAGGACTCGAAGAAGTCGTCCTGCGTGGGCGACGCCGAGGCGCTGGGGCTCGCCGACGAGCCCGGCTGCGACCCGGGAGCGGACGTCGGCTGCGCCTTCGGCGAGGAATCGTTGCCGCAGGCGGCGACCAGCGCCCCCGCGGCCAGCAGCGCCGCAGCCGCGCGCGCACGCGTCGAGAGGCCCACCGTTACTCCCGTCTGCCCTGCCCCGGACACTCGTCGACCCGGGGAACATCACAAGCGCGATGTGCAGAGAAGGTATCGCGCAGTGATCGTTCCCGCGGGGTAAACGCGCTCCGTGTCGATTTCGTGACGCAGGTCGGCCCCGAGGTGGGCTTCCGGTCAGGCGACGCGACGGGCCGCCCGCCGGCGCAGCATCCGATCGGCCACGGCGTCCGCCCACTCGATGTCGTCGAGGGTGGCCCGCTTCCTCTGCTCCACCTCGAGCAGGGAGGCGAGCAGGTCCGCCGACAGCCGGACGCGAGCGGCGACGAAGTCGGGGAGCGGCCCGGGATCTCGACCGGCAGGAGCGGCCCGGACAGCCGTTCCGGCGGGCGCTTCGGCCGGGGTCCGACGACGAGCGAGACGAAGCAGCGACGGCACGACTCCCACGGTCGACCCTGGCCGCCAACAGGACAAGACTTGACTATTGTCGCTGGTCAGGCGTGATGCGACCCTCCACAGGCCGTCCCCAGGATGTCCACGCCCCGTCCACGGCTCAGCCCGTAGTCAGCGCATCAGCAGGCTCGGGCTCGTAGACGAGCCGGTATCCGCGCTTGACGACGGTCTGCACGGCGGCGAGGGGACGCAGGCCGGCCCGCAGCCGGGCGACCGCGACCTCGACCGCGTGCTCGTCCGGGCGACGACCGGACTCCGATGCGGGCAGCACGCCGAGCAACTCGGCCCGGCTCAGCACCCTTCCGGGCCGCTCCGCGAGCGCCCGGAGCACCGCCATCGGCGCGGGGGCCAGCGGCAGCAGGGTCGCCGAGTCCTCCCGCTCCACGACCACCGCGTGGCCCCGCAGCTCGAGCCGCGCGCCGGCGATCGGAAGGCTCCGGGCTCGCAGCTCCGGCAGCCCGCGCACGACCTCCCGGACGAGCGCCCCCAGCCGCGAGCGAGCGGGCTGCAGGGTCGGCACCTGCTCGCGTTCGAGCCGGGCGCCGGTCACCGGCCCGATGCAGAACGCCACGACCTCGGTGCGCAGCGCGTCGAGGACGTCACCGCGTCGACCCATCTCGGCCGCCCGGTCCAGCAGGCTGGTGACCGCCGGACCGCTGGTGAAGACGATGCCGTCGACGGTCCGGGCGACCAGCTGCTCCACGAGCCGGCGGACGGGGGCGACGTCGAGCGGCGGGAGCCAGCGGTACACCGGCACCTCCAGCACCTCCGCGCCCGCGTCCCGCAGCGTCGCCACGAGATCGGGGAGCGGCTCGCCGTGCAGCTGGACGGCGACCCGCTTGCCGGCGACGCCGTCGGCGAGCACGTGCTCGAGCATCTCGGCCACGGACTCCGACTCCGGCGACCACGCCTCGACGAGGCCGGCCGCGCGGATCGCGCCCCGCGCCTTCGGGCCGCGGGCGAGGACCCGGGCCGTCGCCAGCCGGTCGATCAAAGCGCCGCCGAGTCCCCAGCCCTCCGCCGCCTCCACCCAGCTCCGCAGTCCGATCCCGGTCGTGATGAGGGCGAGGTCGATCGGCTGATCGACGCAGGCGCGCGTCGCGGCGAGCAGCTCCTCGTCGTCGGCCAGCGGGATCAGCCGCAGCGCCGGCGCGCTCACGACCCGCGCGCCGCGGCGCTGCAACAGCGAGATCAGTTCCGCGCGGCGTCGCTCCGCGGTGGTCGCCACCGTGAACCCCGCGAGCGGCAGGACCCCCTGCTCAGCCGCTCGCTCCACGCACCCGCCTCTGTCGGCCGGGCCCCCGCGGGTCGGCTCCGGGGGCGCCTCTGATCTCCAAGCCTAGGCAGCTCCTGTTACGGCAGCGTTCCGGGCAGCTGCCGGCCGTGTAAGGCCGCCGGTCATGGCGCCGGCACGTTCCCGGCCCCCGACGGGTCCGGCGAAGGGCGATCAAGGAACCGTTTGACCGGGGTCTGACTGCGGTATGTCCACAAACGTTCTGGGTTGACCGGTTCACTGGCTCAACCCGGTCAACATGACACCCGATCGGTATGACACCTTGAGCCGAGATCGGGGCAGCATGACCTCATGAGCAGCGAAGCCGATGCGCCGGTGTACACCGCCAGCGCTGTGGCGGCGCGGCTCGGCGTGGCGGTCGAGACGTTGCGGACTTGGGATCGGCGCTACGGCCTCGGCCCGGGCACCCGCGGTCCTGGGGGTCGCCGCCGCTACGGCGAGGAGGATCTCGCCCGCCTGCTGGTGATGCGCCGGCTCGTGACGTCGGGGATGCCGACCTCGGAGGCCGCCCGCCGGGCCGCGGGCGGAGCCGGGGGAGTCCCCCCGATCGGCGTCGAGACCTCGCCGCGGCCCCGCTCGGGCGGCGGCCGGGTGGTCGCGATCCCGCGCGGGAGCACGTTGCAGCACGGGCTGGCGCGGGCGGCCACCGCACTCGACGTCGACGAGGTGGAGCGGCTTCTCGAGAGCGTGCTCGGCGACAACGGGGTGGCGCGGACGTGGAACGAACTCCTGCGCCCGGTGCTGGCCGCCATCGGTGAGCGGTGGGCGCGCACCGGCGAGGGAATCGAGGTCGAGCACCTGCTCTCGCAGGCGACGATGGACGTCCTGCGGCGCCACAGCGACCGGCACGCGAAGGTCGATTCCACGTCGGTGAGCCGGCCGGTACTGCTGGCCAGCGTCGACGGGGACGCCCACGTGCTGCCGCTGCACGTGCTGACGGCGCTGCTGGTGCAGAACGGTGTCCGCGTGCGCCTGCTCGGAGCCTCGACGCCGCTGCCCGCGCTGCGGGAGTCGATCCGTCGCCTCCGCCCCCAGGCGATCTTCCTCTGGGCGCAGCTCACCGGGCCCATGAACGCCGAGTTCATCCGCAGCCTCGACACGGCCCGGGCAGGTGCCAACGTCGTGCTCGGCGGTCCGGGCTGGGACGACCCCGCTCTGCCCCCGGAGGCCGAGCGCGTGGCCGATCTCGACGAGGCGCTCCGGGCGCTGGCCCCCGACTGACGGCGACCGGTGGCCGCCAGGGCCGGGCTCAGGGCTTGCCGGCCACCGAGCGCGGGAGGATCCCCGCGTCGACGATGCGCCGGGCCAACGGCCGCAGCAGGTCGATCAGCTCCTGCACCGCCTCGGCCCCGATCGACCGGTAGGGCGCCGCGGCAGCCCGGTCGGTGTTCGCCTCGACCTCGTCCCGCAGCGCGCCGCCGTCGGCCGTGAGGCCGCCGTCGTCGGCGAGCAGGCCGCGCGCGCGCAGGCGGGCCTCGCCGTCCTCCCACTGCTCGTCCGACCAGCCGCGGGTGGCGCGCAGGAAGCGGACCGGACCTCCGGCGGCTCCTGCCGTGACGAGCGCCTCGACCGGGTCGAGGCCGGCGAGCACGAGCGCGGCCACGTGCCCGTCACCGCGGTGCTCGCGCAGGATGCTGGCGGCGAGCCAGAGGTCCATCAGCGGCGAGCCGGGCCAGGCGAGGCCCGCATGCGCGGCACACAGGGCGCGCCCCGCGGTGGAGCCGAGCCCGGCGACCGCCGCCTTCGCGATCTCGGCCGCGCGGGCGACCTCGGCGGACTCCGCGGCCTCGGCCAACCCACGGCGCAGCGCGACCTCCACTCCCCGGTAGCGCGCCTCGGTCACCTCCGACGGCGAGGCGAGGTCCCACACCTTCGGCAGGTAGGCGCCGACCAGCGCGGGTGAGAAGACGTAGAAGGTGGCGACGGTGGTCTCGGCCGTCACCGCCCCCATCGGCGCCGAGCGCGAGGCGAAGTAGCCCATGCCGTAGTCGGTGAGCCCGAGGTCGAGGTAGGCCTGCGTCGTCTCGGGCGCGAAGTAGCCGACGACGTGCACGGCGTCCATCGGCTTGTGCAGGCGGCGGGCGAGGGCGGCGAACTCGTGCAGAGCGCCCTCGTCGGTCGAGCCGGTGGGAGTCATCGGGTGGAGCGTACGGCGATGTTCCGCGAAGGCTTCCGTTCCGCGGGGAGTGGTGCTAAGTTGACCGGGTAATGAACCGGTCAACGGCACCGCGGAAGAAGCCCGCGGGTCGACGACCACCGGAGGCCCCGATGACCGAAGCCCTCGACGCTCGCGTCACGGACGTAGTGCACGATCTGCCGGGGAAGGAGCGCCGCGCCGTGACCCATGCGCCCTACCGCTCCTGCCTCGACGCGCTGGTCGAGGAGCTGCACGAGGGCGAGACCGTACGGGCGATCTCGTGCGCGACGAACGCCTCGTTCGGCCGCGGGGTCCTCGCCCTGACCGACGGTCGGCTCGTCTTCTGCTGCACCAAGTCGGGAGCCGCCTCCTGGGCGTTGGACGAGATCGACGGGGTCGACGGACGGAAGCGGATGTTCACCTTGCCCGCCGCCATCACCCTGCACCTCGAGGAGCGGGACCGGATCTTCACCTTGGGAGCCGGCCGCCGGTACGGACCGCAGTTCGTCTCGGCCGTCGAGGCGGCCCTCGACTCCCCGAAAGCTGCCGCCTAGCGCGGCGCAAGACCTCCCCTCTGCCCCTAGGGGGAGGAGGCCGGTCGCGTCCGTCTTGAGACGCCCGAGGCGGACGCGACCGGCATCGCCACTCGGTAAGCAGCCACCGACGTCCGAGGTCCGACCGCACCGCCGCCCTGAACCCGCCGCGGTCGGTCCTCGGAGCCGGGCGGGAGAACGGTCAGTCCCAGGGCGTCGAACGGTCCCGCGCCTCGACGGGTGTGGTGGAGGCCCAGACCTTCCGCCAGCGCGCCATCGGCCGCTCCGCCTCGGGATCCGTGCTCCCCGTGGCCGACTCGGTGACCGAGGCCGCGCTTCCGACTGCCGCGGAGTCGGGACGGCGCAGGGAATCCCACCAGGTCGTCCTGTCCTCGGTGATCAGGCGGTTGATCTCGGCGGCGATCCGGTTCGTGAACCGCTTGCCGCCCTCGCCCTCCCGGACACGCAACGGCGGGCCGTAGCGCACCGCCACCCGCGGACGGCCCGGCAGCGGCCAGGCCCGGCCGCGGGGCATCGCCGCGAACGAGCCACGGATGCCGATCGGCACGATCGGCGCGCCCGAGGCGAGGGACAGGCGGGCGGCGCCGGTCTTGAACCCGGCCATCTGGCCGTCCGGGGCGCGCGTGCCCTCGGGGAACATGACCAGGCTCCACCCGTCGGAGAGCAGCTCGATGGGGGTCGTCGCCGGGGCCGCGCCGCCGGTCCTCGGCGACATCGCGGCGCCGCTGCGGTCGAGCGGGACCGTCCCGAACACCAGCGCGGTGCCGATGGCCCGCCACCAGTCGTCGAAGAAGTAGTCCGCCGCGGCCGCGACCAGCGTCTCCCGCCGCCACGCCGGCGGCAGCGAGCAGAGCAGCAGCGGCGCGTCGAGGTGCGACGAGTGGTTGGCGACGAAGATGACCGGACCGCGCAGGCCGTCGAGCACCTCCAGCCCGGAGACCAGCGGCGTCACCTCGGACCAGACGAGCGGCTTCAGGCCGGCGGCCTGGGCGAGCGCCCGGAACTGCCGCACGGCCGGCGTCCGCGCCCAGGCCGTCGAGAACTCCCGCGGCGGGGCCGACAGCGGCCGGTAGGGCTCGGCGGAGGCGGGGACGAGCGGACGGGAGCCCCAGCGCCAGCCCCGAGCCATTCCGCGGATGGTCGGCAGGCCGGTTCGGCTCGAACGGCGCACGGACGTCACCGCACGTCCGCGATCGCGTGCGGCGGCGAGTGCAGGTAGGTGATCGACGGCGACCGCCCGACCGATCCGCTGGCCATCTCCAGCGCGTCCGCGAGCGACGACGCCGCCCGGAAGCCCATCCGGGCCGTCGTCCTCCGGTCGGCGCCGACCCAGATGACGTCGCCGAGGTGGTCCAGCGCGTGAGCGCCCCAGTACCACATGTAGAACGGGTGGACGCCGTGATAGGCGTGCGAGGTCCGGTACAGGTGGATGTACCAGGGGTCGGTGGCGTACGCCTTCTCGAACTTCGCCTCGATGGTGGCCGGGTCGGTCGACTCGGCCAGCACCTCCTCGAAGAAGTCGACGTAGCTGGGGTGGTGCAGCTGCGAGAACTCGTGCGGCACCGGGTGGTAGAGGATCAGCGTGCCGCCGGGGCGGACCAGCGGCTTGCCCCGGTACATGTTGAAGAAGTAGCCGAGCCCCAGGCACATCGCGAGGATCGGGTTCATCACGCTGTTCACGTTGTACGGGCCGAGGAACGGCAGGCCGAAGACCAGCACGTCGCTCTGCCCGTTCACCTCGACGAGCTGCTGGCGGTGCACCCGCTCGAGCGTCCGGTCGTGCACGGCCTCGACCTCGCCGGCCGTCACGCCGGTGACCGCATAGTCCGACCGCATCGAGTGGAACGTCCTGCGCCGCAGCCGGGCCGGCATCGCGTCGAGGCCGCGGCTCGCGCCGTAGAACATCGCCTGGTCGCGCAGCGACCACTCCCACTCGCGCTTGGTGAGAAAGCCGTACTCCTTCGGGAAGGCGTCGTTGTTCAGCGTGGTCTCGATCTGGAAGACCCGCAGGTGCTGGCCGAGCAGGCGGCCCATCCGCCACGCCGAGCTGTGCAGCGCCGAGTTCTTGTGGTCCATGAACGAGCGGGAGTGGACCATCGTGTGGCTGTTGTGGTGGTGCTTGAGGCTCTTGTACGACGCGAGTCCGATCGCCGCCGACTTGTGCCCGCCGTCCATCGCGACGAGGTTGACGTTGACGTAGACCAACAGGTCGCTCTCGGCGGCCCGCTTGCTGATCTCGACGTCCTCGCCCTGGTCGGTCAGCCCGACGTGGGTGAGGTTCTCGCGGTCCTCGGCGTCGAAGTTGTAGAGCTTGTCGGGCCAGAAGGAGCGGAACACCCGCTCCCCGACCACGTGCTTGATCTCCTCGGCGGTCATCCGTCGGTGCAGCGCGGTGGCGACGATCAGCTCGACGTCGTCGACCCCGGCCTCGGCGGCCAGGGTGAGGACCTGCTCGATGACGCGGCCGCGGATGTCCGGCGGCTTCATCGACGGCAGCGGCAGGCTCAGGTCGTCGAACGCGATCGTGAGCTTCATGCCCGGCCGCAGCAGCGCGCGCAGCGGCTCGGACCCGGTCGGGTTCTCCAGCGCCTCGGCGATCGTCGTCTCGACGTCGTCGACGCCCGGCAGTGACTCGGGCGGGTAGATCACCCGCGTGCCCTCCGGGAAGCGCTCGAGCCGCAGCGACTCGCCCGCGTGGACCAGGAGCGGGGGTGTGCGGTCGTCCACGTCGAGGACGAATCCGGGGCGGGTCACGGGCTGCTTCCTTTCGAGCGGGAAACGCTGGGCGTGCCGTGGCGGGGCTCGGGGGTGAGGCGGAAGGCCACCCGTCCCGTGCCGAGGCGTCCGGCCGACAGGGCGTGGTCGAGCGCCTCGCGCCACCGCTCCAGCGGGTAGGTCGCCCCCACCAGTTCGCCGAGCAGGGCGCCGGTGGTTGCGTCGGCGGCGAGATCGAGCGCCGTCGTGAAGTCGTCGGCCGCCGCCGCGTACGCGCCGACCAGCGACAGCTCGCGGAACCACAGCGGGGTCAGATCGGGGTTGGACGTCGGCAGCCCGGACAGGACGACGCGCCCGCCGGCGCGGGTGACCCGCAACGCCGTGTCCAGTCCACCGCCGGCACATTCGAGCGTGACGTCGACGCCGCCGAGCAGATAGGGCGAGCCGCGCTCGGGCTTCAGCTGCATCGCCCGGGTGCTCCGCCGGACGGCGCCCACGAGATCGGAGCTCGCCGAGCCTCCGCCACCCAGCACCTGGCCCGCGCCGAAGCGGCGGGCCCAGTCCTTCTGCTTCGGATGCTTGGCGGCGACCAGCAGCGAGTCCGCCGGCGTGAGGGCCCGCAGCGCGAGCAGCGTGAGCAGCCCGATCGCGCCGGCCCCCACGACCAGCACCCGCTCGCCGGGCAGCACCTCGGCCCGCCGGGCGGCGTGCACCGCGCACGCCAGCGGCTCGACCAGCACCGCCACCTCGTCGGGAACGGTATCGGGTACGGCGAACAGCTGACTGCCATGCGCCCGCAGCTCGCCGCTCCAGCCGCCGCCGGTGTCGGCGCAGTAGCCGGTCTGCAGGCCGGGCGCGAGGTGGCCGGAGGTGACGTTGTCGCAGCGCGTCGGGCGGTCGGCGGCGCACCCGGCGCACGGTGGCAGGCCGCGGGCGGCGCAGTTCAACACCGGGGCCAGGACGACCCGGGTGCCCGCGGACAGCGGACCGCGGGGCGTGTCGACGTCATCGAGCAGGTCGCCGACGACCTCGTGGCCGGGCACGAACGGCATCGAGACCAGGGAGGAGAAGTAGAACGACGAGCGGCCGGTGACGGTGGCGAGGTCCGAGCCGCAGATCCCGGCCAGCCGCGGCCGTACCCGGGCCCAGCCGCTGCGCGGCTCCCGGCCTGGGCGGCCCACCAGCCGCAGCGGCGCGGCGCTGGACGCGGCCATCGACGGCAGCCGTCCGGACAGGGCACGGGCGGCCACGTACCGCGGGACCGACCGGTACAGCTCGATCGCCGGCGTGCGGTCGGTCCAACCGACCGGCCCGACCGGCCCGCCGGGTGCGGGCTGCACGGGCTCGGCGCTGCCCTGCGGCACGGCCGGGTTGCTCATCGGGCACCCTCCAGCGACCGGTCGGTCGCGTGCGCGAGGGCGGACGCCGCCCCGGAACCGGCGAGGGCGACCCGCTCCACGCCGGGCGTGATGGGCCAGACGACCGTCGGCCACTTCTGCCTGCGGGCGGCGCGGGCCAGGTGCAGATCGGGGTTCACGGCCACCGGATGCCCGACCGCCTGCAGCATCGGCAGGTCCGAGGTGCTGTCCGCGTAGGCCCAGGACTCGGCGAGGTCGGCGCCGAGCCGGGGGGCGTGGAAGCGCAGCCAGGCCGCGCGCGCCTCGCCGACGACGGGAGCGGTGGCCAGCCGGCCGGTCGCCCTCCCCGAGGAGTCGACGGCGAGCTCGGCGGCGACGATCTCGTCGAACAGCGGCGCCAGCGGCCGGAGCAGGAACGACAGCGACCCGGTCAGCAACACGGTGCGGTGGCCCGCGGCGCGGTGCGCGCGGACCCTGCGCAACGCCGCCGACGAGACCCGGGAGAGCAGGTGGTCGCCCACCTCCTCGTCGACCAGGCGGGCCAGCGCCTCGAGGTCGGCCCCGGCGTAGCGCCGGTAGACCTCGCGGATGAGCCGGCCGCGGTCGGCCCGCTCGGCTCGGATCCAGCCGGGGGCCTGCCGGGCGATCTCCGCGAGCTCGCGGGGGATGCGCCCCCGTGGTGCCGCGGCGAGCCGCAGCCAGAGGTAGGACTCGACGACCGTGCTCGAGACCAGCGTGCCGTCGAGGTCGAAGACCGCCAGCTGGCGTCCGTCGCCCGCCGGTAGGTCGGCGGGCAGGGTGACGGGCGGCTTGCCCGGCGTTGTCGACAGGTAGCGCAGGCCCGCGGTGACGCTGTCGCAGTGCTTCTCGAGGTAGGCCCACCAGTCGTAGCCGGTCGGGTCGAAGCCGAACTCCCGCTGGTCCGCCTCCGACAGCCCGGCGTGCAGGGCCGCGGTGTTGGTGTCGTCGTAGATCAGCTCGGCCTGCGTGTAGGACTTGTAGAGGTCCTGGTAGCGCCGCAGGAAGCGCAGCCGCGCGGAGGTCCGGTCGAGCTCACGGGCCGTCTCGCGCAGTCTCGACGACCGCGGCAGCATCCCGAGGGCGCGGTCGGCGAACGTGACGACCTTCTCGCCGCGGGTCAGGCGCGCCTCGATGCGCGCCGCCCCGGCGAAGGCCCACGGGTGGGCCGGGATCTCGCCGCGACCGCGCTTGATGAGCGGCTTGCGCGCGAAGTAGCCGCGCACGATGTCGTAGAGGTCCTGGAACAGCAGCGGGTTCCGGCGCCCGGAGCAGACCTGGTAGTAGCGCGGCCCGCCCCCGTCGGGTGCCGGGGTGGCCGCGGCGGCCAGGATCGCGTTGACGACGAGGTCGACCGGGATGATGTCGATGACGCCGTCAGGCGCGCTGGGGAAGTCGGGCAGCTCGCCGCGCCCATAGGCGAGGATCAGCGGCTCGGCCATCTTGAAGCCCTCGATCCACCCGGCGAAGGGTCGGGCGAGCGCGCTCTCGATGATCGACGGGCGGACGATGCTGACGGGCAGGTCGCCGGCGGACTCCTCGAGGTAGCGCTCCGTCATCGCCTTGGTGAACGTGTAGCAGTCCGTCCAGCCGAGGCTGCGCGCCCGCTCGCGGCCGGCGTCGACCTGCCGCTTGTGCACGTCCTTGCGGCGCAGGCGCTCGGCCTCGGCCGCGATGGCCGGTAGCCCGGCGCGACCGACCGCCTTGGCCGCGTCGGCGTTGTAGCCCGCGAGCGCCTCGGGGGTGCGGGTCGCCTCCTCGCAGGCCTGCTGGACGCGGGTTGCCGCGGCCTCCTCGACCCGCCAGTCCACCGCGTGGGGGAGCGGGCCCTCGGGGATCAGGCCGGCGCGCAGCCCGGCGACGTAGGCGGTCGAGACATGCACGACGTGGGGACGCCGGTTGCCGGCCTGCGCCGCGGCGTGCGTCGCCCGCAGGACCTCGCGGAGGCCGCCGAGGTTCGCGGCGAACCCCTCCGCGATCTCGGGGTCGAACGACACCTCACCGGCGCAGTGGATGACGATGTCCAGGTCGTCCGGCAGGTCGGGTACCGCGGCGAGGTCGCCCTCGATCACGTCGACGGAGGCGACGACGTCATCGATGCTGCCGCCCTCGGCTTCCCGGCGCTCGCGGAGGGCGCCGAAGGCGGGCTTGCCCAGCAGCTCGGCGAAGCGGTCGGCTCCCGTTGCGCCGCCGCGTGGTCGGATCAACACGCTCAGTCGCACGTCGTCGAAGTCGCTCAGCAGGCGTTCGAGCAGGGCCTCGCCCACGAAGCCCGTGGCTCCCGTGAGGAAGACGCGGCGACCGGACAGACGCTCCCGTAGCCCCGTACTCACCCGATCCGCCTTCCGCCCGCCGCCTACCGTCCGCATGCCGTCTCCCGGACCGCACGTCGCTCGACGTGGCCCGGAACCCGCGCGGTGCACCCATCGACGCAGGTCATCAGGCCGAGTCGGCGGGCGACCGCACCCCGGTGGGAGTCCGTGCCGTGACCCTATGCACACTAGGACCCCGGCGGCGCCCTACGGGTGTCGGAGGCCACACCGCATACCGCTTGCTGCAGCAAGCATTCTGGGTATGTTAGCTAGCAACCGGGATCGGGCGAACCCGCTCGAACCGGTCCGAACCGCGAAGCCCGCACGGCAGTGGGCTGTCGCAAGCAGGGTCCACCGCGCCCCTGCGGCGTGACTGCTCTCCAGGTCGCGCTCCCCGCCGAGGCCCCACAGGGCCCACACGAGGAGGGCTTTTTGATGTTCGACACCCGCCACGCTCATACTTCCGAGTCGCTCGAGACGGCCACGCACGTCCCCGCCGTGGTCCGCTCCAAGCACCGCATCGCCGTCGCCGCTGCCGCGGCCGTCGGAAGCGTCCTGGTCGCCGTGCCGGTGGTCGGTGCCGCCGCCGCTCCCCGAGGCGCATCCGACGTCAAGCCGGTTGCCGCCGGGCACCAGATCTCGTACAAGCCCGACCCGCGTGGTCTCGGCACGGGCATGCTGCCGATGCCGCCGAAGCCGGCCGCGACGACGGCGCCCACGAAGTCGACAGGGAGCTCAGCCGACCGCGCGAGCCGCAGCGAGAGCCGCACGGCGCTCCCGAGCTCCAGCAAGAGCACGAGCAGCTCGGGCAGCCCGCAGTCGATCGCGCAGGCGAAGCTCGCGGAGCGCGGCTGGTCCGGCCAGTTCAGCTGCCTGAACTCGCTGTGGAACAAGGAGAGCGGCTGGAAGGTCAGCGCCTCCAACCCGAGCGGTGCCTACGGCATCCCGCAGGCGCTGCCGGGCAGCAAGATGTCCAGCGCCGGCTCCGACTGGCAGACCAACCCCGCCACGCAGATCGAGTGGGGTCTCGACTACATCTCCGAGACCTACGGCACACCGTGCGCGGCGTGGTCGCACAGCCAGTCCAACAACTGGTACTGATCGAACAGGTCGTTCCGCGGGCAACGACCCGTCGGACGTCCAGCCGGACAGGCTGAGCGTTCGGGGGAGCCCGCCGATACGACGCACAAGCTCGTTGGGCCCGGGGCCGCAGAGGTTCCGGGCCCGACGTATGTCCGGGGCCCGATAAGCGGGGTTCCCGCGCCCGGCGTAGCCGGGTTCCCGGGCCCGACTGGGGCCGTCCCGCTCGTCGGCTCGCGATCAACTGACCCGGTTTTCGGGGGGAGGGGCCGGTGAGGCGCAGTTGATCCGGAAGCCGCCTGCCCCGCCTCTCCGGACGGGCGCGGCGGCGCCGTCCGCTCAGGCCGCGAGTCCTCGCAGGGAGCTCAGCAGCCGGTTCATCGGCCCGTCCAGACCCCAGCGCTCGGACAGCTCGACCAGCGCCGCCGCGTCCCTCGGTTCGGTCGGGATCCTGTCATCGAAGTCGCCGTCGTCGAGCTCGCTCGCGTCGGGCACGGGGACGTCCTCGCTCACCCGGACGACGGGCGCCGCGTTGGTCAGGTAGTCCCGCGCCTTCTCGAGCTTGCCGCGCGCTCCCGCGGGGAAGCCGCCCTGCTCCCCGGCGTCGATCGCGGCGACCATCCGGTCCACCGTCCCGAACCGTTCGATCAGGGCGGCCGCCGTCTTCGCGCCGATGCCGGGTACGCCGGGCAGCCCGTCGCTGGGATCCCCGCGCAGGACGGCGAACTCGCCGTACCCCCGGCCCGGGATCCCGTACTTCTCGGTCACGCGCGCCTCGTCGACCGGCCGGAACTTCTCGACCGAGTAGATGACCCGGACGGGACGGTCGTCGCGCACGAGTTGGAACAGGTCCCGGTCGCCGGTGAGGATGTCGACCGGACCGGGGTGTCGGGCCGCGAGCGTCCCGATCACGTCGTCGGCCTCGAAACCGTCGGCGCCGAGCCGGGCGAGCCCGACCGCGTCGAGCACCGCCTCCAGGATGGGTACCTGCGGGCCGAGGTCGTCCGGCGTCTGGTCGCCCCCGTCCTCGCCGACCCGGTGCAGCTTGTAGGACGGCAGCAGCTCCACCCGCCATGCCGGCCGCCAGTCGTAGTCGAAGCAGGCCACGAGCCGCTGCGGGCGCAGTTCCTTCAGCTGCCGTGCGATCACGTCGATCGTGCCGCGCACGGCGTTCACCGGCGTCCCGTCGGGCGCGGTGACCGTGCGGGGGACGCCGTGATACGCGCGGAAGTACATCGACGGGGTGTCGAGCAGGAGCAGGCGGTCCTGCCCGCCGGGGCTCGCTGCGCTCACAGCGCGACACCGTACCGGCCTGCTCCCGCGTGCCCGCGCCGCGACAGGGCGGCGCGGCGAGGCGCTGGAACTTCCGGGGGCCGGGCGGGGACAATGACGCGAGCGGCATCGGCGGCCGGCCGTCCGGCCGACCGCCACGAGAGGGGGAGTGGTGACCACCGGCTGGCGCAGCACCGGCTTCCCCGAGGCGGACTCCCGCGACGACTTCACCCGGGCACGTCGGCGCGCGCAGTGGGCCCGGGTGGCGTCCCGGCTGCGCGGCCGCCCGGGAGACCTCGACGTCCTGCTGCCCTTCGACGAGGTGGTCTCCGCCCTGGGCCGGCGCGGGCAGCACAGCCTGGGCGAGCAGCTGGTCGAGATCGACAGCATCGTCGGCTCCGTCGATCGCCGCACCGGGTTCGACCGGCACTTCCGTCCGACGACGGAGCAGGCGCGCACCCGCTTCGAACGCATCTCCGGCTCGATCCGGCGGGGCCGGGAGATGCCGCCGGTGGACCTGTACCGCGTCGGGCAGGTGCATTTCGTCAAGGACGGGCACCACCGCGTCGCCGTCGCCCGTGCCATGGGCTGGGAGACGATCCGCGCGATCGTCACCGAGGTCGAGACCGCGCTCCCGGCCGGCGCCGGCCTGACCGTCGCCGAGCTTCCGCTCAAGGGTCACGAGCGGGTGTTCTTCGAGCGGGTCCCGCTGCCGGGCGAGGCGCGCGCCGCGATCGCGCTACGCGACCCCACCCGCTACGCGGCCCTTGCGGAGGGCGTCGAGGCGTGGGGCTTCCGCGTGCTGCAGGACCGGGGAACCCTGCTCTCCCGGGTCGAGGTGGCCGAGCTGTGGTGGCGGGAGGAGTACCAGCCCGCGGTGGCGCTGCTGCGGGAGGTGGGTCTGCTCGAGACCGACGCGGGCACCGAGTCCGGCGGCCTCACCGAGACCGAGGCCTACCTCAGCCTGTCCGAGCAGCGCTACCGGCTGCTGCGCAGCCACGTCTGGGACGAGCGCTCGGTGGCCGAGGTGCAGGCGACCCGCCGGCGCCGGCGACGGCGTCGACACCGCTGAGCCGAGCCGTCCGGGCCCGCTGACCCGCCGCTGGAGCCGTCAACGCAGCGATGGCGGGCCCTCCCACGACCCGCCGCCCAGCCCGGCGTCCCGCGCCCGGGCCACCGCCTCCGCGCGGCCGGAGACCTGCATGATCGCCGGCGTCACCTGCTTCGGTGCGGTCTACTTCGGGACGCACGACGACCCGACCCGTCCCGCCGGCGCCCCCGAGCCGGGCAGCTGGCAGGCCTGGTCGCTGATCCTGATCCTGCTCGCCTACGCCGTGACCGCGCTCGCCACCGTCCCCGGCATCTACCGGCGGTCCCGGACCGCCTGGGCGGTGGCCCTCGGTTACGTCGCGGCGCAGGTGCTGTTCGGGTCGCTGAAGTTCTTCGGCCTCGGCGAGGACGCCGCGCTGACGTTCGTGGTGGTCGACCTGGTCATCGCGGCGGGTCTGCTGGCCCGGCCGACGCGGTGCTACCTCGGGATCTCGTCGGACTAGCCCCCGCTCAGCACCGGTTGGCACCGGTTTGCACCGGAGCAGCCACGTGCAGCACGAGTCCGCTGTGGTCCCGAGACCACGGCGGACTCGTCGCGTCCGCTGACGTTCGGACGCCTCAGGTCGCCCGGTGAGCGCCCCCGCCGCGCGGCGGGGCGTCACCCGGCTGTCCCGGAGCGCCCTCCGGTCCAGCGCCACCGTCGGAACCGCTGCCGGCGCGGCCGGCGCCAGCTCCGCCGGCGCCGGCGGCACCGGCGGCACCGTCCGAGTGTCCGGCCCTGCTGGAATCCGGCTGGCCACCCGCCGACAGGGTGATGTTCTCGCCGCTGTCGGGGTCGAACAGGTGGATGCGGCGGACGTCGAGCCAGATCTGGGCCTCGTCGTTCTCGCGGACCCGGCTCGCCGGGTCCAGCCGGGCCACGATCTGGCTCTCGTCCGTTTCGGTCCGCACACCCTCTTGATCGAGCTCACGGGCGAGTTCGGCCATGCCGGGCTGTTGGCCCTGATCGCCGGTCCGAACCGGGAAGTAGGCGTAGAGCTCCGAGCCCATCCACTCGATGACGTCGATGGTGGCCGGGAAGGTGACACCTTCCGAGATGGCGTCGCCGAGAAGCGTCGCGTCCTCGAAGTGCTCCGGCCGGATGCCGGCGATGACCGATCGCTCGCCCGAGTCCGCCGGCAGGTTGCCGGTGAGCGCGTCGGGCAGTTCGACATCCCCCATGGGCAGCCGCAGGCGATGCCCGGTCAGGGTCGCCGGCAGGAAGTTCATCGACGGCGAGCCGATGAAGCCGGCGACGAACAGGTTGACGGGGTTGTTGTAGAGGTCGCGCGGCGTGCCGACCTGCTGAAGCAAGCCCTTGCGCAGCACTGCGACGCGGTCGCCGAGGGTCATGGCCTCGGTCTGGTCGTGCGTCACGTAGACGGTCGTGGTGCCGAACCGCTTCTGGAGCCGGGCGATCTCGGTGCGCATCTGCCCGCGGAGCTTGGCGTCGAGGTTGGACAACGGCTCGTCGAACAGGAACGCCTCGGGCTCGCGGACGATGGCGCGTCCCATCGCCACCCGCTGGCGCTGGCCACCGGAGAGCGCGCCGGGCTTGCGGTCCAGGAACTCGCCGAGCTCGAGCACCCGGGCCGCTTCGTCGACCCGCTGTCGCACCTCGGCATCGTCGACCTTCGCCATTCGGAGCGGAAAGGCGATGTTCTCCCGGACCGACAGGTGCGGGTAGAGGGCGTAGTTCTGGAACACCATCGCGAGGTTGCGGTCACGGGGGGCGAGGGTGTTCACCTGCTTGCCGCCGATCGACAGGTCGCCGTCGCTGATGTCCTCCAGCCCGACGATCATCCGGAGCAGGGTCGACTTCCCGCAGCCTGAGGGGCCGACGAGGATGACGAACTCGCCGTCGGCGATGTCGAGGTTGACGTTGTCGACGGCCACCGTGCCGTCCGGGTACCGCTTGCTGATGTTCTTCAGCGTGATCTCAGACATCGATGATCCTTCGCTCAGCCCTTGACGGCGCCGGACGTGAGCCCGGCGACGATCCTGCGCTGGAACGCCAGCACCAGGATGATGATCGGAATGGTGACGACGATCGCGGCGGCCGAGATGGCGCCGGTCGGCTGCTGGAACTGTGAGGCGCCCGTGAAGAAGTTCAGGGCGGCGGGAACGGTGCGGCTCCTGTCCGTCGACGTCAGCGTGATCGCGAAGACGAAGTCGTTCCAGGCGAAGAAGAACACCAGGATCGCCGACGTGAACACGCCGGGCGCGGCCAGCGGGACGATGACCTTGCGGAAGGCCTGGAACGGCGTGGCGCCGTCGACGCCCGCCGCCTGTTCGAGCTCCCAGGGGATTTCCCGGAAGAAGGCGGACAGCGTCCAGATGGCCATCGGCAGGGCGAAGGTCATGTACGGGATGATCAGGCCCGGCCACGTGTCGTAGAGACCGATCGCGCGCCACATGTTGAACAGAGGTCCGACGATCGAGATCGGCGGGAACATGGCGATCGCCAGCGCCGCCGAGAGCACCAGCGTCTTCCCCGGGAAGTTGAGCCGGGCGATGGCGTAGGCGGCCAGCGTCGCGAGGGACACGGCGATCACCGTCGCGAGGATGGTGATGCCGATCGAATTGATCAGTGGCCGCACGAACACGCCGGTCGTGAAGATCGTCTTGTAGTTCTCGAACGACGGGTCACTCGGGATGATCTTGCCGTCCGTCGCCGTGGCGGGCGACTTGAACGACAGCGACAGGATCCACGCGAGAGGGATCAGCGCGTAGATGACGATGAAGATCGTCAGGATGATCCACTTGAACTCGAGGGGCTTCCGGTCGGCCGGGATCTCTCGACGAGCCCCGCCTTCTTGCCGGCCGGTTGCGGTGCGATCGGTGACGGTGCTCATCAGCGCTCACCCTTAACGGCACCGAGGTTGGTCCGGAAGCCCTTCACGAAGATGAAGGCGATCAGGACCACGAGTAAGAACAGCAGGACCGAGACCGCGGAGCCCAACCCCAGGTTCAACTGGTTGATCAGCTGGTTGTAGCCCAGTTGCGAGAGGGTCGCCGTGTCGTTGGCGCCCTTGGTCTGGATGTAGACGGTGTCGAAGATGCGGACCGCGTCCAAGGTGCGGAACAGCACCGCCACCAGCACGGCTGCCTTCATCGTCGGCAGGATCACCTTGCGCAGCCGCTGCCACGCGTTGGCGCCGTCGACCTTGGCCGCCTCGACCAGCTCGTTCGGCACGGTCGCCAACCCGGCCAGCAGCAGCAGCGCCATGAACGGCGTCGTCTTCCACACCTCGGTGAGGATGATCGTCGCGAGCGACCCCGCCCTGCTGGTCAGCGGCGGGCTGTCCGAGTTCTGGAACAGGAAACCACCGTCGTCGGGTGAGACCGCGAACTTGAACGCGAACGCCGCCACCACCGTGATGACCCCGTAGGGGACGAGGATCGAGGTCCGGACGATGTTGCGGCCGAAGATCGCCCGGTGCATGACCAGGGCGAGGCTCAACCCGAGGACGAACTCGATCGCCACCGACACGATCGTGATGATCATGGTCGTGAAGAAGACCGTCCAGAACACGTCCGAGGAGAGGATCTTCGCGTAGTTGTCGAGCCATACGTACTCGCGGTCGTTCGGGAACCGCAAGTTGTAGCGCTGGATGGACAGCCAGATGGCGTACAGGATCGGATAGATCGTGACGGCCGCCATGACGATCGCGGCCGGTGCCACCAGCTTCAGGCCGAGTCGCCGCTCCGCCTTGTCCCGGTCGGTGTGCGCCCGCTTGGTGGGCGTGGCGACGTCGAGCGGGGTCTGTTCACCGGTCGCGGTTTCGGGTGTCCGAGTGGTCATGACAGCACCGCCGTGGAGTTGAGCGCCTGGACGCACAGTTCGCGTAGCGCCTTCGCGTCAGCCGCCGGATCGATGGAGGCGAGTGGATGGATCACGTTCTGCACCGCCAGGGAGAGGTCGTTGTACGCGGGGGAGACGGGCCGTGGCTCGGCGTCGTTGATGGACTCCCGCAGCAGCTCCTTGAACGGGTACTGCTCGAGCGTCAACTCGTCGTACACCGCCGAGGTGGACGGCGCCACGCCACCGTTCTCGGACGCGTACAACTGATTGGCGGGTTGACGGAGGCACTCCACGGCCTGGAAGGCGAGATCCTTGTTCGGGCTGTCGGCGCCGACGCCGAGGTTGAACCCACCGAGGGGTGGCTTGCTCGGCATGTCCGCCACGACACGGGGGAAGCGAGCCCAGCCGAGCTTCTGCTGCAGGTCGGGGACCGCCGTCGACTCGGCGGCACTGGGATAGATGAACGGGTAGTTGATCTCGTAGAGGGAGTTGCCCTCCTCGAAGGCCTGCCGGCTGCTGTCCTCCTCGGCGTTGTTGAGAGAGGGGTTGGCCGCGGGCGAGATCGCGAGGTTGTGCAGCGCCGTCAGGGCTGTCTCGGTGGGACCCTGTTGCAGGCTGACCCGCGCGTCCTGGCCGGCTTCCGGGTTCTCGAGGAACTGACCGCCGGCCGAGGCGAGCAGCGCGTTGAAGGTGACCGTCAAGCTCTCGGCGCGGGCACCCTGGATCTGTATTTCCTTCCCCTGCGCCACCGCCTGATCGATCATCTGCTGCCAGGTGAAGTCCGGGGGCGGGGGAGGAGTGAGGTCCTTCCGGTACCAGAGCAGCTGCGTGTTGGACGTGTAGGGCGCAGCGAACAGCTGGCCGCGATAGGTGCCGCTCTGCACCGGGCCCTCGAGTACGCCATCGGTCAGCGCGGCGCGCTGGGACTCCGGGAAGGCCTCGATCCAGCCAGCGTTGGCGAACTCGGCGGTCCAGATGACGTCCATCCCGATGATGTCGATCGAGGAGTCGTTGGCGGCCAGGCGGCGGACCAGCTGTTCGCGCTGGTCGCTGGCCCGGGCCGGCAGTTCCTGGAACTTGATCTTGTAGCGGCCGTTCGCCTGCTGGTTGCACACGTCGATGGCGTGCTCGATCCAGCCACCCGACTGCTTGCCGATGTACCAGTTCAGGGTCGGGGGGCCACCGCTGCCCCCGCCGCACGCGGCGAGCAGCGGCGCCACGAGCAGTGCGGCCAGCGAGAAGCGCAGCGTCCGCGAGCTGCGGCGACCGTGGTGGCGGCCGGCGGGCCGGGTCGTGGAGCGGCTCCTGTGCCGTCCGGGGTGTCGTGCTGAAGGGCTCCGGAGACGGTCGGATCGTTGTCCGACCCGTCGATGGACCGCACGCACAGACGGTCTCCTGTCTCTCGGGATCGGCTGGGGGACCGATCCGCCTCCCGTCCGGGAGAAACCGAACGGCGACCGACCGAGTTCGGGTAACCGGCCGCGTCCACCTGAGGGCGTGAGCGGGCTGCTACCCGAGCATGAACGACTTACACCCTCGTAACGTGATCCTCGCCACCCCTGCTGGTCAAGCACCTGTGACGGGACTGTTGTCCGAGCACGACGCGACAATGGGTGACATGGCGCCTGTTCGACCGTTGTCGGACGTCCTCGCCGAGGCCCCCGCCCGCCGCTCCGGCGCCCCCCGGGCATGAGTGTTCCGGCCGTGTCGGGGGCCGTCTCGGGGGAGTCGCCGGCCGGGTCGACGTTGTTCCGCGGCGGGAGCGTGTACGCGCCCGGAGCACCGCGCGCCACGGCGATGCTCGTCCATGGGACGGAGATCGCCTGGATCGGGACGGACGCCGCCGCCGATCGGCTCGGCCGCACCGACGTCTCCGTGGACCTCTCGGGAGCGCTGGTGGCCCCCGCCTTCGTCGACGCGCACGTCCGGTGGCCGGACACGGCGCTCGACCTCGGGCCCGCGGGCGAGGGCGACCCGGCGGCCGCCCTCCGGACGCTGTGCGGACGAGCGGCCGTCCGTGGCGTCGCGAGCCTGCACGTGATGGCGACGGAGGACCCCTCCGCACTGTCCGGGTCCTCGCCCCCGCAACCGGGCCCGGAGGTCCTGCTCTACCGACCCCGGTCCGCACGCCACGCGGAGGACGCGTTTCGGGACGCGACGGCCGCCGGAACCCAGGCCGTCCTGCTCGTCGAGGACACCGACGGGCTGGACACGGTGCTCGCCGTCGCACGGCGGCTGGCCGGGCAGGTTGGCCTGGCGTCCGTCGTCGGCGCCCGGCACCGGGTCGAGATCGCCGCCCCTGCCGCGGGCGAACTGCTCGCGGACGACGCAGCTTTCGGGGAGATGGCCCGCCTCGGCTTCGTGGCCTCCGTGCAGCCCGTTCCGGCCGAGCGGGCACGACGCGCCGAGGGGCAGTCGCCGCCGGCGCTGCATGCCCTTGCGGCGGCCGGGGTGCCCCTCGCCTTCGGCGCCGGCCTCGCCGACCCCTGGGAGGCGGTCCGGCTCGCGAGCTGGGCCGCGTGGGGCGAGCAGGCGTTGTCGGTGCGTGCCGCGTTCGCCGCCGCGACCCGCGGGGGTCGGCGCGCCGCGCGACAGGACCGGGAGGGCGTATTGCGCCCCGGCGCCCCGGCGACCTTCGCCGTCTGGACCCATCCGGGGGAGCTCGTGGTGCGCACGCCGGACGCCCGCGTCTCCGCCTGGTCCACCGACCCGCGCGCCGCCACGCCGGGATTACCGGACTTGACCGGCGAGGGACCGGGGCCGGTGTGCCGCCGCACCGTCGTGCGGGGCGTCGTCGTGCACGACGACGGCTCGCTGTCGGGCGCCGGCGGCTGACCGCGTCCTCCAAACCGTCACCCTGCGTGCAGAAGTTCTCCACAATCCGTGGCTGAAAGTAGTTACATCATCTGAACCAACGACAACACGCCGCACGTTGCACAAAACCTCGCCAATCTGTGTGGTCGGTCACGTCACGCACGGTCGCTTGACCTGCGCTAGCAGCGAGCAATCGCAGGTCAGCCCAGCGTTGACAGTGACCCCCGACTGCTCGGTAACGTGCCCCGCACAGACCGACCCGCCGAGAAGGAGTCAGCCCTGTATCCCGCATTCGCCAGCCCGGCACGCGGCACTCAAGCGCCGCAGCTCGCCAGCCGGGTCCGCGGATCAGCGGCGGCAGGAGCACGTGCTCCCGGCGGAGCCGGTGCCGTTCGTGGGGTGGGCCGATAAGGCCGCTGAAGCGAATGGTCCGGGGATGGTGGCCCGGGTCATCCAGTAGACAACGGACGTCTGCTCGCAGCCGGCGGGCAGGCGTTCGGTCCGAAGGGTGACCCGGGGCCACTTCCGGTCCCGAGGGGCGGTGCCTGGCGGCGACCCCCACTCGTCGAGCCCATCCGTCGGGTCCGTCCGTCCTGCGCGGACCGCACCTCGGCGGTGCCGTCACAATGGAGTCGTGTCGGTCGTTTCTCCCACGTCCTCGGAACGCGTCGCGGCTGAGCAGAGCTCGGCGACCGCGGCGGTCTCCGATGGGCGGAAAACCCCGCGGCTGATGCGGTGGCTGACGAGGTGGCTCCGGCCGGCCGGCGCCCTCGCGGCCGGCCTCCTTCTCTCCGTGTCCTTCCCGCCGCACGACCTGTGGCTGCTCGCGCCGGTCGCCGTGGCGGGCCTCGCCCTCGCCGTGCGGGGCCGCCGCCTGCGAGCGGCCTACGGCCTCGGCTTCCTGTTCGGGCTCGGCTTCCTGGTGCCGCTGCTGGCGTGGAGCAGGGTCGCCGGGGACGACGGCTGGCTCATCCTCTCCGTGCTGCAGGCCGCGATCCTCGCTGTGGTCGGACCGCTGTGTTCCGTCGCCGCCCGGTTGCCCGCCTCGCCGGTCTGGATCGGCACCGCCTGGGTGGTCCAGGAGGCCGTGCGGGACCGCGTGCCGTTCGGCGGCTTCCCCTGGGCCCGGCTCGCTTTCGTGCAGCCCGCCGACGGGGGCATCGCACCCGTCACCCGGCTCGCCGCCGTCGGGGGTGCCCCGCTGGTCACCTTCGCGGTGGCGCTGGCCGGTGGTCTGGTGGCCGCAGCGGTCGTCGCCGGGCTCCGTGCCGCGCGCGCCCGGCGGGCCGAGGGCCGAGCCGCGGCCGCCGAGCACCGACACCGGTTCGGCGCGCGCCCGGGCCTCGCGGTCGCGTTGCCGGTTCTGGGGTGCCTCGCCGTGCTCGGCCTCGGCTGGCTCGTCCCGGTACCGAACGGGAGCGAGCCGGACGACCGGCCCGGCCCGACCGGTCCAGGCCCGGAGCGTGCCACCGTCGCCGCCGTCCAGGGCAACGTGCCCCGCATCGGTCTCGACTGGATGGGCCAGCGGCGCGCGGTCACCCGGAATCACCTCCTACGCACGCAGGAGCTGGCCGAGCGGGTCCGGGCCGGCGGGACCCCGGCGCCGGATCTCGTCCTGTGGCCGGAGAACTCCTCCGACCTCGACCCCTTCCACGACCAGCAGGCGGCCCAGATCCTGTCCGAGGCGTCGCGGGCCGTGGACCGACCGCTGCTCGTCGGCGCCGTGCTCAACGGGCCGGGCGACGGTCACGTCCGGAACGCGGGGCTGGTCTGGGGACCCGACGGCTACCTCGGCCAGATGTACGTGAAGCGGCACCCGGTTCCCTTCGGTGAGTACCTGCCGGGCAGGGAGTTGCTGACGAAGCTCGTCGGCCGGTTCGCCGCCGAGTTGCCGAGCGACTTCCTGCCGGGCTCCACCCCGGGCAACCTGGCCATCGACGGCCCCGGCGGCAGCTACCGCCTCGGCGACGTCATCTGCTTCGAGGTCGCCTACGACGGCCTGGTGCGCGACGTCGTGGACGGCGACGCGCGGCTGCTGGTGGTCCAGACGAACAACGCGACCTTCGGGTACTCGGGGGAGACCTATCAGCAGATGGCGATGTCGCGGCTGCGGTCGGTCGAGCACGGCCGTTCAACCGTGATCGTCGCGACCAGTGGCCGCAGCGCCCTGATCACGCCGAACGGCACGGTGCTGGCCCAGTCCGAGCTGTACACCCCCGACGTCCTGGTCGGCTCGCTGCCCCTGCGCTCGAGCCGCACCGTCGCCGACCGGGTCGGGACGGTCCCCGAGTACCTGCTGGTCGCGGCCGGCCTGCTCGTTCCGCTCGGGTTCGCGGTGCGTCGGCGGCGGTCGCGGGCGGTGGGCAGGCGAGGTCCGGCGGCGGGTCCCGCGGAGCCGGGGGACACGGGTGGCGGACACGCCGAAGCAGGCGTCGGCGAGGCAGGATCGGGGTCGTGACCCGCCGATCGTCCCCGTCCACGAGACCCCCGGAGCGTCTCGTCGCGCCCCGCATCCTGGTATGCATCCCCACCTACGACGAGCGGGACAACCTGCCGGGCACGGTGCGTCGCCTGCGTGCCGCGGTGCCGGAGGCGGACGTCCTGATCATCGACGACGCCAGCCCGGATGGAACGGGCGCGATCGCCGACGAGATGGCGGCGAGCGACGGGCAGATCCAGGTGTTGCACCGCGCGGGCAAGGCCGGCCTCGGGGCCGCCTACGTCGCCGGGTTCGCCTGGGGGTTGGAACACGGCTACGACGTGCTCGTCGAGATGGACGCCGACGGGTCCCACACCCCGGAGGAGCTGCCCCGGCTGTTGTCCGCGCTGAACGACGCCGACGTCGTCCTCGGGTCCCGGTGGATGCCCGGCGGCGAGGTGCGCAACTGGCCGAAGTCACGTCTGGTGCTCTCCCGCGGCGGCAACGCCTACGTCCGCACCGCGCTCGGGATGCCGCTGTCGGATGCGACGGGCGGCTTCCGGGCTTACCGGGCGCAGGTGCTGCGCAGCCTGGCGCTGGAGACGGTGTCCAGTCAGGGCTACTGCTTCCAGGTGGACCTGGTGTGGCAGGCGTGGCGGCAGGGCCGGCGCGTTCTCGAGGTGCCGATCACCTTTGTCGAACGCGAACGCGGCAAGTCCAAGATGAGTCGCGACATCGTCGCCGAGGCCCTGTGGCGGGTGACGTGGTGGGGCATCCGTAGCCGGCGCGGGCGCGGCGGAGCACCCCCGGCGCGGCCCGACCCGCCGACCGCGGCAGTCGAGCGACCCGCGGTCGGGGAGCGAGCCGTCGGCCGCCCGATGCGGGGCGACGCGAACGGCACCAGCACCGGCACCGGCACCAGGCCGCTCACCGGGCCACCCGCCGACGGCGACGACGTCCGCGCTCCGGTGCGAGGCTGACCGTGCTCCCGCTGGTCGTCGTCGCCTTCCTGGCGGTACCGATCCTCGAGCTCTACGTGATCCTGCAGGTCGCCGACGTGATCGGTGGGTGGGAGACGCTCGCCCTGCTGATCGCGGAGTCGCTGCTCGGGGCGTGGCTGGTGAAGCGCGAGGGCCGGCGGACGTGGGAGGCGTTCTCGGCCGCGCTGGACAACCACCGGGCGCCGGGCCGGGAGGTCGTCGACGGGGCGCTGGTTCTCATCGGCGGGACGTTGCTGCTGACCCCCGGATTCCTCAGCGACATCCTTGGGTTCCTGCTCCTGCTGCCGCCCACACGGCCGCTCGCCCGCCGCCTGCTGCTGCGCCTGGCCGCGCGACGCGCGGGCCGCCGGTTCGGCATGTCCTTCACCGTCGGCGGCTTCGGGGGCAGAACGCGAGGTGGTCCCGGGGCCGGACCCGGTTCCCGGGGTGGGCCGTCGCGGACGGACGTGATCGAGGGCGAAATCGTCGACGAGCGGCCCGATCGACCCCCTGGAACCCGCTCCGGCCGAGTCGACCTGGACAAACCCTCCCCGAACGACGGAACGCCGCCGCGACCCTGAGGTCGCGACGGCGTCGAGTCGGTGTCGTTCGGTTTCGTTCCGTGTCGTCCGGTGCAGACGCGGGATCAGGCGGTCTTGCGGGTCCGCTCGCGGAGGACGGCGAGGCGCTCCGCAAGGACCTCCTCGAGGTCCTCGGTCGTGCGCCGTTCCATGAGCATGTCCCAGTGCGTACGGGCCGGCTTGACCTTCTTCGGCTCCGGGCGCTCACCGTCGACGAGGAGGGCCTCGCCGCCGCACACCTTGCACTCCCAGACCGCAGGCACCTCGGCCTCGGCTGCGAACGTCATCGCGAACGAGTGCCCGACCGGGCAGTCGTAGGTGACGTTCTGCCGAGCGGCCATCTCGGTACCGCGATCGGTTTCGTACGACACGGCACCGAGCCGGCTGCCGCGAAGAACGCGCTCGCCCACTGTGTTCGCCTCCGGGCGGTTGATGTCAAAAAGGATGTTCCCAGGGATCTCAACGCTGGGACGTCGGTAAGCGTTCCCGCTCTGCCGAACCGCTAACGATAGCACCGGCGGTCAATCGTCGGAACCTGCTCGCGGCGGGCTGCCGTTCGGTGAAAGTGACCTGGGACAGTACGTCGGGACACCTCGCCCACCGCCGAGGCCGGATGAGGTGACACACCCGTTCCAACGATCTCCGAGGAGTGCACGTGACGGACACGAGGCTGACTGTCGCCCTGGCCACAGGACGGTGCGGGGTGGGGGCCGCGGTGTTCATCCGGCCGAACCTGCTGACCCGGGGGATGGGTGTGGACCGGGCGACAGCAGACCGCGCGGCCTGGGTGGCACGCATGTTCGCGGTGCGTGACCTGGCCGTCGGCGTCGGCGTCCTGTGGGCGGTCCGCCAGGGTCGCGGCCTGATCGGCAGGGGTCTGCTGGACGGGGGCCTGATCGGCCGAGGTCCGAGCCGCGAACTGCGCGCCATGCTGCTGCTCGGCGTGTTGTGCGACGTGGGTGACGCGATCGCGGTCGGTGGCGCTCTGCGCGGCGGCTCGGTGTCGGCGTTGCCGGCGACGGCGACCCTGGCGACCGCCGTCGGAGCAGCCGCCACGGGGGCCGTCCTCGCCGCCCGCTGACGGTTTCCGCGGGGCAGAGGCCGCTTTCCCCGGCGCTACGCCGACCGGGTGCATCTGAGGGCCGCGCTCTTCACCTGTACGGCGCCGGGCCCGATCCCACGAGGGTTGCAGCCCACCGGCCGGTGGGCGCGTCCCGGCGGTGCCCGACCTCCGTCCCCGCCGGGGCGGACCCCGACGCAAGGACGGACGCGGGCGCTCGGACGGCTCTTCTCGAGCAGCCGTCGAGGCGCGCGGGGCCCCGGGAGCGGCCATGGTCCGCAAGCGTCTTCTGTCCGTCACCGTCGCCGCCGGTCTGGCCGTCGGCGGCTTCCTCCCCGTCTCCGGCTTCACCGGTACGGCCGAGGCCGGGGGCTACCGGCCCCTTCGACCGGGGGACCGCGGAGCGATGGTGGTCTGGGTCCAGCGGCAGGTCGGGGTACGGACCACCGGCTACTACGGCAACGAGACCCGCGCCGGCGTCGTGCGGTTCCAGCGGTGGTTCCACATGCCGGCCACGGGCACGGTGACCTACCCGACGGCGCTCAAGCTGCTGCAGGTCGACAAGGTCAAGCGCGCGCAGGCCGCGCGCCGCCCGGCTCCGCGCCCCGCCCCGGGGCCGTCACCGTTGGGGCTCCGGGCGATCCAGATCGCCTCGACGCAGCGCGGCAAGCCGTACGTGTACGGCGCGACCGGGCCGTACGCCTTCGACTGCAGCGGCCTCACCCGCTACGTCTTCAGCCGGCTCGGCAAGCGCCTGCCGCGGACCACCTACCAGCAGTACGCGGCGACCCGAATCCCGCGCAATCAGCTCCGGCCCGGCGACCTGATCTTCACCTCGAACCTGGGTCACGTCGGCATCTACGCCGGCTACGGCGTGATGTGGAACGCGCCGCACGCCGGGGCGCGGGTGCGGCTGCAGAGGGTCTACGACCGCAACTACCTGGTCGGCCGCGTCCGCTGATCGCCCGCGCGGTCACTCGGCGACGAGACCGACCTCCGCGCAGCCCTTCGTGAGCCGCTCGAGACCGAACGCGTCGACCGGCCCGTGGGCGCCCGGCGGCAGGGGCTCGTCGAGGGCCTGTCGGGCGCCCCAGGCCAGCAGCTCGCCGGTGAGCGTGTAGCCGTTCGGCCCGCGCAGGACGACGGACGCGAGCAGCCGGTCGTCCTCGTCGTAGGCCTGACCGACGGCGAGGCTTCCGCTGCGGGCCCGGGCGTCCTCGTCCGGACCGGTGCCCGACGACGGGAGGAACCGGCCGAGCGCGCTGCGCATCGCCTCGGAGGCGGCCGGTACCCGTCGGACCCCCTCGAGCAACAGCGAAACCGCCTGCACGGGGCGCGACAGCGGACCCGTCCACCCGAGGTAGACGTTGACCTCGTCGAGTTGCGGCGCGATGCGCGGGATCGCGAGGTGCTCGGAGCCGGCGAGAGAGATGCCGCTCCGGCGGCGACCGTCGAGGGTGAAGGCCCGGACCTTCTGCGCCGTCCGGGCGGGCTGCAGTGCGCCGTTCCGCCAGGCGTAGCCCGGCTCGACCAGGATGCCGGTCGCCGACGCCGCCGTTCCGCCGCTGGCCGACTCCTTCGTCATGGGTCCGGTGGTGAAGTAGCCGATGTCGACGCGGGTCGCGCGCTCGCCGGCCCGCTCGAGCGCGAGCCCCGCGGCGAGGTTGCCCGGCACGTAGTCGTAGCCGAACGCCGGGAGGAGCCCCGCCCCGGCGTCGGCGGCCTGCGGACCGTAGGTCTGGAACACGGTGCGGACGAACGGCGGTTCGCCGGTCGAGTCGAGGTAGGACGCCTGCGCGGCGACGGCGGCCTGCACCGCCGGTTCGCCGAGCTGGAGGAAGGGTCCGACGGTGCTGACGAGCACGTCGCCGGGGGCGAGCAGCGCCGCGACGGAGCCCGGGTCGGTGACGTCGGCCGTCGCGACCTCGAGGGCCGTCGGCCCCGCGCCGGGCTGGCGCAGGAGTTCCGCGGCGAGTTCGGTCAACCGCCCCCGGTTGCGGCCGGCCAGCACGGGCCGGGCACCGGAGCGCACCAGCGCCTCGGCGGTGAGGCGACCGGTGTACCCGGTGGCCCCGAACAGGACGATGCGGCGGTCGGCGGGGGGCATCCGCTCACCCTAGGTGACATCTGAGCAGGCAAGTACCGGCAAGGTGCCGGTCGAGTGCGTGACAAGAAGTCTGCAAGGCCGCCGGAGCACGGTGAGGCTCCACCCCGACCGGAGGAGATCCGATGACCACCACCGCCGCGACCACCACCGCGACCACCACCGCGACCACCACGCTTGCCCGTCTCGCCACCGCTCAACTCGTCGCCGGCGTCGTGGGGACGGTCGTCGCCGTGCGGCGGCATCTGCCCTACGACGTCGCGTTCCCGGCGATGGCCGGGAGCCCTGACGACGTCGCCCGCGACTCTGTGCTGATGGGCACGGCGCTGTCGGCCCCGATCGTCATGCTCGGCCTCCAGGCCGGCGCCACGGCCCGGCTGCGGCGCGGCGAGAGCCGGCCGGCCATGCGCGTCCTCACCGGCCTCGGAGGCGTGATGATCGGTGGCTACCTCGGCGAGCGGGTCGTCCGGAAGCGGCTCGGAGGCGACGTCGAGGCGGTGGAGACGCCGGTGGCCGTCGCGGGGCTCGGTCTCGCCGTGGCGATGGCGGTCACCGGGGCGCGGGCGCTGAGAACGCCCTGAGAACGAGCTCGGCGCGCTCGGCGTCGACCGGCAGCGCGGCTCCCGCGCTGCCGCGTCCTCACCGGTAACGGCAGCGGCTACGGCGAGGCCGTCGAGGTGATCGCCGCAAAGCTCCGAAAGGCGTGAGAATCGGATCGGACCCCCTGGGGCGGCTCGACCGCGAGCACCAGGCTCATTGCCGATGTCCGGCAATGAAGACTTGATGGCTTCTCCGAGCTGAACCGGTGCTTGCCATTCCCCGGCAGGCTTTGCTGTCCGTAGCGCATCTTCCGCGCTTGGCCGGACGAACGACGGGAGCCTCCGATGTCGACTCTGCAGCTGAACCCGCGCCCCGAAACCCCTGGGCCCTCCTCCAGCCGTCCTCGGCAGCTGCGTCTGCGCAGTGGGGGCCGATCGCGGCCTGGCGGCGACCTCATCGTGACGGTCGTCACCGACTCCCTGGAGGACGTCGAGGTGGCCCGCGCCGCTGCCGAACTCGCGGTGCGGCCCGGCACCAGGTTGGTTCTGGCGGTGCCGCTGCCTGGCGAGGGCGTCCTCGTCGAGCAGGGCCTGCCCGGTCTGCCCGGGGATCTCTCGGTGCCGGCGGACGCCCGCGCGGCGGTGGGCCGGGTTCGACCGGTGCTCGACCGATACGGAGTGCCGTTCAGCGTGCTCGCGGTGCCCTATCGGGACCGTGGCGGTCCTCGCCGCCGGGGCAGGCGGATCGCGGCCGCCCTCCTGCGCACGGCGCAGGGGCTTCGGGCGCGCGGCCTGGTGCTCGGCGAGTACGCCTGCTGGGAACCGGAAGCTCCTCGGGTCGCCGACCGACTTCTCGAGGCGCACTCGGCCGGTCGGACCGGGCGAGTCGAGATCACCGTCGTGCGGGCGAGCGCACCGACAGCCCCTCTCACCGCGACACGGTCGTCCACGGCCACCGGGCTCGGGGTCGGGGTCGGGGTCTGATCCGGCCAGCACGTCCGTGCCCGCGCAATCGAGGAGGGGATGCCGAGACCGAGGCGGCCGCGCGACTCCTCGACGGTGACGTCGGCGTGGCCGGGATCGTTGAAAGCATGCAACGCGATCCGATCGGCTCACTCCGCTGCCTCGGGAGGCTGATCGATGGGGGCGAACCGGGACGTGCTGGGCGAGGGCGGGGCCGCGCCCGCCGGCGCGCTGCCGAGCCCCCGGGCTCAGCGTGATCTGCGTCCGAGTGGTGCCCGGCACGCGGAGGCGGATGAGTCGGCCGGGTTGGACGGTCCGGAACAGCGGAAGCTGCTCGAGGGGCGGCGGCGCTGGCTTTCGGGTGCTCGTCTTCTCGCCTATGATTCCGTCATGGTGACGGAACCGGGCCGGGCAACGGTGAGGCGCTGCCGGTGGTGCGGCCGGCGGTTCCCGGTCGGAAAGGGGCCCGGCCGGCCGCGGGAGTTCTGCCGGCAGGCCTGTCGGCAACGGGACTACGAGGCGCGGCGCGGTGGGCGCGCGTTGGCGCAGGACGGCGACGTCCTGGTGCTGCCGCGCGCCGCCGTGCACGACCTCCAGGATCGTCTCTGGCTCGTCGAGGCCGCCGTCGACGACGCACGGACAGCCATCGCCGAGAAAGCCTCGGCCGATGCCTGTCGTCGCGTCCTGGCCGAGCTCGTCGCGGCGGTGGACGAAACGGTCCCGCTGTGGCGGGAGCCGGCCTGACCCCTCCCCACCGAGCAGGCTAGCGCCGGTAATCGACATTATGTCAAGTAGTCCCGAGAGGAGCTGGGTGCCCTCCACGATCCGCTCCCTCCGCCCCTTGCGGGGCTGCCGCGCTCGGCGGAGTCTGGAGCCGTGCTCTCCGACGACGAACGCCGGCGCCTCCGCCAGCTCGAGGAACAGCTCGGCGATGCCGATCTGCACAAGCTCGAGCGCAAGGTGGGCTCGAGCAAGAAGCGCTCGTCCCGGCAGCCGAGGCAGCGCCGGCAGCCCGGACAACGGCGCTCGCTGACCGCGTGGGCCGAGCGGCGCTTCTACGCGCGGCAGCTCGGCAACGGCCGCTGGTAGCCGGAGAACGATCTTCCGCGGCGTCGGGTCTCAGTGCCCCGAAGTTCCTGTCATAAAGGCGGTTCCGCTGCGGGCGTCGTCACAACGCGTCAGGTTTTCGATCCGTGGGCATCGGCAATATCTGTCGTAACCGACGAAAACGGACAGGGCCGAACTCGGCCCGGAGAGGACGAATGCATGGGTGCCTTCGACGAAGCAAAGGGCAAGGCCAAGGAGGCCGCCGGCAGCCTGAGCGGTAGCGACGACCTTCGCAACGAGGGTCAGGCGCAGCAGGAGAAGGGCCAGAAGGAAGACCAGGCCGCTCAACTGCGCGCCCAGGCCAACGCCGAAGAGGGCAAGGCCGAGGGTGCCGAGGAGCGCGAGCAGTCCCACCAGGGCACCTGAGCACCTGATCTCCACCTGCTTCGGCCCGCCGTCCCCTGGACGGCGGGCCGCTTGCTGTTCCGGACCCGCCGACGTCCCCGTTCAGGAACTGTCGGTGGCATGAGCTAGCGTCCTGGCATCGCGACGGGAGGCGCAGATGACGACGGGCACTGGATCGGGGAACAGGTCCGGAACGACTCAGGACAGGGCTGTGACCAGGAGCGGGGCGGGGACCTCGGGAACCTCGGTGGCCGGTCGGCCTCGTCGCCGCTCCCCCATCAGCAGCACCGTCTACGGCGGCCCATCGGCTCCGTCACCGAAACTGTCGGGCGAGCCGCCGCCCGCGCTCCCGCCCGGCCCCGCGCCGCGTCGCGCGACCGCCGCGGGCGCCGCTGCCAGCGCCACTGCGACCGCGGCCGGCGCCACCAGCTTCGATCTCGACCCCGAGCTCGACGTGCTGCCGGACGACATGCGTCGCCGGCGCGAGTACCGGGAGGCCGGTGAGCTCGGCGGCGAGTTGCTCGGCGAGCTGACGGGCCTGGTCCACGGCGTGCACTCCGCCATCGCCGGCCGCGTCTTCCGCTACGTCGGTTCGCCAGCGGCGCCGGTCCGCGTCGCGCACGACACCATCGTCGGGAGCGTCTACGGCGCGCTCAAGGCAGGCGGCAGCGGCCTCGCGAAGGCCGCCGGGCACGCGCTGGCCCGCCGGGACGCACCTCCGCCGTCGGGGACGAGCACCGGCGGCATCGTCCTCGGCGCCGTGAATGGCATCCTGGGCGGCGAGTTGGACGAGCGGGACAGCCCGCTGGCCGTGCGGATGAGCCTTCGTGCCGACGGCGAGGTGGTGACGCCGACCCGGAGCGGTCTCAGTGCGGCCTACCCGGACGCGACGTCGCGGGTCGTGGTGTTCGCCCACGGCCTCTGCGAGACGGAGGACTCCTGGCGCCTGCACGCGTCCGATCACCACGCCGACCCCACCTCGACGCACGGCGCCCGGCTCCGCCGCGACCTGGGGTACAGCCCGGTCTACCTGCGCTACAACACCGGCCGGCACATCTCGGACAACGGGCGGCAGTTCAGCGACCTGCTCGAACGGCTGACGAGCAACTGGCCCGTGCCCGTCGACGAGGTGGTGCTCATCGGCCACTCGATGGGCGGTCTCCTCATCCGCAGCGCCTGCCATGTCGCCTCCGAGTCGGGCGCATCCTGGGTCGGCAAGGTGCGGCACATGCTCTACCTGGGCTCACCCCATTTCGGTGCGCCGCTCGCCCGGCTGGTGCACGTCGGTTCGTGGGGGCTCGCCAGGGTCCCCGAGACGGCGCCGGTGGCCAAGCTGCTCAATCGTCGCAGCCACGGCGTGCGCGATCTTCGGCACGGCGCGGTCGTCGAGGCCGACTGGCGCGACCTCGACCCCGACGCCCTGCGCGGCTGCAAGCCGTCCGACGTGCCCCTGCTGCCCGACGCGACGCACTACTACATCGGGGCGACGCTGACCCGCGACAAGCGACACCCGCTGGGCCGCGTCGTCGGCGACGCCCTCGTGCAGTTCCCGAGCGCCTCGGGCCGGACGCGGCGCCGCCGCCTCGAGTTCGACCTGGAGAACGGCCGTCACGTCGGCGGCCTCAACCACATGGACCTGCTGAACCACCCGCTGGTCTACGAGCACATCCGCACCTGGCTCGAGGTCGCGCCGCGGGACGTGGGGGACGCGATGGAGCAGATCGAGCAGCTTCCGGAGACGGACTGACCCGACGGCGAGAACCGCCGGTTGGCCGCCCGCCGAGCCGACGATCAGCCGGCGAGCCGCGACCACCCGTCGGGGACGGCGCCGTCGGCGATCGCCCGGGCCACCAGGTCGTGCACCTCACCGGCGAGGTCGAGCACGGCCGTCACCCCGACCTGTGCCGACGCCGACGGCCGGGGCTGCGCGGGGTTGCCCGGCAGCCCGTTGCGGCGGGCCTCGAGGCGTCCGGTCGCCGCGGGCAGCGGGAGCGTGACCTCGACCGATCCTCGGGTGACGGTGAGGATCACCTCGGAGCCACCGCCGGCGCCCGCCACGAACGAGACGTCCGTGATCAGCGTCGTGTCACGGGCCTCCGCGGTGCGCCGCCACCGTCGTCCCTGCGCCCGCCAGCCCCCCGGCTCGGCCAGCTTCGCCTGGACCTCCGGCGGCTGGCCGTAGGCGCGAGGTGCGTCGTAGCGACGGGCCAGCTCGCGCCAGCGCGCCGGGACGTCGTGCTCGTCCAACTCCTCCAGCAGCCACCCGTCCGCGTCGACGAGATCCAGCACGCCCTCGTCCCACCACTGGGCGCCCGGCGACCGCTCGATGCGGGCCAAGCCGCCCCAGTCGCCGAACTCCGGCCACGGCTCAGTCGCGGCACCGTCGTCTCCGCCGTCGTCTCCGCCGTCGGCGGGAGCCCGGGCGAGCAGTTCCTCCGTCCAGACCACCGCGCCGGCAGGCCGACGCCGCACCCGGACGAGGTCCTTCGACGCCCGCTCGGCGACGAGCTCCACGGCGTCCGACCCGCTGCCGGTCCCCCAGGCGGCGGCGCTGAGCCGCAACGAGGTCTTGCCGGTGAACACGAGCTGATGGCGCGGCTCGGCGCGGGTGACGACGACGCGCGCGTTCCGGCGGTCGACCACCAGCGCGGCGGCCGGGTCGGTCGGCTCCCCCGCCAGGACACCGAACCGCTCCCCCTCGTCGTAGCGGTCGCGGGCCTCGTCCTCGTCGATGGGCGGCGGAGCCCAGCCCGGGAACGGGACGCCGTCGTCGCCGGCGTAGCTGATCGGGAGCCCGTCGAACAGATCGCCCGCTGTCACGTCGTCAGGCTAGCCGCGGCCCGTCCCGCCCCGAGCAGGGACGAGCCGCGTCGACGACGGGACGTGAGCGGCGATTCTGTCGGAGGCGGGTGAGAGGCTCTTGCCGTGCGCTACTTCGAGGACTTCCGCAAGGGCGACGAGTATCGGTTGGCCACGGTCACCGTCGATCCCGACGAGATGATCGCGTTCGCCCGTCGCTTCGACCCCCAGCCGTTCCACGTCGACCCCGAGCTCGCCCAGGATTCGCCCTTCGGCGGCCTCATCGCCAGCGGGTGGTTCACGGGGTCACTGTTCATGCGCATGTTCGTCGACGAGTTGCTCAGCGACGCGGCCAGCCACGGCTCCCCCGGCATCGAGGAGCTGCGTTGGCTGAAGCCGGTCCGCGGCGGCGACCAGCTCACCGGCAGGGTCACCGTCCTCGATGCCTGGGAGTCGACCCGGCGCCCGGACCGGGGCACGGTGCTGTGCCAGTCGGAGCTGGTCAACGCCGACGGCGAGGTCGTCATGTCGCTGCGCTCCCGGGGGCTGTTCGGACGCCGCCCCACCCCGGACGGGAAAGGCTGACGGCGAGCGATGGGCGAGATCCGCGTCGGGACCGCGTCGTGGACCGACAAGACGCTGCTCGAGTCCGGCTGGTACCCGCCCGACGTCGACACCCCGGAGAAGCGGCTCGCCTACTACGCGGAGCAGTTCCGGCTCGTCGAGGTCGACGCCACCTACTACTCGCTCCCGAGCGAACGCAACAGCGAACTCTGGTCCGCGCGAACGCCGGACGGCTTCGTCTTCGACGTGAAGGCGTTCTCGCTCCTGACCCAACATCCGACGAAGATCACCGCCATCCCCAAGGCGCTGCGTCCCGACGACGCCAAGAAGCGGGTCTACGTCAAGGATCTGCCGGCAAGCGTGGTCGATGAGGTGTGGGACAGGTTCACCTCCGCCCTGCTTCCGCTCCACGAGGCGGGCAAGCTCGGAGCGCTGCTGCTGCAGTTCCCGCAGTGGTTCCCGATCGGCAAGCGGAACAAGGCCTACCTGCTGGAGTGCGCCGAACGCTGCCGGCCCTACCGGGTGAGCGTCGAGTTCCGGAACGCGACGTGGATGAGCGAGGACAACCGGGAGGAGACCCTCGACTTCCTGCGCTCCTACGGACTGACCTACGTCTGCGTCGACATGCCGCAGGGCTTCCCCTCCTCGATCCCGCCGGTGCTGGCCGCCACGGCCGATCTCGCGGTGCTCCGCTTTCACGGGCACAACGACGACGGTTGGAACAGCGGCGACATCTACAAGCGCTTCGGCTACCTCTACTCCGAGGACGAGATGCGGGAGTGGGCGCCGAAGGTGGCCGACCTCGGCGGACAGGCGGCCGAGACCCACGTGCTGCTGAACAACTGCTACCGGAACTACGCGCAGATCAACGCGCGTCAGCTGGCGGACCTCCTGCCGGTCGAGGACTGAGCGGAGCCGCGGTCGAGACCGGTGCCGCCGCACGCGGCAGCGATGCGCCCGGACCGTCGCCCGTCGCGGTCGGCGCGAGCCCAACAGGTGCGGTCAGGGCACGCCAGGCGAGTTCCGGCCACCCGCGCGGCGGCTCGTGGGCGGCGCCCGGCACCACCACCTGGTGCAGGTCCGCGTCGAGCAGCCAGGCCGGCGTCGTCGTCGCCGGGCGGAACTCGGTGGGCAGGCCCGCGACCGTCCGCTTCCCGCCGGCGAGCGGTACCCGCCTGTCCTCCTGCCCGGAGTAGAGGATGCCTACGCCGGCCCACCTGCCGGGCCGCGGCATGGTCGGCGACGATCCCCAGGTGACCAGCCTCGTCGCCGTCTCCGGCCGTTCCGCGACGAGCCGCTCCGCCATCATCCCGCCGTTGCTGAACCCGGCCAGGTAGATCGTGGTCAGGTCGAAGCGGGCGCGGACCTCGGCGATGCGGGCCGCGAGCCAGGACACGTCGTCCCGTGCGCTGGCCGAACCGCGTCCGCAGCACAGTCCCGCGTTCCAGGAGCCGTCCCGCGAGACGTAGATCGCGACGAAGCCGTGGCGGTCGGCGGCGGCGGACCAGCCCTCCCGGACCGGCTCGTCGGCGAGGTGCCCGTAGCTGGGCAGGATCACGACGCCGATGCGCGTGGGCTTCCGCGGCACGTGGACGAGGACTCCTCCCCCACGGGTCGGCGAGGTCGAGGTGTGCCCCACGAGAACTCGGGCAGGCTCCGTGCCGAACGATGCGGCGACGCAGGCGCCGAACAGCACGGCGGTCAGGACGACCGTGAGCTGACGACGCATGGCTGCCTATCGGCGTGGGTGCGGCGCGACAGAGGAGGGACGGCCGAGGCCTCGTCGCCGGGTCGCTGCCGCGGGATTGGAACCGTTCAGCTCTCTACCTGCTCAGGCCCGGAGCCCGTCAACCTCCGGCCACAGACTCCGGAGGAACCGCCGTGACCGAGGCCGTGACCGAGACCGTCGGCGATGTGCATGTCGTGGAGGACGTGACCGCTGCCGACGGGGCCGAGGCCGAACAGCCGAGGACCGCGGACCTGTGGTTCGACCCGACCTGCCCATACACCTGGCGCACCTCGCGCTGGCTGGTCGACGTCGCGGACCGGCGTGGTCTGGCGATTTCGTTCCACGTGATGAGCCTCGCCCGGCTCCACGACGACAATGACGACGGCGACCACAACGGGGCCGCCGAGACGTCGAACGGGCACTCCGACGGAGCCGCCGAGGCGCAGCCGCCGAGCGAGGGCACGGCCGCGCTCCGCGCCCTCGTCGCCGCCGAACAGGCGGTCGGTCAGGAGGGCCTCGGGCGGCTCTACACGCTGCTGGGCACCCGCAGGCACGACGGCAGGCAGAAGCTGACCGTCGAGACGATCAAGCAGACGGTGCAGGACGCCGACCTGCCCGACAGCGTCGCCGCCGCCGTCGAGGACCCGACCTTCGACCGTTTCGTCGCGGCCAGCCACGAGCAGGGCCAGGCGCGGGCCGGTATGGCGTCGGGCAGCCCGATCCTGGCGCTCGGCCCCGGGCGCGGCTACTTCGGCCCGGTCCTGACCGAACTGCCGCGGGACGACGACGCCCTGCGGCTGTTCGAGGCGGTGCGTCTGCTGGCATCGGTACCGAGCTTCAGCGAGATCAAGACCTCGCGTGGCTGACGGAGCCGAACCGGCGTGAGGCGGCTCCGCCGGTCTCCCGGCGGCCGGGCTCGACCCGAGTTCGTGCCGGCACCCGCGCTGGTGCTGGCGGCCGTGGTGTCGGTGCAGACGGGGGCCGCCCTCGCGAAGACCCTGTTCGCCGAGCTCGGACCTCTCGGGGCGACGACCCTCCGCCTGCTGAGCGGGACAGTCATGCTGCTCCTGATCTGGCGGCCCCGGCTCCCCCGCGACGGCCGGCTGCTTCTCGCCGGCTACGGCACCGCGCTCGGCTGCATGAACCTCAGCTTCTACCTGGCGCTCGACCGGATCCCCCTCGGCGCGGCCGTCACCGTCGAGTTCCTCGGACCCCTGGCGGTGGCCGTGCTCGGGAGTCGCCGGGGACGGGACGTCGCCGCCGCCGGCCTGGCAGGGGCCGGGGTCGTGCTTCTCGCCCGCGGCGGCGACGGCGCGCTGAACCCGGCCGGGCTCGCCCTGGCGGCCCTCGCCGGCGCGTGTTGGGCCGCCTACATTCTGCTGTCGTCCGCGGTGGGACGCAGGCTCGCCGGCGGTTCCCCGCTCGCGCTGGCCATGGTCGTCGCCAGCGCGTTGACCCTTCCCTTCGGCGCGGGGGCCGCGCTCTCGGCCGACGTGCCCACCCTGCTGACGGGCACCGCCGTCGGGCTGCTGTCGAGCGTGATCCCGTACAGCCTCGAGCTCGAAGCGCTACGGACGTTGCCCCCGCGGACGTTCGGGGTGCTCCTCAGCCTCGAGCCGGCCGCTGCCGCGGTCTCGGGGCTCGTGTTCCTGTCCGAGACCCTGTCCCTGCGGCAGTGGACGGGCATTGCCAGCGTGGTGATCGCCTCGGCCGCCGCAACGCTGTCCGCGCGTCGTCCCCGGGCCGTCGCCGCCGCGACCGGGGTGTCCGACGAGCACGCCCACCCGACCTAGGCTGGAGCGCGTGTCCGACAGCCCCGGCTCCGCCTCCCCCAGCGACGCAACCCCTGCCGCAACCCCAGACGCCGCAACCCCGGACGCCGAGACGATCGCCTTCGCGCACATGCTCTTCGACCTCGCCCGCGAGGGCGACGCGGAGCGCCTCGGCGAGTACCTCGCGGCCGGGCTGACGCCGAACCTGACCAACGACAAGGGCGACACCCTGCTGATCCTCGCCGCCTACCGCGGGCATCCCGAGACCGTGCGCACACTGGTCGAGCACGGCGCCGACGTCGGCCGAGCCAACGATCGCGGCCAGACCGCGCTCGCCGCCGCGGTGTTCAAGCAGTCCGAGGCCACGACGCGGATCCTGCTCGAGGCCGGCGCCGACCCGGACGACGGCGACCCGTCCGCCCGCGCGACGGCGCAGTTCTTCGACCTGCCGCAGATGTCGGCGCTGCTCGACGCGTCGAAGCCGGTCGCATGACGCCGCCGGGCGCCGGGATCGGTTCCGAGGACGCGCAGCCACGGCGGCTGCTCGTCCTCCGGCACGGTCAGGCGAAGGACGCACCGCCCGGCGGAAGCGACGCGGACCGCCCGCTGAGCGGCCGTGGACGTCGAGGCGCAGCCTCCCTGGGCCCGGTCGTCCGGCGGCTGCGACCGGAGTTCGTCCTCTGCTCGTCGGCGCTGCGCACGCGCCAGACGGTGGAGGCACTCGAGCTCGACCCCGGGACCGACGTCAGCATCGAGCCCGGCCTGTACGGGGCGGAGGTCGAGGAGATCGTCGACCACCTCCGCGGCATCGACGACGACGAGGTGGTGCTGATCGTCGGGCACAACCCGGGCGTCCATCAGCTCGTGATCGAGCTGACCGGCGGCGACCGGGTTCCGAGCTTCCGGCCCGCGACCCTCGCCGTGCTCGAGCTCGATCTCGAGCAGTGGCACGAGGTCGGTACCGGCGTCGCCCGGCTGATCTCGCTGCACGTCCCGGACGAGGACGCGACGTAGCCAGCGGGGCGCCGGCGGTCACGTCACCTGGAGCAGGTCCACCACGAAGACGAGGGGCTCGTTCGGCCCGATGACCGGCGGCGCGCCCTGCTCGCCGTAGCCGTCCGACGGCGGCATCGAGATGACGCGTCGGCCGCCCTCCTGCATCCCGGCGATGCCGTTCCGGAAGCCGGGGATGACCCCGTCGAGGGGGAAGCTGACCGGCTGGCCGCCCCGTCCCCAGGACGAGTCGAACTCGGAGCCGTTCCGTCCGAGAACGCCGACGTACTGCACGAGGACGGTGTGCCGGTACTCGGCCGTCCGGCCGGAGCCGACGACGAGGTCCTGGGTCTGCAGGAACGCCGGGTTCACCGCCCCGTCGAGCACGATCTCGGGCTTGGTCTCGAGGTCCTCGCCGTTCGGGACGGACACTGCCACGGAAGAGCTCCTCTGCTCAGTTGATCTTGATGAGGTCGACGATGAAGATCAGCGCCTCGTTCGGGCCGATCAGCGACCCCGCACCCTGAGCACCGTACGCCTGGTCGGCCGGGATGATGATCTGCCGCCGGCCGCCCTCCTTCATGCCGACGATCCCGTCGCGGAAGCCGGGGATGACGTCGCTGAGCGCGAAGGTCGCGGGCTGGCCCTTATCCCAGGAGGCGTCGAACTCCTGGCCGGTGCGGGCCACCACCCCGACGTACTGGACCGTCACCGTGTCCTGCGGCGTCGCCTCCCGGCCGGTGCCGACGACGATGTCCTCGGTCTCCAGCTTCGTGGGCGGGTCGTCCCCCTTCGGCCGGACGAACGGCCGCTTGGTGAGGTCGTCCCGGTTGAGAACCTCGACCTGCAGCGGCCCCGGCTCACCGCTCGGCGTCGCGGCCGAAGGCGCGGGAGAACCGGGGTTCGCGTCGAACTGGTTGTCGCCGCAGCCGGCGACGAGCGGAACGAGCGACAGGGAGAGGATCAGCGCGGCGCTGGCGAAGCGGCGTCGGGGCATTCACATACTCGCGATCAGCTTGTCGACCCGGTCGTCCACCGACCGGAAGGGGTCCTTGCACAGCACGGTCCGCTGCGCCTGGTCGTTGAGCTTCAGGTGCACCCAGTCGACGGTGAAGTCGCGGCGCTTCTCCTGCGCACGCCGGATGAACTCGCCGCGTAGCCGCGCCCGGGTCGACTGCGGCGGGATCGACTTCGCCTCGAAGATGTCGAGGTCGTGGCAGACCCGGTCGACCGCGCCGGCCCGCTCGAGGCGGTAGTAGAGCCCACGGTTGCGGTGGATGTCGTGGTACTTCAGGTCGAGCTCGGCGACGCGCGGCGAGGACAGGGCCACGCCGTGCTTGGCGCGGTAGCGCTCGATGAGCACGTACTTCGTCACCCAGTCGATCTCCCGGCCGACCTTCTCCAGGTCGCCGGAGTCGATCGCCTCCAGGGTCCGGCCCCACAGGTCGAGGACGCGGGCGGTGACCGCGTCTCCCCCACGACGGTCGACGAAGTCGACGGCCTTGGCGTGGTACTCCCGCTGGATCTCGAGCGCGCTGGCGTCCCGGCCGTTGGCGAGCTTGACCTTGCGCCGGCAGGTCATGTCGTGGCTGACCTCGCGGATCGCCCGGATGGGGTTCTCCAGCGTCAGGTCCCGCATGACCACGCCGGCTTCGATCATCCGCAGGACGAGGTCGGTGCTCCCCACCTTGAGCAGGTTGGTGACCTCGTTCATGTTCGAGTCCCCGACGATGACGTGCAGGCGCCGGAAGCGCTCGGCGTCGGCGTGCGGCTCGTCCCGGGTGTTGATGATCGGACGGGAGCGGGTGGTGGCCGAGCTGACCGACTCCCAGATGTGCTCGGCCCGCTGGCTGACGCAGTAGACGGCGCCGCGCGGGGTCTGCAGCACCTTGCCGGCGCCGCAGATGATCTGCCGGGTGACCAGGAACGGGACGAGCACGTCGGCCAGCCGGCTGAACTCGCCGTGCCGTCCCACCAGGTAGTTCTCGTGGCAGCCGTAGGAGTTGCCGGCCGAGTCGGTGTTGTTCTTGAACAGGTGGATGTCCCCGGCGATGCCCTCCTCGCGGAGCCGCCGCTCGGCCTCGACGAGCAGCCCCTCGAGGATCCGCTCCCCCGCCTTGTCGTGCGCGACGAGGTCGGGGACGGCGTCGCACTCGGGCGTCGCGTACTCCGGGTGGCTGCCGACGTCGAGGTAGAGCCGGGCGCCGTTGCGGAGGAACACGTTGCTGCTCCGGCCCCAGGACACGACCCGTCGGAACAGGTAGCGGGCCACCTCGTCGGGCGAGAGCCGCCGCTGGCCCCGGAACACGCAGGTCACCCCGTACTCGTTCTCGAGCCCGAAGATCCGGCGGTCCACGGTCGAAGCCTATGTCCCGCGATCTGTGCGCTCGGGCCGCGGCTCGCCCGGGGTGCGACGAGCCCGGCCTTCGACACGTTTACGCCTACCGCTGGGGAGCACGTCGAAGGTCACAGCATCCGCCGCAGTTCACGCCCCCTTGCTCATGCCATCTCTCGCCGACACCACCAGCCGCGCGCGTCGACCCCTGCGTCCGGGGCGATCCGTCCTGAACCGCTGGCGGCTCGGCGACCACCGAACCGGTCTGCGCGTCCCGTCCGGCTGGCAGGTGGTCGAGGCCGACACGTTCGGCCCCTTCTACACCCGCGTCGTCTACCTGCTGCCGGACGGCTCCGAGCGGGTCTGGACCTCGAGACGGCACCGCCTCGGCCTCGCCCTGGCGCGGCCGGCTCGCCTCGTCCTGACCGCCCACCGCACGCTCCGCCCGTCCCGGGCTATCTGGATGCCTTACCGGCTCAGCTGGTGGATGGGTGTGGGGTACCTGGTCGGTTGCCTGATCTTCCTCGGCGCGGTCGTCCTCCGGCTCGGCGCCTGGCTCGGCCGCGAGGGAGGTGACTGGTGCTACGTCGCCGCCGCGGTCGCGTTCACCGCCGCCAACTACTGCGGTCTCGTCTCCGCCCTCAACGCCCGCGACGATCTCGTCGACGACTCGGGAGGCGCCCGTAGCTACCGCTGGTGGGGGTGGCGGTCCGATCGCGTGGGCTATCTGATCTCGTTCGCCTTCGTCGTGGCCTCGCTGCTGTTCCTGCTCCGGGCGCTGGGCCAGGTCCTGCTGGCTCCCCACTGGCCGTGGGCGTCCCCGGCCTCGACGGCGCTGGCCGTGTTCGGTTCGGCCATCTTCCTCGTCGCCACCGGAGTGGAGGTCCGGGAGGTGCGGGTGCGGACCATCTGGTGGGAGCCGCGGAACCTCGGCTGGTGGCGGGCGGTCTTGAGCTTTCTCGGTTGCGCCGGCTTCGTGGTCGGCGCGGCCGCTGCCCTGATCGCCCCGCTGCTCCCACCGTCGGTGGGAGTGACCGGAAGCGAGGTCGCCTTTCTCGTGGGGGCCGGGCTGTTCCTGCTATCCAGTTACCTGATCCTGCCGGAGCTGGCGCAGGGCTGACCCCGCCGACCCGCGGCCCGTCAGGACCGCGACTTGGCGTTCTCCTTCTGATTCGCCTGATCGATCGCCTTGGCCAGCTCGTCCTTGTCCATCTTCGAGCGGCCGCTGATGTCGAGCTTCCGGGCGATCTCCTGCAGGTGCTTCTTGGACGCATTGGCGTCGACGCCACCGCGGGTCTCGCGCTTCTGGCTCGGACCGGTCGTCTCGGCCTGGGCGTCCGAGGGACCCTTGTCGTCCTTCGGTTCCCAGTGGTCGCCGACCTTCTCGTAGGAGTGCTTGAGGGCGGAGTACGCGACGCGGTGGGCGTACTGCTCGTCGCCCTTGTGGTTGCGGGTGTCCAGGGCTGAGTCGTGCGTCTCCGCGAACGTGCGCTGCGCCTTCTTGTCGCTGCGTGCGACGGGGGCCGGGAGCTCGTCGGGGTCGACGCCCGAATTCTTCTTTGCAGGCATACAACCGTTTTTCCCGCTGAGCGCACACTTATCCCCACGCATTGCCGGGCGGGCGGGGATGTGACGAGCGAACACTCTCGCTCAGGAGGTGGCGAGCAGCTCCTCCAGTTGGGGACCGATCACCCGCTTGAACAGCCGGCGCGGTCGGGTGCGATCCAGGACTGCGACCTCCAGAGAGTCGGCGGTCAGCGTCCGCGCCGGCCCGCCCGTGCCTCCGGGACGGTCGGCGCCGTTGCTGCCGACGCCGGCCTGCAGAGCCGCGACGGCGGCTCGAACCGCCTCCGACAGCGTCGCGTCCGACCGGTGGTGCTCGCGCAGCGACGCCGTGACCGTGTCCGCCTGACCGCCCATGGCGACGAAGCCCTGCTCGTCGGCGACCGACCCGTCGTAGGTGAGCCGGTAGATCTGGTCCTCGGACGGGGTGGAGCCCACCTCCGCGACGACGATCTCGACCTCGTACGGCTTCTGGTTCTCGATGAAGATCGAACCCAGCGTCTGCGCGTAGGCGTTGGCGAGGGCCCGGCCGGTGACGTCGCGCCGGTCGTAGGAGTAGCCCCGCATGTCGGCCAGCCGCACGCCGGCGACCCGGAGGTTCTCGAACTCGTTGTACTTGCCGACGGCGGCGAACGCGATGCGGTCGTAGATCTCGCTGATCTTGTGGAGGGCCTTCGACGGGTTCTCGGCGACGAAGGCGATGCCGTTGTCGTAGGTGAGCACGACCACGCTGCGGCCGCGGGAGATGCCCTTGCGGGCGTACTCGCTGCGATCCCGGACGATCTGTTCCGGGCTGGTGTACCAGGGCGTCGTCACGGCTCAGCCTCCGGGGTTGATCATGCGGGCGTCGACGACGGCCTGGACGACCTGGGCCACGTCGTCCTCGGGCAGGCGTTCGAAGCCGGCGTCGGAGATGTTGACGACGACGGGATAGATGCGCCGCGTGAGGTCCGGACCGCCGGTGGCCGAGTCGTCGTCGGCGGCGTCGTACAGGCTGTCAACGGCCAGGGCGATGGCCCGGTCGGAGTCGATGTCGTCGCTGTAGCGCTTCTTGAGCGCGCTGCGCGCGAAGATCGAGCCGGAACCGACGGAGAAGAACGAGTGCTCCTCGTACCGGCCGCCGGTGACGTCGTAGGAGAAGATGCGGCCCTCGTTGGTCTCGAGGTCGAAGCCCGCGAACAGGGGCACGACCGCGAGGCCCTGCATGGCCAGCCCGAGGTTGCCGCGGATCATCGTGGACAGGCGGTTGGCCTTGCCCTCCAGCGAGAGGACGGCGCCCTCGATCTTTTCGTAGTGCTCGAGCTCGACCTGGAACAGCCGCACCATCTCGACCGCGACGCCGGCCGCGCCGGCGATACCGACGGCCGAGTACTCGTCCGCCTGGAAGACCTTCTCGATGTCGCGCTGGGCGATGACGTTGCCCATCGTCGCCCGCCGGTCACCGGCCATGACCACGCCACCCCGGTGGACGACGGCGACGATCGTCGTGCCGTGCGGCGCGTCCGGCACGGCAGCCGGGAGCAGTCGCCGCGCCCCCGGCAGCAGCTCCGGAGCGGCGCCGCTCAGGAAGTCGGTGAACGACGGCGACCCCGGCGTCAGGTATTGGGGTGGTAGTCGGCCAGTCCCGCCGGCTCGGTCATCCACGTTCTTCCCTCCAGGTATGCGATGGCGTTGATGAGTCGGCTGACGTCGTCCTTGAACTGGCCAAGGCCGCCGTTGCAGTTGAAGCACAAGATGCCGCGAACCTCGCCCGTGATGTGGTCGTGGTCGACATGCTCGGGCTTGCCCTGCCAGCAAACCGCGCACGTCCCGCCCTGAGCCTCGATCATTTGTGCGACCTCGGCCTCGGTTAGACCGTAGCGACGCTTCAAGTGGTAACTGCGCGTGCTGCCATTTATCTTGATCCGATTGTCGCGCATGACCTCGTTGTGGCAGTCGAGGCAGTAGCTCGTCAGGCCACTTCGCTTACTCGCATTCCGCCCGAACGCGGACTTGGGCAGCGCCTGCGAGCAGCTTGGGCACCACTTCTCGTCCGGGCCGAGGCTCCGCTGGCGACGCCGATCAGGCCCTACGCCATAGCGGCGGAAGACATAGCGTTGGTGAATGCATTCTTTACAGTAGTGGACGTGCCCTGATGGGTCGCGCTTGCTCTTGCGAAAGGCGCTCAGCGGCTTTATCTCTTGGCAGTCATGGCACTTTTTAAAAGGCTCGCCAGGCGCCACTATTCCCCGCCTTTTTGTACGTAACCTCGGACAAATTCTTCCGCATTCTCTTCAAGAACGTCGTCTATTTCATCGAGAATGGCATCGACGTCGTCTGACAGCTTTTCGTGCCGTTCCGCGACGTCGGACTGGGCATCTGTCGTGGTTTCGGCCTCGTCGACTTCGTCCTTGCGGCGGGTGGTGCGCTTCTGTCCGCCGCCCTCGGTGCTCGCCATCGGACTCTCCTCGCTCAGGTACTGGAACTGACCCTACGCCGCAGGTACGACAGTTTTCGGAAGATCAGCGCGGGTCGTTGGCGGCGCGTCAGGGTCAGTCCTCGACGACGATCCGGTCGTTCTCGACCCTGCGTCCGGCGCCGCCGCAGGGGCGCGATGCGGCCGAGGGTCGCCCGGATCAGCTGGGTGTAGCCGGGCGTCGGACCGACGTAGGTCAGCAGCCCCTTCGGCCCCTCGACCATGCGCCCGGAGTCGAGGTCGTACTTGGCGCCGTGCCAGGGGCAGACGAGGCAGCCGTTCCGGTCGACCGCACCCTTGCTCAGGTCGGCGAGCTGGTGCCGGCACCGCGAGGAGACGGCCTTGTACTCCCCGTTCCGGTTGGCGACCGTCCACTTCCCGGCTCGGGCGGCGCGACCACGCGGCACGTCGGCGGTGGGAACGCTCGGTTGATCGGACTGCTGCCGGTCGGTCACGACGACTCCTCAGTGGTGGCTTGCTCCGCCCCTACCCCTCATCCGGCACGCAACCCGAACGTTGACCGGGCTGTGACCGGCCACCCAGCAGCCGGTCGGCGGCCGGTCAGCGTCCGCTGGACAGCGCGTCGACGAGCTCAGCAGCCGAGTCGCACCGGTCGAGCAGCGCACCGACGTGCGCCTTCGTCCCCCGCAGCGGCTCGAGCGTCGGCACCCGCTGCAGCGAGTCGCGGCCGACGTCGAAGATCACGGAGTCCCACGACGCCGCCGCCACCGCGTCGGCGTACTTGTCCAGGCACCGTCCGCGGAAGTACGCCCGGGTGTCCTCGGGCGGCGTCGTCATCGCCCGCTCGATCTCGCCGTCGTCGAGCAGCCGCTGCATCCGGCCGCGCGCCACCAGCCGGTTGTACAGGCCCTTCTCCGGCCGCACGTCGCTGTACTGCAGGTCCACGAGCTGCAGCCGCGGCGAGTCCCAGTCCAGCCCGTCGCGATCCCGGTAGCCCTCGAGCAGCGACAGCTTCGCCACCCAGTCGAGCTCCCGCGACAGCGACATCGGGTCGTCCTCGAGCCGCGTCAGCACCGACTCCCACCGCTCGAGCACGTCGCGCGTCTGCTCGTCCGCGTCCAGGCCGTACCGGTCCTCGACGAACTTGCGAGCCTGGTCCAGGTACTCCAGCTGCAGCTGCAGGGCCGTCATACGGCGCCCGTCCCGCAGCGTCAGCTGCCAGCGCAACCCGGGGTCGTGCGAGATGGCGCGCAGCGCCGCGACCGGGCTCTCGACCGTCAGGTCCACGCCGAGCCAGCCGTCCTCGATCATCGCGATCACGAGGGAGGTCGTCCCGACCTTGAGGTAGGTCGAGATCTCGGAGAGGTTGGCGTCGCCGATGATGACGTGCAGCCGGCGGTACTTCTCCGGGTCCGCGTGCGGCTCGTCTCGGGTGTTGATGATCGGGCGCTTGAGCGTCGTCTCCAGCCCGACCTCGACCTCGAAGAAGTCCGCCCGCTGCGAGAGCTGGAAGCCGGCCTGCCGGCCGTCCGCGCCGATGCCGACACGTCCCGCCCCGCAGACCACCTGCCGGCTGACGAAGAAGGGCGTCAAATGGCGGACGATGTCGCCGAACGGCGTCGACCGGGCCATGAGGTAGTTCTCGTGGCAGCCGTACGAGACGCCCTTGTTGTCGGTGTTGTTCTTGTACAGGTGGATCGGCGCGGTGCCGGGCACCCGTGCCGCGCGGCGGGCGGCCTCGTCCATCACCCGCTCCCCCGCCTTGTCCCACAGCACGGCGTCGCGCGGCGTCAGGACCTCGGGGGCGCTGTACTCCGGGTGCGCGTGGTCGACGTAGAAGCGGGCGCCGTTGGTCAGGATGACGTTCGCGAGCCCCAGGTCGTCCTCGTTGGCCGGAGCCGTGGGGTCGTACGTCGCCGCCGACGGCACCTCGAAGCCCCGCGCGTCCCGCAGCGGGTTCTCCTCCTCGAAGTCCCACCGCGCCTTGGCGCCACCGCCGCTGCGGTGCGCGTAGGTGTTCACGATCTGGGAGGACGCCAGCATCGCGTTCGTCGACGGCAGGCTCGGTACCGAGATGCCGTACTCGGTCTCGGTGCCCATCACGCGCCGAACGCTCATGAACCCAGCCTAAGTGTCCGGACCGGCGAACGTGTGCCGGGCCACAGCAACCGATGACGCCCGGAAACCGGCGGCCGGCCCGCCACCGAACGCGGACCGGTCGTCTCGGACGACGCCGTCGTGCAGGTCAGAGGTACTGACCGGTGTTGGCGATCGTGTCGATCGACTTGCCCGTCTCGCCGCCCTTGCCGCCGGAGACGAGCGTGCGGATGTAGACGATCCGCTCGCCCTTCTTGCCGGAGATACGGGCCCAGTCGTCCGGGTTCGTCGTGTTGGGCAGGTCCTCGTTCTCCTTGAACTCGTCGACGCAGGCCGACAGCAGGTGGGAGAGCCGGATGCCCTTCTGGGAGAGCTCGAGGAAGTCCTTCACCGCGGTCTTCTTCGCCCGCGCCACGATGTTCTCGATCATCGCGCCGGAGTTGAAGTCCTTGAAGTACAGGACCTCCTTGTCCCCGTTGGCGTAGGTGACCTCGAGGAAACGGTTCTCCTCGGTCTCCGAGTACATCCGCTCCACGACCCGCTGGATCATGCTCTGGCAGGTCGCCTCGCGGTTGTCCCCGTGCTCGGCGAGGTCGTCCGCGTGCAGCGGCAGCTCCGGCGTCAGGTACTTCGCGAAGATGTCCCGCGCCGCCTCGGCGTCCGGGCGCTGCACCTTGATCTTCACGTCGAGCCGGCCGGGCCGCAGGATCGCGGGGTCGATCATGTCCTCGCGGTTCGAGGCGCCGATGACGACCACGTTCTCCAGCAGCTCGACGCCGTCGATCTCGGCCAGCAGCTGCGGGACGATCGTGTTCTCGACGTCGGAGGACACCCCGCTGCCGCGGGTGCGGAAGATCGAGTCCATCTCGTCGAAGAAGACGATGACCGGCATGCCCTCGGACGCCTTCTCCCGCGCCCGCTGGAAGACCAGGCGGATCTGCCGCTCGGTCTCACCGACGTACTTGTTCAGCAGCTCCGGGCCCTTGATGTTGAGGAAGTAGGCCCGCCCGTCGCCCGCGCCGGTCTTCGCCTGCACCTTCTTCGCCAGCGAGTTCGCGACCGCCTTGGCGATCAGCGTCTTGCCGCAGCCGGGCGGCCCGTAGAGCAGGACGCCCTTCGGGGGCTTGAGCTTGTGCTCGGCGAACAGGTCCTTGTGCAGGAACGGCAGCTCGACCGCGTCCTGGATCGACTCGATCTGGGGGTGCAGGCCGCCGATCTCCTCGTACGAGATGTCCGGGACCTCTTCGAGGACGAGCTCCTCGACCTCGGACTTCGGGATGCGCTCATACGCGTAGCCGCTGCGGGTCTCGATCAGCAGCGAGTCACCGGCCCGCAGCTGCTGCTCGACCAGGGGCTGCGCGAGCATGACGACGCGCTCCTCGTCCGAGTGCGCGATCACGAGCGCCCGGTCCCCGCCCTCGAGCAGCTCCTTCAGCGCGACCACCTCGCCGGAGCGCTCGAACGCCAGCGCGCGCACCACGTTGAGCGCCTCGTTGAGCATGACCTCCTGGCCCCGGCGCAGCGTCTCGAGTTCGATCGCCGGCGAGACGGCCACGCGCATCTTGCGGCCCTGGGTGAAGACGTCCGCGGTGCCCTCGTCGAGGAAGGCCTCGAGGAAGACGCCGTAGCCGCTCGGAGGCTGCGCCAGCCGGTCGACCTCCTCCTTCAGGGACAGGATCTGGTCGCGCGCCTCGCGCAGGGTGGACGCGAGCTTCTCGTTCTGCCCGACGACGCTCGACAGCTGAGCCTGCGCCGCGGCGAGACGGTCCTCGAGGATGCGGACGTGCCGTGGGGAGTCCGTGAGCCGACGCCGCAGCGTCACGATCTCTTCCTCGAGGAACGAGACCTGCGTGCGGAGTGCATCGGCGTCCTTGCTTCCCGCGCCGGTCCGGCTGGCAGGGGAAGCACCCTCCGCCTTCTCGGACACGCCGAGCGCGTCGTCCGCGGAGGCGCCACCGAGGTCGCCCTCTCCGGAGCGGGAACGGTCTGAGCGAGAGCCAGTCACTGCGCCACCTCCCCCCGTCGGGTTCGAAGCTTCACATTACCGTCGGCAGCCTTGCCGCGTCCGTGACAGGCCGCCGAACGGCCGGGTTTCCCGAGCCCGTCACGAGGTCGTAACACGTCGCGTGTGCCGCGACGACGGGATTGATGATCTCAGGGGAGCGTCGGCCGGAAAGGCCGCGCCCCGTCCTCGTCGCCGGTCCGGCCGACCGGTTCGACGGGGCTGTCGGACGTCCCGGACCCCTGCGGTTCGGCGGCGGCGGTGCCCTTGGCGGGACGGCGGCGCAGCGGAGGTGCCGTCACCCCGGGCGCGAGACGGCGCGACGTCACGAGGAAACCGGTGTGCCCGACCATCCGGTGGTCCGGCCGCACGGCCAGACCCTCGACGTGCCACGTGCGCAGCATCGTCTCGGACGCGCTCGGCTCGGTGAAGCCGCCGTGGGCCCGCAGGTCCTCGACGAGGCGCGACAGCTGGGTGGTCGTGGCGACGTAGCCGCAGAGCACCCCGCCGGGGGTGAGCGCCGCAGCGACCGTCGGCAGCGGCTCCCAGGGCGAGAGCATGTCCAGCACGACGCGGTCGATCCCCCCCGTGGCGACGACGCTGCCGTCGACCGGCGAGGGCTCGTCGAGCACGAGGTCGGCGAGGTCTCCGTCGCGGCAGGTCCAGGCCGGGTGCGGACCGCCGAAGAACGCCTCGACGTTCCGCCTGGCCACGTCGGCGAAGTCCGACCGCCGTTCGAACGACACCACCGAGCCGCCATCCCCGACCGCGCGCAGCAACGTGCAGGTCAGCGCCCCGCTGCCGGCCCCGGCCTCGAGCACCCTGGCACCGGGGAAGATGTCCGCCTGCCCGACGATCGCCGCCGCGTCCTTCGGATACACGACGGTCGCTCCGCGCGGCATGGAGAGCACGAAGTCCGACAGCAACGGGCGCAGCGCCACGTAGGTGGTCCCGCCGGTGCTCTCGAGCACGACGCCCTCCGGTGAGCCGATCAGGGCATCGTGCGCGAGGGCGCCGCGGTGGGTGTGGAACTGCTTGCCGGGTTCCAGGACGACGGTGTGCTTGCGCCCCTTCGGGTCGCTGAGCTGGACCCGGTCCCCGACCGCGAAGGCGCCCCGGCGTCGACGGGCGCCGGTCGGGAGGGCGGGACCGACGTCGGCACCGGACTCCGTGGGATCGAGCGATGCGCTCATCGTCGGACCGCCAGACGCCGGGCGGCCTGGGGGTCCAGCCGGGCCACCAGATCCACCGTCACCAGCACCCCCGCGGGTCTCCCGTCCTCGCCGAGGACGAGGTACTCGGACGCGGGGTGCTCCTCGAGCAGCCGGAGCAGGCCCTCACCCGTCGTACCCGACGCCACCTGCAGCTCGGGCGTGAGGGGCCGGGACACGGAGGTCACCGTGACCCACGGGCGGCGGTCGTCCGGCGTCGCGTCGGCGGCCGCGCCGTTCATCAGCGCCACGGGGGTGCCGCGGGAGTCGACGGCGACGAGCGCCGTGGCGCCGGCGGCCTGCGCGCGTCGCAGGGCCTCGGCGAGCGGGAGGCCGCCGTCCACCGGCAGTGCCGGCCGGGCCAGCGACCCGGCCGACAGGCCCGGCAGCCGCGACCGGACCTCCGACGCCCGCATGGTCGAGAACGCCCCGAAGCCGAGCCAGGTGGCGAACATCAGCGTGATGACGCTCGGTCCGAACGCGTCCAGGGTCAGCGCCCACAGGCCGAGCAGGACCGCCACGGCGATCCCGACGTAGGCAGCCGCACGGGTGGCGCGCAGCCGGTTGCCCGTGAGGCGCCAGAGCACGGCCTGCAGCACGTGCCCTCCGTCGAGCGGCAGCCCGGGAGCGAGGTTGAAGACGCCGAGGGCCACGTTGATGAAGGCGAGCTCGAACAGGACGACACCCCCGGCCGTGTCCGGGCCGACGACCTGGTAGGCCGCCGTGCCGGCCGCGCCCAGCACGAGGTTGACCAGCGGGCCGGAGAAGGACACGAGGAAGGCCGAGCCGGGCGTGCGCGCCTCCGGCCGGTACTCCGTGAACCCGGCGAAGCCGAAGATCGTGACCGAGTGGACGTCGAAACGCAGCCGCTGCGCGACCAGGGCGTGCCCCAACTCGTGGAGCACAAGGCTGACGAGAAAGCCGAGGGCGACGGCGGCGACCAGCCCGTACACGCGCCATTGCTCGAGGCCCGGCAGCCGGTCCTCGGCGAGATAGACGGCGGACTGGGCGACGAGGAGCGCGAAGATCGGGGCGAACGGTGAGAGGTAGACCGGCACGCCGCGCACGCTGACCACGCGCAGCCCACGTCCCGGACTGACGCGGGGATGCTGGGTGGCGGCGGGCATCCCGCCAGTTTCGCAGACCAGCGCCCCAGGTGGCCTACACCGGAGCAGGGGCACGGGCCGCCGGAAGTACGGGCCCCCTACCGGGAGCGCCGGCCGCTACTGGGGAGCGCCGGCCGCTACTGGGGAGCGCGGGCCGCGACGAGCGCGAGGTCGCGGGCGCCGTCGGGCGTGCTCGGGCCGGGCGTGCTCGGGCCGGGCGTCGCCGCGACGCCGAGTCCTGCGACGTCGGCGACGGAGGTGCCGTGCAGGACCGTCCACCCCGCCGAGCGCAACCGGTCGACCAGCGCGACCAGGGAGCCCGAGCTGCCGATGGTGATGCGCGCGTACGGCGCGAGGGCCGGCAGGGCCTGTTCCACCGCCCGCACGACGTCCTCGGCGGTGCGATCGCTCCAGATGCCGATCGCGTACCCGTAGCGCACCGGCGGGGCCGCCGCGGGCTCGGCGCCGGCCGCGTCGACCCGTCCACCGGACCCCGCCATCGCCCGGGCGGCACGCGTCAGCCCGGCGTCGGGTGACAGGTCCAGCACGTGGGCACCGGAGCGGACACCTGCGAGCGCCATGGCGGCGGCGACAGCCTCTCGGGACAGCATCCGGCCCCTATCGTCAGCACGGTCCGATCGGAGAGGAACGTGGCGCCGACCGTGCTGTCGACCTCACGCGGGCGTCGGAGGGACGATCGACGCGAACGGATCCGGACTCGCGCCCGTCATGCCAGCATTTCGTCGGAGGTGCTCCCTACCCTGACGCCATGAGCACCACCACCAGCGAGCTCCAGCTCCCGGCGACCCGGTCGGCGCCGGTCGATCTCCCGGCGCCGGTGCTCGGTTCGCTCTCGCCGTCGCGCGCGAGCGACTTCATGACCTGCCCGTTGCGCTACCGCTTCCGGGTGATCGACAGGCTTCCGGAGCCGCCGAGCCCGGCGGCGACCCGGGGCACCCTCGTCCACGCCGTCCTCGAACGGCTCTTCGACCTGCCTCCGCTCGAGCGGACGCCGGCCGCGGCGGCCGAGCTGCTCGGTCCGGCGTGGGAGCAGGCCGTGCTCGAGACGCCGGAGCTGACGTCGCTCGTCGCCGAGGGGGACGAGGGCCTGCACGCATGGCTGAAGGCGGCGGAGGACCTGCTCACCGGCTACTTCACGCTGGAGGATCCGCGGCGGTTGCAGCCCGCCGCCCGTGAGCTGTTCGTGGAGCACGTGCTCGAGTCGGGGCTGAAGGTCCGCGGCTACATCGACCGGCTCGACCAGGCGAGGACGGGCGAGCTACGCGTGGTCGACTACAAGACGGGTCGCAGTCCCGGGCCGATGTTCGAGCGGTCGGCCCTGTTCCAGATGAAGTTCTACGCGCTGGTGCTCTGGCGCTCCCGAGGGGTCGTCGCGCGCGAACTGCGGCTGTACTACCTGGGCGACCGGCAGAGCCTGGTCTACCACCCCGACGAGGCCGAGCTGCGTTCGTTCGAGCGGACGTTGCACGCGTTGTGGACGGCGATCGAGCGCGCCCGGACGACGGGCGACTGGCGCGCGAAGCCCAGCAAACTGTGCGACTGGTGTGACCATCAGGCGCTCTGTCCCGCCTTCGGCGGCACCCCTCCCCCGCTGCCGGCCGAGTCGCCCGTCGTGCTGGACGAGCCGGAGATGACGGTGTGCGAGGCGCAGGGATGACATCGTTGGTCAACACCTGCGTGACAGCTGTCATCAATCGCCGAAATTCGCTCCACCTTCGCAAGATCGGGACCTAGTGTCTGCGCCGCAAGCCCGCCCGTCGTCCCTGGAGTGCGCATGAGCAGCCCCGTCACCGCCGAGCGGTCCGCCCCCGCGGAAGCGATAGCGGTCCGGGCCGTCGACCTCGTCAAGGTCTACGGCAAGGGTGAGATGCAGGTGAAGGCCCTCGGCGGGGTGAGCATCGAGTTCCCCGTCGGCCGCTTCACCGCGATCATGGGCCCGTCCGGCTCCGGCAAGTCGACGTTGATGCACTGCCTCGCGGGGCTGGACACGATCACGAGCGGTCAGGTGCTGCTGGGCGAGGTCGACATCGCGACGCTCAACGACAAGAAGCTCACCGCGATGCGCCGCGACCGCGTCGGATTCATCTTCCAACAGTTCAACCTGCTGCCGACGCTCACGGCGCAGGAGAACATCACCCTGCCGCTGGACATCGCGGGCACGAAGGTCGATCAGCAGTGGTTCGACCAGGTCGTGGACGCCGTCGACCTCCGCGACCGGCTGCGTCACCGACCCGCGGAACTGTCCGGCGGCCAGCAGCAGCGGGTCGCGTGCGCCCGAGCGCTGGTCAGCAAGCCGGCCGTGGTGTTCGCCGACGAGCCCACCGGCAACCTCGACAGCGCGGCCAGTGACGAGGTGCTCAGCTTCCTGCAGCGGTCCGTGCGCGACTTCGGGCAGACCGTCGTGATGGTCACCCACGACCCGCATTCCGCCAGCTACGCCGACCGGGTCGTCTTCCTTGCCGACGGACGCATCGTCGACGAGATGACCTCACCGACTGCGGATCTGGTGCTCGACCGCATGAAGTCCCTCGACGCGCGGCGCTGAGGCGGGCCTGTCATGTTGCGCATCACGCTGAAGAGTCTGTTCGCGCGCAAGCTGCGACTCGTCCTGTCCGCCCTGGCCATCGTGCTGGGCGTCGGCTTCGTGGCCGGCACGCTCGTCCTGACGGACACGATGAACCGCACCTTCGACAATCTGTTCGCGGACATCGACAAGAACACCTCCGTCAAGGTCCGCGCACAGTCGAACCTCGACACGTCCGGAGCCGACCAGTCGAACGGTGTGTCCGGCGGCAGCGGCAAGCCGGTGCCGGCGTCCGTGCTCGACCAGGTGCGGGCCGTGCCGGGCGTCGCCGAGGCGGTCGGAACGGTGCAGGGCTTCGCCGTCCTGACCCGCCCGCCGGCGCCGCCGGCCCCCGGGCAGCAGCCGGCCCAGGCCGAGATCCTCAGCAACGAGAACGCTCCGCCGATCGGCGTCGCCTACAACGGGTCGACCGTCCTGTCGCCGCTCAAGATCGACAGCGGAACGCCGCCGATGGGTCCGCAGGACGTCACGGTCGACCGCGGCACGTTCGACAAGAAGAACCTCCAGCTGGGCCAGAACCTTGCCGTCGCCACCCAGACGGGCATCACCGACGTCCGCCTGGTCGGCACGTTCCGCTTCGGGACCTCGAACAACCTGGCCGGGGCGACCCTGGTCGCCTTCACGCCGGAGACGGCACAGCGCCTGATGCTGGCCCCGGGTCAGTACACCGACATCACCGTCGCCGCGGCGCCGGGCGTCTCCCAGACCGAGCTGCGGGACAGGATCGTCCAAGTCCTGCCCTCCGGGCTCGAGGCGTTGACGGGAAGGGAGATCATCAAGGAGAACGCCGACAACCTGGCCAAGGGCCTTGGGGCCTTCAGCCAGTTCTTACGAATCTTCGGCTACATCTCGCTGTTCGTCGGCGCCTTCATCATCAGCAACACCTTCCGCATGCTCATCGGCCAGCGCACCCGGGAACTGGCGCTGCTGCGTGCCGTCGGTGCGTCGAAGCGGCAGGTCCGGCGATCCGTCATCATCGAGGCGCTGGCCGTCGGCCTGGTCGGGTCGACGCTGGGCCTGGCGTTCGGATTCGCGGTCGCGATCCTGCTCAAGGGCCTGCTCGGGGCCTTCGGCCTGGATCTGCCGGCAGGTGGCGTGGTGTTCGAGCCGCGCACGGTGATCGTGGCGTACCTCATCGGCACGATCACGACCGTCGTGGCGGCGTTCTTCCCCTCCCGCCGGGCGGCCAAGGTGCCGCCGGTGGCGGCGATGCGCGACGTCGAACTGAGTCCGAGTGGCGGCCTCCGAGGGCGCAGCCTGGGCGGTGGCGCCACCCTGGTGGCGGGCGTGGCGCTGATCATCCTCGGCCTCAACACCTCGGGCAGCAAGGCGCTGGGCATCGTGGGGCTGGGAGCAGCGCTGGTGTTCATCGGCGTGGCGGTCCTCAGCCCGCTGATCAGTCGTCCGGTGCTCAGGGTGATCGGGGCACCGTTCGCCGCCCTGGGTGGCACGGTCGGCCGGATGAGTCAGGAGAACGCCCGGCGCAGCCCGCGGCGGACGTCCTCGACCGCGGCAGCGCTCATGATCGGACTGGCCCTGGTCAGCGCCTTCAGCGTCTTCGGGACGTCGATCAAGACCTCGATCAAGGACCTGTTCGGCGAGAGCCTGAAGGCCGACTTCATCATCACCGGCGGCAGCTTCAACCAGCAGCCTTTCTCCCCCGCCCTGGCGGACCAGTTGCGCACGCTGCCGGACGTGGCGGCGGTCAGCCAGCTCCGCTTCGCCACCGTGGACATCGACGGCAAGAAGAAAAACATCCAGGCCGAGAACTCCGAGGGACTCACCGACGTCCTCAACCTGCAGAAGGCGCAGGGGAACCTCGACCTCAGCGGCAACAACATCCTCGTGTCGAAGAAGGTGCTGCAGGACGAGAACTGGGAGGTCGGCCAGACCCTGACCCTCCGGTGGGCAGAGACCGGTGACAAGCCGTTCCGCATCGCCGGGACTTACGAGCAGAACCAGCTGGCCGGCGACTACCTGGTCCCGCTGTCCGCGTACGACGCCAACGTGACGCAGAAGCTCGACTCGATCGTCCTGGTGAAGGCGACGGATTCGGCGTCTCTCCCCATGCTCCGGCAGCAGGTCACGCAGGCGTTGGTGCCCTATCCCAACCTCGACGTGCGCGACCAGAAGGAGTTCGTCGCCGACAACGCCAAGCAGATCAACTCGATCCTCAGCCTGGTGACGGCGCTGCTGACCTTCGCGATCATCATCGCGACGTTCGGCATCATCAACACGCTGTTGCTGTCGGTGGTCGAGCGCACCCGCGAGATCGGTCTGCTGCGCGCGGTCGGTCTGCAGCGGCGCCAGACCCGGGTGATGATCCGCCTCGAAGCGATCATGATCGCCATCTACGGCGGGGTGCTCGGGCTTGCCGTGGGTTCATTCTTCGGCTGGGCGCTGGTTCACGCGTTCACGAAGGAGTCGGAGTTCGGGTCGTTCCACTACCCCTACATCCAGCTGATCGTCTTCCTGATCGTCTCGGCGATCCTGGGGACGCTGGCCGCGATCATTCCGGCCTGGCGGGCCTCACGGATCAACGTGCTGCAGGCGATCGCGTCCACCTGAGCCGGCCGGGGAGACGGGGCCGGCTCAGCACGCTTACGTGGTGAGGACGTCGGCCAGCACGCGGAGGTCGACGGTCTCGAGCGTCTCGTGCATCGCCACACCCTCCGGCACCACCTCGGGCCGGAAGGTCGGAACGAGCACGCAGGCGCAGCCCGCCGCGAGCGCTGACCGCATGCCGGCGTCGCTGTCCTCGAGCACGACGCACCGGGCGGGGTCGACGCCGAGGTGTGCCGCCGCGAGCAGGTACGGGTCGGGAGCCGGCTTGCTCGCCGGAACCTCGTCGCCGGCGACGGTCGCGGCGAAACGGCCGGCTCCCAGCACGCCGAGCGCGGTGTCGACGAGCAGCCGGTAGGACGACGACACCAGCGCCATGGGGACGTCGCGAGAGCCGACGGTCTCGAGCAGCTCCTTGGCGCCGGGCTGCAGCGGCAGGTGCCGCGCGTACAGGTCGGCCACCAGCGCGAGCAGCCGCCGACCCACCTCACCGGGATCGGCGGCGCGGGCGGCCGTGGTGCCGAGGCCCTCGAGGAGGCGCGGCACGGACACCGGCAGCGTCTGCCCGATCATGGCCGCCTTGATCTCGTGCGTGAACGTCCCGCCGAGCTCGACGGCGACCTGCTCCTCCGCGATCGTCCACAGTGGCTCCGAGTCGAGGAGCAGGCCGTCCATGTCGAACAGCACCGCCGCGGGGAGACGGAGCTCGGTGTCGAGCGGAGCGTCCCCCGCGCCGGGAGCCTGATTCGCGATCTCGAGCGGAGCGCCCCGGCCGTCGCTCACCCGCCGTCCCGTCGCGGAGGCGGATCCTGCCGCGGCGGCTGCTCGCCCTGCTCGGCCCGGCGGCGGCGCAGCAAGCGAAACAGCCGGAACTGCGTCAGCTCCTGATACCGGACCCACCTCAGGCCGTGGCGGTCGTCCTCACGTGCCACCGACGACCCCCTCCGGACATCCCTGGCTCACCTCGCCGCGAAGTACTTCGCCTCGGGGTGATGAACGATGATCGCATCGGTCGACTGCTCCGGGTGGAGCTGGAACTCCTCCGAGAGCTCGACCCCGATGCGCTCCGGCTTCAGCAGACCGACGATCTTCGCGCGGTCCTCGAGGTCGGGGCAGGCGGCGTAGCCGAACGAGTACCGCGAGCCGCGGTAGCCCTGGTGCAGGATCTGCTCGCCGATGTCCGGGTTGTCGTCCCCGCCGATGCCGAGCTCGTGCCGGACCCGGGCGTGCCAGTACTCAGCCAGCGCCTCGGCCAGCTGCACGGACAGGCCGTGCAGCTCCAGGTAGTCGCGGTAGGCGTTCTCCTCGAACAGCTGCTGTGTCACCGAGCTGATCTTGGAGCCGACCGTGACCATGTGGAACCCGACGACGTCGGTCTCCCCCGACTCCTCCGCCTTGAAGAAGTCGGCGATGCACAGCCGCCGGTCCCGGCGCTGCCGCGGGAACGTGAAGCGGGTGAGCTCCTCGCCCTCCTCCGACAGGACGATGAGGTCCTCGTTCTTGCTCACGGCCTTGAAGTAGCCGTAGACCACGCCCGCCTCGAGCATCTGCTCGGACTGGATGCGGTCGAGCCACGCCCGGATCCGCGGGCGGCCCTCGGTCTCCACCAGCTCCTCGTAGGACGGCCCGGACCCGCCCTTGGAGGCCCGCAGCCCCCAGCGACCGAGCAGCGTGGCCCGCTCGTCGAGGTAGTTGACGTAGTCCTTGAGCTGGATGCCGCGGACGAGGCGGTCGCCGAAGAACGGGGCCGTCGGCACGACGATGTCGGTAGCGACGTCGGAGCGGCCACCCGGCTCGGCCTCCGGCACATCGGTGGGCTGCGTACGCGGGCGGGTCCGCGCCTTCGGCGCGAGCGACTCCTCGGGCGCCTCGCCCCGCTTGACCGCCATGACCGCGTCCATCAGCCGGAGGCCCTCGAAGGCGTCCCGGGCGTAGCGCACCCGGCCGCCGTAGATCTCGGCCAGGTCCTGCTCGACGTAGTTGCGGGTGAGCGCGGCGCCGCCGAGGAGCACCGGGGTCGTGATGCCCCGGGTGTTCATCTCCTCGAGGTTCTCCTTCATGATCACGGTGCTCTTCACGAGCAGGCCGCTCATGCCGATCACGTCGGCCTTGTTCTCGGTCGCCGCGTCGAGAATCGTGTTCACCGGCTGCTTGATGCCGATGTTGGCGACCGTGTAGCCGTTGTTGGAGAGGATGATGTCGACGAGGTTCTTGCCGATGTCGTGCACGTCGCCCTTGACGGTGGCGAGCACGATCGTGCCCTTGCCCTCGTCGCCCTCGACCTTCTCCATGTGCGGCTCGAGGTGCGCGACGGCGGTCTTCATCACCTGAGCGGACTGCAGCACGAACGGCAGCTGCATCTGGCCGGAGCCGAACAGCTCACCGACCACCTTCATGCCGGCCAGCAGCGTCTCGTTGACGATCGCCAGGGCGGGACGCTCCTGCAACGCCTCGTCGAGGTCGGCCTCGAGCCCGTTGAGCTCGCCGTCGATGATGCGACGCTGCAGCCGCTCCTCGAGCGGAAGCGCCGCGAGCTCCTGCGCCCGCGACTGCTTGGCGTCCGCGCTGCTGGTGACGCCCGCGAACAGGTCGAGGAACGCCGTCAGGGGGTCGTAGCCCTCCCGGCGCCGGTCGTAGATCAGGTCCAGCGCGACCTCGCGCTGGTCCTCCGGGATCCGATTCATCGGGAGGATCTTCGACGCGTGCACGATCGCCGCGTCGAGCCCGGCCTGCTGGCACTCGTGCAGGAAAACGCTGTTCAGCACGACGCGCGAGACCGGCGAGAGGCCGAAGGAGATGTTCGACAGGCCGAGGATCGTCTGCACGTCCGGGTGCTTGCGCTTGAGTTCCCGGATGGCGTCGATCGTCGCCTCGCCGTCCTTGCGGGACTCCTCCTGCCCGGTGCCGAGGGTGAAGGTGAGGCAGTCGACGAAGATGTCGGACTCGAGGATCCCCCACTTCGACGTGAGGTCGGCGATCAGCCGCTCGGCGATGGCCACCTTGTTCTCCGCGGTCCGGGCCTGACCCTGCTCGTCGATCGTGAGGGCCACGACGGCGGCGCCGTGCTCGGTGATGATCGGCAGCACGCGGGACCAGCGCGACTCGGGGCCGTCGCCGTCCTCGAAGTTGACCGAGTTGATCAGGCAGCGACCGCCGAGGCGCTCGAGCCCTGCCTCGATGACGGCGGGCTCGGTGGAGTCGAGCATGATCGGCAGCGTGCTGGCGGTGGCGTAGCGGCCTGCGACCTCGTGCATGTCGATCGCACCGTCGCGGCCGACGTAGTCGACGCAGACGTCGCTCATGTGGGCGCCGTCGCGGGCGGCGTCGCGGGCGATCTCGATGACGTCGTTCCATCGGCTGTCCAGCAGCGCCTCGCGGAAGGCCTTCGACCCGTTGGTGTTGGTCCGCTCCCCCACCATGAGCACCGACGACTCCTGGCGGAACGGGACGCTCGAGTAGAGCGACGACGCGGCCGCCTCATAGGTCGGCGTGCGCTTCGTGACCTCGCGCCCCCGGACCCGCTCGACGACCTGCCGCAGGTGCTCCGGGGTGGTGCCGCAGCAGCCGCCGACGAGCGACAGCCCGTACTCCCGGGTGAAGGTGTCGTGCGCGTCCGCCAGCTCCTGGGGCGTGAGCGGGTACTCGGCGCCGTTCTTGCCGAGCACGGGCAGGCCGGCGTTCGGCATGCAGGACAGCGGGATCTGGGCGTACTCGGCCAGGTGGCGGAGGTGCTCGGTCATCTCCGCCGGGCCGGTGGCGCAGTTGAGGCCGATCAGGTCGATGCCGAGCGGGGTCAGCGCCGTGAGCGCCGCGCCGATCTCGGAGCCGAGCAGCATCGTGCCGGTCTGCTCGATCGTCACCTGGGCGATCAGCGGGATCTTCCTGCCGGAGGCCTTCATGGCCCGCTTGGCACCGATCAGGGCCGCCTTGGCCTGCAGCAGGTCCTGGGCGGTCTCGACGAGCAGCGCATCGGCGCCACCGTCGAGCAGGCCGGCGACCTCCTGCTGGTAGGCGTCGCGGAGGGTCGCGTAGGGCGCATGACCGAGGGTCGGCAGCTTGGTGCCCGGGCCGATGGAGCCGATGACGTAGCGCGGCTGCTCGTCGGTCGAGAACTCGTCGGCGACCTCTCGGGCCAGCCGGGCGCCGGCCTCGGAGAGCTCGTAGATCCGCTCCGGGATGTCGTACTCGGCGAGGTTGGCGAAGTTGCAGCCGAAGGTGTTGGTCTCCACCGCATCGACGCCGACGGAGAAGTACTCGGCGTGCACGGTCTTGACGACGTCGGGCCGCGTGACGTTGAGGATCTCGTTGCAGCCCTCGTAGCCCTCGAAGTCGTCGAGGCTCAGACCGTCAGGCCCACCGGCCGCCTGCAGCATGGTGCCCATCGCCCCGTCGGCAACGACGACACGTTCGGACAACACGGACAGTAAGTCGGGACGCATCCGCCTAGGTTAGCGAGAAGGGCAAATCGCGCCGCTACCCACCATCGGTTGTGTCGTATCCGACGTCGGCGGGAGCACCGTCTCGGTTCAGTTCGAGTGCACGCTGATAGCGCCGCCGTGCGCGTCTGCCCATCACGACGAGCAGTGGTGTGTAGGCCAGGTAGATCGCGGTCCAGGGATCCCGCATCAGCTGCGCCACCAGCAGGACGAGCCACACGACGAGAAGGGCCACCAGCACCTTCATCAGGCGCGTGTTCGGCCGGAACTGCGTCAGCAGGAGCTCCGCGCGGTCCGCCGCGGCGGGACGGAGACGCTCCGGTTCGGCGAGGCGTCCCTCGGCGACCGCCCGCTCCACTTCGACGAAATCCGCGCCGCGCAGTCGGTGCCGCTTCGCGAGCTCATAGAACGGGTCGGCGCAGACGTCGCGCAGGACCGGCTTCGGCAACCGGACGGCCAGCGCGACGGCGGCAAGGGGCAGCGCTACGAGCAACAGACCAATGAGGACGAGGCCGACTGCCACGGAGCCCCGATACCCAGCGTGACCGCGGCTCAGCCGCGCGCGATCGCCTCGTCGAGCAGTCCCAGCGGCGGGGCGCCCAGCGCGAGCAGCGCCTCGTGGAAGCGCCGGTCGGTGTAGCTCGAGCCCCAGCGCGAGCGCGCGCGGTCCCGGGCCCGCACGATCTCGAGCTTGCCCAGCGTGTACCGGCCGTAGGTCGGGTCGAACGTCGCCCGCTCCGCCTCGGCGCGGGCCGCCGGGCCGCGCTGGAAGGCGTCCGCCTCGAAGCGGCGCGCGCCCTCGTCGACGGTCATCGTCCCGGTGTGCACACCGAGCGAGACGGCGAGTCGCGTCACCCGGATCAGCGCCTCGACGTAGACGCCGATCGCGTAGCGGGGGTCGTCCGACCGGAACCCCTGCTCGACGAACAGTTCCTCGGCGTAGTGCGCCCAGCCCTCGATGAAGGCGGCCGAGGCAACCAGCCGCCGCGCGTCGCTGGTCAGGCGGCGCAGCGCCCGGCCGTGGGCGTAGTGGCCGGGCGTGACCTCGTGCACGGTGATCGCCGGCAGCGTGGTGCGGCTGAAGACCGAGAGCCATTCCTCCCGCGCCCCCTCCGGCCACGCCGGATCGGGCGGGGTGACGTGGTACCAGGAGGGCCCGTCCGGCTCGTAGGCCGCAGACCACGACATCATGGCCATTGCCCACCTGCGCGACGGCGGCGCCGGTCCGACCAGGCACTCCCCGCCCGGCGGGCCGAGCAGATCCCGCTCGAGCGTGAAGGCGGTCGCCTCGTCGATCAGGCCCCGCGCCTCGGCGTAGATCTGCTCCGGGGTGTCGGGGTGGTCGCGCAGCAACGCCGGGACGAGGTCCCTCGGGGCGGTATCGGCGTCGAGGCGGGCGCAGGCCTCGGTCAGCAGCCCGCGGAGCCGGTCGCGTTCGGCGTCCGCCTCCTCGGCCAGCCGACCGAGGTCGAACTCGATGCCGTCGCCCGCCCACAGCAGCATCAGGAGCCCGTCCGCGCCGTAGGAGACGTCGTCGTCCCCGCTGCGGGCGAACCCCTCCAGGTGCTCCACCAGCCGAGCCGCCGCCCGCAGCGCCGGCTCGTCCGCCACGCGGTCGGTCAGGCCCTCGGTCAAACCCTTGAACGCCGGCAGCAGTGCGCGGGCGGTCGGCGCGGGCACGCGGTCCAGCGCCTCGATCGAGGCGTCTACGGCGGCCGGCCACGCGCCGAGGTGCCGCAGCCGGGCCTGCTTCCGCTCCTCGCTCGGCGCGTACTCGCGGTCGTAGCCGGCGAGGTCGAGGTTGCCGAGGTGGTGGACCGGGTTGCGGCGGTGGTCCTCGAGGTCGAAGAAGACCAGGCGCAGCGCCGTCGCCGCCTGGTTCTCCAGCTGCTCGTCGAACGCGTCGGGGGGCGCGGGCTCGTCGACCCACGCGTCGTCCAGCGCGTCCAGGCCGGCGTGAACACCGGCGGGCGAGAGGTCCTGGACCACGCCGTCGTACTCGTGCCGGCCCGCGTACTCGCGCACCTCGGCGACGCGCAGATCACACAGCGCCCGGAGGCGCCGGTCGAGATCGCGGGGAACACCGACGGAGGGAACCGTCATGCAACCTCCCGATTGCGCTGCGTGACCTCGATGCGAGGCGGTCGCGACCGGACGGTACGGTTCTCCCGCCGCAGCACGCGGTCGAGCACGGCGAATTCGTGGAGAACAGGAGCACTCGTGGCCCAGACCGGCTACCGCAAGATCCTCGTCGGCACCGACGGTTCGGAGTCGTCGTTCGGGGCCGTCGACCGTGCCGCGGCCGTCGCCGCCGGGGTCGGAGCCACGCTCGTGCTGGTCTGCGCGTACTACCCGATGGACCGGCGCGAGGAGGCCCGCGCCGCGGACGAGCTCGGCCACGACGCCTACAAGGTGCACGGCTCCAACCCGGCGGAGTCCGTCCTCAGCGACGCCGAGGACCGGGCGCATGCCGCCGGTGCGACGGACATCGTCCGCCGGCCGGTCGAGGGTGACCCCATCGACTCCCTGTTGAAGGTCGCGCTGGACGAGCAGATCGACCTGCTCGTCGTGGGCAACCGCGGGCTGAACCGCTTCGGCGGCCGGCTGCTCGGCTCGGTGCCGGCGAACATCGCCCACCAGGCCAAGTGCGACTTCCTCATCGTCCACACGACGTCGGGGCGCTGACGACACATGAAGTCAGGACGCTGACGACCGCCGCGACGCCATCCCCCGCCTCCCCGCCGGGAGGGGGGATCGACCTCGACCTCCCCGGCCGCGACGGGCGGCTCCGGGCCACCCGCTGGCCCGGGCGCTCGGACTCGGCCGGCCCGCCGGTGCTCCTCCTGCACGGGCTGGGCGCCGACCGGCACGTCTGGCGCCTGGTGGCGCCGGACCTGCGCCCGCTTCCCGTCCTCGCCCTGGACGCGCGGGGGCACGGCGACTCCGGCCCTGGCCACGGCTACCGCCTCGACGACGTCGCCGCGGACGTCGTCACGGCCCTGGATGCGCTGGGACTGTCCCGGGTGCTCGTCGTCGGGCACAGCTGGGGTGCCGCGGTCGCACTGACGCTGGCCGCCGACGCGCCGGAGCGGGTGCTCGGCGTCGTCGCCCTCGACGGCGGGTTCACGCCCCGCCGCCCGGCCGCGCAGCGGGCCCGCCTGCGCACGGAGCTGACGCCGCCCGGTGCCGCCACGGCCTACCGCGAGGGGCTCGACGCGCTGCTCGACCTCGATCCGGCCGAGGTGCTGCCGCGGATCGCCGTACCCTGCTGGCTCGTGTCCTGCACCCCGGTCGAAGCCGACGCCCCGAGCGAGTGGTCCGCCGCCAAGAGCACGGGCCTCCGGGAGGCGGCAAGCCTGTTGGCGCGTCCTCGCCTGATGTCCTGGGCCGGAGCCGATCACGACGTACCTTTGCGGTGGCCGGCCCTCGTCACCGGGCTCATCCGGGCTGCGGCCGATGACCTTGCGGGAGGTGGCAGGTGATCGAGTTCGAGGGCGTCGGCGTACTGCGTGATCCCATGATGATCGCGGCCTTCGAGGGTTGGAACGACGCTGCGGACGCGGCGACCGCCGCCGTCGAGCACCTGGAAACCGTCTTCGACGCGCACACCGTCGGCGCGGTCGACCCGGACGACTACTACGACTTCCAGGTCAACCGACCCACCGTCGCCGTCATCAACGACCACCGCCGGCGCATCTCCTGGCCGACCACCCGGATCTCCGTCGCCCGGCTCCCCGACAGCCGCCGCGACCTCGTGCTCGTCCGCGGGCTCGAACCGAACATGCGGTGGCGCGGGTTCGCCTCGGAGCTGGTCGAGGCCGTGCACGCGCTCGGGGTCGACCTCGTCGCCACGCTCGGCGCGCTGCTCGCCGACACCCCGCACACACGGCCGGTGCCGGTCAGCGGGACGGCGTCCGACCCGGCGACGGCGTCCCGGCTGAATCTCGACCCGTCCCGCTACGAGGGGCCGACGGGGATCGTCGGGGTCTTCCAGGAGGCGTGCAGCGAGGCGGCGGTGCCCGCGGTGTCGTTCTGGGCCGCTGTGCCGCACTACGTGGCCCAGCCGCCGTGCCCGAAGGCGACCCTCGCGCTGCTGCGCCGCGTGGAGGACCTGCTCGACGTCGCCATCCCGCTGGACGACCTGGTCGAGCGCTCCCGCAGCTGGGAGCGGCAGGTCGACGAGCTGGCCGCCGGCGACTCGGACGTCGCCGACTACGTCCGCTCCCTCGAGTCGCGGGAGCCGGAGGACACGCTGCCCGAGGCCAGCGGCGACGCGATCGCGGCGGAGTTCGAGCGCTACCTGCGGCGCCGCGGCAACGAGTAGTCGGTGGCCCCGCGCCCCGACCCAGTCGCGCCCGAGGTTTCCTCCCGCGCCCGTCGAGCCGGGGTTCCCGCCTCCACCGGCAAGATCGTCAGCAACCGCGAAGGTCGTCTGGCGGCGTGTCGTGGCGAGCAGCCCGGGATGTCGATCAACCGGGTTGCTCGCGATCTTGTGGCTGGCGCGCGCTCCCCCGCTGCCTGTGGACGGCGGCTGTCGGGGCGATGGTGAAGGCGTCACCCTCGCCTGCGTGACCCCTCCGCCCTCTGCCGGTTCCGCCTCCTGCTGGCAGCCCGATGACGGGGCCGCGCACGCGAACGACATCGGACCGCAGGCGGTTCGTCGCCTCGTCCGAGCAGGCGCGGCCGAGCTGCTGCCCGACGGCCGCCTGGCGTGGTGCCCGGACGTCGACGTCCAGCATCGAGCCCTCATCGGACTGGGGCGCGACGTCGTCCTGTGCCTGGAATCCGCTGCAGCCGCGTACGGCTGGCCGCTGGAGAGCGAGCTCCTGCACCTGACGGTGCCTCGGACGCGAACCCGCGCTCGGTGGCCGGGTTCGAACATCTACTGCCGGAACTTGGCATCCGAGGACTCCCTGACGCGCCGAGGTCTTCCACTCACGACGCCGGAGCTGACGGTGATCGATCTGGCGCGATGGCGCGGTCTGCGGACTGCGTTGATCGGCCTCGATGCCGCCCGGCACAAGCGGCACACCAACCCTCGGAAGATGCGACGCGCGCTCGCGGCCCGGGTCGGGCAGTCGGGGGTGCATGCCGCGTGGGTGGCGCTCTCGCTGTCGAGCGAGGTGCGTCAGTCGCCGATCGAGTCGGAGTTCCGCTACCTCGTCCACGCGGAGGGGCTACCGGCCCCCGTGGACCAGTACGAGGTGTGCGCAGGAGACCTGCTCATCGGGAGAGTGGACTTCGCCTGGCCCGAGGCCATGGTCGTGGTGGAGATCGACGGCTACGAGTTCCATCGCGAGTACGGGCCGTTCCAGGACGACCGACGTCGGGACCGAGCCCTACGCAGTGTCGGATGGCACGTGCTGCGCTACACCAAGGCTGACCTGAAGGAACCCAAAGCCGTGGCAGAGGAGGTCCGGGCGGCGCTCCAGGACCGAGGCATCGCGTGCTGATGCAGGACGAACATCACGAGCAACAGGGAAGATCGGCTAGCGGCGTGTGAGGGTGCACTCCGCGGCATGTCGATCGACCTCGTTGCTGCTGATCTTGGTGCGGGTGGCCTGGCGGCGCGGGAGGGCTACAGCCGCACGCCCAGCAGCGCGTCGACGAGGTCCCGCACCAGCCGGGGCGCCGTCTCGTCCCGGCCGCCGGTGGTCACGGCCTCCCGGGCCCAGCGGTCCACGGCCAGCAGCGCGGTCGGGGTGTCGAGGTCGTCGGCCAGCCGCTCCCGCACCCGTTCCAGCACCGCCTCGGCCGGCGGTCCGGCCGGCCGGGAGACCGCGTCCCGCCAGCACTCGAGCCGATCCGTTGCGGACGCGAGCTCGTCGTCGGTCCACTCCCACGGCTCGCGGTAGCAGTGCGCCAGGAGCGCCAGCCGGATCGCGTCCGGCTCGGCGCCCCCGTCCCGCAGCGCGGAGATGAAGACGAGGTTGCCCAGCGACTTCGACATCTTCTCGCCCTGGTAGGCGACCATCGCCGCGTGCACGTAGGCCCGGGCGAAGGGCCACGCGCCGGTCGCGACCTCGGCGTGCGCGGCACCGCACTCGTGGTGCGGGAACACCAGGTCCGAGCCGCCGCCCTGGACGTCGATCGTGTCGCCGAGGTATTCGAGCGCGATCGCCGCGCACTCGACGTGCCAGCCGGGCCGGCCCGGTCCGAACGGCGAGCCCCAGGCCGGCTCCCCCTCGCGCTCACCCCGCCACAGCAGCGCGTCGAGCGGGTCCTTCTTCCCGGGACGCTCGGGGTCGCCGCCGTTGGACGCCGCCAGCGCCACCATCTGCGCGTGCGGCAGCGACCCGACCTCGCCGAAGCGCGGCGCCGCTGCCACCGAGAAGTAGAGGTCGCCGTCGACGTCGTAGGCGGCGCCAAGCTCCGCGATGCGCTCGATCAGCTTCGTGATCAGTGGGATCGCCTCCACCGCCCCGACGTAGTGCGCCGGCGGCAGGATGCGCAGCGCCTCCATGTCGCCGCGGAAGCGCTCGGTCTCCCGTTCGGCGAGCTCGCGCCAGTCCTCGCCGTCGCGGTTCGCCCGCTCGAGCAGTGGGTCGTCGACGTCGGTCACGTTCTGCACGTAGACGACGTCGTGGCCGGCGTCGCGGAGGACGCGCTGCAGCACGTCGTAGGCGAGATAGGTGGCGGCGTGGCCGAGATGCGTCGCGTCGTACGGGGTGATGCCGCAGACGTACATCGTCGCGGTGGCGCCCGGGGCGAGCGGCCGGACCTCGTCGCCCGCCGTGTCGTAGATGCGCAGCGGGAGACCGGTTCCCGGCAGTCGGGGCACCTCGGGAGCCGACCACGAACGCATACTCGAACGGTACCGGCGAGGGGCCCTCCAACAGGGGCCCTCTCGGCCACCCCCGTGGCTGAGGTGCCGACCCGATCGACGACGACGAGAGAGGCCGCGGATGCGCACGTTCGACAGCGCCCAGGAGTGGCTCGACGCCCAGGGCGAGACGCTCGGCTCCAGCGAGTGGGTGGAGATCACCCAGGAGCAGGTGGACAAGTTCGCCGACGCCACCGGTGACCACCAGTGGATCCACGTCGACGTCGAGCGGGCGAAGAAGGAGAGCCCGTTCGGCGGCCCGGTCGCCCACGGCTTCCTCACGCTCTCGCTGATCCCGATGCTGTCCTGGCAGGTCTTCAGCAGCGAGGGCGCGAAGATGGGCGTCAACTACGGCTGCAACAAGGTGCGCTTCCCGTCGCCGGTACCGGTCGGCGCGAAGGTCCGCTCGACGGTCGTGCTGAGCGAGGCGTCCATGGTCGGCGAGGCCGTGCAGACCGTCGTCACCCACACGCTCGAGGTCGAGGGCGGCTCGAAGCCCGTGTGCATCGCCGAGACGGTGAGCCGCATCTACTACTGACGGCGCGCGGGGCCGCGGCCGTCGGACGTCAGAACGGCGGCCAGGGGATCGCGGGCCAGTCCCCCGACGGTTGCGGAAAGACACCGCTGGTCACCAGGCGGGCGAGGCGCCGGTCGTAGGCGGCGACCTCGGCCGGGGTCAGCAGCTCGGTGAGCCGGTTCAGCAGTGTCGTGTCATCGCGGAGCCGCTCGAGCATCGTCCGTTCGTCGGCCGTGAGGCGCTTGCCGCGCCAGTTCCACAGCAGCGTCCGGAGCTTGTCCTCCCGATGGAACGTCACGCCGTGGTCGACGCCGTAGACGTGGCCCTCAGTCGTCGGGAGCAGGTGCCCGCCCTTGCGGTCGGCGTTGTTGATGACGGCGTCGAACAGCGCCATCCGCCGCAGGTCCGGGTGTGACGATCGGGCGAGCGCGGCCAGGTCGACCTCGTCGTCGACGTCGATCCACAGCTGGCACATCCCGTTGCCGAACGGCCCCTCGCGCAGGATGGTGGGCGGCACGATCTCCCAGCCCGTCGCGGCGCTGACCTCGTACGCGGCCACCTCGCGCTCGGCGAGGGTGCCGTCCGGGAAGTCCCACAGCGGCCGCTCGCCCCGTACCGGCTTGTAGACGCAGTAGCCGGCGAGGTCCTCGTGTTCTATGCGGCAGTAGAGGGTGGCGTTGCTGGCGTCCAGCAGCCGACCCTCGAGGTCGAGCGTGCCGCAGCGGAGCAGCCGGAGCGCTTCCTCGACCGCCAGCGGGCGGCCGGAGTCGCCGGCCCCCTCGGCCGGGGACGCCTGCGCGCTCATCCGACGCCACTCATCTCGTCGCCGCTCATCCGACGCCCTGGCGGTGCCCGTTCTGCCGCGGGCAGATGTGACCGGAGGCGTCCAGCGGCAGCCCGCACAGCGGGCACGGCGGACGGCCGGCGGCGACCACCCGCTGCGCCCGGGTGGCGAAGGCCTGGGCCGCGGGCGCGGTGAGCCGGACGCGGAGCACGTCCGGGCCCTCCGGCTCGTCCGACATCGGCTCCGCCGGCGTCTCGCTGATGGCCTGCGCCTCGAGCACCACGAGCTCGTCCTCGGGATCCCACCCGAGCGCGAGCATGCCGACGCGGAACTCCTCCTCGAGCGGGGTGTCCAGCGGGGCGACGTCGTCATGGGTGGCGGGGGTCGGGACGTCGGCGCTGCGTCGCACCTCGCCGAGCAACGTCTCCACGCGCTCCGCGAGCGCCGCGATCTGACCCTTTTCCATGGCGACGCTGATCAGCGTCGCACCGTCGCGCACCTGGAGGAAGAAGGTGCGCTCCCCCGGCTGGCCGACGGTGCCGGCCACGAACCGCTCGGGGTTGTCGAAGACGAATACCTGTCGCGGCATGGTGTCCGAACCCTACGCCGTCGCGGGTTTCGTGGACTTCCTCGTGAAACGGCCGCTTGCGTTCAGGCGCCGGGAACGCCGCCGCCGACCGTCGCGTCCGACGACGACTTACGGCGACCACGCTTGCGCTTCGGCGGCGTCAGCGCGGCGACGTCCCCGCCGGTGTCGTTGAGCCGCAGCACGAAGGGCCGCAGGTCGGTGTAGCGGATGGCGGTGATCGAACACGGGTCGGCGCTGATGCGCTGGAAGAGGTCGAGGTGCAGCCCCAGGGCGTCGGCGACGATCGCCTTGATGACGTCCCCGTGGCTGCAGGCCAGCCAGACGGCGTCGGGTCCGGCCTCGGCTGCGACCCGCGCGTCGTGGTCCCGGACCGCCGCGACGGCCCGCGCCTGCGTCTCCCGCAGCGGCTCGCCCTCCGGTCCCGGGAACACGGCGGCGCTCGGATGCGCCTGGACCACCTTCCACAGCGGGTCCTTGGCCAGCGTCTTCAGGTCCCGCCCGGTCCAGTCGCCGTAGCGGCACTCCCCGATGCGGTCGTCGACCTCGAGCGGTGGCCCGTCGCGTCCCTCGAGGATGATCTCCGCCGTTTGCAGGCAGCGGTCCAGCGGACTGCTGACCGCGGCGGCGAACGGCAGGGGACGCAACCGCTCCGCCACGGCCCGGGCCTGCTGACGGCCCCGCTCGTCGAGCCCGAGCCCCGGCGTCCATCCGGCCAGCTTGGGGCCGGTCATCTCGGTCAGGCCGTGGCGCACGAGGACGACGGTGGGCATGGGGTCAGTCTCGCCGGTATCGCTGCGGGATCAACGTCGCTGCTGGGTCAACGTCGGTCAGATCAACGTCGTCGCGGTCAACCCGAGCAGCAGGACGCCGGCCACGACCCGGTACGGCACGAACGCGGTGATCTTGTGCCCGGCGACGAACCGCAGCAGCCACGCGACCGAGGCGTAGGCGACGACGAAGGCGACCACGACGCCGAAGACGGTGGGGCCGATGTCGGCGCTGTCCTTGACCGCCTGCGGCAGCTCGAGCACCGTCGCCGCGGTCAGCGCCGGGATGGCCAGGAAGAACGACAGCCGCGTCGCCTCGACCCGGTTGATGCCGCGGAGCAGACCGCCGCTGATCGTGGCCCCCGAGCGGGAGATGCCGGGGATCAGCGCGATGCACTGCCACAGACCCACGATGAGCACGTCCCGCATCGACAGCTGCCGCTCGCCGCGCTGCCCGGCGGCGTGCCGCTCGGCGTAGATCATCACCCCGGACCAGGCGATGAGCGCCACCCCGATGACGACGAGGTTGCGCAGCGGCCCCTCGATGACGTTCTTCGCCGCCAGGCCGACGATGCCGATCGGGATCGATCCCACGATCAGGTATCCGGCCAGTTTGGCGTCCGGGTCCCGCCGCGCGGCGGGGTCGCGGATCGCCCGCAGTCCGGCCGTGATCAGCCGGATCAGGTCCTCGCGGAAGTACAGCAGCACCGCGAGGATCGCGCCGAACTGCACCACCGCGGTGAACGCGGTGACCTCCGGAGCGTCGATCTCGAGGTCGAGCAGCTTCTCCGTCACCGTCAGGTGCGCGGTGCTGGACACGGGCAGGAATTCGGTCAGACCTTCGACGGCGCCGAGGATCCCGGACTGGACGAAGTTCAGCTTCCGACTCCTGCCCGGTCGAGAGCGGCGGCGACGGCCCGGACGATCTCGAGGCGGGCCTCGAGATCCCACGCGGCGGGAGCGATCGACAACGTCGTGACCCCGGCCTCGGCGTAGGCCGTCATCGCCTCGGCGATCCGCTCGACCGGGCCGAGCAAGGAGGTGTCGTCGACGAAGCCGGTCGGCACCGCCTCGATCGCCGCCTGCTTGTCGCCACCGAGGTAGAGGTCCTGGATCTGCCTGGCCTCGTCGACGTAGCCGAGCCGCTGGGCGTGCGCGTTGTAGAAGTTCTTCTCCCGGCTGCCCATGCCGCCGATGTAGAGCGCCGCGTTCATCTTCAGCGGGGCGGCGGCGGCCTCGATGTCCGGGTCGAGGTTCACGCCGACGTTCGCGACGAGGTCGAAGCCGTCGAGCGTCTTGCCGACCTTCTCCCGCCCGGTCCGGATCGGGGCGACCGAGTCGGCGAGGTTCTTCGCGCTGGGGAAGATGGACAGCCAACCGTCCGCCAGCTCGCCGGCCAGCTCGAGGTTCTTCGGCCCGACGGCGGCGAGGTAGATCGGGATCTGCTCCCGGACCGGATGGACCGTGAGCTTGAGCGCCTTGCCGGGTCCGTCGGGCAGCGGCAGGGTGTAGTGCTTGCCCTGGTAGCTGACCCGCTCGCGGCGCAGCGCCATCCGCACGATGTCGATGTACTCGCGGGTCCGGCCGAGCGGGGCGTCGAAACGCACGCCGTGCCAGCCCTCGCTCACCTGCGGACCGCTGACGCCGAGCCCGAGGCGGAACCGGCCGCCGGAGAGCGTGTCGAGCGTGGCCGCGGTCATCGCCGTCATCGCCGGGGTCCGCGCCGGGATCTGGAACACGGCGCTGCCGACGTCGACGTTGCGGGTCTGCGCGGCGATCCAGGTCAGCACGGTCGCCGTGTCCGAGCCGTACGCCTCGGCGGCCCAGACGACGGAGTAGCCGAGCCGATCCGCCTCCTGCGCGACGGCGAGGTTGTCGGCGTCGTTGCCGAGTCCCCAGTAGCCGAGATTCAGGCCGAGCTTCATCGCCCGCTCCCCTCGAGTTCATCACCGACCGGGCCGGCGTTCGTCCCCGCGTCCCGCGTCCCTTGCACGGTAGTCGAGGCCGCCTCGAGAGGGATGGGCGGCGCGCAGGACCTCAGGGGGTGACGATCAGCACTCCGCTGGTGGCGGACGTGGCCGTCGCGGAGTCCTTGAAGGGATACCGGCCGGGTGCCGGCGTGATCGTCACCCTCCGGGTCGTGGCCGGCGGGATGAGCATGTGGACATCGAACGCCGGGAGATCGAACGACCGTGCCCAAACCGGGTCCTCGTTGTGCACGGCGATCGTGACCGGTCCTGGCGCCGCGTGCGGGCTCCGGTCCCGTACCGACAACCCGGTGGTGGTGATCGACACCTCGCCCGGTCGGGGGGCCACGTCGGTTCGGGTGAGGAACAGCAGACCGGACACGATGAGCGCCACACCGAGCACAACGCCGAGAACGAGATGGGTCCGCACGACGAGCCGACGAGGTGACGAGGAACCCCGCCACGCCGGCACTGCGGCGCCGACGCCCAGCAGTGCGGCCAGGCCGAAGGCCAGACCGAGGACGAACGTCCCCGGCGATTCCGGCTGGCTCAGCATGAGGACGACGATGACGCCGTGAACGGCGAGATTCGCGAGGGAGAAACCGCCGATCACGGCCACTCCGGAGCGGCCTTTACGGCGGAGCAAGCTGAGGCCGGCGAGCATGGCGAGGTCGAGGATCACGAGCGAGGGACCGACGAATCGGCCGAGGGCCATCATCGCGATCGTCGAGACGAGGGTCAGCAGCGCCGCCGTCCGCAGCAGGGACCGCCAGGCAGGAGCGGTTCGGAGCTGTGCTCGCTCGGTCGCCGGGTCAGCAGCCGTCGGAACGCCTGGTCCGGTTCGCGAAGAGGCGGCCTGGGTCGCTGGGGTCGTTGTCATGCGGCGACTGTCGATGCGGAGGTGTCCCGAGCGCATCGGGCACCGGTCGTGTCCCTCTCGGGACGTCAGTTGGGACGCTCCGGCTCGGCTGACGAGCGAAGCCCAGCCGTCGGTGGCGGCTCAGCCGGCTCCGCGGCCGAAGCCGGCCTCGCGGGCTTTCACGATCGCCTGCGCACGGTCGGCCGCATGCACCTTGCTGATGACGTTGGACACGTGGTTCCGGACGGTCTTCGGACTCAGCACGAGCGTCCGGGCGATGGTGGCGTTGTCGCGGCCCCGCGCCAGCAACTCGAGGACGTCCCGCTCCCGCTCCGACAGTTCGGGGAACGGTCGCGCGCCAGAGGCGGCCCCGGACCCGAAGTAGGCGAGGACGCGTGCCGCCACCCGTGGCCCGAACACGGCCCGTCCATCCGCGACGGCACGCAGGGTCGTGAGGATCTCGTCCGGATCGGCGTCCTTGAGCAGGTAGCCGTGCGCGCCCGCGCGGAGGGCGGCGAACACCGACGCGTCGGCGTCGGACATCGTGAGCACGAGGATCCGGACCTCGGGATGCGCCGAGGCAACCCGTCGGGTCGCCTCGACCCCATCCATGCCGGGCATCGCGAGATCCATGACGACGAGGTCCGGGACGAACTCGTCGGCGGCGGCCACCGCCGCCTCGCCGTCGGCGGCTTCCCCGACGACGTGCAGCACCGGGTCGGTGGTCAGGATTGCGCGCAGGCCCGATCGGAAGGTCGGGTGGTCGTCGACGAGCAGCACGCGGACTACCGATCGAGCTGGTGCGGCCTCGGCCGGCGTCGGTCCGGTCATGTCGCGACCAGCGGCAAGCGCACCAGCACGCGCGAGCCTCCCGCCGCCGACCGGTCGAAGCCGAAACAGCCGCCGAGTTCCTCCGCCCTGGAGCGCATCGTCGTCAGCCCGTGACCGGGCTGGGACACCGCGCCGGGACCGGCTCCGTCGTCGGTCACCTCCACCTCGAGACCGTGATCGTCCAGCCGTACCACCAGCAGGCATCGGTGAGCGGCGGCATGCCGCACCACGTTGACGAGAGCCTCGACCGCGATGCGGTAGGCGGCGACCTGTACGGCGGCCGCAAGCGGGGGCAGCGGCTCGGGAACGGTCACCGTGACATCGAGACCGGCCGGTCGCGCGAGGGCATCGACCTGCTGACGAAGTGCCTCCGCCAGCCCGAGCGTGTCCAGTGCGGCAGGGCGCAGATCCTCCACGATGTGCCGGACCTCGGTCGTCATCTCCTGCAGGCGCAGTTGCGCTGCACTCAGCTGCTCGCGGAGCGCGACGTCTTCGGCGCTCCGCGCGGCAGCCGCAAGCGAGAGCGAGACTCCGGCGAGTTCGGGTCCGAGCCCGTCATGGAGGTCGCGGTGGAGCCGTAGCCGTTCCTCCTCCCGCGCGACGACGAGCTGCTCCCGCGAACGACGGAGTGCGGTCGCCTCGGCCCGTGCCGTACCGCCGAGGACGACGACCAGCAGTGGCAACGTCAGACCCGCTGCGGTGAGAACGTCGGCCCACGGATAACCGAGGCCGTCGCCGAACACGAGCGTCGCCCACATCACGACCACCGACGCGGCGAACCACCCGGAGTCCTCCCGCGCCAGCGCGGGGGCGCGCCACCACCGGACGACGGCTGCCAGGATGCACAACGGCACGACCAGGACGACGGTGACAGCAGCGAGAGCGTCCACCACCGTCGTGAGCCAGCGGGCGGACTCGACACTCCACGGGTTCGAGACCGCGGCGGTACCCGGAACCGTCCCCGGCGCCAGGGCAGCGGCAACCGTCGTCGTCAGCACGAGGACGCCTACCGCGATCCCCAGCCGGCCCCATGCGCGGGACAGGGGCCGACCGGTCGGGTGGAGCAGGGGGACGAGGGTGGGGAACAGCAGGTAGGGCGTCCACGTCCAGGTGGCGAGCCATGCCGCCGCGTCCCGCACCACCCCGGGCGAGGGCCGCACCACGGTCAGCCACCCGGCCAACTGACCGGCGGCAGCGGCGACGGCGAGAAAGATCCCGGCAAGCAGGACGACGCCGACGCGCAGGGATCCGACTCGACGGATCAGGTAGGCGCCGGCGGGCGGCAGCACCAGGCCGAGCCAGATGTCGGCGAGGAACTCATCCTCCGGGTGGCCGAGGACCGCCGCGTTCCGAGCGTCGAGCACGAGCGCGCAGACGGTGAGGAGCGCCGCCGCCCCGGCAAGTGGTACCGCGACGCGGCGCACGAGGACGGGCACCCGCTGTTCCAGGGCCGACACGCGGTCATGGTGACAGTTCTGCGTCCCGGTGGTCGAGGACGCGTGTCCCGGTTTCGCCGGGATCCTCGCCTACTCCACAGGTCGGGCAGCCTCGCCGGCTGTGGTGGGAAGCGCCGCTAGGGTGGCCGACTGTGGAGCACCGTCCCCTCGGCCGCAGTGGCCTGTCCGTGTCCCGGCTCGCCCTCGGCACGATGACCTGGGGTCGGGACACGGAGGCCACCGAGGCCGGGGCCCAACTGCGGGCCTTCCGCGAGGCGGGCGGCACGTTGATCGACACCGCGGACGTCTACGCGGGCGGCGAGTCGGAGCGCATCCTCGGCCGCCTGCTGGCCGACGGCGGGTCGCGCGAGGACGTGCTGATCGCCACCAAGGCCGGCGCGCGCCGCGGCGACGGACCCCTCGGCGTCGGCACGTCGCGGCGTCGGCTGCTCAACGCCCTGGACGGGTCGCTCGCCCGGCTGCGCACGGATCACGTCGACCTCTGGCAGGTCCACACCTGGCACGACGGCACCCCGCTGGAGGAGACCCTCGCCGCGCTGGACGCGGCGGTCGCCTCCGGGAAGGTCCGCTACGTCGGCATCTCCAACTACAGCGGCTGGCAGACGGCCGCGGCCGCGACCTGGCAGCGGGCGGTGCCCGGCCGGACGCCGCTGGTCTCGACGCAGGTCGAGTACTCGCTGCTGGCCCGAGGGGTGGAGCGGGAGGTGGTGCCGGCCGCCGCGGAGACGGGGCTGGGTCTGCTGCCCTGGTCCCCGCTGGGCCGCGGTGTGCTCGCCGGGCGCTACCGGGGAGAGGCGCCGGAGGGGTCGCGGGCGACCTCCCCCGCCTGGAGTCGTTTCGTGGCGCCGTACATGACCGAACACGCCAACCGTGTCGTCGACGCCGTCCACACCGCCGCCGAGGGGCTGCGGGTCTCGATGGTGGCCGTCGCGCTCGCCTGGGTGCGGGACCGGCCCGGGGTGGTCGCGCCGGTGGTCGGCGCGCGGACGGCCGCCCAGCTGTCCGCGTCGCTGGAGTCGGAGACGCTGGTGCTGCCCTCGACGATCCGGGACGCACTCGACGACGTCTCGGCGCCGACGTTCGGCTACCCGGAGCGGTGGCACTGGGGTTGAGCCGGTGAGCGAACAGCAGCTGGACGATCGACGCTCGGATACCGGCGAGGACGACGTCTTCGCCGCCTTCGTGGACGCGGGGCTCTGGCCGCTGCTCGGCCGGACGGTCGGCGGGCGGCTGGCAGGGGCCGGCATCCGCCGACCCGACGACGTCACCGAGTCGGCCCTGCAGGCGATCGCGGGGGTCAGCCCGGTGCGGGCGGCGAAGCTCGTCACCGCGTTCGCCCAGGCCCGGCCCCGCTACGAGGTCGTCGCCCTGCTGGTCGCCGCCGGGCTGCCCGCACGGCTCGCCTTCGGCGCGACCGGGGTACTCGGTCCCGGAGCAGCCGGGCAGCTGCGCGACGATCCCTGGCGGCTGCTCGAGGCCGGCGACGTCGAGCTCTCCGCCGCCGACCGGTTGGCGCGGACCCTGGGTATCGACCGCGAGGCCCCCGGCCGCGGACCGGCCGTCCTCGTCCACCTGCTCGCCGTCGCCGCCCGCGCCGGGGACACGGCCGCGACCCGCGCCTCCCTGGTCGCCGGCGCCCGCAGCCGCGGCGTCGCCGACCCGGAAAGGGCGCTCGGCCAGGCCGTCGAGTCGGGACGCATCGTCGAGGGCCAGGCCGGTGCGGACGCCGGGTCAGAGGCTGACGGATCGGGGGACGACGGCCGGGACGACCTGTTCGCCCTCCCCCGCTTCGCCATGGCCGAGGAGTCGCTGGCCGAGGGTCTGGCGCGGCTCGCCGCGACGGCCGAGCCGGTCGGCGAGCCGGACACGCTCGGCCTGAAGGGACTCGACGACGACCAGCGGGCCGCCGTCTCCGCGGCCCTGCAGCACGGCGTCTCGCTGCTGACCGGCGGCCCGGGCACCGGCAAGAGCCGCACCGTGGCGGCGGTGGTCGAGCTCGCCACCGCCCGCGGTCGCACCGTCGCGCTGGCCGCGCCCACCGGCCGGGCGGCCAAGCGGCTCGAGGAGCTCGGCGATGCCCCGGCCACGACGCTGCACCGGCTGCTCGGCGCCACGCCGTCCCGGACGTCGGACTCGGGCGACACCGCCAGTGGTTCCGGCGCGGGAGGCTCGACCGGCGGCTCGGGCATGTGGGACGGCCCCACCTTCACCCGCAACGAGGAATGGCCGCTCGACGCCGACGTCGTGGTGGTCGACGAGGCCTCGATGCTCGACGTCGAGCTCGCGGCGGGGTTGGTCGAGGCGTGCTCGGACGGCACCCACCTGCTCGTCGTCGGCGACCCGGCCCAGCTGCCGAGCATCGGTGCCGGCCGCGTGCTGGCCGACATCGTCGACTCGGGGGTCGTCCCGGTCACCGAGCTGTCGACGCTCTACCGGCAGGCCGAGGGCGGGACGATCGCGCGGCTGGCCACGGCGGTGCGGGGCGGCGAGCTCCCGACGGTCGACGACCCCTCCCGCGAGGTGGTGGTCGTGCCGAGCAGGGACGCCGCCGACGCCGCCCGCCGGGTCGTGCAGCTGGTCACCGATTCGATCCCCCGGGCTCTCGGCATCGCGCCGGCGGAGATCCAGGTCGTGACGCCGGTGCACCGTGGTCCGGCCGGGACGGAGGCGCTGAACGCGGCGCTGAAGAAGGAACTCAACCCCGGTGCGCCGGCGGCGGGGGCGGGCAAGCGGCCGTCCTTCGACGTCGGCGACCGCATCGTGGCGATCGCGAACCACCTCGACCTCGGCTTCGCCAACGGCGAGGTCGGCACGATCGTCGCCCGCACGAGCGAGGGCCTGTCGGTGCAGTTCGCGGCCGGGCCGGCCACGGTGCCGATCAAGGCCTGGAGCGACCTGCGGCACGGCTGGGCCATCACGGTGCACCGCGCCCAGGGCAGCGAGTGGCCGGCGGTGGTGGTCGTCCTGCCGCCCGAGGCCGGCGGCATGCTGACCCGCCCCTTGGTGTACACCGCGCTGACCCGGGCGCAGCGGCACCTGTCGGTCGTTCCGGCGGTCGGGCCCGCGCTGCATCGTGCCGTCCGGGAGATCGGCGGCCGGCCGCGGACCACGCAGCTGCGCCGCCTGCTCGTCGTGGGAGGCTGAGGTGCCGACCGAGCGGTCGGATCCGGCCGTCCCACCGACGGGGCCGAGGCGGATTCGGCACCGTAGGTGGGTACGGTCAGTAGCCGTGGGAGGTCGTCCGGAACGCGCGGCCACGTCCCCGCGTGCCGAAGCAGGGGCGTCCACGCTCACGTCCCCGCAAGCGTCGGCGGTAGCACCCTCCGATCTCGCAGCGACCGGCACCGACGTCCGCCCCGACTCCGACGCCGGCCCCGAAACCGGCATCGAGACCGGCATCGAGACCGAGACCGACATCGAGCGCGGCATCGAGACCGCATCGAGACCGGCACCGACGCGCACGTCGACGCCGACCCGGCCGCGCCCGACACCCTCCGCCGGCCCGCCTCCGGAGCCGTCGAGGTGGGCGGGCCGACGGGCGCTCCGGCCCGGCTGCCGCTCGGCCGAACGCGCTCGACGAACGCCCCCGACCGCCTCGGCCGGCTCCTGCTCCGCATCCCGCCCGGCATCCGGGCGTGGCTGCCGCTGATCCTGGTCGGCATCACCATCGCCGTCGGCATCGCCCTGCGGTTCGCGACCGACAGTTCGCTGTGGCTCGACGAGGCGATCACGGTCGAGATCGCCCGTCGATCCGTCCCCGCGCTGTTCGAGGCGCTGCGCCACGACGGCGCCCCGCCGCTGTACTACCTCCTCCTGCACTTCTGGACGGGCCTGTTCGGCGGTGGCGACGTCGCCGTCCGGGCGCTGTCCGGTCTGCTCAGTGTGGCCACGCTGCCGGTCGCATGGTTCGCCGGCCGCCGGGTCGCCAGGGTGGCCGCCGCGTTCGGCCACGTCGAGAAGTCGAGCACCCACCGCGCCGGCACGGCCGCCCTCCTGCTGTTCGCGACCTCCCCGTACGCGATCCGGTACGGCAGCGAGACGCGGATGTACTCGCTGGTCGTCCTGCTCGTCCTGCTGTTCGGCCTGGCGTTGGCGCGAGCGCTGGAGAAACCCCAGCGGAGTCGCTGGATCACGCTCACGCTCGCGACGGCGGCCCTCGCCTACACGCACTACTGGACCTTCCTGCTGCTCGCCACCGTCGCGGTCTTCCTGCTGCTGCAGTCCCGGCGCCGCGAGCACTACCGCGACCCCTGCCGCAAGGCGCTGCTGAGCATGGTCGCGGCGTCCGTGCTGTTCCTGCCGTGGATGCCGACCTTCACCTTCCAGATGCTGCACACCGGCACCCCGTGGGCACCCGCGGTGCAGGCGCAGGTCCTGCTCGACACCATCTTCGACTGGGCGGGCCGGGCCTCCACCGGGGCGCTGCTCGGCCTGGTCCTGCTGTTCGCCGCGTTCGTCGGTCTCACCGCCCGCCCGGCCGGCGACGGCCTGCACGTCGACCTCAAGGGCCGCGTCCCCGGGCGCTACCTCGCCGCCGTCTGGCTCGTGCCGCTGGTCCTCGCCTACATCGCGGCGACCTTCGGCGGCAGCGCCTACGTGGAGCGATACACCGGCATCTCGCTGCCGGCGTTCCTGCTGCTCGCCGCCCTCGGGCTCGGACTGCTGCCGAGCCGGCGGCTCGTCGCCACCCTGCTCGTGGTCGCCAGCGTGACCGGCCTCATCGGCGGGGCGGGCCTCGCCCGCGGGGAGCGCACCCAGGCCGGACAGATCGCCGGCAAGATCGCCGAGCAGGCGCGGCCCGGCGACGTCGTCGCCTACTGCCCCGATCAACTCGGACCGGCCGTGCACCGGTCGTTGACCCGCCGCGGCACGAGCCCCGGCGTCGTCAAGGAGATCGCGTTCGCCGACCAGCTCGGCCCGGCGATGGTCGACTGGGTCGACTACGCCGACCGGATGGAGCACGCGAGCGCCGCCGACTTCGCCACCCAGGTCGACGAGCTCGCCGGCCCGGACTCGTCCATCTACTTCGTGGAGGCCGACGGCTACCGCACCCTCGAGACGACGTGCGGGGCGATCTCGGACCAGCTCGCCTCCCTGCGGGACCGCACCCCCCAGATCAGCCGCGCGGGGTCGGTCATCGAGGGCGCGTCGCTCGAACGGTTCTCGACCCGCTGAGCGGGTTCGACGTGCCCCCGTCCGTCTTGCTTCACCGTCCGGGTCGGCGGGCGACGCCGCCGCCCGACCCCGAACACGCCAGGGCCCGGCTCGCCGAGCCCCTGATCTTCGCGGCGCTGCTGCTGCTCCAGCTGGTCCCGCTGTTCCTGCTGCCGCACCTCGGCACGCAGGACGGCCCGTCCCATCTCGCCACCTCGCGGGTGCTGCTCGACTACGGCGACCCCGCGCATCCGATCTACGAGCGGTACTACTGGCTGGACGCCTTTCCCTCGCCGAACCTGCTGACGGAGGGGCTGCTGACCGCGTTCGTCGCCGTCTTCCCCCTGGAGGTGGCGGTAAAGATCCTGGCGGGCGGCTACCTGCTCGCCCTGCCGCTGGCGCTGCGCTACGTCCTGCGCCGCATCGACCCGTCCGCGACCTGGCTGGCCTACGCCGCGTTCCCGCTCGCCAGTGGCTTCCTGTTCGTCAGCGGCTTCTTCAACTACTGCTACGGCCTCGTCGTCTTCGTCCTCGCCGCCGGCTGGATCTTCAGGTCCCGTCGTCGCAGCGGACCCCGCTACGTGCTGGGCCTGGCGGGCTGGGTGTTGCTCGCCTACGTGACGCACTTCATCCCCGCCGCGCTGCTCGCGCTGCTCGCGCTCGTCCCGCCTCTCGCCGAGCTCCGGCGCCGCGGAACCCGGGACGGGCTCCGCGGCGGCATCGCCGACTCTGTCCGCCGGCTCGCCCCGACCCTTCTCGCGCTGCTGCCGCTCGCGGTCCTGACGCTGCTGTTCCTCGTCCGCCCGGCGCCCGGCGAGAGCAAGCGCGACAACCCGCTGGCGCTGCTGGTGCAGCTACCGCTGCTGGTCAAGCCGGTGGTGGCGCTGTCCTACGCGGAGTACCCGGCCGCGATCGTGCTCGGCCTGAGCCTGACAGCGCTGATCGTGCTGGCCGCCCGACGCCGGCGCCGGGCGGCGCTGGCCGGCCCGTCCGGGTGGCTCGCAGCGGGAGCCGGCCTGTGCGCGCTGCTCTATCTGCTCGCGCCGGAGAGCACCGCGCAGGGAGGCGCCATCAATGCGCGGCTGGCCATCTTCCCCCCGCTGCTGGCCCTGCTCTGGCTCGGCTGGCAGAGCCGCACCGCCTTGGCCGACCGCCGGCTGCAGGCCGGCGCCGCGGCGCTGTTCGTCCTCGTCTGGGCCGGGATCGCTGCCGTGCGGTGGCCCATCGAGGTGCGGCACTCCGAGCAGGTCGATGCCTACGTCGAGGCCGCGAAGCTGGTGCGGCCGGACTCGACGGTGCTCGGGTTGCAGTACGAGAGCGCCAACGTGCCGAAGGTCCGGGGCTTCTCCGACCCGACGCTGCACGGCGCGAGCCTGGTCGCGGCGCTGCGCCACGGCGTCGACGCCGGGCACTACGAGGCCGAGCTCAGCTACTTCCCGACCCGCTTCCGCAGCGAGAACAACCTGCCGCGGCGGATCGACCCGACCCGGCGTGGCCTGGACCGCACCCCCACCCGCATCGCCACACTCACCGGCCCGGATGGCCGGGGGCTCGTCGACTACGTGCTCGTCCGGGGCGATGCCGCGCACGTGTCCCCCGCCGGCCGGGCCGCGGCGCAGCGGATCACGGACGCGCTCGGCGCGTACCGGCTGATCGGCACCTTCGGCGAGCGGGCCGGCGAGGGCACCGCACAGGTCCGCCTCTACGAGCGGCGCTGACCTCCGGCACATCACGAATCTGCAGCGTCCGTAACACGCAGGTAGCCGGTGGTGCGTCCCGACGCAACGTGTCGGGCAGAATGGGCGGTGCAGCCGAGCCCGGCCTCCGTCGGCTGCCCACACGCGTTGACGTCCCTCGCGAGGTGGAGTCTCGATCGGGGGTTCAGGAGCATCGTGGCCGACAAGCCGCAGGTCGTCGTCATCGGAGCAGGCCCGGCGGGCCTGACCGCCGCCTTCGAGTTGGTCAAGCGGGACACCCCCGTCACGGTCCTCGAGGGCGACGCCATGGTCGGCGGGATCAGCCGCACCGCCGAGCGGGAGGGCTGGCGCTTCGACATCGGCGGCCACCGGTTCTTCACCAAGGTGCCCGAGGTCGAGGCGCTCTGGCACGAGATCCTGCCGGACGAGGACTTCCTGATGCGGCCCCGGATGAGCCGCATCTTCTACGACGGCAAGCTGTTCGACTACCCGCTGAAGGCGGGCAACGCGCTGCGCAACCTCGGCATCCTCGAGGCGATCCGCTGCGTGCTGTCCTACATGTGGGTGCGCGTCCGGCCGCCGAAGGACCAGACGAAGTTCGAGGGCTGGGTCGCCGCCCGCTTCGGCTGGCGCCTCTACAACCACTTCTTCAAGACCTACACCGAGAAGGTCTGGGGCGTGCCCGGCAGCGAGCTCGAGGCCGACTGGGCCGCCCAGCGGATCAAGAACCTCTCGCTGTTCACGGCCATCTGGAACGCGCTGCGGCCGAGCCGGAACTCCAAGGACGTCATCACGTCGCTGATCGAGGAGTTCCAGTACCCGAAGTACGGCCCCGGGATGATGTGGGAGACCGCCGCCAGGAAGATCGAGGCGAAGGGCGGGACGATCGTCCTGGAGGAGAAGGTCCGGACCGTCCACTGGGAGCAGGGCAAGGGCGTCACCGGCCTGACCACCGTCGTGACCGGCGGCTACGGCCCCGGCGCCGGCGCGCCGGACGCGAGCCGGACCGATGTCGGCACCGAGAAGCACTACGCCGGCGACGAGTTCATCTCGTCGATGGCCTTCTCCTCCCTGGTCCAGTCGCTGGACCCGAAGCCGCCGTCCGAGGTGCTGCACGCCGCCGAGTCACTGAAGTACCGCGACTTCCTGACCGTCGCCGTCGTGGTGCCGGAGAGCGTCGGCTTCCCGGACAACTGGATCTACATCCACTCGCCCGAGGTCGAGGTCGGCCGCATCCAGAACTTCGGCTCCTGGTCGCCCTACCTGGTCAAGGAGGGCAAGACCTGTCTCGGCCTCGAGTTCTTCGTCAACGTCGGCGACAGCACCTGGAACCGGTCCGACGAGGACCTGATCGCGCAGGCGAAGCGGGAGCTGGACCAGCTCGGCCTGGTCAAGCCGGAGCAGGTGGAGCGCGGCTTCGTCGTGCGGATGCCGAAGGCCTACCCGTTCTACGACGCCGAGTACAAGAACAACGTCGACGTCATGCGGCGGTGGATGAAGCAGAACACGCCGAACCTGCACCCGGTCGGGCGCAACGGCATGTTCCGCTACAACAACCAGGACCACTCGATGTTCACGGCGCAGCTGACCGTCCAGAACATGATCGACGGGGCGCACCACGACGTCTGGGACGTGAACGTCGAGGAGGACTACCACGAGGTGGCCTCCCCCACCAGCTCCTCACAGGTCAAGCCGACCAAGGAGAAGTCGGACGCGGCGGCTGCATGACGCCGTCGCTGCCCGTCCGGGCAGCCGGTGAGCCTTCTCCGACAACGCCGACCTTGCAGAGAACGCTGATCCTCCACATGACGCCGATCCCTCGATGACGAGTACCGCCACCGCCGCTCAGGCCAGCGCGGACGCCCCGGAGCCGAGGCCGACGCCCCGCCGTCGCCGGGAACTGCCTCCCTGGTTCTTCCCGGCGACGCTCGGCGTGCTGATCGTCGCCGGCGTGGCGCTGCGCTTCATGGCCCGCCAGGCGCTGTGGCTGGACGAGGCGCAGAGCGTGGCCATCGCGAAGCTGCCGCTGACCGGGCCCGGCACCACGCTGTGGGACGGGCTCCGCCAGGACGGCTCGCCGCCCCTGTACTACCTGCTGCTGCACTACTGGACGGAGCTGTTCGGCACCGGTACCGCCGTCGTGCGGGCGCTGTCGGCGATCCTCAACCTGGCAGCGATCTACCCGCTGTACGTGCTGGCGCTGCGGGTGGTGGGGCAGCGGCCGGCCCGCGTCGTCGTCATCCTCTACATCTGCTCTCCGTACGCGCTCTACTACGCGACCGAGACGCGCATGTACAGCCTGGTCATCCTGCTGACCGTGCTCTACGGGCTCGCGCTCGAGAAGACGATGCGGGCACCGAACGCCTTCTCCGTGATCAGCATCGGCGTCACGGCGGCCGGTCTGGCGCTGACGCACTACTGGTGCATCTACCTGCTGATCACGATGACCGGCATCCTGCTGTTCGTCGCGTGGCGCCGAGGGAACAGACGGGCCTGGCTGGCGCTGCTCGGACAGGCGCTCGGCGGGGTGCTGCTCCTGCCCTGGCTGCCCACGCTGATGTATCAGCTGAAGCACACCGGAACGCCGTGGGGTGCACCGGCGAGCCTCTCGGCCGTACTGCACGCCTACGGCTGGTGGGCCGGGGGTCCCTCGGTGGCGGGACGCCTGGCGCTGCTGGTGGTCGCGCCGCTGATCGTGTTCGCGATCTGCGGCACGGCGGTGTCGAGCCGGGCGATCGTCGTCGAGTGGAAGACGAAGCAGCCCGGGATGCTGCTGTTCACGATCACCACCGGAACCCTCATCGTCGCCATCCTCATCGGGCAGGCGACCGGCAGCGCCTACGCCGACCGCTACACCGCCACCGCGTTCATCCCCTTCCTGCTGCTCACCGGCGTCGGGACGACCGTGATCCTCAGCGAACGGGTGTTGGTCGCGGCCATCGGGTCGCTCGCGCTGCTCGGGATCGTGGCGGGCGCCGCGCTGCTGCTCGTTCCCCGGACCCAGGCCCAGCAGGCGGCGACGGCGCTGGAGCGGTTCGCCAAGCCCGGCGACCTCGTGCTGGTGTGCCCCGACCAGATCGGCCCGGCCGTCCGCCGGCTCGCGCCGGAGAACCTGACCTACTACGCGGTCCCCACGTTCACCGACCCGGCGCGGGTCGACTGGGTCGACTACAAGAACCGCAACACCTCCGCCGACCCGGAGGGCATCGCCCGTCGTGCGGTGGCGGAGGCGGGCCCGAAGCGGAACGTCTTCGTGGTCTACGCCGAGGGCTACAAGAGCTACGAGGAGTTGTGCCCCGGCATGCGCCAGGAGCTGCGGACGCTGCGGCCCTCGGGGGCGCGCGGCTTCTTCCTGCAGAAGCCCGACCTGGAGGGCATGGAGGTCGACATCTTCCCGGCTCAGCCGGCGCGGCCGCCGTCCCCCCGTTAGAGCTTGACGACGCGGGTGAGGAACGTCGCGGCGAACGCCACCGCGGAGGGGACGGCGGCGTAGGCCAGGACCCGCGCGTCCGGGAGGCGCTCGCGGAGCGGCCGCGGGGTGTCGCGGACGGGTCGCGCGAGAAGCAGGACCGCGCTGAGCAGGTACAGGTCGGACAGGGCGCGGAGGTCGGCCGGGCCCGTCCAGTAGTGCCGGGACAAGCTGAGCGTCAGCAGCAGGGCCAGCAGCCAGGCGAGCCGCTCCTCGCGCGGGATCGAGGCGTCCCGGACGCGCAGCCCGGCGAGCGCGACCACGACGACCAGCGCCGCCAGCTGCAGCAGCAGGAGCGCCGCCGCCGCCCGATCGTCCCCGGTGAGGTCGCCGACGGTGTTCCCGATCGCCTCGACGAACGACACGACGGGCGGACCGACCTGGGCGGGGCCGCCGGCGAGCGCCGGCGCCTCGCCGATCGCCGCGTAGCAGGCGGCCTGCCAGCTCACGAACATGACGGCGGGCACCAGCCACCCCGCGTCCAGCGCCCGCGGCCGCTCGCGTCGGCGCGCGATGTCCAGGATGCGGACCGCGGCGATGGCGACGACGACCAGCAGCGCCGTCTCCCTGGCCAGCACCGCGAGCGACAGCAACCCGGCGGTCGCCGCCGGGCGTCGCTTCCGGTAGGCGAGCAGGCCCGCGAGCACGAAGACGCCGGTCACGATCTCGTGCAGGTCGCGGCCGAGGCTGAACAGGTACCCCCAGTACCCGGCCAGGAGCAGACCCCAGGCCGCGTGCCGGCCCCCGAGCTGAGCGAAGCGTCCCCCGAGGTAGCCGAGCGCGGCGAGGGCGAGCAGGTTCACCACGACCAGCGCCGGCGGCACCAGCGAGTCCTGACCCGCGGAGACGGTCCAGGCGAGCACCGGGTAGAGGATCCGCTCGAGCCGCAGCGGGGTGTCGAGGACGATGTTGTCGGCCGGGTCGTCGTTCGACACCGCGACCCGGACGTCGGGCTGAGGGACCTCGTCGAGTTCGGTCGGGTCCACCGCGAGCCGGTACGCGAACTGGCCGTCGTAGCCCGGCCCGCTCTCGATCGGCACCCCGGGCAGCGGCGGGCGGGCGAAGTCGGAGCCCGCGTCGACGAAGCTGCCGATCGATCCGGAGCCCGCCAGGGCCAGTCGCAGCAGGACGAAGAGGACAGCGACCAGGAGCAGGGCGACCGCCGAGGCGACCGCGGAGTCGGGGACGAGACCCCTCGCGGAGTGGCCTCGCTTCGACGTCGTTCCGGACACCCTCCCCACGGGTCGGACTGTAGTGGCCGCCGGCCGAACGCACGGATCCCGCACTCCGCAGACATGCGGGCCCGGTTCCGGCGGTAACACCCACCTGAGAGACTGACACCCTGACCACAGCGAGCCATCCGGAGGACCGGTGACTGACTTCCAGTTGAAGTACGACGACGGCGTCGAAGATCTGCCCCTGGTCACCGGGACGGGCAAACCGCACGGTTTCGACGTACGGAAGGTGCTGGCCGACACCGGGCACGTCACCTTCGACCCCGGCTTCGCCAACACGGCGGCGTGCAAGTCGGACATCTGCTTCATCGACGGCGGCGCGGGCGTCCTTCGCTACCGCGGCTACCCCATCGATCAGCTCGCGGGCAAGGCCTCGTTCCTCGAGGTGTCGTACCTGCTCATCTACGGCGAGCTCCCGACGCAGCCGCAGCTGGACACGTTCACGGCACAGATCCGCGAACACACGATGCTGCACGAGGACTTCAAGGAGTTCTTCAACGGCTTCCCGAGCGATGCGCACCCGATGCCGGTGCTGTCCTCGGCGGTCAGCGGGCTGTCGACCTTCTACCAGGACGGGCTGCAGGTCTTCGATCAGGAACACGTCGAACTCGCGACCGTCCGCCTGCTGGCGAAGCTGCCGACGCTCGCCGCCTACGCGTACAAGAAGTCGATCGGTCAGCCGTTCCTCTACCCGGAGAACTCGATGACCTACGTCGAGAACTTCCTCCGGATGACCTTCGGGGTCCCCGCGGAGCCGTACGAGGTGAACCCGACCGTGGCGAAGGTGCTGGACATGTTGTTCGTTCTGCACGCCGACCACGAGCAGAACTGCTCGACGTCGACCGTCCGCATGGTCGGCAGCGCGCAGACGAACCTGTTCGCCTCCGTCTCGGCCGGGGTGAGCGCGCTGTTCGGCCCGCTGCACGGCGGGGCGAACCAGGCCGTGCTGGAGATGCTGACGCGCATCCAGGACGAGGAGGACGGCGACGTCGACAAGTTCGTCGAGCGGGTCAAGAACAAGGAGGCCGGGGCCAAGCTGATGGGCTTCGGCCACCGGGTCTACAAGAACTACGACCCGCGGGCGGCTCTCGTGAAGGACGCGACGCGCGACGTCCTCGAGGCGCTCGGCGTCGACGATCCGATGCTCGACATGGCGCTGAAGCTGGAGGAGAAAGCGCTGGCCGACGACTACTTCGTCGAGCGCAAGCTCTATCCGAACGTCGACTTCTACACCGGGGTCATCTACAAGGCGATGGGCTTCCCGACCAAGATGTTCACGGTGCTGTTCGCCCTCGGCCGGCTGCCGGGCTGGATCGCGCACTGGCGCGAGATGATCCAGGACCCGGACACCCGCATCGGTCGTCCGCGGCAGATCTACACCGGCCCCGATGAGCGGAAGTTCGTCGCGATCGGCGACCGCTGACGAGAGGCGGGAACACTCCGCCCCCCTCGCCCCACCCTCGCCCCACCCCCGCTCCACGGGAGCGGGGGTGTCAGCGCAGCGTTTCCGCCGGGCGACCCAGATGGAAGCCCTGCGCGTAGCGGCAGCCGAGGTCGCGGAGCAGCTGAAGGCTCTCCTCGTCCTCGACGCCCTCCGCGACCACGAGCTTGCGAAGGTTGTGCGCGAGCAGCAGGACGGCCGAGACCACCGCCATCGACTCGGGGTTGCGGGCGAGGCCACGCACGAACGACTGGTCGATCTTGAGGATGCCCGCCGGCAGGTCGACGAGCCGGCTGAGCGACGAGTAGCCGGCGCCGAAGTCGTCGATCGCGAGCTCGCACCCGAGCTCGCGGAGTCGTTCGGTGGCGCCGGCGGCGCGCTGCGGCTCGGCCATCAGGCCGGTTTCGGTGATCTCGAGGACCAGCCGGGCGGGGGCGATGCCGGCTCGCTCGACGGTGTCCCGGACGAGCCTGCCGATGTCGGGATGGGTGATCTCGGCGGCGGAGAGGTTGACGAACATCAGCTGCGGAGCGTCGCCGCCGAGCTCGGCGTCCCAGGCCGCGAGCTGGCGGCACGCCTCCCCGACGACCCAGCGGCCGAGCTCGACGATCAGCGCGCTGTCCTCGGCGACGTCGATGAACTCGCCCGCGGCCAGCAGCCCGCGCTCCGGGTGCTGCCAGCGCAGCAGCGCCTCCACCGCGTAGCGGCTGCCGGTGTCGAGGTCGAGGATCGGCTGGTAGTGCAGCCGCAGCTCGCCGTGCGGGAGCGCCGAGCGCAGGTCGGCCTCGGTCTGGTTGCGCCGCCCGAGCTCCGCGTAGGCGAACTCGTCGAAGTTCTCGATGCGCCCCCGGCCGTTCGCCTTGGCCCGGTACATGGCCGCGTCGGCGTGGGCGAGCAGGGTCGCCCCGCTCATCTCCGCCGTCGTGCTCACGGCCACGCCGATGCTCGCCACCGGGGCGACGTCGACGGGGAGCCCCGGGCAGGTCGCGGACAGTCCCTTCAGCACGCGCTCCGCCACGAGCTCCGCCTCCGACGGCGAGCTGACCTCGTCGAGCAGGACGACGAACTCGTCACCGCCGATGCGGGCGACGGAGTCGGTGGGCCGCACGCTGGCGCGCAGCCGCCCGGCGCAGCAGCGCAGCAGCTCGTCGCCGACCGCGTGGCCGTAGGTGTCGTTGACGAACTTGAGCCGGTCGAGGTCGATGAACAGCATGCCGACGGCGTGATCGTGCCGCCGGAGCCGCGCGAGCGCGGAGTTGGTCGCCTCGAGCAGCACGGGCCGGACGAGCAGTCCGGTGAGCGGGTCCCGCAGCGCCTGCTCGGCCAGCTGGTCGCGTGCCTCCCGCAGCTGCCGGTTGACCTGCTCGAGCTGCTGGGTGCGGGCGACGAGGTTGGCCTCCGCGCCGGAGGAGGCGCTCGCCGACCCGGCCGTGGCGACGCCGACTCCGTTGACGTAGGCGGTGACGTCCTCGGCCTGGACCAGCAGGGCGACCCCGTCGCCGTGCCGGATGGGAATCGTCCGCGGGCTCCAGTAGCGGGTGAGGTAGCCGCCGGTGACGGGGTCGAGCAGGTCGTGGCGCTGCACCGCGAGGTTGTCCGTCTCCCCCGTCAGAGCGGCCCGCCGCAGGCTGGCCTCGACGGTCGAGACGGCGTCGGCGTCCGCGGTCAGCGGGTTGCCGGGCAACGCGTCGGCGAGCCGTCGCCCGACCAGCTCCCCGCGCGGCCGGCCGACCGCCCGCTCGTAGGCGGCGTTGACGTCGACGAACACCGCGTCGACGGTCAGCACCGCGCAGGGCGTCGGCACCGCGTCGAACAGTCCGCGGTAGTCGAGTGCGACGAGCCGATGGACATCGGGACTGTCCTCACCGGCGACCGATGGGCCGTCCCCGGCCTCGACCCGAAGGACCTCGATTCCCTGCGACCCCGCTCGCACGTGGAACTCCCGGGCTGTCACCGCGGCAGTCCGCGGACACGCTGATTGTCTGACTTATTCTGACATCACCGTAAACCTGTTCGCTACCTTGCGCATGCGCGTGGCGACGGAACGACACCGAGCCCGGTCAGCCCCCTCGGTATCTGGGTCGCCCCGCGGCCCAGATACCGATCAGCTGAGTTCCGCCTCCATCTGCGTGCGCAGGACGGGGCCGGGCTCGGCGGATTCCAGCGTCGCCAGCGCCTGCCGACCCTCGAGGTCGATGGTCGCGAGCACGTTGCCGAAGGCGGGCGAGCCGACGACGCGCCAGGACATGGTCGGCGTGTTCACCCCCGCGAGGGTCGCGATCGAACGCCCGACCCAGTGCGCGAGCCGCCCGACCGCCGCACGCTGGCCGTAGCGCAGCCACTGCGGCAGAGGGTTGCGCAGCGGCGAGCACACGACCTGGTAGATGCGCGGGCTCGTGGCCGACCGGAGCCGCAGCCGCGCCCGCGCGACGTAGGAGAAGTGCACGTCGCCGGACAGGAAGCTCACGGTGGCCGGGGTTCGCCACGGCCCTGCCTTCGGCTCGTTCCCGATGCGGCTCAGCAACTCCGACATCCGCCGGAAGGACGAGCCGAAGGCCGCCCAGTGCTCGAGGTCGGCGCCCTGCCGCGCCTTCTCCCCGACGGAGACGAACCGGCTGCCCCAGCTGCCGTTCGCGACCGCCTCGTTCCACTCCTCGAGGTGGTGGACGAACGCCGGCAGCAGGAACGGCACCGACGTGGCGATGAGCAGGTGGTCGACACCGTGCAGCTGCTCGGCGTCGATCTGCTGCTCGAGCCACGTCCAGTCGGCCTCGGAGATCATCTCCCGCTTGTCCCCGGCGAGGATGCGGCCGGCGCGGGAGTCGAGCACGAGGAGCCGGGACGTGCCGAGCTCGCGGCTGAAGCTCCACCGCGCTCCCCCGGTGTCGTCGCCGTCGGGCGGGCTGCCCTGCGGGGTGTCGGCCGCCGCGTCCGACTCGAGTGCGTAGGTCCGAAGGACCTCGGAACCGTCGTCCGAGCCGGCGATGCGGCCGTAGATCTGCGACTTCGCGAGCTGCTCGGGGCTCAGGTTGCCGACGTGCTGGTAGACCCAGTACGCCATCAGCGCCGAACCGATCTTCTCCTTCCACCACGGCTTGGTCGTGATCTCGGCGCGCCATGCGGCGGAGGTGTTCCAGTCGTCCCGGACGTCGTGGTCGTCGAAGATCATCGCGCTGGGGACGGTGGAGAGCAGCCACCGGATCGGCGGCATCGACCAGGACTCCTGGTAGAGCTTCGTGTACTCCTCGAAGTCGCTGATCTCGCCGTCCGGCGACCCCTCCCGTGGGCGGCGGCTGTCGACGAAGGCCTTGGTCTGCGGCGAGATGTTGTCGTCGGCGTAGACCTGGTCGCCGACGAACAACAGGGTGTCCGGCCAGTCCTCGCCCGCGGCGGTCTTGAGCCGCTCCGCCAGGGCGTGCAGCGCGTCGATGCCGGTGTTCTCGTCGTCGAGCGGGGTCGCCACCCGGCAGGACCCGAACGAGAGCTTGAAGGGGCGGATGCGCCGCTCGGCGCGGATCACGCTCGGAGGCCACTCGGCCATCGGCCCCTCGGTCTCCGGCCAGACCTTCTCGCCGTCGAGGTGCACCTCGTACGGCGTGACGCTGTCGGGCTCCAGGCCGGAGATCTGCACCAGCGCGTAATGGTGGCCCTCGATGCAGAAGGTGCGCTCGGTGGTGCCGAGGATGCTGACCTCGCAGGCCCGGTCCGTCTCGACCCAGATGGTCGCGCTCCCCCGGGCGAGGTAGCGCAGCATCGGGCCGAGGAGCAGGGTTGGCATGTCCGTCATCCTGCCCCGCCCGCCGCCGGGAAATGCTGAGGGTCGGCCGTGCATCGGATACGCGCTGTCATTCGTGCGGGGTCATTCGTGCGGGGTCATTCATACGGGCACGGCCCTCGTCGCCTCCGCGCTACCGTCGGGATATGGCGCGCAGTGACGGCAGTGCGGGGGGCCGTACGCCGGAGAGCTCTCGGACAACTCAGAGCCGGGACCTCGTCTATCAGAACCTGTACATGCCTCGGGGCACGAGCCGGCGGCTCGCCCAGACGATGCTCACCATGCACGCCGAGTACGGCGGCTGGGAGCTCGACCGCCTGCGGCTCTATCCGGACGGTTCGCGGCGGGTCGTGTTGCGGCGGCCGAACCGGCCGGGGTTGCCGCCCTACCTGCCGATCTGAGAGGGCGGGGACGGACGGCGCACAGCCGGTGGGCGGCGGCGGATCAGGTGCGGGTCAACCGAAGAGGCGGAGCAGGCCGAGCAGCTGCAGGGCCACGGGCGTGCAGATGGCGATCAGCACGACCAGGACGAACAGCCGGGCCTGCGTGCGGCGCGGCTCGCGGCTGCTGATGGCGGCGTCGGCGAGGTCCCCGAATCGCTGGATCGTCCCCTCGACGGTGAACGCGCCGGCCCGTTCCTTGGTCGGCTCGGGGTGCTCGACGGTCGTCGACGGGTCCCTCCGCGCCGGGTCGATGTCCTCGAGCCGACGGCGGTAGGGATTGGGGTCGCCCGCTCCGTAACCAGCCATCACCACTGATTGTGACCGATCCGCGGGCGGGCGTCAGGCGGACGCGTCCGCGACCACCGACGCGGGGCGGGCGCTGGGCGGTTCTGTCACGGTTCGCGGTCGGCGCGCAGACGTTCGCGGTTGGCGCGGGGGTGTTCGCGGTCGGCGCGCGGACCGTTCGCGGTCGGCGCGCAGACGTTCGCGGTTGGCGCGGGAAATCGCCGCTCGCGCCGCGGAGACCGCGAACGGCACTCTTCCAGCAGCGCTCAGCAGCCGTCCAGGAATCGGTCCAGCACGCGGACGCCGAACCGCAGCGCCTCGGTGGGCACCCGCTCGTCGACGCCGTGGAACATCGCCGCGAAGTCCAGCTCGCCCGGCAGCTTCAGCGGCGAGAAGCCGAAGCAGCGGATGCCGAGGCGGGAGAACGACTTGGCGTCGGTGCCGCCGGAGAGCATGTACGGCACCGCCCGGGCGCCCGGGTCCTCGGCCTTGAGGGAGGCGGCCATCGTGTCGACGAGCTCGCCGTCGAACGTCGTCTCGAGCGCCTGGTCGTGCCACAGCCACTCGCGCTGGACGCGCGGGCCGAGGATCTCGTCGAGCCGGCGCTCGAAGTCCTCCTCGCCGCCGGGCAGGAAGCGGCCGTCGACGTAGGCGGTGGCGCCGTTCGGGATGACGTTGACCTTGGCGCCGGCCTGCAGCTGCGTCGGGTTGGCGGTGTGGCTGATGGTCGCGCCGACGAGCCGGGCGAGCGCGCCGAGCTGGTCGATCGTCGCCCTGGGGTTCTCGGGGTCGAACTCCCAGCCGGTGGCCTCGGACAGCTCGTCGAGGAACTGCCGGACGCTGGGCCGGAGCTGCACGGGGAACGTGTAGCGGCCGAGCCGGCCGACGGCTTCGGCGAGTTCGGTGACCGCGTTGTCGCTCGCGATCATGCTGCCGTGGCCGGCGCGGCCGGCGACGGTCAGCTTCATCCAGGCGATGCCTTTCTGGGCCGTCTCGATGAGGTAGAGCCGCAGGTCGTTGCTGACCTCGTAGGAGAAGCCGCCGACCTCGCTGATCGCCTCGGTGCAGCCCTCGAACAGCTCGGCGTGGTTCTCGGCGAGGTAGCGGGCGCCGAGCCGGCCGCCGGCCTCCTCGTCGGCGACGAAGGCGAGCACGAGGTCGCGCGGGGGCTTGCGGCCGGTGCGGAGGCGGTCGCGGACGACGGCGAGCGTCATCGCGTCCATGTCCTTCATGTCGACGGCGCCGCGACCCCACAGGCAGCCGTCGTCGCCGATCTCGCCGGCGAACGGCGGGAGCGTCCAGTCGTCGGCATCGGCCGGCACGACGTCGAGGTGACCGTGGATGAGCAGGCCGCCCCGGCTGCGGTCCTCCCCCTCGACGCGCGCGATCACGGACGTGCGGTTCTTCTCGGACTCGACGATCGTCGTCTCGAGTCCGACCTCCGCGAGCTTCTCGGCGACGTACTCGGCGGCCTGCCGCTCGTCGCCGTCGCCCGGCCCGCGGTTGACCGACGGGATGCGCAGCAGGTCCCGGCACAGGTCGACGACCTCGTCCTGGCCCGACCGGGCCCGGTCCTCACCGGCGCTCCGGTCCGTGGCCCGATCTGTGGCCCGCTCTGCGGCACTGCCGTCGGCGGCTGCCCTCGTCGTCACGCCTCCATCCTGCCCCTTTCCGGCCGCTCGCATCGCTGGGCGCACATGCATGCACCGGGGTCACCCGGGCGCTCGCCCGTTCGGCCGCTCCTCCTCGGGAGTCGCGAACCCGATCTTCCGGATGTCTACCGTTTCCGAGGAGTAGCCGTGGCCGCCATCGACGCTTCGTCGCGTACTCGACCCTCGTGTTCGCGGCAACGGCGTCGAGGCGTCGTCGGGGCGCTCGCACTGGCTGCGGCCCTACCGGGGTTGCTGGGCGGAGGGTCGGCCGCCCTCGCGGCCCCCGCCGCCAAGCCTGCGGTCCTCCCCCGTCCGGCGGCCGTGCTGCTGACGCCGGGGACGCCGGCCGGGCACGGCTTCGCCGACGTGCGGGCGGCGGCGCGGCCGGGAGCCCTCGCCCTGCGGTCGGCGCAGCGGGCGCGGCAGGCGGCGGGCCCCGCCTCGCGCCTGTTCGGCGCGACGAGGACGTACTACGCCCTCGAGCCGGACGGCTTCGGCGCGTCTCTCGTCCGGTTCAACACCGACGGTCGGGCGCACGTGAGCCGCCGGACCGTGTTGACCCCGGCCGACCCCGGGACCGTCGTCGCGCCGACCAGCGCGGTCGGCGGCACGTTGATCGCGATGGAGGCCGGGCCGTACGGCCAGAACGTCGTCTCCGTCGACTCGCGCGGACGCCGGAAGCGGCTGACGAACGACGGGTTCTCCGCCTTCGGGTTGCTGACGCCCTCGCGGCGGGTGGTGTACGTGACGCTCACCGACAGCGGCGAGGTCAACGGCTTGGCGCAGGTGGACCTGGCCGGCCGCGGAAAGCGCGTGATCTTCCGTGAGCGCGACCGGGACGCCGTGCTCTCCCTGCCCGCTCTCTCGGCGAGCGGGCGGACCGCCTACCTGGTGCGCAACGTCTTCGACAGGCGCGGGCTGCCGCAGTCGTCGCTGCTGACGATCGACGTCGCGTCGGGGCGAACCAAGAGCCGTCCGCTGCCGGGGCTCAACTACGTCGTGTCGGTGGCGGTCAGTCCCAACGGCCGCGACCTGGCGGTGGTGGGCTACCGCGCAGCGGACAACATCTACGCCCGGTGGATCGGCTTCCGCGCCGAGGCGGACGTCCTGGGGACCTCGTCGGGGTCGCCGCGGCGCGTGGCGTGGGTGCAGGACCCGTTCGTCGTCTTCAGCCGGGGCAGCTCGCGGCTCGTGGTGGGAGCGGACAACCGGCTCGTCTCCGTGGCCGTCTCCGGCCCGCACCGTGACCAGATGTACGGGACCGAAGGCCTGTCGCTGCCGGTGCTGGCGCGGTAGCTGCCGGACGCCCCGCGGCTGAGGTAGATCTGTGCCGCCCCGGGTGCTCAGATCTCGCTCAGCCGCTCAGATGATCAAGGCCGATGAGGCCTGGCAGGACGGCCCCGCTGCGGTATCGTCGTGGCCGCGACGTCGTCGGCTCCGGCCGTCGGATGTCCACCTTGTCCGGGTGGCGGAATGGCAGACGCGCTAGCTTGAGGTGCTAGTGCCCTTTATCGGGCGTGGGGGTTCAAGTCCCCCCTCGGACACTTCTTTGCACGGCCTCTGAGCAGCGGAAACGCCGCCAGGGGCCGTTCTCGTCCCCGCCTCTGGGAACACTGCGGGAACAGGCGCGGGCCATTCCAGCCCCTGGGACGGCGCCGCAGAACTCCGATTCGTGTTCCCACGGGTCGAGGGGGGATCGGGTCGTCCCCCATCCCGAAAGGCCACCCGTGGCGACCCTCGAGACCCGCACCTCCCCCACCGGCACCAGCCACCGCGTCAAGTGGCGCCAGGACGGCGCCTGGCAGTCCGAGACCTTCGGGCTTTCCCGCCCGGCGCGCCCCCGGAGGACGCCGCACCGACATCCGCCGCCGGTGAGCGGACCGGCGAGTGTCGCGATCCCATGGAGCAGGGCTCGAGACAGGGACTCACAGCGGCAGGTCAGCGAGCCGCCCTCGTCGGACCGCACCTGATCCCTGCCGGCGAGTGCAACTCGGCGCCCTCAGGTGAGAGCCATCAGGTCTTTGAGGTGGGCGTCGATGACGGCGTTGTCGGGCGGGTTGACCCCCAGCCCGCCGAAGTGGCCCCAGGTGGTGTCCAGTACCCGTACCTCGCCGCGTTCGATGAACGGCGACCAGTGCTGCTCGTCCTCGGGCGGGAAGTAGAGGTCGGTGCGGGCAGGCATCGCGATCAACGGGCAGCGGATGGAACGGAGCGCCGCCTCGGTGTCGCCGCCGAAACCCGGGGTGAAGTCCGACGCCGGGGTGTTGCCGACGTCGCCGTGCTCCCAGCACCAGAGCATGGTGAGCAGGTCGTTGGCGTCCCGGTCGAGCCAGTAGCCCTCCCAGAAGCCGACGAGGAAGTCCTCCAGCGAGCTGTGGCCCATGCCGAGGTACTCGCGGTTCCAGTAGAAAGCCTGCGACAGCCCCCAACCGGCATAGATGCGAGCGAAGGCGCGGGCCCCGGCGACCGGTGGCTCGTCCGGGGAGTACCACCCGCCCTTGAACGCCGGGTCGAGCCGCATCGTCTCGCGCAGACTGCGCAGGAACACCTGGTTGTGCTCGCTGGTCTGCGGCGCACCGACGATGGGGGCGGCCCGCTTGACCATCTCGGGGTGGCTGACCGCCCACTGATAGGTCTGGGCGGCACCCATCGAGGAGCCCGTCACCAGTTCCAGTGAGGTGATGCCGAAGTTCTCGGTGACCAGGCGGTACTGCGCCTCGATCTGATCGGAGAAGGTGACGCGAGGGAAGCGTGCACGGTCGTAGGGCGGCGGCGTGTTGCTCGGTGACGACGAGAGCCCGTTGCCGAGCATGTTCGGAACGATGACGAAATACCGCTCGGAGTCGAGCGCCGTGCCCGGCCCGTACATCCAGTCGTTCTGATCGTGCCAGGAGGAGTACCAGGTCGGAACGAGGACGGCATTGGACTTGTCGTCGGCCAGCGTGCCGTGCGTCTTGTAGACCAGGTGAGCGTCGGTCAGCGTGGCCCCGCGCTGCAGGGCGACGTTGCCGAGCGCGAACGTCTTGCCGTCGGTCGGAGCGGGCATCGTGCCTCCTGCATGCGGGCGACGCGGACCGCCTGCCGGTGGCGACGTCGCGGTCTGCTGTAGCCGGCTACCGGCGGACGCTACGCCCGGCGCGCGGCACCAGGCGCACACTGAAGGAGATGACCACGCTCGCGCCCCGCCCTACCGACGAGCAGCCCGGGCGGCCTGATCCCGTCCTCGCCGTCGAGGTCAGCGACCTCGTCAAGCGCTACCCGAAGCAGCCGACCAACGCCGTGGACGGGGTGAGTTTCGCCGTCCGCAAGGGCGAGATCTTCGGGCTGCTCGGACCCAACGGCGCCGGCAAGACGACCACCATCGGCGTCCTCACCACACGGGTCCAACTCACCTCCGGCGTCGCGCGCGTGGCCGGAGTCGACGTGGCCGCCGACCCGGTGCTCGCGTGCAGCCGGCTCTCGGTCGTGCCGCAGCGCAGCAACCTCGACCGAGCTCTCACCGCCCGCCAGAACCTCGTGTTCCACGCCGCATACCACGGCATGGGTCGAGCCGAGCGGAACCGTCGCGCCGACGAGCTGCTCGACCAGTTCGGCTTGCAGGGCCGCGGCGGCGACAAGGTCGACAACTACTCCGGCGGCATGGCGCAGCGGCTGCTGATCGCGCGCGCCCTGATGCATCGACCGCAGGTGCTGTTCCTCGACGAGCCGAGCACGGGCCTCGACCCGCAGGCCCGGTTGTTCGTCTGGGAGCAGGTGCGCGAGTTGCGCGAGAGCGGGGTCACCGTCGTCATCACGACCCACGACATGGACGAGGCGGCCGAGCTGTCCGACCGTGTCGGGATCATGGACCACGGCAGGTTGCTCGCCCTGGACACCCCGGAGGCACTGACGCGGGGGCTGCCCGCCGGCGCCACGCTCGAGCTCGTGGTCATCTGCGCCGCCGACGAGAGCCCGCAGCAGGTGATGGACGCGCTCGCCGGACTGCCCGGCGTCGAGCAGGTCGAGCAGGTCGGGAACTCGACCGCACCGGATGGCAGCCCTGATGCGGGCTCGGATACCGCCCCCGAGATGCGGCTCCGGCTCTACCTCGACAATGAGGGCGGCGGCCAGATAGCACCGGTCGCCGCACTGCTCGCGAGCCGCGGCACCCGGCTCGGCTCCGTCGTGCTCGGCGAGCCGACGCTGGAGGACGTGTTCCTGACGCTGACGGGCCGAGACCTGCGATGAACCTCACCGAGGTCGCTCCCGGCACCGATCCTGCGCCGCGCACCGTCACGAGGCCCCGCCCGGCGCAGGCCTTCCTCGGCCTGCTGTGGCGCGACATCTTCGTCACCGGGCGCGAGTTGCCGAGCTTCCTGGCACAGGTGGTCCTGCAGCCGCTGTTCCTGCTCTTCGTGCTCGGCAAGGTCCTCAGCGACCTCGGCTACACCCGCGCCGGTTTCTCCGACGTGCTGTTCCCGGGCATCGTCGCTTTCACCGCGTTCCTCACCTCGCTACAGACCACTGCGCTGCCGCTGGTCATCGACTTCTCGTTCACCAAGGAGATCGAGGACCGGCTGCTCGCGCCGCTTCCCACCGCGATGGTCGCTCTCGAGAAGATCGTCTTCTCGATGCTGCGGGCCCTCGTCGCCGCAGCCGTGATCTTCCCGCTCGGCCGCTGGATCCTGGGTCCACTCGGGGTCGGCTGGTCCGACGTGCCCGCCATTGCGCTGTTCCTGGTGCTGGGCTCGCTGGTCGCCGCCGCGTTGGGTCTCACACTCGGCACGCTCGTGTCCGCGTCGAAAATCAACATCGTCTTCGCCCTGGTGCTGACGCCGCTGCTGTTCACCGGGAGCACGCAGTTCCCGTGGTCCGCGCTCAGCGATCTGCGCTGGTTCCAGCTCCTGTGCGCGTGTAACCCACTGACCTACGTCAGCGAGGGCGTCCGGGGCGCGATGATCAGCGCCGTGCCGCACATCCCCGCGGGGACCTGCGTGCTGGTGCTCCTCGGCTTCCTCGCCCTGTTCTCGGCGACCGGGATCCGCGGGTTCCGCCATCGCGCCGTCGACTGACCGGCAGCCACGGGCTCATGCTCCGGTGTCGCCGCGGCGGGCGCGGACGGCTCAGGCTGACTACCCCCTTGTGGCAGAAGCCGTGAGACCGCTTTCCGGCTAGTCGCCGATGTGGCGACGGCACCCGGACATGCACCAGGGCACCGGCAGAGGGAGAAGTCGCTGCGCAACCAGGCGCGCGTCGACACCAAGCTCGGCCCCGAGGTCGTCACGACCTAGGAGACCGCTGAACAAGGAGGGTTTCCTGGGTTGGGATGGTGCCGAGGAGGGGGCTCAAGGCGGTCTTGCCGCGGTCACAGCCCTTGCGGGTGGACAGAGCTCGCCCTCCTCGACGACCTGAGGATGCTGCTCTGCAGCGGATGGGTCAACGTGGAGGACCTTTGTGGCCGTGCTGCCGCTGGTTAGGCGGGGGTGATCGCCCAGGTGCCGCTGTCGCTGTGCAGTCCGAGGACAAGTAGCCGGCGCAGGTTGAGGGCGGCGGTGCGGTGGTGCAGCCAGGCGTCGTTCTTCGCGATCCCGCGGTAGCGGAGCCGCCGGTTCCGTCCACCGACGAGCCGGTCGATGCTGCGTTCGACCATTGGCCGGTGCTGCCGGTAGATGGCTTGGAACTCGGGGTCGGCGGCGCGGCGACGGTGGGCGCGTTGCAGCGCGTCGTGCTCGTGCAGCGTCAGCTTCCGGCCTCGGCGGGCGGTGGTGCAGCGTTCGCGCAGCGGGCAGCCGGTGCAGCCGGCGCCGAAGGTGGCCTTGTGTGTTCGAGTGATCCGGCGGACGAGCCCGTGGGGGCAGGTCACCGTGTTCGCCTGCTCGTCGACGATGAAGTCGTCGACGATGAACCCGCCGGGCACAGCCGACCGGAGCGGCCACGGTTTGATCGTCGCCGTGTGCTCGGCTGCGTCGAGATCGTTGAGCATCTCGCCGGTGCCGTAGGCGGAGTCGGCCAGCACCTCGGCCGGCTCGATCTCCCGCTCCAGCAGCCCGATTCCGACCGCCGCGTCGGCGCTGTCCGCGCCGCTGGCCTTGGTCAGCTGGCAGTCGGTGACGATGCCGGTGTCGGGTTCGACCGCGCCATGCGCCTTGAACCCGTCCTGGCGGCGGGCGACGGTCTTGTGCGCATGCCGGGCCTCCGGATCGTGCACCGAGATCACCCGGTCCTCGGCGACCCGGCGGGCGTGTTCTCGTCCTCGACCCACTCGACGTCCTGGCCGGCGATCAGCGCGAGCAGCGCCAGCGCCTCGGCCTGCTTGGGATCCCTGTCGATGTCGGGAAGATGGCCGAGCAGCCGGTGCGCGTCAGCGACCAGCGCGTTCACCAGGGCGGCGCGGGCGGTCTCGTCGTCCCAGGCGATCGACGGCTTGCCGGGATCGCCGTAGTCGTGCGCCGAGCACACCTCCGCGATCACCCCGGCGGCCTCGGGGACATCACGGCGGACCCGGCGGATCGCGGCGATCAGCTGCGTCACCGTGTCCTGGGTGGCGACCGCGTCATCGAGCATGGTGGAGTCCAACGCCCGCCGCGTCTTACCGGTCAGCACTCCGGTCTCGGCCACCACCTGCCGGACCGCGTCGAAGATCCGGTTCGGCTGCTCCGAGGCGGCCAGCCGCCGTCGCCAGTAGGTCAGCGTCGTCGGATGGAACGACGCCGCCTCCAGCGTCAGCCGGCCGCCGCCTTCCACCGCAGGTCGAACGTCACCGCCTCCGCCGCCTCCCGATCCGAGAGACCATGCAGCGACTGCAGCACGATCACCGTGGCGACCACGTCCGCCGGCACCGACGGACGGCCCCGGCCCGACCGGAACAGGTCCGCGAACAGCTCATCCGGAAACAGCTGACGGCGATGCCCTGCCAGGAACGCGAACACGCTGCCCGGCGGCAGCAGATGCCCCGCCCAGGCCTCCACATCACCGAGCTGACGCTGATCCTCCGAGCGACCCTGCACCCGAAGATCGTCCCGCCCCGACAGCAGCGGTCGGTAAACCGACACCCGGATTCTTCAGCGGTCTCCTAGGCCGAGGCCATTAAGCGCGGCGACCGCTCCCCCGCCGTGGTAGCCCCAAGGCCAAGCTCGTCATGGTTGGCGGCAACCTCCACGCGCCATCAGGTCGGCCGCCTGTTCGACGCGAAGGGGTTGAACAGCAGGCCCACCCGCCGGTAGCCCATGAAGAGCAGCACCACCGCGGCCCACGCGTCGAGCGCGATCAGCCCGAGAACCACCTGCTGAGCCGCCTCCGGCGCGTCGAGCGCCTGCAGCACGGCCAGGCAGACCGATATCGCTGCTGCGAGCCACAGGAGGAGTATGGCCAGTCGGCCGCTGCGAGGGACGGAGTCGTCGGCCTTCATGCACTCAGACTGCTCGGCTCGGATGCCGAGGTCCAGGCAGCCGCGGCTCATGACTCAGCGGGTTCCCATCCCGATGCCGATGGCGAGCTGCTGCCGGTACTGCGGGCCCCCGTGCATGAGAACACCCGTGTCGTTGCTCCCGAGCAGACAGCCGAAGCCGGTCCATCCACATCAACGCGTGAGCCCGCGAGGCGTTCGACGTGCCGGCGCCGGCATGGGCGCGTCGGGCCTGGCGGTCGTCGACCTGCTCGCGACGAGACTCCCCATGCGCCCGCTCCACCGCGGCCTCGTGGGCACGGTCGCCTTCAGGACCGGCGGGACGGTGGTCCAGCTCCCGAAGCCAGTCGCTGAGGCCGTAGACCACGAGTATGTCGCCGGGATCAACCACGGTGTCCATTGTCGGCACCCCCAGGTAGCGCCCGTCGGTACGCGTGATGCCCAGGACGACGATGCCCTCCCGCCGCAGCGCCAGCTCGTCCAGCGAACGGCACGCGACCCAGTCGGACGACTGCACCGCGAACTCACTCACGGTGTAGCCGCCGGAGAGCTTGAGCAGGCCGGCGACGTCACGATCCGACCAGTCCGTGTACCGCCCGACGAGGCGCCCGATCGCCGCCGTCAGCCGCCGGTCCACCCACCGGCTTCGTGAGATGAAGACCAAGGCCAGCAGGCCACCGACCAGCTCGAGAACGCGCCACCACTCGCGGCCGAAGCCAGCGTTGCGGAAGCCGAGGATCGTCGAACTGGCTGCCGCCACGATGCCGGCGTTCCCCAGCAACATCAGCGTGCCGATCACCCGACGGCGAAGGGGGTGGTCGACGACGCGCTCCGACTCGCTGGTCGTGAAGCCGGCGCCGGTGAAGGCCGACCGAGCCTGGAACCGGGCGGTCTGCGAGGACATCCCGGTGGCGGTCAGAACGACCGTCGCGACCCGGGTGACCAACAACGAGAGCGCGACGACGAGCAGCAGGGTGGCAATGGCGAACACATCTATGGCCTTCCCGCAGCGACCACGGGTTCACGGCCGATTTGCGCCGTCACGACCCGAGCGGCAGGCCCTTCAGCCCAGCGCCGGAGATTGATCACGAACGGGTCTTCAGCCCGGGCCGACCAATGACGACGGCTCACCTGTCCGTCTCGCGCGATGCGGACCCTCCATCCCCGCGCGTCCCGAGACGGAGCCCCCGTGCGTCCTGCGTCCCGCCATTCCACCCACCCACTGCGCAGGACGAGGACCCGCCTCGCGGGCGGTCTGCTGCTCGCGATGGCCGCACCGGTCGTCGTCGGACTGGCGCCGTCCGCGTCGGCGTCGCCGGCTGCCGCGCAGCGGTTGTCCTTCGTCGCCGGCACCGGCACCTACGGCGCCGAGCAGCCGGGGCCGGCGACATCGTCCCCGCTCTGGACCGTCTGGGGTACCGCGATCGACTCGGTAGGCAACGTCTACGCGACCGACGTCAGCACGAACCGGGTCGTCAAGATCACCCCGGACGGGACGCTCTCGTTCGTGGCGGGCAACGGCATTCGCGGCGACGCCGTGCCCGGACCGGCGACGGCATCCCCGCTGAAGCAGCCCTACGGCATCGCGATCGACTCCCACGACAACGTCTACCTCGCGGACGGCTACGGCTACCGCGTCGAGAAGGTGACTCCCGACGGGCAGCTCTCGTTCTTCGCGGGCAATGGCACGCCGGGTCCCGCCGTCCAGGGACCCGCGCTGAACAGCCCGATGAACCCGCAGGCCCTCACCGTCGATTCGCACGACAACGTCTACGTCTCCGACTTCCAGAACCACCGTGTCGCGAAGGTGACCCAGGACGGCGACCTCAGCTACTTCGCCGGCAACGGGACGAACAGCTCGCCTTCCCAGGGCTCCGCCACGTCGGTGGCCACGCCCTCACCCTTCGGCCTCGCCACCGATGGGGCCGACAACGTCTACGTCGCGGACAGCAACGGCTACATCCAGAAGGTCGACCAGAACGGCACCCTGAGCTTCGTCGCCGGCAACGGGTCACAGGGTCCCGCCGTCGAGGGCAACGCTCGAGCCACGCCGCTCAACCACCCGTACGGCGTCGCGGCCGACGATGCCGGCAACGTCTACATCGCCGACACCTACAACCACCGGGTGGAGCGGGTCGACCCGGCCGGGAACCTGACCTTCGTCGCCGGGACCGGCGCGTCCGGCCCCGCCGTCGAGGGTCCGCCGCTCGCGTCGCCCCTCAACTACCCCAAAGCTCTTTCGGCTGCCCCCGACGGGACGGTGTACGTCGTCGACCAGAACAACTACCGCGTCGAGCGGGTCGGCCTGGCCGACATCCCGGCGGCTCCGACCGCGCTCGCTGCGGCGCCCGGTGCCGGTAGCGCCACGTTGACCATCACCCCCGGCTCGGACGGCGGCGCGCGCATCACCGGCTACGAGGTCTCCGTCGACGGTGGCCCCTACGCCTCGCTCAGCACGACGGCCGGGGCCGGAACCAGCCGCGTCGGGACCGTCTCCGGCCTGGGCGTCAACGTCGCGCACACGTTCGCCGTGCGGGCGATCAACCCGATGGGCACCGGAGCTGCGTCACCGAGCGCCTCCGCCACCACGTTCGACCTCCCGGCCGCTCCCACGGGCCTGACGGCAACCGGCGGCAACGGCGCCGTCCAGCTCACCGTCACCCCGGGCACCGACGGGGGCTCCCCGATCACCGGTTATGAGGTGTCCGTGGACAACGGCGCCTGGAACGCGCTGGCCACGATCGACAACGGCGACGGCACCCTCACCGGCACCGTCGCCGGCCTCCCGAACGGCGTCGACGCGTCGATCTCGGTACGAGCGATCAACGCGGCCGGCAACGGCACCCCCACCGCACCCGTCGTCGTACAGCCGATGGGCGACCCGATCGACGTCGCCTACGCCGGCATCGGCGGCACCGACTCTCCCCTCGGGGCCCGGGTCGGCTCGGCGATCACCGTCGGCGGCGGCCGGGCTCAGGAGTTCCAGCACGGTTGGATCTACTGGTCATCCGCGACAGGGGCGCACGTGGTGGACGGCGAGATCCTCGCGGACTACCTCCGGCGCGGCGGCCCGACCGGCCCGCTCGGCTTCCCGACCACGGACGCCAGCCCGGCGGCACGGGGCGGTCACGCCGCTTCCTTCACCGGGGGCAGCATCTTCTGGTCTCCGGCGACCGGGACGCAGATGCTCGACGGCGTCGTCCTGCAGCGCTACGACGCCCTCGGCGGACCGGGAGGTCTGCTCGGGTATCCGACCAGCGGCGTCGGCCGCGCACCCGACGGCGTCGGAAGCGTGAGCACCTTCAGCGGCGGCACGATCTACTGGTCGCCCGCCACCGGTGCCCGCGAGGTGCACGGCCGGATCCTGCAGCACTACCTCGAGATGCAGGGCCCAGCCGGACCGCTCGGCTACCCGACCAGTGACGAGACCGTGGCCGCGCACGGCGGTCGCGTCTCCACCTTCACCCGGGGCAACGTCTACTGGTCTCCCGCGAGCGGTGCCCACGAGGTGCACGGCGACATCCTCCGCCACTATCTCGAACTCGACGGCCCGGCGGGCCTGCTCGGCTATCCGGTGACGGACGAGACGACGACCCCGGACCGGATCGGACGGTTCAACCACTTCTCGCGCCTGGCCAGCATCTACTGGACGCCGGTCACCCGCGCCCACGAGATCCACGGGGCGATCCGGTTCCACTGGTCAACGCTCGGCTGGGAGCGTGGCGTCGCGGGCTACCCGACCAGCGACGAGACCGCGGTCGCCGGTGGCCGCATGAACACGTTCTCGAAGTCGAACCTTGCCATGTACTGGTCGAGCGCGACGGGAGCGCGTGAGGTGCACGGGGCCATCCGCACGGACTACGTCCAGCGCTACGGCGGCCCGGGCGGTGCGCTCGGCTTCCCCACCAGCGACGAGTACGCGACGTCGGACGGCCGCGCGTCCCGCTTCGTCCACGGCGTCCTGCGCTGGACCCGCCGGTAGCCGGGAACCCCTCCATCCGCCGCCGCCGGTCGACTGCTCGACCGGCGGCGTCCGGGTGTTCCCACCGGGTCCACGGCCCTCGGCCACAGCGAAGCGTTTACAACAAAAACCCCACGGAATCAGAATTGTAGTCCTGCAACAGTTGTAGGACAGAACTGGAGGCACACGCGGAAGGGAGAACGCGATGCAGAACGCGGATGTGCGACACGATCAGCGGAACCGGATGCCGGAGGCGAACGCCCAGAACCGGGCCGCAGAGGGGGTCTATCCGAACGAGCGGGCGGACGCCCCGGGTTACGAGGCCAGTGGGATGAACGGCCGGGAGGACTACGAGAGCTGGGTCGGGCGTAGCCGCGTCGTCCTCACGCCCATCGCGGCGCCGAGCGTGCTCGGCCTGTTCGGATTCTTCGCGGCGACGATCATGGTGGGGAGCAACCTCGCCGGCTGGTGGGGCTCGACCTCATCGGGGCTGGAGATCTTCACCTTCGCCGCGATGTTCGGCGGGCTCGCGCAGCTGCTGGCGGCCATGTGGTCCTTCCGGGCCCGTGACGTCGCAGCTGTTGCGGTGCACGGCGCCTGGGGTTCGTTCTGGCTCGCCTACGGGATCCAGAACCTGCTGGTCGCGACCGGCAACCTGGCCCCGGCCGGGGACCACAGCGTGGCCCTGTCCTGGTGGTTCATCGGTCTGGCGGCCGTGACCGCCTCGGTGACGCTGGCCGTCCTCGCGGACAATCTGGCGCTGTTCGCGGTGGCAGGGACGCTGACCGCGGGCGCGATCCTCGCGGCCATCGGCTACGGAACCACCGCGAGCGGAGTGCTGACGGCGGCCGGATACCTGTTCGTCATCTCGGCGGGCTGCGCCTGGTACGCGGCGACGGCGATGATGCTGGCAAGTAGCTTCGGCCGCACCGTCCTGCCGCTGGGCACCTGGGACCGCAAGGGCAACATCCCGACGCGGCGGCCCATGCGCCCGATCGAGTACGCCTCCGGGATGCCGGGCGCCCGCGTCGGTCAGTAGACGCCCACGGACTGCGCCGACGATCGGCCGTGGCCGATCCCGGACCCCGATCCCGTCCCCCGGAACTCCGGACCCCCGGACCCCCGGGGCCGGCCGATCGTCGGCGCCACCTCCGGTCAGCGCTTTACATGGCCGGTCAGCCGGGGCTTGGTGAGGTGCGCCAAGCCCCGGCTCCGTTCTTGCGGACCTTGGGCAGAATCCCCACGTGGACTTTCCGGAGCTTGTGCCCCTGGCAGACGTCGCGAGGCTGAACGAGGACGACCAGGACGCGGACCTCGTGCTCGGCCGCCTGGCCCGCCATGCCCTGCGACTGGTACCGGGGTGTGCAGGCGCGGCGCTCACCCTCACCCTCCCCGACGGCGGCTTCACCGCTGCCACAACCGGGCCGGAGGTCGACCAGTGTCACCGGATCCAGTTCGCCGCCGACGGAGACGGCCCGGCGCGCGAGACCCTGGAGCGCAACGAGCCGCGTCGCGTTGACGACGTGACGACCGAGGACCGGTGGCCGAGATACTGCGCCATCGCGAGGAGGGTGGGCTTCGCCAGCAGCCTGGCCGTCCCGCTGCGGACCAACCGTCTTCCGTCCGCCGCCCTCAACCTCTACGCGAAGGAGCCGCAGGCCTTCACCGGCACGACGCACGACGCCGCCCTGCTGTTCGCGCTCAACGGTGGGGTGGCGTTGGACAACGCCGACCTTTACCGCCACAGCACGATGCTGGTGGATCAGCTCCAGCAGGCACTCGAGTCCCGTGGCCTGATCGAGCGCGCCAAGGGGCTGTTGATGGGACGACACGACCTGACGGCCGAGCAGGCCTTCGACGCGCTCCGTTCCCGATCCCAGCAGCAGCACCGCCGCCTGCGCGAGGTCGCCGTCGACGTGTTGACGGAGGCCGGGAAGGTCAGCGGCGGGGAGGCACACACCCCGTGGATGCCGATGCGGGGCCGCCCTCGTTGGTGACCGGTTTCGTCAACCGAGCCGTTGCCAACGGTCGAGCAGTTCGTCCACCGGCAGCTCGATGAGTTCGGAGACGAACCGGCAGAGCACCCCGTCCGCGCACGTCCGGGGCGGACCGCACCAGACCGCGCGGTCGTGGTCTGCGATGCGCACCGCGTGCCACACCGGCGCGTCGCGCAGGCCGACCACTGGGCCGAGGAGCTCGACCCGCACCTCACGCCCCGGCACGTGGACGTACAGCCGCTGGTCGGGCCCTTGGCCGGATTCCTCGGCGTGGACCCGTGTGAAGAACCCACACCGACGGAGCCGGTCGACGAGTTGCGCAGGAGGAAAGGAAGAAAGAGTGAGGACAGTCATCAGCCGTCCATCCGCTGAGATTCCGGGGTGCTGGCTCAACCCGTGACCCGACATTAGCTCGTCATCCTGTGTGTGCGTCCCGCGCGAGCCGCCGGGCGCCGAATGACGTCTGTCGACTCAGGCACTCCTCAACTGACCAAGTATACGGCGTAATCCTACGAGGAGCGAGGGAATGACGAGGGAGACGAGGCTGGCGGCCGCCTTCGTGCAGCTGGCCGAGGCACTGGTCAGCGGCCTCAGGTCGGGGACTTCCTGCACCTGTTGATCTGTCACGTGGTCGAGCTGCTCGAGGTGGAGGCCGCTGGGGGCCATGCTCGCCGACGAGCACCACCGGCTGCGCGGTCGCCGCGTCCACCGAGGACACCCACCTGTTCGAGGTGTTCGCCCTGCAGCACGAGGAGGGCGTCTGCCTCGACGAGGCGTTTCAGGCGCTCAGGCAGGAAGCGCGCAACAGCAACCGCAAGTTGCACGACCTCGTGCACGACCTCGTGCGTGGGGATGCCGGCACCGCCACGAGGTTCAACCCCGCCTGAGCCTCGTGACGCCGTCGGCCCGGACGCTCGCCCGACCGGTCAGTGCCGCTCCCCCGCCCGCTCCTCACGGCCGACGAGCATCGGCGACGCCGGCTCCGGCGGCGAACTCCCGACCTCGACCCCCATCAACCGGCAGCGGATCTCGATCAGCCTCGTCGCAGCCTGAACGGACGAGACGTCGCCCTTCATCGCGTTCTCCCACACGGCGCCGAGGAGCAACTCCAGGCGGTTGTACTCCAGCTGCCGGAAGGCGTCGACCGCCTCGGTGTCCACCGCCCACTGCGTCGCGGCCGAGCGCTCACCCGGCTCCTCCTTGCGGCGCAGACCCTTGAGTCGCTGCAGCGGGCGGAAACCGTCTCGCTGGCCACCGGAAGTGGGTACGGCGGCGGGGCCAGGGGCGTCGGACGACCCCGGCCCCGGCTTGGGTGCCGACGAGGGCACCTGCACGACGCGATCTGCTGTCCTCGGCTCCGCCGGGTGCCCGTTCGAGCGTTCGTCGGCGGCACCGTCCTCGCGAGCCGTCTCGCTCGAACCCACCGGCTGGGGGTCAGCGGAGGATGCGGCATCGTCCTGCTCGGCGTCCGCCGACGCCGCGGCGGGCGTCTCGTCGGCGGGCGTCTCGTCGGTGCCTGCGTCCTCGGCGACCTGCGCAGGCTCGGGGACGTCCGTGTGCCGCGTTGTCCCGGCCTGCTCCGCGGTCTCTTGCTGCTCCGCGACCTCGGGCTCCGCGACGTCGGCCTGCTCCGCGAGGTCGGCATGCTCCGCGTTCTCTTCCTGCTCCTCGACGACGGGCTCCGCGACTAGTTCTGCCTGCGGGACGTCTGCCTGCGGGACGTCTGCCTGCTGTTGCGCCTGCGCCGCGGCTTCGTGCGGCCCGGCCGCCCCTGCCGGGGCTGTGGCATCGGCCGCCGTCGAGAACTGCCCGGCGTCTTCGGCCTCCGACTGCGCCGTAGCCGCGGGTTCCTCCTGCCCAGACGGGGACACCGGCTCCGGCTCGGCCACCGGCGCCGCCGGCGACAGCGCCACCGCTGGCGGCGCGGGCTCGTCCGCCGGTTTGGCCGCCGCGGGAGGTGTGGGGCTCGGCGACGGGCGCAGGAACGAACGGGTCCGTTCCGTCCAGTCCTGGCCGTTCCAGTAGCGCGCGGACACTCCCCCGTCGTCCGGGTCCGGGTACCAGCCGGCTGGGATCTCGTCCGCGTCGGACTCCCGCGACAGCTGCTGCGACGACGCCTCCGTCTGCGGGTGGTCGCCCTGCGCATGCTGCGACGTCTGTGCAGCCTCGACGGCCGGGACCTCGACGGTCGTGACGTCGGAAGTCAGGGACTCGGCTGCCGGTCCGCCGCCATCTACGGGCTCTCGCCGGTCGTGCGACCGGTCGTGCGTGGCCGTGGTCGAACGCCGGCCGGCGGACAGGCCCGGAGTCGGCCGGAGCGTCGCTCGCGTGCGCTCGGTCCAGTCATCGCCGTCCCAGTAGCGGAAGGTCGCCCCGCCGGTGTCCGGGTCCGGGTACCAGCCGGCGGGAATGGGCTCCTCCTCGTCGGCGGACGCGTCGGCCGTTGCCTCCGCGGAGGTTCGTTGCCGGGTCTGATCGCTCCAGAGCCGACCGTCCCAGTAGCGCTCGGAGACGCCGTCGTCGGCGGGATCGGGGTACCAGCCTGCCGGCACGTCACTCAAAGTCACGAGCGGATCATCGCAGCCCGGAGGCGGCCTCGTCTGCCAACCGCCCGGCTTCCGCGCAAACCGACATAAGGCGCGCCGCGACCGGCGGCACCTCGGCCGCCGCTCAGCTGCGCCTCGACTCCGACATGTGAAGCCGATTTTGGCCATGCTCGAACCATGCCCGACCGCCTCAATCGATACGAAAAGCGCACCTCCACGCCGTTGCTCGTCTTCGCCCTGCTGTTCATCGCCCTGTACGCCCTGCCGGTCGTCGAGCCTGATCTCCCGGTCGCCTCGCTCGTCGGCGTCGTCACCGCCGCTGTCGCCGCATGGTTCATCTCGGTCACGGCCACTTCCGAACGGCGGACCGCGGCCACCGACGAGCGACTCGCACGGATGGAGCAGCAGCTCGCCGACATCACCGCGGCGCTGAACGGTCGGCAGGATCATCGACCGAGCCGCAGAGAAGACGGTCCGCCGTCGACGTCGCGCCTGGGCCCTTCGTCGCAGGATTCGTTCGCCTCGGGGCCGCCCGGCAGGGCGCGGTGAACCGTGGTGCAGCAGCGGCCGGCCCGGGTGCGCCGGGAGCCCTCAGCTCCGCTCGCGGGACCGGTTGCGATGGTCGGAGTCGCCCTCGACAGCGGCCTCGCTCGGGAAGCCCTCGGCCGGATCCGGATCGCCGCCCTTCCCGTGCGGGAAGGACGTCTCGACCTGCTCGAAGGCCTTGTAGCGCTCGCTCCGCGCGTAGCCGCTGTAGGCGCGGACGTCGGAGCGGGTCAGCTCGACGTCGTCGGTGAACGGGGTCAGCAGCGCCCGCGGGTACAGGCGACGGTGCCGCACCACGTTGATCTCGGCCGCGAGGATGACGATCAGCGCCTGCAGGTAGATCCACACCAGCAGACCGAGAACCACCCCGAAGATGCCGTAGACGTCGCTGGACCGCTCCAGATAGCTCGCGAAGTAGTAGGAGCCCGCGATCTGCAGCGCGTCCCAGAGCGCGGCGGCGATCAGCGCGCCGATCAGGACATTGCGCCAGCCCAGCCGCCGGGCCGTCAGCCCCTGGAACAGGACGATGAACACGCCCGCGTTCACGGCGAACGCCAGAAACGCCGCTGCCGCTGCCAGCGCCCAGTCGAACGCGACCGGGCCGAGGTCGCGGCCGTTGAGCACGAGAGTCGACAGGCCGGTGGCGAGCAACGTCCCGAGACCCACCGCCAGCAGCAGCAGCACGCCCCGCAGACGCGCCATCACGGGGTTCGGCTGGGCGAAGCGCGGGATGGCGTAGATGCGGTTGAACGCCGCCTGCGCGGCGGAGGTGACGCCGAGGCCGCCGTAGATGGTGCCGGCGGCTCCGACGAGCAGCGCAGGACCACTACCCGAGAAGCCGCTGATGTTCCGCTCGAGCGCCGGCCGCAGCAGCGGGAAGCTCGACAGCGCCGAGTCGACGATCCAGTTCTGCAGCCCGGGACTGCCCTGCAGGACGAAGCCGAGCAGCGAGGTCAGCAGCAACAGCAGCGGCAACAGCGAGACGAAGCCGTAGTAGGCGATGAGCGCCGCCAGATGCGTACCCCGGTCCTCCACGAGCTTGTACACCACGGCCAGCGGGAAGGCCGCGCCCGGATGCCGTCGCTGGAAGGAGTCCAGCCGGTCGATCACCGTCATCGAGCACGGTCTACCCAGGCCGGCACCGGCCACTGTGACAAACGTGAGACCTCCCCCCGGGCGGCACGGTCACTCTGGCCCGTGGGTGTCCGCTGGGTAGGACGCGGTCCGGTCAGCGGATCGCCGCCGCGACCACCGCCGCGAACGCGCGGCTTCCCGCGAGCGTCAGATGGATGCCGTCCCCGACGAAGTACTCCGGATGGTTCGCCGACGCGTGGTTCCAGTCCGCGAGGACGACGTTGGGACGGCTGTGGGCCGCGTCGTGGAGCAAGGCATTCACCGGGTCCTGCCAGCGGCGCGGCACCCGGATGGTCACCAGCACCACCCGCTGCCTGTCGGCGAGCTGGTCGAGCGCGCGGTCGAGGGTGCGCCGACTGAACAGGCCGTTGTCGCCGATGTGCAGCACGACGACGGACCCGAGTCGTCCGTTGCGGCGCAGCACCGGCAGGGCGTCCGGGAGCAATTCGGCACGCCGGCCGACGACCGCGTCGACGGTGGCCCGAGGCAGCAGGGCCCGGACCGAGCTGCGCGCGCCCAGCATCACCGAGTCGCCCCAGGCGGTCACCGCGCCGGGTGGGAGGGCAGGAAGCGGCGGCGGGTCGAGGTCCGGGTCGGGGCCCGGCGACGCCGGCGGGAGCGCCGCGACGGCGGTGACGCTCACCGCGTTCGTCGGCCGGTCGACGGCGAAGCCCGTCGCGAGCAGCACGGTCAGGCTGAGGGCGGCCGCCGGCACGCGCAGCCGCCGCGCCGTCTCGGGCTTGGGGCGGGATCTCCACCGCTCGAGCGCCGGACGGATCCGCGCCAGCGCGCCGTTGCGGATCGGCACCTCGAGGTACCGCCAGGACAGCTCCGCCAGCCCCAGCGTCATGGCCAGCCGCAGCGCCAGGTTGGGCAGGCCGCTCTCCTGCACGTCCAGGGCGGGTCGCGTCAGCTCGAACACCGGCCAGTGCCAGAGGTAGATGCCGTAGGACCGCTCCCCCAGCCACCGCATCGGCGCGACCCCGAGCGCCCGCCCGAGGCGGCTGTCCTGGCGTCCGAGCTCGGCCACCACGAGCACGGCCAGCGCGGCGACGAGCAGGAAACCGCCGCGGTAGAGGAAGCCCGAGTACTCGCTGACCGTCGCGTAGCACCACACCAGGGCGACCAGCCCCGCGGCGCCGCCGACCTCCAGCAGTTGCCGGTGCTCGCGCCGCAGCTCGGCGGGCCGGTGCAGCGGCCAGAGCGCTGCGAGCGCGGCGCCCAGCAGGAGCGCGCTGGCGTGGGTGTCGGTGCCGAAGTACGCCCGCGAAGGGTCGTTCGGTACCGGGATGTCGCCGCGCTTCGCGACCACGGCCATGACGACGGCGGAGGCGACGGCTCCGCCCGCTGCGGCGCGCGCGAGCAGGACCCCCCGGTCCCGGTAACGGGCCCAGCGCCGGAGGAGGAAGAGCAGCACGACCGGCCACAGCAGGTAGAACTGCTCCTCCACCGCCAGCGACCACAGGTGCAGCAGCAGCGGCGGTCGCCCGGTCTGCTCGAAGTAGGACTGGTGCTGGCCGATGGACCACCAGTTGGAGACGTAGGTGAGGGCGGGCAGGAGATCGCGACGGACCTCTCGCGCGGCGTCCGGGACCGCCAGTGCCGTGACGACGACGGTGGCGGTCAGCATGGCCGCCAACCCCGGCAGGAGGCGCCGAGCCCGGGCGCGGTAGAACCCGACGAAGTCGAGGCGGCGCTGCTGTTCCCACTGCCGGAGCAGCAGCGAGGTGATCAGGTAGCCCGAGAGCGCGAAGAAGACGTCGACGCCGAGGAAGCCGCCGGGCACCGACGCGAGGTCGGCGTGGTACAGCAGCACCCCGACGATCGCGACGGCCCGCAGGCCGTCGAGGCCGCGCAGACGATGCACTCCGGCATCGTCGAGCCACACCCCGCCGTCACGATGTGTTCCCCTGCCGCGTGTCGCTGACGGGTTTTCCGACGATCAGGTCACCCAGGGTGATCGAAGCAGGGCTTCAGCCCGCCCGTGCCGGGTCCGCCGGGGACAGCACCTGCTCAGCGGGCAGCCCCCGGGTGACGTCGCCGATCGTCGTCGAACTTCTGCCACGGCCGCCGCTGACCTCCGCCCGCTCGGCGGTAGCGGTGTTCGACCGCGCGCACCACCGTCGACACCGCGTCCCGCACGTCGGCACGCAGCGCCAGTCGGCTGCCCTGCGACAGCTCGGACCGCCCCTTCGCCGTGACGAGCTGACGGACCCGCGTCGCCATCGTCTGGACGACTTCCTGGCGTGCTACCGGGGCGGTGAAGCTCTCGCCGCGCGCGAGCCGGATGCCGAGCTCGACCAGGTTCACCCCGGCGTAGGCGTCCTTGTGCACCGAGGCGTACAGCCTCGGGTTCACCTCGAGCACGTACAGGTCCCCGGTGCCGGCCTCCTGCTGGAAGTCGATGTTGAACACCCCGTGGAAGCCGGTCGCGCCGACCACCGTCCGGGCGATGTCGTCGGCCTCCGCGGATTCCACGAAGTCGAAGTCGCCGTTCGAGAGCGGCCGGTGGACGAGCGACGCCCGGATCGCGCCGTGCTCGGCGAGCCCACTGACGGCCACGTGTTGGCCCTCGACGTGCTGCTGGACCAGAACGGGCAGCAAGCTGGCAGCGGCAACCCGGTCCACGGCGTCCGCCAGCGCCTCGGGCGTGGCGACCCACTGCAGCCCCCGCGAGCCCTCGGACCCGACCGGCTTGACGACGGCGGGGAAGGACACGTCCAGAGGGCGCAGCTCGGTCGGATCGGTGATCAGCCGCGTCGTCGGGTACGGGAGCCCGAGTCGTTCGAGAAGGATGGCGAAGCCCCACTTGTCGTCGAGCTCGCGCAGCAGCGGATCCGGCGACAGCGGAAAGACCCGGCGGGCAGGTAGTCCCGGGGCGATGCGGGCCAGCCGGGTGGTGGCCGCCATCTCGACCGGGACGACGACCGCCTGCGGATGGGTCTCGAGCAGCGAGCACAGGAGGTCGCGCAGTCGGCGGTCGTCCTCGAACAGCTCCCCGCTGATCCGGGTCGTGCCCGCGCAGCCGCGCATGCTCCGAACCGCCGCGGCCGTGTCGGCGGCGAGGAGGTGGAAGCGCATCCCGGCCGCCGCGAGGCAGCGGGCCGGCGCGAAGGCGGCGCCCGACTCGCGCGTCAGCAGTATGGCGGCCACCGTCGCCCCCGCCGTCCGGTGCGGCGGCGGACCCGCCATGAAGATCCTCCCGTCGTCACCGCGCGCCGGCTGCCGCGTCCGGAGTTCGGATGCTAGAGCCGACCGGGCCCGCATCCAGTCGAGTTGCATCGCCGTTGGTTGATCGTTGACCGGCGACGCCGACGCCGTTCACCCCGGGCGGGTGATGCCGGTCGTCCGCGAGCCGACGAGCGTCGACGGCGCAACAGCCACCCCACCAGGAAGGGTCTCCCATGGCCAAGTCAGACAAGGACACGCTCTACGTCGTCGCGGCGGCCTACGACGACGTGGACGCAGCGCTCGCGGACTACGAGGCCGTGAAGGCCCTCTACCGGGCCGTCAAGACCTCGCACGACTTCGACGCCTCCGTCATCGCGAAGGACGAGGACGGGAAGGTCCGGATCGTCAAGAAGCACGAGCAGCCCACCCGGCACGGCGCAGCGGTCGGCCTCGGCTGGGGTCTGGCCGTCGGCGTCGTCGCCGCGCTGTTCCCGCCTGTCGGCATCGGGATCGCGACGGCCGGGGCCGGTGGGGCGATGATCGGCGGGGTCGCCGGGCACGCGAGCGGCGGGATCTCGCGCAGCGGCCTGAAGGACCTCGGCGAGACGCTCGACGCCGGCCAGGCCGGGCTCATCGCGATCTACGAGACGAACCTCGCGGATCAGGTCGCCGCCAACATCAAGGCCGCGAACCACGTGATGGCTCTCGCCACCGACATGGCGGCCGACCAGCTCGCCGAGGACCTGAAGCAGGCCGAGAAGGCTCCGGCGATTCCGGAGCAGGCACCGGCGGCGGCCGACGAGCCGGCCTCCACCACCACGACCTGAGGCGGTCGCGGGAGCTCGGGCGGGCCGGAACTCAGCGGCCCGGGCCGATCGTCTCCACCGCGGGGACCGCCTCGATGCCCGGCACCGGCGGCGTCGCCGCTGCCGGGACGGGGGCGGCAGAAGGTGCGGGGTCCTGGGCGGCACCCCGCGGCATCGCCGCGACCGCCGCGACCATGGCGAGGCTGACGAGCCCCACGCCGACGAACACCGCGGTCGATGCCGACGTCAGCACGTCGCCCACCGGCTGGCGGCCGGCCAGCACCGCGTTGGCGACCGCTCCGAGGCCGGCCACGGCGACGGCGCTGCCGAGCGAGCGGCTGAACATGTTGCTGCCGGTGACGACGCCGCGCTCGGCCCACCCGACGCTCGACTGCGCGGCGATCAGCGTCGGGCTGTTCACCAGGCCGAGCCCGGCGCCGACGACGAAGCACGACGCGGCGAGCGCGAGCAGGCCGACCCCGCCGAGCGTCACGACGACGACGAGGGCCGTGCCGAGCACGACGAGCGCCGCCCCCAGCAGCGCGGTCGCCCGGAACCCGATCCGCAGGTACAGCCGCCCCGACATCGAGGCCGCCAGCGGCCAGCCGACGGTCAGCATCGCGAGCGTGAAACCGGCGACGATCGGCCCGGCGCCGAGCGCGCCCTGCGCGTAGGTCGGGACGTAGGAGGTCAGCCCCAGCACCACGGCGCCGACCGTCACCGCCGACAGGGAGCTGGTCAGCAGCAGGCGGCGGGTGAAGACCCACAGCGGGAGGATCGGCGCCGGCACGCGCTTCTCGACCGCGACGAACCCGCCGATGAGCGCGGCACCGCCGAGCAGCGAGACCGCCGAGGGGACGGACACCCACGACCACGCCTCGCCACCCTCGAGCAGGCCGAGGATCAGCAGGCCGCAGCCCGTGCTCAGCAACGCGGCGCCGCTGTAGTCGATCGCACGGTGCTTGCGCTCCACCCGCTCGGCGAAGGTGCGCAGGAGCACCGTCACCGCGATGAGCGACAGCGGGATGTTGACCCAGAAGATCCAGCGCCAGCTCAGGTACTCGGAGAAGACGCCGCCGAGTGTCGGCCCCACGACCGCGGAGATGCCCCACACGCTCGCGAGGTAGCCCTGCACCTTGGCGCGCTCGGCGAGCGTGTAGACGTCACCGGCGATGGTCTGGCTCATCGGGAGCACCGCGCCGGCGCCGAGCCCCTGGACGGCCCGGGAGATGATCAGGATCGGCATCGTCCACGCGACGCCGCACAGGATCGACCCCGCCAGGAACAGTCCGATGCCGGTGACCAGGACCGGCTTGCGGCCGAAGACGTCGGCGAGCCTGCCGTAGATCGGGGTGGAAACCGCCTGGGCCAGCAGGTAGAGCGAGAACAGCCAGGGGAACTGCGAGAAGCCGCCGAGGTCGTCGACGATCGACGGGACGGCCGTCGCGATGATCGTCGAGTCGAGCGCGACCAGGCTGGTCGCGAGCATCAACGCCGCGAGCAGCGGCCCCCGCTCGGAGCGGAGACCGACGGACTTGCGGGTTACGACGGGGGCGGACGACACGTCCGAAGAGAACCGTGGACCGTTCGCATTGCTTCCGCGGCGCAACCCCCCATGGGGACCCGTCTCAGCCGCCCAGGCGACGGACGACGTTCCGGGCGATCCCCACCAACGCGTTGCCCTGGTCGCCCTTCAGCTGGTTGCCGCCGGGCGAGGACTCCAGCACGTTGCCCGACGTCGACGAGACGTCGCTGGTCAGGTCCTTCGCCCCGAACGGGAACAGCGGCCGCACGAGCCAGTCGTAGACGTCCGGCAGGAACGAGTAGCCGAACCGCAACAGGTGGTTGGTGATCGGCACCTGCACCTGCTTGCGCGGATGCTCGAGCAGCCGCATCGCGTGCTTGGCGATGTGCTCGGGCGACACGACGGGCGGCGGCGGACGGCCGACGTGACCGTCGTAGACGCCGGCCTGCCAGTAGATCGGCGTGTCCACGCCCCCCGGGGCGAGGTAGCAGAACTGCACGCCGCTGCGGTCCTGGTTCTCGATCTGCAGCTGACGGACCAGGGCTCGCACGCCCCACTTGCTCACCGAGTAGGGGCTCATCATCGGTACGGCGAGGTGACCGATCACCGACCCGATCTGCACGAACGTGCCGGCGTTGCGCTTCCGCATCCCCGGCAGGACGTGGCGGGCGAGGTTGACCGAGCCGAACAGGTTGGTCCGGATGACGGACTCGAACACCTCCGGCGGCACCTGTTCGGTGCGCCCGTAGGCGACGACTCCCGCGGAGTGCACGACTCCGTCGATCCGCCCGTGCCGCTCGAGCACCCGCTCGACGGTGGTGTGCACGGCCGCGTCGTCGCCGACGTCGGTCGGCACGACCATGGTCGAGGCGGCGCCGCGCTCGTCGCACTCGCCGGCGACGTCCTCGAGCGGGCCCTCGCCCCGGGCCAGCAGGACGACGTGGTCACCGGCGTCCGCCGACAGGTGCGCGGTCGCCCTCCCGATGCCGCTCGACGCCCCGGTCACGAGGACGACGCGAGGTCCGGCCACGGTCGATCGACTCCTTCGGTTACGGCGCCGCGAGCTGCAGCGGCGATCTCGCCGCGGGACGGCGGCGACCCCCTCGACCTACCGTTCGAACCGCCGTCGAAACCCGGTCAACCGGACACGTGTGCGGGCCCACTCCATCGTCCGGTCAGTAGACCTTCGTCGTCGCGGCCCGGCCCGGCAGCACCTCGTCGCAGTAGGAGCGCAGCTCGGGCTGCAGCTCGGCGTCGGAGGTGCGGGAGCAGGCGATGCTGTGCAGCTCGTCGAACCGGGCAGGTCCCGGCGCCGCCCCGTTGCGCAGGTCGGCGTCCACGAGCGTGCTGATGTCGGGTTCCAACTCGTCCCGGTGGGCGGCGTCGAACTGCGCGAGCAGAACCATCACGGAGGTGCGCCTCGTGGGCGGCAGATGCGCCCAGACGTCGTGCAGGTACTCGTAGGCCAGCGCGTCCATCGGGCGGTCCGTGCGGCGGATGTAGATGTGGCCCTGGTGGTAGGCGGCCTTGATGAAGCCTCGGCGGGGCTCGTACAGCCCCGCCGGCAGGCCCCAGCGGACCTGCAACCTCTCCACCTGCGCGTCCGGGATCCCGAGGTGGTGAGCCGCCACGACGAGTTCGGGCGGTGGACCGCGAAAGGGTCCGGGGTCATCGGTGGTGGTCGAGCCGTCCTTCATGACGGCGAGGCCCCCGAGTTCGGCGATGAGCAGCGCGCACAGACCTAGGAAACAGTTGACGGCACCACGGGTCATGAGCGTGCTCTCGGTCGGATTCCTCCCGACCAGATTCGCGCTTTCGGCGCGAAATCCTGTTGTGCGTCAACCCCCTATTCGCCGGAACGGCTGCTCTTCCTCGAGTTCAAAGGCCAACTCGAGCAGCGTGCGCTCGTCGCCGTGCCGGCCCATGAATTGCACGCCGATCGGCAGGCCGTCCGAAGTCGCGCCGAGCGGCAGGGAGATGGCGGGGCTGCCGGTGGCATTGTTCAGCGGGGTGAACGCGACGTAGTCCATCAGCCGATTCATCAGCTGCTCGTACGGCTGGTTCGGCGACAGGTAGCCGAGCTTCGGCGTGGTGCGGGCCAGGACCGGACAGAGCACGGCGTCGTAGCCGGCGCTGGCCCGCGCGTACGCCTCCGAGGACTGCCGCAGGCGCCGGAGCGCGCCGAACGTCTCGCGCCGTCGGGTCCAGTAGCTCTCGGCCAGGCCCAGGGTGAGGCCGTCGAGCTTGTCCGCGTCGAAGTCGGGGATGAACCTGCGCCCCAGACGCGACGAGGCGAAGCCGAGCAGCGCCCACAGCAGGGTGAAGTCATCGGCGAACTGCCGCTCGATCGGCGGGGGCATCTCGACGACCTGGTGGCCGGAGTTCTCGAGTCGTTCGGCGGTCGAGAGCACCGCCCGCCGCGTCTCGTCGTCGGTGGCGTTGCCGACGACGGAATCGAGGACGAGACCGATCCGAAGGCGACGCACACCGGGGCCCTCGACGAGCCCGACCGGGGGCAGCGGACGGCGGCGGCGGTGGTCCTCGGCGGCCGCGAAGAAGTGGGCGGTGTCCCGCACCGTGCGGCTGACCATCCCCTCGCCGACGATGTTGACCGGCAGGATCCGCTCGAGAGGGCCGGGTCGGAAGCGGCCGCGGGTCGGCTTGAGCCCGACCAGCCCGCAGGCCGCCGCGGGGATGCGGATGGAGCCGCCACCGTCGTTGGCGTGGGCGAAGGGCACGACGCCGGCCGCGACGAGCGCCGCCGAGCCGCCGGAGGACGCTCCGGCCGAGTAGTCGGTGTTCCAGGGATTGCGGACGGGTTCCTCGCTGCGGAACTCGGTGCTCGCGCTGAAACCGAACTCCGGCAGCCGGGTCTTGCCCAGCGGTACCAGCCCGGTGCCGAGGAGAGCGCGCGCGAAGGCGACGTCGCGCTTGGCGTGGAGAGGCGGGAACGCCTCGGAACCGTGGCCGGTGGGCATGCCGGCGACGTCGGTGTTGTCCTTGACGAAGCTCGGCACCCCCGAGAAGGGACCCGGCCGGGGCCTCGTCGTCTCGGCGAGCGCGCGGGTGTCGTCGCGGAACGCGACGGCGTTCAGCAGCCCGTCGACCTTGTCGGCCCGGGCCAGCGCGGCCTCGACGACCTCGCGCCGACTCACCTCTCGGTCACGGATCAGCGCGGCGAGCGCGATGCCGTCGTGGTCCGCGAGGACGTCGTCGGTGTAGGCGTGGACCTGTTCGCTCATGGATCCCCCTTATGGTCCGAAGGATCGCACCCCGACCGGGCGCGGCCCGTCGGCGGGAGGCCTCGCCGGCAGGTCTGGTCCGTTCGGGTCATCTCCGGCGGTTCGGCGGACGTCTGGGGGCCGACGGGCCGAATCTGGAGCAACCGGACATTCGCCGACCCTCGAGGAGCACGTGAGAGCCGCCGTTCGCACCCCCGCCCCGCCCGTCGTTCTCGTCGCGCTCGTGGTGGCGCTCGTCGGGCTTTCCGGCTGCGAGGGAGGCGAGCAGGCCCCGTCGCCCCGCAAGGTGGACGCGACCTCGTCGCCCGCGAACGCCCCTCGTGAGGGGCCGTTCCGTGTCGTCGACGTCGTGGACGGCGACACCATCAAGGTCGACCGGTCGGGCCGGACGGTGAAGGTCCGGCTGATCGGGATCGACACCCCGGAGACCAGCGATCCGCGCAAGCCGGTCCAGTGCTTCGGCCGCGAGGCCTCGGCGCGGGCGAAGGAGCTGATGGCCGGGGGCGAGGTGTTCCTGGAATCCGACCCGTCGCAGGGCGGCGTCGACGCGTACGGCCGGACGCTGGCCTACGTCTACGCCGGCGACCTGCAGGTCAACCGCGCGCTGATCGAGCAGGGCTTCGCGCACGAGTACACCTACGACGCGCCGTACCGCTATCAGTCCGAGTTCCGGGCGGCGGAGGCCGGCGCCCGCAGCGGCGACCGTGGCCTGTGGTCACCGGGCACCTGTGACGGCGACACGCAGCAGGCGGCGGCGCCCGTCCTGCCGAGACCGCGGGCCTCGCCGTCGGGCTCGCCGTCGTCGTCCTCCTCGTCGTCCTCCGTCGTCGCCGTCCGGCTCGGGTACGTCGACCGGCGGGGATCTCGATTGCTCCGACTTCGCCACCCAGCCCGAGGCGCAGGCCGTGCTCGACCGCGACCGCAGCGACCCGAACCACCTCGACGGTGACGGCAACGGAGTCGCGTGCGAGTCGCTGCCGGGCTGAGTCAGCGGCCGGTGAAGACGGCGGCCGCGTCGCCCTCCTCGCGGGCGCGGTGGGCGGACAGCAGGGTGGCCTGCACGCCGAGCGGCGCGGACTTCTCCGCGATGCTCTGCGCGATCTCCCGCGCCCGCGTCACAGGCGGACGAGGAGCGGCAGGCACGTCTTGATCCCCTGAACGGGTGAACCTGCAGCTCGACACGGGCAAACGACGCGCACCAGTCGGTTCGACCAGTTACACAACAAGCATGCGCAACAGGCGAAACATTGCGACGATGACAGCGGCCGCGGCTGGCGTGATCGCGCTCGCGGGCGGCTGCGGCTGGCCGGCCGTCCCCACTCCCCTCCGGCCCGGCCATCCCGCCTCGTCCGTGCCGTCGGCACCCTCAGCAGGCCTGCAGACGTGCGCCGACGTCGCGCTGTCCCCCGTCGTGCGGAACGACCAGGGCACACCCGGGACCCAGCGCTTCCTCGTGGTCCTCACCAATCGGGGCTCGAACACCTGCTCGGTCTTCGGATACCCGGTCCTCGTCCTCCGCGACGCCGAGGGCCGCCTGCTTCCCCCCGCGTATCCGACGGGGGTGTCCAAGTCGGTCCGGCTGCCGGCGGGCCGCTCGGCATCGGCGACGATGACCGTCACTCCTGCTGCCTGCACGACGGTCCCGCTGGCCAGCACCGCAGCGGTCAGCCCGCCCGGCAGCAGCTACAGCACGAACCTGCCGGTCCGGATCCCGGTCTGTCGCCCGACCATCAGCCCGGTCGCCGGCTGAGCGGCACGCCGGGCGAGAACCACACGGACAACCGCTCAGGCGTCACAACCGCGGCGTGGAGAGCCCGGACGAGGCGATCGCTCGCACGGCGCTGGCGTCCCGGCTTTGCGATCTGCCCGGGAACTCCGACCATCAGAGCGCATCGGGTTCCCGACACCGTGCTGCGCGCCGTTCAGGCCTACGACGAAAGCGACGCCCCGTATGCGGGCGCCCTTTCTGGCATTGCCGTCGCCTGGACGACGCCCTCTTCGGGGAACGCCTGTCGCAGCTGACGGAGACGCGGGAGGACCAGATCCGCCAGTTCTACCGGGATCTGTGGAACGGCGACTGCAGGCACCACGGTCCCGGACGCCATAACCCTGGCCTCATCAGCTGGCGACGTCGGGTCGCGCGCCTCGAGTCGTTGCTCACCGGCAAGACCTTCGAGGAGGTCGTGGACGGCCAGGTGAAGGAGCCGGTGGCGATCCGCAACGACGAGGTCCTCATGGTCCTGCGGCTGTCGGACGCCTTCGTCGACCTGCTGGCCGAGCTGCCGGCCGCCCGACGGCCGGCGCTGTCGTCAATCGGGCGGTTGACGAGGCGACGGAGCGGGCGTACGTTACCTCAACCGAACGGTTGAGGACGGGGTGGACATGGGCGACCCACTGTCTCAGGCGTTCGCGGCCCTCGCCGATCCGATCAGGCGCGACCTCGTGGCCCGGCTGACCGGCGGCGACGCGTCGGTGGGTCAATTGGCGGCGCCGTACGCGGTGAGCGTGCAGGCGATTTCGAAGCACCTCAAGGTGCTCGAGCAGGCCGGCCTGGTCACCCGGAGCGCGGAGGGGCACCGCAGCCCGGTGCACCTGGAGGCGGAAGTCTTCGACCTGATGACGAAGTGGATCGAGCGCTACCGCCAGCGGGCCGAGGCCCGGTACCAGCGGCTCGACGCCGTGTTGGCGGAGATGAACGACGACGCGGAGAAGGCGGGACAGCGCCCGCAGAAGGAGGAGACGGCATGAGTGACGCACGTACCGCCGCGACGATCGAGGCGGATCCGACGCTCCCGATCATCCGCATGACCCGGGACTTCGCCGCGGCCCCGGCCCAACTGTTCCGCGCGCACACCGACCCGGAGCTGTTCGCCCGGTGGAACCGGATGGACGGGATGACGACGACCGTCCATCGCTGGGATGCCACCACCGGTGGTGACTGGCGCTACGTCGGCACCGCTGCCGACGGCACCGAGTACGGCTTCCACGGCTGCTTCCACGAGGTCCGCCCGGACCGCATCGTGCAGACCTTCACCTATGAGGGCGATCCCGACGGGGTCGCGCTGGAGACGCTCACGTTCGAGGACCTCGGCGACGGCCGCACCCGGCTGCGCGCGCAGTCGCTCTGCGACAGCTTCGAGGGCCGCGACGCCTGGCTGCGCAGCGGCATGGAGGTCGGCGTGAACCAGGGCTACGCCAAGTTGGACGCCCTGCTCGCCGCCGGCGAGATCGCCGAGTCCGTCGCGGCAGTCCACGCGTGACCCTTCCCCGCGAGCCGGCCGAACGGCATCGCGCCGTGACCGACGCGTTCACCGCTCGGGTGCGGCGGACGGACGACTGGGACGCGCCGGCCCCGGTGGCGGGCTGGCGAGCGCGGGATGTCGTCGGGCACCTCGTCGAGTGGTTCCCGGACTTCCTGACGAGCGCGACCGGGCTGGTGCTCGACCGCGGTCCGTCGACGGAGGCGGACCCGGTCGCCGCCTGGCAGGTGCACGCCGACGCGGTGCAGCGACTGCTCGACGGACCGGAGGCAGACACCCCGTTCCGTCACCCGATGGTGGGCGAGATGCCGCTGCCGGACGCGGTCGACCGCTTCTACACGACCGACGTCTTTCTGCACACCTGGGACCTGGCCCGCGCCACCGGCCAGGACGAGCGGCTCGACCAGGAGACCTGCGCCGAGCTGCTGGGCGGGATGGAGCCGATCGAGGATCTTATGCGCTCCTCGGGGCAGTTCGGGCCCCGGGTGCCGGTCCCGGACGACGCCGACGCGCAGACCAGGCTGCTCGGTTTCATCGGCCGCGACCCGCTGGGCCGCAGCGGCTGACGCTACGGACCTCGCCCGTCCCCCGGCAGCGCCGACCGCCAGCGGGAGACGCGCTGCCTCCGAGCAACCACGACGGGCGGTACGGGGAGCTTCGCGCGGCGGGGTGCTCGCGGTCCCCGCGGTTCTGGAGCCGGATTTCCGCGCGAACCGCGAACGCCATCGCGCAGACCGCGAACGCCAGCGCGCAGACCGCGAACGACCCCACATCGCATCAACGCCTGCGCTCCGGGCACCAGAGCGGCATGGCCAAGCCGTCGCAGTACACCGACCCCGGGTTGCGCGACCGCCTCAAGAAGGAGATCACCGCCGGTGACCGCGGCGGCCGGCCCGGGCAATGGTCGGCCCGCAAGGCCCAGCTCCTCGCCGCCGAATACAGGAAGGCGGGGGGCGGCTACACCACCGACAAGAAGGACGAGCCGGACGCCGCCCAGCATCTCGACGAGTGGACCTCCGAGGACTGGCAGACCAAGGACGGCGAGACCCGCGCGCGCGACGGCGACGAAACCGCCCGCTACCTGCCGAAGAAGGCGTGGAAGGACCTCTCCCCCGCCGAACGCGAGGCCACCGATTCGCGCAAGCGCCGGCAGACCCGCAAGGGCCGGCAGTTCGTCGCCAACACCGACTCCGCGAAGCAGGCCGGCAGGAAGGCCCGCGCCCACCGAGACGACGAACCCTTCCCCGGCTACGAGGACCGCACGGCCCGCGAGGTGGTCGGCGCGGTGAAGGACCTCGACGCCGACGGCCTCCGCGCCGTCCGCGACTACGAGAAGGCGCACGCGGCGCGCAAGACCGTCCTCGAGCGGGTCGAGAAGGCGCTCAGCGGCTGACGCCCACGCCTCCCCCGAGGAACGGCTCGAGCGCCCGCTCCAGCGCGGCCTTGCTCCGAGCACCGACGATCGACGTGACCAGCTCCCCCCGGACGTACAGCTGCAGCGTCGGCATCGCGAGGATCGCCAGCCGCGCCGCCGTCTCCGGGTTCTCGTCGGCGTTCATCTTGACGACCGAGAGCTGCCCGGCCCGCTCGGCGGCGATGCGCTCGAGCACCGGTACGACCTGGTAGCAGGGCCCGCACCAGGGCGCCCAGAAGTCGACCAGGACCGGTCGGTCCGCCTGCAACACCTCCGAGGCGAAGGTCGCGTCGGTCACGACGCCCAGCTCGGGGCGGGGCGCCGCCACGGGGGCCGGCAGGGTCCGGGAGTCGGTCATGTCCGGGTTCCTTTCAGGTCGGAGGTGGACGGCGCGGGATGGCCGGAGAAGGCGCACAGGGGCTCGTCCGGCGGCAACCGCCGGAGACGCAGGGCGGCGTCGAGCGACTCGGTCAGGGCCGCGCGGATGCGAGTGAGGGTGGCGAGATAGGCATCGACCTCGTCGAGCTTGCGTCGGTAGACGGCCAGCGAGTCCGGGCAGCTGCCGCCCGACGTGTTGCCGGCGCGCAGGCACTCGAGGAACGGCCGCGTCTCCTCCAGCGAGAAGCCCAATTCGACGAGCGTGCGGATCTCGCGCACGGCCGCCAGGTCGTCGGCGTCGTAGGACCGGTAGCCGTTGGACGACCTCGCCGCCGGCAGCAGCCCGAGCGACTCGTAGTGCCGCAGCGTCCGTGGGCTGACTCCCGCCAGCCGGCCCAGTTCACCGATGCGCATGGTCCGCCTCCCCTCCTGCTCGAGCAGGACGCTAGACCTTGACGCCGACGTCAAAGCCAGCGACGGCGCGAAGGAATTCCGGCCGGGCGGGTGCCCGCGTCCGCCTACGGTCGAAGCATGCGCGTTGCCGTCGTCGGCGCCGGGATCATCGGGCTGGCCACCGCCTTCGAGCTGAGCCGCTCGCCGGAGGTGGAGGTCCGCTGCTACGACGCGGGCACGCCGATGGCCGCGCGGTCGCTCGGCGGGACCCGCATCTTCCGCACCGCCCACGCCGAGCCGCGGATGGTGCGTGCGGCCGTCCGGGCCCTCGAGTCGTGGCGCGCGTGGGAGGCCGAGTTCGAGGTTCCGCTCGTCGGCCGCGAGGGCGTGGTCGTGAGCGGCGAACCCGCGCTCGAGCGGGCGGAGGCCATGCGTGCGGCGGGGGTCGAGGTCCGGCTGCTCGACGGGGAGGTCCCGGCCGGGCTGCCGGCGGCGGGGCCGGCCGGACCGTCGCTCGTCGACCCGCTCGGCGGGGTTCTGCAGGCGCGGGCGTCCGGGGACGCGCTGCTCCGCGCGCTCGGACCGGCTGTCCGAGCAGACGACACGGTCACCGCGGTGGACATGCCCGACGGCGCCCGCGTGCGGGTGCATTCCGCGTCGGGCGGGTGGGACTGCGACGCCGCCGTCGTCGCCGCCGGCGCCGGCACCGCTGCCCTGGTCGAACCGCTCGGGCTCGTCGGCGTCCCGCATACGCGCCGGCACCATCACCGCTTCACCTTCCGACTCGCCGATCCGGCCGCGCGGCCGCCCTGCTGGCTCGAGCAGTCCGGCGCCTGGCGACCGGGGTTCACCACCTACCAGCACCTGGCGGGCCCCGGGTTGTGGGCCGTCGGCGGCGAGCTCGGCGACCAGGACACGGACTGGGGTCTCGGCGTCGACGAGACCCGGGAACGTGCCCGGAGGGTGCTGACCGCCTACGTCCGGGAGACGCTGACGGGCGTCGAGGACGAGGTCATGGAGACCGTCCAATGCGACTCGATCGGCACCGGAGACGGCGTCGGCGCGGCCTGCTCCGGGCCCGTGGTGGCTTTGTGGGGCGACAACCTGTTCAAGCTCGCTCCGCTGCTCGGCGCGCTGCTGGCCCGTTCGGCGGTCCGCGGCGAGCTGGACGAGCAGCTCCCGTCGCTGCGCTGACCGAGCAGCTCACGTGCCTGCGCCGAAACCCGTCCGGGCGCCGCCGACGTACTCGACCTCGACGAAACCGAGCCGACCGTAAAGGGCACGGGCGCGCGCGTTCGCCAGGTAGGTGCCGAGGCCGACGATCCTGGCGCCGTCCTCCAGGCGAGTGCGCGCGAACCAGGAGGTCACCGCGCTCCCCCAGCCCTCGCGTCGTACCGCCGGGTCGACGGTCAGCGACGAGAGCAGCGCCGCTCCCGGCTCGGTCCGGAGCTCGGCCGCCGCGGCAACGAGCCGGCCGCCGCGTCGGGCGCCGAACCACCGCACGATCCGCGGGTCACCGGGCGGCGTCTCCGCGTCCGGGAACGCGCGCGCGACGAGTGACCGGAGCTCCGGATCCGACGACGGCTCGTCCGACAACCAGCCGACGCTCTCCTCGCCCGGCTGCCGATCCGGCGGGCGGTGCAGGGCGTGCCAGCCCCACCCCCAGCCCCGCTCGTAGCCCGGTGGCAGTCCGAGAGAGCCCGGGACGCTGAGGCTCTCCGGCTGCACGGCCTCGGTGACGCGCGCCAGCGCCGCGGGGTCCCCACCGCCGCTCCAGTTCGAGCCCCAGGGGTTGCCGCGCCACAGCGCCGCCCCGTCGAGGACGCGGACCTCGACCACGAGCCGGCCCCGTCCGCACAGCTCCGCGAAGCTGTCCTCCGGCAGGGCGGCGACGAGCGCGTCCGCCGCCTCGGCACCTCGCAGGGCACACGGCTGCACCGGCGACGTCACTGCTGCGACGGTAGCGATCGCCGGCCCATCGGGTGGTGCTCCGGCCCCGAGGTGGCGATTTCGTCGCTTTGCCTGAGCGACGCGGCCGAGGCCGCTACCTTGCCTGCTCATGCGTACTGCCGAGCGGCGGTTCCGGGGGATCCTCCTGCCGCCCGTCCTCATCCTCGCGCTCGTCGCGGCCGGCGGACTGTCCGCCTGCTCCGGCAGCGGAACGAAGCCGCCGCCGAAGCCGCCATGGGCCGGAACGGTTCTGGAGTGGAACGTCTCCGGTTTCAGCGGCAACCGTGGCTCGGCGGCGCCGGTCGACGCCCTGATCCGTCAGGTGCAGGCCATGAGCCCGCCGCCGGTCGCGATCGTCCTCGAAGAGCTCTGCTCGAGCCAGTACGACCTGCTCCGGAACCGGCTGTCCGCCGCCCCGCTGGCCTACCGGTCCGCGAACGCGTGGTCCATCCCGGCCTTCGGGCAACCGTCGTGCGCCTCCTTCGGCAACGCCGTCTTCTGGCAGGGCGACGCCGAACCCGACGGAGTGCAGGCCCTGACCTTCCCCGACGCCGTCCAGGCCGACGGGCCGAACACGCAGGAGAAGCGGAACCTGCTCTGCGTCGCCTTCCGCAGCCCGGAGACGCCGGCGGCGGCCTCGACGCCGCTTCGGGTGTGCGGGACGCATCTGTTCCGCCTGCCGGCGGTGAGCACCCAGCAGTTCGGGTTCGTCCGGGACCGGGTCGAGCAGTTCAACGCGACCGGTCCGCCGACCCTGCTCGTCGGGGATCTGAACCTGCTGCCGACCACGCCGGTGTTCGACGACTGGTACGGCGGTGGTTATGCCGAGGCCGACCTGAGTCCGCGCGCGCAGGCCCGGCCGACGACCCGGTTGAACGTCAAGCTCGACTACGCCTTCGTCCCCAGGGCGACGGCGCGCGTGACGCAGACCGCGGACATCACCTTCGTCCCGGAGTCCGACCACGCGATGTACGTCGCCCACGTCGCCGTGAACGGATGACTTGCAGCCCGCTGGGCAGGACGTCGCCGTGGCGACGAACATGCAGGAGATCCGGAGCAAGCTGCAGCGCGAGCGGGCGGCGTACTCCCAGGGCGAGGAACGGCCGCTGAGCGCGTACGCCGGCGGCATGGCCGTCTACTCCGGGCTGGTGCTGACGCTCGCCGGCGTCGCCCGGGCACAGCGGCGCCCGCTGCCCACCCCGACACCCTTCGAGGTCCTTCTGCTGGCCACCGCGACGCACAAGCTCGCTCGGCTGATTTCCAAGGAGAACATCACCAGCGCGCTGCGGGCTCCCTTCACCCGCTACGAGGGCACCGCCGGCCCCGCCGAGCTGCACGAAGAGGTGCGCGGGCACGGCGTGAGGCATGCCGTCGGCGAACTCATCACCTGCCCGTTCTGCCTGGCGCAGTGGACCGCCACCGGATTCACCTTCGGGTTGGTCTTCGCTCCCCGCGCGACGCGCCTCGTCGCCACCACGATGACGGCCGTGGCGGGCAGCGACTTCCTGCAGCTCGCATACTCCTGGTCCCAGCAGAAGGCCACCGGCGAGCTCTGACGCGGTGCGCCGGCACCCGTCCGGAGGGGCTCAGGACATCTAGGCCCTTCGTGTCAATCGTCCGGAGAACGACCGATCCCCTCGATGTGAAGCGCATAGTGGCCGCATGAGTCGACCGGTTCCCCGCTCGCCCCGGCGCCGCATCGAGCGCCCGAGCCGTCCGCCGCGCTCCGCCCGCCGCGCTCCGCGACACCCGGCGCAGCCGGTGCCCGCGATCCGCTCGGCCAACAGGACCGGTTCGGCCTAGTAGAAGTCGTCCGGCCGCTGCAACAGGACCAGGTCGTCGATCACGACGTCCTTCCCGGCGTGATCGGCCGGGGTCCGGTTCGCGACGGTGACGCGGCCGGTCGGGCCGAGATCCACGGACGCGACCACCTGCCGGAGCTCCGGGGTGGCGGAGTAGAGATCGACGGTCTGCACGGGCCGGCCGTCGACGTAGACCACCAGCACGCCGCCGCCCGGGCCCCTGGCCGCCACGACGCCGACGTTGCGCCCCTCGAAGGCGCCGTTGGCGCGGTAGGTGACCCCGGTGTCGGGCGTGGAGGACGTCCACGCGATGCCGTCGAGGTAGTCGGCGTTGTTCACCTTCGTCCAGCCGTAGCTCGCGGAGAACTGCGCCGCCGGTACGAGCTCCGGGCTGACGCCGGAGGAGGTCGCGACGTCCCGGCCGCCCTTCTGCAGCGCGTACGTCACGGGCCCCGAGGAGAATGGCTGCCGGTCCGTAACGGTCAGGGTCTGCAGGGTGCTCGACGCCGGGGACGTGCGGCTGAGCAGCACGACCTCGACCTGGCCGTCGCCGTCATAGGTACGCCGGACGAGATCGCAGCCGTTCGCGCAGCCGAACACCCGGGCGGTGACGTCCAGGACCGGTCCGCTGCCGGTGGCCGGCAGCTGCTGCTCGGTCTGCATCCGGGCCTCGACGGACTCCTTGGGCGCCGGGGCAGGCCCGGTCGTGGGGTTGCTGTTCCCGCGTGGGGTGCGCACCTGCGACCCCGTCGCCAGCGCCTGCACGGGCAGCGTGACGACGCCGTCGACGTGCACGTCGCGGCCGGCCCGGCCCGCGGGGGTGGCGTTCTGCACGGCGAGGACGCCCCTGGGGGGCAGGTCGACGGTCGCGACCACCTGGCGCGCCTGCCAGGCCGTCGCCCGCAGGTCCAGGGTCGACACGGCCTTGCCGTTGACGAGCAGGCGCATCACCCCGTTGTTCGGCCCCTTGGCCGCGATGACACCGACCCTGCGGCGGGCGACGCCGGCCGGCAGCGTCGCCGTCGCGCCTGGGGTCGAGGAGCGCGAGATCAACGTCTCGGTCACCCCGGTGTTGAGCTCCCGGCGCCAGCCTGCGTCGAAGCGGAAGGCGTTCTCGCCGGAGAACGTCGGCGTGGCCGAGACGGCCGCGGCCAGGGTGTAGTCGGTGTGCGCCGGCGAGCGGAAGACGCGCAGCTCGTACGAGGTGGCCCAGCCGAGCGACGGTTCGCTCGTGACGGCGTCGCGTACCCGGAACGTCCGCGCCGCCCCGGCGCCGAAGGTCCGGAGGTCGAGCTGTCGCTCCTGCACGTTGGCCCGCAGGGTCCGGACCCGGACCAGGGCGCAGCCGCTCGGGCAGGACGACGTGGTGTAGGCGACGTCGACGGTCGCCGAGGACGGGTCGAGGGCGACCTGCTGAGGCGCGACGAGCGTGACATCGATGCCCGACGCCGGGGCGGCCGGGGCACACGAGGCGGTCAGGCCGACGCCTCCGATCGCCGCGACCAACACCGGCACCAGCAGTCGTCCGCGCATGTTTCCGCCTCGGTCTCAGGTGTCCCGGCCGCCTGGGGGTCGGCGGCGGAGCAACACTGACACGCTTAACTGGCTGAATGCGTTCGACGACTCAGGGTCAGCCGACTTTTCACCTGACCGGGTGAACAGTCCGCCGGATCGCCCGGCCTACGGCACGGGATCGGCGCCGCGCTGGCGGGTGGTGTCGAGGCAGTCGGTCGCCTCACGTGACGGATTCACGCACGATGGCGGGATGGTCGACGCGGAGCGGGCCGGCGCCCCGGATGCCGGGCGCGCCGACCCCGGCTCCGTCGGGCTCGGGCCCGCCGGCGCCGGGCCGTCCGGGGACGGGCTGTCCGGGGACGGGCCGTCCGGCGCAGGGCCGTCCGGCGCAGCGTCCCGGCTGCCCGGCGGTCTCGACGGCCGGACCCTGCGCGGCGAGATCCTCGTCGTCTTCGCCGTCTCGCTCGGCGCCAGCGGCGTCACGGCGCTGCTGTCGTTCCTGCGCGCGGTCACCGCCCCCGAGAAGCTCTCCGACCAGCGGGCCTCGCTCGTCACCCCGTTCGCGCCGGGCCGGCCCTGGCTCGAACTCCTGTTCCAACTGATGTCGGTCCTGCTGACCCTCGCCCCCGTCGCTCTCGTCGTCCACCTGCTGCACCGCAGCGGGGAACGCCTGTCGGACCTCGGCGTCGACCGCAGCCAACCCCGTCGCGACGCGCTCCGCGGCGCGGCGATCGCCGCCGTCATCGGCTGCGCCGGTCTCGCGCTCTACCTGGCCGCCTACGCGCTGGGGCTCAACCGCGCCGTGGTCCCGACGGAGCTGCCGTCGGTCTGGTGGCGGATCCCGATCGAGTTGCTCATCGCGGGGCAGAACGGGGTTCTCGAGGAGATCCTCGTCGCGGGCTACCTGCTGCGGCGGCTCGACCAGCTGGGCTGGCGGCCCCACCGGGCGCTGGCCGTGAGCGCGCTGCTGCGCGGCTCGTACCACCTCTACCAGGGCCTCGGCGGCTTCGTCGGCAACGTGATCATGGGATTGATCTTCGGCAAGCTGTTCCAACGATGGGGCCGCGTGCTGCCGATGGTCGTCGCCCACACGTTGATCGACGCCGTCGCGCTCGTCGGCTACACGCTGCTCGCCGGGCACGCGTCCTGGCTGCCGGGCTAGCAGCACCGACCCTCGCGATCGACTGCCCCACGCGACGCGCCCCGGGCCCGCCGGGCGCAGATCATCGACTCGCCTCCGCCGTCCAGCTCAGCGTCGGGCCCGCGCCCTCGGCCTCGGCCGCAGCGTCAGACCATCCGGATTCCAGTCGAGGTCGAAGCCGTACCACTGCGCTGCCTCCTCCGAGGGCCCGGTCACGAACTCGTTCTCCCGACGCAGCACGAGATCGCCCTGGACCACGTGGAAGGACGCGAGAACGCAGAGCCGGGCACCGCCCATCGGTTCCCCCGGCCGGATCGTCAGCTGCTCGCCGGACGGCGCCGTAACGGTCAGCACCGGCCGCAGCGTGTCCCACTCCGGCGACCCGTGCTGTCCGTAGGCGAAGACGAAGAAGCGCTTGAAGGTCGGCAGCGTGGCGAGGTCGACGAAGATCGTCTGCCCCTCGCGCTCGTCGCGGCGGCCGAGCCGGAGAACCTGCCGAGGGCCGGCCTCGCCCGGCGCGCTGATGGCACCGCCGTGGGTTTGCATCAGCCCTTCGGAGCGGTCGTTGGCCTGCCAGAACGCCGCGAGATGCAGGTCGCTCGGCTTCGGCAGGCCGGTGGCGGTCTGCAGGGGCTCCCAGGTGAGGGTGATGGTCATGCCGCCGGTGCCGCGGTCGGCCTCGGGCCAGGTCGTGGCCGGATGCTCGTCGTCCAGGACCCCGACGTGCTCCAGCCGCTGCCGGTGCCGCGACGAGTGTTCGCCGTACTCGATCTGCGCTCCGGTGGGCGTCGCCGGGGCCGAGCCCGGGGGCTCCGCGGCCGGGGCTGAGAGCGACCTGCGGCCCCCGCGCGACCGACTCGGCGGTGCGGGCGTGGAAGGTGCCGCCGGTGTGGAAGGTGTCGCCGGCGTGGAGGGCGCGGGCGAGTCGTCGCCCGAGAGGTCGAGCAGCGACCGGCCGGCCGCGGGCTGCGCCGGTCGCGGAGGCTGTGCCGCGGGCGCCGGGGACTGCGCTGCGGGCTGCCGCGGCTGGGCCGGCTTGGCCGGCTTGGCCGGCTTGGCCGGCTTGGCCGGCTTGGCCGGCTGCGCAGGAGGCGCCGGCGGAACGGCACGCCGCGGTTGGGCGGGCCTGGCTTGCGCGGGACGTGGTTGCGCGGGCCTGGACGGCTGTGACTGCGGCTGCGGCTGTGACTGCGGCTGTGACTGCGGCTGGGGCTGTGGCTTCGGCGGGCTCGCGGGCGGCGTGGTCGGCGGACTCGCGGGCGGGGCCGCCCGCGGCGGCTCGAGATGCTCGGCGAGGTTGCGCCGGGTGCGCGCCGGCGAGATCCGGCGCACGTAGTCGGTCACCTCGACGGGCCGGGCGGACCGCGGCTCCCCCGTACCACCGGCGATGCCGCGCAGGCCGGCGGCGTAGCCCTGCCCCACCGCCCGGAACTTCCAGCCCTTCGGATTCCGGTACAGCTCGCCGAAGACCATCGCGATCTCCGAGCCGGTCTCGACGTCGAGGGTGTAGCGCGCGATCTCGACGCCGTTGGCGTGGTTCAGCACCCGGATGTAGGCCCCGCGCACCGACCGGAACGTCTGCCGCCGCGCGTTCGCGTCGAAGATCGTCGCGCCGAACTGCAGCCGGGTCACCGACGCCGGCACCGCGGCGAGCGTGACCACGAGCCGTTCGGCGTCGCCGACGGTCGACCCCGAGGCGCGCGGCGCGGTGGCGGACTCGTCCGGGTTGGGCACCTGGTGCGCGAGCAGCAGCCGGCCGGCGCCCCCGGTCTTCTCGACCAGCGACAGCAGGCCGTCGATCTCGACCGCGGCCGCGCCCGGACCGCTCTCCCAGCCGATGCCGATGCGCACCTGCTCGATGCCGGGCGCCTCCGCCTGCAGGACGAGATTGCCGCCCTTGGCCAGCGTGACCGTCATGGCAGCGTCACCGTCGAGTCCGTCCGTCCCGGCACGTCAGTCCAGATCCGAGCGACGGAACTTGGCGTCGAGGAACCGCGCCTGGATCGCGAGTTGTGCGGCGTCGCCCGTGTAGACGAGGTCCTGGAGCTCGTTCGCGCCCTCGTCGAGCAGTTGCAGCTGACGCACCAGGTCGTCGGCGGGCGTCGTCCCCGTGACGCCCGGCCGCTCCGCGTACTGCGGGGGCAGCGACATGAAGTCCCGGAGCGCCGTCGGCAGGTACTCGCGCACGATCGACGTCAGGTGCCGCATCTCCTCGTCGCTGGCCCCGCGGGACTCGACGTACTCCAGCAGCGGCCGGAGCACGTCGTCGATGTCCCGCACCGTCGGTACCGCCCCGGGCGGAAGCCGTCCTCCGTCGGCGTTCGCCTGGCGCACGATGCCGACCAGCTCGCTGCGGAGCTGCCGCGCCTGCGCCGCGACGTCCGGGCCGGTCTCCTCGGCCTCCGGGTAGGGCGGTGGCGGGCCGGGCGGCGCTTCGGCGGCGCCGGAACGCCGTCGGAAGAACACGCTGACCTCCTCCTCGCCCTACGGGCTCCCGTTCGCGACCACTGCTCCGGCGGCGGGTCGACCGACCGAGCCGCGCTCAGACGTCCGGCTCAGCGCTCGTTCGCGCGGCTGCGCTCCAGGTACGACTTGGAGCGGTTCACCTGCTGCTCGAGCGCCGTGACCGTCGTCGCCATGCTCTCGACGGCCTTCGCCTTGTAGCTGTCGATCGCGTCCATCGTCTCGAACACGTTGTCGAAGGCCTTCTGCAGGGTCTCGACGCTGACGGTGCTCGACGAGGCCTGCTCCTGGATCTGCCCCGACTGCTGCTTGAGCATCTCGCTGGTCGACAGGATCATGTTGTTCGTCGTCGCGTTCAGGGCGTTGATCTGGTCGAGCACCAGCTTCTGGTTCGCCAGCGCCTGGGCGACGATGACCGCGGTCCGCAGGGCCGCCACCGTCGTGTTCTGCGCCCGGTCGACGCCCTTGATCAGCTCGATGTTGTTCTTACGCACCAGGTCCAGCGCCAGGTAGCCCTGCACACTGACGGCGAGCTGGGTGAGCAGGTCCTGCTCGCGCTGCCGGATGGGGAACAGCGCGTCCGAGGTCATGATGTCGGCCTGCTGCGGGTTGCTGATCTTGAGCTGGTCGATCCTCTGCGCGACCGCCGCGTCGAGGGCCTTGGCCAGCGTCGCGTACTCGGTGAGCTTGCCCATCGCCGCCCACAGGTTCGCCTTCTCCTGCTCGATGGCGGCGTTGTCCTTGCGGAGCTCGTCCTGGCCCGAGTCGAGCGCCTTGATGATCGCGTCGAGCTGCTTCTGCGCGGACTGGTACTTCTGGAAGTACCGGGCGATCTTGTTGCCCATCGGGATCATCCCGAGGAGCTTGCGCGTGCCCTTGAGGTCGGCCTTCGCGGGGTCGAGTTCGGTCACGGTCTGTCGGAGCTCGAGCAGTGTGCCCGCGACCCGCGCCTGGGCATCGGCGCCCGCGCCCCGGCCGCCGCGGGTGCTCTGCAGGGCCTGGGCCGGCCGATCCAGCATCCGGTTGGACACGCGCGCACTGGCGACGATCTCCCGCTCGCCCATCCGCGTGATGTCGGCGACCTTGTCCTGGAAGGCCGGGCTGTGCGGGTCCTGCGACGACAGGTCCTGCACGAACGCCGCCGCCTTGCTCCGGAGCTCGACGCGGGTGGCCTCGTCGATCGGCACCATGCTGTCGACCTGCTCGTCGGGCAGGACCGGCACCGCCGCGGGCGGCGACAGCTCGAGGGCGCTCCCGGGCGTGCCGGTCGTCGTCGGGGCGCCGGCGGGCGGCGCGAGCGGCTTGCTCAGGTCCAAGGAATCCGACATCAAAGCCTCCTGCACGGCCGCGTCATCCGGGTACAGCAGCATCCGGGAAACTGTTCGCTTCGACCCTAGCCGCGGAGCTGATCTTCTGGGGCCATACCGCGATGACAGTTGTCCTACGCGAAATGACTGCCGCGGCACCCCTTCGGCGCCCGGAACGCCGTACCGCGGGCGCCTCGGAGCACCCGCCCGGCGACGGTCAGCCGATCGCCCCCGTCAGACCCGCATCTCTCGGCGTCTGCGGATCGACGCCCACGCCGGAGGCCGCCAGCGCGGCGCCCCGGGACCCGGCCATGTCCCGATCGGGCACCAGCGCGAACGTCGCGACGCCGGACTGCTCGTCGCGCAGTCGGGTCGCCGCGTGCACCTGCCCCAGGAACCAGTCGCGGAACTCCGGCGCCGCCTCGACCACCCCGCCGCCGAGGAAGTACCCGTCCGGGTCGACCAGGTTGGCGGTGATGGTGAACAGCGCTCCGATCGCTTTGGCCTGCTGCGCGAAGATCGCGAGCGCCATCTCGTCGCCCCGCTCGGCGTAGCCACGCACCTGCTTGGCGGCCTCGGCGCGATCGAGCCCGCCGAGCGGGTGCTCGGGGTAGCGACCCAGCCAGTACGGCAGCAGGTTGTTCCGGATCCCGGTCAGTGAGGCGACGCTCTCGGCATCGCCGGTGAACCCGCAGGCACAGGACGGCACGGGCTGGTCCGCTTCGAGCAGCCCGTGCATCGGGACGTGGACGTGCCCGACCTCGCCCGCCATCCCCGCCGCCCCGCTGATCAGCCGCCCGTCCTGCACGAGCCCGCCACCGAGGCCGGTCCCGACGATGGCCGAGATCGAGGACCGATCCTGCGCCTGGTCGCCGAAGCGCTTCGCGTGGGCGTACAGCGCCGCGGCGTTGCCGTCGTTGGCGTAGGTGACGGGCAGGCCGACCCGGTCCTCGAGGGCGCTGCGGATGTCGAAGCCGCGCCAACCGTCGTGACCGAAGTTGGTCGAGCCGCGGCTGGAGAAGACCCCGCGTGCGCTGGCCGGCCCCGGAGTGTCGAGGCCGACCGCCCGCACCGACCCGCGCGGGATGTCCAGCCGGTTCAGCACGTCGTCGAGGGCCTCCTCGAGCGCCCGCAGGCCGGCGTCCGGCCCCTCGCGGACGCGGCTCGGCGTCTCCACCAGCTCGTCCAGCAGAAACGTGCCCGACTCGTCGAGGACGGTGGCGTTGATCACCGAGCCACCCTGGTCGAGCCCCACCACGAACGATGGTCCGGTCATCGGGCGCTTCCCTCCCCCGTCGGTGCCGTCTGCCTGCCGTTGCCCGCGTCCGAGCCTGGCAGGTCTCGCCCCGGCCCGCGACGCGGGACCGCGGAACGAGCAGTATCCGCTCAGCCCCTGCGGGCCGCCCGCGGGACCGGCTGCCCGGCCGCCCGCAGCCCGTCCTCGATCGCCTCGCAGACCCGTTCGACCACGGCGACCCGCGCGTAGCGCTTGTCCTCCGCCGGCACGACCGTCCATGGCGCTTCGGGGAGGTCGGTGCGGACCAGCATGTCCTCGACGGCGGCCTCGTACTCGGAGCGCCTGCCGCGGTTGCGCCAGTCCTCGTCGGTCAGCTTCCAGGCCTTGAGCGGGTTGTCCCGCCGGCGCTCGAACCGCCGGAGCTGCTCGTCGGAGGACAGGTGCATCCAGAGCTTGACCAGCACCACACCCTCGCCGGCGAGCGAGCGCTCGAAGGACACGATCTCGTCGTAGGCCCGCGTCCACTCCGTCCTGCTGGCGAACCCCTCGACCCGCTCGACGAGCACCCTCCCGTACCAGGACCGGTCGAACACCGCCATCCCGCCCCAGCCCGGCAGCGCCGGCCAGAACCGCCAGAGGAAGTGGTGCCGCTTCTCGTCGTAGGTGGGCGCGGCGAACTGGGCGACCCGCACGTGCCGGGGGTCGAGGTGGTCGACCAGCCGCTTGATCGCCCCGCCCTTGCCGCTCGCGTCCCAGCCCTCGAAGACCACGCACAGGCCAGGCCCGAGCTGCGGCGAAGCACCCGGATGCGCCGGGATCTGCGCACCGAGGACCAGCCGGAGCTGCAGCAGGCGCTGCTGCGCGGCCTGCAGGTGCTCCGCCTCCTCCTTCCGCGACAACCGGGCGGTCAGGTCGACGTCGTCGAGGCGCGGCATGGCCTCACCCTGTCACCGCCGCGACCCCAGGGCTGTTCGCATCCCCGATGCCGGCCGTGGAGCCTCCGCGTGTGACCTGTAACACTGGCCATCGAGTCCACGTCGAGGAGGGTCCCCATGGCCGAGTACGACTACGTGATCGTCGGAGCCGGATCGGCCGGCTGTGTCCTGGCCAATCGCCTCTCCGCGGATCCCTCGGTCAGCGTCCTGCTGATCGAGGCCGGCGCGTCCGACCGCACGATGAACGTCCGTATCCCGGCCGCCTTCTCCAAGCTGTTCAAGACCGCGCGGGACTGGGACTACAGCACGGAGCCCGAGCCCCACCTCGACGGGCGCTCGCTCTTCATCCCGCGCGGCAAGATGCTCGGCGGCAGCTCGTCGATGAACGCGATGATCTACATCCGGGGCAACCGGGCCGACTACGACGGCTGGGCCGAACAGGGCGCCAAGGGCTGGAGCTACGACGAGGTGCTCCCCTACTTCCGCCGCGCCGAGAACAACGAGCGCGGGGCGGACGCCTTCCACGGCAGCGGCGGCCCGCTCAACGTCAAGGACCTCGGCTTCCCCAACCCGGTGAGCCAGAGCTTCGTCGACGGCGCGGTCGAGGCCGGCATCCCCCGCAACGACGACTTCAACGCCGCGGACCAGGAGGGCATCGGCCTGTTCCAGGTGACGCAGAAGAAGGGCCGCCGCTGGTCGGCCGCCAACGGCTACCTGCGGCCGGTGCTCAAGCGCAAGAACCTCACCGTGCGGACCGAGGCGCTGGTCCGCCGGGTCGTCGTGACGCACGGCCGGGCGAGCGCGGTCGAGTACGACCGTGGCGACGAAACGATCATCGCCCGCGCCCGCCGGGAGGTGCTGCTCTGCGGCGGCGCCATCAACTCACCGCAACTGCTGATGCTCTCCGGCATCGGCCCGGCGGATCACCTGCGCGGGTTCGAGATCGACGTCGTGCTGGACAACCCGAACGTCGGCGCCCACCTGCAGGACCACCCCTTCTGCCTGATGAGCTGGGAGACGTCCGCCAAGGGCACGCTCTCGGAGGCCGAGAAGCCCCTCAGCCTGGGGCGCTACCTGCTCACCAGCACCGGCCTGCTCAGCTCCAACATCGGGGAGGCCGGCGGCTTCTTCCGGAGCTCGGACGGCCTCGCGGCGCCCGACCTCCAGTTCCACTTCGCGCCGGCGTTCTTCCAGGAGCACGGCTTCGCCACCCACAACGGGCCGGCGTTCTCGATCGGCCCGACCCTGGTCGCGCCGACGAGCCGCGGCTCGGTCACGCTGCGCTCCGCCGACCCCGCGCACGCGCCGCGCATCGTCACGAACATCCTCGGTGAGCAGCAGGACCGGGACGCGTTGATGGTCGCCGTCGACAAGGCGCTGGAGATCACGAAGACGTCGGCCTTCCGCGAGCTCGTCGGCAAGCCGCTGCGCCCGGGTCCCGAGGTCACCACCCGCGCCGCCCTCGAGGCGTGGGTGAAGGAGACCGTCGAGCTCGTCTACCACCCCACCTGCACGGCCCGGATGGGCGACCCGTCCGACTCCGTCGTCGACCCCGAGCTGAAGGTGCACGGGGTCGACGGCCTGCGCGTCGTCGACGCGTCCGTGATGCCGACCGTGACCCGCGGCAACACCAACGCGCCGACGATCATGATCGCGGAGAAGGCGGCCGACCTGATCCTCGGCAAGAGCTGACCGGCCACCGCCGACACCCACGACGCCGCCGGGCCCCGGCTCAGGCGTCGTCGCGGTGCTCGGGCGGCCGGCTGTCGGCGATCCGGCGAGCGCCGGGGGCGTCGAGCCCCACGATCTCGAAGACCCCGCTCGCCGACAGCCGGCGCCGACCGGCGATCAGCAGCGCGAACAGGTTGCGGGTCAGCACCGCGTGGGTGACGACGACGGTCAGGCGGTCCGACGGGGTCCGGCTCCAGAGGATCTCCCGGGCCTCGGTGAGCATGGCGCGGGTCGGGCGACCCCGCAGCTCGACCGTGCAGGCCCCCTCGTCCGACCACCGGATGTCGATCGACGGTGCGGGCTCCGTCTCGCGGCCGGCCGCCTCGTCGCGGACGTCGAGCGCACGCGGCGTCGGCCCGGGCCGCAGGACGACGGCCGGTTCGGCCGCCTCGGTTCGGGCCGCCGGGCCCGACTTCCGAGAGCGTGGCGGCACGACGACTCCCCGGACTTCCGCGGCGGCTCCGTCGCCACCGGCCCGTGTCGGCTCCCGATGCCGACGAGTCGAGTAAACCGGCTCCGCTACAGGGTGTCACCTCTGGCGGGGCTCCACGCTCGTCCGGGCGGTACTGCCTCGCGGGCTGACCGAGTCAGTTGTCCGGCAGTTCGATCACCATCTTGCCGAGGTGGCTGCCGCCGCGCAGCACCTCCAGCAGAGCGTCGAACGTGGTCTCGATGCCGCTGCGGACGGTCTCGCGGTACCGCAGCCGCCCGTCGCGCAGCAGCGACGAGACGTGCCGGCGGAACAGCGGTTGGCGCTCGGCGTGGTCGCCGACGATGAACCCCTGGACGCGGAGCTTCCGGGCGACGATCTCGAACAGGTTGTCCGGCCCCGGCTGCCGCTCGTTGTAGGACGCGATCATCCCGCACACCGCGATGCGCCCGAACGGGTTGAGGTTGGCGATCGCCGCCCGCAGCGAGTCGCCGCCGACGTTGTCGAAGTACACGTCGACGCCCTGCGGCGCCGCGGCGTGCAGCTGGTCGGTCAGGTCGCCGGCCCGGTGGTCGATCGCAGCGTCGAAGCCGAGCTCGTCGGTGAGGTAGGCCATCTTCTCCGGCCCGCCGGCGGAGCCGATGACCCGGCAGCCGGCGAGCCGCGCGAGCTGACCGGCGACGCCGCCGACCGCGCCGGAGGCGGCGGAGACGTAGAACGTCTCGCCCGGCCGGATCGCGCCGATGTCGTACGTGCCCACCCACGCGGTCAGGCCCGGCATGCCGAGGACGCCGAGGTAGGCGGAGAGCGGGACGCCGTCCGCTTCCGGGTCCAGCACCTCGAGCTCGGCCGCGCGGCACACCGCCCACTCCCGCCACGACCGCCCGTGCCGCACGACCGCCCCGACCGGCACACCCTCGGCCCGGGAGGACTCGACGCGCCCGATCGCGCCGCCGTACATCGGCTTGTTCAGCTCATACGGCGGGGCGTAGGACTTCGCGGCGTTCATCCGCCCGCGCATGTAGGGGTCGACGGACAGGTACAGGTTGCGCACCAGCACCTGCCCCTCCGCCAGCTCGGCGGGCTCCGGAACGGGACGCTCGACGAGCGCGACGTCGTCCGGCGTCGGCCAGCCCTCGGGGCGGCGGACGAGGTGCCATTCCCTGCTCTGGGTCACCCCGACGACGCTACGCCCGCCGGTACGGATGGTCAGGCGCCGGCGGGCTTGCCGGTCCGTCCGCCCGCCGAGCCGTTGGCGCCCGGAAGCGACAGGGCGTCGACCGTGTCCGCGGCCGGCGGCGGCGACACGTCGACCGGGGTGCCGAAGTCGTAGAACTCCTCGGTGGCGACCATCCTGGCGTTCGTCATGCCGCTGCTGCCCGCGGCGGACTTGGGCACCGGCATCCGGAACTGCAGCCGGTGCGGCAGCCCCTGGGCGTCCACCCAGACGTCCACCGGCATCGTCGAGGTGCCCAGCAGCTGCTCGAGCCGCTTGGCCTGCTCCGGGGTGTTGCCCTGGGCTGTGGAGGCCTTGGTGAGGTCGACGGTCACCCGGAAGTGCTTCGTGTCGACACCGCGCACCTGCTCCGTGCCGGCCTCCTCGACCTTGTTCGACACCGCGGTCAGCATCTGCAGGATCTGCGTCGGGTCACTGTTCGCGCCGGCGCCGCTGGTTGCCGAGACCGGCCGACTGTGCGGCCTTGTCGAGGTCCGTCTTCAGCCACGACTTGCCCTTGAGCGCCGGGCTGGACTGGGCGGCCGGTGGCAGCTTCACGTAGATCGTCGTACCGACGACCCGCTCCTCGACGGGCTGGCCGGTCGGGTCCTGGATCGTGATCTGGGCTTTCTTGGCGACGAAGTCCTGCACTCCGCTGCCGCCGAACTTGATGTCGGTCGAGCCGGGACCCCCGGGAGAGCCCGCCGTCAGCTGGAAGTTGAGGTCGAGCCTGGCCGACCGGGCCTCGGTGATCTTCGAGTAGGACGCGGCCACCAGGGCGCCGGGCGCGGCGGGCTGCTGTGGAGCCGAGATCGTGTTGGGCGTGCCGTCCGGCGGCTTGGGGTCGGACGAGCCGCACCCCGTCAGCGTCGCGGCGGACGCCGGAACCACGGTGGACAACGCGAGAACGACAACGGCACGGCGCATGACAGGCCTCTCCCCCGGCGAAGCAATACGAGAAAGCGCCCCGGTTGGCGGCCCGAGAAGTGGCGCGGTTGCGCATTACCCGGTCAACGGTTCTGCTACTCCTCGCCGTTCGCGGGTGCCGTGGAAATGCGCGCCGGAAACCGCGAGAACCGCGAACACCCGGGAAGGTGTTCGCGGTTGCCGCGGAAATCGGCGGCGAGAAGCGCGCGGAACCGCGAACGCTCCGCGCGAGGGCCCGGGAAACGCTCCGCGCGAGGGCCCGGCGAACGCTCCGCGGGAGGGCCCACACGCAATCGCCGATCAGAGCTGATTCACCGCCGTCAGCCGCACGACCGCCGTCCCCGCCTCGTCGGACGCGGCGAGGTCCACCTCCGCGGACAAGCCCCAGTCGTGGTTGCCCTCCGGGTCGTCGAGGATCTGGCGCACCACCCAGCGGCCGGGCTGCTCGTCGATCATCAGCAGTGCCGGCCCGCGGGCGTCCGGCCCGGTCCCGATCTCGGAGAACTCCTCGAAGTACGGCTCCAGCGCCTCGCGCCAGGCGTCGGCGTCGAAGCCGGCCTCTGCGTCGAGCTCGCCCAACGCGTCCCACCGCCGCAGCGCGGCCAGCTCCACCCGACGGAACAGCGCGTTGCGCACCAGCACCCGGAAGGCGCGGACGTTCGCGGTGACCGGGGGCGGACGCTCGTCCACCAGCGCGAGATCACCGACCGGCTTCTCCGGCGGGTGCACCAGCCGCTCCCACTCGTCGAGCAGGCTCGAGTCGATCTGCCGGACGAGCTCGCCGAGCCACGCGATGAGGTCCTCGAGCTCCTCGGTCCGGGCGTCCTCGGGCACGGTCTGGCGCAGCGCCTTCTGCGCGTCGGCGAGGTACCGCAGCACGATGCCCTCGGCGCGGGCCAGCCCGTAGAGCTGCACGAAGTCGGCGAACGTCAGCGCCTGCTCGTACATCTCCCGGGCGACCGACTTCGGCCGGAGCTCGAAGTCGGCGACCCACGGATGACCCTCGCGGTAGATCTCGAACGCGCCGGTCAGCAGGTCCTCGAGCGGCTTCGGGTACGTGACGTCCTCGAGCAGCTCCATCCGCTCCTCGTACTCGATGCCCTCGGCCTTCATCGCCGCGACGGCCTCGCCGCGCGCCTTGCTCCGCTGCGCCGACAGCACCTGCCGCGGGTTCTCGATGGTGGCCTCGAGGACGCTGAGCACGTCGAGGGCGTAGGTCGGCGACTCCCGGTCGAGCAGCTCGATCGCCGCCAGCGCGAACGGCGACAGCGGCTGGTTGAGGGCGAAGTCGGGCTGCAGGTCGACGGTCAGGCGCAGCGTCCGGCCCGTCTCGTCCGGCGGGTCGAGACGCTCGACGATGCCGGCGGTCAGGAGCCCCTCGAGGATCGCCGACGCCTCCGCCAGCTGCCGCTCCTGCGTCTCCTCCGGCTCGTGCGTCCCCCCGATCAGCGCCTCGAGCGCGGCGCGGACGTCGCCGGGCCGGGCCATCAGGTTGATGAGCAGCGAGTTGCTGATCCGGAACTGGCTGGTGAGCGTCTCCGGCTCCGCCTCGACGAGCCGCTCGTAGGTCGGCTTGCCCCAGGAGACCATGCCCTCCGGCGGCTTCTTCTTGACGACCTTCCGCCGCTTCTTCGGGTCGTCGCCGGCCTTGGCCAGCGCCTTCTCGTTCTCGATGACGTGATCCGGCGCCTGGACGACGACGCGGCCGGCGGTGTCGTAGCCCGCGCGCCCCGCGCGTCCGGCGATCTGGTGGAACTCGCGGGCGGACAGGTGACGCACCTTCGTGCCGTCGAACTTCGACAGCGACGTCATGACCACCGTGCGGATCGGGACGTTGATGCCGACGCCGAGGGTGTCCGTGCCGCAGATGACCTTCAGCAGCCCCGCCTGCGCGAGCGTCTCCACCAGGCGGCGGTACTTCGGCAGCATCCCGGCGTGGTGCACGCCGACGCCGTGCCGCACGAGGCGGGACAGGATGCGGCCGAAGCCGGACGCGAAGCGGAAGTCGCCGAGTGCCGCGGCGATGCGGTCCTTCTCCTCGCGCGAGCACATGTTGATGCTCATCAGCGCCGAGGCGTGCTCGGCGGCCCCGGCCTGCGTCGGGTGCACGACGTAGATCGGCGCCTGCTTGGTGTAGAGCAGCTCCTCCACCGTCTCGTGCAGCGGGGTCAGGACGTAGGAGAAGAACAGCGGGACCGGACGCTCGCCGCTCGCGACGGTGGTGGTGGGCCGTCCGGTCCGCCGGGTGAGGTCCTCCTCGAAGCGGGTGACGTCGCCGAGCGTCGCCGACATCAGGACGAACTGGGCCTGCGGCAGCTCGAGCAGCGGCACCTGCCAGGCCCAACCCCGGTCCGGGTCGGCGTAGTAGTGGAACTCGTCCATCACGACCTGGCCGACGTCGAGCCCGGTACCGCCGCGGAGCGCCAGGTTGGCCAGCACCTCCGCCGTGCAGCAGACGAGCGGGGCCTCGGCGTTCACGCTCACGTCGCCGGTCAGCATCGCGACCCGCTCGGCGCCGAACACCGCGCACAGGGCGAAGAACTTCTCCGACACCAGCGCCTTCGTCGGGGCCGTGTAGAACGTCCGGCGCCCTTCGACCAGCGCGCTGAAATGCGCCCCGAGGGCGATGAGGCTCTTCCCCGAGCCGGTCGGCGTCGCGACGATGACGTTCGAACCGCTGACGATCTCGATCAGCGCGTCCTGCTGCGCCGGGTACAGCTCGAGGCCCTGCGCGCTCGCCCACTCGGTGAGTGCGCCGAACAGCGCATCGGGGTCGGCGTCCGCCGGGGCCAGGTCCAGCAGCGTGGGATCGGGCGTTGCAATCGAGGCGCCGGTCATCGTGCTACCGATGGTGCCCTAGAGACGCGACGAGTACGGCAACCGCGAACAGCCCTGCCCGTTCGCGATCAGCGCGGATTCAGCGGCGAATTCCCGCGCGGACCGCGAACACCCGCACGGCAACCGCGAACGAAACCGACCGTTCGCGGTTGCCGAGCGCGGCTCTGGTCTAGGTCGTCTTTGCCCTAGGCGACGTCGAACCGCTCCGGGTCGGGGCCGATGCGCTCGCCGGTGCCGAGGGCGGTGATGGCGCCCATGTCGGCGTCGGAGAGCTCGAAGTCGAAGATCTCGATGTTCTGCTGGATGCGGTCCGGGGTGACCGACTTCGGGATCGCGACGTTGCCCAGCTGCATGTGCCAGCGCAGGACGACCTGGGCCGGGCTCTTGCCCGCGGACTCCGCGATCGAAGCGAGCGTCGGGTCCTGGAGCAGCCCCTTGCCCTGCCCGATGGGGCTCCAGGCCTCGGTCACGATCCCGTGCGTGGCGTGGAAGGCCCGCAGGTCCTCCTGCGGCAGCCGCGGGTGCAGCTCGACCTGGTTGACGGCCGGCACGATGCCGGTCTCCTCGAGCAGGCGGTTGAGGTGCCGCTCGGTGAAGTTGGAGACGCCGATCGCGCGGGCGCGGCCGTCGGCGTAGATCTTCTCGAAGGCTTTCCAGGTGTCGACGTAGCGGTCCCGCTTCGGCAGCGGCCAGTGGATGAGGTAGAGGTCGACGGCGTCGAGCCCGAGCTTGCCGAGGCTGTCGTCGAAGGCGCGCAACGCCTCGTCGTAACCCTGGTCCGCGTTCCACAGCTTGGTGGTGACGAACAGCTCGTCGCGAGCGACGCCCCCGTCGGCGATCGCCTTGCCGACACCTTCCTCGTTCTGATAGGCGGCGGCGGTGTCGATCAGGCGGTAGCCGGACTCGAGGGCGGTACGGACGGGGTCGATCACCTCGTCCGGCGGAACCTGGAAGACGCCGAAGCCGAGCTGGGGCATCTCGACGCCGTTGTTCAGACGGACATGGGGCACGGGGGTCATGAGTTCCTCTCGTCGGCGTCGGTCTTCAGCCGGTTACGACACGGGGGCCGGATACGACACGGGGCCCAGCTCGAGCGCCGGGAGGGTCTCCCGCATCACGACCTGAGGTCTCGCTACCCGGCGGCCACGATCAGAACCGGTTGCACGGGAAACGATGCCCGCACCACATCCGCCGACGTCCCGACTTCCGGAACACGGCGCGCCTCAGCTCACCGGCGGTCCGCCAGCGCCCGCAGGGCCGCACCGGTCGCCTCGTCGGCAGGGAAGAAGCTCTCGATGACCAGCTCGGCGACGGTGACGTCCAGCGGGGTACCGAAGGTCGACACCGTGCTCACGAACGTCAGCTCGGTCTCGGAGCCCCGGCCGCCGGCGCGGATCCGCAGCGGGACCACCACGTCGCCGGCGCCGGGGAGCTCGACCTCGGGTTCGGGGTCGTCGCACGGATAGCTCCGCAGCTCCTCGAGCAGAGCGGCCAGCGTCGGATCACCGGAGAAGTCGACCTGCCGGCGCAGCCGGCCGAGAAGGTGCGCCCGCCACTCCCCCAGGTTCACGATGTGCGGCGCCATGCCGTCCGGCGCCAAGCTGACCCGCAGCACGTTGACGGGCGGTTCGAGCAGCCGCGGCGCGGCGGGGGCCGTGAACAGATCCACGCTGCGGTTGCCCTCCACGAGGTTCCAGTGCCGGTCGACCACGACCGCGGGGAACGGCTCGTGGGCCCGCAGCAGCTGCTGCACCGCCTGGCGCACGGCGCCCATCCGCGGCGCCTCGAACTCCGACTCCGGAAAGACCGGGGCGAAGCCGCCCGCGAGCAGCAGCGCGTTGCGCTCCCGCAACGGCATGTCGAGGTGCTCGGCGAGGTGCAACAGCATCTCCCGGCTCGGCGCGGAGCGTCCCGTCTCGACGAAGCTCAGGTGCCGCGTCGACACCTCGGCCTGGTTGGAGAGTTCGAGCTGGCTGAGGCGACGCCGCTCCCGCCAGTGCCGCAACAGCGGTCCCACCGCGTGCGGACGCCGGGTGGGCGGGGACGGCCGGGGCGACTCACTCGCTGCATGCGTCGACACGCAGGAGAGCATCGCGGTCGCGGAGAGCGGCGTCCATGACGTCGCGGGTCATGCCGGAGGTCCTGGGTACCGGGTGCCGGCACCCGGCGATCCACGATGGGCCGAGCAGCCCAATCCGGGCGACCGTTCGCTGCAGTCGGGTGTCTGCGGGGTCGATGGGAACGGGAGACAACCGTCGCGTCCTCCGAGGAGACCCTGTGCCCCGTCGCCCCGCTTCCCGTCGCCCCGCTTCCCGTCGCCCGCTGAGCCGCCTCGCCTCGAACGTCGTCGCCTCCACCGCCGTCGCCGCGGCGGCGATCGGCGGCCTGTCGGCCTGTAACCCGATGGCGCCCGTCCCGTCGACGGCCAAGCCCAGCACACCGACGACGACGCCGAGCCCGGCCGCTGCCTACGAGAGCCGGATCCTCGTGCTGGTGAACGCGGAGCGGGCCAAGCACGGCCTTCGCCCGTTGAGCCTGATCGGTTGCGCCGACTCGTACGCGAACTCGTGGGCCGCCACGATGGCTCGCACCGGCACATTCGCCCACCAGAGCCTCGCCCCGATCATGACGAGCTGCTCCGCTCGAGCCGCCGGTGAGAACATCGCCTACGGCAACGTCAGCGCCGACCAGATGATGACGATGTGGATGAACTCGCCGGGGCACCGCGCCAACATCCTCAACGGCTCCTTCACCCACATCGGCATCGGCGCGGTGAAGACGTCCGATGGCCGCTGGTACGGCGTCCAGGACTTCGTGCGCCGCTGAGTTCCGACCCCGACATGACGATGACATGACCTGATCGTGATGCGGCCATCGCGGCCCAATCCTCGCGTCATCGCAGGTCAGTGCGTCAGCTGGCACTGATATGACCGTTGTGTGACCTTTGTCGCAGCACTCAACCCGCGACAACCGCGTCGTTCATGCGTTGTCATAGCGTTTGCAACCAGCAAGCACCCCGGGCCGCACGCCGAGTTCCGCCCCCGGCCCGGGTGTCCGTACGAAAGCAACCGGGGCGGAAGCGGGGGACCCACCGCACGGCGCCGGCGCGGTTCTCCGCGGCGGCTCGGGGTGAAGCCGGTCCTCGGATCGGCCGGGCATCCCAGCCCGAACCCGACAGCTGACCTCGCAGGCGATCGGGAAGGAATTTCTGTGCCCTCGTACGTCCTGAACGACGAGCTCCCCGCCACCGCCACCGCCACCATCGCCGCGCCGAAGTCGCGCAAGATCAAGACTCGCGTCGCCGCACTCGTGTGCGCCGGCGCCGCGGCCGTCAGCCTCACCGCCTGCGGTGCCGCCGGAGGCGGCAGCAACGGGCAGGCCGTGAGCATCGCCAGCGCCCAGGCCGGCGAGCCGTACGTCTACGGCGCCGCCGGTCCGAACAGCTTCGACTGCTCCGGCTTCACCCAGTACGTCTACGGCCAGATGGGGATCAGCATCCCCCGCACGACCAGCGCGCAGCAGGCGGCCGCCACGCCGGTCGCGCAGAGCGCCGCGCGCCCGGGCGACCTGATCTTCATCGGCAGCCCGGCGTACCACGTCGGCATCTACGCCGGGAACGGCCAGTTCTGGACGGCGCCGAAGTCGGGCGACGTCGTCAAGCTGCAGAACATCTGGGCGTCCTACACCGTCGGCCGCTTCTGAGCTGACGCCGGCCCGTCCCCGGGCCACGGCTTCGGCCGGGCCGCACCGCGAGGTGCGGCCCGGCCGTTTCTCGTCGGAGCCTCCTGTCCTCTCGTTCCAGCCCCTCGTTCAACGCGCCGCCACCCGCACCGATAGGCGAGCGGACGCGAACGAGAGGACTTCCGTGCAGATCGCGACGACGACTTCCGACGGTTCCGACAGCTCCCGTGGTGCGGGTCGATCCGCCGGTCGCACGCCCCCGCGGACGTGGACGCTGGCGCTGCTCGCCCCCGTGACGCTCGCCGCGGTAGCCCTGGCCGGCTGCGGGAGCAGCGACGGCTCCGGGACCGGCGGCGCGTCCGCGGCCGCGAAGACGGCCCCGCAAGCGGCGCCGTCCGTCGACGACTCGGCGGTGACGATCGAATCCCCGGCCCCGGCGGACGCCGCGGTGCCGCCTGGAGCCGATGCGCCGAAGGCCGGCCCCATCGACCCGGTCGGCGACCCCGCCCCCGCCCCGGTGCCCTCGAGCGCCCTCGACCCCGCGGGCACCGGCGTCACCGGCGCCGGGAGCACTCCCGCGCGCACGGTGCCCGGAGTCGCCGACCGGGCGACGGCGCTGCCGCCCTCGGCCGCCGTTCCGAGCGGCAGCCGGTGCGCCATCACGGCTCTGCGCCTGGCACCGATCGACCTCCAGGGCTCCCCGGGGGGCACCTACGCCAACTTCCGGCTCACCAACGCCTCCCGTTCCACATGCGCCGTCCGCGGCTTCGTCGGCGCCCGCCTGATCGGCGACCGCGGCAACGACCTGCCCACCTCCGTCCGGCACGAGGCCGGCCCGGACGTCTGGGTCCAGATCGCTCCCGGCGGCTCCGCGCAGTTCCACCTCCGCTTCCCGAACCCGATGTCGGGCTCCAGCCGGTGCAACCCGCCGAACGCCGCCAAGGTCCGCATCGCCCTCTCCGGCATCGCCGGCAACCTCACCTCGGCCACGCCCGAGGGCGGCATCCAGGCCTGCAACGGCGTCGTCTCGACCGCACCCGTCGGCAGTACGTGAGCGGATGATCCCGGGCCGGCGGACACCGAGCAGGCGTCGGGTCCGGCGACACGGGGCAGAAGCCGCTGCATGGCGACCGAAGAGCACGAGGAAGACCTGACGGAGTTGTCCGGCGACGGCCTGTACGACCGCATCCGCGAACTCGTCGATGACGGCTGGCAGGCCGTCTCCCTGCACCTGAGGCGCGAGCGGGACGAGCGGGAGGACGACAAGATCCTCCGCGACGACATCAGCGCGTGAGCCGGTCCGGCGCTCTGTCGCCGTCGCTGTTGTCGCCGTCGCTGTTGTCGCCGGCGCCGCGCATGCCCGGGCCTCCCGGCATCCCGGGCCGCGGCATCAGCGAGGCGCACTGCTGAAGGGCGGTGCTGAGGGCGGGGTCGGAGGGATCGAGGCGCGGGCGCTCGCCGGATCGCAGGCTCTGCACGTCGACGCCGTTCTCGGACAGGCAGCCGAGGAACGCCTGGCGCGCGGCCGCCCGGCCGGCTTCGTCCTCGTCACCGTCCCCGTCGTCGTCCCCGGCCCGACCCATCGCGCCGTCGGGGACACCCCCGGCGCCGGGGGCCTGCGCGGCGCCGTCCTGGGATCCGCCGGGAGGAAGCGAGCCCCCGTAGCCGGCGGCGCCGGGAGGGAACCCGCGCGAGAACCCCTGAGCCTGACTGCCGGACGCTCCGCCCTGGGTGGCGAGGACGACGACGGCGGCCAGGGCCGCGGCACCGACGATGCCGCCGGACGCCAGCCAGTTCCGTCGGGACGACCGCACCCCCGCCGCGGCGGGAACCGTGGACGGCAGCGGACCCGTCGAGGTCGGCTCCTGCAACCAGGGTCCCGGGACGGCGGCAGAGGCCGCCTCGAGGCCCGCGGCGGGCGCCGACCACGACACGGTGGGCGCCTCGATGGCCTCCCGCACCGACGACACCACCGCGTCGACGTCGGCGGCCTCGACCACGGTGACCGGCCCGGGCAGGTTCGGCAGATCCGGCGTCGCGCTGCCCGGCGGCTTGAGCAGCACCAGCCGGCCCGCGGCCGAGGCGGCGGCCAGCTGCTCCAGGAGGAGCCGGTCGAAGACGGTCGCCACGGCGACGGCCGTGCCGGGCGGGGGAACGGAGCCGGAGGCCAGCTCGACGCCCGGCCCCAGGCCGGCGACGACCGACGACGCCGGGGCGGGCAGGCCGGGGCTCAACCAGATCGCAGTCATGTGCACCACGGTCGGAGCCCAACCTGTCCCCCGCCTTACCCGGAACTGGCAACCGGATAAGTGTCCGAGCCCCGGGACCTCGAGCCGTCCTCGTCGGCCGCCGGGAGCGCCGGTACGGCGACAGGTGGGTCGAGAGCTGGCGCTGTTCGACCGGCAATGACCGGCTGAACAGCGCCAGCTTTGCACCGCCGAGCCCGCCGGCAACGTGCCGGCCGCAGCCGCTTCGCCCGAGCAAGAGCCGGCAGCGCTATGCGCGATCTCGCACCTGAGGGTGTGGTGGATGTGAGCAGCAATAGGTGCCCAGATCTCCCACACCCCGCGGGACTCCTGTGCGCGTAGGTGCCGCTCCCGCTCTTCTCGATCCGTCGGGCGTCGTCTCGGCTAACCCAACTTGTGCTGCCAGAGACCAACCTGTTGCCGTACAGGCCCGGAGCGTGGGGGACGCCCGGGGAGCCCAGCCGGTCAGACGACGTCGCGCCGCACCACGGTCGGTCCGGCGACCGGCCGCTCGTACGCGGCGACCCGCCGCCGCGGCGAGAAGACCGCCACCTCGATGAGCACGCCGAGCGCACCGGCCGCCATCAACACCCAGCCGACGACGGCGAGGTCGAGGCCGGACAGCGACGCGTGCACGGCGAAAGCGAGAATGGCGCCGAACGCGGCGAGGACGATGCCGACTCCGATACCCATGGGAACTCCTGAGCTAGTTGGTTGCGCAAGGTGCGCAGTCGGTATCTGCCCGTCACCCTCGGCGGGGGCACTCGGCCGATCAGGTGGTGTCCGCTGCCGACCGGGTGACGCGGTGGTGCCGACGCGGTGGCGCCCTCCGCTCGGTCCGGGTCAGCTCAGCGACGCGAGGCGCACCGGACGCAGGTCGTCGCCTCCGGCCGCGCCGACAGCCGCCCCTCCGGGATGGACGCGCCGCACCTCTCGCACCGTCCGTACGTCCCCCGCTCGACGCGCTCGAGGGCCGCATCGACCGTGCGGAGCCGCGCCGTGGCCTCGCTCAGAAGCGCCGCCAGCTGCTCGCGCTCGAACGCGAGCGTCGCACCCTCGGGGTCGTGCTCGTCGTCGGTCGCGCCGAGCGCCGCCGAGTCGACGATGCCGTCCCGCTCCCGACGCATCGCGTCGATCCGCGCCGCTGTCGAGGCACGCAGGCGTCGCAGCTGCTCGACCGGTCCGTCCGACTCCACGCTCCATTTGACCTCGCGAAGCTCATTCGTCCCCCGTCCGCGAGAATGCCGAGGATGCGCCCCGACTCCCCCCGTGCCGAGCCGCCCGAGGCCCCCGCGTCGCCCGCGGTCCGTCCGGACGCGAAGCTGGGGATCGGCCTGGCCTTCCTCGCGAGCGCCGCCGTCCTGACGCTGGAACTGCTCAGCCTCCGCCTCGTCGCCCCCTACGTCGGCCTGACGATCCAGGCGAACAGCGCCGTCATCGGCATGGCGCTCGGCGGCATCGCCGCCGGCGCCTGGCTCGGCGGGCAGCTCGCGGACGCCCGGAACCCTCGTCTGCTGCTGGGCCCGCTGTTCCTGCTCGCCGGCGCGCTGACCATCGTCATGCTGCCGCTGGTGCGCCTGCTCGGCGAGTCCATCGGATCGGCGAACCCGGCCGTCGTCCTCCTGATGGCCATGGTCGCGGTGTTCCTGCCGGCGACGGCGTTGTCGGCGGTGCCGCCTCTGGTGATCAAGCAGATGCTGGCCGACCTCCGGCTGACCGGCTCGACGGTGGGTGCCGTCTCGGCGGCCGGCACCGTCGGCGGGCTCGCCGCCACCTTCGTCACCGGTTTCCTGCTCGTCGCGTACTTCCCGGTGCGTGGCCTGGTGCTGACGATCGCGGCGATCCTGCTCGTCACGGGTCTCCTGCTGACCGCGGCGGCTCGGCGGGGCGGGACGCGCACGCAGCGCTCATCGACCGCGCCCGTCCTCGTCGTGGTTGCCCTGGCCTTCGGCGGCCTGTCGCTCGTGGCCACGCCACGCTGCGACGTCGAGACGGCCTACCACTGCGCCCGCCTGGTCGACGCGGCCCCGCCCGAGGGTGCGCTGACGCTGCACCTCGACACGCTGTCGCACAGCTACGTCAACCAGGCCGACCCGACCGACCTGCGGTTCGCCTACATCCGCGCCATGGCGGCGGTCAGCGGCGCGATCGAGCCGCCGGGCAGGCCGATCCGCGCGCTGCACGTCGGCGGCGGCGGGGCGACGATGGCGCGCTACGTCGCGGCGACCCGGCCCGGCAGCCAGAACCTGATCTACGAGGTGGACCGGGGCGTGGTGAACCTGGACCGGCAGCGCCTCGGGCTGCGCACCGGCGAGGGTCTACGGGTCCGGGTCGTCGACGGCCGGGTCGGGCTGACAGAGACGCCGAGCGATTCCTACGACCTCGTGATCGGCGACGCCTTCGGCGGCGTCAGCGTTCCCTGGCACCTGACCACGCAGGAGACGGCACGCGACGTGCAGCGCGTCCTCGGGCCGGACGGCGTGTACGCCGTCAACGTCATCGACTTCCCGCCCAACCGCTTCGCCCGGTCCGAGTTCGCGACGCTCGCCTCCACCTTCGGGCACGTCGCCGTGATGTCCGCGCCGGCGTCGCTGCGCAATCAGAACGGGGGCAACTTCGTGCTCGTCGCCAGCGACGCGCCGCTGCCAGTCGAAGGCCTGCAGGCCGGCCTGCAGGGGCACCCGCAGGGCTGGCGCCTGCTCACCGGTCCGGATGCCGTCGTATGGTCGAGGGATACTGACAAACCGCTCATACTCACCGACGACTACGCGCCGGTCGATCAGATCCTCACGCAGCAGCCCGCGACCTGACCGGCGACCGACCCGTCCATGACGAGTGGAGAACGTTTCCGGTCAGGGCTGCACGGAACAGAACCTTCGGCCGATGAGGACGACGGGACGGCCATCGGCGCCCGCCCCGCAACGTCGGACTCGGCGATCGGAAGACATGCGCCCCCACCTGAACCGCTCCAGCCGCCCGCACCGCGCCCTGCGCGGGGCGGCGGCGCTCGCCGGGCTGTGCGCCGTCGTACTGACGTCATGCTCGCTGCCTGACTCCGTCGACTCACCGGCGGCTCCCCCCGCCGAGGCCACACCGGCTCCGGACCCGACCGTGACGTGGAGCGCCGACGACGGCGGCACGGTGAAGCCCGGCGACGATCTACGGGTGCGCGTCACCGACGGCACGCTGCAGGCCCTCGACGTCCTCGACCACGACGGCAAGGCCCTGCCGGCCTCCGTCGCCGCCGACACCGGCACCGTGACCGACCTGCCGCCGGGCCGGATCCTCACGGTCACCGTCACGTCCGCGGGGGCCGACGGGACCATCAGCCACGCGGTGCGCACGATCCGCACCGCGGCTCCCGAACACCCGCTGAAGGCGACGGTCACCCCGGGCGACGACGCGACGGTCGGCGTCGGCCAGCCGGTCGTGGTCACCTTCAACACGGCGGTGGACGACCGGGCCGCGGCCGAGCGGGCGCTGTCCGTGCACGTCGACCGGTCGGTCGGCGACGCAGGCTGGTACTGGTTCAACGACACGCAGGTTCAGTACCGGCCCAAGGCCTACTGGCCCACGGGCACGAAGGTGACGGTCCGGGCCGCGCTGAACGACGTCCGCACCGGCAAGACCACCTGGGGTGTTCGGGACACGACCTCGACGTTCACCGTCGGCCGCTCCCAGATCCTGAAGATCGATGCGAACGAGCACATGATGACGGTGCTGCGCAACGGCAAGGCCGTCCGCTCGGTCCCGGTCTCGCTCGGCCAGCACAAGGGCACCTGGCGCACCCGCAGCGGCGTCAAGACGATCATGAGCATCGAGCGGACCGTGCGCATGGACTCGGCCACCGTCGGCATCACCGGCGACGGCGCCTACGACCACGACGTGCCCTACGCGATGCGGCTGACGTGGTCCGGGGAGTACGTCCACGGCGCCCCGTGGAGCGAGTGGGCGCAGGGCAAGCAGGACGTCTCCCACGGCTGCACCAACATCTCGCTGGCCAACGCCAAGTGGCTTTTCGAGAACTCCCTGGTCGGCGACCCCGTCGAGACGGCCGGGACCGGGCGGCCCATGGAGCCGGGCAACGGCTGGGGTGGCGCCTGGGACGTGGCGTGGAAGGACTGGAAGGCCGGCTCGGCGCTGTCCTGACCCGCGATCCGGCTCAGGCTCCCGGGGCGCCGTCGGCGGCGGTCTCCTCGTCGTCCCCGGTGAGGTCGGGGCCGGCGTCGCCGCCGGTCGCGAGCCCGCCCTGGGTGCCGGGCGCATCCTCGGCGTTCGGCGTCGACCCGGCCGTTCTCGGCCGCCCCTGCTCGGCCTCCGCCGTCACCGCGGCGTCGCCCTGGTCGTCACCCGCGCCGGCCGCGAGGCCACCCACGGCAGTGGTGCTGGCCCCGCCCGTGCCGCCGCTGTCCGGAGTCGTCATGCGACCTGCCTTCCCACCTCACTTCCGGCGACGCCTGCCGGTACAGCCCGCGGGCGTCGGGTAGGCGAGCAACCATGAGCGAGAACGCAGCCGAGATCCCCGACGACCTCGTCTCCCGCCAGGACTCCCCCGCGACCGAGCCGGACAGCGAGCCGATCGCTGCCCACGGCGACGACCTGGCGGACGGCACCACCCGCGGTGTCGGGCCGGGCGGCACCGAGCGCGATCAGCACCCGGCGACCTCGGGCTCGCAGGCCCCGGCGGTCGGACTGGGCGGTGCGACCGAGGGCTCCGCCTCCCACCCCGGCTACGAGGTCGACCCGGTCGTCCCGCCCGGTCGTCGCTCCGCGCCGCAGGACGACGACGGATCCGACGTCGGCTGACCCGAACGCCGGCTGACGGTGCCAAGCCACCTGGCGGCGCCCGGTCTGGAGCGTCAGCGGACGGGCGCCTTCAGGGTGAGTTCGCCGGAGTTCTGGAACCGGAAGGTGACCGACACCCGGTCACCCTTCTTCAGCCGCTGCTTCAGGTCGAGCAGCCGCAGCTGCGTCCCTCGGGTCACCGTGCTGTCGGACACCACGAGAACGTAGTTCACGGACCTGGCGTCGGACAGCAGATCCACGCGTGCCGCCACGGGGGAGCTGCCCGCGATCAGCTTCTCCCGGTCCGAACCCGAGTTCTGCACCAGGAAGTCGACGGTCGCGGAGCCCCCGGCGGCGTAGGAGCCCGACGGCGGATGGACGACGTGCACGTCCGAGACGAGGATCGAACCGAGCCGGGCCTCGGGATTCTTCGAGCCACCGGACACGACGTTGGTGCCACACGCCGTCACGCCCAGAACCAGCCCGCACAGCGTCGCTGTCCAGACACCCCGACCACCAGTCACGCCCGCTCCCACCCGACCTCCGGCTGCACACCGGGGCCCTCCTTCCCCCGGCCCACCGCGGAACCCGACGGCGAGTTCAAATGACACGAAGTTGTCACATCGGGCCGACGCGCCGGTTCCACCGGGTCGAACGGAAGCTGACCGGGCCCGACGGTGTTGGATGAACCGAAGGCACGAGGTCGAGGGAGGTCAACGGTGCTGGATCCCCATGCGCTCATCGAGTACGCGGACGACCTCCCCGAACTCGACGGGCCCGTCCTGATCCAGGCCCTCGACGGATTCGTCGACGCCGGGTCGGTGCGCAAGCTGGTCCGCGAGCAACTGCTCGTCTCCAGCGAACGCGTCCTGGCGACCTTCGACGTCGACCAGTTGATCGACTACCGCAGCCGCCGCCCGCCCATGGTCTTCGAACGGGACCACTGGTCCGGCTACGCCGAGCCTCAGCTGGCGGTGCACCTGTTGCACGACGACATGGGTACCGCGTTCCTGCTGCTGGAGGGGCCGGAGCCGGACTACCAGTGGGAGCGGTTCCTCGCCGCGGTGCAGCTCGTCGTCGAGCGCCTGGACGTCCGGCTCACCGTCGGCCTCAACGCCATCCCGATGGCGGTGCCGCACACGCGACCGGTCGGGGTCATCGCGCACGCGACCTCGTCCGAGCTGGTCGCGGACCACCCCTCCTGGATCGACCGTGTGCAGGTGCCCGGCAGCGCCGGCAACCTGCTCGAGTACCGGCTCGGCCAGGCGGGCCACGCGGCGGTCGGCTTCGCGGTGCACGTGCCGCACTACCTCGCGCAGAGCGAGTTCCCGGCCAGCGCGGTCGCGCTGCTGGAGTCGGTGACGAAATCGGCCGGGTTGGTCCTGCCCACGGGTGAGCTGCGGGCGGCGGCGACGCGCACGGCCGCCGAGATCGATGTCCAGGTGGCGGACAACGAGGAGGTCGCGGAGGTCGTTCGCGCCCTCGAACAGCAGTACGACGCCTTCGTCGCGGGCAGCGGCCGCAGCCTGCTCTCCGACACCTCGTCCGAGCCGCTGCCGAGCGCGGACGAGCTCGGCGAGGCGTTCGAGCTGTTCCTCGCCCAGCAGCCGTCGCCGGACGACGACCCGGACGACCAGGACTGACCGCGCCTGAAGCGCCTCTGGCGACCGGTTCAGCCGGCCTCGGGCAGCTTGCCCGCGCGTCCCCAGCCGGGCGCCTGCGACTCGACGGACAGGTCGCGGTTGTGCACCGGTTCGCCGCAGGTCTGGCAGTAGGTCCCGGCGACGAGCTGATGGTCGTGGTGCAGGACGAGCAGCGGCGACTGTTCGTCGACCGCCCACTTGTCCCCCCATGTGCGCAGGGCGTGCAGGATCGGCTGCAGATCCTTACCGGCCTCGGTGAGCCGGTACTCGTAGCGCTGCGGCCGCTCCTGATACGGACGGCGGGTGACGATCCCCGCACGCTCCAGCGTGCGCAGGCGGCTGGTCAGGATGTCGCGGGGCGCGCCCGTGTTGGCGGCGATGCGGTCGAAGCGGCGGTTGCCGAGGAACAGCTCGCGGACGACCAGCAGCGCCCACTTCTCCCCGATCACCTGCAGGGCGTTCGCGACCGAGCACGGTCGTCCCGGCGGCTGCTTGGTACCGGGCAGGGGCGAGGCGTAGGGCGTGGCGGAACTCACGCCCATTAGGTTGCCATATCCAACTGACTAGCGCTACCGTCCGGGCATCGGTTGGAATCACCAACTCGGCCTGCAGGAGCTGTCATGCGTGACGCCGTCATCGTCGAAGCCGTTCGCACCCCCGTCGGCAAGGGCAAGCCCGGCGGCGCCCTGTCCGGCGTCCACGCCGTCGACCTGTTCGCGGCCAGCCTGCGCGCCGTGGTCGAGCGCAGCGGCATCGATCCGGCCTCCATCGACGACGTGATCGGCGGCGTCGTGGACCAGGTCGGCGAGCAGGCGATGAACACCACCCGCTACGCGGCGCTGGCGGCCGGGCTGCCCGAGTCGGTGCCGGCGACCACCGTCGACCGCCAGTGCGGCTCGTCCCAGCAGGCGGTGCACTTCGCGGCGCAGGGCCTGATCGCGGGCGCCTACGACATCGTGATCGCCGGCGGCGTCGAGAGCATGAGCCGGGTGCCGATGTGGTCGAACGTCCCGGCCGGGGCCGACCCGTTCGGCCCGGGCATCGCCGCGCGCTACCCCGACGGCCTGGTGCCGCAGGGCATCAGCGCAGAGCTCATCGCCGCGAAGTGGGGGTTGCGGCGCAAGGAACTCGACGCCTTCGCGGCCGAGAGTCACCGGCGGGCCGCGGCCGCCACGGCCGAGGGGCGCTTCGCCGACGAGATCGTGCCCCTGAAGGCGCCGGGTCCCGACGGCGAGCTGCGCGAGGTCTCGACCGACGAGACCATCCGGCCCGGGACGACCGTCGAGACGCTGGCCGGACTGAAGCCCGCCTTCTCCAGCCCGGAGATGGCGGAGCGCTTCCCGCAGATCGGCTGGTCGGTGACCGCCGGCAACGCGAGCCCGATCAACGACGGCAGCGCCGCCCTGCTGATGATGACCAGCGAGAAGGCACGCGAGCTCGGGCTGACCCCCAAGGCGCGGGTCACCACCTTCGCCGTCGCGGGCGACGACCCGCTGCTCATGCTGACCGCGATCATCCCGGCCACCCGGAAGCTCCTCGACCGGGCCGGCCTGACGGTCGACGACATCGACCTGTTCGAGGTCAACGAGGCGTTCTCGAGCGTCGTGCTGGCCTGGCAGCGCGAGCTCGGCGTGCCGCTGGACAGGGTCAACGTCAACGGCGGCGCCATCGCGATCGGCCACCCGCTCGGCGGCAGCGGCGCCCGCATCATGACGACGCTGGTGCACGCGATGGAGCAGCGGGGCGCGCGCTACGCCCTGCAGACGATGTGCGAAGCGGGCGGCCTGGCGAACGCCACGCTGCTCGAGCGGTTGTAGACGCGTCTCCCCCCGCCGCCGAGTCAGAGCCAGCGGCGGGTCGCGGCGAGGTAGTCGTCGTAGCCGGAGCCGAGCATCCGGCTGAGATGGCGCTCCTCGACGGGCACCCACCACGCGAAGATCCCGGCGATCGCACCCGCCAGCAGCAGGCCCGTCCCGGATCGCCGCGCGAGCGCGCCGCCGGCCAGGGCGACCACGTAGCCCAGGTACTGCGGGTTGCGCGTCACCCGATAGATGCCCTCGGTCACGAAGACGCCCGGGTCGGTACCCGAGACCTGGCCGGGCGAGGAGAACGCCCGCATGCCGCTCGCGGTCGCGTAGGCGCCGGCGGCCACGAGCGGCCAACCCGCCGTCGCCACCGCGCCCGGCAGGGGCACCTCCAGCGGACGTTTCGCCACGGCTGTCAGGTAGAGCCCCGCGTGCGCGACGTACAGCCCGTACATCCCGACGGCGGTCGACGTGCGGAGGCGGCCACTTGCCTCGAACTCCCGCGCCATCCGTCTGAGCACCAGCGGAGAGGCCGTTCCCATCCCTGCCGCTATCCCGAGCGCGGTCCGTCCTCGACTCATGCCGCGCGTCCTACCGCACCACGCGCGGTTGGGAAACACGCGACGCGTGCGGCGTGGCCGACGATAATCGCGCCGCCGGAAGGGAGGCGCCCATGGCGGCTGGCGTGCAACTGAGGCTGCTCGGCGCCTTCACGGTCAGGGCGCGCGGGCACCGGGTCGACTCCACGGACTGGCCGTCGAGGCGGGCTGCGGAACTCGTGCAGCTCCTCGCGCTGGCCGACGGGCACAGGCTGCTGCGCGACCAGGTGCTCGAAGCGCTGTGGCCGCACCTCGAACCCGAGCCCGCGGCCGCCAACCTGCGCAAGGCAGCCCATCACGCTCGCCGGCTGCTGGACGATCCGGACGCGATAACCCTGCGCGGCGGGGCCGTCGCGCTCTTCCCGAACGACACCGTCTCGACCGACCTCGACGAGGTGGAAGCGGCGCTGGCAGCCGCGGCCCGCGCAGGGAACGACTCGTCCGCCTGGCGGGCCGCGGCGGACCTGCACCCCGGCGAACTCCTCCCCGACGCCCGCTACGCCGCCTGGGCCGAACAGCCGCGGGAGCGGCTGCGGTCCCGCCGGCTCGACGCGCGTCGACACGCGGGCGACTGGGAGCGGGTGCTCGAGGAGGAACCGACGGACGAGGGAGCCTGCCGCGCGTTGATGGCGAGCCGCCTGGCCGCCGGGACACCCCACGCCGCCGTCCGCGCCTACGGACGGCTGCGCTCGGCGCTGCACGACGACCTCGGCCTGTACCCCTCACCGCCCACGCAGGCCCTGTACGAGCGATGTCTGGCCGGGCTGCGACGACCGCAGCGCCCGATGCTGGGCCGCGACGTCGAGCTGGCCGACGCCGTCGCCGCCCTCGACGTCGGCGCCGCCCTCGACGTCGGCACCGCGCTCGACGTCGGCACCGAGCGGGCAGCCGCGATCGCCGTGCTCGCCGTCCGCGGACCCGGTGGAATCGGCAAGACGACCTTCTGCAGCGAGCTGCTGGCGGCGACCTCACGGCGGGGGCGGCTCGCCGTGCGGGTCGGGGTCACCCGGGACGCCGGGCCCTTCGCCGCCCTGGCGGCGCTCGTCGACGTCCTGCTCGTTCGGGACGCCGACCTGATCGAGCGCGTGCCGCCGCACGCGGCGGCGGTGCTCCGCGAGCTGCTCGACCTCGGGCAGGGCGCCGCGCTGCCGGGTCCGGTGACCCGGCACCAGGTCGTCGGGGCCGTCCGGCGACTGCTGACGGCGGCCTCGGCCGCGTCGGGCAAGGTGCCCGGCCGACCGGTCCTGGTCGTGGACGACGCCCACCTCGCCGATCCGGACGCCGCCGAGGCGCTGCTCCACCTCCCCGGCGTCGGCGAGGTCCGCGGGCCGCTGGTGGTGCTCGCCTACCGGCCGGAGCAGGCGGGCGACGCGTTGACGCGCGGCGTCGGCAGGCTCGAGCGCGCCGGGATTCTCGCCACGGTCGATCTCCCGCCGCTGGACGCGGCGGACGCCGCGGCACTCGTCCACACCGCGGCACCCGTCCCGGTCGCCGCGTCGACGATGGCGGGGATCCTCGACGCCGCCGACGGCAACCCGTTTCTTCTCCTCGAGCTGGCCCGGGAATGCGGCCGCACCGACGGCAGCCCCGCCGGGGACCGGCTGGCCGCCCGCTTCCTCGACCTCGACGCCGGCCTGCTCCACGGCCTGCGCCGACTCGCCGTCGCCGGCGAGGAACTGGACATGGCCGCCGTTCTCGCCGTGACCGGGCTCGCCGAGGACGACGCGTCGGCGCTGCTCGACGCCGCCCTGGCCGAGGGCGTCCTCGTCGTGGCCGGGACCCGCTACCGGTTCCGCCACGAGCTGGTGCGGCAGGCGCTCGTCGAGGCGCTGCCCCCGCACCGGCGGGCCGCCGTCCACCGCGACGCCGCGCGTCGGCTGGCCACCGTTTCGACCTCGCCCGAGGCCGTGGCGGCGCACTGGCTCGCCGGCGATCGACCGGACGAGGCCGTGCCGTGGCTCGTCCGAGCGGCCCGGCGGGCGGTGCGACTCGGCGCCTTCGGCAACGCCCTGCGGCACGCCGACAGGGCGCTCCACCACGAGGCGGGCCACGCCGAGGCGCTCTGCCTCCGGGCGGAGGCGCTGGAGGCACTCGGCAGCGAGCGGGCGCCCGGCGCCTGGGGAGCGGCGGTCCGGGCGGCGGACCCCGCCGAACGGGACGACCTACGCGCGAAGCAGGCCCTGGCCACGGTGCGCGCAGGCGACCCGGCGGGCGCGGTGGGTGTCCTGGAGGGCGTCGAGGCCCGCAGCTTCGACGGCCGACTCGCGCAGGCGCTCGCGCTCTGCGGAGCAGCCGCGATGGGCTTCGCGGATCCGACGCTCGGCGTCGAGAGCGCGGCGCGCACCCGCCGACTGGCTGTCGAGGCGGGCAACCCGTCGGCGGTCGTGATCGCGGCCTGGGCGGAGGCGGCCGCCGCGCACGCGAAGGGCGAGCTGCCGAACAACCTGCAAGCGGTACTGAGGGACACGGCGTCGGTCCCGGAGCAGGCGGTCACGGTCTTCGACGGACAGCTCTGCGTGGCCGAGCGCCTGCTCTACGGGAACCAGCCGTACGACACGGTGATCGGCTTCGCCTCCGAACTGGCCGAACAGGCGCGGCGGCTCGGAGCGGGCCGCGGTCTGGCGTTCGCGACGACGTTCCGCGGTGAGGCGCTGCTGCTGACCGGCCGGCTCGACGAGGCGGAGTCGGACCTCGAGGACGGCGTGCGCCTGCACCGCGCGATCGGTGCGGCCGGCGGCGAGGCGCTGTCGCTGCAGCGACTCGCCGAGGTCGCGATACACCGTGGAGATCGCGAACGCGCCGCGACCCTCGTCGACGACGCGCTCACGGTGGCCCGCGAGTCGAACCTCGGTTTCCACCTCTTCGACCGGATCTACGGGACGAAGATCGCCGCGGCGCCCGACCCGGCGCGTGCGATGGTCGCCCTCGAGGAGGCGGAGGAGGCGGTGCACGGCGCCCTCGAGACGTGCCCGGGGTGCCGGATCACGCTCGCCGTGCCGGCCGGGATCGCCGCCGCACAGGCGGGCGACACCGCCCGCGCCCGGCGCTACGAGGGGGTCACCGAGCGCCTCACGGAGATCCTCATGCGGCTGCCGGGCTGGTACGCCGCGCTCGACGAGCTCCGCGGACGGCGCCTGCTCGCCGAGGGGGACGCCTGCGCGGCAGTCGTCGCGCTGGAGCGCGCCTGCGACGGGTTCCGCCATGCGGGGCAGCCGCTCGACGCCCGGCGGTGCGCGTCCGCCGCGCGCAGCGCCGCCCGCGCGGCCGGTCCCTGAGGGAAGGCTTGGCCGAGGAACGGTTGGCCGGGGAACGATCCAGGAACGCCGGGCGCCGAGACTGCCTCCCGTCGAGCCGGAACGGATCCGGCCGCACACGAGGAGGAATCATGATCGCCTACGACCGGTCGGACGTCCCCGTCGTCATCGAGGGCGGTGGCATCGAGGTCCGCGTGCGGGAGATCGGCGGCGGAATGTCGACGTCGTTCATCACGCTGCCCGCGGGCGCGGATCTCGGCCCCGCCTTCGAGGGTCTCGTCGACGACGCGTGCCAGTGCCCGCACTGGGGCTACATCCTCTCCGGCAAGCTCCTCATGCGCACCAAGGGCGACGACGAGGTCTATGGGGCCGGACAGGCGGTCTACTGGGCGCCGGGCCACGTCCCGGTGGCCCTCGAGGACACCCGGTACGTCGACTTCTCGCCGACCGAGGAGTTCAACGCCGTCGTCGACCACATCCGCTCGAAGGGCTGAGACGGAGGCTGGCCGTGCCCGGGTCGGGACCGGCGCTGCCGCTGTCAGTGCTGCCGGGACTCGAGCCCGAGCACCAGCAGCTGCACCCCCGGCTCCGGCACCCAGTCGCGCTCCGGCTCCCGGCGGTACCCGCGACGCTCGTAGAGCCGGAGGGCGGCGGCGTTCCTGTCCTCGACCGAGAGCACCAGCCGCCGCGCACCGGCAGCCGCGGCCCGCTGCTCGCAGGCGGCCACGAGCGCCGTTCCGATCCCCCGCCCCGCCGAACCCGGGTCGACGGCCAGCATCCGGAACTCGTACTCCCCCGGTCGCGCGATGTCGGCGAAGGCCGTACCGGCGGCGGCGAGCGTCACCGTGCCGACCAGCAGCCCGTTCGCCTCGGCCACCAGCAGGGTCGACGACGCCGACCGTCCGACCGCGTCCTCGACGTGCGCGAGGTACTCGTCGCTGCCGAGGCCGGCGGCCGCGTACGCGGCCCGGGTCAGCAGGCCGACCACGGCCAGCTCGTCGAGCCGGGCCTCGCGGACGGCGAGTTCGGTCGTCGGCGTGAGAGGAGCGGTCGACACGGCTCTCAGGCTGCCACCGGATCGGCGCCGGTGGGGGCGTCGTCGGGGGCGTCGGTCGGGCCCTCGTCCGCGGTGGCGGCGACGTCCTGTTTGCGCAGCCGGACCACGAACACGGTGATGGCCAGCGCGAGAACCGAGAACGCGACCGCGACCAGGAACGCCGTCGAGATGCCGTGCGACAGGATCTGGGCGGCGGTGTCCTGGGGCGACTGACGGGTCACGGCGCCGCTCGAGACCAGCCGCTCCTTCTCGTTGGCCGACGCCGTGCTGAAGACGGTGACGAGGATCGACAGGCCCAGCGATCCGCCGACCTGCTGCATGACGTTCAGCAGCCCGGACGCGGCCCCCGAGTCGGACGGCCCGACGTTGGACACCGCCGAGACCGTGAGCGGCACGAACAGGTTCCCCATCCCGGCCGCGAACAGGATGATCGGCAGCAGGATGCCCGTGACGTAGCCGCTGTCCGCGCTGATCTGGGACAACCAGCCCAGCCCCAGCGCCGTCAGCACGCCGCCGACGATCATGAACGGCCGCGGCCCGAACCTCGCCAGGTTCCGCGACGAGAACGTGGCCACGACGATGATCGTCGCGCTGACCGGAAGGAACGCGAGCCCGGCCTTCATCGGGCCGTAGCCCAGCACCTCCTGCACGAACAGCGTGAGGAAGAAGAACATGCTGAACAACGCGGCGGCCAGGCACAGCATCACGAGGTAGACCCCACCGCGGTTGCGGTCCTTGAGCAGGTGCAGCGGCGTGATCGGCTGCGCGGAGGTCAGCTCGATGCGCACGAAGGCGGCGAGCAGCACGATCGCGGCGACGAACGACGTGAGGGTCCAGGAGTCGGCCCAGCCGTCCTGGCCGGCGCGGATGAAGCCGTAGACCAGCGAGCCCATGCCGAGCGTGGAGGTGACGGCACCGGCCAGGTCGAAGCGGCCCGGCAGCCGCTCGGACTCGGTGAGGTAGAGCGGGACCAGCACGGCGATGGCGAGGCCGATCGGCACGTTCACGAAGAACACCCAGCGCCAGGAGAGGTACTCGGTGAGCACCCCACCGGCCAGCAGTCCGATCGCGGCGCCCGAACCCGACACGGCGGCGAAGACGCCGAAGGCCCGGTTGCGCTCCCTGCCGGCGGCGAAGTTCGTCGCGATCAGCGCCAGCGCGGTCGGCGAGGCGATGGCGCCGCCGACGCCCTGGAGCGCGCGGGCGGCGAGCAGGAAGCCCTCGCTGTTCGCGAAGCCACCGAGCAGCGACGCGACGCTGAACAGCAGGATGCCCGAGACGAAGACCCGGCGGCGGCCGAGGATGTCGCCGGCGCGGGCGCCGAGCAACAGCAAACCACCGAAGGTGAGCGTGTAGGCGTTGAGCACCCAGGACAGGTCGGCGGTGTCGAAGTCGAGCGCCTTCTGGATGCTCGGCAGCGCGATGTTCACGATGGTCGCGTCGAGGACCACCATGAGCTGGCACGCGGCGATGACCGCGAGCGCGATCCCCGGGTGGTGCCCCCGCCGGGGCGGGGCGGCGACGCGGGGCTCGCGTCGGACGGCCGGTGGAGCGGCGGGTGGAGCGGACGGTGCGTCGGAAGCCGTGCTGGCCATGTCGTGCCTCGGAACTCGTCGGAGCGGGGAGTGCGGGGAACGTCTGATACGAGACGCGAACGTCTCTTATATGCCACAGTAGGTATCGGCAGCTAAGGGACGCAAGCGTTCCTTATGTGATCTGATCGTCGTTTGGAGCCGGAAGTGAAGCCCGTGGACGCGCGCCCCGACGTCGACCGGATTGCCGGCCAGCCGGACGCCGGCGAGCCGGATGCATGCGAGCCGGATGCATGCGAGGCCACTGCCTGCGAACCCGCCGCCGCGCGCCGGCGCCGCGGCGAGGCGCTCGAGCACGCGATCTGCGAGGCGGCCGTCGAGCAACTCTCCACCTGCGGCTACGGCCAGCTGACGATGGAGGGGGTGGCTGCTGCCGCCCGCACGGGCAAGGCGTCGCTGTACCGGCGCTGGACGTCGAAGGAGGATCTCGTCCTCGACGCCATGGCGCACGTGATGCCGCGCGTCGAGGACAGGCTCAGCGCGGACGGCAGCACGACCGGCGGGCTGCGCGACGACCTGCTCGCGTTGCTCGGGCAGACGGGGAGCATCCTCGCGGGCCCGAAGGGGGCACTCGTCCGCTCGCTGCTGGGTGAGGTCGACCCGGGCAGCTCGCTGCTCACCGCGATGCGGGTCCGGCTGATCGAGCCCCGCCTGCAGCACCTCGTGGCGATCATCGACCGCGGCATCGAGCGCGGCGAGGCCAGCCCGGGGAGCGCGACGCGCACCCACGCCGAACTCGGGCCGGCGGTGCTGCTGCACCGTTTCCTGCTCTACGGCCAGGTCACCGAGGCCGACGTCACTGAGATCGTCGACGACGTGGTGCTCCCCCTGCTGAGGCGGGCCCCGGAGCAGTAGCTGCGCCCCGGCGGGGCCACGCGCTGCGCGCCGTGCAGGAGCCTCGTTTGCCTCCCCCCGCCCCGGGGACGCCGTTGAGTGCACGTGCAACTACTTCGCCTGGAGAAGGCCCATGAACATCGGCATCATCGGAGCCGGCAACATCGGCGGCACGCTCACGCGCCGGCTCACGGAACTCGGCCACACGGTCACCGTCGCGAACTCGCGGGGGCCGGAGACGCTCGCCGACCTGGCCCGCGAGACCGGCGCGACGCCCGGAACGCCGGTGCAGGCGTCCCACAACCAGGATCTCGTCGTCGTCACCATCCCGCAGATCCGGGTGCCCGACCTCCCCGGCGATCTGTTCGACGGCGTCCCGCCGTCCGTCGTCGTCGTCGACACCGGCAACTACTACCCGCAGCAGCGGGACGGCCGCATCGACGAGATCGAGGACGGCATGATCGAGAGCCGTTGGGTGGAGAAGCAGCTCGGCCGGCCCGTGATCAAGGCCTTCAACAACATCTACTTCGGGTCTCTGGCCGAAAAGGGTCAGCCCGCGGGAACGCCCGGGCGCATCGCCCTGCCGGTCTCGGGTGACGACCAGGCGGCCAAGCAGACGGTCCAGGCGCTCATCGACGAGCTGGGGTTCGACACGATCGACAACGGCTCGCTGGACGACTCCTGGCGGCACCAGCCCGGCACTCCGGCCTACGTGGCCGACTCCGACCTCCAGCAGCTGCGTGAGCGACTCGCCGCGGCCGAGCCGGAGCGCAAGCCGGAGTGGCGCGCCACCGAGGAGAGCCCCGGCGACTTCGCCGACCCCCGCTGACGCGAGGTCAGCCGGCCCACTCGAGGGGCTCGACGGGGCGGAGCGCCGGGTCGTCGAGCGCGAGTGTGCGGACCGGTCCCGGTCCGGACGCGAACGTCTCGAACCGCACCGTCACCCGTCCGAGCCCGGAGCCCTGCACCCAGCCGCGGCCGAACTCGTCGTGCTCGACGTCGGCGCCCGGGGCGTAGCTGCGCGACGCGGGGACGTCGTTGCTCTCGACCGCCGCGACGTCCGCGGCGAGCGCCGCCTCCTCGACGGCCAGCGGCAGCTCGTGCTGCATGGAGTCGCTGATGCCGGAGACGGAGACCCCCAGCAGCCGGATCCCTCCGGTCACGTCGACGCCGTCGAGCAGCTGCCGGGCCTCCCGGCGGATCACCGACAGCTGGTCGGTGGCGGCCGGCAGCGTGCGGGACCGGGACAGCGTCGAGAAGTCGTGCAGCCGGACCTTGACGGTGACCGTGCGTCCGCTGTGCCCCCCGGACTCCAGCCGCGCCGCGGTGCTGGCGGCGAGCCGGTCGAGCTCCATCCGCAGACGCGTGGGGTCGGTCAGGTCGACGGGAAAGGTGTCCTCGGTCCCCACCGACTTCGCCTCCCGTTCGGCGACCACCGGACGGTCGTCGCGCCCGGCCGCCATCGCCGCCAGCGATCGGCCGACCGCCTCCCCCAGCAGCCCGACGAGCTCGGACTCCGGCCGCGAGGCGAGGTCGCCGACGGTGCGGATGCCCACGCTCGTCAGCCGTACCGAGGTCACCGGGCCCACGCCCGGCAACCGCGCGGCGGGTAGCGGCCGCAGCATCTCCACCTCGGTGCCCGGCGGCACGATCAGCTGACCCGCGGGCTTCGCCGCATCCGAGGCGATCTTCGCCAGCAGCTTGGACGACGCCGCTCCGACCGAGCCGGCGAGCCCGGTGGCGGCGGCGATGCTCGCGCGCAGGTCCGACGCCACCTTCGCCACGCCCTCGACGGAGTCGTCGGAGAGTCCGCCGGCCGCCGAACTCCCCGCCGCCAGGTCCACGAAGGCCTCGTCCAGGCTCAGCGGTTCGACGAGCGGCGAGCGCTCGCGCAGCAGCGCCATGACGACCTCGCTCGCGGCGCGGTAGGCCGGGAACCGGCCGGCCAGGACGGCCGCCCGCGGGCAGCGGCGCCGCGCTTCGGCCATGGCCATCGCCGAGTGGACGCCGTAGACGCGCGCCTCGTAGTTCGCGGTGGCGACGACGCCCCGCGGCCCGGTGCCGCCGACGATGACCGGTCGTCCGCGGAGGCTCGGCTTGTCCCGCGTCTCGACGGCGGCGAAGAAGCAGTCCATGTCCAGGTGCAGGACCGTGGGTGAGGACCGGGGCACGGTTCGCAGTCTGCCGTCCGCGGTTCGCGTTGGCCCGTAGCGCCGGACGGGGTGGCGACCCGCTGGGCTGGCTGGGGACAGCGCGCCGAGCCGGCGAGCAAGATCGTGAGCAACACGGTTGATCGACACGCCGTGGTCGTGGCGCGGCTCCTCGGCGTGTCGATCTTCCGCGTTGCTGGTGATCTCGGACGGCAGGTGACCAGCGCGCGGCCTCAGGACGAGCCAGGGACCTCCATCTCCCCCAGCCGCGACCAGTCGTCCTGGGGCAGGGAGAAGTTGACGATCTTCGGCGTCTCGTTCAGGTGCTTCGGCAGGTCGTTCTGCGCCTGCTTGAAGTGATCGGAGTTCACGTGCGCGCCCGCGGCCGCGTCGTCGGCGAAGGCCTCGACCAGCACGTACTCGTTCGGGCTGTCGATGCTGCGGGACCACTCGAACCAGAGGCACCCCGGCTCCTTGCGGGTCGCCTCGGTGAACTCCGCCGTGATCTCGGGCCACTCCTCCGTGGACTCGGCCTTCACGGCGAACTTCGCGGTGATGAAGATCATCGGTCTCCTCGGGGGTGCTTCGAGTCGGACAGGAACTGACGCTTCAGGCGTTCGGGTGCACGGGCCAGCCAGGCCTCGGCGGCGAGCTCCTCGACATCGTCCGGCTCGAGCCGCTCGAGCCGGACGAGTACCGCGGGATAGCCGTCGAAGTGCGAGGTCGCGAAGTAGACCTCGGGCTCGGAGGCGATCAGCGCCTCCTTCGCGCCGACATCCGGCACGCGGGCGCCGAGGATCGGGCCGGTCGGTGCCGCGTCGCCCAGCTCCTCCAGGTCCCGCTTGCGCAGCGGCCGTTCCCACAGGAAGGTCTTGTCCTTCACCTTCCAGGCGAGCGAGCCGTACGACGTCGACTCGGCGACCTCGGGCAGCGCGAGCGCCGCCCGGCGCACGTCGTCCCAGTCGGCCACGGCAGAACCGTAGCGTGGCCGCCTCGACGAGGACGGCACCGGCCTGTCAGGCGGCCCGGATGGTCCCGGCCAGGTGCGGCGTGTCCTTCGACAGCCCGCGGATGGTGAACGCGTCGCCGCCCTCGTACGAGAACGTCGTGAACGCGACCTTCGACGGCAGCAGCAGCGGCTTGAGGAAGCGGACGTCGGTCGTGTACGCCTCGGGCAGCCGGCCCTCGAACCCGGCCATGGCCTTGGCGTGCGACCACATGCCGTGCCCGATGTGGCGCGGAAAACCGAAGGCCTTCGCGGTCCACGGGTGCAGGTGGATCGGGTTCACGTCGCCGGACACCGCGCCGTAGCGTCGGCCGATGTCGCTCGGCACCGACCAGACGATCGACGACGCGCCCTCGGGCGGCGCCAGGTCCATCGGGACCGAGTCCCCCGGCAGCGACGAGGGCAGGTCCGCGGCGACGTGCTCCTCCGACGGCTTGCCGGGCCGCAGGTAGCTGCTCTCCCCCGTCCACACGAGCTCGTCGCCGACGCGCGCCTCGGCGAGCACGTCGAAGATCATGCCCTTCTTGTGCGTCCGGAGCCGATCGGTCCGCACGGCGAACGACAGCGTCTCGTCGACGGTCACCGGCCGGTGCAGCGTCATCCGGTTCGCCAGATGCACGAGGCCGACGATCGGGTACGGGAACGAGCCGTCGGTCATCAGCTGCATCGACATCGGGAACGCGAGGATGTGCAGGTAGGTGATCGGCAGGCTGTCGGTCAACCGCAGCCCGCACACCCGGTCGTACTCGGCGAGTTCCTTCGCGTCGGGCGTGTACTCGGGCAGCGTGACCTCGAGGTCGGGCAGCCCGGCAGGCGTCGCTCCCCCGGCCCAGCTGGGCAGGCCCGGAATCAGCGACGTCGCGTAGAGCCGGGGCAGGCTCGGCGGCGCGGACAGTTCCTTGGTGGCCATCGGATCAGGCACCGATCAGCGCCTGGCCGCACACGCGGACCAGGTTGCCGTTGACGCCACCGGAGGCCGGGCCGGCGAGCCAGGCGATGGTCTCGGCGACGTCCACCGGCTGCCCGCCCTGCAGCATGCTGTTGAGCCGCCGACCGCCCTCGCGGACGAACAGCGGCATCGCGGCGGTCATGTCGGTCTCGATGAAGCCCGGCGCGACCGCGTTGATGGTGCCGCCGCGCTTGGCGAGCTCCGGGGCGTACGCGTCGACGAGGCCGACGACGCCGGCCTTGCTGGTCGCGTAGTTCGTCTGGCCGCGGTTGCCGGCGATGCCGGACACGGACGAGACGGAGACGATGCGCCCGCCGTCCTTGAGCACCGCTGTTTTGCCCGAGACGCTCGGATCGTGGCCAAGGAGCACATCGTTGATGCGCTCCTGGCTCGAGAGGTTGATGTCCAGCACCATGTCCCACTTGCTCTCGTCCATGCGGGCGATCGTCTTGTCGCGGGTGACGCCGGCGTTGTGCACGACGATGTCGACGCCGCCGAAGCGGGAGGTCAGGTACTCGGCGAGGGTGCGCGGCGCCTCGGGCGAGGTGATGTCGAGCTGCAGCGCGAGGCCGCCGATCCTGTTCGCCACCTTGGACAGCGCCTCGCCGGCGGCGGGGATGTCGAGGGCGACGACGGTGGCGCCGTCCCTCGCCATCGTCGAGGCGATGGCCGCACCGATGCCCCGGGCGGCGCCGGTGACGAGCGCGACCTTGCCGGCCAGCGGCTGGTCCCAGTCGCTCGGCTCGGTGACCGTCGCCGCGTTGCCGACCTCCTTCACGGCCTTCGCGGCCTTGGCCTTGACCTGCGCCTGACCGGGCGCGCTGCCGGGCAGTCCGACCCGGACGACCTGGGCCGAGACGTAGGCCGAGCGGGAGGAGAGGAAGAAGCGCAGGGTCGACTCGATCGCACCCTCGGCACCCTCACGGACGTAGACGAGGTTCGCCGTCGAGCCCTTGCCGAACTCCTTGCCGACGCTGCGGGTGAAGCCCTCGAGCGCCCGCTGCGCGATGCGCTGCGAGGCGTCGCTGCAGTCCTCGGGCGGGGTGCCGAGCACGATCACGCGGCCGCTCGGGGCGATGCTGCGGGCCACCGGGTGGAAGAAGTCGTACAGCTCCCGCAGCTTGGCGCTGCTGGAGATGCCGCTGGCGTCGAAGACGAAGGCCGCGTGCTGCTCCGGCTTGCTGTCCCCCTCACCGTCGCCGGCCGGCACCTCGGTGCGGACGTCGGCGCCGAGCCCCTTGAGCAGGGAGACGACGGAGTCGAGCAGGCGACCGCCGGGCGCTCCGCCGACCAGGACGGGGCCGCTGACGACCGGCTGACCGACCTCGTAGCGCGCGAGCTTCGGCGGCTGGGGCAGGCCGGCCTGCTTGGCCAGCAGCCCGCCTGGACCGGACAGGACGAAGGACTGGTAACGGTCACTCATTCGCGTTCGACTCCTACTTCTCGAGGATGGCGGTCAGGCCGTTGCCACCGGCGGCGCAGACCGAGATCAGCGCCCGCCCGGAGCCCTTCTCGTTCAGCAGCTTCGCGGCGGTCGCGACGATGCGCGCGCCGGTCGCGGCGAACGGGTGGCCGGTGGCCAGCGACGAGCCGTTGACGTTGAGCTTCGCCCGGTCGATCGAGCCCAGCGGGCCGTCGAGGCCCAGCTTCTCCTTGCAGAACGCCGGGTCCTCCCAGGCGGTGAGCGTGGCGAGGACCTGCGAGGCGAAGGCTTCGTGGATCTCGTAGAAGTCGAAGTCCTGCAGCGTCAGCCCGGCCTTGGCGAGCATCTGCGGCACCGCGTACGTCGGGGCCATCAGCAGGCCCTCGCCGCCGTGGATGTAGTCGACGCCGGTGGCCTGCGCGTGCGTCAGGTACGCGAGCACCGGCAGGCTGCGCTCGGCCGCCCACTGCTCGCTGCCGAGCAGCACGGTGGCCGCGCCGTCGGTCAGCGGCGTGGAGTTGCCGGCCGTCATCGTCCGGTTCTCGCCCTTGCCGAACACCGGCGAGAGCTTGGCCAGCCCCTCGGCGGTGGCGTCGGGCCGCAGGTTGGAGTCCTTCTGCAGGCCGAGGTACGGGGTGATCAGGTCGGCGAAGAAGCCGCGGTCGTAGGCGGCGGCGAGCCGCTGGTGGCTGGTGGCGGCGAGTTCGTCCTGCGCCTCGCGGCTGATGCCCCACTGGTCCGCGGTGATCGCGGCGTGCTCGCCCATCGACAGCCCGGTGCGCGGCTCTTCGTTCTGCGGCATCTCCGGCACGATCTGGTTCGGCCGGATGGAGCCGAGCAGCTTCAGTCGGTCCTGCCACGACTTGGCGGCGTTGGCCTTCACGAGGATGCGCCGCAGATCGTCGTTGACCGCCAGGGGCGCGTCGCTCGTGGTGTCGACGCCGCCGGCGATCCCGGACTCGACCTGACCGAGCATGATCTTGTTGGCCACGAGGACGGTCGCCTCGAGGCTGGTCGCACAGGCCTGCTGGACGTCGTAGGCCGGGCTGCTGGATGCCAGCGGGCTGCCGAGCACGGCCTCACGGGTGAGGTTGAAGTCGCGGCTGTGCTTGAGCACGGCTCCGGCGACGACCTCACCGACCTGCACGCCCTTCAGGCCGAACCGGCTCACCAGGCCGTCGAGTGCGGCGGTCAGCATGTCCTGGTTGCTGGCCTCGGAATACTGCTTGTTGGAGCGGGCGAACGGGATGCGGTTGCCACCGAGAATGGCGGCGCGGCGCGGGCTGGGCGTCGACAAGACGAATCTCCTCAGCGTTGCGGGCGGGACGCGGACCAGGGCCCGCTCCTTGTTGAACTGCGTTCAAGACAACCTAGGTAATACCTACCCAGGCGACAATGACGGGTAGCTGTGGCACCTGTCACCCGTAGTCCCCGTGCAGGCGCTAACGTCCGAACGGTGACCCGTCCCGTCCGCCGCCTGGAGAACGACGAGCGGCGTTCCCAGCTGCTGGCCGTGGGCCTCGAGTTGTTCAGCACGACGTCGTTCGACAGTGTCTCGATCGACGAGATCGCCGCCCGGGCCGGGATGAGCCGGGGGCTTCTGTACCACTACTTCTCCAGCAAGCGCGTGTTCTACGTCGAGGTCGTCCGCCTCGCCGCGCGGAATCTGCTCGACCGCCTCGGTGGCACCCCGCAGAGCTCGCCGGGCGACCGGCTGCGCACCGACCTGTCGGCCTACCTGTCCTTCGTGACCGAGCACCGCGCGGGCTTCGAGACCCTGCTGCGCGGGGGCATCGGGAGCGACCCGGAGGTGCAGCAGGTGCTCGACGAGACGCGCTCGGCCATCGTCGGGCAGGTCCTCGCGGGCCTCGGGATGGACCGGCCGGCGCCGTCGCTGGAGGTCGCCCTGTACGGCTGGGTCGGCTTCGTCGAGAGCGCCAGCCTGCGCTGGCTCATCGTGCCGGACGAGGGCGCCCCGACGGCCGACGAGCTCGTCGACCTGTTCTCGCGCCTGCTCGTGACGACGCTGGACGCGACCGGCGAACCGGCGCGCGCCTGAGCTCACACGGGCTGGGCGCCGCCACGCGAGCGGGCGCCCGGGGCGCCGGAGGTGCGGGCCGGACCGGCGTCGGAGGCGCGGGCGGCGCGCTTCGCTGGTCGTGCCACCGCCGGACCGAGCACGACGCGCTGCGCCACGACGCGGGTGCGCAACAGGAGGTCGTGCGGCAGCCGGCGTCGACCCAGCGCCAGCAGGATGCCGACGGCGAGCGGCACGGCGACGACGCCGAGCAGCATGACGTCCACCTCGCCGTCGCGCCCGAACAGCAGGTCGAAGCCCCTCGAGGCGATCCAGGCCACCGCGGTGAGCACGAGCAGCAGGCCGACCTCGCGGAGGAACGCGATGCGGAACGGCGGCGGCGCCGCGGAGCGGACGTCCTCGACGCGCAGCCCCGCGAGCAGCTTGCCGGGCGTCCAGCCGAACTGGGAGCTGCACCAGCCCCGCAGCAGGGCCCAGACGGTCAGCGGCAGGACGTAGAGGATCGGGTTCGATTTCCCGACGGCGTCGTCGGCCAGTCCGCGCAGGAACCACGACGCGGCCAGCAGCAGCACCAGGTCGACGACGAAGGCACCGAGACGAGTCCAGGCCGGGGCCGGGACGACGCGCAGCACCGCCCGCGCGGGTGGCAGGCTCCACGCGGCGATCAGCCCGCCGCCGCCCACGCTCAGGAACGCGCCGATGATCAGACCGCCCAGACCGATCGGGAACGAGACGACCCCCGCCACCACGATCGCGGCCCCGAGGAACGGCGAGGCGTGCGGGGCGGAGATCGCGGTCAGCGCCAACGCACAGATGATCAGGCCGATCACCTGCCCACGCTCGGCCACCCCGAAGTTGAAGTAGCCCTGCGAGACGGTCATCCCGACCAGGACGATCAGGCCACCGCCGAGGAAGGCCAGGATCGAGCCGCGCCACGGCCGGGTGGTGTCGCTGAGCATGCTGCGCTTGATCGGCCGCGTCTCGCCCTTCGGGGGCGTGACCCGGGCGAGCACCCACCGCCCGACCGCCTGCGCCCGGCCCGTCAGCTCCGACGAGCCGGCGCTTGACGTGCCGGACACGCTTACTGGGCCAGACATCCGGGGAACAGGCCGGGGTCGACGTCGCCCTTCCCGAGATCGATGTTCAACGACTGCGAGCTGATCGACGTCGCGGACATCCGGACGATGGCCAGCCGCGCATCGTTGAGCGTGCCGTCACCGGCGGAGAGGTTCAGCCCCGCGGGACCGCCGTCGGTGTTCACCTGGAGCTGCTTCATGGTCGACTGCCCCGCGCAGATCTTGCGGGTGCCGATCGTCAGGCCCTCGCCCTCGACCGGTCCGCCCATGTTGAGCTTGATGCGGTACTGCCCCGCGCCCGGGACGACCTCGTCGAGGTCGAACGACTTCTCCATGGTGACGCCGCGCGCGGCGGTCATCTGCCCGACGTTCGCCGTGCCGGCGAGCGGCCCGCTGCCCTGATCGGGCGTCGTCTTGCCGGCGCCCGCCAGCGCGAACTCCTTGGTGTTCATGGTCTTCGCCGACATCTGGATCTCGCCGACGTTGCCGATCTGCGCCGGGAAGGCGACACCGCCGAAGACGAACATGACCAACATCAGGGCCAGTAGGGCACTGCCGAACCCTGCCGCTACGCGGAAGCGGATCGCGCTCGTCATCGGAGTCCTCTCTGCCGGGCTGATGGACGTGGGGAAGGCCCGGACGCGGTCACAGTAGGGCTCCCACTCCCTCGGTCGACCCTGACACGCCGTGACCACGGGCGGTGTGACGTATCCGGCGGGAACGCCTTCGGGGAACGACGTCGATCGTTGCGCCGAGACGGGTTGCGGGCGCGTTTGCGCAGGTCGGGACCGCTGGGACGGGAGCCACAGTGATCATTGTCCGGGAGGCGACGCCGGTCGGCCAGTCGCGTGACCGTGCGTCACCGGGCGTGCACGGACAGGGCGCCGGCGGCGAAAGGGGCGCACACCCGACCAGGCGTGCCCCTCGTCCGGCACCTGCTCCATCCCTCCACACCTGATCAAGCGTGCCCGGGTACGTCAGCGCTCATGCAGGGCGGCGGCCAGGGCTGTGAGGATGGTCCGGGCGTCGCCCAGGAGCACCGTCGTCCGGTCGTCGTGCAGCAACGGGTTGTCGACGCCGGCGAAGCCCGGGCGCACGCTGCGCTCGAGGACCACGACGCGTCGAGCGGCCGCGACGTCGAGGATCGGCAGACCGGACAGCGGGGAGCCGAGCTCGCGCGCCGCCGGGTTCACGATGTCGTTCGCGCCGATCACCAGCGCGACGTCGGTGTCCGGCAGGTTCTGGTTGGCCCGGTCGAGGTCCTCGAGGCGTGTGTGCGGAACGCCGGCCTCGTCGAGCAGCACGCTCAGGTGCCCCGGGAAACGCCCGGCGACCGGGTGGACCGCGTACGCGACCTCGACCCCGCGCTCGGCCAGCAGTCCGCCCAGCACCGCCAGCCCGTGCTGAGCCTGCGCGGCGGCCAGGCCGAAGCCGGGAACGACCACGACGCGTCGGCAGGTCGCGAGCAGATCGGCTACACCCTCGACAGCGCCGGCAGCGTCAACACCTTTCTCGCGCGGGGGCACCGACGTCTGCGTCGCGGCTGGGTCGACGGCTGGGTCGACGGCTGCACCGCCGGCTGCGAACTCGGCTGGGCCGGCTCGCCACCGCGCGTCACGCAGCAGGCGGCGACCACCTCGTCCGTGAAGTCGGGGGCGAACGACCCGTCCTTGGTCATGTGCAGCAGCAGGTTGGCGACGTTGGCGGCGAACAGCTCGCTGGCGTGCCGCGGCAGATCGGCGGGCGGGTTCCGCGGCCCGAGGACGACGACGCCCCCGTGGTCGACCTGCTCCCCGGGTTGGGTCAGCTCGCAGTTCCCGCCCGTCTCGGCGGCGAGGTCCACCACGACCGAGCCGGGCCGCATCCGGGCGACCATCTCGGCGGTGAGCAGCAAGGGGGCCCGCCGGCCGGGGACGGCCGCCGTCGTGATGACGGCGTCGGCGTCCGCCACGGGCCGGGCGAGCAGCCGGCGCTGCGCGGCGAGGACGGCGTCGTCCACCACGCGTGCGTAGCCGCCGGCATCCGAGGACGCGTCGTCCCGTCCCGCCCCGTCCGGACCCGCCCTGTCCGGTCCGGCGTCCCGCTCGAGCGGCAGGAAGGTCGCGCCGAGGCTGCGCACCTCCCCGGCCGACGACGGGCGGATGTCGTGCGCGGCGACCTCCGCGCCGAGGCGCCGGGCGGTGGCGATGGCCTGCAGACCGGCGACGCCGGTCCCCAGGACCAGCACCCGCGCCGGTCCGACGGTGCCGGCCGCGGTGAACAGCATCGGGAAGAACCCCGGCAGCCGCTCGGCGGCCGCCAGCGCGCCGCGGTAGCCGGCGACCCCGGCCTGCGACGACAGCACGTCCATCCCCTGCGCCCGCGAGATCCGCGGAACCAGCTCGAGGGCGAAGGCGACGAGCCCACGGTCCCGGCACGAGCGCAGGTGCTCGTCACCGGGACCCGCGGTCAGCGAGATCACGGCAGCGCCCTCGGGCAACCCCGCGAGGACCTCCAGCCGCGGCGGCTGCACCGCGAGCAGCACGTCGGCGCCGCGCAGCAGCTCGCCCGCGGCGCCGACCAGGACGGCGCCGGCCCGCTCGTACTCCTCGTCCGGCACGTACGCCGACCGCCCGGCACCTCGCTCGACCGCGACCTCGTAGCCGGCCTCGGTCAGCCGGCGAACCGTCTCCGGGACAGCGGCGACGCGCCGCTCCCCCTCGGCCGTCTCGGCCGCCACCGCCACCCGCACGAGCCCAGGCAACCAGACGGGTCGGGCGCGAGGGGCGGGACCTCAGATGCCGGCGTCCGACGGCTCGGCGGGCGGACGGCTGCCGTTGCGGGACGCGACCTCGCCCTGCGGCTGCGCGGGCACACCCAGCCCGTCCCGCAGCGCGTTGAGGATGGCGAGCCCCTGCGAGGCGAGGCCGGCCGCGACGTCGTTGACCCCCGCCGCGCCGTTCAGCACCGTCAGGTTCGACCCCTGCAGCCCGTCGGCGATGGCGCCCATCAGCGTCGGCAGCTGCGCGATGAGCTGCTGGTCGAGGGCGATCCGGCCCTCGGCCGCGGCCGCCTCGGCGGACAGGCGGGTCGCCTCCGCCTGCGCCTGGGCGGCGAGCTTCACCCGCTCCGCCTCCGCCTTGGCCGGCTTGATGACCTCGGCCTGGAGCTGGGCCTCGCGCAGTTCGGCGTTGCGCGCGGCGACCCGGGCCTGCTCGACGAGAACCTCCTGCTGCGCCTGGGCCGCCGACAGCGGACCCGCCTGCGCGGCCTTCTGCTGCGCCTGGTCGATCTCGGCCTGGTAGGCGGCGCGGGCCACCGCCGTGGCCCGCTCGTACTCGGCCTGGTTCCGCTCGCTCTCCTGCCGGGCGGCGGCCGCCTCCTGGTCTGCCCGCGCCTGCGCGACCTGCGCCTCCCGGTTGACCGCGGCCTGGTGCGGCGCGGACAGCGCCCGGATGTAGCCGATGCCCTTGTCGTCGATGGACTGGATCTGCAGCGAGTCGACGGTCAGGCCCAGGTTCGCCATCTCCAGCTTGGACGCGTCGAGGACGTTCTGCGCCAGCGTCTGGCGCTCCCGGATGATGCTCTCCACGGTCATGGAGCCGACGATGGACCGCAGGTGACCTGCGAAGATCTGCCCGGTCAGCTCGTCCATCTGGTTCTGGTTGGACAGGAAGCGCTGGGCCGCGGCGGAGATCGAGGCGTTGTCGCTCCCGACCTTGAAGGCGATGACCGCCTTGACGGACAGGACGATGCCCTGCGTCGTCACGCAGTCGTCTCCGACGAGGCTCTCGCGCATCGCCAGCGTCAGGAAGCTGGCCTTACGGAAGATCGGCAGCACGAACGCGCCGTGTCCGACGACGATGCGGAAGTTCAGTGGCGCCGACCCGTCACCGCCCCGCTGCTTGCCACCGCTGATGAGCATCGCCTCGTTGGGCGCCGGCACCCGCCAGCCGAACATCGCGTCACCCTTCCGTTCCGACCTCCGTGGGGAGGCCGCCGAGGTCCCAGGGCTCGACGTCGACCGCGCGGGGACCGCGCACGGCGATGATGAGGACTTGCTGACCCACCTCGATCGGCTGGCTCGCGTAGGCGATGTAGACCTCGCGGCTGTCGGACGAGATGGTGACGACCTCACCCGGCGAGGTCGATCCACGAACGCGGGTGATCACCCGCCCAAGCCGGCCGACGTCGCTCACCACCCCGCCTCTCACCCGCGGACATCAGCCGGAGGCTCCCCCGAAGCGCGGCGGCGGGGAAGCCGCCGGAAACGGGCGAGTGGGATCAGTGTCCGACATCCGGGCTTTCCGCGGTGCTGATTTTCCCCAGTTCCCGCCGACGGTGGCGTCTGACGAACCCCGCGCCAAGGGGTTACATGGACCCATGCTGCGCGGCGGGGACGGATGGGTGCGCTGCGCCTCCGGCCACCGGCACTGGGGACGCTTCGGCGCGGCCGGACTGCTCCTGCGCGCCATCCCGCACGCGTCCCCCGGCCGGCCGCTGATCCTGCTGCAGCACCGCGCGCTGTGGAGCCACCACGGAGGGACCTGGGGTCTGCCGGGCGGCGCGCGCGATCCGGGCGAGACGGCCGTCGTGGCCGCCCTGCGCGAGGCGGCGGAGGAGACGACGCTCGACGTCGCGGCCCTCGAGGTCGAGACGTCGCTGGTCGACGACCACGGCGGCTGGTCCTACACGACGGTGGTCGCCACGACGGCGACCGCCGGCCGGATCGGCCCCCGCGGCGCGGAGGGCCTGTCGGTGCAGTGGGTGCCCGAGGACGAGGTCACCTCGCTCCCGCTGCACCCCGGCTTCGCCGCGACCTGGCCGCGGCTGACCAGCGCCTGACGCCGATCGGGAGAACTGCCCGGGGTCAGCTGGAGTAGGTGCCCGTCAACGTGGCCCGCTCCAGCTCCCGGGCCGGCAACTCCTCCCGGACGTCGCGATCCGGCTCCATCGGGCTGCTGACCGCGACGAGCGTGAACACGTACCGGTGCTCCTCGCCGGGCGGCGGCTCGGGCCCGTCGTAGCGGTCCGCGCCGAAGCCGTTGCGGCCCACGCGGGCCTCCTCGAGCGTCTCGCCCTCGCCGATGCCGTCGAGGTCGGCCGCCAGCCCGGTGAGGACCCAGTGCACGAACGGTGAATGGCCCGCCTCCGGACTGCCCGTGGCCCCATCGCTGTCGAGGTCCTCGCAGAGCAGCACCAACTCCGCGGCACCCGCCGGGACGTCCGTCCAGTCCAGCGGCGGGGCCACGTTGTCGCCTGCGCGGACGTAGCGCTCCGGGATCCGTTCGCCGTCGGAGAAGGCGTCGCTGGTCAACCGCATGCCCGTCTGCTGCCCGCGCTCCGGCCCGATATTCTGGCCGGCCATGGCAGAGATCAGCTCGCCGAGGCCGACCGGGCCTTCGCCGATGGTGTTCGGGCGGGTAGCGCCGGACGGCACCGTCTACGTCATCACCGCCGACGGTGAGCGCGAGGTCGGCTCGTGGCAGGCCGGCCGACCCGAGGAGGGCCTGGCCTACTACGCGCGCCGTTTCGAGGACCTCTCCGCGGAGGTGACGCTGCTCGAGCGGCGCGCCGAGATGGACCCGACCCGGGCGGCCGCCACCGCCACCCGGCTCCGCGAGAACCTCGCCACCGCGGCGGTCGTCGGCGACATCGGTTCGCTGGAACGGCGGCTCGACGCCATCACCGCCAAGACCGAACAGCTCCGCGCGGCGGCCGCCGCCGAGAAGGCCGAGGCGCGCGAGAAGGCGACCGCGGAGAAGACGGCCCTGATCGAGGAGGCCGAGCGCGTCGCCGGCACGAACGACTGGCGCAAGGCCGACGAGGCGCTCCGGGGGCTCGTCGACCGGTGGAAGACGCTGCCGCGCCTCGATCGCAAGACCGACGACGAGCTGTGGCACCGGCTCTCGGCCGCCCGCAGCGGCTTCCAGCGCCGGCGGCGCGCCCACTTCGCGGAGCTGGACGAGAAGCGCAAGTCCTCGCAGGCCCGCAAGGAGGAGCTGATCGCCGAGGCGGAGAAGCTCTCCTCATCCTCCGAGTGGGGGCCCACGACCACCCGCTTCCGGCAGCTGATGACCGACTGGAAGGCCGCGGGCGGCGCCCCGAAGGGCGTCGAGGAATCGCTGTGGACACGGTTCAAGGCAGCGCAGGACGAGTTCTTCCGCCGCCGCAACGCCAGCCGCGCCGAGCGCGACGCCGCCCAGCAGGCGAACGTCGAGGCGAAGAAGACGCTGCTGACCGAGGCCGAGAGCATCGACCCGAGCAAGGACGTTCCCGGCGCGCGGAAGCGGCTGCGCGACATCCAGCGCCGGTGGGAGGCCGCCGGCCCGGTGCCGCGCGACGCGGCGCAGGGCCTCGACCGTCGGCTCGCCGCGGTCGAGGACAAGATCCGCAGCGCCGGGGACAAGCGCTGGCGTCCGGATCCGTCCCAGTCTCCGCTGGTGCAGCGGCTCGAGGAGTCGATCGCCAAGCTCGAGAAGCGCATCGAACGGGCCCGCAACGCCGGTCAGGAGGCCGAGGCCGCCGAGGCCGAGGCGACGCTGGCCACGCAGCGCGGCTGGCTGGCCCAGGCGACCCGCTCCGGCCGCTGAAGCTCTGACAGGTTGAGAGCCGGCCGTCAGCTCACCCGCTGGCGCGCCTGCATCTTCCGGTCCAGCGCCCGGCCGGCGGTCGCCGCCGCGCGCCGCACCGCCCCGAGCAGGCTGACGTCCTGCAACGCCGCGTGCGCCGCGTTGCCGCCGTTGGCGCCGTGCACGCCGCCCCCCGGATGGGTCGAGGACGACGCGAGGTAGAGCCCGCGCAGAAACGTCCGCGGCCCGGCGAGCCCCGGCGTCGGGCGGAACACCAGCTGCTGATGGAGTTGCGTCGTCCCGCCGCCGAGCGCGCCGGCGACGAGGTTGCCGTCCCGGTCCTCCAGCGAGCCGGGCGTCATGACGTGCCGACCGCGCACCCGATCCCGGAAGCCGGGCGCGAGCTGCTCGATCTGGTCCTCCATCCGGGTCACGTAGAGCTCGGTCTCGCGCTCGTCCCACTTCCCGGTGAGCCCGTCGGCGCCGGCGTCGCCCTTGGGCGTCTGCGGAACGTGGCTGTAGGCCCAGACCGTCTCGGTGCCCTCGGGCGAGCGGGTCGGGTCGGTCAGCGTCATCTGGCCGAGGATCAGGTACGGGTCGGCCGGGATGAGCTGCTTGGACAGCTGCGCGCCGATGTCGGTGAGGTGGTCCATGTCGCGTGCGAGGTGAACGGTGCCGGCGCGGCCTGCCGCCTCCGCCGTCCACGGGATCGGGCCGTTCAACGTCCAGTCGACCTTGACGGTGCCGTTGTCGAACTGGAAGCGGCTGATGTCGTGCAGCACCCGCTGCGGCACCGTCTCCCTCGGCAGGAGGTCGAGGTAGAGGGACGGGGCGGCGACGTCGGCGAGCACCGCGCGGTTGACCAGGACCTCGCTGCCGCTCGTCAGCCGCACGCCGCGGACCCGGTCGTCCGCGACGAGGATCTCCTCGACCCCGCTGTTGCAGACGACACTGCCGCCGCGCGACTCGAGCCGGTGCACCAGCGCGGCGGTGAGCGCCCCGGCACCGCCGACCGGCGCCGGGAAGCCGACGGTCTGCCCGAGCATGCACAGCAGCCAGCCCATGAAGCCGCTGATCGGGCTCTCCGGCCCGAGGTCGCTGTGCAGGGCGTTGCCGCCGAGCAGCAGACCGCCGCCCGGGCCGCGGAACTCCTCGTCCGCCATCCGGCGCACGGGCAGCACGGCGAACCGCGCGAACCGGAGCAGGTCGCTCGGCCCGAGGCGGGAGGCAATGCGGGCGCCCGCCGAGACCGGCGGGAACGGCCCGAGCAGGGCGTCGATGAGCGGGTCCTGCACCTGCTGGAACAGCGTCGTCAGCCTGCGCCACGCATCGCCGTCGCCGGGCGCGTAGGAGTCGAGGGAGGCGGCCGTCTCGTCGAGGTCTCTCGAGACGTAGGCGCAGCGGCCGTCCCGGTCGGGGTTCGCCACGACCGCAGGCGAATGTGCCCACGTCAGCCCGTGGTCCTCGAGGTGCAGCGAGTTCAGCACCGGGCTCACCGCACCGAGCGGGTAGAACGCGCTGAACATGTCGGACAGGAAGCCCGGCTCGACCAGCTCGGCGCTGCGCACCGCTCCCCCGGGCTCCGGCTGCGCCTCGAGCACGAGCACGCTCCAGCCCGCGTCGGCGAGCAGGTTGGCCGCGGTCAGGCCATTCGGACCCGCACCGATGACGATGGCGTCCGTGTCGCTGTTCATACGGTGTCGCTGTTCATACGGTCGCTGTTCATACGGTCGCTGTTCATGAGGGTTCCCCCGACAGTTCGTGCGGTTCGTCGCCCCTGCCCTCGACGATGCGCTTCAGCAGCAAGAGGCTCAGCCAGTTACGCAGCCAGAACGCCCGGTCCTGGACCGGGTTGTGCCACCACCGGATCGGGCCGCTGACCGGCCGCTCGGTCAGGACCACCCGGGTGCCGGCCGCGCCGTCCGCGGGCTGGAGGCGCAGGTCGACGGCCGCCGCGCCGAACGCGCCGATCTCCGCGCGCAGCGTCAGGCGCCGTGCGCCCTCGGCCCGGCCGTCGGACTCGACCACCCTCGTCTCGTCACTGATCAGCAGCGGCCAGAAGCCGATCTTGTGTCCGAAGCCGGTGCCCGGAGCCGGGAAGCCGGCGTCCACCGTGCGGATGCGCACCGCGCCGAACACCCAGTCGGAGTAGCGCCGCGGGTCCCGGAGCACGGCGAAGACGGCGTCCACCGGCGCGTGGACCTTCACCTCGTTCCGGGACACCTCCGGCTCCTACCCCGGGACCGGCGGTCAACCGCGGCGGGTGGGCATCGGTCCGGATCCCTGCTCGTCGCGCAACCTCTGGCACCATTTCCTCCGTGCACCTCGGTCGGTTTCTCCCGTCGCCGCCGCCGTGGCGGCTGGACCCCCTCCGGCCCGGGCGCCGCTGACGCATGGTTCGCTTCCTGGACGCCGTCACCTTCGGGCCGACCCGCCGTCGGCGTTCGATGAACAAGCAGCTCGCCCGGCTCGACGCCGCCTACCGCCTCGGGACGCCGTCGTCTCCGCAGGGCTGGCCGGCGGACGACCGGTTCGCTGGAGGGGGCGCGTCGGCCAGCCCGGTGCGGCTGCTGGTCGTCCTCGTCCTGCTCGCGGCGGTGGTGTCCGGCGTGGTCTTCCTTCTCCGCGGCGGCGGGAGCGGCGCGGATTCGCCGCGCGTCTCCCCCACGCCGGAGAATTCGGTGGCGACCAGTGGGCCCGCGCGGACCGGCGCCTCCACGCCACCACCGGGCGTCGGCGAGGCACCGAACCGCCTTCTGCCCGCGGTCACCGGACCCCCCGGGTCGGGTGGCTACGCGTTCGCCAGCCCGCCCACCGCCGACGGCTCGCCCGTCACCTACGATCCCTGCCGGCCCATCCACTACGTCGTCCGGATGCAGCACGCGCCCTCCGGGGGCCTTCAGCTCGTGCAGCAGGCCGTGGCCGCGCTCAGCGACGCCACCGGGCTCATGTTCACCTACGACGGGCCCACCACGGAGGGGCCGAACGACCGTCAGGCCTACCAACCGGAGCGCTACGGAGAGCGCTGGGCGCCGGTGCTGGTCACCTGGTCCGACCCGAAGGAGGTCGCGGCCCTGGCGGGAGCGACGACCGGCACCGGCGGGTCGCAGGCCGTCACGATCACCAACAGCGCGACGGGAGCGACGGAGTCCGCCTACGTCACGGGCTCGGTCGTGCTCGACGCCCCGCAACTGCGGGACTTCGCGCAGCAGGGGGGTCCCACCGCCGTCCGCGCCGTCATCGAGCACGAGCTCGGCCACGTCGCGGGCCTCAACCACGTCGACGACAAGCGGCAGTTGATGTACCCGGAGAGCGGGCTGTCCGTGACGCGGTACCAGGACGGCGACAAGCGCGGACTCGCCCTCCTGGGCGCCGGCGCCTGTCACCCCTCGCTTTGAGCAGGTCCCCAGCTCCCGGTCGCTGATCAGATCCCGACAAAGCTCGGCGCGACTGCCCGGTTTGTCGGGTATCCCCGCACCGTTTCGCGGGCCTCCCGGCAGCTTCGTCAAAGTTTGTTCAGCCAACTCGCTTGTGGTGCGATCGGCCGGGCTCCAGCGTCTCGGCGCCTGCCCCGGGCTCACCCAGAAGTCGGGCTTCGCGGATCCATCGGCGGCAGGACCGACGACGAAGCTGCCGCCCACGGGAACCGCCGGACCTCGTGCAGGCCCCAGCGGCGAGATCCCACGCCAGACCGCGGCTCAGACGACGACGCGGAGGATCTCCTCGATCGACGTCACGCCCTGCAGCACCTTCGCGAGGCCGTCCTCGCGCAGGGTCTTCATCCCCTGGGACTTCGCCACCGAGTTGATCGCGTCCGCCGAGGCGCGCTCGACGGCGAGGCGCTCGATCTCCTCTCCGACCGCCATGACCTCGTGCAGCGCCAGCCGGCCCTTGTAGCCGGTCTTGGAGCACGCCGAGCAGCCGACCGCGCGGTACAGCGTCGGCACGTCCTCGTCCTCCGGCCAGTCCCACCGCGAGGCCCGCAGCGAGTCGCGCGTCGGCTCGTAGGCCTCCTTGCACTTCGAGCAGAGCCGCCGCGCCAGCCGCTGGGCGAGCACGCAGTCGAGGGCGGAGCCGACGAGGAACGGCTCGATCCCCATCTCGATGAGGCGGTTGACGGCGCTGGGCGCGTCGTTGGTGTGCAACGTGGACAGCACGAGGTGACCGGTGAGCGCGGCCTCGATGGCGATCTGCGCGGTCTCGTGGTCACGGATCTCACCGAGCAGCACGATGTCCGGGTCGGAGCGCAGGATCGAGCGCAGCGCCCGCGCGAAGGTGAGCCCGGCCTTCGGGTTGGCCTGCACCTGGTTGATGCCGGGCAGCCGGTATTCGACCGGGTCCTCCACCGTGATCACGTTGACCTCGGGCTTGTTCACGATGTTCAACGTCGAGTAGAGGGTCGTCGACTTGCCCGATCCCGTCGGGCCGGTGACCAGCAACATCCCGTACGGCTTGACGAACGACTCCTCCCAGCGGGAGTAGTTGGCGTCGGAGAAGCCGAGGTCGGACAGCTTCAGCATGGCCGTGGAGTTGTCCAGGATGCGCATGACGATCTTCTCGCCCCACACCGTGGGGAGCGTCGCCACGCGCAGGTCGACCTTGCGCCCGTTGGCCTGCACGGACAGCCGGCCGTCCTGCGGGATGCGGCGCTCCGCGATGTCGAGGTCCGACATGATCTTCAGGCGGGAGATGACGCCGGCCTGGATCGACTTGGGTGACCGCATCATCTCGTGCAGCACGCCGTCGATGCGGAAGCGCACCCGCAGGTCCCGTTCCTCCGGCTCGATGTGGATATCGGACGCGCGGTCGGCGATCGCCTGCGTGATGAGCAGGTTGACGAACTTGACGATCGGCGCGTCGTCGACGATCTCCTTGACCTTGGTCAGGTCGTTCTCGTCGTCCTCGGTGACGTCGATCGAGGTGGAGAGCTCGTCGAGGTAGCCGTCGCTGCGGTGGTAGCGGTCGATCGCCGCGATCAGGTCGGCCTTCGTCGCGACGACGGGCCGGACCTCGCGGCCGGTGATGGAGCGGATGTCGTCGACCGCGAACACGTTGGCGGGATCGGCCATCGCGACGAGGAGCTTGCCGTCCTCGTAGCCGATCGGCAGGGCGGCGTGCCGCCGGGCGACCGTGGCGGAGATGCTCGCGACGGCGCTGCCGTCCACCGCGTACTCGGACAGGTCGACGAACGGGAGGCCGATCTGCTGGGCGAGCGCGGCCACGAGCTGTGACTCGGTGACCATCCCGAGATCGACGAGGACGCGGCCGAGACTGCGCCCGAGTCGCTGCTGCTCGTCGATGGCAGAGGTGAGTTGCTCGACGCTGACGAGACCGCTCTCGAGGAGGATGTCGCCGAGCTGCTTCACACTCACGCTTTCGGCAGGTAAGGGCGGTTTCTCAATCGTTCGCGAGCAGGTTCGGGACGTGCACCAGCAGGGCGCGCGCGACCGGGGCGTCCTGCGGCCCTGGGTGCAGCGTCAGGCTCGGTCGGCCCGGGGTGACGGTGGCGTCCGTGGCGTCGCCCGCGTGCCCGGCGAGCAGGTCCGGCGCCAGCGCGTTCGCCCCGTCGACGGGCGCGACCACGGTGGCGGCCGGCTCGACGGCGGAGGTCATCTCGCGGGGTGACGGCAGGAAGACCGGGTCGTCCTCCGCGTCGGGCGCGAAGCCCGGGGCAGCGACCGCGTCGGCGGCGGCGGCATGGTCGGCGGCATGGACGGCGGCATGGACGGCCGCATGGACGGGGGCACCGGGGTCGGCACCCGACTCGAGGGTGGCGAGCAGTGCCTGCCGACGGCTGAGCTCGGCGAACCCGCCACCGGGACCTGCGGCGCCCGGGACGACGAGCAGGCCCCGCGAGACCAGCGCGGCCAGGGCGCGCATCACCGCGAACTCGCTGCGGCCGAGCAGCGCGACGATCTCGGTGACCGTACGGACGCCGTCGACCAGCGCGAGCAGGCCCCACTCCTCCCGGGTGCACCGCGGCTCCTCCGCCGGCGCGACGGCGAGCGCGAGCGCGGTGTCCGGGCTCGGGATGACGGCGGTCAGCTCGGCCCATACGGCCAGCCGGCGCTGCCCCTCGGCGACGACCTCGTCGACCGCGAGGGCCAGCGGCAGCCCGTCGGGGTCGGCGTCGTCGACGACGAAGGAGAACTCCCCGGCGGTCCAGCGCAGCAGCTCGCCGACCGCGTCGGTGGTCTGCTCGGCGGCGAGCGGCAGGACGGCCTCGCGGTCGACCGCGCCGGCATCGATCAGGGCGGCGACGACACCGCCCGGGCCGCTCGCCGCCGTCGCAACCGCGGCTTGCAGCGCATCGTCACCGACGAGCCCGGCTCCGACGACGCGGCGGGCGAGCACCTGACGGCGGGTGTCGGAGGACGCGGCGCAGATCGCACCCTCGCGGACGTGCACGACGCCGGCGGCGGACGGGGCGGTCAGGCGCAGCGCCCCGGTCTTCTTCGTGAAAGCGAGCAGTTGCAGGATGTCGGGCAGCCCGAACCCGTCGAGGGTGCCTTCGAGCCGCACAGCAACCTCCGCACATCGACCGAGCTACAACCGTCCGAGCCGCGTCCGCCGCAGCCGAGCGGCGCACGCGTTCGGCGCAACGGACTCGACTGCATCCGGAGCATCGGCATCCTGGGAGGCCCGCTGAACGTCTCGCCGCCGGCTGCCCGAACATCCCCCGAACGGAGCCGCTCGCTCAGCCGGCGGCCTCCAGCGTCGGAGGATCGCGACCGGGGCGCCGATCAACGGAAGCGGCGCGACGGCAGGCCGCGGCAGCATGATCAACGCTGCCGGGAAGCGCGGAAACCGCTCCGGACACCGGCTCCCGACGACTCCCGGAAGCATTGACCCACGCAGGAGGCCGCGGCAGCATGATCAACGCTGCCGGGAAGCGCGGAAACCGGTCCGGACACCGGCTCCCGACGACTCCGGGCAGCATTCAGCCACGCAGCACCCGTGACTGGCCGACGGACGGCGGTTGGTCAGCCGCGCGCCAGCGCGTGCTCCCCCGCGGAACGCAGGACCTCGATGTCGACCGCCCGCCCGGTCATCAGCTCGATCTGGCCGACCGCCTGCGCGGCCAGCAGCTCCAGCCCCCCGATCACCGGCACCCCGGCGGCCCGCGCCACCTCGGCCAACCGGGTCGGCCACGGGTGGTACAGGATGTCGAACAGCGGCGCCGAGCCGGGCCAGGCGAACTCCTCCAGCAGCTCGGCCAGCGGATCCGCCGCGCCGCTGGGCACGGTCGACACGACGAGGTCGGTGTCCTCCGGCCGTCCCCAGGGCAGCACGTCGAGCCCGATGCCGACCTCGGCCGCGACCCGCTCCAGCGGCGCACTCTTGCGGGGATCCCGCAGCAGCACCCGCACCGACGGGGCGCCGAGCACGGCCAGCGCCGCGAGCGCCGCCTGCGCCGACCCGCCGCCCCCGAGCACGGTCGGCGCCCGGACGTCGCCGATCCCGGCGGCGTGCACCGCGGCGACCATGCCGGGCACGTCGGTGTTGAAACCGGCGAGGCAGCCGTCGCGCCGCACGACGGTGTTGACCGCCCCGACGCGCCCGGCCAGCGGCTCCAGCTCGTCGACGAGCGCCGAGGCCGCCAGCTTGAGCGGCATCGTCAGCGAGTAGCCCCCGAACTCCTCGTCGCTTCGGGCCTCCCGGAGCCGCGTCGGCAGCTGCTCCGCGTCGCACTCGATGGCCTCGTACGTCCAGCCCGACAGCCCGAGCGACGCATAGGCGGCCCGATGCAGCATCGGGGAGAGCGAGTGCGCTACGGGGCTTCCGAGGACGGCCGCCCGCATCAGTAGCCGCCGGCCCCGCCCTGCTCGGCCAGCTTCTTGCGGAGGGCGTCGAACTCCTCCGTCGTGGTGGCGTAGTAGGTCTTGTCCTCCTTCGGCAGGCTGAGGAAGTAGACCCACGGGCCAGGCTCGGGCGAGAGTGCCGCCTCGAGCGCGATGGTGCCCGGGTTGCCGATCGGGCCCGGCGGGATGCCGGGGTGCTTGCGCGTGTTGTACGGCGAGTCGATGTCGAGCTGGCTCTGGGTGAGCGCGCCCGGGAAGTCGCCGAGGGCGTAGCGGACGGTCGAGTCCAGGCCCAGGGTCGGGAACTCCCCCGGGTTGGCGAGCCGGTTGTAGAGCACCCGCGCCGCCTTGCCGCGGTCGTTGCGGACCTCGCGCTCGACGATGGACGCGATGGTGACCAGCTGCAGCGGCGTCACGCCCATCTTCTGGGCGCCGGCGACCAGATTCAGCTTGTCGGCCTCCTGCTTGAACCGGGTGACCATGAGCCGCAGCACCTCGACGGCGTCGGCGTCGGGGCGCACCTCGTAGGTCGCCGGGAACAGGAAGCCCTCGACGCCCTTGGCGTACGGGGGCAGGCCCAGCTTCTCCGGCTGCCTGGTCGCCGCCTCGAGCTGGGGGACGGGGATGCCGGTGCCCTTGCTGATGATGGGCAGTGCCTGCCGGACCGACAGGCCCTCCGGGAAGGTGAACGTGGATTCGGCCCGCGACTCCGGGTCGAGCAGGAGCTGGAAGGCCGCCTTCCCGCTCATCTGCTTCTTCAGCCGGTAGTAGCCGGGCTGGAGCTTGCGGGCGGACTTGTCGTCCTTGTTCGCCGCCTCGGTGAACGCGCCGGCGCTCTTCACGACGCCGGCGGCGGCGAGGACGCGGCCGATCTGCGGCGGGGACGCGCCCTGCGGGACCTGGACGACGACGGGCTCCGTCCCGTCGCCGGAGAAGTCGGGGCTGCTCGACCCGCCCAGCTTCCCGATCACCTTCCCGGCGCCGACGATGAGCAGCACCATCACCAGCGCGAGGATGACGATGGCGGCCACGAGCCGGCCGGCGGACACCCGACGGCCTCGGCCGGGGCGGCGACCGCCCGGCGGCGGCGGACGTTCGGTCGTCGTGGGCAGCAGGGGTTCCGTCACGAGAGATCCTTCCGTGGCAGGCCGTCCAGGTAGGTCTGGAGGATCCCGGCAGCGGCGAGCGAGTCGAGTCGACCGGAGGCCCGGTCCCGGGCGCCGGCCTTGGCGGACCGGCGGGGGCGGCTCGCGCGCAACTGCCGTTCGGCAGCGGCGGTGGTGAGGCGTTCGTCGACGAAGGTCACCGGAACGGGGGCGATGCGATCGGCGAGGTCGGCGGCGTAGGACCGGGCCATCTCGACCGAGGGGCCCTCCCGGCCGGTCAGGGTCCGGGGCAGGCCGACGACGACCTCGACCGCGCCGCGTTCGCGCACGAGTTCGGCGAGCCGGGCAACGTCTCCGGCGCCCCGCCGGAGCGCGTCGAGCGGCACCGCCAGCACGCCGTCGGGGTCGCTGCCCGCGACCCCGACGCGCACCGTGCCGACGTCGACCGCCAGCCGGACGCCCCCGCTCATCCGAGAAGTCCGCTCATCCGCGCCTCGTGGTCATGCGGAACCCCCGTCGCCCAGCGCCCTTCGGACCGCGGCCAGCGCTGCCGGGATGCCGTCCGGGTCGCTGCCGCCGCCCTGGGCGAAGTCGGGCTTGCCACCGCCGCGACCGCCCACCTCCGCGACCGCGAGCTTGATGAGGTCGCCGGCCCGGGCGCCGCGGTCCCGGGCACCCTCGTTGGTCGCGACGACGACCGGCACCCGTCCCTCGCCACGCGCGATCAGCGCCACGACGGCGGGGCGGTCCTGGAAGCGGCCGCGGACGTCGAAGGCGAGCCGCCGGAGGTCGTCGGGAGCCGTCCCGGCCGGGGCCTCGGCCGCGACGAGCGCGACGCCGCCCACGTCCTCCGCGTCGTCGACGAGCGAGCCGGCCGAGGCGAGCACCGCCTCGGCGCGGACCTTCTCCAGCGAGCGCTCCGCCTCGCGCAGCCGGGCCACGATGTCGGCGACCCGCTCCGGCACCTCGTCCGGGCGGGTGGCCTTCACCGCCGACGCGACCTGGCCGAGCAGCACGTGCTCGCGGGCGAGGAAGCGGAAGGCGTCGATGCCGACCAGCGCCTCCACCCGGCGCGTCCCGGCGGCGACCGACGACTCGGAGAGCAGGGTGACCGCGCCGAGCTGCGCGGAACGACCGACGTGCGTGCCGCCGCACAGCTCGCGGGCGTAGGGCTGCTCGCGATCTCCGACGTCGACGACGCGCACCGAATCGCCGTACTTCTCGCCGAACAGCGCTGTCGCGCCGATGCGGCGCGCCTCGTCGAGGGTGGTGACGAACGCGCTCACCGGGAGATCGCGCAGGGCTACCTCGTTGACCTCGTCCTCCACGTCGCGCAGTACCGATGCCGGCACACCCTGCGCCGCGTGGAAGTCGAAGCGCAGCCGGCCTGGAGCGTTCAACGATCCGGCCTGCGTCGCGGTTTCCCCGAGCGCGCCCCGAAATGCCCGGTGGACGAGATGGGTGGCGGTATGTGCGCGGCTGACCGCCTGCCGGCGGCTGATGTCGACGACGGCCTGCACCGCGTCGCCGGCCTTCAACTCGCCCGAGACGACCCGGATGCGGTGCACGACGAGGTCGGGCACCGGCCGTTGGACGTCGAGCACCCGGGCCTCGCCGCCGTCGAGGACGATCGCGCCGGTGTCGGCCTCCTGCCCGCCGGCCTCCGCATAGAAGGGCGTGATGTCGAGGACGAGGCCGACCTCGTCCCCCTCGCCAGCGGCGGGCAGCATCGCGCCGTTGCGCAGGTCGAGCAGCGCGGACGCGACGGACTCGCGGGCCAGCTCCTCGTACCCGGTGAACGTCGTCGAGCCGGCGCGCTCCAGCACCGGCCGGTAGGCGGAGAGATCGACGTTGCCGATCGTCTTGCCCGCCCGGTCCGCCTTGGCCGCGTCCCGCTGCTGCTGCATGAGCCGGCGGAAACCGTCCTCGTCGACCTTCAGGCCCTGCTCGGCGGCGAGTTCGAGCGTCAGGTCGAACGGGAAGCCGTAGGTGTCGTGCAGCTCGAAGGCCCGGTCGCCGGGCAGCACCGCTCCCCCGCGGCCGCGCACGTCGGTGACGGCGCCGTCGAACAGGGACAGCCCGCGGGTCAGCGTCTGCAGGAACGAGTGCTCCTCGCCGGCGAGGATCGAACCGACGATCTCGGCATTCAGCTCCGGATAGATCGGGCCCATCACGCTGCGGATCACGGTCAGCAGCTCGGGGATCATCGGCTCCCGGGCGCCGAGCACGCGCAGGCTCGACACGGCGCGGCGCAGCAGCCGGCGCAGCACGTAGCCGCGGCCCTCGTTGCCGGGGACGACGCCGTCGGCGACGAGCATCGCGGCGGTGCGGGTGTGGTCGGCCACCACCCGCAGGCGCACGTCGGTGGTCGGGTCGGCGCCGTAGCGGGTGCCGGTCAGCCGGGCGGCGGCGTCGAGCACCGGGCGGCTGATGTCGATCTCGTACAGGTTGTCGACGCCCTGCAGGATCGTCGCCATCCGCTCGAGGCCCAGACCGGTGTCGATGTTCTTCGACGGCAGCTCGCGCAGGATCGGGTAGTCGTACGCGCCTCCGCCGGGCGGCACCGCACCACGCTCGTACTGCATGAACACGAGGTTCCAGACCTCGAGGTAGCGCTCCTCGTCGGCGACGGGACCGCCCTCGGCGCCGTACTCGGGTCCGCGGTCGAAGTAGATCTCGCTGCATGGTCCGCACGGGCCGGGCACGCCCATCGACCAGTAGTTGTCCTCCTTGCCGCGGCGCTGGATGCGCGCTTCCGGCAGGAACTGCTTCCAGATGTCGAAGGCCTCGTCGTCGTCGAGGTAGACGGTGGCCCAGAGCGACTCGGGAGCGAACCCGAAGCCGCCCTCGTCGAGCGAGTTGGTCAGCAGCTCCCAGGCGAGCGGGATGGCCCGCTCCTTGAAGTAGTCGCCGAAGGAGAAGTTGCCGCACATCTGGAAGAACGACGCGTGCCGCGCGGTGCGCCCGACGTTGTCGATGTCGACGGTGCGGACGACCTTCTGCACGCTGGTCGCTCGCGGATAGGGGGCGGGCAGGTCGCCGAGGAAGAACGGCTTGAACGGAACCATGCCCGCGTTGACGAGCAGCAGCGTCGGGTCCTCGGCCACCAGGCTGGCGCTCGGCACGACGGTGTGCTCACGCGCCTCGAAGTGGGCGAGGAAGCGGCGTCGGATCTCGGCGGTCTGCATGGGTGTCGGGGCCTGTCCTGCTGGTCCTGGGAACGTCTGCTGATCCTGAGTCTCGGTTGACCCGGGGTCAGAGCGTCTGCGCGTCGACGACATCGTGCGATCCGTCCAGGCCCAGTGACGAGCGCAGTTCGTCCTCGCGCTCGGTCATCGCCTCGCGGACGTCGGCGAGGAAGTCCTCGACCGCGATCGTCAGCCGGTGCGCCAGGTTGTCCGGCTGCCACTGCTCGGCCGCCGCGGAGACCCGGCGGACGACCATGATGCCGACGGTGGCGCCGAGGGCGATGTAGAAGACGCGCCGGGTCATGCCCGCACCCGGCCGGACGTCCGGGGCGAGCCCCGCCGGGAGCCGGCGCGGCGCTGCTCCTTGATCTCCTGGCGCACCCGGGTCTCGATCTCGCCGCGGGCGCGCTTCGCGGACGCCTTGCGGACGCCGTAGCTGAAGGCCGCGACCTTGACCGCCGGCCCACCGAGCGTGGCGGCGAACACCGAGGTCAGCGCGCTCATGTTGCCGGTGATCGACTGGACGTTCGCGGTGATGGCGTCGACGCGGGCCAGCTCGACGTTCACCTTCGACAGCGCGGAGTTCACCTCGTCGACGGTGGTGCCGGCCTGCCGGACGCGGTCGGTCCCCTCGTCGATGGCGCGATCCGTCTGACGGACCCGGTCGCCCACCTCGTCGAAGATCTTCGCGAGCTTGAGCAGCGCCCAGCTTCCGAACAGGGCGAGGACGAGAAACGCCCCGGCCGCGATCAGTCCCGCAACCGCTCCCGCCGACATGCCGTGTGCGCCCCTTTGTCCGAGCCCGTGTGCCGGAGCCGACCCTACCGGCACGGTGCGTGAGCACCGGGAAGATGCCGCCGACACGCAGGCCCGACCCTGCCACGAAGATCAGCAGCAGCGAGGGAGATCGACATCCCGGGGAGCAACCCCCGACACGCCGGACGTCGATCTTCCCGGTTGCTGCTGATCATGGACCCGGGGCGCGCGGGAAGGCAGGCGGGCAGGCGGGCAGGCGGGCAGGCGGGCAGCCGGGTGGGCGGACGTCAGCCGCCGCGCTCGGCCCGCTCGGCCTCGTCCGGCTCGGCGGGCCGGCAGCGCGGGCGCCACTCGTCGATGTCCGCCGCCGCGAACGTGCCGAGCACCTCGCGCAGGTAGGCGGTGCGCCGCCGGTAGGTCGGCTCCCGCTCGGTGGGTTGGTAGTAGACCCGGCCGACGACGCTGTCCGGCGCGTACTGCTGGGCGACGACGCCGCCGGGGAAGTCGTGCGGATAGCGGTAGCCCCGGCCGTGCTGGAGCTTCTTCGCCCCCGGGTAGTGGGCGTCGCGAAGGTGCGGCGGCACCTGGCCGGTCCGGCCGGCCTGGACGTCGGCGCGGGCCCGACCGAGGGCGGCGATGACGGCGTTCGACTTCGGTGCGAGCGAGCAGTGGATGACCGCCTGGGCCAGGTTCAGCTGCGCCTCGGGCAGACCGACGAGTTCGAGCGCCGACGCGGCGGCGACCGCGACCTGCAGCGCGGTCGGGTCGGCCATGCCGATGTCCTCGGAGGCGAGGATGACGATGCGCCGGGCGATGAAGCGCGGGTCCTCCCCCGCCTCGAGCATCCGGGCGAGGTAGTGCAGCGCCGCGTCGACGTCGCCGCCCCGCATCGACTTGATGAACGCGCTGACGACGTCGTAGTGCTGGTCGCCGTCCCGGTCGTAGCGCACCGCCGCGCGGTCGACCGCCCGCTCGAGGGTGGCGAGGTCGAGGACGCCCTCGGTCACCCCCGGAGCCTCGAGCGCCGTCAGCGCCCGGCGCGCGTCGCCGCCCGCCACCGTGACGAGGTGCGCCTCGGCCTCGGGCGTGAGCTCGAGCTTGCCCCCGAACCCGCGCGGGTCGCTGAGCGCGCGCCGGAGCACCTCGCGGATGTCGTCCTCGGTCAGCGGCTCGAGCCGCAGCAGCAGCGAGCGGGACAGCAGCGGCGAGACGATCGAAAAGAACGGGTTCTCGGTGGTGGCCGCGATGAGGACCAGCCAGCCGTTCTCGACCGCCGGGAGCAGCACGTCCTGCTGGGCCTTCGAGAAGCGGTGCACCTCGTCGAGGAACAGCACCGTGCGCTCACCCAGCCCGGCCTGCGCCTGCCTCGCCTCCTCGATGACGGCCCGGACCTCCTTGACGCCGGCGCTCACCGCCGACAGTTCGCGGAAGCGGCGTCCCTTGGCGAGTAGGTGCGCGATGGTCGTCTTGCCGCTGCCGGGCGGACCGACCAGCATCACCGACTGACTGGCGCCCTGTTCGGCGAGGCGGAGCAGCGGGCCGCCCGGCCCGAGCAGACCCCGCTGCCCGATGACCTCGTCGACCGAGCGCGGACGCAGTCGGGCCGCCAGGGGTGCCGTCGCGGCGGCGTCGTAGAGGCCCTCGCCGGAGTCGAAGAGCGTCACGGGCACGACCGTAGCGCGCGCCGCTGAGCTGCGAGGCGCGGCGGCCAGCAGCGCCGCGGTCACCAGGAGGGCCGCCGGGATTTGCCGACCTGCCCTCGTCGAGGGCGGGGAACAGCGGCCGGTGGAACAGGTGGACGCCGTAGCTCACCTGCCCCAACCTTCGCGGAGGGCTTGCGAGCAGGCGGCTCAGCCGACGGAGCCATCGGTCGCTGGGCCTTTCGAGCGAAAGAGCGAGCGGCGGGCGCGGACAGGGCGCGCCGGCAGGCCATAACCGTTAGCGTCAGATCATGACGGATCCGTACGCCTCGGTCGAAGCGAGCGAGCCGCGTACGCATGGCGACGACGTCCGTCCCGCGGACGTCCGTGTCGACGGATCCGGTGCCGACGGAGCCGGTGCCGATGGAGCCGGTTCCGACGAGACCCGCTCCGGTGCCGGCGACCTGCGCACGCGAGCGGTGCGCGGCTTCGCCTGGTCGATGATCTCCTTCGGCGGCAACAAGCTGCTGGTGTTCGTCAGCACGCTGGTGCTCGCGCGACTGCTCGCCCCGTCGGACTTCGGCGTCGTCGCCGCCGGACTGACGTTCATGGCGTACCTGGAGCTCACCCTCGACCTGGGGATGAGCGCCGCGGTCATCTACCAGCAGGAGCGCGGTCACACCCGCAGCGTCCACGTCGCCTTCACCATGAACGCGGGCATCTGCGTGCTGCTCGCGGCACTCAACCTGCTGCTGGCCCCGGCCACCGCCGCCTTCTTCCAGGTGCCCGACTCGGCGGACGTGTTCCGCGTGCTGTCGCTCTACGTCCTGCTCCGCGGCGTCGGCGCCCTGCAGGAGGCGCTGCTGACCCGGGACCTGATGTTCCGGCAGAAGGCCGCGTCGCAGTTGACCCGGGCGGTCGTCCGCGGCGGGCTCGGGGTCGCGCTGGCACTCGCGGGCTTCGGCGTCTGGGCGCTGGTGTGGTCGTTCCTCGCCGCGGAGGCCGCGGGCACCGCCGTCGCCTGGTACTACAGCGGCTACCGGCCGCGGCTGCTGTTCGATCGCGCGGCGGCCCGCCCGCTGCTGAAGTTCGGCGCGCCGGTGGTGGCGCTCGACCTGCTCGCGGAGTTGGGGATGAACTCCGACTACCTGGTCATCGGCCACGTCATCGGGGCGAGCGCCCTGGGCCTCTACACGATGGCCTACCGCCTGCCGGAGCTGCTCATCAGCAACGTGTACTGGATCTTCTCGTCGGTGGCCTTCCCGGTCCTGTCCTCGGCCCGCGCCGGCGACTGGAGCCTGTTCCGCAGTTCGATGCTGCGCAGTCTGCGACTGGTCACGCTGTTCGGGTTCCCGGTCAGCGTCGGTCTGGCGCTGGTGTCGCGCGACGCCGTCACGGTCCTGTTCTCGCAGAAGTGGGCCGGGGCCGGCACGCCCATGGCGTTGATCTCGCTGGCCGTGGGGCTGGCCGCCGTCGGCTACGGCTCCGGTGACGCCTTCAAGGCCGCCGGACGACCCGGGACGCTGCTGGTGTTCAACTCGATCAGCGCGGTCGTCGTCGTGGTCTTCTTCGTCCTGGCCGCACCCCACGGGATCGTCGCGGTGGCGGCGGTGCACCTCAGCTACAACTTCGTCTACGGGCTCCTGCGGCTGGCGTTGGCGAACCACCTCGTCGGGACCACGTGGACCGACGTCCTCGCGTCCCTGCGTCCCGCACTCTCGGTGTCGGCCGGGATCGCTCTCGTCGCCCTGCCGGTCCGGCTCGTCGTCGCGCCCGGCGCGCTGGGGCTCGTGTTGATCGGCCTCGCCGTGGTCGCCGGGTCAGCGCTCGGGCTGCTGATCGCCGGGAAGTCGACGATCACCGACCTCCGGGAGCTGGCCGGAGACCTCACCCGCCGGCGGCAGCGGACGGTCGCCGCCGACCCGGTCGCCGTTGCCGACTGACGGGTCCGGCTGCGACGACTGCGAGGACTGCGACGACTGCGGCGCATCGCTTCCGCGGCCCCTGACCCGGTCCCGACCCGCCCGCGCCCGGCGGACCCCGGCCGACAGCGCAGGCCGGATCGTCGCCCGATACCGATAGGCCGCGCGCCACGGTCCGCGGTAGGCGGTCAGCGCCACCCGTGGCAGGGACTCGGACGTCCAGCGCAGCTTGTAGTCCTCCGCCCCGCCGAGGAACTCGTAGTAGGAGCAGCCCTCCTCCTCGATCGCCGCCCGGAGCGCCCGCGCACGCAGGACGAGGCCTGGGGACAGGCGGGCGTGCTTCTCGTCGTATCCGGTCTTGAGGAGCCAGGAGCCGCCCGCGAACACGCACCCGAGATCGCCCGCGATCAGCTCGCCGTCGAGCTCGAGCAGGTAGAGCCGGAGATATCCCGCGTCGGCCGCGGCTCGCGCGAAGTCCCGGTAGAGCTGCTCGATCCGCGCATCGCTGACGATCGCGGTGCCGCCCTGACCCTTCCAGCCCGACGCCTCCATCCGGAGAAAGGCGGGCAGGTCGCGGTCGACGTCCTCGGCCGTGGTGCCCACCCGGAGGTCGAGCCGGCCGGCCCGTTCGAGCGCGCGCTGGCGGCGGGCGACCTGCGACCGGAGGTTGCGGCTGCGGCCCGCCAGGAGGTCCTGGTAGGAACCGGGCAGCTCGAGGCGCGGGCTCGGGCGCCGGTCGGCCTCCCACACCCGGTACCCGCGGACCTGCAGCACCTCCCGCGCGCACCCGGCCCCCGAGGGCGAGTCACGCAAGCCGTTGAGCTGCAACCGGCCGCTGCCACCGAGGTCGCCCACGGCCCGCCAGACCTGGCGCCTCGCCTCGTCGTCGACCGCCACGACGTCCCAGTCGTTGGTGTCCTCGCCGGAGGCGGAGGACAGGCCGGCCCAGCGCCGCCGCCCCCGGCGCAGGCAGGCCCCGGCCACCAGCCGGCCGTCGGCGTCGCGGAAGAGGAGCAGGAGGAACCCCTGCTCCCCGAACGCCCGCCACCAGGAGTTGAGCCACGCCGTCGTCAGGAACAGGTTCCGGCCGCGCTCGGCCAGCGCGTCCCATTCCTCCGCGTGCTTCGACAGCACCGCGAGGTCGCGGTGCTCCTCCACCCGCACGCGACGGCCGCTCCCAGCCCCGGCGCTCAGGACGAGGTCGGCTGGCCGAGCTCGACCACCGAGAGGTCACCCTCGGCGTAGCGGGCGCGGAGCACCTTCTTGTCGAACTTGCCGACCGAGGTCTTCGGCACCTCCTCGATGAAGGCCCACCGCTCCGGCAGCTGCCACTTGGCCACGGACTTGCCGAGGAACTCGCGCAGTTCGTCCGCGTCGACCGAGGCGCCCTCGCGGACGACGACGTTCGCGAGCGGCCGCTCCGACCAGCGGTCGTCCGGTACCGCCACGACCGCCGCCTCGACGACGTCCGGGTGGCCCATCAGGGCGTTCTCGAGGTCGACGGAGGAGATCCACTCGCCGCCGGACTTGATGACGTCCTTCGAGCGGTCGCTGATCTGCATGAAGCCCTTGTCGTCCAGGAAGCCCACGTCGCCTGTGCGGAGCCAGCCGTCGTCCGAGAACTTGGACGGGTCGTCGCCCTGGTAGTAGGCGCCCGTGATCCACGGGCCGCGGACCTCGAACTCGCCCACGGACTCGCCGTCGTTCGGCAGGATCGTGCCGTCGTCGGCCGCGACCCGGCACTCGACGCCCGGGAAGATCCGGCCCGTCTTGCTGCGCCACGACCAGTCGTCGGGGTCGGCGTCGGCCGGTGGGTGCGCGATGGCGGCCAGCGGCGACGTCTCGGTCATCCCCCACGCCTGGATGATCGTGATGTCGTGGCGCTCCTGGTACGCCTGCATGAGCGACAGCGGGACGGCCGCGCCGCCGCAGACGACGGTGCGCAGGCTGGAGACGTCCGTCTTGTTCTCGTCGATGTAGCGGAGCAGGTCGTTGAAGACCGTCGGAACGGCGCCGGAGAAGGTCGGGCGCTCCTGCTCGATGAGCTTCGCGAGCGGCTCGGGCTGCAGGAACCGGTCCGGCATGAGCAGGTCGGCACCCGCCATCCAGCCCTGGTAGGGCATGCCCCAGCCGTTGGCGTGGAACATCGGGACGATCGAGAGCAACCGGTCCCGGTCGCTGATGCCGAACGCGGAGCCCATGCAGCCGGCCATCGCGTGCAGGAACGTCGAGCGGTGGCTGTAGACGACGCCCTTCGGGTTGCCGGTGGTGCCGCTCGTGTAGCACATGGCCGCGGCGGTGCGCTCGTCGATCTGGTCGTCCCAGGCGAAGGTCGGCTCCTCCGCGCCGATCACCTCGGCGAAGTCGTGGATCTGCGCCGACCCGCCGGTGAGCGGCTCACGGGCCGACTCGTCGCCCCCGACGACGAGGACGTGCTCGACCGTCTTCATCTCCGGCAGCACCTTGGCCAGCAGCTGCACGATGGACGCGTCGCAGATGAGGACCTTGTCTTCGGCGTGGTTCGCCGTATAGGCGAGCTGCTCCGGGAACAGCCGGATGTTCAGCGTGTGCAGCACGGAACCGGACGCGGGCACGCCGAGGTAGGCGGCGAGGTGCTCGGCGTTGTTCCACTGGAAGGTGCCGGCCCGATCGCCCGGCCCGACCCCGAGCCTGCGGAGCGCGTTCGCGAGCCGCGCCGCCATCTCGCCGACCTCGGCGAACGTGTTCGTCCGGCCGCTGTCACCTGACCAGGTGACGACCTTGCTGGTCGAGAAGTTGTGGAGCCCATGGCGCAGGAGCATGGCCAGGCTGAGGGGGACGTCCTGCATCGTGCTCTGCATGCAAATCTCCGAAGCTCGTTCGTCGCGGGCTGTCGTCATACCCGCCGTGTGGTCTGGGTCACGCACATTCCAGTCTTACCTGCACGACGACGCAGCGCCAATCGGGGTTCCCCAGCCGCGAGGTCGAACTTTCCCGTCGGCGGGTGTCCTCCCTGGGCGATGCTGTTCGTCCTGCCTGTGACGCGGCCCGACGGGGGCCGTCGGAGAACCCGGGAGCAGTCATGCCGCAGTACGCCGCTCTGATCTACACGCAGGACCTCGACTGGTCCTCGCAGGATCAGGACGAGATGACCAAGCAGTACGGCGAGTTCGGAGCCGAGAACAGCGCCGCGATCCGCGGCGGCGCCGCGCTCTACCCGACGTCGACGGCGACGACGGTGCGCGTCCGGGGCGGGCGCGGCGGCGACGTCGTCACCAGCGACGGCCCCTATGCCGAGACCAAGGAGGTGCTCGGCGGGTTCTACCTGCTGGAGGCGGCCGACCTCGACGAGGCGACGGCGATCGCCGCCCGCATCCCGGGGGCGTGGGGTCCCGGTGGCGTCGAGCTGCGCCCGGTCATCCCGACCCACACCACCCCCGCCTGACGCACCCGGCTGACGCAGCGATGCCGCAGGTCGGGGAGGAGCTGTCCGAGGTCGTGCGGGTCGAGGGCGGTCGCGTGGTGGCCGTCCTCGCCCGCAGCCTCGGCGACCTGACTCGCGCCGAGGACGCCGTCCAGGACGCGACCCTCGCCGCCCTGGAGTCCTGGCCCGAGACGGGCGTCCCGCGGGAGCCGCGGGCCTGGCTGCTCACCGTGGCCCGGCGCAAGGCGCTGGATGTGCTGCGCCGGGAGCAGCGCCGATCGGACAAGGAAGCGGAGGCGGTGGCGTTGCTGGAGCAGCAGAGCGCCGGCGGGGAGCCGCCGCCGCAGAGCGCGGTCGACGACGACCTGCTTCGGCTCGTCTTCACCTGCTGCCACCCGTCGCTCCGGCTCGAGGCACAGGTCGCGCTGACCCTGCGCACCGTCTGCGGACTGTCGGTGGAGGACGTCGCGCGGGTGCTGCTGATCTCGGAGGACACGGCGGCCAAGCGGCTCGTCCGCACCCGGCAGAAGATCGCCCGCGCCGGCATCCCCTACCGGGTTCCCGCGGACGCCGACCTCCCCGCGCGCCTGTCCGGGGTCGCGGCCGTCGTGCACCTGATGTTCACCGCGGGCTACCGCGGCGCGCCCGGCAGCGAGCTGGTCCGGGTCGACCTCTGCGCCGAGGCGATCCGGCTGGCCCGGCTGCTCGACGACCTCCTGCCCGGCGAGCCCACCCTGCTCGGACTTCTCGCCCTCCTGCTGCTCACGCACGCCCGCCGGGACGCCAGGCTCGACGCGGACGGCCAGCTCGTCCTGCTCGCCGACCAGGACCGGACGCGGTGGCACGGCGACGAGATCGCCGAGGGGCTGCGGCTGCTCGACGAGAGCCTGCGCCGCAGCGAGGGCCTGGCCGACCGCTATCAGCTCGAGGCCGCGATCGCCGCCTGTCACGTTGCACCGGAACCGGACCGGGCCGAGGTGCTCCGGCTCTACGACCTGCTCGAGCAGGTCGCGCCGTCGCCGGCGCTGGCCGTCAACCGGGCCGTGGCCGTCGCAGAGGTCGACGGTCCGGCACGGGCGCTGTCGCTGCTGGACGGCCTCGGTCCGGTGTCGGACGCGTTGGCGTTGAGCTACCACTCGGTCCGCGCCGATCTGCTCCGGCGCCTCGACCGGCGGGACGAGGCGGCCGAGGCGTACGGGAGCGCGCTCGCAGCCGATCCCTCCCCGCCCGAGGCCCGCTTCCTGCAGAGTCGGCTCCGGGAGCAGGAGACGTCGGGAGGTGGCGGCGTTACCGTGCCGCCGTGACCGCCCTCGGACGTCCCCCAGACCTGGCCGCCGTCAGCCGCCCGGCGCGCGTCGCCGCGCCCGAGGAGGGGGTGTCCGCGGAGGAGCTGCAGCTCGCGGCCCGCAACGCGGGGATGCCGCTGGAGGCGTTGCGGTACGACGTCACGCCGCCGGGTCTGCACTACCTGCTGATCCACTACGACATCCCGCTGCTCGATCCCGCGACCTTCACCCTCACGGTCGACGGGCACGTCGAGCGACCGCTGCGCCTCGGCCTGGAGGAGTTGCGCGACCGACCGCGCGTGACCACCCGCGTCACGCTCGAGTGCGCCGGCAACGGTCGTGCCCTGCTCGAGCCGCGCCCGGTGAGCCAGCCGTGGCTGGTCGAGGCCGTGGGGAACGCCGAGTGGACCGGCACCCCCCTGGCCCCGCTGCTGCGCGAGGCCGGGCTGCGCGACGGCTTCGTCGACGTCGTGTTCACCGGCGCGGACCACGGCGTCGAGCGGGGCGAGGAGCAGGACTACCAACGCAGCCTGTCGGTCGCCGACGCGATGGCCGACACGTTGGGCGAAGGGGTGCTGCTCGCCTACGAGATGAACGGCGCCCCCCTGCCGCCGCAGCACGGCTACCCGCTCCGGCTCGTCGTGCCCGGCTGGTACGGGATGGCGCACGTCAAGTGGCTGACCTCGATCACCGTCGTCGACGAGCCGTTCGACGGCTACCAGATGCGCGCCTACCGCCGCCGCGGCGACCGGGACGACCCCGGCACGCCGCTCACCCGCATCGAGCCCCGGGCGCTGCTCGTGCCGCCCGGGTTCCCGGACTTCATGTCCCGGGCGCGGGTCGTCCGTCCGGGCCCGGTGACGCTGGAGGGGCGCGCCTGGTCCGGTTGGGCGCCGATCGAGGCCGTCGAGGTCAGCGTCGACGGGGGCGCGTCGTGGCGGGAGGCGTCGGTCGAGACGGCACCCGCGCCCCACGCGTGGTCCCGCTGGACGACGACCTGGGACGCGAGCCCCGGCCGGTACCTGCTGTGCGCCCGGGCCCGCGACGCCAGCGGGCGCACGCAGCCGGCGGACCAGCCGTGGAACCGCGGCGGGTTCGCGAACAACCTGGCCCAGCGGGTCGACGTGCTGGTGACGGAGTGAGCCGCCGGCAGCGGATGGCGCCGCGCTTCGGTGACGCTCGATCCGGTGTGCCGCTGGTCTGAGGCTCCGCTTGTGCCCCAACACCAGCTCGAGTGTCGGCAGCAGGACCAGTCTCCTGCCGTACCGCACACCTCCTGGGGTGTGCGGTGCGGGCGGGGGGAACGTCAAGGCCAAGTCTGCGGCGAGAACCGTCACTGGGCCGCGGAGGCACCGGGCAGCAGGTCTGTCGTCTCGGACCGCTCCCGGACGTCCGGGCGGACCTCCGGAGCAACGATGTCGTTGTCGGCGGATGCGCCCGGGATGCCGGCGTCGAGGGCCTGCTCGACGACAAGCGCGCTGTAGAGCTGCCTGACAGCGGCTGAACGGGCGTCCTCCGGGAGAAACGCGGCTTCGTTGAGCCGATACAGGAGCGCGTCGTAGGCGCTTTGCCTGCGCAAGTGCCATCGCCAGCGTCCACCCAGATCGAGCGAGCGCGAGATGGCAACAACCGATGCAGCCACCGCGGAGAGGATCGCCGCGGCTATCGGATAGGGACCGGCGGTCGCCGCAGCGGCCGCGCTGGCCGAAATCGCCACAACCGTTCCACCGTTGTAGAAGAAGGAGTCCGGCCGAGGGTCGTGCAACTCTCGGAGCGCGCACAGCTGTTTGTAGAGGGGCTCGGCGTAATCCAAGCCGTCCGCAAGAGGCATCGGTTCGGGTCGCCTGGCGCGCAGTCGCATGCCGTAGATGGGAGCACTCTCCGCGACATCGTGCATCCGATCCAGGAGAGACCGGCCGGGTCGCTTCGCAGCGCGAGTTTCAGGCGAGATCGATCTCGAAGTACGCGCCGTCGTCGTCGTGCCGGATCCGCGCCGAGCCGGCCCACTCGGCGAAGTCGCCCGTACCGGTGTGCGGGACGATGTGGCCGAACCAGGAGCCCGGGTCGGACTCGAGGCCGCCGTGCTGCACGGTGAACGAGCCCTCGCGGCCGTCCTCGGCACGGCCCGTGATCCGCTCGGTCGCGACGTAGGAACGGCTGCCCTCGACGTCCCCGGCCGCCATGAACAGGGTGGTCGCCGAGCCGACGATCCCGGACGTGAACGTCTTCTCGAAGACCATCAGGCCGACCCAGTCGGCGTCGAGTCCCTCGGCCTCGGTGGGAGTGGCACCGTCGACCGAGAAGCGGGCGATCAGCGTCATGCGTCGGCTCCTGTCCGCGCGCGTGGGCTCAGTTGCGCTCGGTGTCGGGACGGGTCTCGAACCCGGGGCGGTTCGGTCGAGCCGCGGGGGGCGGCAGCTGCTTGTCGATGCCCGCGTCGCGTCGCTGCTCGACGGTGATGGACGTCGGCGCGCCGGTGAGCGGGTCACCGCCGGACGCCGTCTTCGGGAAGGCGATGACGTCGCGGATCGACTCGGTGCCGGTGATGTGCTGGCAGATGCGGTCCCAGCCGAAGGCGATCCCGCCGTGCGGCGGCGGGCCGTACTTGAACGCCTCGAGCAGGAAGCCGAACTGGGACTGCGCTTCCTCGTCGGAGAGGCCGAGGACGCCGAAGACACGTCGCTGCAGGTCGCGCTCGTGGATACGCAGCGAGCCGCCGCCGATCTCGCTGCCGTTGAGCACGACGTCGTAGGCCACCGCCAGCGCCTCCCCGGGGGACTCGACGAGGGTCTGCTCGTCCTCCTTGCGGGGGCGGGTGAACGGGTGGTGCACGGCGGTCCAGCCGCCGTCCTGCCCGTCCGCGGAGTCCGTCGTGGCCTCGAACATCGGCGCGTCGGTGACCCAGAGGAACTCCCAGCGGCCCTCCGGGATGAGGTCCCGGTCCTTCGCCACGGCGACCCGCAGCGCGCCGAGCGCCTCGAGCGTCGCGCGCTTCGGACCGGCCTGGAAGAAGATCGCGTCGCCCTCCTTCGCGCCGACCGCGGCGGCCAGGCCGGTGAGCTCCTCCTCGTGCAGGCTGTTCGCGATGCCACCGCCCGGCACGCCGTTGGCTCCGACGCGCGTCCAGGCGACGCCCTTGCCCCCGCGGCTCTTCGACCACTCCTGCCACGCGTCGAACTGCTTGCGCGTGTAGTCGCGCGCCGCCCCCGGCACGAGCACGGCCCCGACGTGCTCCTGCTGGAACACCCGGAAGTCGGTCTTCGCGAAGTACTCGGTGAGGTCGACGAGCTCGATGCCGAAGCGGACGTCCGGCTTGTCGGAGCCGTAGCGCCGCATCGCCTCGTCGTAGGTCATCCGCGGGAAGGGCGTGGCGATCTCGACGTCGAGCACCTCGCGCCAGATCGTCGTCAGCACGTCCTCCGCGAGCGCGAGGATGTCGTCCTGCTCGCAGAAGCTCATCTCGACGTCGAGCTGGGTGAACTCGGGCTGCCGGTCGGCGCGGAAGTCCTCGTCCCGGAAGCAGCGGGCGAACTGGTAGTACCGCTCCATCCCGGCGACCATCAGCAGCTGCTTGAACAGCTGCGGCGACTGCGGCAGCGCGTACCAGGTGCCGGGCTGCAGCCGGACCGGGACGAGGAAGTCGCGGGCGCCCTCGGGGGTGGAGCGGGTCAGGTACGGCGTCTCGATCTCGAGGAAGTCGTGGGCCTCCATCACCCGCCGGGCGGCGTTCGTCACCTTCGACCGCACGCGGAGCGCGTGCCCGGCGCCGACGGCCGAGCGCAGGTCGAGGTAGCGGTAGCGGAGCCGCCGCTCCTCGCTGACGTCGACGTGGCCGTCGATCGGGAACGGCAGCGGGTCGCTCGCCGACAGCACCTCGTAGGAGGTGACGAGCACCTCGACGTCGCCGGTCGGCAGCTCCGGGTTCTCGTTGCCCTCGGGGCGCCTCGACACCTCGCCGACGACCCGCAGGCAGAACTCGCTGCGCAGCTCCCCCGCGGAGCCGGCCAGATCCTCGCGGAGCACGCACTGGACGATGCCGCTGCCGTCGCGCAGGTCGAGAAAGATGACGCCGCCGTGGTCGCGCCGGTGGGCGACCCAGCCGGCCAGCGTCACGGTGTCGCCGGCATGATCCGCGCGCAGGCTCCCCGCGTCGGCGTCTCTAATCATTGCGTCTCTCAGGACACGAGCCCGTGCGGATCATCCGTGTACCAGCTCCTCGACAAGTCGTTCCAGCTCCACGGAGCGTTGCTCGCCGCTCCGGAGGTCCTTCACCTGCGCCACACCGGCCTCGAGGTCACGATCCCCGAGCACCACCGCGGTCCGCGCGCCGGAGCGGTCCGCGGCCTTCATCGCGCCGCCCAGCTTGCGATCACCGTAGGCCATGTCCACGTTGAGCCGCTCGGAGCGCAGGGCGTCGACGAGCACCGCCGCCTTCCGCTTGGCCGCGGCGCCGAGCGGCACCACGTAGACGTCGCAGCGCGGCGGCACGGGAGGCCCGGCGGGGCGTCCGTCGGTCGCCTCCGCGTCGAGCGCGAGCATGATCCGCTCCATGCCGAGCGCCCACCCGACGCCCGGCAGCGCCGGCCCGCCGATCGCCTCCGAGAGCCCGTCGTAGCGGCCACCCCCACCCACCGCGCTCTGCGCGCCGAGCCCGCCGTGCTGCCACTCGAAGGCCGTGCGGCGGTAGTAGTCGAGTCCGCGGACGAGCTTCGGCGACTCGGTCCAGCCGATGCCGAGGTCGCTCAGGTGCTGGCGGACCGTGTCGTAGTGGGCGCGGCAGTCGTCGCAGAGGTGGTCGGTCAGCACCGGCGCGCCATCGAGCTGCTCGATCACCTCGGGGCGCTTGTCGTCGAGCACCCGCAGGGGGTTCAGCGCCACCCGGCGGCGGGTCTCGTCGTCGGGCAGCTCGAGGTTGATCAGGAACGCGCGCAGCTGCTCGACGTAGGCGGGGCGGCAGTTCGGGTCCCCGAGGGTGGTGAGCAGCAGCTGCACGCGGGACAGGCCGAGCGAGGTGAAGGCGTGGGTGCCGAGGGCGATGACCTCGGCGTCGAGCGCCGGGTCGTCGACGCCGAGCGCCTCCACGCCGACCTGCTGGAACTGTCGGTAGCGCCCCGCCTGCGGACGCTCGTAGCGGAACATCGGCTCCGCGTACCAGAGCTTCACCGGCAGCTGGCCGTTCTGGAGCCCGTGCTCGACGGCGAGGCGGACGACGCCCGCCGTGCCCTCCGGCCGCAGCGTGATGGACCGGTCACCCTTGTCGGTGAAGGTGTACATCTCCTTGCTGACGACCTCGGTCGCCTCGCCCATGCCGCGTTGGAACAGCGCCGTGTCCTCGAACACGGGCGTCTCGACGTAGCTGTACCCGGCCCGCCGCGCCGGCCAGAGCAGCAGCTCGCGGACCGACAGCCAGCGGCCGGAGTCCGGCGGGATGATGTCGTAGGTGCCCTTCGGGGCGGTGAACCGGCGACCCGAGCTGCCGTCGGCCATCAGAGCCCTCGGGACATCGTCGAGCCCCCACTGTTCCCGCCATTACCCCAGCCGCCCGTCAGCTCGGCGAGGAACGGGTTGGTGCGACGTTCGAAGCCGACGGTGGTGTCGTCGTAGTGGCCGGTGTGCACGATCGTCTCGTCCGGCAGCGGCAGGACCGTGCGGGCGAGGCTGTCCATCAGTTCCTGGAACGAACCGCCCGGGAAGTCGCTGCGGCCGATGCTGCCGCGGAACAGCAGGTCGCCGGAGAACAGACGATCGCCGTCCGCACCGGAAGCTCCGAACGTGACGCTGCCCTTCGTGTGCCCGGGCGTGGACCGGACCAGGAACTCCATCCCGGCCAGCTCGAGGGTCTCGTTGTCCGCCACCTCGCGCACGTCGTCCGGCTCGCTGAACTCGAGCCGCCCGAGCACGGCGGTCCCCGGGCGGATGCCGACCCACGGGAGCGGGTCGGTCAGCTGCACCCGGTCGTCCGGGTGGATCAGGGCCGGGATGTTCTTGGCACCGCAGACCGGCACGACCGAGAACGAGTGGTCGAGGTGCCCGTGCGTGAGCAGCACGGCGACGGGGTTCAGCCGGTGCTGCCGGATCAGCTCGTCGACGCCGTCCTCGACCCCGATGCCCGGGTCGATGATGACGCACTCCTCCCCCTCGGCGGGGGCCACGACGAAGCAGTTGGTGTCGAAGGCCGAGGCGACGACGCGGGCGACCAGCACTCGGCAGAGGCTACCGATCCCTTCGCCGGCGGCACCCTAGGATCGGGTGCGCTTGCTCGTTCCAGCCCCCGGACGTTCCAGCCACCCCGACGTTCCAGCGACCCGAACCGAGAGGACGCCGTGCCCAGCACCGCCCGCGAACGGCAACTGGCCCGCCAGCGGGCGGCACGGCGAGCGGCCCGGGAGGCGGAGCGGGCGCGCAAGCGGCGCCGCAACCTGTCGATCGCGGGATCGGTCCTGGCGGTCGCCCTGCTCGTGGGCGGAATCATCCTGCTGGCGAGCGTGACCAGCAACGACGACAAGAACGTCCCGGCGGCCGCTCCGAGCGCGTCCGCCCCTGCCGGGCCCTGCAACTACGCCGCCGGCCCCGAGGCCGGACAGGCCGCCCGGCCGGCGAGCCTCCCGCCCGCCGAGCCGCAGACGTCCGGGAAGTACAAGGCGACGCTGAAGACGAACCAGGGTGTCATCGCCTTCGACCTGCTGACCGAGAAGGCGCCGTGCGCCGTCGGCTCCTTCCGCTCGCTGGCCTCCGCCGGCTTCTACGACGACACGCCCTGCCACCGGCTGGTCGTCCAGCCGCAGTTCGGGGTGCTCCAGTGCGGTGATCCGAGCGGTACGGGCAGCGGTGGCCCCGGCTACACATTCAAGGACGAGAACCTGGAGGGCGCGACGTACCCGAAGGGCACCGTCGCGATGGCCAACTCGGGGCCGAACACGAACGGCAGCCAGTTCTTCCTGGTGTTCACCGACACCGAGCTGCCGCCCAACTACACGCCGTTCGGCCGCATCACCTCCGGCCTCGACGTGCTGGACAAGGTGGCCAAGGGCGGCGTCAACGGCAGCGGCGGCGACGGGGCGCCGAAGGTCCCGGTGCAGCTGCAGAAGGTGACGGTCGCGGCGAGCTGAGGCCGTCAATCGGCGACGCTGATGCCGACGTGGGCCGCGAGCGCCGGCGCGAGCTGCACGAGCTGCGCCGGGGAGATCACGGCGCCCGCCAGGTCCCCGATCCCCTCGACGGCGCCGATCTCGGCCCTGCGCAGGTCGACCTCGGACAGCCGGGCGCCGCGCACCCCGAGCGTGGCGAGCTCGCAGTCGACGAACCGGACGTTGCGCAGCTCCGCCGCGCCGAGGTCCAGCTCGCCGATTCCGCAGGAGAGGAACTGCACCCGCGCGAGCTTCGCCATCCGCAGGTTGACGTAGTCCAGCCGCGCGCCCTGCACGGTCAGGTCGGACAGCCCCGTGTCCGACGCGACGAGAGCGCCGATCCGGCAGTCGCGCAACACCACCTCGCTCCACGTCGAGCCCGAGGCGTCCAGCTCCGAGACGCGCAGGTCCTCCACCAGACAGGTGTTCAGCCGGCTCCGGCGCAGGCGCCCGGCGTCGATGTCGCCGCCCGAGAAGCGGCAGTCGAGGAACACGGCCTCGTCCGCCGGCAGGTCGCTCAGGTCGGAGAACGCGAGGCCGTCGTGCCGCCGGCCGGCCTCGAGCTGGTCGGCCGACGCCGCCTCCAGGTCGGGCAGCGGCAGCTCGGCGAGAGCCGCCCAGTCGACGCTGCGGCGGCGACCCGGGGGCATGCCTAGAGCATCCCCATGAGGTGGTCGCGCCGCGCCGCGAGCAGCTCCGCCGACGCGGACGCCGACGGCGGCCCGGGCACCTCGGCGCGCAGCTTCGCGTGGACGACGGCGTGCGGCATCTGACGCCGCGCCGCCACCTGCCCGACCAGCCGGTTGACCTCCCGTCGCAACTCGGCGGCCGCGCGCCACGACGTCGCGTCATCAGGCGGCACAGCGTCGAAGGTGGGTTCCGGCGGCGTCTGCTCCCGCACCGACGAGATGCGCTTGCGGAGGTCGGAGTCCTGCTTCGCCAGCAGCGCCGCGGTCTGCTCCGGGGTGAGGAGCCCGGGCAGGCCGAGCAGGTCCTCCTGATCGTCGCTGAGTGGGCCCGCCGGCTCGGCGGAAACAGCCGGATATCCAGGGTCGGCGAGCACGGCGCGGCCGCCGTGCAGCACGTGCGCGAACTCCGCCTCGGCGTCGAGCGCCTCCCACTGGCCGACCTCGGCCTCGTCCCGCTCCGGCGGCGGCAGCGGATCGAGCTCCTCCGACGACGGCTTCGGCGGCGGGAGCACGTGGTTGCGGTCGGACTCCAACTCGGCGGCGAGCGCCAGCAGCGGTCGCACGGCGGGCAGGAACACGGTCGCCGACTCGTGCCGCGCCCGGGCCCGGACCACGCGCCCGACGGCCTGGGCGAAGAACAACGGCGTCCGGTACGACGTCATCCACGCCAGGCACGCCGCCCGCGGGACGTCGACGCCCTCGGAGACCATCCGGACGCAGACCGCCATGCGCTTCGTGCCGACGGTGAACTCGGCGATCTTGGCGCTCGCCTTCGGGTCGTCGGAGAGGATCACCTCCGGCGCCTCGCCGGTGACCGACTCGACGATCTTGGCGTAGGCCCGTGCGTCGTCCTGGTCGGAGGCCAGCACGAGTCCCGCCGCGTCCGGCATCCCGCTGGCGCGCAGCTGGGTGATGCGCTCGTCCATGGCGGCGAGCACGTGCGGCACCCACTGGCCGCGCGCGTCGAGGGCGGTCTTCCACGCGGCGGCCTCGGTGCTCTTCGTACCGGCCTCGGTGAGCGAGGCGGCGACCACCTCCCCCGCGCTGTTCCGCCACCGCGAGGTGCCGGTGTAGGCGGCGAACACCACCGGCCGGACCACCCCGTCGCGCAGCGCCTCGCGGTAGCCGTAGGTGTAGTCGGCGGTGCTGGCGAGGTTGCCCTCGCCGTCGTCGGTGTAGCGGACGAACGGGATGCGCTCGTCGGCCCGGGTCCGAAAGGGCGTCCCCGTCAGGGACAGCCGCCGCGCCGCACGCTCGAACGCCTCGAACACCGCCTCGCCCCAGGACAGGCCGTCGCCGGCGTGGTGCACCTCGTCGAGGATCACCAGCGTCCGGCGGGCGGTGGCCCGGCCCGCGTGCAGCCGCGGCTTGCCGGCGACCTGGGCGTAGGTCGTCACGTACCCGGCGGTGCCGTCGCGGACGGGGCCCACGGAGTTCGGCAGGTTGGGGTCGAGCACGATGCCGAGCCGGTCGGCGGCCTCCGCCCACTGCGTGCGCAGGTGGTCGGTGGGGGCGACGACGACGATTCGGTCGACGACGCGGCGGTTCAGCAGCCGGATGGCCAGCGTCAGCGCGAAGGTCGTCTTCCCGGCGCCGGGCGTGGCCGTGACGAGGAAGTCCGAGGCGCCGATCGCCGCGTTGCGGGACTGCTCCTCGTAGGCCTGCAGCGCCTCGCGCTGCCAGGTCCGCAGTGGACGTCCCGGCTCGACCGGGCTCGCCTCGAACGCCAGGAGATCGGCGACCCCGCTCCGCGGACTCTGGGCTTGAGCAGAACCGGAACGCACTCGCACCAACCTACGAGCCGAACCGGCCTCTGCGGCGGCGGGACACGCGCCCTGTGGGGGAAGCTGCAGCAGACGCCGAACGTTGGATCTCGGAGTGAAGGGTGATCGTGTCGAGATCGTGGTCGACGCCGGTGGTATGTACGGCACGGCCCGCACCTACGAGATCGCGGCGACGCGCGCAGGACGCCGCGTCGACGTGCGCACCGGGCGCGGCCTGGTGGAAGTGACGGAAGTGACGCGCGGTGGCACAGCGGTGCGCACCGCGCGGTTCATGGCGAGTCGCGTGCTGGCGCTGGTGGAGCACCCGGCGAACGAGACCCTGGCCCTGGACGACGACGAGCGACCCGTGCTCGCGGCCCCCTCCGAGCAGCCACCCGGCCCCGACCAGCTCCCGCTGCAGGCGACCGCCGGCCCTTGATGTGTGCGGAATTGAACTCGTCCGTTCCGCTGGACACGCCTGAGCAGTGCGCGAATAGTCTGCTCCGCTTCCCGCCCGAGTAGACCGACGAGAGCGAGTCGATCATGAGTGCCGTCCGCCGTCCGATCCAGTGCATCCTGCCGCCGCACATCGTCAGCAGCCTGGCCCGTAACGGGTCCGAGCAGCAGCGGGCAAAGGCGCTGGACCTCCTCCAGATCGACAACTCCGTGCGCTCGGCGCGTCTCAACCAGAGCCTGATGCGGGTCGCCCCGCGACCGCGGCGGGTCACCGGCGGGGGCGGGTCGGAGGCGCCGTCGGCGCAGCGGACCATCTACGACTCGCAGAACAGCGAGAACCAGCCGCCGAGCGGGACGCTGGTGCGCAGCGAGGGGCAGGACGCGGTCAGCGACGAGGCGGTCGACGAGGCCTACGACGGCCTCGGCGCCACGTTCGACTTCTACCTCGACGCCTACGCGCGCAACTCGATCGACGACGAGGGGCTGCCGCTGAAGGCGTACGTGCACTACGGCTCGAACTACGACAACGCCTTCTGGGACGGCTCAGAGATGGTCTTCGGGGACGGCGACGGAGAGCTGTTCAACCGGTTCACCATCTCGCTCGACGTCATCGGGCACGAGCTGACGCACGGGGTCACCGAGGACGAGGCGGGTCTCGTCTACTCCAACCAGTCGGGTGCCCTGAACGAGCATGTCTCGGACACCTTCGGCTCGCTGGTCAAGCAGTACGCCAAGGGGCAGACCGCCGACCAGGCGGACTGGCTGATCGGCGAGGGTCTCTTTACCGAGCAGGTGCAGGGCCGGGCGTTGCGCGACATGGCGAACCCGGGCACCGCCTACGACGACGACGTCCTCGGCAAGGACCCGCAGCCCGCCGACATGTCGGGCTACGTGAACACGGGCCAGGACAACGGCGGCGTGCACATCAACTCGGGCATTCCGAACCGGGCCTTCTACCTCGCCGCGACGGCGATCGGCGGCAACGCCTGGGAGACGGCCGGTCACATCTGGTACGAGACGCTGCGCGACCCGCGGCTGCGCACCAACGCGAGCTTCGCGTCCTTCGCCCGACTGACCGTGCGCAATGCGCAGATCAGCTTCGGCAAGACCGAGGTCGAGGCGGTCGAGGACGCCTGGAACACTGTGGGCGTCAAGCTGCGCGGAGCATCGGTGCCCGCCCAGGAGCGGCGGCGCTCGACCACCAGCCTCCGCGTCTGACGTACAACGAGGTCCCTGCTGAACATCGAACTCACGCGTAGCGGCGGGTTCGCCGGCATCTCCCGCACGGCGTCCGCGCCGGACGAGGAATTGCCGGCGGACCTGCAGCCCGCGCTGCACTCCGTGCTGTCGACATCGGCCCCCGCACCGGGAGCCGCAGACCGATTCGTCTACACGCTGCGCCACGGCGACCGCGAGGTCACCGTGGGCGAGCAGCAACTCGACGCGGACGGCAAGCGGCTCATGCAGTGGCTGATGAGCCGGGGCCGCTGAGCAGCCGGTGAGCGGTCAGTGCGCCAGCAGCTGGCCCAGCCGTCGCGTGAGCTTGATGTTCTCCGAGTAGTCGACCGGCACGACGATGACCGACGGCCGGTCCTTGATCTCGAACGCGCGCTCGAGCGCGGGCTTGAGCTCCGCGGCCGACTCGACCCGCTCCGCGACCGCCCCGAAGCCGCGCGCGACGGCCACGAAGTCGGGGTTGCGGAAGTCGGTGCCGAAGTGCCGGTTGAACTCGATCTCCTGCTTCCAGGAGATGAGCCCGTAGCCGCCGTCCTCCCACACCAGGTACACCGGCGACACGCCGAGGCGTACCGCGGTCGCCAGCTCCTGCAGGTTCATGAGGAACGCGCCGTCGCCGACCACGGACACCACGTTCAGGTCGGGCCGGATCAGCTTGGCCGAGATACCGCCGGGCACCGCGATCCCCATCGAGCAGAAGCCGTTGGAGATGATGCTGGTGTTCGGCTGGTAGGCCGGGTACTGCCGGGCCACCCACATCTTGTGCGCGCCGACGTCGCTGATGACGACGTCCTCGTCCCGCATCACCGAGCGCAGGTCGGTCAGGATGCGCTGCGGCTTGATCGGGAACCCGTCGTCCTCGGCGTGCTCGACGTTGATCTCGTAGTCGAGGTCCTTGCGGACCCGCATCCACGCGTCGACGTCCTCGAAGCGGTGCTCGTCGGTCAGGTTCTCGTTCAGCGCCCACAGCGCCGCGGCGACGTCCCCGACCACCTCGACGTGCGGCTGGTAGGCGCCGTCGACCTCGGCCGGCTCGAAGTCGATGTGCAGGATCCGCTTCGGCCGGCCGATGTTCCAGCGCTCCGGGTGCCACTCGACCATGTCGTAGCCGACGGCGATCACCAGGTCGGCGGACTCGAAGACCTCGGTCACGTAGTCACGCGACCCGAGGCCCGCGGCGTAGAGGCTGCGCGGATTGCGGTCGTCGAGCACGCCCTTGGCCATGAACGTGCTGGCCGAGTAGATGCCGGTCTCGTCGACGAAGCGGCACAGCTGCTTCGACACCCGGGTGCGCGTGCACCCGTGACCCACCAGGATCACCGGCCGCTCGGCGCGGGCGATCAGGCTGAGCGCCGCCTCGATGCTCTTACCGTCCGGGATCGGCCGGCGTACCTGCTCCGGCGGCTGGATCGGGTTCTCGTGGACCTCGTGCTTGGCGATGTCCTCGGGCAGCTCGACGTGCGTCGCGCCCGGCTTCTCCGCCTGGGCGAGCTTGAACGCCTTGCGCACGACCTCGGGGATGGTGCTCTCGTCGCGGATGGACGACGCCCACTTCGTCACCGGGTCGAACATCGCGACGACGTCCATCGCCTGGTGCGACTCCTTGTGCAGCCGCGTCGTCGCGCCCTGGCCGGTGATGGCCACCAGCGGCGAGTGGTCCATGTTGGCGTTCGCGACGCCGGTGATGATGTTCGTCGCGCCGGGGCCGAGCGTCGACAGGCATACGCCGGGCGTGCCCTTCAACCGGCCATAGACGTCGGCCATGAATGCCGCGCCCTGCTCGTGGTGCGTGGGGATGAACCGGATCCGCGAATCGCGCAGCGAGATCAGGACGTCGGCGTTCTCCTCACCGGGGACGCCGAAGATGTACTCGACGCCCTCGGCCTCGAGGCATCGCAGGAACAGGTCACTGGCCTTCATCGGGGCTCTCTCATCGGGATCGCTCCACCTCCGGGGCTCATTCTGGCAGGCCGGACGACCAGCCTCCGCGATCAGGTCGACCTTCCCCTCGCGCGGAGTCCGCTCCTCGTGCGCCTCCACCGAGTGGTCCCCGCCCTTCTCGAGCGAGAACCAGCCCCACCGCGTGGGCTGCCACCCACCTGATGCGGGACCTCGCATGATCGTCAGCAACAGAGAACGTCGACACGCTGGGCGACGGACTCCGCCGGGCGGCGTGTCGATCGACCCCGTTGCTGACGATCATGGTCTGGGCGATCAGTGGGTGTGGATCCGCCCTGCCGGTTGCGTCCGTCAGGCGTTCTCGCGCGGCTCCAGGTCGAGCGCGATCGAGTTCATGCAGTAGCGCTGCCCGGTCGGCTGGGGGCCGTCGTCGAAGACGTGCCCGAGGTGGCTGCCGCAGCGCCGGCAGCGCACCTCGGTGCGGACCATGAAGAGCGACCGGTCCTCGATCAGCTCGACCGCCTCCGCCGTCTTCGGCTCGTAGAAGCTCGGCCAACCGGAGCCGCTCTCGAACTTGGTCGACGCGTCGAACAGCTCGGCCCCGCAGGCGCCGCAGCGGTAGATGCCGTCGGTCTTGTCGAAGGTGTAGGCGCCGGTGAACGGCGGCTCGGTGCTGGCCTTGCGCAGCACCGCGAAGCGGTCCGGCGACAGTTGCTCGCGCCACTCGGCCTCGGACTTCGTCACCTCGTACTGCTCGTTCGCCTCAGCCGTCACCGCTGCTCCTTCGTCTTTCCGGAACCATCGCACGTCGCATACCTCCATCCGCGACAACGATGCGTCGGGCCCGCGTACTCCCGTCCGCGGCGGTCGGCGCGGTCGGAATACGCACCTCCGGAAAGGCCTTGCACGAGGCGTCGAGACGAACAGGAGTAGCCGGATGAGCAGCATCGCGTTGACCGCGGAGACCTTCGAGACGACGGTCGAGAACCCTGGCCTGTCGAACCCCGGCAAGGACTCCGGCATCGTGCTCGTGGATTGGTGGGCGAGCTGGTGCGGACCGTGCCGTCAGTTCGCGCCGATCTACGAGAAGGCCTCCGAGAAGCACGCGGACGTGGTGTTCGCCAAGGTCGACACCGAGGCCGAGCAGGAGCTCGCCGGCATGGCGCAGATCAGCGCGATCCCTACGCTGATGGCGTTCCGCGACGGCGTCCTCGTCTTCCGCCAGCCGGGCGCGCTGCCGGCCCCGGCGCTCGAGCAGGTGATCGAGAAGGTCCGGGAGCTGGACATGGACGACGTCCGCCGCCAGCGCGACGAGCAGCTGGCCCAGCGCCAGGACTGACCCGCCGGCGGCACCAGCTGCCCGGCTCAGCTGCTGCCCGGCTCAGCTGCTGTTCGACATGACCCGGTAGCAGTCGTACACACCCTCGATGTTGCGCACGGCGTTCAGCACGTGCCCGAGGTGCTTCGTCTCGCCCATCTCGAAGGTGAACCGGCTGACCGCCACCCGGTCGCGAGTCGTCGTCACCGACGCCGACAGGATGTTCACGTGGTGGTCGGACAGCACCCGCGTCACGTCCGAGAGCAGCCGCGTGCGGTCGAGGGCCTCGACCTGGATGGCGACGAGGAACACCGAGGAGTTCGTCGGCGCCCACTCGACGTCCACGACCCGGCCGCTCTCCGCGGTCTGCAGGGCCATCGCGTTCGCGCAGTCCGTCCGGTGGACCGAGACGCCGTTGCCGCGCGTCACGAAGCCGAGGATCTTGTCGCCCGGCATCGGCGTGCAGCAGCGCGCCAACTTGATCCACACGTCGCTGGCGCCGGCCACGACGACACCGGGGTCGCCGCTCGGCCGGGGCTTGCGGTGCGTCGGGACCGCCGTCTCGGCGATGTCCTCGACCGCGCCCTCCGGTCCGCCGAGCGCCTGCACCAGCCGCGTCACGACGGCCTGGGCGCTGATGTGGCCTTCGCCGACGGCGGCGTAGAGGGCGGACAGGTCCGGATAGCGCAGTTCGGTGGCGAGCGTCGGCAGGTGGTCGCCGGAGAGCAGCCGCTGGATCGGGAGCCCGGACTTGCGCATCGCCCGCACGATCGCCTCGCGACCGTCCTCGATCGCGTCCTCGCGGCGCTCCTTGGCGAACCACTGACGGATCTTGGTCCGGGCCCGGGACGACTTGACGTACGTCAGCCAGTCGCGCGTCGGGCCGGCGCTCGGTGACTTGGACGTGAAGATTTCGACCGTGTCGCCGTTGTCCAGCTCGACGTCCAGCGAGACCAGCCGGCCGTTCACCCGGGCGCCGATACAGCGGTGGCCGACCTCGGTGTGCACCGCGTAGGCGAAGTCGACCGGCGTGGCGCCGGTCGGCAGGCTCACGACGTCGCCCTTCGGCGTGAAGACGAAGACCTCGTTGGCCTGCAGGTCGAACCGGAGGCTGTCGAGGAACTCGCCCGGGTCGGCGGTCTCCTTCTGCCAGTCGAGGATCTGACGCAGCCACTCCATCTGCTCGCCGCGCGCCCCGCCCCCGGCGGCGCGGGACCGGTCCGCGGCGGCCCGGCCGTCCCGGCTCTCCTTGTACTTCCAGTGCGCCGCGATGCCGTACTCGGCCCGGTGGTGCATGTCGACGGTGCGGATCTGCAGCTCGACCGGCTTGCCCTCGGGCCCGATGACCGTCGTGTGCAGCGACTGGTACATGTTGAACTTGGGCATCGCGATGTAGTCCTTGAACCGGCCCGGCACCGGCTGCCAGTTCGCGTGGATGGTGCCCAGGGTCGCGTAGCAATCGCGCACGCTGTCGACGAGGATGCGGACGCCGACGAGGTCGTAGATGTCGGCGAAGTCCCGGCCGCGGACGATCATCTTCTGATAGATCGAGTAGTAGTGCTTCGGCCGGCCGTTGACCGTCGCCCGGATCTTCGCCTCGCGGAGCTGGGCCGTGACCTGCTGGCTGACCTGCTGCAGGTAGGTGTCGCGGCTCGGCTGCCGCTCGCTGACGAGGCGGACGATCTCCTCGTAGCGCTTCGGGTACAGCGTCGCGAACGCGAGGTCCTCGAGCTCCCACTTGATGGTGTTCATGCCGAGCCGGTGGGCCAGCGGCGCGAACAGCTCCAGCGTCTCGCGGGCCTTCTTCTCCTGCTTGTGCACGGGCAGGAAGCGCAGGGTCCGCATGTTGTGCAGGCGGTCGGCGAGCTTGACGACGAGCACCCGCGGGTCCCGCGCCATCGCGATGACCATCTTGCGGATCGTCTCGGACTGCGCGGCGCGGGCGGCGGCGGCCTCCGCGTCGGCCGCTCCCCCGGTCTTGACCTTGTCCAGCTTGGTGACGCCGTCGACGATCACGGCCACGAGCTCGCCGAAGTCCCGCTCGATGACCTGCAGCGAGATCTCGGTGTCCTCGACGGTGTCGTGCAGCAACGCGGCGACGAGCGTCGGGACGTCCATGCCGAGGTCGGCGAGGATGCCGGCGACGGCCAGCGGATGGGTGATGTAGGGGTCGCCGCTGCGCCGGACCTGGCCCTCGTGGGCGCGTTCGGCGATCTCGTACGCCTTGAGCACGGGCGCGACGTCGGCCTTGGGGTGGTTCGCCCGCAGCGAGCGCAGGATCGGGTCCAGCGGCGCGGGGCCGGCCGACCGGCTGGGGGCGAAGCGAGCGAGGCGGCTGCGCATCCCGCGGGGCGGCGGTCCGGGCCGCGGCGGGGCCGGCTCACCGTCCGGCGGCGCCGACGCCGGCGAGGCGGGCGGATCCGTGGCTGCCGGCCCGGTCGGGGACTCGCCCTGCGGCGGCGACGGAGTGGGATGCGGCGTGGGATGCGGAGTGGGATGCGGCGTGGGCGACGGGCGCGCGGTGCGACCCGAGGGCGCGTTCGACTGCGGCGTCCGATCCTGGACGCCTACGTCGGCGGCTCCTGCAGGTGCATCGTCCACACGCGGCTCCTCAGGTAGGACACCCAGCCTAACGCCGGCGGCCGGACCTGGCTTCCCGTCGAGTTCAGCGGTGTCTCAGACCGGGAGCAGCGCACTCACCGGCAGCGGCGAGACCCGCTCGCGCCCGCCGAGGAACGTCAGCTCCAGCAGGACCGACAGGGCGACCGGCTCGGCGCCGGCCGAGCGGAGCAGGTTCGTCGCCGCCACCGCCGTGCCCCCGGTGGCGAGGACGTCGTCGATCACCAGCACGCGGTCCCCCGGCGTGACGGCGCCCTCCTGGATCTCCACCGTCGCGGACCCGTACTCCAGGGCGTAGGTCTCGCTCAGCGTGGTCCCGGGCAGCTTGCCCGACTTGCGGATCGGCAGGACACCGACGCAGACCTCGAGCGCCACCGGCGCGGCGAAGAAGAACCCACGGGCCTCGATCCCGGCGATCTTGTTGACGCCGGTCTCGTGGGCCTGCTCGGCCAACGCCTGGACCACGGTGCCGAAGGCCGTCGGGTCCGCGAGCAGCGGGTTGATGTCCTTGAACATCACCCCCGGCTTGGGGAAGTCGGCGACGTCCCGGATGTGCGACCGGAGGACGTCCGTCGCCTTCGCGAGAGCCGTCACCGCCGCTTCTTCCCCCCGGGCCGACCCGGCCGGCCGCTCTTCTTCGCCGCCTTGCGCGGACCCCCGCCGCGCGACGGTGGGGTGCGTCCGGGCACGGCGCCCGTGCGCGTGTGGCCAGCGGGTACGGGGGCGCGATCGTCGTCCTCGGAATCGGTCTCGGTTTCGGTTTCGGTCCCCGACTTGACCAGCGTCGCCGTTCCCCCGCCGCCGGCCTCGGCGGAACGCCGGGTGGCGGCCGCCTGCTGCGACCGCAGCACCCGCGCCTCGAGCTGCTGGATGCCGGGCTCCCGGTTCTTCAGGTCCACGAGCAGCGGTGAGGCGATGAAGATCGAGGAGTAGGCGCCGGAGGCGATGCCGATGAGCTGGGCGAGCGCCAGGTCCTTCAGCGTCCCCGCCCCGAGCAGACCGGCGCCGATGAACAGCAGCGCGGCCACCGGCAGCAGCGCGATGATCGAGGTGTTGATCGAGCGCATCAGCGTCTCGTTCACCGCAGCGTTGACGGCCTGCGCGTAGGTGCGCTTCCCCGACGACGTGATGCCGGCGGTGTTCTCCCGGACCTTGTCGAAGACGACGACGGTGTCGTAGAGCGAGAAGCCGAGGATCGTGAGGACGGCGATCACCGTCGACGGGGTCACCTCGAAGCCGACGAGCGAGTAGATGCCGGCGGTGACCACGAGGTCGTGCAGCAGCGCGATGATCGCGGCCGCGGCCATCTTGGGCTCGAAGCGGATCGAGATGAAGATGATCACCGCGATCAGGAAGACGGCGAGACCCTGCAGGGCCTTCTTGGTGATCGACGAGCCCCAGGACGCGCCCACCGTCGAGACGCTGACCTCGGCGGGCGTCGCGTTGAACTCCTGCTGGAGCACGCCGGAGATCCGTTTGATCTCGTTCTCGTCGAGCGGCGGGGTCTGCAGCCGGATCCGGCCGGTGTTGGCGAGATCCTGGGCGGTCTCGACCCGGACGCCTGCGTCCTCGACGGCCCGCTCGGCGGCGGCCTTGCTCTTGCCGTGCTGCGGGAACTCGAACGAGGCCCCGCCCTTGAAGTCGATGCCGAGTTGGAAGCCCCGCAACAACAAGCTGGCGAGGCAGACCAGGATCACGACCGCGCTCGCGACGTACCAGCGCTTGCGCCGGGTGATGAAGTCGTAGTTCACCTCACCGCGGTACAGCCGCGTGAAGATGGACATCAGGCCTCACCCTTCCCGACCGCGGCACTATCCAGCGAGGACCGTTTCGTCAGCCGCCGGCGGGGTGCGCCCTCCGTCGACCCGTCCTCGGACCCGCCGCCGGAGGGGGTGTCGGATCCGGTCCCGGATCCGGCGCGGCCCTGCCCCCGCACGGTCAGGCCGCTGAAGCGGCTGGTGGAGAAGAACGGACGGCGCACCAGGATCGCCACGAGCGGATGGGTGAACAGGAAGACGACGACCAGGTCGATCAGCGTCGACAAGCCGAGGGTGAAGGCGAAGCCGCGCACCGAGCCGATGGACAGCAGGTACAGCGCCACCGCGGCCAGCAGCGAGACGGTGTCGGCCGAGATGATCGTGCGGCGGGCTCGGACCCAGGCGCGCTCGACGCCCGTGCGGACCGTGCGTCCCTCCCGGACCTCGTCCTTGATGCGTTCGTAGAACACGACGAAGGAGTCGGCCGTGACGCCGACCGCGACGATCAGACCGGCGATGCCGGCGAGGGTGAGCGTGAAGCCGATCCACGACCCGAGCAACGACACCATGGCGTAGACCAACCCGCCGCTGACCGCGAGCGAGAGGACCGTGATGAAGCCGAGCGCTCGGTAGTAGAGGAACGAGTACATCAGGACCAGGAACAGGCCGATCGCGCCCGCGATGAGGCCCGCCCTCAGCGACTCCTCGCCGAGTGTCGCGGAGATCGATTCGGCCTGGGACTTGTCGAAGGCGATGGGCAGCGCGCCGTACTTGAGGATGTTGGCGAGGTCCTCGGCCTGGGACTGGGTGAAGCTGCCGCTGATCTGCGCCGAGCCGGAGATGCGCTCGTTGATCGTCGGCGCCGACTGCACGATCCCGTCGAGCACGATCGCGACCTGCTTACCGGTCGTCTGCTCGGTGAGCCGGGTGAACTTCGCCTGCCCGGAGCCGGTGAACTGCACGTCGACCGTCCACTGACCGATGCCCCCCTGCGTCTGCGGGATCGTCGCCGTCGCACCCGAGACGTCGGTGCCGACCACGGTGGCGGGCTTCAGGAGGTACTTGGTCGCGCCGTCCTTGTCGCAGGCGACCGTCCAGTTCTGCGGCAGATCGGTGCTGACGTTGCCGCTCCGGATGTCGGTTCGGCCGCAGGTCAGCGTGGCGAAGGCCTGCACGACGTCGGCCGGCGGGGTGTCGCCGCCGGCCGCGCCGGCCGCGCCGGGCGTGGCCGGCGTCGCGGGGGCAGACGGAGCGGGGGCAGACGGAGCGGGGGCAGCCGGAGCGGGCGCCGGTGTCGCCGCGTTCGGGTCGACGGGGGCCGGGGGCGCCGCGGCGGCGGGGCCGAGGCCGGCTGGCGCGGACCGTGCGCTCGCTGCGCCCGGTACGCCCGCGGCCCGCGGCGAGGAGGGCGCCGAGGGCTTGGGCGTGGCGGCCGGTGCCGGCGCCGATGGGGCGGGAGCGGGCGTCGTCGCGCCGGGGGCCGGGGCTGGAGCGCTCGGAGCGGGAGCCGGGGTCGCCGGGGCCTGCTGGTACACCTCACGGAAGTTCAACTGCGCGGTCTGCCCGACGAGGTCGACGACCTCCTCGCGACCGCGACCGGGCACCGCGATCTCGATCCGGTCCCCGGCGCGCTTCACGTCGGCCTCGGAGACCCCGAGACCGTTCACGCGCTGCCGGATGATGTCGACGGCCTTGTCGATCGAGCCGCTGGTGGGGCGGCCGCCGCCCTCGACGAGCCGCGGCGTGAGCGTGACGCTGGTACCGCCCTGCAGATCGAGTCCGAGCTTGGGAGTCTTCGTGTCCGTCGCGAACATCAGCCCGTAGAGGACGACGAACAGCCCCAGCAGCGTTCCGATCCTCAGCCACATGGGCCGAGTGCTGGGGCCACGCTTGGTGCGCTTGGCCACCGCTTACCTCTCGGTTCCGCCGATGGCGTCCATCGGCTCGATCGCTTCCGGCGGTCTGTGCGGAAGCGGTTCCGCGTCGGAAGTATGCCTACATTCGGTGTGGACGGCGCGCCGGAGCGCGGGCGGCCGGACCTGCTGCGGTTTGTCCCCGTCGCTAGGTCGCCGGTGCCGGCGGCGGCGGACCGTCCCTCGGGTCGCGTGAACGATCCGCATCGTCGTCCTGTTTGTCGAGGAGCCCCCGGCCGAGTTCGTCGTCGGGCGCTCCCGTCCCAGGCTCCATCGGCTGATCTCCGGGAGCCTCCACCACTCGGGCCACGGCGGCCCGCGCGAAGCGGCAGACGACCCCCGGCGCGATCTCGAGGTGCACCGCGTCGTCCTCGACGGCCTGCACCTCGGCGAAGAGCCCGGCCGTGGTCATGACGTTCATCCCGGGACGCAGTTGGCGTTGCACTTCCCGCACCGCCCGCGAGCGGCGTCGCTGACTGAAGAACAACAGGGCCAGGAGGCCGACGAGCACCAGCGGGAAGATCAGCCCCGCGAGGCTCCCACCTCCGTCACCGGTCGCCGCGGAGAAGTTCACCCGGCCATCCTAGGCCGAGAAACGGCGCCTTCCCGCCTTCGCCGGGCCGCGTGGCGGCGCCTCGGCGCCGCGGCGCCGCGCGAGCCCAGCTGCATGAGGCCGTGGGAGTTCAGTCGAACAGGGAGGGCAGGTCGCCGCCGCGGCCCACCGTCGAGCCCACGGTCGTCGCGGCTCCGCGGACGAGCGGCGGTTCCACGTCGAGGTGCTCGAAGGCCGCGGGGGTGGCCATCCGGCCGCGGGACGTCCGGACCAGCAGCCCCGCGCGGACCAGATAGGGCTCGACGACCTCCTCGACCGTGTTGGCCTCCTCCCCGACGGCTACCGCCAGCGTCCCGAGCCCCACCGGGCCCCCGCCGAAGTTGCGCACGAGGGCCCCGAGCACCGCCCGGTCGAGCCGGTCGAGCCCGATGTGGTCGACGTCGAACACCCGCAGAGCGTCCGCGGCCACCTCGCGGGTGATGACCCCGCCCGCCCGGACCTCCGCGTAGTCCCGGACCCGACGCAGCAGCCGGTTGGCGATACGGGGGGTGCCGCGGGACCGGCCCGCGACCTCGGCCGCACCGTCGCTGGTCAACGGCACCTCGAGGAGACTGGCCGTCCGGGCGAGCACCCGTTCGAGTTCGGCCTGGTCGTAGAAGTCGAGGTGGCCGACGAAGCCGAACCGGTCGTGCAGGGGACCGGTCAGCAGGCCGGCCCGGGTGGTCGCACCGATCAGCGTGAAGGGGGCGACGTCGAGCGGGATGGCGGTGGCGCCCGGTCCCTTGCCGAGGACGACGTCGACCCGGAAGTCCTCCATCGCCGAGTAGAGGAGCTCCTCGGCCGGGCGGGCGATGCGGTGGATCTCGTCGAGGAACAGCACCTCGCCAGGGCCGAGGGAGGTCAGGATCGCGACGAGGTCGCCGGCACGCTCGATCGCCGGCCCACTGGTGATCCGCAGTGGGACGTCGAGCTCACCCGCGACGATCATCGCGAGCGTCGTCTTGCCGAGCCCGGGCGGCCCGGACAACAGCATGTGGTCCGGCGGTCGGCCGCGCTGTTGCGCGCCCTCGAGGACGATCGAGAGCTGCTCGCGCACCTTGGGCTGCCCGACGAACTCGGCGAGCGTGGCGGGCCGCAGGCCGGCCTCGTAGCTCCCGTCGTCGACGTCCGCAGCCGGACGCAGCACCGCGTCGTCGGTCACGAGCGCCTCCCGATCACGACGGCCTCAGCACGGAGAGCGCCTGCCGCAGCAGGGTCGACACCGACGGGCTGTCGGCGACCGTCGGCTCGACGGCGGCGACGGCCTCGTCCACCTCGCGCAGCCCGTAGCCGAGGTTCATCAGCGCGGCGCGCAGCTGGTCCTGCCACTCGACCGCGCGCGGAGCGGGCACGGCGCCGGCGCCGGTCCCGAGCGGGGGCCCGAGCCTGTCCCGCAGATCGAGAACGATCCGCTGCGCACCCTTCTTGCCGATGCCCGGCACCTTCGTCAGCGCCGTCAGGTCCTCGGTCGCCACCGCACGGCGGATCTCGTCCGGTCGATGGACGGCGAGGACGGCCTGCGCCAGCCGGGGGCCGACGCCGGCGGCGGTCTGCAGGGCCTCGAACACCTCCTTCTCGTCGGCGTCGGCGAAGCCGTAGAGCGTCAGCTCCGTCTCGCGCACCACGAGGGCGGTGGCGAGGCTGGCCTGCTCCCCCACCCGCAGGACGGCCAGGGTGCCAGGCGCGCACGACACCGCGAGCCCGACCCCGCCGACCTCGATCACCGCGGCGTCGGGCAGCACGGCGGCGACCCGGCCCGAGACGCTGGCGATCACCGGGCACCCGCCTTCGCGGCGGCGAGCCGGGCCAGCGCGGCCCCGCGCCAGAGGTGGCAGATCGCCAGCGCGAGGGCGTCCGCCGCGTCCGCGGGTGTCGGTCGGCTGTCGAGCCGCAGGAGGCGGGTGACCATCGTCGTCACCTGCGCCTTGTCCGCGCGCCCGCTGCCGGTCACCGCGGCCTTCACCTCGCTCGGGGTGTGCAGCGCCACGGGCAGCCCGCGTCGGGCGGCCGCGGCGATGGCCACCGCCCCCGCCTGGGCCGTGCCCATGACCGTGCGCACGTTCGCCTGACTGAACACCCGCTCGACCGCCACCGCATCCGGCTGCAGCCTGTCGAGCCACTCCTCCACGCCGCGCTCGATGCCGCACAGCCGCAGGCCGATGTCGTCCCCGGCGGGAGTCCGCACGACGCCGACGTCGACGAGCGTGGCACTACCGGGGCGGGCGCTGTCCACCACACCCAGCCCGCACCGGGTCAACCCGGGATCGACCCCCAACACCCGCACCGCCACCTCCTACGAACGTCTGTTCGACGGTAGACGGCGGGTCGGACAGTTCCGGGGAGCGGAGACGGCGTGTCGTCAGCAGCCGCGGACGGCGTAGGAGCGGACCCCGGCCCAGGCGCTCGACGGCGTGGCCGCCCAGTGCCAGATCGACACCCCCACCGCGCCCTGCGAGGCGGCGGCGCCCGCCATGGCCGTGTACTCGCTCGCGGTCGCCTTCTCGGCCTGGCCGCCGATCACGGACACGGCGGCGCAGCTCTCCCCCAGGTTGCCGCGGGTGCGGGAGATGTTCTCGCTCGTGTACCGCGCGGCATCCCGGTACTGGCTCCACTGGGGCTCCGTGCGGTTGGTCCAGTAGGCCATCGGCATCCAGACCTGGTACATCCCGGCCAAGGTCCGCCAGGGGAAGTCGGGCCAGTACTTCGTGTTCACCACATCGGTCGCGACCGGGGGAAGGACGATCGCGGCGAGTGTCAGGTTCGGGGCCATGTCGCGCAACTGCTGTGATTCGGAGAGGAGCCTCGCGTTGCGGGTGGGAGTGTCCGTGACCGACGTCGTGTCCTCGATGTCGAGGCCGACGCCGTCGAAGCCCTGCCCGGACGCCCGGAAGTTCACCGTCGCCCGGAGCCGGGCGACGTCGGCGCTGACGTTGGTGAAGTGCGGCAGGTACCAGGCGACGACCTTCATCCCGTGGGCATGCGCTCGGGTGAGGAACGCCGCGAGCAGGTCGGGGCTGAGCAGGCCCGGATAGCGCGGGTCGTCGGCGGCCGTCTGGATGTACAGGACGTGCACGCCGGCCGCCGCCATGGCGTCGACCGCGGCGGGAGCCACCGGCGGGGATGAGCCCCCGAACTCGCGGCTGAAGGTGAACCGGCTGACCCAGGTTCCGGCGCGGCCGTAACTGTCCAGCAGGGCGACCCGCACGGCCCGCAGCGGACCGGAGTTCCAGCGCAGGAACCCGCGCTGGAAGTCGCTCTGCCGGTCGCCGTTCGCGGCGAACTCGTCGGTGATGGGGTACCCGAGCGCGCTGCGCTCCCAGCCCAGCGCCGCCCACTTCGCCCGGATCGCACCGTGCACCTCGTGCGCACCCGTCCCCCGCGTCCAGTAGATCGACGCCGGCGCCGAGAAGTGGTTGTAGCGACCGATGCCGTCCGGCGTGACCGACTCGTCGGTCGTCGGGTAGCGCAACACGCTGCGCTCCCAGCCCAACGCCGCCCACTCCCTCCGGATCGCGCCGTGCACCTCGTGAGCACCCGTCCCCCGCGTCCAGTAGATCGACGCCGGCGCCGAGAAGTGGTTGTAGCGACCGATGCCGTCCGGCGTGACCGACTCGTCGGTGGTCGGGAAGCCGAGGACGCCGAGCGGGCCACCGAACCGGTCGTAGGTCGCGACGATGGCTCCGTGCACCTCATGGGCGCCGGTCGTGGACGACCACAGGATCCGTCCGCGCTCGTACGCCTGCCCGAGTCCGGCTCCGGCGTTGTACTGGGCACCGACCGGGGCTCCGAGCACCCCACCGCTACCACCGAGTTCGCAGTAGTGGCGCTCGATCGGATCCGCCTGGGCGCAGGGCGCGCATGACGCCGTTGCCGCGGGGAGGCCGACGAGAGCCACCAGTGCTGCGACGACGCTGAGAGGCGCCGCCGGGAATCGAGGCATCGCGAAGCGCCTCCCTCACCGAGAAGGGGAGACAGTTGTAGGTCCTCGGTGTGCCCAGGGCAACTGGCATCGCGGAACCGGAGGGGGAGCCTTCCGACCCTGGCGCGAACCCGATCGGCCGCCCTCGGCTGCGGGTCGGCCGCGGGTCAGGCCTCGACGGCCTCCATGACGGAGTCCGGGATGTCGGCGTTGAACCAGATGTTCTGCACGTCGTCGAGGTCCTCGAGGGCGTCGACCAGCCGCAGCACCTTGCGGGCCGACTCCTCCTCCAACGGCACCTGCACCGACGGCATCCACGCGATCTCGGCGGACTGCAGCGGCAGGCCGGCGTCGGTGACGGCGGCCCGCACCGCGTGCAGGTCCGTCGCCTCGGCCTGCACCTCGAACGCCTCGTCGAGGTCGTTGACCTCCTCGGCACCCGCGTCGAGGACGGCGACCAGGACGTCGTCCTCGGTGAGCCCGTCGGTCTTCTCGACCAGCAGCACACCCTTGCGGTTGAACAGGTAGGCCACCGAACCCGGGTCGGCGACACGACCACCGTTGCGGGTGATGGCGACGCGGACGTCGGACGCGGCACGGTTGCGGTTGTCGGTGAGGCATTCGACGAGGATCGCGACGCCGTCCGGGCCGTAGGCCTCGTAGGTGATCTCCTCGTAGTTCGCGGCGTCGCCGAGTTCGCCGGACCCACGCTTGATCGCCCGGTCGATGTTCTCGTTGGGGACGGACTGCGACTTGGCCTTGGCCACGGCGTCGGCCAGCGTCGGGTTGCCCGCGGGGTCACCGCCGCCGGTCTTGGCCGCCACCTCGATCGACTTGATCAGCTTGGCGAACAGCTTGCCGCGCCGGGCGTCGATGACCGCCTTCTTGTGCTTGGTGGTCGCCCATTTGCTGTGGCCGCTCATGCCTGACTGCCCCTCGTGTCCTTCACCATCACTGCGACTCTCTCACCATCGACAGGAACAGATCATGTACCCGCCGGTCGGAGGTGAGCTCGGGGTGGAACGCCGTCGCGAGCACCCGCCCGCTCCGCACGGCCACCGGCCGCGACTCCCCCGCATGCTCCACGCTGGCGAGGACCTCGACCGACGATCCTGCCTTCTCGACGGCCGGCGCGCGGATGAACACGGCGTGCAGCGGCCCGTCCGCGGCCGACGGCTCGTCCCGGGCGAAGTCGAGATCGGCCTCGAACGAGTCGACCTGGCGGCCGAAGGCGTTGCGCTCGACCGCGATGTCCAGCCCGCCGATGAGCGGCTGACCGGGCTGGCCGTTCGTGACCTCGCGCGCGAGCAGGATCATCCCGGCGCACGAGCCGTAGGCCGGCAGCCCGTCCGCGATCGCCTCACGCACCGGCTCGAGCAGGTCGAAGACCCGGAGCAGCCGTCCGATCGTCGTCGATTCGCCGCCCGGGATCACCAGGCCGTCGACGCTCGCGAGCTCCTCGGGCCGCCGCACCCGCACCGACTCGGCCCCGCTGGCGGACAGCGCCGCGAGATGCTCGCGGACGTCGCCCTGCAGCGCGAGCACCCCGATGCGGGGTCGCTCGGCGCTGCCGCGCTGGTCCCTGTCGGTCACCAGCCGCGCGCGGCGTAGCGCTGGTCGTCGCCGAGCATCGGGATCTCGATGCCGACCATCGCCTCGCCGAGCCCGCGCGAGACCTTGGCGACGAGCCCCGGGTCCTCGTACATCGTGGTCGCCTCGACGATCGCCCGCGCCCGCTTGGCCGGGTCACCGGACTTGAAGATGCCGGAGCCGACGAACACTCCGTCCGCGCCGAGCTGCATCATCAGCGCCGCGTCGGCCGGGGTGGCGATGCCGCCGGCGGTGAACAGCACGACGGGCAGCGTGCCGGTCTCCGCGACCTCGCGCACCAGCTCGTACGGCGCACGCAACTCCTTGGCCTCGGCGAACAGCTCCTCACTCGACATCCCGGACAGTCTGCGGAGGCCGGCACGGATGCTGCGCATGTGCCGCACCGCCTCGACGACGTTGCCGGTGCCGGCCTCGCCCTTGCTGCGGATGAACGCCGCACCCTCGCCGAGCCGGCGCAGCGCCTCACCCAGGTTCGTGGCTCCGCAGACGAACGGGACGGTGAACTGCCACTTGTCGATGTGGTGCGCCTCGTCGGCCGGGGTCAGCACCTCGGACTCGTCGACGTAGTCCACGCCGAGCGCCTGGAGGACCTGCGCCTCGACGAAGTGACCGATCCGGGCCTTGGCCATCACCGGGATCGAGACGGCCTCGATGATGCCGTCGATCATGTCCGGGTCACTCATCCGAGCGACGCCACCGTTGGCCCGGATGTCGGCCGGCACGCGCTCGAGCGCCATGACGGCGACGGCGCCCGCGTCCTCGGCGATCCGCGCCTGCTCCGGGGTGACGACGTCCATGATCACGCCGCCCTTGAGCATCTCGGCCATCCCGCGCTTCACGCGGGCGGAACCGGTCGTGCTGGTCGTGCTGGTGGGGGTGTCGGTCACGGAAGGCTCCCGGGAAAGGCGGGGACGGCGGATTCGGAGTCGAGAACCGCCCTCGGACGTCTGATTCTAGGAGAGATCACGCCAGACCACGAACGCGCGGCCCCTGCGTCAACGGGCGCGGAAAGCCGGGCATTCCGGCACGCGGCGGCGGAGGAGCCGGGCGGTCCGGACTAGGAATGCTCCGGCATCGACGAGTCGAACTCGAAGTAGGCGGGCGCCTTCGCACGGCCGTAGAGGCGCAGCAGCCGCGGCAGGCGGCGACCCCGCAGCGTCAGGAGATCGCGCACCGCGTCGTTGTAGAAGCGCCGGGCGAGCGCCACCTTGACGAGGACGACCTCGAGATCGCACGCCGCGGCCCGTGCGCCCTCGGGGAGTTCGGCGAGCAGCGGGTCGGCCGTCGACCGGGGTGGAACCCGCGGCTGCGGAAGGGCGCCGTCGGCCGCGCTCGCGGCGGCCGGCCCGTTCTCGCCACCGGGCAGGCCGGCCGAGACGAGCGCCGCCGCCGGGATGCGCTCGGCCGCCTCCTCGATGCCGCGCGGCAGGGCGCCGTGCAGCGCTCGGGACAGTTCGTTCTCCGCCACCTCGCGCTCGGACGGCTCCGCGCTGCCGGCCCCACGTGCCGCGGCGTGCAGGACCGGATCGTCGATCTGGTGCGCGAGTTCGTGAGCGGCGAAGGCGCGCGCCGCGAGCTGACCGTCGAGCGCGGTCCAGAGCGACTCGACCCGGACGGCCAGCCGGTCGAGCCGGCTCGCGATCCAGGTGAGGTACGTCGCGACGGCCACCACGAGGACCACGACGCCGACGACGATCAACACGTCACCGATTGTAGTCGATCTTGAAAGGCTCCGCCACGACCTTGAGCCATGTCACGGTCCCGGCGGCGGGCGCCGGAGGTTGGTGACCAGTGTCCCGCCCGCGCCCGAAACGCTGCCGCGAGTGATCGGGACGGCCCGTCCAGCAGCGCGCACCGCCTTCCGGGCAGCATTCGCGAGGCGACCGTTCCGGCGCCGACCCGCGGTCAGGCCGGGGACAGGATGCCCGTCACCGCCTCGTAGACCTGGACCACGGCTTGCGCCACCACCGGCCAGTCGTAGGCGCGGACGACCGATCGACCACGCTCCGTGAGCGCCTGTCGCTGTTCGGGGTCACGCAACAGATCCGCGAGGGCGTCCGCCAGCGCCGGAGCGTCCCCGGTCGGGAACAGCCGGCCCGCCCGCCCGTCGTCGAGGACCCGCCGGAACGCCTCGATGTCGCTCGCCAGCACCGGCGTGTCCGCCGCCATGGCCTCGAGCAGGATGATGCCGAAGCTCTCCTGGCCGGTGTTCGGCGCGCAGTAGACGTCGACCGAGCGGAAGACCCGCGGCTTCACCTCCTCGCTCACCAGGCCCAGGAACTCGACCCGGGAGCGCAGCCCCGGCGGGATGCTCTCGCGGGTCTCGGCGACACCGCCCGGACCCGCCACCAGGACGCGGGCGTCCGGCACCGACTCGACCAGACGGGGCAGTGCGTCGAGCAGGACCGCGAGCCCCTTGCGCGGCTCGTCGATGCGTCCGAGGAAGCCGACCGTCGTGCCGTCCCGCCGCCAGCCGGCCAGCGGCTCGGCGCCGGCGAACGCGGGCACGTCCACCCCGTTGGGGATGAGCACCCCGTCGACCCCGAGGTGCTCGACGATGGTCCGCCGCGCGGCCTCGGACACCGCGATCCTGGCCTGGATCTTCTCCAGCGCGATCTGCACCGGGTTCTGCAGCGCGGAGAGGATCTTCGAGCGGGGGTTGCTCGTGTGGAACGTCGCCACCACCGGCACCTTGGCCAGCAGCACCGCCAGCAGGCTGATCGAGGGGGCCGTGGGCTCGTGCACGTGCAGGACGTCGAAGTCGTTCTCGCGCATCCACCGCCGCACCCGGGCACCGGACACCGGTCCTACCAGCAGCCGGGCGACCGAGCCGTTGTAGGGAACCGCGAGGGCCTTGCCGGCGTGCACGGCATAGGGGGGCAGCGACGCCTCGTCGTCGGCCGGGGTGATGACCGAGACCTCGTGCCCGAGCGAGATGAGCGTCTCGGCCAGGTCGCGGATGTGCGCCTGTACGCCACCCGGGACGTCCCAGGTGTAGGGACAGGCGAGACCGACGCGCATCAGCGGGCCGTCGGCTGTCTCATGTGCACACCGTCATGACCGCCCCGTCATACCGCTCGCGGCTGCTCCTCGCCCCCTGATCCGGGCGGATCGTGGCGGACGTCGCGCTCCAGGTCCTCGGTCCACAGGCGCTGCAGCATGTGCCAGTCCTGCGGGTGCTCCACGATGGTGTCCGCGAACGCGTCGGCGACGTCCTGGGTCATCGTGGCCACGTCGGTGTGGGCGATCGGCGGGTAGACCTTCCCTCCCCAGCCGCCGTCCTCGAACCACAGCACCGCCGGCACCAGGGTGGCGCCGGTGTCGAGCGCGAGGCGCGCCGGGCCGGCGGGCATCGTCGCCTGCGCCCCGAAGAAGCGGACGGGAACCCCGCCCTTGGACAGGTCGCGATCGCTCAGCAGGCACAGGGCGCCCCCGGCTCTCAGCCGCTCGGCCAGGATGCGGAACGGCGGCTGCTCCCCTCCGGTCAGCGGCACCACCTCCATGCCGAGCGACTCCCGGAACGTCACGAACCGCTGGAACACCTCAGCGGGTTCCAGCCGCTCGGCGACCGTGGTGAACGGAACACCGCTCAGCACGAGGTACGCCCCGGCGTGGTCCCAGTTGCCGGAGTGCGGGAGCGCGATGATCAGGCCCTTGCCGCGATCCATCGCCTCGTGGACCCGGTCCATGCCCGTGATGTTCATCCGCGCGACGATCTGCTCCTGCGGGATCACCGACAGCCGGAAGATCTCCAACCAGTAGCGCGCGTAGGACCGCATGCCCTCGCGGGCCACCTCGTCCAACCGCCGAGGCGGACAGTCGGGACCGAGCACCCGCTCGAGGTTGGAGCGCAGGCGGCGAGCGCCCTTGCCCTGGCGCCGCCAGGCGAGATCGGCGCCGACCCGGAACACGGCTCCGACCGGGCGAGCAGGCAGCGCCCGCAGGAGCCCCCACCCGATCCGGTAGCCGAGGACCAGCAGCCAGTTGCGCACCGCGCCGATCCGCGAGCGGGGGCGGGGGATGTTCGGCAGCGGCGGCGTCCCGACGGAGTGCGGGGTGGCCGCAGGTCTGGGCGGCTCGGGGCTGGGCGGCTCGGGGCTGGGCGGCTCGGGCTGCGGGGCGGGCGTCACCCGCTGATTGTCAGCGAACGCCGGCAGGAGTGCTGCGACGCGACACCCGCCGTTGCGGACCGCGGGGCGGCCGGTCCGTCCGCGCGGGGCGGGGCACGGCCTGCCGGTGCACGTGCACCAGGCGCTGAGCGACCGTCAAGGTCGTCGCGAAGCAGAGGAACCAGAGGGCCGCCGGCAGGATGTACGGGACGCCGAGGCCGGAGAAGCCTGCGGCGACGAGCACGACCAGAAGCCGCTCGCCCCGCTCGGCGAAGCCGGTGTTGCAGTCGAAGCCGATGCTCTCCGCGCGGGCCTTGACGTAGGAGATGAGCCCGCCCGCGGCCAGGCAGTAGATGGCGGCGCCTGCCAGCGGCAGCGAGTCGCCCTTGCCGGCGTACCAGAGCGCGATCGCCCCGAAGATGGCGGAGTCGGCGACCCGGTCCATCGAGCTGTCGAGGAACGCGCCCCACGTGCTGGAGACGCCGCGGTGCCGGGCGATCAGCCCGTCGAGCATGTCCGAGAAGACGAACAGCGCGATCGCGAGCGTGCCCCAGAAGAAGACGCCACGGGGGAAGAATGCGAGGGCGGCAGCGGAGACACCGACGGTGCCGAGCACGGTGATGACGTCGGGCGAGAGGTTCGTACGGGCGAGCCGCTGCCCCAGGGGATCGAGGATCTTCGCGATCTGCGGTCGCGCCTTCGATGCGAGCATTGCGGTCCGAGCCTCCCAGCGTCGTCGGCGCACGAGCCGACGACGGTCCACGATAGCCGATGCATCGGTCCGATACATCGAGCCGGCGACGGCGCGCCTGCGCCGGGCTCGGGAGCGGCCCGCTGCCGTTCGCGGTCACCGCGGAAATCCGCGCCCCGATCCACGCGGACCGCGAACACCCCGAGCTTGCCCGCGGTGCCGCTCGCGGTTACCGCGGAAATCCGCGCCCCGATCCACGCGGACCGCGAACACCCCGGAGCGCTCGCGGCGCCGTTCGCGGTCACCGCGGAAATCCGCGCCCCGATCCACGCGGACCGCGAACACCCCGGAGCGCTCGCGGCGCCGTTCGCGGTCACCGCGGAAATCCGCGCCCCGATCCACGCGGACCGCGAACACCCCGAGCGTCCCCGCTGCCGCTCAGGTTCGGTTGATCCCAAGCCCGGGTCTTGTGCCCGGTCCGGGAGGAGCGCAGGCTGCCCGCATCGCAGTCGAACCGGACCCCGGATCGGCGCGGTCCGACTTCCGCGGAAACGGTCGGAAACGGGGTCCTCGAGAGCAGGAGGTCCTGGTGAGCAGTCCCGGCAATGACGCCGGGGTCGGCCGCGCTGCAGCAGCGCGCCGGCCCGGCACCAGCAGCACGACCAGCAGCAGCACGACCAGCAGCAGCACCAACCCCAGCGGCCGAGGCACCGTTCGCAACGTCGTCCTCGTCGGGCACTCCGGGTCCGGGAAGACCACCCTCGTCGAGTGCCTGCTCGCCGCCACCGGCACCATCGGCCGGGCCGGCTCCGTGACCGCCGGCACCACCGTCAGCGACTTCGACGAGGCGGAGCACAGACAGCAGCGCAGCGTCAACCTGTCGGTCGCGCCGCTGACCGTCGAGAGCCCGCTCGGGCCGGTCAAGATCAACCTCCTCGACACCCCCGGCTATGCCGACTTCGTCGGGGACCTCCGCGCCGGGCTGCGGGCCGCCGATGCGGCCCTGTTCGTCATCAGCGCGGTCGACGGCGTCGACGACGCGACGCGCGTCCTGTGGGACGAGTGCGCCGCCGTGGAGATGCCCCGAGCCATCGTGCTGACGAAGCTCGACTCGCCGCGGGCCGACTTCGACGAGGCGCTGGCCGTCTGCCAGGACGCGTTCGGCGACGGCGTCCTGCCGCTCTACCTCCCGATGCCCCGCCCGGCGGAGAACGCGCCCGTGCCCGGCCTCATCGGTCTGCTCAGCTCGCTCGTGTTCACCTACTCGGACGGACAGCGGGATTCCCGGGAGGCCACGCCCGAGGAGGCGGCGCTGCTCGACGGCGCCCGGGAGATGCTGATCGAGGGGATCATCGCCGAGAGCGAGGACGAGACCCTCATGGACCGCTACCTCGGCGGCGAGGAACTCGATCCCGCGACGCTCATCGCCGACCTCGAGACGGCCGTCGCCCGCGGCTCCTTCTACCCGGTGCTGGCGGCGTGCGCGCTCGACGGGCTGGGCAGCGGCGAGATCCTCGAGGTGCTGCACAGCGGCTTCCCCACCCCGCAGGAGCACGTGCTCCCGGCGGTGACGCGGCCCGACGGCAAGCGGGCGCCGGACCTGCCGGTCGCCGACCCCGACGCGCCCCTGCTCGCGGAGGTCGTCAAGACCACCACCGACCCCTACGTCGGACGGATCTCACTGGTCCGTGTGTTCTCCGGGACCCTCCGGCCCGACGCGGCCGTCCACGTCAGCGGCCACGGCCTCGAGGCCCGCGGTCACCCGGACCACGACGTCGACGAGCGGATCGGCGCGCTGTCCTCGCCGCTCGGCAAGGCGCTGCAGCCCCTCGCCGAGTGCCCGGCCGGCGACATCTGCGCCGTGACCAAGCTCAGCCAGGCGGAGACCGGCGACACCCTGTCGGCGAAGGACGATCCGCTGCTGATGGAGGCGTGGGAGATGCCGGAGCCGCTGCTCCCGCTGGCCATCAGGGCCCACAGCAAGGCCGACGAGGACAAGCTCTCCACCGGGCTGAGCCGCCTCGTCGCGGAGGATCCCACGCTGCGCCTCGAGCTGCACCCGGACACCGGCCAGCTCATCCTGTGGTGCATGGGCGAGGCGCACGCCGACGTGCTCCTCGACCGGCTGAAGACGAAGTTCGGCGTCTCGGTCGACACCGTCGAGCTGCGCGTCCCGCTGCGCGAGACGTTTCTGGGTCCGGCCAAGGGCCTCGGCCGCAACGTCAAGCAGACCGGCGGGCACGGGCAGTTCGCGATCTGCTCCATAGAGGTGGAGCCGCTGCCCTCGGGGTCGGGTTTCGAGTTCGTCGATCGCATCGTCGGCGGCGTCATCCCGCGCCAGCTCATCCCCAGCGTCGAGAAGGGCGTCCGCGCCCAGATGGAGCGCGGGGTCGCGGCGGGCTTCCCGGTGGTCGACCTACGGGTGACGCTCGTCGACGGGAAGGCGCACTCGGTCGACTCCTCCGACATGGCCTTCCAGGTGGCGGGGTCATTGGCGCTGAAGGAGGCGGCCAAGGCGGCGTCCGTCGCGCTGCTCGAGCCGGTGCTGGACGTGTCCGTGCTGGTGCCGGACGACTACGTCGGGGCCGTGATGTCGGACCTCGCCTCGCGGCGCGGCAGGGTCGTCGGAACCGAGCCGATCGGCACCGGCGGGCGCACGCTGGTCCGCGCGGAGGTGCCGGAGATCGAGGTGACCCGCTACGCCATCGACCTCCGCTCGCTGACCCACGCCAGCGGCACGTTCAGCCGGCACTACCTCCGGCACGAACCGATGCCGACGACGTTGGCCGCGAAGCTCGCCGAGGTGGGCACCTGAGCCCGCCGGGCTGACGTCGCTCAGCCGGGTTCCGGGTCAGCTGACTTACCCTCGGCCAGTGCCGACTGCGCTGGACACGCCCTTCGCCGACGCGGCGGGCGTCGGGACGGACGGCCCCGACCCGGGCGGGATCGAGCGTGTGCCGCGACGCGGACGGGTCCTCCGGCTCGTCGTCGTCGCGGTCGTGCTCGGCCTGCTCGCGTGGGGGTCGTGGAAGGCGGACGACGACGCGTTCCCGGTCGGTCCCTTCGTCATGTTCGCCTTCACGACGCCGCCGGACGGCGAGGTCCGTTCGGCGGCGGTGGAGGCGGTCGACGTGCGCGGCCACCGCGAGCCCGTGGTGCTCGAGCCGGAGGTCGTGGGGCTGCGGCGCGCGGAGATGGAGGGACAGATCCCGCGGGTGATCGAGCATCCCGACCTGCTCGGCGCCCTCGCGGACGCCCACGCGCAGCTGCAGCCGGACGCGCCGGCGTGGACCCAGGTCGACCTCGTCGAGCACCGGGTCCAGCTCCGCGACGGTCGCGCCGTCGGCGAATCCACCGTCGTCCTCGCGTCGTGGCGCCGATGAGCACGCGCCCGGCGCAGACGCGTTCGCGGACGACACCGGCCACCGGGCCGCGCCGGGCGTCGCGCGAACCCTTCTGGTATCCGGTCATGCCGCTGGGGCGCATCGCGGCCCTGCGGGTGGTCGCCTACGTCTTCGTCCTGCTCGACGTCTTCTGGTGGACGCCCTGGGTCCGGCCGCATCGCGAGATCGAGGAGTTCTACCAGCCGCTGGCCATCGGTCGGCTGCTCCACCTGCCCGTGCCGACCCCGCGCTTCGTCGACGTCCTCGAGGTGCTGCTCGTCGGTCGCCTCGCTGCTGGCCCTGGTGCTCGCGGCCGGACTCGCCGCTCGCCTGCGGCTGCGGGTTCTCGAACGGCCGGGGGTGGGCCGCGGCGTCTTCGTGGCGGTCGCGCTGCTCTACGCCGAGTGGATGATCGTCGCGATGTCCTACGGCAAGGTGGACCACGACCGGTTCGCCCTGCTGGTGCTGCTCGCCGGCGTCGCCACGGTGGGGCCCGCGCGGCTCGGCGAGCAGCGCCGCAGCGAGGCCGCCGGCTGGGCGATCCGGTGCATCCAGGTCGCCGTCGTCGCCACCTACTTCCTGGCCGCCGTCGCCAAGTTCCGCTTCGGCGGCTTCGGCTGGGTGAACGGCTCGACGCTGGTCTGGGCCATCCTGCGCCGCGGGACCCCGCTCGGCGAACCGCTGCTCCACGCGCCCCAACTGCTGCACGTCTCGCAGTGGGGGATCGTCGTGATGGAACTCGGGTCCCCCGCGCTGCTGGTTCTCGACTACCTCGCCCGCACCGGCCGGCCGAGCTGGCGCCGCCCCGCCGGACGGCTCTGCGCCGCCTACGTCTGGGGGCTCGTCGCCTTCCACGTGATGACGTTCGCGGCGATCAGCATCCTGTTCCTTCCGCACGTCGTCTGTCTGCTCGCCTTCGCGCCGCTGGAGCGGGCACCCGCCTGGGCGGCGCGTGTGCGCACACCGAGATCACCAGCAACGGGGTTGATCGACACACCGGGGCAGGGCCCGCGACACGCCGCTCGGTGATCTTCCGCGTTGCTCGTGATGTTCGATCGGGCGCCGGCGGACACCCGTGCGTCAGTCGACCTGGTGCCAGGCCTCGGCGAGCAACGCGCGGGTCTCCCCCAGCAGCGCGGGCAGCACCCGCGTGTGGCCGACGATCGGCATGAAGTTGGTGTCGCCGCCCCACCGCGGCACGACGTGCTGGTGCAGGTGAGCCGCGATGCCGGCGCCCGCGATCGTGCCGAGGTTGATGCCGATGTTGAACCCGTGCGCACCGCTCGCGTGCCGGAGCACCCGGACGGCCCGCTGGGTGAGGGTGGCGATCTCGGTCGTCTCGTCGACCGTCAGATCGGCGTAGTCGGAGACGTGCCGGTACGGCACGAGCATCAGGTGGCCCGAGTTGTACGGATAGAGATTCAGCACCGCGTAGGCGACGTCCCCTCGGGCGACGATCAGCGTCTCGTCGTCGGGCCGGCGGGGGATCTCGCAGAACGGGCACTCGTCGTCGCTGGACGGCTTGTCCTGGCCCTTGATGTAGGCCATCCGATGCGGCGTGTACAGCCGCTGGAACGCGTCCCGCAGCCCGGCGCCGGACTGCTCCTCGGTCTCGTTCGGCGTGAGGCCGGCAGGCCCCTCACTCATGGCCCGACCCTCGTTCATGATCGTTCGTTCACAGCAGTTCCTCGACCGGGTCGTGCTCGTGCGCCGGCTCCGCGACCGCCCCGAGGATCTGCGCGACCGCCTCGTCGACCGGCAGGCCGCGCTGCTCGTTGCCGTCCCGGTCGCGCAGGCTCACCGCGCCGTTCTCCACGTCCTGGTCGCCTGCCAGCAGCATGAAGGGCACCCGCTGGTTGCGGGCCTTGGCGACCTTCTTCTGCATCCGCTCGTCGGCGGTGTCGATCTCGACGCGCACCCCCGCCGCCCGCAGCCGGGCCGCGACGTCCTCGAGGTGACCGATGTGCCGGTCGGCGATCGGGATGCCGGTCACCTGCACCGGCGACAGCCACGGCGGCATCGCGCCCGCGTAGTGCTCGAGCAGGATGCCGAAGAAGCGCTCGATGCTGCCGAACAGCGCGCGGTGGATCATGTACGGCCGCTGCCGGGTGCCGTCCGCGGCCTGGAACTCGAGGTCGAAGCGGGTCGGGAACTGCAGGTCGACCTGCAGCGTGCTCATCTGCCAGCGCCGGCCGATCGCGTCCCGTACGTGCACGTCGATCTTGGGCGCGTAGAACGCGCCCTCCCCCTCGGCCACGACGTAGGGCAGCCCGATCGACTCCAGCGCGTCGCGAAGCGCCGCGGTCGCGACGTCCCACTGCTCCGGCTCGCCGACGAACTTGTCCGGACGGGTGGCGAGCTCGGCCTCGAACTCGGTCAGGCCGAAGTCCCGGAGCAGGGACAGGACGAACTGGAGCAGCGTCGTGAGCTCGCCGGTCAGCTGGTCCGGCGTGCAGAAGATGTGGCTGTCGTCCTGGGTGAAGCCGCGGGCGCGCGTGAGGCCGTGCAGAACGCCCGACTTCTCGAACCGGTAGACCGTCCCGAACTCGAACAGCCGCAGCGGCAGCTCCCGGTAGGACCGGCCGCGGGACCGGTAGACCAGGATGTGCATCGGGCAGTTCATCGGCTTCGGGTAGTACGTCGCCCCCTCCATCTCCATGGGCGGGTACATGCCGTCGGCGTACCACTGCAGGTGGCCGCTGGTCTGGAACAGCTGTTCCTTCGACAGGTGCGGGGTCGTCACGAACGAGTAGCCGGCCTGCTCGTGGCGGCGGCGGCTGTACTCCTCCATCACCCGACGGATGAGTCCGCCCTTCGGGTGCCAGATGGCGAGCCCGCCGCCGATCTCGGGCGGGAACGAGAACAGGTCGAGCTCGGTGCCGAGGCGGCGGTGGTCGCGCTTCTCGGCCTCCTCCAGCATGTGCAGGTGTGCCTCGAGCGCCTCCTTCGACTCCCAGGCGGTGCCGTAGATGCGCTGCAGCTGCTTGTTCTTCTCGTTGCCGCGCCAGTACGCGGCGGCGGTGCGCATGAGCTTGAAGGCGGGGATGTGCCGGGTGTCCGGCACGTGCGGCCCGCGGCAGAGGTCGGACCAGACGGTCTCGGTGTGGTCACCCTTGACGCGGATGTTGTCGTAGATCGTCAGCTCGGGACCGCCGGCCTCGACGGCTTCCTCCTCGCTGATCTGGCCGCCGCCGTCACCGCCGCCCTTGAGGCCGATCAGCTCGAGCTTGTAGGGCTCGTCGGCGAGTTCGCCGCGAGCCTCGTCGTCGGTGACGACGCGTCGGGAGAACCGCTGCCGCTGCTTGAGGATCTCGCGCATCCGCTTCTCGATGCGCTCGACGTCCTCCGGGGTGAACGGACGTTCGACGTCGAAGTCGTAGTAGAAGCCGTTGACGATCGGCGGGCCGATGCCGAGCTTGGCGTCCGGGAAGAGGTCCTGCACGGCCTGCGCCAGCACGTGCGCGGTGGAGTGCCGGAGGATCGAACGGCCCTCGTCGGACTCGATCGGCACCGACTCCAGCCGGTCGCCGTCCCCGGGGCGGAACGACAGGTCCCGGATCGTCTCGTCGTTGACGCGGACCGCGACCGCGTGCACCGGCTCCGGCGGCACCGCCCGACCCTCGGTGGCGGCCCGCAGCGCCTGCCCGGCTGTCGTCCCGGCCGCCACCACCAGCGGCTCGCGATCGACGGTGAGGCGCAGGTCGGACACGTCTGAACTCCCGGGGTCCTCGGGAACCGGCAGGCCGTGCGGCGGCCGATTCGGCTGGCACCGGCAGCCTACCGGCGGCCCCCTGGCCTGCCGGTGTGCGAGACGGCGGACATCGCCTCCGGTCGTCACACGACACTTACGTGGACGCAATCGTCCCGACGCCGAAGCTGCCGATGCTGACCTCAGGAGGCGACGACTCGAACGGCTATGGGGCTCGATGGGGCACGACACGCCGCTGCTGCTCGTTGAGTCGGTGTCTCCTACGGACGGTCCGCCACCGTCCGTCCCGTTCGGCGTCCCGGAGGCACCGCTGTGACCATGGCTTCTGACGTCGCACTCGCCCCGGTGTGGCCGGACACGGCGGGTGATCTGCCCTTCGCGCTGCAGCGCCCGGTCGGCGGGGTGGTTCCGCCCCGACCGGAGGAGGCGCGGCTGCTCCGTGCCTATCTCGACAATCCCCGTGCCCCCGAGGCCGACGAGGCGATCGGCGTGGTGCACGGGGAGGTCGTGACCAACCCGCTCTACGACCGGGTCCTGACGACGCTCGAGGCCCTCGGGCCGGCCGAGCTCCGGGCGCGGGCGATCCGGCGCGACCGCCTGCTCACCGCCGACGGCGTGACCTTCGGCGGCATCGCCGCCGGGCATCCGCGACGGCCGTTCCCGATCGACCTGATGCCGCGCATCCTTCCCGCCGACCAGTGGGGATATCTCCGCCGCGCGTTGGAGCAGCGTGCCGCGACGCTGAGCGCCTTCCTCGACGACGTCTACGGCGAGCAGCGGATCGTGGCGGCCGGCGTCGTTCCCCGGGTCGTGCTGGAGGCGGCTGCCGGCTGGCGGGACGCGGGGCGGATCGTGCGGCCGGGCGCACCTCGGGCGACGGTCATCGGCACGGACCTGCTGCACGACTGCCACGGTCGCTGGCTGGTGCTGGAGGACAACCTCAGGATGCCCTCGGGCCTCGGCTACGCGTTGGAGGCCCGTCGCACGATGGCGACGGTCCTGCCGGAGCTGACGCCCTACTCGCAGCGCCAGTGGGTCTCCGACTCCCCCCAACTGCTCCGCCGGGCGCTGGAGGCGGCGGCGCCGACTCCGGCGGGCGGCGAGCCGGCCATCGCCGTGCTGAGCTCCGGCCCCTCGGACAGCGCCTGGTTCGAGCACCGCATGCTCGCGTCGGCGATGAAGGCCCCGCTGGTGCTGCCGCGCGATCTGATCTCGGTCGGCGACCGCATCGCGATCCTGCGTCCGGACGGGCCGCGCCGCATCGACGTGCTGTACCGCCGCTCCGACGAGGACGACCTCGCGACCGCCCGCTCGGCGACCGGAGAGCCGCTGCTGCCGCAGCTGCTGCACGCGGTGGGCGCAGGGACCCTGTGGCTCGCCAATGCGGTGGGCAACGGCGTCGCCGATGACAAGGCCGTCTACGCCTACGTCCCCGCGATGATCCGCTACTACCTCGGCGAGGAACCGCTGCTCGACAACGTCGAGACGCGGGTGCTGGCCGACCCCGACTCCTACCGCGAGGTGATGAGCCGCCTCGCGGACTTCGTCGTCAAGCCGGTGCACGGACCGAGCGGGCAGGGCATCGTGATCGGTCCGCACGCGAGCGCGACGGAGCTCGAGGAACTTCGCCGGCGAATCGAGGCGCGGCCGACCGGTTTCGTTGCGCAGGATCTGGTCGACACCACCACCCACCCCACGCTGATGTCGCACCGGCTGGAGCCGCGGCGGGTGGATCTGCGCGTGTTCACCGTCAGCACGCCCGAGCCGCGGGTGCTGTCCGCGCCGCTCACCCGGGTGGCGATGCAGCCCGGGAGCATGGTGGTCAACTCCTCCCGCGGCGGCGGCGCGAAGGACACCTGGATCGTCGGCTGACCCGGTCCGAACCTGGGCCCCGCGATCACTCCGGGCAGCGTTCGGGTGCGGTGGCGCGCTTCCCTGCGAAACGCTGCCCGGAAGGCTGACGAAGGCCCGAACCCGGCCCCCGGCGATCACTCCGGGCAGCATTCGGGTGCAGTGCCGGGCTACCTCCTGCGGACCGCTGCCCGGATGCGGCAGACAGCACTCAGCGGTTGAAGACGTCGCTCCCGAACCGCTGCGCCTGCCGGGCGTAACCGAGCCGGCGGACGTGCGCGAGGTCCTCCATGGTCGCCAGCAGGCTGTAGTGGTTGTACGGATGCGCCGTCGAGCTGCCGGGCCGCACGTACCGCGACAGGACCAGCGCGCCGATGCGGCCCCCGCCCGGACCGGTGATGCCGGGTGCCGGGCTGTTGGGCGTCGGACCCTCGCCGCAGCAGGCGGAGGAGTCGCTGTCCGGCCCCTCCGACTCGTCGAAGGTGATGACGAGCGCGCCGTCCTGCTTGTACGCGGGCGACGCGAGGATCTTCGGCACCCAGACCCTGAGCCACGCGTCGGCGCTCGTCAGCCCTCCCGGGCGCCCGTCGACGCAGGGAGCGTCGTGCCCGTCGTCGCAGAGGTTCGGCGTGATGTAGGAGAGGTTGGGGGTCGTCGAGACCGACGCCAGGTCCGCGGGCAGCTGGTTCAGGTCGACGTCGCGGGCGACGCAGGCCGGGGTGCCGGTGATCGACTGGAAGTAGACGAAGGGGTTGTGCCGGGCGGCGTACTGGTCGCCGGGCTTCGCCTGCTGGGTGCTATCGGGCGCGCCGAGGACCGGGTGCCGGCACGGCGTCCCCATGTCCTCCATGTAGCCCTTCCAGGTCAACCCCTTCGACCGGAGCTGGCCGGGGAGCGTCGGCACGTTGGACGGGTAGACACAGCCGGTCCCGAGGTACTGCTGCGGCGGGACGGCGCCCGCGCCGACGAAGGGCGAGTAGATCTGGCAGTCTCCCTGCGTCTGCGGGTTCGGCCCCTGCCCGCTGATCTGCGCGAGGTAGTTCGGCAGCGAGTTGTGCGCGACCCCGTAGTACTGGGTGAGCAGCACACCCTTGGAGCGCAGCGTCCTGCTGAGATACGGCGCCTTCGAGCCCGGGCCCCAGGTCCGGGTGAAGCCCTTGTTCTCGAGGTTGATGACGAACAGGTGCCCGACCGGCGGCAGGACCGCGGCGGCAGTCTGCACCGCCGGTGTGGTGGCGCCCGGGCCATTGGCCGCCGTTCCGGCCACCAGCAGGGCGGCCAGGAGGACCAGCGGCGTCAGCGCCGCCAGCGCGGCCCGGCGCCTTGCGAAAGCTCCCCACCGAGCGTTCTCGCGTGCATCGGTAAGGTCTGCCGGCCTCAGCAGGCGACGACGGGTGCGGTCCACGACGCAAAGCCTGCATCAGCGCAACTCACGCAGAACACGCGGGTTCCGGATTTCCCGGACTGTTCGACCGCGGCAGATCGGCCGGCGATGACGACGTACGCCTCGGAGCCGGCCGACCGGCGACCAGCCGGACGGCAACGGCGCTGGTCGTGTGGGTGGGCGATACTGGGTTCGAACCAGTGACCCCTGCCGTGTGAAGGCAGTGCTCTCCCGCTGAGCTAATCGCCCGAGCAGCAGAGCCAGACTAGCAAGCGCGGCGGCTCCGAGCGGTTCGCTCCGGGCTCGCGAGGACCTGTGGATAAGTCCGGTTCCTGTCGGACCCTCGTCCTAGCGTTCCGGACCATGTCGACGCCGGCTCCTGCGCTCGTTCCTGCGCCAGCGCCTCCGGAGAGGCGCGTGCGGGCGCGTCCGGTACGGGCGTTCCCGCCCGCCGTGCCGCAGGAGCCGGTCACCATCGCGCCCCCGCCCCACGCGCTGGAGCCGGAGCCTGGCCGGTGGGCCACGACGGTTCTCCCGGCCCTGTCCAGCCTCGGCATCGTCGGTTTCGCCCTCGTCAGCGGGTCGGTGCTCTACGTGGTGCTCGGCATCGGCCTCGCCGTGCTCGGCGTCGGTGGGGCGGTCGGCATGCGCATCGCCTCGACGCGAGCGCGCCGACGGCGGCAGGAGTCGTCGCGCCGACGCTACGAGGAACATCTCGACGACCGGCACCGGCAGCTGACCGGGTTGGCGGAGCGGCGCCGGGCAGGCCTGGAGCGCGTCCATCCCGATCCCGCACGGTGGCGGCCGGTGGTGGGCTCGGACGCGCTGTGGGAGCGACGGCCGCGCGACCCGGACTTCCTCGTGGTGCGGCTCGGCCTCGGGCGCCTTCCGCTCGGGGTACCGATCCGCCTGGACGAACCGTCCCCGTCGGTGGACGAGGAGACCGACCTGCGCACGGACGCCGAGGCGCTCCTCGCGGCGCACGCCCACCTCGACGACGTGCCCCTTCCGCTCGACCTCGGGGCCGCCCGCTCGGTCGCGCTCACCGGCCCGCCGGCCGGGATCCGGTCGCTGACGCGTGCCCTGCTGATCAGCCTGGCGTTGACGCACGCGCCCGGCGAGATCGAGATCGTTCTGATCTGCGACGACGGCGACGGCGACGGCGAACGTGGGCGGCCTCGGGGTCGAGGCGCTCCCCCACGTGCGGGTGCTACGGGCGACGCCGGACGCGCTGGAGGCGTTCCTCGACGGGTCGCCGGGCGAGGAGGCCGGTGCGGACGTCGTGGTGGTTCTGGACCTCGACACCTCGGCGAAAACTCCCTCGGGAGCGTGGACGGAGCCGCTGGAACGACTCGTGGCCGCGGCCGGGGCTCACCTCACCGCTCTCCTTCTCGACCCGTCCGGCTCGAGCGTGCCGTCCTCCGTGCGGGCGATGGCCGAACTCCTCGACGGGTGCCTGCACGTCCGCTGGGCCACGGGCGAGCCGAGCCTTCTCGTGGCGCGCCCGGATGCGCTGACGGCGGAGTTCGCGACCCGGGCGGCGCGCGCGATCGGGGCGTGGCGCGTCGACGACGACGACGGCGGCGGCGGCCCTGGACCGGGGCCGGTGCGGCTCCGGGCGCTGCTCGACGAGACCCCCGCCGCGCGACAGGGGCTGACCGTGCCGATCGGCCGGGACCGCCGAGGCCGACCGGTTCCCCTCGATCTCGCCGAGGCAGCGCTGGGTGGGTCCGGGCCGCACGGGCTGATCGTCGGCGCGACCGGCTCCGGGAAAAGTGAGGTGCTGCGGGCCCTGCTCGCGGGGCTGGTGACCCGTCGCAGTCCCGCGGAGATCGCGATCGTCTGCTGGGACTTCAAGGGCGGGGCCGCGATCGAGCCCTTCCGGGCCGTTCCGCACGTCCGCGGCGTGGTGACGAACCTCGAGGCCGAGCCGCGGGCGGTCCAGCGCGCGGAGATCCTGCTGCGCGCCGAGATCCGGCGACGGCAACAGCTCCTGCGGCTGGCCGGGGTCGACGGCATCGCGGACTACCGGCGGCTCGCCGAGCCGCCCGAGGCGCTGCCCGACCTCCTGCTCGTGGTGGACGAGTTCACGGAGCTGCTGACCGCCTCGCCCGATCTGCTCGACCTGTTCCTCAGCGTCGGCCGGCTCGGGCGCAGCCTCGGCGTCCATCTCGTGCTCGCCTCGCAACGGCTGGACGAGGGCCGGCTCCGGGGGCTGGAGAGCCACCTGCGCTTCCGCATCTGCCTGCGGACCTTCTCGCCCGCCGACTCCCACGCGGTGCTCGGCACGTCCGAGGCGTACCGGCTGCCGGCGGCCCCGGGCAGCGGCCTGCTCGCCGTGGACGGCGCGACCCTCCGGTTCGACGGCGCGCTCGTCGACGACCTGGACGAGCTTCTCGCCGAGTCCGCCGAGAAGTGGGCCTCCGTCCCCGTGCCGCACCCCGGCATGTGGTCGCCTCCCCTGCCCGAGGCGGTCGCCCTCGCACCGCTGTTACGCGGCGGCCGCCGATCGCCGCTCGTCGCGCCGGTCGGAGTCGTGGACCGGCCGGAGCAGCAGAGCTCGGAAACGCTGCATGCGGACCTCGAGTGCGGGCATCTCGCGGTGGTCGGCGCGCCCCGGTCCGGCCGGTCGACGCTGCTGCGGACGCTCGCGGCCGGTCTGGCCCCGCCGGAAGCCGCTGACGCCCCGCCGGCACGGGTCTACGCCATCGACGGCGGCGACGGCTCGCTCGTCGGCCTGTCCGTGCTGCCCCACGTCGGCGGGGTGTGGGACGTCCGCGACGAGGACGCGGTGCGTCAGCTGATCGGTGGGTTGTCCGCGCGGGTGCGCGGCGTCCGGGTCGCGGACGAGCCCGCGCCCGGCCCGGTCGTGCTCCTGATCGACGGCTGGCCCCGGCTGCGTGCCGCCTACGACGACCTCGCCGGAACGGTCGCCGAACTCGCCGCAGCCGGGCCCGCGGCCGGCGTCCACCTGGTGCTCACGGCGAACGGGTGGCAGGACTTCCGGCCGGGTCTGCGCGAGCAGCTGACCACTCGGTGGGAGTTGCGGCTGACCGACCCGTACGAGTCCGAGCACGGACGGGGCAAGGCTGAGGTCCTCCCGCGCGACCGGCCCGGGCGGCTGCTCACCGAGTCCGGGCACGAGGCGCAGATCGCCCTACCCCAACAGGAGCTGCCGAGCGGTCACGGCGCCGCCGCGAGCGAGGCCGAGGAGCGCCGCCTGCTCGCCGACCTGGCCGCGCGGACCGTCGGCTGCCGTCCGCCGGCACCTCCGCTGCGGTCGCTGCCGCGCGTCGTCGATCTCGACGACCTCCCGCCGGATCCGCGAGGGGCACTGGTCCTCGGCGACGCCGGGTCGGCGGTCGCGGTCCTCGACCTCGCAGGCCCGTCCGCCCACCTCGCGATCGTCGGCGCCGCGGGGAGCGGCCGGTCGACGACGTTGGCCGGCCTGCTCGCGCAGCTCCGGCCCGAGCCGCGAGGCGGCACCCGGGAAAGGGACGTCTGGGACACCGACGTCTGGGTCGTCGATCCCCGGCGAAGCCTGCTGCCCATCTGCGCGCGCCTCGGGCTCGACGCGTTCGCCGGCTACGCCTACACGCCGTCGGGCGCCGCCCGCCTCGTCGACGAGCTCGCGGGGCGACTGCGACGACACCTTCCGGCCGACGGGCTCGCTCCCGAGCAGCTGCTCCGGCCGACGGCGGTGCCGCGGCGGCAGGTGCTCGTCGTCGACGACGCCGACCTGCTCGGCTCGAGCGGCCCCGCCGCCTTCGGCGGGCTCGGGACGGGCAGCGGCGCGCTCGGTCCGCTGACCGATCTCCTCCCCTACGCCGGGGACATCGCCCTGTCGGTGGTGGTGGCCCGTCGCGGTGGCGGCGCGAGCCGGACGGGCTACGACCCCGTGTGGCAGACACTGCTCGAGCTCGGCGCGACGGGCCTGCTGCTCTCCGGGGACCCGACCGACGGTCCGGTATTCGGCGGCGTGCGGCCACGCCCGCAGCCACCGGGCCGAGGTCTGCTCGTCCGACCGGGGCGAGCCGCCCAGCCGATCCAGGTCGCCCGCCCGCCGCGACCAGCGCAAATGCGAGCGGGCTTAGCCGAAACCCGCCTCGACCGTCGGACCTTCGGCAGGAACTCATCGGCACTGTAGGGCCAGAAGTGTGATTCGGAACCGGTGTACGGTTCCCCGTCACCGGAGCGGGGCAAGAGGCGTTACAGCAGTCGACAGTGAGTTGCAAGCGCCCCTTGGAAGGTCCGCCGATGAACGCCCGTCACGACGTCGTGAGCACCGAGTTGAACCTGCGCCTGGTCGTGCCTGGCGGAACCGCTCTCCCCGTCAGCGCCGCGCTGCGCTACGACCCGAGCGACCCCTACGCGATCCATGTCGGCTTCCGCACCGGCGGCGACGAGGTCGTCGAATGGACCTTCGCCCGGCAGCTGCTCACCGACGGGGTGACCCACCCGGTCGGCGATGGCGACGTCCAGGTCTGGCCGTCGGCCGACACCGGCGCGCAGGTGGTCTGCCTCTCGCTGTCCAGCCCCTCCGGCCAGGCGCTGTTCGAGGTCCCGCTGAGCGGGCTCGTCGAGTTCCTGACCCGCACCTACTCCTCGGTCCCCACCGGCTCGGAGAGCGACTTCGTCGACATCGACGCCGAGCTCGCCCTCCTCATGTGGAGCGACCCGCACTCCTGATCCGGCGCTCCGCGCCCCGCTGTCGCCGCCGCCCCCGATGCTGGAGAGCTCGGGGGCGGCGTTGTGTCCGCAGGCGGTCAGCACCCGGCCGCCGAGTGAAGGCGGCCGGAGCGACACGCGAGGCAGACATCACCGGGAGACGCCGCCGACGCGGTCGAGATCGTTCGACGCTGATCCACCGGGTGGGTAAGGTGTGACCGGTACGGCCCGCAAGGGCTGCGCGGACGTGGCTCAGCTGGTAGAGCATCACCTTGCCAAGGTGAGGGTCGCGGGTTCGAATCCCGTCGTCCGCTCGGAGAACGAGGCGCGGTGCCGAGCCGGTCCGTCTCAGCCCGGCGGAGTGGCCGAGTGGCTTAGGCAAGGGCCTGCAAAGCCCTGTACGCGGGTTCGATTCCCGCCTCCGCCTCTGCGGTGCTGCTCCCCCGAGCGGCTTCGCTGCACGAATCCCCGGGCCGCGTTCGACAACGCGGCTCAGCACCACAGCAAGGGCGATTAGCTCAGGGGGAGAGCGCTTCCCTGACACGGAAGAGGTCAGAGGTTCAAATCCTCTATCGCCCACACGGCCCCACCAGCAGAGATGCCGGTGGGGCCGTTGTTCGTCTCGGCCGTCTGGCCGTGCTGCGGCCGTCGGCAGGCCACGGCTGACAGCACTGGGCGCTACCGTGCAACGCATGCCGCAAGCCACCGCCGCACGGCGCCCGACCATGCCGCCCGGACTCGTCGCGACCTTCGTCGCCGCCGTCGTCCTCGCGCTGGTCGTCATCGCCGACCTGGTGCTGACCCTCGTCCGCGAGGACGACTGGGTCTACGTGGTGGCCGTCGCCGTCGCGACCGCCGTCTCGCTGGCGATCGCAGGCGCGCTCCTGCAGGCGGTGCGCGCCCGGCGCTGGTGAGTGCCGCCGAGGCGTAGCTCCGGAACGCGCTCACCCGCTCGAACCGGGCGCGGGGGGCATGCCCGCCGCCGGCACCGGCAGGAGGTGGTCGGGGTCGAGCCTCGTGCCGTCCGCGAACTCCACCACCGTCACGAGGCCGCGGCTCCGCAGCCGAGCCGCGAGCCCGGGTGCGTCCCACTCGGCGGCCACAAGGGCGGTCGCCGCCGCGTCCGCCGCGGAGCCGGCGTCGGGAAAGCCGCGGGCCCGAGCGATCATCTCGTCCGCGACGACGGTGGCGAAGGTGACCGCGGTGGCGGACCGTCCCGTGCGGGGGTTGCGGATGTGCGCGCCCCGCTCGGCGGGACCCGAGGTCGCCACCGCCCAACGTCCGCCGCCGGGCAACGCAAGGGCACCCAGCAGCCGCCGCGAGTCGGCCGGGTCGCTGATCCCGACCCGCCAGGCGGTCGCTCCGGGTGCCGGACGACCGGCCAGTACGACGTCACCGGCGGCGTTGACGAGATGGTCCGGCACGCCGGCGCGGAGGAGGAGGTCGCTGACCTTCGACGCGGCCCATCCCTTGATCAGGCCCGTCGGGTCCGGCGTCGAGCCGGCTCCGGCCGGTCCAGAAGGCGACGCCGAGGGTGACGACCAGCGGCCAGAGAACCAGCCGTCGGTCAGTCGCTCGGCCCGCTCGGTCAGGTCGAGGACCGCGCGGACGTGCTCCGGGCACGCGGTCTCCTCGACCTGCCCGGACGTCAGCCTGCTGAGCCAGGAGTCGGCGCGCCACAGGCTGAGGTCGGCGTCGAGGCTCTCGAGCAGCGCCGCCGCCTCGGCGACCACCTCGCGTCGGCGCCCCGGCACGAGGTCCGTCCGCAGGTCGAGCGTGACGACCGTGCCCATGGTCCGGACGGGGACGACCACCCCGGCGGATGCCGGCTGCGTCACGCGCGGGCGGCGTCGAGAGCCGACTGCACGGACTGGGCGTAGCCGCTGCTCGTGTAGGACGCGCCGCTGACGGTGTCGATGCTCGTGGACTGGGCGGCGAGGACCTCCCGCCGCAACTCGGGGATCGCGTACGAGGCGATGCTCCCCGAGCGCCCACCCGATGGCGCGCGCAGGGTGCGGACGTCGGTGATCCTGCCGCCCTGGAGCGTGACCTGGACCTGGATGATGCCGTAGCCGATGTCGACCGGCTGACCGTCGACGGTGCGCGGTGCCCCGGATGGCGAGGACGGCGAGGACGGCGAGGACGACCCCGCCGACGCGTGCGGAGAGCCGCCCGAAGCCCCACCGCCCGAAGCCCCAGCACCGGAGGACCCACCGCCCGAGGCGGCGCCGCCCGAGGACACGGACGCATGCTGGCCCCCGAGCGCGATGTGGTGGGTGGGCGGAGCGGTCGCCGCCTTCAGCTCGACGAGCGCGACGCAGCCCAGCACCAGGCCGAGGAAACCGGCCTGGCGCCGACGGGTGCGGCTCAGGCTCCGCCCGGAGTCGCCGGGCCCGCTCCCGGTCACAGGTCGAACTCCTCGACGTGCTGCTGGCGCCGGGGCACCCGCAGGCGGTGCAGACTCCGACGCACCGAGGCCACCATGCCGGAGGGCCCGCAGATGAAGACGTCACGGACCGGAAGATCCGGCACCAGCGCCGCGAGCCCCGGTGCCGCCAGCGGGTCGTGCCCGAGTTCGCGCCGGGAGCCGAGGACGTAGCGCACCTCGATCCGCCCAGCCCGCGCGAGGGCGTCGAGCTCGCGCGAGAGCGCCAGGTCGCCCGCGGCGCTCGCCCGGTAGAGGACGACGACGTCCGAGCCCGACCGCCGGTGGCCGGCCGGAGCCCAACCGGTGGTCAGCTCCTCCGCCAGCGCGCGGATCGGCGCGATCCCCGATCCTCCCGCGATCAGCGCCACCCGCTGGTGCGTCGCCTGGTCGGCGGTGAAGCGGCCGAACGGGCCCTCGGCGAGGACGGGGACGCCGGGACGCAGGTCGGCCAGCGCCGCCGAGTGGTCACCCGCCGCCTTGACCGTGAACCGCACCTGACCCCCGCGCGGCGGCGCGGACAGCGAGTACGGATGGGCGCTGCCGAAGTGGCCCGCGGTCAGGAAGCGCACGGAGAGGAACTGGCCGGCCCGGCCGAGCAGGTGGGTGTCGCGTCCGCGCAGGTGCACCGACACCACCCCGTCGGCCTCCGGCACGACCGCGTGGACCAGCAGCCGGTGCTGCCACCAGCTCCGGACCGGCTGCGCGACGCGCCACCACAGGACAGAGGCGGCGACGACCAGATACCCGGCCGTCCAGAGGAGCCGGAACGCGCGGTGCTGGAGATCCGCCCCGACGAAGTCCGCCCCGCTGGTCACCTGGTGGAAGAACGCGAGAGCGACCGCGAGATAGGCCGACAGATGCAGCCAGTACCAGCCTTCGTAGGACAGGCGCGCCCGCAGGCGCCTCCCGCTGGTGGCGCCGACGAGCAGGAACAGCCCCATCCCGATCGCCGCCTTGATCATGTCGGGATAGGTGGTCAGCACGATCCAGCCCTCGTGCGGTGCCGCGGCATGCTGCACGAGGCTGTAGCCCTCGACGACGAGGAGCACGTGCGTCGCGAGGAGGGCGACCACGCCGGTCCCGAGGCCGCGGTGCCACGCGGCCAGCCGGTTCAGGCCGACCGCTCGTTCGAACCAGGGCACGCGGGCCATCAGCAGGACCTGGACGAGAACCAGGTAGGCGCCGACCAGCCCGGTCAGCCGGCCGATCGCGGTGACGCTCTGCCCGGTTCCGACGACCGACCCGCCGGCGGTGTCCAGCCACCAGAAGGCCGCGACCACGAGAGCACCGCCGACCAACAGCAGCCGCACCAGGGCGTGCGCGGAACGTCCGTCCCAGACGCTGGGCAGCGGCGCCGGACGGCCGGGCAGATGCGGGCGCCCGAGCAGAGACGTGGACGACTCCATGCCCTGACGGTCGGCCTCGGATCTCAGAAAAGGCTGAGAGGCCCCGCGTTCAGTCCTCCGCCGCACGCGCCTCGCCGGCGGCGTGCGGCAACCGGAGAACCATCCGGGTCCCCTGCGCGCCGGTGGTGAACGAGATATCCCCGCCGAGCCGCTGGACGGTGTCCGCCACCAGCGCCAGCCCGAGGCCGAACCGCCGGCGCGGAACGTCGGCGGCGTCCTCTGTCGCCTGTTCCTCGCCGTGGCCGGGTCTCGCCGTGGCCGGACTCGCCGTCGGCCGGCTCGTCGGCACCGTGCGAGAAGCGGTCGAAGACGTGCGGCTGCTGCTCCGGCGGGATCCCGGGCCCGGTGTCCGCGACGACGAGAGTCGCCCAGCGGCGGTCCGCCCAGACCGTGACGCCCACCGTGCCCGTCCCGGGCGTGTGGCGGACGGCGTTGTCCAGCAGCGCGGACACGGCCCGCTCCAGGGCCGGGCGCGGAGCCCGGACGACGACGGGGTCACCGGGGACCGGCCGCCGCCCGCGGTCGTACGCGATGTGGATGCTCGGCTCGTCGAGTCCGATCCGCGCGGCCGCGACCGCCGACTCGGCCACGTCGTCGAGGTCGACGAGCTCCCAGGTGGCCGCGGCGGACGGCTCCGCGGCGGCGAGAAGGTCCTCGAGCACGGCGGACAGCCGCCGCCCGTCCCCGACGAGGGTCGTCGCCTCGGCCCGGGCCCGATCGTTGGCCCCCCGGTCCAGATCGCGCTGGACGAGCTGGGCGCGGGTCGTGAGTCGGGTCAGCGGCGTGCGGAGCTCATGGCTGGCGTCGGCCACGAATGCCCGTTGTCGCGCCAACGCGTCCGCGAGAGGCGACACCCAGCGACGACCGGCCGCCAGTCCGAGGGCGCCGGCGACGAGCACGGCGAGCCCGCCGGCGACCGCGAGGGCCTCGGCGAGGCGGGAACGCTCGGCGTGCTCGGCCGCCAGCGAGGCGGCGGCCTGGACGACGCGTCCCTCACGTTGCTCCGTCCGGATCCGGTACTCGCCCTGCGGCGTGTGCAGGTCGACCGTGCTCGCCTCGCCGGGCACCACCCCCGCGGCCCGGTAGGGCAGGAACGACGGCGCGCCGGGCGTGACCGAGAAGCGCCCGTCCGGCCCCTGCACGGCGAGCCAGGTGCCGGCGGGCGGATCGGTGACGTCGTCGGCCGACTCCACCGCGGAACGCAGCGTCGACGCGGTCGCCGCGTGCTGGGACCGCAGCACGAGCACCGACAGCAATGACGCGCAGACCGCGAACGACGCCCAGACCAGCACCGCGGCCTGGATGCCGATCCGCCGCGCCGCCCGGCCGACCAGCTCGTCATCCCGGCTCGGACGCCGCCGGCTCACCGGGGACCGTTCGAGCCGGCCTGGTAGCCGACGCCGTGCACGGTCCGGATGATCCTCCGGCCGAGCTTGCGCCGCAGGTAGTGCACGTAGGTGTCGACGATGTTCGTGGACTCGGCGTCGGCGAACACCCGCTCGCGCAGCTCGTCCCGGGCGAAGACGCGCTTCGGCCGGCGGGCCAACGTCTCCAGCAGGTCGGCCTCGCGCGCGGAGAGCTGCACGCCGGTCGCCTCGCCGTCCACGTCCACCCGCCGGGCCGCGACGTCGAAACGGCCCGACGCCACCGGGAGGACGTCGACCTCGGTCTCGTGCCGCCGCAGCAACGCCCGCAGCCGGGCGAGCAGCTCGTCGACGTCGAACGGCTTGACGAGGTAGTCCTCGGCGCCGGCGTCGAGCCCGGCAACCCGCTCGGCCGGAGCGCCGTAGGCCGAGAGCACGAGGACCGGTACGAACCAGCCGGTGCGGCGCAACCGCGTCAACAGCTCCAGGCCACCCAGATAGGGCAGCCCCCGGTCGATCACCGCGATGTCGAACGTGCGCGCCAGGGCCTCGCGCAGGCCCGTCTGTCCGTCGGGAGCGGAGGTGACCGCGTAGCCCTCCTCCCCCAGGAGCCGCTCCAGCATCGAGCGGAGCTCCGCGTCGTCCTCCACGAGCAGGAGCCGAACGGAGGAATCCACTCGCCGACCTTCCACCCGCACCCGCCGCCGTCCAAGAACTCTCTGATTTTCTGCAAGAACCGTGCACCCGTGGGACTCACTCAGATCCATGGGCTGCCGGCTCATGTCCTCCTCGTCCACGCGGTCGTCGTCCTCGTGCCGATCACCGTCCTCCTGCTGCTGGCGACGGTGGTGTGGCGAGGCGTCCATCCCCGACTCGGTGTCGCGACTCCGCTCGTCGCCCTCCTGACCCTGATCTTCGTCCCCATCACCACATCAGCAGGCGAATGGTTGCGTGCGCGTGTCCCCGACACGCCGCTGGTCAGCCAGCACGCCGAGATGGGCGACTCGCTGCTGCCCTGGGCGGTCGGGCTGTTCGTCGTCGCCAGCGCCATCTGGTTCGTCCGGTGGCGCCAGGACCGGAGCAACATCGAACCGTCCCGCGGACGGTGGGGCAGCACGGACGCGGTGCTGACCCGGAACGCCACCACCACCCGCGTCGTGCTCGGGGTGCTGGCGGTCGCCGTATCGGTGGGCGCGATGATCAGCGTCGTTCGCATCGGCGACTCCGGGGCGAAGGCGGCCTGGCAGGGCAACTACTCGCAGGTGGCGACCTCACCCGGCGAAGGCGGCTGATCCGCCGCGCGCGGTCGCACGAAGGTCGACCCGCCCGGCCGTCCGGCGGGACGTCACCCCACTGCCGCGGCCGGCTGCCGGTCCGGTTCCGCCTCGCGCCGCCGGTCCAGGCGACCCGGCGCCCAGAACCGGTCCCCGAGCAGGTGCACGATGGCCGGCACCAGAACGGTGCGCACGAGAAGGGTGTCGAGCAGCACCCCCAGGCCCACGACCACGCCGATCTGCGTCAGCACGATCACCGGCAGCACACCGAGCACGGCGAACACGGCGGCGAGCAGGATGCCCGCGCTCGTGATGACCCCGCCCGTCACCGCCAGGGCATCGACGATCCCCCGCCGGGTGCCGACCCGCCGCGACTGTTCGCGGGCGCGGGTGACGAGGAAGATGTTGTAGTCGACGCCGAGCGCGACCAGGAACAGGAAGGACAGCAGCGGGACCTGGTTGTCCAGCGCCGGGTAGTCGAACAGCGTCGTGAAGGCCAGGCTCGCCCCGCCGAGGGCGGCGAAGAAGCTCAGGACGACGGTGCCGAGGAGCACGATCGGTGCCACGACCGACCGCAGCAGCACGATCAACACCACGAACACGACCAGCAGGATCAGCGGAGCGATCAGCGTGAGGTCCCGCAGGGCCGCGTTTCGCGCATCGAGGTCGGTCGCCACGCTCCCGCCGACGAGGGCGTCGGGATCCGGCCGGGCGACCGCATCGCGCAGCTTCTCGATCGCCGCGTAGCTGGCGGAGGTGTTCGGCGCCGCGTCCAGCACGACATCGACCTGGGTGATCGTCCCGTTCGACTCGCCGATCTCGGCCGAGGCGACTCCGGGCACTCCGGCGGCTGCGTCGCGCACCGCCGCCGCGGTCTCGGGCCGGGTGAGGACCGCCGTGGGTTCGGCGGCCCCCGCGGGAAGGGCGCGGGAGAGCGTCTCGAGCCCCGCCACCGACTCGGCCTCGGTCCGGAAGGTCTCGCTCTTGCTCAGCCCCAGACTCGTGGTGGCCAGTCCGGCGGCCAGCGCGCCGAGCACCAGCAGGGAGCCGACGACGACGCGCCACGGACGCCGGGCGGTCGCGTCGCCGATCCGACGCCAGACGCGGCCCTCCGAGGCGTTGGCCTTCTCCCCGTCGGCGTCGGCCCGCGGCACGAGCGGCCAGAAGACCCCGCGGGGGCAGACGACCAGCGCGGCCGGCAGCACCACGAGACCGAACAGCAGCGCGGTCGCGAGCCCGACGGCGCCGGCGACGCCGGTGGCCCGGTCGACCCCGAGGACCGCGAACACCAGCGTGAGCAGCGCGAGGATCACGGTCACGCCCGAGGCGAGGATGGCGGGACCCGCGCTGCGCAGCGCCCGGGCCATGGCGAGGCGCCGGTCGGGGCTGCGGCGTAACTCCTCCCGGTACCGCGCGATCAGCAGCAGGGCGTAGTCGGTACCGGCACCGAAGACGAGGACCTCGACGATGCCGGTCACCTGACCGTTGAACACGAGGTCGGTGGACCGGGAGAGCAGGGCGAGCAGGCCCCCGGCGACCTGATCGGCGAGCGCGACGACCGTCAGCGGGACCAGCCAGAGAATCGGGCTGCGGTAGGTGATCAGCAGCAGGATCGCGACGACCGACGCGGTGACCGCGAGCAGCGTCACGTCGGCGCCGTCGAAGGCGGAGGCGATGTCGGCGGTGAAGCCGGCACCACCGGTCACCTGGGCGGTCACCCCCGGCGGCAGTCCCTGGCGGACGGTCGCGCGGATGTCCGCCACGGCGTCCTTGATCTGCTCGTTGTCGGCCGCCGCCGACAGGGGCACCACGAGGGTCGCGACCGTGCCGTCGGGGCTGGGCTGCGGGGGCGAGACCCGGTTCCCGAGCGCGATCTCCTGCAGCGCCGGCTCCTGGGCCCGCACCGCCGCGAGGTCCTGCTCGGTGAGCGGACCGGCGTCCCGGCTGTAGACGACGAGGGCCGGGTTCAACGCCCCGGAGGGAAGGTCGCGCTGCAAGGCGGCGACCTCGGTCGACTGAGCGTTGTCCGGCAGCCCGGCGGTTGGGCCATCATCGGTTTCGATCTCGCCGGTCAGCGCGAGGACCATCCCCGACGAGACCACGGCGACGATCAGTACGAGCCACGCCGACCACCGGCCCACGACCACGCGGACAAGGCCATGATCAGCGCCGGGGGCCATGCGCACTCCAATGTAGTTCACTCGCTGAGCAGTTCAGTTGTTGAGCGTACCGTCAGGGTGGGAGGCCGAGCAGACGTGAGCGCACCTTCTTCCGAGGGACCGCCCGAGGGGGTCGTCGAACCCGATCCCGCGTGGACGATCGTCGACGCCCTGCGCCGGTACGGCAGCGAGGCGACGCGGCTGAACGCCGCCTTCAGCGCCCGGCACGAACTGCAGCCCGCGGACGTCCAGGCCCTCGTCGCGATCCTCAGCGCCGAGGGGTCCGGAGAGCCCCTCACCCCCCGGGCGCTGCGCGCCCACCTCGGCCTCTCGTCCGGCGGGACCAGCTACGTCATCGACCGCCTCGAACGGGCGGGACACGTCCGTCGCCACCGGGACCACCCGACCGACAACCGGGTCGTGCACCTCCGGCACACCGAGCAGGGCCGGGCGACGGGGTCCGCCTTCTTCGGCCCGCTGGGCGCGCGGATGCGGGAGGTGATGATGCGGTTCGACGCGGACGAGCTCGCCGTGGTCGCGCGCTTCCTCCAGGGCGCGACCGACGCCCTCGGCGAGCACGTGCGCGACCTCGAGTCGGGCCGACCGGCCGGCTCCGTTGCGGGGCGGACAGCCGCGGACGAGGCAGGATCGGTCCCGTGATCTCCCGCCGGGTCCTGACCCTCCCCCTGTGCGCGCTCGCGCTGGCCGCTCCGGTCGCCTGTTCCTCGGACTCGTCCTCGAGCCAGCCAGCCGACGGCCCCCGCGTCACGGTTCTCGTCACCAATGACGACGGCGTGAAGGCGCCCGGCATCGACGCGCTGGTCCGACGTCTGCAGGCGGTGCCCGGCCTGGACATCCAGGTGGTCGCGCCGGACGAGAACAAGAGCGGCAGCGGCAGCAAGACGACGCCGGGCGAGCTGCCTCGACAGCGGACGACGACCAAGAGCGGATTCCCCGCCACCGCGGTCACCGGGTACCCCGCCGACACGGTCCGGGTCGCCCTCGACGACCTCGGGATCCGCCCCCGGATCGTGATCGCCGGCGTCAACGAGGGACAGAACGTCGGGCCGATCGCGGTGATCTCCGGCACGGTCGGTGCCGCCCGGGCGGGCGCCCAGCGCGGCATCCCTTCGATCGGTGTCAGCCAGGGCATTCCCGCGGACGACGAGAGCTACGACTTCGAGGTGGGGGCCGACTACGCCGCCCAGCAGGTGCAGAAGCTGTTGCCCGCCCTCACGTCCTCGCCGGGCGCTGCGCCGTCGGACGCTGCGCCGCCGGACACCTCGACCGTCGCCAATCTCAACGTGCCGAGCTGCGACGCCGGGCAGGTGCGCGGCCTGCGCGAGCTCCAGCCCACGACGGTCCCCAGCCCGCTGCTGCTCGCGCCGTCGGACTGCACCTCGACCGCCGACCCGACCGACGAGGGCGAGGCCTTCCACGACGGCTTCGCCGTCGTCACCCGGCTGCCGGCCCGGCCCTGAGACGCCCGGCTCAGCCGCCGTTCGGAGCCGTCGTCGTGATCGGTGGGGGCAGCCGGCCTGCCCGTTCGTCGCCCGCCAGGTGCCGGTACTGCTGGAAGTAGAGCAGCGCCGCGTACCAGTACAGCGTGGTGCCCCAGATCGCGAAGGCCCAGGCGACCGGGCGGCAGGCGGTGGCGAACCAGTTGTCGCCGGTGGTCGCGAGCAGCAGCGGGAAGGCGTACAGCAGGTTGAACGTGGCGGCCTTGCCGAGGAAGTGCACCGGCAGCGCGTTGCCGAAGCCCATCCGCCGCAGCCCGGGAACGGTGGTCAGCAGCGCGACGTCGCGCAGCACCAGCACGATCAGCAGCCACAGGGGCACGATGTCGCGGATGGTCAGCGCGACGAGCGTGCTGGCGATGTAGAGCCGGTCGGCCAGCGGGTCGAGCAGCGTCCCGAGCTTGCTCGTCTGGTTGAGCATCCGGGCGAGCTTGCCGTCGAGGTAGTCGGTGACCCCGCTGACCATGAGGATGATCAACGCCCAGCCGTCCGCCTCCGGCCCGAGGACCAGGTAGAGGAAGACCGGCACGCCCAGCAGCCGCAGCGTCGACAGCGCGTTGGGGATGGTGAGGAGGCGGTCGGCGGCGATACCCCGAAGCTGATCAGACATAGGCGCGGACGGCAGCTCGCTCACCCGCGGAACGCTAGCCGAAGCGGCCGGTGATGTAGTCCTCCGTGCGCTTCTCGCTGGGGTTCGTGAAGATCTTCGCGGTCTTGTCCATCTCGACCAGGCGCCCGGGCTTGCCGACGCCGTCGAGGTTGAAGAAGCCGGTCCGGTCGCTCACCCGCGAGGCCTGCTGCATGTTGTGGGTGACGATCACGATCGTGTACTGGTCCTTCAGCTCGCCGATCAGGTCCTCGATCGCCAGCGTCGAGATCGGGTCCAGAGCGGAGCAGGGCTCGTCCATGAGCAGGACCTCCGGCTCGACGGCGATGGCCCGGGCGATGCAGAGCCGCTGCTGCTGACCGCCGGACAGGCCGGCGCCGGGCTTGCCGAGGCGGCCGTCGACCTCCGCCCACATGCCGGCGCCACGCAGCGAACGCTCCACCGCCTCGTCGAGCACCGACTTCTTCCGGACCCCGTTGAGCCGCAGCCCCGAGGCGACGTTGTCGTAGATCGACATCGTCGGAAACGGATTCGGCCGCTGGAAGACCATGCCGATCGTGCGCCGCACGGTCACCGGATCGACGCCGGGCCCGTAGATGTCGTCGTCGTCGAGCAGGATCCGGCCGGAGACGCGGGCCCGGGGAATGACCTCGTGCATCCGGTTGATGGACCGCAGCACGGTCGACTTCCCGCATCCGGACGGGCCGATGAACGCGGTGACGGACTTCGGCTCGATGACGAGGGAGACGTCCTTCACGGCCTCGAAGCTGCCGTAGAAGCAGGAGAGGTTCTCGAGCTCGATGCGCTTGGCCATGGTCAGCTCCGGACGAGACTGTTGCGACGGGTGAGAAGTCGGGCTGCGACGTACAGCACCAGAACGATGATGATGAGGAGCAGGGCGGCTGCCCAAGCCCGGTCGACGAAATTGCTCCCCGCCGATGCTGCCTGGTCGTACACGTACGACGCGAGGGCGCTCTGCCGGCCCGAGAACGGATCTGTGTTGATCCGGTCCAGCGCCTGGGCGGTGAGCAGCAACGGCGCGGTCTCCCCGGTGACCCGGGCGACCGCGAGCATGACGCCGGTCGTGATCCCGGCCGAGGCGGTCGGCAGGACGATGCGCAGGATCGTCTTCCATCTCGGGATGCCGAGAGCGAAGGACGCCTCGCGCAACGAATCCGGCACGAGTTTGATCATCTCCTCCGACGAGCGGATGACCACCGGAAGCATGAGAATCGACAGCGCCAGCGCGGCCGCGAACCCGGACGGCCCCCGCGGGATCACCCAGAAGGCGTAGACGAACAGTCCGGCGACGATCGACGGCACGCCCGTCATGACGTCGACGACGTAGCGGACCAGCGCCGCGAATCGACCGCGCCCGTACTCCGCGAGGTAGATCGCGACGAGCAGGCCGAGCGGCACGGCAATCAGCGATGTCAGCAGGACCTGCTCCAGGGTGCCGACGACGGCGTGGTAGACGCCGCCGCCGGAGTCCAGCGGCCCGACGCCCGACATCGAGTGGGTCAGGAAGTACGGGCTGAGTGTCTTGGCGCCGCGGTAGACGGTGTAGCCGATGATCAGCGCCAGCGGCAGCAGCGCGCTGAAGACCGCGAGCCGGATGCCCAACGTGAGCAGCCGGTCCGCTGCCTGCCGACGCCCCTCCCGGAGGAACGACACGACGGTCTGGGCGACGGCGTACACGAGAACCATCATCACGACGAAGCCCGCGCGGCCGGCGAAGCCGGTGAAGGCGAACAGCAGCAGGTTGAAGACGAGCGTTCCGAGCGCGATGGCGACCAGGTGCGGGAGTTCCAGACGGCCCCCCTCGCGGAGGCCGTTGGTGGGTTGCGCGCCCGGACGCCGCACCTTCTCGGCGAGCAGACTCACGCGGCCCCCTCGGTCTCGACGATGGTCGTGCGGTAGATGATCCCCCGGGCGATCATGTTGACCACCAGGGTGATGACGAACAGCACGAGACCGGTGGCGATGAGCGCGCCGCGGCCGGTCGGATCGGCCTCGCCGAACTTGGTCGCGATGTTCGCCGCGATGGTGTTGCCGCCGGTTGCCCGCAGCACCTGGATCGTCGTCTGGAACGACGCCGAGAGCACCAGCGCGATGGCGATCGTCTCGCCCAGGGCGCGGCCGAGCCCGAGCATGATCGCGCTGATGACACCGCCCTTCGAGTAGGGCAGGACGGCGGTGCGGATCATCTCCAGCTTGGTCGCGCCGAGGGCGAGGGCGGCCTCCCGGTTCGCCGCCGGGACCTGGGTGAAGACCTCACGGCTGATCGCGGCGATGATCGGGAGGACCATGATCGCTAGAACGATGCTCGCCAGGAAGATGGACCGTCCGACCGCCCCGATGTCGTTCTTGAAGATCGGGATGAACGACAGGTGGTCCTGCAGCCAGACCTGGAGGCCGTCGGAGCGCCCCAGGAGGAAATACAGCCCCCAGAGGCCGAAGACGACGCTGGGAACGGCCGCGAGCAGGTCGACGAGGTATCCGATGGGGCGGCCGATGCGCGGCGGCGCGTACTCCGTCACGTAGAGGGCGACGCCGAGCGCGACCGGGACGGCGATCACCAACGCCAGAAGGCTCGTGAGAACCGTGCCGAACGCCAGCGCGGCGATGCCGAACACAGGCGGCGACTGCTCGGTGAGGAACTGCTTCTCGGTCAGGAAGTTCGCGCTGTTGGCGTCGAGCGCCGGCAGCGCGCGGCTGACCAGGAAGATGCCGATCGCGAAGATGATGACCAGGACGAGCAGGCTGGCCAGGCCGGTCAGACCCGAGAAGATCTGGTCGCCCCGTCGACGTCCCGATCCCGACGATCGGGAAAGGCTCCCCGGAGTGGAACCCATGCCCTTCGGGCCGTCCGCCGAGGCGGCGTCCGCGGTCGACCCCGTCGAGGGCCTCCCGCGCCGGTCCGGCGGGCCTGGTTCCCCTGTACTCAACGTCTCCAACCTTCCACCCTTGTCATCCTGACGCGTCCGCCAGCAACGCGCTCGCCCGATCCCCACGTTGCCAGGGATCGGGCGAGCGCCTCGTCAGGTCAGCTGATGCTCTGGATCTGCGGCTTGACCTTGTCGGCGAGCGAGGACGGGAGCGGCGCGAAGCCGAGCGCGTCGGCCGACGCCTGGCCCTTGTCGGCCGCGTACCCGAGGTAGGCCTTCAGCGCCGCGGCGTTCTTGTTGCCCTTGTCGCAGGTGATCACGTACGTCACTGCGGAGACCGGGTAGGAGCCCGTTGGCGTCGAGGCGTAGTCGATCTTCACCCGGATGTCGCCCTTGCTGGTGTCCGGCTGGGCACCGGCCAGCGCGGCGGACACGGTCTGGCCGTTCGGCGCGACGAACTCGCCGGCGGAGTTCTTGACCTGCGCCTCCGGCAGCTGGTTCGCCTTGGAGAAGGACTGCTCGACGTAGGTGATGCCGCCCGGCGCGCTCTTGACGGCCGCCGTCACTCCGTCGGAGCCCTTGGCCGCCTGGCCACCCGGCCACTGCAGCTCCTTGCCGGTGCCGAGCTTCCAGGTGTCCTTCGCGGTCGCGTCGAGGAACTGCGACAGGATGTCCGTGCTGCCGGAGCTGTCGCTGCGGTGCACCGGCTGGACGGGCGTTGCGGGAAGCTGGACGCCGGGGTTGTCGGCGGCGATCTTCGGGTCGTTCCAGGTCTTGATCTGACCCTGGAAGATGCCCGCGAGGACCTCGGGCGAGAGCTTCAGCTCGTCGACGCCCGGCAGGTTGTAGGTGAAGACGATCGCACCGGCGGTGATCGGGGTGTGGATCGCTGTGTTCCCGGGGCCGCACCGCGCGTCGGCGGCCTGCTGCTCGTCGTCCTTCATCAACGAGTCGCTACCGGCGAAGTCGACCTGGTTGTCACTGAAGGACTGGATGCCGGCGCCGGATCCGGTCGCGTTGTACTGCACCTGCGCGCCCGGGCACGCCGTGGTGTAGTCCTTGATCCACTGCAGCTCGATGTTCTTCTGGAACGTGGAGCCGCCGCCGGTGAGAGCGCCCGAGCCGCAGGCGATGTCGCCCTGCTTGACCCCGGTTCCCGCCGCGGTGGTGCTCCCGGAGTTGTCGTCACTGCCGCACGCGGTGAGGCCGAGAAGCCCGCCTCCGAGCACCAGGATGGCGGCCGGGGTACCCAACAGGCGCCGGGTTCGAGCAGTTCTGGGTGTGGACACTCATTGCCCCTTCGTGATCCCGGCGTCAACTCGCCGGGTCGATGACGTTCTGTCACGGATCACGCTAGGGACGGGGGCCGACCATCCGTCTCCATCCAGGTGAACGCCGGGTGAAGGGATGACGACGAGTCAGGCGCGGCGGCATCCACCGCCAGCATCCGGGCACCGTTGTCCGGTTCGGCGGGCCACGTGCCCGGTCACGCCGTCCCGTCGAAGCGGTACCCGACGCCGCGGATCGTCACGAGGTGCCGCGGCGCGGAGGGGTCCGGCTCGAGCTTGGCCCGCAGCCGTTTGACGTGGACGTCGAGCGTCTTGGTGTCCCCGAAGTAGTCCGATCCCCAGACGCGGCTCATCAGCTGCTCGCGGGTCAGCACGCGTCCCGCGTTGCGCAGCAGCACCTCGAGCAGCTCGAACTCCTTGAGCGGCAGCGGCACCTGCTCCCCGCGCACGGTGACGACGTGACGATCGGCGTCGAGGCGTACCGGGCCGCTCTCGAGGACGTCGCCGGACTCGGCGGACTCGGGGCCCTGGCCACGGCGGCGGAGGACGGCGCGGATCCGGGCCACCAGCTCCCGGGTCGAGAACGGCTTGGTGACGTAGTCGTCCGCCCCGATCTCGAGGCCGACCACCTTGTCGACCTCGCTGTCCTTGGCGGTCAGCATCACGACGGCGACGTCCGCGCGCTGGCGCAGCTGCCGGCACACCTCGAGGCCGGACAGGCCCGGCAGCATCAGGTCGAGCAGCACCACGTCCGCGCCGGAGCGGTCGAACTCGGTCAGCGCCGCCGGCCCCGAGCCGGCCACGCCGACCTCGAAGCCCTCCTTGCGCAGCAGGAAGGACAGGGCCTCGGAGATCGACTCCTCGTCCTCCACGACGAGCACGCGCGTCACCGGCCACCACCCGTGGGGGCGGATGGGCCGGGGGCGTCGGACGGGCTCGCGACGGAGGGACCGGGAGCGGTGCGGGCGCTCGGCGTCACGCGTCGCCGCTCGGTCCGGGCGGGGTGATCGATCTGCGTCTCATCAGGGCTCTCCGGGGTGTGATCGGTCAACGGGTCGGAGGTGGGCAACAGGACGGTGAAGGTCGAACCCGCGCCCGGTGAGCTCCAGACCCGCACCTCTCCCCCGTGGTTGCGGACGATGTGCTTCACGATGGCGAGCCCCAGCCCGGTGCCGCCGGTGGCCCGGGACCGGGCGGGGTCGACGCGGTAGAAGCGTTCGAAGACGCGGTCGAGGTCATCCTCGGGGATCCCGAGGCCCTGGTCGCTGACGGTGAGCTCCCAGCCCTCGTCCCGACGCCGCACGGCGACGGCGACCCTCGTCCCGTCGGGGCTGTAGTTGATCGCGTTGTCGAGCAGGTTGGCGACCGCCGTCACCAGCTGCGGCTCCACTCCCGGGATGACGGCCCCGCTGGCCGGCCCACGCACGACGCCGATGTTCTTGGCCTCGGCGTGCGACCACACGCGGTCGAGCGCCTCCCCCACCACGTCGTCGAGCCGTACCGGAGTGGGCACGGGGCGCGCCTCGGCCCCCTGCAGGCGCGAGAGGTCGAGCAGCTCCGAGACGAGTCGTCCGAGCCGGGCCGACTCCCGCGAGATGCGCTCGAGGAAGTGCCGCGTCTGCTCCGCGGACTCCGGATCCTCGATCGACTCGAGCGCCGCCTCGGCCAGCAGCCGGAGGGCGCCGACCGGGGTCTTGATCTCGTGGCTCACGTTGGCGACGAAGTCGCGGCGCACGGCGTCGACCCGCCGCGCCTCGGTCACGTCCTCGACGAGAAGGGCGACGTGGCGGTCCGGCAGCGGGATGACGTTGACCCGGACGTGCAGCTCGGTGCCCCGCAGCCTCGTGGAGCGCAGCGAGATCTCGCGGGTCAGTTCGCCCGACTGCCGGCCTGCGCGGACGAGCTCGCGGAGCGGCTCCACGGGCCCCCGGCGCTCCAGCAGGCCGAGCGCGCGCGCCCGCCGGTTGACGAGGACGAGGTCGTCACTGCGGTCCAGGGCCAGGACGGCGATGGGGGCGCCGTCGAGCAGGAGCTCGTGCAGCGGCGGCACCCGCTCGGCAGGGGCGGGTTCGCGCTCCACCCGGGCGGCGTCGGCACGCCTGCCCAGGTAGGCCCGGACGGCTGTGGCCGCCAAGGCCCCGACCAGCACGCCGGCGGCCATGCCGAGCAGCGCCGCGACGAGTCCGGACATGAGAGAATCGTAGGCAGCAGAGTGCCTCCCGAGCCGGTAGCGACCGACGAGTCCACGCGACGTTCATCCGTTGGTCACCCGGGGTTTCGGTCCGGCGGGGCCGGCCCGTCTAGCGTGACGGGCCGAGCAGCTGCTCGACGCATCGGACTACCCGGAGTGGAAACCCTTTTCCGGAGCAGCAACGGAGGACGACGTGCGCGACGCCTATCACGACGATCTCGACGCCCTGACCCAGTCTCTGATCGACATGACGCACGTGGTCGGCAGCGCCGTCGGTCGGGCGACGCAGGCGCTGCTCGATGCGGACCTCGCCCTGGCCGAGCAGGTGATCAGCGGCGACAAGACCGTCGACGCGCTGTACCACTCGGTCGAGGAGCAGGCGTTCGAGCTGCTGGCACGGCAGCAGCCGGTGGCGATCGACCTCCGCCGGGTCGTGGCCAGCCTGCGCATGATGTCGGACCTCGAGCGCAGCGGCGACCTCGCCGTCCACGTCGCCGAGCTCGCCCGTCGCCGCTACCCGGCCTCGGCCATCCCGGCCGAGCTGCAGAGCACGATCCTCGAGATGGGCCAGATGGCCCAGCGGATCACCGCCAAGGCCGGCAGCGTCATCGCGAGCAACGACCTCGATCTCGCCGGCGAGATCGAACGGGACGACGACGTCATGGACGGGCTGCACAAGCAGCTGTTCCGCGCGCTGCTCGAGGACGAGTGGAAGGGCAGCATCGAAGAGGCCGTCGACATCACGTTGTGCAGCCGGTACTTCGAGCGGCTCGCCGACCACGCCGTCTCCGTCGCCCGCCGCATCGTCTACCTGGTCACGGGCCAGCGGGAACCGACGAGCGTCTGAGGTTTCCTGCCGCCGGCTCGATCGAACTCAGGCGGTGACGGTCCGCCGGGCGCCGGCGGGCTGCGGTGCCGCCGCGCCCGCGAGGGCGATCGACCGCTCCGCCTCGAGCCGCTGAGCCCGCTGCTGCGTGTCCGACACCATCGACGACCAGGCGTTGCGCCGGGCGCGACCCTGCCCGCCGGCGGGCTGGACCCACAGCAGCGCCCGCTGCACCGCCCGCGTCATCCACTCCCGAGTTCTCACATCGAGCTGAACGGCCGTGGCGACCACTCCTGTTCCCGCCATCGGGTCACCTCCTCGCTCGCAGGGAATTCGCTTCAGCCTCACCCAGCTTGGTTACGGGCACTTCTCAGCAGGGTGTCCGGAACGTGAGCGCGACCCCAAGCCTTCCGCCGTCGTCTTCTCGGTTGACCACGAGGGCAGGATCGACATCGATGAGCGAGCCCGACAGCGACGCGCCCGACGGCGACGCCCGCACGAGCAGCAGCACCCCGCCAAGCAACACCCCGCCAAGCAGCACCCCGCCAAGCAGCACCCCTGCCAGCACCACCCCTGCCAGCACCACCCCCGGCTCGTCTCCCCGCGGGTCGACCGGCGCCGTCGACGGCGCCGCTCCGACCGCTGGCCGCCCCTTCAGCGCGGACCGACTTCGTCCCCTCCGGCATTCCGCCCGGCGGGTGCCGGTGCGCAGGCGCGGGAGGACCGGCCGATGGCGTCGGGTCCTGCGCGGCCTCGCGGCCCTGGCCCTCGCGCTCCTCGGCGCCTTCCTCGGCGTGGCCGTGGCCGCCAGGACCACCCACGCGATCGGCCCGGTGGACACCGAGTTCTCCGCCTCGCTCGGCTGGAGCGGACCCGCCTCGACCATCCGGGTGGCACCGCTCGGCGCGGTGCAGGTGGACAGCCACCGGGGGCCGATCCGCCTCACCGCGCGGGTCGTGCAGATCCGGGACGGGGAGGCGCGGCGTCTGCTCGAGGACCCACCGTCGGCACGCGAACTGCGCGGACAGGTCGAACGGGAGCTGCGTTCGGCGCTCAGCGAACTGGCCATCCGCGGCCTCATCGGTGCGACGATCGGCGGGTTGCTCCTCGGCGCGCTGGTGTTCCGCCGTCCCGCCATCACCCTGCTCGCCGGTGCGATCGCGCTCGGCTCGGCGCTGGCCTGCGGCGGCGTCGCGGCGGGGACCTGGAAGAAGTCGTCGATCGCGCAGCCGCGGTACACAGGTCTGCTGGCCGCCGCGCCGGCGCTGGTCGGTTCCGTCGACGACCTCGCGAACCGTTTCGGGGAGTACCGCGGCGAGCTGGCGGGCCTCGTCGACAACGTGACGCAGCTGTACCGCACCGGCGTCTCCCTGCCGGTGACGCCCGTCGGCGGCGATGCCATCCGCGTCCTGCACGTGTCCGACCTGCACCTCAACCCGGCCGGGTTCGATCTCGAGGAGACGATCGCCCGCCAGTTCGACGTCGACCTCATCCTCGACACGGGCGATCTCACCGACTGGGGCAGCGTTCCCGAGACCCGGCTGCTCGATCGGTTGGGACGCCTGGGACGACCGTTGGTCTACGTCCGCGGCAACCACGACTCCCGGCAGGTGCAGGCGGCGGTCGCCCGGCTGCCGAACGCCACCGTGCTGGACGGGCGGTTCGCCGAGGTGGCGGGCGTCCGACTGCTCGGTGAGGGCGATCCGCGCTTCACCCCGGACCAGGAGACCCGCCGCGCCCCCACCGTCGAGAACGATCAGGTCCGCGACAGCGGTCGCCGGCTGCAGTCGCTGGTCGCGTCGAAGGGTCCACCGCCGCCCGACCTGGTCGCCGTGCACGACCCGATCGCCGCCGAACCGCTGATCGGGCAGGTGCCGCTGGTGCTCGCGGGTCACCGGCACGAGCGTCAGGTCTCGGAGCGGGACGGGACGGTCGTGATGGTGCAGGGCTCCACCGGCGGTGCGGGACTGCGCGGCCTGCAGGGCGAGAAACCGACGGACCTCTCCTGCTCGGTGCTCTACCTGGACCGCACCACGCATCGCCTGCTCGCCTACGACGACATCACCCTCGGCGGTCTCGGTCTCGCGTCGGCGACGGTGGAGCGTCACCTGCCGCCGGGGTCCGACGCGACGCCCCCGACACCGGCGCCGTCGGGGACCCCGACAGCTGGGCCTACAGGGCCGACAGGGCCGACAGGCCAGTCACCGACCCCGAGTCCGCGGAGTCCTCTCCCGGCCGCGCCGGTGCCGCCGGCGCTCCCCGTGCCGACGCCGAGCGGCGGCCGGCCGTGACCGTGCAGGCTGGTTCCGTGCAGCAGGTGCGCGAGGTGCTGGCGACGCGATACGTGACCCCGCTGCGGGAGGGCGGGTCGCTGCCCGGGATCATGGAGGCCGACGACGACGGCACGTACGTCGTCAAGTTCCGCGGCGCCGGTCAGGGTCCGAAGGCCCTCATCGCCGAACTGATCGCCGGCGGCCTCGCCCGCGCGCTCGAGCTGCCGGTCCCGGAACTCGTGCTCATCGACGTCGACCCCGAACTCGGTCGTGTCGAGCCGGACCAGGAGGTGCAGGACCTGCTCAGGGCCAGCGCCGGGCGCAACCTCGGCGTCGACTTCCTGCCGTCCGCACTCGGCTTCGACCCTCTGGTCTGGTTCCCGGACGCCGACCTCGCCGCCGCGGTCATCTGGTTCGACGCGCTCGTGGAGAACGTCGACCGCTCCTGGCGCAACCCCAACCTGCTCATGTGGCACGGGCGGCTGTGGCTGATCGACCACGGGGCGACGCTGTACTTCGCGCACTCCTGGGCCACGGCGGCCGCGAAGGTGGGCCGGCCCTACGACGCGGCCGGGCACGTCCTGGCCTCCTTCGTGCCGGACCTCGGCCGCGGGCTCGCGGACGCCGACGCCAGGCTGGCCCCGCGGGTGACGGCGTCACTTCTCGACGCGGTGACCGCCGTCGTACCGGACGACTGGCTGCTCGACGACCGGTCGTTCTCCTCGGCGGTCGAGGCCCGCACGGCCTATCGCGACCACCTGCTGGCCCGGCTCGACGCCCGTGCCGCCTGGCTGCCGGGAGCGGTGAGATGAGCGCCGGCGGACTCGGAGGCCCAGCCGGGGGCGAGCGGGTCGTGTTCGAGTACGCGATCCTACGCATCGTGCCGCGCGCGGAGCGCGGGGAGTGCCTCAACGTCGGCGTGCTCGTCTACTGCCAGGCGGCAGACCTGCTGGCCGCCGCGACGCACCTGGACGAGCGGCGGCTCGGCGCGCTCGCGCCCGACCTCGACCTCGACGCCGTGCGAGCCGCGCTGGCCGGCGTGGCCCGCGTGTGTGCCGGCGGGGACGAGGCGGGCCCGGCCGCGTCGTCGAGCCAGGGTCAGCGCTTCCGCTGGCTGACCAGCCCCCGCAGCACCATCGTCCGGACCGGGCCCGCGCACGCGGGGCTGACCACGGACCCGGCGGCCGAACCGGAGCGGCTGCTCGACCTGCTCGTCCGCTGATTTCCCGAGCGAACCGATGCCACCCGCGAACGGTCGACAAGATCGCGAGCAACGAGGGTGATCGACACCCCGCCCGGCCGCGCCCGCTGCTCGGGGTGTCGACCTTCCTCGTTGCTCACGATCTTCATGACCGCGGCGAGTACGGCAAGAGGTGGGGGCTCCGGCAACACACGTACGGCTGGCCGGGTCGATGCCCCACGGATCGAGAAGCGCGCGAGATCGGCGCCTACGCGCACAGGAGTCCCGCGGGGTGTGCGAGATCAGGGCACCCAGAGCGGCGCAAATCTCGCACAGCCCTACGCGGGAACCGCGCGAGAACGCCGGATCCCGGGCGGACCGAAACGTGCCCGACGCTCACTTGTGCTGCAACCGATTCCACCTTTGCCGTACTGGGACCGCCGGGCGACAGGGGAACGCGCGGCAGACGCGCAGGAGTCGGGCCTACGCCGTCGCGAAGCGGCTGATCGTCTTCTCCGGGCGCACGGCGGGCAGACACGTCCGGAACATCCGGTAGTAGAGCGCCTCCTCCTTCGTTCGCAGCGGGGGCTCCACCTCGTCCGCCAGTTCCGCGAACTCCTCGTCGGTGAGCGACTCCTCCGCCCGCCGCTGGATGACCTCGGCGGCCCCCGACCCGTCCCCGAACTGGATCTTGCCGCGCCACAGGACGTCCTCCGGCAGCCACCCGTCGAAGGCCATCCGGAGCAGGTACTTCTCGGGCTTGTCCTCCCCCGGGATCTTCGCCGTCTCCGGCAGCGCCAGCCCCAGCTCGATCATGTGCGTGTCGAGGAACGGGACGCGGGCCTCGAGCCCGTGCGCCATCGTCACGCGGTCGCAGCGCTGCAGGTTGAGGCTGTGCAGGGATTCGACGCTGCGGACCAGTTCGTCCTGCAGGGCGCCCTCGTCGCGGAAGTCGTCGTAGTACTCGTAGCCGGCGAACAACTCGTCCGCGCCCTCCCCGGTGAGCACGACCTTCACCGACCGCGCGGTGAACTCGGCCAGCAGGAAGTTCGCCACGGCGCTGCGCACGAGCGCGGGGTCGAAGGACTCGATGGAGCTGACCACCCGCGGGAGCACGTCCCAGGCCTCGTCCGCGGTGTAGACGTGCTCGCGGTGCTCGGTGCCGAGGAACTCCGCGACCGCGCGCGCGGCCAGGATGTCGGACGACCCCTCCGTGCCGACCGCGAAGGTCTGCAGCGTCTGGCCGTGCCGGGCGCACCAGCGGGCGGCGACGGCCGCGACGAGGCTGGAGTCGAGACCGCCCGAGAGGAAGACGCCGACCGGGACGTCGCCGAGCATCTGCTCCTCGACCGAGAGGATGAACCGGTCGCGGATCTCGGCGAGCACCCCCTCCGGCGGCGGCGTCTGGGAGATCTCCTCGGCGGTCCAGCCGTCGAGCGCCTTCGACGCCGTGCCCGTGGTCCGCACGGCGCTGGCGAACCTCACGAGACCGGTCTCGGGCGTCCAGTAGTGACCGGGCGGGAACAGCTCGACCTCGTCCTGCCACTCCGGGTCGAAAGCGTGCATCTCGGAGGCGAAGACGGTCAGCCCGTTGCGGGTGGCCCAGAACAGCGGCTTGATGCCGACCGGATCCCGGGCGGCGAGGAAGAAGCCGTCGGTCCCCGCCATCAGCAGGGCGTACATCCCCTCGAGTTCCTTGAGCGCATCCGGGCCGCGCTGCTGCACCAGGTGCAGGGCGACCTCGTTGTCGCTCTTGGTGAGCCACGGGCCCTCGAGGCCCGCCTTCACCGTCTCGAAGTTGTAGATCTCGCCGTTGCCGACGAGATACAGCCCCTCATCCGGGGTGTGCAGCGGCTGCTTGCCCCCGGAGACGTCGACGATCGACAGCCGCCGGTGGCCGAGCCACGCGTGCGGTAACTCGATCTCCCCCTCGTCGTCCGGGCCCCGATGGATGAGCCGGGACTGCATCCGCCGACCGAGCTCCGGCTGCGTATCGCCGGCCTGTCCGGTCTGAACCTGTCCGACGATGCCGCACATGTTCTTCAGTGTTCACCGAAGTCGGGCCGCAGAATCCCTTCGGCACCGAGCCGTTCGCAAGTCGAAACGCTCCGGCAACAGATGACGGGCTCGTCGGCGGCCCGGCGTTCCGGGTCCCGTCGCCGTGCGAGACGCACTACGCTCACGGCGTACGCCTGCACGGGCAGGGTCGAGCCGACGGCCACCGGCTCGTCCCCGACCCCGGAAGGCCGCGTGTTCTTCTTCTTCTCGAACAGGCTCGGTTGCCTCGGGTCCCTGCTCGTCAGCGTCCTGCTCACGCTCGTCGTGATCGCGCTCCTGCGGCGCTGACCCCCATGACGACGAGGAAGATCTCAGCAACCGAGCCGAAACGACGGTGCCGCTCGGCGATAGCCGGGACCGTGGCCCCTGTTCACGACTAGCGTTCTCGATCAATGAAAAGATGGCGAACGGCCGGGCTGTTGCGGCGGGTGGAGGCGCTCGCCGTCCTCGTCGTGCTCGTCGTCCTCGCCGTGCTCGGCGTGGCGATCACGGCCGCGGCCAACGCCCGGCATGCGATCCAGGTCCGCGGGAGCCAGCTCGGCCCGGCCAACGCCCAGTCCGCCGCGCTGCTCGCGGACTACACCGACGAGGAGACGGGTGTCCGCGGCTACATCGTGACCCAGGACCCGAGCTTCCTCGCACCGTTCCGCCGGGCGCAGGATCGGATCCCCGACCGGTACGCGGCGCTGTCCAGGCTCCTGCGGGACGAGCCCGAGCTACTCGCCCGGCTCGACCGGGTCCGCCGTGATCACGAGGCGTGGGTCCGCAACATCGCCCAGGTGGAGATCGCAGACGGCCAGCGCGGCGACTTCCCCGCGGCGGTCGGGCTCGAGCGCTCCAACCAGGGACGGCTGCGCTTCGACAACGTGCGGAGCAGCCTGTCGGACCTGCAGACCGGGATCCAGGCGGCCCGCGACGCCCAGTCCCGCCGGATCCGCAGCTCACAGGTCGCCCTGCTCGCCAGCCTGATCGCGGCCGTCGTGCTGGTCCTCGCCCTGACCACCGCCGTCACCATGGCCGTCTCCCGCGCGCTGATCCGACCGTTCAACCGGGTGCGCCGCGCGGTCGACGCCGTGGCCGCCGGCGACCTTCAGACCGAGGTGCCCAGCACCGGCCCGCGGGAGGTCGCCGAACTGGGGGGCAGCGTCGAGACGATGCGCGCCCGGCTCGTCGAGTCCCTCGACGAGTCCCGGCGCGCGGTCGAGGCCCTGACCCAGCAGGGCCCCGCGGTGATCGCCCTCCGCGATGCGCTCGCCCCGACGCGGACGACGTCGAGCGCTCTGGTCGTCGTCGGGCGGCTCGACCCCGCCGAGGGCGTGCTCGCGGGCGACTGGTACGACGCCCTCGACCTGCCCGGCGGGCGGGTCGGTCTGATCGTCGGCGACGTCTCGGGGCACGGCGCCGGGCCGGGCGTCTTCGCGCTCCGGCTCAAGCACCTGCTCGCCGCCGCGCTCGCCACCGGCATGACGCCCGGCATGTCGGTCGAGTGGGTGGTGGCGCAGCTCGGGGACACCGGTGAGATGTTCGCGACGGCAATGGTGCTGGTGGTGGATCCCGTCACGGGACGCGTCGACTACACCAACGCCGGGCATCCCGAGGCGATCGTGCTCCGGAGCGAGGGGGCTCCGATGACGCTCGAGCCGACCGGACCGATCCTGAGCCGGGTCCTGACCTCCCCCGGGGCGTGGGAGTCGCGCCAGCTGTTCCTCGAACCGGGAGACGTGCTGCTCGTCTACACCGACGGCGTCGTCGAGGCGCGCCGGGGGGACGAGCAGCTCGGCACGGCCGGCCTGTACGCACATCTCCAGGCGGTCTGCGCGAAGTCGGGCCAACCCGATCCCCAACGGCTGCTCGACGAGGTGTTCACGACGGTTGCGCGGTACTCGTCCGGGCCGACCGTCGACGATCGCACGGCTCTCGCCGTCGCCCGGGCGCCGGTCGACGGCGACGGCGTGGTGCCGCACAGGTTGCGGGGCCGGTCGGTGGTGCGTACCGAGTCGCCGAGCCGCACGACGGCACCCTGACCGAGGAGTGCCGGAGAGCGATCAGTTCGCGCCGAACACCGCCACCCGGTTCCGGCCCGCCTGCTTCGCCGTGTCCATGGCCACATCCGCGTCGCGGAGCAACGCCTCACCCGGGAACTGCCGCTGGGAGTCGAGGGCGATGCCGACGCTCGCGGTGATCGACACCTCACCCCCCTCCACCTCGAACGGCACGGCCAGGCCGGCCACGATGCGGGCTCGAGATGGCCGGCGCCGTCGGAAGGACGCGACGAACACCGAGCCGGGAGCGGCCTCGCCGCGGTCGCTGCAGCTCCGCCGCTCGTGCACCCCTGATTCCGGAGCGTAAGGGTGCGAGCCGAACACGTCCGACGAATCGCCCCTCCGGGGGCGAGCAGGGCCGAAAGACCCTGCCGGACGGACTCCCGGCTCTGTCGCCGCCGGGGTGGCTCGACCGATCCTGCGCTCGTGAGTGACGCACAGCCTCCCGCCTCGCTCCCCGTGAACGCGCGAGCTGCGAAGACGCACGTCCTGGTCGGCACCGACGGTTCCGGATGTTCGCGGGCCGCCGTGGAATGGGCGCTCGAAACGGCCGTCCTGCTCGGCGGCCGGCTCACCCTGTTGCGCGTCCTGGAGCCGGATGGCGCACACCATGCGCCCACGCCGGGTGCCGCGTCTCCGCCACAGCCGCGGGCGCCGGAGGCGAGGCTGCCCGAGCTCGACGACCTGCTCCAGCGCCGGGGCACGGCTCGGGTGCGCCTCGGCGGACTGGTCCTGCACGGGCGTCCCGACAAGATCCTCGCCCAGGAATCCGCCACGGCGGACCTGCTCGTGGTCGGTTCGGGGCGGCAGGGCGGGCTCCGGCAGGCCCTGCTCGGCAGCGTCTGCCGCCACGTCGTCACCCACTCCTCCTGTCCGGTCGTGGTCGTCCCGGCGGGCTGGCCGGAGGCGATGCGCAGCGATCGCGCGACGCGAGGCCCTGTGGTCGTCGGTGTGGACGGATCCGAGGCGAGCCAGCGGGCCGTTCTCTGGGCGGCGGGCCACGCGCGCGCCTGCGGGGCACCACTCGCACTGGTGCACGCCTACGCGCGGTCCGGCGCCCCGGAAGCCCCGGAAGCCCCGGAAGCCCCGGCCTCGACGGCGTCCCGGTCGAGCGACCTCGGGTCCGTGGAGCACGCGGAGAGCCTGCTGCGACGAGGTCGGCGCGTCGCCGAGCGGGAGCTCGCCGGCTCACCGATACCCCTGAGCGCCGAGGCGTCTCCGGGATCGGCGGGGGCCGCGCTGGCGTCGGCGACCGATCGAGGGCGCCTCCTCGTGCTCGGCGCCCACAGCGGGCGGTTGCCGTCGCACCGCCTCGGGCGGGTCCTGCGGGCGTGCCTGGACCGGGCGTCGTGCCCCGTCGTCGTGGTGCCCGCCGAGGCCACCGTGGGGTCGCCGTCGACCCCCGTCGGCGCAACGTCGACCCGGCGCTGACGAACGCTGACGAACGCTGCCGCTGACGAACCCGGCCGGCCGCCCCCGCCCGGCAGGACCTTCGCCCCATCGACCGGCCGCGACGGCCGGCGCAGAGTTCTCGCCACAGGCGGACATCCGGGAGAGAGACATGTTGTCGACGAAGACGTGGCCGGTATCGATCTACCTCACCGAGGCGGAGGGGCACACCCACGCCGAGGCGGTGCTCGACAGCGGCGCCGCCGAGGCCCTCCGCGGCCGGGGCCAGGCGCGCTGCAACCCGACGGATGCGGACGTCCCCGAGATCGGCGACGAGCTCGCGGCGGCACGGGCCCTGGCCGACCTCTCGACCAGGCTCCTCGCCGCGGCCGCCGAGGACGTGAAGGCCGTCGAGGTCGGATGGTCGAACGCATGAACGGGGACCGCCCCGGACCGGCCGGCGTGGACGGCGTGGTCGGCTCGGACGCCACGTGCGCCCACTGCGGCCGCTCGCCCGAGATGCGACTCGAGGTCCGGGTCAACGGCGGCCCCGTCGAGGTCTTCGACAGCTGGCGCTGCGTCCTCGCCCAGCTCGCGCCGGTCTGTTCGAGCTGCGGAGGGCCGGTCCTGGACGACGGGGTGCTCGTCGGGCACGTCCTGCTCTGTTCGCAGCGTTGTGCCGACCGCTGGCGCATCCCGGCCCAGCCGGACGAGACGCACACACCGCCTGCACGCGCAGGCGACCAGATCGTCGTCCGGGGTCACCGCGTCGACGAGGTCGACCGCGACGCGGAGATCCTCGAGGCCCGCGGCAGCGGTGGCGGTGGGCCTTACCTCGTCCGGTGGTCGGACGACGGCCACGTCGGCCTCTTCTTCCCGGGCCCGGACACCTTCATCGACCACCGTCCTTCATCGATCACCGTCCCCACGTCGGGCCCGCGCTGACGCGCCCCCGAAGCCCCATCGCCGAGCATCCGAGCCGTACAGGAGAACCCATGACCGAGACCCGTATCGCCCTCTCCGAGCGCGGCCTCGCCGCCGGCAAGAAGGCACGACTGCACCGGATCCTTTTCGGCGCCGGCCTCCGCAACGGGACGGCGATGTTCCTGCCCTACGACCAGGGCCTCGAGCACGGGCCGCGGGACTTCTTCACCAACCCGGCGGCCGCCGACCCGGCCTACATCGTCCGGCTGGCACGCGAGGGGTCCTTCAACGGCGTCGCGATCCAGATCGGACTGGCGGAGAAGTTCTTCTGGGACTTCGCCGGCGAGGTCCCGCTCGTCCTCAAGCTGAACGGAAAGACCGAGATCCCCTCCGACGCCGAGGCCCTCTCCCCGCTCAACGCGAGCGTCGAGGACGCCGTCCGCCTCGGTGCCGACGCCGTGGGCTACACGCTCTACGTGGGCAGCCCGGCCCAGCCGGCGGACTTCGAGCAGCTCCGGCGGGTTCGCGACGACGCGGTCCGGCACGGGATGCCGCTGATCGTGTGGGCCTACCCGCGGGGGGCGGCGATCGAGGACAAGGGAGGCAAGACGTCGTTCTACGCGGTCGACTACGCGGCGCGGACGGCGGCCGAACTCGGCGCGGACGTCGTCAAGGTCAACTTCCCGAAGCCGGACCAGCGCGACGGCGTGCACCGCGACTACGCGGAGCTCGAGTACTCGCCGCAGCAGGCGATGAACGCCGTCGTCCGCTCCGCCGCCCGCTCGATGGTGCTCTGCAGCGGCGGGAGCAAGGCCGGGGACGAGGCGATGCTCGAGAAGGCACGGATGTCGCTGGAGGCCGGGGCGACCGGGCTCATCTTCGGCCGCAACGTGTGGCAGCGACCGCACGAGGAGTCGCTGCGCTTCGTCGACCGCCTCCGGTCCCTGCTCGAGAAGTACCCCAGCCACCCCTGATGGCCCAGCCGTCCTGACAACCCAGCCGTCCCCGAGAGCCGCACGCGCGCCGGAGGAACCATGAACGACGACCCATCCCGCCTGTGCCGACGTCTGGACGAGCTCGGCAACGACGACGTCGCCCTGGTGGGTGGCAAGAACGCCTCGCTGGGCGAGATGGTGCGGTCCCTCGCGTCCGCCGGTGTCCGCGTGCCGGCCGGCTTCGCCACGACCAGCGCCGCCTACTGGGAGTTCCTCGACGCCTCCGGGCTGCGGCAGCCGATCGCGGATGCCGTCCAGCGGTACCGGGACGGGTCCGTCCCGCTCGCGATCCTGGGGCGCGAGCTGCGCACGATGCTGCTCGCCGCGCCGATTCCCCCCACCATCGCCGACGCCCTGACCCGCTCCTACGAGGACCTCGCCGATCGGCTGGACACCCCCGATCCCGATGTCGCGGTACGCAGCAGCGCGACGGCCGAGGACCTGCCCGACGCCAGCTTCGCGGGGCAGCAGGAGAGCTTCCTGCACGTCCGCGGCACGGCCGAGTTGTTCAGCGCCTGGCGGCGGTGCGTGGCCTCGCTGTTCACCGATCGAGCCATCAGCTACCGGGAGAACCACGGCTTCGGCCACCTGGACGTCGCCCTCTCGGTCGGGGTCCAACAGATGGTGCGCTCCGACATCGGGTCCTCCGGCGTCGCGTTCACCCTCGATCCCGAGAGCGGCTTTCCCGAGGTCGTCGTGATCGACGGGACCTGGGGACTCGGCGAGGCGATCGTGGGCGGCCGGGTCGACCCGGACGAGTACGTGGTGTTCAAGCCGAGCCTCGCCGACCCCGCCCTGCGGCCCGTGCTCAAGCGCCGGCGAGGACGCAAGGAGGTCAAGGTCGTCTACGGCGGCCCGGACGCCGACGAGGCCACGATCGAGATCGCGACGCACGAGATGGAGCGGCGGGCCTGGGTGCTCGACGAGGACTCGGTTCTTCGGCTCGCTCGCTGGTGCGCCGAGATCGAGCGGCACTACGGCCGCCCGATGGACATCGAGTGGGCCCGCGACGGCGACAGCGGCGAGCTGTTCATCGTCCAGGCCCGGCCCGAGACGGTGAACTCCCGGCGGGAATCCGCGCTTCTGCGCACGTACCGCCTGCGCTCGCACGGAGAGCGCCTGCTGACAGGGCTCGCCGTCGGGCAGGCCGTCGCCTCGGGACCGGTCGTCCGGGTCGAGGGACCGGAGGACTTCGCCTCCGTCCCGGAGGGCGCCGTGATCGTGACGACGATCACCGACCCCGATTGGGTGCCCGTGATGAAGCGGGCCGCGGCCCTCGTGACCGACCACGGCGGGCGCACCTCCCACGCGGCGATCGTCTCGCGGGAACTCGGCCTGCCGGCGGTGGTCGGCACCGGCAACGCCACGAGCTCCCTGCTCGACGGGCAGCAGGTGACCGTCTCCTGCGTCGAAGGTGAACAGGGCATGGTGTACGCCGGCACCGCGGACGTCGAAGAACGTGACCTCGACCTCGGCAACCTGCCGCCACTGCGGACGAAGGTCCTGCTCAACATCGCCAGCCCCACGGCGGCGATGCGCTGGTGGCGGCTCCCCGCCGACGGGGTCGGGCTCCTGCGGATGGAGTTCCTCGTCAGCAGCTCCGTCAAGGTCCACCCCATGGCCCTCGCGCATCCCGAGCGGGTGGTCGACCCCGAGGAGCGCGCCACCGTTCAGGCTCTCCTGCGCGAGCACGGCGGGGCCGAGGCCTATCTACGCCACACGCTGGCGTCCGGCATCGCGGAGATCGCCGCCTCGCGCTGGCCGGCACCGGTCACGGTGCGGATGAGCGACTTCAAGACGAACGAGTACGCCGACCTGCTCGGCGGTCGCGGCTTCGAGCCCACCGAGGCCAATCCCATGCTCGGCTGGCGGGGAGCCAGCCGCTACTACGACCCGGGTTACCGCGACGGCTTCGCCCTCGAGTGCCGCATCATGCGCCACGTGCGCGAGGTCCTCGGGCTGACGAACGTCCGGCTCATGATCCCGTTCTGCCGCACCCTCAGGGAGGCGGACCGCGTCCTCGACGTCCTCGCGGACGAGGGGCTCCGGCGCGGGGAGAACGGCCTGGAGATCTACGTCATGGCCGAGATCCCCTCCAACATCCTGCTCGCGGATGCCTTCGCCCAGCGCTTCGACGGGTTCTCGATCGGGAGCAACGACCTCACCCAGCTCACCCTCGGGGTGGACCGGGACAGCGACCGGCTCGCCCCCCTGTTCGACGAGTCGGACGAGGCCGTCGAGCAGCTCATCGGCCGGCTGATCGCCACCGCCCACGAGGCGGGGGTACCGGTGGGGCTGTGCGGGCAGCGCCCGAGCAACGACCCCGATTTCGCGCGCTTCCTCGTGCTGCACGGCATCGACTCGGTCTCGGTGACCCCGGACAGCTTCCTCGCGGTACGGCGCAGCGTCGCCGACGTCGAGGCGTCGCACCCCGTTCCGCGGCAGGGCGAGTCGCGGCCGACGGAGGCCGAGGTGAGGGCGGAGCTGCCGGCCCGCTGACGGCGCCCGGCGGACGAAGGCGATCAGGACGCGGGCGGAGCCTCGGGCGCGAGGCTTTCGCCCGCGGCCTCCGCGGCGGCCGCGGCATCCGCCAGGTGGGCGCGGAGCATCGAGGCACCCTCCGAGACGACGACCCGGGCCCGCCCCTCGTGGGCGAGTTCGGCGACGGGCCGGTTCTCGGACAGGAAGCTGGCGGTGAAGTCGGTGAAGCCGCACTCGAGCGCGCGCCCAGCCAGCGCCCGCACCAGCGCGGTGGCGACGCCGACCCGCCTCCACTCCGGCAGGACCGCGACCGCCACCTCGGCGCTGCGGGGACCGGGCGCGATCCCGCTCCCGAAGGCGCCCTCAGCGGGCGGCGCATCAGCGGCAGAACCGCGGTTGCCCACGTAACGAGCGACCGCGACGCCCTGCCCGTCCTGCGCCCTCGCCACCATCGCGAAGTGCCGCTCGTAGTCGATCTCCGTGAGGTGCTCGAGCAGCGCCGGCGTGACCTTCGGGGCACCGCCGAGGAAACGCAGATGCAGGGTCTCCGGGTCGGCGTCGAGCATGGCCGCGCCGAGCTCGGCCGCGTCGTCGGGAACGATCGGCCGCAGGAACACCCGCCGGCCGTCGTCGAGCTCCACCCACGCCTCGTACCCGGCCGGATATCCCGGGGGTCGCCGGCGTGGCGGGAGGGGACCCGGCCGCCGCGGGCGCCGGGGGTCTCGGGACATCGTCCCAGCCTGCTCCCCAGGGAGACGTGTGCGGTAGGTGCCCTCGGTCCCGAGCCACCCGGGACCAAGGGGGCTGGCCGACGGCGATCGTCTGCCGGCGCCCGTCGCCGGCGCCCGTGGCCGGCGCCCGTGGCCGGCGCCCGTGGCCGTCGCCGGGCCCGGGCCGGGGCGGGCCTAAGGTCACGCGGCCGTTGAGCCTCCGGACCCTTGGGCCGCGGGGACCCGGCTCGGAGGCTGGGCGCAGGACCAGAAGCCGCGGCAGCGGCGGAGGGAGAGCACTGATGCGTGTATCCGAGAGCCTGCGGTACGCACCGGTCGTCGTCGACGTGAGCACGCCGTTGTCCGAGGTCGCGCGGCGGATGAACGAGACGGGGGTCGGGGCGGTCCTGCTCACCGATCGGACCGCCGGTCCGGAGCTCGTCGGCATCGTCACCGACCGCGACCTCGTCCTGCGTGGCCTGGCCCGCAGGCTGGGGCCCGGTGCCCGCGTCGACGCGGTCATGACGCCCGACCCCGTGACCCTCGACGCCGAGGACGACGCGCGGCGGGTGACGGAGACCTTCGCCACCGCCCGCTTCCGGCGCATCCCCGTCGTTCGACAGGGCCGGCCGGTCGGCCTCGTGTCCCTGGACGACGTGGTGCTGGCGCTCTCGGAAGACCTGGTGCGCGTGGTGCGGCCCGTGACGGCCGAGGTCTTCGTGCCCCATCAGGAGAGCGACGCCTCCCTCTCCGTCCCGGCGGAGGGCTGACTCATGACCGCCTTGCATCCGGAACCTCCCCGGGAGCACGCCCGCGTGGTGGTCGGCATCGACGGCTCCCCGGCGTCGGCCGGCGTGCTCGCCGCGGCCGAGCAGGAGCGGCGCTTCCGCTCGGGCGAGCTCCTGGTCGTCGGGGTGTGGCACATGCCCACCACGTACGGCTGGGCCTTCCCCACGCGTTTCGCCGAGGACCTGAAGTCCCAGGCCCGGAGCACCCTGCACGCCGTCATCCGGAACTTCTACGGGAACTCGGCTCCCCCGGACGTGTCGTTGACCCTCGAGGAAGGCCACGCGGGCGCCGTGCTGTGCCGTGTCGCAGCGGACGCCGACCTGCTCGTCGTCGGCAGTCGGGGGCACGCTGCGCTCCCGGGCACGCGGCTCGGTTCGGTCAGCATGCACTGCGCCCACTCCGCCCCCTGCCCGCTTCTGATCGTGCCGGCAGGCGCGGCACCGTTCCCTGAGCACGCCGAGCACGCCCAGCAGGACGTGGCGCCCCTGCAGGCGAGCCGATCCGGGGAGGCGGGGGCGGACGCCGCGCCGAACGTCTCCTGATCGTCCCCGGCCGGTCCTTCTGCAGTGCGCTATCCGGGCAGCAGCGACTCGACCACCAGCCCCAGGAAGATCCCGCCCGCGACGTCGAGCGGCAGGTGTGCGCCGACGTAGATCCGCGCGCCACCGACGACGGTCACCAGCAGCGCCGCCGCAGCCGCCGAGCCGGCCGCCGCGGGGGTGTCCTGCCCGGGCGCGCCCCGGGCGAGAACCGTCGCGAGCACCGTGGCGACGGCGGCGTGGCCCGACAGGTAGCCGAGTCCCGTCGCTGCGCGTCCCCGCACCCGGGTCCGCGGCAGCAGCTGCCCCGGCCGAGCTCGGCCGACCGTCCGCTTCACAACCTTCGCCAGGATCCAGGCGCCCGTTCCTCCGACGACCGCGCGTGCCGCGAGGTCGGAATCCCCGGCCAGGAGGGCGCCACCGCCGACGAGGGGCGCGGCGCCCAGAGCGCCGCACTGCATGACCACCCAGGCCGGGCGGTAGAGACCGTCCGGAAGATCGTTGATGACCCGGAAGACCCGGCTCTCGAGCGGTCCCGCGCCCGACCGCCAGGCGACGCCGGCGGTGAGCACGAGCCCACCCGCGCCGACGAGTCCGCGGAGACGCCGGGCGGTGCTCACGGGTCCAGCCTCGTCCCGAGGTCGGCCCAGAGCTCGTTGCGGACCTCCCGCCGGGGCAGCAGTCCGACGGAGTTCTCGAAGCCGGCGACGAGCCCGATGTGCGCTCCGCGCGGGAAGTCGAAGTCGTAGCGCACGCAGCCTCCCGGGAAGACGTCGTAGAGGCTTCCGGTATAGCGCGGCGTGATGGAGCGGAGCTCGACCGAGGTCCGCACGCCGACCGCCCGGACCGGCAGCGGGCTGCGGCCACCGCCGCCGCAGGCGGGCAGGAGCCGAACGGTCACCGGATGGTCGGGGGCACGGTCCGAGAGCAGCTCGAACCGTGTCCACCCGTCGCGCACGGCGAACCGTTGGTCCGACCAGCCGGTCGGCAGATCCCGGACGCACGGCACGTAGGCGGCCCGCGGCACGCTCTGCGCCATCAACGCCAGCCGCGAGGCACGCCCGTCACAGCGCGGAGCGGAGGCCCCCGAGACGTCGACGCTGCCGCCCGGCGCCACCGAGGCGAACGAGGCCGCGGCGAGCAACGCGAGCGTGACGACCGCCAGCACCCCCAGCGTGGTGAGGGCGCGGCGCATGCTCCACAGCTGGATGCGGATCGGCGGTCGGTGGGGGGCGAGCGATCGGAAGGCGGCGGGCAGGTCGCGCCCGTCCTCGCGGATGCGGACGCGCAGCTGCGTGGGCACGGTGATGCTGTGGGTGGCGGCGAACGCCTCGGCGATGTCCTCGGCCGCGAACTGCAGACGGGCCCGCTCGTACACCCGCTCCGCCGTGCTGCCCAACGCCAGGGTCAGCATCATGTTCGCCAGGTCGACCGCCTGCCGCCACGGGGTGGGCCGCACGGTCGCGAAGGCGACGTCGATGAGCAGCACCCGGCCGTCGCGCAGCAGGAGGTTCGACGGCTTGATGTCCCGGTGCGCCACCCCGACGTCCCAGAGACGGCGCACGATCGCGAGCCCGTCGTCGAGCACCGCGTCCGGCAACCCGACCCGCTCGTCCTCCGCGCCGGGTGCCAGCTCCCGAGCTTCGGAGAAGAACTCCATCACGATCAGGTACTCGCGCTCCGGCGTGATCTCCACGATGCCGTGCGGCTGCGGCACCGGAAGGCCGGAGTCGCGGAGGAGGCGCAGCATGTGGTCCTCGTACTCGACGAGCCGACGAACGCTCGAGAACGGCTTCTCGTCCTCCAGCCGGCCGAACAGGACGGCGCGGGAGAGCTTGTACCAGCGGTCGGAGCGGAGGTGGCTGACGGCGTAGAGCTTGCCGAACACCTCCCGGCCCGCCCCGGGCGCCTCGCCGTCGACGCGGCTGCGGCGCACGCGCAGGCGCAGGGGGGTGGACCCGGCGGAGCCGCCGAGGCCGAACGGCTTCAGATCGAGGAGGACGAGGCCGAGCTGCTGGTCCAGGGCGCGCGCGATCGCCTCGCCCCGCGCTCCCCCGACGTCGAGGTGCGCCCGATTGCCCCGCCGGTAGGTGACCGGGAAGGCCTCGTCGGGCACGAGGACGCGGAACAGCACGGCCGGCAGGGACCACCCCAGCGCGAGCGCGGTGAACAGGTCGAGCGGGGCGTCGACGGCGAGCTGGAGCCGCGCGAAGCAGACCAGGGCCACCACGGCCGCAGCGGCGAGTCGTCCGATGCGCCTCATCCGCCCCGCGGGGAGCAGGGTGTAGGTGACCCCCGCGAGCACCAGGGCCAGACCCAGTACGGGCAGGGACGGGCAGGCGTAGCCGGCCCATCGGCCGGAGATCTCGACACCCGGCGGCCGCATCCGGCCCACCAGCACGGAGGCGCCACTGCCGACGAGCACAGCGACGAGCGTCGCCAGCAGGAGCACGGTCAGGTGGGCGAAGCGGCGCACGACCAGCAGCACCGCGATGGTCGTCCAGCTGATCGCTCGCAGGATCCACGTGCTGTCCCACAGCTCCACCCGTCGCCACAGCGCGTCGACCCCGTCGAGCGGTCCGAGTGCGCGCAGCACGGCGAGGTCGCCCGCGGTGAGGACCCGGGCGGTCGGGGTCACGGTCAGCCCGGCCAGGACGAGGACGCAGAGGGCGAGCAGGACGAGATGCGCGCGGGTCGTCCGATCGATGTGGCGAGGCAGCGGCGGCGACTCACCCGAGGGGCGGCGCCGGCGGCCGGACGGTTCAGCCACGACCGCCGGGATCGGAGTTCGGCCACCGGGCGAGGGAGACCCGGCTACGGTGCTCACGCCGACCTCGGTCGGCAGCGGGACCAGGCGGCGACGAGGCGGTCATGAGCGAGCGGACCAGCCGGACGAGCAGGCGGGACGGCCCGGTCCTGCTGCCGACCGTCCTGCTGCTGGGTCTCCTGCTGACGGGTCTCCTGCTGGCGGGCTGCACGGGCCGCTCGCCGTCGGGGGCCACGAGCGAGCCGTCGACCTCGCCGGACGCGGTCGTCGTCTCGTCGTTCGACTTCCCGGAGAGCGTGCTGCTCGCGGAGATCTACGCGCAGGCCCTGGAAGGGGCCGGCGTACCGGTCCGCCGCTCCTTCTCGCTCGGTCCGCGCGAACTCGTCCTGCCCGCCCTGCAGTCCGGGTTCGTCGACGTCGTGCCCGAGTACCTGGGCAGCGCCCTCCAGGCCCTTCGGCCCGACGAGCCGGTTCCGGCTCGCAGCGACCAGGCGGCCCGGCGGCTGTCGATGGCCCTGCGCCCCTGGGACCTCACCGCGCTGCGCCCCGCGCCCGCGAGTGACGCCAATGCCGTCGTCGTCACCGCGGAGACCGCTCGCCGTTTCGGCCTGCGGCGCGTGAGCGACCTCCGGCCGGTCGCGCCGCGGCTGCGGATCGGCGGCCCGCCGGAGTGCCCGCAGCGCCGCTACTGCCTCCCCGGGCTGCAGGACCGGTACGGGTTGCGCTTCGCCGCCTTCTCCCCGTTCCCCGCGGCCGACCGGAAGGCCGCGCTCCTCGACGGGGTGGTCGACGTCGCCGTCCTGTTCACGACCGAGGGCGATCTGCTCGGGGACGACCTCGTGGTACTCGAGGACGACCGCGGGCTCCAGCCGCCGGAGAACGTGGTGCCGGTCGTCACCGATCTCGCGCTCGCACGCCACGGCAACCGGATCGAACGCGCGTTGAACGACGTGTCCGCCCGGCTGAGCACGACCAGCCTCGCCTTCGTCAACTGGCGGGTCGACGTGGCCGGCAAGCCGCGGACCGCCGAGGCGAACGCCTGGTTGCGACGCCACGCCCCGGAGCTCGTGCGCTGACGACCGCCACGGCTGATGCGACGGCGCGCTCCCCGCCGTCACGACGACGCCTCCGGGGCCGACGCCTCCAACTGCCTCGCAGCCCGGCCGACGTCCCCGTCGACGACGAGCTGACGGAGGACGGCCTGCATGCCGCTCCGCTCGGAGCCGCCGAAGGAGGCCGGCTGCTCGTCGGAGAGGTCGAAGTGGAAGTCGTCGCCGGCGTCCAGCACGCTGCGGGCCAGCGACCGGGTGAGCTCGTCCGGGTAGGAGGCGAGGTCGACGTCGAGGTTCGGCGAGAGGAAGCCGCCCAGCCGGGCCCAGACCTCGGCCGCCTCCGCCGTCGCGAGGAAACGGACCAGCGCCTGCGCCGCCGGAGTGGGATGGACGAGCGCGGCCGCATCGCCGCCGCCGACGAGCACCTGGGCGAGTTGGGGGTTCCGATCGGCCGGCGGGAATGCGAACACGTCGGCGTCCGTACCGAGCCGCGCCCGGGTTCCTCCGGTCACCGCGGCGGCGACGAAGTCGCCCTCGATCACCATCGCCGCGTCCGGACGGGCGCCGAAGACGTCGTTCACCGACGTCTCGAACGAGGCCTTCCGCCAGTCGACCCGCAGCTGGTCCTGGGCTGCCGCGTCCGGTCGGAGCAGGCCGGCGAATGCGGTCAGCGTCGTCACGACCGAGGGGTCGTCCCACCGGATGCGGTGCCGGGCGAGCAGCTCGTACCGTTCGCCGCCGGCCAGGCGGAGGTAGAGGTTCTCGAAGACGTCGGTGAAGGTCCACGCGTCGGAACCCGCCAGGGCGAAGGCGCTCCGGCCGGAGCTCCGGAGCCGCTGGGCCACGCGCGTCAGGCCCGGCAGGTCCTGCGGCGGCACGACCCCTGCCCGCTCGAAGGCGCCGACGTCGTACCAGACGAGCGACTTGTTCGCGGCCTTGAACCAGACGCCGTACAGGCGCCCGTCCAGCGACGCCAGCCGTCGCCACACGGGGGCATAGCTGCGTGCGACCTCCGTCCCGACCAGGTCGTCGAGTGGCTGCAGGACGGATTCCCGCGCGTACTGCCGGAGCAGTTCCGGTTGCGGGAAGATGACGACGTCGGGCAGCCGCCCCGCCCGCCGCCGGGCCGCGAGGATCGCGGCGAGGTCCTCGTCCCCGCTCGACGCGTACTCCACCGAGACGCCGAACCGCCGGCTGAACGCGTCCAGCACCTGCTGGAACCGGGCCTGCTCGGTGCCGGACCAGACGGCCAGCACCTCCACGCGGCCGCCGGCCGCTGTGGGGGTGCGGGACCGGTCGCTGCACCCGACAGCGCTCGGCAGGACCGCCAGGACGGCGAGCAGGAGCCCTGCCGCCGCTCTCCGCCGCATCCGACGCGTCCTTCCACTCCGTCCCTCCCGTGCTTCAAGGCTCGGGGCGCATCGACTCCGGCGAAAGGGTCATTCGACCCTGGGCCGGTCCATCCCGTGGCAAGACCGTTACGGGACGAGATGCCAGGACGCCTCTGCAGGGAGTCACCATGACGGCGCAGACGAGGGAAGCCCCGACAGACCTCGGCTCGACACCGGTCGCGGCCCACACGGAAGACGCCGTCAAGGTGTTCGGCTCCGGACCGACGGCGGTCCGGGCTCTCGACGGCGTCTCCGTCGCCTTCCCGGCGGGACGGTTCACCGCGATCATGGGCCCGTCGGGCTCCGGCAAATCCACGCTCCTGCACTGCTCCGCCGGGCTGGACGACCTCACGTCGGGCAAGGCCTACATCGGCGACGCGGACCTGTCCGCCCTGACCGACAAGCAGCTCACCGTCCTCCGGCGCGAACGGGTCGGGTTCGTCTTCCAGGCGTTCAACCTGATCCCGACCCTGACCGCGCGGGAGAACATCGTGCTCCCCCTCAAACTCGCCGGCAGCAAGCCGGACCCGGCATGGTTCGACAAGGTCGTCGACACCATCGGGCTGCACGACCGGCTGGCCCACCGGCCGTCGGAGCTCTCGGGCGGCCAGCAGCAGCGGGTGGCCGTCGCCCGCGCGCTGGCGACCCGGCCGCAGGTCATCTTCGCGGACGAACCGACCGGCAACCTCGACTCCCGCTCCGGCCGGGAGGTGCTGGCGTTCCTGCGGCGGGCCGTCGACGAGATGGGTCAGACGATCATCATGGTCACGCACGACCCGACCGCCGCGAGCTACGCGGACCGCATCATCTTCCTTGCCGACGGACGCACGGTCGACGAGATGTTCGCCCCCACCGCCGAGCGGGTGCTCGAGCGGATGAAGCAGTTCGGGGAGTGACCGACCGATGTTCGCCACGGCACTCAAGGGGTTGCTCGCGCACAAGCTGAGGCTGATGAGTACGGCGCTGGCCGTGGTGCTCGGGGTCGCCTTCCTCGCGGGGACGCTGGTGCTCACCGATACGATCCGCCGGACCTTCGACACGGTGTTCGGCGGCGTCTATGCCGGAACGGACGGGTTGGTTCGCGCGCCGGCGGCCTTCGAGGGTCCGAACAACAGCGGCGAGCAACGCGGCCGGGTTCCCGAGAGCCTCGTGCCCGTCGTGGCGCAGGTGCCCGACGTCGCGGTCGCCGAGGGCCAGGTGCTCGGCTACACCCGGCTCGTCGGCAAGGACGGAGAGGCCCTGGGCGACCCGGAGAACGGCGCGCCGACCCTCGGCGGCAACTGGAACCCCACGCCGCAGTTGAACGCCTTCACGGTGGTCCAAGGCGCGCCTCCGCAAGCACCGGACGAGGTCGTCATCGACAAGCAGAGCGCCAAGGACGGGAACCTGGCGGTCGGCGACACCACCACCGTGCTCGTGCAGGGGCCACCGCAGAAGGTCCGCATCTCCGGCATCGTGAAGTTCGGTTCGGCGGACAGTCCGGCCGGTGCGTCCGTGGTGCTGTTTCCGACGCCCGTGGCGCAGCGGCTGGTGGCAACCCCCGGCACGTTCGACGGCATCTCGTTGCTCGCGAAGCCCGGGGTGTCTCAGACGCAGATGATCGATGAGGTCCGGAGTGTCCTGCCGCCCGGCACCGAAGCCGTGACCGGCAAGCAGTTGGTCCAGGAGTCGAAGGACCAGGCGCGCCAGTCGCTCACCTTCTTCAACACCTTCATGCTGGTCTTCGCCGTCGTGGCGCTGCTCGTCGGCGCCTTCATGACGTTCAACGCGTTCTCGATCACCGTCGCCCAGCGCACGCGGGAGAACGGTCTGCTCCGTGCGCTGGGAGCCAGCCGAAGGCAGGTCCTCGGCAGTGTGCTCATCGAGGCGTTCTCGGTGGGGCTCGTCGCCTCGGTCGTGGGGCTCGCCTTCGGCGTGGCCGTCGCCGCAGGACTCAAGGCGCTGATCGCCGCCGTGGGCTTCCCGCTGCCGGGCGGGGGTGTGGTCTTCACCGCCCGCACCGTGGCGATCGCGCTCCTCGTGGGTGTCGGCGTCACCGTGCTGTCCGCCCTGTCGCCGGCCAGGAAGGCGGCCAAGGTCTCCCCGATGCGGGCGATGCAGGCGGAGTTCGTGGGCAGCACCGGCTACGGCTCCAAGGAACGGATCATCGTCGGGTCCGTCGTGCTCGCGGGCGGGATCGGCCTGTTGTTCGTCGGACTGGCCGGCAGCGGGACGGTCGCCCTGGTCGGGCTCGGAATGCTGCTGGTGTTCTTCGGCGTCTCGATCCTCGGGCGCACGGTGGCGCTCCCGTTGAGCCGCGTCATCGGCGCGCCGCTGCCGCGGCTGCGCGGTGTTCCCGGCGAGGTGGCCCGGGAGAACGCGATGCGCAACCCGAAGCGCACCGCGGCAACCGCCTCGGCACTGATGATCGGCGTGGGTCTCGTCTGCTTCATCACGGTTCTGGCCACCTCGACGAAGACGTCGCTCAACCGCACGATCGACAGCGCCTTCACCGGCGACTTCGTCATCAGCTCCGGCTCCGGCCAGGGTTTCGGTGGCGTGGATCCCTCGGTGGCCCGCCGGGTCCAGGCGTTGCCGGAGGTCGATGCAGCGACCGGCCTGCGGCTCGCTCCGATGCGGGTGGAGGACAGCGTCCAGACCGTCGCGGCGGTGGACCCGGCGACGGCGTACGACATCATCGACGTGAAGCCGCTGACCGGGAACCGGAACCTGGGAGCGGGCGACATCGCGGTCTACCGGAAGACCGCCGAGGACCACGATCTGCAGATCGGCGACCCTGTGCCCGTGCAGTTCGCCAACACCGGGCAGAAGTCCCTGCGCGTGGGCCTCATCTACGACGAGAACCAACCGGCCGGGAACTACTTCATCAGCACGGCCGCCTACGACGCGAACTTCCCGAACCGCTACGACTACCAGGTCTATGTGAAGAAGGCGCCGGATGCCGGGTCGGCCGCGACGCAGAAGGCCCTCGAACAGGTCACGTCCGCCTATCCCGGGACGAAGGTGCTCGACCAGGGAGGGCTCAAGGACCAGTTGACCAAGCCCATCGACCAGCTGTTGGCGCTGGTGTACGCACTGTTGCTGCTGGCGATCGTCATCGCCCTGCTGGGGATCGGGAACACGTTGGCGCTCTCGATCTTCGAGCGCACGCGTGAGGTCGGGTTGCTGCGGGCGGTGGGGATGACCCGTGGGCAACTCCGGTCGGCGATCCGCTGGGAGTCGGTGATCATCGCCCTGCAGGGCACGGTGCTCGGGTTGATCATCGGGCTGTTCTTCGGCTGGGCGCTCGTCCGGGCCCTGAACGACCAGGGCATCACCACCTTTGCGGTGCCGCTGTCCACCCTGGTGGCGGTGGTGGTGCTCGCCGGGCTGGCCGGGGTCGTCGCCGCGATCCTGCCGAGCCGGCGGGCGGCGCGGCTGAACGTGCTGCGCGCCATCGCCTCCGAGTGATCCGAGGCGTGCGGGACCAAGGTCCCCCCGCCGACCCCCGCCGTGCCCTGGTCGTTCGACCCGGGGCAGACCAGCGTGGTCGGCGTGAAGGAGAACCTGCGCATAGGCCGCATCGCGGGAATCCCCGTGGGGGTCAACTGGTCGGTGCTCGTCATCCTGGCCCTCGTCACCCAGATCCTCGCGACGGGCGTGTTCCCCGACCAGGCCGACGGGTACCCGACGGGCGCCTACTGGGCCGTCTCCGCGGCGGTGGCCGTCCTGTTCTTCCTGTCCCTGGCGGCGCACGAGACGGCGCACGCTCTCGTGGCGAAGCGCTACGGCGTCCGGATCGAGCGGATCACCCTCTGGATGCTCGGCGGGGTGACGGTGCTGGAGGGAGAGCCACCCACGCCGAGGGCCGACCTACGGGTGGCCGGCGCCGGACCGGCGACCAGCGTCGGCGCGGGCGTGATCTTCCTGCTCGCCGCGTCGGTCACGCACGTGCTGTCGTGGCCCGACCTGCTGACGGCCGGCCTCTCGTGGCTGGGCGGGATCAACCTGCTGCTGGCCGTGTTCAACCTGCTGCCCGCCGCTCCCCTGGACGGCGGGCGGATCCTGCGGGCGTTCCTGTGGCGACGAGGTCGCAGCCGCACCGACGCGGCGGTCGCCGCGGCACGGGCCGGTCGCGCCATGGGCGCGGGCCTGCTCGGACTCGGGCTGGCCGAACTCCTGTTCCTCGACGCCGTCGGCGGCCTCTGGCTCATGCTGGTCGGCTGGTTCATCCTGGCCGCCGCCGGCCAGGAGGAGCAGGCCACCGTGCTCAAGGACCGGCTCGGCGACCTGCGGATGCGGGACGTGATGACGCCGGATCCCGTCTGCGGGCCCGCCTACTACACGGTGGACATGTTCAGCGAGCGCATCGCGCTCGTCCGGCACCACACCGCCTACCCGATCGTCGACTTCGGCGGGAGGGTGACCGGCCTGGTGACCCTCCGGCAACTCGCGTCCGTTCCGGAACAGAACCGCTCGTCGGTCCGCGTGTCGGACGTCGCGACGCCCCGGGACCGGCTGACGCAGGCCAAGCCGGACGACCGCGTGTTCGACGTGCTCTCCCACCCCCGGTCCCTGGCGGGCGAGGGCCGGATCCTCGTGTTCCAGGGCGGTGACGGTGGCGACGGTGAGGATCTCGTCGGCATCGTCAGCTCGTCGGACGTCGCCCGCATCCTGCAGGAGGCGACCCTGCGGGCACCGGCGCCCCGGGTTCCCGACCAGACGGGCGTTCCCGCACCGGCGAGCGTGCCCGCGCAGGCCTCACAGTCCGGCCGCTGACCACGTCAGCCCCCCGAACCGCGATCGGAGCCCCCATGCGTGCAGGGAAGATCACAGCTGTCGTGGCAGGAGCCCTCGCGGCTCTGGTCGCCCTCGGGCTGGTCCTCGTCGGGACCCTGCTCGTCGGCCTGCACGTGACGGCTCGCGACGACGCCGGCTACTACAACAGCCCGCGGGGTCACTTCGAGACGCAGACCCCGGCGCTGACATCGGAGCGCATCGACCTCGGCACCGACGTGCGCGGCGGCTGGGGGCCCCTCGACCGGCTCGGAACCGCTCGCATCCAGGTACAGCCCCGGGCCGGCACCCAAGCCGGCACCGCGACCTTCGTCGGCATCGCGCCGCAGGCGGACGTCGATCGCTACCTGGCGACGACCGCCCACGACAGGATCAGCTCCGTCTCCTTCGGGCCCTTCGCCGTCCGCTACCAACTCGTGCCGGGGAGCTCGACCGCCGCCCCGCCCGGCAGCCAACCCTTCTGGGCGGCGTCGTCCGCCGGCGTGGGAACCCAGACGGTGACCTGGCCCGTCGAGCACGGTTCGTGGGCCGTGGTCGTCATGAATGCCGACGGTTCCGCGGGCGTGGACGTCGACGCACGGGCCGGGATCGCGACCGACATCCTGCTCCCGATCGGGCTGGCGCTGATCGGCGTGGGTCTGGTGTTCGGCGCCGGCGCGACCGCCCTGCTGATCGCCGGCCTCCGGAAGCCGAAGATCCCCGCCCAGTCGTTGCCGGGCGAGCAGCGCCCGGCCGGTGAGCACCGGCCCGGAGCCGTGGGAGCAGGGGCGGCCACGGAGCGCCAGCCGCTGCGGTTCGAGGCCCGGCTCGACGAGCCGTTGAACCGGTGGCTGTGGCTGGTGAAGTGGCTGCTGGCCGTGCCGCACGCGATCGTGCTCGCGTTCTGCTGGCTGGCGTTCGGCGTGCTGACGGTGGTGGCCGGGATCTCGATCCTGTTCACCGGGCGCTATCCGAGGAGCATCTTCGACTTCAACGTCGGCGTGCTGCGCTGGACGTGGCGCGTGATCTTCTACGCGGTGGTCCTCGGCACCGACCGCTACCCGCCGTTCTCCCTCCGCCCGGACGCGGACTACCCCGCCGACCTCGACGTCGCCTACCCGCAGGAGCTCAGCCGGCCGCTGGTGCTCGTGAAGTGGTGGCTGCTCGTGTTCCCCCAGATCGTGATCGTCTCGATCTTCGGTGGCGGACTGGCGTGGTGGACCTACGGCGAGGACCGCGGCTACAGCGGACCGGGGCTGATCACCGTGCTGGCCATCGTCGCCGGCGTGATCCTCACCGTGCGCCGCCGGTACCCGCGGTCGGTCTTCGACCTGGTGATGGGCCTCGAGCGCTGGACCTACCGGGTCGTCGTCTACGCCACCCTCATGCGCGACGAGTACCCGCCGTTCCGGCTCGACCAGGGCGGCCAGGAGCCGGGCTTCGAGCCCGCTGGCGCTGCGCCTGAGTCGTCGCAGACGGCACCAGCAACGGCACCGACCGCCGAGCGGCCCGCGAGCGGAACTCCGGGGACGCCCGGTATCCGCTGAGCCGGCAGGGCGCGTACGGGAACAGGGCGCCCGCTCCGTCGGGGTGAGGGAGATCTGGGCACCCATAGGGGCGCAGATCCCCCGCACCCCAGATGCGCCTTCGCAATGCAGCGATGAGTTCCGCGACCGGAACACGTCAGTAGTGCGACGAGCCCGCCCAGGGCGGCTGGCCCGTCCCGCGAGGTGACAACCCGGGGCAGACCGTCACGCAGCGACATCGGGACGAAGGGTGCACGGATGCTGAAGCAGGTGGCCGACGGCGTGTGGGTCCGGCAGAGCGAGTGGGTCAAGAGCAACGCGACCGTCGTGCGCGGGGAGGCCGGGCTGATCCTGGTCGATCCCGGCATCGACGGTTCCGACCTGGACGAGCTCGCCGATGACGTGGACGAACTCGGCATGCCGGTCGTCGCCGGGTTCTCCACCCATCTGCATTGGGACCACCTGCTCTGGCACTCGCGGTTCGGTGACGTGCCGCGCTACGCCATGCCCGCCAGCGCCGAGGCTGCCAGCGGGGTCCGGGAGCGAGCGCAGGCGATGGCGGCGCAGAGCGCGTCCGGCATCCCGCTCGAGCTGATCGGGCTCCTCACCCCGCTACCTGCCGACGGCGGACCTGTGCCGGGCGAGATCATCGAGCATCAGGCGCACGCGATCGGTCACGCCGCGATCCTCCTCGCGGACCGGAGAGTACTGATCGCGGGAGACATGCTCTCCGACGTCCTGATCCCGCTCCTCGACCCTCGCCGACCCGATCAGCTCGCTGCCTACGAGGCGGCACTCGACCGGCTGGAGGAGGCTACCCGACGGGTCGACGTCGTGATCCCGGGGCACGGGGCCGTCGCCGAAGGCTCCGACATCCCAGCCAGGCTTGCCGCGGACCGCGCGTACATCGACGCGTTGCGGCGGGGCGAGGAACCGGCCGACCCGCGTCTCGAGCAGGACTGGCTCTCCGGTCCCCACCAGGCGAACCTGAATCAGGCCCGTGACGTCTCCGCGTGAGCCCTCGACGACGCGCGCATGGTTCACGCGATCGGGGCCGTGATCCCCGTTCGCGACCCGGCGTCGACGACGGCGGCGAGCACGTCGGTGAGCGCGACGACACCCATCAGGCCCTCGGGCCCGCGCACCAGCGCGTGGGTGACCCCGGCGTCCCGCATGCTCTCGGCCGCGCGGACGAGCCCCTCGTCGCGCGCCACCCACACCGTCGCCGACGGGGCGATGTCCGCGACCCAGACGACATCGGGGTCGGCACCCGCTGCCAGTGCGGCGAGAAGGTCCCGTGCGGTCAGCAGCGAGGGCGGGGAGTCCGGCTCCTGCACCACGACAGCGTCGGCGCCGGCTCGCGCCAGGAGCGCCGCAGTCGCGCGCAGCGTGGCGTGACCCCCGATGCGATCGAAGGCCAGCGTCAGCTCGGCCAGGGGCCGGTCGGCATCCTGCCGCGGCCCTGCGGCCTGCATCGGCACCGCCCCGGCGACGGGCCGGACGATGTGACCGCCGGCGCCCGGGAAGTAGACCGACTCGTGTCCGTCCTCCCACCGGACCCGGAAGTGCTCGGTGTCGTCGCTGCCGAGAATCTCCTGGACCCGACCCCGACGGGGTACTCGTCCCAACGCCTGGCTCTCCACGACGATCTCGTCCCCGACCTGCGCGCGCATGTCCCAGCTCCTCGACTCGACCCGACGCCTCCGACGTACTCGGCGGACCCGGACAGGGTGCCTCGACCGCCTCTGCCTGCCTAGGCCCCGACGGGGGTCTTCGGCGGCGTGCCGGAGTGGTCGTCCTGGGGCGCGACGGCTCCCGGGCGGGGGTTGCGGAAGATCAGCAGGATGCCGATCACCAGGAGCACGAGACCGCCGATCGCGAGCGCAGCCGGGACGATCTGCGTGGCGAAGGTGATGCGATCGCCACGCCCGTCGGCGAAGTCGACCAGCTCGTCCACCGAGGCGGCCGTCTGCGCATAGTCCAGCCGGAACACCGGCGTCTCCGGGGGTTGCGCGACGAGCTTCTGAACGGTCGAGGCGGCACCGGCGACGACCGGGTCGTTCGCATACTCCGGCTTGACGAGGATCGCCTGCACGCGACCGATACCGGCGATGTCGGGACGTGCGCGCAGCGTCTGGTCGATGCGCTCGAGGCCGACGATGGCCCCGGTCCGCGGCTCGACGAGGAAGTTCGTGTCGACGTCGAGGCGGTAGTCCAGCGGCACGGGAGCCGCGAGGATCGACGTGATCTCGGCGCGGTCGGCCGGCGTCAGCCGCGGCAGTACGACGGAGGTGAGCGCGGACGGGTCGGCGCCTGCCGCCTTCAGCTGCTCGGCCGCCTGCGCGGGTGACAGCTGCTGCGGAATGCCCTGTCGCGCCAGCTGCGCGATGTAGTAGTCCTGGACGGCGGCGTCGGTGAGCCGGCCGTGGTAGCGGTCCAGCTTCACGCCGTTGCGGGTCAGCGTCGCCACCCTGGTGAACGGGTAGGCGCTGCCGGTCTCGTTCTTCCAGACGGGGTAGGGACCCTTGCCGGAGCCGAACGGCAGGTTGATCGAGTAGTTCGGCGAACGGTTGATCCCGTTGTCGGGCGTGTAGGCGTAGGCGCGGGAGTCGCTGACGTTCCGCAGGCTGCTGCGGTCGACGACGTAGCGCTGCTCGAAGACCTGGCGCGGCAGGGGCCCGACGAGCTCGGCGTCGTCCTCCTGGACCACCGAGCGCGAGGACGTGTTCTCGATGACGTGCAGCCGACGCTCGATCCGCAGCGGCAGTTCCTGCGGAGGCCGCGGCGCCGCTGTCGCCGGATCGACGTAGAGCGTGAACGTTCCGGTCGCGATGGCCGTCTTGTCCAGCGGGCCGCCCGGATACTTCACGGCCACCTTCGGCACGATCAGCCAGGCCAGAGCGGCCAGGACGAGCAGGACCGTCCCTGCGACGACAAGAGCTTTTCCGACTCTGCGCATGCGGGGAGGTTCCGCCGCCCGGCGCAGCTGCCGCAGAGGCGTCCGCCCCTGTCAGTGGGGACCCGTAGCGGGACGTTCGCCCCTGTCGCGCGACTCGCCGTCGCGCGCAACCTCGCACCGCCCCCGGCGCGAAGGACAGTTCTCCCGTCAGCCCCGATGGGCCGATACGTCCGATTGGTCCGTCGAGCCGGTGTGGAAGGGGCGTCATGTCCAGCGACATCCCGAACCCGTCAGAGGAGTCCGCCGAGATCCTGGCGACTGAGATCCTGGCGACTGAGATCCTGGCGCCGGATCCGCCCGCCCTCCCGATCCCCCGGGATGACAACTCTCACGAGCTGGTGTCGGTGGGGCCGGACCTGACCTTCGGCACCGTCGGAATGTTCCGGCAAGAGATCACGGACCTGATCGCCCGTGGTTCGGTCCGCCTCGTCGTCGATCTCAGGGCGTCAGAGCAGATCGACGCGGTCGGGTTGGGCGCCCTGGTCGCGGCCCGGCGACGCCTGCACGCCTCCCACGGATGTCTGCATCTCGTCGCCGGCGCGCACGTGCTGCAACGCCTGGGCAGCAGCGGACTCCAGCGCTTCTTCGATCTCGCGCCGGACCCCGCAACGGCGGGGGCGCACGGCGGGCCCGGGCTCCCGGAACCTGAGCTGCCGGACCCTGAGCTGCCAGAACAGCGGTCATCGGCGGTATGACGCCGGCTTCTCCTCGGCCGTGCGAGCCGCCGGAACGCCCCCGGCAGCGTCATCGGCAGCGTCATCAGCAGCGTCGTCAGGGGCACCCGCCGTGGCGTCGATGAGCGCTTCCGTCTCCTCCCGCAGCGCCTCCACGAGCAGATGCACGTCGGGCACCGAGTCCTCATCGGCCGTCACCGCGAAGCAGAAGCGGTCCGCGTAGGACAGCATCGCGACGCCGACCCGGACCCGGTAGCCGAGGGGCACGTAGGGCACGAGTTCCAGCAAGGGCCGGCCGAGCACCGTGAGCGGTAGCGGCGGGCCGGGGACGTTGGTGGTCACCGTCGTGAGCAACGGTGGTGCGAAGTGCACGGTGGCACGCAGCAACGACTCCTCCGCGAGCCAGGGGGAACTGTCCGCGAGCCGGGTGATGAGCTGCCCGGTCGTCGCCTCGCCCGAGTCCTTGAGCGCCGCGAGCCGTCGGTGGACGACGCGGAGCCGCTCCACCGGATCGGCGATGTCGACGGGGAGCTCGGGCACCAGAGCGGACACCTGGTTGTCCAGCCGGCCGTTGCCGGTTCCCGTGCGGACCGAAACCGGGACCAGCGACCGGACCGGGTGCGAGGACGGGGGCTCGTCGTGGGCCAGCTGGTAGCGCCGCAGGGCACCGCTCACGATGGTCAGCGCCACGTCGTTCAACGTCACGCCGGTGCGGTGCCGGATCGCCTTGAGGTCACCGATTCTCACCGTCGTCCAGTCCCACCGCCGGTGCGCGCTGATCGGCCCGGACAGCGAGGTCGTCGGAAGCGGCCGGAGCAGGCGGGTGAAGGCGGACGCTCCCCGGACTGCTGTTCCGATGCCGGATACCAGGCGTCGGGGCGCGGCGAGTGCACCCTCCACCGAGAGCAGATCGCGCCGGGCCTCCCGCAGCTGGTCGATCACCGCCGAGACGACCAGGCGTGCGGATCCGGGACTCGCCTGGTCCTCGCGAACGGGCGGGTCCTGTCCGTCTGACAAGCCCGAGCCCGCGAGCAGGACAGCCGTCAGCAACTCACTGCCGGAGACGCCGTCGGCGAGGCAGTGGTGCAGCTTGCTCACCAGCGCCCAGCGATCGTCCTGGAGCCCCTCGACCATCCAGGTCTCCCACAGCGGTCGCTCCCGGTCCAGCGGCTGCGACATGAGGCGACCGACGAGGGTGGCCAGCTCGGCAGGACCTCCCGGTGCGGGCAGGGCGATCCTCCCGAGGTGGTGGTCCAGCCGGAAGGCCGGGTCGTCGACCCACACCGGGCGCGCCAGCCCGAGCGGGACCTGTTGCACCTTCTGCCTGTAGCGCGGCACGGCGGCCAGCGCCGTCTCGAAGAGATCGTGCAACTCGTCCAGGCTGCGACCCGACCGGCTGCGGGCGTCAGCGCCCGATGCCCTCCTGCTGTGGGTCATTGGTCCCGAGCCGCGAGGCGGACCTCCTCTCGCTCGCCGTCGAGGCCGGCGCCGACACTGCGAGCACATCACCGGTTCGACGACGCGGGAGACGACGATGACGACCCACCGGCCGCTGCACGGAGTGACCGACGAGGTGAAGGCCGAGCTGTACCGGGAGACGCACCCGGCCATCGGTGAGGGGCGGACGACCAGCCCGTCGTCTCCGGCCACGGGCGCCGCGGAGGCTCCGACGGAGTCCCCGGCGTCCGCCGGCTCTGGCGGGCGGCCGCGCATCGTCGTCGGGACCGACGGCTCGGCGCCGGCTCAGGCCGCACTGCGCTGGGCTCTCGACGAGGCGATGCGGACGGGGGCGCGTCTGACGCTCATCCAGACCTGGGAACGGGGCGAGCCGGTGGGCGGCCCCCTGCTGGGACGCGCGGTGCTCGACCAGGAGCCGCCGGTGGACGAGCTGGCGCTCGAGATGCAGACCCAGGTGGAGGAACTGCGGCGGACGCCGGGTGCGGAAAGCATCCGCATCGACGCCCTCGTCCTCGGCGGGCGGGCGTCGGACATCCTCGTCGACGAGTCGAAGAACGCCGACCTGCTCGTGGTGGGCAGCCGGGGCCGGGGTGCGGTGCGATCCGCCCTGCTGGGCAGCGTCAGCCAGCACGTGACAGGCCGCTCGGCCTGCCCCGTCGTCGTCGTGCCGATCGCTCCCGCAGAGCGGTGATCGGCCCGAGCCTCACGCGGTGACGCGCTCGGCGAACCGGACGTCGACCACGCCGGGCACGGTGAAGGCGACCCGGGTGAGGAAGGGCCGGACGTGATCCGGACCCGTGCCGATCCAGCTGACCACACCCTCGCTGACACGTACGGACCAGGAACCCAGGCTCGAGGGCAGCTCATCGAGGATCTCCGCGAGATCACGCTCGATGTCGGCGTCCTCGCGCACCAGGACGCGGAGTACGTCCCGCCGGCTGACGATCCCCGTCACCCGCGTGCCCTCGACGACCGGGATCGAGCGGATCCGGCGCTCGATCATCATCGCGGCCACGTCGGCGACGTCGGCGTCGATCGGGATGGCGACGACGTCGCGCGTCATGACCTCCTCGACGCGGGACGGCGCCGTGCCGGCCGGTTCGACCACCCGTGCGTGCCGACGGGGGTCCTCGTGCAGCTCGACCTGCATGATGTCGGACTCGCTGACCATGCCGACGAGCCTGCCGTCGTCGTCGAGCACCGGCGCCGCCGACACGTCCCTACCGACCAGGGCCTCGGCGGCGTCCTTCAGCAGCATGTCCGGCCGCACCGACGTCACCGGCGACGACATGATCTCTTCGACTCGCACGGACCCTCCCCGGATCGATCCGGCCGCCCTACGCAGCCGCTGCCCCACGATGCCTTGCCGCGACGCACCTCTCCACCGCTGTCCGGACGTCACCCTGAGGACCTTGGTCCCCCGGACGGTCGACCCAGTTCTCTGCCCGTTCCATCCGACTGGCCCCACCGTTGAGGACGAGGCAGACACAACCGGACGCCGGGGAGGCGCACGATGGAGATCCTGGTCGGTATCGACGGCACCGAACACGGGCTGGCCGCGACGAGGTGGGCCGCCCGCGAGGCCCGCACGGTCGATGCGCCACTCACCCTGCTGCACGTCTACTCGGTGCCCGCGGTGCCGAGCCCCGCCGGTCCGGTCCGGATGCCCGAGCAGCAGGCGAAGGCCAAGGAAGAGGCCGAGGCGTTCATGCGTCGCGCCCACCAGGTCGCCCGCGAGGAGCTCGCGGGCTCGACGGTGCCGCTGAGTGACGAGGTGCTGCAGGGACCGCCGATCACGACGCTGCTCGAGATGTCGAAGAGTGCCCGGATGCTCGTGCTCGGCAGTCACTCGGGGGCGATCTTCCGGCACCGGCTCGGCTCGGTCGTCAGCACCTGCCTGCACAAGGCGTCCTGCCCCGTCGTCGTGGTCCCGGTCGAGGTCGTCAACAACGCGGCCGGATCGTCCCGCGGTGCCGCCGCCTCCTCGAGCTCATGACGGCGTCACCACTGACGAGCGCAGGTGCCGAACGACCGAGGCCCGACGAGCGCCCTCGGCTGGTCGTCGGGGTCGACGGCTCGGAGGGGGCGAAGCAGGCCCTGCGCTGGGCGCGGCGCGAGGCCGGCGCCCTCGGCGCGGAGGTTCTCGCCGCCCTCGCCTTCGGTCCCCTCGGTCGACCGTGGGAACTCGACGCGCTGGAGACCCGCGACCTGGACGAGCTCAGCTCGGCGGCACAGGCGCTCCTGGACGACGCCGTCGCCGAGGTGCCTCCCCCTCGGACGGGTGAAACAGGGCCGACCGGCGATCCGGCCGTCTCTCCGCCCAGCTCTCCGGCCGTCTCTCCGCTGACGGTCTACGACGAACCGGTCGATGGCCTGCTGCAGCTGACCCGCCCGACGGACATGCTCGTCCTCGGTTCCCGGGGCTGGGGTCGCTTCCGTCGGCTGCTGCTCGGATCGGTGGCGACCGAGTGCCTGCAGCAGCATCCCGGCACGGTCGTCGTCGTCCGCGGAGACGTGCCGGGCGCCGATGAGCGGCCCGTCCTCGTCGGGGTGGACGGCTCGGCGGACTCGCTCGCCGCCCTGCGCTGGGCGGCGGCGCACGCGGTTCGACACGGTGCCTCGCTCCGGATCGTCCGAGCATGGTCGTTGCCGACGTCGCTGCATCCGACGCTCCGGTCTCTGACCGACCGCAATCGCGAGCTCGGCCACGCCCGGTCCGAGCTGCGGACCATGGTCCGGACCGCGCTGGCGGAGATGGGCGGCCTGCACGGGCTCTCCTACTCGATCGAGGTGGTCGAGGACTCTCCGACGTCGGCCTTGACCGCCGCGGCCGGCGCCCAACTGCTCGTGGTCGGACGGGGTGGACCGACGGCGCTGCGGCACCGGCCCCTCGGCTCCACGGCGCTGAGCTGCGCGCTGAACGCGGACACGAGCGTCGCCGTCGTCGCAACGGCAGCCCCCGCAGCAGGACCCGAAGACACGGCGACTCCGGAGGAACTCTCATGACGCGACGAGACGGGAACACCCTCGCCCGGCAGACGACGCCCGGCGAGGTCACGACTGCGGACGTCGAAGGGCCCTCCGCCGAACCGTCAGCGGATCCGGAGCCGAAGGAGAACCGGCTCGATCACCGAAAGGTCGTCGTCGGCGTCGACGGGTCGGAGTGCGGGCGCGCGGCGCTGCACTGGGCGGCCGAGGAGGCGCGGCGCCGCGGGGCCGAGCTCGTCGTCGTGTCCGCCTGGGTGCCTCAGGGCCCGATGGCCGGACCGATGCTCGCCCCCGGCGCCGACCTCTGGGCGGACACCATCGAGTCGACGCGGGAGATGCTGGACGAGCAGGTCAAGCCCCTGAAGGACGCCGAGGGCCTCACGTGGCGGACCGAGCTCGTCGGCGGCCCCCCGTACGAGGCCCTGGAGGAGGCCTCCGCAGAGGCCGATCTGCTGGTCGTCGGCAACCACGGACGAGGGGCGTTCCGTCGAGCCTTCCTCGGCAGCGTCAGCCGCCACGTCTGCCGACACGCCCGGTGCCCCGTCGTGGTGATCCCGCGCCCCCACCCGGAGACACACGGGTGACCGGCCCCCACGGTCCGGGCCAACCAGGCGGTCCTGTCGTCGACCGGGCCTGATTACCGACGCCAACTCCGTGCACCGGTGCGTCTCGACGCCTATTCTTCAGGGCAATGGCGACCAGCGGGTCTCCGTGCCAGGACAGCCGGGTCCGGCGCACGTGATGGGAAGCGATGCCGGTCGGGTTCTCCCTGGCCGCCTCAAGCTGGACGAACTCCTCGCGGATGTGCTGGAGCGCGTCCAGGACCTGCAGGGCCAGCGGCAGCGACTCCGACTTCTGCTCGACGACGTCGTGGGTATCGCCTCGGGGCTGGGCCTCGGCGAGACGCTTCGTCGCATCGTCGACGCGGCCCAGGAGCTCATCGACGCCCGCTACGTCGCGCTCGGCGTGCTCGACGAAAGCGGCGAGGGCCTGCAGGAGTTCATCACCACCGGCATGGACGAGGCGACGGTCGCCGGCATCGGGCATCCCCCCCGAGGACACGGCATTCTCGGGCTGCTGATCGAGCAACCCAAGGTGATCCGGCTGACCGATCTCAACCTGCACCCCTCGGCCGCCGGCTTCCCGGAGGGCCATCCGCCGATGCGGTCCTTCCTGGGTGTGCCGATCACCGTGCGCGGCCGGGTGTTCGGCAACCTCTACCTGACCGAGAAGATCGGCCAACCGGAGTTCGACGAGGACGACGAGCAGCTGGTCTCGGCGCTCGCCGGTGCGGCCGGCGTCGCCATCGACAACGCACGCCTCTATGAGCTGGTCGAACTCCGGCAGCGCTGGCTCCGCGCCGGCAGCGAGACCTCGAACGAGATCCTCCGGATGAGCGACGACCCCCATGGGATCGAGGTGCGCGGGCCGACGCTGATCGCGGAGGCCGCCCAACGGGTCACCGCCGACGATGTCGTCAGCGTGTGGACCCTCGTCGACTCGCCGAACGGCGGTGGCGCGGTGGGGAGCCTGCTCTGCCGCGCGGCCCTCGGACCAGGGGCCGACGCGCTGCTGGGCACGGTCCTGCCGCCGGGGAGTTCCCTCGCCCAGGAGGTGATCGCGGAGGGACAGCCCCGGTTGGTGGCCGATCTCGCCGCGGCACCGATCGCCTGGCAGCCACCCTCGGAGATACCGACCTTGCGCAACGCCCTCTACCTCCCCCTCATGGCGGAGTCCGTCCCGCTGGGCGTCCTCGTCCTGGCGCGCACCCCCGAGAGGGCACCGCACGGGGAGGACGACATCGACATGGCGAACAGTTTCGCCTCCCAGGCGGCTCTTGCGATGGCGCTGGCGACGAGCGAGCTGGAGCGCCGAAGACTTGCCGTGTTCGCCGACCGCGACCGGATCGCCCGCGACCTGCACGACCAGGTGATCCAACAGCTGTTCGCCAGCGGGCTGGCCCTGCAGAGTCTGTCCCTGTCGCTGCCGGCCGAGGCCGCGGAACGGGTCGATCAGGTCGTGCAGAACCTCGACCACACCATCGGCGACCTCCGCCGGGCCATCTTCTCGCTCCGCGTCCCCGAGTCGGAGCGAACGAGCCTCCGCTCGCGGATCATGGAGGCGGTGGATCAGGCCGCTGCCGGCGCCACGATCGCTCCCCAACTCCGGCTCGAGGGGCCCTTGGACTCCGGCGTTCCGCCGAGCCTTGCCGACCACGTCGTCGCGGTCGTCCGCGAGGCGCTGAGCAACGCCATCCGACATGCCGAGGCGACGTCACTGTCGGTATCGGTCAGCCTGCACGACGGCACGCTAGCCGTGGCCGTAGAGGATGACGGGCGGGGTCTGCCGGCCGTCCTGGAGCGGGAGAGCGGCCTGCACAATCTGCGCAGCCGCGCCCAGGCGCACGGCGGCACCATGCAACTCGGTCCCGGTCCGAACAGCCGCGGGGCACGCCTGTCCTGGGAGGTCCCGGTCCACTAGCCGGACTCCTGGCCGGCCTCGGCCAGTCGGTCAGCCGTCGTGACGCACGACGACCACCGGGCACGCCGCGTGACTGACGCAGTGCGAGCTCACGGATCCGAGCAGCATGCCGGTGAACGCGCCGTGGCCACGGCTGCCGACCACGAGCAGGTCCGCGTCCCGGGCCTGCTCCAGCAGGACGCCCGCGGGGCTCCCCTCGTCGACGACGACCTGCACCGGCACCTTCGGCTCGTGCCCGAGCGCCTGCCGGATCGCGGAATCCGCGACGAACCGCGCATCCTTCTCGATATCGAGATCCGGCGGCGGCGGCGCATAGCCGGACAGGAGCGGCCACGTCCACGCGGTGACCACGCGAAGCCCTGCGCCCGTGATCTCGGCCTGCCGCGCCGCCCAGCCCAACGCCTGAACGCTGGACGAGGAACCGTCCACGCCCACCACGATCGTTGTCCGGTTGCCTGCCTCAGCCGACTGCGGCGCCTCGCTCATGCCTCCATTGTCGGTCCGGACGGTCGCCCCCCGAGGGGTCCCGAGTCGTGGACCGGAGCGCCTTTGGTCCCTACCGGTGCGGAGGGCTGCGGGTGTTCGCTCGACCCGTCGAACGGAGCGAGGTGACCGTGACGCGGTTCCAGAACGACGTGCCCGCGGAACCGGCTCTGCTGGGACGTGTCGACGTCGTCCTGCGCGACGGGAGTCCGGCGCGGCTGCGGCCCCTGCACCCCAGCGACGAACCGGCACTGCTCGAGCTGCACCGCTCGCTGTCCCCGGACAGCACCTACCTGCGGTTCTTCACCGCCAGCAGAAACTCCGGGGACCGCTACGTCGCCCGGCTCCTCCGCCCCGACGCACAGGGATCGGCCGGGCTGGTCCTGCTGCACCAGGGGCGACTGGTCGGCGTGGCGAGCTACGCACGTCTGGCCGAGCCGGGCCGCTCACCCGGCGCGGCCGCGGAGATCGCCTTCGCGGTCGCCGACGACGAGCACGGGCTCGGTATCGCGACGCTGCTCCTCGAGCATCTCGCCAGCCGCGCCCGCGCCGACGGCATCACGCACTTCGTCGCCGAGGTGTTGCCGCGGAACAAGCGGATGGCCGAGGTGTTCCGGGACGCCGGGTTCGGCGTGGAGCACGCGCACGTCGGCGACGTCGTGCACTACGACCTGGACCTCACGCCCGGTCCCGGACTCCTGGACGCACTCGACCGGCGGGACCGGCAGGCGGAGGTGGCCGGTCTGCGACGACTGTTCCGGCCCGAATCTGTGGCGGTCGTCGGCGCCAGCGAGCGCCCGCACACCGTCGGCACCGCCGTCTTCCGCAACCTCCTCCGCAGCGGCTTCGCCGGTCGCCTCTACCCCGTCAACCGGTCCCGACCGGTCGTCCAGGGGATCCGGGCCTGCAGCAGCGTCAGGGACCTTCCGCACGGGGTCGACCTGATCGTCGTGGCCGTGCCCGCGGAGCGCGTGCTGACCGTCGCCGAGGAATGCGCCGGCATCGGCGCGGGAGCGATGGTGGTGCTGTCGGCCGGTTTCGCCGACGACGGCCCGGAGGGCCGGGAGAGGCAGCGGAGGCTCGCCGACCTCGTCGGCGCGGCGGGCATGCGGCTCGTGGGGCCGAACTGCCTCGGCGTGCTGGACACCTCGGCGGGGCTGAGCGCCACCTTCGCCCCCCGCGTCCCGGGCCGCGGACCCGTCGGCGTGATGACGCAATCCGGCGGCCTGGGTATCGCCCTGCTGGAACACCTGACGACAGCTGATCTCGGCGTCACGACCTTCGCCTCGGTGGGCAACAAGGCCGACGTCAGCGGCAACGACCTCCTCCGCTGGTGGGGGCAGGACGAGGACACCCGCGTCGCCGTTCTCTACCTCGAGTCGTTCGGCAACCCCCGGCGGTTCGCCCGCCTGGCCCGTCAGCTCTCCGCCGAGAAGCCCGTCGTCGCCATCAAGGCCGGACGTTCCGGGGTCGGCGCCCGGGCCGCCGCGTCCCACACGGCGGCCGCGGCGACACCGGCCCGGTCGGTGGAGGCGCTGTTCCGACAGGCGGGGATCATCGCCGTCCCGCACATGGGAGACCTGCTCGACATCGTCACCCTGCTCGCGACCCAGCCGCTCCCCCGCGGCAACCGCCTCGGCATCCTCGGCAACGCCGGCGGCCCGAACATCCTGGCGGCGGACGCGGTCGCCGAGCTCGGCCTGGAGCTCCCGGAGCTCTCCGCGACGACGCAGGAGCAGCTGCGGACGTGCCTTCCGCACGGCGCGGCCGTGGTCAACCCGGTGGACACGATCGCCGGGGCGAACGGGCGGCAGTTCGAGGACGGGATCCGAGCCGTGCTGGCGGACCCCCGCATCGACGCGCTGTTGGCCATCGTCACGCCGACGCCGCTCACCGAACCCGACGAACTCGTCCGTGCGGCGGTTCGCGCTTGCGCCGGCTCGGACAAGCCGGTCCTGCTGAGCGTGGTCGGCAGCACGGCGACCACGAGCGTGGTCGGGCGGACTGCCGCGGGAGGCATGCCCCGCTACTCCTACCCGGAGGCCGCGGTCATCGCCTTCGACCGGATGGCCCGGTACGCCGAGTTCCGTCGCCGTCCGGCCGGACGGCTGCCGCGTCCCGCCCCGGGGGCGAGTGACGGTCGGCGCCTCGTCGAGGACCGCCTGCGTCGCGACCCGGCCGGCGGATGGTTGACGCCGTCCGAGGCGCAGCAGCTGCTCGGCACCTATGGCATCCCGGTGTCGGAGTCGGTCGACGTGACCAGCGTCTCCGGCGCCGAGCGCGCGGCCAGGGACCTGGGCTTCCCCGTGACCCTCAAGGCGGTCGGGCCGTCCCTCGTGCACAAGACAGACGTCGGCGGCGTGGCGCTGGACCTGCCCGGTCCCACCGCGGTCGCCGCCGCCTACCGCGACATGAAGGCCAGGCTCGGGGACGCGATGGCGGGCGCGGTGCTGCAGCCGATGGCACCGGACGGCGTCGAAGTGGTGGCCGGCCTGACCACCGACCCCACCTTCGGTCCCCTGCTGATGTTCGGCATGGGCGGCGTCCTGACGGATCTCCTCGACGAGCGAGCCTTCCGCCTGCTCCCGTTGACCGACCTCGACGCCGCCGAACTCGTCCGGGAAGGACGAGGCGCCCGGCTGCTCACCGGGTACCGAGGCAGCCCACCCTGCGACCTGCTGGCGCTCGAGCAGCTGCTCGTCCGGCTCGGTCAGCTCGCGGTCGACCTGCCGGAGGTGGCGGAGCTCGACCTCAATCCCGTCCGGGCCTTCGAGCGGGGCGCACTGGTGCTCGACGCCAAGATCCGGGTGGCGCCCGCGCCGGCCCGGCCCGATCCCTTCGCCCGTCGCCTGCACTGAGCCGTCGCCGGTCCCCGGCATCTGACGGCCGCCGGCCGGCGCGTCACCGGCGGCGCGAAAGCGCCTTCTCGATCTCGACCACGACCGCCCCGAGAAGGCTGACAACGCCGATGAGGGCGAGGTCGGGCAACGAGAGGTGTTCCAGGTCGAGGAAGTCGCGCAACGGACCCCACTCGATTGCGAGCAGCTGAAGGACGAGCCCGGCGACGACCGCGCCGACCAGCAGCAGGTTGCTCCGGAGGGAGATCCGCCACACGGCCCGGCTCTCACTGCGCAACGGAAGTGCCGTGAGCAGCACCGCCCAGCCGAGGCCGAGGAACACGAAGGTCTGGGCGGGGCGATCCGTGGCGTCGGCGACCGCGCCGAGGGCGAGGGAACCGAGGGCCAGGACGAGCCCGAGCCGGCCGAGCCCCTGCCAGAGCCCACCCGACACGACGCTCTGCTGCGGATCCCGCGGCGGCCGACGCAGCACGTCCGGCTCCGCCGGCTCCGCCCCGAAGCCCACGCCGGGCAGTCCGTGGGTCAGCAGGTTGATCCACAGGATCTGCGCGGGGAGCAGCGGGACGACGAGCCCGACCGCCGGACCGAACAGCATCACGAGGATCTCGGCCACTCCCCCGGCGAGGGCGTAGTGCAGGAACTGGCGGATGTTGCCGTAGACGCGTCTCCCCTCGGAGACGGCGGCGACGATGGTGGCGAAGTCGTCGTCGGCCAGGACGACGTCGGCAGCCTCGCGGGCGACGTCCGTCCCACCCAGGCCCATCGCCACCCCCACGTCCGCCTGGCGGAGGGCGGGCGCGTCGTTGACGCCGTCGCCGGTCATCGCCACGACGTGGCCCTTGGCCCGCCACGCCTGCACGATGTCGAGCTTCTGCTCGGGGGCGATGCGCGCGAACACACGGATGCGGGTGAGGTCCTGCTCGGCTCCGTCGGCCGCCAGTTGCGCCCCGGTGAGCACGCGCTCCGCCGACTCGGCGATCCCGACCTGACGGGCGACGGCGAGGGCGGTGGCGGGATGGTCGCCGGTGATCAGCAGCGGAACGATGCCCGCGGTCTGTGCGGCGGCGACCGCCGACGGGGCGGCGGGACGAACCGGGTCCTCGAGACCGACGAGCCCCAGCAGCTCGAGGCCGACCTCCGGAACCGGCACCGAGCCACCGTCGGCCGCTCCGCCGGCCGGATCCGTACGCGCGGCGACGGCGAGCACGCGCAGGCCGTCGGCGGCGAGCGCGGACGCGGCCGCGTGCGCGGCTTCGATGTCGGCGGGCGACGTGCGCAGCACGGCCGGCTCGGACAGCAGCGCCTCCGGCGCGCCCTTGCACGCCGTCAGCAGACGGTCGCCGTCGCGGTGGCGGGTCGTCATCCGCCGCCGACCGACGTCGAAGGGCAGTTCCCCGACGCGGGGACGGTCGCGGCGGAGGCCCTCCACGTCACAGCCGAACCGACGGGCCAGCTCGAGCAGCGCGCGTTCCGTCGGGTCACCCTCCGAAGCGTCCGGGTCGTCCTCACTCCCGACGCGAAACGTCGCGTCGTTGCACAGGACCACGCTTTCGAGAAGTCGCCGGAGATCGGCTGTCGGTTGACGAGCGCCCCCGTCGTCGCCGGGGTGGCTCGGGTCGCCGGGATCGCCGACGTCCACCCGGCCGCGTGTCGGCAGCCACACCGTCCGCGCCCGCATCCGCCCCTCGGTCAGCGTGCCCGTCTTGTCGGAGGCGATGACCGTGACGGACCCGAGCGACTCGACGGCGGGTAGCCGGCGAACCAGCGCGTGTCGCTTCGCCATCCGCTGCGCGCCGAGCGCGAGGGACAGGGCGACGACGGCGGGCAGCGACTCCGGGATCGCCGCGACCGCGAGGCTGATCGCCGTGACGACCATGCGCTCCGCCGGCTGCCCGCGCAGCAGCCCGACGACGAGCACCAGCAGGCACAGCGCGACGCACCCGACGGCCAGGATCCGCCCCAGCTCCCCCAGCCGGCGTTGCAGCTGCGTGACCGGGGCCTCGGTACGCAGGAGCAGACCCGCCATCCGCCCCAGCTCGGTGTCCGACGCGGTCCGCACGACCACTCCCCGCGCGCGTCCGGAGGTGACCGTCGTTCCCGCATGCACCATCGCGAGCCGCTCCGCCACGGGGGCCGCGTCGGGCGCGAGGGCGTCCGCGTCCTTGAGCACGGGCACCGACTCGCCGGTGAGCAGGGCCTCGTCGACCTGGAGGCCCGCCGCGAGCAGGAGTCGCAGGTCGGCCGGCACGGCGTCGCCCGCCTCGAGTTCGACCAGGTCCCCCGGCACCAGGGCCTCCGCCGCGATCTGCCGCGACGTGCCGCCCCGGACCACCCGGGCGGTGGGTGCCTGCAGCTGGGCCAGCTCGGCGACCGCCCTCGCCGCCTTCCGTTCCTGGTAGACGCCGAGGCTCGTGTTGAGCGCGACGACGGCGAGGATGACGACGGTGTCCTTCCCGTCGCCGACGACGGTGGTGAGGACGGCGGCGGCCAGCAGGACCACGATCATCGTGTCGGTGAGCTGCTCGAGCACGAGGCCGGCCAGGGATCGCCCCCGCTCGGCGGGCAGCACGTTCGCGCCGTGGCGCCGCAGACGAGCGGTCGCCTCGGCCTCGGACAGTCCGCCGCCTGGATCGGTGGCGAGCCGGGCGACCACGTCGCCGGCCGGTCGGCCCCACTCCGGGTCGACCGAGGCCGGCGTCGCGCGCGGCTCCCGACGCCCGCCTGTGGTCTGCGCGATCACTGCTCAGCGCGGCTGGCGACCCGTGGCCACTGCTCCACCGCGGTCCCTCATCCCCGGGTCAGGACGGGATCGATGCGCGGCGCGCCGTCCTGCGGTGCGACGCTGAAGACCTCGTCCAGGGGACGTCGGGGATCCGGAACGCTGTCCACGGCGTCGGCGAGCCGGAGGACCACCTGCACGGCGCCTCGGATCTCGGAGCTCCGCCGGAACGCAGCGCGGAGGTCGGGCAGCTCGAAGGGCTGTTGCAGCAGGCTCGCCGAGGTCCCGGTCGCGGCTGCGGTCAGCAGCACCCGCGCCATGGCCTGGCCGGCCTCGATCTGCGCGGAGGGCGTGTCGGATCCCGTCCACACGACGGCGACGTCCAGGTCGCCGAGCCAACGGGCGAGTTCCGGCGGGTGGGCACGCTCGGCGGGCTCGACGACGTGGTGGAGACGCGCGTTCTCCTGCTCCGCCGCGAGCCGCAGCGCATCCCATCCCTCGACGGGCAGCGCATCGGCCTGGAGACGCCGCGTCAGGTGCTGGTGCCGCACGGCCTCGAGCAACTGCCACTCCGCCGAGCGCATCGAGGCCGTACCGGGCGCCCCGAAGGAGATGGTGGCCACCAGGTCGGGACGGGTCTCGTCCGGCAGCAGGGAAATGGCCGGGCTCCGGCCCAGCCGGAGCAGGGCAAGGCGCACGTGGAACAGGGCCGCACCGCACGAGACGAGCTGGAGCCGGCCGTCCGGGTCGAGCACGGGGATGCGTCGGCTCGGGTCGGCGAACAGGTCGAGACGACGCCCGTCGCTGACGAACAGCCAGGGCTGGGTGTCGTGCACCGATGGCGCCTGCGTGGCGAGAGCGACGACCCAGCGCATCAGGGCGTCCGACAGCGCGCCGGCCGGTGGCGCCTCCTCCGGAGGCCGGGCGGAGGGCATGTACGCGCTGCTGGTCACCCCGCCACGGTCGCGCCCGCACGGGCCGGCTCCCAGGGTCCGCACGACGGCCGGGGAAGGACCAAGGACCCTTTCGCCTGCGCGCTGCCCCGCGAACCGTCACTGGCATGAGCATCGTGTCCCGGGTACCGCGCGAGGTCGTCATGCCCGCGATGGGCACCGACCGGCTGGCCGACTTGCTGGGTACGCAGCGGCTGCAGCACTTCACGGACTATGCGGCCCGCGTCCGCGGCCTGATCGACGGCAGCACGATCTGGAACATCAACTCGACCGCAGCCGGCGGCGGGGTGGCCGAGATGTTGCGGGCGCTCCTGCCGTGGGCCCGCGGCGTCGGCATCGACACCCGTTGGCTCGTGATCGAGGGCGACCCCACCTTCTTCACGGTCACGAAACGGCTGCACAACAGGCTCTACGGTTTCGTCGGTGACCGCGGCCCGTTGGGCGAGCGCGAACGTGCCTGCTACGACGAGACGCTCGCGGCCAACGCTGAGGACCTGCGCGCGCTGATCCGCCCCGGCGACACCGTGATCCTGCACGACCCCCAGACGGCCGGCCTGGTCGAGACCATGCGGGAAGCGGGTGCCCACGTGGTGTGGCGCTGTCACATCGGCCGGGACGCCTCCAACGGCTACACCGACGAGGGGTGGGCCTTCCTGCGGGAAGACATCCTGCGTGCCGACGCCGTGATCTTCAGTAGGAAGCAGTTCATCCCGTCCTGGTTGCCCTCGGACCGGGTGATGCTGATCCCGCCCTCACTCGACCCGTTCAGCCCGAAGAACCAGGATCTCTCACCCGACATGGTCCGGCGGATCCTTGTGCACGTAGGGCTCCTCGGCGGGCATGGCGAGGCCGGCACCTTCCCGTTGTTCCTCCGCACCGACGGCTCGCCGGGCCGCGTGGATCGGCACGCCGACATCCTCCAGTCCGGTCCCCCACCGTCACCCGACGTGCCGCTCGTCGTGCAGGTCTCCCGATGGGACCACGCGAAGGACATGGCCGGGGTGCTCGAGGCCTTCGCGGCACATCTGCCGGGTCACGAGGACGCGCACCTGCTGCTCGCCGGGCCGAGCGTCTCGGGAGTCGAGGACGACCCCGAAGGCGGGCAGGTGCTCCAGGAGTGCGTGGGGGCGTGGCAGTCGTTACCGCATTCCGTGCGCGGACGAGTGCACCTGGCCTGCCTGCCGATGCGCGACCTGGAGGAGAACGCGGCCATCGTCAACGCGCTGCAACGACACGCCGCCGTCGTGACCCAGAAGAGCCTGGCGGAAGGCTTCGGGTTGACGGTCGTCGAGGCGATGTGGAAGGCGCGCCCCGTCGTCGCGAGCGCGGTCGGTGGGATCTGCGACCAGGTCGTCGACGGCGAGACGGGCTTCCTCGTCGAGGACGCGACCGATCTCGACGCGTTCGGCACCGCGGTCGGCCGCCTGCTGTCGGATCCGGAGATGGCGGCGCAGTTCGGAAAGGCGGGACAGCGCCGGTCCCGGGAACTCTTCCTCGGGGACGTCCACCTGGAGCGGTGGGCCGAGCTGATGCTGCGAGTGATGGAGGGGCCGCCGGAACGAACCAACGACGCGGCCGACATGGCACGGTGACGCTCGCGGAGGGGGTGTGACCGGGTGGGGCAAGCTCTACCCGGGATCGGGGGCGGTCTCGCTCCTCACGCGCTGGGCGTGCGTGCAGCAGCTCGTGGTGTCGGCAGGTGCCGATCCGGTGCCTCGGTGGCGCCGAGGCCCTGGCGGTCGCTGGCCACGGCGGCGAGACGGTCGGTCGAGTCGCCGAAGGCACGCCCGGCCGCAGCGTCCAGCAGCGCGAGTTCGGCCTGGACCGGGGCCCGACGCTGCTCAGGAACCGATTCGAGCACGTTCTCCAGGAGCGCCCGTAGCCGGCGCATCACCTGGATCGAGCCCTCGCCGTAGTGCCGCGTCTCATCGATAGCAAGACTGAGGAAGTCCTCCCAGCTGGGGGCGCGGAAGCGGAACCGGATGACGCCGGCCGCGTCCCGACCGACGCCGGGCGTCAGGCGGCGGGTGCCGACCCTGCGCAGGAGCAGTTCGATCTGATCCAGCGCCTGCGTGGAGGTCGTCGGGTCGTTCACGCCGGGCGAGAGGGCTTTGGCGGAGATGTCGGCGAAGAGCCGGAACGCGAAGGCGGGGTCCTGGCGCATGGTGCGCTCGTCGCCGGTGGCGACCGTGCCGCGAAGCCAGTCGTCGGCGATGTCGCTCGTCCCGCCGTGCACCGTGAACAGCACCGAGCCGTCGGCCACCAACTCCCCGAAGCGGGGACCGAGTTCGAGAACGGCGTCGGCCTCCCGGGCACGGTCGACGAGACTCCGCACGTCGACGCTCTGCACGACGCCAGGCCGTCCGCGGTAGGTGACCGTCCGTCCTGCTACCGAGAACTGCGGCTCGGCCTCCGGCTCGGTTCCCGGCTCGACGGCAGGGTCGGGGTAGGCGCGGTCCACGGCCCGGCGTGCGTCCTCCCCGAGCTCGGCCAGGACCGATGCGACTCGTAGGCCCTGCGTGGTCCGGGTCAGCAGCCGAAGGAACAGGAGCATGCTGAGCAGCAGAAGAAGAATCGCCACCGAGATCGAGTTGTCAGGCACGAACGCTGCGTCGTCGCCGGTGCCGACGACCCGCAGGACGGCCAGGGCGTAGATGAACGTGGCCATGAAGATCCCCAGGGCCGCCTTGGTGCTCGGGTCGCGGAGAAACCGCCGGAGCAGGCGGGGAGAGAACTGGCTGGACCCGAACTGGACGGCGATCAAGAGGATCGAGAAGACGAAGCCGGTGAATGTGATCATGCCGCTGGCGATGGCCCCGAGTACGGCGCGGGCTGCGTCCTCGCCGAACGAGATACCGAGCCTGCTGCTCGTGTGCTTGTCGACCTCGGAGAGCGTGAGTGCCAGCGCGACGGCGAGCACGACGAGAACGAGCGGCACGATCCACAGGCTGTTGCGGACGTACTCGTAGATGCGCCAACGCGTGCGCCATGAGAACCGCATGACCACCTGCCCGTGGGAGAGCCAGAGCCCTGTACTCGGCCCGGCCAGTGTGCAAGGGCAGATGCGGGAACACCTCACCCGAAGCGGATGAGCCACCTGGACGACGCGGCGGTACCGCCATACCGACAGAGGGCAAGGTGCCCGACACGCAGAGGCCGGACCCCGGTCAGTCTTGGATGAACCAGCCGCGCACCGGGGCCTCGTGATCGACGTTCCCATTCCGCCTCCGTCGGGAGCCGTCCGCCCGCCCACCGGCAGTAGGCCCGTGCGTCGGCCCAGGACACGTGGAGGAAACAGGCCGGCCGACGTCCTGCTCAGCCCCGGACGGCTGCAGCACGGGTCCACGTGGCGACTCCCCTCGGTCTGGGACCGCGGCCCGGACGCAGGGCCATAGGTCCCACGACACCTGCCCGGGCGGCACGTGCGCCCGGGCGAGCCGAGGCGCGATGGTCGTCTTCGCTGCCCGCAACGGCTCGATCCTGGAGCAGAACATGCAGACCTTCGCAGTACCCGCCCTTCACCTCGTCCGCCCCGACGAGACGGCCATCGATGCCCTGGAGCGACAGGCCGAGAACGCACCGGAGCACGCAGGCTTCGCCACGTTCGACGACGGCAGCTGGCAGGAGGTCACCTACCGGGATTTCCTGGACCGGGCAACGGGCCTGGCGCGCGGACTCCTCGCGGCCGACGTCGCTCCCGGCGACCGGGTGGCACTGATGTCGCGGACCCGCCTCGAGTGGGCGTTGTGCGACTACGCCATCTGGTTGGTGGGCGGCGTGACCGTCCCGATCTACGAAACGTCCTCCGCCGAGCAGGTGGAGTGGATCCTCAGCGACTCCGGGGCCATCGCGGTCTTCGTCGAATCGGACCAGCACGCCGAGTTGGTGGAAGCGGCGCGCCCCGCGGCCCCGCAGGTGCGCTCGGTGTGGCAGATCGACGCCGGCGACCTCGACCGCCTGCACACCGAGGCGAGCTCGGGCGGCGACGACGAGCTGGCCCGTCGGCGCTCCGGGACGGGAGCCGATGACCTCGCCACGATCGTCTACACCTCGGGCACCACCGGCCGCCCGAAGGGCTGCGCGCTGAGCCACAAGAACCTCGTCGCCACCTACAGCAACACCCGGAACGCCCCGGGCATCCCGGAGATCTTCAATGACGAGGCCTCGACGGTGCTGTTCCTGCCCCTCGCGCACTGCCTCGCCCGGATCATTCAGCTGAGCTGCATCAATGCGGGTGTGAGCATCGCCTACGCGCCGGACCTCCGGGACCTGCCGGAGCAGCTGAAGTCGTTCCGGCCGACCCTGCTGCTGTCCGTGCCGCGGGTGTTCGAGAAGCTCTACAACACGGCCAGGCACACCGCGCACGCGAACCGGCAGGGCCGTGTCTTCGACTGGGCCGAGCACGTCGCCGTCCAGTACAGCCGGGCCCTCGACGACGGCGGCCCCGGGTTCGGGCTCCGGATGCGGCACGGGGTGCTCGATCGCCTGGTCTACCGCAAGCTCCGCGAGGCGATGGGCGGGCGGATCCGCTGGTCCGTGAGCGGGGGTGCCCCCCTCGGTGACCGCCTCGGGCACTTCTTCCGTGGCGCCGGGGTCACGGTGCTCGAGGGATACGGGCTGAGTGAGACGGCCACCGGCGGAACGCTGAACCTCCCCGTGGAGCAGCGCGTCGGCAGCGTCGGGCGCCCGGTGCCGGGGTGCGAGGTGCGCGTCGCGGCGGACGGCGAACTCCTCGTCCGGGCCGAGTTCGTGATGCCCGGCTACTGGCACAACGAGGTCGCGACCAAGGAGGTCCTCGACCACGACGGCTGGCTGCACACCGGCGATGTCGGCGAGATCGACGACGACGGCTACGTCTTCATCACCGGCCGCAAGAAGGAGCTGCTCGTCACCTCCGGGGGCAAGAACATCGCCCCGGCCGTGCTCGAGGACCGGCTCCGCGCCTCCGAGCTGGTCAGCCAGGGCATGGTCGTCGGCGACAACCGGCCCTACGTCGCCTGCCTGGTGACGCTCGACGAGGACGCGCTGCGGCAGTGGGCGACCGACCACGGGCGGTCCGAGCATTCCGCCGCCGAGCTCCGGGACGACCCGGACCTTCGCGACGAGGTGCAGCGGGCCATCGATTCGGCCAACGCCGCCGTCAGCAGGGCGGAAGCCATCCGTACCTGGCGCATCCTCGATCGCGACTTCACCGAGGCCGGCGGCGAGCTGACCCCCACGTTGAAGCTGCGCCGAAAGGTGATCATGGATCGCTACGGGGCGGACGTCGAGGCCCTGTACAGCTGAGCGAACGGACGTCACGCCATGGCTCTCACGAACGAGCAGCAGCCGTCACAAGGATCGGCGCCGGCGGCGCTGGTCGGCTACGACGGGTCCATCGCAGCCCTCGCGATGATCCAGGTCGGGGCGGAGCTGCTGCCTCACATCGACGTCACGGTGGTGAACCTGTGGGACCCGCCCCTGCGGCCGTCCGCCCTGCGGCGCCGGGTGGCCGCCGAGGCGGGCTCGCTGGCGGAACTCGTGGACCTGCTCGAGAAGGAGGGCGGCCAGGAGGCCCAGCGGCTGGCGGACGCCGGCGTCGTCCTTGCCCGGGCGGCGGGTTGGGAGCGCGCGAGCGCGGCCATCCGACGGAGCAACGGCGGGGACGGTCTGCTGCTGGCGGGCATGGCCGAGGAGCTGGGTGCAGCGCTGGTCGTCGTGGGCTCGCGCGGGCTCAGCGGCGTGTCGGCCGTGCTGGGCAGCTTCTCGGACACCCTCGTCCACCACAGCGGAACTCCGGTCCTCGTGGTGCCCTATCCCCTGCTGCAGACGGAGCGGAACGCCGCCGCGAAGGGTCCTGTCCTCGTCGGCTGGGACGGCTCCGAAGGAGCACGCTCGGCATTGCTCAGCGCGCGCCAGCTGTTCCCGGAGCGGGACATGGTGGTCGCGGCCGTCGGCGACGCCGACGATCCTGCAGAGGCTCTCGCGGTGGTCGGAGCCCAGGAGGGCAGCTTCACCGCGGTCCGGCTGCGGCCCCTGGCGCAGGGCTCTCCTGGCCCGGGACGCACCACGGCCGAGGCGCTGGTCGCGTGCGCACGTTCACACCAGGCCGCGGTGATCGTGGTCGGCTCGCGCGGCCGCATCGCCGTGAAGGAGCTCCTGCTCGGCAGCGTCGCGATGGCGACGCTCCACCACGCCCACCGGCCTGTTCTCGTCGTACCCCCGCATCACGCCCACGTCGAGGGCGACCACGTGTCCTGACAACCAGGCAGCCATCCGCGCGAGAGTTGCTCCTGCGTTCAGGCGGCGGACGGGTTGACGGCATTGACGGCTTGGTCCTCGGCACGACCGGCCTTGCCGCGCCGCTGCTCGGCCCGCCGCTCGGCGCGCTGCTTGATGCCGAGCAGCATCTTGCGCTCCATCAGCCAGTGCACCGGCTCCAGCACGTACTTGTTCGCGAGCATCGCCGTCGGCGTCGGGGTGAAGTCGCTGCGCAGTCGGACGACCAGCCGGCTGCAGCCGACGAAGTGCTCGGTCACCTGGAAGGACCAGCTGACGTAGGGCAGCCCCGCCTCGAAGGCCTCCTCCTGAGTACCGGGGGCCACGAGCAGCAGGCGGTGTGGCGGCTCGGCGAGGGCGACCCGGAAGTGCAGCGGCGCCGGGAAGTTCGGCGGCACCAGGCGGACCTCGTCCCCCTCGGAGAGGTCCTGCCACTCCGGCACCACCGAGGAGACGCTGTGGATGTCGCAGCCGAGGAGGTTCTCCAGCCAGTCGTAGCTGTACAGGCCGCCCCGCCCCTGCCCGAGCTGCGCGAGCCACGGCCACACGTCCGTCGGCGGTGCGGCGATCGCGACGGCGTGTGTGCTGCGGTAGCGCGCGAGCGGGACGACATCGTCGCCGGCCATCGGTGCGCCGACCTCCGGCGGGAGCGCGCCCCACACGAGCAGCCGCGGGCGCACGAAGGCGAAACCCGCGCCCGCCGCCCCCACCGCGGTGGCGGTCGCGGCCAGAGCCCGGGACACGACAGCTGCTGCACGCATGACGACTCCTTGTCGAAGGCCTACTCGTCCGTCCGTCTCCCACGGTGCCGGGCGAGTCCGCCTGGTGGCAGCGGCGTTGGCACCGTTCGCTCGGGACCTTCGGCACCGGTTCGGGACCTCCGCGGGGACCTTCGGCTCTGCCTCGCGCGCGGACGTCGGCGCACCGTCGGTCGGGACCGCCATGAATGGATCGCAGCGCCGCGCGTCCGGATCGTGGCCGACGAATCAGGAGGACATTCGCGTGACTGCTCGCATCGGTATCAACGGATTCGGCCGCGTGGGACGGAGCTTCCTTCGCATCGCCGAGGAGCGCGGCTACGACGTCGCCGTCATCAACGACCTGACCAGCCCGAAGACGCTGGCGCACCTGCTCACGTACGACTCGACCTACGGACGCTTCCCCGTCCCGGTGGAGGCCGAGGACGACGCCCTCGTCGTGGACGGGCGCCGCATCGCGGTCACCAAGGAGCAGGACCCCGCGGCCCTCGACTGGACGGGGCACGGCGTCGACGTGGTGATCGAGTCCACCGGTCGCTTCCGCGCGCGGGACGACGCGGCGCTCCACCTGAAGGCGGGAGCGCGCAAGGTGCTGCTCTCCGCGCCGGGCAAGGGCGTCGACCTCACCGTGGTGATGGGGTTGAACGAGTCCGACTACGATCCGGCGGCGCACGACATCGTCTCGAACGCCTCCTGCACCACCAACTGCGTGGCCCCGATGGCGAAGGTCCTGCACGAGGCGTTCGGCCTGGAGCAGGCGCTCATGACCACGATCCACGGCTACACCGGCGACCAGAACCTGCTGGACGGCCCGCACAAGGACCTGCACCGGGCGCGCTCGGCCGCCGTCAACATCATCCCCACGTCGACCGGCGCGGCCCGCACCACCGGCGTGGTCATCCCCGAGCTGGCGGGCAAGCTCGACGGACTCGCCGTCCGTGTGCCGGTGGAGGACGGGTCGCTCACCGACCTGACCGCAGTGCTGAGCCGCGAGGTCACCGTCGACGAGGTGAACGCCGCGTTCCGGGAGGCGGGGAGCACAGGACCGCTCGCCGGCTACCTGCGCTACACGGCCGACCCGATCGTCTCCCGCGACGTGATCGGCGACCCGGCCTCGTGCGTCTTCGACTCGGGGCTCACCACGGCCGACGGACGGCTCGTGAAGATCTTCGGCTGGTACGACAATGAGTACGGCTACACCTGCCGCCTGGCGGACCTCTACGAGTTCGTCGCGAACCGGCTCTGACAGCCGTCAGCAGGACGACGACATGCCCCCGGTGCTCGCACCGGGGGCATGTCCTCACTGCTGATAGACGGTCACTGCTGATACACCGCGGCCGTGACGGTGATGCCCGAACCGGCGGAGACGAACAGGCAGGTGCGGCTGTCCGCGAGCCGCCCGCTGCGCTGCGCCTGCTCGAGCCCGGCGACGAACTGCGCCGTGTGCGCCTCCGCGAACTGCTCCGGCACGTGCACGACCCGCCCGGGCGCGAGGCCGATCCGGTCGGCCAGCGCGTCGCCGAAGCCGCCACTCAGGCTCGCGACGAGCAGGTCCACCTCGGGCACCGAGAGGTCCACGTCGTAGAGGAGGTCCTCGATGACGGTCACGGCGCAGTCCACCGCCCGTGCCTCGTAGCCCGGCCTCCGGACGATGCGGAGCTCGTTGCGCCCGCCCGGGCTGCCGGGGCGCAGGCCCGGCCGGCGCCGCCACTCGGTGACGCCCTCGCAGAGCGAGGAGTACTCGGAGAAGGTCTGCGACCGGAACGCGGTCAGTCCCGCCGCCCGCGGGTCCCAGCCGACCAGCACGGCACCACCCGCCGGCCGGTACGGAAAGCGTTGCCGCGGGATCAGACTGGCCGGCCACGGCCGCGGTGGGGCGTCGCTGGCCACCACCATCCCGAGCTGCCCGGCGCCGGAGCTCAGGAAGCCACGCAGCAGCTGCAGGCCGCTCAACACGCCGCAGCCACCGTTGTCGAGGTCGAAGGAGAACGTTCCGTGGCCGGCACCCGGCGGGTGGCCGGGGTTGGCGTGGATGTCCTCCTGGATGAGCGCCGCCAGCGCGGGCTCCCCCAGGCTCTTGTCCCGGTAGATGCCGGCGTTGATGAGGATGTCCAGCTCCCCGGGCGCGACCTCGACCCGGTCGAGGCATCGCTCGGCGGCGGCGTCAGCCAGTCGGCGAGCCGAATGGGACAGCGGGGACAGCGTCGGTACGGCCGTGGCCGCCGACCTCAGAACGACTCCCATAGCGCTTCACCAATTCATCCATCTCGAGGATCACGACCCCGATCTCCAGGCCCGACGCCAGCGAGAGCAGCATGACGCGCTCCCCCGGCTGGAAGCGGCCCTGCTCGAGGTACTGGTACAAGGCGACGAAATGCGTCGTCGACGACGTGTTGCCGAATTGCTCGACGTTGTCGACGACGTGCTTGGGCATGGCGCCGAGCCGCTGGGAGAACTCGCCGACGCCCTTGCGGATCGCCCGGGACGACGTCTGGTGCGGGATCAGGTAGTCGATGTCCTCGAACCGCAGCCCGGTCTGGGTCAGGGCGTCCTGCATCAGCGGGGGCGCGTCCTGGATCGCCACCTTGTGGATCGTGCGGGCCTTGGTGTACATCGAGGCTCCGGGGCCGATGCGACTGGGGTAGGCCAGGCACAGCCGGCTGTGCTCCGAGAGCGTGGTGAAGGCCGCGAACGAGATCCCCGATCCGACGTGGCCCTCGGGCATGCGCTCGACGATGACCGCCGCACCGGCGTCCCCGAGCGTCAGCGACGCGAGCTGGCGGCTGAGGATGCTCCGGACCTGCTTGCCGGCGTTGGTCCCGAGCTGCGAGATGCTCTCCCCGCTGACCACCATCCCGCGGCGGATCTCCCCGCGGCGGATGAAGTCGTTGAGGATGAAGACGCCGGTCAGCATGCCGGCGCAGGCGTTCGAGATGTCGAAGCTGAGCGCGTCGCTGGCCCCGATCGCGTCCTTGAGATACAGGCTGAGCGGGGGTTCGTAGCGCTGGCGGAAGCCGCTGCGGTACTTGCTGATGCTGCAGCTCAGCACCATGTCCATATCCCCGGCGGTGTAGGCCGAGTGGAACAGGCAGTCCCGCGCCGCCCGCACCGCGAGGGACAGCGAGTCCTCGCCCTCGCCCGCGACGTGGCGCTCGTGGATGCCGGTGAGCCGCTCGATGTCGATGTGCGGGTGGTGTCGCAGGGAGGCTTCCAGCTCCTGTGACGTCAGCCGCTCCGCCGGCAGCGCGAGCCCCAAGCTCTCGAACCGGGCCCCTTGGGGCTCACCACCGGGCCGCCAGCCCGTACGGTTCTCGGACGTCATCCAATGGGCCGTCTGCTGCTCCGGGACCACCACGACAGGTCACCCCTCTTTCGTCGTCGAACTCCGCGCGGAGCGCCGGTGCAGCCGGACGTCGACGAGCGCGGTCTGCCCGGCCGGCCGTATGTCCGTCCCGGCCACGACCTCCGCGCTGCTGGCGGCCGTGCGCTGACCGCGGACGATCTGCAACATCCCGGGCGTCTGCGGCTCCCCGACCGTGAGCGCCAGCCGGACCTTCGGCACGCCGCGCTCGCCGAGCTCCGTCAGCGCCCGGTCGAGCAGCACGCACGCGACCTCCGGGTCCCGGTTCGACCCCATCTCGATCGAGAGATCGAGGCCCTCGCTCGGGTCGGTCTGAGCCCACTGCACGGTCCCCACCGGCTGCTGGTCCCGCAAGGCCACGATGCAGCGGTCACTCTGGTGCAGGACGACGCGCGGGTCGCCGGGTTCGCTCGCCGAGGCCCCCACCGACGTCGACGGCACAACGCGTGCGTCCGCTGTCCTCATGGTTTCCAGGCTCGGCCGCCCCGCCCGCGCCGCACAGAGGACAAGGTCCCGGCCGGACGGGTCGTACCGGGACTCCTGGTCCCGTGCGTCGTGACCTTCCGCTCTGCCGCCGCGACCACGTAAGCCGCACGATCGACCCAACAGCTTCGGTCAAGGGGGCGGCGATGACGGTGGTCGGTGCCCTCTCCGCGCCCCGGAGCGGCGCTCGAGCCCCCGAGGCCGGACGCCCGGCGCTGACGTGCGCCCTCGGTGGGGGCGGCGCGTTCGGCATCGCCTACGCCTTCGGGATCGCCGACGCACTCGCCGAAGCCGGTGCACCGCTGGCCGGCTCGTCGTTCCTCGGCACCTCGGCCGGCTCGTGGGTCGGTGCCTGCCTGGCGACCGGCGTGCCGTTCTCCGAGCTCAGCGCGCTCCCGCCGCTCCGGGTGCCGAACCTGCGGCCGGGAGCTCTGCAGCGGCTCGCCGCAACGGTGCTCGGGGACCTGCGCTCCGAGCGGCTGACCGCCATCGCGTTCCGGTTGAAGGGCGGGCGGCGCACCGCGCTGTCGGGCGCGGACCACCGCCTGGCGGACATCGTGGCCGCGTCCTCCGCCGTCCCCTGGCTGTTCGCCCCCGTCCGGGTGGACGGCCACCGCTACGTCGACGGCGGCGTGCGGTCGCTGGTCAGCGCGGACCTCGCACCCGCCGCCGATCACCTGCTCGCCATCGCCCCCATCGCCGGGCCGATGTTCGGGCCGGCCGGGCAGACGATGGAGGTGCTGCTGCGGCGGGAGCTGCGCCGGTGGCAGGACGCCACCGGCGGTACGGCCCACCTGATCCGACCGAACCGCGCGATCGCCGACCTCGCCCGGCGCCCGATGGACCTTTTCGATACCGAGCTGACTGCCCGCGTCTACCCGATGGCGCGGGCCCAGGCCGAGCGCCTGGTGTCCTCCCGCGGTCTCGCCACCGGCTTCCGCAGCCTCGACGGCTGCGTCCCGGCGGCGATCGACGCGCCGGAATCCACGGACGGAACCCTCGACGTCGCCTGAGACGACCGGCCGGGTCCGCGTCGAGAGCGGAACCGTCAGGCGTTGGGGTTCAGCCGGTTGCTGAAGATGGCGGCCTGGGTCCGGCTCTCCAGCCCGAGCTTGGCGAGCAGGCGCGACACGTAGTTCTTGACGGTTTTCTCGGCGAGGAACATGCGGGCGCCGATCTGCCGGTTGGTCAGCCCTTCCGCGATCAGGTCGAGCACCTTGCGTTCCTGCTCGGTCAACCCGGCCAGCCGCGGATCGGTCGCCGGCCCCTCCCGCAAGCGCGTCAGCACCCGCTGCGTCACCGCCGGATCCAGCAACGACTGCCCCGCCGCCACCCGACGCACCCCATCGACCAGCTCGTTGCCCCGCACCTGCTTCAACACATAACCCGACGCCCCCGCCATGATCGCGGCGAACAACGCCTCGTCGTCGTCGTACGACGTCAGGATCAAACACGAGATCGACGGATCCGCCGACCGCACATCCCGGCACACATCGATCCCCGAACCATCCGGCAACCGGCCATCCAGGATCGCCACCTGCGGCCGCAACGCCAGAATCCGAACCCGGCCCTCCGCTGCCGTCCCCGCCTCACCCACCACCTCGAGACCCGACCGCTCCGCCAGATCCCGTAACCCCCGCCGCACCAACTCATGATCATCAAGCAGGAAGACACGGACGGGAGCGGAATCGACCTCGGTCTCGCGGGGTGATGGATCGGTCATACGACCCGTTCTACGCCAACGAACGGCTCCTCGCGACCGACCCCGCCACGTCCTGCGCCGCGGCCGGTCCGACGGCCCGTCCGGTCAGTCGATCCATGGGGATGCGGATGAGCGTGCTCGATTCCTGCGCTCCCCAGGAGCGCAGGGCCGCGAGGTCGGATCGGCGTGCCTCGTCCTCGGGCAGCCGCGCCGCGAGACCAACGAGCAGGACGCTCCAGCCGGACTCCAGGTTCTCGTCGACGTCGTCGACCTGGAAGCCGAGCACGGCCCCGATCTGGCCGTCGAGCATGCTCGCCAGCAGACCCGTGGGATCGGTCCGGAACACGACGCCGTCGTCGGTGAGCAGATAGTTCACCGGCAGGGCACTGGGCAGCGCGTGGTCCGTGAACACGACCCGCCCGACGCGCTTCGAGCGCAACAGGAGACGGCACTCCATCAGGGACAGCACGCGCGCACTCATCGGGTGCCTCACCGCTCCAGGGGGACGACGGCCACCGGGCAGGCGGCGTGCCGGACGACGGTGTCGGCGACGGAGCCGAGCAACAGGCCGCTGACGGGCGAGTGGCCGACGTTGCCGACGACGAGCAGACCGGCCGAGCGGCTCGCCTCGATCAGGCACCGGGCCGGCGAGCCACGCAGCACCTCTCCGCGGACCTCCAGCCCCGACCGCTCGAGAGCGCGGACGGCATCCACGGCCTCCTCCACGGTCTCGCGGGCGATCTCCTCCAGGTCCCGCCGGATGTCGGAGACCACGAGATCCGCCTTCCCCCAGCCGGCGGGGACTTCCCAGACGGTCAGCACCCGGAGCTCGGCGCCGGTGCGGGCGGCCTGTTCCGCTGCCCAGCGGAGCGCGCCGGACGACGCCGACGATCCGTCGACACCGACGACGACTGTCTCTCCCACGAGAACGCCCCCTGACAGCATGTGGATTCCGTTGCGACCTCAGTGTCGGTCGCGGTTTGTCCATCGAGCAGGGCACTAAGTCCTGACGCCGTCGCGTCTTACGCCGCGACCTCGCGGGCCGACCCGCCCAGGGCCGGGCTCGGATCGACGATCTCGAGGCGCGCGTCGGGGTGACGCAGGCGGAGGTGGGCCGCCTCGAGCAGCACGCGCGCCGCGGGCGACACCGACTCGACGGCCGCGCCGTCGAGCACGATCAGGACGGGCCCGGCCCCGAGAACCTCGAGGGCGCGCGTGAGCTGCGCCGCCTCCCTGGCACCGAGCTCCGACGGCAGCGTCAGCGACACCCGCCCGAACATCTGCACTCCTTCCTCGCCCGCCTCCGCGCGCGTGGTTCCGCCTTCCAGCGTGCCGAACCGGGCGCACACCAGCGCAGGACGAGCGGGACCCGTCCGTGGGACTTCCGGCCCTGGGACGTGCCTCCTCGTTCACTCAAGCTCCGCACGGAGACCTGTCCGAACGCGACCACGGAGGACCGAGTGCCGACCGACTTCTCGCCCGGCCCGTTCTCCGCGGAGGAAACGGCGGACGGCGCCCGCGTCCGTGTCTTCCTGCTTGATGATCATGAGTTGGTGCGGCGGGGGTTACGGGATCTGGCGGAGCGGTCGGGTCTCGAGGTGGTGGGTGAGGCGGGGACGGCAGCGGAGGGCCGGGTTCGGATTCTGGCGTTGCGGCCGCAGGTGGCGATCCTGGATGGCCGGTTGCCGGATGGTTCGGGGATCGATGTGTGCCGGGATGTGCGGTCGGCGGATCCGTCGATCTCGTGTTTGATCCTGACGTCGTACGACGACGACGAGGCGTTGTTCGCCGCGATCATGGCGGGGGCGTCGGGTTATGTGTTGAAGCAGGTGCGGGGCAACGAGCTGGTCGATGGGGTGCGTCGGGTGGCGGCGGGGCAGTCGTTGCTGGATCCGGCGGTGACGCAGCGGGTGCTGACGCGCTTGCGGGAGGGGCCGGCGACCGATCCGCGGCTGGCCGGGTTGACCGAGCAGGAACGCAAGGTGCTCGACCTGATCGCGGAAGGGCTGACCAACCGGCAGATCGGCGCCCGCATGTTCCTCGCCGAGAAAACCGTCAAGAACTACGTGTCGAGCGTGTTGACCAAGCTCGGGGTCGAGACGCGGACGCAGGCCGCCATCTACTCGGCTCGCCTGGAACAGCCCACGGACCGCTGACTCCCTCTCCGATGGATGCCATCCCGCATCAGGCGATCGTCGGCGGGCCGGGAGGCCTCGGCAGGCCACCGCCGGATGCCCGGGACGAACTGATCGCGCAGGCCCCGGTCGGACTGGCCGTCGTCGACGAGCACCTGACACTCCGTCTCGCCAACCCGGCACTGCTCCGAAGGGATCCCGCCACCGGGGACGACGGGTTGACCCGGGTCGACGACGCGCAGGGCCGTTCTCTTCCCGAGGCCCTCCCTCATCTCGCCCACGATCTGGTACCGATGTGCCGGCGCGTCCTGGAGACCGGCCGCCGCGAGCACAGGGTGATCACCGCCTCCGGGTCGGGCACCTCCGTCGGCGGGCAGCGCTGGCAGGCGTGGGCGACGGACGTCCGGCGAACGGGCGGCCGGATGACTGACGAGCGGGTGCTGACCCTGGTCGTCCAGGAGAACAGGTCGGTCCGCGAGGGCCCTGAGCAAGCCCTCCGTCTCCAGGAGCTCACCAGCGGATTGGCGTTGGCCGGAAGCTTCGACGAGGTGGCCACGGTGCTGGCGGAGTTCGCCGCGCCGGCGCTTCAGGCGTCCGTGGCGAGCGTGGCCGGCTACGACCCCCAGGCGCGGCGGCTGACGATGGTGCGCGCCTCGAAGGCGGCGCCGAGCTTCTTCACCGATCGGTTCGCGTCCTGGTCGGTGGATGATCCCCTGCCATCCCGTGACGTGTTCGCCACCGGGTTTCCCGTGCTGCTGGGCTCGCTCGAGGAGCGCGACCGCCGCTACCCCGGGCTCGCCGACGTCTCGGTGCCGCAGCAGGCCTGGGCGAACCTGCTGCTCAAGGTAGGAACGCGGCCGCTCGGACTGATCTCCTTCGGGTGGGACGACCGCCGGACGTTCTCGGACGACGACATCGCCCTCATGCAGGTCGTCGCGGACCTCTGCGCGGGCGCTCTGGAACGAGCACGGCTCGCCGACGAGCAGGGGCACATCGCGGAGACGTTGCAACGTGCGCTGCTCCCCGCGCTGCTCCCGCGAGTGCCGGGGTGGCGGCTGGGCACCCGGTACCGACCGGCCGAGTCGGCGGCACAAGCCGGGGGCGACTGGTACGACGGCTTCCGCCTGCCGGGTGGCCGGCTGGGCCTGCTGATCGGCGATGTGGCCGGCCACGGGGTGTCCGCCGCTGCAGTCATGGGACAGGTCCGGGCCCTGGCCGGAGCCGAGGCCCGCTCCGGCGACGGTCCGGCTGCAGTCCTGGCCCGGCTGAACCGGGCGGTCTGCGCCATGTCCGTCGGCGGCAACGAGTCACTCGTGACGTGCTGCTACGTGCAGCTGGACCGCCGCAACGCGGTGCTCCAGGCGGCCAGCGCCGGGCATCCGCCACCGTTCCTCCGCATCGGCCCACCGCCCGGCCACCGCGCGCAGAGCGAGGAGCCCTCGGTGGAGGCGATCGCCGTCCGGCCCGGTCCTCCCCTCGGAGTGCTCGACGGAGCCCGCTACGGGGAGCACCGGCAGCTGCTGCCGCTGGGCAGCACCGTCCTCATGTTCACGGACGGTCTCGTCGAGCGGCACGGCGAGTCGCTCGACGTCGGCCTCGCGCGGCTCCGGGACGAGCTGCGCCGCGCGCCGGAGGACGTCGAGTCACTCTGCGACCATCTGCTCCAGGAGTTGCTGGGCGGGAAGCAGGTCGACGACGACGTGGCGCTGGTCGTCGCCCGCGCCCAGGGCCGACTCAGGTCGGCCGGCGAGTGAGCCCGAGCGCCTGCCGCGCCATCACCGACTCCTCGTCGGCCGGAACCACCCGGACCTCGACCGAGCCGCTGCCCACGGTCCCCGCGTTCCTCGCATTCGCGTCCGCGTCCAGCTGGATGCCCAGGTGCGCCAGGCCGTCGCAGATCTCCACGCGGACCTCGCTCGCGTGCTCCCCGATGCCGCCGGTGAAGACGAGCGTGTCGATGCCGCCGAGCAGCGCCGCGTACGCGCCGATCTGCATCCGGACGCGTCGGCAGTAGGTCTCCACCGCCAGCGCGGCCCGCTCGTCGCCGTCCGCCCGCCGCCGCAGCAGCGTGCGCATGTCCGCCGTCCCGCCCGACAAGGCCCGTAGCCCACCGTGCTCCTCGAGAGCCGAACGGAGGTCCGCGACCGAGAGCCCGTCGTCCAGGAGATGCAGGAGCACGCCGGGGTCGAGGTCCCCGGTCCGGCTGCCCATCACCACGCCCCCGTCCGGGGTGAATCCCATCGTCGTGTCGACGCTGGCTCCCTCAAGGACGGCGGTGAGGCTCGTTCCGTTGCCCAGGTGGGCGAGGACGGCGCGGCCGAGGCGGGCCGCGCCGAGCTGGTCCACGACGTGCTGGTACGACAGGCCGTGGAAGCCGTAGCGCCGCACGCCCGCCCGCCACGTCCATTCGGGTAGCGGAAGGCGGGCGGCGACCTCGGGAAGGGTGCTGTGGAAGGCCGTGTCGAAGCAGCCGACCTGCAGCGCCGCGGGCCAGCGTTCGCACACGCGCTCGACGCCGCCCAGGGCGGCGGGTTGGTGCAGCGGCGCCCACGGGACCAGCTCGTGCAGCGTGGCCAGCGCCGCCGCATCCAGGTGGGTCGGCTCGACCAGCGTCGGACCGCCGTGCACGAAGCGGTGCACCACGACGTCGGGCAGCGATTCCCCGCGCCCCGCCGACCAGCGCTCGAGTTCCGCGAGCACCGCGTCGAGGGCGTTGCCAGCGACGGCCACGGAGCGGAGCCGCCCCCCTGGCTCCGCGATCGTCATCTCGGCGAGGTCGAGACGGAGCACGTCCATCGACACCAGCCGCTCCGGCCCGTGCGGCGCGTCGGTGAAAAGGGTCGTCTTCAGCGACGAGGAGCCGGCGTTGACGGCGAGGACGCGGGTCACGGCACGTCGTTCGGCGCCGTGCCGCTCACCGGTGGACCTCGGCCGCGCCCGTCACCGGGACCAGCGCCAGTCGCGCACCTCGGGCATGTCCTCCATGTGCTCGATCACGTAGCGCGAGTGCTCGGCGAGCATCTGCTCGCAGTGCGAGACGAGGCGATCGCTGCCCTCGACGAGCTGACGGGCCCGACGGACGGCCTCGGTCGCCAGGTGGTACCGGCTCATCTTGTTGAGCACCACCATGTCGAACGGGGTCGTGGTCGTTCCCTGCTCCCGGAACCCGGCGACGTGGAAGCGGGACTCCCCCGGCCGGCCGTTCAGCAGCTGGTGCACCGCCCGGGCGTAGCCGTGGAACGCGAGCACGACGTCCCGGTGATTCGTGAACAGCGCGCGGAACATCGCCTCGCTGAAGCCGTGCGGATGCACGTCCGGCGGGATGAGTGCCATCAGGTCGACGACGTTCACCACCCGGACCGAGAGCTCCGGCACGAACTCGCGCAGCAGCTGCGCGGCGGCCAGCGTCTCCATCGTCGGCACGTCGCCGATGCAGGCCAGCACGATGTCCGGGCCCGACGGCTTCTCGGTACCGGCCCAGTCCCACACCGAGGCGCCCCGGGCCGCGTGCTCCGCCGCCTCGTCCGGGGTCAGGTACTGCAGGTGCGGCTGCTTGTCGGCCACCAGCAGGTTCACGTGGTCGGTGCTGCGCAGGCAGTGATCAGCGACCGACAGCAGGGTGTTCGCGTCCGGCGGGAGCCAGACCCGGACCACGCCGGGGGACAGCGGGATCATCGTGTCGATCAGACCGGGGCCCTGATGGCTGAACCCGTTGTGGTCGTTGCGCCAGCAGGTCGAGGTGAGCAGCACGTTCAGCGACGGCACCGAGGTGCGCCAGGCCAGCTTCTCGCCCTCCTGGAGCCACTTGGTGTGCTGGATCGCCATCGACGCGGAGACCATCGCGAAGGCCTCGTAGGTGGCGAACAGGCCGTGGCGGCCGGTCAGCGTGTAGGCCTCGAGCCACCCCTGGCAGAGGTGCTCGGACAGCACCTCCATCGCCCTGCCGTCGGGGGACACGCGGTCGTCGTGCGGGTCGATCGGCGCCACCATGCAGCGGTTCGTCACCTCCAGCACCGCGCCGAGCCGGTTGCTGGCCAGCTCGTCCGGGCTGAAGACGCGGAAGGACGTGGGGTTCGCGGTGTACACGTCGCGGCAGAGCTCGCCGAGGGAGCGGGTCGTCTCGATGAACCGGTCGCCGCGGCGCGCCGGATCGACCGGCACGGCGTAGTCCCGCCACGCGGGCAGCTGCAGCGGCCGGTGCACGCCGCCGCCGTTCGCGTAGGGCGACGCGCCCATCCGCTTCGTCCCGGTGGGGGCGAGGCGGGCCAGTTCCGGCACCAGGCGACCGGCCTCGTCGAACAGCTCGTCCGGGCGGTAGGACCGCAGCCACGTCTCGAGCAGCTGCAGGTGCGCCGGGTTGTCGCGGACACCCGCGAGCGGCACCTGGTGCGAGCGGAACGTGCCCTCGACCTGGACGCCGTCGACCTCGTGCGGCCCCGTCCAGCCCTTGGGTGTGCGCAGCACGATCGCGGGCCAGCGCGGCCGGTCGTGCACGCGGGCGCCCGGGGACCGGGCCTCCGACTGGATCCGGCGGATCGAGGAGTACGCCGCGTCCAGGGTCGCGGCGAAATCGCGGTGCACCTGATGGACGTCGGAGCCCTCGACCCACAGCGGCTCGTAACCGTGTCCCTCGAGGAACGCGCGGACCCCGCCCTCCGACGTCCGCCCGAGCACCGTCGGGTTCGCGATCTTGTACTGGTTCAGGTGCAGGATCGGCAGCACCGCTCCGTCGCGGGCGGGGTTCAGGAACCGGGTCGACTTCCAGGACCCCTCCAGCGGACCGGTCTCCGCCTCTCCGTCGCCCACCACGCAGGCCACGAGCAGGTCCGGGTTGTCCATCGCCGCGCCGAAGGCGTGGACGAGCGAGTAGCCCAGCTCACCGCCCTCGTGCACCGACCCCGGCGTGGGGACGCTGACGTGGCTGGGGATGCCGCCCGGCGCCGAGAACTGCCGGACCAGCCGGCGGAGGCCGGTCAGGTCCTGCGAGACCCGCGGATAGATCTCGCTGTAGGTGCCCTCGAGGTAGGTGCTGGCCACCAGCGCCGGTCCCCCGTGACCCGGGCCAGCGACGTAGAGCACGTCCTGCCCCGTGGCGCGGATGAGCCGGTTGAGATGGACGTAGACGAGGTTCAGGCCCGGGGAGGTCCCCCAGTGGCCGAGCAGCCGGGGCTTGATGTGCTCGGGGCGCAGGTCCGCCCGCAGCAGCGGGTTCTCGCCGAGGTAGATCTGCGCGACCGTGAGGTAGTTGGCGGCGTTCCAGTAGCGGACGAGAAGGTCCAGCTCGTCGTCGGACAGCGGGACGAGCTCCGTCGACTCTGGCGTTCCGAGCGTCACCCGCGGCCGCCGCTCGACGTCGGGCCGGGGAGCACCGGCATCAGGCGGAACAACGCCGGTGAGTAGTCCCACTCCTCACCCGGGGGCCGTGGGTCGACGTGCCCCGCCAGCGCACGGAGCAGGTCCCGTTCCGTGATCAGCCCGACCAGCTGGCCGTCCGCGGTGTGGACGAGCACGGCGTCCTTCTCCGTCTGCAGCAGCATGCCGGCGACCGCGGAGAGGGGGCTCTCGGCCTGGACGAAGGCCGGCTGGTCGTCGATCAGCTCACTCACCAGGCGCCGCCCCTGCCCGAGCGGGTTGCGGGCCACCTCGACGGCGAGGTCTCGCTCGGCCAGAAGGCCGAGGCAGCGGCCCTGCTCGATCACCGGGATGTGGTGCACCCCGGCCTGGCTGACCAGCTCCCAGGTGAGGAGCAGACCGTCCGAGGCGTCCACGGTGAGCAGGTGCGTGGCCATGACGTCCCCGGCGCAGAGCTCGTGCACCGGGTGCGGCTTCTGTTCCGGCGAGCCGTTCGCGGCCTGCTCGGACTGGGCCTGCTCGGACTGGGCCTGCTCGGACTGGGTCTGCTCGGACTGGGCCCGCTCGGGCTGGCTTCCGGAAGGTCGGGTCGACGAGGTCATGGCAGCAGCACCTCCTCCAGCGGACGACGGCCGGTGGTCCGGTTCGGATCCTTCTCGTCCCCGTAGCCGACCCGCAGGACGAGGTGGGGCTCGCCGACGAGGTTCAGGCGCTGCCGCAGCAGTGTCCGCGGACCCGGCCAGTCCAGGACCTGGCCGAGCGGGGATGCGCTCAGCCCGTCGACGGTGCCCTGGAGCAGCAGCCGGCCGAGCGCCATCCCGGCGCGGACCTGGTCCTCCGGCGAGTCGGTGTCCGTCCCGAGCACGACGACCAGCGGGTGCTCGTCGACGACGGGTCGCGGCGGGTCGTCGGCGTCCGGCGCCGGGACCTGGGACAGGTCGAAGTTCCGGATGACGACCTCGGTGTGCCGCTCCCCCGGCTGAGGCAGGATCGCGGTCGGGATGCCCTCGGTCGTCGCGTCGGTGCGGACCCAGGCGCGGAGCTCGGCGCGGTAGGCCTCGTCCTGCGACTCCATCTCGTCCGCCCTCGCGAGCAGGCTGACCAGGGCCAGCTGGTCGTCGCGTCGCCGCACGACGTCCAACCACGCCTGTTCCTGCTCCACGGCGTGGCGGAGCCGCCGGACGACGTCCGCCGGCACCTCCCGGGACTGGAACGGCGTGCGCTGCATGTGCCGCTCGTCGATCGCCCCCGCGAGGGCTCGTTCGTCGTCCGTCGGCGACGAGCCCGGGCGGACGCGTACCCGCGCGAGATGGTCGGCGTCGCCGTCGTCCGGCCGGAGCTCCACCTCGGCGTCGAAGCCCCCGGCGCGCAGCGCGACCCGGAGGAAGAGCAGGGCTGCCCCGCAGCTGAGGACCAACTGGCGTCCGGTGGGGTCCAGCCTGTGCAGCGTCCTGCTGCGGTCGGCGTAGAGGTCGACGGTGTCGGGGCCGAGGCGGAAAGCCCAGGGCTGGGTGTTGTGCACCGACGGCGCCATCGTCGCCGCGGCGACCGCGTGCCGCAGTACTTCCTCGTTCGGGTTCTTCTCGTCCGACATCCCGCTCGGCCTCCCGTTCGGCATCGCGGCCGGTTCCGCGTTCGCGTCCACCCACGCCTGTTCGTCGCGTCCTACTCGTACACGATGGGCCCGTCCGTCCCTGGCAACGCAGGGGACAAAGTCCCCCGCAGTGGTGCTCTTGGGAAGGTGCCTCAGTCCTACGCCACGACGAGGCGGTCCCCGCCGGAGCTCTTGGCGGCGTACATCGCCACGTCCGCCTGCCGCAGCCAGGCGCTCGCGTCGGTCCCCAGCCGCGCCTGCGCGAGCCCGACGCTCGCGGTGACCTTGCCGTCCGTGCGAGTCCGGATTGCTTCGACGACACGTTGCCCGGCGGTCCGGGCGGCGGTGCGCTCGGTGGAGGCCAGCAGGACCGCCAGCTCGTCCCCGCCGAGCCGCGCGCACAGGTCGCTGGCGCGGGTGGCCTCGGTCAGGGCGGCGGCGGCGCACCGCAGCATCTCGTCCCCGGCCGCGTGCCCGAGTCGGTCGTTGACGTCCTTGAAGCCGTCCAGGTCGAGAAGCAGCAACGCCACCGGCTCGTCGTACCGCTCGACCCGGGCCTGCGTCTCCGCGAGGGCCTCGTGGAACCTGGCGCGGTTGCACAGCCCCGTCAGCGCATCGTGCGTGGCGGCGTGCAGCAGCTGCTCCTCGGCCCGCTTGAGCTCCGTGATGTCGACGACCTGGGAGATGCAGAGCGTGGGGTTCCCGTCGTCGCCACGCACCAGTGACACCACGAGCAGGACCCAGACGCTCTCGCCGTCCGGACGTACGTACCGCTTCTCGATGCGGTAGCCGTCGCTCGAGCCGTCGAGCACGCAGCGCAGCTCGGTCAGGTCGCGTTCGAGGTCGTCGGGATGGGTGATCTCCTGCCAGCTACCGGCGAGCAGGTCGTCCTCGGCGCGGCCCAGCAACTCGCACAGGGCCGCGTTCACCCGGAGCCAGCGGCCGTCCGGCGCGACGAGCGCCATTCCGATCGGTGCGTGTTCGAAGGCGTGCTCGAACGGGTCCACGTTCGGAACGGCGCCAACCAGTCTCCGGCGACTCCGCACCCCCTGCAGGTCGGCCTCGTCGAGAGCGGGCTCGCGGGGTGCGGGCGGCGGCGGAACGGGTGACGGCGTCGGTGCCGCCGAGCGGGACGCAGCCGTGGACACGGGAGGTGACGCCGCCAACCGGGTCACGTGTTCTTCCTGGCTCACGCTCTTCATCGTCGCCACCGGCTCCAGCTCCAGGCGGTGTCGATCGCCACGGCCACCCGGGCACAAGGTCCCGCCTCGCCCGTGCCGTCGCCACTCGGGACGGACGTCCCTGCGGACGACCTCCTTTGGACCGTTCTCCGCCTGCGCCACGGCGTCGATCGTCTCCGGCAGCCACCCGAGTCGGAAGCAGGTCGAGGACGATGCAGGAATACCCGAACAACCGCGGGGGCGCCGCCGACCCCTTCGAGGCGATCGAGCGGCTGACGCCCTCGCCGGCCGCGGCGATCGAGGGCATGCGTGCCGCCTACCTCAGCGCCTTCCGCGACATCGCGGGCATCGGCTCCGCGCGGCTGTCCCTACTGGCGTGGGCGACGTGGAGCGCCTGTCTGCGGGATGGTTCCGGCATCCGCACCGCGGCACGGCGCGCCGAGGAGGCCGCGTGCGACACGCGTCGCCTGCACGTCTCCAAGCTCGCTCGGGTCTGGGTCAGCGCCGAGCAGGTCCGGGCGGCCGCCCGGTACGCGTCGCGGACGGCTGCGGCCAGCCGCTGATCGAGGGTCGTCCTGGCGGCGGGCCGGGCCCTTCGCCGACGAGGACGCGACCTCCGGCCCTGCCCTCCTTCTCGAGCCGGAGCGAGGCTGACGACATGATCGACTACCCCGAAGACGAACTCTGGTTCCACGACGTCGTCCCGGACCCGGAGGACGACGAGAACATCCCGCCCGAGCACCTCATCGCGGCGGAGGACTACGGCGTCACGGCCGACGAGGAACGGCACCCGGAACCGCTGACCGCCCACCTTCGGCGGGAGTTGCCGGAGCCACGAACCGATCCGGACGACGACGCCGCCGCGGAGGCCCTGGACGACCCGGAGACGGTCGCGGAGCGGGCCATCATCGACGGGTTGTTCGAGCGGCGACACGCGCACGGCTGACCCGGCGCGAACCCGGGACCTTGGGCCTCCGGAGCAGGTCCCCGAGACTCTTCGTGGCCTGCCGACCACTCGCCGACGCTTGATCGGTGAACCCCGACACCCTCGCGCGTTGGCAGTTCGGTATCACCACCGTCTACCACTTCGTCTTCGTCCCGCTGACGATCGGGCTCTCGCTCCTGGTCGCCGGCATGCACACCGCCTGGTACCGCACGGGCAAGGACGAGTGGCGCAGAGCGACCCAGTTCTGGGGAAAGCTCTTCTTGATCAACTTCGCCATCGGCGTCGTCACGGGCATCGTCCAGGAGTTCCAGTTCGGCATGAACTGGAGCGCCTACTCCCGGGTGGTCGGGGACATCTTCGGCGCGCCGCTCGCCATGGAGGGCCTGCTGGCGTTCTTCCTGGAGTCGACCTTTCTCGGGCTCTGGGTCTTCGGCTGGAACCGGTTGCCGAAGGGACTCCACCTCGCCTGCATCTGGCTGGCCTCGATCGGCACCGTCATCTCGGCCTACTTCATCCTCGCGGCGAACTCCTGGATGCAGCACCCGGTGGGCTGGCGCTACGACCCGCAGCAGGGTCGGGCCGAGCTGACCAGCATCTGGAAGGTGCTCACCAACAAGGTGCAGCTGGTGACCTTCCCGCACGTGCTGTTCGGCGCCCTGCTGACCGCTGCGATGGTGCTGGTCGGCGTCTCCGCCTACCACCTGCTGCGGCGTCGCGAGGTCGAACTGAACACCAAGATCGCCAAGCTGGGCCTCGTCGTCGCGTTCGTCTCGGCGATCGGCGTCGCCGGCATCGGTCACCTGCAGGGGCAGGTGATGACCGAGGTCCAGCCGATGAAGATGGCCTCGGCCGAGGCGCTGTGGAACACCGAGAAGAACGCCGACTTCTCGCTGTTCGCGGTCGGCGACGTCAACGGCGGCCGGAACAAGGTCGACGTCGGCATCCCGAGCGGGCTGTCCATCCTCGCGACCAACTCGCCGGACGGCACGGTGCAGGGGGTCACGAACCTGCAGCGCGAGTACGAGCAGCGCTTCGGCCCCGGCGACTACACGCCGATCATGGGCGTCACCTACTGGACGTTCCGGCTGATGATCGGCTTCGGAATCCTCGCCGGCCTGCTGAGCTTCGTCGGTCTCGTGCAATGGGCCCGCGGCCGGCTGGCGGACAGCCGCCTGCTGCTCCGGATCGCGATCTGGGCCAGCGCCCTGCCCTTCCTCGCGAACTCCGTCGGCTGGATCTTCACCGAGATGGGCCGTCAGCCCTGGCTCGTGTTCGGCCTGCTGCGCACCACAGACGGCGTCTCCCCAGGGGTCTCCCAGGGCGAGGTGATCGCGACCCTCGTCGGCTTCACCGCGCTCTACGGCGTCCTCGCGGTCATCGCCTTCGGCCTGTTCCTCCGCTACGCCCGCCGAGGACCGGACCCCGCGCCGACGCCGAGCGAGACGGCGGAACCGCAGCCCGAGCCGGAGCTGATGCTCGCCTACTGACCGCGCCCCGCACGTTTCGCCCGCACCCGAACGACGCCCCGAGCTGAAAGGCACCTCGCACATGCTTCCGGACTTCTGGTTCCTCCTCATCGGGGTGCTCTGGGGCGGCTACTTCCTCCTCGAGGGCTTCGACTACGGCGTCGGCATCCTCTCGCCGTTCGTCAGCCGCGACGAGGTCGACCGCTCGGTCGCGCTCGGCACGCTCGGCCCGCTCTGGGACGGCAACGAGGTGTGGCTCCTGGTCGCCGGCGGAGCGACCTTCGCCGCCTTTCCCGAGTGGTACGCGAGCATGTTCAGCGGCTTCTACCTCGCGCTGTTCTTCGTGCTCATCGGCCTCATCCTGCGCGGCATCTGCCTCGAGTACCGCCACCGGGCCGAGTCGGCCCGCGGTCGCGCCTGGTGCGACACCGGTCTGTTCGTGGGCAGCCTGCTGCCGGCCCTGCTCATCGGGGTCGCCTTCGCCGACCTGCTGCGCGGCGTGAAGATGGACGCCGGGCACGTCGTCACCGGGGGCTTCTTCGACCTGGTCACCCCGTACGGCCTGCTGGGCGGGCTGGCCACGCTGGTGCTGTTCACGCTGCACGGAGCGGTCTTCCTCGCCCTCAAGGCGACCGGGGAGGTCCGGACCCGGGCCATCCGCGCGACGAAGCTGCTGGGGCCGGTCGCCGTCGTCGTGCTCGCCGGCTTCCTGGTGTGGACCGCGGCGTCGTACCGGTCGAGCGTCGGCAGCGTGCTGACCTCGATCCTGGTGGTGCTCGCCGTGGTCGCGTCGGCGCAGCTCGCACGACGGGAGCGGGACGGCTGGGCGTTCGTCGCGAGCGCGGTGGCCACGCTCGGGCTCGTCGCGACCTACTTCCTGGCACTCCACCCGGACGTGATGCCGGCCCGCAACAACCCGCTGTTCTCGCTCACCGTCGACAACGCCTCCTCCAGCGCGTACACCCTGCGCGTGATGACGGTCGTCGCGCTCCTGCTCACCCCTATCGTGCTGGGCTACCAGGCCTGGAGCTACTGGGTGTTCCGCAAGCGGCTCGCGCGTGACGACGTGCACCCGGCCGTGCCCGCGCCCCGACCCGACGACGGCGCCGCGGTGCAGACCGCGGAACGCGCGTGAAGCCCGTCGATCCCGCGATCGTCCGCCGGGCGCCCGCACTCCGCGGCTATCTGGCCACCCTCGGCGGCCTGGCGGTGCTCAGCGCGGCGCTGATCGTGGCGCAGGCGAGCCTGCTCGCGGCCGCCATCGCGCCGGTCGTGGTCTCCGACGCCGACCTCGCCGACCGGTCCGGCGTCCTCGTCGCGCTCGCTCTCGTACTCGCCGCCCGCGCGGTCGTGACCTGGGCGGGCAGCCGGGCCGGGGTGCGCACGTCCGCCCTCGTCCGCGCGCAGCTCCGCGCGGTCCTGCTGCAGGGTGCGCTGCGTCGTGGCCCGGCCTGGCTGGCCCGCGAGCGGCCCGGGGAGCTGGCCGTCACCGCCACCAGCGGCCTCGACGCGATGGACGGCTACGTGACGCGCTACCTGCCGCAGCTCGTCCTGGCGAGCATCCTGCCGGTGTTCCTGCTGGCCCGCGTCGCGTTCGCCGACCTCACCGCGGCGGCCATCCTCGCCGTCACCCTGCCGCTGATCCCCGTCTTCATGGTCCTGGTGGGATCCGCCGCCCAGACGCGGATGCGGTCGCAGTGGGCACTGCTCGGGCGGCTGTCCGGCCACTTCCTCGACGTCGTCGAGGGGCTCCCGACGCTACGGGTGTTCCACCGGGCCAAGGCCCAGGTGGCGGTCGTCCGGCGGGTCACCGACCGGTACCGGCGGGAAACCATGGCCACGCTGCGCATCGCCTTCCTGTCCGCGCTCGTGCTCGAACTGCTCGCCACGCTGTCCGTGGCACTGGTCGCGGTGTCGATCGGCCTGCGGTTGGTGAACGGGCACCTCTCGCTCGAGACCGCCCTGCTCGTGCTGCTGCTGGCCCCGGAGATCTACCTGCCGGTCCGCGCGGTCGGCATGGCCTTCCACGCCAGCGCCGACGGCCTGGAGGCGGCGACCCGGGCGGTGTCGATCTCCGAGACCGACGCCGGTGAGCCGGTGAGGCCGGTGAGGCCGGTGAGGCCGACGCGAGCCCGGCCGCTGCCGCCGCGCCGCCGGCGATCCACTTCGGACACGTGCACGTGCACCATCCGGGACGCCGTCTTCCCGCGCTCGACGACTTCTGTCTGACGGTCGAGCCGGGGCAGGTCGTGGCGCTCCACGGTCGGAGCGGCGCGGGCAAGAGCACCGTGCTCTCCGTCCTGCTCGGGTTCGTGACCCCGGACGCGGGGCTCGTGCAGATCGACGGGCGCTCGGTCACCGAGGCGCGGCCGCCGATGGCGTGGGTTCCGCAGCACCCTCGGCTACCCGGCCGCACCGTCGCCGAGGTGCTGCGCCTCGGCGACGCGACGGCGTCGGAGGAACAGCTCCACGACGCCCTCGCCGACGTCGGCGCCGACTTCGTCGGCTCCCTGGACGACGAGGTCGGGACCGACGGCACGCGCTTCTCGACCGGGCAGCGCCGTCGGCTCGCCCTGGCCCGGGCGCTGCTCCACGTGCGGGCCGGTGCCCGGGTCGTCCTGCTCGACGAGCCGAACGAGGGGCTCGACGCGGCCTCCGCGACGGTCGTGAGCCGTGTCGTCGAGCGGCTCCGCGGGGCGGCGACCGTCCTGCTGGTGACCCACAGCCCGGAGCTGGCCCAGCTCGCCGACCGTCGCGTCGAGCTGGCCGCGCCCGTTTTCCGGCCTCGCACCGGTGCCGCGGTGACGGCATGACGCTCAGCGCCACCCCAGCGACCCCGACCGGGAGGATGGCCGGCCTACGGGACGACCCGCTCGTCCGCCTCCTTCCCTACCTGCGGCCCGTGCGGGGACGGCTGCTGCTCGGTGCCCTCGCCGGCGCCGGAGCCCTCGGTTGCGGCGTGGGCCTGATGGCCACCTCCGCCTGGCTCATCAGCCGCGCCGCCCAACATCCGCCGGTGCTGTTCCTGATGGTCGCGATCGTCGCCGTCCGCGCCTTCGGACTGTTCCGGGGCGTGCTCCGGTACGTCGACCGGCTCGTCTCGCACGACGCCGCGCTGCGCGCGCTCGGCGAGCTCCGCGCGATGGTGCTCGAACGCCTCGAACCGCTCGCGCCGGCCGGCCTCGAGCAGTTCCGACGCGGCGACCTGCTCGCCCGCTTCACCGGCAACGTCGACGCTTTGCAGGAGCAGCTCCTCCGCGGCATCGGGCCGGCGCTGTCCGCCTTGATCGTGGGGCTGGGCTCGGTCGTGCTCGTCGGGGTCCTGCTGCCCTCCGCCGGCCTCGTCCTGCTCCTGCTGCTCCTGGCGGCCGGCATCGGGGCGCCGGTCCTGGGCGCCCGCGTGGGGCGGGCGGCCGGCGAGCGTGCCGCCCGGCTCCGCAGCGACGTGGACGCGCGCGTCGTCGACCTGCTCGAGGGGGCGGCGGAGCTCCGCGCGTTCGGCGGCTCGGCCGGGCAGCTGGCCCGGCTGCGGGACGTCGAGTCCCGGCTGCAGCGCGAGGTCACGAGGCCGGCCGTCAGCTCCGCGTGGACCGACGTGGTGCCCGGCGTCGCCGCGGGCGGCGCGGCCCTCGCCGCCCTCCTGCTCGGCATCCCGGCGGTGCGGGACGGGTCGCTGGCCGCCGTGTGTCTCGCCGTCGTCGTGCTCACCCCCCTCGCCGCGTTCGAGGCGATCGCCGGGCTCCCGGCGGCCTGGCAGGCACTCGGCCGCAGCCGCGCGCTGGCCGGGCAGATCCTCGAGGTCCTCGATGCGCCGGTGCCGGTGCGGGAACCCTCGGACCAGGCCCGGACCGACGTGCCGGACGGGGCCCTCGGGGTCCGGTTCGTGGACGCCGGCCTGCGGTACGGGAACGGGCCCTCGGTTCTGGCCGGCGTGTCGTTCGACGTGCCCGCCGGCCGCCGGGTCGCGGTCGTCGGACCGAGCGGGAGTGGCAAGAGCAGCCTGCTGGCCGCGCTGCTGAGGTTCCGCGACCTGGCGTCGGGTCGGGTCGAACTCGCTCCGGCCGACAGCGCCGCGGTCGACATCGCGACTGTCGATTCCGACGCGCTGCGCACCGTCGTCTCGGGCGTGACGGCCGACGCCCACGTGTTCGCGGCGACGGTGCGCCAGAACCTCCTGATCGGCAAGCCGACCGCGACGCAGGAGGAGCTCGACGACGTGGCGCGGCGTGTCCGCCTGTCGACCTGGATCGACGGGCTCCCCTCGGGCTGGGACACGCTTCTCGGCACGGGCGGCTCGACCGTCAGCGGCGGCCAGCGCACCCGGCTGGCCCTGGCCAGGGCCCTGCTCGCCGACCCGCGGGTGCTGGTCCTCGACGAGCCGACCGCCCACCTCGACCCCGAGACCGAGGACGAGGTCATGGCCGACCTGCTCGACGCGACACGCGGCCGGACCGTGCTGCTGGTGACGCACCGGTCCGCCGGTCTGGCGCAGATGGACGCCGTTCTGCGGCTGGTCGACGGACACGTGCTCGAGCCCCCGGCGTCGACCGCCGGGCGGGCGGCGGGTCAACCGCTGCTCGCCGGGGTGAGCTGAGGGGCCGGGCCCGCCAGCCAGCCCGTACCGGTCAGCCCGTACCGGCAGCCCCGTCCGGCTCGTCGGCGAACAACCAGCGCCCGGAGACGCGGGCCAGCGGGATGCGCAGCAGGCGCGTGCGAGGGCCGGGTGCCCACGGCTCGGGCTGTGGCTCCTCGGGCCGGAACTCCTGCTTGCCGCGGGCCGGCGATGCCTTCCCCGTCACCACCACGCTCCAACCGCTGTGGGTGTCCTCGTCGATGTCGTCCACCTCGAAGGACACCAGGTCGCCCCGCTCGGCGGCCTGCATCTTCGGGCCGGGACCGGAGCGGATGACCAGGGCTTCTTCCCCCAGCGCGTAATTGACCGGCAGGATCAGCGGCAGACCCGCACGGTGGATGAAGGCCAACCGCCCGATGCGCCGGGTCGCGAGCAGCCGGAGGCATTCGTCCCGGGTCAGCTCGACCAGTTGCCGCTGCCCGGCCACGCCGGCCCGGCGGTCGAGTCCGCCGGTGAGCTCCGAACGCTCGCGTACTGCTCCCGCGATGTCACCGGCGGCGCGGCGGGCGTTGACCTCCGCTGCGGACGGTCCGGCGAGAAGCGCTTCGACGAGGTGCCACGGCACGAGCGCGCGGGGAAGCCGGGTCACGGCTCGTCCCCCGGAGTCAGATCCCCCAGAGTCAGCACGTCCTCGAGCGGCCGGCGCGGCGTCGGCGCGGGCTCCGGCCCGCGGCCGATCCGCAGCGCCACCTGCACCGGTCCGCGCAGCCCGAGCCGGCCCTGCAGCGTGCGCCGCGTCCTCGGGAGGTCCACCACCTGACCGAGCACCGAGGCCTGGAGCCCGTCGGCGGTCAGGACCAGCAGCACGCTGCCGAGGGCACGCCCGGCGACGATCCAGTCGAGGCGGCGATCCCGCTCGGTGCCCATCAGCGCGATCACCGCGTGTTCGGCGGAGGTCGTCCGACTTCCCTCGTGCAGCCGACGCGCGGCGGCGGGGCTGTCGGGGTCGAACTCCCGCAGCAGGACGTCGTCGCGCTGGAGGCCGGCACGCGGCAGCGCGCCCGCCGGAACCCCGTCCGGAGCGGGCTCGGTCCGGACCCACGCCCGCACCTCGTCGCGGTAGGCCGGATCCGAGCGTTCGAGCCAGTCCGCCTGGTCCAGCAGCGTGGTGAACGTCAGCCGTTCGTCGTCGTCGCGCAGCAGACGGAACCAGCCGCCCTCCTCGCGGGCGACGGCGCGGAGCCGTTCGGTCATCTCCTTGGACAGCCGGCTGTACCCGAACGGTTCACGTTGACTGTGCCGGCGCTCGATGGCCTCGCCGAGCGACCGCGCGGTCGCCGACGGTTCTGGTGCCGGCGCGTCCTCGACCAGGCGGAGATCTGCGACGTGGTCGGTGTCGGCGCCCTCCGGCAGGAGCGTGATCTCCGGCGACCAGCCGTCGGCACGCAGCCGCGCCTGCGCGCACGCGACGGCGCACCCGCAGCTGACGAGCATCAGGCGGCCGCTGGGATCCAGGGAGCGCAGCTGCCGATCGCGGTCGGCGGAGACCCGCAGGGTGCGCCCGTCGATGCGGAACCGCCACGGTTGGGTGTTGTGCACCGAGGGCGCCAGGACGGCGGCGCGCGCCGCCCGCTCCAGGGCGGAAGCCCGCTCTGACCCCGATGCGGACGCCGCCGGGCCTGCGGGGGCACGCGAATCGCTCACTCGGGTGCACCTCCCGCGTCGTCCACCGGGTGCACGGCCGCCGGGTGGACGACGGCGACGCTCGTGCGGGCGTGCAGGCTGCAGGTAGCGCTGGTCGATCCGAGCAGCAGCCTCGAGAAGCCGCCGGCCCCCCGGGAACCGACGACGAGCAGCTCGGCGTCGTCGGACGCGGAGATCAGGGTGGGCGCGGGGGCACCGTCGACGAGTTCGGCGGTCACGCGGATGCCCGCACCGCGGGAGCGGCGCTCGACCAGCTCGTGCAGCTCCTTGTCCGTCTGCTCGCGACGCGCAGCCGCCGCCAGGATGTCCTCCATCCGCACCCCGATGTCCGGCGGTAGCGACCAGGCGCGGATCACGTGCAGGGCGAGGCGACGGGCGGCGGCGTGCTCGATCGCCCAGTCCAACGCGCTCAGGGATTCGGCCGAGCCGTCCACGCCGACCACGACCGGCCGCTCGTCCCGCGGTTGCGGAGCGCGGACCACGACGACCGGCCCGGCCGCGTGCCGCACGCACGCCGTGCTCACCGAGCCCAGAAGGAGTCGACGCACCGGGCCGAGCCCGCGCGACCCGATCACCAGGAGGTCGGAGGGTTCCGCGACCTGGAACAGGGCATCGACCGGCTCCAGCCCGGCGATCATGGTCTCCGGAGCCGTCGTCAGCTCCGGGTCGTCGGCCTCCACCACCTCGGCGATCGTCTCGCGCAGGACCTCGGTGGCCGCCCGCGACAGAGCCTCCTCGGCGATGCCGCCGGCTCTGTCCTGCACCTGCTCGGGCCGGCCGTAGAAGCCGTAGGCGAGCAGGGCGACGACCGGCCAGCCGCGGGCCTCGGCCTCACGCCGCGCCCAGCGCAGGGCCGCCCTGGAACCATCCGAGCCGTCCACGCCGACGACGATGCGCATGCGACCTCCCGATCTCGCCTCGATCGACATGTTGCGGCGGTGGCCGCCGCGCCGACAGAGACGTGCGACAGCCGGGCCCAGGGACGAAGGTCCCGGGGCGGGCGGGGTGACGCCCGGGGCTCGGTGCGGGACCAACGTCCCGGTCGTTCCGTGCAACGCGACCCGGTCGCCGTGCCGTCCTGCCCTAGGTCGGTCGAGGCCGCCTGACCGAGCATGAGGGGCGATCACGACGGGAGCGGGCATGACGGATGCGGCCGATCGTGCGCTCCGGGGCAAGGGCGCCGACCGCGTCGGCCTCACCTCCCAGGAGGCGGCGCGCCGGTTGATCCAGCACGGACCCAACCGGCTGACGGCCACGGCGGGCGGCAGCGTGTGGGAGGACCTCGTCCGCCAGATCGTGCACCCTCTGGCTCTGCTGCTCGAGGGCGCCGCCGTCCTTTCCCTGGTGGGCGGGCTCCCGGCGCTGGCGATCGCGATCGGCGCCGTCGTCGTCCTGAACGCGCTGTTCGCCCTCGTCCGCGAGCGGCAGGCGACGAGGGCCGTGGAGACGCTACAGGCCTACCTGCCCCAGCAGGCGACCGTCGTGCGGGACGCCCGCCGGATCATCGTGCCCGCCGAGGACCTCGTGCCGGGCGACGTCCTCGTCGTCGAGGAAGGCGCCGCGATCAGCGCCGACGCGCGGTTGCTGACGGGCGCGGTCGAGGTGGACCTGTCGGCGCTGACCGGCGAGTCGGTGCCCGTCGAGCGCGTCGCCGGTTCCGGGCCACCCGCCGCGCACGGACCGCCCAGCCTGTCCGCCCCCGACGTCGTGTTCAGCGGGTGCACGTGCGTGGCCGGAGAGGCCGCCGCGGTCGTCACCGATACCGGGATGGCCACCGAACTCGGGCGCATCGCCGCCCTCTCGCAGCGCGGCAAGCGGGTGCCGAGCCCGCTCGAGCAGGAGGTCGACCACATCGCCTGGCTGATCGCCGCCGTCGCGGTGATCGCCGGAGTCGCGTTCATCCCGCTCGGCTGGTTCATCGCCGGGCTCCCGCTCGGCGAGGCGCTGTTGTTCGCGATCGGTCTCCTCGTCGCGAACGTCCCCGAAGGGCTGTTGCCCACCATCAGCCTCGCGCTGGCCGGCTCCGTTCGTCGACTCGCGCAGCGGGGTGCACTCGTCAAGCGGCTGTCGGCGGTCGAGACCCTGGGCAGCACCACCGTCATCTGCACGGACAAGACCGGCACGCTCACCCAGAACCGGATGCGCGTCGCCCGGGTCCGGGCCGACGGCGGGGAGAGATCGCTCGACGACGAGCCGACCCTCGACGGGCCGCACGCCGGCCTGCTGAGCGCCGCCGCCATCTGCACGACGGCGACGACCGGGACCGGGGACCCCATGGAGATCGCCCTCCTGTCGGCCGTACCCGGCGCGACCGCGGCCGAGATCGTGGCCCGCCGCGACGCGGACCGGGAGAAGGTGTTCCGCTTCGATCCCGAGCTCCGGCTGATGTCGGTGGTGCAGAGGACCGACTCCCCCGACCGCTACCTGATCGTCGTCAAGGGCGCGCCCGAGTCGGTGCTGCCGCTGTGTACGTCGGCGAGAGAGCAGGGTTCGTCAGCGAGCGAGCAGGCGACGGCGGTGCGCCGGGCGATGGGCGAGCTCGCCGAGGCCGGGCTGCGCGTGCTCGCGGTGGCGCGGCGGGACGCCCCAGCGCCGCCCGCGACGAGGTCGGAGGCGGAGTCGGACCTGGAGCTCCTGGGGCTCCTCGCCCTCGAGGACCCCCCTCGCCCGAGCGCGGCGGATGCCGTCGCCCGCTGCCACGACGCCGGCATCCGCATCCACGTGGTCACCGGGGACAACGGCCGGACGGCAGCGGCGATCGCGCGCCGCATCGGCATCGGCTCGGTGGCCGCGGCGTCGGGCGGGAAGCCGGGGCTGTCGGTCGTCGCGGACAGCGAGCTCGGCTCCTCGACCCGGGCCGAACTGTCCGAGCTGCTGGACTCCGGGCACGAGATCGTGTTCGCCCGCAGCACCCCCGCGACGAAGCTGCACGTCGTCGAGGCGCTGCAGGCGGAGGGGCAGGTCGTCGCGGTGACCGGCGACGGCGTGAACGACGCACCCGCGCTGCACCGGGCCGACATCGGCGTGGCGATGGGGAACAGCGGCACCGACGTCGCGCGGGAGGCGGCGACGATGGTCCTGACCGACGACGACTTCGCCGACATCGTGTCGGCGGTCGAGGAGGGACGCCGGGTGTTCGCGAACATCCGGAAGTTCGTCACCTACATCTTCGCCCACGCGACGCCGGAGGTCGTCCCGTTCCTGCTGTACGCGCTCTCCGGCGGCGCGATCCCCCTGCCGCTCACGGTCATGCAGATCCTCGCGATCGACCTCGGTACCGAGACGCTGCCGGCGCTGGCGCTGGCGCGGGAGCCCGCCGAGCCGGATGTCATGGCGCGTCCTCCGCGCTCGAGATCCGCCGGCATCATCGACCGCGGCCTTCTCATCCGGGCGTGGGGCTTGCTCGGTGGCACGTCGACCGTCCTCGTGCTGCTGGCCTTCCTCGGACCGCTGCTGTCGGCGGGGTGGCGGCCCGGCGACGACGTCGGCCGAGGGACCGGCCTGCACGAGTCGTATCTGCAGGCGACCACGATGACGTTCCTGGCCATCGTCGCCTGCCAGATCGGAACGGTGCTGGCCGCCCGGGTCGAACGCGCGTCCCTGCGGACCGTCGGGATCGCCAGCAACCCGCTGGTCCTGTGGGGAATCCTGTTCGAACTCGTCTTCGTGCTGCTGATCGTCGTGGTCCCCCCGATGCAGTCCGTCTTCGGGACGGCGGTTCCGCCGTGGCAGTGGCTCCTGGCCCTGCTCGTCTGCCCGCCGATCGTGCTCGGCGTCGACGAGGCCGCGCGAGCCCTGAACCGCCGAAAGGCGACCAAGGACCCTGGTCCCGGGCCGGAACGGCTCCCATCCTCGACCCATGGCTATGACCTGGACGTTTCGGCGAACGCGAGAGGGTCGCGCCGCGGATCCTCCGCCTCGGCCCGCACCGGCCGGGGGTGATCCGCCCGCCGTTTCGGCGGCGCCCACCGAGCATCCGCTCGCGCCACCGGAGCGGGTCCTGCCCCTCACGCTGGGCGACCCTGCCTGCTGCTGTCCGGCTTTGCCCGTGGTGCAGGTGATCCTCCCCGCCGGTCACGTCCGCGACGGCAGCCCGCTGCTGTTCTGCCGGCACCACTGGCGACGGCACGCGGCAGCGCTGGGCGGGCACGGGGCAGCCGCCTACGACCGGAACGGAGAACGCCTGCCCGCCCCGAGCGCAGACAGCCCGTCGCGGTGACCGCGCCCCAGATGCCCGAAAGCCAGGCGCACGAAAGCCAGACGCCCGAAAGCCAGACGCACGAGAGCCAGACGCCCGAAAGCCAGGTGCTCGAGACCCACACAGCCACCCTCTTCTTCGTCGGCAACCGGGTCTACAAGGTCAAGAAGCCGCTCGCGTTCGGCTTCGCGGACTTCTCCACCTACGCGGCGCGGCGGGCGGCCTGTGCGGATGAGGTCGCGCTCAACCGACGGCTCGCCCCGGACGTCTATCTCGGGGTCGATACAGTGCTGGATCCCTCCGGCTCGCCCTGCGAGTCGATGGTGGTCATGCGTCGCATGCCGGTCGAGCGCCGGCTGTCGTCGGTCGTCCGCGGGGCCGGCGCCGACGTGGCTGACGGCCTGCGGAGCATCGCCCGGACGCTGGCCGCCTTCCACGCCCGCTGCGAGACCTCACCCGAGATCGCGGAGTCCGGGAGCGCCGCGTCTCTTCGTCGCCTCTGGGCGACGAACCTCGACCAGATGCGCCCGTTCGCGCCGGGCTACCTGGATCCGGACCTCCTCGACGAGCTCGGCGAGCTGTCCGAGCGATACCTGGCGGGCCGCGAGCCGCTGCTGCGCGAGCGCCAGGTTCGAGGACTGATCCGCGACGGCCACGGCGACCTGCTGGCGGACGACATCTACTGCCTCCCCGACGGGCCCCGGATCCTGGACTGCCTGGAGTTCGACCGCAGCCTGCGCGTCGGCGACGTGCTCGGCGACGTCGCCTTCCTGGCGATGGACCTCGAGCGCCTCGGGCGGGCCGATCTCGCGCGAGTCCTGCTCGACGAGTACGCCCGCTTCTCCGGCGAGCACCATCCCCGCTCGCTGGAGCACCTCTACGTGGCCTACCGGGCCGCGGTCCGCAGCAAGGTGAGCTGCATCCGGGCCGAGCAGGTCGGCGAGGCAGGCTCTCCGGCCGAGGGGTCGCACGTCACCGAGGCCCGTGCCCTCGCCGCTCTCGCCCGTCGCCACCTGCGCGCCGGACGCATGCGACTCCTGCTGGTCGGCGGACTCCCGGGTACCGGCAAGTCGGCCGTAGCCGACGGCCTGGCCAGCACGGACCGGTCCTGGACGTTGCTGCGGTCCGACGTCGTCCGCAAGGAGGCCGTCGGCGCCACCGCGCCCACCCCTGCCGCCTTCGGGGAGGGCCAGTACACGCCGGACGCCCGCCATCGCACCTACGACGAACTTCTCCGCCTGGCGCGGCGATGCCTCGACCGGGGGGAGAACGTGATCCTCGACGCCTCCTGGACCTCGCGCCGCGACCGGGCCGCCGCCGTCCGGCTGGCCGAGGACACGGGCAGCGAGCTCCTGGCGCTGCGCTGCGACGCTCCCCAGGCGGTGGCCCTCGACCGCATCACCCGTCGGCACCAGAACGCCTCGGACGCCTCGGACGCCGACGCCGCCGTGGCGCTGGCGATGGCGCGGACCGCCGACCCCTGGCCGGAGGCGACGACGCTGGACACCGACGCGCCGCTGCCGGACGTGATCGAGACCGCGAGATCGCTGGTCGACGGCAGGGGTTGAGGCGGCAGGGGTTGAGGCGGCTACGGCTGAGGCGGCTCGGGCGTGGGAACCCGATCGAACGAGGCCCTCTAGCGGGCGGCCGTGTGCGTCGCCTGGTGCAGGAGCTCGCCGCCCCAACGGCGGGCCCGCTCGAGCTGGCCGTCCTTCAGCGGCCCGGGACCGTCCTGCACGAAGAACCCGGTCGGCTCCGAGCGGATCTCATAGCCGCGACGGCGCAGCCGCCGGGCGATCCCGCGGGCCGCTCCCCCGGCGAACCGGTGCTCGATCCGCGTGTCGAAAGCCGCGGCGAAGCGCCCCTCGCGCTTCGGGAGCTCCCCGATCCAGTCGCGGACGCCGGGACCGTCGGAGGCGGGGTCGGCCGGCGCGGGCTGCGGCTTCTTCTCCTCCGCCGTCAGACCCATGCGCCGCGTCCTCGCCGTGGACACGCCCCGGATGTGCGTCGGGCCCCCGACGACCAGGAGGTCGACGTCGGACAGGTCGAGATGCCCCGCGTCCCGCACCGGCAGGACCTGGACGCTGATGTCCTCCCCCGCCTCGAGCAGTCCTTCGCCGATCGCGTCGGCGATGGCGCGGGTGTTGCCCCACAGGCTCTCGAAGACCACGGCGACGTTCATCTGGACCTCCTTCGACGCTGTCCTGCACGTCCCAGCCTGCGAGTCCGCGCCGCCGCCGCGCAGGGTCGTTGGTCCTCACCTGTCCCGGGCCTCTCGCGCGCCGGGAGCAGGGGTAGGACGCTGGCCCGGTGCGGATCTCGCGTCGTCGCGCGTCGAGCGCTGCGCTGCTCGCGGGTGCGCTCGCCCTGCCCAACGTGACCAGCGCAATCGGCGTCGCCTTCACGCCGCAACTGCTCGAGCACGCGCCGCTGGCACTGCTGATGCTGCACCCCTACATCCCGATCGCGCTGCTGGTGCTTCCGGAGACGTCGGTTGTCGTCTTCGTCGCCGTCGCCGTGACCTTCCGGCTGATCCCGCGGTACCTCGCCTTCCGGGCCGGTCGGCTGGCCGGCCAGGAGGAACTCGAGCGCTACCTGGCCCGGCGGCCGACGGGACGGGTGAGCCGCCTGCTGCACACCTCCCAGCGGCTGATCGAGCCGGCGCTCGTGGTCGTGGCCGGAGCGCCCGTCAGCGCGGCGGCCGGCGCGCTCGGGCTGGGGTCACTGCCTTTCCTGGCCTGGAGTTTCATCGGCGCGCTCCTGCCGACCCTTCTGCTCGTCGTCATCGGCGCCACGGCGGCCGAGCCGGTGCGATGGCTGTCGGACGCCATCACCGAACGCGTCGAGATCTGGTGGGGAGTCCTCGCGGTGGTCGCGGTCGCGTCCGGCATCGCCTATCTTCTCCGGCGCCGACGCCTGTCGGCGCCGGCCGGGACCATCGCCTCTGAGCCGCGGGGCGAGCCGGAGGGACGATGCGGCCCACGTCCCGGCTCGCCACCGGAGGCCTGACGTCCGGGAGGCAGCCGGCAAGGTCCGGGAGGAGCAGCCGTGCGCGCATGGATCGTCGAGCAGCCGCGACCCGCACGGGACGAGCCGCTCCGTCTCGTCGATCTCCCGGACCCGGAGCCGGGACCGGGCGAGATCCTCGTCCGGGTGCGCGCCTGCGGCGTCTGCCGCACCGACCTGCACGTGGCCGAGGGGGACCTCCCGCCGCACCGGGAGTCCGTCGTCCCCGGCCACGAGGTGGTGGGGACCGTCGAGGTCCGCGGCGCCGGAGCGACCCGGTTCGAGGTCGGCGACCGCGTCGGCATCGCCTGGCTGCGCGGCACCTGCGGGGTCTGCCGGTTCTGCCGCCGCGGTGCGGAGAACCTGTGCGTCGCCCCGCGCTTCACCGGGTGGGACGAGAACGGGGGCTACGCCGAGCTCGCCGTCGTGGACGAGGCGTTCGCCTACGCGGTCCCCGCCCAGTTCCCGGACCTGACCGCGGCTCCGCTGCTGTGCGCCGGCATCATCGGCTACCGCGCACTCCGCCGGGCGGAACTCCCGCCGGGTGGGCGGCTCGGCATCTGGGGGTTCGGCGGCTCGGCACACCTGACGGCCCAGATCGCGCTGGCGGAAGGGGCGGAGGTGCACGTCCGGACCCGCGGCCGCAAAGGTCAGGAGCTGGCGGCCGAACTCGGCGCGAGCTCGGTCGGCGAGAGCTCCGACCCGCTGCCGGAGCCGCTGGACGGCGCCATCCTGTTCGCGCCTGCCGGCGACCTCGTGCCCATTGCCATGAGCGCGCTCGACCGCGGGGCGACGCTGGCGGTCGCCGGCATCCACCTCAGCGACATCCCCCGGCTCGACTACCAGCGGCACCTGTTCCAGGAACGCACGCTGCGCAGCGTCACCGCGAACACCCGCGCCGACGGGGAGGCGTTCCTCGCCGCCGCGGCGGAGGTGCCGGTCGAGGTCTCCGCCGTGCCGTACCCGTTCGAGGAGGCGCCGCGGGCGCTGCTCGACCTGGCCGAGGACCGGGTGCGCGGCGCCGCCGTCCTGACCTTCTGAGCCGCCTCGGGACGGCCGTCACGTCCCGCTTGCTGCGGCGAGGCGGTCGAGCTCACGCTGCAGCTCCTCGCCCAGCACCGTCAGGTCGGGATGCAGGTCAGGGTCCGCGACGACCACCACCGACAGCCGACCGGCGTAGGACAGGACCGCGAAGCTCAGCGAGACGTTGCCGGCCAACGCCGTCACCGGCAGAACGTCGGTGACGCGGTGTCCCGCGAGGCCGAGCGGCCGGTCCGGGCCCCGGAGGTTCGTCTCGTAGACGTTGACGACCCGCTGCCGGTTCACGAACCAGCGGAACGCCCCGACGGCGGCCAGTCCGCGGAACAGCGGCCCGAGGACGGCGGCCGACGCCCCGCGGATCGAGCCCTTGTGTGCCCTCGTCGTGGCGGCGATGCGGCGCAGCCGGGTGCCCGGGCTGCCGTCGAGGGGCAGGTCGACGGCCAGCACGCCGACCGCATTCCCCAACCCGGCACCCTCGGCGGCACGACCGGACACCGGCACCGACACGACGAGACGGTCGACCGACTCCCCGCGACGACCCAGCAACGAGCCGAGCGCCCCGGCGACGGCCGTCAACACCACGTCGTTGACGGTGGCGCTCCGGCCGTGCGCCGTCGTCCGGAGCCGCGCGAGGTCGACCCGCGCAACGACCAGTCGACGGCGGGAGCCCGTGGGCGCGTTCAGCGACGTAGCAGGCACGAGGCCGGAGCCCGTACGCAGTTCCGTGACGGCCTGGCGCAGCGTCGGGACCAGTTCGCGCCAGCGCTTGGCCGCCGCGACGCGGCCGCGAGCGGCGTCCTTCGCGAGCTCCACGCGAGCCGGCGCCGGCCGGGGGTCCGGCACCCGGACCGGCTCCGGTGCACCGTCGACGAGGTTCGCGAGGATCGCCAACCCGCCGATGCCGTCCGCGAGCACGTGGTGGAAGACGACCACGAGCGCGGCGTCACCACCGGCGAGGTGGGTGACGAGGGTCGCGCGCCAGAGGGGCCGCGCGAACGGCAGCCGCTCGGTGACGAGCGACGCGGCGAGATCCAGCAGCGCCTGCTCGTCGCCCGGCGGAGGGCACGGGAGCGTCCGGAGGTGCTCGCGGAGATCGAGGTCCGGGTCGTCGACCCAGATGGGGCGGCCGCAGGCGACCGGAGTGCGCCGGAGAACCTGCCGGAGCCGCGGAACGGCGGCCAGCCGGTGTCCGACGCTGTCCAGCAGCGTTGCGGTCTCGGCCTCTGAACCGCCCTCCAGGCGGAGGATCGCCCCGACCTGCCAGGGAGCCGGCCCCACATCCGAGGCCAGCTGCGTCATGTCCTGCGCGCTCAGCCGCTCGACGGGGCCGACCGGAGTCCGCCGCACGAGGGGCCGACGCGAGCGCATGTCAGGCTCGCACCGCCAGCGCGTCCGCCAGGAACGCCACCACGCGCGTCTCCCAAGCCGCGGGGTCGGTCCCGAGCGCGGCCGTGTGACCGGCGCCGGGCACATCCCACGTCTGGACCCGGTCCGGAGCGGCGGCGCGGAAGCCGGCGGCGGCCCGCGCCTCGTCCGGCACCGCTCCCCCGCTGATCACGAGGAAGACCGCCGACGACTCGCCGATCGAGTCGATCAGGGGCTCCGGTTTCGGAGCGGGTGTCAGGAGTTCCGTCTCCGCGTCGCTGACGCGGTCGATCCCGCGTTGCAGGAATCCGGCTATCCCGCCGGGGAGCCAGGCGGACTTGTCGGCCGCCGTCCGGCCGGTTGCCCCCTCGGCCACGACGGCCCGGATCCGCGGGTCGGACCCCGCCGCGCCGAGAGCCTCCTCACCGCCCATCGACAGCCCCAGCACCCCGATGCGCGCCGGATCGACGGCGGGCTGCGCCGCGACGAAACCGACCGCGGCCGAGACGTCCCGGTCCCCGAACCAGCCGAGGTCCATCCCACGCCCTCCGCTGCGGCCGTGCCCGCGCGCATCCACGAGCAGCACGCCGAAGCCGCGCCGAGCCAGGACGGCGGCGTGGGGCAGCGTCGCCGTACGGGTCGAGCCCGCGCCGTGCAGCAGCACGATCGCTGACCCGTTGGTCCCGGGGGCCCACCACGCCGACAGCAGCGCCCCGTCGGAGGTGCGGAACGAGACCTCGGACGCGCGGATGCCGACGTCGGCGGGCGTCGACCGTCCCAGCTCGGTCGGCGGCACGAAGGCGACCATCGCCGCCACCGCCGCGGACCAGGCCAGGACGAGCGCGACGAACGAGGCCGGGATCAGGGTGACCCGCCCACCCCGTCCGGACCGCCACAGCCGCCGCACGGCGAGCGTCAGCAGTACCAGTCCCGCGACGAGCAGCAGCAGGCCGATCACGGCCGCGAACGTCAGGCCGACCTTCTGCAGGTGCCGGACGCCCAGCCCGGCCCCGAACCCGGCGCAGGTTGCCGCGACCGCGAGCGCCACCACCGTCGCGACGACGCGCCACGGACCTGGCGGCGGCGCCGAGGCGGCGGCGGCCGTCCGGTGGTGACGCGCAGGAGCCAGGTGCACCATGTCTCCCCAAGGTCGTCTCGCCGAGGTCGAGTTCTCGAGGCCAGCCTGGCCGAGCCCGCCTTCGCGTCGAAGAGGCCAAAGCAGGCCGAACTGCCGGGACCATCGTCCCGGGCACCGCACCCCCATGGCTCTGCTACGCGGCGACGGTTCCGGTGACGCTCGCACGGAAGCCCACACGAGCCAACGAGGAGAGCCGGCATGCACGCACTGGTCTACGACGGTCCGGGACAGCGGGTCTGGCGCGAGGTACCCGACGCGCTCGTCGAGGAGGACACCGACGCCGTCGTCCACGTGGATGCGGTGACGATCTGCGGGACGGACCTGCACATCCTCAAGGGCGACGTTCCCGAGGTGAAGCCGGGGACGATCCTCGGCCACGAGGCCGTCGGCACCGTGGTGTCCATCGGTCCCGGCGTGCGTCGGGTCCGGGTCGGCGACCGCGTTCTCGTCTCGTGCATCACCTCCTGCGGGACCTGCCCGTCCTGCCGCGCCGGCCGGTACGGGCAGTGCCAGGGCGGCGGGGGCTGGATCCTCGGCCACACCATCAACGGCGTGCAGGCCGAGTACGTCCGCGTGCCGTTCGCCGACACCTCCACCCACCCGGTGCCCGACGGCGTCCCGGACGAGGAGGTGCTGATGCTCGCGGACATCCTGCCGACCAGCTACGAGGTGGGGGTCCGCAACGGCGAGGTCATGCCCGGCGACTCGGTCGTCATCGTCGGCGCCGGCCCGATCGGTCTGGCGGCGATCACGACGGCCCAGCTGTTCTCACCGGGTCAGCTGATCGTGGTCGACCCGGCCGCCTCCCGGCGGGACGCGGCCAAGGCCCTGGGCGCCGACGTCGTCATCGACCCGGACTCCGAGGACGTCCCGGCCAGGATCGCCGAACTCACGGGCGGAGCGGGCGTCGACACCGCGATCGAGGCGGTCGGGGTCCCGGAGACCTTCGAGATGTGCGCGGAACTCGTCCGGCCGGGTGGGCGCGTGGCGAACGTCGGCGTCCACGGACGGTCCGCGACCCTGCACCTCGAGACCCTGTGGATCCGCGACGTCACGATCCGCACCGGCCTGGTCGACACGTGGAGTACGCCGACGCTGCTGAGCCTGCTGCGGCGGCGGAAGCTCGCGGTCTCCCCGGTCATCACCCACCGCTTCGGGCTCGCCGAGATGGAGCGCGCCTACGACGTCTTCGAGCGCCCGGTCGACACCGGTGCCCTGAAGGTGGCGCTGTTCGCCGAGCACCCGGACGCCTCCTGATCGCGTCGCTGCTTCACTACGAACCGGCCCGCGCGCGCCTCCGTAGCGCCCGCCGGATCGCGACCGGACCCCGGACGCGATCCGGCGGGATGCGGAGGGCGTTCAACGTCATGGCGAGCATCTCGTAATGCCCGGCCAGCAGGCACAGCTCGATGATCTGCTCGTCGGAGAGTTCGTCGCGGAGGTCGGCCCAGGCCTCCTCCGAGAGGGTGCGCGTGTCGTGCAGCTCGTCGACGGCACGGATCAGGCTCCTCTCGCGCGACGACCATGGCCACTCGTCGATCGGGCGTTCGACGGCCTCGACCTGCTCGGGCGTCAGGCCCGAATGGGGCGCGATCCGGCGGTGGTGCGCGAGCTCGTAGGCGCAGGCGCAGCGTGTTCCGACCCGCAGGATCACCAGTTCGGCGTCCGGCCTGGGCAGCGTTCCCCGCAGCGTCAGCGCTCCCGCGAAACGCAACCAGCCCCGAAACAGCCGCCGGGACCTCGCGAGCGTGGTGAACAGCTGCAGCGGCTCGGTCCCGACCGCGCGGCCGGCGGCGCGAGCGAGCAGGTCGTTGACCAGGCCTATTTCGGCGCGTGTCCCGCCGCCGAGCCGCGGCACGGAGCTGGGCGGTGTGCCGTCGACCGGTTCGTCCATCGGGAGCCTCCATGGGGTGGGTCGCTCGCCCGCCACTGTGCACCGGACGGGAGGTCGACACCCGGGTCATCCAGTCGTCCGGTCAGGCTCGGTCCGAACCGGCGGCTCGCGCGACGCCGCGCATCGCCTCCCGGCGCGACAGCGGGGACAGCTCGGGGGTGGCGTCGACGAACGCGGACACCGCCTCGGGCGCCGTGGCCGCGTACTGGCGGAGCGCCCACCCGATCGCCTTGCGGAGGAAGAACTCGCGGTCGCTCGCCCGCAGCCGGCAGTACCCGAACAGGCGGCGCCGGTCGGTGGCCTCCCGGTAGGTGAGTTGGTGCAGGAGCGCGGTGCGGGCCACCCAGACGTCCTCGTCGAGCGCCCAGGCGTCCATCACCGTCGCGAGGTCCGGGTGGCGACGGACGAGGGGGCCGGCCGCGTGGGCGGCGAGCACGTCGACGGTGTCCCACCACGCCTTCGTGCTCACCAGCTCGCGGAGGACGTGGACGAACCCGGCGCCGGCGACGGCGATGTGGGCGCGCAGGTAGTCACAGCCCGCGTACTGGAACTCGCGTTCGGGCTCCGCCCACAGGCGCCGGGCGACGGACGCGAGTTCAACGTCGTCGCTCGGACGGCAGTCGCGGAGGATCGGGCGAGCCAGGCGTCGCCGCGCCGGGGTCGCGACGCCGAGGAAAGGGAACTGGCCGCGCATGTAGGCGGCCGCGCTCGCGGCGCGCTCCGGATCGGCCGGGGGCAGCCACGCCTCACGGAGCCTGCGGACCACCGTGTCGGCAAGCGCGGCGCCATCAGCCGGCGCGGCGCCGCCAGGCAGGTCGGAGAACGTCACTGCCGCAGCAGATCACCGACGGCAGCCTCATGTCGGCCCACACCCCGGACACGCACCCTCGCGCGGATCAGTTGCAGGTCCCGGGCGGGGCGACGACGCGGTACGGCGACTGATCCCCGGCACGAAGCGGTGCTCCTGGCGTCCCACTCGCGCTCCCGATCGGCCGTGGGAGGGGAGATGACGCCAGAACCGCCGTCGCAGGCGCCATCGACCTCACCTCGCCACCCACCGCTGATCCACCGGCCGCCCGTCCGCGCCGACCAAAGTGGAGGTCCTAGCTCAGCGCCTCCGGCGCCGGGCAGGAGCAGAACAGGTTGCGGTCGCCGTAGGCGCCGTCGATGCGCCGCACCGGCGGCCAGTACTTGCGGGTCCGCGACGTCGCCGTCGGGAAGGCGGTCGCCGGGTAGGCCGCGACCTCCCGCTCGTACGGGTGCTCCCACGGCCCGGCGATCGACGACGCGGTGTGCGGCGCGTGCACCAACGGGTTGTCCTCGGCCGGCCAGTCCCCCGCGGCGACCCGGTCGATCTCGTCCTTGATGGCGATCATCGCGTCGCAGAAGCGGTCGAGCTCGGAGAGGTCCTCGCTCTCGGTCGGCTCCACCATCAGCGTGCCCGGCACCGGGAACGACATCGTCGGCGCGTGGAAGCCGTAGTCGATCAGCCGCTTGGCGACGTCGTCGACCGTCACGCCGCTGGCCTTCGTCATGGGACGCAGGTCGAGGATGCACTCGTGGGCCACCCGCCCACCCTGGCCGGTGTAGAGCACCGGGAAGTGGCCGGACAGCCGGTGCGCCACGTAGTTCGCCGCCAGCACGGCTACCTGGGTGGCGCGGGTCAGGCCCTCGCCGCCCATCATCCGGACGTAGGCCCACGAGATCGGCAGGATGCCCGCCGACCCGAACGGGGCGCCGCTGATCGGGCCGATGCCGTCGCGCCGCGCCTCGTCCGGGTGCAGCGGGTGGCTCGGCAGGAACGGCACGAGGTGGGCGCGGACGCCGACCGGCCCGACCCCCGGGCCGCCGCCGCCGTGCGGGATGCAGAAGGTCTTGTGCAGGTTGAGGTGGCTGACGTCGCCGAGCTCGCCGATGCGGGCGACGCCGACCAGCGCGTTGAGGTTCGCGCCATCGACGTACACCTGGCCGCCGTGCGCGTGCACGATCTCGGCGATCTTCGTGATGCCCTCCTCGTAGACGCCGTGCGTCGACGGGTAGGTCACCATGATCGCGGCGAGGTCGTCGGCGTGGGCGTCGGCCTGCTTCTGCAGGTCCTCGAGGTCCACGGCGCCGTCGGCCTGGGCCTTCACCACGACGACGCGCATCCCGGCCATGACCGCCGAGGCGGCGTTGGTGCCGTGCGCGCTGGACGGGATGAGGCAGACGTCGCGCTTCTCATCGCCCCGCGAGCGGTGGTAGCCGCGGATCGCGAGCAGCCCCGCGAGCTCGCCCTGGCTGCCGGCGTTCGGCTGCACCGAGACCCGGTCGTAGCCGGTGACGGCGGCGAGCCAGCCTTCGAGCTGGTCGATCAGCGTCTGGTAGCCGCGAGCGTCGGCCGCGTCGGCGAAGGGGTGGATCGAGGCGAACCGCGGCCAGGTCACCGGCTCCATCTCTGTCGTCGCGTTGAGCTTCATCGTGCAGGAGCCGAGCGGGATCATCCCCCGGTCCAGCGCGTAGTCGGCGTCGGCGAGGCGGGTGATGTAGCGCAGCATCGCCGTCTCCGAACGGTGCTCGGAGAAGACCGGGTGGGTCAGGTAGCGGCTCTCGCGGGCGAGGCTCGCGGGCAGCGCGTCCTCCGGCACGGCGGCGTCGGCGAGCGCCTCGTCGTCGACGCCGAACGCCGCCCAGACGGTCCGCAGGTGAGCCGCCTCGGTCAGCTCGTCGCAGCTGATGCCGAGGGTGTCCGCGTCGACGCGGCGCAGCGAGACGCCGGCGTCGTGCGCGCGCTGCCAGACCTCCTGGGCGCGGCCGGGGACCCGGGCCGTCACGGTGTCGAAGAACGTCTCGTGGACGACCTCGACGCCCCCGGCGCGCAGTCCGGCGGCCAGCGCCGCGGCGTGGCGGTGCACCCGCAGGCCGAGGCGACGGAGTCCGTCCGGGCCGTGCCACACGGCGTACATCCCGGCCATCACGGCGAGCAGCACCTGCGCGGTGCAGATGTTGCTGGTCGCCTTCTCGCGCCGGATGTGCTGCTCCCGGGTCTGCAGCGCGAGCCGGAGGGCCTGGTTGCCCTCGGCGTCGACGCTGACCCCGACCAACCGTCCGGGAAGCGTCCGCTCGAGGCCCTTGCTGACGACCATGTAGCCGGCGTGCGGGCCGCCGTAGCCCATCGGGACGCCGAAGCGCTGGGCCGACCCGACGGCGATGTCGGCGCCGAGCTCCCCCGGGCTCGTCACGAGCGTGAGCGCCAGCAGGTCGGCCGCGACGGTCACCAGGCCGCCGCGCTCGTGCACCTGCTCGACCAGGCCGCTGTAGAAGTCCCGCTCCCGCAGCAGCCCGTCGGCACCCGGGTACTGCAGCACCAGCCCGGCCAACCCGCCCTCGGGCAGGCCGTCCGCGTCGAGGTCGGCGACGACGACCTCCACCCCGGCCGGCGCGCATCGCGTCCGCACGACCTCGAGGGTCTGCGGCAGCAGCCGCCCGTCCAGCACGATCCGGGGCGGCGCCTTCTTCGCGCCGCGGCGCATCGCGGTGACCGCCTCGGCGACGGCGGTCGGCTCGTCGAGCAGCGAGGCGTTGGCGGTCGGCAGACCGGTGAGGTCGGCGACCACGGTCTGGAAGTTCAGCAGCGCTTCGAGCCGCCCCTGGCTGATCTCCGGCTGGTAGGGCGTGTACGCGGTGTACCAGCCGGGGTTCTCCATGATGGTGCGCAGCACGACCGGCGGCGTCAGCGTTCCGGAGTAGCCGAGGCCGATCATCGGGGTGGTCAGGACGTTGTCCTCGGACAGCGCGCGCAGCTCCTCGAGGGCGGCCGCCTCGCTCACCGGCGCCAGGTCGAGTCCCTGGGCCGCGCGGATCGCGCTCGGCACCGCGGCGTCGGCGAGCTCCTCGAGGCTGGCGTGGCCGAGGGCGGCGAGCATCTTGCCCTGCTCGTCCGGCGACGGCCCGATGTGCCGTTCCGCGAACGGGGTCGAGGCGACCGCGCGGTCGTCGAGCGAGGCGAAGATGTCGAGCGGCTGATCCGTCACAAAGGCTCCGATGGCTTGGTCGGCGATCCGGCGCATGTCCCGGTCGGGACCCGCGGCGGGCTTCTCGCCTCCCCCTCTGTTCTGGGCCTGAGAGATTCACCGGACGCTCCGGCTTGCCCCGTCGGCGAGCCGCGTCGAACGTCGGCTGCTTTCCAGAGGTGCCTCGACCGGGCGGTACAGGGTGCCTGAGAGGTTCCGGGGAGGATTTGCTCCTTCGGCGGTCGTCCTCGCTCGAAAATCAGAGAGTGGGACGACGCTCTCCCGCGCGGTGTCGACGGCGTATGCGGTTGTGCTGCTCATTGTCGCACAGGCCCCCGGCCGCAGCCCACGCACGCGACGCCGGAACCGCCGAGCCGGCGGGACCATCGTCCCGCCACGTCGGGACGAGCGTGCGCTGTCCTGGCTGCCCCCGAGACCGTCTACTGCCATCAGCAACCGGATCGGACGGCACCTCGTGTGGTGGAGGAGCGATGCAGACTGCGGAGCATCAGGCGGCGGGCAACGGCGCGACGGCGGGCAACGGCGCGACGGCGCCACCCCCGCTGCTCGAGGCGATCCTGAACCAGTCGCGGGTCCACAAGGAGCACGAGCGGTTCTACTCCTCCGCCCCGCTCGAGACGGCGCTGCGGCTGCAGCGCCACGCCCGCACCCTGCAGGCACTCGCCGATCGGTGGGCGACCGCGGAGCCCTCCGGCCGCACGGCGATCAGCCCCTACGAAGGCGCCGACGATCTCAACAGCGAAGCCGCGATCGCCCTGGACGGGGCGCTGTTCCTCGAAGGCGAGGGCCGACCCGCGGAGATCACGGGCATGATCGGCGAGCTCCGCGCGGACGCCGCAGGCTTCTCCGCGGGAGGAGAATGGCTGGCCACGGCCATGCAGGCCGCCTGGGCGGGCGCGGCGGCGGTCCTGGACGTCGAGGGCCTGGCCGACGTGCTGGGCGAGCGGCACCGCATCATCACCAACGACTGGTTGGCGGCGAACATGCAGTCCGTGATCGGTGCCATGCTGACCCGCGCCGCGGACATGATCGAGCGTCTCGACCTCACGCCGGCGGCGTTGCGAGTCGATCTCGCCGGCTCCCGTGTCACGTCGCGGCGGATGCACTCGGTCGCCGAGGTGCTCTCCCGAGCGGCGGACCTGTGCTGCGAGTCCAGCCGGTTGGTGCACGACAACGAGCGCCGGTGGCGGGTCTTCCGTCAGCGGGTCACCGACGTCGTCGGCGAGATGACGGCCGGCTCGCAGGCCTCGACGCCCGAGCAGCGGTGACGCGCGTGTTCCCGATCGGATCGGATCGGCTTCACCCCGCCGGGAGGATTCCGTTCGCCGCACGCCGCGCTGATACTGAGCCGCTCAGGACGCTCCGGGTTCGTCCCGGACGCCCCCGCAACCGAGAGCGCAGGTGAGTGCGATGCCAGAAGTTCGAACGCCGGAGGGCATGCCCGTCCTGACGAGGGGGCGGCACCGTTCGCCTCGCGACGGGGCTTGCCTGATGGAATACGTGTCCGTTCTGGCCGGTGAGAACTTCTCCGACCGGCCGCGCTGCGTCGATCCGCTGATCGTCCGGCTGGCCTGGACGGTCAACGACGCCTCGGACGACGACCTGCGCAGCCGGCTGCCGGAGCTCGCTCCGGGTCTCATCGGGACCGCCGCCGGCGGGCCCCTGGTCGCGCCGACCCTGGTCGCGGACTGCTGCGACTACGCCCGGAAGTGCCTCGATCCCCTCTCGGCATTGCCCTTCGCGCACGAGCTCGCGCGCGCCCGCGCTCGGCTGCAGCGGGTGGAGAAGCGGGCGGCCGCCGGCCGTCCCATCCGCCGCGAGCGCCTCTACCGCGGGCTGCACGCCGAGGTCGTCGTCCAGCAGGCGGCCAGGGCCGTGGCGGTCGAGCGGCCCGAGCAGCTGCCGGGCCTCCTAGCGTCGGCGGTCCGAGCGGTTCGGCACGTCCTGCCGGCGGCTGAGGTGCCGAGCGGCCGGATGGACGCTCCGCAACGCGCCTGAGGTCCCGGCTGCTCGGGTTCCGGCTGCTCGAATTCCGGCTGCTCGAATTCCGGCTGCCCGAATCCGGCTGCTCGGACAGGGTGGAGGGCGGCCGGTGGGTCAGCGGTGTCCGACCGGCGCCGGCAGCGACTGCTGGATGTCCTGCACCCGCTCCTTGGCGTCGCCGAAGAGCATCGCCGTGTTCTCGCGGAAGAACAGCGGGTTCTGCACGCCGGCGTAGCCGGACGCCATCGACCGCTTGAACACGATGACCTGGCCGGCCTCCCAGACCCGGAGCACCGGCATGCCGGCGATCGGGCTGGAGGGGTCCTCGGCAGCGGCCGGGTTCACCGTGTCGTTGGCGCCGATGACGAGGACGACGTCGGTCTCGGCGAGGTCGTCGTTGATCTCGTCCATCTCGAGCACGATGTCGTAGGGCACCTTGGCCTCGGCGAGCAGCACGTTCATGTGGCCGGGGAGGCGACCGGCGACCGGGTGGATGCCGAACCGGACGTCGACGCCCCGGTCCCGCAGGGTGCGGGTGAGCTCGGCGACCCCGTACTGGGCCTGCGCGACGGCCATGCCGTAGCCGGGCGTGATCACGACCGACCGGGCGTCGCTGAGGAGCTCGGCCACCTGGTCGGCCGTGACCTCCCGGTGCTCGCCGTAGTCCTCGTCGGTCGCCGGGCCGGCCTCGATGCCGAACCCGCCGGCGATGACCGAGACGAAGGACCGGTTCATCGCCTTGCACATGATGTAGGAGAGGTAGGCACCGGAGGAGCCGACGAGCGCGCCGGTGATGATCAGCAGGTCGTTCTCGAGCAGGAAGCCCGACGCGGCCGCGGCCCAGCCGGAGTAGCTGTTCAGCATCGAGACGACGACGGGCATGTCGCCGCCGCCGATGGAGGCGACGAGGTGCAGGCCGAGCAGCAGCGCGACCAGCGTCACTGCGATGAGCAGCCACAGCTGGGGCGAGGCGCAGAACCAGATCGTCAGCAGCACGAACAGCACGAGCGCGCCGAGGTTGAGGCCGTTCTTGCCCGGCAGGACCAGCGGCTTCGAGTTGATCCGGGCGGACAGCTTGAGGAACGCGATGATCGACCCGGTGAAGGTGACGGCGCCGATGAAGACGCCGATGAAGACCTCGGCGTGGTGGATGCCGAACGTCTCCGCCGCGCGCAGCGCCTGCGCCTCGGGACCCTCGGGGTCCCGCTCGACGCCGAGATAGCCGTTCCAGCCGACGAGGACCGCGGCCAGACCTACGAAGGAGTGCAGGAGCGCGATCAGCTCCGGCATGCCGGTCATCTGCACGACCCGGGCCCGCTGCAGGCCGATGAGCGCACCCACGATGACCGCCGCGATCAGCAGCACGAGGCCGATGCCCTGGATGTCGCGGTCGATCGCGAGCGCGATGGTCGCGATCAGCGCGAGGGCCATGCCTCCGATGCCGAAGGCGTTGCCCGACTTCGCCGTCTCGTGCCGGGACAAGCCGGCCAGGGCGAGGATGAACAGCAGGGCGGCGACGAGGTACGCCGCCGACGCAGCGGTTTCGACCGACATGAGGGGCGTCAGCTCCTGGAGAACATGGCGAGCATGCGGCGGGTCACCGCGAAGCCACCGAAGACGTTGATGCTGGCCAGCAGGATGGCGACGGTGGCCACGCCGGTGATCGCCGCGTTGTCGTGCCCGGTCTGGAGCAGGGCGCCGACGATGATGATCCCGGAGATCGCGTTGGTCACCGACATCAGCGGCGTGTGCAGGGCGTGGTGCACGTTGCCGATGACGTAGTAGCCGATGACGATCGCCAGGGCGAACACCGTGAGGTGGCCAAGGATCGCCGACGGCGCGAAGGCGGCCAGCAGGAACAGCAGCGCACCCGCGATGGGTACGAGCGCCTGCCGGCTGATCCGGAACGCCGGCTCGGCAGGTTCCGCGGGCTCGGCCGGCGCGGGAGCGGGCGCCGCCGCGGGAGCGCTGGAAACCTGCACCGGCGGGGGCGGCCAGGTCAGCTCCCCCTGGCGTACCACGGTCATCGAGCGCTGGACGACGTCCTCGAAGTCGAGGACCAGCTGGCCGTCCTTGCCCGGCGTCATGAGCTTGAGCAGGTTCACCAGGTTCGTGCCGTAGAGCTGGGAGGCCTGCGTCGGCAGCCGCCCCGGCAGGTCGGTGAAACCGAGGATGGTCACGCCGTTGTCGGTCACGACCTGCTGACCCGGCACGGTGCCCTCGACGTTGCCGCCGTTGGCCGCGGCCATGTCGACGATGACGCTGCCCGGCTTCATGCTCGCCACCATCTCGGCGGTGATCAGCCGGGGCGCCGGCTTGCCGGGGATGAGGGCGGTGGTGATGACGATGTCGACCTCGTGGCACTGCTCGGCGTAGAGCGCCGCGGCCCGGGTGTTGTAGTCGTCCGACATCTCCTTGGCGTAGCCGGTCGAGCTGACCTCGACGTCAGCCGACTCGACCGACAGGTACTCGCCGCCGAGCGAGCGCACCTGGTCGGCGACCTCGGGACGCGGGTCGGTGGCGCGCACCACCGCGCCCAGGCTCCCCGCGGTACCGACGGCGGCGAGCCCGGCCACCCCGGCACCCGCCACGAGCACCTTCGCCGGCGGAACCTTCCCCGCGGCGGTGACCTGCCCGGTGAAGAACCGGCCGAAGACGTTGGCCGCCTCGACGACGGCGCGGTAACCGGCGATGTTGGCCATGGAGCTCAGGACGTCGAGCGATTGCGCACGGGAGATGCGCGGCACCGCGTCCATCGACAACACGGTGATCGGCCGGGTCGCCAGGTCCTCGACGAGCTCGGGCTTGAACATCGGCTGCAGGAGCGCGATCAGCGTCGCCCCGTCGCGCAGCAGGTTCAGCTCGGACGCGGTGGGGGCGTTGACGCCGAGAACGACGTCTGCGCCGAGCGCGTCCCCGATCGCCGCCCCGGACGCCACGTACTGCTCGTCGGCGAAGCTCGCGAGGGCGCCGGCGCCCGATTCGACCACCACGTCGTAGCCCAGCTTGACGAGCTGCTCGACCGTGGACGGCGTCGCCGCGACCCGGGTTTCGCCAGGGGCCGACTCTCGAACCACCCCGATGATCAAGGATCCTCCGACTCACTCGCTCACACGTCGACGTCTCCCGGCGCGGGGCACCGGGAGGCTCGCCGACAATTTCCGGCGGATGGGGATGCTCGACAATAACGGCCAGTTACACGTGTCGAGCCGTCCGACCCTCGAGTGCGAGCAATTCGTCACGCCCGGGGCGGTCTCGCCGACGTCGTCGAAGAGCTAGGAGTCCCTCGAAGGAGGCGCCGATCCCGGATCTGCCAGGCGCACCTGGAGGTCGGGCGGGTCGAACAGCGTGTTGTGCACGGTGCAGTGGGACGCGACCGCGAGCAGCGCCTCCCGCCGCTCCGCCGGCACGCCGTCGGGGAGCTCGATCTCGATCCACATCGACCCCACCCTCGCGGGACGCATCGCGAGCTCGTACCCGGTGGTGACGGCGAGCCCGTCCTCCGGCAGCCCGTGTCGGCGGAGGTAACGCCGGGCGTAGAAGGCGACGCACGAGGCCAGGCTCGCGACGAACAGCTCCGTGGGCGACGGAGCGGTGTCCTCCCCGCCCGCGTCCAGAGGTTGGTCGACCTGGATGGTGTGACCCCGCACCGAGACCGAGAAGCGGTCGCCGCCGTCGTGTCGGACGGATAGGCATCCCTCGGTCATCTCGTGCCGCCCGCCGCGACGAGCCGGTCGACGACAGCCGAGAGCTTCGTCGCCGCCGATGTGGCGACCTCGAGCAGCCCGGGCGCGGCGGACAGCTGTGACATCACCATGGGATCGAGGATCTCGACCGTGCTCTCCCCCTCGCCGGTGGAGCGGACCACGACGTTGCAGGGAAGCAGGAGCCCGAGCGAGCGGTCGCTGTCGAGGGCGCGATGGGCGAGCGGCGGGTTGCAGGCACCGAGGATGACGTAGTCCTCCATGTCGACACCGAGCTTGGTCTCGAGCGTCGCACGCACGTCGATCTCGGTGAGCACGCCGAAGCCCTGGTCAGCGAGGGCGGCCCGGACCAGTCGGTCCGCGTCCTCGAACGGGATCGGCAGGCGGACCGTCGTCGCGTAGCTCGCGCTGGTCGTGTTGGTCATGAGATTTCCTTCCCGGTTGCGGAGCCATGGGCGAATGTCACGTTCGGCAACAGGCGGCGCAGCCATCGTGGGGCGGCCCAGGCGGCGCGCCCCGTCAGCCGCAGGAGAACCGGGAGCAGCAGCAACCGGATCAGCAGCGCGTCGAGCAGGACGGCGACGCCGAGAACGACACCCATCTCCTTGGGCGGCAACGGACCGGACAGGGCGAAGGTGAAGAAGACCGCCACCATGACGCCGGCGGCGGCGAAGATGACGCGCCCGGAGTGGGCGACGCCGCCCACCATCGCCTCCCGCGCGTCGCGGTGGGCCTCCCAGTGCTCCTTCGCGCTGGCGAGCAGGAACACGGTGTAGTCCATCGAGATCGCGAAGATCATGGCGAAGAAGAACACCGGCGCCCACGCGTCGAGGAACCCCTGCGACTCGAAGCCGAACAGCCCCGCGCCGTGGCCGTCCTGGAAGACGAGCCGGGCGACCCCGAACGCCGCGGCGACGGCGAGCAGGTTCGTCACCACGCCGAGCGCGGCGATCAGCGGCGCCTGCAGCGCAACGAGCAGCAACAGGAAGCCGAGCCCGAGCACGACACCGATGACGAGTGGGGTGCGCTCGGCGAGCACCTTCTCCAGGTCGTGGTTCTCTGCCGCGGCACCCCCGACGAGAACTCCGGAGGGCAGTTCGTCGCGCAGGCGGTCGACAGTGGCGCCCAAGGCCTTCGACGAGGGGTCGACCGTCGGCACCGCCTGGATCAGCCGCCACCGGCCGTCCTGCGACGGCATCGGAGGCATCACCTGGGCGATCCCGCCGTCGGCCGCGAGGACCTGCTCGCTCGCCGACGCCTGGTCTGCGGTTGCGACGACCTGCAGGGACCCGGGCGCACCGGGCCCGAACCCCTTCTGCACGAGGTCGTAGCCGGCCCGCGCGGTGGCCGTGTCGGGGAGAACCTTGATGCTCGGCATGCCGGTGCGCAGCCCGAGGACCGGAAGCGCGAGCAGGACGAGCACCGCGACCGCGAGAGCACCGAAGGCGGCCGGGTGCCGCCACAGCCGCTCGGCCCAGCGGGCGAAGCGGGGCGAGCGGTGCTCCCCCGCGTGCACCCACGGAAGGGCCAACCGGTCGACGCGGGGCCCCAGCTTGGCGAGCACCGCCGGGAGCAGCGTCAGGGTGGCGGCGAGCACGAAGACGACCGACAGCATGATCCCGAGTGCCATCGAGCGGAACGCGGGCGACGGCACGAGCATCACCGCGGACAGGGAGATGAGGACCGTCGAGCCGGAGAACAACACCGCCTTGCCGGCCGTGTCCATCGTCTCCGCAACAGCCCGCCGGTCGTCCTCGTGCTGTCCGAACCGTGCGGCCCGGAAGCGCACGACGAGGAACAGCGCGTAGTCGATGCCGAGCGCGAGGGCGAACATCAGGGCGAAGTTCATCGCCCAGATCGAGATGGCGCCGATGTGCGTGCCGAGGTAGAGCGACCCGGCGGCGGCGACCAGCCCGACGATCGTGAGCATGAGCGGTAGACCGGCCGCGACGAGCGACCCGAACGCCAGCACCAGGATGAACAGGGTGACCGGCCAGCTGAGCAGCTCGGAGCGCATCATCGCTTCGTGGTTGGCGGCGTTGAAGTCGCTCCACAGCGCACTCGAGCCGGTGACCGCGACGGTGACGTCCGGGCGGGAGAGCCCCGACAGCGGCCCCTTCAGGTCATCGACCGCACGGACCATCGCGTTGGTGTCGGCCGCGGCGCCGGCCTGGATGATGCCGGTGTGGCCGTCGGGGCTCAGCGACACGCCCGGCATCGGCGGCACGACCCGGCTGACGCGGGGATCGGCGCGCAGCAGCCGCTCCGCCTGCGCGGTGACCGGTTGCACAGCGGGGTCCGTGACCAGCTGCGCGTCCGAGTGGACGACCACCTGGAGCGCCGAACTCGACAGCCCCCCGAACTCGCGGTCCACGAGCTGCCGCGTGGCGACCGACTCCGACCCGGAGGCCTCCCAGCCCGCCCCGGCGAGCGCGCTCTGAGCGCTCGGCGCGAACACGCCGAGACCGATGGCGATCACGAGCCAGGCGAGGAGGACGGCCCGGAAATGGCCGGCGGTCCACAGACCGAGCCGCCCGAGCGGCCCGTACCCTCCCCGCTCCGCGTCGTCGAGGGGCTCCGGGCCACTCGTTCTCGGGTCAACGGACGTCGCGGTCACGAGCAGTACCTCCGCACGTCGAGCCGGCGCCGGTTCATCGGACGGCCCCACCCTCGACGGCCCCACCTTCGACGACGGCGGTCAGGCCGGCCAGGTGGCGCTGGACGGAGTCGCAGACCTGCTCGCACATCGCGAGCACCGACTCGTCGACGATCCGGTAGTAGGCGGACGTCCCGACCTTGCGGCGGCCCACGATGCCGGCGCGGGCGAGCAGCCCGAGGTGCTTGGACACGTTCTGCTGCGAGCTGCCGAGGTGCTCGGCGAGATCCTGGACCGAGGCTTCACCCTCGCGTAGCCGGTCGAGGATGCGGATCCGCACGGGCTCGCCGATGGTGCGGAAACGATCCGCGATCAGCTCGACGAGCGCATCCGGTAAGGGGGTCGGGAGTTCCATACAGCTATACAACTGTGTAGTTGTGTAGCTGTCAAGTTGAGAGGCGCTCGTGCGCCCGGGAGGCGCTACGAAGGGAACCGGTCCGAGGGAACGCTCTGCCCATACGCCCCGACGCTGGTCGACGGGGCCGGCCCGACCCGCGTCGGTGGAACCTGCGCCGGCGGCTGGGGCGGGGGCGGGGGCGGCATCGGAGGCGGCTGCCGACGCTCCGCGATGCGGTAGATCCGGGTCGACATCCAGTCGACGGTCGCCTGCAGGAACAGCGCCAGGAACGAATAGACGATCACCGCGAACAGCAACGAGGCGTCGAACACCGACGTCCCCGTCACCTCCTCCGGCGGGAACATGCCGCGGAACGGCTGCATGATCTTCGCGGTCGCCCGGTAGATCCAGTCCACGAAGTCCGCGGTCGGGCTGGCCCCCAGCAGCCGCAGGACGAACGCGGTTCCGAGGATCATCACGTAGGCGACCACCACCGCGTAGACGAGCCAGACGAGCGCTCGCGCGATGCGAAGGACTCCGGACTTTGCTCCATCTCCGCCGCTCATGCCGTCTCCCTGGGGATGCGTCGGTGCCTGGAGGCACCCTGAGCGACGCGACGCGTGCCGCCATCACCCGCAGTGGACGAATCTCAGCCGCCGACCTCCCCGGCGCCGAAGCGTCTCCGGAGCAGGCCACCCTCGCGACGCCGTCGGCTGACCAGCGCCTGCCACCAGCGGCGCACGCGCGAACCGGATCGCGCCGATCGCCGGCCCGGCTCCGCCTCCGGAGACCGGTCTCCATCCGCCTCGAGCTCGAGCGCCCACCGTTCGTATCGGGCCATGCCCAGGAGGAGGGCGAAGGAGAACCCGCTCGGTGCCAGCAGCAGGAGCACGGTCACGGTCACCCTCCCCGGGTCAGGGGTTCGGGTCGCGAGCATGTGCGAAGACGTCCGATCCCGCAATCCTCCCGGAGGAATGACAACTAAACGCAATCCTCCGCGGGACCGGCGGCACAGATCATCCCGCGCGGATGATTTGCGACTCAGGACAGTCCGCCAAGCTGAGGACGAGCGCCGCAACGGAGGCGTGGACATGCCTCTGGAGGAGAGACCATGCAGATCTTGGCGGAAAGCGACTACCCGCTGCTCAACCTGTTCTGGACGATGTTCATCTTCTTTCTCTGGGTCCTGTGGTTCTGGCTCCTGTTCACGGTCTTCGCGGACCTGTTCCGTCGCTCGGACATCTCCGGCTGGGGAAAGGCGGGCTGGACCATCCTCGTGATCGTGCTGCCCTACCTCGGCGTCTTCATCTACCTGGTGGCCGAAGGCAGGGCGATGGCTGAGCGTCGCGACCGCGACGTCCGCGCGTATCAGCAGCAGTTCGACGACCGGGTCCGCAGCGTCTCCTCGGAAGGGCACGCCGCCGACCAGATCGCGAAGGGCAAGCAGCTGCTGGACAGCGGCGCCATCTCGGCGGAGGAGTTCGAGGCGCTGAAGCAGAAGGCCCTGGCCTGACCCATCGGGTTGGATGAGGCGTTCCGCCGGTTCAGGTCGTGGCGCCGCCCCAGTGCACGCGGTAGACCCACGTGCCCGGTTCCCCGAACCGGTGCCAGGGTTTACCGGCGGGCTCGGCCAGGGCTCCATGGATCATGCCGAGCGCCTCGGCGTGGCTGTCACTCTCGGCCGGGCTCAGCTGGATCTCTATGCCGCGGCCGGCCTCCTCGACGAGCAAGGCGCCGACCCAGCGGGGCGGCAGCTCACGCACGACGATGTCGCAGCCCCGCATCATGAACTCCTGCTGGAGTGCCTCCGGATCCGGGAAGTGCTGGCCGGCCCCCTCGCGTGAGGGGTCCCATCCGGGCCTCGACGACGTCCCAGGCATCGGTCAGCTCGCCTTCGAGGCCCGTTCGGAAGCCGGGCCGCGGCCGTGCCGAGCCGACAGGAAGCTCATGCGTCGTCTCGTTCCCCGTCCGGCGCGACGGCACGCCGGCAACCCCGCGCGGCCGTCGCCCACGACCCTGTTCGGACCGCCGGGGTCAGGGGGGACATCACCTCATCCGGAGAGTCCCCAGACGCCCAGGAGACCTCGACCGACCCGGTGGGGCATTCGTCGGACCCGGCAGGGCCGTGGGTGCAGGGTCGAATGGCCTGGCTCCCGCCGACCTTCGCCGAGCTGTGTCCAGCCCGTCCGGCCAGGACACTGGGCTCGGAGGGAGCGCTCTCATGAAGCCAACCGACCTGGAGCGCGCCGGAGCCGCGTTCGCTCAGCGCGCCGCGATCCGCGCGGTCGTCGCCGCCCGGGCGGTGCGGCTGATGCGCGTCACGGTCGCCCGACGCCACGTTCCCCCGGCTGGGCTGCAGACCTCTCGCGAGCGAGCGCCGCGCGGACCCCTCGCTGATCGCTGATCGCCGCTTCCTTCCCGGATTGCAGAAAGGCAAGCCGTGCCGTCTCCCGTGCCCACCGTCTCCCTCGCAGACGGCGTCGAGATGCCGGTCCTCGGCTTCGGCGTCTACCAGATCCCACCCGAGCAGACCGAGCGGGCCGTCGCCGATGCGCTCGCCGCCGGCTACCGCCACCTCGACACGGCCGCCGGCTACGGCAACGAGGAGGCGGTCGGCCGCGCCATCGCGAGCTCCGGCATCCCTCGCGACGAGCTGTTCGTCACCACCAAGCTGTGGGTCCAGGACAACCCGGCCGAACAGAACACTCGGCGCGCCTTCGAGACCTCGCTGCAGCGGCTGGGCCTGGACCACCTCGACCTGTACCTGATCCACCAGCCCTTCGGGGACGTCTACGGCCAGTGGCGTGCGATGCAGGATCTCCACCGGCAGGGCCTGGCCCGGGCCATCGGGGTGTCCAACTTCTACCCGGACCGGTTGGTCGACCTGATCGAGCACAACGAGCTCGCCCCCGCCGTCAACCAGATCGAGACCCACCCCTTCTTCCAGCGGACCGACTACCAGCAGCTGATGTGCGACCGCGGGGTGCAGATCGAATCGTGGGGCCCGTTCGCGGAAGGCCGGAACAACCTGTTCTCCGATCCGACGCTCAGCGCCATCGGCGACGCGCACAGCAAGTCGGTGGCTCAGGTCGTCCTGCGCTGGCTGGTGCAGCGCGGCGTCGTCGTCATCCCGAAGTCGGTGCGCGCCGAGCGGATGGCCGAGAACATCGACGTCTTCGACTTCGAGCTCAGCGACGAACAGCTGCAGCAGATCGCCGGCCTGGACACCGGGGCGAGCCTGTTCTTCGACCACCGCGATCCCGAGATGGTCAGGCGCCTGGGCAACCACCGCGTCCGCTGACGACCCGCATTCCGGCCTTCGCTCAGGCGCTGCCACCCAGGCGGTCGACGAGCTGCCCGGCGGACCAGAAGCCGTAGCGGGCGAGGAGATCCGCGTCCCGGTCGAAGTCGACGGGGTCGGGCAGCTGCGCCTCGAGTTCCTTCGCGGCGTCCCGCTCGCCGGTCCTGCGGAGGATGTTGAGGAACTCGGCCTTCGCCATCGTGGTCATCGACTGTCTCCCGTCGTCCGCGGCCCCGGCGGTCGCCGCGACGACCCTCTCACCGCGGGGCGAGTCTCGGCCAGGCTCCGGGCCGCCCCGCCGGTCGAGGGACGGTTCGGGCGGCAGCGGCCGGATACGACAGAACCCCTCTGACCAGGTCTGATGCCCACGTCAGAGGGGTTCGTCGCGCGGTCGGGACGACAGGATTTGAACCTGCGACCCCTTGACCCCCAGTCAAGTGCGCTACCAAGCTGCGCCACGTCCCGCTGATGGCGAGGTTAGCGCAGTTCGGTCAGGACTGACGCCCGCGACCGCGCACATTTGCCAGGCCAGGCCCCTGCGACCAGACTCGATCGGAAGATGACCTCGTCCCCACCGAGGGCCGCTCCCCCGCCGGCGGCCGCATCCTCCTCGGTCCCCGCTGACGGGTCCCGTCGGCGCCCGGGCTGGGCGGTCCTCGGCATCCTGATCGCAGCCCTCGTGATCATCGCTGCCGGCAGCGCGTTCGCCGTCCTCCAGTTGGTGGACGACGACGCTTCCGGGGGCGGCTCCCCCAGCCAGGTCGCGCCCTCCGTCGCGGATACGGGAGGCGGCCAGACCTCGGGTGACGGAGCACAGCTCGCTCGGTACCGCGCTCTGGAACAGCGCGACGGCACCGGTGCTCAGGGCCTCCCCGACGACGAGGCGACGCGCTTGGCCGCCGACATCTGTCCGCACGATCTCGACGAGATGAAGGGCTATGTCGGCGGGCTACAGGTGCTCCACGGCGCGGGTCCGAATCTCCGCGAGGTCGTGGTCGACCGGGCACACCTGCTGGCCGCCTTCTGCCCCGACGGGCGGGCGACCTATGCCGAGGCCGTAGCGGCGACCGCTCCTGACATCGAGCTCCCGAGCTAGATGTCCACCGCCCCCACCAGGGACGTGCTGCGGGTGCGCGGGGTCGTGCTGCCCGAGGGCGAGCACCGCGATCTCTACCTGGTCGACGGCCGGATCAGCCGCACGCCCGTCGCAGATGCGCGACTCGTCGCCGACGGCTGGATCGTCCCCGGGCTCATCGACGCGCACTGCCACGTCGGTCTCGACGCCACCGGCGGTGTCGAGGACCGGAACGAGCAGGAGCGCCAAGCCGTGGCCGACCGCGACGGCGGCGCCCTGCTGCTGCGCGACTGCGGCGTCCCCGTGGACACCCGGTGGATCGACGGGCGCGACGACCTCCCCCGCATCCGGCGCGCGGGGCAGCATCTCGCCCGCCCCAAGCGGTACCTCCGCGGCGTCGGCCGCGAGGTCGAGCCGGACGAACTGGTCGACGCCATCGCCGAGGAGGCGCGGCGCGGCGACGGCTGGGTGAAGGTCGTGGCCGACTGGATCGACCGGGAGCGCGGCGACCTGTCGGCGGTGTGGCCCGGCGACGTGCTGCGCGCGGCGGCCGACCGCGCGCACGCCGAGGGCGCCCGCATCACGGCCCACACCTTCAGCGAGGAGGCGCTGCCCGACCTGATCGCCGCCGGCTTCGACTGCATCGAGCACGGCACCGGTCTCGACGACGACCTGATCGCCGAGATGGCCCGCCGCGGCACCGCCCTCGTGCCGACCCTGATCAACATCGACAACTTCCCGGGGATCGCGGACTCGGCGAGCAGGTTCCCGGCCTACGCCGAGCACATGCGGCGCCTGCACGCCACCTCCCGCGAGCGGACGCGCACGGCGTTCGAGGCCGGGGTGCCGATCTACGTCGGGACCGACGCGGGCGGCAACGTCGCCCACGGGCGGGCCGCCGACGAGATCCGGGCCCTGCACGACGCGGGGCTGCCCGCCGAGGACGCGCTGGCCGCCGGCTCGTGGCGGGGCCGGCAGTGGCTGGGGATGCCGCCGGGGCTCGGCGAGGGCGATCCGGCCGACTTCGTCGTCTACGCCTCCGACCCGCGGAAGGACCTCGGCGTGCTGGGCCAGCCGCAGCGGGTCGTGCTGCGGGGCCGCGTCGTCGCCTGAGAAGTTGTCTCGGCGCGTGGGTGCGTCAGCGGTCGTCCCGACAGCCGCAGAGGCACCCCGTCTGGGTGCGGCCGGGTCAGCGGCCCTTCTCCTTGCCGCGCACCCGCACCGACACCTCGATCGGCGTGCCGGCGAAGCCGAATTCCTCGCGCAACCGCCGCTCGAGGAAGCGGCGGTACCCCGCCTCGAGGAATCCCGTCGTGAACACGACGAAGCGCGGCGGACGGGCGTCGGCCTGCGTCGCGAACAGCACCTTCGGCAGCCGCCCGCCCCGCGAGGGCGGCGGCGTCGCGGCGACCACGTCCGACAGCCAGGCGTTCAGCCGCCCCGTGGAGATGCGCTGCTCCCAGCCGGTGAGCGACGTCCGCAGTCCGGCGGCGAGCTTGTCGACCGCGCGTCCGGTCCGTGCCGAGACGTTGACCCGTGGTGCCCAGGCGTAGCGGGCGAGGTCGCGGTCGATCTCGCGCTCGAGGTCGTAGCGGCGGTCCTCGTCGACCAGGTCCCACTTGTTGAACGCGAGGACGAGCGCGCGGCCGGCATCGACGGCCATCGACAGGATGCGCTGGTCCTGCTCGGTGAGCGGCTCGCTCGCGTCGAGCAGCACCATCGCCACCTCGGCGTCGGCCAGCGCCCGCTCGGTCCGCAGCGACGAGTAGTACTCGGCGCCGGACGCCTCGCGCACCCGACGCCGCAGCCCGGCGGTGTCGACGAAGCGCCAGGTCTCGCCGCCGAGGTCGATCAGCGAGTCGACGGGGTCCCGCGTGGTCCCGGCGACGGCGTCGACGAGCACCCGCTCCTGCCCGGCCAGCCGGTTCAGCAGCGACGACTTCCCGACGTTCGGCCGGCCCAGCAGCGCCACCCGTCGCGGGCCGCCCTCCGCCTCGCCGACGATCTCCCGCGGCGCCTCGGGCAGCTCCGCCAGCACGGCGTCGAGCAGATCACCGCTGGCCCGGCCGTGCAGCGCGGACACCGGATGCGGCTCGCCCAGCCCGAGCCCCCAGAGTTCCATCGCGTCGGCCTCGACCCGCTCGGAGTCGACCTTGTTCGCGGCGAGGACGACGGGCCGGCCGGAGCGCTGCAGCACCCGCGCGACGGCCTCGTCGGCATCGGTCGCGCCGACGGTCGCGTCGACGACGAACAGCACGACGTCCGCCGCACCGACCGCCAGCCGGGCCTGCTCGGCGACGGAGGCCGCGAGCCCGCGGGCCGCCGGCTCCCAGCCGCCGGTGTCGACCAGGGTGAAGCGGCGACCGCTCCAGGCGGCGTCGTAGGCCACCCGGTCCCTCGTCACGCCGGGGACGTCCTCGACGACGGCCGCCCGCTCGCCCAGGATGCGGTTGACCAGCGTCGACTTGCCGACGTTGGGACGGCCGACGACGGCGACGACCGGAACGCTCAGCGCACCCTCGTCCGAACCCGCGTCGTCGAGGGCGTACTCGCTCATGACTGCCAGCCGGTCGCGATGAGGTCGAGCTCGGCGGCGAAGTCGCCGGCGCGCTCGCCTCGGAGATCGAGCTCGGTCCGGACCTGCCGGGCGGCCGCGAGGTGCTCGACGAGCCGGGTGCGGATCTGCTCGGCGAGCGTGGAGAGGGTGGATCGGGTCAGACGCTCCGGGGGGTCGACCTCGAACGGCCGGCCGAACACGACGTCGACCGGCGTCCGCCGCGGGAAGTGGGCGCCGGGCGGCCACGCCTCGGACGTGCCGAGACAGGCCACCGGGACGATCGGACATCGGCCGCGTGCCGCGAGGTAGGCGATGCCGTTGTGCACCGCTTCGAGCTCACCGCTGCCGCGCGTGCCCTCGGGGAAGACGCCGACGGCGCCGCCGGCCTGGAGCTCGGCGACCGCCTCGGACAGGGCCGACCTGTCGGGATGACCCCGCTCGACCGGGATCTGCCCGATGAGGTGCAGGATGTGCCCGAGCGGGCCGACGAACATCTCGTTCTTGGTCAGGCACCGCACCGGCCGCGGTGCCTCGATCACGACGAGCGGGCCGTCCAGGACGCTGCTGTGGTTACCGGCGAACAACACCGGACCGTCGGTCGGTACGAGCTCCCGCCCGGTGACCCGGACCTGCAGGAGCCCCCGGTTGATCAGGCGCGGGCGGGTCAGCCGCTTGCCGGCCTCGAGCGCGGAAGGCGAGAACGCAGGCGGGCGGCTCAGCCGCTCCCGCACGTCCGGCCACGCACTCACGACGTCGTCCTCATGGGGCGCCCTCGGACGACGTCACCTCCGCGACCCGGGCGACCAGCAGCTCCGCGACCTCGCCCGCCGACATCGACGTCGAGTCGATCACCAGCGCACCCTCCGCCTGCAGCAGCGGGCTGGCGGACCGGCCGCTGTCCAGGGTGTCCCGCCGCTCCAGCTCGGAGTGCGTGCGGGCGACGGCGTCCGCGTTGGGCTCGCCCAACTCGGCGCTGCGCCGACGGGCTCGCTCCTCCGTGCTGGCGGTGAGGAAGAACTTGGCTCGGGCGTCGGGGGCGACCACGGAGCCGATGTCGCGGCCCTCGACGACGATCCCCGGCGATGCGGCGGCGATGAGGTCCTGCTGCCGGCGCACGAGCTCCTTACGCACGGCGGGCACCGCGGAGACGGCCGAGACCGCGTTGGTCACCTGACGGGTGCGGATCGGCTCGGTGACGTCCACTCCGTCGATGGCGATGGTGGGCTCGTCCGGGTCGCAGTCGATCTTCAGCAGCACCTGCTCGGCCATCTCGGCCAGCGTCTCACCGTCCTCCACGTCGACGCGCCGCTCCAGCGCGAGCCACGTCAGAGCCCGGTACATCGCGCCGGTGTCGAGGTAGCGCAGCCCGAGGCGGCGCGCCACCTCACGAGCGACCGTGCTCTTGCCGGAGCCGCCGGGGCCGTCGACCGCGACGACCAGCGCTCCCGTCGTGCGGGGCTGCCCCACTGACCTGCTCCTCGAGACGATCGAACTGACTGACACACGTTACGTGGACGGCGACCTGGGCATCTCGGGATCGTCCCGGGTTCCGGACCACATTTCGGCCCCGACCGGGACATGTCAGTCCCGTCGGTAGGCGGTCCAGCCGGCCTGGCCCAGCCGGCTCAGCAACCCGGCTGCCACCGAGGGCGCGACCGCGAGTTCGAGGATGCCGCGGGGCGCCTCCCGGCTGTGCTCCACCCGGACGTCCTCGATGTTGACACCCCACCGCCCGACCGCGTCGAACAGCGCGGCCAACTGCCCCGCCCGGTCGGAAACGACGACGCCGACCCACGTCCACTCGGGCAGCGGCTGTCCCACCTTGGTCGGCAGCCGCCGGCGGGCCGAACCGCCCGCCCCGAGCGAGTCGCGCACCGCACGACCGACGGCCTCCGGGCTGCCGGTCCGCAGCACGCCCGCCAGCGCGGCGAGCGCGGACGACAGCCGGTCCAAGCCGTCGGCGACCGGCTGCCGATTGCCCTCGAGGATCGAGGCCCACAGCGCCGGGTCGCTGTCCGCGAGCCGGGTGGTGTCGCGGAAACCCTGGCCGGCCAGCTGGAAGTCGTCGTCCCCGAGGACGCCGGTGAGGCCCGCGAGCAGGCTCGCGGTCACCTGCGGCACGTGCGAGAGCAGCGCCATCGCCCCGTCGTGCTGGTCCGGCGTCGTGCGCACCGCGACCGCCCCGCAGGCACGGGCGACGGCCTCGGCCGCGGCCCGGGCCGCCTCCGAGGTCTCGTCCGTCGGGCACAGGACCCAGGTCCGGTCGCGGAACAGGTCGACCCGGGCGGCCGCCGCTCCCCCGCGCTCCCGGCCCGCGATGGGATGCGCCGGGCAGAAGTCGGCGAGGTCGCAGCCGAGGGCCGCCGCCTCGGCGACCGGCGTGACCTTGACGCTCGCGACGTCGCTGCAGGTCGTCGCCTCGCCGGCCTTCTGCACCTGCAGCAGCACGTCGGCGACGGCGTGCGGCGGCACGGCGAGCACGGCGTGGTCGACGGTCTCTCCCACCGGCCAGGCCCGCCCGCCGCCGAGCGCCCGGGCGAGCCGGAGTTGCTCCGGGTCGGCGTCGCGCAGCAGCACGTCGACGCCGGCGGCGGACAGCGCGAGCCCGATGCTGGCGCCGATCAGTCCGGCGCCGATGATGCCGACGCGCGCCGGGAGCTCGGGGCCCGCTCCCGAAGCCGCTCCCGAGGCCGGTTCGGAGCCCGGGCCGTCAGAGCTCATGCGCAGCCGGCTCTCATGGGCGGACGACCCTCTCATGGGCGGACGACCCTCTCATGGGCGGACGACCTCAGTGCGGCAGGTCGGTCCGCAGCGCCGCGGCGCCGCGCAGGTAGGCGTGCCGGATCTCGCCGCGCGGCACGTCGGTCTCGACGTGCGCCATCATCCGCACCACCCGCGGCATCGCACCCTCGACCGACATCTCGACCGAGCACATCATCGGCACGTCGGTGATGCCGGCCTTGCGCGTGGCGTAGGCCGGGAACTCCGCGTGCAGGTCCTCGGTGCAGGTGAACCAGATGCTGATGAGGTCGTCGGCGCCGAACGCGTTGCGGGAGAGCACCGCGTCGATCATCTCCGCGACCGCCGAGATGATCTCGTCCCGGTCGTCCGCCTCGACCTGGATCGCTCCCCGCACCGCTCGAACCGCCACGGGAGCCAGGTTAGCGGGCAACTCCGGCCGGCATCCGGCCCGCCACGGGTTCGGAATTCCGCGGCCTACGCGATGTTTCGGCCCGTTTTGCGCGATTTACGGGACAAACACATGGCGGCTCGTGACACTGCTGTTGGAAGCGCGCCCTTCGAGGTCCGCTTCCGAGACTCCCGCCGTGGAGACCCCGAGAGGACACCGGCTGATGAGACGCGCCCGAGCCCTGGCGGCCGCCGCCGCACTGCTGCTGATGCCCGCCGTCGCCGGTTGTGCGTCGCCCGGCCCGCCGATCATCGTCCTCGACCCCGGCCACAGCGGTTCCAGCCTGATGCTGGTCGACCCGCCGACCCGGCTCACCGACTACGACTACCCGAACAACCCCGAGATGGGCGAGGTCTACCAGATCGCCCTCGCCGTGCGGGACCGGCTGGTCCGGGACGGGTACCGCGTGGTCCTGACCAAGAACAGCGCGACCGACACGGTCAGCCTGCGTCGCCGGGCCGACATCGCCAACAGCTCCGGCGCGGCGCTGGCCGTCAGCATCCACGACGACCACGGCGCGTCCTGGAACACGTGGGGCGGCCAGGTCTACGCGCAGCGGGTCGGGCTCTACCGGGTGAACCGCGACGGTCGGCGCATCGCGTTCACCAACGCCGGCGTGGCCGCGACCAGCCAGCGGGCGGCCGCGACGGTGGCCTCCGCCCGCAGTGCGGCCGAGGGGCACCGCGTCGCCGTCACCGACGCCAACTTCGCGGGCCGGCCGCCGTTGGCCGCGGGCAACATCCCCCTCGTCGAGCTCTTCTCGATCGTGCCGTGGGTCTACAACGAGGTCGGGGCGGACCCGGCGCACCCTGGCACGCCGTTGTCGGCGGACCAGCGGGCCCGGTACGTCAACGGGCTGGTCACGGGCATCGAGCGCTCCGTCCCGCGCTAGGTGTGGACGCCGAGCGTGCCGATGGAGGCGGTCCCGTCCGGGCCGACAGGGCCGACGCCTTGTCCGGTGTACCGAGGCGTGGAGATTCCCAGCCGGCCACACGCTCGAACAGGTGTCGTCGCCGAGGCGACTTCCCGCACCCTCCCGACACCGGCTGTGGTGTGACGCGCCAGGGGCAGCTCGTCACCCGAGGCGCAGGCGGGCCAGCCGCGGCTCATCACCCGTGGCGCAGGCGGGCCAGCCGCGGGAGGCGACGCCGGACCTGGTCGGGGTCATCGAAGTCGAATGCCTCGCCGCCCGGCTCGTCCGAGCCGCCGGCGGGTGCACCGGTAGCAAGCGCGGTCCAGTACCCCTGCTCGTCACCCGTCACCTCACCGAAGGCCGCGGCGGCGGCATAGAGCATCGACTCCCCCTCCATCTCGTCGAGAGCAGCCGCCAGATCCGCGAGCGAGTCGGGGTCCTCGAGCGCCCGAGCCCAGACCTCACGCCCCTGGGCGATGAGCCAGCCGCGGAAGTCGAGGAAACCGTCGTCCGAGCAGCCGCCCTGGATCACATAGGCCGCTGCCCAGAGGTCCCAGCGGTAGGCCTGGTCCTGGTGCTGCCCGAGGAGCCGCCCGAAGGCGACGACCTCCTCGACGGGAAGTCGGGCGAGGCCGGCGGTGAGGACCTCCGCCACGGTCTCGGCGTCCGAGGGGAGGCCGAGGCCGGCTCGGGCGAGTTCGATCTGGCGCCAGAAGTCGTCGACGTCCACGGCGTCAGGACCCGTCCCGGACCGCAACGAGCCCGCCGAGCGTGCCGATGTAGGCGGTCCCGTCCGGGCCGAGGCTGATCGGCGCGTAGTTGTTGTTGAAGCCGAGCCCGACCCCCGTGAAGCGGGACCAGACCACCCGACCGGTGCGCAGGTCCAGTGCGGTCAGGTACCAGGGGTCCTCGTCCCCGACGTGGGCCGAGGAGTAGCGCACCTCGTTCGCCGCCGGGTGGCTGTAGACGTAGACGAGCCCGGTCGCCGCCGACGCCTTGCTCACCGAGGTCGGCACCCGGACGGTGCTGTTGGTCCAGGCGGTGTGGCAGCCGCCGGAGGCGTAGTCGACGTCGATCCGGGTGACGCCCGGCTCGGTCGTCGGGGTCGGACGGCTCGCCGACGGCACTGACTGCGACGGAGACCCCGCCGACGGCTGCGCGACCGGGCCGGTGTACCCGTAGTTGTTCTCGACCACGAGCGAGTCGCCGATGGCGATGAGCGAGTTGTCGGTCGAGCTCTTGCCGGGCGCGAACACCGGGGCCGAACAGATCGGCTTCCCGCCGGTGCCGGTCCGGTCCGCCCGGAAGACCAGCACGTGCATCCGCGGGTCGGCGTTGTCGGTGATGGCGATGTAGTGCGCGTTGCCCCGCCGGATGATCGTCGGTGTGGTCCCGGAGCCGATCTGCGTCTGTCCCGGCTTCTTCCTCGTGCCGCGGTCGTAGGTCTGCCGCCAGGTCCGGTGCGGGCGGCCGGCGGAGTCGGCGTCGAACCGGTACAGCGCGGAGGTCGACACGACGAAAACCCCGCCGGTCTCGTCCACCGCGAGCGAGTTGGCGATCGTCTCCCCGGCCGGCAGGTGGGTCGACGCCACCCGGCCGGTGTGCCGGTCGACGACGCCGACGGCGCCCGAGTCGGTCAGGAACCAGAGGCGTCCCGACCAGTCCGGGAGCGCCGACTCGATGGAGCTGTTGCCCACCACCGAGGAGACGTCGTAGTCCCGGTCGAGGGCGAACGTCGGCGCCGAGGCGGTGCCGGCCTCCCGGAGCACGTAGAGATGCCCGTCGTTGGTGGGGACGACGGCCCGGTCCTTCGCGTCGAGGTAGAAGTAGCCGCCGCCACCGAACGACGTGAACAGGTTGGGCACCGTGGCCGGGTTCCGCGGCGGCAGGTCGTAGGACGCCAGGGTGGCCAGGGTGTGCGGGTCGAGCAGCCGCAGCGTCGGGCGGACGGCCCCCACGCAGACCGTGACGATGCGGCCACGGCTGTCGAAGGTGACCGAGGCGCACTCGCTGGCGAAGAAGGTCGACGTCACCGACGGCGAACGGCCGAGCGGACCACGCCCGGTGTAGGCGTCGGACTGGTAGGCGTCGTCGTGGATGTTGCTGCGGCTGTTCGGCGCCATGAAGGGGTGCCGCGGTGATTGCGCACCCGCGGGGAACGGCTCCGACGCCCGCGGGCTCCCGAGGAACGGTTTGACCGAGCCGGCGAAGGGGTCCTGCGGGATCGGCGCCGCCGGCGTGCTCGCGGCGGACGCAGGGCCCCCGAGGCCGACGATCGCGGCGAGCCCGGCCACGAGCAGGACGGGGAACGTGCGCCGGAGGCGTCCCCTGGTCGGCGTGCGCATGCCGGGAGGACTTCGCCGGGAGCGCCCGGGTTCCTCCCGTCGACGCGGAGAACTACAGCCCGACGAGCTTGTACAGCGCCCCGACCTCGTAGCGGGTCAGGTGGCGGACCCGACCCGCCCGCAGCGTCCCGATCTGCACCGGTCCGATACGGGTCCGGACGAGCTGCCGCACCGGGTGCCCGAGTGAGTCGAGCATCCGGCGGACGATGTGCTTGCGGCCCTCGTGCAGCGTCATCTCCAGCAGCACCCGGTTGCCGGCGGCCTCGAGGATGCGGACGTCGTCGGCCTTCGCCGGACCGTCCTCGAGCTCGACACCCTTGCGAAGGCTGCGCAGGACATCGCGGCCCACCGGCCCCGGCACCTCGATGAGGTAGGTCTTCTGCACCTCGAACGACGGGTGCATGAGCCGGTGCGCGAGCTCGCCGTCGTTGGACATGAGGATCAGGCCCTCGCTGTCCGCGTCGAGCCGGCCGATGTGGAACAGCCGCTCGGTGCGTTCGGCGACGAGGTCGCCGAGGGACTCGCGTCCCTTCTCGTCCGACATCGACGAGATCATGCCGCGCGGCTTGTTGGCGGCGAGGTGCACGAGCCCGCTCTGGGTGACGACCCGCTGCCCGTCGACCTCGAGCACATCGGTCTCGGGATCGACCCGCATGCCCTGCTCGCGCACGACGAGGCCGTTGACGCGGACGCGGCGCCGGGCGATCAGTTCCTCGCAGTGCCGGCGGGACCCGACGCCCGCGGCGGCGAGCACCTTCTGCAGCCGCACGCCGTCGGCGGCCTCCTCCCGGACGGGCGCGGTGCGGGAGGGTGCCGAGCTGCGGGGGCGCGGCCTACGGTCAACCACGGGAAGCCTCGCTCGACTCGGGCTCGGGCACCGCCGACTCGGGCGCCGCCGAGTCGGACACCGTCGGCTCGGGCGCGTCCACGTCGAGCACGGCCGGCGGGTCCATCAGCTCGGCCAGCTCGTCGTGCCCCGGCAGCAGCGGCGCCAGCGGCGGCAGCTCGGAGAGATCGCGCAGGCCCATCCGCTCCAGGAAGTAGCCGGTGGTGCGGTAGGTCAGCGCGCCGCCCTCCACCTCCGGCCCGGCCTCCTCGATCAATTTGCGGGTCACCAGCGTGCGGACGACGCCGTCGACGTTCACGCCGCGCACGGCAGCGATGCGCCCGCGGCTGACCGGCTGCTGGTAGGCCACGATCGCGAGGGTTTCGAGCGCCGCCTGCGAGAGCCGTGCGGTCTGCCCGGCGAGGACGAACCGTTCCACGTAAGGGGCGCACTCGGCTGCGGTGTAGAACCGCCACCCGCCGCCGACCTCCCGCAGGGCGAACCCGCGGCCGGCCGTCACGTAGTCCTCCGCCAGCGCGCGCAGCGTGTCGAGCACGTCCGCCTCGTCGCGGTCGAGCCGCTCGGCGAGGACCTCGGCGGGAACCGGCTCCTCCGCCACCATCAGCACCGCCTCGAGCAACGCGGACAGCGGCGGCTCGCCGGACGGCGACGGCTGTCCGGCCGCCAGTCCGAGGTCGAGGGTCATCGATGCTCCGTTCCGGTCCTGCTACTGGCGTGCTCAGGCGACACGTCTGAGGCCTCGACCTCTGACGCCTCGACCTCTGACGCCCCGACCTCGGACGCCTCCAGTTCGGGCGTCTCGCCGGAGGAGGCGCCACCGGTCCACGTCACCGTGAGCTCGCCCATCGGCGTCGGCTGGTCGAAGGCGACCGTGCCGTCGCGGTGCAGCTCCAGCAGCGCGAGGAAGCGGACCACGACCTCGAGCGTCTCGGTGCACCCGGAACACAGGCTACGGAAGGAGGCGGTGCCGACGGCCCGCAGCCGCTCGACGACCGCGCGGCTGTGCGCCTTGATGTCGATGCGGGGCGCGTGCACGTGGTCGATGGCGACCTGCGCCGCCTCCTTCGGCTCGCGGAGCTTCGCCGCGAGCCGGGCGAGACCGTGCGGGTCGAGCGGGATCACGACCTCGGGCAGCGCGGCGGCGTAGGCCTCCTCGAGGGGCACGAGCCGCGCCGCGAACCGGTGCTCGACCTCCTCCAGGCCCGCCAGCAGCGCGGCGGCCCGCTTGTAGGCCCGGTACTGGAGCAGCCGGGCGAACAGCAGGTCCCGCGCCTCGAGGAGCGCGAGGTCGTCCTCCTGTTCGTCACCCGCCGGCGTGGGCAGCAGCCGCGCGGCCTTGAGGTCGAGCAGCGTCGCGGCGACGACCAGGAACTCGGTGGCCTGGTCGAGGTCGAAGCCGGCGGTGCGGATGTGGGCGACGAAGTCGTCCGCCACCTCCGCCAGCGCGACCTCGGTGACGTCGAGCTTGTGCTTGGCGATCAGCGACAGCAGCAGGTCGAACGGGCCGGAGAAGACGGGGAGGTTGACCTCGAAGGACCGCTTCTTCGAGGCCTCGGCAGCGACCGGCTGCGCGGAGGCCTCCGTCACGAGGTCACACCGAGACGCCGACCAGCGAGGCGAAGCCCCTCAGTAGCTGGGGCGCCAGCTGGTTGACCCAGGACGGGAAGCCGTTGAACAGCACGGGCAGCAGGATGAGGCCGAGCACGATGCCGACCCCGAAGTTCCGCTCCTCGAGCTGGTAGCGGGCGTTCTGCCAGCCGTGACTCTGTCCGCCCAGGGTGAAGATGACGCGCCCGAGGTCGGCCGGCGGGCAGGGAATGAGCTCCACGACGCACAGCGCCGCGAACCCGAACGCCATGGCGACCAACAGCTCGGTGCCGAACCCGGGCCCCGACGCGACGTCCAGGCCGCTGTCGACGCTCACCGTCGCCCGGGCGGTCAGCGCCTTCACGCCCGCCGTCGCGGCCAGCGAGAGCAGCGCGAGCACCAGCGGGCGCATGAGCACGGCCGTGGCCACGTGGAAGCGCCGGGCACGCCACCGGTCGTTCATCGGGATCTGCTCGCCCCACCCCCAGCCCGCGATGAGGACGCCGATGGCGCTGAAGATGCTGACCGTCCGCTTCGGCTGCGGCTTCAGCCACTTGTCCCGGGTCGGCATGGGGTCGCCCAGGGCGCGCGCCGTCAGCGCCTGGGCCGCGGTGCCGAGATACATCCCGATGACCAGAGCCAGGAAGAGGCCGAGCAGAACCGCCGGCTGGTCGAGTACCTGGAGCACGAGGGAGAGTTCGCCCCTGCCTCAGCGGCCCGGCCAGCGCGAGATCATCTCGCGGGCCAGGGCGCGGTAGGCGTTCGCGCCCGTCGAGTTCTGCGCGTAGGACGTGATCGGCTCGCCGGCCGCCGTCGTCTCCGGGAACCGGACGGTCCTGCTGATGACCGTGTGGAACACGTGGTCCGGGAAGGCCTCGACGACCCGCTCGAGAACCTGACGGCCGTGCAAAGTGCGGCTGTCGTGCATCGTCGCGAGGATGCCGGCGACCTCGAGCTTGGGGTTGAGCCGGTCGCGCACCTTGTCGATCGTCTGCAGCAGCAGCGCGACGCCCCGCAGGGCGAAGTACTCGCACTCGAGCGGGACGACGACCCCGTCGGCGGCGGTGAGCGCGTTGACCGTCAGCAGGCCGAGCGACGGCTGGCAGTCGATGAGGATGACGTCGTAGTCCTTCAGCAGCGGACGCAGCGCCCGGGCGAGCGAGTGCTCGCGGCCGACCTCGTTGACCAGCAGCACCTCGGCCGCGGAGAGGTCGATGTTGCTGGGCAGCAGGTCCAGGCCCTCGACGTGGGTCTTGAGCACCGCGTCGTGCGGGTCGAGATCGCCCGTGCTCAGCACGAGGTCGTGCACCGTCAGATCGAGCGTGTTCGGGTTGATGCCCAGCCCGACGGACAGCGCGCCCTGCGGGTCGACGTCGACGAGCAGCACGCGCCGCCCGTACTCGGCGAGCGAGGCGCCGAGGTTGATCGTCGTGGTGGTCTTCCCGACGCCGCCCTTCTGGTTGCAGACGGCGAGGATCCGCGCGCCGTCGTGCGGCGGAACCGGGCCGGGTTCCGGGAAGAACGGCACCGGCCGACCCGTCGGGCCGAGCCGGACCTCCGGACCGCCCGACACCCCGGGCAGCGGCTCCGGCGCGGCACGGCCGGCGGCGCCCGTCGAGGCGTCGGTGGACGGGCTGGCTGACGCGTCGGTCGACACTGTCCGCTGTCCTCCCCGGCGCCGGCGCGGGGACGCCCCGCGCGTGTGAAGCGCAGCCTAGCGACGATGGGCCCGATCTGTCGGCTCCCCGCGCGCGTCGCACGGCCCATTCGGAATTCGGGCCTCACCCGAGGGCGCGCGGGTGCGCCGCGGCGTAGACCTCGCGCAGCCGGTCGACCGTCACGAGCGTGTACACCTGCGTCGTCGTCACCGAGGCGTGGCCGAGCAGCTCCTGGACGACGCGGACGTCGGCGCCGCCGTCGAGCAGGTGGGTCGCGAACGAGTGCCGCAGGACGTGCGGGGAGACGCCCGCGGGCAGACCGGCCCGCTCGGCGGCCTGCTGGAGCACCGTCCACGCGGTCTGCCGGCTGATCCGGCCGCCGCGGTTGTTGACGAACACCGCCGGCCCCCGCGGCTGCAGGGCGGGCCGACCGCGGCGCAGCCACGCCTCCAGCGCCGCCCGGGCGTACGAGCCGACCGGGACGATCCGCTGCTTGGCGCCCTTGCCCCGCAGCCGGACCGTCCCGGAGGCGAGGTCGAGCTCGTCGACGTCGAGGCCGACCGCCTCCGAGATGCGGGCACCGGTGCCGTAGAGCAGCTCGAGGAGCGCCCGCGCCCGGAGTGCGGCCGGGTCGTCCGGCGCGCCCTCCGGACCGCCGGCGGCGGCGATCAGCGACTCCACCTCCGTCACCGACAGGGCCTTGGGCAGACGCCTCGGGGCGCGGGGCGGGCGGACCGGACGGGCGGCGTCGGCGCCGACGTCACCCTCCCGATGCGCGAAGCGGTGCAGGCCACGGACGGTGACCAACGTCCGCGCCGCCGAGCTCGCGGACAGCGGACGGTGCTCGTCGTCGCCGGTGCGCAGGGCGGCGAGGAAGTCGGAGATGGTGTTCTCACCGACGTCGGCCAGCGACGCCACGCCCTCGCCCGCCAGGAACAGTCGGTAGCGCCGCAGGTCCCGACGGTAGGCGCTGAGGCTGTTCGCGGCGAGGCCGCGCTCGACGGTCAGATGGTCGAGGTAGCGGCGGCAGAGATCCCCGATCCGGTCGTCGTCGGCCTCCCGGGCGCCCGCATCGGGTCCGGCGCGGCCCGCGGGGGCGCCGGCGATCGCCTGCACCACTTCAGCCACGGTGACCCGCCGTGACCGACGCCGCGCGAAATCGCCGATGAACCCGGCCGCAGCGGGGTACCCCATTAGCCATGTCCGGGCCATCTTCCACGGCGTCGACCGACGAACAGCGGCGGCTCGCCGGGCGCTACCTGCTGCGCCGGCCCGTCGGCCGCGGCGGGGCGGGCGTCGTCTGGCAGGCCTCGGACGAGCTGCTCGGGCGGACGGTCGCGATCAAGGAGTGCATGCTCCCGCCCACCGTCGACGACTCGGACCGCGACAAGTTGCTCACCCGCGTGATGCGCGAGGCCCGCACCGCGGCCCGCCTCGACCACCCCGCGCTGGTCACCGTGTTCGACGTCGTCCAGGAGAACGAGCGCCCCTGGATCGTCATGGAGTACGTCGAGTCGCGCTCCCTGTCGCAGGTCATCCGGCAGGACGGGCCGCTGCCGCCGGCGCAGGTCGCCGAGATCGGCCTGACGCTGCTCGACGCCCTGCACGTCGCGCACAGCGCGGGTGTCCTGCACCGCGACGTGAAGCCCGCCAACGTGCTGCTGACCGAGTCGGGCAACGTCGTGCTCACCGACTTCGGCATCGCCGCCACCACGGGCGACCCCACCCTCACCACGAGCGGGATGCTCCTGGGTTCCCCGTCCTACATGCCGCCGGAGCGCGCCCGGGGCGAGGCCGCGAGCCCGGCCAGCGACCTGTGGTCACTGGCCGCGACGCTGTACACGATGGTCGAGGGCACCACGCCGTACTCGGGCGATCATCCGCTGGCCGTGCTGAGCGCGGTCGCCGAGCACCGGCGACGCCCGATGGAGTGCGCCGGCCCGCTCGAGTCCGTGCTCGCCGACATCCTCGACTCCGAGCCCGAGCAACGGCCCAGCGAGATGGCGGTCCGCCGCCGGCTGGAGCGCATCCGTGCGGAGCTCGCCTCCGGGCCGACGACGACCGGGGGCACACCCATCCGGGCAGGCGGACTCGCCGGCGAGAAGTCCGCGGCGGAGCGCACGGCCCGCCTGCACGCCCAGCGCCCCGGGAAGCCGGGGGCCGAGAGCGACCAGCAGCCCGCCGCGCCGGCCGAGACGGACGGGGCGGACGGTGGCGCGCCCGGCGGGGGCATCGCCGCCGGTGCCGCGGGCGCCGACGCGGAGCAGGCCGACGCGGAGCAGGCCGACGCGGAGCAGACCGACGCGGAGCAGGCCGACGCCGCCCCCGAAGCCTCCCGGGAAGCCGGGTCCGAGGACGAGGCCCCGCCCTCCGCCGAGCCGGATGGGGCGTCACGTCCTCGCCGGGCAGGCTTCTGGACGCGCCGTCATCAGCGCCGCGAACGGAACGCAGGAGGCGCTGCCGCCGCAGGGGCCGCCGCCGGAGGCGCTGCCGCCGCAGGCGCCGTCGAGGGGGAAGGCGACAAGTCCTCCTGGGACTTCGACAACCTCTTCGGCTCGGAGCCGGCCCAGCAGGAGCCGGACCAGCAGGAGCCGCCCGTCGATCAGCAGGATGTCGCCACCGAGCCGGAGCCGTACCCCGGCCCCGACGACTCGGCCGCACCTGTCGCCGAGCCCGAGTCGGCCGCACCGACGACGCCGCCCGCCACTGCACCGACCACCGCACCGACCACTGAACCGACCACCGCAGCAACGGCGCCGACCGAACCGGAACCGACGGAGGCGCCCGCCGACCTGCAGGAGCCGCAGCCCGAGGTCCGGCCCACATCACCCGACGTGCGCGAACCCGAGCCCGCGACGTCCCGCGAGACGGCCCGTGCCGACGCCGCGGCGCCGGTTCCGCCAGCGAGCCCCCGTGAGCCCCGGCCGTCTCCCTTCGGCCGGCGACGCGCCCCGATCCTGCTCGGGGCGCTGGCCCTGGTCGCGGTCGCGGTGATCGCGCTCGTCGTCGTCCTGTCCGGCGGCAAGGACGAGCCGCGCGCGGTGCCGGGCGTCCCGGCGGTCAGCTCGGCACCGGGTTCGACCTCGGGTTCGACCTCGGGCTCGACCTCGGGCTCCTCCGATGGCTCCTCCTCCGGAGGCTCGTCGAGCGGGCCGAGTACCGCACCGTCGAGCGGCACCGGCGCGGCCGCGCCCGCCGGGTGGCAGACCTACAAGGACCCGAGGTTCGGCTGGAGCATCGCCGTCCCGCCCGAGTTCCAGCGGACCGGCAGCGGCGGCACCAATCAGACCGACTTCCGGGACGGGAACGGCCGCCTGCTGCGGGTCGAGATCGCGCCGCAGGCCAACCCGTCGGCGATCGGCGACTGGCGCAAGTACGAGCCGACCTTCGCCAAGCAGGTGTCGAACTACGAGCGGATCCGCATGGACCCGGTCGACGGCGGCGACGGGAGCCGCGCGGCCGACTGGGAGTTCACCTTCTCCGACGGCGGCGCCCGCCTCCACGTGCTCAACCGCGGCGTCGTCGACGGCCGGACGGCGCACGCCCTCTACTGGCAGACGCCGCAGTCGGCCTGGGATTCGTCGACATCCCTGCGCGACCAGATCTTCGCGACGTTCAACCCGCCGCCGCAGTGACCGACGGCCGCCGCTGACGTCAGGCCTGCGGCGGCGTCTCCACACCCGAGCTGTCGAGCAGCTGCGGCACCCGGAAGAAGCGGTCCGGCCACGGCGCATGCTCGTCGCGCAGGTTCTCGAAGTCGCGGGTCTTCGCCTGTGCCGCGGACAGGATGCCCGCAACGGCCAGCGCATTGCGGATGCCGCCGGACAGGACGCTGCGCACCGCCTCGTCGAGGTCGACCCAGGCCAGCTCGAGGTCGGCCTCCTCGTCCTCGTCGCTGCGCTCGTTGCCGGTTTCGGTGACGTCGCGCGCCAGATAGACGCGGCTGGCCTCATCGGTCATGCCCGGCGAGGTCAGCAGATCGACGAGGACGTGCCACTTCTCCGCCTGCAGCCCCGCCTCCTCGCCGAGTTCGCGCTGCGCCGCCGTCAGAGCCAGTTCGCCCTCGACGTCGAGCAGGCCGGCAGGCAGTTCCCACAGGGACTCCTGCACCGCATGCCGGTACTGCTTGATCAGCATGATCCGGCCTTGATCATCGAGGGCGACGACCCCGACGGCCCCCGGGTGGGCCACGACGTCGCGTTGCGACTCGTTCCCACCAGGCATCAACACGTGATCCGTCCGGACACGGATGATCTTGCCTTCGAACATTCCCTGACTTCTGCGGATCTCGTAGTCGTGCGCCACGGTCGAAAGCCTGCCAGATGTCACGAGCGCACCGAACAGCGACACCCGATCACGGCGCTGATGCGACCCGCCTGGCGCTCCGACTCGGGCTGCGTCATCCTGTCCGTGTGACCGGCAAGGACCCGCAACCGAGGACGTTCGCCGACCTCGAACGGCAGGCGCACGTCCCGTTCGAGCAGCTGGTCACCGAGCGCCCCGAGCCCCCGGCGGCCGGTCCGTTGTCGGCCGAGGAGTTCGACCGCCAGCAGCTGCTCGGCGTCACCGGGGCAGGCCGGCTCCACCCGGGCTGATCAGCCCGACCAGATGTGGCGCCGCAGGGGGATGCCGCTTTCCCGGATCACCTGCTCGACCCGGTAGGAGCCGCGAGGCTGTACGTCGTCGGCATACCGGGCCAGGACATCGAGCACGTCCGACCCCGGCTCGCCGCCGAGCAGGGCAACGAGCCGCGGTACGTCCGCGGCGGCGATCGTCGTCGTCCACTCGTACTCGCCGTCCGAGCTGACCATGGCGGTTCCCGGGCCCAGGTCCTGGCCGTTCAGGGCCAGGTCGCCCGACGGGCCGACGGCGGCGGTCAGGAAGCGGCGATCCTCGCCGTCGTGCTCGGCTCGCAGGCGCACCGTGCGCGACTGCAGCCCGATCCTGCGGCGCCGGAAGCGCACCCGACCCGCCTCAGCTGCCGACGAGGTCGAGCAGCACTTCCTCGCTGCGCGCGACGGCCGCCGCGACCAGGCCGCGGAACAGCGGATGCGCCCGCGTGGGGCGGGACTTGAACTCCGGGTGCGCCTGGGTGCCGACGTAGTACGGGTGCACGTCGCGCGGGAGCTCGACCATCTCGACGAGCCGGCCGTCGGGCGACGTCCCGGAGAAGACCAGGCCGGCGGCGGAGAGCCGGTCTCGGTAGGCGTTGGCCACCTCGAAGCGGTGCCGGTGCCGCTCGGAGATCGTCGTGTCGCCGTAGGTCTCGGCGGCGACGCTCCCGGGCTCGAGCCGGCAGGCGTAGCGGCCGAGCCGCATGGTGCCGCCCATGTCCCGCTCCCCGGCGACCACGTCGAGCTGGTCGGCCATCGTCGACACCACCGGGTGCGGGGTGTCGGGTCCGAACTCGAGGCTGTTCGCGTCCTGCAGCCCGGCGAGGTTGCGGGCCGCCTCGATGACCATGCACTGCAGCCCGAGGCACAGGCCCAGAGTCGGGATCTTGCGCTCCCGCGCGTACCGGAGGGCGTGGAGCTTGCCCTCGATGCCGCGCACGCCGAAGCCGCCGGGGACGAGCACCCCGTCGACGCCCGCGAGCACCCGCGTCGTCTCCTCGGGCGTGCTGCACTCGTCGGAGGCGACCCAGCGCAGCTCGACCCGGCAGTCGTTGGCGACCCCGCCGGCCTTCAGCGCCTCGGTCACCGACAGGTAGGCATCCGGCAGGTCCACGTACTTGCCGACGACGCCGATGGTGACGCTCTTCGCGGGCTGGTGGACGCGGCGGAGCAGGTCGTCCCACTCGGTCCAGTCGACGTCCCGGAAGGGCAGGCCGAGGCGGCGGACCAGATAGGCGTCGAGGGCCTCGCGGTGCAGCACCTTGGGGATGTCGTAGATGCTCGGCGCGTCGACCGCGTTCGCGACCGCCTCGGTGTCGACGTCGCAGGCGAGCGCGATCTTGCGCTTCATCCCGTCCGGGATCGGCCGGTCGCTGCGGCAGACCAGCGCGTCGGGCTGGATACCGACCTGCCGGAGGGCCGCGACGCTGTGCTGGGTCGGCTTGGTCTTCAGCTCGCCGCTCGGCGCGAGGTAGGGCACGAGGCTGACGTGCACGAACAGGCAGTGCTCGCGGCCGACCTCGTGCCGCACCTGCCGTACCGCCTCGAGGAACGGCAGCGACTCGATGTCACCGACGGTCCCGCCGACCTCGGTGATGACCACGTCCACGTCGTCGGTGGCCAGCGCCCGGATGCGGGCCTTGATCTCGTCGGTGATGTGCGGGACGACCTGCACCGTCTCGCCGAGGTAGCCACCGCGGCGCTCCCGGGCGATGACGTTGGAGTAGACCTGCCCGGTCGTGACGTTGGAGCTGCCCGGCAGCTCGACGTCGAGGAAGCGCTCGTAGTGGCCGACGTCGAGGTCGGTCTCCGCCCCGTCCTCGGTGACGAAGACCTCGCCGTGCTGGAACGGGTTCATCGTCCCGGGGTCGACGTTCAGGTACGGGTCGAGCTTCTGCATGATCACCCGCAGCCCGCGGGCCTTGAGCAGCATGCCGAGGCTCGAGGCGGTCAGGCCCTTGCCGAGGCTGGAGGCGACTCCCCCCGTGACGAACACGTGTCGGGGAACGTGGGCCGAGGGCATCGGCGGGCCTCCGTGGTTTCGCACCGGATTTCAGTAACTTCGCCCGGTCGAGCCGGGCTGTCCACGGGAGTTCATGGTACGTCCGCAGGCGTCGGCGGCGACAGCGGCACGCCGCCGGTACCGGACGCTTCCCCGGGCTGCGAGCGGAAGTCGGACGCCGCCTCGATCGCGGCGGGGACGACGATCAGCAGCATCACGGCCGGCACGACGACGCCCGAGTCATTGACCGCGAAGCCGATCGTGCCCGCCACCAGCGCCGCGACCAGGCCGGCGCGCAGCCCCGGCCGGGCGACCATGGCCCGGCCGAGCGCCCGGGTGCCGGCCCAGCGCTCCCCGCGGGCGACGACGACGGCCAGCGCCACCATCAGCGGCGGAACGATGAGGTAGACGACGCTCTTGGTCAGCAACGCCCAGTTCGCGGCGGCCTTGCGGGACAGCGTCTCCCCCGCGTCTCCCTTCAGCAGGTCCGAGGCGAACCGGCCCAGGTGCGTCCGGCTCTCCGGCGCGCGGGCGAGGTCGGCGAGCGCGAACAGCACCAGCACGCCGACAGCCGCGAGCCCGGCGAGCAGGACGGTCCGCACCCGGATCCGCCGGCCCGCGACGGACAGGGCGAGCAGCCCGAACGCGGGCACCAGGGCGAGGACGCCGCCGACGTCGCTGCCGAACAACGGTGCCCCGTCGATGATCACGGCGCCGACCCCGACCGCGACGATCGCCAGCACCCGCCGGCGCCGGTCCCACTCGGCCGGCACGCCGCCGAGCGCGCCGCCGACCCACATGGCGGTCACCAGCACGGCCGCCGCGAACGCCCCGAAGGCCGGGTTGCCGAGGCCGGCGAACCGGCCGGCCACGAGGGCGCTGTAGCCGAGCACGCTGTGCAGCTGCAGCGGGGCGTCGAGCAGCACGTCGAGCGCCAGGACGACGGCGGTGAACACGCCGACGAAGGCGACCCGGCCCCGGCAGAGGAGCAGGATCGCGGCGTCGAGCGCGAGGATCAGCGGCCACAGCCCGAGCAGCCCCCACGTGTCGTAGGGGAAGACCCGGGCGAGGAACGTGGCGGCCGGGGCTGCGGCGACGATCCGGCAGTCCCACAGGGCGACCCGCCATGCCAGCCGGGCCCGGCCGCGCCAGCGCAGCAGGGCGGCCGCGCCCAGGGCGAGGACGAAGACGACGACCAGCGGGATGACGACGCCGACCACCGCGGTCGGCATGAAGCGCGCCCGCTGGTTCGCCTGGAGGTACTCGTCGAGGTCCGCGGGCGCGGGATTCCCGACCCGCCACGGCTCCCCGATCATCGAGGGCGGGACGGGACGGCCCATCGCGGCGAGGATCGTGGGGGCGACGTCGACGAGCTGCACGTACGGGACGCGACGGGTGCTGCCCGAGATGAGCTGCCCGCCGGAGAAGCCATCCCCGGCCGCCATGGCGACGTTCAGCGACCGCCCGTCCTCGCCGTCGCCCAGCCCGACGACGATCAGCAGCAAGGCCCGCGGCCGCCAGCGGCGCACGAGCGAGTCGGCGGCAGCGGCGTCCCGGGCGTCGAGCAGCACCACGGGGCAGTCGAGCCCGGTTCGGGCCTCGCCGCTACTCGAGGCCGCAGCCAGGTCCGGACCGCGGCCACCGTTGGTGGAGACGCAGTCCGGCGCCAGCCCGTCGGCCAGCGCCCCGACGCGGGCGCCCGTCCGAGCCGGCGACGTCTGACGTTGCGCGACCGCGACCCCCGGGTCCCTGGCGGGATAGGACGCGTCCCGGTCGGGTAGGTCGTGGGCGCGCGCCCGGTTGCCGGCCGACAGCGTGGCCCAGGCGTCGAGCGTGCTGGTCGCCTCGTCGGCACCCCGGCCGGCCAGCAGACCCGTGGACGACGTACGGGCCAGGTCGTCGAGTGCTTGCACGCGAGGGCCGATCTGGTCCCACGTCAGGCCGTCGACGCCCACGACGACGACCGGGTGCTCGGCGCTGGGCCGCAGCACGGGGGTGACCGCGTTCGCCGGCGGCACCGCGAGCACCAGCGACGCCACCACGATCAGCGCCGCGAGCAGCCGTCGGATCATCACGCGTCCTGCCCGAATGGATCGCCCGCCAGCTCGAGGTAGACGGCGAGGACGTTCTCGACGGTGCGCTGCGCGTCCGGCCACTGCTCGGCCCGGATCCGCGCACGCCCGGCCAGCGCCGCCCGCTCGGCGGGGTCGTCGAGAAGCCGCTGCAGCGCCGTCGCCAGCGCCGACGGGTCCTCGGCGGGGACGAGAACGGCCGGCGCCGGGTCGGCGTCCCCGACCAGCGCGGGGATGCCGCCGGCGGCGGTCGTGACCAGCGGCCGGCCGGCGAGCAGGGCCTCGTGCGCGGCGAGCGGGCTGCCCTCCCAGCGGGACGGCAGGACGACGACGTCTGCGGCGGCGAGCAGGTCGGCCACGTCGTCCCGGGCGCCGAGCAGACGCAGCGGCGGGCCCAGCGAATCGCGCTGCGGGCCCTCCCCGGCGATGGCGACGACGACGTCCCCGGGCAGGGCCTGGGCCGCCTCCTGCAGCACGTCGAGGCCCTTCTGCGGGTGCAGTCGGGCGACGGCGAGCACGAGCCGAGTGCCGGGGTCGAGCCCGAGGTCGGCACGGGTCTGCTCCGACGTCCGCCCTGAGCCGGAGCGCCGTGCGGCGCCGACCGGGGCGAGCCGGGGCCGCCCGCCGAGCCGTCGCACGTGCTCGACCAGGTCCGGCGACACGCACAGCGACACCGCGGCCCGGCGGGCGACGAACCGCTGGGCGAGCGTCCCGAGCCGGCCGCCGGTGCCGATGAGGTTGTGCCAGGTCACGACGAGCGGCACGCGGCGACCGAGCAGCGCCACGGCTGCGACGAGGCCCGCCCGCACCCCGTGCGCGTGGACGATCGCGGCCCCGCGGCTCGCCCTCCGCAGCGCACGCAGCGTCAGGCCGGCGACGGCCTCTCCCGCGGGAGGAAACCGCTCGAGCGTCTCGGCGGGACCGACGGTCCGGACCTCGTAGCCGGCGGCGGCGAGGAATTGCCCCAGGGCCTGCACGTGCCGGCCGATGCCGCCGGTCGACGGCCCGAGCGCCAGCACGATCGTCATCGGGGCACGGGTAGCGGGCGTCACCGCCGGGCCAGCTTTCGCAGCTCGTCGCGGTCGAGGGCGGCGAGCACGCCCACGATGCCCAGCCCACCGAGCGCCGCGGCGAGCACCAGGGCGGGCAGCGACCGGTTGACAAGCGCCCCGCCGAGCGTCCCGAGCGTGGCGCCGACGGCCGCGGCCGCGAGCCCGATGGCGGACGCCCGCCCGAGCCCCTCGACCGAGCGCGGACCCGCTTCCCGGCGGAGCGCGAACAGCAGGGCGACCCCGGCCACCGTCATACCGACGGCGTTCCCGGCACCGAGCGCCGCGCCCCGCCACCCGTCCGGCGCGAGGAGGACGAAGCCGAGGTCGGCGAGGATCACGCACGCCCAGCCGGTGCTCGCGGCGACCGCGGCGGCCCGGCTGCGGCTCCGGGCGTACAGCGCACGGGTCGCGAAGGCCAGCACGGCGTAGCCCGGCAGGCCGGGAGCGAACGTCAGCACCGCGCGGTGCAGCTCGTCGACGCCGGCCCCCGGAGCTGCCGACAGCAGCAGGCGCGCCAGCGGGGACGCGACCGCGAGCAGCGCGCCGGCGCCCGCGAACCCGCTGAGCAGCACCAGCCGGAGGCCGCCGCGGGCGGTGGCCGCGAACGCGTCCTCGTCGCCACGGGAGGTGAGCGCCGACAGCTCGGGAAAGGCGCTGGTCGCGATCGGCACGGCGAGGACGGCCCACGGCAGCAGGAACACCGCGGTGCCGAGGGTGAAGACGACGACGGCGCCGCGTTCCCCCGCCGCGAGCCGCAGCGCGACGAACACCGAGATCTGCTGGGCGACGACCGCGACCACACCCGCGATCGCGAGGCGGCGGACCCGGGCGGCCGCACCGGCCGGGAAGTGCAGCGACAGCCGGGGCAGCCATCCGATCCGGCGGGCGAGCACCGGTACCGCGACGGTGGCGGTCAGCGCCACCACCCCGAGGGTGGTGCCGACGGACAGGATGAGCTCGCCGGTGCGGGTCACCGTGTCGATCTCCCGCCCGCTGCTGCTGGCGGCGAAGGTCAGGTAGGCGCCGATGACGACCACGCTGGACAGCAGCGGCGCGAGCGCCGCCGCGAGGAACCGCCGGTTGGCCTGCAGCATGCCGGTGCAGACGATGCCGACGCCGTAGAGCACGATCTGCGGCGCGAACACCGCCAGCAGGCGCGAGCCGACCTCGACCTGAGCCGCCGAGGAGGGCGACCCGCCGAGCAGCAGCTCGGCCAGCGGACGCCGGAACACGATGCCGAGCAGCGCCAGCGGCGTGAGGACGACGACGACCCAGCTCAGCAGCGCCCCTGCGGTGCGCCGGGCCGTCTCGGCGTCCACGCCGGCGAGGACCGGGACGACGAGGCTCGCGAGCGCGCCGCCGGCGACGATCTCGTAGACGACGTTGGGCAGCGTGTTGGTGGCGGTGTAGGTGTCGCCGAGGAAGGTCGTGCCGAGCACCCGGCCGAGCACCGCCGTGCGGAGGAAGCCGACGAGCCGGGCCACCACCGTCACCGAGGCCACCAGCGCGGCGGCCCGGACGACGTTGGTCGCGAGGCTGGCGCGCTGGTTGGTCGCGACGCTGGTGGGCGGCTGGTCGCTCACAGCGTCACCCCGCCGAACCCGGTGCCGACCGGCGTCCGAGGCGGTCCAGCCAGGCCAGCGGCGGAGTGCGGTCGATGACGGCGCTGAAGCTGACTCGCTCGCTCGCGGCGGTCAGAGCGAGGACGCCGGCCAGCACCGTGGCGCGCACCCCGCGGGGCGCGCCGACCACCAGCGGCAGGGCGAGCAGCGCGCCGGCCGCGTTCGCGCCCGCGTCGCCCAGCATCGTGCGCTCGTCGAGATCGGCGGGCAGGGCGGCCAGTGCTGCCCCTGCGAGCCCGGCGGCGGAACGCCGGGCATCCGGGGCCGTCAGGCCGAGGACCTCACCGCCGGCCGCGAGGGCGACCACCTTGAGTGCCCGACCCGGCCGGAGGTCCAACAGGTTGACGAGATTGGCCGTGGAGGCGAGCAGCAGCGCGTCGAGCACCGGATCGAGCCGGCGGCGGCCGGCCTGCCGGCCACCCGCGCGACTGAGCGCCACGGCGAGGGCGGTCCCGCCGATGCCGAGCACCTTGACCGTGCCGCTCGACAACCGCCCGGCCCGCAGCGCGGCGACGTGGCCGTGGAACCCCTTGTCGCGGAGCTGCTCCGGCCGGGCGCCGACCACGTCGTCGTAGCGGCCCGCCAGCACGGAGCCGGCCGCGAGCACCGCGGCGGAGGGGCCGGCAACAGCGGAGCCGCCGGCAGCGGCGGCAGCGGCGGCAGTGCCGACGACGGAGCCGGCCGCGACCAGCGGCCCCGCGGCCAGCGTCACCGGACCCCCACGGAAGTTGGTCGTCCGCCACGCGGCGAGGGCGTCAGGTCGCAGGCGATCGAGGACGGCCTGACCCGCCGTCACCACGCCGGCCGCCGTCAGGGCAGCCGCGAGCGGCGTGAACCGCCCGCTCACCGTGCGTTCGGTGTGGGCGTGGGCAGCGGCGCGCTGCTGCCGGGCCCGGAGCCGTACTGGCCGGCGGTCCCTGCCAGCTCGGACCGGGCCGTCTTGACCAGTCCGACGCGACCCCACGGCGTGTCCACCGAGTCCTGGGTCGACACCCGCGAGGGCAGGTTGTCCGCGCTGCGCACCGCACCGAGCGCACCCGACGCAGCGGCCTCCTGCGAGCCACCGACCACCGTCCCGTCGTCCCGGGAGTCGAGCGAGCCGGCGAGCGCCACCACCTGCGGAGTGAGGACGTCCTTGTCCGGAGGCGGGTCCGGCGGGTCCCCGACGAGCAGGACCGCGAGGTCCCCGGGACCGTCCTGCTGCTCCACCGAGATCAGGTTGGTCGAACGCCAGGCGTCCAACGCCCGCTGCTCCGCCGCGATCGCGGCCGGGGTACCGAGGCCGTCGCCGGTTCCGACGAGCGTCACGGCCAGCGCCTCGGCGACCCTTTCCTCCGGCGCGGCGTCGGCCTCCAGCGTCACACCCTGCCGTCGAGCTGCGTCGGTGGCGACGGCACCGATCTCGGGCTGGCGGTTCACGTCGGCGAATGCGTCGCCGAGGCGGATGCGGGTCGTCACGACGGCGCCGGCCTGCTCGAGCACGGTGGCCACGTTGGAGCGCACGTCGGCCGCGACCCCCGGACCGCTGATCAGGGTCACCCGGCGCCCGGCCAGCTGCCCGGCAACCTCCTGCGGCGTCACGGCCGTGACGAAGGCGGACGCGGCGGCGAGCTGGCGCTGCTGGTCGCCGATCGTCTGCTCGCGCGCCCGCTTGTCGGCGGCGAGGCCGTCGACGCGCTGGCGCAGGTCGTCGACGATCACCCCGTTCAGCGCGGTGGTGCCGACGACGATGCCGACCGCCAGCGCGAGGAACACCGAGATGATCGAGACCAGGTGGTAGCGGAAGTCGATCACGTAAGCCGCGAGCCTCCTCCGCCGGGCGCCGGGGACCGGAAGCGGATCACGAGGTCGGGGCGCGTCTCGAGGTCGGCCCGGATCACGAGGTCAGCCCGGACAGCCAGAAGGTGAAGTCGTGCCACTTGTCGTTGAGCAGCGCGATGTAGGCCCGCCCCGCCGCCGACAGGGTGATCGCCACGACCAGCGTCACCAGCGTCGCGAGCACCAGCAGCACCAGCGACGACGTCCGGATCCGCGAGTGGTACAGCCGGCTCACGCCCTTGGCGTCGACGAGCTTGCTGCCGACCCGCAGCCGGGTCAGGAACGTGCTCGCCATCCCCGCCCGACCCTTGTCCAGGAACTCCTCCAGGGTGGCGTGCGTGCCGACGGCGACGATCAGGGTGGCGGCGTGCTCGTCGGCCAGCAGCATCGCCGCGTCCTCGCTGGTGCCCGCCGCAGGGAACACGACGGCCGGCACGCCCAGGCCCTCGACCCGGGCCAGACCGGGGGCGCGTCCGTCCGGATACGCGTGCACGACCACCTCGGCGCCGCAGCGCAACACGTCATCGGAGATGGAGTCCATGTCGCCGAGGATCAGGTCCGGCGTGTACCCCTCCTCCTTGAGCGCATCGGCCCCGCCGTCGACGCCGATCAGCACCGGCCGGTACTCGCGGATGTAGGGGCGCAGCGACGCGAGGTCCTGCTTGTAGTCGTAGCCCCGGACGACGATGAGCACGTGCCGACCTGTCATCGAGGTGGACAGCCGGGGCACCCCGACCCCCTCGAGCAGGAGGTCGCGCTCCCGCTTGAGGTACTCCATCGTGTTGTCGGCGAAGTCCTCGAGCTGCTCGGCCAGCCCGGCCCGCGCCTCGGCCATCGCGGCCTGCACGATCTGCTCGGTCATCAGCGTGCCGGAGCCGACGACCTCGCCGTCGATGATCAGCTTCTCGCCGTCGACGGTGACCGCCTGCCCCTCCCGCAGCACGTCGAACAGCTCCCGGTCGGCCCGGTCGAGCACGACGACGCCCGCGGCGAGGAGGATCTCGGGCCCGAGGTTGGGGTAGCGGCCGGAGATGCTCGGGGCCACGTTGATCACGACGGCCGCGCCCCGTGCCACCAATGCCTCGGCGCTCACCCGGTCGATGTCGACGTGGTCGATGACCGCGATCTCCCCCGACTGGAGCCGCTTCGTCAGGTTCTTGGTCCGGCGGTCGATCCGGACGGTGCGGGGACCGGTGGCCATCGCGGGACCGGCGCGAAGCGTGCGACGGGTGGCGAGCCTCATCGCTCTTCCGCTACCGCGCGCCGCCATCTCGCCCCCACGTTCCGCCGGCGCTCGCCGTCGAGCCGCCGGGACATCTCCCCATGGTCCCATCCGAGCCTGGGACCGGGTCCGCTCGCCACGCACCGCAATCGAATTGCGGCTTCCCCGCGGCGCAACTCACCCAGCGTGCCCGACGACGACGGACTTGGCGTCCGGTGACCGACTGGGTGTCGAACGAGGGATCAGGACGCCTTGGCGCGCACCGCCTCTCCGAGCAACTCCTCCGCGTGGCCCTGGGCCAGGCTGCTCTCCGCGTGCCCGGCGAGCATGCGCGACAGTTCCCGGATGCGGCCCCGGTCGTCGAGCCGCTGCACCCCGCTGGTGGTGACGCGGCCGTCGTCGGCCTTCTGGACCGCCAGGTGCCGGTCGGCGAACGCGGCCACCTGCGGCAGGTGCGTCACGCAGATGACCTGCCGGGACCGGGCGAGCAGGGCCAGGCGCCGCCCGATCTCGACGGCGGCGGAACCGCCGACGCCGCTGTCCACCTCGTCGAACACCATGGTCGTCGCCTCGGCGTCGTCGGCCCGCTCGGCCAGCGCGACCTCGAGCGCGAGCATCACGCGCGAGAGCTCGCCGCCGGACGCCCCCCGCCCGAGCGGCCGCGGGGCGGCGCCCGCGTGCGGGGCGAGCAGGATCTCCACCTCGTCCACCCCCGACGCCGTGCAGGCGAGCCGCCGCAGGCCTCGCCCGTCGCCGGGGTCGACCTCGAGGCCGTCCGGGTCGTCGGTGCTGGTCACGGCGACCGAAACCTGCGCCCTCGGCATGGCCAGGGTGGTCAGCTCCGCGCTCACCGCGCCCGCGAGCTCGTCCGCGGCGGCCCGGCGGGCGCGGGCGATCACCCCCGCCAGCTCGCCCAGCGCCCCGGACAATTCCCCCGCTTCCGCCTCGAGCCGCTCCCGCTGATCGGTGTCCCCGTCGAGTTCGAGCAGCCGCGCGGAGGCCCGCTCGGACCACGCGAGAACGCCGTCGACGTCGGTGTCGTGCGTCCGGCAGAGCCGGGCCAGCTCCGCGGCGCGCTCGTTCGCGGCCTGCAACCGGGCGGGGTCGAGCTCCACCCTGTCGGCGTACGACGCCAGATCCGTCGCCAGCTCGCCCGCCAGGACGAGCACCTCGTCGAACCGTGCACCGAGCGCGGCGAGCTCCGGGTCGTGCGCCTCCCCCGTGGCCAGCGCCCGGCGGCCGGCCTGCAGGGCCGACAGCGCCGGCGACGCCCCCGCCTCGGCCGCGTCGGCGTCGTCGGCGCCCGCCAACGCCGCGTGCGCGGACGTGCCGGCGGCGACGAGCGACTCGGCATGACTCAGCCGGACGAGCTCGGCCCGCAGAGCGACGTCCTCCCCCGGCTCCGGCGCCACCCGCTCGACGTCCGCGAGCCCCAGCCGCAGCAGCTCCGCCTCGGCGGCCCGCTCCCGCTCGGCGGCCACGAGGCGGGCGATCTCGGCCCGCACCACACCGAGCCGGGCGTGCTTGCCGCGTATTCGGCCCGCGGCTCGAGCACGGCCTCGCCGGCGTAGCGGTCGAGGGCGGCGCGCTGCTCGGCGGTGCGCAGCAGTCGCAGCTGGCCCGATTGGCCGTGCACCGCCACCGACCGCCCCACGAGGTCCCCGAGCACGCCGAGCGGCACCGCCCGGCCACCGACGAACGCACGGGACCGACCCTCGGCGGACACCAGGCGGTTGACCAGCAGGACTCCCTCGCCCTCGGCCGCGCCGTCCTCGAGGTCGGCGCCCGCGTCCCGCGCCCGTCCGGCGAGGTCGCCGGAGGTCTCGACGACCAGGCGGGCCTCGACGGCCGCACGCTGCTCGCCGGCTCGCACGACGCCCCCGTCGCCCCGGGTGCCACCGAGCAGAGTGAGGCTCTGCACGACCATCGTCTTGCCGGCACCGGTCTCCCCGGTGACGACGGTGAACCCCGGCGCGAGTTCGAGCACTGCGTCGTCGATCACGCCCAGCGAACTGATGCGAACCTCTTCGATCACATGTTCGATTCTAGGGGTTCTGTCTGCCCGTGCGCGACCTGCCACGCCAACCTTCGACCGGGAGTTCGAATTTGGCGACGAGCCGATCGGTGAAGGGGTGCGGATGGACCCGCGCCAGCCGCACGGGGCGCCTGCCACGCCTGATCTCCGCCCGGGCGCCCGGCGGCACGTCGATGGAACGCCGGCCGTCGCAGGACAGCACGCCCTTCTCCTTGCGCAGCACCTCGAACGCGACCGTGACGTCGGGGCCGACGACCAGCGGCCGCGCGAACAGCGCGTGCGCGGACAGCGGGACGACGAGCATCGCCTCGACCTGCGGCCACACCACCGGCCCGCCGGCGGAGAAGGCGTAGGCGGTCGAGCCGGTGGGGGTCGCGCAGACGACGCCGTCGCAGGCCCATCGGGACAGCGGGCGCCCCTCGATCTCGGAGACGATCTCGAGCAGCCGCCCCGGGTGCCCCTTCTCCAGGGACATCTCGTTGAGCGCCCAGTTCTCGCCGACCACCTCGCCGCGGTTGCGGACGACGACGTCGAGCGTCATGCGCTCCTCGACCGTGTAGGCCCGGTCGACGACGGCCTGGACCGTGTCGTCCAGCGCCTCCGACTCGGCCTCGGCCAGGAAGCCGATGTGCCCGAGGTTCACCCCGAGCAGCGGCGCGTCCGCGGATCGGGCGAGATCCGCCCCGCGCAGCAGGCTGCCGTCGCCGCCGAGCACGAGGACGAGCTCGACGCCCTCGGCCGCCTCGGAGGTGCGGACGACGTCGGCGCAGGAGAGGTCGAGCTCGCCGGCCTCCTCGTCCAGGATCCGCGGTCTGATGCCGGCGGAGGTCAGCAGGTCCAGGACCCGCTGGGCGCTGTCGCGGACGAAGGGGCGCCGCGGGTGCGCCACCACCAGGACCTGGCGGCTCATCGCCCGGCGTCGCAGGTGCGTGCGGAGCTCGGGGCGAGGGCTGCTCTCACGAACGGCCGGTTCCCGATGCGGCGGAGGACGACACCTGCCGGACGATCTCGGTCTCCAGCGCCTCGCCGTCGAGCCCGACGGGCGCCGGCCCGGGACGGGGGGCGGACGTCGGCGCGCTCAGCCAGAGCAGGTACTCGACGTTTCCCGAAGGGCCGGGCAGCGGGCTCGGGCAGACGCCCCGCACGCGCAGGCCGAGCTCGATCGCCCGCTGCGCCACCGTGCGCACCGCCTCGGCCCGCAGATCGGGGTCGCGGACGACGCCGCCGCGGCCGACCCGCTCCCTTCCCACCTCGAACTGCGGCTTGACGAGCAGCACGAACTCGGGCTCCTCGGCGGCGGAGGTGTCGACGCACGCGATCAGGGCCGGCAGCACGACGAGCAGGGAGATGAAGGACAGGTCCGAGACAACGAGGTCGACCGGCCCGCCGATGTCCTCGGCACGCAGGGAACGGACGTTGGTCCGGTCGAGCACCCGGACCCGCTCGTCGTTGCGCAGGCGCCACACGATCTGCCCGTAGCCGACGTCGACGGCGACCACCGAGGCGGCCCCGGCCCGGAGGAGGACGTCGGTGAACCCGCCGGTGGAGGCGCCCGCGTCCAGGCAGCGCTTTCCCGCGACGTGCAGCGGCGGTTCGTGGCGGGCGGGGTCCCCGAAGACCTCGAGCGCCCCGAGCAGCTTGTGCGCGCCCCGGGAGGCCCACTCGATGCGGTCGGGATCGGTGAGGGTCACCGGGGTGTCCGCGGTGATCGCGGTCGCGGGCTTCCGGGCGGGCTGGCCGTTGACCAGGACGCGCCCCTCGGCGATCGCGGCCGCGGCCTGCTCGCGGCTGGCGAACATCTTCCGGCGGACCAGTTCCGCGTCCAGCCGGGCGCGGGAAGGCATGGTGTGTCGTCGACGGGTGTCGAGGCAGGCCGTCAGCGGGGCGGCGCGGGCACGCCGTCGCCGCGCGCACCGTCGAGCGCGGCCCGGAGAAGACCGTCGAGAGCGTCGAACTCGGCCGGATGACGCTCGAGCGGGACGTCGTCGAGCGCGGCGAGCCGCTGCCGGACCTCCTCCAGCGGGTCGGCCACCGGCCCACCGGGCGGCGGCGTGGGGATGGTCATCAGGAGCCGGCGGAGGACGCGCGCTTCGCCGGTGCCTTGCGCGCCGTGGGGGTAGCCCCGGACTTCGCGGGGGCAGCCTTCGCAGCACTCGACTTGGCAGGAGCCGCCTTCACAGCACTCGACTTGGCAGGAGCCGCCTTCGCAGCACTGGACGTGGCCGCCTTGACGGCCTTGGTCGGCGCTCCCGTGTTGGTCGCCGCCTTCACCGGGGCCTTGGCCGGCGCCCGCTTCGCCGCCTTCCGCGCCGGCCCGCTGCCCGGCGTCGCCCGTCGCGTCGCCTCGGCGGACGGCGGCGCGGAGTCGGATCCCCCTGCCTTCGCGAGCGCGCCCTCGAGGCTGGTGACGCGGCGCTGCAGCGAGGCCACCTCGTCCGCGGTCGCAAGACCGAGCCGGTTCAGCGCCCGGTCCACCTCGTAGCGCACCAGCGCGAGCATGGCGTCCCGGTTGTTGCGGCTCTGCACGATGAGTTCGTCGGCAAGGTTCGACACCTGCTCCGCCGTCGCCTCGCCGGATGATGCGAGTGCCTTGGCGGCAGCGACGGCGCGCTGCCGGGTCACCTCGGTGACCCCGCTCGCGAGGTTCAGGTAGTTCTTGACGGCGTCGAGCATCGGGCGATCGGCCTCCTCCTGCCGGCCCCGACGGCCGGTCTGCTGCGGGAGGCTACCGCGCTCGCGATCTCCGACCGCCCAGGCACTCCGGCGGGCCGCGAACCGAAAGGGGAACGTCGATCGGCGGCTGCCGCGCCGTGTGCCGTTCATCTGCATGAAATGGCAGACTTCCGATCTGATGGCTTCCAAGGAGGCGTGCGAGGCGGCTCTGGCCGAACTCGCCGAACGGTTGGATGGGGTCCCGGACTCCATGAAGCGGCGGCACGCCGTCGACCGGACGATCAGCTGCCACCTGCCGGACCTGGAAACCACGTACTCCGGGCGGTTGTCGGACGGATCCCTGTGCGACATCACCGAGCAGCCGTGCCCGTCCGCGCAGATCCGGCTCACGGTCTCGAGCGACGACCTCGTGGCCGTGACCAGCGGGAACCTGCCGTTCACCTCTGCCTGGAGCTCCGGGCGCCTGCGGATCGAGGCGAGCATGCTCGACATGCTCCGGCTGCGCGCCATCCTCTAGGACGCCGCAGCGGCGAGCCGACGTCAGAACAGCTCGGTGCAGTGCTCCGGGACGTCGCCGGCGGTCCCCTCGAGCGTCGTCCCGGCGTCCCGGGCCGCCCATGCGACCGCGCAAGCGGCGCGCAGCGCGTCGAGCCCGTCGCCGGCGCTTCCCTTCCCCGCTCCTCCGGAGTGCCGCCACGACAGCCGGGCGTCCCGGACCTCGCAGCACCACTCGCCGACGGTGGCGGAGCGCCCGTCGACGAGGACGTCCGGAGCGGGCGCCAGCAGGGCGCGCAGGTCCTCCCCCAGGAAGCTCGGCCGCTGCTCGGGCCGGGCGTGCAGGGCGTCGCGGGCCGTCGCCACCCCGGTGAACACCAGCAGCGACGGGGTGGCGGCCCGGACCGCACCCTCGATGTCGGTGTCGAGCCGATCGCCGACGACGATCGGACGTCGCGCGGAGGTACGCCGTACCGACTCCTCGTGCAGCGCCCGCTCCGGCTTCCCGGCCACGAGGGGCTCCCGGTCCGTCGCCGTGCGCAGCAGCGCGACGAACGAGCCGGCCCCGGGCAGCAGCCCCCGCTCGGCGGGGACGGTGCTGTCCAGGTTGCTCGCCACCCAGAGGCAGCCGCCGCGGATCGCGAGCGCGGCCTCGCACAGCCGCTCGTAGCTGATGTCCGGGTCGTAGCCCTGCACAACGGCGGCGGGGTCGTCGTTCTCGGCCTCGACGACGACGAGCCCACGCTGCTCGACGGCCTGGCGCAGCCCGATCCCGCCGGCGACCAGCACCCGGGCCCCGCGGTCGAGGCGCTCGGACAGCAGGCGCGCCGCGGCCTGCGCGGAGGTGACGATGTCGTCGACCGACGCCGGCACGCCGTACCCGGTCAGCCGCTCGGCCACCGACTCGGGCGGCCGGAGCGCGTTGTTCGTGACGTAGGCCAGCCGCATCCCCGACTTGGCCGCCGCCTCCAGGGCGTCGGCGGCATGCGGGACGGCGGAGCCGCCCCGGTAGACGACCCCGTCGAGGTCGAGCAGCGCGACGTCGAAGGCTTCGGCCAGGGGGTCCGGGCAGCCGTGCAGTCCTCCGGTGGGCTCGTCCGTCACCTGCGGGCCCGCTCGGCCCGGGCGCCGCGCAGTTCGCGGCCGTAGTGCCCGAGGTCAGGACGCATGGCCGCGGCGAGCGCGAGATGCTCCACCGCCTCGCGGAGGTCGCCCAGCTTGCGGGCGGCGAGTCCCCAGCCGAACTGGGCGTAGTCGTCCGTCGGGTCGGTGTCGACGAGGTGCGCGAAGTTCTCGCGGGCCGCCGGGTACTGGCGGGAGTCGTAGTGCGCGCGGGCGAGGGCCTCGCGGAGCGCCCGCGACTGCGGTTCCGCGGCGACGGCGTGCTCGAGCAGATTCACCGCGGCCGCGGGATCCCCACCCGAGAGCAGCCGCATTCCGCGGCGGTACCAGTCGTAGACGTCGCCGGCCGGCGGACGTGGCTCTGCCGAGCCCGGGTCGACCGGCTCGTCCGGGGCGTTCTGCGCCACGTTGCCTCCCTGCTGCTAGCCCGCTGCTACCCGAGGTCGCCGCTCCCAGCCCTGCGACCTACGATCCCGGCATGTCTGCCGACGGTCCGCCGGTTCCGGACGGCCTGGTCCTGCAACCGTTCCGGGCCTTGCGTTTCGCTGCTGCTTCGACGGACCTCGCGTCCTTGACCAGTCCGCCCTACGACGTCATCAGCCCCGACGCGCGCCTCCGCCTCGAGGCCCGGTCGCCGCACAACGCAGTCCACCTCATTCTCCCACGTGCAGAGGGGTCCGCGGAGGGCGAGCCGTACGCCACGGCCGCTCGCCTGCTGCAGCAGTGGCAGGAGTCGGGGGCGCTGCTCCGAGACCCCGAACCGGCCCTCTACGTCTACGAGCAGCAGACGGACGGGCACCTGCAGCGCGGCCTCGTCGGCGGGGTCGGGCTCGCGCGGGCGGAGGCCGGCATCATCCTGCCGCACGAGGACACGATGGCCGGGCCGGTGGCGGACCGGTTGGCACTGCTCCGCGCGACCCGGACCGACCTGGAGCCGATCTTCCTCGTCTACGCGGGCGCCGGCGGGACGGACGCGATCGTGCAGCGGTCCCTGGACGCCGAGCCGCTCGTCGACGGGGTCACCGACGACGGGGTGCGGCACAGGCTGTGGGCGATCACCGACGCCGACGTCATCGCCGAGATCGCCGCCGACCTGCGGGGACGCCGGGCGACGATCGCCGACGGCCATCACCGGTACGCGACGTACCTGCGTCACCAGGCCGAGCAGCACGAGGCCGGCCTCGGTCGGGGTCCGTGGGACTACGGGCTGGCCTTCCTCGTGGACGCGAGCAGTTCCGGCCCCCAGGTGCACGCCATCCACCGGCTCGTCCCCGGCCTGCCGTTCGACGTGGCGAAGGAACGCGCCGCTCAGGCCTTCACGGTGCGCGACCTGTCGGAGGAGATGTCGGCGGCGTCGCTGCTGTCCGCGCTGGCCGCTGCCGGTCCGGACGGTCCCGCCTTCGTGATCTCCGACGGGCGACAGGCCGCCCTGCTCGCAGGTCCCGACGCGGGCGTGCTGGCGGAGACTCTTCCCGCCGACCGGTCGGATGCCTGGCGCGGACTGGACGTGGCAGTTGCCCACATGGTGCTGATCCGCCGGTTCTGGGATCTCGACGATCGGGAAGGGGTCGTCGACTTCGTGCACGACGCCGACGGCGCGCTGCGTGCGGCCCGCGAGAGCGGCGGCACCGCGCTGCTGCTGAACCCGACCCCGGTCGAGGCCGTGGCCGCCGTTGCCGAGGCGGGGGACCGTATGCCCCGCAAGTCGACCCTGTTCACGCCGAAGCCGGCGACGGGTCTGCTGTTCCGGCCGCTCGACGAGTGACGCGGTACCGGTGTTGCCGGGCGGTTGCCTATCCGGCGGTTGCTTACCCGGCGGTTGCCTATCCGGCGGACTCCGGCAGCTCCGCGAGGCGCTCCTCCGCGTCGGTCTCGCCGTCGTCGATGGCGGCGGTGGCGGTGAACCAGCGGACGGCGTCGGCCGTGCGGCCCGCGTTGAGCAACGCGTCCGCGTAGGCGTACCAGAGCCGCGGGGTCCACGGCCGCACAGTGGACGCGTCCAGCTCGGCGACCTCGAGCAGGGCGACGGCGGCGTCGGCATCACCGAGGTCCCTCCGGGCTCCGGAGGCGACGACGAGCAGCTCGACGCGCGCGGCCGGGTCCAGCTTCGGGACGTCGGGGTCGTCGAGCATGGCGAGCGCCCGTTCGGGCCGGCCGAGCGCCCGCTCGCAGTCGGCGAGGACGGCCAGGTGTTCCGGGCTTCCGCTCATACGGCGGTGGGCACGGAGCTCGGACGCCGCCTCCCGGTACTCCCCCGCCGTGTAGGCGGTGAGACCGGCCGCTTCACGGACGACCGCGAGGCGCGCGCCCAGGGCGCGTGCGGTCCGCGCGTGCTCGAGAGCGGTGGCGGGGTCCTCGTCGAGGAGCAGACCCGCGGCCACCAGATGCGCGGCCACCTGCTCCGCCCGTTCGGCCGACAGGCTGCGCAGGTCGCGGCGCACCTCAGGGTCGAGTGCGTCCGCGGTGGCTCCCTCGGGCAGCTCAGGGCCCGTGATGCGTTCCCTGCGCGGCGCGTCATCGGCAGCACGCGCGGAGCCGCGCCGCGGCGGACCGCCGGACACGGGCGCTCCGCCGCGCGTACGGGAATCGCCGCCGGCACGGGAGTCACCCAGAGCACGGGAATCACCCCGGGCACGGGCGTCGCCGCCGGCCCGAGAATCACCCCGGCCACGAGAATCACCCCGGCCACGGGCGTCGCCGCCGGCCCGAGAATCACCGCGGCCACGGGAAACAGCGCCGGCGCGAGAATCACCGCGCCGAGCGTTGTCCCGTCGATCGTCGGTCGATCGAGCAGACCGCCCCTGGCGGCCGGCGTCGCCGGCCTTCGGCGCTCCGCCCTGGCCGCGGCCACCCTCGGAACGCGGGGCTCCACGCCCCGTTCGTCCGGCGTCGGCGCGCCCGGGTCGTCGGTCACCGCCGGCGCTCGGCCGTTGCGGCGGCTTGGGGTCGCGATTCTCGGCCCGCGACGGCTCGGCCTCGTCGGGATTCGCCATGGGTACCTTCACGTGAGCTCGCGACGGACAAAACAGTTCAGCGGGGCCGCCCGAAGGCGGCCCCGCTGACTAGAAGATGTCCGGCGGCGTCCTACTCTCCCACGCAGTTTCCCGCGCAGTACCATCGGCGCTGAGAGGCTTAGCTTCCGGGTTCGGAATGGGACCGGGCGTTTCCCTCTCGCTGTGGCCGCCGTAACGCTATCGAGTTGTCGATCAGACTCTCGTATTGCAGTCCCGACCGTATCTCGGGAACCGCACAGTGGACGCGTAGCTTCTTTGTGGTCAAGCCCTCGGCCTATTAGTACCGGTCAGCTCCATGCGTCGCCGCACTTCCACCTCCGGCCTATCAACCCGATGGTCTAATCGGGGGCCTTACCAGGTTGACCCTGTGGGAGACCTCATCTTGAAGCGAGCTTCCCGCTTAGATGCTTTCAGCGGTTATCCCTTCCGAACGTAGCCAACCAGCCGTGCTCTTGGCAGAACAACTGGCACACCAGAGGTTCGTCCGTCCCGGTCCTCTCGTACTAGGGACAGCCCTTCTCAAGTCTCCTGCGCGCGCGGCGGATAGGGACCGAACTGTCTCACGACGTTCTAAACCCAGCTCGCGTACCGCTTTAATGGGCGAACAGCCCAACCCTTGGGACCTACTCCAGCCCCAGGATGCGACGAGCCGACATCGAGGTGCCAAACCTTGCCGTCGATATGGACTCTTGGGCAAGATCAGCCTGTTATCCCCGGGGTACCTTTTATCCGTTGAGCGACGGCGCTTCCACAAGCCACCGCCGGATCACTAGTCCCGACTTTCGTCCCTGCTCGACATGTCTGTCTCACAGTCAAGCTCCCTTGTGCACTTGCACTCGACACCTGATTGCCAACCAGGCTGAGGGAACCTTTGGGCGCCTCCGTTACTCTTTGGGAGGCAACCGCCCCAGTTAAACTACCCACCAGGCACTGTCCCTGATCCGGATCACGGATCGAGGTTAGACACCCAATTCGACCAGAGTGGTATTTCAACGTTGACTCCACCTGAACTGGCGTCCAAGCTTCGCAGTCTCCCACCTATCCTACACAAGCCGAACCGAGCACCAATACCAAGCTATAGTAAAGGTCCCGGGGTCTTTCCGTCCTGCCGCGCGTAACGAGCATCTTTACTCGTAGTGCAATTTCGCCGAGCCTATGGTCGAGACAGCGCTGAAGTCGTTACGCCATTCGTGCAGGTCGGAACTTACCCGACAAGGAATTTCGCTACCTTAGGATGGTTATAGTTACCACCGCCGTTTACTGGCGCTTAAGTTCTGAGCTTCGCGGCCCGAAGGCCACTAACCCGTCCCCTTAACGTTCCAGCACCGGGCAGGCGTCACTCCGTATACATCGTCTTGCGACTTCGCACGGAGCTGTGTTTTTAGTAAACAGTCGCTTCAGCCTGGTCTCTGCGGCCGGCCAGCGCTTCGGAGGCAAGCTCCTACACACCAACCGGCCCCCCTTCTCCCGAAGTTACGGGGGCATTTTGCCGAGTTCCTTGACCATAGTTAGCTCGATCGCCTCGGTATTCTCTACCTGACCACCTGTGTCGGTTTGGGGTACGGGCGGCTATAAGACTCGCTAGAGGCTTTTCTCGGCAGCATGGGATCATCCACTTCGCCACAATTGGCTCGGCATCAGGTCTCAGGCATTGCCGTGCGGATTTGCCTACACGGCGCCCTACACCCTTACCCCAGGACTACCATCGCCTGGGTTGGACTGCCCTCCTGCGTCACCCCTTTGCTTGCCTACTACCAAGAAGGGTCCCGTGCTCCTCTGCTCTCGCCCGAAGGCTCGAGCAGATTCGGACGGTTAGCATTCAAGGATTCGGCATGGGCGTCTTATTGCCGGTACGGGAATATCAACCCGTTGTCCATCGACTACGCCTGTCGGCCTCGCCTTAGGTCCCGACTCACCCTGGGCGGATTAGCCTGGCCCAGGAACCCTTGGTCATTCGGCGGACGGGGTTCTCACCCGTCATTCGCTACTCATGCCTGCATTCTCACTCGTGTGGCGTCCACGGCTGGGTTACCCCGCCGCTTCACTCGCCACACGACGCTCCCCTACCCATCGCGACCCTTGGACACCAAAGGTGCCGGGTCATGTCGCGATGTCGCAGCTTCGGCGGTGCGCTTGAGCCCCGCTAAATTGTCGGCGCAGAATCACTTGACCAGTGAGCTATTACGCACTCTTTAAAGGGTGGCTGCTTCTAAGCCAACCTCCTGGTTGTCTGTGCGACTCCACATCCTTTCCCACTTAGCGCACGCTTAGGGGCCTTAGCTGGCGATCTGGGCTGTTTCCCTCTCGACTACGAAGCTTATCCCCCGCAGTCTCACTGCCGCGCTTGGCATACCGGCATTCGGAGTTTGGTTGACTTCGGTAAGCTTGTGGGCCCCCTAGGCCATCCAGTGCTCTACCTCCGGCATGGAACGCGCGACGCTGCACCTAAATGCATTTCGGGGAGAACCAGCTATCACCGAGTTTGATTGGCCTTTCACCCCTACCCACAGCTCATCCCCCAATTTTTCAACATTGGTGGGTTCGGTCCTCCACGCGGTCTTACCCGCGCTTCAACCTGGCCATGGGTAGATCACTCGGCTTCGGGTCTTGGGCGTGCGACTAGAGGTCGCCCTGTTCGGACTCGCTTTCGCTACGGCTACCCCACACGGGTTAACCTCGCCACACACCGCAAACTCGCAGGCTCATTCTTCAAAAGGCACGCGGTCACTCACGTAGGAGCTCCCACGGCTTGTAGGCACACGGTTTCAGGTACTATTTCACTCCCCTCCCGGGGTGCTTTTCACCTTTCCCTCACGGTACTTGTCCGCTATCGGTCACCAGAGAGTATTTAGGCTTAGCGGGTGGTCCCGCCAGATTCGTACGGAATTTCACGGGCTCCGTACTACTTGGGATCCCGCTCGGGAGGCACAGTCGTTGTCGTCTACGGGGCTATTACCCTCTGCGGCGACCCTTTCTCATGGTCTTCGACTAACGCTGTACTTTGTCACTCCCTGCCAGATCGGCAGATCTGGCTGAGCGGTCCCACGACCCCGACCATGCAACGCCTGCCGGCTATCACGCATGATCGGTTTAGCCTCATCCGCTTTCGCTCGCCACTACTCACGGAATCACGGTTGTTTTCTCTTCCTGCGGGTACTGAGATGTTTCACTTTCCCGCGTTCCCTCCGCATGCCCTATGTGTTCAGGCATGGGTGACAGGACATGTCTCCTGCCGGGTTTCCCCATTCGGACATCCCCGGATCAAAGCTCGGTTGACAGCTCCCCGGGGCTTTTCGCAGCCTCCCACGTCCTTCTTCGGCTTCTGGTGCCAAGGCATCCACCGTGTGCCCTTACTAACTTGGCCACAAAGATGCTCGCGTCCACTGTGCAGTTCTCAAGCTACGGGCGGGCCCGATCTCGTACAGGCGCTGCGCGCGCACACCAGGTGCGCCGTCCAGCGAGAGATCGGTCCGTCGCGCGCCAGAGCCCGCCAGGACCTCGCGAAGGCGAGGCCGAGCGGGCTCGTAGCGTCCGAAGAAGCAACCGCTCCTTCAGGACCCAACAGCGTGCCTGGGCCGACCCGACCCCGCGGCTCCCGTTCCCACCTCATGACCCGTGAAGGATCAGTGAGGCTGTACTAGGAAGACCTCGGCGTCGCGCCGGCCTACTGGTCAGTGTTCCACTCCATTGAGCCCATCTCGGAACATTCGTCCGAGCAATGGTTCTGGCCGACCAGGTAGAACCTGGCCGGCAGATGCTCCTTAGAAAGGAGGTGATCCAGCCGCACCTTCCGGTACGGCTACCTTGTTACGACTTCGTCCCAATCGCCGGTCCCACCTTCGACGGCTCCCTCCACAAGGGTTGGGCCACCGGCTTCGGGTGTTACCGACTTTCGTGACGTGACGGGCGGTGTGTACAAGGCCCGGGAACGTATTCACCGCAGCGTTGCTGATCTGCGATTACTAGCGACTCCGACTTCACGGGGTCGAGTTGCAGACCCCGATCCGAACTGAGACCGGCTTTTTGGGATTCGCTCCACCTCGCGGTATCGCAGCCCATTGTACCGGCCATTGTAGCATGTGTGCAGCCCAGGACATAAGGGGCATGATGACTTGACGTCATCCCCACCTTCCTCCGAGTTGACCCCGGCAGTCTCCTATGAGTGCTCAGCATTACCTGGTGGCAACATAGGACGAGGGTTGCGCTCGTTGCGGGACTTAACCCAACATCTCACGACACGAGCTGACGACAGCCATGCACCACCTGTGCAGGACCCTTGCGGACCCGACATCTCTGCCGGATTTCCCTGCATGTCAAACCCTGGTAAGGTTCTTCGCGTTGCGTCGAATTAAGCCACATGCTCCGCCGCTTGTGCGGGCCCCCGTCAATTCCTTTGAGTTTTAGCCTTGCGGCCGTACTCCCCAGGCGGGGCGCTTAATGCGTTAGCTGCGGCACGGAGGACGTGGAAGGTCCCCCACACCTAGCGCCCAACGTTTACGGCGTGGACTACCAGGGTATCTAATCCTGTTCGCTCCCCACGCTTTCGCTCCTCAGCGTCAGTTCCGGCCCAGAGACCCGCCTTCGCCACCGGTGTTCCTCCTGATATCTGCGCATTTCACCGCTACACCAGGAATTCCAGTCTCCCCTGCCGGACTCTAGTCTGCCCGTATCGACTGCAGGCTCGGGGTTGAGCCCCGAGTTTTCACAGCCGACGCGACAGACCGCCTACGAGCTCTTTACGCCCAATAATTCCGGACAACGCTTGCACCCTACGTATTACCGCGGCTGCTGGCACGTAGTTGGCCGGTGCTTCTTCTGCAGGTACCGTCACTTTCGCTTCGTCCCTGCTGAAAGAGGTTTACAACCCGAAGGCCTTCATCCCTCACGCGGCGTCGCTGCGTCAGGCTTTCGCCCATTGCGCAATATTCCCCACTGCTGCCTCCCGTAGGAGTCTGGGCCGTGTCTCAGTCCCAGTGTGGCCGGTCGCCCTCTCAGGCCGGCTACCCGTCGTCGCCTTGGTAGGCCGTTACCCCACCAACAAGCTGATAGGCCGCGGGCCCATCCCGAGCCGAAAAACTTTCCAGACCGACAGATGTCTGTCGGCCTCGTATCCGGTATTAGCCCCGGTTTCCCGGGGTTATCCCAGAGCTCGGGGCAGGTTGCCCACGTGTTACTCACCCGTTCGCCGCTAACCCGAAGGTTCGCTCGACTTGCATGTGTTAAGCACGCCGCCAGCGTTCGTCCTGAGCCAGGATCAAACTCTCCATTGATGTCTTGTGACCGCCGCGCCCCTACGGGGCCCGGCGATAACATCCATAGAGCGGTCCCTGGCGGGACCGTTTGTGTCCAGGCTCGACGTCAGATCTTCATAGATCGTCCATCGTGCCATTCAAAGAAATCCGTCTCGTCCGCGGTCGTGCATCCCGAGTGGAATGCAAGTACCGTGAACCCAGACGGGGGTTGGCACTGACTTTCGGCACGCTGTTGAGTTCTCAAGGAGCGGGTGCGCACCGTTAACGATCTTTCGACCGTCTTCGGGGCAACTCGCACAACATATGGGCGGGTGGTTGGCCTGTCAACCTGCTCGAGTGTGGCTCGATGGCGCCAGGCGCGCTCCGTGCCGACGGTTGCCGTCGGCACCCCAGGGGCGGGAGTGAGTCTCCGTGTTGCGCGGAGGCTCGGCCCTTGGGCAACCCTTTGAAGTTAGCAGAGGAACCGTGTGCCGTCCAACCGGGAGGCAGACGAGTCTGCCCGAGGTGGTCGGTGGAGGTTCGCACCAGCTCTCGCCGGTGCCGCCGCGGCCTGCGTTCCTGCCGGCTTCCCGGCGGCCCGTCCCTGCGGTGCGAGGAGAACGTTACGTAGTTGCGGGGCGCACCGTCAACCGCGGGCGAGGTGCGGGGTATCACGCCCTCCGGCCGGGGCCCGGACGCCGATCCTGCTGTATGGGCCAGGCTCCCGGGTGAAGGGTCAGGCTCCCCGAGTGCTCGCGTCCTCCGCGTCCCCGCCCCGGATGACCCCCGCGACCTGGCGCTTGCCCTTGCGCAGGACGAGGTAGCGCCCGTACAGCCACGCCTCCGGGTCCACCGGTGCCTCGGCGTCGGCCAACCGGAGGTTGTTCAGGTAGGCCCCGCCCTGCTCCACCGTCCGCCGCGCCTCGCTCCGGCTCGAGCAGAGCCCGGTCGCGATGAGCAGCTCGGCCGCCGTCGCGCCGTCCGACGGCACCTCCGCGTGGGGCGTCTCGGCCAGGGCGGCGCCGAGCGTCCGTTCGTCGAGGTCGTCCAGCGCGCCGCGGCCGAACAACGCGGCGCTGGCGGCCTCGACCGCCGCCGTCTCCCCCGACCCGTGGACCAGCGTCGTCAGCTCCCGGGCCAGGGTCCGCTGTCCGGTCCGCAGCTGCGGCTTCTCCCGGGTCTCGGCCACGACCGACTCGATCTGCTCCCGGTCGAGGAAGGTCAGCATCTTGAGATAGGACTCCACGTCCCGGTCGTCGGTGTTGATCCAGTACTGGTAGAAGGCGTACGGCGAGGTGAGCGCCGGGTCGAGCCACAGGCTCCCACCGCCGGTGCTCTTACCGAACTTCTCCCCGGTCGCGCTGGTCACCAGAGGCACCGTCAGACCGTGCGCCGAGGCGCCCTCGACCCTGCGGATGAGGTCGATGCCGGCGGTGATGTTGCCCCACTGGTCGCTCCCCCCGACCTGCAGCACGCAGGCGTCCCTGCGGAACAGCTCGAGGAAGTCGTAGGACTGCAGGATCATGTAGCTGAACTCGGTGTAGGACAGGCCGCCGGCCTCGAGCCGCGTGCGGACCGACTCCTTCCCGAGCATCCCGTTCACCGGGAAGTGCTTGCCGACGTCGCGCAGGAAGTCGATCGCCGACATCGGCGCGAGCCAGTCGAGGTTGTTGGCCAGCCGCGCCGCCGTGGGACCCGTGTCGCCGTCCCCCTCCCCGAAATCCAGGAAGCGGGCCAGCTGCTCCGAGATGTGCCGGACGTTGTCCGCGATCACCTCGAGCGTCTGCAGAACCCGCTCCGACGAGCGACCGCTGGGGTCGCCGATCATGCCGGTGGCCCCGCCGGCGAGGGCGATGGGCCGGTGCCCGAACTGCTGGAAGCGGCGGAGGATCAGCAGGGGCACGAGGTGGCCGACGTGCAGGCTCGCGGCGGTGGGGTCGAAGCCGCAGTAGAGCGAGACCGGGCCGCGGCGCAGTTCGTCGCGAAGGGCATCGGGGTCGGTCGACTGGGCGATCAGCCCGCGCCAGGAGAGCTCGTCGAGGATGTCGGTCACGCATCGATTGTCCCGTACGGCGAGCTGATCCCGGCGGTGGCGCGGGCCCGACGCCGGGCGGGGAGTACCCGGCGGGCCGTCCGGGTGTGACGATGCGGCGATGGTGCGCGACGAGAACCGTTCCCCGACCGGCCCGGATGCGCTCGTGGCGCGGGCCCGACGACACAGCTACGCCGACCTGCTGGCCCGCTCCGCCCGACGGCATGCGGACAAGCTCGCGCTCGTCGACGGCGAGCAGCGGCTCACGTTCGCCGAGTTCGACCGGGCGGTCGACCGGGTCGCCGCCACCCTGGCCGAGCGGGGGTTGACCCCCGGCGACCGACTGGCGCTGCTGTCGCGCAACTGCTGGCAGTACGGGGTCCTCGCCTTTGCGACGGCCCGGATCGGCGTCGTGCTCGTGCCCGTGAACTTCATGCTCGGACCGGACGAGATCGCCTTCATCCTCGGACACAGCGGCGCCTCGGCGATGGTCGCCGCGGCGGAGTTCGTCGACGTCGCCGAGCGGGCCCTCACGTCGGCGGGCGCGACGACGAAGGTGCGGGGCGTCATCCCGGGTCACGAAGCATCGGCCGAGCGGGACGGCTGGGAGGACGTCGACGCCTGGACCGGATCCGGCCCGGACCAGCCGCCCGAGGTGGCGGTGGCCGACGACGACCCCCTGCGCCTCATGTACACCTCGGGCACGGAGTCGCGCCCCAAGGGCGTGATGCTGTCCAGCCGCTCGTTGATCAGCCAGTACGTCAGCTGCATCGTCGACGGCGGGATGAGTGCCGACGACATCGAGCTGCACTCCCTGCCGATGTACCACTGCGCCCAGCTCGACTGCTTCTTCTCCGTCGACGTCTATCTCGGCGCCACCAGCATCCTGCTGCCGGGCCCGGACCCGTCCGCGCTGCTCGCCGCGATCGAACGGGAGCGGGTGACCAAGCTGTTCTGTCCGCCGACCGTCTGGATCGGGCTGCTGCGATCCCCGGACTTCGACCGCACCGACCTCTCCAGCCTGCGCAAGGGCTACTACGGCGCCTCGGCCATGCCCGTCGAGGTGCTCCGGGAACTCCGCCGACGCCTCCCCGAGGTCGACCTCTGGAACTTCTACGGCCAGACCGAGATGGCCCCGCTCGCGACGATCCTGCGGCCGCACGAGCAGCTCGAGCGGGCGGGTAGCGCGGGGGTCGCCGCGCTCAACGTCGAGACGCGGGTCGTGGACGAGTCCGATCACCCGGTCCCGGCGGGCGAGGTCGGGGAGATCGTGCACCGCAGCCCGCACGCGACGCTCGGCTACTACGAGGACCCGGAGAAGACGGCCGAGGCGTTCCGCAACGGCTGGTTCCATTCCGGCGACCTCGGGGTGCTGACCGAGGACGGTTACCTCAGCGTCGTCGACCGCAAGAAGGACATGATCAAGTCGGGCGGCGAGAACGTCGCCAGCCGCGAGGTCGAGGAGGCCATCTACGAGCTCGACGGCGTCGCCGAGGTCGCGGTGTTCGGCGTGACCCACCCTCGCTGGATCGAGGCCGTGGTGGCCGTGGTCGTACCGAAGCCGGGGAGCGACCTGTCGCAGGGCGACGTCGAGGAGCACGCCCGCGCGCGGCTCGCGGGCTACAAGCGCCCGAAGTACGTCGTGCTGTCCGACGCGCTGCCGAAGAACCCGAGCGGCAAGATCCTCAAGCGGGAGCTGCGCGAACGGCACGCCGACCTCGCCGAGGCCTGACCGGCGGCGGCGCACACACGCGGACCTCCGGTCCGGACCGCGGTCAGGCGGACCTCCGGTCCGGACGGCGACGCGGCTTGCCCGCGCGGTAGGGGCTCACGGACCGCTCCCCCTCGATCCAGAACCGCCAGGGCCGCTCGGTGGCCACCGACAGGCCGACCCGCGGACCGGTGCGTACCCGCGCGTCCGGCACCGGCTCCCCGGCGGTCACGCCGAGCCGCCCCGCGGAGTCGGTCACGTCCGCGCCGTCGTCGGCCCGGCCCACGGCGAGCAGCTTCGTCAGCCGCGCGGGCCCGCGGGCCAGGTCCACCGCGCGGATTCCGGGACGCCGCTGCGCGACGAGCTGCTCCACCGCGTCGTGTTGCGCGGCGTCGGACGGCAGGACGAGCTCACCCGCCCGCAGCAGCACGGCCGAGGCCCGGCCGTCGGGACCGCAGACCAGGTTCATGCACCAGTGCATGCCGTAGCTGAAGTAGACGTAGGCGTGCCCGGGCGGGCCGAACATCACCGCGGTGCGCGGCGTGGGGCCGCGGAAGGCGTGCGAGCCCGGGTCCTCGGTACCCGCGTACGCCTCGACCTCGGTGAGCCGGACGGCGATGTGGACGCCGCGGTGCTCGGTACGGACCACTCGTCCGAGCAGGTCGCGGGCGACCTCGAGGACCGGTCGGTCGTAGAAGGCGCGCGGCAGCGGCGACCCGGACCCGTCGACCGCAGGATCGAGTTCCGCCATCAGCCGCCCGTCGCCCAGGCGCGTCCCTCCTCGATCCGCTGCCGGACCCGGGCCAGCTGCTCACGCACCCGGGACGGCGCCGTCCCGCCGGGCGCCGAGCGCGCCGCCAGCGCTCCCGGCACCGACAGGACCGCCCGGACCTCCGGGGTGAGGTGCTCGCTGATGTGGGCGAGGTCGGCGTCCGACACCTCGTGCAGGTCGACGTCGTGCGCGACGCACCAGACGACGAGCCGCCCGACGGTCTCGTGGGCGTCCCGGAACGGGACCCCCTGCCGGACCAGGTACTCGGCGACGTCGGTGGCGAGGCTGAAGCCCGCCGGGGCGGCGGCCGAGAGCCGATCGGCCCGCACCGTCATGGTCGCGATGGTGCCGGTGAGAGCCGGGAGCACCGTGGCGAGGGTGTCGACGGCGTCGAACACCGGCTCCTTGTCCTCCTGCAGGTCCCGGTCGTAGGCCAGCGGCAGACCCTTGAGTGTCGTGAGCAGCGCGACCAGCGAACCGATCAGCCGCCCGGACTTGCCGCGGGCCAGCTCGGCGACGTCCGGGTTCTTCTTCTGCGGCATGATCGACGAGCCGGTGGCGTAGCGGTCGTCGAGCTCGACCCAGCCGAACTCGCTGGTCGTCCAGAGCACCATCTCCTCGCCGATGCGGGACAGGTGGACGCCGACCAGCGCGGCGACGAACAGGAACTCCGCGGCGAAGTCCCGGTCGCTGACCGCGTCGATGCTGTTCTCCGCCACGGCGCCGAAGCCGAGCTCGGTCGCCGTGCGCGCCGGATCGAGCGGCAGGGACGAACCGGCGAGTGCTCCCGCTCCCAGCGGACTCACCGAGGCGCGGGCGTCCCAGTCCCGCAGGCGCGAGACGTCGCGGATCAGCGGCTGGACGTGCGCCAGCAGCTGATGGCCGAACGAGACCGGCTGCGCGTGCTGCAGATGCGTCATGCCCGGCGCCGGGGTGTCGACGTGCCGGTCGGCCTGGTCACTCAACGCCTCGGCGAGGTCCAGCAGGGCCACGGCGAGCTGCCGGCCGGCGACGCGCAGGTAGAGCCGCAGGTCGGTGGCGATCTGGTCGTTGCGGCTGCGCCCGGCCCGCAGCTTGCCGCCCGTCGAGCCGAGCCGCTCCAACAGGCCGCGCTCGAGGGCGGTGTGGACGTCCTCGTCCTCGATCGTCGGGCGGAACGTGCCGGTGCGGACGTCCTCCTCCAGCGCGTCGAGCGCCCCGAGCAGGGCGTCGAGCTCGGCGTCGGTCAGCAGCTGGGCGCGGTGCAGCACGCGGGCGTGGGCGCGGCTGCCGGCGAGGTCGTGCGGGGCGAGCCGCCAGTCGAACTGCACGCTGACCGACAGCTTCGCCAGCGCCTCGGCGGGCGAGGCGCTGAACCGGCCGCCCCAGAGCCGAAGCGAGGGGCCCTCGTCGCCGACCGTCGGGGCGGCGGATTCTGAATGGGGAGCGGCTCCGCCGCTGCTGGCGTCCGTCTCCGGGTCCACCATCAGCGCGCGAGCCGCTGCTCGCGGGAGGACCAGACCCGGGACGGCAGGCCCCACAGGTCCACGAAGCCCTTGGCGTCGCCCTGGTCGAACTGGTCCCCGGCGTCGTAGGTGGCGAGCGCGTAGTCGTACAGGCTCGCGTCGCTGCGACGGCCGACGACGGTTGCCGCGCCGTTGGCGAGCCGGAGGCGGACGTCGCCGGTGACGTGGATCGCCGCGTTGGCGAGGAAGGCGTCGAGCGAGGCCTTCAGCGGGCTGTACCAGAGGCCGTCGTAGACGAGCTCGCCCCAGCGCTGGTCGACGCCGCGCTTGTAGCGCGCGAGGTCGCGCTCGAGGGTGAGGTCCTCGAGGTCCCGGTGCGCGGTCAGCAGCGTCATCGCCCCCGGGCACTCGTAGATCTCGCGGCTCTTGATGCCGACCAGCCGGTCCTCGATCAGGTCGATCCGGCCGATGCCCTGCGCGCCGGCCCGGGTGTTGAGCTCGGCGATGAGGTCGACGAGACCGAGCGGGCGCCCGTCGATGCCGGTCGGCACGCCGTCGTCGAAGCTGATCGTCACCTCGTCGGGCTCGCGGCCCTGTGCGGGATCGGAGGTGTAGACGTAGACGTCCTCCGGCGGCTGCGCCCACGGGTCCTCGAGGATCCCGCACTCGGCGGTCCGGCCCCAGAGGTTCTGGTCGATCGAGTACGGCGACCGCTTGTTGACGTCGAGCGGCAGGCCGTTCTCCTCGGCGAAGGCGATGGCCTTGTCGCGGGTCATGCCGCTGTCGCGCACCGGGGCGATGACGGACAGCTCCGGCGCCAGCGCCCGGATGCCGACCTCGAACCGCACCTGGTCGTTGCCCTTGCCGGTGCAGCCGTGGCTGACGGTGTCGGCGTTGAACGTGCGCGCCGCGTCGACGAGGTGCCGCACGATCAGCGGCCGGGACAGCGCCGAGACCAGCGGGTAGCGGTCCATGTAGAGCGCGTTGGCGTGCACCGATGGCACGACGAAGTCGCGGGCGAACTCGTCGCGGGCGTCGACGACGACCGACTCGACGGCGCCGCAGGTCAGCGCGCGCTGCCGGATGGACTCGAGGTCCTCGCCGCCCTGGCCGACGTCGATCGCGACGGCGACGACCTCGGCGCCGGTCTCCTCGGCGATCCAGCCGATCGCGACCGAGGTGTCCAGCCCGCCCGAGTACGCGAGGACGACGCGGGGCTTGCGTCCGCCGGACCCGGCGGACCCTGAGGACCCTGAGGACACAGGGGACACAGGGGACACAGGGGCAGGCGGGGTGGTCTCGGTTGACACGGGGACTCCTCTTTCTCGGTGTTGCGACGTTCGTGGCGGAAGGGGGCGGGTCGGCGGTGCGGGTCGATCCGCGGTGGAAGCGATGTCAGCGGGCGGCGAGGCCGCGGTCCGGCACCGACGGCTCCGGCCCGGATTCCTCGAGGTCGGGGTCGAGGGCCGGGTCGACCTCGACGGACGGCTCTGCCCCGCCTCGCGCGAGCCCGTCCGCGGCGGCGAGGAGCCGACCGGCGAGGACATCGGCGACCTCGACGCTCGGCCGCCCGTCCAGTGTGCGGCAGATGAGCAGCACCGTGTCGTCGCCCGCGATCGTGCCGGCGACCTCGGGCAGCTCTGCCGCGTCGATGGAGCTCGCCAGCAGGTGCGCTCCTCCGGGCGGGGTGCGCAGGACGACGTTGCCGGTCACGGCCTCCGCGGACAGCAGCAGCTCCTCGAGGCGACGGGCCAGCTGCGCGGCCCCGACGCCGGCGGAGCGCGTGCCGCGGTCGGCGCCGTCGGGCAGCGCGTAGGCCAGGCCGCCGTCCGCGGTCCGCACCTTGTAGGCACCCAGTTCGCCGAGGTCGCGGGACAGCGTCGCCTGGGTGACGTGCACGCCCTGCGCGGCGAGGAGCAGGCCCAGCTCCTGCTGGCTGCGCACCGGGCGGCCCGCGAGCAGCGCGGCCACCCGGGAATGCCTCGCGTTCTTCGTCAGCGGCGCGCGGGCGACCGAGCTCGAACGCTCGGCCGGAGGCGGCTGGCTCATGACGGCTGGTTCATGTTGGAGCCTGCACCGTCAGCTCCCGGCCGGACCCTGCGACGGAACCGGCGGGACCGCGAGCAGGTGGGCGAGCAGCGCCTTCTGAGCGTGCAGCCGGTTCTCGGCCTGGTCGAACACCGCCGACTGCGGCCCGTCGATCACCCCGGCGGTGATCTCCTCGCCGCGGTGCGCGGGCAGGCAGTGCAGCACCACGGCGTCGGGCAGGGCGGCTGCGAGCAGGTGCTCGTCGACCTGGTAGCGGGAGAAGACGAGCGCGCGGCCGCTCGACTCGGCCTCCTGCCCCATCGACGCCCACACGTCGGTGTAGACGACGTCGGCGCCCGCGACGACCTCGCGGGGGTCGTGCATGACCAGCGCTTCCCCCCCGGTCTGCGCGCCGATCTCGTTGGCGTGCCGCACGACCTGGTCGAGCGGCTCGAAGCCGGGCGGGGACGCGACGTGCACCCGCATCCCGGCCATCGCACCGGCCAGCATCAGCGAGTGCGCCATGTTGTTGCCGTCGCCGACGTAGGCGAGGGTGCGGCCGGCGAGCGTGCCCTTGCGCTCCCGGACCGTCTGCAGGTCGGCGAGCGCCTGGCAGGGGTGGGTGTAGTCGGTCAGGGCGTTGACGACGGGCACCGCGGCGCCGGCCGCCAGCTCCTCGATCCGGTCCTGGCCGAACGTCCGGATCACGATCGCGTCGACGTAGCGGGACAGGACGGCCGCCGTGTCGGACAGCGTCTCCCCCCGGCCGATCTGCGTGCTCGCGGCATCGATCACTACCGGGTGCCCGCCGAGCTCGGCGACGCCGACCTCGAAGGAGAGCCGGGTGCGGGTGGAGGGCTTCTCGAAGATCAGCGCCACCGACCGGCCGGCGAGCGGCTGATCCGGTGTCCCCCCGCCCTGCCACCCGCCACCCGGTCGCAGACGTCGCTCGCGCTTGCGCCGGTCGGCGTCGTCGAGGATGGCCAGCTGCTCCTCGGGCGTGATGTCGGTGTCGACGAGGAAGTGGCGCGGCGACTCGGAGGCCGACGGCGGTTCCGAGGCCGAGGGCGGCACGGAGGACAGGGTGCTCAAGGTGTGCCTCTCATTCGGTTCGGCCTCTTCCGGTCAGATCCGCGACCCGCGCGAGCAGTTCGGGGACACCGAAGGGCTTGACGAAGACGGATTCGTCTCCGAGGTCGGCTTCGAGTTCGGGGACGGCCTCGAGCCGCCCGGTGACGACGATGACGGGCACGTCGACGAGCGCAGGGTCGGCCCGCAGTTCCTGGAGCACGCGCATGCCCCCGAGGTCCGGCATCATGATGTCGAGCAGGACCAGGGCCGGCGGCTGAGCGCTCGCCTGGACCAGCCCGGCCAGGCCGTCGCTGGCGGTCACGACGTCGTAGCCCTCGGCGTCGAGCAACGTGTGCAGCAAGCCACGGACGCTCGGGTCGTCCTCCATGACCAGCACCCGCGGCGCGCCGTCGGACTGTCCGTCCGGGGAGAGCAGGTCGTCGGGGAACAGCTGCCCGTCCGGCGCCCGGGGACCATCCGGCTGCCCGTTCTCGTCCTCAGCCACGGGTCGCCTCGACCTCGGCGAGGATCGCCGGCATCGCGGCGAGGAATCCGTCGGCCTCGGCCTCGGTCAGCACCAGCGGCGGGGCGAGGCGGACGGCGTCGGGCGCGACCGTGTTGACGAGGTAGCCGGCGCGGCGCGCCGCCGCCTCGAGGTCGGCGGCGTGCGGCCCGGTCAGGGCGAGCGCCAGCCACAGCCCGGCGCCGCGGACGCCCGCGACCAGCGGCGAGTCGATCGCGGCCAGCCCGGCCTGCAGCCGCTCTCCCAACGCGCGGCTGTGCTCGAGCAGCCCCTCGGCGTCGACCGTGCGCAGAACCGCGAGGGCCGCCGCGCACACCACCGGGTTGCCGCCGAAGGTGCTGCCGTGATCGCCGGCCTGCAGCAGCGACGCCGCCGGACCGAGCCCGATCGTCGCGCCGATCGGCAGGCCGCCGCCCAGCCCCTTGGCGAGGGTCACGACGTCCGGCCGCACGTCCTCGTGCAGGTGGGCGTACCAGGACCCGGTGCGGCCGATGCTCTGCACCTCGTCGAGCACGAGCAGCGCGCCGGCCTCGTCGCAGATCGCGCGGGCCGCGGAGAGATAGCCCTCCGGCGGCGGCACGACCCCGCCCTCGCCGAGGGTGGGCTCGAGGAACACCGCCGAGGTCCGGTCCGACACCACCGCCCGCAACGCGTCGGCGTCGCCGTAGGGCACGAACTGCACGCCGGGCAGCAGCGGCTCGAACGGGGCCCGCTTGGCGGGCTGGCCGGTGATGGACAGCGAGCCGAGCGTCCGGCCGTGGAAGCTCTTGTCGGCCGCGACGATCTCCGGGCGGCCGGTCCGGCGGGCGATCTTGATCGCCGTCTCGTTCGCCTCGGCCCCCGAGTTGCAGAAGAAGACGCGGGCGTCGGCCTGCTGATCCGGGTGCAGCCGTGCGATCAGCTGCTCGGCCAGGGCGACCGAGGGCTCGCTGGCGTAGAGGTTGGAGACGTGTTCGAGGGTGCCCAGCTGCCGCGTCACGGCCTCGTGCACGGCGGGATGCGCGTGTCCGAGCAGGCAGACGGCGATGCCGGCGACGAGGTCGAGGTAGGCGCGACCCTCGGCGTCCCAGACCGTGCTGCCGGAGCCGCGGACCAGCGCGACCGGCGGCCGTCCGTAGTTGCCCATGAGCACGGCGTCGCGCCGGCGGAGGAGCTGTTCGTTGGCGTCGATGCCGCTGCCCTCGACGACCGGGGCGGCGAGCGGGTTGGTCACCGCCGGATTGCTCACCACCGGATTGCTCACCACCCTGCTCCCCCGTTGGCGATGTAGGGACCGGTCACCGGGCCACCCAGGGCGGGGTCGGGGGTCGGCACGACCATGGTGCCGACGCCCTGGTTGGTGAACACCTCGAGCAGCACCGCGTGGGCCACCCGGCCGTCGAGCACGTGCGCGGCCCGGACGGCGCCGCGGACGGCGCGTAGACACGCCTCCATCTTCGGGACCATCCCGCTGGCCAGCCCGGGCAACATGCCTTCGAGCTCGTCGGCGTCCAGGATCGAGATCAGCTCCTCGGTGGCGGGCCAGTCGGCGAACAGTCCCTCGACGTCGGTGAGGACGACCAGCTTCTCGGCCCCCAGCTCGACGGCCAGGGCGGCCGCCGCGGTGTCGGCGTTGACGTTGTAGATCTGGCCGTCGGCCCCGCGGGCGATGGAGGCGATGACCGGCACGTGGCCGCTGTCCACCAGGGCCAGAACGGTCTCGGCGCGGACGTCGACGACGTCACCCACCAGGCCGACGTCGACCGGCGCCCCGTCGACCGTGGCAAGCCGCTTCTCGGCGGTGAACAGGCGCGCGTCCTCGCCGCTCATGCCGACCGCGAACGGGCCGTGCGCATTGATCAGGCCCACGACGTCGCGGTTGACCTGGCCGACGAGCACCATCCGGACGACGTCGATCATCTCCGGGGTGGTGACCCGCAGGCCGCCGCGGAACTCGGTGGTAACTCCGAGCCGGTTGAGGTGCTCGGTGATCTGCGGGCCGCCGCCGTGCACCACGACGACGCGGATGCCGCAGTGCCGCAGGAAGACGATGTCCTCGGCGAAGGCCTGACGCAGGCTCTCCTCCGCCATCGCCGACCCGCCGAACTTGACGACGATCGTCTTGCCCGAGAAGTGGGTCAGCCAGGGCAGCGCCTCGACGAGGACGCCTGCCTTGGTCCGGGCCTCCTCGAGCCGCCGCGGCAGGACGGGGCCGAGGGTGTCGGGGTCGAGCGGCAGCCCGTCTGTACTCATCGGTCGCTGCTCACGGTCTGCCGCTGCTCATGTGGAGTAGGCCCTCATGTCGAGTACGCGCTGTTCTCGTGCACGTACGCCTCGGTGAGGTCGGTGGTGCGGATGGTGAGCGACTCGCTGCCGGCCTTGAGGTCGACGAGGATGTCGATGCGCCGCGGGCTCATGTCGACCAGCTCCCGCGGGTCCCCGGGGGCGCTGTCCCGGCACACCTGGATGCCGTTGATCGCGACGTCGAGCGCCAGGGGGTCGAAGGTCGCCTGCGTCGTCCCGATCGCCGCGAGCACGCGGCCCCAGTTGGGATCCTCGCCGGCCAGCGCGCACTTCAGCAGGGCGCTGCGCGCGATCGACCGGCCGACCTCGAGCGCGTCGGCCTCGTCGGCGGCGCCGGAGACCTCGACGTAGACCTCCTTGCCGGCGCCCTCGGCGTCGGCGAGCAAACGACCGGCCAGGTCGTCGCAGACCTCGCGGACGAGTTCGGTCAGCTCGGCCGCGTCGAGCTCGACCCCGGAGGCGCCGCTGGCCAGCAGCAGCACCGTGTCGTTCGTCGAGAGGCAGCCGTCCGTGTCGAGGCGGTCGAAGGTCGTGCGCGTCGCCTCCCGCAGCGCAGCGTCCAGGGTGGCGGCGTCGGCCACCGCGTCGGTCGTCACGACGCACAGCATGGTCGCCAGCGCCGGGGCGAGCATCCCCGCCCCCTTCGCCATCCCGCCGACGGTCACTCCCGAGTCGCTGCTGCGCGCGGCGGTCTTGCGGACGGTGTCGGTGGTGCAGATCGCCTCCGCCGCGGCGGCGCCCCCATCGTCGGCGAGCCCGGCGAAGGCGGAGCTGACCCCGGCGAACAGCGTGTCGCGCGGCAGGAACGTGCCGATGAGTCCGGTCGAGCAGACCCCGACCTCGGCGGCGCCGCAACCGAGGACGTCGGCGACGTGTTCCGCCGTCGCGTGCGTGTCGGCGAAGCCCTGCGGGCCCGTGCAGGCGTTGGCGCCGCCCGAGTTGAGCACGACCGCCCGGAGTTCCCCGTCGGCCAGCGCCTGGCGGCTCCACAGCACCGGGGCGGCCTGGACGCGGTTGCGGGTGAAGACGCCGGCGGCGGCGAAGCCCGGTCCGTCGTTGACGACGAGGGCGACGTCCGGACGACCGCTGTCCTTGAGCCCGGCGGCGACGCCGGCGGCGCGGAAGCCCTGCGCGGCGGTGACGCCCTCGCCGATGGGGGCGCTCACGGCGCGATTCCGCAGACCGGCAGACCGGCGTCCTCCGGCAGCCCGAGGGCGAGGTTGGCGCACTGCACGGCCTGTCCGGCCGCTCCCTTGACCAGGTTGTCGATCGCGCTGACGACGACGGCCCGGCCGGCCGCCTCGTCGTACGCGACCTGGAGCTGGCAGGAGTTGCTGCCGAGCGTCGCCGCCGTATGCGGCCAGCGCCCCTCGGGCAGCAGGTGGACGAACGTCTCGTCGGCGTAGGCGTCCGCGAGCGCGCCGCGCAGCGCGGCCTCGTCCACGCCGGGACGGACGCGCGCGGTGCAGGTGGACAGGATCCCCCGCGGCATCGGTGCGAGCACGGGGGTGAAGGACAGGGTGCGCACGCCGAGGGCCTGGGCCATCTCGTAACGGTGCTGGTGCCGGCCGACCTTGTACGGCGAGAGGTCGCCCATGACCTCGCTGCCGAGCAGGTTGGCCTTGGCGGAGCGACCGGCGCCGGAGGTGCCGCTGGAGGCGACCACCACGAGGTCGTCGCCCTCGACGAGCCCCGCCGCCACGAGGGGGGCGAGCCCGAGGATGGTCGCCGTCGGGTAGCAGCCCGGGACGGCGACGCGACGCGTCCCCGCGAGCCTCTCGCGGGACCCGGGCAGCTCCGGCAGCCCGTAGGGCCAGGCGCCTGCGTACTCGCCGCCGTAGCCCGCGGCCCAGTCGTCGGAGGAGGTCAGCCGATGGTCGGCCCCGAGGTCGAGCACGGTCGTCGACTCCGGCAGCTGCGCGGCGATGCGCCCCGACTCGCCGTGCGGCAGCGCCAGGAAGACGACGTCCGGCACCGCCGTCTCACCGTCGAGGAACTCCTCGACGCCGAGCAGCGGAGTCCCGACGAGCGCCGGGAACTGCGGGTGCAGCTCGGTCACGTCCCGGCCGGCCGAACTGCCCGCGACGAGTGGGCCGAGCTCCAGCGACGGGTGCCCCAGCACGAGTCGGATCAGCTCGCCGCCGGCGTATCCGCTGGCTCCGAGGACGGCTGCTGTCGTACCCATGGCTCCACTCTATACAAAGACGTGCATGGTCATGCAACGGCGGCGATGGGTACCCGCTCAGTCGCCGGGCGGGCCCTGGGTCAGCATCGTCCGGAGCTTGTGCAGGTCCTCCCCGGAGAGATCCAGCCGCGCGGCCTCGGTGGTGTCGAGGAAGTCGAGGAGCACGCGGGCGACCTCGTCCGGACGCTCCAGCTGCGGGAAATGGCCGACGCCGTCGAAGACCTCGAAGCGGCTGCCCGGCATCGCCCGGTGCGCGTACTCGCCGTGCGTGACCGGGATGATCGGGTCCTTGCCGCCCCAGAGGACCAGGGTGGGGATGAGCTGCGCCAGGTAGAGCCGGTCCCGGGCGCTCACGCGCTGCCCGGCTGCGTCGATCACGCCGCGGATCGTGTGGAGGAAGGCCCTCCGCGCGCCGGGGTCGGACAGCGAGCCGAACGAGCGGAGCATCTCGGAGACGTCCGGCCCGGCGCGCACCCCGACCTTCGCGATCTGCCGGCTGATGCCGGAGCCCAGTGCCTGCACCTGACGGGCGGATATCAGGGGCAGCACGAACTCGGCCCCGGGCCAGCTCACCGCCTTGAGCAGGCCGTGCACCTCCTTGCCGAGGCCGCCGCTGTCGACCAGGACCAGCCGCTCGCACATCGTCGGGTAGGAGTAGGCGAACTGCATCGCGACGCCACCGCCGAGCGAATGTCCGACGACCGTGGCGTGCTCGAGCTCGAGGGCGAGCAGGAGGTCGCGGAGGCCCACGGCGTAGGCGCCGAGCGAGTAGTCGGTGCGCGGCTTCGCCGATTCCCCGTGGCCCAGCAGGTCCGGAGCCAGCACCGTGTAGCGCTCGCCGAGCAGCGGGAGAACCGGGTCCCACTGGGCGGCGTTCCCCGCGATGCCGTGCACGAGCAACACCACGGGACGCTCGCCGCCGGCGGCGTCCGTCTCCACCGTTCGGTAGGTGTTCCGCTGCCCGCGCAGCGTCAGTTCCCGGCGGACGACCTCGGCTGGCATGTCCTCAGACTAGGTGTGTCCCTTTCGGGCTCAAGATCGCTGATCACGATTGCCGATGCCTTGAGGCGTGTACCCGACCGACATGACGGACGCGCAGTGGAAGCTGCTGGAGCCGCTCATCAACGTGGCGGGCAAGCGCGGGCGGCGGTTCAGCGAGGACGTCCGGCGCGTGGTCGACGGGATGTTGTACGTGGCCTACACCGGCTGTCAGTGGCGGTGCCTGCCGCGGGAGTTCGGGCCGTGGACGCGGGTGTGGTCGCAGTTCCGGCGCTGGTCGCGCAACGGGACCTGGTCCCGGCTGCTGGCCGCGCTGCACCGCCATGTCCGGGTCCGCGCCGGCCGGCCGGCCTCGCTGCCGTCGATGGTCGTTGTCGACACCCACCTGGGCCGCGGTGCCTCACAAGGCGGGAGGACCTTTCACGATCGCGGCGGCCCATACGGGTCGACCAACGGCGCGAAGCGGGCGATCGCCGTCGACATCACCGGCCTGCCGCTCGCCGCGGTCGCGCTGCCCGCCTCGACGCACGAGAACCACACCACCGCGGCGCTGCTCGACGCCATGTCCGACCGAGACCAGGACGACCGGCTGCAGCTCGTGCTGGTCGACCGGGGCGTCACGACCGCCGGGGCGAAGAAGCTCAGCGACGCGCGCGGCCTCGAGGTCCGGCGGGTCGGCCACGAGCAGAAGACGGGCACCTTCGTACCCTTGGCCACTGGCCTGGCGGGTCGAAGTGGCACACGGCCGGCTACTCCGGCACCGCCGCCTCGCCCGATCCTTCGAGAACACCCTTGACTCGGCTAGCGGCTGGCTGCAGATCGCCTGCCTCGCCGTCGTTCTCGACGCCGCCGTCGCACCAGCAGCAACCCTGCCCCGACGCCGACGCACCACCCGATAGCGGTTACCCACGCTGTCAGTCCGGCTCGATCGGCGGGCCGGCGGATGCTGGCTGCGGCGCTACCACAACCTCGCACCCAGGCTCGGTTCTGGGTATCCCTCGAACTGCGCGGGAATGACGCTCATAGGATCGTGCGCGGACCGGCGCGCCGAGGTGGGAAGCGACGATGCGACTTCGGCTCTTCGTGGAATACAGCGCCGACATGCCAGTCTGGCCGGACGCAGGCGATGTGCTGGACCTGGCCGCCCTTGGGCCAGCACTGATCCGACGATTGATCATCTGGCAGAGGCACTTCGACCAGCATTACTCGCTCTATCGCCAGCCGCACTGGTCCGACCGGGAGGCTGGCCGCTGGCACGTCGAGGAGGGCCGCCAGCTCCGCGAGGAACTGGCCCGTGCGGTTCCGGACGCCGACGTCGTTCTTGACCTCTGGTCGGTGGAAGGCGACGGGCTAGCGTGATCAGGCCGATCCCGCCGTAGCGGGCGTCAGAAGCAAGCGATGACCGGCTTTCGTGCGCTGCGCCCAGGCGCGCACACGACTCGGCGTCGTGCTCGCGGTCGCGGTTCTCTTGCTGGGTCACCGTCGGTTCGGTTTCTGTCGGTGGTGGGTGAGAGCCTGCTGCTCGTGGACGAGGGCAACGGGCGGGCGGCGTCGGTTGGCGGCAGGCTGGTGTCGCGTACCGGCGTGCCGTTGACTCGGTCGACGACGTTCCGGTTCACCGTGGAAGTCAACGCCGAGCAGCACGGCTGGCTGCTGGCGCACGCGGGAGCGTTCCGGCTGGCCTTCAACCATCAGCTGGGTCGGGTGAAAGCCAACCTGGACCAGCGTGCTGCCGAACGGTCCTACGCCGTCCCCGAGGCGGAGCTGACCCCGTCGTTGTCGTGGTCGAAGGTGTCGTTCATTAACGAGATCAACGCCTGGAAGGACGGCCGCGCCCCGAACACCCCCGTCTCCGTCGACGATGCGGGTGAGCTCGTGCGGGGGTTGCCGTGGCGCGGGGAGGTCTCGGCCGACGTGTTCGAGACCGGCAGCGTCAACGCTGCCCAGGCGCTAGCGAACTGGGCCGCCTCCCGCACCGGGGTGCGGGCCGGGAAGCCGGCCGGGTTCCCGCGGTTCAAGTCCCGGCATCGCACCACCCCGGCATTCCGGCTGCGTGCCAAGTACGCCGAAGGCCGCTCGTGCCCGGTCCGGCCGGCCGGCCCGAAGCAGCTCCGTTTTCCCAAGCTGGGGGCCTTGCGCGTCCGGGAGAGCACCCTGCGGCTGCAGCGGCTGCTTGAGGCCGGTCGGTTCCACGTCTACGCCGCGGCGTTCCGGTTCGCCCACGGCCGGTGGACGGTCGCGGTCACCGGCGTCGCCGCCGAACTGCACCCAGCCCGGCGCAGCCCCGCCGGACGGCACCAGAGCCGGGTCGGGGTCGATCTTGGCGTGAAGACGCTGGCCGTCGGCGCCGACGAGCACGGTGCCCTGCGGCACGAGTGGAAGGGGGTGAAAGCACTTCAGCAGGCACAGGGGCGGCTGAAGCTGGCCAACCAGGCTCTCGCGAGAACCAAGCAGGGCTCGAACGGTCGACGCGCAGCCGCCCGACGGTTGGGCCGGATCCACGCCCGGATCGCCGCGCTCCGCACGGCGCTGCTGCACGAGATCAGCGCGACGCTGTCACGGGGCTGCACGACCGTGGTCGTCGAGGACCTCAACGCTGCGGGCATGCTCGGCAACCGGCGGCTCGCCCGCGTCGTCTCCGACGCCGCGTTCGGCGAGCTCCGCCGGCAGCTGACCTACAAGGCCGGCTGGTACGGCGCTGAGCTGGTCGTCGCGGACCGGTGGTTCCCGTCGTCGAAGACCTGCTCCGGCTGCGGCGCCGTCAAGGCCGAGCTGACGCTCGCGGAGCGGACCTACTCCTGCCCGGCCTGCGGACTCGAACTCGACCGCGACCTCAACGCCGCGATCAACCTTGCCCGCTACCACCCCAAGGACAGCAAGCACGCTCCGCCGCTGGCCGCGGCCGCCTGACGCCCGACACGCGTCTGCACCCGGATGGACCGGGAAAGAGCCGACTGCCACCTCGCACCACCATGAGTCACTGAGTCGGAACCGAGAACCCGCCAGCCCTGGCGGCGGCAACTCGGACGGCAACCAGCACCACCTCGCCCGAAGCGGCTGGTGGCAAGGGAAGCCGGTGCGTCCCGAAAGGGACACACCCAGTCAGACTAGGGATGCGCGGCTCGGCGCTTCATGCGGGTGCGCGAAGGCCGCATCGTGCGAGGGTTCGTCCTGCGAAGGCCCGGCGTGCATCCGCACCCGCGGCCGAGACGGTCAAGGAGAACGCCATGCAGGTCGTCGAGCTCGACCCGGACGACCCGGTGCTCGCCGAGGTGCTCCCCGTGCTGCGGGAACTGCGCCCGCACCTGGACCTCGATCTGTTCCGGAGCGTCTATGCCGAGGGGTGGCCGCAGGGTCTGCGGTTCAGCGCACTGTTCGGCGTCGACCCGGACGGGCGGGACGTCTGCGTCGCCGTGGCCGGCTGGCGGGTGATGGCGACGACGGCGTCGGTCCGGAAGCTCTACGTCGACGACCTCGTCACCACGTCCGCCGTCCGGTCGGCGGGGCACGGCCGATTCCTGCTCGATCACCTTCGGCACGCGGCCGCGGGCTACGGCTGCACCGAGCTCGAACTCGATTCCGGTGTCCAGCGGTTCGACGCGCACCGCTTCTACTTCCGGGAGGGGATGCACATCTCGTCGCACCACTTCCGGATGGGGGTCGAGCCGGAGCCGCCGGAGCCGCTGCACACCGAACTGCTCGACCCCGAGCAGCTACTCGGGTGACTCAGCCGCGCAGGCGCGCGCCCGTCCGCTCGGCCGCCGCGGTGACCGCCGCGTCCCGCAGGCCGTTGACCTCCTCGGCCGTCAGCGTCCGGTCCGGAGCCCGCCACCGCAGCCGGAAGGCGAGCGACCGCTCGTCCGGCCCCATCCGGTCGTAGACGTCGAACAGGGCGGCCGACTCGAGCAGCGGTCCCGCCCCGGACCGCAGCGCGGCGGTGACGTCCCCGGCCGGCACCTGCCGGGGCACGACGAGCGCGACGTCGCGGTCGGCCGGCGGATAGGGCGACACCGGCGGAACCTCCACCGTGCCGCCGGCGGCGCCGACGAGCGCGTCGAGGTCGAGCTCGAAGGCGCAGGCCCGCGGCGGGAGTTCCCAGTCGGTGACGACCCGCGGGTGCAGCTCGCCGGCGTGCCCGACGACGGTCTCGCCCCCGACGGCCTCTCCACCCCCGGCATCTCCACCGTCGCCGCCCACGACGAGCTCCGCGCACCGGCCGGGATGCCACGGCGCCACCTGGGCCGCCCGCACCCGTAGCGACACCCCGGCCACGCGGGCCAGCCCGCGGGCGGCCTCGATCGCATCCGCCCAGTCGGCCTCGCGGCCCGGGCCCCACCAGCCGGCCGGCTGCCGTCGTCCGGTGAGAACGCCCGCGACGTGTCGCGGCTGGTCGGGCAGTGCCGCGTCGAGGGCGGCGAGCTGGTCATCGGTCGGGCGTCGGTCGACCCCGGGCACCGCCGGGAGCTCGTCGACCGGCGGCCCGCCGGGCCGCCCGCGGAACACGGTGCCGGTCTCGGCGAGCGCCACATCGGCGTTGCCGCGGCCGACGTTGCGCGCCGCGGCGGCGAGCAGGCCGGGGAGCAACATGGTGCGCAGGTACCGCTCGTCCTCGGACAACGGGTTCGCGACCCGCGGGGCCAGCCGCCGGACGTCGTCGTCGGGCAGCCCGAGCCGGTCGGCGACGTCGCCCGCGAGGAACGGCAGGAGCAGAACCTCCGCGAAGCCGGCGTCGGCGAGCGCGTCGGCGATCCGACGTCGCGCCCGCTGGGCGTCGGTCAGCCCGCGGCCGGACCGTGCGCGCGGCAGCCGGACGGGGATCGTCTCGTAGCCCTCGAGGCGGGCGATCTCCTCGACGAGATCGGCCGGGCGCTCGAGGTCGAAGCGCCAGCTCGGTGGCGTCACGCGCAGGCCGGTGGCGGTCACCTCGACCGAGCAACCGATCTGCTCGAGCCGCCGCCGCTGCACCTCGACCGGATAGGCGCGGCCGATCAGGCGCTCCGCCTCGCCCAGCGGACAGAACACCGGGGACGTCGCCCCGAAGGCTGCGTGCTGCTCGGCGCGCACGTCGACGTCGGTGCCGACCGGCTCCGCCTTCGCGCCGCCGAGGTCGACCAGCATGCGCACGGCGACCTCGGCCGCGTAGGGAGCCAGCGCCGGGTCGACGCCTCGCTCGAAGCGCCGGCTCGCCTCGGACGGCAGGCCGAGCCGGCGGGCGGTGCGGGCGACCGACACGGGGTCGAAGCAGGCCGACTCGAGCAGGATCCGCGACGTGGTCTCGGTGACCTCGGTGCTCGAGCCACCCATGACGCCGGCGATCGCGACCGGGCCGGAGTCGTCCGCGATGACCAGGTCGGTGACCGCCAGCGCGCGCGTCACCCCGTCCAGGGTCTCGATCGTCTCGCCCTCGGCCGCCCGGCGGACGACGATCGGGCCGCGCAGCTTGTCGGCGTCGAAGGCGTGCAGCGGCTGCCCGAGGCCGAGCAGGACGGCGTTGGTCACGTCGACGGCGAGCGAGATCGACCGCATACCGGCGAGCGCCAGCCGGCTGGCCAGCCGCGTCGGCACGGCGACGGTCGCGTCCACCCCGGACACCTCGCGGGCGACGTACCGGGAGCACCCCGAGGGATCGTCGATCCGGACCTCGTATCCGGGGGCGAGATCCGGCAGCGCCACGTCGGCCGGGTCCGTGAAGGGCAGGTCGAAGGCGGTGCCGAGCTCGCGCGCCACGCCGCGGTGGGAGAGGGCGTAGCCACGGTCGGAGGTGATCTCGAGCTCGAGCACGCTGTCGGGCAGGCCGATCAGCTCCGCGAACTCGACGCCGACGGGGGTGTCGTCGGGAAGGACGAGGATCCCGCGGTGGTCGTCGCCGATGCCCAGCTCGCGGGCCGAGCAGATCATGCCCTCGGAGGTGTGGCCATAGGTCTTGCGGGCGCTGATCCTGCTCCCAGGCTTACCTCCGCTCCCGGGCAGGACGGCGCCGGGCAGCGCGACCGGCACCCGGTCCCCCACGGCGAAGTTCGTCGCGCCGCACACGATGCCCCGCGACTGTGACATCGAATTCGGCCCGGAGCCGGTGTGCACCTGCACGTAGCGGATCGGCTTCGTGAACTCGGTCAGCTCCTCGATTTCGAGCACCTCGCCGACGACGATGCCCTCGAGACCCTCGCCGGCTCGCTCGACCGATTCGAGCTTGAGGCTGGCCCGGGTCAGGGCCTCGCCGCAGGTCGCAGCGTCGGGCAACCCGGGGACGTACTCGGCCAGCCAGGAGTGGACGACGCGCATCAGGCCACCCCTTCCTCGCCGGCGCCGCTGAAGGCGAGCGCGAACCGCACGTCGCCGTCGATCAGCTCGCGGATGTCGCGGATGTTGTGCAGGGCCATCGCGGTCCGCTCCAGGCCCATGCCGAAGGCGAAGCCGCTGTAGCGCTCGGGGTCGACGCCGCAGGCGATCAGCACGTTCGGGTCGACCATGCCGCAGCCGCCCCACTCGATCCAGCCCTCGCCGGAGCAGATCCGGCACCCAGGGTCCGGGGCGCCTTCGGGAGAACTGTCCCCGCCGCAGCCGAAGCACTGCAGGTCCACCTCGGCGCTCGGCTCGGTGAAGGGGAAGAAGTGCGGCCGCAGCCGGGTGCGGAGGCTCCGCCGCCGCGGCGACGTTGATGTATCCGTGGCGAACAGTCCGGCGGCGAACGCGTCCAGGGTTCCGCGCAGGTCCGCCATCGTCAGCCCCTCGTCGATGGCGAGACCCTCGACCTGGCTGAACACCGGCAGGTGGGTGGCGTCGACGGTGTCGGCGCGGAACACGCGTCCAGGGCAGATGACGTAGACCGGCAGGGGCCGGTCGAGCAGCGATCGGACCTGCACCGGGCTGGTCTGGGTCCGCAGCACGACCTGCGACTCGGGCGGCTCCAGGTAGAGCGTGTCCTGCAGCTCGCGCGACGGGTGGTCCGGCGGTGTGTTGAGGGCGTCGAAGTTGTACCAGCCGTGCTCAGCCTCCGGGCCCTCGGCGACCTCGTAGCCCATGGCGACGAACACGTCGGCCACCCGGTCGGCGACCACCGACAGCGGGTGCCGGGCGCCGCGGGGGCTGCGGCCGGTGGGGAGGGTGACGTCGACGGCCTCCTCGACGAGGACGCGGGCGTCGCGTTCCTCGGTGAGGCGGGCGAGCCGGGCGTCGTAGGCCTCGGAGACCTCGCGCGTCGCCGCGTTCAGCCGCTTACCCGCGTCGGCACGCGCCTGCGGCGGCAGGGCGCCGAGCTCGCGCCGGGCCAGCACCAGCGGGGCGCTGCGGCCGGCGACGTGCGCGGTGCGGATCTCGGCGAGGGCGTCGAGGTCGGACGCCTCGGCGAGCGCCGCGAGCGCCGCGTCGCGGGCGGCCTCGATCTGTTCGGGCTGCAAGTCGGTCACCTGGACAGGGTCAAAGGAGTATTGGGTCATCGGGGATCTCGTGCGTGCGGACGTCTCGGGTGGCGGTCGGCGAGCCCACCGGACGCGGAGCCGCTCAGGCGAACGGCGGCGGGCCGGCGGGCAGCGTAAATCGGAAGGACGCGCCGCCGGACGGCGAGCGCCCGGCCACGATCGTGCCGCCGTGCGCCTCGATGATGCCCTTGACGATGTAGAGCCCCAGACCGGTGCCGCCGCGGCGGTTCCCGCCTCGCCAGAACTTGGTGAAGATGCGCGCGCGGGTCTCCTCGGGCACACCGTCCCCGTCGTCGCTGACCGTCACCTCCAGGCCCGGCAGGGTCTTCCCGTCGGTCTTTCCCTCAGCCTTCCCGTCCGGCACCCCGTCACGGTCCTCGACGGAGCACCCGCGGACAGCGATCGTCACCGTGCCGCCGCCGTGCCGCAGCGCGTTCTCGACGAGGTTGGCCAGCACCTGGTCGATCTTGTCCGGGTCGAGCCACATCTCGGGCAGGTCGCCGCCCCCTGCCGAGAGGGTGTCGTCGGCGACGACGAAGCGACTCTCCGGCTCGCCGGAGGCGACGTGTCCGGCGACGACGCGGCGGATGCGGTCGGGCACGTCGACGACCTGCTTGCGCAGCTCGAGCCGCCCGGCGTCGATCCGGCTGACGTCGAGCAGCTCGGTGAGCAACCGGGTGACGCGGTCGGCGTCGGCGTTGACCGTGGCGAGCATGAGCTGCTTCTGCTCGTCGGTGAAACGGTCCCATTTGGCGAGCAGCGTCGCGGTGAAGCCCTTGACGCTGGTCAGCGGCGAGCGCAGTTCGTGCGCCACCGTGCTGACGAGGTCGGCGCGGCTGCGTTCGAGCCGGCGACGGGACGCGGTGTCGCGCAGGCAGACGACCAGCCGGCGGACGACGCCCTCGTCGCGGACGTAGGAGACGGTGACGAGCAGCTCCCGCTCGCCGCCCGCCGCCCCGGTGGGGTCGGCGAGCAGCAGCCGGCGCTCGGGCTGCCGGCGGACGCCCGGGAGCCGCAGCAGCGGCAGCGAGCACTCCCACCAGTCGTTGCCGCGCTCGTCGATGAGGACGAACAGGTCGGCCAGCGGTCGCCCGAGCGCACCGGGCAGGTCGAGGCGCAGCAGGGTGGCGGCCGCCGTGTTGGCGGACAGCAGGTGCCCGTCACCGTCGAGGACGAGAACCGCGTCGGGGAGTTCGTCGTAGCTGGCCGCAGCGGCGTCGGCGTCCGGGTCGGACAGGTAGTCCGGGAACGTGGGCGCCCCAGGGCGCGTTGCGACGGAACCCGTCACCCGCCGACCCCCTCCCCAGTCACTTCCGCTGGGCGCCAGCTGACGCGTACAGACACACCGCAGCGGCCGCGGCAAGATTCAGCGACTCCGCTGCACCGTACACCGGCACCCGAAGCGACGTTCCTCCCGAAACGGTCACGAAGTGGATCACCTCTGCCGACAGCCCGTGGGCCTCGTTACCGAAGACCCAGGCTGTGGGCCGGGCGAGTTCCCCGGCGTCCCGGGCTTGATCGAGATCGGTGTCGGCGTGTCCGTCCGCAGCCACCAACCGCAAGCCGGCGCCGGCGAGATGCTCGAGCGCCGCGTCGGACTCGACCCCGTCGACGACCGGAAGCGTGAACACGCTGCCGGCGGACGCCCGGATGGCCTTGCCGCCGAACGGGTCGACGCTGTCCCCGGCCAACACCACCGCGTCGGCACCGGCGGCGTCGGCGGTCCGCACGATGGTGCCGAGGTTGCCTGGGTCACGCGGCTCGACGAGCACGGCGACGAGCCGTGGCGCGTCGGGCAACTCCTCGAGACCGGACGGAGGCAACGCGCCGACGCCGACGATGCCCTGCGGGGTGACGGTCTCGGACAGCGACGCGGCGCCCTCGTCGGTGACCGGCGTGACGTCGACCCCGGCATCGTCGATCCGGCCGATCAGCCCAGCGTGCCGCTCGGCCGCCGCGTCCGTGACGAACACCTCGTCCAGGACGACGCGGCCGAGGGCCAGCGAGAGTGCCTGCGGCCCCTCGACCAGCATCCGACCCGTGCGCCGCCGGGCCGCCCGGCGCAGCAGCTTGCGCGCCGCGACGATCCGGCCGGACCGGACGCCCAGCGGCACCCGGTCAGCGACCACCATCCGGGCCGTCAGGCCGCGGAGCTACCCGCGTCGGCGACCGCGCCACGGGCCACCTCGACCAGCGCGGTGAAGGCGGCGGCATCGGTGACGGCGATGTCGGCGAGCACCTTGCGGTCCGCCTCCACGCCGGCGAGGCGCAGGCCCTGGATGAACCGGTTGTAGGTCATGCCGTTCTCGCGCGCGGCCGCGTTGATCCGCTGGATCCACAGCTGGCGGAACTCACCCTTGCGGGCCCGACGGTCCCGGTAGGAGTAGTTCAGCGAGTGGAGCATCTGCTCCTTGGCCTTGCGGTACAGCCGGGACCGCTGGCCGCGGTAGCCGCTCGCCTGGTCGAGGATCTCGCGGCGCTTCTTGGCGGCGTGCACCGACCGCTTGACGCGTGCCATGGCTCACTTGCTCCTATTGCGGTTGACGAAAAGTGCGGGAAAGAAGGAGATCGGCGGCCCGGGAACGGGCCGCCGCCCGGTCAGCGCCCGAGCAGCTTCTTGATGCGGGAGTTGTCCGAGCTGGTCAGCTCGACCTCGTTGTAGAGGCGGCGGGTGCGCTTGCTCGACTTGTGTTCGAGCAGGTGGTTCCGGTTCGCGCGGCGCCGCATGATCTTGCCGGTGCCGGTGACGCGGAAGCGCTTGGACGCACCGCTGTGGCTCTTGGCCTTGGGCATGAGTATCTCTCGATCGCTGGTCGGTCGGGAATTGCGGTCGTGCCGGTCGTGCGGGTCGTGCGGCTGACTACTCCGGGGCTCCGGCGCGGGCCACCGGCCGCTTGTGCGGGGCCATCACCATCGTCATGTTGCGGCCGTCCTGCTTCGGCGATGCCTCCACGTAGCCGAGTTCGTCGACGTCCGCCGCGAGCCGCTGCAGGAGCCTGAACCCGAGTTCGGGGCGCGACTGCTCGCGGCCTCGGAACATGATCGTGATCTTCACCTTGTCGCCGGCCTTGAGGAAGCGGACCACATGGCCCTTCTTCGTCTCGTAGTCGTGCGGGTCGATCTTCGGCCGGAGCTTCATCTCCTTGATGACCGTCTGGACCTGGTTCCGTCGAGCCTCGCGCCGCTTCTGGTCGGACTCGTACTTGAACTTGCCGTAGTCCATGAGCTTGCAGACCGGCGGACGCTGGTTGGGCGCCACCTCGACGAGGTCGAGGTCGCCCTCTTCCGCCATCCGCAGCGCATCGCCGATGGCGACGATGCCGATCTGCTCGCCCTGCGCCCCGAGGAGGCGGACCTCGGGCACGCGAATACGGTCGTTGATGCGGGGCTCGACGCTGATGAGCAACTCCTGTGGGGCATCCGGGCTGGCTGTCGGTCGACCTGCCGCAGCGGACGCACCTCCGGCGGACGGGGTGAGCCGTCGCCGGGTCGCCGACCCGGAACCCGGGAGCCTGGAGGACGAGCCTCAGATCGGCACCGGGTGGGAGGAGCACCTCCGCTTTGGCCCCACGCCCCGGAAGTGCGAGCGCAGGCGGTCGCGTCCAGCGTAGCAGGGTGCTCCCCGGCCGGTCACGGCGTGAGGCGTCGTCCCGCCCGTCGGGCCTCGTGCAGCCGCTCCCCGTCGAGCAGCATCAGGTCCAGCGGACGGCCGGCGGCTGTCAGCAGCCGCTCGGCCAGCGGGACCGGCGCGGCGCCCGGCGGCGGTACGAGCCCGAGCGCGGGCGCCCGGACCCCGCGGTCCGGCAGCTCCAGGTCGAGCGCGTAGACCTCGAGGCCGGCGCACGCGTCGAGCAGTGCCGGGGACGGCTCCCACTCGGGTGCAAGGAGCCGCGGGTCACTGCGTCGCGCGGCGAGCGCCTCCGTGGCCGGGACGTAGCCGGCGGCGAGGGCCGCCACGTCATCCGCGCGCAGCGTCCAGGGCACCGGACCGGCGACGTCGATCACCAGCGCGGCCAGGCCCTCCCCCGGCATCGCCGCGGCCAGTTCGGCCGCGCGGCGCGGCACCGGACGGGCGTCTGGCCGCCACCGGGCGAGGGCGTCGAGGTCGGTGAAGGCGGGCAGGGCCCGGGCGCCGGAGGACGACTCGAGCACGGCGAGGGCCATCTCCCCCTCGGAGGCGTGCTCCGTACCAGGCAGTGCGACGACGCCCACCAGCAGCCGGGCATCGACCAGCGCGGCGGAGATCTCGCCGGCGTTCCCGGCGTCGAGCGCGGCCCGCAGGCGCGGGTCGGCCGAGCCCCTGTCAGCGGAGTCGGTCTGCGGCAGGCTGCGGCGGTGGCCGTGCGGCGTCACGGTAGGGCTCGCACGCTTCAGTTCGCCGCGAAGCGCAGCGACCGCCAGGTCGACAGCGCCCAGTCACGATCCTCGGCCCGCTCGCTGAAGAAGGCCGACTGGACGTACGAGCCGCGCCGCACGACGTACCCGTACAGGGCCCACCGGCGCCGCCCGTCAGCGCCTACAGGGTCCTCGGGGTACCAGGAGGCATAGCGCAGTTCGCCCTCGTCGGTGCCGATCTCCTCGAAGCGCTCCGTCGGGTCGGGGTTCACCTCGGCGAGCACCCACTCGAGCAGCTTCTCCGGGCCGTGCTCGGGCGGGGGGTACCAGATCGCGAGCAGGATGCTGCGCGGCGGCGGGCCGGGCGAGACCAGGTGGAGGTCGCCGTCGACGACCTGGCCGGAGAAGCCGTCGTCGAGGTCGATGCTCCACTGCTCGGACAGGTTGCGGCGGGTCACGGGGAGACGGTCTCCGGATCGGAGTTGGCGGCGGACATCGGGCTCGAGGGTATTAGCGCCGGCTGATCCCCACCGCGACGATGGTGAGCGCGACGCCGACGTAGGTGGCCCACGTCAGCGACCGGCCAGGGGCCGGGTCGAGGGCGTCGAGGACCAGCGCCCCGGCGGACTGACCGGAGATGGCGACCAGCGACAGCCGCAGCACGCCCAGCACCCGCACGGTGGCCGCGGCGGTGAGCACGAAGGCGGCGCCGAGCAGGCCACCGAGGTAGAGCGGGAAGGGCGCCGACAGGTCGGTGCCGCCCGGGCGGGTGATCCCCAGCAGCAGCGCGAGCACGAGGGTCCCGACCAGGAAGTTGACCAGCGCCGCGACCACGGCGTCCCCGGTGACCTGCTGGAGACGGCCGTTGGCGGCCTGCTGGAACGCGACGCCGACGCCGGCGGCCGCCACGAGCAGCAGGAGGCCGAGGTGCAGGTCGGTCTTCCCCCCTCCCACGAAGGCCGAGATGACGACGGCGACGACGGCGAGGGCGACCCCCGTCAGCCGGCTCGGCGTCACGGGCTGGGTACCGGAGGGCCCCAACCCGATGGCGTCGACGCCGAGACTGCCGCCGGTCTGGCCGGCGACGAGGGCGACCGTCACCAGGGCGACGCCGATCTCCGGGGCGCCGGCGGCGGTGGAGGAGACCAGGTAGGCGCCCGCCAACCCGCCGGCGAAATACCAGAGCGGGGGCCGGCCGGTGACACCCAGCCGCTGCCGGGCGGTCTTCAGCGAGCCGCGGGCCAGGCTCAGCCCGAACAGGGCGAGCAGCCCGACCACGAACGACAGCAGCGACGCCAGCAGGGTCGAGCCGACCTCACCGGCCAGCTTGCCGTTGACGTAGGACTGCAACGCGACGCCGCCCCCCGCCAGGAAGGCGAGCAGGAGCGCGAGCGCCTCCGGGAGACCCCCGGCTGCGGGCTGGGCGGCGGGAGCGGCGGGCCGCTCCCCCGTCACTCGACGATCTTGCTGATCGGCAGCTCGAGGATGTCGGTGGCACCCGCTGCCTTCAGCCGTGGCAGCAGGGTGTTGACCCCACGCTTCGGCACGACCGTCTCGACGGCCCGGTGGTCGCTCTTGGCCAGCTCGGTGACGGTCGGCGACGTCATCGACGGGAGCACCTCCAGCACGCCCGCGAGGTCGGCGCCGGCGACGTTGAGCTTCAGCAGCACCTGCCCGCGGGCCCGGATCGCCCCCTGCAGCAGCAGGGCCAGGTCCTGCATGGCCGCGCGCTTCTCCTCGTCCGCATGCGCGGCGACGTTGGCCACCAGCTCGGTCCGGCTGGTCAGCAGGGTCTCCACGACCTTGAGGCCGTGCTTGCGCAGGCTCGAGCCGGTTTCGGTGACGTCGACGATCGCATCGACGATGTCCGGCACCTTCGCCTCCGTCGCCCCGTAGGACGGGACGATGCGGGCCTGCACGCCGACCTTCTCGAAGTAGCGCCGCGTCAGCTCCGGGTACTCCGTGGAGACGCGCACACCGTCGGGCAGCTGGTCGCCCCGGTCGACGCCGAGTTCCTTCGGAACGGCGAGCACGATGCGGACCGGGTTCGACGTGGCCTTCGAGTACTCGAGCTCGGTGACGGTGACGACGTCCGAGCTCGTCTCGTGCACCCAGTCGCGGCCACAGATGCCGAGGTCGAACAGCCCCTGCTCGACGTACTGCGGGATCTCCTGCGGACGCAGGAAGCGCACCCGGTCGATCCGGGGATCGTCGACGGCGGCGTGGTAGTCGCGGTCGGAGCCCCGGCGGACGGCGAGATCGGCGGCGGCGAACAGGTCGAGGGTCGCCTTCTCCAGGGACCCCTTCGGTAGGACGAGGGACAGCACGGCTCCAGTGTGCCTGCCCGTGCTGCTCCTGCCGACCGGTCAACGCCGGGCCAGGCCGACAGCGGCGAGCGGATCAGAACGGCGCGTCGGTCCACCACGTCTTGAGCTGCTCGGCGGTGTGCTTCGGCCAGGAGGCGTACATCGCGAAGCCCGGACGTTCGTTGAACGTCCACCAGCGCCAGGGACCGTCGTTGTCCTTGCCGAGGTAGAGGTTGCCGCCGGGTCCGCCGCCGGACGTGCTCCACGTGGTCCGGTCGGTCGCGACCTTGCGGATCTCGCCCTCGCGGACGTCCCGGGGGCCGTTGTCGCCGTAGGAGAGGACCTCGAGGTAGACGGCGTTGGGGTAGCTGCAGCTGACGATCCCCTTGGCCTGCTTGTCGAGCTGGGGCGGCGTCGTTTCGCAGGTCTGGCCGCTGCCGCCGGCCGCCTTCGGACGGGGCGGGACGATGCGCGGGAACTCGGCCTGCGCCGGGGCCCCCACGCCCCACGGGCCCAGCGCTGCGGAGGCGACGGCCCCGCTGGGCGGCGACGCCTTGCCGGCGCCGAGGGCGACCACCGCGTACCGGTGCGACGCGGTGTCGCTGCCGAGCGCGACGCGGTAGGCGGGCGTGCCGACACGCTCGGCGACCACGAGGCCGTCGGAGAGCACCCGGTAGCCGTCGGCGGAGGTGACCGGCTGCCAGCGCAGGTCGACGGCGTCGTTCGCGGCGATCGCCTGCAGACCCGTCGGGGACGTCGGGGCCTCAGCTCCCGCGGCGCCCGTGAGGACGAGGACGAGCACCACGATCAGCGCGAGAACGCCGACCGTTCCGCCGATCATCGGCGCGGGACGCCGCCACCAGGCGGTCCGGGTCGAGGCGGGCGGGCTGCCGTAGGCACCCGGCACGCCGGACCCTCCGGCGAAGGGGCCGGCGCCCAGCAGCGGACCGACGCCGTGGGCGGCGGGGTCGAACCGGGCAGCGGGCGGCGATGCAGCGGCAGCCGGCCGGGCGGGCGGGGGCTGAGCCGGCGGGCGAGCGGCCGGCGGGCGAGCGGCCGGCGGGCGAGCGGCCGGCGGGCGAGCGGCCGGCGGGCGAGCGATCACCGTCGGGGGCTGGTCCGGATCCGCGGTGGGTGTGGCCGCAGGGGCGACGGCGGGCGGCTTCGCAACAGGCGGCTTGGCGGCGGGCGCCTTCGCAGCAGGCGGCTCGGACGGCGCTTTCGGCTTCTCGAGCGCCCGTCCCTGCCAGTCGCGGAGCAGGACATCGCGGACCGACGTCTCACGCTTGATCGAGCCGGGCAACTCCGCCCGCTCCAGCAGCCGGTTCAGCAACTTGGCCGAGTCGGGCCGGGACGCCGGATCCCGCTCGGTCGCCGCCGCCACCAGGGATCGCAGCGGCGGCGCCAGCCGCCCGAAGTCGATGTCGGGAGCGGAGCTGAGTACCCGGTAGAGCAGGGCGTTGGGTGTGCCCTCCCCGAACGGCAGCCGGCCGGAGGCGGCGTAGCCCACCGTGCAGCCCCAGGCGAAGATGTCGCTGGCCGCCGTCGCGTTCCCGGTCTCGACCTGCTCCGGGCTCAGCCAACCGGGGGCGCCGAGCACCGAGCCGACTGCGGTGAGGCGTACGGCGTCGGCGGCGGCGGCGATACCGAGGTCGATGACCTTGGGTCCCTCCGCCGGCAGGAGCACGTTGTCGGGCTTCAGGTCCCGGTGGACGAGCCCATGGTCGTGGATCTCCAGCAGGGCGTCCGCGAGGGCCACGGCCAGCGCGAACTGGCGGCGCGTGTCGAGCGGGCCGCTCGCCGGCACGAACTCGGAGAGGGGGGGCCCGTCGATGTACTCGACCGCCATCCACGGCTGTTCGCCCTCGGTGTCGAAGTCGACCAGCGTCACCGTCGTGCGCCCCTGCACCCGGAACGAGGCCTGCACCTCGCGGCGGAAGCGGATGCGGAACTGCGGGTCGTCCCCGAGCTCGGGCCGGACGACCTTCAGGGCCACCCGGCCGTGCCGCCCCTCCGCCAGGTACACGACGCCCATGCCGCCGACGCCGAGGCGTCGCAGGATGCGGAACTGCCCGATCTGCGGCGGATCCCCGCCACCGAGGTCGGTCACCGCAACTCCCCCCGCTCCTGCGACCCGTATCCGGACCCGATGTCCTCGTGAGCGGTGATCGGGTCAGCGGACACGATAGAGCGCGCCGCTTCCCTTGTGACCCTCGTCGGTGATTACGGAACGCAGTCGGCGGGGCAGGCTCAGTCGGCCGCGGCGAGGCGGTCGGCGGTCCGGCCCAACAGCTGCTGGATCGTCGTCTTCTGGTCCGTGTCGTTGATGGTCGAGACCAGCACCACGGCGGTGCCGCGCCGCATGTAACCCCAGCTCAGGTAGACGGTGCCCTTGACCTCGTTGACGTAGAACCCGTCGTCGCCGACCGCGAAGTTCGGATCCTTGTCCGAGATCTTGACGGCGTCGCCGCTCGAGTCCTTGTAGTCGCGACACCCGGACAGGGCGCTCTGGAGCTTGCCGAAGAAGGCCTGCGCGTCACCGACGGTCGAGGTGACCGCGATGCGCTGGTCGAGGTAGTTGCTGTTGTCGTCCTGGAAGTCGAGCCCGTCGGCCTTGGCGCCGGACGGGAAGTCCTGGATGTCGATGTCGCACGGCATGAGCAGGCCGGGCGGCTCCTCCTGCTTGTCCAGCTTGTAGCCGGGCAGGTCGGCGGTCTGCAGGGCCGCCGCACGGACGAGGCCGTCGACCTCCGCGGGCGAACGCGTGCGGTTCGGGTCCTTCGCCACGACCGGGCTGGCGCTCGGCTGCGGGCCACCGCCCCCGCCGCCACCGGCCACGAGGACGACGACGAGGACGACGACGAGCGCGAGCACACCCCCACCGACGAGCGCGGGGATCAGCCACGGCTTGCGGCCCCCGGACGGCCCGCCGGGCTGCTGCGCGGCGGGCGGGTAGGACGGCGGGCCGAAGCCGCCGGTGGGCGGACCGCTCGGCGTGCCTCCGTAGGGCCCCGGACCGGTGGGGCCGCCCAGCGTCCCCGGCGGCGGCGTGTTCTGGTAGCCGACCGGAGCCGGCGGCGGGGTGTAGGCGGGAACGGCGGCCCGCTGGGACTGCACGGGCGCGGGGGTCTGACCCGCCGGAGGCGGGGTCCAGGGACCCGGCGGCGCGAACGACGGCGGGGCGGAGGAGGGCGGCGCCGACGGCGGCGGCGTCGAAGGAGGCGGCGCCGAAGGAGGCGCCGCGGGTGGCGCGCTCGCGGAGCCCTTGCTGAAGTCCATCGGCGAGCCACCGGCCGAACCTGCCGCTGCGCCCACCGCGGCAGCCCCCGCAGCAGCCGGGGCAGCACCCGCCGCCGCTCCGGTGTGCGTGCCGGTGCCGGGGCCGTCGCTCTGCACGATCAGGCCGGACGGCAGGCTCCAGTCCCGCTGGAGGACGCTGGTGACACTGGACCCGGCGTCGCCGCGGACGTCGCCGGCGACCGCGCCGGCCTCGAGCAGCGCGTCGAGCAGGGCGCGTGCCGACGGACGCTGGCTGGGGTCCTGCGCGGTCGCGGCCCGCACCAGGTCGTGCAGCGGCGGCGCCAGCAGGTCGTAGTTGATGTTCGGGCCCTGGTTGAGAACGCGGTAGAACAGGGCCTCCGCGGTGCCGGTGCCGAACGGCTGCTCGCCGCCGGCGGCGTAGACCAGGATGCAGCCGAGGGCGAAGACGTCGGAGGCGGCGCTCGCCCGGCCGGTGGTGATCTGCTCGGGGCTCAGCCAACCCGGCGAGCCGACCATCAGCCCGCTGCGGGTGATCGGGGCGGCGTCCGCCGCGGCCGCGATGCCGAAGTCGATGACCTTGGGCCCGTCCGGCGCGCAGAGGACGTTCGAGGGCTTGAGGTCGCGGTGCACCACGTCCTCGTCGTGGATCGACTTCAGGCCTTCCGCCAGACCGACGGCGAGCGCCAGCTGCTTGGGGGGCGACAGCGGACCGCCGGCCTCGATGAGCTCGGTCAACGACGGGCCGTCGACGTACTCGGTGGCCATCCAGGGCTGGTCGGCCTCGGTGTCGAAGTCGAGAAGGCGGACGGTGCAGACGCCGGAGACGCGGAAGGATGCCTGGACCTCGCGGCGGAAGCGGGCGCGGAAGTGCGGGTCGTCGCCGAGCTCGGGTCGGACCAGCTTCAGCGCCACCCGCCCGCGCGGACCCTCGGCGAGGTAGACCATGCCCATGCCGCCGCCGCCGATGCGGCTGAGCACTTCGTAGCGCCCTACCTGCGTCGGGTCACCGGACCGTAGCCGGCTCACCATGCGTGCTCCCCGAAAGTTGCTCTGCTGCATTGAAGTTGCAGGAGAACGGTAAACGGAGGGGAGCCCGCAGGTCCGGACGTCGGGGCAATTCGCCCTCGAACCGTAAGCAGTCGTCCGCGCGATCCCGCGGCCAGCGGAGCGTCAGACGGGCCGCACGACCGCCTTCGGCTTCGGAACCGTGCGCAGGACGAGCGCCGTCTCCAGCGCCGCCAGCGCGGCCTCGCGGCCCTTGTCCTCGGGCGCGCCGTCCACGCCGGAGCGGGCCCAGGCCTGCTCCTCCGTGTCGCAGGTGAGCAGGCCGAAGCCGACGGGCACGCCGCTGTCGAGCGCGACGCGGGTGAGCCCGTCGGTCGCGGCGCTGCACACGTACTCGAAGTGCGGCGTCCCGCCCCGTAGCACGAGGCCGAGGCAGACGACCGCGTCGCACGAGCGCGCCAAGGCCTGCGCGGCGAGCGGCAGTTCGAAGGCGCCGGGCACCCGGACGACGTGCGGGTCGTCCACGCCGCACTCGGCCAGGGTGGCCACGGCGCGGTCCAGCAGGGCGGTGGTGATGCCCTCGTGCCAGAGCGTGGCGACGACGCCGACGGTGAGCCCGCGGCCGTCGACGGGCCCGGTGTCCGGCGCGCCCTTCCCGCTCACTCGCTCCCCCAGACGTCCTTCGGCCGCCCGGGGACCCCGGCGTCCACGGCCTCCGCGAGATTCACTGTGCGGCTCATGCCGACTCCGCACCGGGCGAGGTCAGCGGGTGCGGGACGTCGGCGCTGGCCTCGGTGTCGGTCTCGGTCAGGCTGTCGACCAGGGCCGGCAGGCCCGGCAGGTCGTGCCCGAACCGGTCCCGCTTCGTCGTGAGGTAGCGCAGGTTCTCCGGCGTGGCCCGCACGGGCAGCGGTACGCGGCCGACGATCTCGAGGCCGTAGCCCTCGAGGCCGGCCCGCTTGGTCGGGTTGTTGGTCAGCAGGCGCATGGTCCGCACGCCGAGGTCGACGAGGATCTGCGCGCCGGTGCCGTAGTCGCGGGCGTCCGCGGGCAGGCCGAGCTCCAGGTTGGCGTCGAGGGTGTCGTGGCCGTCGTCCTGCAGCTGGTACGCCTGCAGCTTGTGCATGATGCCGATGCCCCGGCCCTCGTGCCCGCGGACGTAGAGCACGACGCCGCGACCCTCGCGCGCGACGGCCTCGATGGACGCATCGAGCTGCGGTCCGCAGTCGCAGCGCAACGAGCCGAAGATGTCGCCGGTCAGGCATTCGGAGTGCACGCGGACCAGCACGTCCTGCCCGTCGCCGAGGTCGCCGGCGACCAGCGCCACGTGCTCGCGGCCGTCGAGCAGGCCGCGGTAGCCGACGGCGCGGAAGTCGCCGTGGGCGGTGGGGATGCGGGCCTCGGCGACGGCGCTCACCTGGCTCTCGGTGCGCCGGCGGTACTTCACGAGGTCGGCGATGGAGATCAGCGTCAGCCCGTGCGCCCGGCTGAACTCGACGAGGTCGGGCAGCCGAGCCATGCTGCCGTCCTCCGCGGTGACCTCGGCGACGGCCGCGGCGGGGCGCAGGCCGGCGAGCCGGGCGAGGTCGACGCCGGCCTCGGTGTGGCCGGTCCGGCGCAGCACGCCGCCCTCGGCGGCCCGCAGCGGGAAGACGTGGCCGGGGCGCGCGAGGTCGTCGGAGGTGGTGGCGGGGTCGGCGAGCAGCCGGATGGTGTGCGCGCGGTCGGCGGCGCTGATGCCGGTGGTGATCCCGTCGCGCGCGTCCACGCTGACCGTGTAGGCGGTGCCCTTGCGGTCCTGGTTGACGTGGTACATCGGCGGTAGCTCGAGGCGGTCGCAGTCCTCGCCGGCGAGCGGCACGCACACCACGCCGGAGGTGTACTTCACGGTGAAGGCGAGCAGCTCCGGCGTCGCCTTCTCGGCGGCGAAGATGATGTCGCCCTCGTTCTCGCGGTCGGCGTCGTCGACGACCACGACCGCCTTGCCGGCGGCGACGTCGGCCACCGCCTGTTCGATGGTGCCGAAGCGAACGGTGTCTTCGAACTTCAGCCCTCCGGCGTCCAGGGGCGTCGTCACGGTCGGACCAGCCTTTCCACGTACTTCGCGATCACGTCGACTTCCAGGTTCACGGGCGTGCCCGGCGGGGCCGAGCCGAGGGTGGTGCGGGCGAGCGTCTCGGGGATGAGGCTGACGGTGAACGACTCCGCGTCCACGGCGGCGACCGTCAGGCTGATGCCGTCGACGGTGATGGAGCCCTTCTCCACGACGTAACGGTTCAGCGACTCGGGCAGTGACAGGCGCACGAGCTCCCAGTGCTCCGCCGGGGTGCGGTCCAGCACCTCGCCGACCCCGTCGACGTGGCCCTGCACGATGTGGCCGCCGAGCCGGGTGGTCGGGGTGACCGCGCGCTCCAGGTTGACCGTGCTGCCCGGCTGAAGGGCGCCGAGGCTGCTCCGGGTCAGCGTCTCCTTCATGACGTCGGCGGTGAAGCTGCCGTCGGTGTTCTCCACCACGGTGAGGCAGACGCCGGAGACCGCGACGGAGTCCCCGCGGGCGGCGTCCGACGTGACCAGCGGGCCCGTCACGGTGAGGCGGGCCGCGTCGCCCAGGTCCTCGATGCGGTCCACCCGCCCGAGCTCTTCGACGATGCCGGTGAACACGTCAGGACCTCCCGTACGCCGTGAGGCGGAGATCGTCGCCGAGCCGCGCGACGTCCACGAGGTCGAGGCGCAGCGCGTCGGCGATCGTGTGCTGTGCCGGGTTGCGCAGGGCCGGCCACTGCCCGCTGCCCAGCAGCACCGGCGCGACGTAGCCGATCGTCTTGTCCACGAGTCCCTCCGCCCAGAAGGAACCCGCGACGGTGGGGCCGCCTTCCAGCAGGAGACCGCGGACCCCTCGCTCGAACAGCTCGGCGAGCACGTCCCCGGGCTTCTCCCCCGTCACCAGCGTCGGTGCGGCGTCGTTCAGCACGCGCGCCTCGGCCGGCGTCCGGCCGGAGCGGTCGAGCACGACCCGCAGCGGCTGCCGCGCCGGGGCCTCACCGCCCGGCAACTCCCGGACGGTCAGTTCCGGATCGTCCGCGAGCACCGTGCCGACCCCGACGGCGACGGCGTCGCTCTCGTGCCGCAGCCGGTGGACGTCGCGACGGGCGTCGGCGCCGGTGATCCAGCGCGACGAGCCGTCCTCGGCCGCGACCTGCCCGTCGAGGCTCGCGGCGTACTTCCAGGTGACGAACGGGCGACCGGTTCGGGTGGCGTGCAGCCAGGCCTCGTTGACGCGCGCGGCTTCGTCGCGCAGCAGGCCGGTCTGAACCTCGACGCCTGCCGCGGCGAGGACGGCCGCGCCTCCCCCGGCCTGCTCGCCAGGATCGGCGACCGCGTAGACGACCCGCGCGACGCCCGCCGCGAGCAGCGCCTCGCTGCACGGGCCGGTGCGCCCGTGATGGTTGCAGGGCTCGAGGGTGACGACGACGGTGCCGCCGCGCGCGCGCTCGCCGGCGTCGGCGAGGGCGTTGACCTCTGCATGCGGCCCGCCGGCGAACTCATGCCAGCCCTCGCCGACCGGGGCGCCGTCGGCGTCGAGGATCACGCAGCCGACGACCGGGTTGGGGCTGGTGGTGCCGAGGCCGCGGGCGGAGAGTTCGACGGCGCGCGCCATGGCGGCAGTCAGCCGGGTGGCATCCGGTGCCATCTCGCCCTCCCCTCCGGCTCACAGCTCCGGGGAGGGCCGGAACGAGGGCGTCCCGACGGGACACCGACTCATGCCGACCGCGCGCTACCTCTCATCCGGACTATGACCGTCGGCGCCGGAATTCCACCGGACTCCACCGGCCGCTGGCTGCGGTCGGGTCGCGGGCTGTAACCGCCGGTTCGGATTTTCACCGACCCCGGAGCGCGCGTGCACTCACCGTCCAGTGTGCCACCGGGCGGGGCGCCTACACCATGTGACGACGCGCACGGCCGCCGGCGCGGTCCCCCGGCGGTCAGCCGGCGGCGGCCTCCGCCTGCTCGCGCAGCGAGGCGATGGCCTTGGCGGGATCGTCGGCGCCGAACACCGCGGACCCGGCGACGAAGACGTCCGCCCCGGCCTCGGCACACTGCGCGATGGTGTCGGCGCTGACGCCGCCGTCGACCTGGACCCAGAGCGACAGGTCCCGCTCCCGCTGGAGGCGGCGGGCCTCCCGCACCTGCGGCAGCACGTGGTCGAGGAACGACTGACCGCCGAAGCCGGGCTCGACCGTCATGACGAGCAGCATGTCGAACTCGCGGAGGAGATCGGCGTACTGGGCCACCGTCGTCCCGGGCTTGAGCCCCAGCCCGGCCCGGGCGCCGGCCGAGCGGATCGCGCGGGCCGTGCGGATCGGGGCGCCGGCCGCTTCGGCGTGGAAGGTGACGCTGCCGGCACCTGCTTCGGCGTAGTCGGGCGCCCAGCGGTCCGGATCGGCGATCATGAGGTGGCAGTCGAGCGGGGTGTCGGTCGCCTTCCTCAGCGCCTCGACGGTGCCGAGCCCGAAAGTCAGGTTCGGGACGAAGTGGTAGTCCATGACGTCGACGTGCAGCCAGTCGGCACCCTCCGCGCTCTGCGCCCCCTCGGCGAGGCGGGCGAAGTCGGCGGAGAGCAGGCTGGGCGCGATCTGGCAGGTCACGTCTCGCAGCCTAAGGGTCAGTTCGTCGGCGCTTCGGGACGTCGGACGGCGTAGCGGGTCAGGGTCACGCCGTTGCGGAACGCCTTCACCTCGAGCAGCCGCAACCGGGGGTACTCGACACCCTCCGGGAACAGCGGCCGCCCGCGTCCCTGGACTGCGGGGTAGACGAACAGGCGGTACTCGTCGACGAGATCCGCGGCGATCAGCGCATGGGTCAGGGTGATGCTGCCCGTCACGACGATGTCCCGGCCGGGCACCTCCTTGAGGCGCCGGACTACCTCGATCGGCTCGTCGGCGAGCACCGTCGTGTTCCGCCACTCCGGGTCGGTCAGGGTCGAGCTGACGACGTACTTCTGCACGCTGTTGAGGTAGGCGCTGATGCCCGAGCCGTCGCCAGGGAGGTCGCGCCAGTAGCCGCGGAAGTCGGTGAACGTCCGCCGACCGACGAGCAGCGCGTCGGACTCGGCGTCCTGACGGGAGATCTCCTCGATCAGGTCGCTGTCGTCGACCGGCTCCTCGCCGAGGCCCTGCCCCTGCGGCCGGAACCAGTCGGTGAGCATCTCGAGCTTGCCGTCGAGGGTGACGTTCTGCGTGACCACGAGCGTGCGCATACCAGTACAGACGGGACGGAGCCCCGGTGTTCATCGCCCGCGGCTCAGTCCAGGCGGCGCAGCAGGGCGAGGAACATCGCATCGGTGCCGTGCCGGTGCGGCCACAGCTGGACGGTCGGTCCGTCGCCGAGGTCCGGCATCGTGCTCGGCAGCGCGGCCCGGGCGTCGAGCAGCTCGGTAGCCGAGGTCCCGGCGGCGGCCCGGACCGCGTCGACCACGTCGAGGGTCTCGCCGCGGTGCGGCGAGCAGGTCGCGTAGGCGACGACTCCGCCGGGACGGACCAGGGCCAGCGCGCTGGTCAGCAGCTCGCGCTGCAGCCGGGCGAGGGGCGCGACGTCGGAGGGCCGGCGGCGCCAGCGGGCCTCCGGACGGCGGCGCAGGGCGCCGAGCCCGGTGCAGGGCGCGTCGAGCAGGACCCGGTCGGCGCTCGCGGGACGCAGGGGCGGCCGCCGGCTGTCGGCCACGGCGACCCGGACGCCGGCACCGGCGACGAGCCTGGCCCGGGCGAGGTGCCGCTCGAGGCCGACGACGTCCATGCCGCGGGCGGCGAGCAGCGCGGCCTTGCCTCCCGGGCCGGCGGCCAGGTCGACGGTGCGCGGGCCGGGCGCCTCGGCTGCCGCCAGGGCGAGCGCCACGAGCTGGCTCCCCTCGTCCTGCACCGCGGCCCGCCCGTCGCGAACGGCCGCGATCTCGGCCGGATCTCCCCCGGCGGTGAGCCGCACCGCGCCCGGGGACCACGGACCCGGCTCCGCGCCTCTTCCGGCGGCCGCGAGCAGGTCGTCCCGGTCCATCCGCCGGGCGACGAGATGGACCTCCGGGCGCTCGTCGTCGCCCTGCAGGGCGCGCCGGGTTTCCTCCCAGTCCGGTCCCGCGTCCGACGTCGACGCCGACGCCGACGCCGACGCCGACGAGCCGAGCGCGTCGGCGAAGGCCTCGACGATCCAGCGCGGATGGGCGCAGGTGATCGCGAGGTGACCGGCCGGGTCGTCCTCCCACGCGGGGGCGCCGAGGTCGCCGGCCTCGACGTCCTCGGCCACGCGCCGCATCACCGCGTTGGCGAGCCGGCTGGCGCGCGGCTCGATGCTGCGGACGAGGTCGACGGTGGTCGCGACCGCGGCCCGGGCCGGCACACGCGTGCGCCAGAGCTGATAGGCGCCGAGCCGCAGCGCGTCGCGAACCGATGGGTCCAGCTCCCCGCGGGTGTGTCGGTCGATCAGGGCGTCGAGGGTGCCCTGCGCGCGCAGGGCGCCGTAGCCGAGTTCGGTGGCGAAAGCGCGGTCGCGGGCGTCCAGCCGGTGCTCGTCGAGCAGCCGGGGCAGCCGAAGGTTCGCGTAGGCACCGTCGTCGTCGACCGCCCGCAGCAGTTCCCAGGCGGTCTGCCGGGCGGCGTCGGGCCTGCGGGCCGGCTGTTGCCGTGAGCCGCTCACGGCTCGAGCCGCTCCCCGGCCTCCGGCCGACCCAGCCGCTCGCCGGCCTCCGGCCGACCCAGCCGCTCGCCGGCCTCCGGCCGGACGCCGCGAGCCCAGTCCTCCGCCGCCATCCGCGGCTTACCCTCGGCCTGCACCTCGCCGAGCAGCACCGGCGCGGTGGCGGTGCCCACGTGGACGCCGTGCCGCCCGACCTCCAGAGCCCCGGGCGGCAGCGCGGCCTCATCGTTCGCGTTCGCGGCGGCCTCGAGCCGCACCGGCCCGACCTTCAGCCGCCGCCCGCGGAACGTCGTCCACGCGCCCGGCGCCGGCGTCGCGCCCCGGACGAGCCGGTCGATCGCCACCGCCGGACGGTCCCAGGCGATGCGCACGTCGTCCGGCTCGAGCTTCGGGGCGAAGCTGACGCCGTCGGCTGCTTGCGGTCGCGCCTCGAGCCGCCCCGCCTCGATGCCGTCGAGGGTCGCGACGAGCAGCCCGGCGCCGGACTCGGCGAGGCGGTGCAACAGGTCGCCGGCGGTGTCGGTCGGGCGCACCGCCTCGGTCACGACCCCGAACACGGGCCCGGTGTCGAGGCCCGCCTCGATCCGGAACGTGCTGGCGCCGGTGATCTCGTCGCCGGCGATCAGCGCGTGCTGGACCGGCGCAGCCCCCCGCCAGGACGGGAGCAGCGAGAAGTGCAGGTTGACCCAGCCGTGGCGCGGGATGTCGAGCGCCGCCTGAGGGATCAGCGCGCCGTAGGCGACGACCGGGCAGCAGTCCGGCGCGATCGTCGCCAGGCGCTCCAGGAACTCGTGCTCACGCGGTTTCCCCGGCTGCAGCACCTCGACGCCCGCCTCGACCGCGAGCTGCTTCACGGGCGACTCCGCGAGGCGACGCCCACGCCCCGCCCGGGCGTCGGGTCGCGTGACGACCGCGACGACCTCGTGCCGATCGCTGCGGAGCAGGGCCCGCAGGCTCGGCACCGCAGCCTCGGGCGTACCGGCGAAGACCAGGCGCACGCGAACTCCAGTCGGAGGGTGGTGGGGGCTGCCGCCTACAGCCCGCGGCTGCCGAACAGCGGGTGCGGACTCTCCTTGACGCGGGGAGCCGCCTCGCCGTTCCACTCGGCCTCGCGGATCGCCTTCAGGGCGGCCTTCTTGGTCCGGGGGTCGAGCTTGTCGATGAACAGGATCCCGTCGAGATGGTCCGTCTCGTGCTGCAGCGCCCGGGACAGGAAGCCGTGACCCTCGATGGTGACCGGATCGCCGTACATGTTCTGTCCGACCGCGACGACCATCTCGGGTCGCTTCAGCTCGAACGCGAGGTCCGGGATCGACAGGCAACCCTCGTCCCCGTCCATCATCTCCTCGCTGAACGGGCCCAGCACCGGGTTGATGAGGTGGCCGATCTGGTCCTCGACGTCGTAGGTGAACACTCGCAGCGAGACGCCGATCTGGGGCGCCGCCAGCCCCGAACCGGGGGCGTCGCGCATGGTCTCGGTGAGATCGCTGACCAGGCGGCGCAGTTCCTTGTCGAACGTCGTGACGGGCTCGGCCGGCGTACGCAGGATCGGGTCGCCGATCAGGCGGATGGGACGGACGCTCACTTCTCCACTGTACGGAGCAGCGGCAAGGTTGATGATCTTGCCGGGGGCGGCTCATCCGATCTCCGCCGGGTCGAGGCGCACCCGCACCACCGGCAGATTCTTCTGCACGCTGCGGGCCCGCTGAACGTCCGCGACGCCGGCGGCGAGGGCCGGGCCGGCCTCCCTCGGCACGCGGATCAGCAGCCGCTCCGTGTCGTCGTCGACGGGGACAGGACCCAGGACATCCGCCCGGTCCTTGAGCGCGGGCTGCGCGAGAACCTGGTCGACGAGCGCGCTGGCCGACTCGGGGTCGCCCTCCACCGCGGCGAGCCGGACCGCGGGAGGGAAACCGAGCGTGCGCCGCCCGGCCGCCTCGTCGGCCGCGAAGCCGCGGGGATCCCAGCGCACGAGGGCCTGAACGGCGGGAACGGCTGCGTCAGCGCCGACGAGAACGACCTGCCCACCGGCAGACGCGGGGGCCGCCAGGGCCGCCGCGTTGCTCCAGCGCCGCAGCGCCTCCTCCGCCGCATGCAGGTCGGGCCGGCCGAGCAGCGACCAGGCGTCGAGAAGCAGAACCGCGCCGTAACCGGCGGCCGCGAGAGGTTCGGCGCCGGGAGTGGCCACGACGAGGGCGGGCTCGTCGGGCACCTCCGCAAGCACGCCGTCCCCGGAGGAGGTCAGAACGGCCGCGCCGGGGAACGCCCGGCCCAGTTCCTCGGCGGTCCTCCGCTCCCCCACCACCCCGGCCCGGAGGCGCGTGCCGCGGCAGTGCACGCATGACCAGTTGTCCGCGCCCTTCCCGCACCAGCCGCAGACCGGGACGCGGCCGGAGCCCGTCCTCGCGAGCGGGCCGCCGCAGCCGGGACATCGGGCCTGGCTACGGCAGTCGTCGCAGGCGAGGCCGACCTGGTAGCCGCGGCGGGGCACCTGCACAAGCGCGGGCCGGCCGACGGCGAGACTGCGCCGCACCGCCTCGAAGGCGGCTGTGGGCAGGCGGGCGGCCTGCGCCGCCGGGTCCCGCGTCAACTCGAAGTCGCCGCCCGCGACCTCGACGCGCGGCGCCGCGGTGCGCACCTCGGCCCGGTCCGCAGTCAGCGGCCGCGCCCAGCCGGACTCGATCAACGCCTCCGCCTCGACGCTCGGCGCGTGGCCACCGAGCAGGACCGCGGCGCCTGCCGCGTGCGCGCGGAGGAGTAGCACGTCGCGGATGTGCGCGTAGGGCGCCCGGGGCTCGGCGTGCAGGTCGTCGCCGTCGTCCCAGATCGCCACGAGTCCGAGGTCGCGGACGGGAGCGAACGCCGCCGACCGGGTCCCGATGGCGCAGCGCACGGCGCCGCGGGAAACGGCGAGGAAGCGGCGGTACCGCTCGGCCGGCGGGAGGTCCGCGGACAGGACGACGAACGACTCCTCGCCAACGGTTGGCCCGAGGGCCTTCGCGAGCCGCTCGGTGTCCCTGGCGTCGGGCAGGGCGACCACGGCTCCCCGCCCGGAGCTCAGCGCCGCCTGCACCGCACGTGCCAGCTCCGACGGCCACTGCGGTCCGGGCAGCGCCGGCCACACGGCTCGCGGGGAGCGCCCGTCCGCGAGAGCTTCCAGGAAGGACGGGCCTGTCGGGTACCGGGACCACGTGCCCGGCTCGGGACGGGGTACCGGCGGCGATGACGGGCGCGGTGGCGACTTCTCGGCCCGCGCGTGCCGGGGAGGGATCGCCAGTCGGAGGACGTCGGGCAGCGTGCCGCCGCTGTGCACGGCGACGCGGCGTCCCAGGGTCGCGATCTCGGGGGTCAGGACCTGCTCGGGGCTCACCACCTTGGCCAACGTCGTCAGCCGTCCCACGTGGTCGCTCTGGTCGACGCGCTCGAGCAGGAAGCCGTCGGTCATCCGCCCGGCGAACCGGACCTTGACCCGGACCCCCGGCTGCGCGGCCTCGGCGAGTTCCGGCGGCACGAGGTAGTCGAACGCCCGGTCGAGGTGCGGAAGCGGGCGTGTCGACCACGACGCGAGCGACGGGCCGTTCGACCCGCTGAGGCTCGGCCGGGACCGGCGGATCCACCGGGTGCACGTCGGGAACGGGCGAGTCGGCCGAGTCCGTATCGGGAGTCGGCGCCTCTGCGTCGGCTCGGGACGGCGGCATGAGTCGGGTGTACCAGCCGCGGTCGCCCAGCCCGGTCTCGGACAGGCCGGTTGGCGTGAGTGTCAGCATGACCTCTCCCTCAGAACGGGCAGTCGTCGACTGCAGGTGTTGGCGCGTGCGTTCGGCCCGCGCCGCCATCGGTCGCGCTCGAGGCCCCGGCCCCGGCCGCATCCGGGGCGTCGTGGGGCGGGTCGTGCCAGTCGGTCCAGTCCGTGTGCCGGCACTCGGGCAGTCGGACGTGGACTCGTCCGTGGGAGTCGGTCCAGGTGGTGCGGCCGTCGGGGTCCTGCTGGTAGCTGCCGTCGGATTCGTGCTTGAGCCGGTGATGCCGCCGGCACAGGGTGCAGAGGTTGGCGCAGGTGGTCGGCCCTCCGTCCTCGAAGGCCTCGGTGTGGTCGAGGTCGCAGCGGATGGCCGGCTGGTGGCAGTTGGGCCAGCGGCAGGTGCGATCCCGAGCCCGGACGAAACGGGCCAGCGCCGCGGACGGTCGGTAGATGCGGGCACCGGCGTCGAGCAGATGACCGGTGGTCGGGTCGCACAGCCAGCGGCGCCAGGCACCGTCGGCGGCGAGATCGCGGGCGGTATCCGGGTCCAGCAACCCCCAGCCGGTCAGTTCGGCCGGCTCCCGCGACAGGCCGAGCAGGGTGTCGAGACTGACCGTCACCGAGATCGGAATCGCCGGCGGCCCGGCCCGGCCGCAGCTGCCGCACCGCTTGGCCTGATGCAGCAGTGGTGATCCGATCTGCACCGGGGCGGGAAGCTCGGGCGCGGCGATCGTGGGCAGGGCGGCCGTCGCCCCGCCGCCTGGCTCGGCTGCCCCCGGGCCCACCGCCTCGGGGATGGACGCCTCTGGGACGGCCGCCGTCGGGACGTCCGCCTCTGGGACGGCCCCGTCGGGGTGGCCGTTCGCGGGAGCCATTCCGGCCGACTCGCCGGACGCGCCGCTCGTGCCGCCGGCCGCCTGGGCATAGCCGAGCAGAGCGCCCGCGGCCGCCCGAGCGGCCTCGGCGTCGGCCGGGGTGGGTTCCGACGGGTGAGAGTTCTCGGTCGGCAGGCCGAGGCGTTGCCGAGCCCAGTCGGCCAGCACGTCGAAGCGGCGCATCTCGATCGTGCGGCAGTCGCCCTCCTGCCGCGGGCGGGCGTCCAGGTCGATCGCCGCCGCGATCAGCGCCATAAGAGGACTCGGCGCCGACCCGGACAGTCCCGCCTCCCCCTCACCGAACCGGTCCCGGAAGAACGACAACGACCGCTCCGCCCGCGCCCGCTGCTTCTTCCGCTCCACCGCCGCCGGATCGATCCGCGCCACCGCCCGGCGCAGCTTGCGCGCCAGATCGAACGTGCCGCCCGGCACGATCCGCTCCTCCAACCGCCCGATCAGGTCCGGCCGAGTCAGCGACTGCGCAGCCCGCACCATCAACCCCGCCTCATAGACGCCCCACTCCCCGGACCGCATCGCCTCCCACGTCCGCGGCAGCCACGCGCACAGATAGCGCGCGGTGTCGATCCGCCCCAGCTGGAACTGCCGGCTGCCACCCAGACCGACCGCCAGCCACTCCGCGTCGGCGTCGACCGGCTCCCGCCCCGACTCCTCATCGACCACCGGCTCCGGCCCCGCGGCCGTCACCATCGCCTCCGCCTGCACCGCATGCGCCGCCCGCACCAGCCGCTCACAGGCCAGCACCACCTCGTGCGCGTCGTCCGCCACCAGCCCCGACACCTCGAGACCGAGCAGCAGAGACCCGAGCTCCGGCCCCGGCGGCCCCTTCACCAACTCCTTGTCGAACACGTGTTCGATTCAAGCAGGAGGGTCCGACAAATTCGGGGGCGCTCGGGGATAGGTCGGGGAAGAAGTTTTCAGACGAGGCTCACAAGGGCGGCCGCGCGGCGCTCGACAGCCGCCACCCGATGGCCCCGCGGCGCTTTACAGGCGCCACCGGATGGCATCGCCCTGTTCGCCCGCGGCAGGTCCCCCGGCAACGACGAGAGCCGCCGGCAAGATTGCCGGCGGCTCTCGTGCGGAGCGGGGAAGGTCAGCCCTTGACGGCCTTCTGCAGCGCCTCGGCGCGGGTCGTGGCCTCCCACGTGAAGTCCATCTCCGGGCGACCGAAGTGGCCGTAGGCCGCGGTCTGCGCGTAGATGGGACGCAGCAGGTCGAGGTCACGCACGATGGCGGCCGGACGCAGGTCGAACACCGACAGGACGGCGTCCTGGATCTGCGTGTCCGGCACGGTGCCGGTGCCGAAGGTCTCGACGAACAGACCCACCGGGTGCGCCTTGCCGATGGCGTAGGCGATCTGGACCTCGCAGCGCGTGGCGAGCCCGGCGGCGACGACGTTCTTGGCCACCCAGCGCATCGCGTACGCGGCGGAGCGGTCGACCTTGGACGGGTCCTTGCCGCTGAAGGCGCCACCACCGTGGCGGGCCATGCCGCCGTAGGTGTCAACGATGATCTTGCGGCCGGTCAGGCCGGCGTCACCCATCGGGCCGCCGATCTCGAAGCGACCGGTCGGGTTGACCAGCAGGCGGTAGCCGTCGGTCTGCAGCCCGAGCTTCGCGATCTCCGGCTCCACGACGTGCTCGCGGACGTCCGGGGTCAGCAGGGTGTCGATGTCGATGTCGGCGGCGTGCTGGCTGGAGACGACGACGGTGTCGAGGCGGGCGGGCTTGCCGTCCACGTACTCGATGGTGACCTGGGTCTTGCCGTCCGGCCGCAGGTAGCCGACGACGCCCTCCTTGCGGACCTTGGACAGGCCGAAGGCGAGGCGGTGGGCGAGCGCGATCGGGAGCGGCATGAGCTCCGGCGTCTCGTCGCAGGCGAACCCGAACATCAGGCCCTGGTCGCCGGCGCCCTGCTTGTCGAGGTCGTCCTCGGAGGACTGGGTGCGGGTCTCGAACGCGTCGTCCACGCCCTGGGCGATGTCGGCGGACTGCGCACCGATCGACACGCTGACGCCACACGAGGCGCCGTCGAAGCCCTTCTTGCTCGAGTCGTACCCGATCTCGAGGACCGTCTTGCGGACGATGTCGGCGACCTCGACGTACGTGCTCGTGGTCACCTCACCCGCGACGTGCACCTGACCGGTGGTCAGCATCGTCTCGACGGCGACCCGGCTGCGCGGGTCGTCCTTGATCATGGCGTCGAGGATGGAATCGCTGACCTGGTCGGCGATCTTGTCGGGGTGACCCTCGGTAACGGACTCGGATGTGAAGAGGCGGCTGGCCACGGTGCTCCCGGTGGTCGCAAGGACGGTTGAATCGGGGCCAGTGTAGCGAGAGTCGGGGACTAGCTGCCTCGCCGGGTGGGAATTGCTCATCGTTCGGACCGAGAATGCGCGGGGTTCACGTGCTCTGCCCACGCCCCGGGAGACGCTCCGCGACGAGGTCCCAGACCCGGTGCGCGAGCAGGTCCTTCGTCGTCGCGGGCACCTCCGTCGAGCTGCCGTCGGCGCCCAGGACGACCGCCGCGTTGTCCGGCACCTCGAACCCCCGCGTCTCCCCCACCTCGTTGACGACCAGCAGGTCGGCCTGCTTCCGGCGGAGCTTGTCCTGCCCGTGCTCGAGCACGCTGCGCTCCGGCGTCCCCGTCTCCGCGGCGAACCCGACGAGCACCTGCGGTGACCGTCGAGCCCGCGCCTCGGGTTCGCAGAGTTCGGCCAGGATGTCCGGATTGCGGGTCAGCAGGATCTCCTCCGGCTCCCCCTCGCCTTTCTTGATCTTGAACTGCTGCCGGTCCGCCGGCCGGAAGTCGGCGACCGCGGCGGCCATGACGACGGCGTCCGCGGACGCGGCGGCGTCGAGGACGGCGCTGCGCATCTGCTCGGCGGTCTGGACCCGGACGACATCGGCGCCGGCCGGGCTCTGCAGCGAGACGTTGGCGCTGACCAGGACGACCTCGGCGCCTCGGGCGACGGCGGCGCGCGCGAGCGCGTACCCCTGACGGCCGCTGGACCGGTTGCCGAGGAAGCGCACCGGGTCGAGCGGTTCCCGCGTACCGCCGGCCGAGACGACGACGCGGCGGCCGGCGAGATCGGGCGCGGCGGTGCCCCGGCCGAGCACCGAGCGCGCGACGAGCGCGATCTCCTCCGGGTCGGGCAGGCGCCCCTTGCCGGTGTCGGCACCGGTCAGCCGCCCCTCGGCGGGCTCGATCACCAGCGCACCGCGGCTACGCAGCGCCGCCACGTTGGCCCGCGTCGCGGGGTGCTCCCACATCTCCGTGTGCATCGCGGGGGCGAACACGACCGGACATCGTGCGGTGAGCAGCGTCGACGTGATGAGGTCGTCCGCCCGACCCGACGCGGCCCGCGACATCAGGTCAGCCGTGGCCGGCACGATCAGCACGAGGTCCGCCTCGCGGCCGAGCCGGACGTGCGGCACGTCCTCGACCCCGGCCCAGACGTCCGGTACGGCGGGCTCGCCGGACAACGCGCTCCACGTCGCGGCGCCGACGAAGTGCAGCGCCGCCTCGGTGGGCACCACGCGTACGCGGTGCCCGCTCTCGGTGAGCTCGCGGAGCACCTCGGCCGCCTTGTACGCGGCGATGCCCCCACCGACGCCGAGGACGACGAACGGCGTGGTGGCCCGCTCCGTCGTCACCTCAACCGGCTCGGAGGCTCGAGAGTTCGGCCGAGGAAGGTCAGGCGTTGGCCGGCGGCTCGGCGAGCTGCTCGGCCGTGAGGAGGCCCGAGTTGATCTCTCGGAGCGCGATGGAGAGCGGCTTCTCCTGCGGGTTGGTCGTCTCGACCAGCGGGCCGACGTACTCGAGCAGCCCCTCGCCGAGCTGGCTGTAGTACGCGTTGATCTGCCGCGCCCGCTTGGCGGCGAAGATGACGAGCTTGTACTTGGCGTCGGCGACGTCGAGCAGCTCGTCGATCGGCGGGTTGGTGATGCCCTCGGGCGCGGCCGGCGTGCTGCCCACGAATGGACCTCCGAAAATCGGTACGTGCTGCTGAGGCGGGCTGCCGGTCGGGCAGCGTCGCGCACCTCGGCACGAAAAAGAAGTACGACTAGTCGAGCATCAACGCTACCAGCCGGTCCGCCGCCGCCTCGATCTCGTCGTTGATCACGACGGCGTCGAACTCGTCCTCCGCCGCCAGCTCCCGGCGGGCCACGTCGAGGCGGCGCTGGACGACGTCCGCCGGTTCGGTGGCCCGTGACGAGAGCCGGCGCTCCAACTCCTCCCACGAGGGTGGGGTGAGGAAGACCAGGCGCGCGTCCGGCATGGACGACCGCACCTGACGTGCCCCCTGCAGCTCGATCTCGAGCAGTGCCGGGACGCCCTCCTCGAGCCGCCCGATCACGGCCTCGCGGGGGGTGCCGTACCAGTTGCCCGCATAGCTGGCGGACTCCAGGAGCTCGTCGGCTTCGCGCATGCGGTGGAACTCGGGCTCGTCGACGAAGTAGTAGTCGACGCCGTGCTGCTCGCCGGGTCGCGGTTGGCGCGTCGTGGCGCTGACCGAGACCCAGATGTGCGGATGCCGGCGGCGCACCGCCTGCACGACACTGCCCTTGCCGACCCCGGAGGGTCCGGACAGCACCGTGAGACGGGACGCCACCGGCAGTCCGTCGCTACGTCGTGAACCGAGTTGCTCGTCGATCAGGCGTTCGAGCCGCTGAACTCCTGGACCAGCGCGGCGCGCTGCTTGGCGCCAAGACCCCGGACGCGCCGGGTCGGGCTGATCTCGAGGCGCTCCATGATCTTGTTGGCGCGGACCTTGCCCACGCCGGGAAGCGCCTCCAGCACGGCGGAGACCTTCATCTTGCCGATGACCTCGTCGTTGTCGGCGTCGGCGAGAACCGACTCGAGGCTGGCCCCGGAGTGCTTGAGACGCTCCTTCACCTCGGCACGCTGCTTGCGCGCAACGGCGGCCTTCTCGAGTGCGGCAGCGCGCTGCTCGGGAGTCAGTGACGGCAGGGCCACGCGGACATCGCCTCCTTGTAGTCGGGGACTGCTGCGCCCTCACCGGAGGGAGAGCGTGTCCCGTACATCTCTCACGCTGCTCCTGCGGGACGCCGGACCAGCACCGGAGGCGGACTGCCGCTCCCCGGCTGCGGATACTTCCTACACCCAGTCGGGCCGGAAGTGCGGAATCAGGCGCGCCGGAGTCCCGGCGCGGCGCGAAATTCGTGGTCAGCGCGCTGCCCGACCTACTGGACCGTCGTGACGATCAGTGATCCGATGTGGCCATCAGAGGGTTCATGATCGACGCACGGTTAGGCTTCCTCGACGATCCGTAGGCCATTTCTCTTGCTCGGAGTTTCCTGTGACGACTGAAGACGAAGACCCCAACGAGACGCGGATCGCCCACTCGCCGTGGCAGCAGCCGACGGAGAACCCGCCTGCCGCGCCGGGCCAGGGGCAACAGAGTTACGGGCAGCAGGATCCGGGCCAGCAGGGTTACGGACAGCAGGGCTACGGACAGCAGGCCGGTTACGGAGAGCAGCAGTACGGCCAGCAGCAGGGCTACGGCCAGCAGCAGGGCTACGGACAGCAGCCGCAGCAGTACGGGCAACAGCAGGGCTACGGGCAGTCCGGGTACGGACAGCAGCCGCAGCAGTACGGGCAACAGCAGGGCTACGGGCAGTCCGGGTACGGCCAGCCCCAGCAGTACGGACAACCGGGCTACGGCCAGCCCCAACAGTACGGACAGCCCGGCTACGGCCAGCCCCAGCAGTACGGACAACCGGGCTACGGCCAGGCCCAGCAGTACGGACAGCCGGGGTTCGGCACAGCGCCGGGCGGTGCCGTCCGGCGTCCCGGGCAGGTGACGGCCGCAGCCGTCATCCACTTCATCTACGGCGGTTTCGCGGTGATCGGCGCGGTCGCGTTCCTGATCATCGGCTTCGTCGGCGAGAGCGCGTTCGGCGACGCCAGCCGTGGGTCCATCCTCGCGATCGGCCTCGTCGGCGCCGTCATCCTCGGGGCCCTGGCGGCCCTGTTCATCCTCATGGGCATCAACATGCTGAAGGGCAAGAACTGGGCGCGCATCGTCGCGTTCGTCTTCGCCGGTCTCGGCATCCTCGGCGGACTCGGGAACCTGGCGGGCGACCAGCCCGGCTCGGGCGTCGTGGGCCTGGCGCTGTCGATCGCCGTCGTCCTGTGCCTCACGCTCGGTCAGGCCCCGGCGTTCTTCCGGAGCCGCCAGAACTACTGAGCGTCACCGCGACGGGCGCCGGTCAGCGCAGGTTGTCGGCGATCTCGGCCGCCGCGGCACCCGGATCCGGCGCGCCGGTGATGGGCCGGCCGATCACGAGCAGGTCGGCCCCGTCGGCCAGCGCCTGCTCCGGCGTCGCCACCCGCGCCTGGTCCTGGGCGGCCGCCCCGGCGGGCCGCACACCGGGCGTGATGAGCGTGACGTCCGGGCCCACCTCGGCGCGCACGGCCGCGACCTCGCGGGGGCTGCACACGAGCGCGCGGGCACCCGCGCCCGCGGACAGCGCCGCCAGCCGGCGCACCGCGTCGATGGGCGGCCCCACGAGCCCCACGGCGTCGAGGTCGGCCTCGGAGAGCGAGGTCAGCACGGTGACGGCGGTGATGCGCACGTCGGGCGCGGCCTCGGCTGCGGCGGCGATCATCGCTGGTCCCCCGGCGGCGTGCACCGTGAGATAGGTCGGCTTCAATGCGGCGACCGACCGGACCGCGCCGGCCACGGTCGCGGGGATGTCGTGCAGCTTCAGGTCCAGGAAGATCTCGAGGTCGCTGGTGTCCCGGATCGATTCGACGACGTCCGGCCCGTAGCGGCAGAACAGCTCGAGGCCGACCTTGCCGACCGCGACGTGCGGTGCCACCGCCTCGGCCCACGCAACCGCCTGATCCAGCGCAGGCGCGTCGAGCGCGACCGCGATCGGCGCCTTGTCGCCGGCACTCATTCCGGGCTGCCGGGCGGGTCGGCGTCCTCCGGAACCCCCGCGACCGGCGGCCGGTGCGCGAGCCCGACCACGTCCCGCACCGACGAGAAGCCGCGCTCCGCCAGCGCGTCGCGCAGCTCGTCAAGGATCCGGATCGGTGCGCCCGGGTCGCCGAACACCGTCGTCCCCACGGACACGGCCGAGGCGCCGGCGGCGAGGAACTGCAGCGCGTCGAGCCCGGTCCGGATGCCGCCCATACCGAGGATCGGCACCTTCGGCAGCGCGGCGTGCACCTGCCAGACCGCCCGCACCGCCACCGGTCGGATCGCCGGACCGGACAGGCCGCCCGTGACGCCCGCCAGCACCGGCCGGAGCGTGTCGGTGTCGATGACCATCCCGAGCAGCGTGTTGATCATCGACAGGCCGTTCGCCCCCGCCTCGACGACCGCCGACGCGATCTCGACGATGTCGGTGACGTCCGGCGAGAGCTTTGCGAACACCGGGATGCGCGTCTCGCGCCGCACCGCCCGGATGACCTCCGCGGCCGAGCCGGCGTGGCAGGCGAAGACCTGGCCCCGGTCCTCGACGTTCGGGCAGGAGATGTTGACCTCGAGCAACGCCACCCCGCGCGCGCCGCGGAGCTTGCGGGCCAGAGTCGCGTACTCCTCGACCGAGCCGCCGGCGATGGAGACGACGGCCCGGGCGTCGTGCTCGTCCAGCCACGGCAGGTCCTTGGCCAGAAAGGCGTCGATACCGGGTCCCTGCAGGCCGATCGAGTTGAGCATGCCGCTCGGGGTCTCGGCCATGCGCGGCGTGGCGCGGCCGGTACGCGGCTCGCGCATCACCGACTTGGTGACCACTCCCCCGAGGTCCGCGACGTCGAAGAACTGGTTCAGCTCCCGGCCGGCCGCGGCGCAGCCGGAGGCGGTGAACACCGGGTTCGGGAAGTGCACGCCGGCCAGGGTCACGCCCAGGTCGACGTCGGTCGCCGGCCCACTCCCCATGTCGACGCCGTCGCTGGTGAGGGTCATCAGACGGCTCCCGCCGGGATGGTTCCGATGTCGTCGAACAACACGGCGTCGCCGGGGAACACCGGCCCCTCGACGCACGAGCGCACCATGTGCGGCACCCCGTCCTTGCCCCGGACCGGCAGCACGCAGGTCATGCAGACGCCGATGCCGCAGGCCATCGCCTCCTCCACCGCGACGTGGGTGGGGATGTCGTAGCGCTGGGCGCTGCGGGTGACCGCGGCGAGCATCGGCATCGGGCCGCAGGCGTAGACGACGTCGGCGCGGTCGAGGAACTCGTCCAGCGCGTCGGTCACCCGCCCGCGGAGGCCGAACGACCCGTCGTCGGTCGTGATCGCCGAGGTGTCCGAGACCCGCTTGGCGTCCAGCGCGCCGAACAGCCGGTCCTCGCTCGCCGCGCCGAGCACCATGTCGACTCGGCAGTCCCGCTTGCGCAGCGCGGAGGCCAGCAGGAACAGCGGCGCCGAGCCGTAGCCCCCGCCGACCAGCACGCAACGGGCCGGCTCCATCGGCAGCGGGAAGGGCCGGCCGAGCGGCCCGACGACGTCGACACGGTCCCCCGCCCGCCGCTCGGACAGCCAGCGCGTACCCGCCCCGGCGACCGAGAAGATGACGTCGACGGTCCCGCCCGCGGCACCCGCTCCCCCGACGCCGTACACCGAGAACGCGCGGCGCAGCAGCAGCCCGCCCGTCGCGCCGCCGACCGCGAACGCGACGAAGTGGCCGGGGCGCACCGCCTCGGCGATCGCGGGCGCCACCACGCGCATGCGGTGGTAGGAACCGAGCTTCTCGATCTGCAGGACGGACGCGTTGCGTACCTGGGTGGGCATCAGGCGGTTCCCGCGGTCGCGGACGGAGCCGCCTCGCCAACCGCCGCCTTGGCCCGCGCCTCGTCGAGCACCTGATGCCATTCCTGCAGCGGACGGACGTCGAGGTCGCCGCGGATCACCGCCTCGATCCCCTGCACCGCCGCGGCCGCGCCCTGCACCGTCGTCACGCACGGCACCTCGTGGTTCACGCAGGCACTGCGGATCTCGTAGCCGTCGATCCGCGGACCCGAGTTGCCGGAGCTGCTGAACGGCGTGTTGATGACCAGGTCGATCTCTCCGGCGAGGATCCGCTCCACCGCGTTGCCGGGCAGGCCCTCGCTGAACTTCGGCACCACGGTGGCGCGCACGCCGTTGCGGTCCAGCATCTCCGCGGTGCCGTCGGTGGCCAGCACCTCGAAGCCGAGGTCGACGAGCCGCTTGACCGGGAAGACCATCGCGCGCTTGTCGCGGTTGGCGACCGAGACGAACACGCGGCCCTTGGTCGGTAGCGTGCCGTAGGCGGCGGCCTGGCTCTTCGCGTACGCGACGCCGAACCCGGCGTCGATGCCCATCACCTCGCCGGTCGACTTCATCTCGGGGCCGAGCACGGTGTCGACGCCCAGGAAGCGGTTGAACGGAAGCACCGCCTCCTTGACCGCCACGTGGCTGCGCATCGGCATCTGCGCCCCGTCGCCGGCCGGCAGCAGGCCCTCCGCGCGCAGCTCGTCGATGCTCGCGCCGAGCATCACCCGCGAGGCGGCCTTGGCCAGCGGCACGCCGGTCGCCTTGGCGACGAACGGGACGGTGCGCGACGCCCGCGGGTTGGCCTCGATGACGTACAGGACGTCCGACTGCAGCGCGAACTGGACGTTCAGCAGGCCGCGCACGCCGACGCCGCGAGCGATGCCCTCGGTCGCCTCGCGGATGCGCGCGAGGTCACTGCGACCGAGGGTGATGGGCGGCAGGGCGCAGGCCGAGTCGCCGGAGTGGATGCCGGCCTCCTCGATGTGCTCCATCACGCCCGCGAGGTAGAGCTGCTCGCCGTCGTACAGGGCGTCGACGTCGACCTCGACCGCGTCGTCGAGGAACCGGTCGACGAGGATCGGATGCTCCGGGCTCGCGTCGGTCGCCCGCTCGACGTAGGAGCGCAGCGACGGCTCGTCGTAGACGATCTCCATGCCGCGCCCGCCGAGGACGTACGACGGCCGCACCAGCACCGGATAGCCGATCTCGGCGGCGATCTTCGACGCCTCGTCGTAGCTGCGCGCCGTGCCGTGCTTCGGGGAGATCAGCCCCGCCTCCGTGAGCACCCGGCCGAACTCACCGCGGTCCTCCGCGAGGTGGATGGCCTCCGGACTGGTGCCGACGACCGGCACGCCCGCGGCCTTCAACCGGGCCGCCAGCCCGAGCGGCGTCTGCCCGCCGAGCTGCACGATCACGCCGGCCAGCGGCCCCGCGGCCTGTTCGGCGGCGACGACCTCGAGGACGTCCTCGACCGTCAGCGGCTCGAAGTAGAGCCGGTCGGAGGTGTCGTAGTCGGTCGAGACGGTCTCCGGGTTGCAGTTGACCATGATCGTCTCGTAGCCGGCGTCGGAGAGCGCGAAGGCGGCATGGCAGCAGGCGTAGTCGAATTCGATGCCCTGACCGATGCGGTTCGGTCCGGACCCGAGCACGATGACGGCGGGCTTGTCGCGCGGCTCGACCTCGGTCTCCTCGAGGTAGGTCGAGTAGTGGTACGGCGTGAACGCGGCGAACTCCGCGGCGCAGGTGTCGACCGTCTTGTAGACCGGCCGCAGCCCGTTCTCGTGCCGCAGCCGGCGGATGTCGTCTTCGGAAACCCTGTCCTCGGGCACATCCAGCACGCGGGAGAGCTGCAGGTCGGAGAAGCCGTGCCGCTTCGCCCGGGCCAGCACGTCCAGCGACTTCGCGCTGTCGAGCCCCTCGTCGGCGACGACCTGCTCGACCTCGCGCCGCAGCTCGAGGATGCCGAGGATCTGGTCGACGAACCACGGGTCGATGCCGCTGGCCTCGTAGACCTGCTCGACGGTGTAGCCCGCCCGCAGCGCACGCTCGACGTTGTAGAGCCGCCCGTCGTGCGGGATCTTCACGGCCTCGAGCGGGTCGAGGTCGCCGTGGGTCAGAGAGGCGTCCGGCTTGGTCCAGAACCCGGCGGAACCGGACTCGAGCGAGCGCAGCGCCTTCTGCAGCGCCTCGGCGAAGTTGCCGCCCATCGCCATCGCCTCGCCGACGCTCTTCATCGTCGTCGTGAGCCGCGCGTCGGCGCCGGGGAACTTCTCGAACGCGAACCGCGGCACCTTCACGACGACGTAGTCGAGCGTCGGCTCGAACGCCGCCGGGGTCACCCGGGTGATGTCGTTGGCGATCTCGTCGAGCGAGTAGCCGAGGGCGAGCTTCGCGCTGATCTTGGCGATCGGGAAGCCGGTCGCCTTCGACGCGAGCGCCGACGAGCGCGACACCCGCGGGTTCATCTCGATGACGATGAGCCGGCCGGTCGTGGGCTCGATCGCGAACTGGATGTTGCAGCCGCCGGCGTCGACGCCGACCGCGCGGATGATCGCGATGGAGACGTCCCGCATCCGCTGGTACTCGCGATCGGTGAGGGTCAGGGCCGGCGCGACCGTGACGCTGTCCCCGGTGTGCACGCCCATCGCGTCCACGTTCTCGATCGAGCAGACGACGACCACGTTGTCGAGCCGGTCGCGCATCAGCTCGAGCTCGAACTCCTTCCAGCCGAGGATCGACTCCTCGAGCAGGACCTGCGAGTACGGGCTCGCCGCGAGCCCGGCGCCCGCGATGCGGCGGAGGTCGTCCGGGGTGTGCGCGAATCCGCCCCCGCGTCCCCCGAGCGTGTACGACGGCCGGACGACCATCGGGTAGCCGAGCTCCTCGGCGGCGGCGAAGCACTCGTCGAGCGTGTTGCAGATGGCCGACCGCGCCGACTCCGCGCCGAGCTCGTCGGGCAGCGTGTCGACGATCGACTTGAAGACCTCGCGGTCCTCGCCCTTCTTGATCGCCTCGATGTCCGCGCCGATCAGCTTCACGCCGTACTTCTCGAGAACGCCCGCGTCGTGCAGCGCCATGGCCGTGTTCAGTGCGGTCTGGCCGCCCAGGGTCGCGAGCAGCGCGTCGGGCTTCTCCCGCTCGATGACGTGCCGGACAACGTCAGGGGTGATCGGTTCGACGTAGGTGGCGTCGGCGATCTCCGGGTCGGTCATGATCGTCGCCGGGTTGGAGTTGACCAGGATGACCCGCAGGCCCTCCTGGCGCAGCACCCGGCAGGCCTGCGTCCCGGAGTAGTCGAATTCGCTGGCCTGGCCGATGATGATCGGCCCGGAGCCGATGACCAGAACGCTGGCGATGTCGTCGCGACGCGGCATCAGGCGCGGCCCTTTCTGCTTGCGTTCTCCATGAGCTCCACGAACGAGTCGAACAGCGAGTCGGCGTCGTGCGGACCGGGCGCCGCTTCCGGGTGGTACTGCACCGAGAAGGCCGGCAGGTCGAGCAGCCGCAGCCCCTCGACCACGTCGTCGTTCAGCGCGACGTGGCTGACCTCGACCTCGCCGAAGGGCGTCGAGGCCTTCCCCTCCAGCGGGGCGTCGACGGCGAAGCCGTGGTTGTGGCTGGTCACCGCGACGCGGCCCGTCGCGCGGTCCATCACCGGCTGGTTGATCCCGCGGTGGCCGTAGCGCAGCTTGTAGGTGCCGAAGCCGAGCGCCCGGCCGAGGATCTGGTTGCCGAAGCAGATGCCGAACAGCGGCGTCTCGGACTGCAGCACCTGCTGGGCCGCCTTGACCGCGTACTCGGTGGTCGCCGGGTCGCCGGGGCCGTTGGAGAGGAAGACGCCGTCCGGGTTCGTGGCGAGCAGGTCGTCGCCGGTCGCGGTGGCGGGGAAGACGGTGACCTCGATGCCGCGCTCCGCCATCCGGTACGGCGTGCGCGACTTGATGCCGAGGTCGAGGGCGGAGACGCGGAAGCGCGGCTCGCCGGTCAGGCCGAACGAGGCGGGGGTGACCGTGTAGGCCTGCTGCGTGCTGACCTTCGGCGCGAGGTTGGCGCCGACCATGCCGGGGCTGTCGAGGATGCGCTTCAGCAGCGCCTGCTCCTCGGCCTCGTCGGCCGGCGCGGGGGCTATCGCGCCGCGCATCGCGCCGCGCTCGCGCAGGTGCCGGGTCAGGGCGCGGGTGTCGATGCCGGCCAGGCCGACGATGCCCTGGGCCCGCAGTTCGTCCTCGAGCGTGCGCTGCGATCGCCAGTTGCTCGGGATGCGGCTCGGGTCGCGGACGACGTAGCCGGCGACCCAGATGGCGCGGCTTTCGGGGTCGGTGTCGTTGACGCCCGTGTTGCCGATGTGCGGCGCCGTCTGGACGACGATCTGCGCCGCATACGACGGGTCGGTCAGCGTCTCCTGGTAGCCGGTCATGCCGGTGGCGAAGACGGCCTCGCCGAACGTCTCGGGGTGGCCGTCGGCAGTCCGGTCGGCGCCGAAGGACTCACCGCGGAAGGTGCGCCCGTCCTCGAGCATCAGGACGGCAGGTTGCTTGCTGCGACTCAAGACTGCTTTCCGATCAACGCGGTGCTCCCGTGAGCAGGGTTTCGACGGCGGACACGATCTCGGGGTAGCGCGACGCCTGGCCGCGGAAGGCGGACTCGCAGGGGTGCCCGGCCCAGTCCCAGCCGAGGATCAGCATCCCCGGCCCCGGGACGACCTTGTTGGCCAGCCCCGGCCCGACCCGGGCGGATGTGAGGGCCTCGCGGGGCAGCCAGAGGCCGGCGAGGTCGACCCCGGCGGCCGTGACGGCGAGCTCGCCCCCGGCGCGGCGGCCCAGGCCGCGCCCGGCGATGCGGTCCTGCCAGCCGGCCTCGCCGACGCTGCCGACGTAGACGCCCGGCATCGGCGCGACGAGGGGTTCGGGCAGCGGCTCAGGTCGCGGATGCTCCGCCGACGGCAGCGGCGGCAGGTCGGCGACGCGGGCCGCACGGCGCCGCCAGCCGCGCCACATCAGCAGGTAGCCGAGCAGGATCAGCGCGACGATCGCGAGCGTCAGGAGCAGGCGCATCTCAGGCGACCCGTCTGACTCGAAGAGCGGAGATCACGCGACTGGTCTTCATGAAATTCGCCCGTCGAGGACCGTCGGCCGGCCGCGGAGGAACGTGGCGACAACCCGCACCGGCAGGGTGCGGCCGGCGTAGGGGGTGTTGCGGCTGCGGGACGCGAGACCGGCGGCGTCGACCGTCCACGTCGCCGAAGGGTCGAGCAGGGTCAGGGTGGCGGGCGCGCCGGCCTCCAGCGGGCGGCCGTGATCGGCCAGGCGACCGATGCGGGCGGGGGCGGCCGACATCCGCTCCGCGAGCAGCGGCCACAGCCGGGAGTCGTCCACCCGGCCGCGCATCGCCTCGTACGCCACCGACAACGCGGTCTGCAGGCCGAGCATGCCGGGGCGGGCGGCGGCCCACTCGGTCTCCTTGTCCTCCAGCGCGTGCGGCGCGTGGTCCGTGGCGACGCAGTCGATCGTCCCGTCGGCCAGACCGGCGCGCAGGGCCTCGACGTCCTCGGCGGTCCGCAGCGGCGGGTTGACCTTGAACACCGGGTCGTAGCCCTCGACGAGACTGTCGGTGAGCATCAGGTGGTGCGGCGTCACCTCCGCCGTGACCTGCCAGCCCTTCGACTTCGCCCACCGCAGGATCTCGACCGAGCCGGCGGTCGAGACGTGGCAGACGTGCAGCCGGGAACCGACGTGCCCGGCGAGCAGGACGTCGCGGGCGATCACCGCCTCCTCCGCGACCGCGGGCCAGCCGGTGAGCCCGAGCCGGGCCGACTGGACTCCCTCGTTCATCTGCGCGGCCTCGGTCAGCCGGGGTTCCTCGGCGTGCTGCGCGACGACGCCGTCGAACGCCTTGACGTACTCGAGGGCGCGGCGCATCAGCATCGGGTCGGAGACGCAGTGGCCGTCGTCGGAGAACACCCGCACGCGCGCGGCGGAGTCGGCCATCGCACCGAGTTCGGCGAGCCGTTGCCCGGCGAGCCCGACGGTGACGGCGCCGATGGGGGCGACGTCGCAGTGCCCCGCCTCGCGACCGAGCCGCCACACCTGCTCGACGACGCCGGCGGTGTCGGCGACCGGATCGGTGTTGGCCATGGCGTGCACGGCGGTGAAGCCGCCGAGGGCGGCGGCGCGGGTGCCGGACTCGACCGTCTCGGCGTCCTCCCGGCCGGGTTCGCGCAGGTGGGTGTGCAGGTCGACGAGGCCCGGCAGGGCGACCAGGCCGTCGGCGTCGATCGACTCGACGCCCGGCATGTCCCCGCGCGCGCCGACCTCGGCGATCCGCCCGGCCTCGAGCAGGACGTCCGTGGGCTGCCTGCCGAGCAGGGAGACGCCGCGCAGGAGCCAGCGACCGGACAGGGTGGCGACCGAACCACCCCCCGGGCCGCCGGTACCGAAGGGACCGGTCACGCCGCCGCCTCGATGCCGTCGGGGACGTCGGCGCTGTCGACGGGCCGCGGCCCGCCGAGCAGCAGGTACAGCACGGCCATCCGCACACTCACTCCGTTCGCCACCTGGTCGACGATGGTGCTGCGCAGCGAGTCGGCCACCTCGGAGGCGATCTCCATGCCGCGCACCATCGGCCCGGGGTGCATGACGACGGAGTGCTCGGGCAGCATCGCCATCCGCTCGGCGTCGAGGCCGTAGCGGCGGCTGTACTCGCGCACGGTCGGGAAGAACGCGGCGTTCATCCGCTCGCGCTGGACCCGCAGCATCATCACGACGTCCGCCTTGGGCAGCACCGCGTCGAGGTCGTAGCTGACGTCGGCGGGCCAGGCCTCGACGCCCACGGGCAGCAGCGTCGGCGGCGCGACGAGCGTCACCGACGCACCGAGCGTCGCGAGCAGCAGCACGTTGGAACGGGCGACCCGGCTGTGCAGGACGTCGCCGACGATCGTCACGCGGAGGCCGTCGAGCCGGCCGAGGCGCTGGCGCATGGTGAACGCGTCGAGCAGGGCCTGCGTCGGATGCTCGTGGGTGCCGTCGCCGGCGTTGAGCACGCTGCCGCGCACCCACTGCGCGAGCCGACGCGGGGCGCCGCTGGCCTGGTGCCGGATGATCACGCCGTCCGCCCCCATCGCCTCCAGCGTGAGCGCGGTGTCCTTGAGGCTCTCGCCCTTGCTGACGCTGGAGCCCTTGGCGGAGAAGTTGATGACGTCGGCGGAGAGGCGCTTCGCCGCCACCTCGAACGACGTGCGCGTGCGGGTCGAGTCCTCGAAGAACAGGTTGACGACGGTCTTGCCGCGCAGGGTCGGCAGCTTCTTGATCGGCCGGTCGGCGACCAGGGCCATCTGTTCGGCCGTGTCGAGGACCAGCAGCGCCTCGTCGCGACTGAGGTCGCCGGCGGAGAGCAGGTGTCGCAGCATCAGGCGGGACCTCCCGTTCGGCGTTCGCGGGCTCCGGGCGTTCCGAGGTCCCGGGGACGTCCTCGGCTGCGTGCCTGGAGGGCCGCGTAGCCGCGGGGTTCGTCCCCCTCGATCAGGCGGACGCCGTCCCGGCCGTCCGTCTCGCGCAGCAGCACGTGCACGGACTCGTCCTGCGAGGTCGGGAGGTTCTTGCCGACGTAGTCCGCCCGGATCGGCAGCTCCCGGTGCCCGCGGTCGACCAGGACCGCGAGCTGCACGGCGCGCGGACGGCCGAAGTCGTTGAGGGCGTCGAGCGCGGCGCGGACGGTGCGACCGGAGTAGAGGACGTCGTCGACGAGGACGACGACCTTGCCGTCGATGTCGTCGGGGACGTCGGTCGTCTCCAGCGGGCGGACCCCGCGCAGGCGGAGGTCGTCCCGGTACATCGTGGGGTCGAGGGAGCCGACCGGCACGTCGAGGCCCTCGAACTCGGCGATGCGGCTTGCGAGCCGGCGGGCGAGCAGGACCCCGCGCGTCGGGATCCCGAGCAGGACGACGTCGCGGCCGCCGTCCGTGCGTTCCAGGATCTGGTGCGCGATGCGGGTGAGGGTGCGGCCGAGGTCGGCGTCGGAGAGGACCTGACGGTCCGCCGCGTCGTCGGCACCCGGGTCGACATCGGCGTCCGGTGACGGAGCGTGGTCGGCGGCGTTTCTGGACGATGTCGTCCCGACGGTGGCGCCGGGGGAGCCGGAGCGGGCCGGAAGCCCAGACGGTAAGCCGCTGTCCCCGGCGGAAGATTGCACCACTTCTGTCCCTCCTTCTCCGCCTCACGGGACGGATCCTTAAAGGAGTTGTCGTGCCGGACGCTACCAGCCGCGATCCGCCCGTCGCGCCTGCGACAACGGGGGTGTCGGGAGCGCCACGTCCGAACTCGCCGACCCCTCAGGAACACGTGGGCTGCACACGAGATCGCCACGTAGATTGCGTCCGACACGCGTACGGGTGGCTTGACCCGGGGCTTCCACAACCCTAGTTTCCGGGCATTGCCATCGAGCAAGGTTGATCAACCCGAACCGCCACATATGTGTCGAAGGGTGACAGCTTCGTCACGATCGGCACTACAGTTGGTCACCACGGGCCGCGGGGGCTCGTCAATCCGAAGTCGTCGCTGGGGAGTGGGAGCAGGCGGATGTCATCCGACTACGCGAAGGCGCTCGGTACCCGTCTGCGTGCGATCCGGACGCAGCAGGGGCTGTCGTTGCACGGCGTCGAGGAGAAGTCGCAGGGCCGCTGGAAGGCGGTCGTCGTCGGCTCCTACGAGCGCGGCGACCGCGCGGTCACCGTGCAGCGCCTCTCCGAGCTCGCCGAGTTCTACGGCGTCCCCGTCAACGAGCTGCTGCCCGAGCGTGAGGCGGTCATCGCGGTCGAGCAGTCGCCGCGCATCGTCATCGACCTCGAACGCCTGGCGTCGGTGCCGCGCGAGCAGGGCGCTCCCCTGGCCCGGTACGCCGCGACCATCCAGAGCCAGCGGGGCGACTACAACGGCCGCGTGCTCTCGATCCGGCACGAGGACCTGCGGTCGCTCGCCGTCATCTACGACGCCACGCCGACCTCGCTGACCGAGCAGCTGATCACCTGGGGCGTGCTCTCCCCCGAAGCGCGCCGGGCCGTCGAGACGGTCTGACCGGCTTCAGGACTCGTCGGCCGGCTCGCTCAAGGTCGGCTTGCGCGACAGCAGGCGGCCGAGCACGCCGTTGATGAACGTCGCGGACTCGTCCGTCGACAGTCGGGCCGCCAGCTCGACGGCCTCGTTGATGGCGACGGCGTCCGGGACGTCGTCCCGGTGGAGCAGCTCGTAGCCGCCGATGCGGAGCAGGTTGCGGTCGATCGGCGGCATCCGCTCGATCGTCCATTCCTGCGACGACGTCGAGATGAGCGCGTCGAGTTCGGCCCGGTGTGCCAGCACGCCCTCGACCAGCTCCACCGAGTATTCGGGGATGGGCGGGTCGGACTGCGCGAGCCGGTCGGCGAGCGTCCGCATCGGATCGGTGCCGCGCAGGTCACTCTCGTACAGGACGTCGAGCGCGCGCTTGCGGGCCTTACCGCGTGCGGACAGGCGCGTTTCGGCGCCGCCGGAGCGGGCGCGTCCCCGGGACGCTGGAGGCGTCGGACCTGGTGGAGTCACTACTGGGTCGTCAGTTGACCCGGCCGAGGTACCGACCGTCGCGGGTGTCGACCTTGATCTTCTCGCCGACCGTGAGGAACAGCGGGACCTGCACGGCGGCGCCGGTCTCCAGCGTGGCAGGCTTCGTACCGCCGCTGGAGCGGTCGCCCTGCAGGCCGGGCTCGGTGTAGCTGACGACGAGCTCGACCGAGGCCGGCAGCTCGACGTAGAGCGGGTTGCCCTCGTTGATGGCCACCGTGGCGTTGGTGTTCTCGAGCATGTAGTCCGCGGCGGTGCCGACCACGGTTGCCGGGATGTTGATCTGGTCGAAGGACTCGGTGTCCATGAACACGAAGTCGTCGCCCTCGCGGTAGAGGTAGGTCATCTCCCGCTTGTCGACCGTCGCGAACTCGACCTTGGTGCCGGCGTTGAACGTCTTGTCGACGACCTTGCCGGAGGTGACGTTCTTCAGCGTGGTCCGGACGAACGCGCCACCCTTGCCGGGCTTGACGTGCTGGAACTCGACGACGTTCCACAGCTGGCCGTCGAGGTCCAGCGTGACGCCGTTCTTCAGATCGTTGGTGGTGGGCACGTCGGCCGAGTCTACGGGGACAGCAACCCGACGGCCGCGCGCAGACCGAGTCGGTAGGAGTCGAAGCCCAGCCCGGTGATGGTCCCGCTCGCGACCTCGGAGATGACCGAGTGGTGGCGGAACTGCTCGCGCTTGGCGGTCTGCGACAGGTGGACCTCGACGAGCGCGCCGGTCAGCGCCGCGCAGGCGTCGCGCAACGCGTAGGAGTAGTGGCTCCAGGCGCCGGGGTTGAGGACGACCGCCACGCCGGCGTCCGCCGCGTCGTGCAGCCAGCGGATCATCTCGGTCTCGTCGTCGGTCTGCCGGACGTCGACCGCGACGTCGAGCTCACCGGCCGTCTCCCGGATCGCCTTCTCGAGGTCGGCGTAGGTGCCGGTGCCGTAGACGTCCGGCTCCCGCGTGCCGAGCCGGCCGAGGTTGACCCCGGAGAGCACCCACACCGCTGCCTTCGCCGCTCCACCGGACGAAGGGGTGAACCCGATGCTCATATGCCGACCTCCGAGTACGCCGCGGTCAGGAGCCCCGGATCGGGATCCTCCAGCAGGAACGGCTTGGCGAGCGCGGACAACGCGACGAAGCGCAGCCGGTTGCCGCGGGCCTTCTTGTCGATGCGCATGGCGTCGAGCAGCGCCGACCACCGGTCCTGCGGATAGTTCACCGGCAACCCGATCGCCGACAGCACCGCCCGGTGCCGGTCGGCGGTCGCGTCGTCGAGTCCGGCCGCCAGCCGCGACAGCGCCGCCGCGTAGCAGAGGCCGACGGACACCGCGGCGCCGTGCCGCCAGTTGTAGCGCTCGACCTTCTCGACGGCGTGGCCGAGCGTGTGGCCGTAGTTGAGGATCTCCCGGCGGCCGGACTCCTTGGGGTCGGCGCTCACGACGTCGGCCTTGACGGCGACCGAGCGCACGATCAGCTCGCGCAGGTGGCGGTGACCGGTGGGGTCGTCCTCGAGCAGGTCGAGGATCGCGGGGTCGGCGATGAAGCCGGCCTTGGCGACCTCGGCCAGCCCGGCGGCGAAGTCGTTCGGCGGGAGCGTCGCGAGGGTGCCGAGGTCGCACACCACCGCGCTCGGCTGGTGGAAGGAGCCGACGAGGTTCTTGCCGGCATCGGTGTTGATGCCGGTCTTGCCGCCGACGGCCGCGTCGACCATGCCGAGCAGCGTCGTCGGGACCTGGACCACGCGGACGCCGCGCAGCCACGTCGCGGCGACGAAGCCGGCCAGGTCCGTGACCGCTCCCCCGCCGAAGCCGATGACGAGGTCGTTGCGGGTGAAGCCGACGGAGCCGAGCACGTTCCAGGCGTAGTTGGCGACCTGCAGCGTCTTCGCGTCCTCGCCGTCCGGCACCTCCAGGGCGTGCACCTCCAGGTCGGAGCGGGCGGCGAGGATCTCCTCACGCATTGCGTCCGCCGGGGTACGCAGGGCACGCGGGTGCATCAGGGCGACGCGGGTCGCGCCGGACAGCGACGTCGTCACCTCCTCGAGGAGGCCCTCGCCGATCAGCACCGCGTACGGGCTGCTCCCGGCGGGGCGGACCTCGACGCGGACGGGCTCATCGGTGCCGTCCGCGCTCGAGATCGTGCCGGGCTCGCTCATTCTCGGACTGCCATGCCTGGAGTTCCTCCTGCTCGCAGCCACTCGAGGATCTCGGCGGCGACGTCGTCGGGCGGTCGGTCGGCGGTGGTCACGGATCGGCGGGCGACCTCGGCGTAGAGCGGAGCCCGGTCGCGCAGCATCGCCGAGATCCGGGCGCGCGGCGAGTCGAGCAGCAGCGGCCGGTCGCGTGCGAGGCCGACCCGGGCCACGGCGTCGGTCAAGGTGACCTCGAGGGCCACGACCGGCGCCGCCTGCAGCCGCTGCCGGGTCTCCTCCGACATCACCGCGCCGCCGCCGAGGGCGACGACGCCGTCGTGCTCGTCGAGGGCGCGGGCCACCGCCGCCCGCTCCCACGTGCGGAACTGCTCCTCGCCGTCCTCGATGAAGATGTCGGCGACCGTCTTGCCCGCCTCGGCCTCGATCGCCTGGTCGGTGTCGAGGAACGGCACCCCTAACTCGGCGGCGACGAGCGTGCCGACCGTCGTCTTGCCGGCGCCCGGCGGGCCGACGAGGACGAGCACCGGGCGCGGCGCGTCACTCATCGACTGTTCCTCGTCGGCCGTCACTCATGGACGGTCGGCGCGTCCGCCACCGTGCTCGCCGCGGCCTTGAGGTAGGCCTCGCAGTTGCGCCGGGTCTCCTCGACGGAGTCGCCGCCGAACTTCTCGAGCGCCGCGTCGGCGAGCACGAGCGCGACCATCGCCTCGGCGACCACCCCGGCCGCCGGCACCGCGCAGACGTCGGATCGCTGGTTGATGGCGACGGCGGCCTCGCCCGTCGCGGTGTCGACGGTGCGCAGCGCGCGGGGCACGGTCGAGATCGGCTTCATGGCCGCGCGGACGCGTAGCACCTCGCCGGTCGTCATACCGCCCTCGGTGCCGCCGGAGCGGGCCGTCACCCGGCGGACGACGCCGTCGTCGCCGCGGACGATCTCGTCGTGCGCGAGCGAGCCGCGGCGGGCGGCGGTGCGGAAGCCGTCGCCGACCTCGACGCCCTTGATGGCCTGCACGCCCATGAGCGCGCCGGCGAGCCGGGAGTCGATCCGGCGGTCCCAGTGGACGTGGCTGCCGAGCCCCGGCGGGAGCCCGTAGACGACCACCTCGACGACCCCGCCGAGGGTGTCGCCGTCCTTACGTGCGGCGTCGATCTCGTCGACCATCGCCCGGCTCGAGGCGGGGTCGGCGCAGCGGGCGGGGTCCTCGTCGATCGCCGGGAGGTCGGCGGGCAGCGGCGTGGGGGCGTCTTCCGGGACGGCGGCCGCGCCGATCGCGACGACATGGCTGAGGACCTCGACGCCGTAGGCCTGGCGGAGGAAGTTGCGCGCGACGGAGCCGAGCGCGACGCGGGCCGCGGTCTCGCGGGCGCTGGCGCGCTCGAGGATCGGCCGGGCGTCGTCGAAGCCGTACTTCTGCATCCCGACGAGGTCGGCGTGGCCGGGGCGGGGGCGGGTCAGCGGCGCGTTGCGGGCCAGGTCCGCCAACTCGGCCGGGTCGACCGGGTCGGGGTTCATCACCTGCTCCCACTTCGGCCACTCGGAATTTCTTCACGACGATGCTGACCGGGCCGCCCTGGGTGCGACCGTGCCGGACGCCGCCGAGGATGTCGACCTCGTCGCGCTCGAACTTCATCCGCGCACCTCGGCCGTAGCCGGCGCGCCGGCGGGTGAGCTGCTCGCCGATCTCGGTGCTGGTGATCTCGACCGCCGCAGGCAGTCCCTCGAGGGTGGCGACGAGCGCCGGGCCGTGCGATTCGCCCGCGGTGAGCCAGCGCAGCGTCACGCCTGCGCTCCCGAATGCCAGCCCAACCAGTGCCAGCCGAACCGGTGCCCGTTCACGCCTGCCAGTGTCTCAAATGACGAACGGCGCAGGAGGCGTGCTCCTGCGCCGTTCGAGCGTCGACCCTGGGTCGATCAGAGGTTCTGCAGCTCCCCCAGCGCGAGCTTCACGGTCTTGCCGCCGTGGGAGATGGTGATCGAGTCCGCGGAGACGGAGACGGCCTTGTAGTCGCCGGCGAAGGCCGCACCGGACTTCGCCGGGTACGCCACGCTGTCGACCTCGACCTTGGCCGTGCCGCCACTGACCGCGATGAGCTGGACGGGCTTGGCCGCTGTGGTGGCCGCGCTCTGGCTCGTGGCCGCCGTGCCGGGTGCGGTGGTGCCGCTGGCGGTCGTGGTGCCGGTGGCGGCGTCACCGGTGGCGGGAGCGCCGGCCGCGGCCGGGTCGGTCGTGCCGGTGCCGGTGGCCACGGGAGCCGTGGCGGCAGTGCTCTGCTGCGAGGCAGCTTCGGCCGCCAGCTCCTCGGGGAGCTTCGCGAAGGGGTCCCCGTAGGCCGCGGCCGGCGCGAGCTCGAACTGCGACGGGCTGCTCGTCGGCGGCGGCACGGCCGAGGCCTTGGCCCGTGGCGTGGGCAGCGGCGAGCTGTTCAGGTCGTCGTCGCTACTGCCACCGAGCAGGCCGGAGAACAGGACCACGGCGATGACGGCGAGCACACCCAGGCCGGCGAGGGCCACGATCAGTAGCTTGCGGCGGTCGGTCTCGGCGTTCATGCCGTCCGCGACCGCATCGGACGCGGTATTGCGTGCCATCGTTTACTCCTCGGTTCGCGTCGTCGGTCGGCTGTCAGCTGGCCGAGGTGGTGGGCGCCTCGGCCGGCGCGCTGCTGCTCGACCCGCTTGACGTCGAGTTCTTCGACGAGCTCGACGTGCTGGTGCCGGTCGGGGCGCCGACTAGCACGCGGCCGCTGATCGTGGCGGTCAAGCCGCCGGTGTCGCTGGAGGAGCCGCCGGTCGACGTCGCCCCCGGCGCGGAGCTGGAACCCGACGAGGACTTCTCGGTGATGGTCATCCCCTGGACGAGGAAGGCACGCGACAGGCCCTCGAGGGCGAGGTGGTACTGCTCGAGCGAGACGTAGTCGCCGTTGACCGTGAGCGTGACGTCGATGCCCTGCACGCCGTCCGCTCCCGGAATCGCGGTCGGCTCCACAGGCTTGATGCCGGTCAGCGTCACGTTCGACGCGACGGCGGCCTGGTTCAGGTTGCGGACGAGCTCGGGAATGGCCGGCTGCTGCGGCACCTTGGCGCTGACGGCGGCAAGCGCGGCCCGCTGCGCGGGCAGCTTCGCAGCCAGCGCCTCGAGGTTGGAGATCTGCGCCTGCAGGCTGGAGTTGGAGGACTCCTGGGTCTGCACCTTGCCCCGCAGGTCGGCGACCTCGGCGCGCTTCGGAGAGATGAGCAGGAACCAGCCCGCGACGAGCACGAGGAGGTAGACGACCACCGCGACGGCGATCAACGGCTGGCGTCGGGTCATCAACGTGTTCATCAGTTGCCCTCGGCGGTGTAGCGGTGGGAAAGAGCCTCAGCGGTGACGCCGGCGGTGACCGTGTAGTTGATGACGCCGGACGAGCCCTCCTTCGAGGTGCTGGTCAGGTAGACACCCGTGAAGCCCGGGATGCTGGAGAGCTGGTCGAGCAAGGCCGCTACGTCCGGCTGGCTGCGGGCCATGCCCGACAGGGTCAACGACGCGATGCTGCCGCTGGGGAGAGCGCTCGAGGACCCGGATGAGCCGGACGAGCTCGACCCGCTCGAAGAACCGGACGAGCCCGAGTCTGCCGGCGTGAGGGCGACGGAGGAGAACCGCACGCCCTCCGGCCGCTTGAGGCGGAGCTGGTCGAGGTAACGGGACCAGAGGACCTCGTTGCCCATGGCGGCGGCGAGAGCCCGCTGAGCCGCCTGGACCTGGTTCTGGGCCGTCTGCGCCGGTAGCAGCGCCTGCTGCTTGCGCTGCAGAGCGGTCTGGGTGCTCTGCGCCGAAGCGAGGTCGGCGCGCGCCTGGCTCTCGCCCTGGCCGGCGTAGACCCAGCCACCGCCGACGGCGGCGACGCAGAGGACGACGGCGCCGGCGAGGGCAATGGCCAACTTGCGGACGGCCCGCTGCTCGGCGATCTCCGGCGGCAGCAGGTTGACCCGCGGCGCGAGGACCTCGGCGGGAGCGTCGAGCAACGGAAGGCTCTGCTCCTCGACCTGATCGAACTGCGGCAGAACGGGCGCGTTCATGCGGCGACTCCGAGGGCGAGCCCGACCGGGACGCTGGCCAGGGGTTCGACGTAGGACAGCTGCTCGGGGCTCAGACGCGTCCGGCCGATCTCCAGCCGGGACAACGGGGCCGCGGCGTGCACGGGGATGCGGACCGCGTGCGAGAGCCGCTGGTCCAGACCCTGCAGAAGGCCCCCGCCGCCAGAGAGAACCACGCGGCTCAGCCGGGCCGAGTCCGGCTGGGCCAGGTAGTAGTCCAGGGAACCGCGGACCTCTTCGACCCATGTGGTCGCGGCGGCCTCGAGGACCCGGGCCACCGGGTGCTGGCCTGACGCGGCCGGGTCGAGCGGCAGCGAGCTCGACTGCTTGAGGGCCTCGGCCTGCTCGAAGGGGACGCCCATGCGGTCCGCGATCGTCTCGGTGATGTCGCTGCCACCCATGAGCAGGATGCGGACGAAGCGCGGGACGCCACCCTGGTGGACGACGATGTTGGTGACGCTGGCTCCGACCTCGACGAGGGCCTCCGCGGTCGACGCGAGACCGAGGCCGTCGGGGGTCCCGAGGGCGCGAAGAACGGCGAAGCTTGTGAGGTCGACGGCCTCGGGGTGCAGGCCGGCAATGCGCAGGGCGTCGAGGCTGCCGTTGACCATGTCGCGGCTGGCGGCGACGAGGAGCACCCGCTGACGCCGGGTGCCGTCCTCGGCGACGATCTCCTCGAGCGGGTGCAGATCGAGCACGGCCTGCTCGACCGGGATCGGGATGACGTCGGCGACCTGGAAGGCGAGCGACTTGCGCAGCTCGGGAAGCGGCATCCAGGGCAGGTCGACCTGGCGGACGACGACCTTCTGGTTGGCGATGCCGACGACCACCTTCTTGGTGGAGAACTTGACGCGGGCCCACAGCTCCTTGAGGGCCGCGGCGACCGGCTCGGGGTCGACGACCTCGCCGTCACGGACGGCACCCACGGGGAGGGCGATCTGACCGAAACGCTCCAGCTTCGTGCTCTCCTTGCCCCAGCTGAGCTGGGCAGCGCGCACGCCCGTCGTTCCGATGTCGAGGCCGACGGCTCTGCGTCCTGACACGGCGGTCCTTCCCAGCCATCCGGGTCTGCGGCCGAGCTCTTCCGCTGGCGCTGACCGAGGCGCCACAGCGGCGCTCCCCTTCACATTCGGCCGACTGGCCCAGCCTCTTGAGCCGACCTACCGCACCGGTTGGCGACGTTCAGCCGACAGTCAGCTCCAGGTAGGTGTTCGCGAGCGACTGCCCGACCAGCACGGCGACCAGGGCGCCGGCGATCATGAACGGCCCGTACGGGACCCTGCTCTTGCGGCCGGCCCGACCCGCGAGGACGAGCCCGATGCTCACGACCCCGCCGAACAGGAAGCCGCCGAACAGCCCGACGGCCCACGAGCCCCAGCCGAGGAAGCCCGTGTACAGGCCGAGGACGCCTGCGAGCTTGACGTCGCCCCACCCCATGCCGCGCGGATACAGGAACCACAGCAGCGCGTAGAACGCCCACATCGCGGCCAGTCCGATGAGAGCCCGGACGAACGGGCGTCCACGAGTCGTCGCCGAGCAGGGCGAGCGCGAGCGTCGCGATACCCACGACGTAGGACGGCAGCGTGAGCGAGTTCGGGAGGCGCTTGGTGTCGAGGTCGATCAGCGCCAGCGCGACGCCCACCGCGCCCAGGTAGAGGTAGGCGGGCAGGGCCAGCGAAAGACCCAGCCGGAGCGTGAGCGCGACGAAGACACCCGCGGTCAGCAGCTCGACCAGGGGGTAGCGGACGCTGATCGGGTTCCGGCAGTCGCGGCAGCGGCCCCGCAGGAGGACCCACGACAGCACGGGGACCTCGTCCCGGGGCCGGACGCCCGCTCCGCACTCGGGGCAGTGCGAGCGTGGCCGGACGATGGACTGCCCGCGCGGGACCCGGTGGATCACCACGTTGAGGAAGGAGCCGACCACGAGGCCGAGCAGTCCGGTCAACGCGGCGAGCACGCTCAGCGGGAACTCCATGTTCTCCTGTCGGGTCGTCCGTCGCCTTCGCAAGCGTCGCAGAGGCGATGAAAGGGCGCGTCAGGTACGCCGTCGCCTGTGGACAGCGCAGTTGAAAGCCGGGAGGGTCAGCAGCCGCCGACACCAAGGCCTTCAGCCGTGTACTTGTAGGTCTGGTCCTTGCCGCGGGTGTCCGTCAGGGCGACGCACCATGCCCGGGCGTCGTCGAGGTTGGACGAGGCATTACTCGTCGGGCGCGCCGTCCCGTTCGTCAGGTTGACGACCGAGTCGTATCCGGCGCCGTCAGCGATGAGGACCTTGCCGGGAGTGCTCGTGAAGTCCAGCGTCAAGGTGCCCTTGCCGTCCACGAAGTACGTGGCGACCTCCTTGCCGAGGGCGCTCACGTCGGCCTTGGTCGAGCTATCGTGGGCCTTCTCGCGCTGGCTCAGGAAGATCGGGATGGCGATGGCGGCCAGGATCCCGATGATGATCATGACGACCAGGAGCTCGATCAGCGTGAAGCCGTCCTCACGGTCCGGCCGTATCCGACTCCGCATGCTCGGCACCCGCTCCCTCGTTGTGTTGCGACTACCGAGTAGTCGGCAGCTCTCGGCCGCGAGTTCAGTGTTGGAGTGACACCAGTTATTCGCCTAACTCCCGGGCACCGCAGCTGAGGTGCCGGGAAAGAGATCGGGGCGGCATCCCGAAGGATGCCGCCCCGACTCGGTCAGGTACTGATCAGGGGCAGAGGCCGGTCGAGAGACCGCCCTGCGCCGAGTACTTGTAGTTCTGCTGCTTGCCGTCCGGGTTGGTCAACGCGACGCACCAGCTGTCGGACTTGTCCAGGTTGGCCGACGCGTTCGCCGCCGGCACCGCGGTGCCGCTGCTCAGCTTGATCGCGCCGCTGGTGTACGTGCCCGCGCCAGCCTCCTTGACGACGATCGAACCCGGTGTGGACGTGTCCAGCGTCAGGGTGCCGGTGCCGTCGACGAAGTAGGTCGCGATCTCCTTGCCGACGGTCGAGACGTCGGCCTTCGTGGAGGTGTCGCGGCCCTTCGCCCGCTGGCTCAGGAAGACCGGGATGGCGATGGCGGCCAGGATCCCGATGATGATCATGACGACCAGGAGCTCGATAAGGGTGAAGCCACCCTCGTTCTCCTCCCGGGCCTTGTGCAGACGAGCAGCCAGCATGACGTTTCTCCAACTGGTCGAGGACTTTTCGGTGCCCGCTGCACCGCTGTTGTTTCTTTTCGGCCCGTAGAGGGGCGTGACTTTAGAAGTCCGAACGGGGAATTCCTGCCTTCGTCCTGCCGTTGGCAGGAAAAGAGGTCGGGGCGGCATCCCGAAGGATGCCGCCCCGACTCGGTCAGGTACTGATCAGGGGCAGAGGCCGGTCGAGAGACCGCCCTGCGCCGAGTACTTGTAGTTCTGCTGCTTGCCGTTCGGGTTGGTCAACGCGACGCACCAGCTGTCGGACTTGTCCAGGTTGGCCGACGCGTTCGCCGCCGGCACCGCGGTGCCGCTGCTCAGCTTGATCGCGCCGCTGGTGTACGTGCCCGCGCCAGCCTCCTTGACGACGATCGAACCCGGTGTGGACGTGTCCAGCGTCAGGGTGCCGGTGCCGTCGACGAAGTAGGTCGCGATCTCCTTGCCGACGGTCGAGACGTCGGCCTTCGTGGAGGTGTCGCGGCCCTTCGCCCGCTGGCTCAGGAAGACCGGGATGGCGATGGCGGCCAGGATCCCGATGATGATCATGACGACCAGGAGCTCGATAAGGGTGAAGCCACCCTCGTTCTCCTCCCGGGCCTTGTGCAGACGTGCAGCCAGCATGGTGCGACCTCTCCTTGAGGTACGGGAGCCGGTCCCGTGGCAACTCTGGCGAACCCCGAGGGGTCCCAGCGCTTTGCGACCCCGCCTCGCGACGGGTGTGCCGTTTCAGGCCCGGTTGCCGGCTCGAACTTTGATAACGCTGATGTCGGAGTGCTCGGCCGCCACCTTGACCGGCGGATCTCCTTCTCACCCGAACGGGTCACGCCGGTCCGCCGACGGGGCAAGGCAGACTTGGGGCGTGCGCTCCCTGACCGGGCGTCTGCTCGCGGCGACGCCGGGGTTGGTCGACCCCAACTTCGTGCGCACGGTCGTGTTGATGCTGGCGCACAGCGAGGACGGCGCGCTCGGAATCGTGCTGAACCGGCCGGGCGGCCTCAGGGTCGGTGAGGTACTCCCCCGGTGGGAGGGCCTGGCCGCCGCTCCGGACGCCGTCTTCGTGGGCGGGCCGGTGCAGCCGGACACCGCGCTGTGTCTCGGCGAGACGTCGGACGGGTGGCGGACCCTGGACGTCGACGAGGACCCGGCACTGGCCGAGGTGACACGCATCCGCCTGCTGGCCGGCTACGCGGGATGGACCGCCGAGCAGCTCGAGATGGAGATCGACGCCGGCGGCTGGTACGTGCTCGACGCGACGATCGACGACGTCTTCACCGACCGTCCGGAGGACCTGTGGAGAGAGGTCTTGCGCCGTCAGGGCGGACGCGTCTCCTGGGCATCGACCGCACCCGAGGACCCTCGGCAGAACTGACGTGTCGGCCCTGCCAGCTGCGGTGCAGGAGTACCTCGGCACCCTGACGAACCGCCTCCGCTCGGCGCTGGGCGAGGACCTGATCGCCGTCACCCTCACCGGATCGGCCGCGCTCGACGCCTTCGATCAGCGAACCAGCGACCTCGACGTGGCGGCCGTCTGCGCCGATGACGTCGACGTGGAACGACGGCGATCCCTGTCGGCTCGCCTGCAGCATCGGGCGCTCCCCTGCCCCGTCCGCGGACTCGAGTTCGTCCTCTATCCCGAGTCGACCGCGCAAGGCGGGGGCGGGGAGCCGGGATTCCTGCTCGAGGTGAACGACGGTCCCGGCATGCCGTTTCGGCTCGCGCTGGACCCCTCCGAGCGAGTGGGCGGCGGGGGCGCCTTCTGGTACGTGATCGACCGGTCGATCCTGAGGGCCTGCGGTCGCTCCCTGTGGGGCCCGCCGCCGTCCGACGTGTACGTCGAGCCGGATCGGGAGCTCGTGTCAGGGGCCGTCGCGTCATCGGTGCGCTGGCACCTGGGCGCGTCGGTCGGAAAGAGCACGCTGACGAACTGCACGTCCGCAACACCGTCCTCAACGCCTGCCGGGGACTTCGCTGGGCGCTGACGCAGGAGTGGGCGTCCAAGCCCGAGGCCGGCCGCTGGCTCGTGAACGAGCGGAGCGAACCGGTCGTCGCGGCGATCCTGGACGGCCGCACGCCGCCCTGGGCGGCGTGCAAGGCTTTCCTCGAGCGGGTGCTCGGAGAGCTTGAGCGGCCGTGACGCGAGCCGACCCGCCTACTGGATGAGGTCGAAGATCTTGAAGATCGGCATGTACATCGCCACGATCATCGAGCCGACCACCGCGCCGAGGAAACCGATCATCAGCGGCTCGATCAGGGCCGTGAGCGACTCCGTCGTCGCCTCGACCTCCTGGTCGTAGAACTCGCTGATCTTGAGCAGCATCGCGTCGAGCGCGCCGGTGTCCTCACCGACGGACATCATCTGGACGACCATCATCGGGAAGACCGGGTGGTTCTTCAGCGGTCCGGCGATGCGTCTCACCGGTACGGACGCTCTCCTGCACGTCACGGATCGCCCGAGCCAGCACAACGTTGCCGGTCGTGTCGGACGACGATCTCGAGGCTCTGCAGGATGGGCACGCCGGAGCGCATCATCGTGCCGAGGTTGCGTGCGAAACGGCTCAGGGCGATCTTCTGGAACAACGGGCCGAACACCGGCGCCTTCAACTTCAGCGGGTCGACGACGTCGCGCACGCCCGGCTTGTGCTTGATCTTCCGCCAGACGATGAGACCGACGATGGCCAACACGATGAGGACCGGGAAGTAGGTGCGCAGGACCCCGGAGAGCATGACGAGGACACGCGTCGGGAACGGCAGCGTTCCGCCGAGATCCTTGAACATCTTGCTGAAGATCGGAACGATGAACAGCAGCATGCCGAGACCGCGAGAATGGCCATGACGAACACCACGACCGGATAGGTCATCGCGGACTTCACCTTGCCCCGCAGCTTGACCTCGGCCTCGTAGTTCTCGGCGATCTGCAGGAGCACCGCGTCGAGGAAGCCGCCGATCTCGCCGGCCTTGCACATGTTCACCATCAGCGGCGGGAACACGTCCGGCGAGTGCTTCGACATCGCCATCGAGAGCGAGTTGCCGGTCTCGACCTCGTTGCGTACCTCGGCCAGGACCTTGGCGAGTTCCTTGCTCTCGGTCTGCTCGGCGAGGATCGACAGCGCACGGAGCAGCGAGAGCCCGCTGTTGATCATCGTGGCGAACTGCCGCGACATGACCGCGAGGTCCTTGAGCGTGACTTTCTTCTTCCCGAAGCCCGGGATCGTGATCTCGGTGTTGAGCCCGGCCTTGTGCTCGCTGATGCTCATCGGGGCGTAGCCCATGCCCTTGAGCTTGGCCGCGACCAGCGCCGGGGACTCCGCCTCGAGCGTGCCGTTGATCATCTTGCCGGCACGGTCGCGGACCGAGTAGGCGTACGTCGTCATGGTGGTCTTTCGCCTTCGCTCGTCAGGCCCGGCCGCAGAGCCGGTTGAAGTCCTCGATGTGGTGGCACTTCTCGATACCGGTCTGGTAGGAGATCCGGCCGGTCTTCACCAGGTCGGCGAGGTGCTGGTCCATCGTCTGCATGCCGAACTTCGACCCGGCCTGCAGCGAGGAGTAGATCTGGTGCGTCTTGCCCTCCCGGATGAGGTTGCGGATCGCCGGGGTCGCCACGAGCACCTCGCAGGCCACGATGCGGCCCTTGCCGTCGTAGGTGCGCGCGAGCGTCTGGCACACGACGCCCTGCAGCGCGCCGGCTAGCTGCACGCGGACCTGCTGCTGCTGGTGCGGCGGGAACACGTCGATCACTCGGTCGATGGTCTGGGCAGCGTCCTGCGTGTGCAGGGTCGCGAACACCAGGTGGCCGGTCTCGGCCGCCGTGAGCGCGACGGAGATCGTCTCCAGGTCACGCATCTCCCCGACAAGGATGATGTCCGGGTCCTGACGCAGCACGTGCTTCAGCGCGTTCTGGAAGGAGTGCGTGTCCTCCCCCACCTCGCGTTGGTTGACCAGCGACGACTGGTGGCTGTGCAGGAACTCGATCGGATCCTCGCAGGTCATGATGTGGTCGCGTCGCTGGCGGTTGGCCAGGTCGACGAGGCTCGCGAGGGTGGTGGACTTGCCGGATCCGGTGGGCCCGGTGACGAGCACGAAGCCACGCGGAAGCATCGCGAAGTTGGCGACGCTCGGCGGCACGCCGAGGTCCTCGAGCTTCTTGATCTCATAGGGAATCAGGCGGAAGGCGGCGCCCAGGGCGTCCCGCTGCCGGTAGAGGTTGACGCGGAACCGGGCCTTGCCCGGCACGGCGTAGGCGAAGTCGAGCTCGAGCTCCGCCTCGAACTTCTCCCGCTGCTTCTGCGTGATGATCGCGTACATCATCTTCTGGATGACCGGCGGGGTGAGCACCGGACGGTCGTCCATCGGGTGGAGATGGCCGTTCAGCCGCAAGGTGGGGCGGGCACCCGACGTGAGGTGGAGGTCGGAGGCCTTGCGCTCCAGAACCTCGATGAGCAGGTCGGTGAGGATGAGCTCCTCACCCTCCGACGCCGCCTCCGTGCCGCGGCTGAGGCGGGGGCCTTCGGGGCTGGCCTCGGCACCAGCCGGCGACGCCGCCGGCGACGGAATGGTGGGGGGCGGCGCGACCGCGGTGCCGGGCACAGGTGGCGGAGCGGCCGCGAGAGCCGCGGACGGCGGAATCGGAGCAGCTTGCGGCATCGCTGACGCCTGGGCGGCAGCGGCGGGCTGCGGTGCGGCGGGCTGCCGGCGAGGGCGTACCGGGCTGCGCCGGTACGCCGTAGCCGGGCGGGGGCAGCTGCGAGAGCGGAACGCCGGCGGAGGTTGCGGCGTGCGCAGGCGACGGCGCGACCGGAATGCCGACCGAGGGGGCCGTCGCGCCCGACGGAAGCGGTGCGCCGTACGAGCCTGCTGCAGGGCCGCTCCTTGGCGGCGCCAGCGACGGGATCTGCAGCGATGCACTCTGTCCGGGCCACGCCACGTCGTCCCGCTGCTCTGAACCGTCGTTGCTGTACTCCACGATTCCTCCGTCCGCGCGGGACGTCCCGCGCCTGAAGCATGGATCGGCGGCACCCGGGGGTTGCTTGAGCTGGCGTCACCGGGTTGCCACTTCAGTCGCCTGCCCAGAACCCGATACACGGAAGGTGACCTCGCGCGATCGGACAAGCCGCCGGCGGCTGCCGCGCGCCCGCACCTTCTTCGACGTGCGGCGGCGGCGGGCCCTGTCAGCCGACGACGGTTTCACCATTGTCGAGGTGACCGTCGCGATGGTCATCTTCGCGCTGATCGCGGCCTCGGTCATCGGCCTCGTCATCCAGTCGCTGGCGACCAGCACCGACAGCCGGCGGCGGGTCGCAGCCACGAGTCTGGCCGCCCGCGAGATCGACATCGTGCGCGGTCAGTTCATGAGCGCCGCGGTGGACCAGGGTCCGCAGTCGGTCGCGCTCGGCCGGGTCGTGAACAGCAATCCCCTGGCCGGTGGCACCGTCGGCGCCCCGCTCGTCCTGGACGGGACGGCCTACACCGTGACCCGGACGGCGCAGTGGCAGTCGCAGGGCGCCACCGCCAGCGCATGTGACGGTGGGGCGAGTGGACAGCTCGCCTACCTGCGGGTGAGCGTGTCGGTCACGTGGCCGAAGATGCGCTCGGTTCGCCCCGTCATCTCCAACACGCTGCTCACCCCGCGGATCGGCACGTTCGACTCGGCGACCGGTCACGTGCCCGTGAAGCTCATCGACGCCGCCGGCAACCCGACTGCCGGCCAGGTCGTCACGCTCACCGGTCCGTCCGGTACCGCCACCCAGACCACCTCCGCCGACGGCTGCGCCTTCTTCGGCTTCCTCACGCCCGGCAGCTACACGGCGTCTGTGAGCGCGTCCGGCTACGTCGACAACAACTGGAACCCGACCGCCACCGGGACTCGGACCGTCACCGCAGGTGCCGTCGCCCAGACCCTCACGTTCGCCTACGCACCCGCAACGACGCTGACGACAACGGCGACGGTTCGCACCGGCTACTCCGTCCCGGCCGGACTCGGCTACACCGCCTACAACACGGGCCTGTCGACGGCATATCGGACGAAAATCCTCGGCACCCGCGGCGCGAGCTCGACGGACATGATCTGGCCGTATACCGACGGGATCACCACGTGGGCAGGCACCTGCCTCGACGCCGACCCGCAGGCGTACAGCTCGACCGGCCGCGGCTCCCCCGTGGCGACGACGCCAGGGGGAACGGCCAGCGCCGCACCGGCGCTGCAGCCGGTCGACGTCCGCGTGACGAAGACGGGCGTGGCCGTCGCCAACGCACAGGTCTACGCCGTCCACGCGACCGACGCCGCGTGCGCCGGGCCCGTCACCGACCCGACGGGTGGCACAGCCGGCGACGCCCTGACGCTGCCGAAGACCGACGCGACCGGCACGAGCAAGGTGGGGATCCCACTGGGCAGATGGACGTTCAAGGTGCGCTACCAGCCGGGTGGTCCGTCGACCGCAGCCACCTACACCTACGCCATGCCGAGTGCGCTGGCCCCGGTCGGCACCGGCACGCCCCCGGTCTACACGGTGGCGATCCCGTGACCGAGTGGTTCCGAAGGCGCGGCAAGGAGTCCGGCGTCGACGACCGCAGCGAGGCCGGACTCACGCTTGTCGAGCTGCTCGTCACCTCGATGCTGCTGAGCCTCATCGCGATCGTCGTGACCAGCTTCGCCATCAACACGTGGCGCGACACCAGCATGGTGACCACCCGCGTCAACGACGTCGACCAGGCACAGATCGCGGTGAACGCGACAACCCGGGCGCTTCGGACGGCCGTCCGTCCGTCTGTGGTCTCCGGGATCGCCAGCAGTGATTCGGCGCTGACCTCAGCCTCGAAATTCAAGATCGATTTCTACTCGAACACCGGCCCCGCCTCCTCGCCTGAGCGGGTCTTGCTCACCGCCGCCTGGGACAGCACTCGCCGCCAGGCCGTGCTGACCGAGCGCCGGCAGGCGCCGGATGCCGGGTCCGCCCCGAACTATCGCTACACCGCCTGCACGGTGGGCGCAGCCGGTTGCGCCATCAAGGTGATCCCGCGCGTGCAGGGCCTCAACTGGCCCTCGGCGACCACGTTTCCCAGCACCCCGATCTTCCGGTACTTCGACAACACCGGAACGGAGCTCGTCGGGCCAGGGACCGACCCGACGGACCCCGGTGCCCTGACCGCAGCCCAGCGGACGAAGGTCGCGGCGATCGAGTTCACGCTATCCGTCCGCACCAAGGACACGAGCCGCCTCGGTTCCTCGACCCTCGTCAACCGGATCTTCCTGCCCAACAGCCTGACGGGTTCCTGATCATGCGCATCCGACAAAGACTGCCCCGCCGCCGCCGCCGCGACGACGGCTTCGCCATCGTCTACGTGATGGCCGCCGGCATGATCGCCAGCCTGCTCGTCACGATGGTCATCGGCATCACCGTCACGTCGAACAAGGCCTCGCGCAACGGTCAGGACTACCAGGCCGCCATGGCCGCCGCTCAGGCGGGCGTCGACGACTACCTGTCGCGGCTGAACAACAGCAACACCTACTGGCAGAGCACGGACTGCACGAACAAGGCGATCCCCAAGCCCGGAACGTGCGGCGGCGCATCGACCGCCGTCGGCTGGCAGCCCGTCGCGGGCAGCACCACGCCAACCGGAGTGGCGTGCTCGACCACCCCGACGCCGGTCGACTGCCCCCGCTTCCACTACGACGTCGACGCATCGGCGACTCCGGCGAACGGCCGCATCATCATCACGTCCACGGGCAGGTCGAGGAACGAAACCCGCACAGTCCGCACGACGCTTTCGACGGCCGGCTTCAACGAGTTCCTCTACTACTCCGATATCGAATCGACCGACCCGTCCAACGCGGCCGCCTACGGCGACTACGTGTCCTGGGCGCAGACGAACTGCCCCCGGCACTACTGGGACAGCCCCGCCCGCAACTCGAGCTGCCGCGACATCACCTTCATCAGCGGTGACACGATCGACGGGCCGCTGCACACCAATGACACTTTGCTGATCAGCGGCAATCCTCTGTTCAAGGACACGGTCACCACCGGCTACCCGAACTGCCAGAGCAGTCCGCCGCAATCGAAGTGCTACCGACCTAACGGCAGCGCCTCTCCGCAGTTCCAGCAGGGCATCAGGTACGCGCCGACGATCGATCTCCCGCCGACCAACACGGGGCTCAAGCGCCAGGTCACCCCGGGCACGTCGAACGGCTCGCCGGGCTGCCTGTTCACGGGACCGACCCGGATCGTCTTCAACGCGAACGGAACCATGAACGTCTGGAGCCCGTTCACCACGACCGGAATCAACTCCGGATGTGGCGGAACGACGCCGAACGGCATCAACATCCCCGTTCCCGCAGACAACGTCATCTACGTCCAGAATGTGCCGAGCGGACAGACGACTAACCCGTCGAGCGGCGCCTGCCCGGCGGGCAAGGTCGGAGGTCTACCGACGAACGGCGACGACAACGTCAAATACGGAGATTGGGACTGCCGCTCCGGGATCGCCCTCGTCGAGGGCACCCTCAAGGGCAGGGTCACGGTAGCCGCCGAGAACAACATCATGGTCACCAACAACCTGACCTACAGCAGCGGCACCAGCGACTCCGGCACGGACAGCCTCGGGCTCATCGCCGCCAACTCGGTGATGGTCTACCACCCGATCGACTGCACCAGGACGGCGTCCGGTGTGTGCTCGGACGGCACCAACCGCACCGGCACGATGACCGACGTGACCATCCACGCCGCGATCCTGTCGCTGCAGCACAGCTTCACCGTGGAGAGCTACCAGATCGGCGCTCAACTCGGCACGCTCACCGTCTTCGGCTCGATCTCGCAGAAGTACCGCGGACCGGTGGGGACGTTCAACGGCGACCGAACCGGCTACACGAAGAACTACTCCTACGACGACAAGCTCCGGTTCGCCCCGCCGCCCTACTACCTGGACCCGGTGTCCGCGTCGTACCGCCAAGGCGCGTTCGCGGAGGTCGCGCCGCTCTACCGCTGACCCCGCAACCACACCGAGCGACGTCGCCGGCCCGCACCGTAACGCCCCGCCCGGTGGGTGCGCTCCCCATGCGTAGGGCACCAGCGTCGTGGGGAGGCCGTCATCGCCACGACGTACGTCGACGCGGTAGCCAGGGTCGACGCGAGGACGACAGGGACGGCGACGGTGCTGGGTCCGGACTTCCCCGACGTGCTCACGCGCGTCCGGCAGTCCGACGAGCGCGCGTTCGCCGACCTCTGGCGCTGCTACCAGCCGGTCGTCCTCCGCTACCTGACGGTGCTGGTCGGCGAGGCCGCCGACGACGTCGCCTCCGAGACCTGGATCGCCGTTGTCCGCTCGCTGCACCAGTTCTCGGGTGACGAGACCAACTTCCGCACCTGGCTCATGACCATCGCGCGCCACCGGGCGATGGACTGGGGTCGGGCGCGCCAGCGCCACCCGGTGGTGCTGCAGGACGAGCAGCAGCTGAACGCGACGGCCCCGGCCGAGCCGGACACCGCCACCCTGGTCCTGGGCGAGATGTCGGCGCGCAATGCCGTCCGGACGATCAGCGAGGCCCTTCCGCCGTTGCAGGCCGAGGCGGTGATCCTGCGCAGCGTCGTCGGGCTCGACGTGCCCGAGGTCGCGCGGATCATGGGCAAGCGGGCGGGCGCCGTCCGCGTGCTCGCCCACCGCGGGCTGCGCACGCTGGAGAAGCTGTACACGCGGCGCACCAGCGAGGACCTGGCATGAACCGCCGCGACGACTTCACCTCGGCCGGCCCCCGGGTCGGCACCCTGACGCTGCCCGCCGACGTCCCGCCGGAGCTGCTCGGTCTGCTCCGGACCGCCGCCGGTCCGGCCTCGCCGGACGAGATCGCGGACGAGCCGGCCGCCGTGGCGGCCTTCGTCGCCGCATCGTCCGACACCGCGACCTCCAACACCGCAGCCTCCAACACCGCGGCCTCCAACACCGCGGCCTCAGGGCCGGAGATGTCGCCGGGAGCGGCCTTCCCAGCATCGCTCCCCCGACCCCGCACGCCCGCTTCGCGGCACTCGCTGCGGGCGGTCCTCGCCGCGACCATCGCGTTCCTCGTCCTCGGGGGCGGCCTGGCGGCCGCCGACGTCCTGCCCGCGCCCGCGCAGCGGTGGGTCTCGTCCACGCTCGACAAGATCGGAATCTCGGTGCCGTCGCCGGACTCGCCGGGCTCCCCGACGTCGGCGGGCCGCGGTTCGCGGGGCACTGAGGAGCTGTCCGGCGCCGAAGCGAACGGACGACCCGTGGTGAATGAGGTCGTGCCGCCCCCGCCCGGCGCCGGCGGCGGGCCCGGCACCCTGCCCGCCGCGGCGTCCTACCCGGCGCCACCTCCTGTGTCGTCGAGCCAAGGGGTCACGGCGCGGCCGACCTCGACCGGCGCGCCGGCTCGCTCCTCGGCCTCGGCGTCCTCGTCGTCGGCGACGACGAGCAGGGCGCCCGCGGGCGGCTCGGGCAACGCGACCCGGCCGTCGCATCCCTCCTCCGCAGGGAACTCCGGAAGCACACCGGCCGCCGCCTCGAGCGGCAACAAGGGTGGGAACAGCGGCGGCAGCCAGACCAACGGGCAGCCCGGCAAGGCGAACGGCAAGGCGAACGGCAAGGCGAACGGCAAGGCGAACGGGCAGGCGAACGGGCAGGGCGCCAACGGCTCCGCAGCCGAGCGGGCGTCGTCGAACCCCCACGGTGGCCCGCCCGGGCTGGCCGTCCGGCAGCCCGGCGCCTCCAAGGCGGCTGCGGCGGGCTCCGCTGCGCCGTCCTCCCCCGGCCGCTCGGGCGCGGTGTCGCACCGCCCGTCCCGCTAGCGACGGCCGAGCACCCAGAAGGTCACCGCGGCGGCCGCGGCGACGTTCAGCGAGTCCACCTCCGCGGCCATCGGGATCCGCACGCGCGTGTCGGCGGCGGCGAGCGCCGCGTCGGACAGCCCCGGCCCCTCGGCGCCGAACAGCACGGCGGCCTTCTCGTCCGCACCGAGGGACAGCTCGTCGAGCCGCTCGGATCCCTCGGCCGGCGTCAGGGCGAGCAGCCGGAAGCCGTGCTCGATGAGACGCGAGAGCCCGGCCGGCCACGGCTCCACCCGGCCGTACGGCAGCGCGAACACCTCTCCCATGGAGACGCGCACGCTGCGCCGGTAGAGCGGGTCCCCGCAAGTCGGCGCCAGCAGCACGGCGTCCATTCCGAGCGCGGCCGCGGACCGGAAGACCGCGCCCAGGTTGGTGGGGTTGCTCAGCTCCTCGAGGACGCAGACACGGTGGGGCGGCGGCCGGCCGTCGACCCCGGCGAGCACCTCGTCCAGCCCGTGCTCGCGAGGCCGGTGCACGGCCGCGAGCACCCCGCGATGGACGTGGAAGCCGGTGAGCGTCTGCAGCACCGGGGCGGCGGCGACAAAGACCGGCACGCCGTCCGCCACGACGTCCTCGACGAGCGCGCCCACGGGATCGACCCGGTTCTCGGCGAGCAGCAGGGAACGGAGCCGGTAGCCGGCGCGCAGCACCCGCCGGACGACCTTCTCCCCTTCGGCGATGAACAGCCCGCCCTCGGGCTCGACCCGCCGCCGCAGCGCGGTGTCGGTCAGGTCGCGGTAGTCGACGAGCCGCGGGTCGGCTGGATCGTCGAGGAGCTCCGGCACCAGCCGCAGACTAGCCAGGGTCCGGAGGCGGTCTACTCGTCGGCGTCGATGACGCGGTGGTCGGGTGCCGGTGACAACCCGCGGTCGCGCGGACGCCGCTCCTCGACCGTCAGGGATTCGGCCTGGGGCTTCGCCCGCGGTTGGTTCGCGAAGACCACGGCGAGCCACGGCATGATCACCGCGATCACCATCGCCACGATCCGGATCGGGCCGGTGAACAGCAGCACGGCACCGACGAGGCACACGACGCGGAACAACATCGCGGCGATGTAGCGGCGCTCGCGGTCCCGGATGTCCTCCGCGCGCGAGCCCGCCAGGCTGGTGATGACGACTGAGCGTCGGCCACCTCGTGTGCGCACCCACTCAGTGTCTCTCCGAATCGGCGATCTGGGGCCGATCACGGCCGACTAATTCAGAACCCGGTCAACTTTTTTCCGCCCATGCTGTGACGTCGCCCGCCGCGCGGTCCTCCGGACGGATCGGGGGCAGGAAAGCCGACAGGGGCGACCAACCGCAGCCGAGCAGAGGATCCGTGATGAACCTTCGACCGACGTCCGTGGACGGGCGCGTGATCATCGTGACCGGCGCCAGCGCCGGTATCGGACGCGTCACCGCCGAGCGGCTCGCCCGGGCCGGGGCGACGGTCGTCGCCTGCGCCCGCGACGACAAGCGGCTCCGCCAGGTCGCGTCCCAGACCCCCGGCATCGAGCCGCGGCGCTGCGACGTCACCTCCGCACAGGACCGGGCCGCGCTGGTCGACGGCGTGCTCGCGCGGCACGGACGCATCGACGCGCTCGTCAACAACGCGGGCGTCGGCTGGGAGGGCCTCGTCGAGGAGATGGAGACCGGCGACGTCGAGAAGATGGTCAACACCAACGTCACCGCCCTGATCGACCTGACCCGCCTGGTCCTGCCCGGGATGCTCGAGCGGGGTTCGGGGCACGTCGTGATGACGTCGTCGTCCGCGGGCTGGTTCGCCTTCCCGCCCCTGACGGTCTACGCGGCCACCAAGTTCGCCGTGGAAGGCTTCGTCGAGGGACTGCGGCGCGAGGTGTCCCGGCGCGGCGTGGTCGTCTCCACCGTGAACCCCGGGCCGGTCGCCACCGAGTGGCTCGCCCGCTCGCAGGGTTACCAGCCGGCCGAGCACGACGCACAGGTCCAGCGCAACCCGGGCGTCCCGCCGGACTGGGTCGCCGCGGCGATCGAGAGGTCCCTGACCCGGCCCTACGGCCGGACCGCCGCCGTCCCCCGCGTCGTCGGCCTGATCAGGCTGTTCCAGGTGCCGCCGTTGCGCACCGTCGCCGACATCGCCTTCGGTCTGACCGCCGGGAGCCTGTCGCAGGTCGCGAAGCGGCTGACCGCTGAGACGACGCCGGTCGACCCGACCCGGGGCGAGTACCACCACCCGAGCCACAGCGGCTGACCTCGGCCGACGGGTCCCACGCGCGGACGGGCGCGGGACCGGTCCGGCACGGAGGCTGAGCTCGTCGCCGCGTTCGCGGTCCGCGCGGATTTCAGCGCCGAGAACCGCGCCAACCGCGAACGGCCCCCGGCCGGCACGCAGGTGTTCGCGATCCGCGCGGATTTCAGCGCCAAGAACCGCGCCAACCGCGAACACCCCGCGTGGGCGGGGCCCGCTACGCGTTCTGGCGCCTGCTACGCCTTCCGGGAGCCGTCGCGGAGGTCGAGGACCGGGTCCGTCGGCATCGGCACCTCGACGGACGGCACCTCGGTCGACGCCCCCTCAGCCGACGGCCCCTCGTTCGACGTCCCCTCAACCGACGGCCCCTCGGCCGCCGCCGCGCTCTCGACGGCCGGCGCGTTCCCATCCGCCGGCGCCTTCACCAGATCCGGCTTGACCAGGTTGGGCAGCGTCTGGCCCAGCGCCCCCAGGGCCTGGGTGAGCTCGCTCGGCACGATCCACATCTTGTTCGACGACCCTTGCGCCAGCTGCGGCAGCGTCTGCAGGTACTGGTAGGCGAGCAGCTGCGAGTCCGGCTTGCCCTCGTGGATGGCGGCGAAGACCGTCTCGATGGCCTGTGCCTGCCCCTCCGCCTCGAGGATGCGGGACTGCCGCTGACCCTCGGCACGCAGAACGGCGCTCTCCTTCTCGCCCTCCGCGGTGAGGATCTGGGACTGCCGAAAGCCCTCGGCGGTGAGGATCGCCGCGCGCTTGTCGCGGTCCGCCCGCATCTGCTTCTCCATCGAGTCCTTGACCGAGGCCGGTGGGTCGATCGCCTTGATCTCGACGCGGTTGACGCGGATGCCCCACTTGCCGGTGGCGTCGTCGAGGACCCCGCGCAGCGCGCCGTTGACCTCGTCGCGGCTGGTCAGCGCCTTCTCCAGGGCCAGGCCGCCGATCACGTTGCGAAGTGTCGTGACCACCAGCTGCTCGATGGCGTGCACGTAGTCGTTGATCTCGTACGTCGCGGCCTTCGGGTCGGTCACCTGGTAGTAGATGACCGTGTCGATGCTGACGACGAGGTTGTCCTCGGTGATGACCGGCTGCGGCATGAAGGACACGACCTGCTCCCGGAGGTCGATGACGTCCCGGATGCGGTCCAGGAACGGGACGACCATCGCGATCCCCGGGGTCAGCGTGCGCGAGTAGCGCCCCAGCCGTTCCACGACGCCGGCGCGGGCCTGCGGGACGATCCGCACCGTTCGCGCGACGATCACGAAGACGAGCACCACCACGACGGCCAGAACGATCAGAGCGGCCACGGGTCCACCTCCTGTCGAACTCTGGGAACCGACGTCAGACGTCCGCCGGGTAGACGAGTGCGGTCGCGCCGTCGATCGACAGCACGCGTACGTTGCCGCCCGCCTGCACGACGTCTCCGTCGACGGAGCCGTCACACAGCCGGGCCGACCAGATCTCGCCCCGCAACCGGACCTGCCCGCGGTGCCGGTCGACGGGCTGGATGACCTGCGCGTTCTGCCCGATCAACGCGTCGGCGCCGGTGCGCAGGGCGGCCGGCACCCGGGTCTGGCGCCGGGCCACCGGGCGTACGAGGACGACGAGCACGAGGCTGGCGCCGCAGAAGGCCCCGGCCTGCGCCACGAGCCCGCCGCCGAGCGCGGCGACCCCACCGGCGGCGGCCGCGCCGAGAGCGACCAGCCCGAGCACGAGCGTCACCGTCACCGCCTCCAAGGCGGCGAGCACCGCTGCGACCAGCAGCCACCAACCCCAGGCCGGCATGGGCAGAACGGTAGAACAGTCCCCGGTCTTTCTCACGCCTTTTCTGCGAATTCCGACAATCCACAGAATTGGCCCGTGCCGGCTTTCGGGCCTCCCCGACGCCGCGTTCCTTCCGCGGGCGCCGCCGGACTCAGGAGGGCTGGGTCCTCCGGCGCAGGTAGCCGATCATCGTCGCCATGCCGGCCTCGACCTCGGCGGGGATGTCGGCCGCTCGGATGGCGCGCAGGCCGACGGGAGGGAGGTCCGCGTCCGGCAGCGACGGACGGCGGTCGAACTCGCGGCAGCGCAGCACGTACTCGACCGCGAACCACAGGGCCGCCGCCACGGCGATGATCAGCCCGGCCACCGTCAGGTCCAGCGCACCACTGCCGTCCATCGTCCCTCCCCGATCGCCCTCGGGCGCACCCCGCGGTCTGTGTCGGCAGGGTCAGCCTCACCTCTGCATCGGCAGAAGGAGGAGTGAAGACGAGTCGGTTGAGGGGACGTTGTTGAGGGGACGTTGTTGTGCGGCCGGCTACCCGGCGGGGCGCGTCAGCGGACGTCGGCCTGTGGCGTCGGCGTGGTCTCGGACGAGCCCTCAGCCGGCGCGTATCCGGTGCCGGGCTCCAGCCGCAGGCGGCTGTTCCGGTTGCTGTAGACGAAGTAGAAGAGGAAGCCGGCGCCCATCCAGACCAGGAACCGGAGCCAGGTCTCGGCGGGCAGGTTCAGCATCAGGTAGACGCTGGCCAGGATCGAGACGACAGGCAGCACCGGCACCAGCGGGGTGCGGAATGCCCGCGGCAACTCCGGGTGCGTCCGACGCAGCACCAGCACCCCGGCGGCCACCACGACGAAGGCGAACAGCGTGCCGATGTTCACCAGCTTGGCCAGCGACGACAGCGGCACCGCGAACGCGACGAGAGCGATGATCACGCCGGTGAACGTCTGAACGCGGACCGGGACGCCGAAGCGCGGGTGCACCCTGCTGAATACCGGTGGCAGCAGCCGGTCGCGGCTCATCGCGAAGAAGACCCGGCTCTGGCCCATCATCAGGATCATCATCACCGTGGTCAGCCCGATCAGGGCGCCGACCGAGATCAGCGTCGCGAACCCCGGCCGCCCGACCGACCGGAAGGCCTCCGCCAGCGGCGCCTCCACCGACATCTGGTTGAACTTCACCATGCCCGTGACGACCAGCGAGACGGCCACATAGAGCGTCGTGCAGATGAGCAGCGAGGCGATGATGCCGATCGGCAGGTCCCGCTGCGGCTTCTTGGTCTCCTCCGCGGAGGTCGCGACGACGTCGAAGCCGATGTAGGCGAAGAAGACCAGCGCCGCCGCACTGACCACACCACCGATGCCGAAGGGACCCGGCTTGAAGCCGACGTCCTGCAGCAGCGACGACGTCGGCTCGGCACCCGCGGCCTCCGGCGTGCCGGCGGGCGGCACGAACGGGTGGTAGTTGGCGGTCTTGATGTAGAAGAGGCCCGCGACGATGACGAACAACACGATCGCGACCTTGACGACAACCGCGACCAGGTTGACCTGCGCCGACACCTTGATGCCGAGGCTGATGACGGCGGTCAGCGCCAGCACGACCAGGCCAGCGATGACGTTGTGGGCCATGGTCAGGCCGCCGAGGTGCCACTCGCCGCCGTGGATCGACTCCGGCACGGTCCACCCCGCGGACTTCATCACGTCGACGAAGTAGTCGGACCAGCCGCTGGCCACGGTGGCCGCGCCGAGTGCGAGCTCGAGGATCAGGTCCCAGCCGATGATCCACGCGATCAGCTCACCCAGCGAGGCGTAGGAGAACGTGTACGCCGAGCCGGCGACCGGCACCGTGCTCGCGAATTCCGCGTAGCAGAGCGCCGCGAGCGCGCAGACGATGCCGGCGATGACGAACGAGATCGCCACGGCCGGACCCGCCGCGGTCGCCGCCGCCTCGCCGGTCAGCACGAAGATGCCCGTGCCGATCACGACGCCGACCCCGAACACCGTCAGGTCCAGCGGCCCGAGCCGCTTGCGCAGCGAGTGCGTCGGCTCCTCGGTGTCGGCGATCGACTGCTCGATCGTCTTCCTGGCCAGGAGTTGGCTCACGGGGGGTACCTCCGGTGGCGATCGGGCGACAGCCGCGATGACGCTGCGTGTCGGACCTCCGGTACCCCGTTGGGAAATGCGCAATGTGTGCCTGGTGTAAAACATCGCCCGGATGGCGTCTCGTGTCGCCCGTTCGGCCCGTTTCCTGGTCAAGCGGAGCAGGGAAGCTCCACCCTGGACAGCACGCATGATCGACGCACGAGGCCCACGACGCGGAGCGGAGCCGGCATGACAGCCGTAGGTAGCCCGGAGGGCTTTCGCGGCACGAGCCGTCACGGGCTGCGCGCCGCCGCGGTCCGCCGCTGCCTGCTGGCGGTCAGCGTGCTGCACGACCTCGACCTGACCTGGGACGACGGTCTTCGAGTCGACGACCTCCGCGACCCCGCCGGCGGGTTGCCCGACGTCCGTGTCGACGGTCCGGTGCAGATCCGCATGTCCGGCACGCGCCTGGCGTGTCTGCTCGGCGACGACGTGCCCGACGAGCCCGCCCCGATCGCGCGGGTCGCCCGCTACCTTCGCCTGCGCGGCCTCGTCACCCAGCTGTCGCCGGACGCCGTGGCCGCGTCGGTGCGCGCGGTCGGCCTGCCCGTCGGGCACGTCCTGCACCCAGGACCGGACTGGGCGCGCGTCACCGTAGCGGGCGGCGCGCTGTCGCTCGGGCTGGGCCTGCTCCCGGACGCGCCCGCCCTCGCCGACACCGCCTTCGCCGGCAGCGCTCTCGCCACCCCAGGCCTGGCGGAGCACGCCGAGGACGCACCCGTCCCCGCCTTCGCCGCGCCGACGCCGCTGCCCCTGCCCGCCGGGGTGCTCGAGGACGAGGGCTTCGAGCCGCAGGACCTGTGGCCCGCCGCGATGGCCCGCCTCGAGGAGCTCGGCACCCTCGCGGCGGCCCGGCACCGCCGCCGCCCCCGGGACCCGTTGCGGCCCCTCGCCGAGGCCGATGTCGTGACCCTGCTCGGCAGCCACGCGCTGCGGTCCGAACTCGCCGCCGACGCCGGCACCGGCTTGGCGGCCCTGGTCGTGCCGATGCGCAACCGCGGCTGGGTTTCGTCCTCGGCCATCGACCCGGCGTTCGGTCCGGCGGCTGCCGCCGCGATGAGCGACGTCGCACGGGGCTTCGAGCGGCCGCTGCTCGTGACCGCCGAGGAGGTCGTGCAGGTGCCCGAGGGCGGGCATCCCCTGCGCTACCTGGGCGATCAGCCTCCGGGCTCGCCGCTCAGCTGACGCCGGACCGGCCCGGGCCCCGTCAGGCCTCGGGGGTCGGCTGCAGCTCGGGCTCGCGCCGCGCGACCGCCTCGACGATGCTGCGGGCCACCGACTGCGCCGACAGCCCCGCCGCGGCCAGGATGGCGTCGCGCTTGCCCTGCGCGAGGAAGCGCTGGTCGAGACCGAGCACCCGCACCGGGACGTCGACGTCGGCCCGGCGCAGCGCGGCGGCGAACGTCTCGCCCGCTCCCCCGGCCCGTCCGTTGTCCTCCAGCGTGACGACCAGCGGCGCGGTGCGCGCCAGCTCGATCAGGGCGTCGTCGACCGGGCTGACCCGGCGCGGGTCCACCACCGTCACCCCGATGCCCTGGTCGGCCACGCGTTCCGCGACCTCCAGCGCCGTCGTCGCCATCGCGCCGTAGGACACCAGCAGCACGTCCGAGCGCGGGCGGTCGGCGTCCAGGTCGACCGCCAGGTCGACCGGCCAGGTCCCCCGGCAGGGCGTCACCGCGGGCGGACGCCGGCGCGGGCTCGTGCAGGACGTCGATGGCGCCGACGCCGCGACCGACCCGACGCAGCGCGGGAATCTCCGAGGGCAGGGCGCCCTTGGGGAAGCGGACGACGCTCGGGCCGTCGGTGCGCTCGAGGGACTGCCGCAACGCGGTTCGCATCGTCGCCTCGTCGCGCGGTGCCCAGGTGTCGAGGCCGGGCACGATCGGCAAGAAGGACAGGTCCCACATTCCGTTGTGCGACGGGCCGTCGTCGCCGGTGACGCCCGCCCGGTCGAGCACGAAGACCACCGGCTGCCGGTGCAGCGCGACGTCGAGCAGCACCTGGTCGAAGGCGCGGTTCAGGAAGGTCGCGTAGACGCAGACGACCGGCCGGAGACCACCCATGGCGAGCCCGGCCGCGGACGTGACCGCGTGCTGCTCGGCGATGCCGACGTCGAACACCCGCTCCGGGAAGGCGGCCGCGAAGGGCCCCAGCCCGACCGGCTCGAGCATCGCGGCGGTGATGGCGACGACGTCTTCCCGCTCGGAGCCGAGCGCGACCATCTCGTCGGCGAAGGCCGACGTCCACGTGCGGGCTGTCGGGACGACGAGCGGCTTGCCGGTCAGCGGGTCGATGACCCCGACGCCGTGCAGGCGGTCGGCCTCGTCGTCCTCGGCCGGGCCGTAACCGAAGCCCTTGCGGGTGACGCAGTGGACGATGACCGGGCCGCCGAAGTCCCGCGCCGAACGCAGCGCCGGCTCCAGGGCGTCGACGTCGTGGCCGTCGACGGGGCCGACGTACTTCAGGCCCAGATCCTCGAACATGACCTGCGGCTGCACCAGGTCCTTCAGGCCGCGCTTGATGCCGTGCAACGCCTCGTACAGCGGCGGGCCGACGAGCGGCGTGCGGGCCAGGGCGCCGCGCACCACGTCCAGCACGTGCTCGTACTGCGGGTTGAGGCGCAGGTTCGCGAGGTGGGCGGCGAGCCCGCCGATGGTCGGCGCGTAGGAGCGGCCGTTGTCGTTGACGACGATGATGACCTGCCGGTCCGAGGCCGCGATGTTGTTCAGGGCCTCCCAGCACATGCCGCCGGTGAGCGCGCCGTCGCCGACGACGGCGATGACCGGGCGCCGCTCGCCGCGCAGCCGGTAGGCCTTGGCCAGACCGTCCGCGTAGGACAGCGCGGTGGAGGCGTGCGAGTTCTCGATGACGTCGTGCTCGGACTCGGCGGCGCTCGGATAGCCGGAGAGCCCACCCTCCTTGCGGAGGGTGTCGAAGCGGTCCGCGCGATCGGTGAGCATCTTGTGTACGTAGGCCTGATGGCCGGTGTCGAACAGGATGCGGTCCCGCGGGGACGTGAACACCCGGTGCAGGGCGATGGTGAGTTCGACCGCCCCGAGGTTCGGGCCCAGGTGGCCGCCGGTGCGGCTCACCGAGCTGATCAGGAGGTCCCGGATCTCCGCGGCGAGGATCGGCAGCTGCTCCGGCTCGAGACGCTGGACGTCGGACGGTCCCGAGATGCCGGGCAGTAGCGCCACACCGTCCTCCTGCTCCCTCTTGCTGGAACCGTCGCCCGGACCGCCGCTCCTGCGCTCCGCGACCGTCGGGTTCCGACTGCTCAGTCTAGTTGGCCGGGTTGTCGCCGGAACGGCCGTCGGGTGTTACCTCCATCGAACCGATATCCGCAGTCGACGGCTGGGCGAGCGGATCCTCCACGGGCGCGAAGTTGTTCAGCCGGTCGCGCTCGAGTTCCGCGAGCAGGCGCCGGTTCTCCGCCGAGAAGCGCTCGGATCGTTCGTCGATGCGGCGCTCGGCCTCGAGCCGCAGCTCCCGGATGGGCGGGCGGAGCCACTCCGCGCCGCAGGAGCGGCAGACGACCTGCCGGGGCGAGGACATGTCGCCGATGGCCTTGAAGCCGAAGACCCCGTAGCCGGTGGTGGCGGCCCGTGTCGGTCGCACCCGGGCGCTGCCGCATTCAGGACAGCTCAGAAGCCGTTCCAGCTCGGCCTCGACCCCGTACCGCTCGCGCGCCGAGCCGTTCGTCCGCTTGTTCGCCATCACCCACCTCGCCAGTCCCGCCGGTTCACCCAGCCTAAGTCCGACCGTCACAGTCGCGGGACGAACCGACGACCCTGCAGGGCCGCCTCGACCAGGCGCAGCGAGCGTTCGACCGCGCCGAGCCGCGCGACCTCCCGCTCGTAGAGGGCGATGGTCTCCTCGATCGCCGCCGGGTCGACGAGCCCGCGAAGGTCGGCCCGCGCGGTGCTCAGGCCGTGCCGACAGGCGGCGATGGCCCCCGTCACCTGGTCCCCGGCGAGCCGGGCCAGCACCACCGGCTGCCGGCGGAGCAGCTCGTAGCCGCGGAAATCCGGCGGGCACAGGTCGAACAGCCAGGCCACGGCCCGCCGCTCCCAGGACGGAGCGCCGGGGGGCGGCACCTCGGACGGCCAGCCCGCGGGAGCGACGCCGTCGCGGCCCTGCGGGCGACGAGCATGTGGCCTCTCGGGCCGTCCGCCCCCGTACTGCGTCACCTCCGCCAGTCTGCCGCGTTGGAACACCCAGGGTCACTCGGCGGGAGTGAGTCCACCCGCGTCCGGGCACTCGATGCTCGGACGCCCGGGGCAGCGGAGGTACCGATGGGTCAGCGTGGTCGCCGTTTGCTCGCCGCCGGATCCGCGGTCGTGGTGCTGGGCACCCTGAGCGCCGCCGCCGGCGCCCCCGCCTTCGCGACGACGACGGCTACGTCGACCGCGGGCACGTCCACCGCGACCACATCGACCGCAGCCGCCGCACCCTCCGGCCTGCCGAGCGGCGTGCCGGCCGCCGCCACCCGCGCCGAACCCAAGCTGCCCGTCCCGAAGGGCTGGCCGTTCCCCGAGCGTTTCCCGCGTACCAGCGGAACCGGCCGGTACGGGGGCGGCGCGGCCTTCTGGAGCGATTTCGTCTACGACGACCACGGCGCCACGGGCGCGACCGTGGCCCCGCCGATCGCCAGCCTCGCGCCGACCGACGGGACCTACACCTACCCGGGCGGCGCTGCCCACGGAAACGGCGCCGACGTCTTCCGCACGGCGGTCGGGCTCGACGCCTCCGCCTCCTACTGGCGGGTCGACTGGAACACCCTCGTCGACCCGGCGGTGCCGATCGCCGAATGGGCCTTCGACACCGACTCCGACCCGGCCACCGGCACGACGGCATGGCCGGCCGGCGCCGGCGTCCGCAGCCCCGGCATCGACCGGGCGCTCGTGGTCAGCAGCCACGGCGCCCGCGTCCTCAACGCTGCGGGCGCGACCCTCGCCACGCTGCCGGTCACCGTGGACACCGCCGCCCGCGCCTTCGTCGTCAGGGTGCCGCGGACCAAGCTGCCGGTCGCCGGGACATGGAAGGTCCGCATGGCCGCCGGCCTCGCGAACACCGCGGGCACCGGGTTCGCGCCCGTACCGCTGACCCGCGGCGCCCTGCCCGGGCAGCCGGCGGTCTACAACGTCACGTACCGAACGGTGGCGCAGGAGCCGCCGATCGCGAACTCCGACCCCGTCACGCCGCAGGCACCGGGCGGCGGGGGCGGGCTGCTCCGCGGCGTCAAGTACGGCAACTTCTGGTCCGAGGACGCCCAGGCGGCCGCGCTGACGAAGGGCGACGTCTCGGCCTTCGGCCTCCCGCTGGACTGGGCCGCACTGGCGGCGAAGCGCTCGACACCGGAGCCACGCCCGACCGGGTGGTCCAACCGCTGGTATGTCAGCAGCCTGCACCTCGGCCAGGGCGTCGTGGCCAACCCGGCGACGTCGTCCCAGGGCGACCTGCGGCCCAACTTCCTCGGCCGCATCCAGCCGTACGGCGTCTACGTGCCCACGAGCTACGACCCGGCGAAGCCGGCCCCGCTGACGTGGGTCCTGCACTCGCTGGGCGTGAACCACAACCAGTACTCCTCGCTCGGCCCGAAGTTCCTGCAAGGGCTGTGCGAGCAGCGCAGGTCGATCTGCGCCACGACGCTCGGCTACGGGCCGGACGGCTGGTACTTCGACGAGGCGGAGAACGACTTCTGGTCGGTGTGGCGCTCGATCGGCGCGGCCTACCGGCTCGACCCGGAGCGCACCGTCATCAGCGGCTACTCGATGGGCGGGTTCGCCTCCTACAAGCTCGGCCTGAGCTATCCCGACCTGTTCGCCAAGGCGATGCCGCTCGCCGGTCCGCCGCGGTGCGGGGTCCGCGTCGCCGGGGGCGTCGAGGGGCCGGCCGGGCCCGGCCGCTGCACGACCGACGGGAGCACGACGGCACTGGTGCCGAACGCACGTGAGGTGCCGTACGTCCTCGCCGACGGCGTGGCGGACGAACTCGTGCCGTACACGAGCGTCCTCGAGCAGGTGAAGGCGTTCGACGACGCCGGCCTGCGGTACCACTTCGAGAGCTATCCGACCGAGGACCACCTCGTCTACGCGACCCAGGACGGCTTCTCCAGCGTGGTGGCGCAGATCGGCGATGCGCGCCGGACCGTCAACCCCGGCACGGTCGACTACCGGTGGTACCCGCACCTGAGCCGCAGCGACCTGGGGATCGGCACCACCGGGGACTACTGGGTGCGCTGCCCCGAGGCGCGGACCAGCACGCCCGGCTCGATCGCCTCGGTCAAGGCCGTCTCCGGCATGCGGCCGGAACCCGCCCACACCGTCGTCAGGACGGAGTCGGCGAACGTGCCGGGCGACCCCTCGCCGGCACTCGTCGTCGACAACCGGTGGCAGGAGGGCACGACGCCTGCGGCAAGGCCGGTACTGGACCTGACGACGACCAACGTCAGGCGGCTCGCGATCGACATGGTCCGGGCCGGCTTCCGCCCGGGTCAGGCCTCGACCCTGACCGCGAAGACCGACGGTCCGACGACGCTCCGGCTCACCGGGCTCGCCCCCAACGCGCCGGTGCGGATCGGGACGACGACGATCCGGGCCAACGGCGCCGGCACCGCGGTGGTGGCGCTGCCGAGCGGCGCCTCGACGGTGCGCATCGGCTGACCGGGGCCGCCTCAGTCGGCGGCGGGGCGCAGCCACGGCCGGCCGCAGAGCGCCTTGCTCAGCGGGGTCCGCCGCATCAGCGCCACGGCGAGCATGGACACCGCGCCCGTGGACAGCGTGACCAGCACGACCCCGAGGGCGATCGGGGTCCGGGGCCAGGTCTGCCAGAACGGGTTCCCGACGTAGGGCAGCAGCAGCGGGTGCACCAGGTAGACCCCGAAGGAGGCCTGCGCCGCGGCGACCACGGGCCGCCATCCGCGCCCCCGGCGACGGGCGCGCGTCGCGTAGAGCGAGCACGCCGCGTAGAGCCCCGCGATCGCCGCGATCGACCAGGGGATCAGCTGCGGGGAGAACGTCGAATCCACCTTCGCCGGCATCTGCCCCGCCCCCACCGCGAGGTGCACGTAGACGACGGTGCCGGCGCCCGCGGCGGCCGCCGCCGCCAGCAGGGCTCCGGTATGCCGCTCGACGACCCGCTGCACCCGCTCGAGGTGCAGGCCCGCGAGCAGGCCCAGGACGAGCCAGAACTGGTAGGTCAGCGCGAGTTCGCCGCAGTTGGCGCGGTACCAGCCGACGACGCCGGAGTGGACGTCGGTGTACTCGATGACCGCATGCAGCCCGACCTGTCCGACGAGGCTGACGAGCAGGAGCGGCAGGTGCCAGCGGGGATGGTTGCGCAGGAACGGGAGGACGAGGGGCAGCAGCAGGTACACCTGCAGCGAGGCGACGAGGAAGTACATGTGGTACATCGAGTCGCCGGTCAGGAGCAGGCCGGCGTAGGCGGTGAGCTTGTCGAGGACCCCGCCGGTCTGCCGCAGCAGCGGGAACCCGTAGACGGCGGTCCAGACCAGGTACGGCAGGGCCACGACGGGCAGCCGCCGACGCCACATACCCGGCGCCGACGTGGGGCGGCGCAGCCACGACGTGACCGACACGAACGCCAGCAGGCAGAAGAACGCCTTCCGGGTCACCTGCATCAGCGCGAGAGCCGCGGTGCCCGCGACGCCGGCCTGCACCGCGACGCCGCCCAGGGCATGCACCCCGATGACCGTGGTGAAGGTGACGACCCGGAACGCGTCGACCTGGTGCAGGTGCCCCCTCGGCGCCGGTCCCCCGGCCTGCCCCGCATGCACCTGCCGCGACGGCGCCTGTGCCGCCGGCGCCCGTGCCGCCGGTTGAGCACCGGAACCCGCCCGCGCCGGACGGCGCGGCGATCCGGTCTCGAGCATGGGCGACCTCGGCGAACGTCGGGAAACGCTGGCGACGCCGGCTGCGGACAGCAGCTCCAGGGGAGGTCGCCTCGACGACTGCTTCCCCGCAGGAGGCCGCCCGCGAAACGCCGACGTGCCCACCTTGGCAGCCGGGTGTGTCGATCTGGTGACGGACCGGCAGTTCGCGTCGGCCGCTCAGCGCGAATACCGGAGCGCCACCTCCACGACGAGCGCGGACGCGTCCACTCCCGTCCGGGGCCAGACGTGGCCGGCGCCCTCCAGCTCGATCACGTCCACGGGCGCGCCCCGCGGAGCGGAGGCGTGGTGCTCGCGGATCACGTGCACCCCGGCGCGACGGCTGTCGACCCGCTCGGCGAACGAGGCCGCCCCGACGCGGACGAACGCCTTCGAGGTGGCGGACGCCGAGAGCAAGGCGGGACGCAACCTCCCCCGGTCCGGCCGGCCGTCGGTCGGTTGCACCGCGTCCGTGCTCCCGTACACCAGGTACGTCGGGATCGGCCGAGTCGGGCGCGCGGCTCCGGCCCGGGCGAGCAGGTGGGCCGAGACCCCGACGACCGCGGCGAACGCCTCGGGGTGCCGACTCGCCAGGACGAGGGCCATGTCGGCGCCGTTCGAGAAGCCGGTCAGGCTCACGCGCCTCGGATCGGCCAGTCCGGTTCCGGTGACGGACCGGACGAGCGTCAGCACGAACTGCTCGTCCCGGGGCCCCTCCGGTCCGAGCCGCCCGTCGTTCCACGCGCCGGCCACGCTGTCCGGCACGAGCAGGCCGACGCCGGCCGCACTCGTCGCCTGCCCGAGGCCGGTCTGGCGCAGCATGGACGAGCCGGAGCCGCCGAGTCCGTGCAGGGCCACCACCAGCGGTACCGGCCCCTGCCGGGACGGCGGGAGGCAGAGACGGTAGGTGCGTCGGACGCCGTCCACGACCACGGAACTCGGCGGGACCTGACACCGCAGGGCGGCTGCGCGGAGTGTGTGCGGCTTGCTCGGCCCGGACGGGGAGACGACCGACGCGACGACGACGACGGCGACGACCGCCAGCACGCGGCGGAGCAACCTCGGCGCTCGCCCCACTGCTCCCCCGCGCTCCACTCGTCACGACGCGGGCGCCTCCCGTCGGGCGCACGCTCGCTGTCACGATTCTGAGCGTCTCGACGCCTCGTCGTGGCCGTTTCGCCGCAGCTCGACCACTCTCTGTGACGGCGCCTCTCGGGCGCGTGGGTGCGTCAGCGGTCGCCAGGGCAGCCGCTGAGGCACCCGACCGGCCCGGCCGGTGAGCCGGGTCAGGTCACCGGCTCGAGCAGCGCCAGGCACTCGACGTGCGCCGTCATCGGGAACAGGTCGAAGGCGCGCAGCGAGCGGAGGCGGTACCCGCCGTCGAGCGCGGCACGCAGGTCGCGCGCGAGCGTGCCGGGGTCGCAGGAGACGTAGGCGATCGCCCTCGGCCGCGCCGCCACCAGCGCCTGCATCACCGCGACACCGGCTCCGGTCCGCGGCGGGTCGAGGACGACGAGGTCCGCCGCCGTCGACACGTCGTCGGCTCCGAGCTCGAGTACCTCCTCGACGGAGCCGAGCCGGACGTCGACGGGCAGTCCGGCGAGGTTGTGGCGGGCGTCCTCGACGGCGGTGGCGAACGACTCGACGGCAGTGACCGAACACCCCGCGCCGGCCAGGGCCGCGGAGAACAGACCGGCTCCCGCGTACAGGTCGAGCGCCCGCTCCCCCGCCCGCGGCTGCAGGCCATGGAGCACGGCCTCGGCCAGCACGTCGGCCGCGGCCGGATGGACCTGCCAGAAGCCTCCGGCGCTGACCCGGAAGCTCCGCCCGAGCGCGCCGAACTCCAGCTCGCGGTCACCGTCGACGGCCACCGCCGGCATCCCGGGCACGGCGACGAACTCGACGCGCTGCCGACCGGGGCGCCGGGTCCGGAAGGCGCCGGCGGCCTCGATCTCGCGCACGGTGATCGGGCAGGAGTCCACCGGTTCCACGGCGTGCGAGCGGTGCCGGTGCAGCCCGGTCCTCCCGTCGGGACGGACGGCGACCTGGACCCGCGTGCGCCAGCGCAGGCCGTCGGCGTTGCCGGGCAGGACCTCCGGCAGTTCCTCGACGACGAGATCGGCCACCTGCGCGGGGTCGATCCTCCCGAGCCGGACCAGCTGGTCGCGGGTTGCCGCCGCCTTCAGCCGCCGCTGGGCGGGCAGGGCGACGTGCTGCCAGTCGCAGCCCCCGCAGCGCCCCGGCCTGGCGTAGCGGCACGGCGGCGGCACCCGGTCGGGCGAGGGCTCGAGGACCTCGACCGCCTCCGCGCGCAGGAAGCGCTTCGTCGACTCGGTCACCCTGGCCTTCACCCGCTCGCCGGGCAGGGTGTGCCGGACGAAGACGACCCGCCCGTCCGGGGCCGTGGCCACGCAGTCGCCACCGGCCGCCACCCGGAGGATCTCGAGTTCGAGCAGCGTGTTCCCGCGCGCGGGTCGCGGACGGCTCACGCCCCCCGCCGGACGTCCCCGGCGCGGGACTCGGGCCGCTCGTCGTCGATCCGGCCCACCGACGACGCGAGCTGCCAGGGCACGCTCGTCACCATCACCCCGGGCTCGAACAGCAACCGGCCCTTCAGCCGCAGGGCGCTCTGGTTGTGCAGGATGTTCTCCCACCAGCGGCCGACCACGTACTCCGGCACGTACACACAGACGACGTCGCGCGGGCTGGTCCGCCGGATGTTGCGGACGTAGTCGAGCACGGGCCGGGTTATCTCCCGGTACGGCGAGCTGACCGTGACGAGGTCGATGCCGATGCCGCGCCGCTCCCACTCGTCGCGCAGTGCCTGCGTGTCCTTGTCGTCGATGGAGACGGTGATCGCCTTCAGGCTGTGCGGGTGCGTCGCCTTCGCGTACGCCAGCGCCCGCAGCGTCGGCTGGTGCAGCTTGCTGACCAGCACGATCGCGTTGACCCGGGTCGGCAGGGTCGGCGGGCCGGGCTCGGGCTCGAGTTCTCGGGAGACCTTGTCGTAGTGCCGCCGGATCCCGCGCATCAGCAGGAAGATCAGCGGCATCGCGACGCAGACGATCCAGGCGCCGCGGGTGAACTTGGTCACCAGCACGACGACCAGCACGAAGCCCGTCATGCAGGCGCCCACGAAGTTGATGGCCTGGCTGCGCCGCATCTGCCGGCGCCGGTCGGGGTTCGTCTCGGTGCGCAGGAGCCGCTGCCAGTGCCGGACCATGCCGGTCTGGCTGCAGACGAACGAGACGAACACGCCGATGATGTAGAGCTGGATCAGCCGGGTGACCTCGGCCTGGAAGGCCACGATGAGCAGCATCGCGAAGCCGGCGAGCACCAGGATCCCGTTGGAGTAGGCCAACCGGTCGCCGCGGGTGTGCAGCTGGCGGGGCAGGTAGCGGTCCTGCGCGAGGATCGAGGCGAGCACCGGGAAGCCGTTGTACGCGGTGTTCGCGGCCAGGAACAGGATGACCGTCGTCGTCACCGCGACCGCGATGAAGCCGAGGCTGCCCGTGCCCCCGAACACGGCCGCCGCCACCTGGGTGATGGCGGTCCGCTCGTGGTAGCCGGGCGGGGCGCCGACGAGCTGATCCGGCGCGGCCATGTGCACGTCGCTCATCAGGGCCAGCGCGGTGACGCCGCAGAACATCGTGACCGCGAGGACCCCCAGCAGCAGCAGCGTCGTGGCGGCGTTCTTGCTCTTCGGCTTGCGGAACGCCGGGACACCGTTGCTGATCGCCTCCACGCCGGTCAGCGCCGTGCAGCCGGAGGAGAAGGCCCGGAGGAGGAGGAACACCGTGGCGAGCCCGCCGTAGGTGGACTCCGGGTCGATGCCGAAGCCGGCGCTCTCCGCGCGCAGGTCTGTGCCCGTCGCGGCCTTCAGGAGGCCCCAGACGACCATCACGAGCACGGCGGTGAGGAACGCGTAGGTCGGGATCGCGAAGGCCGTGCCCGACTCGCGGACGCCGCGCAGGTTCAGCAGCGTGATGATCGCGACGACCAGGGCGGCGATCAGCACCCGGTGCTGATCCAGCGACGGGACGGCCGAGATGAAGTTGGCCACCCCCGCGGAGACGGAGACCGCCACGGTGAGCACGTAGTCGACCAACAGGGCGCTGGCGACCGTCAGGCCGGCCTTCGGCCCGATGTTGGTGGTGGCGACCTCGTAGTCGCCGCCGCCGCTGGGATAGGCGTGCACGTTCTGCCGGTAGCTCGCCACCACGGTGAACATCAGCAGCACGACGCCGAGCGCGATCCACCAGGTGAAGTGGATGAAAGCCAGCCCGCCGAGGGTGAGGACGAGCAGGATCTCCTCGGTCGCGTACGACACCGACGACATCGCGTCGCTCGCGAAGACGGGCAGCGCGATCTTCTTGGGCAGCAGCGTGCCCTCGAGCCGGTCGCTGGGCACGGGGCGTCCGACGAAGCCGCGTTTGAGCACGCTGGTCATGACGCCCACGCAGCGGAATGCTACGAGTGCGGAGCGGCGTGCTGTGTCAGGATCTCCGATCAGAGCACGGCGACGGTCGCCACACCGGGCTCGGGCACAGTTCCGCGGCCATGTCACCGGCTGACGCCAGCCCTCGGCTGACACAGCGCAGCCCCTCGAACGGACGGGAGCACCGTGCACGTCGTCATCCTGGGCTGCGGCCGGGTCGGGTCAACGCTGGCGCAGAGCCTCCTCCGACGCGAGCACTCGGTGTCGGTGATCGACCAGGACGCCACCGCCTTCGTCCGGCTCGGGGAGGACTTCGCCGGGCAGACGGTGAACGGCATCGGCTTCGACCGGGACACGCTCACCGAGGCCGGCATCGAGCGGGCCGACGCCTTCGCGGCCGTCTCCAGCGGCGACAACTCCAACATCATCGCGGCTCGGGTCGCGCGGGAGACCTTCGGCGTCGAACGCGTCGTCGCCCGCATCTACGACCCCAAGCGCGCCGAGGTCTACGAGCGCCTCGGCATCCCGACCGTCGCGACCGTCCGCTGGGCGGCCGACCAGATCCTGCAACGCATCCTGCCGGAGGGCACCTCGCCCGAGTGGTTCGATGCCAGCGGCAACGTCGTCCTCGCGCAGGTGTCGGTCGGGCCGGGCTGGATCGGGCAGCCGCTGGCCAGCCTGGAGAAGGCCGCCAACGTGCGGACCGCATGCCTCACCCGCTACGGCGAGGGCTCGATCCCCGACAAGCGGGCCGTGCTGCAGGAGGGCGACCTCCTCCACCTGCTGATCCCCCGCGCGTCGGCCGGCGACGTCGAGGCCGTCCTGTCCAGCGAGCCCGAGGACACCGCATGATGCACTCCAAGCGGGTCGCGATCGCCGGAGCCGGCAACGTGGGGCGCTCCATCGCCAACGAGTTGCTCGACCACGGCCACGAGGTCCTGCTGATCGAGCGGTCCCCGCGGGCCATGAAGTTCGGGACCGTGGAGCGGGCCCGGTGGATGCACGCCGACGCCTGCGAGTTGTCCACGCTCGAGTCCGCCGACCTGCAGGACTACGACGTGGTGGTCGCGGCCACCGGCGACGACAAGGCGAACCTGGTGCTCGCCCTGCTGGCGAAGACCGAGTTCGGCGTCGGGCGCGTCGTCGCCCGGGTGAACCACCCGAAGAACGAGTGGCTGTTCAACGAGTCCTGGGGCGTCGACGTCGCCGTCTCGACCCCGCGGATGCTGACGGCCCTCGTCGAGGAGGCCGTCTCCGTCGGCGACCTCGTCCGGCTCATGCGGTTCATGCAGGGCCAGGCGTCGCTCGTCGAACTCACCCTCGCCGACGACTCGCCGCTGGCGGGGTGCCCGATCGGTGACGTCGACCTGCCGCCGGACAGCGCGCTCGTCGCGATCCTGCGGGAGGGCCGGGTGGTGCTGCCCGCCCCAGAGGGGACCCTGGAGGTCGGCGACGAGGTGCTGGCCGTCGCGACGACGCCGGAGACCGAGAGCGAACTGGCGAGGTTGCTCGGCTCGCCCTGACCGGGCTGTTGCTCCGCCGACACTCCGGGAAGATCACTACGGGGCCTCAAACGCCCCTCGCCTTCATGTCTCGCCGTTATGGTCGATATATGGCCGTGCACTCCCCCGCGTCGGCGCCAGCGCCCCCCCGCGGCGGGAAGGCCTCGATGCAGACCTCGTCGCTCCCGGAGCCCTCGATCACTGCGGCTCCCTTCCGGGCGGACGTGGCGCGCAGCCTCGAGTTGTTCCGCGCCTTCGGCGTCGAGCAGAGCGATCCGCACCACTTCTACACGCTGCTCGCCGCCGACTCCGTCGCGCAGGTCGCCTCCTACGAACCGCTCGACGGGCGGCTGGTGCTCGACGTCGGCGGCGGTCCCGGCTACTTCGCCGACGCCTTCCGCGCGGCCGGCGCCCGCTACTTCGGGCTCGACGCCGACGCCGGTGAGATGGCGCTGCACGGCCGCTCGCCCGAGCCAGGCGTCACCATCCAGGGCAGCGGGCTCGACCTGCCCTTCGGGACCGGGACGATCGACATCTGCTTCTCCTCCAACGTCCTCGAGCACGTGCCCGACCCGGAGCGCATGGGCGACGAGATGATCCGGGTGACCAAGCCGGGCGGCCTGGTGTTCCTCAGCTTCAACAACTGGTTGGCCCCCAACGGCGGGCACGAGACCGCGCCGTGGCACTACCTGGGCGGGGACCGCGCGCGGGCCCGGTACGAGCGCACCCACGGCAAGCCGCCCAAGAACTACTACGGCCGCAGCCTGTTCCGCACGTCGGTCGGCCGCACTCTGCGGTGGGCCCGCCGTCACCCGGGTGCCGCCCTCGTCGAAGCCGTCCCGCGCTACCACCCGAGGTGGGCCCGCGGGGTCGTGCACCTCCCGGGTGTGCGCGAGGTCGTGACCTGGAACCTGCTGCTCATCCTCCGGCGGCGGTGAGCGTCGACATCGCCTCCGTCCCGCGGGACGGTGGCCCAACCGTTCCAACGAATGGCGCCTCGAAGGCGGACTCGGCTGAGGGCCCGGTGCAGTTCGGCGGGGCCTCGACCTTCGCCGAGGCGACCGCCGTGTCGACGGCGGCGGAGGAGGCCCGTCCCCGCCGGCGCGGCGTCCCCACCGACACCCCGGTCGACGTCCCCGCTGCCGGCACCGCTCCCGAGCGCGGCGACCGGCTGCCCTACTGGCCAGGGCTGGACGGTGTGCGCGCCTTCGCCGTGGTCGGCGTGCTGCTGTTCCACGCCGGCGTGACCTGGCTGCCGGGCGGCCTGCTCGGGGTCGACGTCTTCTTCGTCCTCTCGGGCTTCCTGATCACAAGCCTGCTGCTCGACGAGCGGCTGCGCACCGGCGGCATCAGCCTGCGCGCGTTCTGGGCCGGGCGCGTCCGGAGGCTCCTGCCGGCGCTGCTGCTGCTCCTGCTGGCCGTGGCGGGATGTGCGAGCCTGGTCGCGGCAAACGGCGATCTCGGCAAGCTGCGCGACGACGCGCTCGCGGCGCTGTTCTACGTCGCCAACTGGCGGTTCGCGTTCTCCGGTCAGGACTACTTCGACCGTTTCGGCGACCCCTCACCCCTGCTGCACCTGTGGTCGCTCGGCGTGGAGGAGCAGTTCTACCTGCTCTGGCCGCTGCTCGTGCTCCTGGTCGCCCGCCGGACCCGGCGCCCGAACCGCGCCGTCGGGCTGATGGCGCTCGTCCTGGCGCTCGCCTCCACCGGGCTCCTGGCCTGGCTGGAGTCCCGCGGCGCGGACCGCTCGCGCCTGTACTACGGCACGGACACCCGGGCGATGACCCTGCTGGTCGGGGCGACGCTGGCCTGCATCGTGTTCGCCCCGCGCGGTCGACACCGGCAGCGCTTCTCCGAGCGCCCCCTCGGGCGGGTCCTCCTCGCCGGGCTGGGGCTGGTCGGCGCCGGAACGCTCGGCTACATCGTCGCGACCGTGCACGGCGAGGACGCGCGCCTGTACTCGGGAGGCTTCGGCGTCGTCGCCCTCGCGACCGCCGCGGTCCTCGCCTCCGTCGTCCTACGACCTCGGGCGCCGCTCTCTCGCTTGCTCGCCCTGCCACCGCTCGTGGCGATCGGGCGCATCTCCTACGGCCTCTACCTCTGGCACTGGCCCATCTTCCTGGTGCTCGACCCCGGGCGCACCGCGCTCGACGGGGCCGCGCTGCTCGGCGTGCGTCTCGCCGCCACGCTGGTCATCGCCACCGCGTCCTACGTGCTGGTGGAGAAGCCGATCCGGCAGAGCCGTCGGCCCGGCCGTTGGCGAATGCCCAGGCTGCGTCTGCTGGCCCCCACAGCCAGCGCCTTCACCGCCGCGGCGGTCGCGATCGCCACCGTGCCTGGCGTGCTGCCGACCCCCGCCGGCAAGCACAAGGACAACCTGAACAAGGTCGCCGACGCCGAGTACTCGGAGCGGCAGCGGTTGTTCGCCTCGCCGCCACCCTCCGGCACGCCCCTGAACCGTCCGCTGCGCATCCTGATGGTCGGCGACTCGGTGGGGCTGACCGCAGGCGCGGCCCTTCGCCGGGTGCAGGGCGACTGGGACGTGAAGATCCTCAACGACGGCCTCGCCGGCTGCGGCCTCGCGCCGGGTTCCCGGCAACCCGACCGACCAGACCGCTCGCTGCCCGACGGACTGCTGTGCTCCGACTGGCCGAGGTTGTGGCAGAACGCGGTCGATCGCTTCCGACCTGACGTCGTGCTCGTGCTCGCGGGCAGGTGGGAGACCCAGGACACGTACGTGGACTCGAAGCTAGTTTCCATCGGTACACCCGACTTCGATACCTACCTCGCGGGCGCCTTCGACTCCGCGATCCAGATCCTCTCGAGCAGGGCTGCCCACGTGGGCATGGTCACCAGTCCCTGCACGGAATCGGACCAGACCCTCGGCACCCAGGAGGGGGCGAGCAGCGAGAGCCGACAGCACCGGTACAACGAGCTGCTGCGGGCCGCCGTCGCTCGTCACCCCGGCCAGGCCGAGACCATCGACCTGAACGCCCTCCTGTGCCCGGACGACGAGTTCACCTCTTACCTCGACGGCACCCGGGTCCGGGCCACGGACGGCACCCACATCGCTATCGGCGCGGGGGCCGTCATCTCGCCGCTGATGCTCGGGTCGGCCCGCCGGATGGCGGGGCTCCCCGAGCGCCCCGGCTGACACCCGGCCGGCGTGCTCGCCTGAGCCGAATCACACCGCTAGGGTTGGGTCATCCTCTCGCGAAACGACGACCGCCGCATTCTCGTCGGCCGGCTCGACGCCCTCGACGGTGTTCGTGGCACCGCGATGATCGTCGTCCTGCTCTTCCACAGCGGGGCCGACTGGTTCGGCGGTGGTGCGATCAGCATCGACGTGTTCTTCGTGCTGTCCGGGTTCCTCATCACCGGACTACTGCTCGACGAGCGACTCGTGACGGGCGGGGTCCGCCTGCGTGACTTCTACGCGCGGCGCGCCTTGAGGCTCCTCCCGGCCCTCATGCTGGTGCTCGGGGCGCTGGTGCTCTGGTACCTGTTCGGCGACTTCCGCGGGGAGCAGCTGCGTGAGCTGCGGCGAGGCATCGTCTTCACCCTCTTCTACACGGCCAACATCCAGATCGCCTTTCTCGGGGAGCTCCCGCCCTACGCGCTGACCGACCACATGTGGTCCTTGTCGATCGAGGAGCAGTTCTACGCCATCTGGCCCGGCATCCTGCTGCTCCTGCTGTGGCGCAAGACGAGGATCCGCAACATCGTCATCGGCGTGCTCGTCGTCGCAGCAGCGTCAGCGCTGTGGCGGGCCTACCTCTGGGACGGCCCGGAGACTCTCAAGCGGGTGTACTACGCCACCGACACCCGCGCGGACGCGCTGCTCGTCGGGTGCGCGCTGGCCCTGTACGCGAGCCGCCGCCCGCTGCCGACCAGCCCGCTCATCCCGCTGTTCGGGGCGACGTGGCTGATCCTGCAGGTGCGGTTCGACTCCCACCTGAACGACTTCGCCTACCACGGTGGCTTGGTCGGCACCGAACTCGCCGCCGCCGCCATCATCGTCGGGGTGATGGCTGCGCCCAAGGGCCCCACAGCCCGGGTGCTGGCCTGGAAACCGTTCGTCGTCATCGGACGCATGTCCTACGGCCTGTACCTGTGGCACTGGCCGGTCTACATCATCCTCAACGCCGACCGCCTCGGCCTGCCCTGGCTGCAGACGCAGCTCGTCCGCTACGCGGTCACCGCTTCGCTGGCTACCCTCTCCTACGTCTACGTCGAGAAGCCCGCCCTGCGGCTCCGTCATCGGTTCCAGCCGTTGCACTCGGCTGACGCGCAGGCACGAGCACGGGCCGAGCCCACTTCCACCGAGCCCACTTCCACCTCGAGCAAGGAGTGACTGCGTGCCCCGTGCCCTGATCACCGGCATCACCGGGCAGGACGGCCTGTACCTCGGCGAGCTGCTCGTCGAGAAGGGCTACGAGGTGTTCGGGCTGGTACGCGGCCAGAGCAACCCGAAGATCAGCACCGTGGAGAAGATCATTCCCGGGGTGCAGCTGCTCGAGGGCGACCTCACGGACCTGCCGAGCCTCATCGGCGCGATGGAGATCGCGCAGCCGGACGAGGTCTACAACCTTGCGGCCATCAGCTTCGTCGGCCTGTCCTGGCGGCAGGCGGAGCTCACCGGCGAGATCACGGGGATGGGCGTCCTGCGCGTCCTCGAGGCGATCCGCATCTCCACCCAGAACGACATGGGCCGGGTGCGCTTCTACCAGGCGTCGTCGTCGGAGATGTTCGGCAAGGTGCGTGCCGTTCCGCAGAACGAGGCCACACCGTTCCACCCGAGGTCGCCCTACGGCGTGGCCAAGACCTTCGGTCACTACATGACCGTCAACTACCGCGAGTCCTACGGCGCCCACGCCACCTCCGGCATCCTGTTCAACCACGAGAGCCCCCGCCGGGGGCACGAGTTCGTGACCCGCAAGGTCACCCGTGCGGTGGCGCGCATCTCCCTCGGCCTGCAGGAGTCGCTGGCGCTCGGCAACCTCGAGGCCCGGCGGGACTGGGGCTTCGCCGGCGACTACGTCGAGGCCATGTGGCGCATGCTGCAGCAGCCCGAGCCGGACGACTACGTCGTCGCGACCGGCGAGACGCACAGCATCCGCGAGCTGCTCGACATCGCCTTCGCCCGCGTCGGCATCGAGGACTGGGGCTCCTTCGTCACGCAGGACCCGCGGTTCTTCCGCCCCGCGGAGGTCGACCTCCTCGTCGGTGACGCCAGCAAGGCCGCCGACGTCCTCGGCTGGCGACCGGACGTCGGCTTCGAGGATCTGGTCCACCGCATGGTCGACGCCGACGTCGAGAACGAGCGCGCGGCCGCCGGACGCTGATCGGCCTGGGCGGTCGTCAAGCGAACCCCAGGCCGCCTCCGTGCGCATCCTGATGATGACGCACAGTCACAGGCCACCAGCCGCGCGCGGCGCTTCGCAGGAACACGGACGACCCGACGTGTCGCGCTCCCAGCTGTTCGCCCAACCAGCATCAAAGCGGATGTCTCGACCCCGGTAGCTGGGGAGTTTCGTGCGGAACCCGCCCGTTGGTGTCACCGCCGCATCACCCCGATGAGCCTCCGGACGGGCTGTCCCCGTGCACCAAATGGGTGAGATGCTGCTCCATCGCTCCGCCCGAGCCCGGGTCGCGATTACGGTCGGTAGGCGATGGCTCTCCTATTCGCGCCGCACCAGGCGGACTCCGGGACTCCCGGGAACTCCCTCAGCCATGGGGTCGTCACGTCCGAACGGCCGGCCCTGGCACGGCACGTGCCGGCACTCGACGGACTGCGCGGCGTCGCTGTGGTCGCGGTGGTCGCCTTCCACTTCGGACTCGGGTTCGCCCGCGGAGGGCTTCTCGGCGTCGACATCTTCTTCGTCCTGTCGGGCTTCCTCATCACGAGCCTGCTGCTCGACGAGCACGCCAGGCGCGGAACGATCGCGCTGCGGCAGTTCTGGGGGCGCCGTGCCCGGCGGCTGTTGCCAGCCCTCCTGCTGGTCATCGTCGCCGTGACGATCTCCGCGCGCTGGCTCGGCGACACCGGCGAGCTCAGGCCGTTGCGCGACGACGCGCTGGCCACGCTCGCCTACGTCTCGAACTGGCACTTCGCCGCATCCGGCCAGGACTACTTCGGCCAGCTCGCGAACGACTCGCCGCTCCTGCACACCTGGTCCCTGGGCATCGAGGAGCAGTTCTACATCGTCTGGCCGCTGCTGGCCCTGCTGCTGCTGCGGTTCCGACACGGCGAGGGCTGGCTGCGCATCGTCGCGGTGGCCGGATCGCTCGCCTCGACCGCTTGGCTCGTCCACCTCGCGCTCGGGGGGACCGACACCTCACGTCTCTACTACGGCACCGACACCCGGGCCGCTGCCCTGCTCATCGGGGCCTCGGTCGCGACGCTGCGTCCGAGCCGCCTCGCGATCCGGCCACCCGCGGTCCTCGTCGGCAATCCGTTCGGCCTTCCCGCCGAGATCGGCACCTCCGAGCGGAACCGACGTCGCCTGACGCGTGTGGTCGCCGCCCTCGGCATGCTCGGCGCGAGCGTGCTCCTCGCCGCCGTCCTGTACGTGCACGGTGAGGATCCGATCCTCTACCGCGGCGGATTCCTCGTCGTCGCCCTTGCGGTGGCGGCGGTCGTCGCCGCCGTCGTCGGGGTGCCGGGCTCACTGCTCGCCCGGGCGCTGTCGCTGGCACCACTGCGGCTGCTCGGGCGCATCTCCTACGGCGTCTACCTGTGGCACTGGCCGGTTCAACTGTTCGTGACCCGCGGTCGGATCGGCCTCGACGGCGCGGCACTGTTCGGCGTCCGGGTCGGCATCACCCTGGTGCTGGCCACGATGTCCTACGCGCTGGTGGAACTGCCGGTACGGCGGCACACCTGGACCACCTGGCCGCGGCGCGGTATCGCCCTCGCGACCGTGACGGCCACCGTCGCCGCGGCGGTCCTCGGCACGACGCTCGCCGTGCCGTTGCACCAGAGCGAGTCGCGTGGTCTCACCGAATCGACCATCAGGACCGCCGGTCACGTCCCGGGCGCCTCCCCCGCCGAAGCGGACGTGCCGGAACCCGCCGTCCCGTCCCGCCCCGTCACCGCGAACGGTGGCGCTCCGCGGGCGCCGCTCGGCCGATCGACGCGCATCATGCTGGCCGGCGATTCGATCGCCGCCACGCTGGGCTGGAACCTCGGCCCCCTGCTGCCCAGCACCGGCACCGACGTCTACCTCGACGCCCCCCTGGGCTGCGGCCTCGTGCTGGGCAAGCACAACGACCGAGGCCAGGTGATCTCCGACCCACCGGAGTGCGCCGGCTGGTCACAGCGCTGGACGTCGGAGATCCGCTCCTACTCCCCCGATGTCGTCGCCATCCTCGTGGGTCGCTGGGAGATGACCGACCGCTGGTACCAGGGCACCTGGCGGCATCTGGGCGACCCGGTCTTCGACGACTACGTCCGCTCACAGCTCGAGCGCGCCGTCGACATCGCCTCCGGGCGAGGCGCACAGGTCGCGCTGCTGAACCCGCCCTGCCTGTCCGAACCGGAGCGCCCGGACGGCGGCGTCTGGCCGCAGGACGACCCGGCCCGAGCGACGCGCTTCGCCGAGCTGCAACGTGATGTCGCCGCCAAGCACCCCGCCACCGTGCAGATCCTGGACCTCGCCGGGCTCGTCTGCCCCGGGGGCACGTACGCCCGCACGATCGCCGGGGTGCAGGTCCGGGACCGGGACGGAGTGCACTTCACCGTCTCGGGGGCGCGTTGGGTGGGCCGGTCGCTCCTGCCGGCCCTGCGCGTGATCGCCGAGGAGGCCCACTTCCGTAGCACGCAGACCATCGTGGCCAGGGCCCGCTCCGAATCGATCACGCGGTCCTGACGTCGGCTCGTGATCAGCCGACGCCAGCGGAACACGCCGGCACGCCGGGCCCGGCCGGTCGGCGGCTTCCGGGCCGACTCGCCGGTAGCCTGGCGCGACGGGCCGGTCGAGCGTCCGGCCCTCGCTCGTAGCGGCCGCGACCGGCGGTGCGCAGAGGGGGTTCGCGAGGGAGTGCGACGCGTTTCTCTGCGCGAGCAGACGGGCGAGTCGCTCGAGGGCTCCCAGGAGTCGCACGGCTCGCCGGCCGCACCGCACGCCCGCGTCGCCCAGGCCCCACGGGCCTCCATGGGTCGGGCGGCCCTGCGCGGAGCCGGCCCGATCGCACTGGCGGGGCTGTTCGCCAACGTCGCCAACGTCGGCGTCACCCTGCTCGTCGCCCGGCTGCTCACGACCCGCGGCTACGGCGCCTACGCCCAGCTCATCGCCATCTTCTTCGTCCTGTCGATGCCCGGCTCGGCGCTGCTGGTCGGCGTCGTCCGGCGCATCACCGCCTGGGAGCGGCAGGGCCAGGCGTTCCGGGTCGCGGGCTGGGCCTACCGCACCCGCCGCCGGGCGCTCGTGCTCGTGGCCGGCTGGACCGTCCTCGCGGTCCTGTTGCGAGGACCACTCGCCGACCAGCTGAGCCTGCCCGGACCGGCCGGCCTGGCCGAGACGCTGGCCGCGGGCGCGTTCTGGGGCGTGCTCTGCGTCGACCGCGGGCTGCTGCAGGCCCGGCACGCCTACCCCTCGCTCGCGGGAAACCTGCTGGTCGAGGGACTGTTCCGGGGCGCGCTGACGGTGCTGCTGGTCGGCATCGGCCTCGGCGTCGGCGGCGCGGCCACGGCCGTGCTGATCAGCGTCGTGCTGGCCGAACTGCACGCGCTCTACACCCTCCGGCGCAGGACCGGGCCGGGTGACGCGGTCGAGCCGGTCGCCGAGCCCGAGCCGGCGCCGACCGGCGCCCCCAAGAGCCGGGAACGGCGCTCCCTGGCCACCGACGTCGGGACCGCGTTGGCAGCCCTTGCACTGCTCGCGCTGCTGCAGAACCTCGACGTCGTCGTGCTGGGGCGCGAGGCGCCGGGCAACGCCGGGGCCTACGCGGCCATCTCGGTCGCCTGCAAGGCGCTCGTGCTCGCCTCGTTCGTCCTCGCCGGCTTCCTGCTGCCGGAGGCGGCGGCGCGACGGCAGCTCGGTCAGCACGCCCTGCACCAGCTGGGCGTGACGCTCTCCATCCTCGCCGTGCCGGCGGCGGTCCTGCTGGCGCTGTCGTTCGCGATGCCGAAGACCGTGCTGTCGATCGCGTTCGGGGAGCGGCTCACCGCCGCCGCCCCCGCGTTCGGCCTGCTCGCGGCGGCGATGACCTGCCTGGCGGCGACGGTCCTGCTCAGCCACTACCTGCTCGCGGTGGGCCGGACGGTCGTGGTCCCGCTGCTGGCGGTCGGCGCCGTCGGCACGGCGATCCTGCTCGTGCGCGCCGGCGGCGACCCGGAGCAGACCGCCCGGGCCGACCTGCTCGGCCAGGTCGTCGTCATGCTGGTGGCCGGGGTCCTCGTCCTCACCACCGCGCTGCGCTCACCCAAGCAGGTCGAGCCGTAGGTCCGCGGGGGCACCCCCGGCCGCGGCGCGCGGGCCTTTCTGAGTCACCGGACGGGTCACCTCCGGTAACGTGCCGGGCGCGGGATCGACCGATCCCGGCACGTCAGCGCCCTGCCGCATGCTCGCCGGTCCGGCGGGAGGGCAGGGCTGGGGTCCTGCGGGACGTCCGGGTGTCATCCGCCCGCCGTCCCCTCGAGAGCAGCAGTCGGGGAGCCGGTGACCGCGATCCATTCGCACGTCGGAGACAGCTCGAACGCCGGCGACAGCCCGAAGGCCGACGACTCGGCCGGGGCATCCGGACGCCCGTCGGCGGGCCAGGACTCCTACCTCGAGGTGTCGCCGTCCACGGGGCTCGCGGCGCACGACCCGGAGCTCGAGCGTCTCGTCGAGGAGTCGGGACTGACCCGGGTCCACTTCCTGGCGTGGCGTGACCTGGCCGATCCGGAGGCGGGCGGCAGCGAGGTGCACGCCGACAAGGTGGCCACCGCATGGGCCGCCGCCGGTCTCGACGTCACCATGCGCACGGCGGCCGCCGCCGGCCAGCGCACGTACGGCAAGCGCAACGGCTACTCGGTCGTCCGCAAGGCGGGCCGCTACAGCGTGTTCCCGCGCACCGCGATCTCCGGCGCGCTCGGCCGCACCGGCCCCCGCGACGGGCTGGTCGAGATCTGGAACGGGATGCCGTTCCTCTCCCCGCTCTGGGCGCACTGCCCCCGCATCGTCTTCCTGCACCATGTCCACGCCGAGATGTGGCGGATGGTCCTGCCGCCGCACCTCGCCCGGGTCGGCGAGACGGTGGAGTTCAAGGTCGCCCCACCGATGTACCGGCGCACGAAGATCGTCACGTTGAGCGAGTCCAGCCGCGAGGAGATCCACGAGCTGCTCGGGCTGCCGCTGGAGAACGTGACGGTCGTGCCGCCGGGCATCGACCCCGCCTACTCCCCCGCCGGGGCGAAGTCCGAGCGGCCGCTGGTGGTCGCCGTCGGCCGGCTCGTGCCGGTCAAGCGCGTCGACCGGCTGGTCAGCGCGCTGCTGAAGGTCAAGCAGCAGGTGCCGGACCTCGAGGCCACGATCGTCGGCGAGGGCTACGAGCGGGAGGCGCTCGAGACCCAGATCCGCCTGGCGGGCGCCGAGGACTGGTTGACGCTGCCCGGCCGCGTCTCCGACGCCGAACTGGTCGACCTCTACCGCCGCGCATGGGTGCTCACGTCCGCCTCCGCCCGGGAGGGGTGGGGCATGACGATCACCGAGGCGGCCGCCTGCGGCACGCCGAGCGTGGTCACCGACATCGCCGGGCACGCCGACGCGGTCGCCGCCGACTCCAGCGGTCTGCTGGTACCGGAGCCGGAGGATCTCGCCCCCGCGCTGAGCTCGGTGCTGACCGACGCGGCGCTGCGGGAGCGGCTCGACAAGGGCGCCCTCGCCCAGGCCGCCCGCTTCACCTGGCAGGCGACCGCTCGCGCGACCTTCTCGGTGCTGGCCGCCGAGGCAGGCCGCCGCGGCGAGCGCACCCACGCTCTCAAGGCTCGCCTGTCGGGCGGGCAGCGCGGCTAGTGACCCTGCTGAAGACCTCTCCCGACGCCGACGCCCCTCCCCCGCCGGCGGCGTCGGATCGTCGGCTGCTGCGGACCCCGCGACTGCGTCGCCCGCCGTGGACCGTCGCCGTCCTGGCCCTCGTCTGCTACATCCCGCTGCTGCTGACCGCGCGGGGACGCATCGGCGCGGACACCAAGGCCTACCTCTACCTCGACCCCACCCGGCTGCTCGAGCGCGCGCCGTACATGTGGGACGAGCACATCGGGGCCGGCACCGTCACCCACCAGAACATCGGCTACCTGTTCCCGATGGGGCCCTGGTACTGGCTGTTCGACCATGCCGGCGTCCCCACCTGGATCGCCGAGCGGCTCTGGACCGGCAGCCTGCTGTTCCTGGCCGGACTGGGCGTCCGGTTCCTGCTGCGCTCGTTCGGCTGGTCCGAGCGGGCGCTGTTCGTCGCGGCCCTCGGTTACGCACTCACCCCGTACGCGATGCAGTACGAGGCCCGGACGTCGGCCATCCTGCTGCCCTTCGTCGGCCTGCCGTGGATGCTCGGCCTCTCGGTCCGGGCCCTGCGCGCGCCGCGCGGCTGGCGCTACCCCGCACTGCTCGCACTGATCATCTTCACCATCGGCGGGACCAACGCCACCAGCCTCGTCTACGCGCTGATCGGGCCGCTGCTGTGGCTGCCGTACGCCGTGTGGGTGCGGCACGAGGTGCGGCTGAAGCCCGCGCTGGGCGTGCTCGCGCGGGCCGGCGGGCTGACCATCGCCGTCTCGCTGTGGTGGGTGATCGGGCTGCGCACGCAGTCCGCCTACGGGCTGAACGTGCTGCGGTACACGGAGACGGTCCGGACCGTCTCGACGAGCAACAACCCGCTGGAGATCCTGCGCGGGCTCGGCAACTGGTACACCTACGGCGGCGACCGCCTCGGCGCCTGGGTCGAGCCGGCGCAGCAGTACATGACCAACCCGGCGCTGCTCGTCGTGAGCTACGGCGTGCCGGTGCTCGCGCTGCTCGCCGCCGCGTTCGTGAAGTGGCGGCACCGGGCGTTCTTCGCGGTGCTGCTGCTCGCCGGCCTCGTCATCGCCGTCGGTGCGCACCCCTACGCCAGCCCGAGCCCGCTCGGCCGCCTGTTCCGCGCGTTCGCCGAGAACAGCACCGCGGGCCTGGCGATGCGGACCACCCCGCGCGCGGCCCCGCTGGTCGTGCTCGGCGAGATGGTGCTGCTCGCCGCCGGGGTCGAGGCGCTGCGTCGGTCGCTGGCGGCGCGGTCCGCCGACCGGCGGCGGACCGCCCCCGCCGGCGCCCGGACCGGGCTTCGGACCCGCCTCGCCGCCGTGCCGGTGGTCGCCGTCGTCGCCCTGCTCCTGGCCAACATGACGCCGCTGTTCCAGGGGACGCTCGTCGACAAGGCGCTGCAGGCGCCGTCCGAGGTGCCGGACTACTGGCAGAAGGCCATCGCCGACCTCGAGGCCGGAAGTCCCGAGTCACCCGGCCCGTCGACCCGGGTGCTCGAGCTTCCGGGCCAGGACTTCTCCTACTACCGCTGGGGCACGACCGCCGACCCGCTGACGCCGGGCCTGATGGACCGGCCCTTCGTCTCGCGCGAGCTGACGCCGTACGGGACGCCGGGGTCGGCGGCGCTGATCCGCGCGCTGGACCGGCGGCTGCAGGAGGGCGTGTTCGAGCCCGGCTCGGTGGCGCCGGTCTCCCGCCTGCTCGGTGTCGGCGACGTGGTGCTGCGCTCCGACCTGCAGTACGAGCGGTTCCGGACGCCGCGTCCCCGCCGCACCTACGCGGAGATGACCACCCCGGGCATCGGGCTGCAGGACCCCCGCACCTACGGCCCACCGGCGTTGGAGAAGCCCAGCGTCCCGTTCACGGACGAGGTGACGCTCGGGACACCGCCGTCGGCCGCCGAGGCGCCGTCGGTCGCGATCTTCGGCGTCAAGGACGCCCAGCCGATCGTGCGGGCCGAGCGGGCGCAGCAGCCGCTGGTGCTGGACGGGGACGCCGAGGGCCTGGTCGACGCCGCCGCCGCAGGTGTCCTGAACGGGAGTCAGCCCGTCCTGTTCGGCGCGAGCCTGACGCCCGAACAACGCCAGCAGGCGCTCGGCTCCGACGCCGACCTGCTCGTCACCGACAGCAACCGGGACCGGGCCGAGCGATGGGGCTCGCTGCGGGAGAACCTCGGCTACACCGAGGGCCCGGGCGAGCAGCCGCTCGAGGAGGACCCCACAGACAACCGGCTGCCCGTGTTCGGGGATGCGGCCGAGGGAGTCGACACCGGCGTCACCGATCCCTCGAAGACGCAGACCCGGCTGTCCGGCATCGCGTCGGTGCGGGCGACCACCTACGGCAACCCGCTGTCCTACGTCCCGGCCGACCGGCCCGCCGGCGCGATCGACGGCGACCCCACCACGGCCTGGCGCGTCGGGGCCTTCGACGACGTCCGCGACGAACGGCTGCGCATCGACCTGAAGGCACCGGTCCGGACCGACCGGATCACGCTGCTGCAGCCGGTCACCGGTCCGCGCAACCGCTATCTCACCCGGGTCGGCCTGTCGATCAACGGCGGACCGGAGCAGTCGGTGGCGCTCGGGGACGCGTCCCGCACGCGGCCCGGTCAGGTCGTACGGATCCCCGCACAGGACGTGCGGAGCGTCGAGATCACCACGCACGACACCAACGTCGGGCTGAAGTCGCAGTACCTCGGCGACAGCGGCGTCGGGTTCGCCGAGATCGGCATCCCGGGCGTCCGCGGCGAGGAACTGGTGACGATGCCGACCGAGACGCTCGACGCGGCCGGGCCCTCGTCGTTGAACCACCGCCTGATGCTGCAGATGAGCCGCGAGCGCAGCGATCCCGCCGAGCCGGTCAAGCAGGACGGGGAGCTCGCCATGCAGCGGGCCTTCAGCCTCCCGACGCAGCGCACCCTGGCCGTGACCGGGACGGCCCGGATCTCCGCGTCCATCCCCGACGACCGGATCGACGCGCTGCTCGGGCAGGGCCCGGGCTCCGGGACGGGGCTCCGGGTGACCTCGTCGGAGTTCCTGCCCGGCTCCCTGGCGTCCCGCGGCTCGTCGGCGTTCGACAACGACCCCCGCACGGCGTGGACGACCCCCTTCGGGCAGCCGACCGGGCAGTGGGTGCAGGCCGCGAGTCCGCGACCCGTGACCGTCGACCGGATGAACCTCCGCGTCGTCGCCGACGGGCAGCACAGTGTCCCGACCGCGGTCCGGCTCAGCGTCGACGGCGGCCCGCCCCGGCTGATCCGTCTACCGGCGATCCGCGACCGCGTTGGCCAGGACGGTGCGACCCGGAATGCCTCCACCGAGGTGCCGCTCCGCTTCCCGGCGGTGACCGGCCGGACCTTCCGCGTCGAGGTCGCGTCGGTGCGGCCGGAGACCACGATCGACTTCTTCTCCCGCACGCCGCAGCAGCTGCCGGCCGCCTTCGCCGAGGTGGGCCTGCCAGGGCTCTCGGTCCCGCCGGTGCCTGCCCAGGTGACGACGCCGTGCCGCTCGGACCTGCTGACCGTCGACGGGCGGCCGGTGCCGGTGCGGATCTCCGGCACGGGCGCCGACGCCGAGGGTCGCAAGGGCCTGACCGTCTCCGCGTGCGGTGCGGCGCCGACCCTCGGACCCGGTCAGCACGTGCTGCGGACCGGGGAGGGACGCACCACCGGGATCGACCTGGACCGGCTCGTCCTGGCCTCCGACGCGGGCGGAGGCCCGTCGGCGGTGACGCCGGCCGGAACCGTGGCCGCGGCACCGGTCCCGCCGGGGTCGCGCGCGGCGGTGCCGACGGTCGCCGTCGAGAAGGAAGGGCCGGTCAGCTCGACGGTCCGGGTCACCGGGGCCGAGCCGGGCAAGCCGTTCTGGTTCGTGTTCGGGCAGAGCCAGAGCGACGGCTGGCGCGCGACCATCGACGGCGCCTCGCTGGGGACCTCTCGGCTGGTCGACGGGTTTGCGAACGGCTGGGTCGTCACTCCGAACCGGGACGACTTCACGGTCGAGCTGTCCTGGACGCCGCAGCGCGCGGTGTGGATCGGGCTGGCGATCAGCGCGGTGGCGGTGCTGCTGTGCCTCGGGTTGGCGTTCTGGCCGCGGCGACGCTCGCGCCACACACCGGCGCCCGCGCTGGCTCGGGACGACGTCGTCACGCTCACCGGGCTGCGGGAGCGCGTCGGGCGACGACCCCTGCTGACGTCGATCCTCTGGGTGGTCGTCCTCGGGGCGACCTCGACGCTGCTGGCCGGCCCGGGGGCGGGCCTCGTCGTCACGCTGGTCGCGGCCGGCGCCTTCTTTCTGCCGTACGGCGCGGCGGTGGCGCGGGTGCTGCCCGCGCTCGTGCTGGCCGGCTGCGCGCTCTACGTCCTGCAGGTGCAGTACCGCTACGAGTTGCCGGCCGACTTCAACTGGGTCCGGAACTTCGACCGGATCCAGCCGGTGGTGTGGCTCGCCCCGCTGCTGCTGATCCTGGTGCTGGCCCTGGACCGTCGGCGCGGGTTGCCGACGACCGTCTCGGGTAACGCGGCAGACATGAGCGAATCCGAGCAGCCCACGGAGTCCCAGCCCACGGAGTCCCAGCAGCCCAGGACCGTCGAGCCGACCGTCGGCGGCACGGCCGGCCTCCCCGGCCAGCACGCCGCGCCCGGCACGAACCGCGTCAGCGAGGACGAGCTGGCCGACACCGTGAGCGGCGAGGGGCCCCAGGGCGGCTCCACCCCGGCCGACAAGGACACCGAGACCGGCTCGAACGGCTGAGCCCAAGCGCGCAAGGTCGACGACGAGGCTGCGTAACCTTCAGCCGGCTCTGACCGGCGGAAAGTTACGCAGCCTCGGTGTTCTGGCCGGACTAAGCGGTGGGGGTGACCGCCGGCTCGAGGTGGACGACCTTCACCCGCGTGCACTCGTCGAGCAGCTCCGGGCCGTAGCCGAAGCCCTGGCCGGAGCCGGGGCCGGGGGTCGCCGAGCCGCCGGGAGCGCCGCCGAACACCGCGTTGATCTTCACGGTGCCGACGGGCAGGGAGCGCCACGCCTCCTGCGCGTGCGTCAGGTCGGCGGTGAGCACCGTGCCGGCGAGGCCGAAGTCGGAGATCGACGCGGCCGCCAGAGCGTCGTCGAAGCTGTCGACGACCTGCACCGCGGCGACCGGGCCGAAGGTCTCCTCGCGCATGACCGCCATGTCCGGGGTGCAGCCGACGAGCACCGTCGGCGGGTAGAACGACCCCGCACCCTGGGGCACCTCGCCGCCCGCGCGCAGCTCGGCGCCGGCCTCGACGGCTGCGCGGACGTGCCGGTCGACGACCGCGCGCTGGGCCTCGTCGACCATCGGGCCCATCGTGGTCGAGGGATCGAGCGCGCTGCCGAGGACCTGGTTGCCCGCCTCGGCGACGAGCGCGTCGACGAACGGCTCCGCGATGTCGCGGTGGACGTAGATCCGCTCGACCGAGGTGCAGATCTGGCCCGTGTTGGCGAACGCGCCGAGCGCCGCCTGGCTCGCGGCCCACGCCGGGTCGACGTCCGCGTCGACGATGCACGGGTCCTTGCCCCCGCCCTCGAGCACCGCGTGCGCGCCGGTGCCGGCGCAGGCCTCGGCGATCTGCCGCCCGGTGATCGACGAGCCGATGTGCAGCACCAGGTCGACGTCCGGGTTCTCGACCAGCGGACGCCCGACCCGCGCGTCGCCGAGCACGAGGTTCAGCACGCCCGGAGGCAGCTCCTCGGCGACGATCTCCGCGAACCGGATGCCGCACAGCGGGGTGCGCTCACTCGGCGAGAAGACGACCGGGTTGCCGGCGACGAGCGCGGCGGCGACGAGCTGCGCGCAGATGGCGATCGGGTCGTTCCAGGGCGTGAGTACCACGGCGACGCCGCGCGGCTCGAAGACCATGAGGTCGGTGCTGTTCCAGTTGCCCTGCAGGCTCTGGCCGCGGTGCAGCGGACCGAGCTCGGCGTACTGCTCGATCGTCTCGATGCCGGCCAGCACGCCACCGCGGGAGCCCTCCGGCGGCTTGCCGCTCTCCCGGGACTGGATCTCCGTCAGCTCGTCGACGCTCTCGCGCAGGCGGCGGGCGGCCGCCTTGAGGGCGCCGGCCCGCTCGCCCGGCGAGGTGCGCCGCCACAGGTCCTTCGCCGCGACGGCGGCCTGCACGGCCGCGGCGGCATCCTGCGCGCAACCGGCCGGCACGTCGGCGAGGAACTCGCCGGTGCTCGGGTCGCAGAGGCGGATCGTCTCCTCGCTGGCCGACGGGACGCGCTTGCCCTCGATCAGGTGGAGCGGTTCGGGTAGCGGGTGGTTCGGCGTCGGAGCGGCAGGCGTCGAAGGCATCTGCCCAGTTTGCCCCGAGGCGCTCTACTGATGCGCACTCCGGTCCGCCCGCGTGACGATCAGATCGCCGTCGACGGTCGTGCGTGTTCCCCTCGTACTCATGGGACGAATGCTGACGTCCTGCCACCCACCGGGCGAGTGGCAGAAACGTCAGCTACCGCGGGGATCCTGCCACTTCGGCAAGGGGCGACGACGGAAGCCAGGGAGGTCAGCTCGCGGGACGCCCGCCGGTCAGCTTGCTGCGCAGCCGCTCGATCTTCGCCTTGTTCTCGGGCTTGGACGCGGCATCGCGGGCCTTGGTCAGCGCCTGCTGCGCCTTCGGGTTGCGGGCAAGCTCGGTCAGCTTCTGCTGGAGGGACGCCATGGGAACTCCTCGGAATGTCGGGGGTATTGGTGCGGGGCCCGCTCGGCCCCATGACCACCAGCGTGCCCGCTGCGCGCACGGCGAGACACCGCAGATGTCAGCCGAACCCGCATCGATGAGCTGCCGAAGCCCGGCAATCGAGGCGCGCTCGTCCGGTCGACTGCTGCCGACCTTCGGCTGTTGGCCGCCGAACCCGGGCTGCCGCGCCAGGACGGCCCGCCAGCCGGGAGAGGCGACCGCCGTCAGTGGGCGGCGTCGTCCCAGGTGCGTCCGGCGCCGATGCTGACCTCGAGCGGCACGCTCATCGAGTAGGCGGCCGCCATCTCCTTGCGGACCAGCGTCTCGACCGTCTCCCGCTCCCCCGGCCAGACCTCGAGCACGAGTTCGTCGTGCACCTGCAGCAGCAACCGGGTGCGTAGCTCCGCCTCGCGCAGGGCCCGGTCGACGCCCAGCATCGCGATCTTGATGATGTCGGCGGCGGAACCCTGGATCGGCGCGTTCAGCGCCATCCGCTCGGCCATCGCCCGCCGCTGGCCGTTGTCGCTGGTCAGGTCCGGCAGGTACCGGCGACGGCCGAGGATCGTCTCCGTGTAGCCGTTGCGCCGGGCCTCGGCGACCACCTCGCGCAGGTACTCGCGCACGCCACCGAACCGGGCGAAGTAGGCCTCCATCTGCTCCCGCGCCTCGTCCCGAGGGATGCCGAGCTGCTGCGCCAGCCCGAAGTCGGACAGGCCGTAGGCGAGCCCGTACGACATCGCCTTGATCCGCCGCCGCAGCTCCGGGTCGACGTCCTCCGGCGCCAGCTGGTGTACGCGCGACGCCGTCCAGGTATGCAGATCCTCGCCGGAGGCGAAGGCCTCGATCAGCGCGGTGTCGCCCGAGAGGTGCGCCATGATCCGCATCTCGATCTGGCTGTAGTCCGCGGTCAGCAGCGACTCGAACGGCTCACCCGCTCCGACACTGTCGGGCCCGCCCGAACCAGGGCCGGACCCCACGATGAACGCCTGCCGGATCTGCCGGCCCTCGGCGCTGCGGATCGGGATGTTCTGCAGGTTCGGGTCCGTCGAGGACAACCGCCCGGTCGCGGCGATCATCTGGTGGAACGTCGTGTGGATCCGGCCCGCGTCGTCGACCATCGGGATCAGCGAGTCGACGACCGACTTCAGCCGCGAGACGTCCCGGTGCCGCAGCAGGGCGGGGATGACCGGGTGGTCGGAGTGCGTCGCGAGCCAGGCGAGGGCGTCGGCGTCGGTGGTGTAGCCGCTCTTGATCTTCTTCGTCTTGGGCAGCTGGAGCTCCTCGAACAGCACCACCTGCAGCTGCTTCGGCGACCCGAGGTTGAACTCCCGCCCGACCGCGTCGTGCGCCGCCTGCGTCGCCGTCCGCACCTCCGCGCCGTAGGCGTCCGACAGCCGCTGCAGGTGCTCGGTGTCCGCGGCGATGCCGGTCGCCTCCATCCGCGCGAGGACCCAGGCGAGCGGCAGCTCCATCTCGCGGAGCAGCCGGGTCCCGCCGCGGCGCTCGAGGTCGGCGTCCAGCGCCGCCGCCAGGTCCAGCACCGCGCGGGCCCGGACGACCTGGCCCTGCGCCTCGTCCTGCTCCCCCGAGCCGTCGAGGGTGAGCTGCTCCCCCACATCCGGCGCCGACTCGGCCCGCAGCTCCCGCCGCAGGTAGCGCAGCGCCAGGTCGGCGAGGTCGAAGGAGCGCTGACCCGGCAGCGCCAGGTAGGCGGCGAGTGCCGTGTCGCTGGTGACCCCGGCGAGCTCCCAGCCGTGCGCGGCGAGGGCGAGCAGCGGCCCCTTGATGTCGTGGGTCGCCTTCGCCATGTCGGCGTCGGCGAGCCAGGCGGACAGCGCCGCGTCGTCGTCCGCCGTCAGCTGGGTCGGGTCGATCGCCGCGCCCGTGCCGTCCTCGGCGGCCAGCGCCAGGCCGGTGACGGTGCCGACGCCGCGGCCCCAGGTACCGGCGACGTGCAGGCCGACCCGTCCGACCCGGGCGTGCTCGTCCAACCATCCGGCGACCTCGCCGGCACCCAGCAGCCGCCCGTCGACGTCGAAGCCTTCGTCGGCCTCCGGTTCGACCGCGGACAGTGTGGCGTACAGCCGCTCCCGCAGCACCCGGAACTGCAGCGTGTCGAACAGCTGGTGCACCGACTCGCGGTCCCACTGACCGACCTGCAGGTCGAGCGGCCCGACGTCGAGCGGCACGTTCCGGTGCAACTCGGTGAGCTGCCGGTTGCGCATCACGTTGGCGAGGTTCTCGCGCAGCGCGTTGCCCGCCTTGCCGGGCACCTCGTCCACCCGGTCGACCAGCTCGTTCAGCGAGCCGAACTGCTGGATCCACTTCGAGGCGGTCTTCTCCCCCACCCCGGGGATCGACGGCAGGTTGTCGCTCGGGTCGCCGCGCAGCGCCGCGAAGTCCGGGTACTGCTCCGGGCTCAGGCTGTACTTGGCCTGGACCTCCTCCGGCGTGAAGCGGGTCATGTCGCTGATCCCGCGACGGGTCATCAGCACCGTGATCCGCTCGTTCACCAACTGCAGGGCGTCCCGGTCACCCGTCACGATGAGGACGTCCATCTCCGCGGCCAGGGCGGCGGTGGCGAGCGTCGCGATGACGTCGTCGGCCTCGTAGCCCGGCACGCTCACCATCGGGATGGCGAGCGCCGCGCACACGTCGCGGATCAGCGAGACCTGCCCGCGGAAGTCGGACGGCGTCTCGCTGCGGTTGGCCTTGTACTCGGCGTAGGCCTCGTGCCGGAAGGTCGGCCGGCTCTCGTCCCAGGCGACGGCGACGTGGGTGGGCGCCTCGTCCCGCAGGATGTTGATCAGCATCGCGGTGAAGCCGTAGACCGCGTTGGTGGGCTGGCCCGTGGTGGTGGAGAAGTTCTCGACCGGCAGCGCGAAGAAGGCGCGGTAGGCCAGCGAGTGACCGTCGAGCAGCAGCAGGCGGTTGCCGGTTGGCTTGCCCTTGCGGCCCGGCTCGTCCTGCACCGGCTTCTGCGGCGCGCGGCGGCGGCGGGCGCGCGGCGGGGGCGCCACCACCTCGGCAGCCGGGCCTGCCTCCGCGGCCGCCGGGGAGGCCTCGGGAGCCGACTCGGGGGCCGCTGGTGCTGAGGTTCCGGTGTCCGCCACGGCGCCGAGTCTAGGGTCGCCCTCCGACGATTCCGTCCGTCGGCTCCGTCCGTCGGCGACGCCGGGGACCCGTCGGTTCAGACCGGGTAGCGGCGGATCCGACCCGGCTGCCGGTTCCCGGTGATGCCGACCCGCAGCCGGCGGCGGACGCCGTGCGCGGACTCCTCCCGGGCGGCGGCGGGTACGGCGGCTCCGAGCACCCGCTTGAGCCCGGCGAGGGGCGCGACGCGGTGGACGTAGACGGGCGAGAACCCGAGCCGGGCGAAGTAGCGGTTCGCCTCGCGGGAGTCCGGATACACGGCGACGCCGAGCCCCTCCAGCCCGCGCTGTTCCGCCCAAGCGGTGGCGGCGGCGAGCAGCGCCCGGCCCGCGCCGCGCCGACGCGCGCTCGGCAGCACGAAGAAGTGGTTCATCTGCACGACGGGGGCGTCGAGAAACGTCCCGGACCCGCCGACCGAGCACAGCACCATCCCGACGATGCGCTCCTGCGCAGCGGCGATGCCCTCCTGCGCAGCGGCGACGGCGCCGTTCGGTTCCGTGACCTCCGGCTCATCGGAGAGCTCTGCGTGGATCGGCTCGAGCTTGTCGCGGACGACGTCGGTCGACGCCACCGGACTGGTGACCGGTGCCGGGTCGTCCACGACGGCGACGAGCAGGCGGTTGTCGGGGTCGTCCAACGAGGCCCGGTACCGGTGCTCGGCCTCGTCCCGACGGCCGGCGGTGCCGAACGCCTCGTCGGGGCTGCGGCCCCCGGTGCGTGTGCTCGCGGCGAACAACTCGTCGAACAGATGCAGCACCGCCGGCATGTCCGCCTCGGTGGCGGGACGGGCACGAGCTACCGCACGAGCCAACGTCACTCCTCGTTGTACTGACCAGAGGCGTGCCCGCGCCGACCGGCGCGGGACGCACGACATCGATCGATGCCGGACGAGGCCCGAAGGGTCGGGCGCCCGGCAGTGGCTCCCAGGTTACTTCTCGGTAGCTACGCCCCGTGATGTCCCGAGCGACAGGTAACGGAGGGCACACCCGGTCGGCTGCAACCCACCGTCACGCACCCTCGCCGAGATAGGCCGATCGGACCGCCGGGTCGGCGAGCAGCTGCTCGGCCGGCCCCTCGAGCACGATCTCCCCGTTGGCGAGGACGTAGCCGCGGCTCGCGAGCCGGAGCGCCTGGGAGGCGTTCTGCTCGACGAGCAGGACGGTCGTCCCGTCGGCGTTGATCTGCCGGATGATCTCGAAGATCCGCGCGACGATGAGGGGCGCGAGCCCCATCGACGGCTCGTCGAGCAGCAGCAGACGCGGGCGCCCCATGAGGGCCCGCGCGATCGCCAGCATCTGCTGCTCGCCGCCGGACAGCGTCCCCGCGTCCTGCTTCCGCCGCTCGGCGAGCACGGGGAACATCTCGAGCATGCGCTCGGAGTCCTCCTTGACGTTCCTGCGGTCCCGGTAGGCGCCCATCTGCAGGTTCTCCTGCACGGTCATCGTCGGGAAGACGCGCCGGCCCTCGGGCACGTGCCCGATGCCGATGCCGACGACCTGGTGCGCGGGCAACGTGTCCACCCGCCTGCCCTCGAAGCGGACGGCCCCTGCGACCGGCCGCAGCAGGCTGGACACGGTGCGCAGCGTCGTCGTCTTCCCGGCGCCGTTCGCCCCGAGCAGCGTCACGATCTCGCCCTGCTCGACCGTCAGCGAGACGCCGCGCAGCGCCTGCACGGCCCCGTAGCGGACGGCGACCGAATCGACCTCGAGCAGGCTCATGCCGAGGCCCCCGGCTTCCGCCCGTCGCCGTCGTCCCGGTGGGTGTCGGACACCCCGCCACCGGTGTGCCGCTTCGTCGAGTCCGGCAGGTCGGTGGCGTCCAGCACCGTCTCCTCCGACTCGGCACCGAGGTAGGCCTCGATGACGGCCGGGTCGCGCTGCACCTGCTCCGGACGGCCCGTGGCGATGACCTTGCCGAAGTTCAGCACCACGACGTCGTTCGCCAGCCCCATCACCAGCGGCATGTCGTGCTCGATCAGCAGCACGCTCACGCCGGTGTCGGCGATCCGCCGGATCAGCGCCGACAACTCGGTCTTCTCGGTCGGGTTCGTCCCCGCGGCGGGCTCGTCGAGCAGGAGCAGCGCCGGTGACGTGCCGAGCGCGCGGGCGATCTCGAGACGACGCTGCTCGCCGTAGGGCAGGCCCGCCGCGAGCTCGTTGCTCTTCCCCGACAGGCCGACGAGCTCCAGGAGGCGGTACCCCTCCGCCACGCTCTGCTTCTGGTCCCGCCGGGCCCGCGGGAGGCGCAGCATCGCGGACAACGCGTCGCTCTTCTGCCGCGTCTCGACGCCGACCTGCACGTTTTCGAGGACGGTCAGAGCGGGGAACAGCCGGATGTTCTGGAACGTCCGGGCGACGCCCAGGCGTGCGATCGTGTGCGGCTTGCGACCGAGCAGCGACAGCGTGGAGCCGGGCCGCGGCGTGAACGTCACGACGCCTTCCTGGGGCGTGTACGCGCCGGTCAGGCAGTTGAACAGCGACGTCTTCCCGGCGCCGTTCGGGCCGATGACGGCGAGCACCGAGCCGCGGCGCATCTGCAGGCTGACGTCGTCCAGGCTCGTCAGGCCCCCGAAGCGCAGGGTGACGTCGCGGACGTCGAGAACGAGGTCAGCCTGCTCGACGGGCCGACCGCCGGCAGGCTCCTTCGCCAGCGGGGCGGTCATCGCTCGGTCACCGTCCCCGAGGCCAGCATCTCCGGGCCGGCACCGCCGCTCTCGGCGAGGGCGATCTCCTGACTTCGTCGGCGCGAGGGCAACAGGCCCTGCGGCCGGAAGACCATCATCACCATGATCAGGGCTCCGAAGTAGATGTAGCGATCGTTCGGCGGGACCACGTCACGCAGGTAGAAGAACGTTCCCTGGATGACGACGGAGCCGAGCACGACGCCGAACAGCGAGCCCATCCCACCGAAGATCACGACGGTCAGCACCAGCAGTGATGCCTGCAGGCTGAACGTCTGGGGGTTGAAGAACTGCTTGGTCGCGAAGATGACGCCGGCGATGCCGGAGGTCGACGCACCGATCGCGAAGGCGAGGAGCTTGTAGCGCACCGTGGGGACGCCGGTGGCCTCCGCCGCGACCTCGTCCTCGCGGATGGCGGCGAGGCCGCGTCCGATGCGGCTGCGCTCCAACGCGCTGAACGCCATCATCACGAGCACGATCAGGGCGAGCACCACGTAGTAGTAGGGCAGCGGGTCGATGCCCCAGTCGTAGTTGAGCGGCCCGACGTGGATCGACAGCTTCGGGACGCCGAACGCACCCCGCGAGCCGTTGGTGAGGCCGTCCGCGTTGTTCGCCACCTTCTGCACGATCTCGCCGAAGCCGAGCGTGACGATCGCGAGGTAGTCGCCGCGCAGCCGCAGGGTCGGTCCGCCGAGCAGGATGCCGGCGAACGCCGCGACGGCCAGCGCGATCGGGAACACCGCGAACGGGTTGAACAGCACCGACGAGTGCACGGGCAGCGCCGTCGGCGACGTGAAGTACGCGGTGGCGTAGGCACCGATCGCGTAGAAGGCGATGTAACCGAGGTCGAGGAGGCCGGCGTAGCCGACCACGACGTTCAGACCGAGCGCGAGCAGCGCGTAGATGCCGACGTCGGTCACGGCGGCCTGCTGCGCCGCCGGCGAGAGCTGGAGGGGGATGACGACGGCGAGGAGCAGCAGCAGCGCGTAGGTGACCTGCCGGGAGCCGGGCACGGCGAACAGCTGCCGGCCGAGCCCGTTCGCCCTGCTCCGCGCCATGGTCACCTGCGGGGCGAAGGAGTCGTAGACCAGGGTCAGGACCCAGATGGCGAGGGCGGCGGCGAGGAACCAGAAGACGCGGGGGTCGAAGATCGATCCCTTGACCCCGGCGAGCGGCGTCGGGCTGTCCCCGCTCGGCCCGGTCATCAGGGCGACGACCAGCGCGATGCCGATCAGGGCGCCCAGCCGCGCGAGCGGCGAGGAGACCGAACCCCGGTTGGAGCCGGACGACGCGGGCGGAGCGTTGACGGTCATCGCGTACCCCTCTGGTTCGCGCGCGGGCCCGGCCCGGACAGGACGCTCACGCCGCCCGCCCGAGCCGCTCGCCGAGCAGACCGCTCGGACGCACCAGCAGGACGAGGACCAGGACGGCGAAGGCGATGACGTCCTTGTACGACGCCTCCGTGACGAAGCCGCCGTAGTTCTCGACGAGGCCGAGAACGAGGCCGCCGACGACGGCACCGCGAACGTTGCCGATACCCCCGAGCACCGCGGCGGTGAACGCCTTGACGCCCGGGATGAAGCCCATGTTGTAGGAGGCGTTGAAGACGATGGCGTAGAGGAAACCGCCGGCGCCGGCGAGGATGCCGCCGATCACGAAGGTCACGACGATGACCCGCTCGACGTTCACCCCCATCAGCGAGGCGGTGTCCGCGTCCTGCGCCACCGCCCGGATGCCCGAGCCCAGGCGGGTGCCGTTGACCAGGCGCTCGAGCAACACGAGCATCGCCGCGGCCGTGGCGAAGATGAACAACGTCTGCAACGTCACCGCTGCGCCGCCGATGTGGAACAGCACCCCGTCGGTGAACAACCTCGGCACCGGGACGTTCTGCCGGCCGAACTCTTTGCCGGCGAGGTTGGAGGCGAACAGCGAGGCCCCGATCGCGCTGATCAGGTAGGCGAGTCGGGGCGCGCCCCGCTTGCGCAAGGTCCGGTATGCGGTCCTCTCGAGCAGGAACGCCGCGGTCGCGCCCGCGAGCGCGCCGCACCCGAGCCCGAAGGCGACGAGCGCCACCGACTCCGTCCCGGACGGCAGGCCGCCGTCGCCCAGCAGCCAGCGCGCCGCGAACAGGCCGCCGAAGGCCCCGAACATGAAGACCTCGCTGTGCGCGAAGTTGATCAGTTGGAGGACGCCGTAGACCAGGGTGTAGCCGAGCGCGATCACGGCGTAGAGCGCGCCGATGGTGAGGCCGTCCACCGTCAGTTGGAGGAACTGCGCCCAGGTCAGGTTGCGTACCGCCTCATTCGTGCCCCGGAGCAGCAGGTACACCGCCACGAGAGCCAGGACGCTCAGCCCCGTCTGCACGGCCGGCTTTCTCGCGAACTGCCTGTACTCGTCCACGTACTCGTTGAAGCCGAGCTTCACCTGCAAGTCCTTCGTCGTCGGGCGGGGACCGAACTGAACCCGTCCCGCCCGTTCACCTGAGGGCGGCAGACAGACGTCACCGCGGCGAGCCGTGGCATCCGGCGCCGAGACGGCGCGGGCGGCTCACCGCGGTGACGCTACCTGTCGGGCGTTACCGGCTTGCTACTTGATCAGGTCCGACGTGAGGCCGAGGACCTTCCGCTGACCGTTCTGGACCTGGTAGACGTACACCGCGTCGCCCTGGACCTCACCGTTCGGCTGGAAGCTGATCTGCTTCGTCAGACCGTTGTAGTTCACCTTCTTGTAGGCGTCGAGGGTGCTGGCGCGGTCGGCGTTCTGGCCGAGGCCCTTGAGCACCTCGATCAGCGCGTTGGTCGCGTCGTACGCCTCACCCGAGTAGGTGCCCGGCTTGGCGCCGCCGTTGACGGAGCCGTAGGCCGCGACGAAGCCCTTGGCCTTCGGGTCGCTGTTCGCGTCACCGCAGGGGCAGGTGAGGTAGGTGCCGTTGGCGGTGTCCGGGCCGGCCTGCGAGATGTACTGGTCGTCGTTCGAGCCGTCACCGCTCATGACCTTGCCCTGGAAGCCCTTGGCCTTGAGGGCCTTGGCGAGCAGCGCCATCTCGGAGTAGTAGCCGGAGTAGTACAGCACGTCCGGGTTCTCGGAGACGATCTTGGTCGCCTCGCTGGTGTAGTCCTTCGTCGGGTTGATCCCGTCGTGGACCAGCGGGGTGCCGTTGGCCTGCAGCTGCTTCTCGAGGGCGGTCGACAGGCCGGTGCCGTACTCGCTCTTGTCGTCGAGCGAGAACACCTTCTTGGCCTTGAGCTGCTTGCTGATGTAGTCGGCCGCACCCTTGCCCTGGACGGTGTCCGGAGCGATGACGCGGACGAAGTTGCTGAAGCCCAGCGACGTCAGCGCCGGGTTGGTGGCCGACGGCGAGATCGACAGCATGCCGCTCTGGCAGAAGGCCGGCTCGGACGCCTTGGTGGCACCGGAGAACATCGGACCGACGACCGCGATGACGCCCTGGTCGTCGATGAGCTTCTGGGCTGCGGTCGGGCCCTGGTCCGGCGAGCCCATGTCGTCGCTCTCGACGAGCTCGATCTTGTAGGGCAGGGCGTTGGACTTGTTGGCCGCGTCGACGGCGACCTTCATGCCGTCCCGGGCGTTGATGCCCAACTGCTGGTTGTCGCCGGACAGCGGCCCCTGGAAGCCGATCTTGACCGTGCCGTTGGTGGGCTTGGCGACACCTGCGCCGCTGCCGCACTCGGCCTTGACGTTGCCGCCACCGCCGCTGTCGCTGCTACTGCTGCAGGCCGTCAGGACCAGCGGCATCACCATCGCGCCGGCGGCGAGCGACGCCAGCCGACGGGTCGTGGACTCACGCACTGTTGTTCTCCTCGAGGAGGTCCGGGGGTCTGAGATCGCCCCATCCGGGGGAACGGTAGCCCCGCACAAAGGTGAAGCCCGGGAGGCCGGCGTGTGTCGCAACCAGAGCGATGAGCACCGAGGAGTCGGCACGTCCTCGGTCGACACATGCGGGCCCCGCGCGGGCGGACCTCAGCCCCCGGGGCGCAGCGCCCCGTTGAGGACGGCCTCCGCGACGGCGGACATCGTCGTGCGGTGGTTCATGGAGGTCCGCTGCACGAACCGGAACGCCTCGGCCTCCGTCATGTCGTGCTCGGCCTGCAGGAGGGCCTTGGCCCGGTCGAGCAGCTTGCGCGCGGCGAGGCGCTCGGCGAGGCTGCCGACCTCCGCCTCGAGCGCGACGATCTGCGCGTGCCGGCTGACGGCCATCTCGATCGCGGGCAGCAGATCCTTCTTCTGGAACGGCTTGACCAGGTAGGCCATCGCCCCGGCGTCCCGGGCCCGCTCCACCAACTCCCGCTGCGAGAACGCCGTCAGCATGACGACGGGGGCGAGCCTGGCCTCGCCGATCCGCTCGGCGGCCGCGAGCCCGTCGAGGCCGGGCATCTTCACGTCGAGGATCACGAGATCGGGCCGGAGCTGCTCGGCCATCGACACGGCCGTCTCGCCGTCGCCGGCCTCGCCGACGACCGCGTAGCCCTCCTCCTCGAGCATCTCCTTGAGATCGAGCCGGATGAGCGCCTCGTCCTCGGCGACGAGGACGCGGCGCGGGGAACCGGCGGCGCTGGAGCCGTCGGCGTTGGAGCCGTCGGAGGGTTCCCGGGTGCTCATGGAGGCGCGGGCTCCTGACGCGGATCGCGGAGTTGGCGGGCTGAAGAGGCGAGGCTACCCGGCTACCCTGAAGCGCAGGCCCTCGTAGCCCAACCGGCAGCAGGCACGGTGCTCAAACCACCGACAGTGTGGGTTCGAATCCCACCGAGGGCACCGACCGAGCTCTTCCGCGGCACCCACCGGGAGGCGAACCCACCGGCCGACAACGTGGGTTCGAATCCCACCGAGGGCACCGACCGAGCTCTTCCGCGGCACCCACCGGGAGGCGAACCCACCGGCCGACACCATGGGTTCGAATCCCACCGAGGGCACCGCGCGAGGCGGTTCCCTCGGCTCACCCCCGGGCGGCTTCCGGATCGACCCGCGCGACCGTGTCCAGCGCGCGACCGGTCGCCGGCAGCGTCGCCGTGAGCACCAGCCCGGGGATGATCGGCAGCCAGAACGCGAACAGCCGATGGGCCAGGACGCCGAGCAGTGCCGCGTTGATCGGGACGCCCAGCAACGACAGACAGGCTGCCGTGGCGGCGTCGACCCCACCGGTGCCGAGGAAGGGGATGGGGATCAGCTGCGCGAGGTAGCCGGTCGTGTAGGCGAGCATCAATTGGCCCGGGCCGAGATGGATGCCGAAGACCAACAGGCCACCGCCGAGGGAGACGACATCGGCCGCCCAGTACAGCCCCGCGCCGAGCAGGCCGTTGCGTGCGGCCGTCCTGGAGGCGACGAACCTCCGGACGAACCAGGCGGCCGAGATGCCCACCCCGAGCGAACGTCGCAACCGACCACCGTCCTCGGCGACCCACCACTGGACGCGCGCGGGTTGGGTGAACCAGCGGGCGAGCAGCAGGATCAGCGGAAAGGCCACGAGCCAGGGCAGGGTCATCCCGAGTGGAGCCTCGGCGAGCACCAGGCAGACGAGGGCGCCGATCGTCGCGACCACCCCGAAGACCAGGTAGACCAGCGTGTTGAGCCCGATCGCCCGCACGATGCCGTCCCGGGTGCGGAACCCGACCCGGTGCATCGTCCAGTAGGTGAGCGCCACTCCGGCCGCTCCCCCGGCCGTCACGACCTGCGTCGCGGTGAACGTCGTCACGACGACGCGCAAGGACAGCGGGTAGGGCACGAGCGGCCCTCCCTCGAACGCCACGGCGGCGCGGTAGGCGATGGCGTAGCCGACGAACACGGCGAGCTGCGCGACGAAGCACACCAGCAACCACGCCTCGTCCGCGTCCGCGAGCCGGTCCTTCAGGTCGGTGAACCCGTCGATGCGGCCCAGCACGGCCAGGACGACGGCGGCCGCGAGGAGGGCGACGACGATTCCGAGGAACAACTGCCGTGCCGGGGTCGACGGCGGCGCGGCAGGAGCGTGCAGGTGGGTGTCGGGTCCGGCTTCGCCGGCCGACATCTTCTCGGCGGCGGACGCCTCGTGCGCGGTCGAGCCGCCTGGGTGCCGGCTGTTGCCCGCGGCGTCGTCCCTCATCGTGCGGCCCGCCCGAGCGAGCGGATGTCGTTCCCCGTCGCCTCCTTCGCCCCCGGGTGCCGGCCCACCTCTGTTCCGACGGGAGATGGCGCGCAGGTATTCCGATGGCCGACGCCGAGTGGCGTGCAGATGTCGACAACAGAAGATTCAGGCGAGGAAAAACGCCTCACGATCTTCCTCATCGGGAATAGAGGCACCATGCGGGCTCGAAGCGTATCGAGCCGAGGAGGGGACCGGGAGCGAATGCGCCTCATCGAATCGTTGCCTCAACACCCGGTAACCATGGGTCGATGGGGGCGGGAGAGGAGGAGACTGCGCCTCAGGCGCCTCCTCGAACGACGCCGCGAGCAGAGGACGAGATGACGTGATGCTGGAGCCAGCAGAGGGCGATACCGCCCCGACGGCCGGACACGGCCCCTCGGAGCCGGTGGTCGTGGAGATCCACGGTCTGCGGAAGACCCTGGTGCACGGGGGCCGGATCCTCGTCGAGGCCGCGCTGGTCCCGACCGCGCTGCTCGCCCTCCTGTTGCACTCGGTCGGGCTGACCGCCGCCCTCGGTGCCGCCGTCGGCTGGTGCTATCTGACCGTGGCCGTCCGCTGGTACCGCAGCCGCCACCTACCCGGCACCCTTCTGCTGTGCGCCGGCATGTTCTCCGGCCGCGCCGCGGTGGCCCTGGCCACCTCCAGCGCCTTCATCTACCTGCTGCAGCCCGTCGCCGGTTCGGTGGCGATGGCGGTGCTGTTCCTCGGCAGCGCCGCTGTCGGGCGCCCAGTGACCGTGCGCCTCGCACGGGACTTCGTCAGCCTCCCCGCCGAAGTGCTGGCCCGCCGCGGGGTCCGGCGTGTCTTCACCCAGGTCGCGCTGCTCTGGGGCGCCTCGCGCGTCGCCGACGCGGCCATGAACGTCGGCTTCCTGCACTGGGGCGTGAACGCCGGCCTGCTGTCCCGGGGCCTGCTCAGCCCACTGCTCACCGCCGTCACGGTCGCCTTGTGCACCTGGTTCGGATGGCGGGCGATGCACCGGGACGGCGTCAGACTCACGCTCGTTCGGCACCCCGCTCCGGCCGCCGCCTGAGCCGGAGGGCTGCAACACTGGCCGGGTGCAGCTACCCGGCGCAGTGGTCGTCGTCACCGGCGCGACCCGAGGCATCGGGCACGCCACGGCGCTGGAGCTGGCCAGACGCGGGGCGACAGTCGTCGTCACCGGCCGCGACGAGTCGGCCGGCCGCGATCTGGCGGACCGGACCGGTGGGAGCTGGATCCGGGCCGACCTCCGGCACGCCGGCAGCGCGGAGGACGTGGTCCGCACGGCGGTGGAGCGACACGGTGCTCTCCACGCGGTGGTCGCGAGCGCCGGGCTGGGCTTCGCCGGGGACCTGACCGAGGCGACACCGGACGGGATCCGCGAGCTGGTGGAGCTGAACCTGCTGGCACCCGTCCTGCTGGCCCGGGCGGCCCTCGGGCCGATGCGCCGGCGCGGCCGGGGAACCCTGCTGTTCGTCACGTCGATCGCCGGCGCGCTCGGGGTCCCCGGCGAGAGCGTCTACTCGGCGACGAAGGCGGCGGTGGAGACTTTCGCCGCCGTGCTGCGCGAGGAGGTACGCGACGATGGGCTCGTCGTCTCGACGGTTCTGCCGGGCGTCGTCGACACCGGATTCTTCGTCACCCGCGGCCGGCCGTACGACCGCAGCTTCCCCCGTCCGATGCCGGTGGAGCGCGCCGCTCGCCACGTCGTGCGCGCGTTGGAGAGGGATCGGCCCCGACTGATCTTTCCCCGCTGGCTGTCGGTGCCGGCCCGGCTGCAGGCGATGGCGCCGACGACCTACCGGGCGCTGGAACGCCGCCTCGGCTGACGCGGGTCGACCGGGGGGCCTCGACGGGCCTACCGTCCGGCGGCGGCACGGATCGACTCGCGCAGCGATGCGGTGGTCGCGAAGACCGCGCTCGGCTCGTACCCGCAGTGCGCCATGCAGTTGGAGCACCGCGGATCCTTCCCCCGCCCGTAGGCGGACCAGTCGGTGTCGTCGATGAGCTCCCGGTAGGTCGGCGCGTACCCGTCGTCGAGCAGATAGCAGGGACGCTGCCAACCGAGCAGCGAGTACGACGGGATCGCCCACGCCGTGCAGTCCAGGTCCCGCTTGCCCTCGAGGAAATCGAGGAAGATCGGCGAGTGGTTGAGCCGCCACTTGCGCCGCCGCCCGTCATCGAACGCCTTCCTGAACAGCTCCCGCGTCTCCTCCACGCCCAGCCAGTGCTCCTGGTCCGGTGCCTTCTCATAGGCGTAGCCGGGCGAGATCTGCATGTTGTCGATGCCGAGGTCGTCGTTCAGGTAGTCGAGCACGTCGCGAACGTCCTGCGGGGTGTCCGTGTTGAAGAACGTCGTGTTCGTGTTGACCCGGAAGCCGAGGGACTGCGCCTGCTTGATCGCAGCGACCGCCTGGTCGAACACGCCCTCCTTGCGCACCGACTCGTCGTGCCGCTCGCGCAGCCCATCGATGTGCACCATCCAGGCGAAGTTGCGGTGCGGGGAGAACTTGTGGATGTGCTTGGGCAGCAGCACCGCATTGGTGCACAGGAAGACGATCTTGTTGCGGTCCAGGAGCTGGCGGACGATCTCATCGATCTGCGGATGCATCAGCGGCTCGCCGCCGGCGATGGAGACCATCGGCGCGCCGCTCTCCTCGATCGCGCCCACGGCCTGCTCGACCGGCATCCGCTGCTTGAGCAGGGGCGCCGGCTGAGCGATCTTCCCGCAGCCGGCACACTTGAGGTTGCAGGCGAACAACGGCTCGAGCTCGACCAGCAGGGGGAACTTCTCCTTGCGGAGCAGCTTCTGCTTGAACAGGTACGTGCCGAGCCGAACGCTCTGCCGCATCGGCATCGCCATCGTCAGCTCACCTCCCGGGGCAGTGTGAATCGGACGTTCTCTTCGACGGCGCGTGGCTCGCTGACGCTCAGCGGGCCGAATCCGCGCAGGCACTGCACCACCTCGTCGACGAGGCGGGGCGGTGCCGACGCTCCTGCGGTGATGCCGACCCGTTGGGCTCCGGCGAGCCAGGCCAGGTCGACCTCGGACGCGTCCTCCACCAGGTGGGCGGCGGAGCCGGCGCGTTCGGCCACCTCGACCAGTCGGCGGGAGTTGGACGAGTTGCCGGACCCGACGACGAGGACGAGGTCGCTCGCGGCCGCGACGCCACGGACGGCGGTCTGGCGGTTGGTGGTCGCGTAGCAGATGTCGTCGCGCCGCGGTCCGGCCAATGACGGGAAGCGCCTCCGCAACACGTCGGCGATGCGGTCGGCGTCGTCGACGGCGAGGGTGGTCTGCATGACGTAGGCGACCCGCTCCGGGTCCCGGGGCCGGACCACCGCCGCCTGTTCCTCGTCCTCGACGACGAGCACGTCGGACGGCGCCTCTCCGCGGGTGCCCTCGACCTCTTCGTGGTCCCGATGCCCGATGAGGAACACGCTGTCGCCGCGGGAGGCGTAGCGCTTGACCTCGGAGTGCACCTTGGCGACCAGCGGACAGGTGGCGTCGATGACCCGGAGGCCCCGCGACTCCGCATCGGCCCGAACCTGCGGCGACACCCCGTGCGCGGCGAGAACGGCGGTCCCGCCCACCGGGACCTCGTCGACCTCCGAGACGAACACCGCGCCGCGGGACTGCAGGTCGCGGACCACGTGGGTGTTGTGCACGATCTGCCGGCGGACGTAGACCGGGGCGCCGTAGCGGTCGAGGGCCCGGCGGACGATGTCGATCGCCCGCTCCACTCCGGCGCAGAACGACCGAGGGTCGGCGAGCACCACCGAACGGGGCTGCGAGGGTGGCTGCACGGCTTGCGCCCACTGCCGCAGCGCGGGCGCGGCGACGCGCAACGCACGCAGGGCGGCGAGCCCTCGGCCGGCGGTGCCGGGCCGGAGCAGCGGGTGCTCGGCGGTGTCGACCACCACCCGCACGACGGCGAGCGGGAGCTGGGGGTCGACGGCGCGGGCCGCCTCCACGAGCGGTCCGGACTCCATGTCGACGGCCAGCGCGCCGGTGCGGGCCAGTTCGGAACGGCGCGCGCCGTGCACGATGCCGTCCGCGGAGGCGATGGCACCGACGTGCACCCGCAGCCCCAGCCGGCGCAGTGCAGCGGTCAGTAGCGGCGCGGACGGCAGCGGAGTGCGGCGCGCTCCGTCGGTACCGACCCTGCCGTCGATCTCTGCGTCCGTCACCACGGCGTCGGCGACGACGAGGTCCCCCGGCCGGACCTGCGGGGCCAGCCCGCCCGCGAGCCCGGCGAGCAGCAGCCCCGACCGTTCCGCGGCGAGCGGGAGCAACCGCGGAACGGCCCGTCGGCCCATGCCGATCCGGAGGGCGGGAACCGGGGCGAGCCGGTTCCGCAGCGCCTCCTGCTCGACCCGCAGCGCGGTCACGACCGCGGCCGAGGCACTCATCCGTCACCCCCCGGGCGGGCGGCGTAGCGGCCGAGCGCGCTCAACGGGAAGACGTGCCGGTACAGGTGGTAGCGGATGTAGAAGTCACCGGGGAAGCCGGTGCCCGTGAACTGCGGTTCGTCCCACGTGCCGTCGGGCCGCTGTCGCTCCAGCAGCCAGGCGATGCCGCGCCGCACGGCGGGGTTGTCCGCCGGGGAGCCCTGGTCGGCGGCGGCGATCAGCGCGAGGAGGGCCCACGCGGTCTGGGATGCCGTCGGCTCGCCACGACCGATCCATGCGGGATCGTCGTAGGAACGCAGGTCCTCGCCCCACCCGCCGTCGGCGGCCTGGTGCTCCTCCAGCCAGCGGACCGCGCGCCGGATCACCGGGTCGGCCCGGTCGATGCCCGCCGCGACCAGCGCCGGCACGGCCGCACCGGTGCCGTACACGTGGTTGGCGCCCCACCGACCGAACCAACTGCCGTCGGCCTCCTGGGCGTCGAGCAGCCACTGCACCCCGCGCCGGGTGGCGTCGGTGCCCGCTCGCCCGGTGTGCGCGAGCATCTCGACGACGTGCGCGGTCACATCGGCCGACGGCGGGTCGATGACCTCGCCGAAGTCGCAGAACGGCAGCTTGTCGGGCAGCGTGCCGGTGTTGTCGGCGTCGAAGGCACCCCAGCCGCCGTCGCGGGACTGCATCCCCACGGTCCAGGCGATCGCCCGGTCCACCGCACCATCGAGCCGGGCGGCGTCGGGATGGGCGACGCGGCGGAGCGCGAGCACGATCTCGGCGGTGTCGTCGGTGTCGGGGTAGACGTCGTTGGCGAACTCGAACGCCCAGCCACCGGGCGCGAGATCCGGCCGGCGGACCGCCCAGTCGCCGGCAACACCGATCTCCTCGTCCAGCAGCCAGTCGACCGCCCTCACCACCATCGGATCGTCGTCGGCGACCCCGGCGTCGAGCAGCGCCGTCAGGGCCAGCGCGGTGTCCCACACGGGCGACTGGCAGGCCTCCAGCCGGCGAACCGTGCCGTCGGCCGTCTGCTCGCGGATGGTGAAGCCGTCCAGGCCCGCGAGACCGGCCCGGACCGCAGGCGAGTCGAGCGAGTAGCCCAACAGGTGCAGTGCGAGCAGCGAGTACACCCACGGCGGTTGGATGCCGCCCCAGCCGCCGTCCGCCTCCTGCCGCGCGAGGACCCATTCCGCAGCACGGCGCATCGCGAGCCGACGTAGCGACGCCAGCGGCTTGCGGCGGTCGGCGGCACGCGCGTAGCGGTGCAGGATCTTGTCGAGCCGCTGGAACGCGCCGTCCCAGGTCCGCGCCGGCGCCATCGGCGGGGTAGGCGTGCCGGTCCGCAGCTCATCGATGCGGAACGGGAGCGGCCTGACCGGGCGGAGGGTGGCGACGATCGTCAACGGCACGACCGTCTGCCGCGCCCAACAGCCGAAGTCGTAGATGTTGAGCGGAACCCGGGCCGGCAGGAACATGACCTCGGGCGGCAGGTTCGGCAGGTCGTCCCAGGACCAGAGGCCGAACAGCGCCAGCCAGATGCGGGTGAACACCCGGGAGGCCTCGATGCCGCCCTTCCGGCGGACGAACGCGGCGGCCGCGGTCATGTGCGGCGCGTCCGGCGCATCGCCGGCCAGCCGCAGAGCGACCCACGCCTCCGCGGTGGTCGACAGGTCCCCCGGACCGCCGGCGAAGGTCGCCCAGGTGCCGTCGGCGCGCTGCTGGGACCGGATCCAGCGGGCGCTCTCCTCGGTCAGGCTCGCGTCCCGGATCCCGAGGAACTCCCGGAGGAGCAGATCCTCGGCGTCCATCGTCACGTTGGTCTCGAGCTCGCCCTTCCACCAGCCCACCGTCGACTGGCTCCGCCGCAGGTAGCCGACCGCCGCCTCGATCGCCTCGCGGAGCGCCGAGCTGCCGAGGCCGGCACGCGCCGGGGCTCTCCCCGCCGGCGTTCCTCCGGACGGCCTTCCTCCGACCGGCCTTCCTCCGACCGGCGTCGCATCGGGGTCGGACGGGGTCGTCCGGCCCGGCACGGTCAGCGTCATCAGCTCTCCCTCTCGACGACGAACCTGCTCAGTGCGGTCAGTTCGGCGCAGACGTCCGCAGGGATCGCCGCCACGGCCAAGATCTGCTCCCCCACCCCGAGCCGGCGGTCCGCCTCGGCCATCGCCCAGGCGCGTCCCCCGGCGGCCTCCACGAGATCCGCCGCACGCCGCAGGTCCTCCTCCGACAGAGGCTCCGGATCGGCCAGCCGATCGGTCAGCTCCCGCGCGGCGGGGCCGCCGGCGTGCATCGCGTACGTGATGGGCAGCGTCATCTTCCGGCTGCGCAGATCGGACAGGACCGGCTTGCCGGTCACCGACGGGTCGCCCCAGATGCCGAGCAGATCGTCGACCAGCTGGAAGGCGAGGCCGAACTGCTCGCCGAAGCGCTGCAGCGCCTCGACCGTGGCGGGCGACGCGTCGGCGAGGGCGGCTCCGATCGCTGCGCTCGCCCCCAGCAGGGCCCCCGTCTTGCCGCCGGCCATTCGCAGGCACTCGTCGACCGCGACCGCCGAGCGGCGTTCGAAAGCGAGGTCCTCGACCTGGCCCCGGACGAGCTCCTGGGTGGCGTCGGCCAGCAGCCGGGTCGCCGCCAGCGCCGCGCCGGGGGTCACCGGCGGCTCCGCGCCGAGCAACACCTGCTGAGCCAGGACGAGCAGCGCGTCCCCGGCGAGGATCGCGTCGGCCGATCCCCACAGGGTCCAGACGGTCGGGCGGTGCCGCCGCAGCCGGTCGCCGTCCATCAGGTCGTCGTGGATCAGCGAGAAGTTGTGCACGAGCTCGACCGCCACCGCACCCGGTAGGGCGACCCCCGCCGACGCCCCGGCCGCCCGGGCGGACAGCAGGGCGAGCGTCGGGCGGATCGCCTTGCCGCCGCTGGTTCCCTTACCCGCGGCGCCATCGGTCGGGCGCCCCTCGGCGTCGGTCCAGCCGAAGTGGTAGCGCGCGACGGCGCGGTTGGTCGGGTCCAGCCGGTCGACCGCGGCCCGCAGCGCTGGACCGGTGATGTCGCGGCCCTCTCGGAGCGTGCTCTGCACGAGTACGGTCACGCCGCCACCGCCGGACGGGATGCACGGGGCGTCCGGTCGGCCGCTCGCCCGTCCAGCAGGACTCGGGAAGCAGCGCTGCCGCTGCGGACGGCGCCTTCCATCGTCGCGGGCCAGCCGGTGTCCGTGTGGGCGCCGGCGAGCACCAGGCCCGGAAGGCCGGTCGCGGCGACGGGCCGGGAGCTGCGGCTGCCGGGCGAGGGGCGGAAGGTGGCTTCCCGTTCCCGGGTGACGAAGAAGTCCCGGACCTCGGCGTTGCGCGCCGCGGGCAGCAGGTCGGCGAGGGCAGGCAGGAAGATCTCGCGCAGCCGCGCCACCGGCAGGTCGACCCACTGATCGGCCGCCGACAGCGAGACGGCCAGGTACTGACCGGACCGCTGACCTGCGGGCGGTCCGGACTGAGCCGTTCGGTCGAAGACGAACTGCACGGGTGTACCGAGGCCGGCGACGAACGGCTGGTCCAGCACCCGCCGGTCATAGCGGACGTGCACGTTGACGATCGGTGCCGCGCCGAGCCGCTCGGACCAACCCCGGGACAGCTCGGCACCCGCCGCACCGTGGGCGGCTCCCGGCGGCAGCAGCCGCTCGGCGGCTCGAGGCGGTAGTGCGACCACCACCTCGTCCGCCGGGACCGACTCCCCGCCGGCCAGCCCCACCACCCACTCGCCGCCGCGACGGGACAGACGCTCGGCCTTGGCCCGGAGACGCACCGTCGCTCCGGCCCGGCCGAGGGCGGCGGCGGCCGCCTTGCCGTGCAGCTCGTCGAGGGGGACGAGGGACCAGCCGATGTCACCGGCGGCGGCCTGCTGCAGGAGCCCTCGCTGGAAGACTGTGGCGGCCAGCGCGAGCGACGTCTGCGCGGCGGGGGCGTTCAGCGTGGCGATACCGACGAGGTCCCACAGCGCGGCGACGGTCCGCTGGTCCTGACCGTGCCGGGCCAACCAGTCGCCGAAGGACTGTTCGTCGATGGCCGGGGCCGTCGGATCCACTCGTCGGAGCGCCAGCGCGGCCGGGAGGATGCGTAGGCGTCGGCCCAGCGTCAGCGGACGGTACCGGAGCAGCGCCGAGCCGAGATGCAGAGGTGCCGGTAGGCGTCGGCGGCGGATCCGGGCGAGCTTCCCGCCGGGTTCGAGCACCGGGACGTCGAGCCGGTTCTGCAGCGTCACAGCGGAGCCGACGCCGAGCCGCTCGAGCAGGAGGCGATAACTGGTGCAGCACCGCAGGAAGACGTGCTGACCGTTGTCGACGATGAGATCTCCGTGCGGAAAGGACGTGGTCAGGCCACCCAGCCGGGGCTTCGTCTCGAGCAGCGTCACGCGCCGGCCGGCGTCGGTGCAGTCCAGGGCGGCGGTGATACCGGCGAGACCGCCGCCCAGGACGACGGTGCGGAGCTGCGTGCGGGCGGCGATCTCAGGCATGGCGCTCAGGCCAACCGTCCGGCGAGGGCGCGGGCGGCGACGAGGACCTTCTCCCGACCGGACAGCGACAGCCGTCGGTCGTAGACGAGAGACGGTTCGGCGCCGATGCGGCGTTGCAGCGACGAGTAGATGCCGGACATCGCGGCGCAACAGGCCGCGCTGCGCCGGTCGAGCAACGGGACCAGCCGGAGACCGTCGGCGTACCAGCGCTCCGCCCGCCGGGCGGCGAAACGGATGTACTCGCCGAGGTGTCCATCCGGGTCCGCGAGCCGTCCGTCGGCGTCGAGCTCGAGCTGGACGCCGAAGCGCTGCAGCTCGTCGGCCGGCAGGTAGACCCGGCCGTTGATCAGGTCCTCCCGGATGTCGCGCAGGATGTTCGTCTGCTGCAGGGCGATGCCGAGCTCGTCGGCGTACCCGGGGGCCCGCGGATCAGGTCGGCTGCCGAAAACGCCGAGACAGAGCCGACCCACGGAGCCCGCGACGCAACGGCAGTACGTGACCAAGTGATCGAACGATTCAAACGGGGCGGCGTCGCCACCGGCTACAGCCCCGCCCGCGTCCATCCGGACGTCCATCTCGACGCCGTCGATCAGCTCGCCGAAGGCGTCGAGCGGGATCGGGTAGCGCCGTTCCGCATCGCTCACCGCGGACAGAACCGGGTCCGAGGCATCCGGCCGGCCGGCGGCGGCGTGCTCCACCGCCGCGCGCAGGTCGGCCAGCTGCTCGAGTTTCACCTCGGTCGGCAGGTCTCCGTCGCCGATGTCGTCGATGCGGCGGGCCAGGGCGTACACCGCGCAGAGCACCGACCTCTTCTCCCGGGGCAGCAGCCGGATGCCGTAGTGGAAGTTGCGGGCCTCTTCGCGGGTGATGCGCTCACAGGCCGCGTAGGCGACGTCGATGTCGGACGAGATGGGCGCGGTCGTCATCGTGCGAAGCTCCGCGAGTCGAGGTAGGAGCCGATCAGGTTCCGGATGAGGTGGGTCAGGACGTCGCGGCGCCGGGTTCCGGGCGCCCCGGACAAGACGTCGAAGTCCGCCCGCCGGAGGGCGGCGAGCGCGGCCTGTCCGCCGGCCACGTAGCCGGCCACGGCAGGGCGAGCCCAGCCGGAGAGGCGCGTCAGAAGACCGGCGCCCTCGTCGAGCAACGACTCGGCGCGTTCGGCTTCGAACGCGAGCAGCCGGCGCAGCGGGGCCGGCGTCATGGGTTCGTCGAGGTGGCGGGGCTCCACCCCGAAGGCGCGCCGGTCCTCCAGCGGGAGATAGATGCGCCCGTTCCGACGGTCCTCGCCGACGTCCTGCCAGTGCTCGATCAGCTGCAGAGCGGTGCACACGCAGTCCGACAGCCCGACGAGGTCCTCGCCCTCCTGCCCGAAGACGGCGAGGACCAGCCGCCCGACCGGATCGGCCGAGAGCCGGCAGTAGCCGCGCAGCTCGGCGAAGGTCCGGTAGTCGGTCACGACCTGGTCCTGCAGATTGGCCGCGAGAAGCCGCTCGAACTCCGCCTGCGGCAGTCGCCGAGTGTGCACGGTCGGTAACAGGCGGCGCGCCACAGCCGTTTCCGGAGTCCCGTCCGTCCAGATCCTGGCGAGGTCCCGACCGAACTCGTGCAACAGTCGCGTGCGGTCACCCTCCGCGACGTCCCCGAGGTCGTCGATCACCCGCAGGACGTCGTACACGGCGATCAAATCCCGGCGAAACGTTCGGGGGAGGAAACGGAGAGCGACGGGGAAATTCTCGGCGGATTCGGACCTGCGCAACTGCGCAGCCCGTCCGGCCGGCACCCGCGCTGGAGAGGACCCCATGATCGCCATCCCCCGCATCGTCACGCTGCGACAACACGGCCGTCCGCAACGCCTCGCCACAACCGCAGCCGCATCTTTTGTCACAGGAGTAAAAATCGAGGGGAAGCGAAGGAACGCGGTGGAAGGGCGCCAGCATGGACGAAGGTCGGGCGGAGGTCCGGATGGCGCTGCGGCAGGTGCTGCCGGCGCTCCTCGCCGGGTTGCCCGAGGTCCTCGACGACGTGGGAGACGCGCTGCGAAGGTCCTGGCCGGACTACGCCGCGTTTCTGGACGAGCAGCGGAACGAGGTCGTGCAGACCGGCCGGCTCGCCCTCGGCCGCATCGTCGAGATGGCCGAGAGGTCGCTCGATGATCCGCGCCTGCCCTCCATGGAGGAGGCCGAGAGCGGTTTCGTGCTGTTCGAGGAGATCGGCCGCACGCAGTTCCGCACCGGGAAAAGCCTCGAGTCGCTGACCTCCGCCTACCAGTCCGGTGCTCGCCTGGCCTGGCGGCGGATCTCCGACATCACGATCCGGCACCAGGTGCCTGCGGTCGGGGTCGCGCTGCTCGCCGACGCAGTCTTCGCCTTCGTCGACCAGCTGTGCGCCGCCTCGGCGCGCGGATACCTGGCGGAGCAGTGGGCCTCGTCGTCCGAACGGGAACAGGCCCGACGGGAACTCGCAGAACTGCTGCTCTCCGATCGGTCCGGTCACCGGCTCGTCGAGGCGACCTCACAACGGGCCAGCTGGCCGCTGCCGTTGACGGCTGCGGTCGTGCTCATCCCGGACGAGACCGTCGCCCACGACCTGCTGTCCCACCTCGGCCCGTCGACCCTGCCGGTGCGACGGCCGGACGCCGTCGGCGCAGTCGTCCCGGACCCCGCTGGTCCCGGGCAGCGGCGAAGGCTGGCCAGCGCCTTGCAGGGCGCGGAGGCGGTCGTCGGACCGAGCGTGCCTCTCGACCGCCTCCCGGCCTCCCTCCGGGTGACCCAGGTGGCCGCGCGGCTCCAGCACGAGGGCGTGCTCCGGGCGGACCCGTTGTTCGTCGACGAGCACCTCGACGCCGTCATCGTCCGCCGGGACGCTCGTCTGCTGGAGGTGCTGGAGGCTCAGGTGCTCGCTCCCCTGGAGAGCCTCCCGGCAGGTATCCGCGACCGCTTCACCGAGACGCTCGCCTCCTGGCTGGTTCACCTGGGCGACCGGCAGGCCGTCGCGGATGAGTTGCACATCCACCGGCAAACCGTGCGCTACCGGCTGGGCCGGTTGCGGGCGCTGTTCGGCGACGACCTGGACGACCCGGACTTCCGACGCAAGCTCCTGCTGGTGCTGGCCTGGCCGTCGCCGACGCGCGGCGACACCGGTTCCCTTCCGCCGCCGCGCGGGGGTAGCGAACGTTTGGTTCCGGGCGGCGCATCTCGGGTTCGCTCCGGGCGCTGACCCGCTCCCCGAGTTCCATCGGTCAGACGGGGTCCATCGGTCAGACGGGGTCCTCGGTGCGGCGATCCTCCGTCGACCGACCCTCCGTGCGGAGCCGGCCCACGGCTGCGCGCATCGCCGCAGCGATGGCATTCGCGTCGTCCGACAGGGCCGGATCGACCGCCACGCTGGTGCACATCGTGCCGTTCCAGCCGAGCGATCCGACGGCGAGGGGAGCGCCGGGCGCGAGCGGCAGCAGTGGGAACGCGGCCAGCAGTGGTGCTCCGACGAGGGCGAGCTGCTGGTCCGGGCCCGGCATGTTCGACACGATCGCCGAGAAGAAGCGGTGACCGTAGACGGTGCGTGCGAACCAGGATCGGAACCGCGACGGCAGCAGCGTCATCAGCCGGTTCATCACGAACCGTGACGCGAGAGCCCGGCTGGGGGTGCGAAGTCGAGAGGTGCGGGCGGTGATCGCGGCGAGGCGCCGTCCCTCCACCATGTCCCCCAGGGGGACGTCGAGCAACACGGCGGCGGTCACGTTGCCCTCCGCCCCCGCCCGCGGGTCGCCGGCGAGCAGGGGTACCGAGACCCGCATGTGCTCGGGCGGTGGCACGCCCTTGTCGAGCAGGGCCTGCCGAACGGCGGAGGCAGCCGCGCACAGGAGCACATCGGTGACCCGGGCGTCGTGCTCCCGCGCCGTGGTCCGCAGGTCAGCGAGCGGCACGCGCATCGTGCCGAACCGCCGCTCGGCCGTACCGCCGCTCGGCAGGGTGGAGCGTGGGCGCCCATCGGTGGCGAGCTGGGCCAGCCCGAGTGCGATCGCCAGTGAGCGGCGCACCGGACCGGGAGCTCTGCCGTCAGCCCCCCGGTCGACGACGTCGGGCTCGAGCAGGCGCAGTGCCTGCGCGACCGTGCCGATCCCGTCGGCGACCACGTGGTGGACCACGAGCACGACGCCCGAGACCCCGGGCTCGATGCCGTGCACGACCACCAGGCGCCACAGGGGACGGTCCCGCGGCAGCCGGGTGCCGGCGATGCCCGCGACAAGGGCGTGGAAGGCATCAGTCCCGCCCGGCGTCCCGTCGGCGCAGGTCAGGTCCACGAGAGGGACGTGCCACTCCCAGTCCAGCTCGCCGACGTCCTGCCACGCGGGCCGCCCACCACACGGGGCGAGGCGCTGCCGGAACCGAGGAAGCTCGCCGAGCCGGAGCCTCACGCGGCTCTCGACCTCGGCGCGGGTGGGTGGTCCTCCGGCACGCTCAGCGTGATCGAGCAGCACCACGCCGCCGACGTGCTGCGGAGCGGTTTCGCTCTCCACGTCCAGGAAGAACGCATCGGCCGCCGGAACCCGGGACGACCGCCTTCCTCGTCGGGCCATCACGGAAGTGTCTAGCACGGTCCGTCGCGGCGCGCCTCCGGCGTGACACACCTCTGGCGGGATCCGCCCTTCCTGCCGCCCCTGCAGATCCGACGTCATACTCGCACCGAGGGGTGAGAATCCGTTCGGAGACGGACTTCGGTGACAGACCAGGGTTCAGTAGCAGACGCATGAGCAGACGAAAAGTCTTTGTCGTGGCCACGTGCGTGGTCGTCTTCGGCGTGGTCGTCGCGGCGGTGACGATCATCGTGAACCGCCACCGGGACGTCGCGACGGCGGCTTCGGTGGACAGCGCCCTGCAGCGCTTCCGGGACGCCGCGACATCGTCCGCGGGCACGACCGTGCCGCCGGGCGTCTACACCTACGCGACCGAAGGCTCCGAATCCGTGAGCGCGCTGGGCGGGACGGAGCATCGCTACCCGGCCACGTCGACGATCACCGTGACGGCCGACGCCTGCGGACCCCGCCTGCGCTGGGACGTGCTGACGACGCGGTGGACGACGTGGTCCCTCTGTCAGGACGGAGACGGCCAAGCGCTGTCGGCCTGGACGGAGCAGCATCAGTTCTTCGGCCAGAACGACACCACCGACTGGACCTGCCCGACGGCGACCTGGCGAACGTCCCGATCGACCGACGGCGGCCTGCCGTTGACCTGCAGGTCCGCGGACACCACCGAAACGGGCAGCACGTCGGTGGAGGCCCCGGAGACGTTGCTGGTCGGGACGACCTCTGTGCCGACCCTCCACCTGCGCACCACCGCGACCGAGACCGGCGCCTCCCGGGGCACGGTCGTCGAGGACCGCTGGCTCGAGGAACGGACGGGGCTGCCCGTTCGCCTGACCGCGACCATCCGGACGTCGAACTCATCCCCCGTCGGCGACGTCACCTTCGCCGAGTCCTACGACCTCCGACTGACCTCCCTGGAACCGCGCCGGTGACCCGTTCGACGCCGACGGGTGGAGCTCGCACCGCGGGCCGGCAGGAGGTCGCCTACGGGCTCGGCGCCTACGCGGCCTACCTCGCGGTGCGGGCCGCGGTGTGGCGGACGGACGGCAGGGGCCGCGCCGAACGCAACGGAGAGCGGCTACTCGAGGCCGAGAAGAAGCTCGGGCTGGCGATCGAACGCCGGGTCCAGCAGCAGCTCGATCGATTTCCCCGCTTCCAGCGCGTCCTGTCCGCGGGCTACGCCGGCTTCAACGTGATGGCCAGCGTCGGCCACCTGATCTGGTTGTGGTCCCGCGCCGATCCCGGTTTCCCCCGGGAGCGCCGGGCGGCGATGGGGGTGTTCCTCGGTGCGCTGCCGGTTTTCCTGTTCCTGCCGACGGTGCCACCGCGGATGCTCGACGGCTTCACCGACACCCTCGCGGCGGGCGGGCTGAACCTCGACGCGCCGTTCCTGACCCGCTTCTACAACCCGATCGCCGCGATGCCGAGCCATCACGTCGCGTTCGCGGTCGTCACGTCGGCGGCGCTGTCGGAACGGGTCCGACCCGGATTCCCCCGCCTGGCGGCCCGGAGCTACGCGCCCGTCGTCGCGTTCGTGGTCATCTCGACCGCCAACCACTACGTGCTCGACGTGCTGGCCGGAGCGGTGCTCGGTGCCGCGTCCTGGCGCTGGTCGCGCTGACGTACGGCGAACGAGCCGAGGCTCAGCCCGCCTGCGCCACCTTCGCGCCGAGTAGTGCCGATGTCGCACATGCCGAGGGCCGGTAATGCAGCCGCAACGCCGCTGCAACACCTCCTGGATAGGACGGGGAGGTGCCGTCCCCGCCTGCCACCGATCACCCGAGCCGCCCGGCACCGGCCGAGGACCGGATCGCCGACCGGCCCGGGGCCGCCGCAGCCGATGACGCGGAGGAGCACGGCGAGGTCGAGTTCCCGCTGCGCTTCCGCACCCTGCACGGCTACCGGCGCGCGTACGTCCAGACCGGTCCGTTGGACGGGACGAAGCCGGTGCTCCTGCTGGTGCACGGCATCGGGCAGGACTCCTCCACCTGGTCGCCGGTGATCGCCAACCTGGCTCGCGACCACGTCGTGATCGCTCCCGACCTGCTCGGCCACGGCTACTCGGCCAAGCCGCGGGCCGACTACGCGGTGGGTGCCTACGCCTGCGGCCTGCGCGACCTCCTCACGGTGCTCGGAGTGGACCGGGTGACGGTGGTCGGTCATTCGCTCGGCGGCGGGGTGGCGATGCAGTTCGCCTACCAGTTCCCGGAGCGCTGCGAGCGGCTCGTGCTCGTCAGCAGCGGCGGCGCCGGTCGAGAGGTACATCCGCTGCTGCGCCTGGCCTCCGTGCCGGGGGCCGAGCTCGTGATGCCGGTGGCGACCGCGGCGCCGATGCGGCAGTTGACGCGCCTGCTCGCGGGGCTGGTCCGCAAGGTCGGCCGGGTCGGCGGGGTCGGCGGAATCGGCACGCAGGATCTCGAATTCATGCTGGCCAGCTACGACAAGCTCGCCCGTGCGACGACCCGCCGCGCCTTCCTGCGCACCCTGCGATCGGTCGTCGACCTGCACGGACAGGTCGTCACCGGGCTCGACCGGAGTTACCTCGCCGCGGGCGTGCCCACCCTTCTCGTCTGGGGCGCACGCGACGGCGTCACGCCCTTCGCGCACGCCTCCAGGGCGCACGAGGCCATGCCCGGGAGCTTCCTGGAGGTCTTCGCCGAGGCCGGCCACTTCCCGCACCACAGCGATCCCGATCGGTTCCTGCGGGTCCTGCGGGCCTTCCTCGAGACGACGGAGCCGGCTCGCTACGACCGCGAGCGGTGGCGCCAGCAGCTGCTGGCCGGCCGCAGCGCCGGCGACCTGGCCGTCCGGGAGGCGGAGAACGTGCTCGCCTCCAGCGGCAGCTGACCCGCTCCGAAGGGCCGTCTCGTGGCGCTCCACCCGGCCGCTCCGACGTGACAGGCTGCGTTCGTGCCTGCCCTGCCGCGCCTGTCCGGGCGTCCGTTCGGCCGGCTCCGCGAGCGCCTCACCCGGCTCGTCGGCGCCGCCCGGAACGAGCCGGTGCGCTGGCCGCAGGTGGGCAAGGCGGCGCTGGCCACCGCCATCGCCTGGGAGCTCGCCAAGCTGTTGCCCGGTAAGCAGCCGCCCGTGTTCGCTCCGCTCGCGGCCATGCTCACGGTGCAGGTCACCGCCTTCGAGTCACTGCGATCCGCGGTCCAGCGGACGCTCGGCGTGGTCGCCGGGGTCCTCCTCGCCTTCGGCCTCGCCCAGGTGCTGGGGCTGCACTGGTGGAGCATCGGCCTGGTCGTCCTCGCCGCGATGGTGCTCGGGCAGGCTCTGGCACTGGGCAACCAGGGTTCGACGCAGGTTCCGGTCAGCGCGCTGCTCGTGCTGGGGCTGGGTGCGGCGACCAGCAGCTACGCCTACGCCCGCGTGCTCGAGACCGTGCTCGGAGCGACGGTCGGCGTGGTTCTCAGCCTGGTGCTGGTGCCGCCGCTGCATCTGCGCGACACCGGCCGGGCGGTCCGAAGGCTGGCCGAGGGGCAGGGCCAGCTGCTGGACGACATCGCCGCCGATCTCGGGACCGGTCCGTGGCCCGGGGCGTCGACGGCCCAGCGGTTGGCGGATGCCCGGGCGTTGGCGGGCGACCTGAGCCGCGCCCAGGAGGCGGTCGAACGGGTCGGTGACAGCGTCCGCCTCAACCCCCGGGCCCGGCGCGCCCGTCCTGCCGCGCGGCTCTACCGGGAGGAGCTCGACGCCCTGCAGCACATCCAGGTGCAGGTCCGCGGCATCGCCCGCACGCTCGCCGACGAGGCCTCGCGACGGGCCGAGGTCGAGCGGTCGACGCGGGCCACGGCCGACGACGCATCGGACGGACAGCCGACCGTCTCCCCGCACTCGGGTCCGCAGCTCGCGACGACCGTGGCCGGGTCCGCCGCCGTCGCGTCGGCGGCGAGCTCGCGTCTCCCCGAGGCCCGGAGCCGGTCCGCCGCAGACCTGGCGACGCTGGAGCCGCCGTCGCCCGAGGCGTGCGCCCAGCTCGCCACCCTGCTCGGGCAGGTCGCCGAGGGGCTCCGCGCGTTCGGCCGGGCGGCGGTCGACGACTCGGGCCACGTCGGCTCCCCCGCGGCCCTGCAGGAGCTCGCCGGTCGCCTGACCGAGACCCGTCGGGCGGTGCGCGAGGCGATCCGAGCAGCCCGCTCAGCCGAGTTGAACCAGGCCACCTGGCTCGTGGTCGGCAGCATCCTCACCGACCTGCGCAGGGTGCTCGGTGAGATGGAGGGCAGGCGCGACGTTCCGGTGGACGTGCCGATCGCCCGGCAGCGGAGGAGGCTGCCGCGGACACCGACGCTGCGCCCCTCGATCCGCCCGCGCCGACGGCGGAGCAGCAGCGACGAGCAGTAGCCGAGCACGTGTCGAGCAGTAGCACGGCCCCCGGTCCGTCGCGGGGGCGTCGGACGCTCAGTCGAAGATGAGCCGGCGCGCGAGCTCCTGCGCGTACCGCCACCGCTCGATCGCGGCCACCGTCACCGGGTGCTCGGCCATCTCGCGGAGCAGCTCCGCGCCGCCGTCCAGCCCGGCCCGGCCCAGCAGCTGCTGCTCGAGCTCGCTGGCCCGCATCGCGAGCACCAGTGCGCGGCTGCCGCCGCCCGGCCCACGGATGTCGTCCGCGCGAGCACGCAGCACGTGCACCTCCGCAGCGGTCCGGTGCTCTTCGGTGAGACCTTCGGACAGCGCAGGGTCGAGATCGACGACTGCGTCTCTCATCCGCTTCGCCTTCCGCTTCAGTCCCCGGCAACGTCCCGGACCCTCGGCCCCGAAGGACCGTCACCGCTCCATCGGCAGTCTCCGACACCGGTCGAGCATCCTGCACCAGGTACCTCGGAGTGTGCACGTCCGCTGACGCAGCGTCAGCTCCCGTCAGCCGTTCAGCGCATCGTCGGCGTGATCGGCGAGGGCAGCAGGCTGCTGCCCATCAGCGCCTCGTCCACCGCCGCCGCGCAGGCCCGCCCCTCGGCGATGGCCCACACGATGAGCGACTGCCCGCGGCCGGCGTCGCCGCAGACGAACACACCCGGCTGCGTCGTCTCCCACGCGTTGGACCGGACGATGTTGCCGCGACCGTCCAGCTCCACGCCCAGCGCCTCGATCAGGCCGGTCGGTTCCGGGCCGGTGAAGCCCATGGCGAGCAGCACCAGGTCGGCGTCGATCCGGCGCTCGGTTCCCTCGATCGGCTCGAACCTGCCGTCCCTGCTCTCCACCTCGATGAGGTCGAGCGAGCGGACGTGCCCGTCCTCGTCCCCGTTGAAGCGCTGCGTGGACACGGCGAACAGCCGCTCGCCGCCCTCCTCGTGGGCGCTCGAGGTGCGGTACATCAACGGCCAGGTCGGCCACGGCGTCGAGGGCGAACGCTGCTCCGGCGGGCGCGGCATGATCTCCAGCTGCGTCACCGACGCGGCACCCTGCCGGTGCGCGGTGCCCAGGCAGTCGGCGCCCGTGTCCCCGCCGCCGATGATGATGACATGCTTGCCGGCGGCGGTGATCGGCGTCTCGGTGAGGTCGCCCTCCTGCACCCGGTTCGAGGGTGTCAGGTACTCCATCGCCAGGTGGATGCCCTCGAGCTCGTGGCCCTCGGCGGGCAGCTTGCGGCCGACCGTCGAGCCGACGGCGAGCACGACGGCGTCGTAGGAGTGCCGCAGCTCCTCGACCGACACGTCCTCGCCGACGTTGCACGAGGTCACGAACTTCGTGCCCTCCTGCTCCATCTGCTGCAGGCGCCGGTTGAGGACGCGCTTCTCCATCTTGAACTCGGGGATGCCGTAGCGCAGCAGCCCGCCGATGCGGTCGGCGCGCTCGTAGACGACGACCTCGTGGCCCGCCCGCGTGAGCTGCTGGGCGGCGGCGAGACCGGCCGGGCCGGAGCCGATGACGGCGACCCGCTTGCCCGTCGACTCGTCGGCGGGCACCGGGGCGACGAGCCCGCGGTCCCACGCCTGCTCGATGATCGTGACCTCGATCTGCTTGATGGTGACCGGATCGTCGGCGATGCCGAGCACGCACGCCGCCTCGCACGGAGCCGGGCACAGCGTGCCGGTGAACTCCGGGAAGTTGTTGGTGGCGTGCAGCCGCTCGATCGCCTCGTCCCAGGCGCCGCGGCGGGCGAGGTCGTTCCACTCGGGGATCAGGTTCCCGAGCGGGCAGCCGTTGTGGCAGAACGGGATGCCACAGTCCATGCACCGGGTCGCCTGCGTCTGCAGCGACTCGATCGGGAACGACTTGTAGACCTCGTGCCAGTCGTGGATCCGCTCCTCGACCGGCCGCCGCTGCGGCGTGGCCTTCTTGTGCTTGAGGAAACCGGTGGGGTCAGCCACGGAGAGCTCCCATGATCAGTTCGTTGGCGTCCTTGCCGGACTCCTCGGCCTCCCGCATGGCGGTGAGCACGCGCTTGTAGTCGCGAGGCATGACGCGGGTGAAACGCTCGAGACGCCAGTCCTCGAGCAGGGCGGCAGCGACCGGCGAACCGGTTTCTGTGGCGTGGCGGGACAGCAGGTCACGCACGGTGTTCTCATCGTCGGCGTCGAGCGGCTCGAGGTCGACCATCTCCCGGTTGACCCGGTCCGGGTCGGCGTCGAGCAGATAGGCGATGCCCCCGCTCATGCCGGCCGCGAAGTTGCGGCCGATGCCGCCGAGGACGACGACGCGACCGCCGGTCATGTACTCGCAGCCGTGGTCGCCGACGCCCTCGACGACGGCGTAGGCGCCGGAGTTGCGGACGCAGAACCGCTCCCCCACGACGCCGCGCAGGAACACCTCGCCCGCGGTGGCGCCGTAGAGGATGACGTTGCCCGCGACGATGTTGTCCTCGGCGCGGAACGGCGCACTCAGCGGCGGATGCACGATGATGCGCCCGCCGGAGAGGCCCTTGCCGAGGTAGTCGTTGGCGTCGCCCTCGAGCCGCAGCGTGATGCCCCGCGGCACGAACGCGCCGAACGACTGGCCGGCCGAGCCGGTGAAGTGCAGCGAGATCGTGTCGTCGGCCAGGCCCTTGCCGCCGTAGCGCTTGGTCAGCTCGTGGCCGAGCATCGTGCCGACCGTGCGGTTGACGTTGCGGATCGGCAGCTCGAGCGAGACCGGCCGCCCGTCCTCGAGCGCGCCCTCGGACAGCTGGATCAGCGTGTTGTCCAGTGCCCGGTCGAGGCCGTGGTCCTGCGCGTGGGTCCGGCGCAGCTCACCGCCGAAGGGCCGCTCCGGCACGTGCAGCAGCGGGGTGAGGTCGAGACCCTGCGCCTTCCAGTGGTCGATGGCCGCGGCCATGTCCAGCATCTCGGCGTGGCCGACCGCCTCGTCGATCGAGCGGAAGCCCAGGGCTGCCAGCAGTTCCCGCACCTCCTCGGCGATGTACTCGAAGAAGGTGACGACGAAGTCCGGCGAGCCGTTGAACCGCGCCCGCAACACCGGGTTCTGCGTCGCCACGCCCACCGGGCAGGTGTCGAGGTGGCAGACCCGCATCATGATGCAGCCCGCGACGACCAGCGGCGCGGTGGCGAAGCCGAACTCCTCGGCACCGAGCAGCGCCGCGATGATGACGTCGCGGCCGGTCTTCATCGACCCGTCGACCTGCACGTAGATGCGGTCGCGCAGCCCGTTGAGCAGCAGCGTCTGCTGGGTCTCGGCGAGGCCGAGCTCCCACGGACCGCCCGCGTGCTTCAGCGAGGTCAACGGCGCCGCGCCGGTGCCGCCGTCGTGCCCGGAGATCAGCACGACGTCCGCGTGCGCCTTCGCGACGCCGGCGGCGACCGTGCCGACGCCGACCTCGGCGACGAGCTTGACGTGGACCCGCGCCGAGGGGTTGGCGTTCTTCAGGTCGTGGATCAGCTGGGCGAGATCCTCGATCGAGTAGATGTCGTGGTGCGGCGGCGGCGAGATCAGGCCGACGCCGGGGGTCGAGTGCCGGACCTGCGCGATCCACGGGTAGACCTTGTGGCCGGGCAGCTGGCCACCCTCGCCGGGCTTGGCGCCCTGCGCCATCTTGATCTGGATGTCGTCGGCGTTCGTCAGGTACTCGCTGGTCACGCCGAAGCGGCCGCTGGCCACCTGCTTGATCGATGAGCGCTTGGAGTCGCCGTTGGGCAGCGGGGTGAACCGCTCGACGTCCTCACCGCCCTCGCCGGTGTTGCTCTTGCCGCCGAGGCGGTTCATCGCGATCGCGAGCGTCTCGTGCGCCTCGGCGCTGATCGAGCCGTAGGACATCGCGCCGGTGGCGAACCGCTTGACGATCTCGCTGACCGACTCGACCTCCTCGATCGGGACCGGCTTGCGCACGCCCTCCTTGAGCTTGAACAGCCCGCGCAGGGTCCCGGCCTCCCGGGAGAGGCGGTCGACCGACGACGTGTAGTCGCGGAAGACCTCCTGACGCTTCGCCCGCGTCGAGTGCTGCAGCTTGAAGACGGTCTCCGGGTTGAACAGGTGGATCTCGCCCTCGCGGCGCCACTGGTACTCGCCCCCGACCTCGAGGCCGCGGTGGGCGACCTCGGCCGGGTTCGTCGGGTAGGCGCGCGCGTGCCGGGCCGCCACCTCCGCGGCGATGACGTCGAGCCCGACGCCCTCGAGCCGGCTGGCGGTGCCGGTGAAGTACTGGGCCACGACGTCGGAGGCGAGGCCGATGGCCTCGAACACCTGGGCGCCGGTGTAGGACGCGACGGTGCTGATGCCCATCTTGGACATCACCTTCAGCACGCCCTTGCCGAGCGCCTTGATGAGGTTCTTCTGGGCCGCCTCGACCGAGGTCTTCGGCAGGTCGCCGGTCGCGATCAGGTCCTCGACCGACTCGAAGGCCAGGTAGGGGTTGACCGCGGCCGCGCCGTAGCCGACCAGCAGGGCGATGTGGTGCACCTCGCGGGCGTCGCCGCACTCGACCACCAGCCCCACCCGGGTGCGGGTCTTGGCCCGGATCAGGTGGTGGTGCACCGCGGCGGTGAGCAGCAGGCTCGGGATCGGCGCCTTCGTCTTGCTGGAGTCGCGGTCCGAGAGCACGAGGATGCGCGCGCCGTCCTCGATCGCCTCGTCGACGTGCGCGCAGATCTGCTCGATCCGCGCGGCCATCGCCGCGGCGCCCCCGTTGACGTCGTACAGACCGGAGACCTTCACCGACGCGAAGTCCGGCATGTCGCCGTCGTCGTTGATGCCAGTGATCTTGGCCAGGTCGTCGTTGCTGATCACCGGGAACGGAACGGCTACCTGGCGGGCGTCGCTGGGCTCGGGCACCAGCAGGTTGCCCTCGGGGCCGAGCGCGGCGCCGAGCGAGGTGACGAGCTCCTCGCGGATGGCGTCCAGCGGCGGGTTGGTCACCTGGGCGAACAGCTGGGTGAAGTAGTCGAAGATCAGCCGCGGCCGCTTCGAGAGCACGGCGACCGGGGTGTCGGTGCCCATCGACCCGATCGGCTCCGCGCCGTCGCGGGCCATCGGCAGCAGGAGGATCCGGACCTCTTCCTCGGTGTAGCCGAACACCTGCTGGCGGCGCAGCACCGACTGGTGCGGATAGATGATGTGCGCGCGCTGCGGGAGGTCCTTCAGCTCGATCATCCCGGCGGCGAGCCACTCCTGGTACGGGTGCTCGGCGGCCAGGCCGGCCTTGATCTCGGCGTCGTCGACGATGCGGCCCTGCGCCGTGTCGACGAGGAACATGCGGCCGGGCTGCAGGCGCCCCTTGGAGATGACGTGCTCGGCGGGGATGTCGAGGACGCCGACCTCGCTGGCCATGACCACCAGGCCGTCGTCGGTCACCCAGTAGCGGCTCGGGCGCAGGCCGTTGCGATCGAGCACGGCGCCGATGACGGTGCCGTCGGTGAACGCGATGCTCGCCGGGCCGTCCCAGGGCTCCATGAGGCAGGCGTGGAAGCGGTAGAAGGCGCGCAGCGACTCGTCCATGTGCTGCGAGTTCTCCCAGGCCTCCGGGATCATCATCAGCACGGAGTGCGGCAGGCTGCGTCCGCCGAGGTGCAGCAGCTCGAGCACCTCGTCGAAGCTCGCCGAGTCGGACGCACCCGGCGTGCAGATCGGGAACAGCCGGTCCAGGGCGTCTTCACCGCCCGAGTCACTCTTGGCTCCGCCAAAGAGGTCGGACTCGAGCAGCGCCTCGCGGGCGGCCATCCAGTTCCGGTTGCCGCGGACGGTGTTGATCTCGCCGTTGTGGGCGACGTACCGGTACGGGTGGGCCAGCGGCCAGCTCGGGAACGTGTTGGTCGAGAAGCGGCTGTGCACCAGCGCGATGGCGCTCTCGAAGCGGGGGTCCTCGAGGTCCGGGAAGTACTCGGACAGCTGCGTGGTGGTGAGCATGCCCTTGTACACCAGGGTCCGGCCGGACAGGCTCGGGAAGTAGATGCCCAGCTCGCGCTCGGCGCGCTTGCGCAGGCAGAAGGCGCGCCGCTCGAGCTCCATGCCGTCGGCGCCGCCGACGAACAGCTGGCGCATGACCGGCTCGACCTCGGTCGCCGCCTCGCCCAGCGTCTCGTTGTTCGTGGGGACCTCGCGCCAGCCGATCAGCGACAGCCGCTCCTGGCGGCACAGCGCGCGCAGGCGCTGGATCGCGTGGTCGCGGTGCACGGCCTCCCGCGGCAGGAACGCCAGCCCGACCGCATAGGAACCCTGCGGGGGCAGCGGGAAGCCGACCTCGGCGCGCAGGAACGCGTCCGGGACCTGCACGAGGATGCCGGCGCCGTCGCCGACCCTGGGATCCGAGCCGCTGGCGCCGCGATGGTCCAGGTTGCGCAGGGCGGTCAGGCCCTTGGCGACGAGGTCCGAACTCGGCCGCCCGTGCATGTCGACGACGAACGCGACGCCGCAGGCGTCGTGCTCGTACGAGGCGTCGTAGAGCCCCTGGGCTGGCGTGTGGCGGTGGCCCTGCTGGGTCGGCAGCTGGGGCGAGATGCTCGGCATTCAGCGATTCCCGTCCGTCTGGTTCAGGTCACAGAGCGGACGACGCTGTCCTGGCCCGGTTTGCCGGTGGCAGTGGTGTTACCGAGAGGTTACGTGCCCCTCCCGACACGTGTCGAGTTTGCCAGTTCGGGGTCAGGCGTGGGACCGGGTTACGTCGCGTCGAGAGTCCGCCAGCACTACGGTACGACCCCGCGCCGCGTTCGCCGACACCGCCGTCGTAATGCACATCACGCCCGTCCTCACCGAAGGCGGAATGGGCAGGTCAGCGGCGTGCGAAGCTGACAATTCGCCGCATACGTCAAGCGGATTCGCCCGCCGATCCCCCTCAGCCGACCCCGACGTGGAAGAGCAACCCGACCAGATAGGTGGCGCCCGCGGCGACTCCTCCCAGCAGCAGCTGCCGCCCGCCGCTGAAGATGACCGAGCGTGACGTGAAGCGGGCGACCAGCGCCCCCGCCCCGAACAGTGCCACCCCGGCGACGACCAGCGAGATGATCACCGACGTCGCGCCCAGCAGGTAGGGCAGGACCGGGATCAGCGCGCCGATCGCGAAGGCGGCGAACGAGGCGCCCGCGGCGACCCACGGTGAGGGCAGCTTCCCCGGATCCACGCCGAGTTCCTCGCGGGCGTGGATTGCGAGGGCGGTCTCGGGGTCGCGGCTCAGCTGCGCGGCCACCTCGGCGGCCAGCGCCGGCTCGAGGCCGCGCGCCTCGTACATCTCTGCGAGCTCCTTGCGCTCGGCGTTGGGGTGGCGGTGCAGCTCGAGCCGCTCGATGTCGACCTCCGCCTGGAGGGCCTCGTTCTGCGACTGCACCGACGTGTACTCGCCCGTCGCCATCGAGAAGGCGCCGGCGACGAGGCCGGCGAAGCCCGCGAGCACCACGGTGTCGGTGCTGACCGCGCTGCCCGCGAAGCCGGCGATGAGGGCGACGTTGCTGACCAGGCCGTCCATCGCACCGAAGGTGCCCGCACGCAGCCACCCCCCGCTGACGTCCCGGTGGGAGTGGTCGTGGTCGTGAGCGGTGAGTTCGGCACTGCTCGGGTCGGGGTGCCCGTCCTGCCCTCGGTGCACCTCAGCCCCGTGCACGTGTCGCGGCATCGCCGCCTCCGTCTGCTCCGAGGCGGGGCCGTGCTCCAAGGAGGTCATATCTCAATGATTCCCTCTCGACCGGGTTCCGCCCCTCGAGGTGGGCGTGGCGTGCGCCTCGCCGCCGGAGTCGTCCGCCGGGTCGGCGCCCTCCACCGCCTCGCCGCCGGAGTGGTCCGCCGGGTCGGCGCCCTCCACCGGGTCGGCGCCGCCCGCCGGGTCAGCGCCCTCTGCCGGGTCAGCGCCCTCTGCCCGCTCCGGGTCCGTCACCGGCGGAACAGGGTCACCGTGGGCGCCCGCGGTCTCCGGCTCGCGCTGCCCACGCCGGGCGACCATGTAGAGCGCCGCGGCGAGCCCGACCGCGAGACTCACGTAGTCGTTGAGGCGGAGCCCGAAGAAGCGATGGGCCTCGTCGATGCGCAGCGCCTCGATCCACCCCCGGCCGAGGCAGTAAAGGGCGACGTAGAGGGCGAACACCCGGCCCTTGCCGAGCCGGAACCGCCGGTCGGCCCAGATGCAGGCCGCCGCCACACTGAGGGTCCACAGCGACTCGTACAGGAAGGTCGGCTGGTACGTCGCCTGGCCGGGCTCGAGCTGCCTGTCGGGGTCGATCCGGACCGCCCAGGGCAGGTCCGTCGCCCGCCCGTAGAGCTCCTGGTTGAAGTAGTTGCCCCAGCGGCCGATCGCCTGCGCCACGACGATCCCCGGAGCGACCGCGTCGGCGCAGAGCAGCACGGGCAGCTTCATCCGACGGACCGCGATGATCCCGCCGAGGAAGCCACCCGCGATGCCGCCCCAGATCCCGAGTCCCCCGTTCCAGACCTTGAAGGCCGCGATCGGGTCGCCGCCGGATCCGAAGTAGGGCTCCGGTGTCGTGATGACGTGGTACAGCCTCGCGCCCACCAGCCCGAACGGCACGCCCCAGGTGGCGATCTCGACCGCGGTGCCCTCGGGGGCCCCGCGGGCGCGGAGCCGCTGCTCGGCGAGCACGACGGCCACGACGATGCCGAGCACGATGCAGAAGGCATAGCCCCGCAGGGGCAGCGGACCGAGGTCGACCACCCCGGACGAGGGGCTGGGGAACGACGCGATCAGCACGCACCTACGCTAGCCGCAGTAGCGCGTTCGAGCCCGTAACGCCGGTCGGTGCTCCTGCGGGCCCAACACCAGCTCCGGTGTTGCCGCCCGGCAGGAAGCCCCCACCACCCCGACACCAGCTCCGGTGTCGCCGCCCGGCGCAAGAGCGCCCAACCGACCGACCCTCAGCGGGCGGGGCGCCGCACCCCGGCGGCGAGATCGGCGGCGAGCGCGCGGACGGCCTCGACACCGGCCGCCTCGTCCGGGGCGTCGAGCAGCGCGCGGACGAAGGCGCTGCCCACGATGACACCGTCCGCGTACCCCGCCACCTCGGCTGCCTGCTCGCCGTTGCTCACCCCGAGCCCGACCCCGATCGGTAGCCCGGTGAGCGGCCGCGTTCGGGCCACGAGCTCCCCGGCGCGGTTGCCGATGGCGGAGCGGGCGCCGGTGACCCCCATGGTGCTCGCGGCATAGACGAAGCCGCGGTTCACGGAAGCGACGACGCGGATGCGTTCCTCCGTCGAGGACGGCGCGACGAGGAAGACCGGGTCGAGCCCGTGCGTCGCGGCGGCCTCGATCCACTCCCCGGCTTCCTCGGGGACGAGATCCGGAGTGATCATCCCCACGCCACCCGCCGCGGCGAGGTCGGCGGCGAAGCGGGCGGGTCCGTAGCGCTCGACCGGGTTCCAGTAGGTCATGACCAACGTCGGCGCCGCGTCGGCGACGCCCGCCACGGTGCGCAGGACGTCAGTGGTGCGGGCGCCGCGGGCGAGGGCGGCGTCGACCGCCTCCTGGATCGTCGGCCCGTCCATCAGCGGGTCGGAGTACGGCAGCCCGACCTCGATCACGTCGACGCCGCCGTCGACCATGGCACGCAGCGCCGCGACACAGCCCTCGACGCTCGGATAGCCGGCGGGCAGATACCCGACGAGCGCGGCACGGCCCTCCGTCCGCGCGCGGGCGAAGGCCTCGCCGAGGCGGTCGGTCGCCGCGGTCACGGCGGCCGGCGGAGTCGGCGGGCTCACCAGCCGTCCCCGGCCGCGCCCGCGTCCCCGACCTCGACGTCGTTGGCCAACTCGGCCTCCGCCACCTGCTCACCCGTGACGAGCCCGAACCAGCGAGCGGCGGTGTCGACGTCCTTGTCGCCGCGGCCGGAAAGGTTCACGAGGACGAGCCCCTCGGGTCCGAGCTCGCGCGCCAGGCCGAGTGCCCCGGCCACGGCGTGGGCGCTCTCGATCGCCGGGAGGATGCCTTCGGTGCGGGAGAGCAGCGCGAGCGCCTCCATCGCCGCGGTGTCGTCCACGGCCTGGTAGGTGGCGCGACCGGAGTCGTACAGCCACGCGTGCTCCGGCCCGACGCCCGGATAGTCGAGGCCGGCCGAGACGCTGTGCGTCGGCAGGGTCTGCCCGTCGGCGTCCTGCAGCAGGTAGGTGCGCATGCCGTGCAGCACCCCGCGGCTGCCGCCCGCGATGGTCGCGGCGTGCCGGTCGGTGCCGACCCCGTCGCCGCCGGCCTCGAAGCCGACCAGCCGGACACCGGCGTCGTCGAGGAACGCGGTGAAGATGCCGATGGCGTTGCTGCCGCCGCCGACACAGGCCGCGACCGCGTCCGGCAGCCGACCCTCGGTGTCCAGCAGCTGGGCGCGGGCCTCGTCGCCGATGATCCGCTGGAAGTCGCGGACCATGGCCGGGAACGGGTGCGGACCCATGACCGAGCCGATGCAGTAGTGCGTGGTCTCGACGTTGGCGACCCAGTCGCGCATCGCCTCGTTGATCGCGTCCTTGAGGGTGCGGCTGCCGGTCGTGACGGGGACGACCTCGGCGCCGAGCAGACGCATGCGCGCCACGTTGAGGGCCTGCCGCCGGGTGTCCTCCTCCCCCATGTAGACCACGCAGTCGAGACCGAGCAACGCGCACGCGGTGGCCGTCGCGACGCCGTGCTGGCCGGCGCCGGTCTCGGCGATGACCCGCTGCTTGCCCATCCGGCGGGTGAGCAGGGCCTGACCGAGCACGTTGTTGATCTTGTGGGAGCCGGTGTGGGCGAGGTCCTCGCGCTTGAGCAGGATGCGGGCGCTGCCGCCACCCGAGCCGGCCGCGGCGGCCAGCCGCCTGGCCTCGGTGACCGGGGTGGGCCGGCCGGCGTAGTCGCGCAACAGCGCGCTCAGCTCGGCGGCGAACGCGGGATCGGTGCGGGCGCGCGCGTACTCGTCGACGAGCTCGTCGAGCGCCGCGACCAGGGCCTCGGGCACGAACCGGCCGCCGTAGGGACCGAAGTGGCCGGACGCGTCCGGCACCCGGGTCCGCTCCGGACCCTGCTCGGCGAGCGGGGTGGCGCTCATCGGGTGCCTCCCGTCGCCACGACCGTGCCGCCCGTCGCCGCGGTTCCGGCGCGGACGAGCTCCGCCACCGCGGTCCGCGGGTCGGCGCCGGTGACGGCCGACTCCCCCACGAGGACGGCCGAGGCCCCGGCGTCCGCGTACGCGCGGACGTCGTCGCCGTTGCGGACCCCGGATTCGGCGATGACCACCGCCTGCGCCGGCAGCAGCGGCCGGACGCGGGCGAAGGTGTCCCGGTGGACCTCGAGCGTGCGGAGGTCGCGGGCGTTGACGCCGAACAGCGTCGCCCCCGCATCGAGCGCGCGGCCCGCCTCGTCCTCGTCGTGCACCTCGACCAACGGCGTCATCCCGAGCCCTTCGATCTCCTCGATCAGCGCCCCGAGCAGCGTCTGCTCCAGCGCGGCGACGATGAGCAGCACCAGCTCGGCGCCGTGGGCACGCGCCTCCCAGACCTGGTACGGCGTGACCACGAAGTCCTTCCGCAGGACCGGCACCTCGACGGCCGCACGGACCCTGTCGAGGTCGTCCAGGCTGCCGCCGAACCGGCGCTGCTCGGTGAGAACCGAGATGGCCGCGGCCCCGCCCGCGGCGTAGGCGGCGGCGAGCTCGCCGGGGTCGGGGATGTCGGCGAGCGCGCCCTTGCTCGGGGAGCGGCGCTTCACCTCGGCGATGACGGCGACGTCCGGACCACTCAGGACGTCCAGCCCGCGCCCCGGCCGGTCCGAGGGCTGGACGCGGGCCCGGAGCTCGTCGAACGAGAGCGCGGCCTCGCGTGCCGCGAGGTCGATCCGCACGCCGTCCACGATCGAGTCGAGAACGGTCGCCATGTCCGCGATCCTACGGTCGGGGCGCTCTCGGCCGCCTCTGGTTCACAGGCGCAGCGGCCCCTTCGCCGTCGGGAAGGCCTGCAGCGCGTCCCGGGAGTAGAGCAGCGCGATGGTGGCGCCGCTGAGCAGGAAGGAGATGGCGAAGGTGACCACGCCACGCCCGGCAAACGGGATGGTCAGCAGCACGGTGACCACCGACAGCACGATCCCCGCGCTGCGGCCCCAGGGCACGAGCTGACGCACGAGGACGCCGGCCCGGATCAGCGCCGCACAGATGAGCAGGTCGGCGAGCGTGATGAGGAGGCCGAGCGGGCTGAGGGAGTAGGCCGCCAGCCCGAAGCACCCGCCCAGCAACCCCAGCCCGCCGTTGATGCACAGCAGGTTCGCCGCGACGTCGACCGGCTTGGGGGCCCCTCGGCCCTCGGGTTCGGGGTACCAGCCGTTGGCGGGGAAGTCCCGGGAACGGGGTCGCGGCTCAGTCATGACCGACGAACGGTAGTTCGCACCCGGAGCACGCCGCCGCTTTGGCTACTCCTTGGGCGCGTCGTACTCGTCGAGCATCGGCTGACGGAACAGCAGGACGATCTCGGCGACACACAGCAGCAACACGACGTACTTCGCACCGGAGATCAAGGTCAGGTTGAGGAAGATCGTGACCATCGTCAGCGCCATCCCGAGCAGCACGAGCGTCCGGGACCAGTTCTTGCGGAACACGAGTGCGAGTGCGAGCCCGAGATTGACGACGCCCATGACGTAGAGCGACTGCTCGACCAGCGGGTGGCGGCCGATGACCGTCGTCCCGAGGTACATCATGATCAGCCCGATCGCGCCCAGGACCGCCATCGAAGCGGTGGCGTAGGGACCGACCTTGCGCTTGCTCTCCCTGAGCTGCGCCCGGTGGGACTTGCGGTCCTGTTCCGCCAGCTCCTCCTGGCTCAACGAAGCCTTGGTGTCGTCGTCCAGCTCCTCCACGCCGCGCGTGTCGTCGTCCGACAAGCCCTGGTTCGACTGCTCGGTCGATTCGTCCTTCGACGACGTCTGCGTCTGTTCGGCGTCCGTGGCCATCGGAGCTCCTTGTCCGGCGCAAACCGGTATCGACTGGCGGTGCTGGGGCGGTCAGGGCCTAGGTACCCATCCGACGACCCCTCGCCAATCGAAATGACAGGACAATTTCGCGCTCGGGTTTCGGCTCAGGGGTTCGGCTCAGGGCTCGCGGGTCGGGTCCTCGCCACGCTCGAGGGCGTCCCAGGTCGAGACCGCGGGTCGGCGGGTGCCACCCGCCCCGGCCGATCCGGCCGAGTCCCCCGTGCGGTCGTACCGGGCGGCGAGGCCGGGCCAGCCGCGCCGGTAGCGCACCGCCACGCCCCCGGCCGCCACGAGGGCGAGCCCGCCCGCCGTCGCGACCCAGCCGACGCCGGACGAATCGGCGGTCGCCGCCGCGTTCGCCTGCCGTGCCCGTTCCGTCGAGCGGGCGGCGTCGCCGGGGTTGCGCACGACGTCGGCGGTGAGCAGGACGACGCCGATCCCGGCGACGACCACGAGGCACGCGGCGGCCAGCCGGAGGCCACCGCGGGCCAGACGCCCGGCGGAGGCCGCGGCGACCACGCCGGCGACGCCGACGAGTGCCAGGGGAACCGCGGCGGGCACGAGCGTGCTCCCCGTCAGCGGGACGCGCCCGGCGCCGGGCAGCTCGGGATCGACCGGCACGGCCGTGACCCAGCGAGCGGTTCCGGCAGCCGCGACGAGGAGCAACCCCAGCACCGCCAGCCCGACGGCGGCGGCGAGCCCGATCCGGGCGCGGCGCTCCATCAGCGGGCGTTCATCGGCGGAGGGACCATCGGCGGAGGGACCATCAGCCGGGCGTACGCAGGTTCTCCGCCATCGCGATCGCCCGCAGCACGGCGGTGGCCTTGTGCCGGGTCTCCGCCTCCTCCATCGCCGGGTCGGAGTCGGCGACGATGCCCGCCGAGGCCTGCACGTAGGCGGTGCCGTCCCGGACGACGGCGGTGCGGATGGCGATCGCCATGTCGAGGTCGCCGGCGAAGTCGAGGTAGCCGACGCCGCCGCCGTAGACACCCCGGCGGACCGGCTCGAGCTCGTCGATGATCTCCATCGCGCGCACCTTCGGGGCGCCGGTGAGCGTGCCGGCCGGGAAGCATGCGGCGAGGACGTCGACGGCGGTCCGGTCGGGTTCCACCGTGCCGACGACGGTCGAGACGATGTGCATCACGTGCGAGTAGCGCTCGACCGCGCCGAACTCGACCACCCGCACCGTTCCCGGCCGGCACACCCTGCCGAGGTCGTTGCGGCCCAGGTCGACCAGCATGATGTGTTCGGCCCGTTCCTTGGCGTCGCCGACGAGTTCGGCGGCGAGCTCGGCGTCCTCCTCCGGCGTCGCGCCACGGGGGCGGGTGCCCGCGATGGGGTGCAGGCGGGCCGTCAGCTCCTCCGGGCGGGTGGTCAGCGTGTCCACCGTGGCCTGCTGACCCAGGACGCTTCCGGTCGTGTCGGCGCGGGTGACGGTCACCAGGGATTCGGGGCTGGAGCCGACGACGTCGAGCGGCCCGTCCGGCCCGTCGAGCCGGAGAAGGTACATGTACGGGCTCGGGTTGGTGGCCCGGAGCATCCGGTAGATGTCCAGCGCGTCGGCCTGCGTGCGCACCTCGAATCGCTGGCCGATCTGGGCCTGGAAGATGTCGCCCGCCCGCACCGCCTCGAGCGCGGCCTCCACCGACGGCTGGTAGCGCCCGGGAGCGGTGCGGGAGGCGAAGTCGAGGACCGGCTCCCGGCTCGTCGTCGCGACGGTCGGCGGCGCGGGCTGCGCGAGGTCGCGCGTCATCGCGTCGAGCCGCGTGACGGCCCCTTCGTAGTCGCCGTCGAAGGCGTTCGCCACCAGCAGGCAGGAGCCGTCCTCGTGGTCGACGACGGCGAGGTCGGTGGCGAGCAGGAGCGTCAGCTCCGGGACGTCGAGGTCGGCGGCGGCGTGCCGGGGCAGCCGCTCGATGCGGCGGACGAAGTCGTAGGCGACGTATCCGACCAGCCCGCCCATCAGCGGCGGCATCCCGGGCAGGCGGGGTGCGCGGAGGCTCCGGGCGCAGGCCTGCAGGACCTCCAGCGGGTCCCCCTCGACGGGCAGCCCCAGCGGCGGCGGCGAGGACCAGACGGCCCGGCCGTCCCTTTCGGTGAGCGCAGCCGCGGAGCGAACGCCGATGAACGAGTAGCGCGACCAGACGCGTCCGTGCTCGGCCGACTCCAGCAGGAAGGTGCCGGGGCCGCCGGCGAGCTTGCGGTAGACGCCGACCGGGGTCTCGCCGTCGGCGAGGACCCGCCGCGTCACCGGCACGACCGGGTACTCGGCGGCGAGCTTCTCGAACTCCTCCCGGTCCGGGACGACCGATCCGTCGGGGACGCTGACCCGGCGGGAGGTCACGAGGCAGCGGCGGCGGGCCGCCCTTGCTGATCGTTCGCGGCCGGCCGTTCGCCCACCGATGCCGGCAGGACCGCGGCGTCGAAGCAGGTGCGGTCGCCCGTGTGGCAGGCGGCGCCGACCTGGTCGACCTTCACGAGCACCGTGTCCCCGTCGCAGTCGATCGCGACCGACTTGACCCACTGCTGGTGGCCGCTGGTCTCGCCCTTGACCCAGTACTCCTGACGGCTGCGGCTCCAGTAGGTGCAGCGGCCGGTCGTGAGGGTGCGATGCAGGGCCTCGTCGTTCATCCACCCGACCATGAGGACCTCGCCGGTGTCGTACTGCTGCGCGACGGCGGGAAACAGGCCGTTGTCGTCGCGCTTGAGTTGCGCGGCGATCGAGGGATCGAGGTTGGTCTCCGGGCTCTCCACCTCTGTGATTTTGCCAGTCGGTGCAAACGGCTTCCGCGACCTCGCAGGGTCAGCCGGGCCAGCGCTCGACGAGGACGTCCGGCGTCCAATCCGGCCAACGGCACGGCCCGATCGGCATGCCGGAAGCGAACAGGGCGACCTCGTCCGGACCGTCGTGCCGGGAGTTGTCCCAGACCTGCGCCGAGTGTGCCCGCGGGATCGCCTCGGCCACGAGCGGCCACAGCCGGCGGAACCGGGTGCGGACCTTGTCGTCCGGGACGCGATGCCCACCCGCCGCGACGCGCGCCGCCACCCGCGGGACCGCGAGGTGCTCGGGGATCAGCAGCACGTGGAGCGCCACGCGGTAGCCCGCCGCCATCGCGTCGTCGAGGAGGGCGAGCTTCGAACGGTGGGAGAAGACGGTCTCGGCGATGAACGGCTCGCCCATGTCGATCAACCGCTGGCGGGTGCGGGTGGCGATGCGGGCGGCCTCGTAGGCGTGCGCCTCCGCGTCGCCGGGCCAGCGGCGGGCCGCGATGACGTCGGCGTTGACGAACGGGACACCCGGCCGGAGCGGTTCGAGCAGGAACTCGACGAAGGTCGACTTGCCGGCACCGTTCGGGCCGACGACGAGGTCGAGGCGCACGGACTCAGCCCTCGGCCCGGTCCGTCGCGCGGCGGCTCAGGCGAGCGGCGACGTCGTGCCGTCCGGGTGGTACCGCGTGAGGACGCCGTCGTCGTCGAGGGCGACGGTCGTGACGCCGCGGGCCGCGAGGCGCTGACCGAAGCTCGTGGTGCGCGCGGCCTCGGAGATCGAGGTGTCGAGTTCGGCCGAGAAGACGGCCCGCTCCTCGGCCGTGAGGTCGCGCTCCGGGAGCTCGCCCGCGAGTGCGGCCTCGACGCGCCGCCGGGCTGCGGTCTGCGTCATCGACACCGCCCGCCCGACACGGGCCCAGTGGTCGATCTGCTGCTTCGCGGAACGGCTCTGCCGCGCGCCCTCGACGCTCGCCGCCTCGAACAGGTCCGCGGCGATGCGGGTGGGACGATCCGGTGCGGTGGTCACGGCAGCACCTCCATGGTTTGTCCGGTACCCGCTCCGTAGCAGTGTGCTACATGCTGTAGCAAGATGCTACGTCCTCGTCGGACGGTCGACACCCGAACCGGTGTCGACCGCCCGCGGCCATCCGCTCCCCGCCCCACACCCGAACCGGTGTCGACCGCCCGCGGCCATCCGCTCCCCGCCCCACACCCGAACCGGTGTCGACCGCCCGCGGCCATCCGCTCCCCGCCCCACACCCGAACCGGCGTGCCCGGCCTCCGCGGTTGCGGCCTCGATCCCGGCCCCGTTCGCGGCCTCAGCGGACCGGGATGTCCTCCCGGCGCAGCGCGTCCTTCACGTCCCGGATCCGCAGGGTGCCGAAGTGGAACACGCTCGCCGCGAGCACCGCGTCGGCGCCGGCGACCACGGCGGGGGCGAAGTGCTCGACCGCTCCCGCTCCCCCGCTCGCGATCACGGGGACGGTCACCGTCGCCCGGGCTTCGCGGATCATCTCGAGGTCGTAGCCCGCCTTGGTGCCGTCGGCGTCCATCGAGTTGAGCAGGATCTCCCCGGCGCCGAGGTCCTCGGCGCGCAGCAGCCAGTCGAGCAGGTCGATGCCGGTTCCGCGCCGGCCGCCGTGCGTGGTGACCTCGAAGCCGCTCGGCGTGGGGTCGGAACCCTCCGGGACGCGGCGGGCGTCGGCGGAGAGCACGATGCACTGGGCGCCGAAGCGCTCGGAACACTCGCGGAGCAGCTGCGGTCGGGCGATGGCGGCGGTGTTGATGCCGACCTTGTCCGCACCCGCGCGCAGCAGGCGGTCGACGTCGTCGACGCTACGCACCCCGCCGCCGACCGTGAGCGGGATGAACACCTGCTCGGCGGTGCGTGTGACGATGTCGTAGGTCGTGGCACGGTCGCCGCTGCTGGCCGTGATGTCGAGGAACACGAGCTCGTCGGCACCCTCGGCGTCGTAGACGCGCGCCATCTCGACCGGGTCGCCGGCGTCCCGGAGTTCCTGGAAGTTCACGCCCTTCACGACCCGGCCCGCGTCCACGTCGAGACACGGGACGACCCGGACGGCGAGCGTCATCGGGGCTCGGGCGGGGTCACGGTCGGGGTCACGGTCGGCCCACCGCGTCCAGCGCCTCCGGCAGCGTGAAAGCCCCGGCGTAGAGCGCCTTGCCGACGATGGCACCCTCGACGCCCGGGACCGTGGCGATGGCGCGCAGGTCGTCGAGGCTGCTGACCCCGCCGCTCGCGACCACGGGTCGGTTCGTCGCGGCCGTGACCGAGCGCAGCAGGTCCAGGTTCGGGCCGGTCAGCGTGCCGTCGCGGCGCACGTCGGTGACGACGTAGCGGGCGCATCCGTCGGCGTCGAGGCGGGCGAGCACCTCGAACAGCTCGCCGCCCTCGGACGTCCATCCGCGGGCGGCGAGCGTCGTCCCCCGCACGTCGAGGCCGACGGCGATCCGGTCCCCGACGCGGGCGATCGCGGAGCGCACCCAGTCCGGGTTCTCCAGGGCGGCGGTACCGACGTTGACCCGCGCCGCCCCGGTCGCCAGCGCCGCGTCGAGGGAGGCGTCGTCGCGGATGCCGCCGGACAGCTCGACCTGCACGTCCAGCTTCCCGACCACCTCGGCGAGCAGGTCCCGGTTCGAACCCCGGCCGAAGGCGGCGTCGAGGTCGACGAGGTGGACCCACTCCGCACCGTCCTGCTGCCAGCGCAGGGCGGCCTCCAGCGGGTCTCCGTAGCCGGTCTCGCTCCCGGCCTCGCCCTGCACCAGGCGGACGGCCTGACCGTGGGTGACGTCGACGGCGGGGAGCAGGGTGAGCGGCACGCGCCGAATTTACCGATCTCCGGCGGCCGGCTGGCGCCTCCCGCCCATCCGCCCATCCGCCCATCCGCAAGATCGTCAGCAACCGGGAAGATCGACATCCCGCGGAGCGTGACCGCGCGGGCGGCGTGTCGATCACCCGCGTTGCTCACGATCTTGATCGGCGCCGTCGATGCCGCGCGTGCGACCACGAATCCGCGCGAGGGACTACCTTTGCGCGCGACGCAAGGAGGCGCGGATGGCGGACGCAGCCGTTGCGGTGTCGGGGCTGACGAAGAACTACGGCGACTTCGAGGCCGTCCGCGGCATCGACCTGACGATCGCCTCCGGCGAGATCTTCGGATTCCTCGGCCCGAACGGAGCCGGCAAGTCCACGACCATCAACATGCTCTGCACGCTGGTCTCGCCGACCGGCGGCCGAGCAGAGGTCGCCGGCTTCGACGTCGTCCGGCAGCGGGACGACGTCCGGCGCAACATCGGGCTGGTCTTCCAGGATCCGACGCTCGACGGCTATCTGACGGCCGAGCGCAACCTGCGCCTGCACGCCGAGCTGTACGGCATCCCGCGTTCGATGGTCGACGACCGGCTGCGCCAGGTGCTCGACATGGTGGGGCTCTGGGACCGGCGCAAGAGCAAGGTGAGCACCTTCTCCGGCGGTATGCGGCGGCGCCTCGAGATCGCCCGCGGGCTGATGCACTCGCCGCGGGTGCTGTTCCTCGACGAGCCGACCGTGGGCCTCGATCCGCAGACCCGCAGTTCGATCTGGGCCTACATCCGCGAGCTCAAGCAGGCGGAGGACATCACGATCTTCCTCACCACCCACTACATGGACGAGGCGGAGTACTGCGACCGCATCGCGATCATGGACTCGGGACGGATCATCGCGCTGGACACCCCGGAGGCGCTGAAGGAGAGCGTCGGCAAGGACCGGGTGCAGATCCGCACCGACGACGATGCCGCCGCCGTCGCCGCGCTGGCCGAGCACTTCGGGATCGAGGCCCGGATGGCCGAGGGCGCGCTGACCTTCCCCGTCGAGCAGGGCGAGGCCTTCGTCCCGAAGCTGTTCGCCGAACTGCCGGTCCCGATCCGGTCGGTGAACGTGTCCCGCCCGACGCTCGACGACGTGTTCATGTCCTACACCGGCACCACCATCCGGGACGCCGAGTCGACGGCGGCCGATCGTGGCCGTCAGCAGATGCAGATGTTCCGAGCCGCGGCAGGGGGACGCCGATGACCACCACCGACGCCGGCACCGCGGCCGCGACCGACCGCGAGGACTCCCGGCTGGAGGTCGCGCGCATCCGGGTGCCCACGCGCACGGCCGGCAGCGAGCTGCGAGCCGTCAAGATCGTGTGGCAGCGCGAGCTCATCCGCTTCTTCTCGGACCGGCTGCGGATGGTGACGGCGCTCGTGCAGCCGTTCCTGTTCCTGTTCGTGCTGGGCAGCGGCCTGTCGAACCTGACGGAGGCGAGCACCGGCGGGATCAGCCTGCGGACGTTCCTCTACCCCGGCATCCTCGCCATGGCGGTCATGTTCACGGCGATGTTCTCGGCGGCGTCCGTCGTCTGGGACCGCGAGTTCGGCTTCCTGCGCGAGATGCTCGTGGCCCCGGTGCGGCGCAGCTCGATCGTGCTCGGCAAGTGCCTCGGTGGGGCGACGGTGGCCGCGTTCCAGGGCGTGGTCGTCATCGCGATCGCCGGGCTGGTCGACGTCCCCTACGCGGCGACGCTGATCCTCGCCGTGCTCGGCATCCAGCTCCTGCTGGCGTTCACGATCACGACCTTCGGCGTGATGATGGCCGCGCGGATCCGGCAGATGCAGTCGTTCATGGCGCTGACGCAGATGCTGATCCTGCCGCTGTTCTTCCTCTCCGGGGCCATGTTCCCGGTGACGAACCTCCCGACCTGGCTGACCGTGCTGAACCGCGTCGACCCGATGACCTACGCGGTCGAGCCGATGCGGCGAGTGGTCTTCGACCACATCTCGGTCCCGGCCGACGCCCGGACACGCTTCGATCCGGGACTCACCTGGAACGGCTGGCACGTGCCGACCCTGCTCGAGCTGGGCGTCGTCGCGGCGCTCGGGCTGGTCTTCCTCGGCATCGCGATCTCGCAGTTCAGCCGGGCCGAGTGACCCGGGTGGGCGGACGTCGTCGGATTCCCGTCGCGGGAGCTCAGACGGCCCGTCCGTAGCGGTCCTCGAGGCGGACCACGTCGGTGAGCTCGGTCGTCGACGCCTCGAGCACGACGGTGTCCTCGATCGCCGTCATCCGGTGCCGGAGGGGGAACGGATCCGGGCCGTTCCGTCCCGACCCCGAGTCCAGGCTGCGTAAGGACACGCCGAGAGACGCCGGCGTGTCCTTACGCATCTTCTGCTGCGGTGCAGAGCGCCGGGCCTGGGCTCGTGAACGGCCTCGACGACGTCCATCGGCGCGCCGATCCTTGCGCTAGTGCAATCCATGAGCGAGGTTCGACCCGTTACTGCTTCTGGTCGGTGTCAGCGGCCCCAGCAGATCCTCCGAGTCCGCCGTCGGTTGCCGCGTGCGGTGGCGCGGTCGTGGATCGGGGCGTCGGGCTGGCCGACGGCTACCTGCCCGAGCCCCTCGGAGATGCGCCTTGAGCACAGCTTCCCGACGCAACCAGGGCCATGCCGCCCTGGACACCCCGGCCTCGGAACTCCTGCTCCGCGCAGGTCGACACTTCCGCAAGGGTGAAGTGGGCGCCGACCTGCGCACGCTGCACCAGATCGGCGGCCGCGAGGCCGACTCGTTCTACCGGGACCGCTGGAGCCACGACAAGGTTGTCCGGTCGACCCACGGGGTCAACTGCACGGGCTCCTGCTCCTGGAAGGTCTACGTCAAGGACGGGATCATCACCTGGGAGGCGCAGCAGACCGACTACCCGTCGGTGGGGCCCGACCGTCCCGAGTACGAGCCACGCGGGTGCCCCCGGGGCGCCGCGTTCTCCTGGTACACCTACTCGCCGACCCGGATCCGCTACCCGTACGTCCGCGGGGTCCTCCTGCAGCTGTTCCGCGAGGCGAAGCAGCGTCACGACGGGGACCCGGTGCTCGCATGGGGCGACATCGTCGGGAACCCCGAGCTCGCCCGCCGGTACAAGCAGGCGCGGGGCAAGGGCGGGTTCGTCCGGGCGAGCTGGGACGAGGCGACCGAGATCGCCTCCGCCGCGCACGTGCACACCATCAAGACGTGGGGGCCGGACCGGATCGCCGGGTTCAGCCCCATCCCGGCGATGAGCATGGTCAGCCACGGCGCCGGCGCCCGCTTCTACACCCTGCTCGGCGCCCCGCTGCTGAGCTTCTACGACTGGTACGCCGACCTGCCGGTCGCCTCCCCCCAGGTGTTCGGCGACCAGACCGACGTGCCGGAGTCCGGGGACTGGTGGGACGCCTCCTACCTGATGCTGTGGGGCTCCAACGTGCCCGTCACCCGCACCCCGGACGCGCACTGGATGACCGAGGCCCGCTACCGCGGCCAGAAGGTCGTCGTCTGCTCCCCCGACTACTCGGACGCGACCAAGTTCGCCGACGAGTGGCTCGCGCCGGCGCCGGGGACCGACGGCGCGCTCGCGATGGCGATGGGCCACGTCGTCCTGCGCGAATTCTTCGTCGAGAAGCGCACCGAGGCCTTCGAGGACTACGTCAAGCGCTTCACCGACCTGCCGTTCCTCGTCACGCTCGAGGAGCGGGACGGCGCGCTGGTTCCGGGCCGGTTCCTGACCGCGGACGACCTCGGCGAGCCGGGCGGGGGCGGGAGCGCCGAGGAGCATGCGGAGTTCAAGACGGTGCTCGTGGACGCCCGCACCGGCGAGCCGGTCGTCCCGAACGGCTCCCTCGGCTTCCGCTTCGGGGCCGAGGGTGCGGGTCGGTGGAACCTCGACCTGGGCGACGCCGACCCGCTGCTCACGCTGTACGGAGCCGACGGGACGGCCGTCGAGGTGACGTTGCCCCGCTTCGACGGTCCGGACGGCGGGTCCGGCATGATGCGCCGTGGGGTACCGACCCGCGACCTCGCCGGACACCGGGTCACGACGGTGTTCGACCTCCTACTCGCCACGTACGGCGTCGGGCGCGACGGCCTACCCGGCGAGTGGCCCACCGGCTACGACGACCCCAGCACTCCGTGCACCCCTGCGTGGCAGGCGGAGCTGACCGGCGTGCCGGCGCACAAGGCGGAGCGCATCGGGCGCGAGTTCGCGCAGAACGCCCTGGACTCCGGCGGCCGCTCGATGATCATTATGGGCGCCGGGACGAACCACTACTTCCACTCCGACACCATCTACCGCGCATTCCTGATGCTGACGACCATCACCGGCTGTCAGGGCAAGAACGGTGGTGGCTGGGCGCACTACGTGGGGCAGGAGAAGGTCCGTCCGCTCACCGGCCACAGCCACCTCGCGATGAGCAACGACTGGCTGCGCCCGCCGCGGCAGATGATCGGCACCGCGTACTGGTACCTGGCCACCGGGCAGTACCGCTACGACTCCTTCGGCGCCGACGCCTTCTCCTCCCCCACCGGCAGGCAGCGCTTCGCCGGCATGACGACGGCGGACGTGCTCGCGCAGTCCGCGCGGCTCGGCTTCATGCCGTCGTACCCGACGTTCAACTGGAACCCGCTGGCCCTCGGCGACGCGATCCAGCGCAGCGGAGCGGACCCGGGCGAGTTCGTCGCCGACGAGCTCGCGAGCGGGAGGCTCGGATTCGCGACCGAGGATCCGGACGCGCCGGAGAACTTCCCGCGGGTGCTGACCGTGTGGCGGGCGAATCTGCTCGGGTCCTCGGGCAAGGGCAACGAGTACTTCCTGCGTCACCTGCTCGGCGCCGACGACGCCCTCCGCGCGGAGGAGGCGCCGGCGGGCGCCCGACCCCGCGACGTGCGCTGGCGGGAGCAGGCACCGGAGGGCAAGCTCGACCTGCTGCTCGCCTTGGACTTCCGGATGACGAGCACCACGGTGTTCGCGGACGTCGTGCTCCCGGCCGCGACCTGGTACGAGAAGCACGACCTCAACACCACCGACATGCATCCGTACGTCAACGCCTTCACCCCGGCGATCAGCCCGCCCTGGCAGACCCGCACCGACTTCGACATCTTCTCCACGTTGGCGCGCGCCTTCAGCGAGCAGGCGCGGACGCATCTCGGCGTCCGCACCGACCTCGTCGCCTCGCCGCTCGCGCACGACACCCCGGACGAGCTGGCGCTGCCGCACGGCCGGATCCGCGACTGGCGGGCCGAGGGCACCCGCCCGCAGCCCGGGGTGAACTTCCCCAAGCTGACGCTCGTGCAGCGGAACTATCCGGCGGTCGCGGAGATGCTCGGCGCACTCGGTCCGCTCGCGGACCGGCTCGGCGCCGTGACCAAGGGCGTCCCCTTCGACCTGTCGGGGCCGGTCGAGTACCTCCGGCACAAGAACGGAACCGTGCGCGGGGGAGTTGCCGACGGCCGGCCTCGCTTGGACAGCGACACGTCCATGTGCGAGGCGATCCTCGCCCTGTCCGGGACGACCAACGGCGCGCTGGCCGTACAGGGCTTCGAGACGCTCGAGAGGCGCACCGGCACGCGGCTGGCCGACCTGGCCCGGGAGCACGAGGGCAAGCAGATCAGCTTCGCCGACACCCAAGCCCGGCCCACGCCGGTCATCACCTCGCCGGAGTGGTCCGGGTCGGAGCACGGCGGCCGACGCTACTCACCCTTCGTGATCAACGTCGAGCGCGGCAAGCCGTGGCACACCCTGACCGGACGGCAGCACTTCTTCGTCGAGCACGACTGGCTCGACGAGCTCGGCGAGCAGCTTCCCGTGTACCGGCCGCCGCTGGACATGCAGGCGCTGTTCGGTGAGCCGCGGCTCGGCAGCACGGGCGAGCTGGGCATCACCGTCCGGTACCTCACCCCGCACAACAAGTGGTCCATCCACTCCGAGTACCAGGACAACCTGTTCATGCTGAGCCTGTCCCGCGGCGGCCCGCTGATCTGGATGAGCGACCGCGACGCGGCGAAGGTCGGCATCGCCGACAACGACTGGGTCGAGGCGGTCAACCGCAACGGTGTCGTCGTCGCCCGGGCGATCGTCAGCTCCCGGATGCCGGAGGGCACGGTCTACATGCACCACGCCCAGGACCGGCTGATCGACGTCCCGCTCGCCGAGACGAGCGGCAAGCGCGGCGGGATCCACAACTCCGTCACCCGCCTGCTGATGAAGCCGACCCACCTCGCCGGCGGCTACGCCCAGATGAGCTACGCCTTCAACTACATCGGCCCGACCGGCAACCAGCGCGACGAGGTCACGACCATCCGCCGTCGCTCGCAGGAGGTGCAGTACTGATGATGACCCTCTCGGCCGGAGGCCGTCGATGAGGCCCATGGCGCAGATGGCGATGGTCATGAACCTCGACAAGTGCATCGGCTGTCACACCTGCTCGGTCACCTGCAAGCAGGCGTGGACGAACCGCTCCGGCGTCGAGTACGTGTGGTTCAACAACGTCGAGACCCGACCGGGCCAGGGCTACCCGCGCACCTATCAGGACCAGGAGCGCTGGCAGGGCGGCTGGACGCTGAACAAGCGCGGGCGGCTGTCGCTGCGCGCCGGCGGACGCGTGAAGAAGCTGTTCCAGCTGTTCAGCAATCCGCTGATGCCGAGCATCGAGGACTACTACGAGCCCTGGACCTACGACTACGAAACGCTGACCAACGCGCCGGCCCAGGAGCACACGCCGGTCGCGCGACCGAAGTCGCTGCTCACCGGCAAGGACATGAAGATCAGGTGGTCGGCCAACTGGGACGACAACCTCGGCGGCAGCCCGCAGCTCACCGCAGCCGACCCCGTGCTGCGGAGCATCGGGGACAAGGTCCGGCTCGAGTTCGAGCAGACGTTCATGTTCTATCTGCCCCGCATCTGCGAGCACTGCCTGAACCCGAGCTGCGCCGCGAGCTGCCCGTCGGGCGCCATCTACAAGCGGGCCGAGGACGGCATCGTGCTGGTCGACCAGGACCGGTGCCGCGGCTGGCGGATGTGCGTCACCGGCTGCCCGTACAAGAAGGTGTACTTCAACCACCGCACCGGCAAGGCGGAGAAGTGCACGTTCTGCTTCCCGCGCGTCGAGGTCGGCATCCCGACCGTCTGCTCCGAGACGTGCGTCGGCCGGTTGCGCTACATCGGCGTCGTCCTCTACGACGCCGACCGGGTGCTGGACGCGGCGTCGGTCGAGAACGAGCAGGACCTCTACGCCGCGCAGCGCTCGCTGCTGCTCGACCCGGACGATCCCGAGGTGCAGGCCGCCGCCGAGCAGGCGGGCATCCCCCGCGACTGGGTGCAGGCCGCGCAGCGCAGCCCGATCTGGGCGCTCATCAACCGGTTCGAGGTCGCGCTCCCGCTGCACCCCGAGTACCGCACGATGCCGATGGTCTGGTACATCCCGCCGCTGTCGCCGGTCGTGGACCGGCTCACCGAGAGCGGGCACGACGGCGAGGACGCCCGGAGCCTGTTCGGCGCGATCGATGCCCTCCGCATCCCGATCGAGTACCTCGCCGAGCTGTTCACCGCCGGCGACCCGCGGCCGGTCCGGGACGTGCTCGCCCGGTTGGCCGCCATGCGGTCGTTCATGCGCGACGTCAACCTCGGCCGGGAGCCCGACGTGGGAATCGCGGAGTCGGTCGGCATGACGCCCGAGGACATCGAGGACATGCACCGGCTGCTCGCCGTCGCCAAGTACGAGGAGCGCTACGTCATCCCCACCGCGCACGCCGAGGCCGGCGACCCGCAGCAGCTCGCGCACCAGCTCGAGGAAAGTGCGACCGAGTGCTCCCTCGACTACGACGGCGGTCCCGGCATGGGCGGCTGGGGCCCGTTCGGGGAGAGCAGCGGCGGCGTGACGCCGATCGCCGTCGAGAACTTCCACATGCTGAAACAGCGGCAGACCGGCGATCGCCCGGTCGACCCCGGCGACGCCCCGCGCCGGGTCAATCTGCTGAACTGGGACGGCAAGGGCGAGGGCAGCGACCTGATGCCGCCCCGGCCGGGCGGGCATCGGGGGTCGCCGGACGTCGCCGGCACCGGTGACGACGGCCCGGGACGCGTGGAGCCCCGGCCATGATGCGGCGCACAGGCGTCCGGCGCGCCGCGCCCGACCCGGCCGTCGAGGGAGCGGCCCTGCGGGCCGCGTCGCTGCTGCTCTCCTATCCCGATGACGAGCTGCTCGCCTCCCTCGACCTGCTCGACCGGCTGGCGGCGTCCCTGCCCGAGCGGCTCGCGGTTCCGCTCGGACACAGCGTCGCCCACCTGCGCTCCACGGATCTGTCGACGCTGCAGGAGCACTACACCGACACCTTCGACCTGCGCCGGCGCTGCTGCCTGTACCTGACGTACTTCACCCACGGCGATACCCGTCAGCGTGGGATGGCGCTGCTGCGCTTCAGCCACGCCTTTCGCGGCGCGGGCGTGGAGTTCCTGGGCTCCGAGCTGCCCGATCACCTCGCCGTGGTCTGCGAGTTCGCCGCCACCGCCGACCTCGCGCTCGGCGTCCGGCTGCTGCACGAGAACCGCGCGGGGCTCGAGCTGGTCCGAGTGGCCGTCGCCGACGTCGGGTCGCCCTACGTCTCCGCCCTCGACCTCGTGTGCGAGGTGCTCGGCCCCGCCACGCAGCGCGACGTCGAGAAGGCCCTCGACCTCGCGCGAAGCGGTCCTCCGGAAGAGGAGGTCGGGCTCGAACCGTTCGGACCCCCCGAGCTGATGGGAGGACGCCGATGACCGGCACCGAGCTCGTCCTGTGGGTGATCGTCCCGTATGTCTGCATCGCCGTGTTCATCGGCGGCCACGTCTGGCGCTACCGGTACGACAAGTTCGGTTGGACCACCCGCTCGAGCCAGCTCTACGAACGCCGCCTGCTGCGCTGGGCGAGCCCGCTGTTCCACTTCGGGATCCTGGCCGCGCTCGGCGGTCACGTCCTCGGCCTGCTGGTGCCGGAGTCCTGGACCGATGCCGCGGGCGTAAGCGAGACCGCTTACCACGCCGTCTCGCTCACCCTGGGCACGGTGGCGGGCGTGGGGACCGTGCTCGGGATGGCGCTGTTGATCTACCGCCGTCGGACGGTCGGCCCGGTCTTCTCCGCCACCACCCGGAACGACAAGTTCATGTACGTGTTCCTCGCGACCACGATCGTGCTCGGCCTGCTCACCACGGTGCTGACGAACCTGACCGGCCATCCGCACAACTACCGGGAGACCGTCGCCCCGTACTTCCGCTCGATCTTCTCCTTCCAGCCGAAGCCCGAGCTGATGAGCGAGGCACCACTGGGCTTCCAGCTGCACGTGATGAGCGCGTGGCTGCTGTTCGCGATCTGGCCGTTCACCCGGCTGGTGCACGTGTTCAGCGCGCCGCTCGGCTACCTCACCCGCCCCTACATCGTCTACCGGTCGCGGCAGTACACCGCGGGCACCCGTCCCGCCCGACGGGGCTGGGAGCCGGTGGGCAGCAGCCGGTCCCGCTGACCCGGTCGCCGCGCCGAGCTCCGTACGCCTACGCCTTGACGACCGTCAGCAGGACCGCGGAGTCCTCGATCGCCTCGAGGCTGTGCCGCTCCTGCGGGATCACCAGGAGGTCCCCCGCGGAGCCTTCCCAGTTGGTCCGGGAGTCGACGAGCCGGACGCGGCCGTTCAGCACGTGCAACGTGGCCTCGCCGGGCGCCTCGTGCTCGGCGAGGGACGACCCCGCCGTGAGCGCGATGACGGTCTGGCGCAGCAGGTGCTCGTGGCCGCCGTAGACGGTCTGCGCGGCACGGCCACTCCCGGAGCCCGCGGCCGCACGCGTCTGCTGACGTGCGACGGCGACGAGGCTGAGCTTCTCCATGGCGTTGTCCTTCCTGGTCGGACGGCGTGAGGTCGAGCGGTGATGGGGCCGAACAGCGGTCGCGGCTCAGGAGTTGAGGGGCAGGTCGGCGAGGGCCGAGCCGACCCGCGCACGCACCCGGTCGACCTCCTCCCAGTCCTCCGGGGTGAGCGTGCTCAGGGCCGCCGGGAAGACGCCGTCCTGCTCCTTGCTGATGTGAGCGCGGAGCACGTCGAGAGCCCGGAGCAACCCGTCCGGCCAGAACTCGCTGCGGACGCCGAGTTGCGCGATCGAGGCGAGCACGCCCGAGACGAGTTCGTGCTCGGCGACGAGCACGGCCACGTGGTCGGGGAACTCCCGCGCCAGGGCGGGCAAGAGGGCCTCCTCCTCAACGACGGTGTGCGGGGCGAGGAGGTGGCTCAGCCGGACGCAGACGTCGGCCGCGCCGCGGGCGTCATCCGCCGACACGCGTCCGCGGATCTCGCGCAGGAGGTCGAGGACCGCGTCGTGCTCGATCGTCAGCTCCTCGATCTCAGGCAGGGATAGACACCCGCAGTGCTCGCACATGACCCCTCCTTCCACCCGACCCGCATCCCACGGTCAGGAGGCGGCCCCGACCGCCTGGCGCGGGCGGACGGCGGTGGCGATGAACACCACGCACCCGACCGCGACGACAGCGAGCAGGACCAGTCCGAGGCCGTAGCCGCCCCGGGCCCCGTAAATGCTGCCCATGAGCAGCGGAGGAACGAAGCCTCCGAGGCCACCGGCGGCACCGACCACGCCGGTGACGGACCCGACCTTGCTCGCCGGCGCGAGCTGAGCGACCAGGGCGAACACGCCACCCGAGGCGGCTCCGAGCGCGGCGGCCATGCTGAGGAACGCGATCGTGCCGAGCGGCGCGAGGTCGGGGGTTGCCGACTGCAAGACTGCGGTGGCGGTCACGACCGCGAAGGCGACGCCCAGCACGTGGGTCGGGCCCAGGCGGTCCGAGAGCCAGCCCCCGACCGGGCGGAAGATCACCGCGAGCAGGACGAAGCCGGCCATCCGGTTGGCCGCGTCGTCCGCCGCGAGGGTGTAGGCCGTCTTCAGGTAGGTCGGGAGGTAGACGCTGAACGCGACGTAGCCCCCGAAGCCGATGGCGTACAGGGCGGACGCCTTCCACGTGATGGGCAGCCGCAGCGTGGCGCCCAGGCGGCGAACCAGAGACTCGGTCGGCGCGACGCGACCGGGAGCATCCCGGAGCACGACGGCCGCGAGCACCCCGTAGACGGCGAGCACCCCGGCCGTGAGCAGGAAGGGTGTGGCCACGCCGTGCGCCTTCACCAGCTTGACCGTGGTGAGCGCGCTGATGGCCGTTCCGCCCATGCCGGCCCCGAAGATGCCGATGGCGAACCCCCGGCGGTGCGGTGGGAACCAGGCGCTGACGAACGGCACGCCGACCGCGAAGGAACTCCCGGCGATCCCCAGGAAGAACCCGCCGATCAGCAGCGCGGCCAGGGACTCATGGCCCAGAAACCCGAGGAAGAGCACCGGGACGATCGTGGCGAACGAAATCGCGGGGAACATGACCCGACCGCCGAACCGATCGGTGAGCGCCCCCACCGGAATCCGTCCCAGCGAGCCGACGACCACCGGCACGGCCACGAGCAGGGCCTGCTGGAACGAGGTCAGCGAGAGGCTCTCCTTGAACCGCGGCCCCAAGGGGCTCAGCAGGGCCCAGGCCCAGAAGTTCACCGCGAAGCCGACAGTCGCCACGGCCAGCATCAGCTGAGGGCTCCGGCGAGCGCCGGCCCGCGGTTCGGCGTCCGGGACGGCAGCCGTCGCTCCAGTGGTCGACATGCTGGCCTCCGAGAAGCGTTATGGCGTTGCGCCCGTGCAATAGCTGCACGTGCAAGCATCGGCCCGAACGCGCTCCGGAACGTAGGGACCTATGTCCCGAACGTCGGGTTCCTTGGTGTTGCCCGCAAGCGCCACGAGCCGGCCTCAGAGCGTCGAGAGCCAGTTCCGCAGCAGCTGGGCGCCGGCGTCCCCGGACTTCTCCGGGTGGAACTGGGTCGCCGACAGCGGCCCCTGCTCGACCGCGGCCAGGAACGGCCCGCCGTAGTCGGCCACCGTCTCCCCCGCCGAGCCGGCCGGGCGGGCGGCGTAGGAGTGCACGAAGTAGAAGCGCTCGTCCTCGATGCCGGCGAACAGGCGCGTGCCCTCCGCCGGCGTCAGCGTGTTCCACCCCATGTGCGGCAGCACCGGCGCGGCGATCCGGCGGATCGAGCCGGGCAGCACGCCGAGGCCGGCCGTGTGGACGCCGTGCTCGTCGCCTTCGTCGAAGAGCACCTGCATCCCGACGCAGATGCCGAGCACCGGCCGCTCGGCGGCGAGTCGATCGGCGATCGGGGCGTCCCCACCGGCGGCGAGCAGCCCCCGCATGCAGGCCGCGTACGCGCCGACGCCGGGCACGACCAGTCCGTCCGCCTCCCGGGCGGCGTCGAGGTCGGCGGTGACCGTGACGTCGGCACCGGCCCGCGCCAGGGCCCGCTCGGCGGAGTGCAGGTTGCCGCTGCCGTAGTCGAACAGGACCACCTTCGGCTTGCTGTTCGGCTTGCTCATACGCGCGTCACGACGGTCAGAGCACGCCCTTGGTGCTCGGGATTCCCGAGACCTTGGGGTCGGGTGCGGTCGCGTCCCGAAGCGCGCGCGCGACGGCCTTGAACTGCGCCTCGACGATGTGGTGCGGGTTGCGGCCCTCGAGCACGCGGACGTGCAGCGCGATGGCGGCGCTGGAGACGATCGACTCCCAGATGTGCCGGGTGAGCGTCGTGTCGTAGCTGGTCCCGATCATCGGCGCCATGCCGTCGGGCTCCGAGTGCACGCAGTACGGCCGGCCGGAGAGGTCGACGGCGGCCTGCACCAGCGACTCGTCGAGCGGGACGAGGGCGTCGCCGAACCGGCGCAGCCCAGCCTTGTCGCCGAGCGCCTCCCGCAGCGCGGAGCCGAGCGCGATCGAGGTGTCCTCGACGGTGTGGTGCGCGTCGATCTCGAGGTCACCCTCGGTCCGGACGTGCAGGTCGAAGCCGGCGTGCTTGCCGAGCTGCGCGACCATGTGGTCGAAGAACGGCACGCCGGTCTCGGACGACGCCTGGCCGGTGCCGTCGATCTCGAGCTCGATGAGGACCTTCGATTCCTTCGTGGTGCGCTCGATGCGCGAGAAGCGGCTCACCGCGTTCCTTCCGGGGTTGGACTGGTCGCGGACAGGGAGGTCGGGCCGGCGTCCGGGCCGTGCCGGACGGAGAGAAGCACCTCTTCGAGCGCCCGCAGGAAGGCGTCGACCTCGTGCGGCAGGCCGGCCGTGACGCGCAGCCAGCCGGGGATGCCGACGTCCCGGACGAGGACGCCCCGGTCGAGCAGACCCTGCCACACCGCGGCGCTGTCGCCGCCGACGGCGAAGAACACGAAGTTGGCGTCGCTGGGGGCGACCGGGCAGCCGAGGACGGGCAGCTCCGCAAGCAGCCGGTCCCGCTGCTCCCGCACCGCGGCGACGGTGCCGAGCAGCTCCTCGCGGGCGGCGAGGGCGGTGCGCGCGGCCGCCTGGGTGAGCGATGACAGGTGATACGGCAGCCGGACGAGGTGCAGCGCGTCGATCACCTCCGGCGCGGCGGCGACGTAGCCGACCCGCGCCCCGGCCAGCGCGAACGCCTTGCTCATGGTGCGGGTGACGATCAGCCGCGGCGCGTCCGGCAGCAGCGTGACGGCGCTCGGCACGCCGCGGTGCCGGAACTCCGCGTAGGCCTCGTCGACGACGATCACGGCCCGCGGCGCAGCGTCGTGCACGACCCGCACGAGCTCGAGCGGAAGCGCGGTGCCGGTCGGGTTGTTCGGCGAGCAGAGGAACACGATCGACGGGTCGGCCCGCTCGATGGCGGCCACGGCGCCCTCGGCCCGGAGCGCGAAATCGTCCCCGCGTCCTCCGTCGGCCCAGCCGGTGGCGGTGCCGAGCGCGATCAGCCGGTGCATCGAGTACGACGGCTCGAAGCCGAGCGCGACGCGGCCCGGGCCGCCGAATGCCTGGCAGATCTGCTGGAGGATCTCGTTGGAGCCGTTGGCCGCCCACACCTGCGCCGGGGTCAGCACCTGCCCATCGGCGCCGGACTCGACGGTGAGGAACTCGGCGAGCTCGGTCCGCAGCGCGGCCGCCTCGCGGTCGGGGTAGCGGTTGAGCGTGCCGGCAACCGTGGCGGTCGCCTCCGCCAGCGCGGCGACCAACGCGGGCGAGGGCGGGTGCGGGTTCTCGTTGGTGTTGAGCTGCACCGGCACGTCGAGCTGGGGCGCCCCGTAGGGCGAGAGTCCCCGCAGGTCGTCGCGGAGCGGCAGCCAGTCGGGTGCGCTCATGTGGGGTCGGGATGTCACGTCGACTGGCTCATGTGGGATCCGGCTCCGGGTCGGGGTCCAGCTCCTGCGGCTGGTCGACCTCGGCCCGCTCGACCCGGGCCCGAACGGCGTCGACGTGCGCGATCAGGTCCTCGGCGCCGCCGAGCGCGGCCACCCGCGGGGCCACGGCTTCCAGACCCTCGCGGGTGCACTCCACGACGTGGACCTGCCGGAGGAACGAGTACACGGACAGTCCGCTGGTGTGCCGGGCGGTCCCGCCCGTGGGCAGGACGTGGTTCGAGCCGGCGAGGTAGTCGCCGAGGCTCACCGGGGCGTAGGCGCCGACGAAGATCGCGCCGGCGTTGCGGACCCGCGCCGCGACCGACGGGGCGTCGCGGGTCTGGATCTCGAGGTGCTCGGCGGCCCAGTCGTCCACGACGGCGAGGCCCTGGTCCAGGTCGTCGACGAGGACGCCCGCGCTCTGCCCGGCCAGCGCCGCCTCGACCCGCTCGCGGTGGCGGGTGGCGGCGACCTGACGGGTGAGCTCGGCCTCGACCGCGTCCAGCAGGGCGGCGCTTTCGGTGACCAGCAGGCAGGCCGCGAGCGGGTCGTGCTCGGCCTGGGCGACGAGGTCGGCGGCGACGTGCACCGGATCGGCCGAGTCGTCGGCGAGGATGCCGACCTCGGTGGCGCCGGCCTCGGCGTCGACGCCGATGATGCCGCGCAGGTAGCGCTTCGCGGCGGTGACGTAGACGTTGCCCGGCCCGGTGACGATGTCCACCGGCGGGCAGGTCTCGGTGCCGTGCGCGAACATCGCGATCGCCTGGGCGCCGCCGGCCGCATAGACCTCGTCGACCCCGAGCAGCGCGCACGCCGCGAGCACCGCCGGGTGCGGCAGCCCGTCGTGGTCCGCCTGCGGCGGCGACGCGACGGCGAGCGAGCCGACGCCCGCGGCGAGCGCCGGAACGACGTTCATCACGACGCTGCTCGGGTAGGCGACGCGTCCGCCCGGCACGTACAGGCCGACACGGCGCACCGGGATCCACCGCTCGGTGACGCGGCTCCCGGGAGACACCTGAACCGTCACGTCCCGCGGTCGCTGGGCCTCGTGGACCAGCTTGGCGCGGCGCGTCGCCTCCTCCAGCGCGTCCCGCACCGCCGGGTCGAGCTGCTCGAGCGCGTCCTTCAGCGCCGCCTCGGGCACGCGGATGTCGGCGAGCTCGACTCCGTCGAAGCGGGAGGTCGCGTCCCGGACGGCGGCGTCCCCCCGATCGCGGACGTCGTCGCACACCGGACGGACGGCCTCGACGGCGGCCGCGACGTCGAGGGCCGCGCGCGGCAACACCCCCCGGTAGCCGTGCGCGGCGCCCGACCGCGTTGCAGATTCGGACGTCACACGCAGGTCGAGACGGGGAAGCACCCTTCGAGGTTAGCGAGCCGAGGCAACCGGGTTCCGCTCCACCGGCCTTACCGCCTCCGGCGCGGCGGCGCTCCGGACCGACTACCGTCGAAGCATGAGCGAGCCGTCCGCCGACGACTCCGGCGAACAGTTCGGTGACGAGCTCGCAGGCGGCCCGCCGGACCCCGTCGGGGAACCGCTCCCGCTGTTCCCGCTCTCGTCGGTGTTGTTCCCCGGCGCTCCCCTGCCGTTGCACATCTTCGAGCAGCGCTACCGCGACCTCGTCGCCGAGCTGTTGTCGCGTCCGGAGGGCGAGCTGCGACGCTTCGGCGTCGTCGCGATCCGGTCCGGCCGCGAGTCCGGGCCGGCGATCCCCGACCTGCATGCGATCGGCTGCGCCGCCGCCGTCCGCTCGGTGTCGCCCTACGCGGACGGCCGGTACGACGTCCTGTCCGTCGGGGTGCGGCGCTTCCGGCTGCTGGAGGTCGACAGCACCTCGAAGCCCTACCTCCTCGGGCGGGTGGAGTGGCTGGGTGAGTCGCCGGGTGACCCGAACAGGGCCGACGCGCTCGTCGCGCCGGTGCAGGCGACGATGCTCGAGTACGTCGAGCACCTCGTGGCCACCGGGGAGGCGGAGGTGGACCTGCCGGAGTTGCCCGACGACCCGATGACGCTCTCCTACCTGGTGGGCGCGGCGCTGCTGCTTCCGCTCGTCGAGCGCCAGCTGCTGCTGGAGGCGCCGGACGCGGCGACGCGGCTCCGGCGCCTCCTGTCGCTGCTGCGCCGGGAGACGGTGCTGCTGGACCGGCTCGCCGCGGTCAGCGCGCCGGATCTCGTCCGGGTCTCCCCCAGCCCGAACTGACCCGGCGCCCGGCAGGCCTCCCGCTCGCCCCGGGGCTCCCGCGGACGTCGGCCGGGGCCTGCCCGGGGCGTTGGCCGGGCTCTGCGCGGGGCGTTGGCCGGGCTCTGCGCGGGAGTTGTGGATAACGCGAGCTTCCGGCCGACTACGCAAGGTAACGTCGCTCGCCGTGACAAAGCGGACAATCTCGGTGCTCTGCCTCGCTACCAGCGTCGGCGTTCCTGCCCTCGCCGCGTGCTCGGCCACGGAGCGTCAGGCACCGCTCCCTCCGCCCGTAGCGGAACCAGGGCGGACCACGACGGCGCCGGTGGCCCCGAACCGCGCCGTCGACCTCCCGCTGGACACCACACCCGGCGCGGGCGCGGCGCCGGCTCCGGTCGGCGGGTCGACCCTGGCCCCGCGGCCGCCGGTGGCGGCCGGGGGTACCCCGCAACCTGCTCGCCCCGCGGCGGCCGGCGACTCGTCGGTTCCGCCCATGACTCCCGCGCAGACCTTCCACATCGGCAACCGCGCGCCCTGGGGGCAGCTGCTCGCCGCCGACCGTCCCGGCCCCGCCGCGGCTGTGAAGGTCGTGCCCGCGACGAAGCGGGTGTCCGAGCCTCCGCCCGTGCCCGCCCCGGAACCCCTGGCCACGGCGACGGGGCCCGCTGCGCTGCGGGTGCCGGCCGAGCCGAAGGGACCGGCCGAGCCGAAGGTTCCGACGGAGCTGACCGCCCGGATCTCGTTCCCGGCCCTCCTCTCCGAGCTCCCGCCCCCGCGGCCGGACGTCGACCGCGAGGCGCCGCTGGAGTTTGCGAACGCGAAGCACGACGAGACGGACAAGCGCGGTCCCGACAAGCGCCGGCCGGACAAGGCCCAGCGGGACGGGAACGAGCCGCGCTCCCCGAAGCACCCCGGATCGGCTCCCGACACCACCCTCGTTCAGCCGCCCGGACCGGCGCGATCCGACGAGGGGCGGCAGTCCGACGAGCGGACCCAGAGGGCCGACACCCGATCGGCAGGTCCCGACGACCGTGCGGCCGGCCGGCGCCGGTCCCCCGCCGCCCGCGACCGATCGACGGAGGGGGTCCGCTGGCAGCTGGACGGCCTGCGGCTACCCGGACATGCCCCGCGGGTGGAGCGGCCGCACGGCCCCGCCCGCTTCGCCGCCGCCCTCCAGGCGGCGCAACGAGCCCGGCCGACCGGCCCTCGCCCGGAGGCAACCGAGCTGCGCCGCTGGAGCGCGGCGCTGGAGAAGGCCGGGCGCGTGGCACCGGACAGGCGCACCAGGGCCCAGCTCCGGCGGGTGGCGCGCTACGTGCTCGTCCTCGCCCGCACGGACGGCGGCGAGCGAGCCGATCTGCAGCGCCGGCACCCGGATGTGGTGGAGGACGCGACCGCGCTCCGCACGGCGCTGGCGCGCCGCTTCGGGGTGAGCCTGCTCGGCTGAGCAGTCCGAGGTCAGCGGGGCGCGGACCACCAGGCGCCGGCGGGCGGCTCGTCGGGGACCGTCAACGGCTCGGGTTTCGTGGTCAGGGCCACGATGACCAGGAAGACCAGCAACGCCGCAAACGCGAAGATCCCGTGTACGCCGTCGGCCCGCACCGTGACGTCGACGAGGTCGCGGACCACCGGGTTGGCCGTCGGCGGGACCGCGGACAGCGCGTCGGAGCTGGCGATCAGGTGCCCCACCTGCGCCGCGATGAGCGACCCCCCGACGCCGCCGAGGGCCATCCCCACCGGCAGCGGCCATCCGGCCTTCCGCCCGCGCCAGCCGGCAAGGAGGCCGGCGACGATCCCGAAGGCGGCGGCGAGCAGCGCGAAGCGGGCGTCGGCGGCGGGCTGGGCCTCCAGCGCCGTCTCGCTGCTGTTGAGCAGCAGGTCCTTCACGTCCACCGTCGGGACCGTCGCACCCCAGATCAGCCCGAGGGGGATGCCGGCGGCGAGCATCGCGGCCGCGGCAACGACGCCGGCAACCACGTCACCCGTCGCCGCGACGGCGGCCCGCGGCGCCCGGGGCGGCGGACGCGGCAGCCCGAACGGCGTGCCGTACAGGTTGTCCTGAGGCGGTGATGTCGGCGGTGCGCTCCACACGTTGCCGTCCGACATCGGGTTGGTCACCGACCTAGTGAAGCAAAGATCAGGCCGCGCGGAGCGACGCCGCTGCGTGGTCAGTGACGGACCGCGCGGCGCAGCGCCCAGCCACCGAGCGCCAGGGAAGCGACGGCCACCGCCGCGCAGATCCCGAGGTCGAGCGCCACGGACCCCCAGGCGGGGTGCGGCCGGAGCCCGACCGCCAGCGCGTCGGCGGCGTAGGTGCTCGGCACGAGCGCCCGCAGCGGTCGCAGCAGCAGGGGCAGGTTGCCGGCCGGGATGATGCTGAGGAACAGCACGGCGCTCATGCCGAGCTGTCCCGCCACCGTCGCGAGCTCCGGCCGGGGAGCCAGTAACCCGATCAGCGCGCCCACCCCGGCGAGGGACGCCCCCGCGAGCACGACCACGGGGACCAGCAGCCAGAGCCCCGACATCGGCAGCTGGTACAGCAACGCCCCGACCACGGCGGTGGCGATCGTGCCGGGCACGGCCATCGACGCGTAGGAGGCGGCGGTGCCGAGGACCACGGCCGCCGGCGGCACCGGCAGGGCGCCGTAGTAGTCGAGGGCGCCGGAGGCCCGCATGTTCCCCAGCCGCTGGGCGAGCAGGTTGAGCGCCACGAAGGCGACGACCAACACCGTCGCCCCGGCGACGACCTGGCTGTGCACGACGGAGTCGTTGCCGTCGACCACGCCGCGCAGCAGCAGGAGGATCCCGATCGACTGCAGCGCGGCGACGAACAGCAGTGGCGCCCTGGCCACCCGCACCCGGGCGAACTGCTGCAGATAGACCACGCGGAGCCCCGTGAGCAGGCCGGGGCCGGCCAGGGCAGGGCCGCTCCCCGAGGCGGGTCGCCGGCCGGCGCGCACCAGCGTGCTGCCCTCGGTCACGTCCGCTCCAGGTCGGTCGCGGAGCCGCCGAGCGAGAGGTAGACGTCCTCGAGGGTCGGGGTGGCCAGGGTGAAGTCGTCGAGCGCGGCGAACGCGGCGCCGGTGGTGAGCCGGCCCAGCGCCTCGCGGGCGTCGGCGACAGGCATCCGCAGGCTCCAGCGGCGCCCCGCCGCCACGGCCAGCGGGGCCAGCGCCGCCACCGTGCCGTCCTGCAGCGGCGGGTCCGCCCGCCAGATCAGCTCCAGGCGGACCTCGTCGCTGACCGCAGCCTTGAGCCGGCCCGGGCTGTCGCAGGCGATGACCCGGCCGGCGTCCAGCACGGCCACGCGGTCCAGCACCGCCTCGGCCTCGAGGACGTTGTGCGTCACAAGGACGACCGTGACGCCGCTGGCGCTGCGGCGACGGTCCAGCGCCGACCAGACGGCCCTGCGCGCGACGGGGTCCAGCCCCGTCGTCGGCTCGTCGAGGACGAGGACCGGCCGGTCGCCGGCCAGCGCCGCCGCCACACCCGCGAGCCGCCGTTGTCCGCCGGAGAGCCGGCCGACCGGCCGGTCGGCCAGCGGACGGAGCTCGAGCTCGTCGAGGAGGTCCTCGGTCGCCGCCACGGCGGCCCGGCGCGGCACCCCCCGCAGGCGCGCCGTGGTCTCGACCGCCCGGCGCACGGACATGTCGACGAGGCCGGCCTCGTCCTGCGGCAGGTAGGCCACGGTGCGGGCCGCATGCCCGGGCCGGTCGCGGAGATCGACGCCGAACAGGCCGACCCGGCCCGCGTCGGGGGTGAGCAGGCCGACCAGCTGACGGACCAGGGTGGTCTTGCCGGCGCCGTTGGGTCCGAGCAGGCCGAACACCTCGCCGGCGGCGACGTCGAGATCGATCGAGTCGTTGGCGAGGACGGTGCCGTGCCTGCGGGTGACCCCCCGGACGGAGAAGCAGAGAGAGGTGTCCGCCGACGGATCCGGATCGCCGGACCCGCGCTCGACCGCGCGACCGCGATCGACCGTCAGAGGCGCACGCACCCCTCCAGTGTGGCAGCCGGAGCGCGGTGAGCCGAAGGCGTCGAGAAACCGCGCGGAGGATCAGGCGCGGCGGCGCCCCGTCAGACCAGGCTGCTCATCCACACCACGATGTCGAGCACACGCAGCGGCGTCACCGGCGGGCCACCGGAGGGCACCAGCGCGGCGAGGTGCTGGAACTCGTCGGCGTTGTCCCGCAGGTCCTGGCGCATCGCCCTGACCAGCAGACCCATGAATTCGCGCACCGTGCGACCACCGGGCGGCGCCGGCGGGACGCACGATTCGTGCTGGTAGAAGATCTGCACCTTGCTGTCGAACAGCGGGACCAGGCCGGGGCGCTTGCGGTGCAGCACCTTCGCGAGCAGCGACCCCTTGACGTCGCGGTCCTCCACCGCCGGGTCGTCCAGCGGGTCGTAGAGCGCGGCCACCTGGTCGCAGGTCTCGTCGTCGGCCTCGACGAGGTCGACCGGGGCGAGCTGATCGAGTCCGCGCTGCAGCAGCGGCATCAGGGCGGTCAGCGTGTGCATCCGGTCGACGTCGACGTGCACGCCGAGCAGCGTCGGGGCGAGCAGGTCGCCGGTGACCAGACGGGTCGGGTCCCCGTTGGTCACCAGCCCGTCGTAATAGGGGTAGGCGTAGCGGAGCCCTCGTTTGCGCGGGCTGACGTACTCCCGGACCAACCGCTCGGCGTCGAGCACCTCTTGGGCGCCCATGGCCAGCCTCAACACTGCCCCCTGCTCACGTCTTCGACGTTGCTCCGGTGATCAACGCGACGGCCCGGTGGCGCCGCGCCCTCATCCTGACACGCACCCGGGCCCGAGCAGCTCCTTGAGATCGGCGACCAGCGAGGCGCTGACGCTGACCCGCAGCCGGTCGTCGAGCCGCAACGTCGTCACGCGGGAGTTGCCGACCAGCTGCATCCGCACCTCGGTCGTGCCGGGGTGCGTCGCGAGGACCTCCTTGAGCTTCTGCACGAGCGGCGGGTTGCAGCGGCTGGCCTGCAGGCTGACGGTCAGGGGCCCCCGGGGGCCCTGCGTCAGGTCCGGCACCGACAGCTCCATCGCGATCAGGCGCGGCACGTCCTCACGCTTGTCGACGCGGGCCTTGACCAGCACCACCTCGTCCTCGACCAGCTGGTGCGCGACGGCGGCGTACGTCGCGGGGAAGAACAGGGTCTCGACCCCGCCGTCGAGGTCCTCGAGCTGCGCGATCGCCCACGGGCTGCCCTGCTTGGTGACCTTGCGGGTCAGCCCGGCCAGGATGCCGCCGACGGTGACGATGCCGCCGTCGTCCACGCCCTCCGCGAGGTCGGCGATGGTGTGATCGGCCGCGTTGGCGAGGATGTGCTCGACGCCGAGCAGCGGGTGGTCGCTGACGTAGAGCCCGAGCATCTCCCGCTCGTAGGCGAGCAGGAGCTTCTTCTCCCACTCCCCCTCCGGCACCGCGACCTCGAACGCGGACTCGGCCTGGGCCTCGCCCGGGTCGGCGCCGAACAGCGAGAACTGACCGGCCGCCTCGGCCCGCTTGATGTCGATGCAGGCGTCGATCACGTCGGCGTGGATCTGCACGAGGCCTCGACGGGGATGCCCGAGCGAGTCGAAGGCGCCGGCCTTGACCAACGATTCGACCGTGCGCTTGTTGCAGGCGACGATCTCGACCTTGGCCGCGAAGTCCGCGAAGTCCGCGAACCGCCCCTTGGTCTGTCGCGTCCGGGCGATCGACTCGACGACGTTGCTCCCGACGTTGCGGATCGCACCGAGGCCGAAGCGGATGTCGGTGCCGGTCGGCGTGAAGTCGTTGTCCGACTCGTTGACGTCGGGTGGCAGTACCTTGACGCCCATCCGCCGGCATTCCTGCAGGTAGAGAGCGGTCTTGTCCTTGTCGTCCCGCACGCTGGTCAGCAGCGCCGCCATGTACTCGGCCGGGAAGTTCGCCTTCAGATAGGCGGTCCAGAACGAGACGAGCCCGTAGCCCGCGCTGTGCGCCTTGTTGAAGGCGTAGTCGGAGAACGGGACGAGGATGTCCCAGATCGTCTTGATCGCGGCCTCGGAGTAGCCGTTGGCCTTCATGCCGTCGGAGAACGGCACGTACTCCTTGTCGAGGATCTCCTTCTTCTTCTTGCCCATCGCGCGGCGCAGCAGGTCGGCCTGGCCGAGCGTGTAGCCGCCCAGCTTCTGCGCGATGGCCATGACCTGCTCCTGGTACACGATCAGGCCGTAGGTCTCGTCGAGGATGTCCGCCAGCGCGTCGGCGAGTTCCGGGTGGATCGGCTCCACCGGCTTGCGACCGTTCTTGCGGTCGGCGTAGTCGTTGTGCGCGTTCGCGCCCATCGGCCCCGGCCGGTAGAGGGCGATGAGGGCGGAGATGTCGTCGAACGAGGTCGGCTTCATCGACCGCATCAACGAGCGCATCGGCCCGCCGTCCAGCTGGAAGACGCCGAGCGTCTCCCCCTTCTGGAGCAGCTCGTAGGTCTTCTCGTCGTGGTCGAGGTCGAGGTCCTCGAGCACGACGTCGATGTCCCGGTTGGACGAGATGTTGCGCAGGCAGTCGTCGATGATCGTCAGGTTGCGCAGGCCGAGGAAGTCCATCTTCAGCAGGCCGAGGCTCTCGACCGCGCCCATGTCGAACTGCGTGATCACCGCTCCGTCGGCGTCCCGACGCCACACGGGCACGTGCTCGGTGAGCGAGTCGCGGCACATGACGACCCCGGCGGCGTGCACGCCGACCTGACGCTTCAGCCCCTCGAGCCCACGGGCGGTGTCGATGACCCGCTTGACGTCCGGTTCCGTCTCGTAGGCCGCCCGGAGCTCGCCGGCCTCGGAGTAGCGCTTCGACGACGGGTTGAAGCAGTCGTCGAGCGACGCCTCCTTGCCCATGATCGCCGGCGGGAAGATCTTGGTGAGCCTGTCCCCCATCGCATACGGGTAGCCGAGCACCCGCGACGAGTCCTTGATCGCGGCCTTCGCCTTGATCGTGCCGTAGGTGATGATCTGCGCGACCTTGTCGCTGCCGTACCGCTCGGTCGCGTACCGGATCATGTCGGAGCGCCGACGCTCGTCGAAGTCCATGTCGATGTCGGGCATGGAGACGCGGTCGGGGTTGAGGAATCGCTCGAAGATCAGACCGAAGCGCAGGGGGTCCAGCTCGGTGATGCCGAGGACATAGCTGACCATGCAGCCGGCGGCCGAGCCGCGGCCCGGACCGACGCGGATGCCCGCCTTCTTCGCGTACTCGACGAGGTCGGCGACGACGAGGAAGTAGGCCGGGAATCCCATCTGCAGGATGACCTGCACCTCGTAGTCGACCTGCGCGCGCTGGGCCTCGGTCGGCCCGTCCGGGTACCGGTGCCGGACCCCGCGCTCGACCTCCTTCTGGAACCAGGACTCCTCGGTCTCCCCCTCGGGTACCGGGAAGGTCGGCAGCAGCTTCTTGTGCGCGAACGCCGGCGGCTGCACCCGCTCGGCGATCAGCAGCGTGTTGTCGCAGGCCTCCTCCAGCCCGTCGAACAGCTGCCGCATCTCCGCCGGCGACTTGAGGTAGAACTCCTCGGCCTCGAACCGGAACCGCGTGGGGTCGGCGAGGGTGGCACCCGTCTGCACGCAGAGCAGCACCTCGTGCGCCGTCGACTGCGCCTTGTCGGTGTAGTGCAGGTCGTTGGTCGCGACCAGCGGGAGGTTGAGCTCCTTGGCGATCTGGATCAGCTGGGGGAACGTCCGCTTCTCGATACCGATGCCGTGCTGCATCAGCTCGACGAAGAAGTTGCCCTGACCGAAGATCTCGTTGTACTCACCGGCCGTGCGCTTGGCGAGCTCGTAGTCGCCGCGCTCGAGCGCCTGGCTGACCTCACCGCCGGGGCAGCCGCTGGTGGCGATGATGCCCTTCGCGTGCTTGGCGAGCAGCTCGCGATCCATCCGCGGCTTGTAGTAGTAGCCCTCGAGGCTCGCGAGGCTGGAGAGCTGGATGAGGTTGGCGTAGCCCTCCTCGCTCTCCGACCACAGCGTCATGTGGCTGTACTTGTCGGTCTTCGCGTTGCCGCCGTCCGGCAGCTTCTTCTCGAAGCGACTTCCCGGGGCGATGTAGGCCTCGGTGCCGATGATCGGCTTGATCCCCGCGGCCTGTGCCTTGCCGGCGAAGTCGTAGGCCCCGTAGAGGTTGCCGTGGTCGGTCATGGCCAGCGCGGGCATGCCCATGCGCTCGCAGCCGGCGAACAGGTCCTTCAGCCGGGCCGCACCGTCGAGCATCGAGTACTCGGTGTGCACGTGCAGGTGCACGAACGAGTCGGCCATCCGAGCAGACCTCCAGCCATCGACAACGCCATCGGGCGCGCCGGCCCGAGCGGGCCGAACGCGAGCTCCCGGGCCGGGGGAAGACGGCCGAGCAACGCCTCTAGGTTTAGCACCTCGGTCCGACAGAATCAGCAAGCCGAGCGCGGCGGGCAGGTGGGTCGGCGTGTTCGCCGCCGGGCGCGTCGCGCGACGCGCGCTGTGACGGGCGCTGTGACGGGCGGCTCCCCGCCCGCCGGACGGATCCGCCGTTCGGGCGAGGACCATGGGGAGCGTGACCGACCCCGCCGCCACCGACAAGGCGTTCGCCGACCTGGGATTGCGCGACGAATTGCTCGACGCCCTGTCCCACCTGGGCTACGAGGAACCCACGCCCATCCAGGCGGAGGCGATCCCGCCGATGCTCGAGGGGCGGGACCTGCTCGGGCAGGCCGCGACCGGGACGGGGAAGACCGCGGCGTTCGCGCTGCCGCTGCTGCAGAGGCTCGGCGCCGACCGCGGAGCCGCTCCGACGGCCCTCGTCCTCACGCCGACCCGCGAGCTCGCGGTGCAGGTGTCGGAGGCGACCCACAAGTACGGCCGGCGCCTCGGCGCGCGCGTCCTGCCGGTCTACGGCGGCCAGCCGATCGGGCGGCAGCTCCGCGAGCTCGACCGGGGCGTCGACATCGTCGTCGCCACACCGGGCCGGGCCGTGGACCACATCAACCGGGGCTCGCTCGACCTGTCGCAGCTGCGCACGGTCGTGCTCGACGAGGCCGACGAGATGCTCGACATGGGCTTCGCCGAGGAGCTCGAGGCGATCCTCGACGCGACGCCGCCGGAGCGTCAGACCGTCCTGTTCTCGGCGACGATGGCGCAGCGGGTGGAGCGGATCGCCCGACGTCACCTGAAGGACCCGGTCCGCATCCAGATCGAGCGGGAGGCGGTCCCCGCCGGTGCCGCCCCGAAGGTGCGGCAGACGGCGTACGTGGTCACCCGGTCGTCCAAGCCAGCCGCGCTCGGGCGCGTGCTGGACCTCGAGTCGCCGACCGCGGCCCTCGTCTTCTGCCGCACGCGCGAGGAGGTCGACTCGCTGTCGGAGACGCTCAACGGCCGCGGGTATCGGGCCGAGGCGCTGCACGGCGGACTGAGTCAGGAGCAGCGGGACCGCGTCATGAACCGGCTGCGGACCGGCACGGCCGACCTGCTCGTCGCGACCGACGTCGCCGCCCGCGGGCTCGACGTCGACCACCTGACGCACGTCGTCAACTACAACGTCCCCTCGGCGTCCGACGCCTACGTCCACCGGATCGGGCGGGTCGGCCGTGCGGGCCGCGAGGGCGTCGCCATCACCCTCGCGGAACCCCGGGAACACCGGCTGCTGAAGACGATCGAGAAGGCCACCGGGCGTCGCATTCCGGTCGAGAAGGTTCCGACCGTGGCGGACCTGCGGAACCGCCGACTCGAGTTGACGCGCGCGTCGCTGCGCGAGGTCCTCCTCGGCGACGGCGACGGACTCGACCCGTACCGCGCGGTGGTCGAGGGGCTGTCCGACGAGTTCGACGTGATGGAGGTCGCGCTCGCCGCCGTGCGACTGGCGCACGAGGCGACGACGACGTCACCGGAGGACGACGAGGAGATCGTCGAGGTCGCGCCGCGGCAGGAGCGCGCCCCGGACGACACTCGGCCGGACCGCTCGGCCGGCAAGGCGCGCAAGGGCGCACCTCGGTCCGGCGATGCGGCGCGGCTGTGGATCGGACTCGGGCGGGCCGGCAACATGCGACCGCAGGACCTCGTCGGCGCCATCGCCGGCGAGACCAGCCTCAAGGGGCGGGACATCGGCGCCATCGAGATCTTCGACAAGTTCTCCCTGGTCGAGGTGCCGGCCGCCGCGGCGGACGAGGTGATCGACGCGTTGCGCGGAGCCTCGCTGCGTGGACGCAAGGTCTCGGTGCGACGGGACCGCGGGCACGACGACAAACCGTCGGGGAAGCCGCAGCGCTCGCAGCGCCGCCGCGACACCTGACGCCGTGCTCTCCGACGCGTGCGGCGGGCTCTGGGTGGCGGTGCGACTGCCCGCAGCGTCACTGCCGACCGCCTGACTGCCGAGATCCGGCAACTTTCGCTCCCGTCGACGGCTGCTCCCAGCTCCTGACTGCGGGACCTCGGCACGAGAGACTCTCTTCAAGAAGCGAACCACCCCGACGGCGCGGGCTCGATGCACTGGTAGGAGGGACGGAACCGTTCCTGCACCGCGACACCGAGCACCGCGTCGGCCCCGGCCATTCGGAGGCGACGGATGATCCGCACAACGCCCACCCAGCCCCTCGTTCACGCAACTGCCCCGGCACAGCGCCGTGCCGTCGTCGCCGTGCTGACCGGATCGACGAGCCGCGACGTGACCGTCGCCCGGCTCGCCGCCCAGCACGCCTCGACGACGGCGGCACAGCTGGTGCTGGCAGTCCCGTCTCCGGCGCGGCCGTTCGGACCGACGGCTGCTGATCTGACAGGCCGCCGGATGGCACCGCAGGCCGTCGTCATCGCCGCCCGAGTACTGCCTCGGCTCGAGCACCCGACTCCGTCGACCGCCGTGATCACGGTCCCGTTCGTCGACCGGGGAGCGGCCGACCGCAGCGGCCGGGTCGCCGCTGCCCTGGTGGAACTCAGCCGGCGGCTGGCCGCGCGGGAGCTCGTCGTCGCCGGTGCCGCCCTGGGCGGGCTCGGCGCCGTGCGATTGCCCGACCACCTGGCAGCTGCCATCGACCAGGGTCGGTTGCCGCTCACCAGACTGACGGTCGTGCCGCACACCGAGACCCGCACCCGTCCGCATCGGGCGGACGGCCCCGCGCCCGACGAGCCGACCGCCCCGGAGCAGTCCGTGCCGACGGCCCGCCGGCCCGCGGACCAGACCGTGCAGGTCGGCGGGGACGAGAACACCGGGCCCGTCGCGGCGCCGGACGCTCAGGCGGGTGCGAGCACCTTGCGCATCGACACGTGCGGGATCCCGGCCTCGAGGTAGGTGTCGCCGTAGGCCTCGTAGCCGCAGCGGGCGTAGAAACCCTCCGCCTCCCGCTGGGCGTGCAGCTCGAGCACCGGCAGACCGAGTTCGCGCGCGCGCTGCTCGATGACGTCCATGACCACGGCGCCGAGCCCGGTGCCCCGCCGGTCCTTGCGCACCGCCACCCGGCCGACGATGCCCACGCCCTGCACGGTCAGCAGCCGGGCGGTGGCCAGGGCGGTTCCGTCCGCGGGGTCGAAGACGACGGCGTGCTCGGCCTCGTCGTCCCGGCCATCGATCTCGATCTCGGCCGGCACACGCTGCTCGACCACGAAGACCTGCATGCGCAGCGACATGGCGGACGCGCGCGACTCCGCGTCGGTGACGAGCACCGCCCAGAGGTTGTCGCCGGAATCGGAGGACTCGGGAGAGGACATCAGGAGCCGATCAGGAAGAGCGCGAGGGCGCAGCCCAGCAGTACGAGGGAGATCGCACCGAGGACGCGGCGGGCGTTCGGCGCGAGATCGAGCCGGCCGTTCGCGCCGACCAGCCGTTCCAGCGCCGTCGCCGCGGCCGGCACGATCCGACGATCCAGGTCGTCGAGGCTCTGCCGCCATTCGGCCAGCCGAGCGGGGCGGGACGAGTCGTCGCTCACGGCGTCCTCAGTCCTCCCGCAGCAGCTCGAGAGCCGCCGCGAGGTCCGGAGCGTCCGGGCTCGTGAACTCGACCGACCGTCCGTCCGACGGGTGCAGGAACGACAGCCGCCACGCGTGCAGCCACTGCCGCGTCAGCCCCAACCGGGCGGACAACGTCGGGTCGGCGCCGTACTGCCCGTCGCCGACACAGGGGTGACGAAGGGCGGCCATGTGCACCCGGATCTGGTGGGTGCGACCTGTCTCCAGGCGGATGTCCAGGAGGCTGGCGGCCCGGAACGCCTCGATCGTGTCGTAGTGCGTGACGCTCGGCTTCCCGCCCGCCACCACGGCGAACTTGTAGGCGCCGGAGGGGTGCCGGTCGATCGGGGCGTCGATCGTCCCGCGCAGCGGGTCCGGGTGGCCCTGCACGAGCGCTCGGTAGCGCTTGTCGACCTCGCGCTCCCGGAAGGCGGACTTCAGCGCCGTGTAGGCGACCTCGCTCTTGGCCACGACCATGAGGCCGGAGGTGCCGACATCCAGGCGGTGCACGACGCCCTGCCGCTCGGCGGCGCCGCTGGTGGCGATCCGGTAGCCGGCGCCGGCCAGGCCCTGCGTCACCGTCGGGCCGTCCCAGCCCGGGCTGGGGTGCGCCGCGACGCCGGCCGGCTTGTCGACCACGACGAGGTCGTCGTCGTCGTGCACGACCCGCAGGCCCGGGACGCTCATCGCCGGCGGTGGGGCGTCGTCGGCGCCGGCCGCGGGCGGCAGGTCGACCTCGAGCCAGGCGCCGCTCGGCACGCGGGTCGACTTGCCGGGGAGGTCGCCGTCGAGCGTGACGTTGCCGTCAGCGACGAGGGCGGCCGCCGCGGTGCGGGACAGGCCGAAGAGCCGGGCGACGGCGGCGTCGAGGCGCAACCCGTCCAACCCGTCCGGAACGGGGAGCGCCCGCCGGTCACCCATTCGCCAGGCCCATCCGAGAAAATCTACGCGGCGCCCTCGTCCCGCCGCTCGCCGTCGCCGGAGCCGGACCCCGCGGGGCTGGCGGGCTCCGCTTCGCCCACCATCGTGCCGTCCAGCCGTTTGCCGCGCACGGACAGGTAGACGGCGATCACCCCGCCGAGGACGATCGCGGTGTCGGCCAGGTTGAAGATCGGCCAGTGCGACAGGTGGATCCAGTCGACGACGTGACCGCGCAGCGGGCTCGGGTCGCGGAAGAGCCGGTCGCCGAGGTTGCCGAGCGCGCCGCCGAGCAGCAGCCCGAGGCTCACCGCCCACCCTCGGGAGCGCAGCCGACGGGCCGTCGCCACGATGAACGCCACCACCGCGAGCGCGACGAGGGTGAACAGCACGGTCGCTCCCCCGGCCAGCCCGAAGGCCGCCCCCGGGTTGCGCGTGAGCTGCAGGTCCAGCACACGCGGCACGATCACGACCGGGGCGCGGTCAACCAGCTCGGAGACGACGACGAGCTTGCTGACGAGGTCGGCGGTGAAGGCGATGACGGCGGCACCGAGGAGAACCGGCAGCTGGCGGTTCCGCTCCTGGCGCATGCGCTCGGACGGGCTGGCGGGCGGGCCGGCGGTCGGGGCGTCCTCATCGACGTCGGCGGGAGCGAGGTCGGTCACAGGTTCATCCATCGGCGTCCGCTCCGTCGGATCAACCGCGGCGTCCGGGACGGCGACGTTGGCGGCAGAGACGTTCGGGATCCCGTCCCGATGCCCGCTATTCCGCTCCGCCATGCCCTCCACTGTAGGTACCGGACGCGCACGCAGGCCGAATCGCTGCGTTAACCTGGGGGTTGCGGAACGGGCGCCGACGGGGACGAGTAGCGGCGCGTGCAGCGAGAGCGACCCGGGGACGGTGGAAGCCCGGGGCCAGCACGCCGTGAACATCACCCCCGAGCCGCCGGGAGAACGGGCTCACGTGCACCACCGGCGTGCGCCTCAGTAGATCCGGCCCGCACGCCACGAGAGGGTGGTCGACCGGGCGACCGGGCGGCGACCAAGGAGGGTGGTACCGCGGGTCCCCTGCGCAGGCGGGCTCGTCCCTCCGGTCGAGCTCGACGACGTGCACCGCCAGGAGAACCATGCCGTTCCGCCCGCTCCCCGGCCCGCCGGACCTCCCCGCGCTCGAGGCCGACGTCCTGCGTCGCTGGCAGGAGACGAAGGTCTTCGACCGTTCGCTCGAACAGACGGCGAACGGTCCGCAGTGGGTGTTCTACGAGGGGCCGCCGACCGCCAACGGCCACCCCGGCGCCCACCACGTCGAGGCCCGCGTCTTCAAGGACCTGTTCCCGCGGTTCAAGACGATGAAGGGCTACTCGGTGCCCCGCCGAGCCGGCTGGGACTGCCATGGGCTCCCCGTCGAGCTCGCCGTCGAGAAGGAACTCGGCTTCAACGGCAAGCAGGACATCGAGGCCTACGGCGTCGCCGAGTTCAACGCGAAGTGCCGGGAGTCGGTGCTGCGCCACGTCGACGAGTTCGAACGGCTCACCGAGCGGATGGGCTACTGGACCGACATGGCCCACCCCTACCGCACGATGGACACCCCCTACATCGAATCGGTGTGGTGGTCGCTGCGGCAGATCTTCGACAAGGGGCTGCTGGTGGAGGACTCGCGGGTCGCCCCCTACTGCCCGCGCTGCCAGACGGCTCTCTCCGACCACGAGGTCTCGCTCGGCTACCACGACGTCGTCGACCCGTCGGTGTACGTGCGGATGCCCGTGACCCGGCAGGACGGCTCCGACGGCTCCGAGGTCAGCAAGGACGGAGACTTCGACCTCCTGGTCTGGACGACGACGCCCTGGACGCTGGTCTCGAACACCGCCGTCGCCGTCCATCCCGAGGTGACCTACGTCGTCGCGCGGCGCTCATCCCAGGACGGCTCGGATTCCGGCGACCGGGCGGTGCTCGTGGCGGAACCGCTGCTGGCCAAGGCCGTCGGGGACGACGCCGAAGTGCTGCGGCGCATCCCGGGCGCGGAGCTCGAGGGCCTCGCCTACCAGCGCCCCTTCGACCTGCTGCCGGCGCAGGACTTCGGAGAGGGCGCCCACCACGTCGTGCTCGCCGACTACGTGACCGTCGACGACGGCACCGGGCTGGTGCACCAGGCGCCGGCCTTCGGGGCCGAGGACCTCGCCGTCGCGCGGCAGTACGGCCTGGCGGTGGTGAACCCCGTCGAGTCCGACGGCACCTTCGCCCCCGAGGTCCCCCTGGTCGGTGGGACCTTCTTCAAGACCGCGGACGCGGCGCTGGTCGAGGACCTCCGTCGGCGCGGCGTGCTGTGGCGGTACGAGCCCTACGAGCACTCCTATCCGCTGTGCTGGCGCTGCGACACCCCGCTGCTGTACTACGCGTTGCCGTCCTGGTACATCCGCACGACCGCGGTGAAGGAGCGGCTGCTCGAGGAGAACGAGCGGACCGACTGGCACCCGAGCCGCATCAAGAACGGCCGGTACGGCGAGTGGCTGCGCGGCAACGTCGACTGGGCGCTGTCGCGCAACCGGTACTGGGGGACGCCGCTGCCGATCTGGCGCTGCACGGCCGACCGGTCGCACCTGACCTGCGTGAGTTCGCTGGCCGAGTTGTCGGAGTTGGCGGGCGAGGACCACTCGACGCTCGATCCGCACCGCCCGTACGTCGATGAGGTCGCGCTCCTCTGCCCGGAGTGCGGCGCCGAGGCGCGTCGGGTGCCGGAGGTGATCGACGTCTGGTACGACTCCGGCGCGATGCCCTTCGCCCAGTGGGGGGCGCCGCACCGTAACGAGGAGGCGTTCCGGGCGAGCTACCCGGCGCAGTACATCTGCGAGGCGATCGACCAGACCCGCGGCTGGTTCTACACGCTCATGGCGATCGGGACGCTCGTCTTCGACGAGTCGTCCTACGAGACCGTCCTCTGCCTCGGCCTGCTGCTCGACGCCGAGGGCCGCAAGATGAGCAAGCACCTCGGCAACGTGCTGGACCCGTTCGAGCTGTTCGACCGGCACGGGGCCGACGCGGTGCGTTGGCTGATGCTCGCCGGCGGCTCACCGTGGATGGACCGCCGCGTCGGCCACGAGCCGCTCGAGGAGATCGTCCGCAAGATCCTGCTGACGTACTGGAACACCGCGTCGTTCTTCCTGCTCTACGCCTCATCCGCCGGCTTCGATCCGGACACGACGCAGGCTCCCCCGATCGAGAAGCGCCCGCTGCTGGACCGGTGGGCGATCTCGGAGCTGCACGCCACCGTGCTCGAGGTCGATGCCGCACTGGAGGACTTCGACTCCGCGCGGGCCGGACGCCGGCTCTCGGCGCTGATCGACGACCTGTCGAACTGGTACGTGCGGCGCAGCCGTCGCCGGTTCTGGAACGGCGACCCGGCGGCGCTCGCGACCCTGCACGAATGCCTCGACGTCCTGACCCGGTTGATGGCGCCGTTCACGCCGTTCGTCACCGACCGGCTCTGGCAGGCGCTGGTCGTGGACGTCTCCGATGGTGTGGCGGGCGCCTCCCGGCCCGACTCGGTGCACCTGGAGGCCTGGCCGCAGGTCGACGGCGCGCTGGTGGACGAGTCCCTCGGTCGCCAGGTGTCGCTGGTCCGGCGGCTCGTCGAACTGGGGCGCGCGGCCCGCGCCTCCGCGAAGGCGAAGACGCGGCAACCGTTGGCCCGGGCTCTCGTGAGCGCGCCGGGCTTCGCCGAGCTCTCCGACGAGCTCCGGCGCGAGGTGGCCGAGGAGCTGAACGTCGGAACGGTGGAGCCGCTGGTCGGCGAGCTCGTCGACGTGACGGTCAAGCCGAACTTCCGCGCCCTGGGCAAGCGCTTCGGAAAGCGCACGCCGCAGGTCGCCGCCGCCGTGGCGGCGGCCGGTCCGCCCTCGGACGGGCGGCTGTTCGTCGTCGTCGACGGCGAGGAGATCGAGCTGTCGGGTGACGAGCTGATCGTCACCGAGACGCCTCGGGCGGGGTGGACGGTGGCCAGCGAGACCGGCGTGTCCGTCGCACTCGACCTCGACCTGACGCCGGAGCTCCGGCGCGCCGGCCTCGCCCGCGAGGTGGTGCGGGTGTTGCAGGACGCGCGCAAGCGGGCCGGGCTCGACATCAGCGACCGGGTGGAGATCTGGTGGACGGCGCCGGAGACGCCCGACCTCGCGCAGGCCCTGCGGGAGTCGTCGGTCGCGGTCGCCGACGAGGTGCTGGCGACCACGTTCGCGGCCGGCCCTCCGCCTGTTGCCATCGCGGAGCAGCACGCCTCGGAGTTGGGGCTGACCTACTGGATCAGGGTGGCCGGGGGGTAGCGCGCCCGTCGCCTCTCGCCCGTTCCGACACCCGAAGAGGCGTCGCGCCCGATCGGACCTCGTCCCAGCCGCAACACTCGATCCGGCGTTCCGGGGCCGCCTGATGGGCCGACGCCGTCACGGACCCTGGGCCAGCGAGGCGGGTGTTCCGCGGATACCCCATTCGGGTGCTTGTCGATTACTCCCGTCGGCCGAGCTTCAGCTCGGCATCCGGACGAGCCGAGATGACAGCGACGGCGCGAGCGCGCCGGGCACCGAAGGACGGAGGTCGTGTGGAGTTTCCGCCTCCTCGCGCGGCTGGTTCCTCGCTGACGGCACCGCCGTCAGCATTCGCCGTGCCGGCGCTGTCCAGCCAGGTCCGTCCCGCGATCGTGCTGCCGGAACGGGAGACGCGTGCGCTGCTGCAGGCGGCCGGGCGGCTCGACGTCTCGCACGGCGGGTGCTTCTCGGCCGGCCCTGCGGGGATCCAGATCTGGAGTGTCGGCACGGTGGGCGAGTCCGGTCGGCGGACCGGTCAGCAGCACCTCGGCTCCGTGGACTGGAGCTACGACACGCCCGTCCGGCACTACGCGACCATCTACCGCTCGATGGTCACGGCCGCCGGCGTCGCGGCCGGCGAGACGACGGCATCCGTTCTCGCCCGCGTGCTCGCGCTGACCGGCGTACCGCTGGACAGCGCCCGGGTCGACCTACCCGCACCGCCACGACGGGACCCGTTCCGCAGCCGCGCCTGACCTCCGGAGCCTGAGCAGAAATCCGCTCAGGGCTTGCAGGTGGAGCAGGCGAAGAAGCCCTGCCGGATCGCCGCGACCCGGGACAGGGACTGCTGGTCCTGCCCCTGCACCAGCGAGCATTCCGGCCGGTGGTAATCGTTGCGGCCCGCGACCGTCACGACGCCCTTGGCCCGGCCGCCCGGTGCCGCCGTCTGCCCCTGCTCCGTCGGCCCTGATTGTGGAGCCTGCTGGGCCGACTCGGCCGGCTGGGCCTGCTGGGCGGGCGCGGCCGGTTGGGCCTGCTGGGCGGGCGCGGCCGGTTGAGCCTGCTGGGCCGGTTCGACCTGCTGCGGCGGCTGCTGGATCTCCTGTGGCGCGGCCTGCTGCTGATACGCCTGCGGCGCCTGCTGCTGGGCCGGCTGCTGGTACGCCTGCGGCGGCTGCTGGTACGCCTGCGGCGGCTGCTGCTGCGGCTGCTGCGGCTGCTGATAGGCCTGCGCGGGCTGCTGCTGCGCCGGCTGCTGCTGCGCCGGCTGCTGCTGCGCCGGCTGCTGCTGCGCCGGCTGCTGTTCCGTCTGAGGCGCGTAGGAGAACGGCGCCGTCTGGGCGCTCTGCTGCGACTGGTACACCGGCTGCTGCTGCGTCGTCTCGCTCGACGGCCCGGAGCCGAAGGCCGACGGCGCCGCAGCGGTTCCGGCGGCGGCGAACCCGCCGCTCGACTGCTGCTGCTGCCATTGCCCGGCGGCCGCCCCGGCACCGGAGTGACCGTTGAGGTTCGACGAACCCGCGTCGCCGCCGGCCTGGGCCTGCGGTCCCGAGGACGTCAGATGCCCGCCGAGGTGACCGTCGGGAGCACAGGCCGCGCACGGGGTGAAGCCGAGTTCCTTGGCCTCCGCGATGTCGATCGGCTCCAGCTCGGGGTCACCGACCACGACGCTGCAGTGCTCGAGGTGGTACCTCGGATGACCCGAGACGACGTGCACCTGCGAGCCGCTGTGCTCGGCGGCGGCGGCGACCTCGTCCGGGACCTGCTCGACGTCGGGCTCGTCGCCGTGGCCCTGCTCGGCCGGATCGTCGGCGTTCGCGGACTGCTGGCCGGCGGCGCCCTGCGCGTTCTGGGCGTGCTGGCCCGAGCCGTCGGAACCGGCGGCCGCGGCCGCCACCGGCTCGCGGTTCTGCTGGTCGCCGTCGTCCTGTGCCTCCTGCGGACGCTCCTCCGCCTTGGTGGGGGCGTCGCCTGCACCCTCGCCCTGCTCAGCCGGCCGACGACGCTTCCGAGGCGCGCCTTCGCCGCGCTGGCCGCTCCGCTCCCGGCTGCGCGGGGCACGCGCCGGCGGCTGCGGCTGCAGGATGCCCACCAGCAGGAACAGCCCCGACACGACGCTGAGCCCGATCGCCGCGTAGATGAACGTCAGGTTGCTGGTGACGAACCCCAGCAGGAGCAGGACGGCAGCAACCACCACCAGGGCGCCGCTGATCACGATCACTAGCTGTCACCTTGTCGTTGAACCGGGTTCGGCTTCGTCGAGCGCCCGCGATGCTACGACAGTGACGATCAAAGGTCGTCGTGCAGGTCTCGGGACTCGTGCCGTAGCTCTTCCCCCGGCACCTCCTGGGTGATGCGTCCCGGTTCACCGGAATCGCCGCCCTCCGCCACCGGGACGGACGGTGGAAGGTCCCCGTCCCCGGCCGCCGAGACGTGCGGCACGGCAGCCGGATCGTCCGCGGGGAGCTCCGAGTGCGGCAGACCTGAAGCACCCGGCTGCGCACCGGCGGCCTGCGGCTGCCCCGCGAGCGTCGGGTGGCCCGCGCCTGCCGGCCCGGAACCGCCCGGGATGGCGGTCGTCTGCCCGCCCTCGACCGACGAACCGCCGTTGTCCAGCTGACGGAGCTGCAGTTCGAGGTAGGCCCGGAGCCGGGTGCGGTACTCGCGCTCGAAGGCACGCAGCTGCTCGACGTCCCCCTCGGCTTCGGAGCGACTGAGCTCGAGCTCCCGCCGGGCGCGTTCCGCCTCCTGCGCGGCTTCCTGCCGGAGGCGCTCCGCCTCGCCCTGGGCGGCGGCGCGGAGCTGCTCGGCCTGGGCCTCGGCGTCCCGGACGGCCTCGTCCGCCGCCCTCTGCGCCAACACCAGCGTCCGAGCGACCCGCTGTTCGAGGTCGCCCGTGTCGTCGGCGGAGCGAACCGACGCGGCCGCGGCCTGCGCCTGGCCAGCGGTGGTACCGGGGGCGACGAAGGGCTCGGCCTGCGCCTCCGCCCAGCCGGTGTTCTTCGCCAAAGACGGCGCGGCGGGGGCGTCGAAGTCGGGACCATCGGACTCGGGACCGTCGAACTCGGCCACGGCGGCGGGCTCTCCGTCCTCGGCCGCGGGTGGTCCGGAACTGCCCGCTGCGACCCTGGGTCCGGTGGCAGCGCCGTTCGCGCCGGCGGACACCTGGTTGCGCAGCGAGTCGATCTCCGCGTGCAACCGGATGAGCTCGGCCTCGACCTCGTCGAGGAAGGCGTCGACCTCGGCCTCGTCGTAGCCCCGGCGGAACCGCGTGGGGCCGAACACCTTGTTGTGAACGTCCTGCGGCGTCAGCGTCATCCCGTCTCCTGTCGAGAGGTTGGCAGGGCGAGTCTGCGTGAAACGTCTGCCTTGGGCCAATCGACGGGCCGTAGCGGCGGCTACGGACTCGTCACACTGCCGCGACGGGCCCGCCGGTCAGAGATTGCGCTGGACGAGGCTGATCGCGACCTGGGTCAGGATGAACAGCAGCAGGAAGCTGAGGTCCAGAGCGATTCCGCCCAGGCGCAACGGGGGGATGAACCGCCGCAGGAAGCGCATCGGCGGGTCGGTGATCGTGAAGACGACCTCGAAGAGCACGAGCAGCACGCCGGTCGGCCGGAAGCCCCGGCTGAAGACCATGACCAGATCGATGATGAACCGAGCGAACAGCAGGATCAGGAAGGCGTAGAGCAGGAAGACGAGGACGGTACCGAAGGGGGTGATGGTGCCTCCTGCTCGTCCGGACGCCGACGAATCGGGCGCCGAGCGCGACCGGCGTCAGGACTGGTTGTAGAAGCCACCCTCTGCGATCAGCCGCTTGTCCTCGGCGCTCACCCGGACGTTACTCGGCGAGAGCAGGAAGACCTTGTTCGTTACCTTCTCGATGCTTCCGCGCAGCCCGAAGATCAGACCGGCGGCGAAGTCGACCAGGCGCTTCGCGTCCTCGTCCGCCATCTCGGTCAGGTTCATGATCACCGGGATGCCCTCGCGGAACGCCTCGCCGATCTGCCGCGCCTCGTTGTAGCTCGAGGGCTGCAGCGTGGTGATCTTGTACGACGGCGTCGGCTCGGGGGCCACGGCGCGCACCGGCTCCGGCATCCGGGCCAGGTTGGACCGCGGATCTACCCGCGCCTCCATCCGGGCCGGCTCCGCCCGCCGGGGCGGCACCGTCTCGAGCTCACGCTCCTCGAGGTCGACGCGACGGATGGCCCGCTCCCGGACCGGCTCGTCCACGTCGTAGTCGTCGTCGAGATAGCCCTCGTCTTCCTCGGCCAGCCCGAGGTAGACCATCGCCCTGCGCCCAAGACCCATGTCGACGACTCTAAGCCCGCGAGCCGAACAGAGCCGTGCCGATTCGTAGGTGTGTCGCCCCTTCTGCGACCGCGTCCTCGAGGTCACCGGACATCCCGGCGGACAGGGCCGTCGCCCCGGGATGCGTCACCCGCATCCGCTCCCCCACCTCGCGCAGCCGGGCGAACGCCGGCCTGGCCGGCATCCCGAGGGGGGCCACGGCCATGAGACCGGCCAGTCGCAGCTCGGGGTGGGCCGCGACGGCGTCCGCGAGCGGGCCCACGCCCGGCTCGTCCACCCCGCCGCGGCTCGGGTCCCCGTCGAGGCTGAGCTGGACGAAGACCTCGAGCGGCGCCGGGCGCCCGGCGGCCCCGCGCGCGAGCGGCGCGCACAGCTCCGCCCGATCGAGGCTGTGCACGGCATGTGCCACACCGGCGATCGCACGGGCCTTGTTGCGCTGCAGCCGGCCGACGAAGTGCCAGCGCAGGGACTCCCGCCCGGCTGTCCCGCCGGCGAGCTCCGCGACCTCGGTGCTCTTCGGGCCCATTTCCTGCCAGCGGCTCTCGCCGAAGTCACGGACGCCGAGCGCGGCCAGCGCGGCCACGTCCGCGGCGGGGCGCGTCTTGCTCACCGCCACCAGGGTCAGCTCGGAGCGCGATCGCCCCGCCAGGACCGCGGCCGCCCCGAGCCGCTGCTCGACCGCCCGCAGGCGATCGGACGCGGCCTCGGTGGTCGGACCTGCCGGTCGGCTCACCCGGGGGCGCCGTCGAGCGCCGGGGCGCACCGCACCAGCCCGGCGAAGCGGCCCGTGACGCCCTCGCGTCGGTAGCTGAAGTGATCGCTCGACTCGATGGTGCACACGGACGAGACCTCGACGTGCCGCACCCCGGCGGCCTCGAGCTGCGCCACGACGCCCGCGCGGATGTCCAGCCCGGCCGTGCCCGCGCGGGTCGTGCTGGCCGCTGCAGGGGCCACCGTCGCGACCTCCGCCCGCATGCCGTCGGGAACCTCGTAGCAGGCGCCGCACGCCGCCGGTCCCAGCCGCGCGGTCAGCTCCGCCGGCTCCACGCCCTGGGCCGCGATGCACTCCAGCACGGCGGGGACGACGCCGAGCTGGAGTCCCTTGCGGCCGGCGTGCGCGACGGCGGCGAGCCCGGGGGCGGCGAGCAGGACCGGCACGCAGTCCGCCACGAGCACGCCGAGCGTCAGGCCCGGGGTGGTCGTGACGAGGCCGTCCACGCCCGGCACCGCCGAGTCGGTCACCCGCTGCACGAGCGCCACCTCACGGCCGTGCACCTGTCCCATCCAGGCCACGGGCAGCCCGCCCAGACCCTCGACCGCCCGGCGCCGGTTCTCGGCGACCGCCGCGGGGTCGTCCCCGACGTGGTCGCCGAGGTTCAGCGTGTCGTACGGGGCGGAGCTGACGCCGCCGTGCCGAGTGGTGAAGCAGCTGGCGCTGTCGGTCACGGAAGGAAGGCGACGAACTACTTGAGGAAGTCCGGCACGTCCAGGTCGTCGAAGACCACCCGGCGCGCCGGTGCCTCGCGGCGCTCGGGACGCGGCTGCGGTTCGGCCGCGGGCCGGGATTCGGTGCGCCCGTACTCGGCGCTGCGTTGCGGCTCGCTCGCTCGCTGCGGCTCAGCGGCCCGCTGCGGCTCGGCGTAGCGGGACGGGCGCGCGGCCGGCCGGGCGGCGGTCGGCTCGGCGGCGGGACGGGGGCTCCGCGGCGCCTCGGTGGTCGGTGCACTGGCGGCGGGCCGTCGCGGCTCCTCGCGGACGTCGATGACCCGGCCATCGCCGGCGCCGCCCGTGCGGCTGCGCTGCGGGTAGCTCGCGCCCTGCCCGTACCCCTTGGGCCGGCGCTCGGCCTGGGCCGACTCGAAGCCGGCGGCGATGACCGTGACCCGCACCTCGTCGCCGAGCGAGTCGTCGATCACCGCGCCGAAGATGATGTTCGCCTCCGGGTGGGCGGCCTCGGCCACCAGCTCGGCGGCGCTGTTGATCTCGAACAGTCCGAGGTCGGACCCACCGGAGATGTTGAGCAGCACGCCCTGCGCACCGTCCATGCTGGCCTCGAGCAGCGGCGAGGAGATGGCCTGCTGCGCGGCGACCTCGGCGCGGTCGTCCCCACGGGCGCGCCCGATGCCCATCAGCGCGCTGCCGGCGTTGGACATGACCGCCTTGACGTCGGCGAAGTCGAGGTTGATCAGACCCGGGGTCGTGATGAGGTCGGTGATGCCCTGCACGCCCTGCAGCAGCACCTGGTCGGCGCCCTTGAACGCGTCCATGACGCTGACGTCGCGGTCCCCGGTCGACAGGAGCCGGTCGTTCGGGATGACGATGAGGGTGTCGACCTCTTGGCGGAGCCCCTCGATCCCGTGCTCGGCCTGCCCCGCGCGGCGACGTCCCTCGAAGGTGAACGGGCGCGTGACGACGCCGATGGTCAGCGCGCCGAGGCTGCGGGCGACGTTCGCCACGACCGGCGCCCCGCCGGTGCCGGTGCCGCCGCCCTCGCCCGCGGTCACGAACACCATGTCGGCGCCCTTGAGGACCTCTTCGATCTCCTCGCGGTGGTCCTCGGCGGCCTGCCGGCCGACGTCGGGGTTGGCGCCCGCGCCGAGGCCTCGGGTGAGTTCGCGACCGACATCGAGCTTGACGTCGGCGTCGCTCATCAACAGCGCCTGGGCGTCGGTGTTGATGGCGATGAACTCGACGCCCTTGAGGCCGACCTCGATCATGCGGTTCACCGCATTCACGCCGCCGCCGCCGATGCCGACGACCTTGATGACGGCGAGATAGTTCTGAGGGGCGGCCATCCGGGAGTCCTCCAGGAACGAGTGAACTGCTGGCGATGCTGCTGGTGACGCGGTCGTGCTGTGCGGGCGTTGCCGTGAAAGCGGGTGGTGCCAGGCGGCGCGGCCGCCTTCCACCCCCGAGGCCAAACCCTCAACCTCTACTCAAGCGTGAGGATTATGTCAACTAGAGGCTTGGCCGCACATTATGGAGCGGTCGGAGCAGGGTCAAGGACGTCGGCGATTCGGGAGCGTCGGTGTCGGAGAATCGGGACACTCGCCGCAGAATCCCCGGCTTTTCCGGTCTTTTCGACCGGGCCGCGAGTGCCGGGTAAGCCTCGACCTCACGCTGACCCCTACGGTGATCCCTCACAGTGCCACCACGGTACGTGCCCGCTGACGCCGACCGTTCGCGGTTGCCGAGGGAATCGGGCGCCGAGTCCGCGCTGACCGCGAACGCCGCCGCGCCGACCGCGAACGCCGCCGCGCCGACCGCGAGCACCGCACTCACCGCGATGAGGGACGAGCGTCAGTCCTGACTCAGCTCCCGCAGCACCTCGGGCCCGAGCAGCGTGACGTCGCCCGCGCCCATCGTGAGCACCAGATCGCCCGGCCGGGACAGGGCGGCGATGCGCGCCGCGACCTTCGACCAGGACGGTTCGTAGACGACGTCGTCGCCGGGCAGCGGGACCGCCGACGCGACGGTGGCGCCGGTGACCCCGGGCAGCGGGTCCTCACCCGCCGCGTACACCTCCATCACGACGACCGTGTCGGCCTGCCCGAGGGCGGCACCCAGTTCGTTGCCGAACGCGGCGGTGCGGCTGTAACGATGCGGCTGGAAGGCGACGATCACCCGACCGCCCTCGGCCGCGGACCGGGCGGCCCGGAGCGTCGCCTCCACCTCGGTGGGGTGGTGCGCGTAGTCGTCGACGACGCGCACGCCCGCCGCACTTCCCCGGAAGTCGAAGCGGCGCCGCACGCCCCGGTAGGCGGCGAGCCCCTCCCGCAGGGCGTTCGGACTGACGCCGAGCTCCAGCCCGGCGGCCAGCACGGCCGCCGAGTTCAGGGCGTTGTGCCGGCCGGGCACCGCCAACGTGATCATGCCGAGCCGGCGACCGCGCACGATCGGGTCCCAACTCGTGATGCGCCCCGCGCCGCCGATGGAGGCGACCCGGACGTCGGCCCCGTCGCTCTCGCCGTACGTCACGACCCGCAGCCCCGCGTCCCGTCCGAGCGGGATCAGCCGGGCCGCGCCGGGATCGTCGAGACAGACCACGAGGAAGCCGGCCGGGTCGATCGTGCGGACGAAGTCGGCGAACGCCGCGTCGACGGCCTCGCCGCTGCCGTAGTGGTCGAGGTGCTCCGGCTCGACGTTGGTGACGATCGCCCCGAACGGCGAGAGCAGCAGGAAGGAGCCGTCGCTCTCGTCCGCCTCGGCCACGAAGACGTCCCCGAGGCCCGAGTGCGCATTGCTGCCCGCCTCGTTGAGGTCGCCGCCGATGGCGAACGAGGGATCCAGCCCCGCCTGCTGCAGGGCGACGGTGAGCATCGAGGTCGTGGTGGTCTTGCCATGGGTGCCGGCAACCGCGACCCCGCGGCTGCCGGTCATGAGGGCGGCCAGCGCCTCCGCTCGGCGGAGCACCCGCAGTCCCCGCTCGCGCGCCGCCACCAGCTCGGGGTTCGTCTCCCGGATCGCGGTGCTGACCACCACGGTCTCCGAGCCCTCGACGTTCTCCGCAGCGTGGCCGACCACGACCCGGGCGCCCGAGGCCCGGAGCGCGGAGAGCACCCGCGATTCGCGGGCGTCGCTGCCGCTCACGGCCCCGCCGCGCGCCAGCAGCAGCCGGGCGATGCCGCTCATCCCGGCGCCACCGATACCCACCAGGTGCACGCTGCGCAACTCGTCCGGCAACGCCTGCTCGGAGGACGGGGACGCGAGGGAGGCGACGTTCGCGGGGGGCGTCGCGGAAGGAGTCGGAGGCGGGGCGGACACGCCGCTCATGGTCGCACGCCGGGGGTCGGGGAACCCCCGGCGGCGCCCGTGATCATCTGCACGAGCGCCTGGGCGGCCTCGCGGTGCCCGGCGCGCGCCGCAGCCCGGGCCGACCCCTCGACCATGGCGCGCAGGCGGCCGGGGCCGGTGAGCACCGGCAGGACGTTCGAGGTGACCCACTCGGGCGTGAGGGCCGCGTCCTCCACCAGCAGCGCCGCGCCGGCCTGCACCGCCGGTTCGGCGTTGAGGCGCTGCTCACCGTTGCCGATCGGCAGCGGGACGAAGGCGGCAGGGAGCGCGACGGCGGCGATCTCCGCACAGGTCATCGCGCCCGAGCGACACAGGGCCAGGTCGGCTGCCGCGTAGGCCCGGGGCATGTTCTCGATGTAGGGCAGCAGCACGTACGGCGCCGCGAGGTCCGCCGGCAGCGCCTCCCGCACCTCGTCGTATCCCCCGGCCCCGCTCGCGTGCAGCACCTGCACACCGGCGTCGGTGATCGTCCGCGCCGCGGCGAGCAGGGTCGTGTTGATGCGCCGGGCGCCCTGCGACCCGCCGAACACGAGCAGGGTCGGCCGGTCGGCGTCCAGTCCGTAGGACGCCCGGGCGGCCGGGCGCTCCGCCGCCCGGTCGAGGGCGAGGATCGCCGGGCGCAGCGGGATGCCCGTGAGCTCGGCGTGCGCCAGCTTGGTGTCGGGCCAGCTGACGGCGACATGGTGGGTCAGGCGCGCCCCGACGCGGTTCGCCAACCCCGGCAACGGGTTGGCCTCGTGCACGACGATCGGCAGCTTGCGCTTCCGGGCCGCGAGGTAGGCGGGCAACGCGACGTAGCCGCCGAAGCCGACCACGACGTCCGCGCCGACGCGGTCGAGCACGGCGCCCGCCTCGCGGACCGCCGCCCGCACCCGCTTCGGGACCGAGAACAGCTCGCTGGTCAGCCGGCGGGGCAGCGGCACCCGGGGAATGGTCGCCAGCGCATACCCACGGGCCGGCACCAGGCGGGCCTCGAGTCCCTTCTCGGTGCCGAGCAGGGTGATCCGGTTGTCCGGGTCGGTCTCCCGCAGGGCGTCGGCGACCGCGAGCGCCGGTTCGACGTGCCCCGCCGTCCCTCCCCCGGCCAGTACGACGGACAGCGGGCGGGCGGGTCCGCTCACCGGCTCGGGCGACGCAGGCGGCGCCGTCGTCCTGGACGCGTTCCTCGCGATCCGGAGGCCGTCGCCGTCCTCCGGCCGCCGGCCGGTGCGCGTCGCTCGGAGCCGCGACCCCCGCGCGCGGCGGGGATCCGGCGCCGGGCCGAGCGGCGGGCGGCCCGGTCGGCCACCACCTGCCGGGCGGCCGGCTCCTGCTTGGCCAACGCCAACAGGATTCCGATCGCGAACAAGGTCGGCACCAGCGACGAGCCGCCGAAGGAGATCAGCGGCAGCGGGATGCCGGTGATCGGCAGCAGACCGACGACGGCGCCCATGTTGATCAGCGCCTGGGCGGTGATCCAGGTGGTGATGCCGGAGGCGACGAGCCGGCCGAAGGGGTCGCCGCAGCGCTGCGCGACCCGGATGCCGGCGTAGGCCAGCACGCCGAACAGCACCACGACCAGCAACGTCCCGAGCAGACCCAACTCCTCGCCGATGATCGCGAGGATGAAGTCGGTGTGGGCATGCGGCAGGTAGGACCACTTCTCGCGCGAGGCCCCGAGCCCCAGCCCCCACCAGCCGCCCGAGGAGAGCGCGAACAGGCCCTGGACGGCCTGATAGCCCGTGTTCTGCGCGTCGGCGAAGGGGTCGGCGAACGAGGTGAGGCGCTGCAGTCGGTAGGGCTCGAGCACCGCGAGCAGGGTGCCGACGAAGGCGACCGCGCCGAGCACGGTGGTGAACAGCCGCGCCGGCGCGCCGACCACCCAGAGCAGGGAGAGGACGACGGAGAAGGTCACCATCGCCGTGCCGAGGTCCGGCTGCAGCATGATCAGCAGGCAGATCAGCGTGGCCATCGGCAGCAGCGGCACCAGCAGGTGCAGCCACTCCCCGAGCAGCCGCCGCTTGCGCACGAGCAGGTCGGCACCCCAGAGCACCAGCGCCAGCTTGGCGATCTCGCTCGGCTGCAGGGTGAAGGGGCCGACCCCCACCCAGCGCGTGGCGCCGTTGGCGGAGACCCCGACCCCCGGCACGAGCACGAGCAGCAGCCCGACGATCGTGACGAGCAGCGCCGGATAGGCCAGGTTCCGGAAGCGCGCGATCGACCACCGGCTGGCCATCCACATCAGCGGCAGGCCGATCGCGATCCACAGCGCCTGCTTGGCGAAGTAGCCCCACGGCGACCCCGACGTCGCGTACGCCACGATGCTCGACGCGGACAGGACCATGACCAGGCCGAGCGCCAGCAGCAGGCCGGAGGCGGACAGGATCAGGTAGTACGAGGCCAGCGGACGGGCCAGCAGCGGCACCCGCTCTGCGGAGTCCTCTCCCGCGGTCGCCTCGAGTTCCTCGCGCGCCTCGTCGTCCGGCGGCCGCGTCCTCGTCCCGCTGGCCCCTGATGAGCCGTGGGTCCCGGGCGAGTCCAGCGTCGTCACGAGACCCCCTGTTGGCGCTCTACTGCCGTCGCGCGGCCTCGGCGAAGGCGTCTCCGCGGGCCGCGTAGTCGCGGAACATGTCCATCGAGGCCGCGGCCGGCGCGAGCAGGACGGTGTCGCCCGGCTCGGCCACCCGGGTGGCCTCGTCCACGGCATCGTCCATCGAGCCGGCCCGCAGGACGGGGACCTCGGGCGCGTGTCGTCGGAGCGTGTCCGCCAGCTCCTCCGCGCAGGTGCCGATGAGGACCGCGGCCCGCAGCCGGCCCGCGGCGGTCCGGACGACGTCGTCGAAGTCGAGGCCCTTGTTCAGCCCTCCGGCGATCCAGACCACGGACGGATAGGCCGCGAGGCTCGCGGCGGCGGCGTGCGGGTTCGTCGCCTTGCTGTCGTCGACGTAGGTCACGTCGCGCGCGGTCGCGACCACCTGGTTGCGGTGCCCGCCGGGCCGAAACCCGCGCAGCGCCGCGGCGACGGCGTCCACGCCCACGTCGACGGCGCGGGCCAGCGCGGCGGCGGCGAGGGCGTTCGCGACGTTGTGTGGCCCGGGCACCTGGAGGTCGCCGACGGCCAGCATCGGGCCCCCGCCGAAGGCGCGGTCGACGAGCATCCCGTCGACGACGCCCAGCTGGCCTTCCGTCGGACTCCCGAGGGTGAAGCCGGCGCGGATGCGAGCGGGCGAGGCTGCCGCCAGCCGCGACGCCACCGCGTCGTCCGCGTTGTAGACCGCGGCCGAGCCCGGCGTGAACACGCGCGCCTTATCCGCCGCGTACGCCTCCATCGAGCCGTGCCAGTCCAGGTGGTCGTCGGCGATGTTGAGCACCGCGCCGGCCGCGACCTGCAGGGTGGACGTGTAGTGCAGCTGGAAGCTGGACAGCTCGACGGCGAGGTCGTCGAAGGCCGGGCGGCCCGCACCGTCGACCGCCGACACGGCGTCGAGCAGCGGCGTGCCGATGTTGCCCGCGGTGGTGGACCGGCGGCCGGCCGTCCCGAGGATCGCGCCGAGCATCTGCGTGGTGGTGGTCTTGCCGTTCGTGCCGGTGACGGCCAGCCAGTTCTGCCGATCCGGCTTCAGCCGGTGGGCGAGCTCGACCTCTCCCCAGACGGGCACGCCGCGCTCGTCAGCCGAGCCGAACAGCGACGTCGTCGGTCGGATGCCGGGCGAGGTGACCACGAGCTCGACGGCATGCGGGCCAGCGTTGTCGCCGTCGGGCAGTTCGGTCGGCAGGCCGCCGAGGACGACGTCCGCCCCCAGCTCGCGCAGCCGGGAGGCGGCAGCCTGCTGCCGGTCGCCGGCACCGTCGTCGACGGCGACGACCTCGGCCCCGAGCCGGACGAGATGCGTCGCGGCCGCCTCGCCCGACAACCCGACGCCGACGACGAGGACCCGCACCCCCCGGAGATCGAGCCGCATCAGCCCGGGGCGCCGTAGGAGAGGAACTCGGCGTAGAACAGGCCGAGCCCGAAGGCGACGGCGAGACCGGCGATGATCCAGAACCGGATGATCACCGTCGTCTCCGGCCAGCCGGAGAGCTCGAAGTGGTGATGGATCGGCGCCATGTTGAACAGTCGCTGTCGCGTCAACTTGAACCCGGCGACCTGCAGGATCACCGACACCGTCTCGACGACGAACAGACCACCGAGCACGACGAGCAGCAGCTCGGTCCGCGTGGTGACGGCGAGCGCAGCGAAGGCGCCGCCGATGGCGAGGGAGCCCGTGTCGCCCATGAAGATCTTGGCCGGGCTCGCGTTCCACCACAGGAACCCGAAGCACGCCCCCATCGCCGCGGCGGCGACCAGCGCGACGTCGAGCGGATCCCGCGCGGTGTAACAACCGCTGGAATCGATCGCCGTGCCGACGCCGCGGGTACCGCAGATGTTGCCGAACTGCCAGAACGAGATGATCACGTAGGCGCCGAACACCATGGCCGACGAGCCCGCCGCGAGCCCGTCGAGGCCGTCGGTGAGGTTCACCGCGTTCGAGGTCGCCGAGATGATCAGGTAGGCCAGGATCGGGAAGCCGACCACCCCGACCCCGATGTCGAAGTCACGTACGAACGACAGGTCCGTCGACGCCGGCGCGTATCCCGACGCGTTGCGGAAGCGGACCGCGAGGATCCCGAACAGGATCGCGACGATCAGCTGGCCGACGAATTTCGTCCGGGCGGTGAGCCCCAGGCTGCGCTGCTTGCGGATCTTGATGTAGTCGTCGGCGAAGCCGACGAGCCCGAGCCCGACCATCACCATCAGCACGAGCAGGCCGCTGGCGGTGAAGCCGCGCAGCGTGAGAAGGTGCGCCAGCCCGTACCCGAGCACCGTCGCGCCGACGATGACGACGCCGCCCATCGTGGGGGTGCCGCGCTTGGTCTTGTGGGTCTGCGGACCGTCCTCGCGGATCTCCTGCCCGTAACCCTGGCGCCGGAACAGACGGATCACCGCAGGGGTGCCGACGAGCGACACCACCAGCGCCACCATGGCGGCGATGAGAATGGTCTTCACTCGGCGACCGACCCGCGGGCCGCTCCGGGCGGGGCCGCCGGCGCCTCGAGCAACGCCTCCGCCACCTTCTCCAGGCCGGCGACCCGGCTTCCCTTGACCAGGACGACGTCGTCCGCGGCTGCCTCCGACTCCAGCAGCCGGGTCGCCTCGTCGCGGTCGGCGACGTGGACGGACTCGTTCGACCAGCTGCCTTCGAGGACCGCTCCGGCGTGCACCGGCGCGGCGTCCTCCCCGACGACGACGAGCCGGTCGACGCCCAGCCGGACCGCGAGCCGGCCGATGTTCTCGTGCTCGGTCCGCGCGTCGGGCCCCAGCTCGGCCATCTGCCCCAGCACCGCCCAGCTACGGCGTCCCTTGGCGATGGCGACGAGGGCCTTGAGCGCGGCGCGCACCGATTCGGGGTTGGCGTTGTAGGCGTCGTTGACGACGGTCAACCCGTCGGCCCGCTTGGTGACCTCCATGCGCCAGCGGCTGCGGGGCGTCGCCTCGCTCAACGCACTCGCGACCTCCGCGAGGGGCAAGCCGCAGGCGAGGCCGGCGGCGGCCGCGGCCAGCGCGTTCGGCACCTGGTGCTCCCCGTAGGCCTGCAGACGGACCGGCGCGGTGCCCTCGTCCGCGGCCAGCGCGAAGACCGGCCGCCCCAGGTCGTCGAGGTCGATGCCCTCCGCCCGGACGTCGGCGGCGGCGGACTCGCCGAAGGTGTGCACGGCCGTTCCGGTGGGGGCGCGGCCGGCCATCGCGGCGACCAGCGCGTCGTCGGCGTTGAGCACGGCCACCCCGCGGGTCGCCTCGATCAGCTCGCCCTTCGCCTGGGCCGTCACCTCGCGGCTGCCGAACTCGCCGAGGTGCGCGCTGCCGATGTTGAGCACCAGACCGACCGAGGGCGGTGCGATCCGGCACAGGCGGGCGATGTGGCCGAGGCCCCGCGCACCCATCTCGAGGACGAGGTACCGGGTGTCCTCATCGCAGGAGAGCACGGTCAGCGGGACGCCGAGGTCGTTGTTGAACGAGCCGGGCGGCGCGACCGTGGGGCCGAGCCGCGAGAGCACCTGAGCCAGCAGGTCCTTCGTGCTGGTCTTGCCGGCGGAGCCGGTGAGGGCCACGACCCGGATGTCGGGGAGTCGCCGCAGGGCCTCGGCGGCGAGGGCCGCCATCGCCTCCTGGACGTCGTCGACGAGCACCGTCGCCCCGCCGACCGGACGGGTGCCGAGAACGGCCACCGCGCCCGCCGCCAGGGCGGCCTGCGCGAAGTCGTGGCCGTCCACCCGCTCGCCGGGCAGCGCGGCGAACAGCATCCCGGGGACGATGGTGCGCGAGTCGATGACGAGGCCGTCCGCCCGCGCCGCGGGGTCGGCCTCACTCAGCCGGCCCCCGACGGCCTCGGCCACCTCGGCCAGGGTCATGGGGCGCACGGGGCCTCCTGCGCCGGTCGAGGCGGTCCGTCCTCGGGGTCGGACCCGTCCGCGGGGTCGGACCCGTCCGCGGCAGCATCCGAAGCCGCGGCGGCCAGCAGGCTCTCGCGCAGCACGACCCGGTCGTCGAAGGGTGCGACCCGGTCGCCGAAGTCCTGCCCGGTCTCGTGGCCCTTGCCGGCGACGACGACGGCGTCACCCGGCCGCGCACTCTCGACGGCGAGGCGGATCGCCGCGGCCCGGTCGATCTGCACCACGACCTTCCCGCGACGGTCGTCGCCGACGGTGTTCACTCCGCCCACCATGGCGTCGAGAATGGCCTGTGGATCCTCGGATCGGGGGTTGTCGCTCGTGAGGACCGCCACATCGGCGCCCTCGGCCGCCGCCGCACCCATCAGCGGGCGCTTGGCGCGATCCCGGTCACCTCCGCAGCCGAGCACGACGATGACGCGGCCGGGCACCACCGACCGCACGGTCGCGAGCAGCGTGCTCACGGCCGCGGGGGTGTGCGCGTAGTCGACCACGGCCAGATAGGGCTGACCGGCGTCGACCTTCTCCATCCGCCCCGGCACGCCGGCCAGCGAGGCGATCCCCTCCGCGGCCGCGTCGAGGTCCACCCCGGTCTCGGCGAGCAGCACGAGCGCGACCAGCGTGTTTGCGACGTTGAACGCCCCCGGCAGCGGCACCTCGACGTCGCGGCTGCGTCCTCCGGGCCCGCGGAGGCGGAACCGCGATCGCGTCGGCTCCAACACGACGTCCTCGGCCCACCAGCCGTTCGGCGAGCCGGGGTCGCCGGTGGCGGATACCGGCACCGCGTCGGGGCGTCGCTCGACCAGCCGCCGCCCCGCGGGGTCGTCGACGTCGACCACCGCGACCGTGGACCGCTCGGGCGCGAACAGCAGCGCCTTGGCCTCGAAGTAGTCCTCCATCGTGGGGTGGAAGTCGAGGTGGTCCTGGCTGAGGTTGGTGAAGGCGGCGCCGGCGAAGCGGCAGCCGTCGACGCGGTGCAGGGCGAGCGCGTGGCTGGAGACCTCCATCGAGGCCGAACCCACGTGCTGCTCGAGCATGCCGGCGAACAGTCCCTGCAGGTCGGGCGCCTCCGGGGTCGTGCGGACACTCGGCACGGTCCGTCCCGCGACGCGCGTCTCCACGGTTCCGACCAGACCGGTCGTCTCGCCCGCACCGCGCAGCCCGGCGTCGAGCAGGTAGGCGACCGTCGTCTTGCCGTTGGTGCCGGTCACCCCGAGCAGCCGGAGGCGGGAGGTGGGGTCGCCGTAGATCCAGGCCGCGACCGCCCCGAGGCGGCCGCGGGGGTCGTCGGCGACGAGCACGGGGACGTCGGACGGGTTCCCCTGGGCCGCGATGAGCCGCGCGCCCTCGGGATCGGTGAGCACGGCGACAGCGCCCGCCTCGCGCGCCTGACCCGTGAAGCCGGCGCCGTGCGTCCGGGCACCGGGCAGCGCGGCGTAGAGATCACCGGGCTGCACCGCCCGCGAGTCGAGCGTGATCCCCTGCAGCGCCACGTCGTCGGCCACGCCGTCGGGCACCGACCCGCCTTCGAGCCCGAGGCCCAGCTCGGGGAAAGCGCGCGCGAGGTCGGACAGGCGACGCGCGGTCGGCGACTGGGGGCGCAGGCCGGACATCGTCACGTCGAGCAGGCTAACCACCGGCAGCGACCCTCTCCGGCACGGGCATGCCTCGGCTCAGGACGCGCTCACCGGGGCGCGCCCTCCGCCATCACCGGGAACGTCGGCGGCGTCGTCCCCGAGGGCACGATGCGGCGGCTCGCAAGCGCGAACGAAACGATCTCCTTGAACACCGGCGCCGCGACGGTGCCGCCGAAGTAACCGTTCTTCGGGTTGTCCAGCACGACCGCGACGACGACGTCCGGATTGTCGGCGGGAGCGAAGCCGACGAACGTCGCGACCTTGCCGCTGTAGCGGCCCGTCTTGGGGTCGATGCGGTCGGCCGTGCCGGTCTTGCCGGCGACGCGGTAACCGGGGATGGCGGCCTGCGGCGCCGTGCCCTTCTTGGTCGTGACCTCTTCGAGCATCTGCGACACGGTCGAGGCCGCCTGCGGGCTGATCACCCGGCGGGTCGACCCGGGCTCGGTCGGATGGACGTCGCCGTCCGGATCGACCAGTCCCCCGACGAGCCGTGGCGTGACGCGGACGCCGCCGTTGGCGACGGTGGCGTAGACGGAGGCGACCTGCAAGGCGCTGACCGACATGCCCTGCCCGAAGCTGATGTTGGCGGCCTGGCTGTCCGGCCAGGTGCTCGAGGGAGCGAGAATGCCCTGGCTCTCACCCGGCCAGTCGAGACCGGTGGGGGCGCCGAGGCCGAAGGAGCGCAGCGCCTTCTCGAGTTCGGCGGGCGGCCCCAGCTTGCGGCTGATGAGGATCGTGCCGAGGTTGCTGGACTGCGCGAGCACACCGGCCGCGGTCATCGTCTCCGTGCCGTGTGCGTGTGAGTCGCTGATCGTGAACCCGTCGATCGACATGGACGGCGGGATGATGATCGGCGTCAACGGGTCGATGATGCCGCGGTCGATGGCGGAGGCCAGGGTGATGACCTTGTTGACGCTGCCGGGCTCGAACGTCCACTGCGTCGCGCGGTTCCCGAGCACGGCGGGCGATGCCTTGCTCGGGTCGTTGAGGTCGAAGGTGGGAGCGCTGGCCATCGCCAGCACCTCGCCGGTCTTGGCGTCCATCGCGATCGCGACGCCGCCGTCGGCCTTGGCCTTCTCGACCTGGGCGGACAGGGCGCTCTGCGCCTTCCACTGCAGGTCGCGGTCGATGGTGAGGCGGACGGCCTGGCCGGGATCGGGCTCCTTCTCGCGCCGCGTGCCGGCCGGGATGGGCCGTCCCGAGGGGTCCTCCTCCAGGACCAGCCGGCCGTCGCGACCGGCGAGCGTCTTGTCGAACTGGGACTCGATCCCCGTCAGCCCGTGGCCGTCGCGGCCGGTGAAGCCGACGAGGCTCGCCGCCAGGTCGCCGTTCGGGTAGATGCGCTTGCGCTCCGGGAGCACGCCGACCCCGGCGATGCCGAGCTTGTCGACCTGCTTGCCGACGGCGGGCTCGGTCCCGAGCGTGAGGTACAGGAAGGGCTCGGCGCTGTTCAGCTTCGCGAGGATCTCGGCCGGCGGCTTGCCGAGGATCGGGGCGAGGCGGTCGGCCGTCTCCGGCTTGTTCAGGATCTTCGGCGGCTGGGCGTAGATGTCGCGGGCGTCGACGTCGGCCGCGAGGACGACGCCGTTCCGGTCGGTGATCTCGCCGCGGTGGGCCGCCTGCGTGATCACGCGGGTGCGCTGCTTCTCGGCCAGCTCGGTGTAGGACCCGGACCGGAAGCCCTGCAGCCACAGCAGCCGACAGGAGAGGATGAGGAACAGGGCCAGCAGCAGGATCGCGGCCCCGCGCAGGCGGCGGCCCGGGTTGCCCAGCTGGTAGGGCCGTCCCCGGCGGGGTGGGCGGGGCGGCCCGGAGCGTCCACGCGGGGGCGTGGGCCGGGCGCCCTGCCGCGGGACGTCCGGGACGACGTGCAGCCGCGAGCGGGTGTCGGTGGCCGAGGGGCTCATCGGCCGCCGCCTGCCGTGCCGGTCGAGGTCCTGGCGGCCGAGGACGTGCCCGCCCCGGACTTGGGCGCCGGCTTCGTGGTCGTCGGCTTCGTGGTCGTCGGCTTGGTCGCCGTCCGGCCGGCGGGTTGCCGACCTGCGGCGCCGGTCGAGGGCTTGGCGGTCGAGGGCTTGGCCTTCGGTGACGCTGCGGTCGAGGTCGAGGGTTTCGCGCCCGGCTTGGCCGCCGGCTTCTGACCGGGCCGCGGGACCGACGTGACCTTGGCGGCCGCGGGGTCGACCGGAACGGCCGGGACGGCCGGCGCGGGAGGCTTGGCGGCGGGCGTCGCCGCCGGCACCACGACGAGGCCGTCGATCACCCGGGCGCCCGGCGGAAGCGGATCGCCCGGCTTCCAGAAGACGGGCGTCTCCATCGGCACCATGCCGAGCTTCTGCGCCTCGGCCGCCAGGCCCGCGGGGCCGGTGAGCCGGTTGACCTGCTCGGACAGTTCCTGGCGCTGGTCGTTCACGTCGGCCGCGCTGATCTGCAGGCGGTGCAGGCGGAACGCGTCCTGCGCGCTCGCCGTGTTGAGCAGCAGAAGGCCGATCAGGCCGAGCAGCAGGATCCCCAGGACCAGGGCGACGAACGGCGCGCGCCGGGCGCGCGTGGGCGTCGGCACGAGGCGCAGGACGGGTCGACCCAGGACCGCCCGGGTGAGCCCCTCGGCGCGACGGGCGCGCGCGGCCGATGCTGCCGGGGCGGCCGGGGCCGGAAGGGGTTCGGCGCTCATGCTGCGACCTGCACAATCCGCTCGGCCGCCCGCAGGCGCGCCGATGCTGCTCGAGGGTTGACCTCAACTTCAGGGTCAGATGGACGCTCCGCACCGCGGGTGAGCAGGCGCAGCGTGGGTGCCGCAGACGCCGGGATCACCGGCATGTCGGGCGGGACGTCGGGAGAGGCGCCGGCGGCCAAGGCGCGCTTGACGAGCCGGTCCTCCAACGAGTGGTAGGCGAGCACCGCGATGCGGCCGCCTGGGGCGAGGGCGTCGAGGGCCGCCGGCAGCGCACGCCGGAGCGCCTCGAGCTCGCGGTTGACCTCGATGCGCAACGCCTGGAACGTCCGCTTCGCCGGGTGCCCGCCGGTTCGACGCGTCGCGGCGGGCACGGCGCCCCGCACCAGCTCCGCCAACTCGGCGGTGTCCGTCAGCGGAGCCTTCGCCCGCGCCGCGACGATCGCCGACACGATGCGCCGCGCGAACCGCTCCTCGCCGTAGTCCCGCAACACGCGCGCCAGATCCCCCGGTGAATAGCCGTTGACGATGTCCGCCGCGGTCGTGCCGATCGTCTGGTCCATCCGCATGTCCAGCGGCGCGTTCCGGGCGTACGCGAAGCCTCTCTGCACCTCGTCGAGCTGGAGGGATGACACGCCGAGGTCGAGCAGAACAGATGACACCGATGTGATTCGCAGGCTCTCGAGCACCTCGGGGAGCTCGTCATAGACCGCTTGAACCAGATCTATTCGCTGACGGTATGGAGCGAGCCGCTCCCCCGCCGCGGCGAGCGCCTCGCGGTCGCGGTCGATGCCCACGAGCCTCGCCTCGGGCGCCGCCCGCAGCAGCGCCTCGGCGTGCCCGCCCAGCCCGAGCGTCGCGTCCACGACCACGGCACCCGGTTCGGTGAGCGCGGGGGCGAGCAGCTCGACGATCCGGTCGAGCATGACCGGGATGTGGCGCTCGCCGGGCGCCCGTCGTGCGTCGTGCGCGACGTCCGCGACGTCCGCAACGTCCGCGACGTCCGCGACGTCCGCGACGTCCGGCGCGGGCGGGTGGATGCGCTCCGGCGGGTCCGTCGGCTCGCTCATGGCGCCGCACCCCCTCGCTCGCCGTCGAGCACCGACCACTGTCACCCGCGCCTGTCGCGCGGGCCGGCGTCCGGTCAGGTCCTGGCCCGCTCTCCCGCCAGGCACCGGGGAAGGTGCACCTGGATGGGAGCGGGCCGGAACCTCGCCATACGCCTGTACGGCCTCGGTGTCGGTCGGGCCCGGCCTCCGCGGCCGCCCGACCCTCAGATCACTCCGGACAGCACCTCCTCCGAGAGCTCGGCGAAGCTCTGATCGCCCTCGACGGTGGCCGCGTCCCACGCGGACGCGTCCCAGATCTCGAACCGGCTGTTGATCCCGACGACGACGACGTCGCGCTCCAGGCCGGCGTAGTCGCGTAGGGACTGCGGGAGCGTCACCCGCCCCTGCTTGTCCGGCGACTCCTGCGTCGCCGAGCCGAACAGGGTGCGCGAGTACTCCCGCAGCGCCCGTGCCGACAGCGGCTGGTCGCGGAGCTTGTCGCCGATCGCCCGGAACTCGGCCAGCGGGAAGCCGTACAGGCATCGGTCCTGTCCCTTGGTGATGACGACTCCCTCCGGCAACTCGTCGCGAAAACGGGCGGGCAGGGCCAGGCGACCCTTGTCGTCCACGCGAGGGCGGTGCGTGCCCAGGAACATCGGCCACACCTCCCCGCTCCACCACTGCTCCCCACGCTACCCCACTTGTCCCCACCACAACACCTGTCGGCGGGAAGGCGCTCCCCTTGAGCACCACTGGGAGCCCCCGCGAGGCCCGGGCACGGAGAGGTGCTCGCGTTTCGGGAGGGGGCGTTCGCGGTGGGCGCGGATCCGGGCCCCGATTTCCACGGAGACCGCGAACGGCCCCGGCCCACCCCGGCCACCGTTCGCGGTCGCCGCGAGGGCGCTCGCGATCAGCGCGGATCCGGGCCCCGATTTCCACGGAGACCGCGAACGGCCCCGGCCCACCCCGGCCACCGTTCGCGGTCGCCGCGAGGGCGCTCGCGATCAGCGCGGATCCGGGCCCCGATTTCCACGGAGACCGCGAACGGCCCCGGCCCACCCCGGCCACCGTTCGCGGTCGCCGCGAGGGCGCTCGCGGTCAGCGCGGATCCGAGCCCCGATTTCCACGGAGACCGCGAACGGCAGCGCTCCCCTCAGCCGCCCGGGCGCAGCATCGGCGGGTGCAGCTGACGCACGGGACCGGCGCGGTACAGCTGCGCCGGACGTCCGCCGTCCCGCGTGGTCGTCTCGCCGGTCGCGACGAGGAACCCGGGCGTGCCCGTCACCTTGCGGTGGAAGTTGCGGGGATCGAGCGAGGTGCCCCAGACCGTCTCGTAGATCCGCCGCAGCTCGGCCACCGTGAACTCCGGCGGACAGAAGGCGGCCCCGAGCGGCGTGTACTCGAGCTTCGAACGAGCGCGCTCGATGCCGTCGGCCAGGATCCGATCGTGGTCGAAGGCCAAGACGCCGGCGGAGCCGCCCGCGGCGAGCACGTCGTCGACGGCCGCCCATCGCGCTCCACGGGCGTCGCTCCCGGCCGTCGGCATCGGCAGGTCCGGCGCAAGCACCAGGTAGGCGACCGTCACCACCCGCATGCGCGGATCCCGGTCGGGGTCGCCGTAGGTGGCGAGCTGCTCCAGGTGGCCGGCCGGCGAGGCCAGGCCCGTCTCCTCCGCGAGCTCGCGCCGCGCGGCGTCGAGCAGCCCCTCCCGCGGGCGGACGAATCCACCGGGCAGCGCGACCTGCCCCCGGAAGGGCTCCACCCCGCGGTCGACCAGCAGGACGACGAGGCGCTCGGCCCGCACCGTCAGCGCCACGAGGTCCACGGTCACGGCGAAGGGCGTGTACGCGGACGGGTCGTAGGGGTCGGCCACAGCGATCAGGCTAACCGATAATCGTCGGCTTGACGACAACGCGATCCCGTCTTATCGTCGTGCCGACGAGAAAGGACGCCGACCATGGCCGACATCAACCGCTACCCCTTCGTGCGGCACCTGCGCGGGACGCCCACCACCCACGTCCGGCACCTGCGACGGGGAGCCGTCGCGCACGAGGGCGTGGGGGTCTCCTTCTTCTTCCGGCCACTCGCGGCGGTGCTCAGCGAGGTGCCCGTCGACGACCGGGAGCTGCCGCTGCTCTTCCACGCCCGGACGGAGGACTTCCAGGACCTCGCGATCCAGGCCACCGTCACCTACCGCGTCACGGACCCCGTGCTCACCGGCACCCGCCTCGACTTCGCGATCGACCCGGCGACCGGGCGGTGGCGCGGGAGCCCCCTCGAGCAGCTCGGCGGGGTGCTCACCGAGACGGCGCAGCAGCACGCACTCGACCTCGTCGCCCGCGCTCCCCTGACCGAGGTGCTGCGCAACGGCGTCGCCGCCGTGCGCGACGCCGTCATGCGCGGGGCGGCGACCGACCAGCGGCTGTCCGACATCGGGATCACCGTGGTCGAGGTCCGGGTCGTCGCCCTGCGCCCGGAGCCCGAGATGGAGCGGGCCCTGCAGACCCCCACGCGGGAGCAGGTGCAGCAGGACGCCGACAAGGCGACCTTCGAACGTCGCGCGCTGGCGGTCGAACGGGAGCGCGCGATCGCCGAGAACGAGCTGACGACCCAGCTCGAGCTGGCCCGACGCGAGGAGGAGCTGGTCGGCCAGCGCGGCGCCAACGCCCGGCGCACCGCGCAGGAGCAGGCGGCGGCGAGCGAGATCGAGACCGCGAGCCAGGCCGCGCGCAACCAGCGGCTCGCCGAGGCGAAGGCGGCGGCGACGCGGGTGGTCGGCGAGGCGGAGGGAGCGGCCGAGACGGCGCGGCTCGCCGCCTACCGCGAGCTCGACCAGGCGACCCTGCTCGGCCTGGCGGTGAAGGAGCTGGCGGGCAACCTGCCGGCGGTCGACACCCTGGTGCTGAGCCCGGAGATGCTGACCCCCCTGCTCACCCGCCTCACGACGGGCGCGGGAGCCCCGGCGAACGGTCGGGCCGCGGCGCCCGCCGACCAGGACCGCTGAGATGGCCCTGACCCCGCGGGCGGTCGTCGTCCACCGTCGCACCGAGCTCGACGAACTGCTGGCCCGGCACGGCACGCGGGGTCAGGCCGCCTTCTTCCTGCGGACCCGCGGGCGCGATCTCGACGAGGTCGAGGCCCGGCACGAGGCCCAGCAGGCCGCGCTCGCCGAGGTGTCGGCCGCCGTCCCGACGGACTGGCGGCGCGGCCTGCTCGAGCGGGCGGACGTCTCCCGCTTCCTGTTCGCGCCGGAGGACGTCGTCGTCGTGGTCGGGCAGGACGGGCTGGTCGCGAACACGGCGAAGTACCTCGACGGCCAGCCCGTGCTCGGGGTCGATCCCGAGCCCGGCCGCAACCCGGGCGTGCTCGTCCCGCACCCGGCGCGCGACGTCGGCGGCCTGCTCCCCGAGATCCCGGGCGGCCGGCTGCCGGTGGAGGACCGGACCATGGTCGAGGCGATCAGCGACGACGGGCTGCGGCTGCGGGCGCTCAACGAGATCTACGTCGGCTCCCCGACGCACCAGACCGCGCGTTACGAGCTGACGGCACCGGCCCGGACCGGCCGCTCCGGGTACACGGCTCCCGAGCACCAGGCATCGTCCGGCGTACTCGTCGGGACGGGCACCGGGGCCACCGGGTGGTGCCGGTCGGCGTGGCTGGAACGGCGCAGTTCGCTGACCCTCCCCGGGCCGACCGACGACGAGCTGGTCTGGTTCGTCCGGGAGGCCTGGCCCTCCCCCACCACCGGAACCCGGTGCACGGAGGGCGTGTGCGCGCGGCCGGAGGCACTGGAGCTGCGGGTGCGCTCGGATCGCCTGGTCGTCTTCGGGGACGGCATCGAGTCCGACGCGCTCGAGCTCACCTGGGGCCAGACGTTGCGCATCGCGGCCGCGGGGACGCACCTCCGGCTGGTGCGCTGACCGCGGCCAGGTGGCCCGGCTGAGTATCCCTACTCAGCTCCGGACGCGTACGGCTGCTCTGGGTCGCGACGCCCGGGCACCCGAGCCTTGATCCTTGTGAACGAGCGTCGCACCTTCCGCTGCCCGTCCTGCTCCGTCGTGCTCCCCGCCGGACCGGAGGCACCGCCGTCCTGCCCGCGCTGCCGGCTCGTGCTGCGCGGCCCCGTCGCGGCGGCGTTGGAGGCGGTGGACCTCGAACTCACGACGCTGGGACGGCGAACGGCCGAACTGGTCGCACGCCGGGTCGCGCTCCTGGCGCAGCTGCGGCCGACGCCGGTAGGCGCGCCGGCTGCCGGTGGAGGGCTGCCGTCGGGGGCTGCGCCGGCGACGGCGGGTGTCCCGGTTCAGACGACGCTGCTCACCCTCGGCGCGCTCCTGCTGTCGGTCGCGGGAACGATCTTCACGGTCCTCGCCTGGGGACACCTGGGCATCGGCGGTCGCGCCTCGGTACTCGTGCTCGGCACCGGCGTCGCCGCGGCCGCCGCTGGCCTGCTGCTGCGTCGCGGCCTGCGGGCCAGCGGGGATGCCCTCGCCGTCCTTGCCCTCGTCCTGGGGGCGCTCGACCTGCACGCCGTGCGGCTGCTCGCCGCGCCCGAGGCCGGTCCCGTCGGCTGGTGGGCGGCTGCCACCGCGGTTCTCGCCGCCGTCGGCGCGGCCGCCGGCGGGCGTCTGCGCCTGCCCGCCCTGCTCGGCGTCGCCGCGGGACTGACCCAGCTGCCCCTGCCGCTCGCCGCCCTCGCCGCGCTGTCCGACAGGGGCGGCGAGGACCTGCGTGGGGCGCTCGCGGTCCTCGCCGTCGCGCTGGCGGCAACGGCCGGGGCGGACGTCGCCCTCCGGTCGGCGTCGGCCGACGCGGACTGGGCGGGCCCGGCGCGGCGCATCCTGAGGGGAGCCGCCGTCGCGTGCCTCGTCGTCGCCGGGTTGCTGGCGTGCGGTGCGGCGCTGGTCGTCGACACCTCCGGTGCGGCGGTCCCCGGCGCGGCTGCCCTGCTCGTGGTCACGGCGGGCTGGATGCTGCTGGGCCTGCAGTCGCGGTCCGGCGCCGCAGCGGCGGGAGCCGCAGGCGCCGCCGCCGTTTCCGGCCTGCTCGCCGCCACGGCGGTGGTCCTGCCCGCGGCCCTCCGACTGCACGGGTCCGCCCCGCGGGCAGCGTCCCTCGAGACCGGTCTGCTCGTCCCGACGGCTCTCGCGACGCTCCTGCTGCTCGCCGTCCCGCTGCTGCCGGTGCGGGTGCGCACCGGGCCGCGGGTCGTCGGGTGCGGGGTCGTCGGGCTGGCGCTGCTGCCGGCGATGGGCCGCGTCCTCGAGGCGGGCGGAGCCGTGGCGGCCCAGCTCGGCCGCCCGTGGCCGGCTCTGCTGCCGGCGTCGACGACCGACGTGCTGCGGACGGCCGGGGTGGCGGCCCCGCATGCCGCGCTCGTCGGCCTGCTGGCCGTCGCCGCGCTCGCCGCGGTTCTGGCCGGGCGCGGGCTCGACACGGACGCCCTGCGCGCGAGTCGCGCGGTCGGTGCCGGCCTGGCCGCAGCTGCGGCCCTCCTGCTGCCGACCGCCGTCGCCCTGCCGCTCCCCGTCGCCGTCGTCGCGGCGCTGGGCCCGGCGGTGGCGCTGGTCGCGCCACTGTTGATCGGCCGCACCGACGTCTCGGGCCGGTGCGTGTCGCTGCTCGCGCTGGCGGCACCGTTCGCGGCCGCCGCCGTCGCGTGGGCCGCCGCCGAGCGATCGCTGACCCTGGTGGCCCTCGGCGTCCTTGCCGCCCTCGCGGCGAGCGTCACGTGGCGCGTCGGCGAGGGTCGCGACCCGCTTGCTCCAGTCGCCCCGGTCGCTCCGGTCACCGCCGTCGTCGCGTCGCTGCTCGGGCTCGCCCTCGTCCCCGTCGCGGCGCTGGCGGTCGGTGCGGCTGCCGGGCCGGCCGGGGCGCTGCTGGCCACCGCCGGAGCCGTCGCCCTGCTGGCGGTCGACCGGCCTGAACCCAGCCCGGTGCGAGCCGGAGCCCTCTGGGCGACCGCCGCGATGATCGGGCTGGGCACGGCGCTGACCGCGCTCGACGCGGACCTGCTGTCCCTGGTCCTCGGTGGTCTCGCCGTCGCAACCCTGGCGTTGACCCTTCGGCCCGGCCGGGCGCCGGCCGCCGTGCTGTCGGCAGGGCTGGCGACGGCGGCGCTGTGGATGCGGCTCGCCGACGCCGGGGTGACGCTCCCCGAGGCCTACACGCTGCCGCCCGCCCTGCTCGCCCTGGCCGTCGGCGAAACCGTCCGGCGTCGCGGTACCGAACTCGACCCCTCGCTGCTGCTGACGCCGGGCCTCATCCTCGGTCTGGTCCCGACCCTGCTGATCAGCCTCGCGGAGCCCGACCCCACGCGGGCCGCGCTGCTGACCGTCGGCGCCACCACGGTCGTCGTCGCCGGGGCCTGGTCGCGGCTGCGCGCTCCGCTGGTCGGAGGAGCCCTGGTGGTCGGGGCGGTCGCGCTGCGCCAGCTCGCACCGTTGGCGGCCGTCACGCCGCGCTGGGTTCTGCTGGGCGTGCTCGGGCTCGTCCTGCTCGTGCTCGGCGTCCGGTACGAACGGGCCCGCGCCGACCTCGGCCGGCTCCGTCGCTCGTTCGCGCGGCTCGGCTGACGCCGTGGCACGACCGGGTCCCGAAGCGCGATGTCGGTGCCGCCGGCTCCCGACGACATGAGGGACGATCCGCGGATGACGGCAGCCGGTTCAGCGGCCGCCCGGGGCTGGGCACTGACCCGGGGCCCGGTCGGCATCCGGGGCTCGCTCTGGCGACCGCTGGCCGTCTTCCGGCTGCTCAGCGTCGTCTACGCAGCCGGGCTGGCGATCCACCGAACGGGCAAGTACTCCCGGCCGGGGCTCGCCGCGCTGCTGCTGGTGGTGATGGCGCTGTGGTCGCTCGGCATGGCCGTGGCCCAGCCGACCGCCGATCGCACCGGCCGGCGGCGCCTGCTGTGGACCCTGGCCGTCGTCGACCTCGGTACCGGCGCCGCGGCCGTCCTGCTCACCCGTGCCGTCGAGACCTACCGTGCCATCGACAACGGCGCGCCGACGCTGCCCGGCCTGTGGGCCGCGGGCGGAGTGTTCGCGGTCGCGCTCGTCGGCGGCACCCTGGGCGGCCTCGCGGGCGCGGCGGTCATCGGCGGCGCCACGCTGCTCGAACGCGGGGAGTTCACCGCCTCGACCGTCGGCTCGGTCGTGCTCGTCATGGTGGCGGGCTCCGTGGTCGGCTACCTCGTCGGCACGGCGGACGCCGCAGAGGAGGCGCTGCGACGTGCCCTGGTCGCCCAGGCGGCCGCGGCGGAGCGGGAGCGGCTCGCCCGCGAGGTGCACGACGGTGCCCTGCAGGCGCTGGCCCTGCTCGCCCGCGACGCGACCCGCGGGATGCCGCCCGGGCAGGTGGCGACCCTCGCCGCGGAGCAGGAGGCGTCGTTGCGCCGGCTCCTGCTCACCGGGCCGGGTGGGAGGTCGCAGGGCGCCGACGGCCCGGCCGTCCCGGCCGCCTTTGATGGGGACGGCGAGCGCGTCGACCTCGGAGCCGCCGTCGCCGACCTGCTCGCCCACGTCCTCCCGCCGGGTCGCGCGTCGCTGTCCCGACCGGCCGACCCGGTCCGGCTGCCCGGCGACGACGCCGACGAGGTGCTGGCCGCCGTGCGGGCGGCCCTCGACAACGTCCGTGGGCACGCCGGGGAGCAGGCCCGGGCCTTCGTGCTCGTGGAGGACGAGGGAGATCTGGTCACGCTCACGATCCGGGACGACGGCGCCGGGATGGCGACCGCACGCGAGCCGGAGGCGGTGGCCGAGGGGCGGTTGGGGCTCGCGTCCTCGATCCGTGGTCGGATCGCCGACCTCGGCGGAACCGTCCGCATCACCTCCGACGTCGGCCACGGAACGGAGGTGGAGCTGCGTGTCCCCCGACGATGAGCAGCGGGCGACCCGGGGCGGGCCGGCGGTGCGCGTGCTCGTCGTCGACGACCACCCGCTCTGGCGCGAGGCGCTGGCTCGTGACCTCTCCGCCGCCGGACACTCCGTCGTCGGCACGGCCGGGACCGTCGAGTCGGCCGTCGCCGTCGCCCTCGCAACCCGGCCCGACGTGCTCGTCCTCGACCTGCAGCTGCCCGACGGCTCCGGGGTGACGGTCCTGCAGCGGCTCGCCGAGCGCGGGCTCGCCGTCCACGTCCTCGTCCTGACCGCCTCGGGGGAACGCGCCGACGTCCTCGACGCCGTGAAGGCCGGGGCCACCGGCTATCTGGTCAAGTCGGCCACTCCGGCCGAGCTGCTGGACGCGGTCGCCCGCACCGCCGCCGGGGAGGCCGTGTTCACCCCCGGTCTGGCGGGCCTGGTCCTCGGCGAGTACCGGCGCCTGGCGAGCGGCCCCGCCCCCGACCTCCCGGCCGCGCCGCGGCTCACCGAGCGGGAGACGCAGGTTCTGCGGCTGGTCGCGACCGGCCTGAGCAGCAGAGAGATCGCCGCCCGCCTGTCGCTCTCGTACCGCACCGTGCAGAACCACGTCCAGAACACCCTCGACAAATTGCAGCTGCACAACCGCGTCGAACTCACCCGCTACGCGCTGCGGGAAGGTCTGCACGAGGAGCCGGAGGACTGACCCGGCACCCTTTTCGGCGGAATACCGATCTGCGGGGAACCGTCCCGGGTCACCGGCGGTTGGACCAACGAGGACTCCTGTCGGTGGACGCGGCTGTCAGATGCTGCTTCGTGACGCAGACTGGATGAAGCCCCCGCCCCGGCAGGAAGGTTCCCTATGGCGACGGACCCGGGACTGAGCCTCGTACCCCGGCCCGCTCCCGGTCCCCTGCCCGACGTCGCGGCCGTGGCCGAGATCTCCGACGCGATGCGGGTGGCGATCGAGACGGTCATCGACGGGAAGTCGGACGTCGTCCGCCTCTCGCTGATCGTCCTGCTCGCGGAGGGGCACCTGCTGCTCGAGGACGTCCCGGGCGTCGGCAAGACGATGCTCGCCAAGGCCCTTGCGGGGTCGATGGACGCGACGGTCCGCCGCATCCAGTTCACGCCGGACCTGCTGCCCAGCGACGTGACGGGCGTGAGCATCTACAACCGGGAAACCCGGGAATTCGAGTTCAAGCCCGGTGCCGTGTTCGCGCACGTCCTCATCGCCGACGAGATCAACCGTGCCAGCCCGAAAACGCAGTCGGCGCTGCTGGAGTGCATGGAGGAAGGGCAGGTCACGGTCGACGGGGTCGCCTATCCCCTCGCCCCGCCGTTCCTCGTGGTCGCGACGCAGAACCCGGTGGAGATGGAGGGCACCTATCCCCTTCCCGAGGCCCAGCGGGACCGGTTCACCGCGCGGGTGACGATCGGCTACCCCTCGCCCGGCGCCGAGCTCGACATGATCGACAGGCACGGCAGCGGATCGCCCCTGGACGACCTCGAGCCGGTGACCGACGCCGAGGAGGTCACCGCGTTGATCGCCACGATCCGCTCGGTGCACGTCTCCGACGAGGTCCGCCGTTACATCGTCGACCTCGTCTCGGCCACCCGACGCCATCCGGATCTCCGGCTCGGCGCCTCGCCGCGCGCCACGCTGCATCTGATCCGCACCGCCCGGGCGGCCGCCGCGCTGGAGGGCCGCCCCTTCGTGGTGCCCGACGACGTCCAGGCGCTCGCCCCCGCCGTCCTGGCTCACCGGCTGCTGCCGACCGCCGAGGCGCAGCTCTCCCGCCGGACGACCACCGACGTGGTGGCGGAGATCCTGCGCCGCGTGCCCCTGCCGGGCGTCGCGTCCCCGACGCCGCCGTCGAGGCGGGGACGCTGACGGCCGCATGGGTCGGGATTCAGACCTCGGCGATCCGGGGCGCCACGATCCTGATCGCGGGGGTCCGTTGACGGCGTCGACCCGGGGTCTCACCAGCCTGCGCACCGCGCTGTCCGGGCTGACCGTGCGGGGGCGGTCGCTGATCGCCGCCGGCCTGGCCTGCCTCTGCTCCGCGGTGCTGCTCGGCGAGGAGGACCTGATCCGGGTCGGCGTCCTGGTGCTCGCGCTCCCGCTCGGGGCGGCGACTGTGCTCGCCGCGATGCGACTGCGGCTCACCTGCACCCGCAGCCTGACGCCTCGGCGTGTCGCCGCAGGCGGGCTCGTGCAGGTGACCCTGCGGATCGAGAACGCCGCCCGCTCGACGACACCCGTCCTGCTCGCGGAGGATCTCGTCGTCCCCGCTCCCGACACCCCGGCGATCGCCGACGACGAGGGCTGGGCCTCCACGCCGCGACTCGCCCTCGATCGCCTGGCGGCCGGGGACAGCAGGCAGATGACCTACAGCCTGCGGCCCCCGCGGCGCGGGAGCTACGAGCTGGGTCCGCTGGCCGTGCGGCTCTGCGACCCGTTCGGCTTCTGCGAGTTGCCGCGGCTGTTCTCCTCGACCGACCGGCTGCTCGTCACGCCGGAGACGGTGTCGCTACCGAAGCTCGATCCCACCGGCCGGCTCGCCGTCGGCGCCGCGGCCAGCGGTGGCGCCGTCGGCGGCAGCGGGGAGGACGACGTCGGCACCCGCCCCTACCGACTCGGCGACGAGCTGCGGCGGGTGCACTGGCGGACGACAGCGCGGATCGGCGAGCTCAGCGTCCGGCGGGAGGAACAGCCGCGTCCCGGCTCGGTGACGCTGATCCTCGACACGCGCGCGTCCGCCTGGCCGCCGGGTGGCGGCGACTCGCCCGCGGGGACCTTCGAGACGGCGATCTCGGTCGTCGCGTCCCTGGCACTCTCGCTGACCACCTCGGGGTGCGGTGTGCGCCTGGAGACGCTGGACGGCGCTCCTCTGGCGGTCGTCCCGGCGGGCCGGTGGTCGTCGTCGACCGAGGTCGGAGCCCTGCTCGACCTGCTCGCCACCCTGACCGTCGGGTCGGGCGCGAGGACCGGCAACGTGTCGGCCCCCCGGACGGTGGCCGGGCCGGCAGAGCCCCGGGGCCCGCAGAGCGGCGAGGCCTCGCGCTCCGGCGACCTGCGGTTGGCCGTGCTCGGCCGGCTGCGCCCCGCGGACGCCGAGCTCCTGACCGGCACCGGCGGACCGGGGCTCGCCCTCGTGGTCGACGACCCCGCCGCGGCCACGGTCGTGGCCGGGCTCGGCTGGCGGTGCCAGGCGGTGCCGAACCTCGGCGCCCTTCCGCTGGCCTGGCAGCTGCTGGCCTCCGGACCGGCCCGGGCGTCCGGTAGCCGATCATGACCAGCGGGCTGCTCGAGGCACCACCACGGATCGTCGGCGAGGGCCATCCCCCGCCCGGCCCCTCGTCACCCCCGCGTTCCCGTCCCGAGATCGGCCTGGCGCTGACCCTGCTCGCGGCTGCGGCAACGCTGCTGACCGCCACCGGCATGACCCGCGTGTTCGAGGGCGTCGCCTGGTGGTTCCTGCCGTGCGTCGGCGCGGTCGTGACCGCCGGGGCCAGCGGGTTGCTCGGGCGGCTGGCTCGCGTCCCGCTGGCCGCGATGCCGCTGGTCTACCTGCTGGGCCTCGCCTTCTACGCCTCGGCGATGAGCGCGCCGGCGACGCGGGCCGGAGGATTCGTCCCGACGTCGGACAGCTGGACCGCGCTGCGCGACCTCGCCTCGGTCGGCGCCGAGGACGTCCGACGCCTCGCCGTACCCGTGCCGGAGCGGCCGGGGCTGGTCCTTCTCGTCGTGCTCGGCACCTACGCCGTCGCGTGCGCCGTCGATGTCATCTGCACGCGGCTGCAGTCGCCGGCCACGGCCGGGCTGCCCCTGCTGGCCCTGATCGCGGTGCCGGCCGCGCTCGTGCCCGGTGACATCGGCCTCAGGCCCTTCCTCGCCGCCGCACTCGGTTACATCCTGCTCCTCGCCGCCGACGGGCGACGCGGCCACCGGACCCGGAGCGGCGGCGGTCGCGGCGGCGGCCGGGCCCGCGGCACCGTCCGCATCGCCGTGCTCGCCCTGGCCGCCGCGGTCCTGCTCCCGCTCGTGCTGCCCGGCCCCGGCTCGGGCCTGATCGCGCCGGACGACGGGGCCGCCCCCGGGCTCGGCGGCTCGGGCAGCGGCCGAGCGCGGGTGGTGCAACCGTTCGTGACCCTGGACCAGCAGCTGCGCTCCGACGAGACCGTTCAGCTGATGCGCGTCCGCACGGACTCCCCCGAGTACCTCCGGCTGACCTCGCTGGAACTGTTCGACGGCTCGCGGTTCACGTTGGGTCGCCTGCAGGCCGATCCCGCGGCCCGGGTGAGCAACGGCCTGCCCGCCCCGGGACCCGTCCGGTCCAGCCTCGTCACCGGCGAGGTGCGGGTCCGGGACCTCTACCGACAGCGCTACCTGCCCGTCCCGTACGCCCCGACCGCCATCTCGGTCTCCGGCGACTGGCGGCTGCACGGCCCGACCTCGACCGTCTTCTCGGGCAGGACCGACACCGGGGGCACGCGCTACTCCTACACCTCCGCCGTCCCGGCCCCGAGCCCGGCCGACCTGCGCTCGGAGCCTCCGGCGACGAGCCTTCCGCCGGAGGTGGCGACGGACCTGCGGCTGCCGGGGGTGGACCGGGCGGTTCGTCGGCTGGCCTTGCAGCTGACCGCGTCCGAACCGACCACCTTCGACAAGGTGGCGGCGATCCAGGCGTACCTGCGCTCGCCGCTGTTCACCTACGACCTGAACGGCGCGCCGACGAACGGTCGCGACGCCCTGCGCACCTTCCTGCTCGAGACCCGGCGCGGCTACTGCGAGCAGTTCGCCTCCGCGATGGCGGTACTGGTCCGTTCGATCAACATCCCGGCCCGCGTGGCCATCGGCTTCACGCCGGGCACCCGGGACTCCAACGGCGACTGGGTGATCACCAACCGGGACGCGCACGCCTGGCCGGAGGTCTGGTTCCCGAACGCCGGCTGGGTGCGCTTCGAACCGACGCCGCGGGACGACTCGACGGAGGTCCCGCCGGACTACAGCGTCCCGCCGCCGCCCGGCACGGACTCCGAACCGAGCCTGCCGAACGAGGGCACGACGATCGGCGGCGGCTCGCCGCAACTCCAGCCGCTCCCGCCGGCGGCCGACTCGGCTCCGGGCGCTGGTGACCGGACGGCGAAGCCCGGGCCGAAGGGCGCGGCGAGTCCCCTGCCCGGCGGGTGGCTGGCGGGCGGTGGACTGGCCGTCCTCGCCGGGGTCCTCGTCGCGGCCGGCCCGGCCTTCCGGCTCCGGCGACGCCGCCGACGGCTCGCGTCCGGACGGGCCCACCTGCTGTGGCAGGAGGTGGTCGACACCGCGGACGACCTCGGGGTCGGCCCGGTCGCCACGGAGTCTCCGCGCGCCGCCGCCACGCGGTGGGCGACCGCGATCGGCGAGGTCGATCCGGACGGCCGGGCCCGCGCGACGCTGGGCGGGCTGGCGCGACAGGAGGAGCACGCGCGCTACGCGCGGCACGGTGCGGACGCGCCCGCGACGAACGGTCCCGGCCGGGATGCGGCCGACGACCCGCTCGCACGGGATGCCGGGCACGTCCTCGCCGCCCTGGAGCACGCGAGCGGTCGCCGTCAGCGGCTACGGGCCTGGCTGCTGCCGCGGTCCGCGGTCAGCGCGGGCGCGACGGCGCTCGCCCGGCTCCGCACCAGGATGCCGAGGATGGGCGGGTCGCCGGGGTCGCACGCGACCTGATCGCCTACCGCGGTTCGCCTGCCTCAGCGACCGCCGCGGTCCTCCCAGCGCTTGCGCCAGCGCTCTTCCATGCGCTCCATGAACGGCGCCTTGCGGGGCGCCGACGATCGGGAGGTGCGCGCCTGCCGGCTCGACACCTCCGGGCGCCCGGACAACCGTTTGAGGTCGGCGGCCAGCCGGAGGGCGGCGAGCAGCATCAGGCCGAAGCCGGTCAGCCCGAGGATGATGCCGCCGACGCCCGTGACGACGACCGCGGCGATCAGGGTCGCGAGGCCGAGCAGGAACAGCGCGAAGGACCGCCAGAGCCGGCGCACGACGTAGACCCGCGGGTTGGTCGACCGGATGGTGCTGGCGAGCTTGGGATCATCGGCATACAGCGCTCGCTCGATCTGCTCGAGCAGGCGCTGCTCGTGCTCCGAGAGCGGCATCCGCGCTCCTCCCACGACCCTGGAACAGGCGACCCGTGAAGGGTCTCCGTTCAGGATAGGCACACCCGACGGCTCTTGGTAGCCGACTGCTCTTACGAGCCTGATCGGCCGGATCCCACGACGCGCAAACGGTACTCACACCGACTCCCGACTGCCACCGCTTCCGGCGGTCCGTGGATGCTCCTGTCCGTTTCTGCCACTCTCCGTTTCTACTGCTGTCCGTTTGTGTGACTGTCCCCAGGTCTGCGGTACGCGGGGCACCGGTCAGGCCGGGTGTGGCGGCTCCAGCAGGGTCGCCGGCCGGACGGACCCCACCCCGAACCGCCGCGATGCCCGGTCCACCGCCTGGTCGGCCTCCCGCCACCCCGAGTCGCGCTCGCCGAGCAGGAGCTGGCGCGCCGCCTGGGCGGCGGGTACCAGCGACTCGGCACGGACCCCGACCAGCCGCAGCCGTGCCCGTTGCAGCCCGAGCGCGAGGAACAGGGTGCGGGCGACCTCGTAGACGTCCCGGCCGGTGTCGGTGGGCAGCCGGATCGTGCGCGAGCGGGTGATCGTCGTGAAATCGGCGAAGCGCACCTTGATGGAGACGGTCTTCGCGGCGTAGCCCTGCTCCCGTAGCCGCGCCGCGGTGCGCTCCGAGAGCCGCAGCAGTTCCCGGAGGACGACGGCGGGATCGTCGACGTCGCGGGGGAAGGTCTCCTCGTGGCCGATGCTCTTGTCCGGCTCCGTGGGGACGACGTGGCGGTCGTCCCGTCCCCACGACAGCGCGGACAGATGGGCCCCCACCCCGGGACCGAGCGCGCGCTGCAGGGTGCCGGCCGGGGTGCGGGCGATGTCGCCGACCGTCCGCAGGCCGAGCCGGCGCAGCGCCTCGCCGGTCTTCTCCCCCACCCCCCACAGCGCCTCGACCGGCAGGGGGTGGAGGAAGGCGATCACCCCGTCGTCCGGCACCACGAGCAACCCGTCCGGCTTGCAGTGGGCGGAGGCGAGCTTGGCGACGAACTTGCTCGGCGCCACCCCGACCGAGCAGGTGATGCCCTGCTCGTCGAAGACCCGCGCCCGGATCCACGTCGCGATCTGCACCGGCGTGCCGAGGCGCCGCCGGGCACCGGAGACATCCAGGAAGGCCTCGTCCAACGAGAGCGGCTCCACCAGCGGGGTGATCGTCCGGAACAGCTCCATCACCCCGGCCGACACCTCGGTGTAGGTCGCGAAATCCGGGTGCAGCACCACCGCGGCGGGGCACATGCGCCGGGCCCGCATCATCGGCATGGCGCTACGGACCCCGTAGGCCCTCGCCTCGTAGGTCGCCGAGAGCACCACCCCGCGGGAGCCGGCTCCCCCCACGATCACCGGACGGCCGACGAGGTCGGGGCGCCGCCGCAGCTCCACCAGGGCGTAGAAGGCGTCCATGTCGACGTGCAGGATCGAGCAGCCCGCGTCCTCGGGCCGGGCGACGGTGTGCCGGGAGTCCGGATGCAGGCGCGTCATCGGCGACCTTCCCCGGCACGACCCCCCGCTCGGTACGCAGCGCGACCGGCAGCGCGACCGGCAGCGCGGGCCGGCTCAGCCGCGGACGGCCAGCAGGTGGAGCTGCGTGGCGAGCGCCCGGTAGGCGGGCTCGACGGACGCCGCGAGCTCCAGGCGTTCCAGCGCGTGCCGGGCGTCGAGGTCGACGTCGATCGCCCCGCTCGCGACGAGGTCGGTGAACACCCGCACCCCGGAGACGCTCTGCACCGTGAGACCGGACCGCTCGGCGAGAGCCACCAGCTCATCCGCGCCGAAGCGGCGCAACAGCCGATCGGTCGGACCGGCGCGGCCGGCCGGATCCGCGAGCGCGGCCTCGGCCTCGGAGAACCGGCCGGACAGGACACGGTGCACCACGACCGCATGGCGGTTGGCGGCGAGGATGCTGACCAGTCCACCCGGACGGACCGCGGCGAGGGCGGCGAGCAGCCCTTCGGCGGGGTCGTCGACGACCTCGAGAACAGCGTGGACGAGCAGGACGTCGGCCGAACCGGTCGGGACGACGTCGAGCAGGGAGGACAGGTCGCCCTGCTTGCCGGTGACCCGGTCCGCCACCCCGCTCTCGGCCGCCCGCCGCTCGAGGGAGGCGAGGGCGTCCGGGCTCGGATCGACCACGACCACGCGATGCCCGAGCCCGGCCAGCGGCACGGCCAGGCCGCCGCTACCGCCGCCGGCGTCCACCACCGCGGCGTCGGAGGCGAACTCCGGGCTGGCGTCGAGCGCCTGCCGGAGCTCGTGCCAGACCGTGGCCAGCCGCAGCGATGCCCACGACGGCGCCGCCGACGATCTGTTCGAGCCCACGGCCCGCAGCCTAGTGGCGGCTGGCCACCGACCGGCCGCACGAACGGCGGCTCGAACGGCTCGGTCGGTGGCTGCGGGGTCAGCCGGCCGGCAGGATCTTCACGCTGAGCGCACCGGAGTTGTCGTCGCGGCCGTCGAGGATCAGACCGTGGATCGGCAACGCCGAGTACGACCGCACCGTCATGCGGTAGCGGTGGTCCTTGGTGTTGCAGCCGCCGCCGGTGTCGGTCACCGGAGTCCAGGTGGTGCCGCCGACCGAGCCGCTGCCGCCGATCCGGAGATCGAGCAGGCTCGTCCCGTACGTCGCGTTCGACCGGGTGGCGGTCCAGGTCCCGTTGACGAGGCTGCACTCCGCGTCGGCCAGCTGGTCGGAGGCGGCGCCGAACCGGTACGTGCCGCCCGCCTCGACCGTGTAGGTGCGACCCGGCGCGAGCTGGGTCGGTGCCAGCGCGGGCGCCGAGGTACGGGAGTTGACGGAGAACGTCGACCCGGTCGAGGGGACCGTGGGCAGCGGAGAGCCCCGCCAGAACGACGTCTGCTTGTAGGCGCCGGCCCAGGTGAAGCTGAAGTGGATGTGGTTGACGTGGCACGAGGTCGGGTCGCCGGCGCACGAGTACGGCGTCGGGTTGAAGTTGTTCCACGAGCCGTACATCTGCTTGTTGTAGATCCAGTACTCGATGCCCAGGCGCCGGGCGACGGCGTTGGTGTTGCCCGCGGCGTCGGTCGCGCGCATCCAGTCGATGACCGCCAGCGCCTTCGCCCGCTGGTCGGCGTTGGCGTAGTCGGCCATCCAGTCGAGGGCCCGACCCTCGTGGTGCTCGCTGACCGACCCGTCGCAGGTGCGGGTGATGCCCGCCGGGATCGTGCCGTAGGTCGCGTTCAGCAGGTTGCGCAGCGCGATCGGGCCCGGCTTGTCGTAGGAGTCCGCCGGGTCGCAGGGCTTCGCCGCGGCCTCGTAGACCGTCGGCTCGATGCCGACCGAGGGCGAGAAGGTCGGGGTGGCGGGCTTCGCGACCGGCGCCGGAGCGCAGGCGGCGAGGCCGGCCGCCACGACCGCTCCGACGGCGAGGACCGCGGGCAGCCGACGCCAGCGGCGGTGACGGCCGCCCGGCTGCGGGGCGGCGACCGGGCGGTCGGACGAGCGATCGGCCAGGGGGTCGACCAGGGACAGGGGCGACGGCACGCGGACGCTCCTTCGACGGACAGGAGCCGCTGGACGACTCGGGGAACGGACTCGGATCCCCTGAGTTGTCGGCATCGCGTCCGGCCGAATGGAGCACAGCGCCCGTTCGCGGTTGCCGAGGATCTGGGGCGCGGAAACCGCGGGGTCCGCGAACGGCCCCGCACCAACCGGGAACGAGCACCCGGCCTCTCCTGGATGTTCGCGGTTGCCGAGGATCTGGGGCGCGGAAACCGCGGGGACCGCGAACGGCCCCGCACCAACCGCGAACGGGCACCCGGCCTCCTGGGTGTTCGCGGTTGCCGAGGATCTGGGGCGCCGGAACCGCGGGGACCGCGAACGGCGCCGCGCAGACCGCGAACGGCCACCGCCCGGCCTCGGGGGTGTTCGCGGTTGCCGAGGATCTGGGGCGCCGGAACCGCGGGGACCGCGAACGGCCCCGCGCAGACCGCGAACGGCCACCGCCCGGCCTCGGGGGTGTTCGCGGCTGCCGAGGATTTGGAGCGCCGAAACCGCGCGGACCGCGAACGGTCTCCGGCGGCGCAACCGGGTGATCAGCCACCGGAGCTCCCCGGGCTGGAGTGCCACAGCCGCCGCGGAGCGCTCCGGGCATCGCCTCCGGAAGGGGCCACGTCGGCATAGGGGGATTGCTTGAACCCGGTCGGGTGTACGTGGGGCCGGCCCATCCCCCCGGGCCGGTCCAGCGGTGGGCGGGTCATGACCGGCCGGGTCGAGCGGCTCTCGGCGGCGCCGTGCAGCGCGCCCTCGCCGGAGGTGAACCCCTCCGGCGGCCGGGACAGCTCGGCCTCCACCGCAGCCATGCCACCGGCCTCCCACAGGTCCCGCAGCATCGGCAGCTCCCAGCACCCCGTCGCCCGGATGGAGATGCCGCGCGGCCCGGTACGCCGCACGACGCCGCGCACGACCAGCAACCAGGAATGGAAGACGGTGGAGGCGTAACCGACCTGGGCGTCCTCGAAGAACGTCGCGTCCAGCGGACCGGTGGCGTCGTCCAGGGTCACGAAGATGACCCGCCGGCCCGACCGGATCGGCGGGGTCTGGGTGGCGACCTTGACCCCGCAGACCAGCACCTCGGAGTGGCTGCGGCGCTGCAGCAGATGCCGCGCCCGCGTCACACCGAGAGCTGCGAGGAACGGCTCGTAGAAGTCGATGACGTGCCGGCTGACGTCGAGGCCGAGCACCTCGAGCTCGGCCCGGACCCGCTCGGCGCCCGTCATCTCCGGCAGCCCGGACGATCGGGTCTCCGACGGGTCGTCCCCCAGGTCCAGGGCGAGCTGGGTGTCCTGCGGCACCACCGGCTGGGCGGCCTGGGACTGCCGGGCCGCCCGGCCGACCACGTCGGTCGGCGCCGGAGCCGCATCGGCGACCGGGGCGGGGCGTCGGGAGCGTCGCCCCCGGGCCATCGCCCGGCTCCAGGCGTCCAGCTCGGCGACCTGCAGCAACAGGTCGCGCCGGGTGACCCGTCCGCGTCGCCGGACCGGGGCCAGCCCGCCGATGTTGTAGACCGAGTCGAAGGCACCGGTGAGCACCAGCCGCTCCACGATCGGTCGGGACACCGCCGCCCGGTGCCAGAAGTCGGACAGCGAGGCGAACGGCCGGCCCTCGACGATGCGGGCGACCTCGGCCTCGCTGATGCCCTTGACGTCCGAGAGCGCCATCCGGATGCCGTAAGCGCGACCGTCGGGCAGACGCAGGTCCTTCGGCGCCCGCCGGGGTGGCTCGCCGAGGATCTCCGGTGGCGGCTCGTCGAGGACCCCGACCCTCTCCACTCGGTAGGAGGCGTCGGAGCGGTTCACGTCGAGCCCGAGGACGGCGATGCCGAACTGGCGGGCGTCGTCGAGGATCAGCCGCTTGGGATACATCCCGGGGTCGTGGGTGAGGACACCGGCGAGGAACGCCGCAGGGTGGTGCGCCTTCAGCCACGCCGACTGGTAGGTGGGAAGGGCGAAGGCGGCGGCGTGCGCCTTGCAGAACCCGAACGAACCGAAGGCCTTGAGCACCTCCCACACCCGCTCCACGTCGGCGAGGTCGTAGCCCGCGCGCAACGCCGCGGGTACGAACCAGGCCCGCACCTCCGGCTGACCGACCGGGTCGCCGAGCGCCCGGCGGGCCTCGTCGGCCTCGGCGAGACTGCAGCCGGTGAAGGTGGCGACGATCTGCAGCACCTGCTCGTGGAAGACCACCACCCCACCGGTGTCGGCGAGGAAGGGCTCGAGGTCCGGGTGCAGGTAGGTCGACTCCCGCCAGCCCTGCCGGGACTCGAGGAACGGCGTCACCATGTCGCTCTTCACGGGGCCCGGCCGGAACAGCGAGATGTCGATGATCAGGTCGTCGAAGGACTCCGGGCCGAACTTGCCGACCAGCTCCCGCTGCCCCGGGGACTCGATCTGGAAGCACCCGAGCGTCTTGGTGGACTGCACCAGCGCGAACGTCGCCGGGTCGTCCCGCGGGATGTCGTCGATCTCGACCGACTCCCCGTCGACCCGGGAGACCTCGTCGATCGCGTACGAGATCGCGGACTGCATCCGGATCCCGAGCAGGTCGAGCTTGAGCAGCCCGAGATCCTCGACGTCGTCCTTGTCGAACTGGCTCATCGGGAACCCCAGGTAGCTGGCCTCCACCGGGGTCCGGTCCAGCAGGGTGAGGTCCGACAGCAGCACCCCGCACGGGTGGAGGGCGATGTGGCGCGGCAGCCCGTCGAGCCGTTCGACGAGGCGCAGCATCAGGTCGAGCCGCTCGGCCGACAGGCCGCTGGCCCGCAGCTCGGGGAGATCGCGCAGCGCGGCCCGCACCTGGCTGGCCCGGATGTGCGGAAAGGCCTTGGCGACCGCGTCGATCTCCCCCGGCGGGAGCCCGAGCGCGGCACCGACGTCGCGGATGGCGTGCCGCGCGCGGTAGGTGTCCATCATCGCCACGCAGGCGCAGCGCTCGCCGCCGTAGCGCGCGAGCACCTGCTCGTAGACCTCGGTGCGCCGGGCCGACTCCACGTCGATGTCGATGTCGGGCAGCTGGTGCCGCAGCGGCGACAGGAACCGCTCCATCAGCAGCCCGTAGCGCAGCGGGTCGACGTCCGACACCCCGGTCAGGTAGGTCACCAAACTGCCCGCACCGGACCCGCGGGCGGCGCAGCGCACTCCCATGCCTCGGATCACGTCGACGACGTCCGCCACAGTGAGGAAGTACGAGGGGTAGCCGAGGATGCGGATCACCTCGAGCTCGTCGTCGAGCCTGCGCAGGACCTCGGGACTCGACGGCAGGTTCCGCCGGCCCAACCCGCCGAGGCAGCGTTCGCGCAGGACGGCGTCGGCGTCGGCGAGCGGCGTCCCAGCGGCTCCGGCTCCGGCTCCGGCTCCGGCTCCGGCTCCGGCTCCGGACGCACCGTTCATCCCCGCCCCCAACTCGGGGAAGTGCACCTCACCGATCCCGAGGTCGGCCCGGGGGTCGAGCACGCACCGCTCGGCCACCAGGCCGGTGCGGACGAGCAGACCCCGACCGCCGTCGGACAGGCCGGCGTAGCGGGCCACCTCCTCGGCGACCTCGACCATCTCCTTGCCGCTCTTCAGGTAGCCCTCGGCGTTCCGCCGGTCGACGTGCCGCGGGTCGAGGGCCACGAGACGACGCGCCGAGTCGAGCACGTCCGCCACCGGGGCGTCGCTGCGGTCGGCGTAGCGCACCTCGTTGGTCAGCACCGCCGGGAGATGCATCTCGGCGGCGAGGCCGGCCATCCGGCCCGCGCGCACCGCATCCCCCTCGCCGCGGTGCGAGACCACCTCCACCAGCAGGTCCCCCGGCTCGGGCACTCTGGCCCGCCACTGCATCAGGAGGGCGCGCGCCTGATCGGGACGGCGGGCGTCGAGCGCCCGACCGACCTCCGAGGACCGGCCGAGCAGCACGAGCAGCGCCCCGCCACGGTCGGCGGCCATCGCCACGTACTCGGCCACGAGGTCCGGCGTGGTGATCGGCCGGCTCCGCTCCCCGGCGAGGTGGGTCGCCGTCACCAGCCGGCACAGCGCGCCCCACCCGGCCCGCCCGCTCGCGAGCAGGGTCACCCGCGGCAGACCGGGATCCAGGAAGGCCCCGCCCCGAGCGGGGGTGCGCGAGGCGGGCGGACCCAGCCGGGAACCGTTGTCGACCCCCGCGGCCGAGGGACGGATGGCGAGATCGACTCCGAGGATCGGGCGTACCCCGGCATCCCGGCACGCCTTGGCGAACCGGACCGCGCCGTAGACACCGTCCCGGTCGGTGAGGGCCAGCGCCGACATGCCGTGCTCGGCGGCGCGCTCCGCAAGGATTCGCGGAGCGGAGGCGCCGTGTCGCAGGGAGTAACCGGAGGCGACGTGCAGGTGGACGAAGGGGTCGGACATGGGATCGACCAGCTACCGACGTCAGAACGTGCGGAGGGAGATCGGACCGAGCGCGGGTTGGTGCGCGAGCCCGAGGTGGGACTCGGCCGCGGCCAGGAACCGGGCCGCGTCACGCATCAGGTCGTCGGCCTCCCGCTGCGAGGCCACCGGGCGACCCGCCTCGGCCGCCGCCCGCTTGGTGGCCCCCGCGGAGAAGAACTCCGCCCACTCCCGCAGCTCCGGGGCGACCACAGCGAGCAGCTGCCATGCGCTCACCGGCCGCCTGCGCGTCTGGGCAGGCCGGGCTCGGGCGGCCAGTACGGCGGCGGCGGCGCGCAGCGCGGCGAGGTGCGCCAGGGCGTAGCGCTCGCGGGGCACCTGGGCGGCCTCCGCGTCGACCAACCCGGCCCGGGCGGCCGCGAACAGGGCCGGCACGGACGGTGTGGGGCGGGAGTTGACCGGCAATGTGCCGGCGGTGCGCGACGCGCTCGAGGCAGCGGTCGTGCCCGCTCCGGCTGCGGCGTGGGGCGCGGTGGACACGGCGGAGGCGGCCGAAGTAACGGCGGTAGCGGCCATCAGTCCATCACCTGCACGAGCTGCCACCGGTTGGCCGACCAGTCGAAGCACAGGTCGTAGACCCCGGGTGAGGCGACCCGGCCGGCCCGGGCCTCGACGCGCCAGAACTCCCGCTCGCCGTCGTCGACCGTCATCGGGCCCACGGAGGCGCCGACATCCGGAGCGGGTTCTCCCCAGGCTCGTTGGGCCCACTGCGGTGAGGCCGGAATCGGTGCCAGCGCCAGGTCGTCCGGCGACCCAGGGCGTGTCTCGGGCTCGGAGCCGTCGAGCATCGCGCTGCTCGGTGCCGACCGCCACCAGGCGCCCGACTCGACCCAGTGCCCCAGCACCTCCCGGACCTGGTACAGCCGGTTCCGCCAGAGGAACTGCTCCGGGACATCGTCCCGACGGCGCACTTCGACCACATCCGCATGCCGACGGCTCATCGGACGACCCCTTCCCCTCGTCGCCTGCACTCGCAGGCTCAACCGTTCGAGCGCCGGGGGAAGGCGGCGTGCCGGGCCGGGCGGAGCGCTTCCCCACACTCCGCCCGGTCCGGGCAGCGGAACGAGCCGTACGCTGGCTGCGCAGGGCCCCATCCGCTCGTCGAACATATGTTCGAACAGGGTCAGCGTAAACCCCCTTCGCCCGAAAAGGCAATGCGCCGAGGGCGAGCTGGGCAGGACCGCGCGGCCGGCGAGGCCCGGCCGGACGGCGAGCCCCCGGCCGGCGGGACGTCGCGAGCACACCGGCACGACTCCCCCGACGGGCGGCGGCCGAGCCCCGACGGGCACCACGGCTCAGGCGCACACCCCCGCACGAGGAGAGCTCTACGTCGAGCTGGAGAGAACTTGCAGGCATGCTTGCAAGTTCTCGATGCCTTGGAGTACAACTTTGTCGTCCACTCCGACGGAAGGAGGCCCCCCGATGTTGATGCGTACCGACCCGTTCCGTGAACTCGACAGGCTCACCCAGCAGGTGTTCGGCACCCCGGCCCGCCCCTCGGCGATGCCGATGGACGCCTACCGCAAGGACGACAGCTTCCTCGTCCAGTTCGACCTCCCGGGGATCGACCCGGAGTCGATCGACCTCACCATCGAACGCAACGTGCTGACCGTGCACGCGCTGCGCTCCCGCCCGTCCTCCGACGAGGTCGAGATGCTGGCCGCGGAACGCCCGCACGGCACGTTCAGCCGGCAGCTGTTCCTCGGCGACACCCTGGACGTCGACGCGATGCAGGCCGACTACACCGACGGCGTCCTCACGCTGCGCATCCCCGTGGCCGAGCGGGCGAAGCCGCGCAAGGTCACCGTCAACGCCCAGCGCAAGAGCACCGAGGTCCCGGCCGGCGAGCGCCACGCGGTCGACGCCTGAGGCGAGGTCGAGCTCCTGGCGAGGCCGATCAGCTGTCCCGGTAAGCCCCCGTCTGGGCACCGCGGGACCGTTGATCGGCCTCGCTCACTGCCGGACGACATCAGGAGGAACGGTGGACCTGCCGATCGACGACGAGCACGCCCCGCTCTACAGCGTGGGGCAGGTCTCCGGCATGCTCGGCCTCCAGCCGGCCTTCCTCCGTCGCCTCGACACCGAGGACGTCGTACGACCGGGCCGGTCCCCCGGCGGTCAGCGCCGGTACAGCCGCTCGGACATCACCACCGTGCAGCACGCCGCGAGCCTCGCCTCCGACGGGCTCAGCCTCGCCGGCATCCGCCGGATCCTCGAGCTGGAGGCGCAGGTCGCGGCCCTTCGGGCCGAGTTGAGCGCCGAACGCCGTCTGCGGGACTGACCGCTCGGGCACGATCGATGGATGCCCGCACGCTCGATCCCGATCTCCGGCGACACCATCCGGCTGGGCCAGTTCCTGAAGTTGGCCGACGCGATCGACTCGGGCGCGGACGCCAAGACCCTGCTCGCCGAGGACCGCGTGCAGGTGAACGGCGAGGTCGAGACGCGCCGGGGACGCCAGCTCGTCCGCGGTGACAGCGTCGTCGTGGACGACGGCCTCGAGCTCACCGTCGACTGACCGAACTCGACCGGAGGCCGAACGAAGGCCGGCCGGGGCTCAGGACGCCGCCTTCGTCGCGGCCCTCTTGCCTCAGAAGCGGTACTGGGTCGCGGTCGACGCGCGGAGGCCTTCGCGCGGTTCCGGCAGAGCCGCGGCGGAGGTGGCGGCGGACCGGGCACCGGCGCCCCCGATCAGCGGGATCATCTGCTCGGCGGGGCCGGGACGCGCGAAGTAGTACCCCTGCCCCGTCGGACACCCCCAGGCCAGCAGCCGAGCGCACTGACCGGGCCGTTCGACGCCCTCGGCCACGACCTGCAGGCCGAGCCCGCGGCCGAGCTCGATGACGGTCCGCGAGAGCAGCGCCTGCCGAGGATCCGTGTCGATCCCGTCGATGAAGCTGCGGTCGAGCTTGACGACGTCGACGGGCAGCCGCGCGAGGTAGCTCAGCGACGAGTAACCGGTGCCGAAGTCGTCGATCGCCAGCCGCACTCCCAGCTGCTTGAGCCGGCTGAGCGCGACGTCGACCGTCGGGTCGTCGGCGAGGAACAACCGCTCGGTGACCTCCAGGAGCAGCAACGACGGACGCATACCCGTCTCGTCGAGCAGCCCGGCCACCTCGTCGACGAAGTCGATGTCGGCCAGCTGGCGGGCGGAGACGTTGACCGCGACGACGAGCTCGGGGTGCTGCTCCAGCTGCCAGCGGCGTACCTGGTGCACGGCCGTGCGCAGGACGTGCCGACCGAGCTCCACGATCTGGCCGGTCTCCTCGGCGATCGGGATGAAGTCCACCGGATCGATCCGGTCCCGCGTCGGATGTTGCCATCGCGCCAGGGCCTCGACCCCGACGCAGTGACCGGAGGCCACGTCGAACGTCGGCTGGTAGTGCACCTCGATCTCACCGCGCTCGATCGCGTTGCGCAGGTTGCTCCCGAGGTCCAGCCGGCTCTGGACGGCGGCGAGGAGTTCCGGACGGAAGACGTCCACCCCGTTCTTGCCGTGCAGCTTCGCCTCGTACATCGCCACGTCGGCCTGCTGGACGAGTTCGCCCGGTTCGAGCCCGACCGAGTCGACCGCCGCGCCGACGCTGCAGCCGATGAGCACCTCGCGCCCGGCGATCAACACGGGGGCGGCCAGTGCGGCCAGAAGGTGCTCGGCCGCGGCGCGCGCCCGTACCTCGTACTCGGCGGCACCCGAGGAGGAGGCACCAGCGGGCAGGAGAACGGCGAACTCGTCGCCGCCGAGCCGGGCCGGTACCGCGCCCTCGGGAAGCGCCCGGCGCAGCCGCCGGGCGACCTCGATCAGGAGCACGTCGCCCGCATCGTGCCCGAGCGAGTCGTTGACGTCCTTGAAGTCGTCGAGGTCGAGCAGCAGGACCGTCCAGCGGCGCTCCGGTCCCCCGACGACCTCGTCGAGCTGGCGGCGGAAGAGGGCCCGGTTCGCCAGCCCGGTCAGCGGGTCGTGGTTCGCCCGGTACTCGAGCTCCGAGGACAGGTCGTGCACGTGCCGGAGGGTTCGCTCGAGCCGGTCGTTCTCGCAGTAGGCGGCGACGACGTCGACGAGCGAGACCAGCAGCGAGAGGTCCTCCTTCTCGAAGGTGACCGCCTCCAACGCCCGGTCGGCGACCAGCAGGCCACCGATCCACCCGCTCTCGCCGGGCAGGGGCACCAGCATCGCTTCCTTGGTGCCCTCGGGCAGCCCCTCGACCGGTCCGTAGGGCGCGCGAGGACGCCGTTCCAGCAGCACCGAACCGCCGACGTTGACGAGCGTCGACCACCAGGGGCACTGCTCCGGCTCGTCCACCGGGTCCGGACCCTCGACGAGGCCCACCCGGTAGCGCATCAGCGCACCGGTCTCGTCCTCGCCGCGACGGAGGAGGAGCAGTTCGACCCGCTCGGCGCCGAACACGTCGGCGAGGCGACGAAGCACCGCCTCGACAGCGGTCGTCCGGTCCTCGGCCGCCTGCAACAGCCGGTTCGTCTCGTGCAGGAGCCCGAGGCTTCCGGTCCGCGCCCGGTTGGCGTGGTGGGCGCGGTAGGCGACGAACAGCACCAGCGCCGGGACGATGACGAGCAGCACGCCGGCCCGGTTCGCGCGGGCGGCCAACACCGCCAGCAGCGCCAGGGAGGTGTTGGTCGCCCCGACCACGAGGCCGGCGAGCAGGTGCCGACCGATGGTGCGCAGCGGAGGACGCTGGTCGGTGAGCGTGACGGCGACGACCACCAGGGCGACGCTGATGGTGCCGGCGAGCGCGATCGCCGCGGCGGCCGCGAGCCAGCCCGCGGGCTCGAGCGCGTCCCCGCCGGTGCGCAGCAGCCCGAACAGGGAGATCGCCAGCATCGTCTCGAAGGCGAAGCAGGCCAGGTTGTACACCAGCTTGACCGGCGACTGCCGACCGCCGTGGACGAGCGCGGCGCCACCCCCGAGCAGCCGCGCCGCCAGCAGCGGCAGGGGGGCGCAGGCGAACAGTCCGACGACCAGCGGCACCTCGGAGAGCGTGAACGACTGCGCCTGCTTTCCCCGCACGTGCAGGTGCACCGCCCAGACCTCCGCGGCGAAGAAGGCCGGCAGCAACGCCCAGGCGGGCAGCCCCAGATCGATCGGCGAGACCTGGCCGCGTTCGCCGAAGCCCATCAGCGCGGTCAGCCCCGCGAGCACACCGGCGACGAGGAGGACGAGCAGGGTCCGGCCGTCGAGCCGACGCGACGACTGCATGCGGACCACCTCCTCCGGTGCTCTCATCGGACGGGCACGCCCGACTGTCGATCCCTCGTTCGATTGGTTCGGTCTTCGCCAAACGGCTCCGGGCCGGACGGTCGGTGCTCCGACCGTCCGGCCCGTGCCTGATGCGTCAGCTCCAGGTGCCGCCGCTCCAGCGCGTGCCCGACCAACGCGTTCCGCTGAAGTCGCTGCCGCTCCAGCGGGTGCCGGTCCAGCTGCTCCCGCTCCAGCGGGTGCCGCTCCAGTCCGCACCGCTCCAGCGGGTCCCGCTCCAGCGGGTGCCGGACCACCGGGTGCCGCTCCAGGCCACCGAGCTCCAGCGGGTGCCGGTCCAGGAGCTGCCGGACCAGCGGGTGCCGTTCCAGGTCCCGTTGTCCCAGGCGGTGCCCACCGCGGACAGCGGCGCCCAGGCGGCGGGGGTCCAGGCGGCGCCGAAGATGTCGTACTCGCCGTCGAGGACCTCGCCGTTGCCCGCGTCCACCAGGTCGGTCGAGCCGCGGGCCGCGTCGAGGGATCCGAGCCCGGTCGACGGCACGACGAGCTGGGCGCTCTCGACGACAGGGGGGGTGCGCAGACCCTTGAGTGCCGTCAGGTTGAGGACGCCGGCTCCCTGTCCCCGCGCGTCGGCGTTCGGCAGCTTCTTGGACGCCGAGATCAGGAGCTTCTTGACCTGGTCCGGGGTGAGGTGCGGTCGCTGCTCGAGCAGCAGGGCGACCGATCCGGAGACCACCGCGGCGGCCTGGGAGGTGCCGCTGCCACGGAAGAGCCGGTCGTAGAAGCGGGCCTGCGGGTTCTCCATGTCCAGCTGGGAGCCCGGCGACCGGAGGCTGAGCACCTTGGTGCCGTAGGCGACGAGGTCCGGGTTGCGGACGCCGTCGCCGTGGCTGGAGTAGTCCGGGATCGAGTCGTCGTCCGTGGTCGGCGTGAGGTTGTTGTCGGCCGCCCCCACCGCGAGGATCGTCGGGTCGTACGCCGGGTCGGTCAGCCGCTCGGAGGCGGCGCCACGGTTGCCGGCGGCCGCCACGACGACGATGCCGCTCTTCCACGCGACCTCGGCGGCGTAGGCCAGCGGGTCGACCTTGTAGTCCTGGGTGCTGTCCGTGCCGAAGGACAGGTTGAGCACCCGGATGTTCAGGCCGCCCGCCCGGCGGTTGGCGACCACCCAGTCGATGGCGGCGAGCACCTGGCTGACGTCGGTGGCACCCGAGGCGTCGGCGACCTTGACGCTGACCAGGCGGGCGTCGGGGGCCACGCCGACGAAGTTCTGCTCCCCGCCCTTGATCTGCGCCGGGACGTTGTCGTCCCGGCCGGCGATGATGCCGGCCATGTGCGTGCCGTGGCCGTAGGTGTCCTGGTAGCGCAGGTTGTCGTCCTGCGACTCGAAGGACAGGTCGGGGCCCTGGACGACCTTGTTGGTCGAGCGGAGGCCGTTGACCGGGACCGTGCCGGAGTCGATCAGGGCGACGTCGACGCCCTGTCCGGTGTAACCGGCGTGCCAGTAGTCGGCGGCACCGAGGACGTTCTGCTCGATCTCGCGGTAGGTGCCGAGGTCCCCGAGGGCGTTGTAGCTGGGGCCGTCGAAGCGCAGGAGCTGCACCTTGCGGTTGCCCGTGACCGAGTGCACGGACGCGTCGGCCGCGATCCGCTCGGCCGCTCCGGCCGGCAGCTGCACGCTCAGCGAGTCGAGCGCGGTGAGCCGCCTGGTGACCGTGCCGCCGGCGGCGAGCACCGCGCGCTCGGCGGCGTCGAGCGAGCCGGGCATCGCCCGGACGACGGCCGCCCCGCCCTCGGCCGGTACGCCCTCGACGGTCGGGACGTGTGCCGCCGCCACCGGAGCCGCCGGACCGCCGGCCGCAGGAGCGGCGGTCGCCGCCGCCGGCCCAGCCGCGGCGGTGACGCCCACCGGGATCGCCAGCGCCAGCGCGATCGCCGCCTTGCCGGCCGAGCGACCGCTCGAAGCCCGGCCCCACCGAATCCCCCGCATGGTCTTCCCCCGCATCCGTGCGCCCCCTTTTCGGGCGTCACTGATGCATCGGGCCGGAGGACCCGTCGTGCTCAGGTGCCGGGTGCAGCCACTTCGACTCCACCGTTCGGCGGCATGCGCTGGTACACGCGCGGACGGTCCGCGCGCCGAGCTTCAGCCGTCGAGCTGCGGCAGCCTGGTCAGCGGCTCGGCGAAGCGCTCCTCGGAGAGCTCCTCGTCGACCATCCGCCCGCCCAGATAGGCGTCGTAGGCGGCCATGTCGAAGTGCCCGTGGCCGCACAGCGCGGTGAGGATGACCGTCTGTTCCCCGGTCTGTTTCGCCCGCTCGGCCTCCCGGATGCAGGCGGCGAGCGCGTGGGTCGGTTCGGGTGCCGGCACGATGCCCTCGCTGCGCGCGAACTGGACCGCCGCGGCGAAGCACTCCGTCTGCGGGAGCGCGATCGCCTCCATCAACCCCAGCTCGTAGACGTGGGAGATCAGCGGGCTCATGCCGTGATAGCGCAGGCCGCCTGCGTGGATGGGGTCCGGCACGAAGTCGTGGCCGAGCGTGTGCATCTTCATCAACGGCGTGAGCCCGGCGGTGTCGCCGAAGTCGTAGGCGTAGGTGCCCCTCGTCAGCGAGGGGCAGGAGGCCGGCTCGACCGCCCGGATGGTCGGGCTCATCCGGCCCTGCAGCTTCTCCCGCAGGAACGGGAACGCGAGACCGGCGAAGTTCGACCCGCCGCCCGTGCAGCCGACGATCACGTCCGGCTGCTCCCCCGCCTTGGCCAGCTGGAGCAGCGCCTCCTCGCCGATCACCGTCTGGTGCAGCAGCACGTGGTTCAGCACGCTGCCGAGCGCGTAGTGGATGCGCTCGTCCTGCGCCGCCACCTCGACGGCCTCGCTGATGGCGATGCCGAGACTGCCCGGGTGTCCTGCTGCGTCCGCTGATCGTTCGGCGGCGATCTTGCGGCCGATCTCGGTGACCTCGGACGGGCTGCGGTGCACCGCGGCGCCGAAGGTCTCCATCACCGACCGGCGGTAGGGCTTGCCGTCGTAGGACGCCCCGACCTGCCAGACCTCGCACTCGAGCCCGAAGACGGCGCACGCGAACGCGAGGGCCGTCCCCCACTGGCCGGCGCCCGTTTCGGTGGTGAGCTTCGTGACGCCGCTCTTGGCGTTGTAGAAGGCCTGTGGGACGGAGGTGTTCGGCTTGTGGGAGCCGGCGGGCGAGACGCCCTCGTACTTGTAGTAGATGTGCGCCGGGGTGCCGAGCGCCTGCTCGAGGCGGTGCGCCCGGTAGAGCGGCGACGGCCGCCAGAGCCGGTAGACGTCCTGCACCTCGTCGGGGATGTCGATGTAACTCTCGCTCGACACCTCCTGGAGGATCAGGTCCATCGGGAACAGCGGCGCGAGGTCGTCGGGGCCGACCGGCTCGTGCGTCGCGGGGTGCAGCGGCGGGGGCGGGGGCGACGGCAGGTCCGGGATGACGTTGTACCAGCGGGTCGGCATCTCCGACTCGTCGAGCAGGAACTTGTGCTGGCGCGAGTGCCCGGTCATGACCGGGCACGCTACGTCGACCCACACCTTCTCCGCAGCCCCTCCCCGGGTCGGGCCGCGTCGGACAGGCGCCCCGTAGGGCGTCCGGTCAGGCGTAGCGCGGGGCGACCCGCGGCCAGGGAGCCGCCTGCTCGATCTGCGCGGCCAGCGACAGCAGCCGCCCCTCGCCGCCGGGCGGCGCGACGAGCTGCACCGACAGCGGCGTGCCGCTGTCCGGGTGCTGACCGGCGGGCACCACCATCGCCGGCCAGCCGGCGAGGTTCCAGGGCGCGGCGAACGGGGCGTAGGCGCTGTTCGCCCGGAGGTTCCGCAACCAGCTCCGCTCCCCCCACCGGACGGCGGGCAGGGGAACCTGGGCGAGCCCCGGGGTCACCAGGACGTCGAGATCGTCGAAGAACCGCTGCGCCACGGCTCGCCAGGCCTCCCGGCTGGACTCCCTGGGTCGGCCTGCTCGGAGGACCGCGCGTCCGGCGGCGGCGTGCCGGGCCACGGGCTTACCCAGCCGGCCGCGGTCGCTCATCAGCCGCGCGTCCATCTCGGTCCCGGCGAACCAGACCGACAGCGCGGCGAGACCGGCGGACAGTGGCGGCTTCAGCTCCCGGTCGATCCTCGCGTGCCCCAGGGAAGCCAGCAGATCGGCGGTCCGGCGGGCCGCGTCGGCGAAAGCGGGATCGACGGGGGTGGCCGGCGAGGGGGCAGCGAGCGACAGGCCGATCCGGAGCCCGGCGGGCGACTGAGCGGGTGACTCGGCGAGCGACGGGTCGGCGGCCAGAACCGACAGCAGCAGGGCGGCGTCGGCGACGGTGGTGGTCAACGGCCCGTTCTCGGCGAAGCCGAACCAGGAGCCGTTGCCGAGCTCGGACGGCACGACGCCGAGGCCGGGCTTGATCCCGACCAGGCCGCAGCAGGCCGAGGGGATGCGGATCGATCCCATTCCGTCGTTGCCGTGGGCCGCGGGCACCATTCCGGCGGCGACGGCTGCGGCGCTGCCGCCGGACGAGCCGCCGGGGGTGAGGTCGGGGTTCCAGGGGTTGCGGCTGATGCCGAAGACCGAATCGGTCGCCCCGAACACGCACAGCTCCGGGACGCGGGTGAGCCCGACGACGACCGCGCCCGCGGCTCGCAGCCGGGTCACGACGGGGTGGTCGACGGTCTGCGCCGTCGCGTCCGACGCCGCTGATCCGGTGCGCATCGGCTCGCCCTCGACCGGGACGTTGTCCTTGATGGCGATCGGGACGCCGGCCAGCGGCAGTTCCGCCCGGTCGGGCCGGGCGTCGACCGCGTCCGCCTCGGCCAGCGCGCGATCCCCCCGCACCACCTGGAAGGCGCCGATGTCGCCGTCGCGTTCGCCGATCCTGGCCAGGGCCTGTTCGGTGAGGGCCCGCGCGGTCGTCCGCCCGGTGCGCACCGCCTCGGCACCCTCCAGCACGGACGTAGGCACGGAGGTCTCAGGCGAGGTCATGGAGCGGACGCTACTGCCGGGCTCGGCTCAGCGAGCGGGGCCCGGCTCCGGCTCGACCGGCTCCTCCGGCGGCGGCCCCGCCCCGACGAGCTTGAGCGTCCAGCGCCGGTTGCAGTCGTGGCACCACCACCCGCCGCGCGGGCCGACGGGTTCGAGGGCCTCCTCCCCGCAGTACGGGCAGAAGAAGGGGACGGAACGCTCTCCGCCCTCGGTCATGCGCCGCCCTCGCTCACGCGCCACCCCCGGGCAGGGCCGGCCGGGCGGTCGCGGCGAAGCGTTGCCGCGGTGCGAGGTTCGTGCCCCGCGGGACGTAGGCGCCGGCCTCGACGACGGCGGCCGGGGCGAGGGCGTTGCCCGACTCGACCGTCGCGCCGGCCCCGACGCGCACGCCGGGGGCGAGGGCGACGCCGGCGCCGATGACGGCACCGCGGCCGATCACGACGCCGGGCGCCAGCGCACATCCGGGGCCGATGAAGACGCCGGGGCCGATCAGGACGCCGGGCGAGACGACCGTGAGCGGAGCGATCGCGGAGCCCGGTCCGACGACGGCACCCGGCCCGAGGGCGGTGAGCGGCGCGACGACCGCTCCGGGCGCGAGCACGGCTCCCGGCGCGAGGGCGGCCAGCGGTGCGACCACCGCTCCGGGTGCGACCACGGCGCCGGGCGCGACGGCGCTCCACGGCGCGACCAGAGCGCCGCGTCCGACGAACGCGCGCTCGTCCACGGCGGCGCCGGCGGGCAGGCCGCGACCCGGCGACCACCAGCCCCGTGCGGCGGCCCGCAGCACCGCCCACCGCGCGCGGCGACGAAGCCGGGGCAACAGGTCCACGGGGTCCACCGGGGGGCCTACTTCAGCAGCGCTTCGTCGGCCCGGCGCACCCAGGCGGCGAAGGACTCGCCGTCGCTGCGCCCGTCCTCGTAACGGCGCAGCATGCGCTCGATGTAGTCGGGGAGCTCGGCCGCGGTCACCTTGAGGCCCCGCACTTTGCGGCCCAGGGCGGCCTCCCGCCCCATCGACCCGCCGAGATGGACCTGGAAGCCGTCCTCGCCGCCGATGAGCATGCCCTTCAACCCGATGTCCGCGACCTGGAAGCGGGCGCACGCGTTGGGGCAGCCGTTGATGTTGATGCCGATGGGCTCGTCGAAGTCCGGGAGCCGCCGCTCGAGCTCGTCGATCAGGTCGCTGGCCCGCGCCTTGGTCTCGACGATGGCGAGCTTGCAGAACTCGAGCCCGGTGCAGGCCATGGTGCCGCGCCGGAACGCGCTCGCCTTGACGACAAGGTCGTGCTCGGCCAGCGCGGCGGTCAGGCCGTCCGGGTCGGTCACCCCGAGAATGAGCAGCTTCTGCTCGACCGTCGTGCGCACCTCGCCGTTGCCGTACTCGTCGGCCAGGCCGGCGACCGTGGTCAGCAGCGTGCCGCTGACCCGGCCGGCGCGGGGGGCGAAGCCGACCGCGAAGGTGCCGTCCTTGAGCGGGGTGACGCCGAGGTGGTCGCGACGCTTGTGGACCGGCGGAGGCGGTGGCGGGCCGTCGGGCAGGGAGAAGCCGAGGTACTCCTTCTCCAGCACCTCGCGGAACTTCTCCGGCCCCCAGTCGGCCAGCAGGAACTTCAGCCGGGCCCGGTTGCGGGAGCGCCGGTAGCCGTAGTCCCGGAACACCGAGGTCACGCCGACCCAGACGTCGGGCACCTGCTCCTCGGTCACGAAGACCCCGAGCCGGGTGGAGAACTTGGGGTTGGTCGACAGCCCTCCGCCGACCCAGAGGTCGTAGCCCGGCGTGCCGTCCGGCCCGATGACGCCGACGAAGGCGCAGTCGTTGATCTCGTGCACCGTGCAGTGGTCCGGGCAGCCGGAGACCGCCGTCTTGTACTTGCGCGGCAGGTTGGTGAAGGCCTTGATGTCGGAGCTGAACCGCTCGAAGGTGGCGTCGATCGCCGGCGTGCCGTCGAGAACCTCGTCCGCGTCCACGCCCGCCAGGGGGCAACCGAGGAACACCCGCGGGGTGTCGCCGCAGGCGGTGGTCGTCGACAGCCCGACGGCTTCGAGGCGACGCCAGATCTCCGGGACGTCCTCGATGCGGATCCAGTGCAGCTGCACGTTCTGCCGGTCGGTCACGTCCGCGACGTCGCGCCCGAACTCGGTCGCGATGTCGGCAACGACCCGCAGCTGCTCGGAGGTGAGGCGTCCGCCGTCGATGCGAACCCGGAGCATGAAGTACGGGTCCTCGATCTCCTCCGGTTCGAGGCTGCCGGTCAGCCCGCCGCCGATGCCCTGCTTGCGCTGGGTGTAGAGGCCCCACCAGCGCATCCGGCCGCGGAGATCCTGCGGGTCGATCGCGTCGAAGCCGCGGTAGGCGTAGATCGTCTCGATCCGCGCCCGGACGTTGAGGCCGTCGTCGTCCTTCTTGACACGCTCGTTGGGGTTGAGCGGCTCGCGGAAGCCGAGGGCCCATTGGCCCTGCCCGGTCACGGGCGGCATCGCAGGTTCCTTCCACCGGGTAGCGAAACGTCAGAGCTGGCCGGAAATCGGGGAGGCGCGGGACCCGGGCGGGCCGCGCGAAGAGCGTCGCTGATCAGCCGGCAGCGGAGCAGAGGGCGCTCGAGACCCTCATCAAGTCGACGTGCAGGCGCGCGACGAGGAGTTTCCGGGGCGGCTGCACCCCTCGATTGTGCAACACGTCCGCATGCGCGGCTTCCTCCGAGACGGCCGCAACGCCCGGCACGGCCGCGGGGCGCCGGAATAGGCGTCGGACAGGGCCCGTTGGCCCCACTCAGGTGAGGCGGGGTCTGCTCCGATGAGAAGAGCAGGCTCGGCGCCCGCCGGACCGGGGCTGGACCTGCGCAGGAGGGGGATCGGGCTGCCGTGACTGCTAACCTGACGCACATGCCCGTGCGCCTCGTAGCCCGGCTGCACGTCGACCTCCAGCGGGTCAGCAGCGCGGTCTGTCTGCGCCCCTGACGGAGCGCGCCGTCCGGGAGACCCGGATGTGCCAGCGCTCCTTCGCGCCGACCGCCGACCGATCCTGCGAAGGGCCCCATTCCCACCGTGTCGCTCGCCATGGAACTGAACGCACTAACTTCGCCAGCGGCCAACAGCGCCGCCGGCTACACCGATCTGACCGATCTGACCCCGCGCGAGCTGGCTGAACGCGCCGGTCAGGAGCTCGAGGGCGCGCCGCCGATCGAGGTCCTGCGCTGGGCGGTCGACCGCTTCTCGCCACGATTCGCCATCACCGCCTCGATGCAGGACACGGTGCTGGTGCACATGGCGGCCCAGATCAGGCCGGGCATCCCGGTGATCTTTCTCGACACCGGCTACCACTTCGCCGAGACGATCGGCACGGCGGACGCCGCCGAGCAGGTCTACGGCCTCAACCTCCTGCGCATCTCGCCCCGGATGACCGTCGCGGAGCAGGACGCCGTCTACGGGCCGCGGCTCCACGAGCGCGACCCCGACCTCTGCTGCAGCCTGCGCAAGGTCCAGCCGCTGCAGGAGGCCATGCGCCCCTACGTCGCCTGGGCTACCGGTCTGCGCCGCGACGAGGCCGAGAGCCGTGAGTCGGCCCGGCTCGTCGAGTGGGACGAGAAGAAGAACCGCGTCAAGGTGAACCCGCTGGTCGCATGGTCGGACGAACAGATCGAGGCCTACACCGACGAGCACGGCGTGCTGGTGAACCCGCTGCTTTCCGAGGGCTACGGCAGCGTCGGCTGCGAGCCGTGCACGCTCAAGGGCCTCGGTCGCTCCGGCCGCTGGGCCAACGTGAAGAAGACCGAGTGCGGGTTGCACGTCTGACCGAGACCGGCCTCGCGTCAGCGGGGCTCGACGCATCCGCCCGGCCGCTGCTGGCGGTCGGTCACGGCAGCCGGGTCCCCGCGTCCGCGGAGATGCTGCGGGTACTGGTCGCCAACGTCGCGGCGCGGCTGCCCGGGGTGGACGTCCGCCTCGGGTTCATCGAGCTGTCGGCCCCGTTGCTGACGGACGTGCTGACCGAGCTCGACGACCCCGTGGTCGTGCCGCTGCTGCTCTCCCGCGGCACCCACGTCGCCCGTGACCTGCCCGACGACGCCGCCCCACCGCTCGGGCCCGACCCGGTGCTGACCTCCGCCCTGCTCGACCGCATCGCCACCGCCGACATCCCTGCGACGACTCCGCTGGTGCTCGCCGCCACCGGTTCGGCGACCGCGGAGGGCCAGGACGACGTCCGCACGCAGGCCGCGATGCTGGCCGAGCACTGGCCTGCCGGCGTCACGGCGGCCTTCGTCACCGCCGCCAGGCCGACCGTGGAGGAGGCGGTCGACCAGGTCACGGCCGCGACCGGACGCCGGCCTGCCGTGGTCAGCTACTTCCTCGCGCCAGGCCTGCTACCCGACGCCGCCCGCGCGGCCACCTCCCCGCTGGGCGACCATCCGGCGGTCGCCGACCTGGTTGTCGCGCGCTACCGCTCCGCTGTCGTGAGCTGATCGGTCGTCGGGAGCTGATCGCGGTTGCTCCGAACGGAGCCACCGAGTTGGTGCTGTAGGAGTAGCAACGGGCTGCCGATGACGAAATCATGACAGCTCTGGAGACGGTGATCCGGCCTGCCGCGGTGTTGCAGGAGCAGGCGGCTCAGCTGATCCTCGCGGCGCTGTTCAACTCCGACGTCCGCCGGGGCGGCGTGTGGAACACCACGACGACGCTGTGGCAGCGCTATGACCGGCCGTGGGACGGTGCGCTCGGCAGCAAGGGCAGCGCCGTACTGCTCGGCTCGCTCGCGGTGGTCTACGGAACCCCGACCCGGGCGAGCATCACGGTCTACCGCGCCAGCATCTCCCCCGAGGCGGCCGCCGACGGCTGGACCACCGACAAACTCTGCGACGAGGCCTTCGGCTACGCCGGGCTGTCGCTGTCCAACTGCCCCCGCGCCGCACTGCACGCCCCGCCGAGGCGCGACCCGTTCCGTTCGGCCCACCAGAACGCCGGCTGACCGGCGCGGCCCGCCCGACCGACGCCCGGTCCCGCACACTGGGGTCGTGTCGTCCCCCGACCCGGTACCGGCGCTGGTCACGCTGGACGTCTGGGGCGTGCCCGCTCGCGCGGTTCCGGCCGCGGTCGCCCGGATGGCCCTCGACCGGGCTCCCCTGCGCCGCACCCCCGGGCTGCGGTTCGCGAAGCTACTGGGCACCGGGAGCGGCCGCACGTTCACCGTCCGCGACGCCGACCTCCGGCACTGGGCGCTGCTGAGCACCTGGGACTCCCCCGCCGACCGGGCCCGGTTCGACATGTCGCGCCCCGCGGCCGCCTGGGAACGGCTGGCCGACGAACACTTCCGGGCCGATCTCGTGCCCGTGGCGTCACGTGGGCTCTGGTCCCGGCGGGCCCCGTTCGGCGACCCGCGGCCGAGTCGGCGCGTCGACGGGCCGTCCGGGGCACCGGTCGTCGCGATCACCCGAGCCCGGCTCGTCCCCCGCCGCGCCGCCACCTTCTGGCGAGCGGTCCCGCCGGTCTCGTCCGACCTGCACACCAGCCCCGGACTGCTGTTCGCGCTCGGCATCGGTGAGGCGCCGCTCGGTCTGCAGGGGACGTTCAGCATCTGGCGGAGCACGGACGCCCTCCGCCGGTTCGCCTACGAGGGAGCCGCCCACCGAGGCGCGATCGCCGACACGGAGCGGCTGGGGTGGTACGCGGAGGAGCTGTTCGCGCGGTTCCGTCTGGTCGATGCCGCCGGCTCCTACGAGGGGCGCGATCCGCTCGGCACGGGATCCCCGGGACGATCGGCGGATCCGTTGGGCTGAGGAGGATTCCGCTGGCAATCTGGCGGTATGCGCGTCGACGGTCGGGTGGAGCTCCACCACTGGACCCCCGACCAGATGGCGAGCCGGCTCCCCGACGTCATGACGGTCTACCGCCGGGCCTTCCTCGACCTGCACGAGGCGGACCCCGCACGGGCGGAGGCGGAACGCGCCGCCCACGCCCGTACCCACGTCAGCCGCCCGGGGCTGCGCGTCGTGGCCGCGCTCGCCCCCGCCGACGACCTCCCGGCGGACCCGGCCGCGCTCAGCGAATCCGGTCCGCTGGTGGGCATCGGCTACGGCCAGCCCGGCTCACGCGGGCAGTGGTGGCACGACACCGTGGTCTCCGCCCTGCCGGCTGACGTGGCGCAGGAGTGGCTGTCCGACACCTTCGAGATCGTCGAGCTGCACGTGCTGCCCGAGTACCAGGGCTCGGGGCTCGGACGACGGCTGCTGCGCGAGCTGCTCGACGACTGCGGCCGCCGCACCGCCGCGCTGTCGGCCCTCGAGCTGCCGGACAGCCCGGCGCGGCGGCTCTACGCGAGCGAGGGCTTCGTCCCCCTGCTGCGGCAGTTCACCTTCAACGGCAGCGGGACGCCCTACGCCGTGCTCGTGAAGCGCCTTCCGTGAGCGGCGGTCCCGCCTCGGCCAGCAGACCGGACCGCGTCGGCTCCGATCGCATCGTGGTTGTCGGCTCGGGGCACAACGCGCTCGTCGCCGCCTGCTACCTCGCCCGCGACGGCCTCGACGTGGAGGTGGTCGAGCGGGACACCGTCCTCGGCGGGGCGGTCTCGACGGTCGAGCGCTTCCCCGGCTTCCGGATGGACCGCGGCTCCAGCGCGCACATCATGATCCGCTGGACCGGCATCGTCGAGGACCTCGACCTGGAACGCTTCGGCCTGCGCTACCTCGACTGCGACCCGTGGGCGTTCTTCCCACTGGCCGGCGCGCCGGGCGGCGGGATCACCTTCTCCGTCGACCTCGACAGCACGTGCGCCTCGATCGAGGCGGTGTGCGGAGCTCGGGACGCCGACGCCTACCGCGCCTTCGTCACCGACTGGGCGGAGCGCAACGAGCACGTCTTCACCGCCTTCTCCGCGCCGCCGACCGGCGCCGCCCTCGGTCGCGCGCTGTGGGGCACCGGGCGCGGCACCGGCCTGCCCGGCCTCGAGCTGGCCCGCCAGTTCCTCATGCCCGGTGACGCGCTGCTCGACAGCCTGTTCGACTCCGAGCACCTCAAGACCGCCCTCTCCTGGCTCGGCGCGCAGTCCGGGCCGCCGACCAGCGAGGTCGCCACCGCCGACCTCGTCGGCTGGAACGCGCTGCTCCACCGCCGCCCGCCGGGCCGGGCCGTCGGCGGCTCGGGGGCGCTGACGACGGCGCTACGGGCGCGGCTGGAGTCCGACGGCGGCCGGGTCCGCCTCGGCGACGGCGCGGCGGCGATCGAGACCTCCGGAGGCCGGGTGCGCGCTGTCCGGACCGACGGCGGCGAGCGCCTTCCCGCGGACGCGGTCGTGGCCGGCTGCCACATATTGACCACCTATGACCTGCTCGGCGACGCCGTCCCCGCGGCCGAGCGGGACCGGGTCCGGCGGAGCGTGCGGGTCGGTAACGGGCTGGGCATGGTCGTCCGGCTCGCGACCGACGACGTCCCGCACTACCCGGGCGCGCCCGACGACGTGAACGCCGGGCTGGTGCTCGCGGCCGAGTCCCGGACAAGCCTGCGTCGCGCCTACGGCGACTTCCTGGCCGGCGACCTGCCGCGGGAACCCGCCGCACTGGGGATGGCGTTCTCCTATCTTGACGCGAGCGTCGCGCCGGCCGGCCGGCACAACGTCTCGATCTGGGGGCAGTGGCATCCGTACCAGCTCGCCGGCGGGCGGAGCTGGGACGAGGTGCGGGAGCGGGAGGGCGAGAAGCTGGTGACCGCGCTCGACCGCGTCGCGCCCGGCTTCGCCTCGTCCGTTCAGGAGATGTTCGTGCAGACCCCGCTGGACCTCGAACGCGAGCTGGGGCTGCTGCGGGGCAACGTGATGCACGTCGAGATGAGCCTCGACGAGATGTTCTCCTGGAGACCACTGCCCGAGCTGGCGGGCTACCGCGGGCCCGTCGACGGTCTGTATCTGTGTGGCGCGTCGATGCATCCCGGCGGCGGCGTCTTCGGCGCCAGCGGACGCTCGGCGGCACGGGTGCTGATGGCCGACCGGCGCCCGGCGGCCTGGCGCCGCGCGGCCGGGGCTCTCACGGGTGGCGTCGCCGGCATCTCCGCGCGGATCGGGGGTGCCGGTGCAGCCGCAGACCGGTGAGCGCATCGCCCACTACCAGCTGCAGGCCCGCCTCGCGACCGGCGGCATGGGCGTCATCTACCGCGCGTTCGACGAGCGGACCAAGCGGCTGGTCGCCCTGAAGGTGCTGTCCGCCCAGTTCGGCAGCGACCCCGACTACCGGGCCCGGTTCGCGCACGAGGCCGAGCTGGCCGCGCGGGTCGAGCACCCCAACATCGTCCCGATCTACGACGTCGGCGGCTATCCCAACCTCTACATCGCGATGCGCCTCGTGCCGGGCACCGACCTCGCCAGCGTGCTGCGCGAGGGACCGCTGCGCCCGGAGCGGGTCCTCGACATCGCCGAGTCGGTGGCCGGGGCGCTCGACGAGGCGCACCGCAACTCGATGGTGCACCGCGACGTGAAGCCCGGGAACGTGCTGCTGGCGCCGACCCGGGACCGGCACCGCGCCGAGCACGTCTACCTGACCGACTTCGGGATCGCGCGGTCGATGAGCAACGAGCTGCGGCTGTCCAAGCCCGTCGTCGTGCTGGGCAGCCCGGCCTACATGGCGCCGGAGCGGCTGGCCGGGCAGCCGGGCGGGCCGTCCTGCGACGTGTACGGGCTGGCCTGCGTCATGTTCGAGTGCCTGACCGGCCAGCGGCCGTGGCCGCAGCACGCGCCGCCCGAGGAGATCAACCGCCGGCAGGCCGTCGACCCCCCGCACCTGCTGTCCCTGCGCCCCGACCTCCCGCCCGCGCTCGACGACGCGCTGCGGCGGGGAATGGACCGCGACCCCCGGCAGCGCCCCGCCACCGCCGGCGACCTCGCGGCGGCCGCCCGGAGCGCCGTCCGGGACACCCGCGCGACCGTCGTCGGGGACCCGCGAACGGCGCGACTCGGAGGCGGGTCGACGACCGCGCCCTACGCCCGGCCCGGTCTGCCGCCGCCCAGCGCCCCTCCGCCGTCCCATCCTCCGCGTTTCGCGCCTCCGCCGCGGTCCGCGCCGCCGGGTGGCGCTCCGCCGCCGGGTCCGCCGGCCGGACCTCCCTTCCCGCCGCCACCGGGGCACCCTGCGGCTCCCCCCGGGCGGCGCCGCTCGCGCCGGTCGGAGCGTCGCCTGCACCGCGCGGCTCCCCCACCTCGACGGCGCCGCCGGCTACTTCCGCTCGCCCTCGTCCTGCTCCTGCTGCTCGCCGTGGTGACGGCCGTCCTCACGCTCCGAGTGGGCGGTGCGGACAGCGCCGCGACACGCGCGCTGGAGGCCCGGCTGCCCGCCGACGTCTACGGGGACTGCACGGCCGTGGACGGCGGCACGGGCGTCGTCGCGGCGCTGAACTGCGACGGCCGCGACCCGAGGGTGCAGCGGCTGGAGGTCCGACAGGTCGCGAACGCGCAGGTCCTGAAGTCACGGTTCGACGCGCTCACCGCCGATCGCGGGCTGGTGTCCCGGCGCTGTGCGGGTGAGACCGGGAACTCCGGCGGCTTCTGGACCGTCGGCGGCGACCGCATGGGCGCCTTCGCCTGCTACACCGGGCGGGACGAGCGACGCAGGCTGCAGTGGCAGTACGACGCCCAGGGCATCGAGGTCACCGCCGTCGGCAAGGACGGCGCCGCGCCCACCGCGGCCGGCCTCTACGACTGGTGGAGCCAGACGGCCCGGGACCGACCGATCCGATGACGACGATCTGATGACAACGATCCGATGACGACGATCCGCTGTCGGAGCACGGCCCCACCGCGGGACGACCCGTCCCCCGGCGCCGCCGGCCGCGCGCAGAGCCGGGTGCCGCTGGCGGTGCCGGCCGTGCTGGCCGGGGCGACCGTCCTGGCGCAGATCGTCTATCCCCTGGTCGAGGGCGAGCTCCGCAACCGGCTGACCGTCCTGACCGTCCTGCTGTTCGCCGCCGCGTCCGTGACCGCCGCCTGGCGGAGCCTCGGGCGCCGGAGCGCGCTGATCCTGCTCGTCGTCTCGGCGGGCGTCGGCCTCGTCGCGGAGGCGGTCGGGACGGCCACCGGCGTGCCGTTCGGGGACTACACCTACGCCGACTCACTGGGCGTCCGGCTGCTCGACGTCCCCCTGATCATTCCGCTGGCCTGGACGATGATGGCGTACCCGGCGCTCGTCGTCGGCCGGGTCGTGGCGGACGGCTGGCGTCTGGGGACGCCCGGGCGGGTCGTCGTCTCCGCGCTCGCCCTGGCGAGCTGGGACGTCTTCCTCGACCCGCAGATGGTCGACGCCGGCCACTGGACGTTCGGGCCGGACAACGGCCCGACGCTCACCGGCATCCCGCTCGTGAACTTCGCCGGCTGGCTGCTCGTCGCCCTGCTATTGATGACGGTCCTCGCGGCGGTGCTGCCCGAACCGCGCGACGGGGACGTCACGAACGACTGGGTACCGCTGGCGCTGTACCTGTGGACCTACGCCTCCTCGCTGCTGGCCAACCTCGCCTTCTTCGACCGACCGGCGGTGGCGCTGACCGGCGGGCTCGCGATGGGGGTCCCGGTCGCGCTGCTGCTGCTCGCCCTCCACCGACGGCGGACGTGACGGTCGTCTCCGCTCGCCGGGTCGGGCGTGCCCTGCTGCGCACGGCCGCCGTCGCCGCCGCCTGCCACACCGCGGTCAACGCTCGGCTGCTCCGCGTACCGCCCGAGGCGGCGCCCGTGCCGGCACGGGTCAGCGTGCTGCTCCCGGCGCGCGACGAGGCCGCGCGGATCGGCCCGACCCTGAGAGCTCTGCTCGCGTCGGCCCACGTCCCCTCACTGGAGATCGTCGTCCTCGACGACGCCTCCTCCGACGGCACAGCGGAGATCGTCGAGGCCCTCGCCGCCGACGACCCGCGCGTGCGGCTGGTGCGCAGCACGGACGAGCCGCCGCCCGGCTGGCTCGGCAAGCCCTGGGCGTGCGCGCGACTGGCCGAGCACGCCGACCCGGCCAGCAGCGTCCTCGTCTTCCTCGACGCCGACGTCCGGCTCGCCCCGGACGGCCTGGCCCGGACCGTCCGCCTGCTCCGGGAGGCCGAGCTCGGGTTCGTCTCGCCCTACCCGCGGCAGGTCGCCGACAGCCTGGGCGAGCGGCTGGTTCAGCCGCTGCTGCAGTGGTCCTGGCTCGCGCTGCTCCCGCTTCGGCTCGCGGAGCACACGCCGCGCCCGTCGATGGCGGTGGCCAACGGGCAGCTGCTCGCCGTCGACGCCGACCTCTACCGCCGCAGCGGGGGGCACCGGGCGGTCGCGGACGCGGTGCTCGAGGACGTCGCGCTCGCCCGCGCCCTGCGCGCCGCCGGCGGGCACGGGGGCATGGCGGACGGCACCGCCGTCGCGACCTGTCGGATGTACGAGGGCTGGTCGGAGCTCCGCGACGGCTACGCGAAGTCGCTGTGGGCCGCCGGCGGCTCTCCGGCCACCAGCGCAGCGCAGGTCTCGCTGCTGCTCGCCCTGTACTGCCGGCCCGACCCGATCGCCTACGCCGCCGGGGTCGCCTCTCGAATCATTTCCGCCCGCCGTACGGGCGGGCGCGCGCTGCCGGACGCGCTGCTCCACCCGCTCTCGATCGCCACCTATGCGTATCTGACGGGACTCTCCCTGGTCCGCCGGCAGCGCGGCGAGATCACGTGGAAGAACCGGCGGCTGGTCTCCTCCTGAATAGCGACGACACTCCACCGCTCGTCCCAGGACCAGCCGAAGTCGCAGAAGGACCAGCCCAGCAGTTCGGAGGCCGGCATATCCCGTAGCTGAGCCGCGGCCGGACGGCACGAGAGCGCCCATAGCCGCGCGAGCGGCATTTCTACACTTCGCGTGCGCTCACGCGCGACCGGCGAACGTCTGTACCTGGCCGGAGAGCCGCTGGCCGGCTGAGCTTCTAAGGTCGCGATGGTCCAACATCATGTGATCAGAGATGGCGTGCGTGATGGCCGGCGTCTGCCGCAGCACATCGGTAATGACGTTCAGCGCCTGCGGGTGGCGCTTGTCGGCCATCCAGAGCCAGTCCTGAAGGATCCCAGCACCGAGACGGCTGACCGCCAGTTCATCGTCCGGCGAAAGCAGGCGACCCACGGCTACGAAGAACCCCGCCAACCCCGGATGCCCTTCCAACGCAAACGTGTCGAGTTCGTCGAGCGACGGGTCGTCCGACGGCCACCGCTCGGAGTGCAACTCAGCCACGAAAGCCTCTGCGGTCACCGGCGCCCGGAAGGTGGGCGGCGGCGGCTCTGGCTCTCCGTCACCCCGGCGCACCAGCAGATCATCGCAGCAGTGGCGCACAGATCGGCACGTCCCGGGTGCTTGATCGACGAGCGTGAGACGGGCACGACAGAACTGTCGGCAGCGGGGTCGGTTACACCGAGGGCGAGCAGTGCGGCGTCCGCCTCGACCCTGCGCGTGGCGGACGACACCCCGGTCCACACGTGTTGGCCGCTTCTTGCCGGGCAGGGCGATCGCGACACCAGCCGCACCGTCCGCGGATTCCGAACCCGCGGTTCAACATGCCGGCCGGCCCCTGACACCGGCGATCGGGTGCCCTTGAAACGACGGCGCTGGCAGCGTGCCCGCACGTCTCAGAGCGCTGACCTGCCCCTCGTCGTCGTGGCGCATCTCGAAGCCCAGGCGTGACGCATCCAACTAGCGGAGGTCTGCATGAGCAGCTCAACCGTCGAGTCCGCCGGCGTGAAGCCACCGGCCGATGCCCCGACGCAGTCACCGGTCGGGTTCGGGCAGGAGTTGCGAGACGCCGTCTCCCGACGGACGTTCCTGCTGTTGATCGGGGTGCTGATTCTGCAGATGGGGTTCGTGCTTTCCTATGTCGGAAGCTTTCACCACCCCGTGCCGCACGAGATCCCCATCTCGGTCGTCGCGCCGTCGCAGGTCAGCGATCGGGTCGTGGCGGAGTTGAACGGCCTGCCCGGTCGTCCGCTGACGGTTGAGCCAGTCGCCGACGAGGCAGCCGCGCGACGGCAACTGACCGAGGGCAAGAAGGCCGCTGCCTTTGTGGTGAACCTCGACGGCAGCCCGGACGTGCTGCTCGTCGCGTCCGCTCGCGGGGCGTCGGCGGTCACCGCCGTGGAAGAGGTGTTCGGACGAGTCGATGCCGCTGCTGATCGCAGCGTCAGGGTGGTCGACGTGGTGCCGCTAGAGGCGGGCGACAACCGGGGCCTGACCGGCTTCTACCTCGTGATCGGCTGGTGCGTCGGCGGCTACCTCGTCGCGACCCTGCTCGGTATAGCGAAGGGGGCACGACCCGCCAACCGCCGCCGCGCTGTGATCCGGCTGCTCGCGGTGTCGCTGTACGCGATCATCTCCGGCTTGGGTGGCGCGGTCATCGTCGGCCCCCTCCTCGGAGCGCTCACCGGCTCGTTGATCGAGGTGGCCGCTATCGGCGCGTTGCTGGTGCTCGCGGCCGCGGCTGTGACGATGGCCTTCGAGGTCCTGTTCGGGATTCTCGGCGTCGGCCTCACGCTGATCGTCTTTGTCATTCTCGGCAATCCGAGCGCGGGCGGTGCCTACGCCCCGGAACTGCTGCCAACCTTCTGGCGGTCGATCTCGCCGGTGCTGCCGAACTCGGCGGCGACTTCGGCGGTACGCGAGGTGGTCTACTTCGGTGGTCGCGGCGTCGCTGGCGACCTCCTCGTGCTGGCCGCCTACGCGGTGTTCGGCATCGTCGCGACCCTGCTCGGATCGAGCCGACATCGTTCGCCGGCGGTAGCCGACCCGCTCGAGGCCAGGTGAGGGTCCTCCCGCTCTTCGGCATGAGCAGCCCCCAGCGGCGTGGTCGGCAGGTCGCCGGTCGAAGCCGCGTTGCGCCGGCTGCCCCGAAGCTGAACCCAGTGAACAAGTAACCGGTCCTCGGGAGGCTTCCGCGCCCCATCAAGCGGGACGAGCATGCGTCGTGATCAGACGAAGCACGGGCCTGCGGCCCGTGCAGCCGTACCGTCGAAGCCATGGCTCGCGTCGTCGTCATCGGCGCGGGCATCGGCGGCCTCGCCGCCGCGGCACGCCTCCGCGCGCAGGGGCACGACGTCACCGTCCTCGAGCAGGCCCCCGAGATCGGCGGCAAGCTCGGCTGGCTCGAGGTGCCCACCGACGAGGGCACGTTCCGCTTCGACACCGGGCCGTCGCTGCTGACGATGCCGCAGGTCTTCGAGGAATTGTTCGCGGCCACCGGCGACCCGCTGGAGAAGACCCTCCGGCTGCGGCGGCTCGACCCGATCGCCGACTACCGCTTCGCCGACGGCACCCGTGCAAGCGCGACCGAGCTGACCGACGACCCCGGCTGGCGCCGGCTGATGGACCGGGCCGCCCGGATGTGGCGGGCGACGTCGGGGCCGTTCCTCGAGGCGCCGGGTCCGCCGTCGCTGTTGACGCTGGCCCGCCGTTCCCCCGCCGATCTCCCCGTCATCGCCCCGCACCGGAGCCTGCGCAGCCTCGGCCGGCAGTACCTGCGCGACCCGAACCGGCAGATGTTCCTCGAGCGCTACGCGACCTACTCCGGCTCGGACCCCCGCCGCGCGCCCGCTGTGCTCGCCGCGGTCCCGTACGCCGAGCACACCTTCGGCGGCTGGTACATCGAGGGCGGCCTGCACCGGCTCGCGACCGCGCTCGCCGAGCGCGCCGGCGACGTCCGGACGGGCTCGCCGGTCCGGTCGATCGAGCTCGACGGCGGCCGGGTCGGCGGCGTGCGGCTCGCGGACGGGGGACGGCTGCCCGCGGACGTCGTCGTCGCGAACGCGGACGCGACCGGCGTGTACCGCGACCTGCTCCCCCGCCCGCGACTGCTCCCGCGCGGCGAGCCGTCGCTGTCCGGTCTGGTGGTGCTGCTCGCCCTCCGCGGCACGACGCCCGGCCTCGAGCACCACACCGTGCTGTTCCCGGCGGACTACGACGACGAGTTCGACAGCGTCTTCTCCGGACGTGTGCCGGCCGACCCGACGATCTACGTCTCGGCGCCGAAGGACCCCGCGCTCGCGCCGCCCGGCTGCGAGGCGTGGTTCGTCCTGGTCAACGCCCCGCGGCACGGATTGGGTGAGGGCGAGTACGACTGGAATCGGCCGAACGCAGCGGCGAACGCCGCCGACGCCGTCGTCGACCTGCTCGCCAAGCGCGGTCTCGACGTCCGCGACCGCGTCGTCACCCGTCAGGTCCTGAGCCCGGCCGACCTCGAGCGACGGACGAACACGCCGGGCGGCTCGATCTACGGCTCGTCGGGCAACGGGGCGCGGGCCGCGTTCCTCCGGCCCGCCAACCGCTCACCGGTTCCGGGACTGTTCCTCGCCGGAGGCAGCGCGCATCCCGGTGGCGGCCTGCCGCTCGTCGCCCTGTCCGGCCGCGCGGTCGCCCGCCTCGTCGGCCCGGCCTGACTCGGCCCGGCCTGTTTCGGCCCCGCCGGAGAGGGCCCGCCGGGCCACCACCAGGAACTGCACCGCGCCGATCAGCGACACCCCGAGGGTCGCGGCCGCCCCGGCACCGGCCGGAACGTCGGCCCACGTCCCAGCACTGTCCGGCACGAACGCCGCGAAGGCCAGGCCGAAGCAGGTGACGACGATGCGGGTGGGCCGCTCCCCGACCGTGATCATCCCGATCTCGTCGAACCCCGCGCCCACGGCCCGTGCCCGCCCGTACTCGAGCAGCACGACCGCGCCCCCCGCAGCGACGCACAGCCCGGCCGGCGCCCCGGCGAGCCACAGCGCCAGCAGGTAGATCGCGTCGCAGAGCCGGTCGGCCAGCGAGTCGACGACGTATCCCCAGCGGCTCGTCCGGCCGGTGAGCACGGCGACGCAGCCGTCGAGGTTGTCCAGCAGCCCGCTGACGAGAACGACGAGGACGGCGAGCAGGGGCCACGCGCCCCCGCCAGCGGCGGGCGGCAGCGCGAGGGCGGTGACGACGACGGTGGCGACGGTGACGACGTCCGGCGCCACCCCGAGCCGGGCCAGCGGCCGGCCGAACGTGTACGCCAGGGCGAGCCAGGTGCGCGGCCAGAACGCGGAGCGGGGGTCGAAGCCGCCGTGCAGCGCCGACCAGCCGTCGTAGTACGTCTGCAGGTCCGGGATCTCCGGGCCGGTCCGCCCCTCCGGCTTCAAGCGACCCCGGACGTCTCGCGCAGTCGGCGCCGCTGCTCCCGCTCGCCCGCGCGCGCGAGCAGCCGGGCGACGACGCCGGAGGCGAACCAGGCGGGCAGCACGGCGGCGCTGGCCAGGGGACCGTGCAGCCGCACGTGGAAGGTGATCTGCGTGCCGCCGCGGGTGGCCGGCACGAGCACGATGTCGAGTTCCTCGCGCAGCCCCGGCAGGGTGTGGACCGTGACGTGCAGCGCCTTGCGCGGGACCACCCGCCGCACGTCGAGCGGAATGCGCAGGGGCACCGCCCGGCCGATGCCGAGCAGCCGCTGACCCTCGACCGCGTGGCCCGCCGCACCCTCGACCCGGGCGAGCAGCGGTTCCACCTCCGGCCACCGATGCGGGTCGCGCAGCAGCGTCCAGACGTCGGGCGGGGTCGCGTCGCTCAAGATCTGGTGCGTGATGCGAGTGGGGAGCAGACGCGTCGGTGAGACCGCCGACAGGACATTCATCGCGACCTCCTCATCGCCTCACCGCGCCTTGCGGGGACGCCCGTCCCTTCGGCGATTCGCCTCGCCCGAGGTTCGCCTGCGAGGACGTTCGCCTCATAGTGTCGGCGCATCTTCCCCCGCGACATCCCCACCCCACCTACCGTCAACCCCACGGTCGGTCGAGTAGCAGCCCAGGAAGCCGAGGAACCGTGACCGAGCCGGTGCCGTACGTCATCGACAGTGCCGACAACCTCAACCCCGAGCTGTTCACCGCCGAACGCGACCAGGTCGTCGTCGCCGTGCGGATCACGCCGGTGTACGGGCAGGTCGACCTCGGGCTGCTGGCGACGGTCGTCGAGCAGGCCAACGCGAACGACTTCGCCCTCGCCCGCGAGCAGCTGTTCCGCGACGAGTGGCTGCTGTGCGTCTTCGAGGCGTTCGACGAGGACTAGACGAGGCCTCAGTAGACGAGGCCCCATCTAGCCGAGGCCTCACTGCCCTCGCTGCCCTATCGAGGCAGGTTGGCCATGATCTCCCGGGTGGCGGTCGACCGGTTCAGCGTGTAGAAGTGCACGCCCGGTGCGCCGCCGTCCAGCAGCTCCTGGCACAACGCGGTCGCGACCTCGACGCCGATCTCCCGCACCGCGGCCGGGTCGTCGGCCACAGTCTGCAGCCGCTCCGCGAGCGCCTGCGGGAACTGCGCGCCGGACAACTCGGCCATCCGCTGGATCTGCTTGACGTTGGTGACCGGCATGATGCCGGGGAGGATCGGCTTGTCGCAGCCCCGGGCGACGACGTTGTCGCGCAGCCGGAAGTAGTCGTCGGCGTTGAAGAAGAACTGCGTGACCGCGAAGTCGGCGCCGGCCTCGAACTTCTCGACCAGCCGCTGGGCGTCGACGTCGAAGTCGATCGACTCCGGGTGCTTCTCCGGGAAGGCGGCGACGCCGACGCAGAAGTCGCCGAGCTCGCGGACCATGCGCACCAGCTCGGAGGCGTAGGAGAGCCCCTCGGGGTGCGCCTCCCAGGGCTGGCCCGGCCCACCGGGCATGTCCCCGCGCAGCGCGAGGACGTTGCGGATGCCGGCGCCGGCGAAGCAGCCGATGATGCGGCGCAGCTCGGCCCGGCTGTGGCCGACGGCGGTGAGGTGACCGACGGGGGTGATGGTCGTCTCGGTCGCGATGCGCTCGACGATGCGCAGCGTGCGGTCCCGCGTGGAGCCGCCGGCGCCGTAGGTCACGGAGACGAAGGTGGGCGAGAGGACCTCGAGCTCGCGGATCGCCTGCCAGAGCTGCCGCTCCCCCTCGTCCGTCTTCGGCGGGAAGAACTCGAAGGAGTAGGCCGTCGTACCGGTGGAGAGCAGGTCACGCACCGTGGCGCGCGCGCTGGGCACCGGCGACTCAGCGGCTGGCGGCACCGCCACCGGGGTCGTCGGTACAGGTCGTTCCGAGGTCATCTGCGCCACTCCCATCCGTGCAGCATAGAAGGGTCGACGCCGGACATCTCCGGGACCGCCCCTTCCCGACGGGTCAGATCGGTTCCGACCCCGTCGCGACCAGCACAGACACGCTGCCCTGATTGCTGTGGGCACGCACCGTTGACGCACCGTCATCGCGGACGGGCACCGTCACCTCGGCGCCGGGGTCGGCGTCGACGCGGTAGCTCCCATCCGGGAGGACGAGGAGGACGGCTCCGGACACCGTCGAGGCGTCGACATCGTCCGGAACGACGGCGAAGTGCAGGTTCACCTCGCCGCCTCCGTTGACCGCCCGGACACGGGAGGCGGCAAGGTCCCGGCCGGCGAGGATCCCCCGTCCCACGCTGAGGTCCAGCTCGCCGGCCACCCCCCACATGGTGAGGTCGCCCCGGTCGACCGAGGCGTGGACGCGACACCCGGGCGGGACGTCGACCTGAACCCGGACCAGCCCCTGCGGGGCCCGGATGCGCAGGACACCGTCGTCAACCGACGGCTCGGGGATCCGGGGAGGCCGGCGGTGCGCGAGCCGGGCCCGCCACCCCTGCAACGAGACCGTCGTCCGCACCCGGACGTCCGAGCCCGGGCGGGAACCGATCTCGATCCGGCCACGCGCGACGGCCACCTCGACCGCGGTGACGCTTCGAACGCGCGTGCTGGCGACGGGCGAGACCCAGCGGGTCCGATCGGACAAAAGGAACAACGCTCCGTAACGAGAAGGGATCGATCCCACGTGACCGATCGACCGGACTGTGAACGGCTTCCTGGTGGGTATCGTCCCATCATGACGGCCGGTACCACTGCTCCTGCGGCTCGCTCGGCCGATCTCCCGCGCCGTTCGGCCGATCCCCGAGGCCCGTCGGAGGTGCCGACCGTCTCCGTGCGTGACCTGCGGGCCCGCGTGCAGACCGTGCTCGAGCGCTTCCTCGACGGGCAGGCGAAGGCCCTGGCCGACATCGGCGGCGACCTCGCGCCCGTGTCCGACGCGCTGAGCGAGTTCCTGCTCGACGGCGGCAAGCGGCTGCGCCCGACCTTCGCCTACTGGGGCTACCGGGGCGCCGGTGGCGAGGACGGGCCCGGCGTCGTGACGGCCGCCGCGTCGCTCGAACTCCTGCACGCCTGCGCCCTGATCCACGACGACGTCATGGACGGTTCGGACACCCGCCGAGGGCATCCGGCCGTGCACCGCCGGTTCGCGACGCTGCACGGACGGGAGGGCTGGCAGGGCTCCCCGGACGCGTTCGGCGAGAGCGCCGCCATCCTGCTCGGTGACCTGTGCCTGGTCTGGGCCGAGCAGATGCTCTCCACCTGCGGTCTCCCCGAGGACGCGCTGCTGCGCGCCCGCCCGGTGTACGACGAGATGCGGGTCGAGCTGATGTCGGGCCAGTACCTCGACCTGCTCGAGCAGGCGCTCGGCGGCCACGACATCCAACGGGCCCTCCGGGTGGCCCGGTACAAGAGCGCCAAGTACACGATCGAGCGGCCGCTGCACGTGGGGGCCGCGCTCGCCGGCGCCGGGCCCGCGGTGCTCGCGGCCTACAGCGCGTACGGACTCCCGCTCGGCGAGGCCTTCCAGCTCCGGGACGACGTCCTCGGCGTCTTCGGCGACCCGGAGGTCACCGGCAAGCCCGCCGGCGACGACCTGCGCGAGGGCAAGCGGACCGCGCTGATCGCGATGGCCCTCGATGTCGCGGACGCGCCGCAGGCCGAGGTCGTGCGCCGCCACCTCGGCGACCCGGACCTCGACGGGGCCGGTGTCGCGGCGCTGCGCGAGGTCATCGCGGACACCGGCGCGCTCGACCGGGTCGAGTCGTTGATCGAGGCGCGCACCACCGAGGCCGTCGACGCGCTGGGGCTCGGCCGGCCGGACAGCCCGCTGACCGACGAGGCCGCGCACGTGCTGCAGGACCTGGCGGTCGCGGCCACCTCCCGCCGCGTCTGACGGACAACGCCTGGGCTGGGCGGCCCGCCGCGGTCACACCGTCCGGAAGTCGATCAACTGGCCCGTCGACCTGCGCGAAGAGCCGGGCAGGGACAGTTGATCCACTCGGGTGGGTGCCTCAACGGGCCAGCACGCGAGGCCAGAAGTCGATCAACTGGCCCGCTCACCGGGGCAACGAGCCCGTCACCTGGGCGAGTAGCCCGGGCGGGAACAGTTGATCGACTCGGGCCCGGTGCTCAGCGCCCCGCGGCGGGAGCAGCCGCCTACTTCCCCTCGTCCCGCTTCGAGGCGTCGCCCGGGCCGGACTCGTCACCCGAGACCGGCTCCGCGCCGCCCTCGGAGTCCGGTGAGTCGCTGACGCCGACGCGGGAGTCGTCCGAGTCGGAGTCCTCGGCCGACGTCTTCGACTCCGGCTCGCGGCCCGAGTCGTCCCCGGACTTGCTCGCAGAGTCGCCGCCGCTGGACTCGTCCGAGGAGTCCGAGTCCTCGGACCCCTCGGACCCCTCGGACCCCTCGCTCTCCTGGTCCTGCTGCTGCGCCTGCTCCTGCTCCTCGGTCGGCGCCGGCTGGATGACGGCGAACGTCGCGCCCTGCGGATCCCGCAGCCCAGCGAACTGCCCGACCGACGGCATGTCCTGCGGCCCGAACACCAGCTCGCCGCCGGTGGAGGTGGCCTTCTCGACCGTCGCCGCGCAGTCCTCGACCGCGAAGTAGACGCTCCAGTTCGGCGGGACGCCCTCGGGCAGGCTCGACGCGGGCAGGATGCCGGCCACGGCGGACTCGCCCCGCCAGCAGGTCGTGTACTCCGTGCCGCCGAAGTCCTCGGTCTTGACCTCCCAGCCGAGCACCTTCTCGTAGAACTCGCCCGCCTTCTCGGCGTCGTCGGTGGCGAGTTCGAACCAGTCCATGGCGCCCGGCTCGTGCAGCACCTGCGCACCCGGCCGGTTCTTGGCCTCCCACAGGCCGAACATGGCGCCCGTCGGGTCCTGCACCAGCGACATCCGCCCGGCCTCGGCGAGGTCGAAGGGCTGGGCGTGCAGGGTGCCGCCGGCCTCCTCGACCGCCCGGGTGGCCGCCGCGATGTCGTCGACGGAGATGTAGATCAGCCAGATCGGCGGCACGCCGCGCGAGCGCATGGCCTCGTTCTGCTCGTACAGGCCGACGACGTCCTTGCCCTCACGTCGGCACAGCACGTACGTGCCGGCCGGGCCCGCGGGGGTGTTCTCCGCCTCCCAGCCGAACAGCGCGGAGTAGAAGCCGACGGCGGCCTCGGCATCCGTCGTGCCCAGATCGGCCCACGACGGGGTGCCCGCTTCGTGCTTGGTGACGTCGCTCATCAACCGTTCCTCTCGCGTTCGGGCGCGCGGTGCCCTTCCCCGCTTCTCGTCGTCCGGCAAACGTTCGGCCGTGCAAAACCCGGCCGACTCGCTCTTTCCCGCGTTCTGGGACCTACAGTGGGATCGTGCGCACCGTAGTCGGTCCCACCGACAAGGTGATCGTGGTGGGTGGCGGCCTCGCCGGGCTGTCCGCCTCGCTGCGCCTCGCCGGCGCCGGTCGGCGGGTCACGCTGCTGGAGCGCGAGAGTGTTCCGGGCGGTCGGGCGGGCGTCTCGGTGCACGACGTCGCCGACGGGCGCTACGCCATCGACACCGGGCCGACCGTGCTGACCATGCCGGACCTGCTGCGGGACGCCTTCGACTGCGTCGGCCAGCGCATGGAGGACCACCTGGACCTCGTGCCGGTCGACCCGCTCTACCGCGCCAGCTACCCCGACGGCAGCGTGCTCGACGTCAAGGCCGATCCGGCGGCGATGGCCGCCGAGGTCGAACGGGTCTGCGGGCCCGACGAGGCGGCCGGCTACCTGCGCTTCGTCCAGTTCGTGTCGCAGCTCTACAAGCTCGAGATGCGGCACTTCATCGACCGCAACCTCGACTCGCCCTTCGACCTCGTGCGCCCGTCCCTGGCCCGCCTGGTGGCCCTCGGCGGGATGCGGAAGCTGGCCCCGAAGGTCGGCCAGTACCTGAAGGACCCCCGCACCCAGCGGGTGCTCTCCTTCCAGGCGATGTACGCCGGCCTCGCGCCGCACGACGCGCTCGCCATCTACGCCGTCATCGCCTACATGGACTCCGTCGCCGGCGTCTACTTCCCCAAGGGCGGCATGCACGCCGTGCCGCGGGCGCTGGCGGCGGCGGCGGAGAAGGCGGGCGTCGAGATCCGCTACGACGCGGAGGTCACGCGGGTCGAGACCCGCGGGCAGCGCGCCGTCGCCGTGCACACCGCCGACGGTGAGCGCCACGCCGCCGACGCCGTCGTCCTCACGCCGGACCTGCCGGTCGCCTACCGCGATCTGCTGCCGCCGTCGTCGACCCCGCGTCGGCTCGCCGACCGGCTGCACCGCCGGGTCGACCGGCTGACCTACTCGCCGTCCTGCTTCCTGCTGCTCGCGGGCTCGACGCAGGACTACTCGAAGATCGCCCACCACAACATCTCGTTCGGCCGGGCCTGGCGGCGCACCTTCCGCGAGATCATCGACCGCGGCGAGCTGATGAGCGACCCGTCGCTGCTCGTGACGAGCCCGACCATCAGCGACCCGGGGCTCGCCCCGGACGGCAAGCACATCTACTACGTGCTGTTCCCGACCCCGAACCTCGACGCCCCGATCGACTGGGACGTCATCGGCCCGCGGTACCGGGACGAGGTGGTCGCGACCCTCGAGCAGCGCGGCTACGTCGGCTTCGGCGACGGCATCGAGGTCGAGGAGATCACGACGCCGGCCGACTGGCGGGCCCGGGGCATGGAGCGCGGCGCGCCCTTCGCCGCCGCGCACTCCTTCCTCCAGACGGGCCCCTTCCGTCCGTCGAACCTCGCCGAGGGTTTCGAGAACGTCGTCTTCGCCGGGAGCGGGACGGTGCCCGGGGTCGGGGTGCCGATGGTGCTGCTCTCGGGGCGGCTCGCGGCCGAGCGCATCCTGGGCCCCGACAGGAGCTACCGCAGCCGGGCCTGGCCCCGCTGAGCAGGGGCCGGCTCCGGTCGCGCAAGGCCGGTCGCGTCGTTCACAGCGGGCTCGCAGGATCGCCTGACAGACTCCCTTTCGTGAGTGAATCGGTATGACTGAGTCGGCACCCGATCCGACGACGGCCCGGACGGACGAGAGCGCCTCGGGGCACGACCCGGCACCGCGGACCGGCCTGAACAAGCTGCGCCGCTCCCAGAACGCCGATGCGGCCGACGTCGAACGGGTCCTGTTCGAGGTCAGCCGCGTCGTCGTCGGCCAGGACCGGATGATCGAGCGCGTCCTCGTCTGCCTCCTCGCCCGCGGGCACTGCCTGCTCGAGGGCGTCCCCGGCGTCGCGAAGACCCTCGCGGTCTCGACCATCGCCCGGGCGGTGGGCGGCGACTTCGCCCGCCTGCAGTTCACGCCGGACCTGGTGCCCAGCGACGTCGTCGGCACCCGCGTCTACCGCATGGGCCGGGAGGAGTTCGACGTCGAACTCGGGCCGGTCTTCGTCAACTTCGTGCTCGCCGACGAGATCAACCGGGCACCGGCGAAGGTCCAGTCGGCCCTGCTCGAGGTGATGGCCGAGCGGCAGGTCAGCCTCGGCGGCCTGACCTACGCCCTGCCCGAGCCGTTCCTCGTGCTCGCGACCCAGAACCCGATCGAGTCCGAGGGCGTCTACCCGCTGCCCGAGGCGCAGCGCGACCGCTTCCTCATGAAGGTGCCGGTGACCTACCCGTCGCCGGCGGAGGAGCTGGAGATCGTCCGTCGGATGGGCGCGCACCCGCCGCAGGCCGAGCAGGTCCTCAGCTCGGCGGACCTGCTGCGGCTGCAGGACGTCGCCTCCGACATCTTCGTCCACCACGCGGTGGCCGACTACGCGGTCCGGCTGGTGCTCGCGACCCGGGAACCGGCGGCGTTCGGCGTCCCGTCGATCACCGGCGCGCTGGCCTACGGCGCCTCACCGCGCGCCAGCCTCGGGCTCGTCGCCGCCGGCCGCGCGCTCGCCCTGATCCGCGGCCGCGACTACGTGCTCCCCGACGACATCGCCGCCGTCGCGCCGGAGGTCCTGCCGCACCGCCTCGTCCTGTCCTACGAGGCGCTCGCGGACGCGGTTCCGCCGGAGAGCGTCGTCACCGAGATCCTGCGGCGGGTGCCGCAACCGACCGTCGCGCCGAGTTCGCGGGCGGGTGGCGGGTGGTCCGACGCCGGAGCCCGGCCGGCGTGACCCGATCCCGATGAGTCCGTCCGCCCGACCGGCGTCGCTGTCCGCCGCTTCGTTGACACCGGAGCAGATCGAGGCCCGGCTGCGGCGCTTCGAGCTGCTGGTCCTGCGCCGGCTCGAGGGGCTGCTCCAGGGCAACCACCTCGGCCTGTTGCCCGGCGCGGGCAGCGAGCGGGCCGAGAGCCGCGAGTACCGACTCGGCGACGACGTCCGGCGGATGGACTGGGCGGTCACCGCCCGCACCACGGTCCCGCACGTCAGCGACATGATCGCCGACCGCGAGCTCACCACCCACGCGGTCGTCGACCTCAGCCCGTCGATGGAGTTCGGCACCGCGGCGTGGGAGAAGCGGGACCTCGCGATGGCGGCGACGACCGCGTTCGGGACGCTCACCACCCGGCTGGGCAGCCGGTTCGGGGCGGTGGTGCTCTCCGGTGATCCGCACCGGCCGATCCGCGAGCTGCCACCGCTGATCGGCCGCGACGCCCTGCGACGGGTCCTGCGGTCGCTGGCCGCGACCCCGCGAACCGGGCTCGACCGGCCCCGCACGGTGGCCGCGCCACCCGGTCCGTCGCTGGGCGCCGCTCTCGACCGGCTCGCCCGCCAGCCCCTGCGCCGCGGGCTGGTCGTCGTCGTCTCGGACCTGCTCGGCGACCCGGCGCAGTGGGAGCGCCCCATGCGCGCCCTCGCCGCCCGCCATCAGGTCCTCGCCGTCGAGGTGACCGACCCGCGCGAGCTGACCCTGCCGGCCCTCGGCGTCCTGTCCCTGGTCGACCCGGAGACCGGCGCGCTGCTCGAGGTCGACACCAACTCGGCCAAGCTCCGCGAGCGGTACGCGCAGGCAGCCGCCGAGCGGCGGGCGGCGGTGGCCCGGGCGCTGCGCTCGGCGCGGGCCGGCCGGCTCACCCTGCGGACCGACCGCGACTGGCTGCTCGACATCGTCCGGCACGTCGCGAGCGCCCGGCGCCGCCGGGGGCTGGCCGCATGAGACCGGCTCGGCGCGTGGGGGCGCGACGGTGAGCTTCCACTCCCCCCTCCGGCTGCTGCTGATCCTGCCGGTGCTCGCCGTCCTCGGCTTCTACCTGGTCCAGGCGATCCGCCGCAGCCAGTACGCGGTGCGCTTCACCGACCTGTCCCTGCTCGCCTCCGTCGCCCCACGCCGGCCCGCGTGGTGGAAACGGCACATCCCCGCTGCGCTGCTGCTGCTGAGCCTGCTCGCGATGGTGATCAGCCTCGGTCGTCCCACCGCGACCGAACGCGTCCCGCGGGAGCGTGCCACGGTCGTCATGGCCATCGACGTCTCCAACTCGATGGACGCCGACGACGTCTCCCCCAGCCGGCTCGACGCCGCGAAGACGGGCGCCCAGGCGTTCATCGACCGGCTGCCGCCACGACTCAACCTCGGCCTGGTCGCCTTCGACGGCACCGCCTCGGTGCTGGTGTCGCCGACGACCGACCGGCAGTCGGTCCGCACGGCCATCGACACGCTGCAACTCGGACCGGGCACGGCGATCGGCGACGCCGTGGCCACCAGCCTCGACGCGATCGCGTCCGTCCCGGGCGAGCCCGGACAGCCGCCCGCGCCCGGTCGCATCGTGCTGCTCTCCGACGGCGAGACGACGCGCGGCCTGCCCAACAGCACCGCCGCCCAGCAGGCCCTGGCCAAGGACGTCCCCGTCTCGACCATCGCCTACGGCACGCAGGACGGCGAGGTCACGATCCAGGGCCGGACGATCGGGGTGCCGGTCAACAAGCGAGCCCTCGAACAGCTGGCCGACGAGACCCACGGGGCGTCCTACACCGCGGAGACCGGCGGCCAACTCAAGGACGTCTACTCCGACCTCGGGAGCTCGATCGGCTACGACGAGCGCGAGGTCGAGATCGGCCGCTGGTTCGTCGGCGTGGCGCTGTTGCTCGGCCTGGTGTCCGCCAGCCTGTCCGTCCTCTGGAGTTCGAAGCTGCCATGACCTCCGCCCCCGCCTTGGCTGTCGAGCCGCACCCGGCGCTCGCCGCCTCCTACGCCTTCTGCCGTGGCCTGCACGCCTCCTACGGCCGCACGTACTACCTGGCGACGCTGCTCCTGCCGAAATGGAAGCGGCCCTACGTCCACGCGCTCTACGGGTTCGCCCGCTACGCCGACGAGATCGTCGACGACCTCGGCTCGACCCTGTCCGTCGAGGAGAAGGCCGCCGCGCTGGACGTATGGGGCGAGCGGTTCCTCGCCGGGGAGCCGGCGCCGGATCCCCGCCCCGGGCACGACGTCTTCCCGGCGGTCCGCGACACCGTCCGACGCTGGTCGATCCCGCTGGAGCACTTCGAGGCGTTCCTGCGCTCGATGCGGATGGACCTCACCGTCACCGAGTACGAGACGTTCGAGGACCTGCAGAGCTACGTCCACGGCTCCGCTGCCGTCATCGGGCTGCAGATGGTCCCGATCCTGGAGCCGCGCGTCCCGGTCGCGTACGAGTACGCCCGTGACCTCGGCGTCGGCTTCCAGCTCGCGAACTTCCTCCGGGACGTCGGGGAGGACCTCGCGCGGGGGCGCATCTACCTGCCGCAGGAGTCGCTGCGGCTGTTCGGCGTGGACCGCGAGCGTCTCGAGCGGGGTGTGGTGGACGCGCCGATCCGGCGGCTGCTCGCGTTCGAGATCGCCCGCTGCCGCGAGCTGTTCCGCAACGCCGCCCCCGGGATCCGTCTGCTGCACCCGACGTCGCAGGACTGCATCCGCACCGCCTTCACGCTCTACGGCGGCATCCTCGACGAGATCGAACGGGCCGACTACCAGGTCCTGGACCGGCGGGTGTCGGTGCCGCTGCGGCGACGGCTCGCGGTGGCCGGGCCGGGTCTGTTGCGGGCGAGGCGTGCACGTTCCGATTGACCGGGTAGGGACCGAGCATGCCCGACCTGCCCCCTCGGCCCACGGAACGCACCCACGACCAGGAGCCGACACCCGGCGCGGCATCGTTCCGGACGCCCGACGTTCCGCAGAATCGGGCGTCGGACTCCGAGTGGATGGACGGCCCGGGACGTGACTCCGGCGCGACGGCGGGCCTCGAACCGGGCGGCGGGGTCGCCCCCGGGGACACCCCGCCCGCCGCGGGCTCCGAGTCGGAGGCCGCCGAGGACCGGCCGGAGACCCCGAACCAGGGCCCGGCCGTCCCGAGCCGCAAGCCGCAGATCCTCGGGCTGACCGCACTGGCGATCCTCGTGCTGGGCGTCATCGGCTATGCGATCGCGAACGTCATCGCCTACATCGTGAAGTGATCTTCCGGCGCTCCTGAGATCTTCTGATCGTCACGCCGCCCACGGCGGACGAAACCGGCCCGCCCCCGGCAGCTCGACCTCCAGCAACGGACTCGTGACCACCCAGGCGGTCACGCCCGCGGAGCCGGAGTTGACACACAGCTCGCCGCCGGCCGGCACGAGGACGACGTCTCCGGACCGAGCGACGCCGGTATTCCCGTCGAGGGTGACCTGGAGCTCGCCGGTGAGGACCAGCAGGACCTCCTCCCGGGTGGGCCGATGCGGCACGCCGTGTGTGTTGGCAGGAACCTCGAGCCGCCAGGCGCAGAGTTCCGTGCTCCCGCGGGAGGGCGCGACATAGGACGAGAAGCGGCTTCCGTGAGCATCGAACACCTGCGCGTCGGATCGGTGGATGACCACCATCGGGACCTCCCTCGGTCAACCTGCTTGTCTACCCGGTGAATAGTCAAGCAGCTTGACTGATGTGTCAACATCTCTGCGTGCAGAACGCAGACTGGGAGACCGCGGCAGGGGTGTTGCGGCTGGCCACGCAACTCGTCGACGGGATCCAGGACGGGCTCGCCCGCCGAGGTTTCAGTGATGTCCGCCCCGCCCATGGATTCGCCTTCGTGCGCATTGCCGACGGCGACGCGACGACGGCCGACGTAGCACACCATCTCGGCGTCACGAAGCAGGCTGCGAGCCAGCTCGTGGAGCAGCTGGTCGACCGTGGTTACGTGCTGCGCACGCCGGACACGAGCGACCGACGCGCCCGTCGTCTGCTGCTCACCGACCGTGGTCGGATGTGCACCCGGGCCGCCGAGGAGGCGGCGGCGGAGACGGTGAGCGGGTGGGCGGAGATCCTCGACTCCTCGGCCTTTGTCTCGTTCTCCGCCGCCGTCGCCCAGATAGCGGTCGCCGGGCGCCTTCGACCGGCTTGGTGACCCTCGACGCCCTGAACATGACCTCGAACGCCCAAGGCAGCCACGGCACCCACCCCCTCATCCGCCAGCAATGCCGGCAGGTCCCGGTCGGGGGCCATCTCCAGCTCCTGCTGGGGACTAGCCTGAGGCTGCCGGACCGCGCCGATCGAAGAGGTCGCCTTGCCAGAGACGCAGTACGCCGCCGCCAACGGGCTGAAGATCGCCTACGAGACGTTCGGCTCGCCCAGCGACGCCCCTCTCCTGATGGTGATGGGTCTGGGCACGCAGATGATCGCCTGGCCGGACGAGCTGTGCCAGCAGATCGCCGACCGCGGGTTCTACGTGATCCGCTTCGACAACCGGGACGCCGGACTGTCGACCCACCTCGACGACCTGCCGACGCCCACGCGCGCTGATCTGCTCCTGCGTCGCAGGCCGCCCTACAAGGTCAGCGACATGGCCCGGGACGCGCTCGGGTTGATGGACGCGCTGGGCATCGGCTCCGCCCACGTCGTCGGCGCCTCGATGGGTGGCTACATCGCGCAGGCACTCGCGGGGCTGTACCCGAGCCGGGTCCGCAGCCTGACGTTGATCATGACGTCGACCGGCGGCCGGACCGTCGGCCACCCGTCGCCGCAACTCGCGGCGCGTCTGATCAAGCGCCGGGAGGTGCGGAATCGGGAGCAGGCCCAGGACCTGGCCGCCGAGACCTTCCGCCTGATCGGCTCCAAGGGCTTCGAGTTCGACGAGACGCGCATCCGGGACCTCGCCGGCCGCAGCTACGACCGGTCCACCGACCGCCGCGGCTACTTCCGGCAGCTGTGGGCGAGCGTCGCCCAGCCGAACCGGACCCGGTTCCTCCGCCAGATCAGGGTCCCCACGCTGGTGATGCACGGGATGAACGACCCGCTCGTCAACGTCAGCGGGGGCGTCGCGCTCGCGAAGGCGATCCCGCATGCCCAGTTCATCGGCTTCGCCGGGATGGGGCATGACCTGCCCCGCGCGCTCTGGCAGCGGTTCGCCGACGAGATCTGCGCCGTCGCGGAGCGAGCTGCCGAGCGGCCGGTCCGTCCGTGACCAGCTGACGTCCTGGACGGGATCGACGGAGTTCCGGCGGCGGGTAAGCCTCACCCGGTCCGGATGATGCGCGGACGCGCCACCTCGCGCAGGTTCGACAGTGTTCTCGGCGACGAACGTTCCCGGCGACGAACGTTCCCGGCGACCAGCGTCGTCGACGTGCCGAACAACGCCGAGCGATCACCGTGTGGAGGTGCTCCGATGAGCCCAGCCGGCACCCGAGCCGCGACGAGCACCCGTCCCGCGGCTCGTCCCGTTCCCGTCCAGCGGTCCGCACGAGGAAAGGCCGGGGCACACCAGACGCCCGCGGAGCGGGCCGCGCGGGGCAGGGCTGCGCGCCGCGAGGTGCCGAGGGAGAGCCACGACGAGTACGCGGCCACGTCGGCGAGGCCCGATCCGATCGGCATCATCGACGCCCAGTCGGCCAGGCGGATCCAGGAACTGATCCCCATCCGCTACGGGCGGATGTCGGAGTCGCCGTTCCGCTTCTACCGGGGCGCAGCAGCGATCATGGCGAGCGACCTGGCGTCCACCCCGCAGACCGGTATTCGGGCGCAACTGTGCGGGGACGCGCACATGCTCAACTTCCGCCTCCTCGCCTCCCCCGAGCGCAACCTGATGTTCGACATCAACGACTTCGACGAGACGCATCCCGGCCCGTGGGAGTGGGACGTCAAGCGGCTGGCGGCGAGCCTGGTGATCGCGGGCCGACAGAACGGCTTCTCCGTCAAGGAGCGCGCGACCATCGTGCGGGGAGCCGTCCGCAACTACCGCGAAGCGATGCGGGCGTTCGCACCCATGGGAAACCTCGCCGTCTGGTACGCGCGGGCTGCGGTGGACGAGCTCCTGGTCGAGTTCGCGAAGATCCTCACCAAGGGAGAACGCAAGCGGATCTCGGCCAACATCGCCAAGGCGAAGAGTCGCGACAGCCTGAAGGCCTTCGAGAAACTCACCGCCGTGGTGGGCGGCCACCGGCAGATCGTGCCGGATCCGCCCCTGATCGAGCGGGTCGAGGACATGCTCGACGACACCAACCGCGACCAGCAGCTGGCGCAGCTACGCGCGTCGATCGCCTCCTACACCCGCACGCTCTCGACCGACCGGCGTGCCCTGTTCGAGCAGTTCGAGGTCGCCGACGTGGCCCGCAAGGTCGTCGGCGTGGGCAGCGTGGGCACCCGTTGCTGGATCGTGCTCCTGCTCGGGCGCGACGACCACGACCCGCTGCTGCTGCAGATCAAGGAAGCCGATACGTCGGTGCTGGCCGAGCACGCGGGCGGCGGCACGTTCAAGAACCAAGGGGAGCGGGTGGTCGCCGGACAACGCCTCATGCAGGCGACCAGCGACATCATGCTCGGCTGGACGCACTCCTCCCAGGGTTACGACGACGGGGAACCGCACGACTTCTACGTGCGCCAGTTGCTGGACTGGAAGGGCATCGTCGTCGCCGAGAACATGGATCCGCACGCCATGCGGGTGTTCGCGGGGCTGGCGGGGGCGACGCTGGCGCGCGCGCATGCCCGCTCCGGCGACCGGATCGCCATCGCCGAATACCTCGGCAAGAGCGACAAGTTCGACCAGGCGCTCTCCCGGTTCGCCGAGACCTACGCCGACCAGAACGAACGCGATCACCGGGCCCTGCTCGACGCGGTCGAGACCGGCCGGGTCCAGGCGGCGTCGACGACCCCCTGATCGGCCCGGTCCACCCGCGCCACGGGCCTCGCGGCCTCAGGGATCTCCAAGCTCGATCCCGTTAGCGTGGCCGGGTGACGTCGCCGGCCCGCCGCCTTGCCTGCGGAGCCCGGGCCGGGTTGCGGGGACGCGCCGCCGTCCGGGCGGTATTGGCGGCGCTCGTCCTTCTCGGGGTCTCGGCCGGCTGCTCCTCGGAGCGCCCGTCGAGCGCGGCGGCCGACAACCCGGACCCTGCCGCGGCCACCACCCCGGCCGGCTCCACCCCGGCCGCCACCACCGCCGCCGAGAACGCGCGCCCGGGCGCACGGTGGGAGCTGGCGAGGCCGGGCGGCCCCGGGCAGCTGGAGGGCTGGCTCGACCGGGTCAGCGTCGCGCCGGGCGACGGGCTGCATCTGTACGTCAACAGCAGCGACCGGTCCTGGACGGTCACCGCCTTCCGCATCGGCTGGTACGGCGGACTCGGCGGACGCCGGCTGTGGACGAGCGCGCCGCAGCCCGGCGTCCGTCAGCCGGCCCCCCGGACCACCGGCCCCGGCACCGTGTCGGCCGCCCGGTGGCGCCCGTCGCTGACCATCGCCACCAAGGACTGGCCGCCCGGCGACTACCTCCTCCGCCTCGACGGCGCGAGTGGCCGCTCGAGCTACGTGCCCGTCACGCTCCGCGGCCCGACCGCGGCCGGACGCCTCGTCGTGGTGAACGCGGTGACGACCTGGCAGGCCTACAACCACTGGGGCGGATACAGCCTCTACGCCGGACCGGACGGCGCGTGGGCGCATCGGGCCCGCGGCGTCTCCTTCGACCGGCCGTACGACTTCGGCAACGGCGCCGCCGACTTCGTCGGCAACGAGAGCCCGCTCGTCCAGCTGGCCGAGCGGCTGGGCCTGCCGCTCGACTACGTGACGGACGTCGACCTCCAGCAGCAACCGCACCTGTTGGACGGCGCCCTCGGCGTGGTCTCGCTCGGACACGACGAGTACTGGTCCCCTGTGATGCGGGCTCGGCTCACGGCGGCGCGGGACGCCGGCGTCAGCATCGCCTTCCTGGGAGCCAACGCCGTCTACCGTCGCGTCCGTCTCCAGCCCAGCCCCGTCGGCCCCGACCGGATCGAGGTCAACTACAAGAGCGCGTCCGAGGATCCGGTCACCCGCACCGACCCGCGGGTCAACACGGGCAACTGGCCGGATGCGCCGGCGGCCGACCCCGAGAGCACGCTGACCGGCGAGTCGTACCGGTGCAACCCGGTGCGGGCCGACCTCGTCTTCACGGGCGCGGACGGATGGCTGCTCGACGGCACGGGCGTGCGCGCCGGCACCCGGCTGCCCGGACAGGTCGGTTCGGAGTACGACGGGCTCGGGCCGGGGTCAGGCACAGGCCATCCGACGCCGATCGACGTCCTCGCCCGCTCTCCCCTCACCTGCCGCGGGAAGCGGGACGTCTCGAACGTCACCTGGTACACCACGCGCGCCGGCGCGGGGGTCTTCGATGCCGGCACGAGCTCCTGGGTCTGCGCGCTGAACGACGGCTGCGCCCCGGGTCACGGCGGGCAGAACAGCCGGAAGGTCGTCACGGGCATCACCACCAACCTGCTCCGCGCGTTCGCGGCCGGGTCAGCGGGCCGGGCGCACCCCGCGACCGGCACCCCGTCGCACCGCCATATCAGGTGTCGAAGCTAGGTCCGCTGCACCCCGCGGCGACCCCACCACACCCAGAACGCCAGCGTGAGCACCACCATCGAGAAGCCGAACAGCAGGTCCTCGACCGGGGCGTAGGCGATGCGCAGCCCGAGGATCGCGTCCGGGTCGTAGAGGACGATGTCGCGGCCGGTGAAGATGCCGTTCGTGATCAGCTGGAAGAAGACGATGATCGCGTACGAGACCCAGAAGATCTTCCGGGTCAACAGCCGGGTCCGGAGGACGAACAGGTCGACGACGACGGCGAGAACGACGCCGACGACGGCGAGCGCGGTGTAGCTCATCGCCGCTCGCTCGGCTCGCTCGGCTCGCTCGGCTCAAAGGGCCCGACCGCCTCGAACGCCTCGGCCCGCGTCTCGGATGTCGGCTCGTCCCCGACCGTCCAGCCCTTGACCGCGCGCACCGCCTCCAGCGTCAGCACCGCACAGATCGGCACGACGACGAAGAACAGCAACTCGTCCAGCGGCAGCCTGCCGGGGAGCAGCACCCCCGTCATCTGCTTCTCGTCGTAGGTCCAGTGCCCGCGCGCGATCGCGTACAGGTCCCAGGAGACGAACAGCACCACGATCGGCAGCAGCGTCAACGCCAGCCGCAGCGGCCTGCGGTAGACGCGGGCACGCAGGACGATCTCCAGCGGCGCCGTGCCGATCAGGCAGAAGACGAGAACAGCCAGGTAGACGAGATGCCGCACGACGGTCTCACGCCGCCCGAAGCCGCTCGGCCAGGGCGCCGGCCACCTGATCGGGGTCGTCGGCCTCGGTGAGCGCCCGCACCACGACGACCCTGCGTGCGCCGGTGTCGAGGACCTGATCGAGGGTCTCCGGCGCCACGCCGCCCGTGACGAACCAGGGCTTCGCGTGCGGAGCGAACGGCGGCGCGACCTCGACGGCCCGGCGCAACAGGTCGAGCCCGACCCCCGGCCGCCCCTGTTTCGTCGGCGTCGCCCACACCGGCCCGACGCAGAAGTAGTCGACGTCGGAGTCCTCCGCCGCTGCGTCCAGCTGGCGCTCGTCGTGGGTGGACAGGCCGATCAGGACGTCGGGGCCGAGCAGCTGCCGGGCGAGCTTCGGCGGGAGGTCGTCCTGGCCCACGTGCAGCACGTCGACGTCGGCGAAGGCGGCGACGTCGGCCCGGTCATTGGCGGACAGCAACGCCCCGGCCGCACGGGCGAGGGCGCCGAGGTCGGCGAGCTGCTCGACCTCCTGCCGCCACTCCAGCCCCTTGCGGCGCAACTGCACGAGGTCGACGCCCGCCGGACAGAACACCCGCGGCGTGCAGAGATAGAGGCGGCCGTCGGCCAGCCGCGCGCGCCGGTCGGTCAGCGCATCGCCCCGTGGCGCCATCACATCTTCCGGTGATCCCACGACACGACCTTCGACGGCCGCAGCCGGAGCAGCACCCGCTTCGACGCCTGACCGGCGAGCCCCTCGCGCAGGCCCTCGGAGTCCGGCGTCCCCGAGTACTTGCCGGCGACCCGGACCAGCACCTCGAGCACCTCGGCATGATCGTCGACGACGTCGATCTCGCCGGTGAGCTGCAGGCCGCGGAGCTCGTCGTAGGCGGTGCCGTCCTCGATCAGCCCGACCGCCCTCGGGTCGCGCCGGAGGTTCACGACCTTCTGCGACTTGCCGTAGGTCGTCATGAGCACGACGCCGGGCACCCCGGCCGCGGACTCCTCCGACCCCTCGGCCGCGTCGTCGACCACGAACCACATCGGCACGGGGTCGGGCAGCCCGTCCGGCCCGGTGCTGCACAGGATGAGGGTCTTCGCGTCGCGCAGATAACCGCGCGCCTCGTCCTCGGTCAGGGCCAGGCGGGCCCGGCTGTTCGCCACGACTCGACCCTACGGCGCTGTGCCGCCGCTCCGACGGGTCCGCGCCCGGCGGCCGAGCGGCCTGGTCAGAACGCCGAGGCCTGCGCCCGCCGGTGGACCTCCTTGCCGCGGTTCTCGGCCAGCGCCTGCACCGGCGTCCCGGGCAGCGAGTCGTCCGCGGTGTAGAGCCACCGCAGCGCCTCGTCCTCGCTGTAGCCGGCGTCGAACAGCAGGGTCAGCAGGCCGGGCAGCCCCTTGAGCAGGTGCCCGTCGACGACGAAGTCGGCCGGGATCCGCAGGACGCCCTCGCTGCGGAAGGCCAGCAGCCGCCGTTCCCGCAGCATCTGACGGATCTTGGTCACCGGCACGTCGAGCTGCTCGGCCACGTCGGGCACGGTGAGCCAGTCGGTGGGACCGGGGCCCTCGGCTGCAGTGTCCCCGGCTGCAGTGTCCCCGGCTCCGTCGCCGTGCTGCGCAGGTGCCGCCGCACGGCTGACCTGGTCGGTCACGGAATGCTCCTCTCCTCGTACAGGTCGGTGGGCTGCGCCGGCCGGGCCGGGGCGGAGCCGTTCGCCAGCGACGCCAGGGCGGCGTCGACGAAGGCGGCCGTCTCCCACGAGTCGGACAGCGGCAACACCCAGGCCGACTCGCCGCGGATCGCCGCCGAGGTCTGCTCGAACATCAGCTTGTACGGGTCGGCAGCGGCGACGTCTCGGCGTTCGGTGCCGGTCCCGTCGCTGATCAGCAGCTGTACCGGCAGGGTCCACGAGGCCGTGTACGGCTGCTCCGGCAGCTCGATCTCGCCGCGCTCGCCACGGGCGACCAGCCACTGCCGCATCGGCTCCTGCATGCTCACGTGGACCTCGGCCGTGGCGCCGGAGGACCAGGTGGCGAGGACGTCGGTGGTCAGGTCGACGCCGGACCCGCTGAGCTCGGCGCGGGCCACCACCTCCTCCGGCAGCCCGTCGCCGAGCGCGAGCAGCACGCCGGACAGCGCGTAGCAGCCGATGTCGTAGAGGGCCCCGCCGCCCTTGCCCGGCTGCAGCCGGAAGTTGTCCGCCGGCACCCCGGGGAAGCTGAACCCCGCGCTGACGTGCGTGACCGGCCCGATCTGCCCGGCCCGCAGCAGCGACTGCGCGAGCCGCACCCGGGGGTGCCAGCGGTACCAGGACGCCTCGACGAGCAGCTGCCCGGTCGCCTTGGCGACGGCCGCCATCTGCGCGACCTCGTCGGCGCTCAGCCCCAGCGGCTTCTCGCAGAGCACCGGCTTGCCGGCCTCGAGCGCCGCCACCGTCCAGGGCAGGTGCGCGTCGTTGGGGAGACCCACGTAGACGGCGTCGACGTCGGGGTCGTCGATGAGCTCCCGGTAGGAGCCGTAGGCCCGGGGTGCCCCCATGTCACGGGCGCGCTCGACGTCTCGCGCGGCGACCGCGAACAGTTCGGCACCCTCTGCGGCCGGCAGGACGAGCGACTGGGTCCGGGAGATCTGACCCGCCCCGAGCAACCCCCAGCGGGTGCTCGGATCAGCCATGTGCACACCGTATGCAGGAGGCGCCGGCGCCGTAAGGGGTTCTTCACGGTCGCACTGCAACCGTCAACGGGGACCCGCCGACCTCGACCCGGCCGAGCACCCGCGCTCCCGGCGGCGGCACCGCCGAAAGGGAGACGAGCGGCTCTCCCGGTCGTGTCGTGTAGACCGGTGCGAGCAGCTGGCTGATCTCCGGGTCGGCGATGGTGGGCGTCCACCCGAGGGTCCGGAGCTGATAGCCGACGGCGAGCTGACGAGCGACGCCGTCGTGCCCACCGGGGTCCGGCAGTCCGACCTCGATCCGGGCGTCCCGCGTCGGGGGTGGTCCGAGCAGGGCGCGCACGGCGCGGGCGGCCTGGACGTCCCGCGGACGATCGCCCTGCAGCACCGAGGCGACGTCCGGGGTGCGGGCCGCGGTCCACACGGACAGCCCGAGCGAGATGACCGCGACGACGCCGATCGCCGTCGGGACCGCCGGGGCACGAGGCCGGAGGGATCGGCCCGCCGGCGTGTGCCGCTCGGTCCGCATACGCAGCTGGTCCACCAGGGCGGACGCGAGGAACGCGACGAGGAGCATCGCCACCGGGTAGAGGGCGTACCGCAGATACACGATCGCCAACATCGTGTCCCTGGCGATACCGGCAACCGTCACCACGGACAGCACCCCGGAAGCCAGAGCCACGACGCCGAACGCGCGCCGACCCGCCGACCAGGCGCTCCAGCGAAGCGCGAGCACGGCGGCGACCGCCAGCAGCGCAACCGCGCCGAGCAGTGCCGAGCCGGCCGAGACGTCCGTGAGGTCCCACGGCTGGGGCGTGCGCAACCAGCGAGGTCGCGGCCCGACCGCAGCGCCGAACTCGCGCAGTCCGGAGCCGAGACCGATGCTCGGCCTGTCGTCGAGGACGGTCGAGCGTACGAGGAGCCCCAGGTTGCCCGGCTCCCCCGTCACCTGCTGCACGACGGCCGGCAGCCAGAACACGAGGCCAACGGCGAGACCGGCGAGCAACCACAGTCGACCTGCCCTGTCGCCCACCGCTGAGCGGGCTCGTACGCCGACGATCGGCGTGAGGACCGCAAGGCCGACCGCAGGTGCGTAGATCAGGTGGGACTGCACGACGAGGCTCGCGAGCGCGACGAGCAGCGGCCACCAGCCGAGGCGCCCGGCGGCGACCGCGACCGCCACCAGCAGGGTCGCGCCCCAGGGCAGCAGCGGCAGGTACGGGTTCCAGATGGGCATGACCAGCATCTGGTCGGCGAGCGTCGCGGTCAGCACCAGCGCTCCGACAGCCGCGACGACCGCCGCCGCCGGACCGCCAACGGCCCGCGCAGCGGAGCAGCCCGCGATAAGGCACACGAGGACGAGCAGCGCGGCAGCCACCAGCGGGCCGGCGTCCGGCGCGAGGCGGGTGGGCAGCGCCAGCACCCAGTAGAAGGCCGGACCGGGGTCGTAGACACTGCGGTCCAGCGCGTTCGTCGCCTGGGTGATCGGACCGACTGACACGCGGTGTCCCGCGAGCTGGTCCCATGACCGCCACGCGTTGGCCGCCTCGTCGAGGTTCGGGCCCCACTTGTCGCGGACGAGGGCCAGGAATGCGGCCAGCACGGGCAGAGAGGCCAGCAGTCCGCACACCACCCCCACCGTGGCGGTGGGGAAGCGACGGTGCCGGCCGGCCGCAGCGGAGCCCGCAGGGTCCGCAGGGTCCGGGACGGCAGTGTCGGCAGGGGCGGCAGCGTCCCCTGGGTGGGCCGGAGCCACAACGGGCTCGTCCATCAGCGGCGCCGCACGACCGGGTCGACCCCGTTGACCACGTCCTCGACCGGCTCGCCCCGCACGGCCCGGCCCAGATTCGCCACCGTCCGCTGCAACAGCCGGCTCACCGACTGCGCCGAGCTACCCGCGATGTGGGGGGTGAGCAGCACTCGCTCGCGCGGGATGCTCAGCAGCGGGCTGTCCAGCGGCAGGGGCTCCGTGGCGTAGACGTCGAACGCGGCGCCGGCCAGCTGCCCGGACTCGATCAGCTCGACGACCGCGGGTTCGTCGACGATGCCGCCGCGGGACACGTTGACGAGCAGCGCACCGGAGGGCAGCCGCTCGAGCAGCGACCGGTCCAGCAGGTTGCGGGTGTCGGCGGTGAGCGCGACGACGTTGACCAGCACGTCGCTGTCGGAGACCAGCTCGCCCACGTCGGCCACGAACTCCGCCCCGTGCTCCTGCTCCGGCGGCCGCTGCCGCCGTGACCAGTAGCGCACCGGACACCCGAATCCGGCCAACCGCTCGGCCAGGGCCTGGCCGATGGCGCCGAACCCGACCAGCCCGATCCGACGTCCGGCGACCTCGACCGCGCCCCGCTGAACGACCTCGGTCTGTGGCCAGCCGCCGGAACGCAACTGCTCCTCCGACCACGGGAACAGCCGGGCGAGCCCGAACAGCGCCCCGATGACCCATTCCGCCACGCTGACGGCGTTGAACCCCGCCACGTTCGCCAAGGGCACCCCGGCCTCGGCAAGGGCGCCGGCGTCGTGGGCCTGCACGCCCACGCTCGGCTGCTGCACGAACGCCAGATGTGGCGCGTTGGCCACCGCAGCGGCGTCGAGCCCCGGTTGGGCGGTGCGCCAGTCGCCGAGCACCAGCTCCGCCTCGGCGAGCGCTGACCGCAGGTCGTCGGCCGAGCCGATCTCCGGCACGGTGATCTCGACGGGCAGGTCCCCGAGCAGCCCGCGAACGGCCTCGTACGGCAGCGGGGGCAGCGACACGAGCCGCCAGGGCCGGGAGTCGGCGGTCGGCCGTTCGGGAGCAGGCGAGGCGGACAGATCGGTCACCCGGCACAGCCTGCCGCATGACCGGGCGGCCGTGCCCGGCCCAGAGCGGGCTTCTCTGGTCCTTACGACATTCCGGGCGCACCGGCCGAGGTGCGGCCCGGATTCCGGTCAGGCTCCTAGACTCCCCCCATGTCCACGACCGTCGCGGATCCGCTGCTGGGGCGGCTCCTCGACGATCGCTACGAGATCCGTCGCCGACTCGCCGTCGGCGGAATGGCCACGGTCTACGCCGCGATCGACACCCGGCTCGACCGCCCGGTCGCGGTCAAGGTGATGCACCCGGCGCTCGCCGCCGACGAGGAGTTCGTCGCGCGCTTCCGTCGCGAGGCGAAGGCGGCTGCCCGGCTCTCGTCGCCGACCGTCGTCAACGTGACCGATCAGGGTCAGGACGCCGGCTCGGTCTTCCTGGTCATGGAGCTGGTCGAGGGCCGGACGCTCCGCGATCTCCTGCGCTCGGAGGGCTCCCTACCTGCCGCCGAGGCGCTGGCCGTGCTCGACCCCGTCCTCGAGGCACTCGCCGCCGCCCACGCCGCCGGCTACGTGCACCGCGACGTCAAGCCGGAGAACGTGCTGATCGCCGACGACGGCCGGATCAAGGTCGGCGACTTCGGTCTGGCACGAGCGGTGGACGCCTCGCCGCTGACCGCGGCGACCGGACTGCTGCTCGGCACCGTCGCCTACCTCGCGCCGGAGCAGGTGCGCCGGGGCGTGGCCGATGCCCGCACCGATGTCTACGCCTGCGGCGTGCTCCTGTACGAGCTGCTCACCGGCCGCCCGCCCTACGAGGGCGACACCGCGCTGTCGGTCGCCTACCAGCACCTGCACGACCGGGTGCCGGTGCCGTCCGAGGCGAACCCGCACGTTCCCGAGGAACTCGATGAGCTGGTCCTCGCCGCGACGGAACCCGATCCGGACGACCGTCCTCCTAACGCCGCCACGCTGCTCGAGGACGTCCGCCAGGTCGCGGGGCAGCTGCCCACGGTCTCGCCGGCACGGCTTCGCCGGGTCGTGCTGCCCGCGGACGCGCCGCTGCGCAAGGCCGGGCTCGGCGCCGTCCGCACCAGCGACAACCGCACCCGTGACAACCGCACCCGTGACAACCGCGCCACCGACGACTTCGCCGACGCCACCGAGAAGCGGACCGCGACCACCCGGTTCACCCGTGGACCGGACGGCCGGCTCCGCGCCGTCGCGGTTGACGGCGAAGGCGAGACCGACGACCTCGACCTCGACGTCGACGCGGATGACCTCGACGAGGCGCTGGGCGACACGGCCGGCGTCCGGCGGCGGTCGGGCCGGAGCGCCCGAGAGGGGCGCCGCTTCCAGCTCGGAACCCTGCTGCACCGCATCCGGCCGGGCGCCATCGCCTGGCTGGCGCTCGTCCTCGTCACCCTGCTCGCGATCGGCGCCGTCTGGTGGGCCGTCGCCGGCCGCGGCGTCGAGGTGCCGCAGACCGCCGACCTCGATCCGGCTGCCGCACAGTCCCGGCTCGAGAAGGCGGGCTTCACCGTCATCCGGGGGGCCGACGACTACAGCGAGACGGCGCCCCGCGGCACCGTGGCCACGACGGTGCCGGAGGCGGGCAGGCGTGTGGACGACGGGTCGCGGGTCTCCCTGCGCGTCTCGCTCGGCCCGGAGCGCTACACCCTGCTCGCCCTGCGGGGCCGTACCTACGACGTCGCGGTGCGGACGCTCGCCACCCAGAAGCTCCGCCCCGGCGTCGTGACGCACGGCTTCGACGACGACGTCCCCGCCGGTCAGATCCTGGCCACCGACCCGCCGGCCGGCACCGTCCTGCGCCCCGGGGCGGAGGTGGGCCTGCGGGTCAGCGACGGGCCCGCCCCCGTCACAGCGCCGAACGTCGTCGGCCAGCAGGCGGACGAGGCGACGCGGGTGCTCGAGGGGCTGTCGCTCGTTGTCCAGCGCCAGGGCGTCTACAGCGACACGGTGCCGGCCGGGCAGGTGATGGAGCTCAAACCGGCGACCGATCTGCACCGGCGCCAGAACGTCCAGCTCGTCGTGTCGCTGGGCCCGGAGCTGATCGAGGTCCCGAACGTCGTCGGGCAGAGTCGGGCCAATGCTCTGGCAACGCTGCAAGGCCGTGGATTCCGGGTAAGAGTCCTCAACGTGCCAGGTTTCGACAGCTTCGTCGCCCGAGTCGTGCCGTCCGCGGGAAGCAAGGCCCGCCACGGATCCACCATCACGCTCGTCCTGGCCTGACGGCCCCTCACTGCTTCGCATGCCACCACGGAAGCCTTCTCCCGTGGGCGCTCACGTGCCCACGGGCAGCGGACTCGTGCGCTCAGCCCTCCCCTACGCCCAGCGGATCGCCGCACAAGCGATCCAGATCTTCGCCGGCAACCCGCGCGGCTGGGCACTCTCGCCGGGCGATCCGGAGCAGGACGACGGCTTTCGCACCGCCTGCTCCGAGGCGAAGATCCCGGTCTTCCTGCACGCCCCCTACCTGATCAACCTCGGGTCGCCGACGGCGGCCACGGCCGAGCGGTCCGTCGCGTCGTTGCGGCACGCCCTGAGGCGGGCGAGCGACGTCGGCGCGGTCGGCGTCGTCGTGCACGCGGGCTCCGCGGTCGACGGCGCGCACCGGGCCCTGGCGATGCGACAGGTGCGCGAGGGGCTGATGCCGCTCCTCGACGAACTCGAGTCGGTCGGGGCGAGCGCGCCGCGGCTACTCATCGAACCCACCGCCGGCGGGGGTGAGGCACTCGCCGCGACGGTCGACGACCTCGGCGACTACTTCGACGCGCTCGACGGTCATCCCCGGCTCGGCGTCTGTCTCGACACCTGCCACGCCTACGCCGCCGGACACGACCTCGCCCGCCCGGGCGGCATCCGCACGATGCTCAACGCGCTCGTCCGGACGGTCGGCAAGGGCCGGCTCGGCCTCGTCCACGCCAACGACTCCAAGGACCCTCTCGGCTCCGGACGGGATCGGCACGCGCCGATCGGGATCGGGACGATCGGCGTCGACCCGTTCGCCGAGCTGTTCGTGCACCCGGCCACGCGCGGGGTGCCGGTGGTCGTGGAGACGCCCGGCGGGGAGCGCCAGCACAGAACGGACGTCCGTGCCCTGCAGCGGCTGCGGGATTCCGCTCGCTGAGCACTCGTCCCGGCCCCGATCGACGATTTCTCGTCGGGCAGCGGCGGGATCGTCCGACATGGGCCTGGAGGGCCATGGGAATACCCGCGGCGCGGGGGGCATCATAGAGAGGCGTGCGGTACGTACCGCACGGCTTCGGTGTCCGCCGACACGAGCGATCAGGATCGAGGTGAGTCGTGCCCCTCCTGTCCTCGAGCAAGAAGGCGGAGGAGTTCGCCCGTCTCCTCGACGGGTCCTCCGCCGGGGGCGGCTCGTCCGAGCTGGGCACGCTCGGCGATCTCGCCCAGCGGCTGTCGGCGGTCCCGCAGCCACGGGCCGAGTTCGCGTCGGCGCTGCGCTCGAAGTTGATGTCGGAGGCGACCGCCGCCCTGCCCACCGCGGGCGGCGGACTCGGGTCCGGGACGTCAGGCGCGGGTTCCGGTGGCGCGGGTTCCGGTGGCGCGGGTTCCGGTGGCGCGGGTTCCGCGACCGGGTCCTCGGCCGCTTCCTCAGCCGGCGGCGCGACAGGTACCGCCTCCGGCGGCGCGGCCGCGGCCTCGACCTCCGCAGCCTCCTCGGCCGTGTCGTCGGTGCTCGGCAGCACCGCACCGCTCTGGGCGCAACTCGCCGCCGGCGCGGCCGCGACGACGATCGCGATCAGCGGTGTCTCCATCGGCGCCTCGCGCTCGCTGCCCGGTGACTTCCTCTACGGCGTCAAGCGGCAGTTCGAGACGATCCAGCTCGATCTGGCCGGCGGCACGACCGACACCGCCGTCCGGCACCTCGACTTCGCCCGCGCCCGGCTCAACGAGCTCGGCGACCTGCTGAGCCGCGACGGCACCGCGGGTCAGCCGCTGTCCGCCGATCTGCAGAAGCGCATCCAGACCCTGCTCACGGAGTGGGCGGGCGAGACGTCGCAGGGCACGACCGTCCTGCTGAACCAGCTCAGCGCCGCGGCCGGCGACCTTCCCGACGTGCGGGCCACGCTCGTCTCGTTCACCGACAACCAGGCCCGCGACCTCGCCGTGCTCGTGCAGCAGCTGCCCGACGCCAACCTGCAGTCGTTGACGGGGAGCGCCTTCGCCTATCTGCAGCGGATCGACACCGCGCTCGGCAACCCGGTAGACCTCGCACGCCTGCTGCCGTCGCTCGGGCTGGACCTGCCGACGGCCGCGTCGACCACGCCGCAGACCGCCGACCCCTCGGCCGTCCCGACGCCCGGATCGTCGCCCGGCGCGACGACGAACGGCACGCCGAACCCCACCCCGACGGGTGGCAACACCCCCACGTCGGTCCCGACGCTCCCCATCCCCGCCGACGGGCAGTCCGCTCCGCAGGCGCCGACGGGCGGCGTGCCGACGCTGCCGAAGCTGCCGAAGCTGCCCTCGACCGGCGGCAGCGGTGGCGGTGGCGGCGGCCCCGTTGGTGGAACCGTGGGCGGCACGGTCGGAGGAGCGGTCGGAGGGACCGTGGGGGGCGCGCAGCAGACCGTCGACGGGGTGCTGAACGGCGTGACCGGCAAGGGTCCGGCCCTCCCCCTGCCGACCACGGTGCCGAAGCTGCCGGGGCTGTCCCGCTGAGCCCATCCGGGCGGTAGGGCCGAGCACCGGGTCGACCCGGGCGGGCGATAGCGTCTGCCCATGGTCATCGTGCTGCGCGGCGACGCCGCTCCGGCTGAGCTGGACGAGGTCGTCCGCGCCGTCGAGGCAGCCGGCGGCACGCCGTTCGTCTCCCGCGGGGTCGCCCGCACGATCGTCGGTGTCATCGGCGACGAGCCGATCCTCACCCAGCTCGAGTCGCTCACCATGCCCGGCGTCGCCGAGATCATCCGGGTCACGTCGCCCTACAAGCTGGTCAGCCGCGAGCACCATCCGACCCGCACCGTCGTGGAGGTCGGGCCGCCTGGCGCGACGGTGCCGATCGGTGCCCAGACACTGACGCTCATCGCCGGACCGTGCGCGGTCGAGACCCCCGAGCAGACGCTCGCCGCCGCACGCATGGCCAAGGACGCCGGCGCCCGGCTCCTGCGCGGCGGCGCCTACAAGCCGCGGACCAGCCCCTACGCCTTCCAGGGCCTCGGCGAGAAGGGCCTGCACATCCTGGCCGACGTCCGCGCCGAGACCGGCCTGCCGGTGGTGACCGAGGTCGTCGACGCGCACGACGTCGACCTCGTCGCGGAGCACGCCGACATGCTGCAGATCGGCACGCGCAACATGCAGAACTTCGGGCTACTGCAGGCCGTCGGTTCCGTCGGCAAGCCGGTGCTGCTCAAGCGCGGCCTCACCGCCACCTACGAGGAATGGTTGATGGCGGCCGAGTACATCGCGCAACGCGGCAACCTCGACATCGTGCTGTGCGAGCGCGGTATCCGCACCTTCGAGACGGCGACCCGCAACACCCTCGACGTGAGCGCCGTGCCGATGCTGCAGGCCCGCTCGCACCTGCCGGTGATGATCGACCCCAGCCACGCCGCCGGCCGCCGGGAGCTGGTCGTGCCGCTGGCCCGTGCCGCGATCGCCGCCGGCGCCGACGGTCTGCTGGTCGACGTGCACCCGCATCCCGAGACCGCGCTCGTGGACGGGCCGCAGGCACTGCGCGGCGAGGAGCTCGACGAGCTCGCCGCCGCCGTCCGCGACTTCGCGCCGCTGGTCGGCCGCATACCTTGACGCGGCGGAGCCGTCACACCTCGGTCATCGCGTCGAGGTCCGGCCGGACCGCTCGCTCTCCTAGTGTGGCCGCATGACGACAGACGGTGGCATCGCCGTTCGAGGAGTCCGCCGCCGCTTCGGCCCCGTGGAGGCGCTGCGCGGAATCGACCTCGACGCGCCACCCGGCCAGGTCACCGCACTCGTCGGCCCCAACGGGGCGGGCAAGACGACTCTGCTGCTCATCCTCGCCACCCTGCTGGCGCCGGACGCCGGTGAGGTCCGCGTCGCCGGAGCGGACCCCGTCCGGGACCCGGACGGGGTCCGCTCCCGCATGGGCTGGGCCCCGGACGTCTTCGGGCTCTACGACGCGCTCACCGTCCGCGAGTACCTCGAGTTCGCCGCCGCGGCCTACCGGATGCCCAAGCCGCAGCGGCGCAGCCGGGGCACCGAGCTCATCGCCCAGGCCGGGCTCGAGCCGCATGCGGACCGGCCGGTGCACGAGCTGTCCCGGGGCCAGAAGCAGCGGCTCGGGCTCGCCCGCGCCATGGTCCACGAGCCGACCGTCCTGCTGCTCGACGAGCCGGCCGCCGGCCTCGACCCGCGCGCTCGCGTCGCGCTGCGGGACCTGCTGCGCGCGGTCGCCGCCGCGGGCGTCGCCGTGCTGGTGAGCAGCCACATCCTCGCCGACCTCGAGGAGTTGGCGGACACCGCCGTCATCGTCGACGCCGGCGTCACCACGGGCGTGCACCGGCTCGGCGGTCCGCCGACCACCCGCCGATGGCGCCTCCGTTCCCTCGACCCGCATGCCCTCGCCGGTGGTCTGGCCGACGCCGACGTTCCCTCCGGGCCGCCCGGGCCGGACGGCAGCGTCGAGGTGGAGGTCGTCGGCGAAGCCGCCCTCGCGGCGCTGATCGCCCGGCTGGTCGAGGCCGGCGTGCCCATCACCGGAGTGGTGCCGGTCGGCGGCGGACTCGAGGCGGCCTTCCTGGCCGCGACGGAGCGGGGCGTCCGATGAGCCAGACGTCGCTGTCGGCCCCTCCGCCTCCCCCGCTGCCGGCCCGGACGGATGGGCAGTCGCGGACGGCCGGCAGGCTGAGCGGGGTCTCGGCCGTCGCCGGTCTCGAGATCCGCCGCCGGCTGCGCGCCGGCCGATGGCGGCTGCTGCTGGTGATCTGGTTCCTGACGCTGCTCGCCGTCACCGCGCTGGTGCGCGCGTCGGTCGACGCCACGGACAGCTCGACGGACGAGCCACTCGACCCCGGCCCAGCGATGTTCGGCGTCCTCTTGCTGCTCGTGCTGGGGTTGTCGTTGCTCATCGTCCCGTCGTTGACCAGCGCGTCGATCAACGGTGACCGCGAGCGCGGCGTCCTCGCCACCCTGCAGGTGACCCGGTTGTCGGCGGTCGAGATCGCGTTCGGCAAGTTCCTGGCGGCCTGGGGCAGCGCCATGGTGTTCCTCGCGCTCACCCTGCCGCTGGTCGCGTGGTGCATGGCGGAGGGCGGCACGCCGCCGGGACGCGTCGCCGTCTCGCTGCTGGTGGTTGCGCTGCTGCTCGGGGTGGTCGCCGCGCTCGGCCTCGGCCTGTCCTCGCTCCTGGCCCGGACGACGACGTCGGCGGTGCTGTCCTACCTGACCGTCTTCGCACTCATGGCCGGCACGTTGCTCGCCTTCGGACTCGCCACCGCCGCGACGCGCGAGAAGATCTCCAGGACGTACCGCGTCCCGATCTACAACCGCCAGACCCACGAGATCGTCGGCTACCGCGACCGCACGTACACCAGCGAGCGGGTGCGCAGCGACCGCACCTGGTGGCTGCTCGCCCCCAACCCGTTCGTCGTCCTCACCGACGCCGCGCCCGCCCTGCCGGAGCCCGAGCCACTGCCCGGAGAGGACTACTCGCCCGACCGGATCGATCCTCTGGGCGAGATCAGCAAGTCCGTCCGCGAGCTGCGGCTGCCCCCGGACGACCAGCGTGCCGGTTCCGCGAGCTACGACGACGGCGACAGCGACAGCACCACCGGACACGGGCGCGGGCCGCTGGTCTGGCCGACCGGCCTCGCCTTCGACCTCGCCCTCGCCGCCGTGGCGATGGCGGTGACCGTCCGGCGGCTGCGAACGCCGAGCCGCAGGCTCCCGCGCGGGCAACGGGTGGCCTGAGCCAGTCGTTTTCTCCTGGGCCCGCCGGGGACGGGCCGGGCGAGAGTCTTGTCGTCCGAGCGCCCGGAGGATCCGCATGACCCAGCCCGCCCAGCAGCAGCAGCCGCCCGGCACCACCGGCGAGATGACCCCGCGGCCGGACCACGGCGAGCAGAGCTACGTCGGGCACGGCCGCCTCGAGGGCAAGGCCGCGGTCATCACGGGCGCGGACAGCGGCATCGGCCGGGCCGTCGCGATCGCCTACGCCCGCGAGGGCGCGGACGTGCTGATCAGCTACCTCGACGAGCACGACGACGCGAAACAGACGGCGTCGTGGGTCGAGAAGGCCGACCGCAGGGCCGTGCTCGTGCCGGGCGACGTCAGCGATCCGGCGCACTGCCGGGCGATCATCGACCGGGCCGTCTCCGAGTTCGGCAAGGTCGACGTCCTGGTCAGCAACGCCGCCTTCCAGATGTCGCATCAGACGATCGAGGAGATCCCGGACGAGGAGTGGGACTTCACGATCGCCACGAACCTCTCGGCGTTCTTCCACCTCACCAAGGCGGTCCTGCCGCACATGCCCTCCGGCGGCTCGATCATCGGCAGCAGCTCGGTCAACTCCGACAACCCGGTGCCGGACCTGATGCCCTACAGCGCGACCAAGGCCGCGATCGCGAACATGGTGGCCTCGATGGCGAAGCTGCTGGCGTCGCGGGGGATCCGGGCCAACAGCGTCGCGCCCGGCCCGATCTGGACGCCGCTGATCCCATCGACGATGCCCGAGGACAAGGTCGAGAGCTTCGGTCAGCAGGCTCCCCTCGAACGGCCCGGTCAGCCGGCGGAGCTGGCGCCGATCTACGTGCTGCTCGCCTCCGACGAGGCCAGCTACATGTCCGGGGCACGCGTGGCCGTGACGGGCGGAAACCCGATCCTCTGACGCCGTCCGGCGGCTCCTGCGCTGATAGTTGACGGCTCACCCACCGACGGCTTGGGTGAACCCGACGAGAGGACGCGCATGGACATCGGCATCGGGCTCCCCAACACCCTCGAGATCGCCGGCCCCGCGGTGGCCGAGTGGGCGCGCAAGGCGGAGGAGCGCGGCTTCTCCACCCTCGCGACGATCGACCGCATCGTCTACCCGACCTACGACTCGCTGACCACCCTGGCCGTCGCCGCCGGGGCCACCGAACGCATCCGCCTGTTCCCGGACATCCTGATCGCGCCCCTCTACAACCCGATCTGGCTCGCGAAGTCGACGGCAAGCCTGCACGCGATGTCCGGCGAACGGCTGACGCTCGGGCTCGGCGTCGGCGGACGCCCCGACGACTTCGCCGCGATGGATCGGGACTTCGACGGCCGCGGGCGGCTGATGGACGAGACGCTCGACGTGCTGCGCCGGGCCTGGCGCGGCGAGAGCCTGGTGCCGGACAACGTGACCGGGGGCGACATCGCCGTCGCCCCGGCCACGCCGTCGTCCCGCGTGCCGGTCCTGATCGGCGGCAACGGCAAGCCGGCCATCCGGCGCACGGTCGAGTACGGGGACGGCTGGACCGCCGGTGGAGCCCGGCCGCACGAGGTGGCGTCGATGAACGAGCAGATCCGGTCTGCCTGGCGCGAGGCCGGACGCGACGGGGAACCGCGGCTGGCGGCGCTGACCTACTTCGGGCTGGGCGACGAGCGCGCGTCCCGTGCGGCGCTGCAGACCTACTACGGCTTCCTGACCGACTACGTCAGCTTCATCGTCGAGGGCGCGCTGCGCACCGAGCAGGAGGTGAAAGACGCGGTGAAGGGCTTCGAGGACGCCGGCGTCACCGAGCTGATCCTCAACCCGACCGTCCCCAACCTCGACGAGATCGACCGGCTGGCCGACATCGTCTTCTGACGCGTCCGCGGGGTTGGGTGCCCCAGCGGCTGCCAGGGCGACCGCTGACACACCCAGCCTTGCCGGACGAGAGCCGTCAGCGCTGCTGCAACATCAGCGCTTCTGCAACATCAGCGCTTCTGCAACATCTCTGCGACGAGGAAGGCCAGGTCCAGCGCCTGCGAGGTGTTGAGCCGCGGGTCGCACGCTGTCTCGTAGCGCGTCTCGAGGTCGCCCTCGAGGATCTCCTCCGCCCCGCCGAGGCACTCGGTGACGTTCTCGCCGGTGAACTCGACGTGCAGCCCACCCGGCCACGTGCCGAGGTTGCGGTGCACCTCGAAGAAGCCGAGCACCTCGTCGAGCACGTCGTCGAAGTGCCGCGTCTTGATCGCGCCGACCGTGCGGGTGTTGCCGTGCATCGGGTCGCAGGTCCAGACGACCTGGTGGCCGGTCGCGCGCACCTTCTCGACCAGCGGCGGCAGGGCGTCCCGGATCTTGCCGGCACCCATCCGCGAGATGAGCGTGAGCCGTCCCGGGACGCCGTCGGGGTCGAGCCGTTCGACGATCTCCGCGGCCTGCTCCGGCGTTGTCGTCGGCCCGAGCTTGACCCCGACCGGGTTGCCGATGGACGCGGCCATGGCGAGGTGGGCGCCGTCGAGCTGCCGGGTGCGCTCCCCCACCCACACCATGTGCGCGGAGGTGTCGTAGGCGAGCCCGGTCGCGTCCTCGGTCCGGGTCAGCGCCCGCTCGTACTCGAGCAGCAGCGCCTCGTGGCTGGTGTAGAGCTCGACCATGTGACCGGCGGAACCGAGGTCGACGTTGATCGCCCGCAGGAACGACAGAGCCCGCTCGATGTCGCGGGCGATGAGCTCGTACCGCTCCCCCGCCGGCGAGCGGCGGACGAAGTCCTGGTTCCAGGAATGCACCTGGTGCAGGTCGGCGAACCCGCCGTAGGCGAAGCCGCGCAACAGGTTCAGCGTCGCCGCGCTGTTCTGGTACGCGCGCATCATGCGGCGCGGGTCCGGGATGCGGGCCGCCGGGGTCGGCTCGAGGCTGTTGACGGCGTCGCCGCGGTAGGACGGCAGCCCGGTCGCGGCCTCGATGTCCGTGGAGCGAGGCTTGGCGTACTGCCCCGCCATCCGGGTCAGCTTCACCACGGGCAGCGAGGCACCGTAGGTGAGCACGACCGACATCTGCAGCAGGGTCTTCACCTTGTCGCGGATGGCGTTCGCGGTGTTGCCGGCGAAGGTCTCGGCACAGTCGCCGCCCTGCAGCAGGAACGCCTCACCGCGGGCGACGGAGGCGAGCCGCTCGGTCAGCGTCCGGATCTCCGGGCCGGTGACGAGCGGCGGGACCGTCTCGAGTTCGCCGACGGTCTGGGCGAGGACGGCGACGTCGGGCCAGGCGGGCTGCTGAGCCGCCGGTAGGTCGCGCCAGGCGTCGAGAGCGAGACGGGCGGCCACGTCGATCCAGGTTACGGGACCTGCCCACGTCCGCTTGCGGCCAAGCTGTGTGGGCTTGAACCGGCTGGACCCGGCTCAACCCCGCACAGCCCGGGGCGGCCGCGGCGCCGCCCCGGTCAGCCGAAGAACACCTCGGCCTCGGCGTAGAGCTCCGCCGGCACGGTCTTGAGCTCCCGCGTCGCCTCCTCCAGCGACACCCGCACGATGTCCGTCCCGCGCAGGGCGACCATCGTCCCCCAGTCGCCCTCGGTCACCGCATCGATCGCGTGCAGCCCGAAGCGGGTGGCGAGCCAGCGGTCGAACGCCGTCGGCGTCCCGCCGCGCTGGATGTGCCCGAGCACCGTCGTGCGCGCCTCGTGCCCGGTCCGCGACTCCAGCTCGCGTTCCAGCGACTGGCCGACGCCGCCGAGCCGCACGTGGCCGAAGGCGTCGAGTTCGCCGGTCGCGGTCGCGAGCTGACCCTCCTTCGCCTGCGCGCCTTCCGCCACGACGACGATCGGCGCGTACCGGCGGGTCGCAAAACGGGACTCGACGTATTCGGCGACCTCGTCGATGTCGAACGGCCGCTCGGGGATGAGGATGACGTTCGCTCCGCCGGCGACCCCGCTGTGCAGGGCGATCCAGCCGGCGTGCCGGCCCATCACCTCGCAGATCAGCGTCCGCCGGTGGCTCTCCGCCGTGGTGTGCAGCCGGTCGATCGCCTCGGTGGCGATGGTGACCGCCGTGTCGAAGCCGAACGTGTAGTCGGTCGCGCCGAGGTCGTTGTCGATCGTCTTCGGCACGCCGACGACGTGCACACCGTCGTCGTGCAGCCGCCTGGCGACCCCGAGCGTGTCCTCCCCGCCGATGGCGATGAGGGCGTCGATCCCGAGGCGCTCGAGCGACGCGCGCACCCGGTCCACGCCGCCGTCGATCTTGTAGGGGTTGGTCCGGCTCGAGCCGAGGATCGTGCCGCCGCGGGGCAGGATGCCGCGGACCGCGTCGACGTCGAGCGGCGTCGTGTCGCCCTCGATCGGGCCGCGCCAGCCGTCGCGGAACCCGACGAACTCGTGGTCGGCGTCCCGCACCCCCTTGCGGACGACGGCGCGGATGACAGCGTTGAGGCCGGGGCAGTCACCGCCGCCGGTCAGGACTCCGATGCGCATTCGATCACGTTAGACCTCGCTCACCGGAGATGTCCCGGCCCCCCGCCCGGAGCCGCCGCCAGTAGGTTCTGCGTCGTGCCCCGTCGACGACTCGCCCTCCGTCTCGCCTGCCTGGCAGCCGTCGCCGGGCTCGCCCTGGCGTGCTCGAGCGGGACGGACGCCCCGGCCGGCGGCGGGCGCCCGGCAGCCGGCAGCCCGGCCGCCGTCGCCACCCCGACACCGACGCCCACCCCGCCGCCGGAGCTGCCGCGGGGCGGACGCACGATGTTCCCCGACCATCGCGTCATCGCCTACTACGGCAGCGGCGAGTTCCCCGGCCTCGGCGTACTCGGCAAGACGCCGCCCGACCAGGCCGCTCAGGCGATCCAGAAGCAGGCGGGCGGCTACGCGTTCGCGGGGCGCAAGGTCCTCCCGGCGATGGAGCTGATCACCACCGTCGCGCTGGCGCAGCCGGGGCCGATGGGCATCTACTCCTCGACCGGCAACCCGGACGTCGTCCAGAAGTACCTGGACGTCGCGCGTAAGAACAAGATGTACCTGATCCTCGACTTCCAGCCGGGGCAGGGCGAGTTTTTGCCGCAGGTGAAGCGGTTCGAGAAGTTCTTGACCCAGCCGGACGTCGGGGTCGCGCTCGACGCCGAATGGCGGATGAAGAAGGGGCAGATCCCCGGCAAGACCTACGGATCGGCCACGGCCGCCGAGATCAACGGCGTCACCGCCTACGTCCAAAGCCTGGTGCAGCAGAACAACCTGCCGGAGAAGCTGGTGCTCATCCACCAGTTCCGGCTGGACATGCTCCCCGACCGGCAGAACATCGTCGCGCGGCCCGGGCTCGCCACCGTCTTCCACGCCGACGGCTTCGGCCCGCAGAGCGAGAAGAAGAAGGTCTACGCGGCGCTGGCGCTGCCGCCGTCGCCGTTCCACATCGGGTTCAAGCTGTTCTACAAGGACGACCCGGACCTGATGACGCCGAAGCAGGCGATGGCGCTGCAGCCGCCCCCCGACCTCATCACCTACCAGTAGCCGGGACGGACCCTGCGAGACACCGAATCCGGCGTTGCGTCAGGAGGCGGCCCGCTCCGCACGCCAACACCCGAACCGGCGTTGCGCCAGGACGCAGCTCGCTCCGCACGCCAACACCCGAACCGGCGTTGCGCCAGGAGGCGGCCCACACCCCATCCGCGACACCAGCCACGAGCTGACCCGCCTTCATCAGGACCCGCAGGCTGACGATGGTCTGTAAGTGGGAGCTACGAAGCGGCGCCGCGGAACCGCGGTTCGGCGACGGCGGCTCGTCCTCGGCGCCGCCCTGACCTCTGCCGCGTGCGTGCTGTCCGTCTTGCCGACCGGCGTGGGAGCGAACGCGGCGCCGGCGACGCCGTCCATGGCGAATCCCTCGGTCGGAACGGTGACGGACCCTCGGTGCCGGACCCCTCCGTGACGGCGGCCGACCTGCAGCCCGAGCCCGACCTCGCCCACCTTCAGCACGACCTCGCCGACGCGGAGGGTCAGGTGGTGACCGCGACCACCGCGGCGCGCGCCGCGGCCGGGCGGGCCGTGGAGGCCCAGATCGCCCGCAACCAGGCCGCCACGGACGTCGACGCCGCGCGCGCCCAGCTGCAGACCGACGTCCGGCGCTCCCTCGTCGCCGGCCCGGTCGAGAACATGCCCGGCTGGGTTCTCTCCCCCGAACCCGGCGACGCGGGGCTGCTCGGCGTGATGCACCAGCGGGCCGTCACCCGGCGCGCCTCCACCGTCACCGACCTGCAGGGCGCGCTCACCCGGCTCGACGACGCCGGTCGCACCCTGGACGTCGAGCGCGAGGCCGCGACGCGCGAGGCGGCCACCGCCGTGCTCGCCGCCGACAAGGCTCGCCGGCTCCTCGACCAGGGGCAGCGCATCCACGCGTCGAACGTCGCCGTGCAGGCGCAGCTCGACGCGCGCAAGCGCGAACTCGACGCGCTGAATGCGGCGCTGCTGGCCTCGCTCGCCCCGGTGCAGGCGTCGAAGCCGCCCGGCGGGAACACTGCCCCCGACACGACCGGCCCGCTCCCGCCGGCCGTCGACACCTTCCCGGACGGAACCAGGCCCGACGCCTCCGCCGCGGCTCAGGCCGCGGTGCTGCGGGTGCTGGAGGCGACGCCGCCCGGCCAGATCCCGGCCGGCTACCGCCCCAGCGGCCAGGTGCTGGTGGGCGAGTCCAGCTGGTACGGACCCGGCTTCATCGGCAGCCCGACCTCGAGCGGCGTCCCCTACGACCCGGAGAAGCTCACCTGCGCGATGCTGAAGGTGCCCCTCGGCACCGTCGTGCGGGTCACCGCGGCCACCGGCCGTTCCGTGACCCTGCTGGTCAACGACCACGGGCCCTACGTCGGTGACCGGATCATGGACGTCTCCATGCGGGCCAACCGCATCCTCGGCCTCGGGCTCGGCACGGTCCGGATCGAGGTCCTGCGCCCCGCGTGACGGCGCCGAGCCCCGCGCGTCCGTCAGCCGACCGGCCGGTGCCCCGCCAGCGGCGCGAGCACCGACCAGCGGGCCAGGTTGTGCCGTGCGTCGGCGAGGGCGTCGTGCTGGTCGGCCGGTTCGGAAGGCAGCGACGGGCGGCCGACCTCGTCCCAGAGCTGGCGGAGGTCGCGGGTGAAGCGCGGCAGCGCCCGCGGGAGGTCGGGCATCGACCCGTAGAGCTGACACAGCGCCACGTGGTCGTAGGCGGCGTACCAGGCCCACAGCTCCACCCGGCCGGGCCCGTCGGTGAGGAACTCGAGCACCTCGTCGCGGATCCGCGCCCGCGAGCGCCAGGACGACGAGGACGGCGGCGGCAGCTTGTCGAGCACGTTGCGCCGCACCCAGGCACCCGCGCGTTCGGGGTCGAACTCGGTGGAGACGGCGTAGTACTCCCGGGTCCCGGTCTCGTCGACGATGCCGATCGAGACGAGGTCGATGGTGCGCCCGTCCTCGATGAACTCGCAGTCGTAGAAGTAGCGGATCGCTCGCTCGCTCAGGCAGCCGCGCGGTCGGTCGGCTCGGAGGGCTTCTCGTTCACGGCGCGCGTCGCGGCCGCCAGCTCCTCCTTGGCCTTCGCCGCGTAGGTGTCCACGTACTCCTGGCCGGAGAGCATCATCAGCTCGTAGAGGATCTCGTCGGTCATGCTCCGCAGCACGAACCGGTCGTCCTCGAGCCCCTCGTAACGGCGGAAGTCGAGCGGCTTGCCGATGCGGATGCCGACGCGCCGGATGTTGGGCCGCACCTGACCGGGGGGCTGGACCTCGAAGGTGCCGATCATCGCGACCGGGATGACGGGCACATCGCCCTGCAGCGCCATCCGGGCGACCCCGATCTTGCCGCGGTAGAGCCGGCCGTCGGGCGAGCGGGTGCCCTCCGGATAGATACCGAGCAGCTTGCCCTCGCCGAGGATGCGGACGCCGGTGCGCAGGGCCGCCTCACTCGCCGCGCCACCGGTCCTCTCGATCGGGACCTGGCCGACACCGCTGAAGAACAACTTCTTGAAGAAGCCCTTCAGGCCGCGCTCGTTGAAGTACTCGCTCTTCGCCAGAAAGGTGATCCGTCGCGGCGCGACCAGCGGCAGGAAGATCGAGTCGAGGAACGACAGGTGGTTGCTCGCGAGGATCGCCGGCCCGGTGTCCGGAATGTTGTGCAGACCCTCGACCCAGGGGCGGAACAGCGGGCGGAGGATCGGCGAGAGGATCGCCTTGACCACCCAGTAGAACAACGTTCTCTCCTCGCCCGGTACCGCCCGCCCGTCTGTGGTTCCGACGTCTCACGCCCGCCGGACGATCCCTTCGGATCGCATCGTCGGAACGATCGCGCGTCCGGCCTGGATCAACCCTGCCCGCCCGGCCTGTTCCTCGAACCCTAGGAGCGCCTCGCTCCGACGTCCATACGCCACCCGGGGGTGCACCGCGCACAAGGCTACGGACGGGCCGGTGGAGCGCCGCACAAGCCGGTGCGTCAGGGCTGCTCGCGTGCGAGCATGGGAAGGGACTTCGGCGGAGGTGGGCGCGGGTGGCGGTTCTGACGGGCGCGGAGCCCTTCGTGGCCGACGGAGGACCGGTGGGCGCGCTCGTGCTGCACGGGTTCACCGGGACGACGCAGAGCATCCGGCCCTGGGCACAGCACCTCGCCGCCGCCGGGTTGAGCGTGTACGCGCCCCGCCTGCCGGGGCACGGCACGCGCTGGCAGGACATGGCGCGGACCCGCTGGTCGGACTGGTACGCCGAGGCGCTCCGCGCCTTCGAGTCCCTGCGGTCCCGCTGCGACCAGGTGTTCGTCTGTGGGCTGTCGATGGGCGGCACGCTCGCCCTCCGGCTGGCGGAGGAGCGGCGCGGCGATGTCACGGGGGTCGTCGTCGTCAATGCCTCGCTCGGCACCGACCGGGCAGACATCAAACTGCTGACGGTTGCCCGGCTCTTCGTCCCCGCATTCCCGGGCATCGTCAACGACGTCAAGTCCGGCGAGGTCGCCGAGCTCGGATACGACAAGATGCCGTTGAAGCCGGCGCACTCGCTGGCGCAGGCGTGGGACCTCGTCCGCGGTGACCTCGACCGGATCACGGCCCCGATGCTCGTCTTCCGCAGCCGGGAGGACCACATCGTCCCGCCGGTGAGCGGCCAGTACCTGCTCGATGGCGCCCGGTCGGCTGAGGTCCGCGAGCGGGTCCTCGAGAACAGCTACCACGTGGCGACGCTGGACGCCGACGCGCCGACCATCTTCGCCGAGACGCTGGAGTTCATCGGGCAGCACGCCCCCGGACCGGCCGGCGCGGACGCCGCCTCGGTCGCGACGGGGGCACCGGCATGAGCGTGCGGCGCCGCGGCAACGGTCTGACCGCGGAGTCCTACGTCCGGCTGCTCGACGTGGACCCACGGCTGGCGGACCACCTGCTCGTGGCCCTGGCATCGGCAAACGTCGCCGCCTACACGACGCCCTCGGCCGGTCGTCCCGGCCCGACCCTCGAGCTGCACATGCCGACGCGCCCGATGGAGGTCGTGCACGTCGACAGCAGCCGGCGTCCGGCGGCGCGGCGCGTGCTCGAGGCGACGATGCCCGACATGACCGTCGGGATGCCGAGCGTCGAGGAGGAGGACGAGTTCGCGGCACTGGTGGCCGCCTGGGACGAGCGACCGGCGACGGCGTCCTGGCCGGCGGCGGAGGATACGGAGCCGGGCGGCACCGACCCCGGTTCGACCGACCCGGCGGGCACCGGCCCGGCCGGCCCGCCCCGCCGCCGGAAGACGGATCGGCCAGCCGAGGCGGAGGGGTCCGGAACCCCCGAGGACCGGGACTCCGACGCTCCCCCCTCGGAGCAGCCGTCGCCGGCGACAAACTCGGCCGGCGCCGGAACGGACGAGAAGACCGCGGAGGCGGCGGACTCGGCGGAGAAGCGGATCAGCGGACTCGGCGGAGCCAGCGGAGGCAGCAGCGGCAGGGACCGACGACCCGGGATCGGATCCCGCCGTGCCGCGCTCGCACGTCATCCGCTGGTCCGGACCCTCGCTGGAGAAGCGGAGCACCCCGGCCCGGGGTGAGCAGGACGCCGAGCAGGACGGCGAGACCGACCAGGAGCAGGACGACGAGGCCGACGTCGAGGACCACGCCGACGTCGAGGACCACTACGTCCCGCCGCCGCTCCCTCCGATGCCCCCGACGCATCCGGTGACCAAGTGGGGTCTCGTCGCCCTGCTGCTCGGCCTGGTGCTGCTGGTCGCGCCGACGCTGCTCGGGCTCGAACACACGACTCCGGTCAACCTGTTCGGCGTCCTGACCATCCTGGGCGGCGTCGGGTTGCTGGTCTCCCGGTTGTCCGACCGGTCGAGCGACGACTACGAGGGTCCGGACGACGGCGCGGTGGTCTGAGCGCCCAGGTGCTCGTCGATCAGGTCGGCGAGCCGGTCCGGCTGGTCGATGGCGGCGAAGGCGGCACAGTCGTCCAGGGTGACCAGCCGGGCGTGCGGGAGGTCGACGGCCAGGCGCTCGGCCAGCCGGCGCGGGAAGGCGCGGTCGTCGTCCCCCCAGGCGATCAGGACCCGGCCCGGGAACGAGCGGTTGGCGTCGGCGGCGGCGAGGGTGTGCCGCGGATGCATGTCCGCGAGCACCTTGCGGAGGTCCCGGCGCACCCGAGCGTCTCGGAGCGGAAGGGTCCACTGCTTCAGCAGGGAGTCGTCGACCCCGCGGTGCGTCACCATGCGCGGGGCGGCCAGGCGCCGGACCCTCGCGAACCGTCCGGCCCGGGCCGAGAGCGGCAGCACCCCGGGCAGCTTCAGCAGGCGCAGCAGGGGCCCGAAGCTCGGCGGGGGAAAGGCGTCGTAGGCGTCGCACGCCGTGAGGACGACGTCGCCGACGCGCTCCCGGTGGTCCGCCATGAGCAGCTGTGTCAGCGCTCCCCCGGTGTCGACCCCGACGACGTCGACCCGCTCGAGTCCGAGCCCGTCGAGCACCTCCGTCAGGAGCCGGGCCAGCCCGGGCGGTGAGAGGTCGGCGTCCCCGGCCAGCGGGATGCCGTGTGCCCCCAGCGGCAGCTCGGGGATCACGCAGCGGAAGCCCCGGGCCGTCAGCAGCGGGACGAGCGGGCGGTAGAAGTCGGGGTCGACGAGCAGCGCGTGCACCAGCAGGACGGCCGGGCCGGAACCGCCGGTGTCCCGGACCCGCACCCGGCCGTGTGGGGTGTCGACGACGGTCATCTCGTCGGTCGGTGCGATCGCCATGGCGTCCTCCTGCTGCTGAGCCGGGATTCAACAACGGGCACGTTAGCAGCAGTTGAGTGTCGGCTCAATAGCCGCCGGGACTCCGCTCGTACTGTGATCGATCGTGAGCGCGCCTTCCCGTCGTCGGCTCAGCCCCGAGCAGCGGCGCGAGCAACTGCTCGACGCCGCACTCGAGCTGGCCGCGGGTGCCGACCTGTCGGCGCTGTCCGTGCAGGAGATCGCCGCGACGGCGGGGGTGTCCGAGGGTTTGCTGTACCACTACTTCGACACCCGGGAGGCGCTGCTGGCGGCGGCCCTGCAGCGGGCGGCCGACCGCCTCATCGCGAGGCTCGACGTGCAGTCGACCGCCTCGCCGCTCGAGTCGCTGGTCGCGATCTTCTCGGCCTACCTCGACCACGTGCAGGCGGAGCCGACGGCGTGGCGGGCGGTGCTGCAGGCCCGATCCGGGCCCCTGGCGGAGATCGGTGCCGCGGTCGAGGAGCACCTGCGCGAGCTGACCCTGCGCGAACTCGGCGTCGAGGAACCGACGGCGGTCCTGCGCGCGGTGATCGAGGGTTGGGCGGCCTTCGAGCGGGAGGCGTGCCTGATCTGGCTGGAGGAACGGACCCTCCCCCGGACGGCACTCGAGGACGTGCTGGAGAGCAGCTTCCTGACCGCCCTCCAGGCCGCGGCCCGGCACGACGAACAGGCCCGGCAGGTGATGGTCCGCCTGGGGATCGGCTAGCGTTCGAGGCCGTTCAGACCAAGACAACGACGTCCGGGCCGGCCCCGAGGCCACGGAGGGCGACGGAGCCGGCCGGATGCGCCGGGCGGGTCCGGTCAGACCGCGTCTTCGAGCTCCTTGAACTCCTCGTCGCTGAGGTCGACGGTCGCGGCCTTCATGTTGTCCTCGAGGTGCGCGACCTTGCTCGTGCCGGGGATGGCGAGCACCTGCGGCGAACGGTGCAGCACCCAGGCGAGCGCGAGCTGCGCCGGCGTGACGTCGTGCCGCTTGGCCGCCTCGGTGAGCGCGCTGCCCTCGCCGACGAGCTTGCCGGTCGCGAGCGGGAACCACGGGATGAACGCGATGCCCTCCGACTCGCAGTACTCGAGCACGTCCTCGTGTCCGCGGTCGGACAGGTTGAACATGTTCTGCACCGAGACCACGTCCACGACCTTCTGGGCCTGCTTCACCTGGTCGACCGAGGTCTCGGAGATGCCGATGTGGCGGATCTTGCCCTCGTCCTGCATCGCCTTGAGCTCGCCGAGCGAGTCCTCGACCGGCACCTCGGGGTCGAACCGGTGCAGCTGGAACAGGTCGATGCGCTCCAGCTTCAGGCGGCGGAGGCTCATCTCTACCTCCTGGCGCAGGTAGTCCGGCTTGCCGAGTGGCCGCCAGTCACCGGGGCCGCAGCGCAGCAGCCCCGCCTTGGTGCCGATGACGAGGTCGTCCGGATACGGGTGCAGGGCCTCGGCGATGATCTCCTCGCTCACGTACGGCCCGTAGGAGTCGGCCGTGTCGATGAACGTGACGCCGAGTTCGACCGCACGCTTCAGCACGCGGATGCACTCGTCGCGGTCCGCGGGCGGACCCCAGATGCCCTGGCCGGTGAGCTGCATGGCGCCGTAGCCGAGGCGGTGGACGGAGAGGTCGCCGCCGAGGGTCACGGAGCCGCTGGATTCTCCTGGTGTCGTCATGACGTATTCGTGCCCGATGCAACCGATCGCACGCGCGGATCCTGCATGCCGTGCACGGCCCACGGGCACACGCGGCGGTCCGGATGACAGACTCGGGTCCGTGACCGAACTCACCCTCGTCGACCCGGCGTCGGTCGGACTGTCCGCCGCGCGCCTACGTCGCATCGACTCGCACTTCGACCGCTACGTGGACGACGGCCGGCTGCCCGGCTACCAGGTCCTCGTCTCGCGCCGCGGGCAGGTGGCGCACCTCGCCTCGGCCGGCCAGGCCGACATCGAGGCGGGCCGCACCGTCGCCGACGACACCCTGTGGCGCATCTACTCCATGACCAAGCCGATCACCTCGGTCGCCGCGATGATGCTGTGGGAGCAGGGCGCCTTCGAGCTGACCGACCCGGTGAGCCGGTACCTGCCCGCCTTCGCCGACACCCCGGTCTACGCGGGCGGCACCGCCGCGAAGCCGGTCACCGAGCCGCAGGTGGAGCCGATGCGGATGTGGCACCTGCTCACCCACACGTCGGGGCTCACCTACGGCTTCCACCACATGCACGTCGTCGACGAGATGTACCGCAACGCCGGCTACGAGTGGGGAGCCCCGGAGGGTGTCGACCTGACCGGCGCCGTCGAGGCCTGGGCCCGGCTTCCGCTGCTGTTCCAGCCGGGCAGCGAGTGGAACTACGGGGTCTCGACCGACGTGCTGGGGCGGGTCGTCGAGGTCATCTCCGGCCGCCCGCTGGATGCGTTCTTCGCCGAGCAGATCTTCGAGCCGCTCGGGATGGCCGACACCGGCTTCTGGGTGGAACCGGCGCAGCAGGAGCGGCTCGCCGCGCTGTACGCGATGGCGCCCGGGTTGACGAGCAAGGTGCGCTACGACGTCATGGGCGACGCGGTGCGCAGCAAGCCCGGCTGGCTGTCCGGCGGCGGAGGGCTCGTCTCGAGCATCGCGGACTACCACCGGTTCACGCAGATGCTGCTGAACGGCGGCGAGCTGGACGGCGAACGGATCCTCGGCCCGCGGACCCTGCGCTACATGGCGTCCAACCACCTGCCCGGCGGCGCGGATCTCGAGAGCTTCGGCCGTCGGATCTTCTCGGAGGTCCGCTACGACGGTGTCGGCTTCGGGCTCGGCTTCGCCGTCGTGCACGACCCGGTCGCGTTCAAGACGCTGAGCAGCGCCGGCGAGTTCAATTGGGGCGGCGCCGCGAGCACCGCCTTCTACGTGGACCCGGCCGAGGAGCTGACCGTCGTGTTCATGACACAGCTGCTGCCCTCGAGCACCTACCCGCTGCGCAGCCAGCTCCGCCAGCTCGTCGGGCAGGCGATCGTCGCATGAAGGCGGGCCGGATCGAGGCGGGCCGTATGGAGTCGGGCCGAATGGGGGCGCAGACAGCATGAGGACCGAGCGCATCGACGTCGGGGGGCTCGAGCTCGCCGTGGAGATCGGCGAGCCGGCGTCCGGGGCCCCAGACGCCGAGAGCGTGCTGCTGGTCCACGGCTTCCCCGACTCGCACAAGCTGTGGCGCTACCAGGTGCCCGCGCTGCGGGACGCCGGCTTCCGCACCATCGCGCCGGACCTGCGCGGCTTCGGCGATTCGGACAAGCCGAGCGAGGTCGAGGCCTACCGGCTGACGACGTCCGTCGCCGACATGCTGAAGGTGCTCGACGCCCTCGACATCTCGCGGGCCCACGTGGTGTGCCACGACTTCGGGGCGGTGGTCGGCTGGCTGCTCTCCGCCTTCACCCCGGACCGGGTCGGGCGGCTCGCCGCCCTGTCCGTCGGGCACCCGATGGCGTTCCGTGAACCGACGATCGAGCAGCGGGAGAAGCAGTGGTACATGCTGCTGTTCCAGTTCGAGGGCGTCGCCGAGCAGCTGCTCGAGCGCGACGACTGGGCGCTGCTGCGCCAGTGGGTCGGCGGCGCCGGCGACATGGACAACTGGATCGCCGACCTCTCCCGGCCCGGGGCGCTGACCGCGGGCCTCAACTGGTACCGCGCCAACCAGCATCCCGCCCGCGAGCTGAAGGCGAGGCCGCAGGTGCCGGCGGTGCAGGCGCCGACGCTCGGGTTGTGGAGTGACGGCGACCGCTACCTCGTCGAGGAGGGCATGCAGCGCTCCGCCGAGTTCGTTTCCGGGCCGTGGCACTACGAACGGGTCGAGCACGCGAGCCACTGGATGCAGCTCGACCAGCCGGAGCTGGTGAACCGGCTGCTGCTGCAGCACCTCGTCGGCTAGCGCGAGTCGGCTTCCTGCGGGCGTCCGCCCATCATCCGCAGCATCGGGACGCCGCCGGTGCGGGCGAACCGCACGACCAGCACGATGGCGAGGGTCAGGAACGCGATGTTCAGGAACGTCGTGTAGTTCCAGGACAGACCTGCCGATTCGACGCGGGCGTCGCGGGCGTCGGGTATCAGCTGCAGGAAACCGAAGATCACCTCGACGACATAGCCGGCGATCACCGAGGCCACGTAGAAGGTGGCGGCGAGGAACAGCGCCATGCGGGTGCCGTAGTACTTCCGGTAGATCACGAGGATCGGGAGGATCAGGAGGTCGGCGAAGATGAAACTCACCACGCCACCGAAGCTGATCCCGCCGTTCCACAGCACGGCAGCCAGGGGCACGTTGCCGATCGAGCACACGAAGCTGAGCACGGCGACGACGGGCCCGACGATCGGGCCCCAGATCTTGCTCAACACCGCGTGGTCGGTGAGGAACAGGTTCTGCCAGAACGACTCGGGCACCCAGGCACCGACGGCGCCGGCGATCAGCAGCCCGATCACGATGTCGCGCAACACGGCGGCCCACTCCATGACGAAGATGTGGCTGACCGACGTGAAGCCTTGGGTGAGGTGAGGCGCTGCCAGAGTGATCCGCCGCCGGCCACGCTCATGTCCATGGCCGCGTGACCCTCCATGGCGCCGGCGAGCCGCCGGTCGGCCTGGCGACGAGCGGCGGAGGGCAGCCCCGGCTTCAGGAACAAGCGGAACAGGACGAACAGCACGAGAATCATCACCGGGCCGCCGACGAACTCAGCGGCGGTGAACTCCCAGCTGATCAACAGAGCCAGGATGATGCCCAGCTCGACGACCAGGTTGGTGCTGGCGACCTCGAATGCCATGGCCGAGGGTCCGGGGCCGATCGTCCCCGAGCAGCCGGCTCACGGACTCCCGCCGGACAACGGCTTGAACGATCGCGGACAGCGTGAAACCCAAAATCAGGGCCCAGGTGATCTCTCAGGTCATGCCGAAGGCGAGGCGTAACGCGTGACCGAGGGCTCCCAGCACGTCCACGACTCCATGCTCCTCAGGGGCTGACTTGCGGTGACGACGGCGGGGGGACCGTGCTCGCCCACCGGTACGCGAAACTAGCGGCGCGCCCTCGGTGGCCTGCGCCGCGGCCGGCGGCGGGCCGGTCGCTGCCGGAAGCGGACGTCGATCTCCTGGAACCCCTTGTGCCGCTGGGCCTCCGCGTAGCTGGCGTAGGCGTCCTCGTCGGCGGCGGTGAGGTCGACGTCGTCCGTGAACGGCGTGAGCAGCGCCCGGGGCCACAGCCGCCTCGCCCACACCGCGTTCGCCTCGGCGCAGAGCACGACCGCGAGCGCCTCCAGGTAGATGAAGGCGAGCAGGCCGAGCACGAGGCCGAAGGCGCCGTACGTCGCGCCCGCCGTCTTCAGCGTGTGCGAGACGTAGCTCGCGCCGAGCAGTTGCAGCACCTGCCAGAACAGCCCGGCGCCGACGGCTCCTGGCGCGATGTCGCGCCAGGACACCTCGCGCACCGTGGCGATGCGGAAGGCCAGGAGGAAGATCAGCGAGTTGAGGACCACGGACGCGACGAAGGCGGGGATGCGCACGGACTGCCCGAACTGGGCGCCGAACGCGTGCACCATGCCGGACAGCGCGGACGTCGCGAGGACGCCGAGCCCGACGGTGGTCAGCAGCACCAGGCTGCGCAGCCGCGACTTCAGCGGGTTGGGCCGGCGGTTGCGCGGCACGGCCCAGATGACGTTCATCGCATTCTGGCCGGCCTGGGCGACCCCGAGACCGCCGTAGACGATCCCGATCAGGCCGACGATCACCGCCCAGTTCGACCCCTCGAGCCGCCCGGTCGGCAGGTCGTTGCCGATCAGCGGGAACTGCCCGAGCGCCGAGTCGAGGATGCGCGCCTGCAGTGCCGGGTCGCCCTGCAGCACGAAGCCGAGGATCGTCGTCAGCAACAGCAGCAGCGGGAACAGCGAGAGGAAGCCGTAGTAGGTCAGCAGGGCCGCGAGGAACGGTCCCTGATCGTCGGCGAACTTGTAGACGACCGCGAGCGGGAACCCGGCCCAGCGGTGCCGCCGCTGGTAGGAATCGAATCGCTCGGTGAGCGTCATGGGCCCCTCGGTGATGTGGGCACGGATCGGGAGCCCGCGCAGGTTCCGTCGTCGACGCAGGCACGTCCCGTCGTCGACAGACCTGTACCCCTCCGCGCGATCATGGGTACATGAACGTGTTCACCCTCGACGAGGCCCGGGCCACTCTCGACGAGCTCCGTCCGACACTCGACGAGTTCGTGACGCTGCGCGCGGACGCCGCCGAGCTGGCGGCCGCCGTGCGTGCCGATGCGCCGAGTCCGCTCGGTGGGCTCGCGGAGCTCAAGGCCCTCGAGGCACGGATCGACGAGCTGCTGACCCGGGTGCAGGAGACCGGCGTCGAGGTGAAGGGCTTCGCTCCCCTGCTCCTCGACTTCCCCGCCGAGCTCGACGGTCACGACGTGTTGCTCTGCTGGCTGGAGGGTGACGGCCGGCTCGAGTGGTACCACCGGCACGATCTCGGCTTCCTCGGACGCCGCAGGCTGCCCTGACGTCGACGTCCATGCCGGGGGACCGGCCCCGACCGGACGGCGGAGGAGGTTTTCAGCTCGAGCCCGCGAGGGTAGGTTTTTCAGTACACCGCCGCCCCTCCCTGAGTCAGGACCTCGCCACGCGAGCGTCGGCAGTCCCAGGGAGCGCTGTGTCCATTTCGTACGACGCCGACAAGACGCGGCGACCACTCCATGAGGCATCGTCCGGGCGCGTCGACGCCGCCCCCGCCGCCAGCTCCGGGAACGGCAGGCCGCTTTCCGCACTCGAGCCGTGGCGACCTGCCGCGACAGGCCCGCGCCGGGACGCCGCCTCGGAGACGTTCCCGGTGGTGCGGCCGCGTTGGCAGCTCGCACTCCTCTGGCTGTTCCTCGCCGGACCCGTCGTCGGCCTGGCCGGTGCGCTGGTCCTGGCCTCCGCCATCGGCATCGGCCCCTCGGGTCTCGACATCGGCCTGGCCGTCGTCCTGTACGCCGTCACCGGCCACGGCATCACCGTCGGTTTCCATCGGCTGTTCACCCACGGCTCGTTCACGGCGAACCGTGGGCTCCGCGCCGCGATGGCGATCGCCGGTTCGATGGCGGTGGAGGGGCCGGTCATCCACTGGGTGGCCGACCACCGGCGGCATCACGCCCACTCCGACGCTGACGGCGACCCGCATTCGCCCTGGCGGTTCGGGACCTCGGCCTCCGCCGTGGCGAAGGGCCTCGGCTGGGCGCACATGGGCTGGTTCTTCGCCGACGAGAAGACCAACCCGCAGCGGTACGCACCCGATCTGCTGGCGGACCGCGACATGGTCCGGATCAGCGCCCTCTTCCCGGTCTGGGTGCTCACGAGCCTGGCCCTGCCCGCGGTACTCGGCGGCCTTCTCACGTGGAGCTGGACCGGAGCGCTGACCGCCTACCTGTGGGCCGGCGTCGTCCGCCTGCTCGTGCTGCACCACGCAACCTTCGCGATCAACTCCATCTGCCACGTCGCCGGCAAGCACCCCTTCCGGACCAGGGACAAGGCGGGCAACGTCTGGCCGCTCGCCGTGCTCTCGATGGGCGAGAGCTGGCACAACCTCCACCACGCCGACCCCACCTGCGCGCGTCACGGCGTCGACCGCGGGCAGCTCGACTCGAGCGCCCGCTTGATCCGCTGGTTCGAGCTCGCGGGCTGGGCCACACGCGTCCGCTGGCCCGACCGCGAACGGCTCGACCGCCGGCGGGTCCCGGGAACCGGGAGGGCGTGGATGTCCGGAAAGAACAAGGGCGGGCGGGAGAACCGCAAGCCCAAGCAGAAGTAGCCCGATGCAGGTGCGGGTTCGGCAGTTGATCCGCGGCGGATCAGGCGTGACCTCTGCTCGGTTGACACGCTCCCGGCCCCCGGCCCAGGGTCACCGTTCACGGCACGACGTCCGGGTCAGGTCCTCGCTCGGCATTCGCTTCGGACACCGACGGTGTCCTCGACCGAGGACTGCCCATGGATCTCCCGCCTGAGCCCGGCGCCGGCTGGTTCCGCCCGCCGATGTCCGACGAGGAGCGACGTCGCCGGCGCATCCTCACCGAGATCGGTGCTGTCGGTGGACAGACACCCGCGGACGACGTGGTCCAGGGCGTCTGCCGGTTCGCCGTGGATTCCCTGAACCTCTCGGGATGCGCCCTGCTGCTGCTGTCCCAGGACTCCACCCTCGACGTGCTCGCCGACGCGGGCCGCCACGCGGGAAGCGTCGCGGACCTGCAGTTCTCCCTCGGCGAGGGCCCCTGCCTGGAGGCGTGCCGGTCCGGGAACCCGGTCTTCGCCACCGACCTCGCCACGTTCAGCGGACGCTGGCCGATGTTCTCCGCCGCGGCGACGGATCTCGGCGTCCGCGCGGAGTTCTCCCTACCCCTGCAGGTCGGACCGGTCGGGCTCGGGACGCTGGACCTTTCCCGCGACGAGCCGGGGATGCTCGGCGACGACGACCTGGCCGACGCGCTCGTGGCCGCCGACATCGCCACCGATGCCCTGCTGGTGTTGCAGCGACGGGCGCCCGGCACCGATCTGGCCGTTCTCCTGGAGCCAGCCGGTATCGATCGACTGGTCGTCCATCAGGCCACCGGCATGGTCTCCGTCCAGCTGGACGTCTCGATGACGGACGCGCTGGCGGCGCTACGAGCGGCGGCCTTCCGAAGTGAACAGTCCATGTGCGAGGTCGCGATCGACGTCGTCGAGCGGAAAGTGAGCTTCCGTGATTGATCGACAGCCCACGTCGGCCCTTTCCGAATTCGCCTCGGTAGTATCCGAAAGCGACGAAAGGACACCCATGCAGGACCGGGAGCGACGACTCGCGGAGGTCTTCGTCCGGCTCGCGGACACGCTTGCCGACGACTTCGACGTCGTCGAGTTCCTGCAGCGGTTGTCGGCCGATGCGGTCGACGTCCTCGGGGCCGAGACGGCCGGCGTGATGCTGTCGGACGGTCGCGGTGGCCTGCGCCTCCTCGCGTCCTCCGAGGAGCGCATGCGCCTGCTCGAACTCTTCGAGTTGCAGAACCAGCAGGGACCCTGCTTCGACGCCTTCAACACCGGCCGCACCGTGGCGGCCTCATCGGCCGAAGGCCGGGATCTCTGGCCACAGTTCGCGCCGGCAGCGAGCGAGCAGGGCTTCTTGTTCATGTGCGCGGCGCCGCTCCAGTTGCGGGGCACGGTGCTCGGCGCGCTCAATCTCTTCCGAGCCACCGACGAGCCGTTCACCGAGAACGAGATGCGCGTCGCCCAGGCCATGGCCAAGGTGGCGGCGACCGGTCTGCTCCAGCAGCGCACGCTCAGCGAGCGCCAACTGCTCTCCGAGCAACTCCAGGCCGCGCTGCAGAGCCGCGTCGTCATCGAGCAGGCCAAGGGCGTGCTCGCCGAGTACCTCGGGATCTCCGTCGACGACGCCTTCCTCCAGCTGCGCCGCCACGCCCGCAACAGCAACCGCAAGCTCACGGACCTCGCCCGCGACGTCGCCGACAAGACCCTCGAGGCCCAAGCGTTCGCGGTTGAAGCGCGAGGCGCTTCCTGACGCCGCCCAGGAGCTCCGGTCACGTGTCATACTGACCGTCCTGCGTGCCTGGATCTGTCCGGACCTCTTGCTCCCTCGCCCGCCCGTGAATTCTCCACGAAGGCGATGCGATCCGATGCGATCCACGACCAACCCAGGTGTGCCCCTGCACAAGCCGCCGGTGCTGCTCTGTTCCTGCGGCCACGAGACCGCGCGGCACGACCGCGTCGCTGTTCGCTACTGCGAGGCCACTCGGGCGAGTGGCTCGGATCGGCGGTGCATCTGCAGTCCGGCTCTTCCCGGTGGCGCCTCGACGACGAACGGGCGCGGCCAGTATGTCCGGGCGTAACGCGCTCCGGGGCAGTCGAGCGGGTGCCGGGCCCACGGGCGAGCCCGTACGAGGAGCCTCCGAGCCGCGGACCACCGTCACCTTCTGGTGCGCCTCCGACCACGACACCTCGGCGTCGTTCGCGAACACGGCGGTGGCCCCGCCGACCTGGGACTGCCGCCGCTGCGGGCTCCCGGCCGGACGGGACAGGGCCCACCCACCTGCGGCCGGTCGCGTGCCCTCCGGGAAGTCGCATCTGACCCACGTGCATGAGCGGCGCGACGTCGACGCCGGCGAGGCCCTCCTCGAGGAGGCCTTGGCGAAGCTTCGCGCGCTGAATCGCTAGGACAGCACTGGGACGCCCTGGGGCGCACCATGGAGTCATGCACGGCCCGCGTTCCTCCGTGGAGAAGAAGATCCGCGACGCTCAGGCCCGAGGCAAGTTCGACAATCTGCCCGGCGCCGGTAAGCCGCTGAAGCTCGGCAACATCCACGATCCCGACTGGTGGGTGAAGGGGCTGATCGAGCGGGAGCAGATCGACCCGTCGGAGCTCGTCCACCCGACGCTCGCGCTGCGGCGCGAGGCCGACAGCTTCCCCGAAGCCCTGGTCGGGCTGCGCACCGAGGACCAGGTGCGCGCGGTACTGCAGGACTTCAACGAACGCGTACGCGCCGAATGGCGACGGCCTCAGATCGGTCCGTCCTTCCCCGTCGTCGCGCGGCTGGTGCGGGTCGAGGAGACGGTGGCGGCGTGGCGCGAGCTGCGCGAGCAGCAGCTCGCGGAGGCGCGGGCCGCGGCAGCGGCCGTCGCCGAGGTCGCGGCCACGCCCCGCCGCCGGCGGTGGCGCCTGCGGTGGCGCCGCGCCGCAAGGCACGGCGAGGGAGACGGGGTCAGGACGGACGGCTGACGCGCCCCGCGAACTCCACCGCCCGCTGCTCGATCAGCGGGGCGTCGTTGTCCAGCGTCGCGACGTGGAAGGACCGTTCCAGCGTCACCCGCTCGACCGGCCCGGACACCGAGGCCGCGAACGTGTCGGACGAGACCGGCTCGACCACGTGGTCCTGCACGCTGGTCAGCAACAGCACGGGGCAGCGGACCGTGGCCAGGTCGGCGACGAGCGGTCCGAGGGCGGCGTGCAGGTCGAGCAGCGGCTGCACCGGAGTCTCCGGGTAGGCCGCCTCGGTCACCCCCTCCTTGGCGATGTCGGACCCGATGCCGGGCACGCGGTCGACGTCCGCGGCCCGGAGCTGCGCGACCATCTCGGTCACTCCGGGTGCAGTCCCGTCGATCAGCGGGTTGACGAGCACCAGGCCCGCGATCTCGGGGTGCCGGGTAGCCAGCCAGGCGGCGAGGGTTCCGCCCATCGACAGGCCGGCGACGAGCACCGCGCGGGTGCGGCCGGCGAGCTCGCGGTAGGCGTCCTCGGCGGCGGCCGACCAGTCGCGCCACCGCGTCGGGATCATGTCCTCGACCTTCGTGCCGTGGCCCGGCAGCAGCGGAAGCGACACCGTGTAGCCCGCCGCGGCGAACGCCTCGGCCATGGGTCGCATCGACTGCGGGTTGCCCGTGAAGCCGTGCAGCACCAGCACGCCGACGTCGGCGTTCTCGCCGCTGCCCTCGGCCTGCCACGGCTCCGCGCCGGCGATCAGGCCGGATCCTGAGCCCAGTTCCGTCATCGGTTCTCCTCCGCTCGCCGTTTCCCTCCGCCGTACTCTGCCCGCGCCCGACAGGATGGAGCCGTGCCGCGCCTCCCCCTCGCCGAACTCCTCGCGTGCCGCACCGCTGCGGCCCTCGACGAACGGACCGCCGACGACGGCTCCCCGCGCCTGCTCGTCCGGAGCGATCTGTCCGGCACGGCGCAGCTGTTCGAGTGGTCGACGGCGGGGCTGAGGCCGTTGACCGACTTCCCCGGCCCGGTCAGTTCCGCGCGCTACGTGCCCGGCACGTCGCTGGTCGCGCTGACCACGGACGCCGGCGGGGACGAGCGGCACCAGGTGTCCCTGCTCGACCTCGACGACCCGCCCGGCACCGAGGCGGGCAGGCTGCGCCGGATCACCGACGATCCCCGTTTCGTCCACGGCCTGGCCGGCGTCAGCCGCGACGGACGGCATCTCGCCTTCGTCAGCAACCGGCGCAACGGCGTCGACTTCGACGTCTGGCTGCACGACCTCTCCACCGGGGACGAGCGGTGCCTCTACGACGGTGGCGGATGGTGCTCCCCCGCCTCCGGCTTCTCCCCCGACGGCGCCTGGCTCGCCGTCCGAAGGGCCGGTCCGCGGCCGATGGACAACGACGTCCTGCTGTTGCCGACCCGCGGCTCGGAGCCGCCGATCGTCGTCCTCCCCCACCCGGACGAGCCCGCGGTGGTGGGTGCTCCGGCATGGATGGCGGACGACCTGCTGCTCGTCAGCAGCAACGTGGGCCGGGACTTCCAGGCCGTCTTCGCGCTCGACCTGGCGTCGGGGAGCAGCGCTCCGGTCCTCGAGGCGCTCGGCGACGGCGACGGCGACTCCTCGGCCGAACCCGGCGACCTCGACTGCTGGACCTCCGCCGACGGCTCCACCGTGCTCGTCGCGGCCAACGTCGCGGAGTCGACCGAGGCCGAGCTGTTCCGGGTCGAGCGCGACGGACGCTCGGTCCGGCTGCTGTCGATCGGCGCGCTCCCGCGCCCGGCGCAGGACGCCGTGTTCGCCTTCAGCCACGTGCTGCCGGATCCCGTGCTGTCCGCGTCCGGAGACGCGATCACGGTGAGCGTCAGCGCCCCGACGGTGCCCGGCGACGTGTGGCGCTACGACGGGGCCACGAGCGACCTCCGCCGGTTGACCACCAGCCCCGGGGCGCCCGACCCGGCGCAGCTCGCCCGGCCGGAGCGGCACCGCGTCGCCAGCTTCGACGGCCTCGAGGTCCCCGTCCTGCTGTACCGGCCGGACGCTCCGACGCCGAGAATCGGCATCGAGCCGCCGCCGGTCGTCCTCGTCGTCCACGGCGGTCCGGAGGGTCAGTCCCAGACGCTGTTCTCGCCGGTCGTGCAGGCGCTCGCCGCCCGCGGCTACGCGGTCGCGGTGCCGAACGTCCGCGGCTCCGTCGGCTACGGGAAGCGCTTCTACGGGCTCGACGACACCGTCCGAAGGCTCGATTCGGTCGCCGACCTGGCGGCGCTCTCGGACTGGCTGCCCACGGTCGGGCTCGACGCCCGGAGGGCGGCCTTGTGGGGCGGTTCCTACGGCGGCTACATGGTGCTCGCCGGGGTGGCCTTCCAGCCCGACCGCTGGGCCGCGGGCGTCGACATCGTCGGCATCTCCGACCTCGTCAGCTTCCTCGAGAACACCTCCCCCTACCGCCGGGCCGCCCGGGAGCGCGAGTACGGCAGCCTCGACGACGACCGCGAATTCCTCGCCTCCGCCTCGCCACTGCGCCGCGCGGACGCGATCCGCGCGCCGCTGTTCGTCATCCACGGCGCCAACGACCCCCGAGTCCCACTCGCTGAGGCGGAGCAGATCGTCGCCTCGCTGCGTAGTCGCGACGTGCGGTGCGAGCTGCTCGTCTATCCGGACGAGGGGCACGGCCTCGCGCGTCTGGCGAACCGGCTCGACGCCTATCCGCGGGCGATCGCGTTCCTCGACGAAGTGCTAGGGGTCCTGCGGCCTGCCCGCGCCGAGGAGCCGGCGTGACGCGCTGGCGGCAGGGCGGTGGCTCCGAGTACGCGGCTCGCTTCGCCGCCCTCGCAGCCTCCGGTGCGGACCTGCACGGCGAGGCCGACCTGGTCAGCTCGCTCGTCCCCACTGGGTCGACGGTGCTGGACGCGGGATGCGGCACGGGTCGCGTGGCCATCGAGTTGGGTCGGCGCGGATACGCGTGTGTCGGCGTCGACGTGGACGACTCGATGCTGGCCGAGGCACGGCGAGCGGCGCCGGACGGCCGATGGGTCCGCAGCGATCTGACGGAGCTCGACCTGCCGGGCGAAGAGTTCGATCTCGTGGTGTGCGCGGGGAACGTCGTTCCGCTGGTGGCCCCGGGCAGCGAGGCGGCCGTCATGGCGCGGATGGCCGCCCACCTGCACCCCGACGGTCTGCTCGTCGCGGGCTTCGGCCTCGACCGGACCCATCTGCCCCGCGAAGCCGCCGTCGTGTCCCTCGACGACTACGACGCCTGGTGCGCCGCCGCCGGACTCGTGCTCGAGGACAGGTTCGCGACCTGGGACCGGAAGACATGGACGCCCCGGACCGGCTACGCGGTGAGCGTCTCCCGCCGGATCGGCGCCGGCAGTGCAACGAGCGAGGGAAGGGGCACGGAGACCTGAGAGTTGCATCGAAGCATCCGGAGATTCCGCGGCCCGCTCGCGCGAACTCCGCAGAAGCCACGAAGGAGATCGCATGCCCACTCGTACCGCTCGCACCGCGTGGAACGGCAACCTGCAGGAGGGCTCCGGCCAGGTCGAACTCTCCAGCTCCAAGGTCGGCACCTACTTCGTGTCGTTCCCGAAGCGCGCCGCCGAGGACGCGGACGGCACCACCAGCCCGGAGGAGCTCATCGCGGCGGCGCACTCGGCCTGCTTCGCGATGTCGCTGTCGAACGAGATCGACAAGGCCGGCGGCAAGCCGGAGAGCCTCGAGGTGAGCGCCGACGTCACGCTCGGGCCGGACAAGGAGAACGGCGGCTTCAAGCTCACCGGCATCAAGATCACCGTGTCGGCCGAGGTCGACGGCCTCGACGAGAGCGGCTTCCAGAAGGCGGCCGAGACCGCCAAGGCGGGCTGCCCCGTCAGTAAAGCGCTGACCGCGGTCGACATCACGCTCGAGGCGTCGCTCAGCTGACCGGGCTTGGCCGGGTGTCCGAGCCAGGCCGTCCCGCGGGGTGGCTCGGACAGCCGGTGGGCTGCAACGTCCGCTGGATGGCCGCGCGCGAGGTCAGGGGCGTGGTCGGTTGGGTCCTGAGCAACAGGATGGTCGGGACAACGTCCCTCCTGACGTCGGCCATGCCTGTCGCGGCGTCGGCGTATCAGCAGGGCGTTGCGGGTGCGGCTGCGGCTTGATGCGGCCTATGATGCAGTGATGCGAACGACGGTGGACCTCCCCGACGACGTGCACCGAGCAGTGATGCAAGTGGCTCGGGATCGGCACCAGACGCTCAGTCGGACCGTCGCTAGTTTGCTGAGGTCCGCGCTGGCCGGGGAGCAGCACACCCGCCCGATCGAGGTCGACACGGAGACAGGGTTGCCGACGCTGCACGTAGGAGGCCGGATCACGGCTGAGGACGTTGCCCTCGCTACTGACGATGGCTGATCACAGTCAGAGGCCGTACCTGCTCGACGGGAACGTGCTGGTGGCCCTCGTCGTCGCTGAGCACGTGCACCACGAGGCCGCTCGCGCGTGGTTTCGGCACGCGGAACGATTCGCCACCTGCCCGACCGTGCAAGGCACTCTCCTGAGACTGCTGATTCGCCAGGGGTCCAGCATCGCGGAGGCGAGACAGGCTCTGTCGATCGTCACCCGGCACCCCAAACACGAGCAGTGGCTCGACGACCTCAGCTACCTCGAGATCGACCTGGCCGGCGTGCTCGGACACCGGCAGGTGACCGACGCGTACATCGCTGGCCTGGCCAGAGTCCGGCAGGGGCTCGTCGCCACCTTCGACCGCGGCTTTGCCGTCGCAGCGTCAGACGTGGCCGAACTGATCAGATCCGAGTGATCTGTAGCGCCGGTGAGACAGCGGTGTCGGTCGATGCGCCGGCGCCATGAGCGTCCGGACGTCAGCGACGGTTCTCCCGCGAAAGGGTTTGCGGGTGGCGCCCGGACGGTGTCGCGTCGCGGGTCCCCGGGTAGTGATCAGGCGTGCCGAACTACGCTGTGAACAGTGCTGCGGTAAAGCAGGCGCGATCGCTGATCGACGACGGGAAGTACGACACCTCGACGGAGTGGTCGGACGCTTCGCCGTCGGCCGACGACGGCAACGACGTCATCAACGACGAGGGCTACGACGGCTACGGCGCGTGGCACCTCGCCGTCGACCCCGACGCCTCCGAGGACACGAAGGGCCGCTACGCCTTTCCCTACGGCGACTTCAAGAAGGTCAACCGCGCAGCGCTCATCCACGCCAAGCAGCGCGCCGCCCAGAACGATCACGACGAGATCGAGAAGGCCGCGGACGAGCTGCTGCGGCACCTCGACGACAAGGCGGGCTGACGCACGTGGCCATCGGCCTGAGCGAGATCAGCGGCGTGATCGATCACTTCGAACGAACCTGTTCCGGGGCTGCTACTACTGGCGTCAAGAATGGGGCCGCCGGTCGGCCCGGAACGCGTCGAGACGGCTCGGCTTTATCGAGCGCCGGTCCAACGGATACAGCCAGTAGATCCACGCCGACTGCGTGACCGCCAGAACAATCAGGGCGCCGAGCGGAACGCGATCGCGAGAATGTAGGGGGCCATCGGCCCGCCGACGGGGCCAGAGGTCCCTCGTTCCCGAACAGCGCAAGCAGGAGAGTCTCTCCCAGACCACAGAGGGTGGACTCGAACAGGGAAGCCGACCCAGAAGACCGGTGGTCTCCGCGGATGGAGTCCAGATGACCTACACAGGAGCTTCAGAGCAGTCTGCAACGGTCCCTCGCCAGCAGCAGCGGCGCCCGGAGGAGCCCGCCTCCTCAGCCTGGCAGGGCTGGGTGGCGTTCGGCGGCTTCATGATGATCCTGGCAGGCTTCTTCAGCACCATTGAGGGCCTGGTCGCGTTGGCCAAGGACGAGTACTTCCTGGTAGCGAAGAACGGCCTGCTCGTCAGCACCAGCTACACCGCGTGGGGTTGGACCCACCTGGTGGTCGGCGCCATCGTGACTCTGGCCGGCGCCGGCGTCCTGACCGGTCAGCTGTGGGCGCGGACCGTCGGCGTCGCGCTCGCATTCGTGAGTGCGATCGTCAACGTCGCGTTCCTGTCCGCCTACCCAGTCTGGTCGACGATCATCATCACGCTCGACGTCATCGTGATCTACGCACTGGTGGTCCACGGTGGAGAGGTGCGGAACCGGTAGGCACTCCCCATCCAGCTCATTCACCTCGGGCTGGCCTCGCCCAAGCGACTCGTACAGGAAGTCAAGCCGATCGACATCCGCCGTTGGCGACGTGCCCGGTGACTGCTCCTGTGCAGTGTGAGAGCTCTACTCGTCACCCCCGGGCCCGCAGTCGGCGGCCGTCGGCCCCAAGGCCAGCACTGAACGAGAAACGGGCGGGAGCGCACCGGGCAGTCGACCTTCGGCATGGTCGGCCGACATGCCCTCACCACCCGAGCTCGGTGAGGCGGGCGTCGTCGATCCCGAAGTGGTGCGCCACCTCGTGCACGACGGTGATCCGCACCTGCCGCACCACCTCGGCCTCGTCGGCGCTGATCGCGCAGATCGGGTGGCGGTAGATCGTGATGCGGTCCGGCAGGTAGCCGGTGTAGTTCGCGTCCCGCTGCGTCAGCGGCACACCCTCGTAGAGGCCGAGCAGGATGCCGCCGTTCTCGAGCTCGTCGCTGTCGTCCTCGACGACGACCGCGACGTTGCGCATCTGCCGGCCGAGTTCGGCCGGCAGGCCGTCGAGGGCCTCACCCACCAGCTCCTCGAACCGCGCCGCATCGACGTCCACCACTGCTCAAGAGTGCACCTCCGCGACTCCCGCCGCGTCCGGGAGACTGGGCGGCGTGAGCGAGCAGCGAGCCCTCGCGGCGGTGCAGGAGTCCGGGCTGCAGGCGCGGGTGATCCGGCACGGCCCGGTCCGGAGCCTCGTCGAGGCTGCGGAGGCCCGGGGCGTCGAACCCGCCGCGGTTGTCAAGACGCTGGTCGTGCGGCGGGCGGAGGACGACTACCTGTTCGTCCTCGTGCCGGGCGACCGGACCATCTCCTGGCCCAAGCTGCGCTCGCTGCTCGGCGTCAGCCGTCTGTCGATGCCCGACGCCGCGACCGCCAGGGACGCGACCGGCTACGAGCGCGGCACGATCACGCCCTTCGGCTCGACCACCGCCTGGCCGGTCGTCGCCGACGAGCGGATCGCCGGCGAGGTCACGCTCGGGGCCGGAACCCACGGCGTGGCGGTGGCGGTGGACGCCGATGCGGCCCTCGCGGCGCTCGCGGCGACACGGGCGGACGTCACCGAGCCCGAGTCCTGATCCGCCGCTCTGAGCGCTACCGCAGGCGGCTGCAGTCGGTCACGACGTTCCACGACGAGCGGTCCGGCAGCCCCGGCGCGGTCGGAATCGCGACCTGTCCCGGTCCGACCACCGTGGCCCACGAGTTGGCCGCGGACCCGACCGAGCCGGGCTCGTCCCCGCCGTTCGAACGGCACCGTTCCTGCGCGGCCGCAACGCCCTGCCGCCAGTCCGGTCCGCCGGCGCGGATCGACGCGGTGCGGTAGCTCAGCACCAGCACGGTGCCGATCAGCGCCGTGAACAGGACCCGGGCGAGACGGGTTCGGTCCCGCAGGAGATCACCTGCGCCGCGAGCCGTTCGCCAGCCGACCTCGCCGGGCGCGGTCGCGAACAGCGCGATCAGCAACGCGCTGAGCAACAGCAGCGCCGGCACCAGCATGTAGCGGGAGCCGTTCAGCGTGACCACCTGCCGGTCGAGGTAGATCGACGTTCCCCGGATCAGGAGCGGAATGGTCAGGAAGCCCGCCGAGTAGGCCAGGCACAGTGCCACCGTCGGGCGAAGGCCGCCCGCGACGCCCAACGCGTACGCCGCCGCCGCGATCGCGACGACCAGGAGGGCGAGAGCGAAGGGCAGGCCGAACCGATCGAACAGACCTGGCGTCCACCGGTCTCCGATGAAGATCGACCCGGCCACCCGCCAGCCGTAGGTCCCCGGGATGTCCCGCCAGTCGCGCTCGACGAAGGCCTCCGGCGCCTTCTCCGACACCCCGTAGGCGGCCTGGAGCGCGAGGCAGACGCAGAACACGATCGGCGCCGCCAACACGTGTCGCCGCGGGCCCTCCCCCGCACCCCGCAGGGCGCGGAACACGCGGTAGGCGACCAGCGGCACGAACAGCGCCGTCAGCGGGTCACTCAGCACCGCAGCGGCGGCGACCACGCATCCGGCGACGACCGCGCCGGTCGTTCGCAGCGGCCGGACGAACACCCAGAAGCAGGCGAAGTCGAGGTACCAGTGCAGGTTGTTGATGCTGGAGTTGACCTCCCAGCCCGCGGCCGGAAGCAGCAGGAAGGCCGCGAGCAGCACCCCCCGCCCCCAGGGGGACGGCAGGACCGGCGCCGTCGCCGACCACAGGTAGACCGCCAGCAGCGAGACGACGAAGGCGGCGCCGGCGTTGATGACAACTGCCGCATCCGGCACGGGCGCCAGGCTCGCGATCGCAGCGATTGTGCGGGGAACGACGTGCAGGTAGCCCTCGTAGGCCCGGCCCAGGGTCGTGACCAGCGGGGCGTTCAGCGCGTCGGTGTAGAAGATGCCGCCGTCCTCGGCGAGCAGCGAGCGCCAGGATGCGACCCCGGGCGTGCGGAGCAGCTGGGCGAGCGTCGCGACGACGACGAAAGCCACCCAGAGAGCGGGTCGGCCCAGCCGACCGGTGAGCCGTCCGGCGCGCGGCGTCGTCTTCGGGGCGTCGAGGGTGGCGGTCATCGCCGTACCCGGACCCGGGAGTCGGACGGATCGGGAACGGCCGAGTCAGCCGGTTCAGCCGGCCGCCAACCCTCGTCCACCGGCTCGGCCCCGCGTCGCGCTCGCCAGCGCTCCCAGAGCGTCGCGACCAGGGTGGCGGTGCCGAGCAGGAACAGCACGTCGAGCGGGGCTCGCAGGCGCGGCGGTGAGACCGCGGCGATGCTGATGAGCAGGAAATAGGCCGCGCAGAGCAGGACCAGCCCGCTGTCGGGCACGCGTCGGCGGCGTAGCTCCAGAAGGCCGACCACCCCGGCCGCCATCACGAGCCACGTCACGGGCACCGCCCAGTACCGCAGCGTCAGGTTGCGCCCGTCGTAGCGCTCCGCGCCGTTGTCGTAGCCGCGGTGCAGGTCCAGCAGGAAGCGGGCATTGCGCCAGACGACCTCCGGCACCTCCCCCGGGTGCGAACGCAGCCCCTCGATGCCGTTCCTGCGGAGGTTGGCGTCCAGCTCGGCCTCGTTGTAGGCGGCGGCGCCCGTGCGCAGGTGCGCGAACCGCGGGTCGTAGACGCCGTCGGACGGCTTCTCCTGGGCGAGCGAGACCTCCGACCAGGCGGCGTTCAGGTTGAAGCCGTTGGACGTCACGAGCACGGGCTTGCCGAATTCGATCTGGTTGCGGGCCACCCAGGGCAGGACGACGACGGCCACCGCGACCGCAAAGACCGCCGTTCGGCGCCATCCGACCTGGAGCAGCAACCAGAGCCCGATCACCGGTACCAGCAGCTGCGCGCTCGGCCGCGTCAGGACGAGCGCGCCGATCACCAGCCCCGCGATCAGGGCGCGGCGCCGCCCCAGGGCGAGCAGCCCGGCCAGCAGCAGCGTCAGCGCCAGCGGTTCGGTGAGCGGCGGGCCGTCGTTGGCGAGCAGCGGCGGATAGACCGCCGCGAGGCCGCCCGCGATCAGGGCCGCCCGCCGCCCGCCGAAGCGGGCGGCGAGCACGGCGAGCAGGACGACGACGGTGCTCCCCAGCAGGACCTGGACGGCCTGCGCCACCCCGAGGCTCGGCCCGGTCACCGTGAAGACCGCGCCGAGCAGGATGGGGTACAGCGGCGGCCGGAAGGCGGTGGCGTGCTCGTAGCCGAAGGGGAAAGTCGTCGAGACGCCGCGGCCCTCGGAGACCGACACCGCGATCTTGTAGTAGTCCGAGGCGTCCGAGACCGGCGAGTAGCCCCTGAGGACGATCAGGCAGTACACGACGCGGACCAGAAGAGCGATCGCGAACAGCACGACCAGGGTCCGCCAGCCGAGCACGCTGCGCGCCGACCGCGCCTCGGCCTCGGGGGTCGCGACGGTCGCGGCGGCGGGGGGAGCGTCGGCGTCGGCGGTCATCACAGTTTGGTGGGCTGGTTGTCGGGCTGGCGGCTCAGGTCGGCCGCGCCGACCAGCCCGGCCGAGGAGCCGAGCTCGGCGACGAGGACGTCGGCGAGCGGGCGGTGGCCGGAGCCTGTGACGCGCTCGGCGTAGGCGCGGCGGGCCGGCTCGAGCAACAGCTCGCCGGCATCCGAGACGCCCCCGCCGATGACGAAGGTGCCGGGATCGAGGACGGCGGCGAGATCGGCCAGTCCCTGCCCGAGCCACGCACCGACCTCGGCGAAGCACTCCAGGGCGGCGGCGTCGCCGTCCCGCGCCGCCTCGGTCACGTGCGAGCCGTCGATGCCCTCCGGGCTGCCGCCCCCGAGCTCGAGCAGGCGGGCGCCACGACGCGGGTCGACGGTCGCGATCTCCCGGGCCTCGCGGAGCAGCGCGCGCCCGCTGCAGTACTGCTCCCAGCAGCCGCGGTTCCCGCAGCCGCAGCGGCGGCCGTTCGGCACCATCCGGACGTGGCCGAACTCCCCGGCGAGGCCGAAGCTGCCCCGGTAGAGCGCCCCGCCGACCACGACCCCACCGCCGATGCCGGTGCCTACCGTGATGCACAGCAGGCCGGACTTCTCCCGGCCTGCGCCGAAGCGGAACTCGCCCCAGGCCGTCGCGTTGGCGTCGTTCTCGACGACGACCGGCAGGTCGATCCGCTTGCTGACCTTGTCTCGCAGCGGCTCGTCGCGCCACGCGAGATTGGGGGCGAACAGCAACGTCGACCGCTCCCGGTCCACGAAGCCGGCCGCGCCGATGCCGACGGTGGCGACGTCCTCGGTCGCCTGCCCACACAGCTCCTCGACGACCTCGGCGATCGCATCCGCGACGGCCTCCGGATCCGTGCTCGGGGTCGGGCGGCGTGTCGTGGACGACAGGCGCCCCTGCTCGTCGACCAGGCCGGCGAGGATCTTCGTGCCGCCGACGTCGACGCCGATGGCGAGACCCATGAACACAGACCCTTCGAGACGACCGACCGGTGGCCACGCGCCGCCGGTGCTTGCGGCCAGGCTAGTCGGCAGCACCGACAGTCCCGCCCGACGTCCGCCCCGACACGCTCCGGCGAGGTGACGCCCGCCGTCCAACCGTCCGCTCAGGTCACCGTGATGTGCTGCACCGGCGGGCGGTCGGAGGCAGCCCAGGACCGCTCGGCCTCGGTTGTCGCAGCGTGGGTCGCGGCGTTCGCCGCTGCGCCTGCGGCGGGCCCGTCCGTGCCGGCCCCGTCCGTGGCGGCCCTGTCTGTGGCGGCCCTGTCTGTGGCGGCCCTGTCTGTGGCGGCCCTGTCCGTCGCGGCACGCAGCGCTGCCAGCAACTGGGTGCCCGCCTCGGTCAGGTGTCCGAGCACCTCGGGTTTGAGGCCGTTGACCATGGCGATGGCCTGGCAGACGGGACAGACCTTGCACTCGCTCGCGCTGCCGACCCCGGTCATCGCCGCACCGGTGGTCAACCAGGTCTGCAGCGTCTCCGCCAGCTTGAGGGCCTCCTCGGACAGGGTGCCGTGCGGGTTCTCCGTCATCTGACCTTCTCCGTCATCTGAACTTCTTCGTCACGACGTCATCCAGACCGCGGGATCGGGGACGAAGTCGACGAGCAGACGCTCGTCGACGAAGCGCGCGCCGGTGGCGTCGCAGCGGCGGAGGGCGGAGGGCAGCGTGAGGATGCGGCGCCACGAAGCGACCGTGACCACGAGTTCGTCCCCGCGGCGGCTGAGCTCGACCGACTCCTTGGTGGCGAAGGGCAACGGCAGGGAGAGCGTGAAGCCCGCCTCGGTGCGCTCGACCGTCATCTGCTCCTCGGGCACCGGCAGCCCGAGCGGGTCCCTGTCGGCGTAGGCCTCGCGCCCGACGGCGACCAGCGCCTCGAGTCCGACGGGCTCAGCCTCCTGATACGGCACGCGCAGGACGGGCAGCGGGGCGAAGGACTCGGTGACGTCGGCGAGCTGCCGCTCCTGCGCCTCCGCCCACCGGTCCCGCCAGGGGTCGCCGGTCGGGATGATGCGGTTGGCCAGCACCGCATCCACCTTGTAGCCGTAAAGCGACAGCGTGGTCATGGTCCGCCGCGCCTCGGCGACGACGACGGCCTCGGGGGTCAGCACGAGCCGCACGGTGGTGCGCTCGGCGTCGGCCAGGATCGCCCGGACCGCGGACAGCTCGCCGTGCAGCCGCTCCACCGCGTCGAAGACGACGTCGGTCGGCATCGGCACCGAGCTGACCCGGTTGAGCACCGGCCGCAGGGAGCGGACGACCCGCCGCTCGACGGGCCAGATGCGGCGCATGTACCAGTTGAGGGCGTCGGGCAGGGCCAGCAGCCGCAGGGTCTCCGCCGTGGGGGCGCAGTCGACGATGACGACGTCGTAGCGGCCGGAGTCGATCTGCTCCCGGACGGCGAGCAGGGCGAGCACCTCGTCCGCGCCGGGCAGGACGGTGAGCTCCTCCGCCTCGAGTGGGTCGACGCCGACGGCTTCGAGGGCCGAGAGCAGATAGCCCTGGATGTCCCGCCACGTGCGCTCGAAGCGCTGCTGCGCGTCCACCTGCTGCCCGGCGAGCCCGGGCTCCACCTCGACGGGCTCGCCGCCGAGTTCGACGCCGAACGCGTCGGCCAGCGAGTGCGCCGGGTCGGTCGAGATGACGAGTGTCTTCAGCCCGCGGGCAGCGGTAAGTGCGCCGGTCGCGGCGGCAGCCGTCGTCTTGCCGACGCCCCCCTTGCCGGTGAACAGCAGGACCCGCATGGCAGCCGTCTCAGCCCTCGACGCGCTTCTTGAGGTCCTTGAGCGCGGCGTCGACGACCTTGCCCTGGATACGACGGCGGATGAGGCCCGGGACGGGGATCGCGAGCTCGACGGTGAGGTCGTAGGTGACCTTCGTGCCCTGACCGGAGGGTTCCAGGGTGTACGACCCGACCTGCGACTTCTGCGAACGGCCCTCGAGCATCGTCCAGCTGACCTTGGAGTCGCCGTCCCAGACGTAGGAGTTCACGTAGCTGTCGGACAGCCCCATCAACTCGACGTCGATCTTGACCTTGCGCGCCCGGCCGTCCTCGCCCGGCTCGAGCACCTCGGTCCGCTTCACGGGCCCGGCCCACTGCGGGTAGGCACCGAAGTCGGCGATGACCGCCATGACCGTCGCAGGGTCTCCCTGGATGACGATGGACTCGTGCGCGTGGTCGGCCAAAGGAGATCCTCCGATCAGCACCGCCAGGACGTCGCTGTCCGGCAGCAGGGTCCTGCACCGTCTGCGGCCGGAGCTCGGTCACCCTGAGGTAGGACCGAGACCTTGGTCACCGCGTTGGCAGAGGTTATCCGACCGGGGACGAGGCGGCGGCAGCGACTACGCGGGCTGCTCAGTCCAGCAGCGCGAGCAGCACCGGGACGAGCACGGCGAGAAGGATCCCGACCACCAGGCCGCTGGCGAGGCGGGCCCCGCGCGGAAGGGACCGCAACGCGTCCGAGCCGGCCTTCCGATCGGACGAGCGGTGCCGGCCGGTGTCGCCCGCGAGCCGCGAAAGGAAGGCGGAGCCGCAGGCCGGACAGCTGGCGGCCTCCCAGGGCACCGTGACCGCGCAGGTGACGCAGGGCCAGCCTGCGCGCGTCGCGCCGGCGAGGCTGGTCGCTACCGCTGGGCTCGTCGCGCCCACGGCCGGGGTCGCCGCCTTCGCTCCTACGTCCTGGCGTGCGCCGGTCGGCGACCCTGGGGCGAGCGGTGCCGCGGGGACCGCCTTCGGGGCAGGCCGAAGGTCGCGGTAGCAGAGGCTGCACCACTGCGCGTTCGGTCGCACGGCTGCCGAGCAGCCGGGACAGCGCAGGACGTTCTCCACGTGGCATCCATCGGCAGCAGCTCGCGGAGGTCGAGTCCGGCCGTCAGATCGTGGGGAGCCGTCAGATCGTGGGGATCGGCCTCGCCAGATCGGGCCTCGGCTCCCCCGCCCGGCGGTCGCCCTCGAGGCGGTCCTTGAGCAGGCCCATACCCCGCTTGGTCTGCCACGCCCGGTGCCGCGCCTCGCGCCAGACCGCACGCAACCCGAGCTCGGCGACCTCGGTGTCGCTGCCCGGCACGGTCGGATCGGCCCGGAGGAAGACGTGCACGATGACGCCGTCACCGAACGGCTCCAGCCACAGCTCGCCGGTGCCGACCAGGGCTCCGGTGATCGAGAACTGCAGACCGTCGATCCCGCGGTCCTTCGCGACCACGAGGTTCAGGTCCGGCCACCAGGACTGCCAGACCGCCGGCTCGTGCAGCGCGGCCGCGACGTCCTGCCGGTCCGCGACGACGAAGGTCTCGTCCATGAGGTCGACGTTCGGCACCTCTCGATCGTGCCAGCAATCCCTCACAGCAGGGCTGCTTGCGGATGCACGCTGTTACGGTTCCCGAGGGGTTGTGGAAACCGGGCACCGGAAGCCGGTCCGGTCGAGCCGAGGAGTCTTTCGTGCGCGAGTTCAGCGTTCCCGCCAAGGTCACCGTCGCCAAGGAGACGAACCTGACGGATGCGGTCTTCGACAACGCCGCCCAGCACCCGGACAACCTCGCCTTCCTGCGCAAGGTCGACGACGACTGGAAGCCGATCACGTCCTCCGAGTTCGCCGAGGACGTCCGCCGGCTGGCCAAGGGACTGGTCGCCCGCGGTGTCCAGCCCGGTGACCGGGTCGGGCTGCTGAGCAAGACGCGCTACGAGTGGACGCTGGCCGACTACGCGATCTGGACTGCGGGCGCCGTCACCGTGCCGATCTACGAGACCTCCAGCCCCGAGCAGGTCCAGTGGATCCTCGGCGACTCGGGCGCGGTCGCAGTGATCGTCGAGACCCCGCTGCACAAGGGCGTCGTCGAGCAGGTTCGCGAGAACCTCGACGACCTCAAGGAGCTCTATGTCATCGAGGCGGGCGGCGTCGACGAGCTGATCGGCGCGGGCAAGGACGTCTCCGACGACGACATCGAGAACCGCCGCAAGACCCTGAACGGCGACAGCCTCGCCACCGTCATCTACACCAGCGGCACCACCGGCCGGCCGAAGGGCTGCCAGCTCACCCACGGCAACTTCGTCTTCGACGCGACGACGACCACCGAGGGTCTGCGGCACCTGTTCACCGAGGACGCCTCGACGCTCGTCTTCATCCCGTTGGCGCACGTCTTCGCCCGGATCATCCAGGTCGGCTGCGTCATCAACCGCGTGACGCTCGGCCACTCCGCGGACGTCAAGAACCTGCTGGCCGACCTCGCGGTGTTCCAGCCGACGTTCCTGCTCTCCGTGCCGCGCATCTTCGAGAAGGTCTACAACGGCGCCGTCGCCAAGACCCGCGAGGAGGGCGGCGCCAAGGCCAAGATCTTCGCCGCCGCCGAGAAGACCGCCGTCGCCTACAGCGAGGCCCTCGGACGCGGGTCGGTGCCGCCGCACCTGAAGGTCACGCACGCGCTGTTCGACAAGCTCGTCTACGGCAAGCTGCGCGGCCTGCTGGGCGGCAAGGTCGAGTACGCCGTCAGTGGCGGAGCCCCGCTCGGCGCCCGCCTCGGCCACTTCTTCCGCGGCGTCGGCGTGACGGTGCTCGAGGGCTACGGTCTCACCGAGACCACCGCCGGGGCGACGTGCAACCTGCCCGACGCGATCAAGATCGGAACCGTCGGTCGGCCGATCCCCGGCTGCACCGTCAAGATCGCCGACGACGGCGAGATCCTGCTGCGCGGCGACAACATCTTCGCCGGCTACTGGCACAACGAGACCGCCACGGACGAGGTGCTGGCGGACGACGGCTCCTTCCACACCGGCGACATCGGCGAGCTCGACGACGACGGCTACCTGAAGATCACCGGCCGCAAGAAGGAGCTCATCGTCACCGCCGGCGGCAAGAACGTCGCCCCGGCGGTGCTGGAGGACCGGCTGCGCAGCCACCCGCTCGTCTCCCAGTGCATGGTGGTCGGCGACAACAAGCCGTTCATCGCCTCCCTGATCACCATCGACCCCGAGGCCTTCCCGCAGTGGAAGAAGGAGAACGGCAAGCCGGAGGACGCGCAGATCGAAGACATGGTCGACGACAAGGACCTGCGCAACGAGATCCAGAAGGCAGTCGACGAGGCCAACAATGCGGTCAGCCGGGCCGAGGCGATCCGCAAGTTCCGGATCCTGAAGGTGGACTTCACCGAAGAGGGCGGGCAGATGACGCCGACCCTGAAGCTGAAGCGCAACGTCGTGGCGAAGGACTTCTCCTCCGACATCGAGGCGCTCTACAGCTGAGCGGGACGACCCTCGCGATGACCGCGTGGTAGCGGGAGCTGCCGAGCAACCCGGTCGGCCACGCCGACGGGGTCGATCGAGATGGCTGATCGCGGTCGGCGTCGCGCTGCTCCTGCTCGCCGTTGCCGGCACCGTCGTCTACCGACATCGCGAGTCGCCGCCTTCCGGATGCCGGACGAGCTCCACGCCGGTCACCACCGGTTCGCCCACCGCCGCGGTCCTGGGCGACTCCTACACGGCCGGGCTGGGGCTGGCCGAGCCGCGGCTGGCCTGGTCCACCCTGCTCGGGCGTCTGGAGGGCTGGCGTACCTACGCCGAGGGCATCTCCGGCACGGGGCTGACGAACAGCGGCTTCTGCACGCACGCCGACTTCGGCGCGCGCCTCCCGAAGGCCCTCGCGCACCACCCCCGGATCCTCGTGGTGCAGGGCGGGCTGAACGACACCGGCGCTCCGCCGGGGGCACCTGGGGCCGCGCTGACCCGGCTGCTCGACCGGTCCGCCCGGGTGCCGCGGCTGGTCGTCGTCGGACCGCCCGCCGCCCCAGGAGAACCCCGGCCCGTCCTGCAGCGCATCGATGCCGAGTTCCGGGCGGCCTGCCGTCCGCCGCACTGCACCTACGTCAGCGCTCTCGGCTGGCAGCTCCCGTTCCAACCGGACCGGATACACCTGACCCCGGCCGGGCACATGATGTTCGCCGAGCACGTGTCGGAGGCGCTGCAGGGTCGCAGGTGAGTCCACGACCGCCGTCGCAGCGACCGCAGCGGCAGCGGCGATGGCAGCGTCGATCAGAACACGTCGACCGGGTGCTCGTCGGAGCCGTCGAGCAGGCCGCGCAGCCGGTCGGCGAGCACGTCCCACCGCCACCTTTCCTCGACCCACGCCCGGCCCGCCGCCCCCATGCGATGACGGAGTCCCTCGTCGTCGAGCAGGGCGATGAGTCTGTCGGCGACGGCCCGAGGGTCCCGGCCGTCCACGACGTAGCCGGTCTCCCCCTCCCGCACCGCGTCCGGCGAGCCACCACTATCGCCGGCGACCACCGGCAGCCCGGTCGCGTTCGCCTCGAGGAACACGATGCCGAGGCCCTCCACCTCCAGCCCGCCGCGGCGGGTGCGGCACGGCATGGAGAAGACGTCGCCCGCGGCGTAGTGGGCCGGCAGCTCCTCCCACGGCACCGACCCGGTCAGCACGACGTCCCGCTCCACCCCGTTCTCGCGGGCGAGCCGCTGCAGGGTGTCCCGGTAGGGCCCGCCGCCGACGAGCAGGAGCGCCGCGCCCGGGATCCGGCGCCGCACGGCGGGCAACGCGCGGATGAGGACGTCCTGGCCCTTGCGCGGCACGAGCCGGCTGACGCACACGACGACGGGCCGGTCGCCCAGACCGTGCCGGAGCCGGATGGCGTCCCCGTCCGCGGACGGCGAGAACAGCTGCGAGTCGACACCGCTCGGTAGCTGCGCCATCGTCGCCCGCGGACCGAACGCCGGCTCGAGCCGCTTGCGCGTGTAGTCGCCGAGGTAGGTGACGACATCGGTCGTCGTCCCGATGCGGCGCAGCATCTGCCGGGCTCCCGGCAGCAGCGCCCACCCGACCTCGTGTCCATGAGTGCTGGCGACGAAGCGCTGCACCCCGGATCGTCGCAGCGGCGCCGCGAGCAGACCCAGCGGTGCCGCCGCCCCGAACCAGACCGCCTCGCAGTCGTGCTCGCGGGCGAGGGCAGCCGCCCTCCTGTGGACCGCCGGGGTCGGCAGCATCAGCGACGTCGGGTGCCGCACCACGGGGAACGCCTGAGCGGCGTCGAACTCGGCGGCGCCGGACCAGTTGGAGGCGTAGACCACGACCTCCTCCGGCCGCAACCGCGAGGCCAACGAGTGGACGAACGCCTGGATCCCGCCCGGGCGCGGCGGATAGTCGTTCGTGACGACCAGCACCTTCACGAAGCCGGACTCCCGTCGGCGCTTCCGGTCAGCAGGGGTCCGGGCACGTCGAGACCTTCGCGGGCCGCCCAGCGCCGGGCCAGCGCGATGCGGTCCGGCACCGTCGGGTGCGAGCCGAACAGTGCGCGGGCCAGCGGCGGCGGATCGAGATCGGCCAGGTTCGTCACCGCCAGGCGGCGCTCCGAGGCGACGAAGGAATCGGCATCGCGGGTCAGGTCCAGCGAGTGCACGTCCGCTCGCGCCTCGACGCGTCGGCTGACGAGGTTCAGCACAGGACCGGTCAGTGACCCCACGACCTGCACGACCAGCAGGGCAAGGGCCAAGGACCGAGGGTCGCCGACTCCGCGCGTGCCTGCCCGACGCTGTGCGGACGGCATCGTCAGAACCACGTGCAGCAGGACCACGGTGAAAGCCGCCAGCACGGCACCGACCAGCGTGCCCCGCAGGACGTCCTGCTCCTTGGCGTGGCCGAGCTCGTGCGCCACCACCAGCCGGACCTCCGGAGCCGGGGCTCCGTTCAGCAGCGTGTCGAAGACGACGATCCGGCGGGTGCGACCGAAGCCGGAGACGTAGGCGTTGAGCGCGGTCGTGCGGCGGGAGGCGTCGGCGACGAGCACGTCGGTGACCGCTACCCCGTCCGCCTTCGCGAGAGCCAGCAACTCGTCACGCAGCGGTCCCTTCTCGAGGGGCCGGAACTTCGCGAACAGGGGCTCCACCAGCATCGGGAAGCCGAACGACAGGAGGAACACCAGCCCAGCCGCAGCCGCTGCACCGACGACCCACCACGAGCCGGGTGCGGCCCGCGCGAGCGCGAAGGCGCTCGGAACGGCCGGCAGGAGCAGGACGGTGCCGAGCGCCAATCCCTTCACCCGGTCGAGGGACCACGACCGCCACGTCTGTACCGAGAGTCCCCATCGCCGGGCCAGGCGCTCCGACCAGACCCCGAACGGGAGCGTCGCCAGCGCACCGACCGCGAAAACCGCGCCGGCACCGACGGTCGCCTCGCCGAGCCATCGGCCCCCCGCCAGCCGCCCCGCGGATTCGACGACGCGGCTGCCGAGCGGGGTGAGCCCGAGCCCGACCGAGACGACGAGCCCCGTTCCGAGCCGGAGGTAGACGGGTCGACGTGTCTCCGCTGCCCGGCGCGCACCGCGCGCCCGCTCCTCCTCAGAGAAGTCGCCACTGCCTAACAGGGCGGCCCCGTCTGCATCCGCATTCGAGGACGGGCTTCCGGCGGCTGCCAGACCACCGCCGCCGGCGCCGGCGGCATCCTCCTTCTCGCCCAGCGGACGCCAAGGAGTGCCTCTGGCGACGATGGCAGCGCCCAACGCGAGCAAACCGCCGGCCACCACCACGGCGGATGTTCGTCCGAGGGTCACGACGACGCTCCCGGTCCGCGGCCTGCCACGGCCGGATCGTACGGGCGACGCAACGGCGCCGGCTCAGCCCGCACGACGCGTCCGAGGCTTCGAGGGCGGAGCCGCCCCGGGCACCAGCCGCAACGGCGGAAGTAGGCCGCCGTCGGCCAGGACCGCCAGGGCCTGGCGCTCGTCGGCGTCGAGTTCCACGCCTTCGGTCGGGGCCTCGAGCATGACGCTCAGCACGCAACCGCCGCAGGCCGTCCCGCGGCCGACGCAGGTGTCGCAGTCGATCAGCACGGTGATCTCCTTCCGCCGCCGGCTGCGCCCTCGCGCCCCGGCCGTTGCCCGGACGATCCGGGCGACGTCGGGGACGCTAGGAGAACCCTCCGACATTTAGCGTTCGTGCTGGCCCTGGCGAGTTCGGGGTCAGGTCGCGGAACCGACGTCTACGGCTGACTCCGACGGGCCCTTCGAGGTCTGAAATCTGATTGTCGAGGAGTCGGGCCCGGGGCCGTGGCGGCGATGCTGTGGGCCTGGTCGGGCGTGCTGGTCCGTCGTGGTGGGGTCAGGCCGTGGAGCAGGACGCCGTCACGGGTGCGCGCCAGGAGATCAGCGGCCGTTGCGGTCTCGGCGGAATCGCCTTGGCCTGCTTGCGGACATCGGCAGTCGCGGAAGCAACCGACCACGCGGCTGATCTCACCCATGGTCCGCGGTCGCACCCGCCCCAGGCGGAAATGGGAGCGACCCCGGCGTCCCTCCTGCGGTTGACACCAGCCGCCACCCGGCCGAGGCTGAGCGACCGATTCGGGGTCGGGTGCGTGGGTGCCTCCATGAAGAAGGACGTGACCTCGATGGATGGCGGCAAGCTTGCGCAGGGCGCATCCGGCACGTTGCCCGGCGGGTCGCCGACCGTGGCGACCTTGGTGTCGGTCAACGTGGGGAGGCCGAAGGACGTCGAGTGGCGCGGCCAGACGGTGCACACCGGCATCTGGAAGCAGTCGATGCCCGGGCCGCATCGGGTCGGCCGGGTCAACATCGACGGCGATGGGCAGGGCGACCTGCTCGGGCACGGTGGCGAGCAACGCGCTGTCCTGGTCTACCAGCTCGACTCCTACCGGCACTGGCAGGAGCACCTCGGCCGAAACGACTTCACGTATGGCCAGTTCGGCGAGAACCTCACCGTCGACGGTCTGCCCGACGACGAAGTTTGCATCGGGGACCGCTATCGCATCGGGACCGCAGAGTTCGAGGTGACGCAGCCCCGAGTCACCTGCTACCGCGTCGGCCTCCGGATGGGCGAGCCCAGGATGGCAGCACTGCTGGTCAACCACCACCGGCCAGGGTTCTACCTTCGGGTGCTGACCGAGGGCCACATCCAGGCTGGTGATCCCATCGTGCGGACCAAGGCAGGTCCGGGGACGGTCAGCATTTGCGAGGCCGACGCGTTGCTGTATCTACCGGAGCCGAGTCGGGAGCGGCTTGGTGTCGCCCTCGCGAACCCCGCGCTCAGTCCCGGTTGGCAGGCCTCGTTCCAAGACCTGCTGAGCGGAACCACCACGGATGGGCGGGACGGTAACCGCGCACTGGGACTGGCGTGGACCGGATTTCGCGAGCTGCGCGTCGCCGCCGTGACGGCGGAGACCCCAACCGTCACGTCAATCGAACTCGAGGCGGAGGACGAGACACCACTGCCCCCGGCCCGCCCCGGTCAGTACGTGACGCTTCGGCTCCCGGATGCCGGACGGCCACCGCCGGTACGCAGCTACTCGTTGTCGTCGGCGCCCGGCGCTCCCCGGTACCGGATAAGCGTGAAGCGGGAGCCGCACGGCGTGGTCAGCGGCTACCTGCACGATCACCTTCGCGCCGGCACTGTGGTCGAGGTCGCGGCCCCCCGTGGCGAGTTCGTCCTCACCGACGGCAAGTCCCCCGTTCTCCTGATCTCGGCGGGCATCGGTGTCACGCCGGTGCTGGCCATGCTGTACGCCCTGGTCCAGCAGGACACCGACCGGGAGACTTGGTGGCTGCACGCCACACGGAACGAGGCCGACAACGCCCTGACCCGCGACGTCGACGACCTGGTGCCACGGCTGGCGCTGGCGCGGGTGCACGTGTTCTACAGCGCGCCCCAGGGCGACGTATCCGGGGCCACCGGTGCCGAGGTGGGTCGCCTCGGCCCTGCGACGCTGGCCAGACTCAGGCTGCCCTCCGACGCCACCGCCTACCTGTGTGGGCCAGCCGGCTTCATGACCGACGTCGCGTCCGCACTGAGCGCTGCCGGGCTCGACCCAGCTCACGTGCGCACAGAAGCGTTCACGACTCAAGAGGCCATCACCCCCGGTCTCGTACCGCGAGCCCGGGTGGCGCCGCATCAGCCGGAGTCAGGGGCCGACGCAAGCGGCCCTACGGTCACGTTCGCGCGCAGCGGGCTGTCCACGGGCTTCGACGATCGATGGAACAGCCTGCTGGAACTGGCGGAGGCCTGCGACGTGCCGACCCGATGGATCTGCCGGAGTGGCGTATGCCAGACCTGTCGGACGCCGCTGCTGACCGGCGTCGTCCGCTACATCGACGACCCACTCCAGCCGCCCCCTCCGGACGAGGTCCTGATCTGCTCGGCACGACCGGAGAGCGACGTCGTCCTAGACCTTTGACGTCGTGTTCGACGTCAGCGTGCATCGTCAGCAAGGGCTTGAGGGCAAGTGTCATCAGCGGAGACCGGGTGACAGGACGCGGGGCGGTGCAGCAGCTTAGAACGAGGTCACCCAACCCCTTGGACCGTTCATAGAACTGGCCGTCGGCGAGCGCAGAATGCCGACGACACCCGTATTGCTGAAGCTGCGGCCTGCTCAACCCCGGTCGAGCCGAGCCAGGAGCGTCTCGCTCGCGAGCGCCCGAGCGCCCGCCGCGCGCACCGCAGTCACGATCTCCCGGTCATTGGTCACCACCGCCACCGGGCGACCGGTTGGCTCGGCCCGCACCAGCCGCACGAGCAGGTCGTCGGCCAACTCCCCGACCGCGCTGAACAGGACCCGCACTCCGCGCGGCACGGGCACGCCCGTCGGCCGGGTCGTCGCCGCCGTTCCGTCGAAGACGCAGGTCAGCTCGACCCCCGGGTTGCGGGCGGCCAGTGCGCCGAGCCCGGCGAGCAGCCTGTTGCGCTGGCTCTCGAGCGTCAGGTCCGGGAAGCCGGTCTTCGTGACGTTGTAGCCGTCGACGAGCAGGTGCAGGCCAGGGGCGGTCAGCACGGCGTCGAGCAGCGCCGGGTCGGTCGGCACCTGTCCGCGCGCGGCGAACACCCCGGCGAGCGGATCGGCCGCGGCGGCGTCGAGCTCGGACCCGGTCGCCGCCCCGTCCGCGGGCCGCTCCACCAGGGCGGGCAGATCGAGTTCTCGCCGCAGACCCGCGCTGGCGGCGAGCAGGCTGTCCAGCAGGACCCGCAACCGCACGCTGTCCGCGCCCCGGTTCTCCCGGATCGAGCGACGGGCACTACCGAGGGCGGTCTCGGCTTCGCTGAGCCGTTGCCGCAACCGCCGGTTCTCGGCCTCCGCCTCCCGAGCCGCGAGCGCCGCGTTCTCCTCAGCGGCGGACAGCCCCCGGGCCGCCTCCGCCCGCGCGTTCTCCACCTCGGCCATCGCCCGCGCCGCGGCGGCCTCGGCGGACCGGAGCTTGCGGCGCAGTTCGTCGGCCTCGGCGCGACTCGCACCCGCCTCCGAGCGGAGCCGGGCGATTCCCTCGCGCGCCTCGACGCGAGCACGGTCCAGTTCGATCCGGAGGCGCTGCACCTCCTCCGCCTCGCCGGCGGACGCGGCCTGGGCCATCTCCTGCTCGACCTGGCGCCGCAGGTCCCCCGCCCCCGGCGTGTCCAGGACGTAGGCGATCGCGGCGAGATCCACGAGCGGTGCCGCGGGCGGGGCTGTTCCGTCGCGCAAGGCGGAGGACAGCTCGGGATGCTCCTGCCCGACGTGCTCGGCGACCTGCTCCCGGAAGCCCGCATCCGTCTCGAGCGCGACCGCGAGCGCGGAGCCGCCGAGCCTGCTCTGCTTGGCCGGGGTGAAGCGGCGGATGGAGCGCAGCGCGGCCGGCACCTCGGTGTCCGGAAGGCTGTTGAGCGTGCTCGCCGCGAGCGCGACGACCCGCGCACGGACCGTGGCTGGAAGAGCGGAGCGGCCGCTGTCCGACGCCGCCGCCATGCGGTCCCTCCGTCCCTCGCCTTACCCCGACCCCGCGCCCGGAAGGGCGGCCTCCAGCCCTAGCCGCCCAGGGCGGTTCGGATGCGCTGCTGGGCGTCGTCGAGCATCGCCGGGTCGGGGTCGGGGTCGGCTCGGTCGAAGCGGACCTCGGCCTCGGAATCGATCGGCACGAGGTGCACGTGCACGTGCGGCACCTCGAGGCCGAGCAGCAGCGCCGCGACCCGCTGCGGCGAGAAGGCGTCGTCGATCGCCTTGCCCACCTTCTGGCATGCGGACCAGATCGCGTGCATCTCCGACTCGGACAGGTCGAGCCAGTCGGCGACCTCCCGCCGCGGCACCACCAGCGTGTGGCCGGGCTTCAGTGGCGCGATGGTCAGGAACGCGACGACCTGCTCGTCGGTGTAGACGAAGCGACCCGGCAGGTCCCCATTGATGATCTTCGTGAAGACACTCGCCATACGCCGCAACGTACCGCCTCACCCGGGTGGGACCTGCCCTGCGAAGGCGGGCCGGCAACCGCGGGTGCCGGGCCGGCCGCCGCGCGCCTGCCCAGAATTGTCGGAGGTCGCTCCTACGTTGCTGCCATGACCGCAGCGCCCGCCGCACCGAGCCGATCGTCCCTGCTCCGAGGCCGCTTGACCGCCGCTCCGGGCACGACGAGGTCCGGCCCTACGCAGGGAGCCTTCGACGACCTGATCGAGCTCTCCACGCGGTCGCTGCGCGAGCTCACCTTCGTGGTGGTCGACCTCGAGACCACCGGCGGATCGCCCGCTTCGTGCGACATCACCGAGATCGGGGCCGTGAAGGTCCGGGGCGGCGAGATCCTCGGCGAACTGCAGACGCTGGTCCGGCCCTCGACGTCGATCCCGCCCTTCATCGCCGTCCTGACCGGCATCACCGACGCCATGGTGGCGAGCGCGCCGCGCCTCGAGGCCGCACTACCGACCTTCCTCGAGTTCGCCCGCGGGGCCGTGCTGGTCGCGCACAACGCGCCGTTCGACCTCGGCTTCCTGAAGGCGGCGTGCGAGCGCACAGGGCTCTCGTGGCCCGGTGCGGAATCGGTCGACACGGCCCGGCTCGCCCGCCGCGTGCTGACCCGGGACGAGGCGCCGAACTGCAAGCTCTCCACCCTCGCGCAGCTGTTCCGAGCCACGGAGCCGCCGTGCCACCGCGCCCTCGCGGACGCCCGCGCCACGGTGGACGTCCTGCACGGCCTGCTCGAACGCCTCGGCAACCTCGGGGTCACCACCCTCGAGGAGCTGAAGGCGTTCCAGGCGCTCGTCCCGCCGGCCGTGCGCCGCAAGCGCCACCTCGCCGAGTCGCTGCCGTCGGCGCCGGGCGTCTACCTGTTCCGCGACGCGCAGGGCAAGGTGCTCTACGTCGGCACGTCCCGCAACGTCCGGACGCGCGTCCGCTCGTACTTCACGGCGAGCGAGCCCCGGACGCGGATGGCGGAGATGGTCGGCATCGCCGAGTCCGTCGACGCCGTCCCGTGCGCGCACGCCCTCGAAGCCGAGGTCCGGGAACTGCGGCTCATCGCCGAGCACAAGCCCCGCTACAACCGCCGCTCCCGTTTCCCCGAGCGGTCTCTCTACCTGAAGCTGACCAACGAGGCCTTCCCGCGCGTCTCTCAGGTCCGGGCCGTTCGGAACGACGGCGCCGTCTACCTGGGTCCGCTCGGCACGCGCCGGACGGCGGAGCTGGCGACGGAGGCGATCCACGAGGCCTTTCCCCTGCGGCAGTGCACCTCCCGGCTGTCGCCCCGCCGCCGGTCCCCCGCCTGCGTGTTGGCGGAGATGGGACGCTGCGGCGCCCCCTGCGACGGCCGGCAGTCGCAGGAGCAGTACGCGGTGCACGTGGACGCGGCAAAGCGGGCCTGGCTCTCCGACCCTGAGGAGCTGGTGGGCCGGCTGCGGCAGCGGATGGCCCGGCTCGCCGAGTCCGGCCGCTACGAGGAGGCGGCCCAGCACCGGGATCGGCTCACGGCGTTCCTCCGCACGGCGGCGCGGTTACAGCGGCTGACAGGTCTCACCTCGATCGGTCAGCTCGTCGCGGCGGCGCCCGATGGCTCCGGCGGGTGGGAGCTGTCGGTCGTGCGGCACGGCCGGCTGGTCGCGTCAGGCGTCGCCCCACGCGGCGCGGCCGTCCGCCCCTTCCTCGCGGCCTTGGTCGCCACGGCCGAGACCGTCGAGCGCGGGCCCGGCCCGCTGCCGGCGACGACGGCGGAGGAAACCGAGTGCATCCTGCGGTGGCTGTCGCGACCCGGGGTGCGGCTGGTCGAGCTCGACGGCTCGTGGTCCTCGCCCGCCTTCGGCGCGGGTCGGTTCCGCCGGCTGCTCGACCTGCCGGCCCTCGGCCGGCAACGGCTGGGTTCCTTGGACGACCGGCGCGGCCTGCGTCCGACCAGCCAGCCTGCCCGCGGTCAGCTGGCGGCTGGATAGGTTCGCGGATGACGATGTGGAGCTGACGATGTGGGCCTGACGGCTCCGCCGACTCGACGGGAGCAACAACGTGGTCACGGCAGTAGTGCTCATCACGGCGTCGGTGGACCGCATCCCCGAGTTGGCGCAGCAGATCGCCGACCTCGACGGGGTCACCGAGGTGTACTCCGTCACCGGCGAGATCGACCTGGTCGCGATGGTGCGGGTGCGGCGTCAGGAGCAGCTCGCGGAGGTCATCGCCGACCGCCTGACGAAGCTCCCCGGCGTCGTGCGCACGGAGACGCTGATCGCCTTTCGGACCTACAGCCAGCACGACCTCGACGCCGCGTTCTCCATCGGTGTGGAGGACGCGGACTGAGGCGGTGATCGCCGTCGACACCGACGGATCGGCCAACCGCTGAACCTCCCCGAACGCGTGCGGACAGCGAATTCGCGCGTTCGCCCGCGCGGTGGAGGCGAGCTGGTCCAGGCTTGGCCTCGACTCGAGGGTCGGCACAGGAGGTCGCCGGTCGCAGGGTCCCGCAGTCGATCGAGACAGCCTCGATCCCGTCTCGACCCTCCGCCGACGCGGCAAGGAGCCCCATGTCCGAGGTCGTCGCCCCGCCCCGTCCCGACACGAGCGACATGATCGCGGTGCACCAGGTCTTCCGGAGGGCGTTCGCCGCCGCCCCGCGCATCATCGGCAGCGCCTCCCGGCACGAGCCGGAGCACGTGGCGAACGTCGCCTCCTACTACGCCAACGTGCTCGCGTTCCTACACGCCCACCACGAGGGCGAGGACGAGCTCGTCTGGCCGAAGCTGCTCGCGCGGTGCCCTGCGGAGGCGACCCGCGTGCAGGCGATCGCCGACCAGCACGAGGACGTGTCGAGGCTGCTGGCGCAGGCCGAGGCGAGACTCGGGGCCTGGGCGGCGGCACCGAGCACCGACAACGGGGCACAGCTGGCCGGCGCCCTGGTGCTGCTCGGCAACGGGCTGGCCGAGCACCTGGACCAGGAGGAGCAGTTCGTGCTCCCCTTGGCCGCCGACCACCTCAGCGTCGAGGAGTGGGCTGAACTGCCGGTACACGGAATGCGCACGTTCCGGGGCGACAAGCTCTGGGTCCTGCTGGGTCTACTCTTCGAGGCGATGCCGCCCGGAGTTCCGGAGGCCACCCTCGCGCAGATGCCGCCGCCGATCGCCGCCTGGTGGAGCGCGGAGGGCGAGCCCGCGTTCACGGCGTTCGTCGCCGACGTCCGCCGCTGAGCCCGGCCGCGCCTTTCAGCGGCGCCGGACGCGCCACACGACCAGGCCGACGAACGCGAGGGCCACGGCGCCGGTGACCAGGGCGGGACGAAGGTTGTCGTCGCCGCCGACGAGGCGACCGACGGACGTCCCGTTTCCGGACTCACGCCGCAGCGACAGGATCTCCGATCGCCTCCCCTCGCTCGAGAGCAGGATCGATTCGCCGTCCGCGGCGAAGGCGACGGCCTCCCCCTGAGGCTGCGCAGGCAGGTCGATCCGGCGGGGTGCGGTCTTCAGCGCGGCCACCAGGTCACCGTCCGGCACGGCGTAGACGTAGGCGTCGAGGTAGGTGCGGAGGACGAGGACGCTGCCGTCCGGCGAGACCGCCCCGCCGGTGATCGCGCCGAAGGTGCCGCCGGAGCCGGGTGCGTTGATCTCACCCGCGGCCTGCAGGCGGCGGACGTCGGTCGGCGCCGGTCCGGACGAGGCGGCCGGACGTCCGGGAGCCTCGTAGGCCCGGGCCCGACTGGTCAGCCCCTTGGTGACGATCACGACCTGCCCGGTCCGCGGCGACAGGAGCAGGGCCTCCGCGTCGTGCGGGCCGTCGGGGTAGGCGAAGCGGAACCGCTGCGTGGGAGCGGTCACGTCCGCCGCCGCCGTGTTCGCCGACAGTTGGGGCTCGGTCACCCGGTCGAGCACGATGCGTTCGCGCTGGCCGATGTTGTCGCCGATGTCGGCGAGCCAGAGCGTGGAGTTCGGGCCGGGCGCGAGGTCCTCCGCGTCGAAGGCGTCCACGCCCTGCAGGTTCAGCACCCCGAGCGTCGGGCAGCGTCCGTCGACGGGAGCGCCGAGCGCGAACAGCCGCGCCGTGTCCCCCGAGTCGTTGTGGGTCCACAGGCGCGACGGGTCGCGGGTGCTCACCGCCAAGCCGCTCGACTCGTCGATCCGGTCGTCGTCGACCGTGCAGCGCACGGAGTCCGAGCCGAAGCTCGGCACCGGGGGGTCCGCCGACGCCGCGACGGCGGTGCCGGGGCAGGTCCCCCCGAGAAGGGCGCCGAACGCGCACGCGGCGATCAGGACCGGACGGAGCCTCACGAGCCGGGCGTCAGCGCCTGACTGACCGCAACCCAGCGCTCCAGCGACGCAGACGCCCGCCCGCTGTCGAGGGACTCGGCGGCTCGGACCAGCCCCTCGGCCAGGGCCTCGTCGAGGCTCGTCGCCGACGCGGGGGCGGCGGCCGCCAACGCCGCAGCGGCGTTCAACAGCACGGCATCGCGGACCGGCCCGCGCTCCCCGTCGAGCAACCGGCGGCTGATGTCGGCGTTGACCTTGGCGTCGCCGCCGCGCAGCGCCCCGGGCTCGGACCGGGCCACGCCCAGGTCCCGGGGCTCGACCACCTCGTCGGAGACCCTGCCGTCGCGTACCCACCACACCCGGGAGGTCGTGGTCGTCGTCAACTCATCCAGCCCGTCCTCGCCCCGGAGGACCAGGGCCGACGCGCCGCGCCCGGCCAGGACCCCGGCCAGCACCGGCGCGAGCCGCAGGTCGGCCACGCCGACGGCCTGTGCGGCGGGCTGAGCGGGGTTCGTCAGCGGCCCGAGCACGTTGAACACCGTCCGGACGCCCAGCTCGCGCCGGGCGACGGACGCGTGCCGCAGCGCGGGGTGGAACCGCGGGGCGAAGCAGAAGCCGATACCCGCCTCGGTCACGCATTCGGCGACCTCGGCGGCCCCGAGGTCGACCTGGACGCCCATCTCCTCGAGCAGGTCGGCCGACCCGGTCTGGGAGGATGCCGCCCGGTTGCCGTGCTTGATCACGGGTACGCCGGCGCCGGCGACGACCATCGCGGCCAGTGTGGAGATGTTGACGGTGTGCGCGCGGTCGCCGCCGGTCCCGCAGGTGTCGACCGCCCGGGCGCGCAGATCGTCGTCGACTGGTAGCCGGACCGCCCGCTCGAGCATCGATTCGACCAGCCCGGCGACCTCGCCGGGAGTCTCCCCCTTGGCCCGCAGCGCCACCGCGAAGCCCGCCACCTGCACCGGGGTGGCCTCCCCGTCCATGATCTCGCCCATCGCCCAGGCCGCATCGGCGCGGCTGAGCGTCTCGCCCTCGAGCAGGGTGGCCAGCACCTCCGGCCAGGATCGGCTCACGCCAGGCTCACGACAGACTCACGACAGACAGGCCCGATCAGGCGTGCCGGACGTCCGCGCCGCCGGACTGCACGGGGGCGCGGTCGGTGCGCTGCCTGATCAGCGCGACGAGGGCCTCGGCGAGCTCGACCGGGTCGGCCGGGTGCTTCAGGGCCGCGTCCGCCAGGGACCAGCGGGCGAGCCACCGATCGTCCCGCCGGGCCACGAGCAGCAGCATCAGGGGGCAGTTCGGCACCTCGTTCTTCAGCGAACGGCTGATGCCCATGCCGCCGGTCGGCGCCGCCTCCGCGTCGAGGATGCAGACGTCGATACCGCCGGCGTCGACCAGCCGGGTCACCGAGCCCGCGTCCCCCGCTTCGACCCACTCGATCGGCTCGAGGTCCGGGTCGGGCCGGCGACCGACGGCGAGCATCACCCGCTCGCGAACCCGCGGGTCGTCGCTGTAGACGAGGACGGTGCTCATGCGCGGGCAGTACCTCCTGGCCACCGCTGCGGCTATCCGCCATGACGAGAGCGGCGTGATCTACAGCGGAGGTTACCGGAGCCGGCCCCTCCCGCCGGTCTCAACCCACCGGGCGGGCCAGGGCCTCCCAGCCCAGGTAGTCGACGGGGTGCCGGGTCGTGAGCCCCGTCATCCGCGCCCGGGCCTGCGCCGCGGACAGGACGGTGAGCAGGGTCGTCGACGAGGCGACCAGCCGCCCGTCGCCGGGCGTCGCGACGTCGTAGCCGTCGGCGCGCAACCCTGAACTCAACGGCTCCACGTCGGCACCCGGATGCACGGCGAAGACGTGGCGGACCAGGACCGGCTCGTCCAGGTCGTGACCGCCTGCTCCGACCTCCGCCAGCACCGCGGCATCGCCCCGCTCGACGTCGAACGCCCGCGCCAGCAGCGTCAGCGAGCCGTCGTCGACGAGCCGGACCGGCTCCGGTGCGCGCCGGCGGAACAAGCGGCGGATCCGCCCGCCCCCGACCGCGGGCGGCGTCACCGCCGCGCGGCGCCGGCCGAGGCGTCGTCGGTGGACTCGCGGGCGGCCTTCCCGGGCACCTCGGCCGCCGCAGGCCGGGGTCGGGTGCTCGAGGCGTTGAGCCGGGCGAGGTAGGCGTTGTAGGCCGCGAGTTCGTCCTGCTCGCCGCCGGGGTTGCGGTCGGCTCGGCGGTCCTCGCGACGGGCCTGCCGCTCGTCGGCCCGCGACCACTGCACGAACAGCGCGACGAACACCATGGCCCCCACCAGCTCGCCGGCCGCCCACATCAGGCCGCCGCCGTTGTGCTGGTCGGTGAGCAGGCTGGTCCCCCACGAACGGGGGTGGGTGGCGTAGTAGTCCGAGGCGAAGACCTCGCTGTAGTTCATGACCGCCAGCGCGAGCAGCGCGTGCAGGGGGAAGGTGAGGAAGAGCAGCATGAGCCGCCCCCAGTACGGGAGTCGGCCCGGCAGCGGGTCGATGCCGATGATCGGCCAGAAGAACAGACAGCCCGCCAGCAGGAAGTGCGCGTGGGTCAGGTCGTGGACGACGTCGTTGCGCAGGGACACCTCGTAGAGCGAGGTGAAGTACAGCCCGTACATGCTGACCACCAGCACCACGAACCCGACCAGCGGGAACGACAGCACCCTGGCGACCGGGGTGTGCAGGAGCCAGAGGAGCTCGCGCCGGGGCCGGCGCGGAAGCGCGCGCAGCGCGAGGGTGACCGGCGCGCCGAGGGCCAGCGGGATCGGAGCGACCGTGGCGAGCAACATGTGCTGGACGGCATGCGCGGAGAACAGGGCGTGGTCGTAGAGCGCCACTCCCCCGCAGGTGGCGTAGGCGACGACGAGCAGGCCGGCGAGCCACGCCGCCGTCCGTCCGGGTGACCACGAATCGCCGCGGCGCCGCAGCTTGATCACCGCGGCCAGGTACAGCCCGGCGGCGAGGACGACGCCGATCAGTGGTACCGGGTCCAGCGACCAGTCGAACAGCAGCCGCCCCAGGTCGGGCGGCGGCGGCACGTAGGCGTGGGCAACCAGCACGGCTTCCAGACTAGATCCTCGCGCGGCGTGTCGGCCCCGGCGCCGGGTCCGACCCCCGACCCGGCACGAATCGGCTGTGAAGCACCGCACCCGTGCGACGTCGCTTCGCCGAACATCTGCCAGAATGCGCCGTGTGGCAAGCGCAGCCCCGGTGCTGGAGAACGCACCCCCTCATGGCTCCCTGACCCGCCCGTCGATGGTGTCGGTGGGCACGATCGTCTGGTTGTCCTCCGAGCTGATGTTCTTCGCGGCACTGTTCGCGATGTACTTCACGATCCGGGCGGTGACCCCGTCCGCGGAGTGGCCCCCGGTGGAGGGCGTCAACGGCGTGGGCCCGGTCCATCTGCGGATCGGCTTCTCGCTGATCTTCACCACGATCCTCGTGCTCTCCAGCGTCACCTGCCAGATCGGGGTGTTCGCCGCCGAGCGCGGCGACGTCCACGGGCTGCGGCGCTGGTTCGTGATCACGCTGATCATGGGCGCGGTCTTCATCTCCGGGCAGCTCTACGAGTACCTGGTCGAGAACGAGTTCACGCTCTCCTCGCACGCGTACGGCTCCGTGTACTACCTGACGACCGGCTTCCACGGCTTACATGTCACAGGAGGTCTGGTCGCCTTCGTCTTACTGCTGATTCGAACGACGTACGGCCCCTTCACACCTGAACAGGCCACCTCGGCGATTGTCGTCTCGTACTACTGGCACTTCGTCGACGTGGTCTGGATCGCCCTCTACTTCACGATCTACATCCTTCAGTGAGCGACATGACAGCAACCCGGTCGGCCCGCCCTCGGCGCCTGCCCACCGCCTTCGTCCTCCTCCTCGCTCTCGCCGCCCTCGCCGCGCTCTGGGCCGTCCTGGCCCCCAAGAGCACGGCGGCGGAGGCCGAGGACCCCAACCTCGCCATCCGGGAAGGCCGGGCGCTCTACCTCGTCGGGTGTTCGTCCTGTCACGGGCTCGACGCCCAGGGCGGCAACCAGGCGCCCAGCCTGATCGGCGTGGGCGCTGCCGCGGTCGACTTCCAGGTCGGCACCGGGCGCATGCCGCTCGCGTCCCCCAAGGCTCAGGCGGAGCGCAAGACACCGCTGTACAACGAGACCCAGATCCGTCAGCTCAGCGCCTACATCGCCTCGCTGGCCCCGGGCCCGGAGATCCCCACGGTCGATCTCGCCGACGGTGACCTGGCCTACGGCGGCGAGCTGTTCCGGACGAACTGTGCTCAGTGCCACCAGGCGTCCGGGCAGGGCGGCGCGCTCACCAACGGCAAGTACGCGCCGAGCCTGATGAAGTCGTCCCCTCTGCACGTCGCCGAGGCCATGCGCACCGGCCCCGAGTCGATGCCGGTCTTCGCCCCCGGTCAGCTGGACGACCACCAGGTCAACTCGATCGCGAAGTACGTCGAGTTCCTGCAGACACCGAACGACCCGGGTGGTAACCCGATCGGCCACTACGGCCCCGTCCCCGAAGGTCTCGTGGCCTGGCTGGTCGGCATCGGGGGTCTCATCGTCGCCACCCTGTGGATCGGATCGAGGATCACATGACCGGCAAGCAGCGCGACGACCACCTGCCCGAGGGGTCCCCGGACCTCCCGGCCGGTGGCAGCGTCGGCGGGAGCGACCCGAACACCCGCCGGGTGGCGGGTCACCAGGGTGAGACGGCGGCCCAGGCGAGCGGCAGCGTGATCGGTCGCCTGCGGAACGCGAAGAACGCCGACCGCAGCGAGCGCGAGCACGGCCCCGGCGACCGCGGCGGCGTCACGGACCAGCCCGTCGCGGCCGGTGCCATCACCGACGGGTCGTTCCAGCAGAGCTACTCGGACCGCGGCGAGCACGCACGCGGTCCTGCCGGCGATTCCATGGTGGGCCGCCGGGGCGTCGCCGACGACGTGCAGTTCCAGGGCCCACGGCCCGAGGACGTCGACCGCCGGCGGGAACGGCGGGCCGAGCGCGTCGTCGCGTTCTGGTTCATGGTGTCGGTCGCCGCGACGATCGCCTTCGTGATCATGAACTTCGCCGGGGATACGCACAAGCAGTACTACACACCGGTCCTCGGCGTGACTCTCGCCCTCGCGGTCTCCGGGCTGGGCATAGGCCTGGTGCACTGGGCCAAGCGGCTCATGCCGGACGAGGAAGCCGTGCAGGAGCGCGAGCCGCACTTCTCCCGGCAGGAGGAGTACGAGGCCGCGGAGGCGACCTTCGCCAAGGGCTTCGACGAGATCGGTATCGCCCGCCGTCCGCTGCTGCGGCGCACCCTGCTGGCGGCAGGCGGCGCCCTCGGGCTCATCGCCGTCGTGCCGATCCTCAACTTCGGCAAGCTGATCGGGCGCAGCCCGGAGGACCTCGAGACGACGAGCTGGGCGACCGAACCGGGTGAGCCGCCGAAGCGCCTGGTGACCCAGGACGGCATCCCGGTGCGCCTCGGCGACGTCGCCGGTGGCGGCCTGCTCACGGTGTTCCCCGGCAAGCTCAAGCCCGGCACCACCGACGAGTACGAGGAGCCGGACCTCCAGACCAAGGCCGACTCGACCGTGATCCTCATCCGGCTGCGTCCGGATCAGCAGGTCACGCCCCAGAACGGCAAGGACGACTTCGTGGTCGACAACCACGTCGCCTACTCGAAGATCTGCACGCACGCGGGTTGCCCGGTGTCGCTGTACGAGCAGCAGACGCACCACCTGCTCTGCCCGTGTCACCAGTCCGTGTTCGACGTCCTCGACGGTGCCCGGCCGATCTTCGGTCCTGCCGCTCGTCCGTTGCCCCAGTTGCCGCTCGGCGTCGACGAAGAGGGGTACTTTGTAGCCAGGGGCGACTTCTCAGAACCTGTTGGACCTTCCTTCTGGGAGCGCGGATGAGCAGTTTGACCGCTACGGCGGCCCGGAAGGCGCACAAGGGCCTCGACGACCGGATGGCGGGCGCGAACTTCCTGCGCCGCAGCATGAACAAGGTCTTCCCGGACCACTGGTCGTTCCTGTTGGGCGAGATCGCTCTCTACAGCTTTGTCGTCCTGCTGTTGTCGGGGACCTACCTGACGTTCTTCTACGACCCGAGCATGTCGGAGACGGCCTACAACGGCTCCTACGCGCCGCTGCACGGTGTCCAGATGAGTCAGGCGTACGCCTCGACCCTCCACATCTCCTTCGACGTGCGCGCCGGCCTGGTGTTCCGGCAGATCCACCACTGGGCGGCATTGCTGTTCGTCGCCTCGATCGTGGTGCACCTGTGCCGCATCTTCTTCACCGGAGCGTTCCGCAAGCCTCGCGAGATCAACTGGCTGATCGGCGTCCTGCTGCTGATCCTTGCGATCACCGAGGGCTTCGCCGGGTACTCGCTGCCGGACGACCTGCTCTCCGGTACCGGCCTTCGTATCGCCTACTCGATCGCCCTATCCATACCGGTCATCGGCACGTGGGCAGCCTTCCTCGTGTTCGGCGGGGAGTTCCCGGGTGAGGTGATCATCCCGAGGCTCTACGTCATCCACATCCTGCTCGTACCCGGCGTGCTGCTCGCGTTGATCAGCGCGCACATGGGCATCCTGTGGCATCAGAAGCACACCCAGTTCCGGGGCCCGGGCCGCACCGAGCACAACGTCGTCGGCTCGCGGATGTACCCGGTGTTCGCGATCAAGACCGGCGCGTTCTTCATGATCGTGTTCGGGATGTGTGCGGCGCTCGGCGGCCTCGCGCAGATCAACCCCATCTGGCTGTACGGCCCCTACGACCCGGCTCAGGTGTCCGCGGCCTCGCAGCCCGACTGGTACGTGGGCTTCCTCGACGGATCGACCCGTCTGTTCCTGCCGTGGGAGTTCCGGGGCTTCGGGGTGACCCTGTCACCGCTGTTCTGGCCCGCCATCGTCTTCGCGGGAATGGTGTTTACCCTGCTCATGGTCTATCCATGGCTGGAAGCCTTCCTGACCAAGGACAGGGACTACCACAACCTGTTGGACAAGCCCCGGGACAACCCCAAGCGCACGGCGCTCGGCGTGGGGTCGCTCTCGTTCTACGTCGTGCTGGTCATCTCAGGCGGCAACGACGTCGTCGCGAAGACGTTCAACATCTCCCTGAACGTGATGACGTGGGCGGGCCGTATCGGATTGATCGTCATACCGCCGATCGCCTACTTCATCGCCAAACGCGTGTGCGAGGCGTTGCAGCGGCACGACCACGAGCTCGAGGAACACGGGATCGAGACGGGCATCATCCGGCAACTGCCGAGTGGCGAGTTCGTCGAGGTCACGATTCCGAAGCCGGCGCCGAAGCACATCGAGCTCACGCCGGTACCGCCTGACGACATCACCTCGCACGAGGTCGAGACCAAGGGCGGGGTCCTCGACCGGGCCGGCCGCGCGATGAAGGACTTCTTCGTCGAGCGCGGCGAGGAAGAAGGGTCCCGCACCCCCGAGGAGAACGTCGGCGGTCGCCGCAGCTGACGCCTCTCGCACGACACCGAGGGCCCCGGAGCACCGCTCCGGGGCCCTCGTCGTGCATGCGGCGGGTGACCGACGCGCCAGGGCGCCACGAGCCCCTCCGGAGCGCGACGGCTAGCGTGCTCCTCGTGCTGCAGGTCCTGGTCGACGCCGACAACGTGCACCGCAGCCGGCTGCTCGGCGTGCTGACCGCGCTACCCCCGGGGGCCCGTGTGGTGGCCGCGGGCAGCCCCGCAGTGCTGCGGCCCGTCCCGTGGCCGCCGGAGGCCCTGCTGCTCCCCCGCACGGGCTGGCAACGCGCAGACCTCGACCTCGCGTCGGCCTACGAGCCGGACGAGGGCCCGCTCATCGTCGTCAGCGGGGACGGCGACTTCGCGCACCTCGCGCGCCGGCACGCGGGACACGTACTGGTGGTGAGCGAGGCGCCCTCCGCCGCGCTGCGCGGGGTCGGCACGGTCCTCGATCCGGTGCACGACGGCGTCGACGCCGTTCGCGAGTGGATTCGCGCAGCTTCGGCACAACGGCGGCCGCACCACCACGGATGAAGCGGCGTGGCTTATCGCGTTTACCCCGACAACCGAACGGCGGGGTGCTTCAATCCTGATGATCAGTTCGTCGAAAGGAATCCCGTGAGCGAGTACGGCTCCCAACAGCAGGGCCAGACGCCCTACGGCGCCCCCCAGCAGAACCCGTACGGCAACCAGCCCCAGCAGAACCCCTACGGCAACCAGCCCCAGCAGAACACCTACGGCAACCAGCCCCAGCAGTACCAGGGCACGGGCGGCAGCGGCCGGATCGGCAAGCGCCGCAACCCCCTGGCTTCCTGGCTCGGGCTGCCGTTGATCACCCTTGGCATCTACAGCCTGGTCTGGATCTACAAGACCAACAAGGAGATGTCGGAGTACGACCCCCGCATCCAGGTCAATCCGACGATGTCCGTTCTGGCCTTCTTCCCCGGCTTCATCCTCATCGTGCCGCCGTTCGTGGCCGCCTGGCGTCTCAGCAACCGGGTTGCGCAGGCGCAGCGCACCGCGGGCGTGCCTGAGTGCACCCCGGTCCTCGCGTTCATCCTGTGGATGTTCGTGGCGAGCACCGGTGTGCTCTACCTGCAGTCCGAGATCAACAAGATCTGGGACCGCTACCCCGGTGCCCAGGAGGGCCAGCAGGTCCCGCACTTCGGCTGAGCCGACCTGCACGAACTCGGCGAGGCCCGGGTCCCTCCTTCGAGGGCCCGGGCCTTGTTCCGTGAGACCTCGGCCAGCTCACAGCCAGCGGCGCACGCGCCGCGTGTAGTCGTCGTACGGCGCGCCGAACCGTGCGTGCAGAAACCGTTCCTCGGGGCGGACGGCGCCCCAGAGAATGAGCAGAACTGCGACCGGGAACAGCACGAGGCCCCAGAACGTGAACGCCAGCAAAGCCCCGCCGAGGTAGAACGCGAGCAGGCCGACGTACAAGGGGTTGCGGGAGAGTCGGTACGGCCCCTCCTCGATCATCGCGCGCGTCGCCTGCCCCGGCAGCAGCCCGGTGTCGTGCCGGCGGAACATCCACAGCGACCAGCCGTTCACCCGAGGAAGAACAGCACCAGCGCCCAACCGAGAGGGACCCGCCAACCACCGAGGTCGATGGGATCCCCCCGAGCCGGCTGGCCAGCCAGCCGACGAGCAGGGGCGCGCCGATCGCGACCGGTGGCCAGAGCCGGAACGCGACCGCCTCGTCGGGATCACCAGGACCGTGCGCCATGCCCTCATCTTCGCGGGACGGCGCCGAAGGCAGAACAGGCAGCGCCCGTCAGCGGATCTCCCGGACGAGGAACGTCGCGCGGCCCGCCCGAAGCGATCAACTGCACCCGGTCGTGTCCCTGACCAGGACATCGAACTCACGAGGGGCAGTTGATCAACAAGCTGCGCGCCCCTCCGGGCGAGGACTTCTGGGTAGCCCTCAGCTGTCCTCGGGCGAGAACCGGTTGCGGTACTGCTCGAACACCAGGCCGACGGCGGTGTAGAGGACGAAGACAGCACCGATGATCGCCAGCCACACGCCGAAGATCAGGCCGAGCAGGGTCGCGAACAGTGCGAAGGCGATGAAGAAGGGCCAGTAGCTCCGTGGGCTGAAGTTCCCCAGCTCTCCGGCCCCGTCCGCCACCTCGGCGTCCGGCAGGTCCTGCGGCCGCGGTTCCATCCTGCGAGCCGTGAACAGCAGGTACCCGCCGATCAGCACGCCGAGCCCCATGCTGATGAACAGCGCGACGACGCCCGCCGTCTCCGTCTTCTCGTCGATGAGGATCCAGTAGACCGTCGCGGCCGCGCCGAGGAAGACGGCGTAGATCGTGAAGATGATGCCTTCGACCTTCATGATCAGACCGATTCTGGCGAGGCGTGGTACTCGCCCCGACCGACGACGTCCGGATAGTGCAGGTCGAACGCCGGCCGCTCGGAGCGGATACGGGGCAGCGAGACGAAGTTGTGCCGCGGCGGCGGGCAGGACGTGGCCCACTCGAGCGAGTTGCCGTGGCCCCACGGGTCGTCGCCGACGGCGAGGTCCCCGTGCTTGTAGGACTTGAACACGTTGTAGAAGAAGACGATCTGCGATGCGCCGAGCAGGAAGGCGCCGACCGTCGAGGCGGTGTTGAAGTCCGTGAACCCGTCGGCTGCGCTGTAGTCGGCGACACGGCGCGGCATGCCCTGGATGCCCAGCAGGTGCTGGATGAGGAAGGTCAGCTGGAAGCCGATGAACTGCGTCCAGGCGTGGATCTTCCCGAGCCGCTCGTCCAGCATCCGCCCGGTCATCTTCGGGAACCAGAAGTAGATGCCGGCGTAGCCACCGAAGACGGCCGACCCGAACACCACGTAGTGGAAGTGGGCGACGACGAAGTAGGAGTCGCTGACGTGGAAGTCGATGGGCGGGCTGGCCAGCAGCACACCGGTCAGGCCACCGAACAGGAAGGTGATCAGGAAGAAGACGGCCCAGAGCATGGGCGTCTCGAAGGTGATCTGCCCGCGCCACATGGTGCCCACCCAGTTGAAGAACTTCACGCCGGTCGGCACCGCGATGAGGAACGAGAGCAGGGCGAAGAACGGCAGGAGCACGCCGCCGGTCACGAACATGTGGTGCGCCCAGACCGCGATCGACAGGGCGCCGATGCCGATGGTCGCGAAGACGAGGCCCTTGTAGCCGAACAGCGGCTTCCGGCTGAAGACCGGGAGGATCTCGGTGATGATCCCGAAGAACGGGATGGCGATGATGTAGACCTCGGGATGGCCGAAGAACCAGAACAGGTGTTGCCAGAGCAACGCACCCCCGTTCGCGGCATCGAAGACGTGCGCTCCGAAGGCTCTGTCGGCGAACAGCGCGAGCGAGGCGGCGGCGAACACCGGGAAGGCGACCAGCACCAGGATGCCGGTGATCAGCATGTTCCAGGTGAAGATCGGCATCCGGAACATCGTCATGCCGGGCGCGCGCAGCGTGATGATGGTCGTCACGAGGTTGACGGCGCCGAGCACCGTGCCGAGTCCGGAAAGCGTCAGGCCCAGGATCCACATGTCGGAGCCGACGTGCGGCGAGTACTGCAGGCTGTTGAGCGGCGCGTAGGCGAACCAGCCGAAGTCGGCCGCCCCGTCCGGGGTCAGGAAGCCGGCGACCACGATGGTGCCGCCGAAGGCGTACATCCAATAGGCAAGCGCGTTCAGGCGGGGGAACGAGACGTCCGGGGCCCCGATCTGCAGCGGCACCAGGTAGTTCGCGAACCCGAAGGCGAGGGCCGGCGCGAACAGGAACATCATGATCGTGCCGTGGATCGTGAACAGTTGGTTGTACTGCTCGTTCGACAGGAACTGCAGGCCCGGGCGGGCCAGCTCGGCGCGCATGAGCTCGGCCATGATCCCGGCGAGCACGAAGAAGATGAACGACGTGACCGTGTACATCACGCCGATGGTCTTGTGGCTGGTGGTGGTGATGTATCCCAGCAGCGGGGTGCGTTCGGGAGCGGCCGAGACCTCGGCCTCGATCTCCTGAGGCGATGCTGCCGGATCGTGGAGAAGGGTCATCGTCCACTCCCTGCGACCGGGGCGGGGCCGGCCGCCTGCGTGGCGGCGGCACTACGGAAGTTCTGCATCATCGCGTCGAACTGAGCGGGCTCGACGACCTGAAGGGTGAAGTTCATGCGGGGGTGATCCGTCCCGCAGAACTCGGCGCAGCGACCGACGAAGGTGCCGGTGCGGTCGATCTTGCTGATCTCGAACTCGTTGATCTTGCCGGGGATGACGTCCCGCTTGAACAGGAACTCCGGCACCCAGAACGAGTGGACGACGTCGGGCGAGGACTCGATGAAGCGGATGCTGCGGTCCTTCGGGAGCACCAGCACGGGCGTCTCGCCCGGCCGACCGGTGACCTGGCCGATGACCCGGCCGTTCTCGACGTAACCGAACTGCCACTGCCAGCGGAAGCCGACGACCGAGACGGTGACGTCCGGGTTCGGCGACACCTTGTTGACCTCGATCTCGTCCCGGGCGGTGAAGTAGAACAGCCCGGCGACGATCACGAACGGGATCATCGTGTACAGGACCTCGACCGGCAGGTTGTAGCGCACCTGCTGCGGGAGCTCGTCGCTCTTCTTCCGGTAGCGGAAGCTCGCCCACAGGATCAGGCCCCAGACGAGGACGCCGACCGACAGGGCCGCGATCACGGACCCGGACCAGATGTTGTACATCCGGGTCGCCTGCGGCGTGATGCCGTGCGGGTAGCCGAAACTCGGCAGCTCACAGCCGGTTGTCGTGAGCAGCACCACGAAGCCCAACAAGCCGAGCCGCACCGTGGTGCCCCGGCGGGAGCCGCGCATCCGGTCCGAGCCGGATCGGCGGGAGATGCCCATCAAAAGCTGTCCTCCAGGTACTGCAGTTCAGGGGGCAGTTCCGCACTTCAGACGCCGCAGGCAGCGTATCCCAGCAGTCCCCGCGAAGGACGCTCAGCCCCGCCGTGGCACGCGCTGTCGCACAAGCCACACATCGTGCCGCCGGTCTACCGTGGGCGGCGTGCTCGAGGCGCCGCCCCCGGACGCCGGACCGCCGCAGGTCGGCGGCCGGGTCGGGCTCGACACGGCCTCCACCTCGCCGCTGCATCCGGCGGCCCGGGCCGCCTTCCTGGCCGCCCTCGACGAGGGCTGGGCCGACCCGAGCAGGCTCTACCGGGAGGCACGCCAGACCCGCCAGCTGCTCGACCTGGCCCGGGAGGTGGTGGCCGACGTCCTCGGCGCCCGCCCGGACGAGGTCTTCTTCCCGCCCAGCGGCACGACGGCGGCCCACCAGGCGGTGCTCGGAGCCCTGCGCGCCCGACGCCGCACCGGCCGCCGCCTGCTCACGAGCCCGGTCGAACACTCCTGCGTCCTGCACGCCGCCGAGGTGCACGAGTCCGAGGGCGGGGTGACCGAGTACCTGCCGGTCGACGGCGCCGGGCGGGTCGAGCTGCCCGTCCGTCTGGCGCCGGACACGGCGCTGCTGAGCGTCCAGAGCGGCAACCAGGAGATCGGCACGCTCCAGCCGACGCGACTGTTGGCCGAGCGGTGCCGCGACGCGGGCGTCCCGCTGCACGTCGACGCCGCGCAGACCGTCGGACGCCTCCCTCTCGACGGTTCCACCGGCGCCGACGCCCTCGGCGCCGACCTGCTCACCGCCAGCGCACACAAGTTCGGCGGCCCTCCCGGCGTCGGCCTGCTCGCGGTCCGCACGGGGACCCGCTGGGAGTCGCCCTTCCCCGCCGACGAGCGCGGCTTCGGCCGCTCCCCCGGCTTCGAGAACGTTCCCGCCATCCTCGCGACGGCCGCGGCCCTGCAGGCCCGACGCTCCGAGCTGGCGAGCGAGGTCCCCCGGCTCGCCGGCTACGTCGAGCGGCTCCGGTCCGCCTTGCCCGCCCTCGTCCCCGACGTCGAGGTCGTGGGGCCCACGGACCCCGCGCACCGCCTCCCGCACCTGCTCAGCGTGTCCTTCCTCTACGTCGACGGCGAGCGGCTCGTGCACGCGCTCGACGAGGTCGGCATCGCCATCTCCAGCGGCTCCGCGTGCACGGCGAGCAGCCTCACCCCGAGCCACGTCCTCGAGGCGGTCGGGGCGTTGACCCATGGCAACGTCCGCATCTCCTTCGGCCGGGACTCGTCCGACGCCGACGTCGATCGGCTGCTGCAGGCGCTGCCTCCGATCGTGTCCCGGCTGCGCGCCGAGGCCGGGACGGCCGCCCTGTGAGCGACATCCCCGCGTCGGGGCCGACCGGGCAGCCCGCGATCACGGTCGACGCCCGTGGGCGCCGCTGCCCGTTGCCCGTGATCGACCTCGCCCGCGCCGCCGAGGGCGTCCCCGACGATCCGACCGGCACGCTCGTCGAGGTCTGGGCCGACGACCCCGCCGCGGCGACCGACATCCCCGCCTGGTGCCGCATGCGCGGGCAGACGTTCCTCGGCAGCAGGGCGGCGGCCCCCGAGGGAGCGACCGCCTACACGGTGCTGATCAGGCGGTGCTGATCAGGCGGTGCTGATCAGGCGAACGCCGGGCGCACGCCCTTGAGGTGCGGCGCAACCTCGTCCGCGGCCTCGTCGCCGTAGGTCGAGCGGAACCGCGCGAGCAGGTCCTCGGAGTCGACCTCGTACTCCTGCGGGCCGACGGTCTCGAGCACGAGGGTGGCAAGCAGGCTGCCGACCTGGGCGGCGCGCTCGAACGGCAGGTCCCAGGACAGTCCGGCCAGGAAGCCGGCCCGGAACGCGTCGCCGACGCCGGTGGGGTCGGCGATCGTGGTCGCCGGGACCACCGGTACCTCGAGCCGGACGTTCTCCTTCGGCGCCTCGATCAGGACGCCGCGGGCGCCGTGGGTGGTGATCCGGACGTCGACGTGCTCGAGCACCTCGGCGTCCGACCAGCCGGTCTTCTGCTCGAGCAGGCCCTTCTCGTACTCGTTGCAGAACAGGTAGCGCGCGCCGGTGACCATCGCCCGGATCTGCTCGCCGGTCATGATCGCGAGCTGCTGCGAGGGGTCCGCGGCCAGCGCGTACCCGCGCTCGCGGCACTCCTCGGCGTGCCGGACCATCGCCTCGGGATCGTTCGGGCTGACCAGCACGAGGTCGAGACCGCCGACGCGTTGCGCGATGGGGGCCAGTTCGATGTCCCGTGCCTCCCGCATCGCGCCCGGGTAGAACGACGCGATCTGGCACTGGTCCTGGTCAGTGGTGCACACGAAGCGGGCGGTGTGGGCGAGCTCGCTGACGTGTACCGAGGCCGTGTCGACACCGGCCCGGTCCAGCCACGAGCGGTAGTCCGCGAAGTCCTCGCCGACGGCACCGACGAGAAGCGGGGTCAGGCCGAGCCGGCCTAGCCCGAAGCCGATGTTGGCCGCCACCCCGCCGCGGCGCACCTCCAGCTCGTCCACGAGGAAGCTGATCGAGAGGTTGGCGAGCTGGTCGGGCAGCAGCTGCTCGGCGAACCTCCCCGAGAAGGTCATGAGGTGGTCAGTGGCGATGGATCCGGTGACGGCGATCTGCACGGGCGGTCACGCTAGCGCGTCGCTGTCGGACCTGCGGTCGGCGGGGCGGCAGGACCGGGACCCCTGCGAGCGGTAACACGCCTCTGACCTGCAGAAGAAGAACGAAACAAGCTACCAACGGGTAGGGGGTGGCGCCTGGGACGTGACGCTCCTAACGTCGGACGCATGCTTCGCCATGACGACGAACTGCCCGAGGACCACGCCACCCTGATCCAGCTCGCGTCCGACGTGCCGCTGCACATGACCCCGCTCGAAGCCGTCCCGCCGATGCTGCCCGAGCAGCGTGGTGTGACCATCAGTGACGAGACGAGCTCGCTCGTCGACGGCCCGCTGGTCGGGTTCGCGACGCACGGCCGCTGACCGTCCCGAACACGCGAAAGCCCCGATGCCGAACGGCATCGGGGCTTTCGCGTGTGTCGGACTAGCTGAACGAGTCGCCGCAGGCGCAGGACCCGGTCGCGTTCGGGTTGTCGATGGTGAAGCCCTGCTTCTCGATCGTGTCGACGAAGTCGATCGTCGCGCCGCCGAGGTAGGGCAGGCTCATGCGGTCCACGACGAGGTCGAAGCCGCCCCAGTCGGTCCGCTCGTCGCCGTCGAGCTGGCGCTCGTCGAAGAACAGCTGGTACCGCAGGCCCGAACAGCCGCCCGGCTGCACGGCGATGCGCAGCGCGAGGTCGTCGCGGCCCTCCTGGTCCAGCAGGGCCTTGACCTTGAGTGCGGCGTTCTCGGTGAGGACCACACCGGTCGCGGCTTCGGTCTGCGTAGCGGTATCAGTGGCAGTCTCAGGGGTTTCGAGGCTCATATGTGTGGGTGCTCCTTCCCGACGCGTCCATCGTACGGACACCGTCGCCGCCGACGCTATTCCCGCGGGGCGCCAAATTGGTCGCCTTCGTCCGGGTGAGCCGGTGGCGTCACTGGCGGCGGTGACCGACGAGCCCGACCGCGTTCTCGCCGGGTCGGGAACGCCCGACGCGAGCGGAAGGCCCTGAGAACGCTGCCCGGAGTCCGCCGGGACCACCAGCGAAAGGGGTGCGAGCGGCTTCCGGGCAGCGTTGATCTTGCGCGTACCGCCCGCTCAGCCCCGCCCCCACTCCCGGGCCACCCGGGCGGCGAGGCCCGCCAGCACCGCGGCCGGATCCGTGAGCGCCGCGTCCAGCCCGCCCGGCTCGTCGGCCAGGGCGTAGGCCGCGTCCACCCCCGAGGCCAGCATCTCCCGCCGCCCCACGCTGACCTGCCCCGCGAGCACGACGCACGGCACCGCCTCGGCGCTCGCCGCCTGCGCCACGCCGGAGACCACCTTGCCGCGCAGTGAGGTGAAGTCGTAGCTGCCCTCCCCCGTCACCACCAGACCGGCGCCGCTCAGCGCGGACGGCAGGCCGGCCAGCTCCGCCACCGTCCGCGCGCCCGGAGCCGCGGTCGCACCGAGCCAGAACAGCGCCGCCCCGAGGCCTCCCGCCGCCCCGGCGCCCGGCGCATCCGCCGGCAGGCCCTGCTGATCGGCCCACTCGCGGAGCCTGAGGTCGAGGCGCTGCACCGCCGACGCATCCGCGCCCTTCTGCGGACCGAAGACGGCGGCGGCCCCGTTCGGGCCGAGCAGCGGGTTGTCCACGTCGCAGAGCGCCACGATCCGCTGCCGCCGCAGGCGATCCAGGTCGTCGCCGAGCGCCTCGATCATCCCCCGGCCGCCGTCGACCGTGGCGGAGCCGCCGAGGCCGACGACGATCCGGCCGGCCTCCGCCGAGGGCCGTTCGGCCGGCAGCCGCCGCAGCGCCTCGGCCAGCAGGTCGGCGAGCCCGGCCGACGTCGCCCGCTCCGGGTCGCGCTCCTCCGGGTCCACGAGGTGCAGGCCGATGGCACGGGCACTCTCGACGTAGACGTCGTCCCCCGCGACCAGGATGTCCGCGGGCGCGGGGCGCCCCAGCGGATCCGTCGCGACGACGGGGACGCGCTCCCCGCCGATCGCCTGCTCGACGGCGTCGAGCAGGCCGGGGCCGCCGTCGGACAGGGGCAGGCGGACGAGGTCGGCGTCGGGCGCCTCGCTCCGCCAACCCGACACGATCGCGTCCACGACCGCGGGCGCCGACAGCGTGCCGGCGAACTTGTCCGGCGCCAGAACCACCCGCATGAGAGACCTCGCACTCCTGGGCTCGCGGCCCTGCTCGTCGCAGGAGTCTGTGCGACGATAAGTCCGGCGACGAGCCGACCGGCCGGCCGGCGAGGAGCAGCACCACGAGGAGCGCACGTGACCGTCGACCTCGAGAGCCACGAGTCCGCGGGACTGGAATCCGTAGGACTGGAGTCCGTACAGACACGGCCCAGCCCGCTGGCGCTGTTGCTGCTCGGCCGGGGCAGCGACCCGGCGAGCGAGCGGGGCGTCACGTGCCCGGGCGAGTTGCCCGCCGCGTCCGATCCGTCGCTGGTCGAACGGGCTCGCGCCGCGAAGGCGGCCCTCGGCGACCGTGTCTTTCTCCTCGGGCACCACTACCAGCGCAACGAGGTGGTGCAGTTCGCCGACGTCACCGGCGACTCGTTCAAGCTCGCCCAGCAGGCGGCCGCGCGGCCGGAAGCCGAGTTCATCGTGTTCTGCGGCGTGCACTTCATGGCTGAGAGCGCCGACATCCTCACCGCGCCGAATCAGGCGGTGATCCTCCCCGACCTCGCCGCCGGCTGCTCGATGGCGGACATGGCCACCGCCGAGCAGGTGGAGCAGGCCTGGGAGACGCTGCAGGACGCGGGCGTCGCCGACGTGACGGTTCCGGTGAGCTACATGAACTCCTCGGCCGCGATCAAGGCGTTCACCGGGCGGCACGGCGGCACGATCTGCACGTCGTCGAACGCCCGGCGGGCGCTCGAGTGGGCGTTCGCGAAGGGCGAGAAGGTCCTCTTCCTGCCCGACCAGCACCTCGGTCGCAACACCGCCGTCCTCGAGATGGGCCTCTCGCTCGACGACTGTGTCGTGTTCGACCCTCGCAAGCCGGGCGGCGGGCTGACCAGCGAGCAGATCCGGGACGCCCGGATGCTGTTGTGGAAGGGGCACTGCTCCGTGCACGGCCGCTTCTCGCTGGACAGCGTCCGGGACGTGCGCGAGCGCATCCCCGGCGTTCAGGTGCTGGTGCACCCGGAGTGCCGGCACGAGGTGGTGCGCGCAGCCGACCAGGTCGGGTCGACCGAATACATCATCCGGGCGATCGAGGCCGCAGCCCCGGGCAGCGCCTGGGCCGTGGGTACCGAGCTGAACCTCGTGCAGCGGCTGGCCCAGCAGCACCCGGAACAGACCATCGTCTTCCTCGACCGGACGGTGTGCTTCTGTTCCACCATGAACCGCATCGACCTGCCGCACCTGGTGTGGTCGCTGGAGTCGCTGGTGGCGGCGGAATCCGCCGCGAGCATCCCCAACCGCATCACCGTCGATGCCCGTACCGCGGCCGAGGCGAAGGCCGCCCTGGACCAGATGTTGGCGTTGCCCTGATGCCGTTGCTCCGCAAGAAGACCCCACCGCCCCCGCCCGAGCCGGAGAAGCCGGACCTGGTCAAGCCCGGCGGCAAGGGTCGCGCGACGCCGACTCGCAAGGAGGCGGTCGCGGCTCGCCGCAACCGCCCCGCGAGCAGCGTCGGAAGCGGGAAGGAGGCCAAGCAGGCGGCCCGGGAGGAGCGCCGCCGGCAGTCGCAGACCTACCGCGAGGCCATGCTCAGCGGCGACATCAGCCGCCTGCCACCGCGCGAGAAGGCGCCCGAGCGGGTTCTCGCGCGCGACATCGTGGACGGTCGCCGCAACTTCGGGCCGGTCTTCCTGTTCCTGCTGATCGCCAACTTCGCCAGCAGCCTCGCCCAGTCGCTGACGGTGCGGGTGCTGTTCACCTACCTGCTGATGCTCGGGCTGATCCTCTTCGTGATCGACGCCGTCTTCCTGAGCCGGAAGGTGGCCGCCGCGGTGCAGGAGCGCTACCCCGGCTCCCGGGTGGCGGTGAAGGTCTACAGCATCCAGCGCGCCTTGCTCCCCGGCCGCTTCCGCATGCCTCGCCCGCGGGGCGAGCCGGCGGGCTGGTTGCCCGCCGGCGTCCGCCAGCTGACCCGCCGCCGCTGAGCCGAACCCGCCGGGCCAGGCGCGATCCGGCCAGTCGCGGTCCGGGCGTGCGCGATCCGGCTACTCGCGAGACAGACTCATCGGCCCGTACACCTCGCGGGTGCCGTCGAGCAGGGTCACCTGCGCGACGCCGGCGTGCAGCAGTTCCTGCCACGTCTCGCCGAGCCACGACTCCGCGTCACCCTGCGACGGGAAGACCTCGGCCACCGGGGCCTCGGCCGGCTCGACCGGGCTGCCGTCCGCTGCCTCGTACCGCCACGTCCAGGCCACCGGCCGCTCCTTCTCCTCGCACGGGTGTGCAGATTTCGTTACTGCGTCCACACCGGCCGTCCCCGGGAACGGACAGCTCACACCCGTACGCTGGCGCGTCGTGATCTCCCGGCGCCCCGTGATTTTCCGGCGCCACGTCCCGCGGCGCCCCGTGGCCCCGCGACTGACCAGAACGGTCGTCGCCGCGCTGATCGCGCTGGTCCCCTTCCTGTGGGCCGGACCCGCGTCCGCGGACGAGCGGTCGAGCCTGGCCCCGGACGAGTTGCGGAGCATCGCGGGCCAGGCTGCAGCCTGGCTCGCGACCACCGCCGTGGAACCCGACGGCGCGATCCGCACCCCCACCGGTGAGCTGGACGGCGCCACGACGGCGTACGCGGTTCTGGCGATGAAGGCCTCGGGGCTCGATCAGGAGGCCGAGAACCCCACCCGGTGGCTCGAGCAGAACATCGACGTGGTCGCGAAGTCCGACGGTCAGGACACCGCCGCCGGCCTCGCGGTGCTGATCCTCGTCGCCCGCGCGCAGAACCTGCCCGCCGAAGCCTTCGGCAACGAGGACCTGGTCGGGCGCCTGCTCGCGACGCGCGGCCCCGACGGGCTGTTCGGGGGCGACCAGGAAGTGCCGGTCGACCCGCTCGGCGGCATCCCGTCCCGGCAGGGTCTGGTGCTGTCGGCCCTCGGATCGGTCGGGCGCACCGACGCCCAGGCGGCGGAGTGGCTGGAGGAGCGGGAGTGCCCGGACGGCGGCTGGGGGTTCCGCCGCACCGACCCGTCGGCGCCCTGCTCCGCCACCGCCCAGGTCACCGGGTACGCGCTGCAGGGGCTTGCGGCGGTCGGGCGGCGGGTGCCCGACGATGCGATCCCGGCACTGCACCGCCTGCAGGATCCGGACGGCGGGTTCTGGTCGTACCCGGGCAACACCGACTCGGCCGCCACCGCCATCGCCCTGCAGGGTCTGATCGCTTCGGGTGAGGATCCCAACTCGGATCGCTGGCGCCAGGGCACCGGCCCGGACGCGGCAACTCCCTTCACGGCACTGACACGGTTCACCACCCCGCCAGGCGGCTTCTCGCTGTTCCCGGGCGCGGAACCGGAGGTGGCGCTCACCGCGCGGGTCGCCATCGCCGCCGCGGGGCAACCGCTGCCGTTGAACCCGACGGTCTCGACCGACACGGGCGACTCGCAGGCCGGCACGGACTCGACCACCGCCGCCCCCAACTCGGGAGACTCGTTCTCGGTGTTGCCCCTGCTCGGCCTGATGCTCGTGGCCGCGGCCGTCGTCGGCGCGATCTACGCCTATCGCCGCAAGCAGCAGGCGCTCTGAACGACCTGGCTGGCCCTGTGAACGACCGACGCCGCATCCCGGGCCGGTAACCTGCTCGCGGTGGAGGTGCGCCTGCTCGGGACCGGGTCGGCGGACGGATGGCCCAACCCCTGGTGCACGTGCGCCTCGTGCTCCTGGGCCCGCGAGGCCGGAGAACACCGGACCCACACCAGCGCCCTCGTCGACGACGTCCTGCTGCTCGACTGCGGCCCGGACGCGCCGCGGGCGGCCGGGCGCGCCGGGGTCGCGCTCGACCGGGTCCGTTGGCTGCTCCTCGGCCACGCGCACCCCGATCACACCGCACCGGCGGTGCTGCTCTGGCGGGGCTGGTCGACGTCCTCGGACGCGCCTCTGGAGGTCCTCGGACCGCCGCCGGCGATCCGGGCGTGCGTGGAGTTCCTCGGCTCGCACGTCGACGAGCAGCAGATCCGCTTCACCGAGGTACTCCCGGGCGAGACGCTCGAACGGGGGCCGTACCGGCTGCGGACCTGGGAGGCGAACCACGGCGGGCCGCCGATCCGCCCGTCACTGCTGTGGGACGTGGCCTGCGTCCAGGCGGACGGCGCGGCGGACGGCGACGCAGCGGACGGCGACGCGCCGGACGAGTCGGCCCGCCTGCTCTACGGCTCGGACACGCTGCCGCTGCCCGAGGAGGACCTGCCGAGCGGCCCCTACGACCTGGTGCTGCTCGAGGAGACCTACGGCGACGGGCCGCCGTTCGGCGACCATCTCGGCTTCGCGACGTTCGGCGACACGCTCGCCGCGCTGCGCCGCCGCGGCTCGATCCGGCCCGGTGGCCGCGTCGTCGCGGTCCACCTCGGCCACGCCAACCCGCCCGGGGCGGAACTCGCGCGGCGGTTGGGACAGCTGGGTGCCGAGGTGCACCCCGACGGCACGCTGCTGCGGGTGGGCGCGGTGCCGGGCGGAGCGGCGGCAGCGACGAGCACGGCACCGCCCGCCCCGCGGCGGGTGCTCATCACCGGAGGCTCCCGCTCCGGCAAGTCCGAAGAGGCCGAGCGACGGCTGCGCGGCGAGCCGACGGTCGTCTACGTGGCGACGGCAGCCGAGATCCCGGAGGACGCGGAGTGGACCGCCCGGTTGGAGGCCCACCGGCACCGGCGCCCGCCGCACTGGAGCACCCTGACGACGGCCCGGCTGGCTCCGCTGCTGAGCAGCGAGGGGCCGCCGCTGCTCGTCGATGATCTCGGCTTCTGGGTGACCCGGGGCGAGGAGAGCGCGGACGAGCTCGTCGCCGCCTTCCGGTCGACGCCGCGGACGGTCGTCGTGGTCACCGCCGAGGTCGGTTCGGGCGTGGTTCCAGCCTCCGCTGCGGGAAGGGCGTTCCGGGACGACCTGGGCCGGGTGAACGCGCGGATGGCGGCGGAGGCGGACGAGGTGTGGCAGTGCGTTGCGGGGGTGGCATGCCGGCTGAAGTAGGTCCCGAACGCCACACACGACGGCCGGGGGTGCCGCCCGGTCCGGCCCTGCCGCCGGGTCCTGACGTGGCGGCGCGGCAGGCCGCCCTGGACCGGCTCGCCGCGACCGGCGGAGAGCTCGGCCGCCTCGCCGACCTGGGCGTCTGGCTGGCCGGAGTGCGCGGAGCCGCGGCGCCGCCGCCGTTGCGCCGCGTGCGGACGGTCGTCGTCGGCTCCCCCGACGAGTCCGCTGACCCAGTGCCGTCCAGGCTCAGCAGGCCCTCGCGACGCGGGCTCGAGCCCCGGCTCGCGGGTGCAGCGGTCGAGGCGCTGAGCGCGTCGTTCGGCGCCGCCGTCCGCCGCGTCGACGTCGCGACCCCGGACGAACCGGACGAGCCGCTGCGGAAGCGGTCCCGCGGCTCCACCCGCCCCGCGGTCCCGGAGTTGACCCTCGACGAGTTCGAGGCGGCCTACGAGCTCGGCCGCTACGTCGCCGACGAGGAGGCCGACGGCGGGACGGACCTACTGATCGTCGGGGTCGACGAGGCGGGCCGCGACGCCGACCTGACCGCGGCGGCGACGCTGTGCGCGGCGCTGCTCGGGCGGGAGCCGGTCGCCATGGTCGGCACCGACTCCGGCGACGGCAGCGCGACCGGGATGGACGACCGGACCTGGACCCTCCGGGTCGCCGCGACCCGCGATGCGCTGCGGCGCCTCCGGGCCGCGGTCCGCCCGGAAGAGCTCACCACGGCCGACCCGGCGGAGATCGCCCGCCTCGCGGGCGGGCCGCGGGTCGCCGTCCTGATCGGGCTGCTCCGCCAGTCGGTCACCCGGCGCACCCCGGTGCTGCTCGACGGCGCCGTGTCCTGCGCGGCGGCGTTGGTCACGGCCCGACTCGAACCGGACGCGCAGGACTGGTGGCAGGTCGCCGGCCGGCCACCCGAGCCCGCCGCGCGAGCGGCCCTGATCGACCTGGCTCTGGTCCCGGTGCTCGACCTGGGGCTGCGCCTCGGCAACGGCGCGGGCGGGCTGCTGGCCGTCTCCGTCCTCGAGGCGGCCGCGGACCTGCTCGCCGTCCTGGAGGGCACCGCCGATGCCCGACGGGACGAGCAGGCCGGCTCCGACGCGGCACCGGGCCGGTGATCGGCGGGCTGCGGCTGGCCATCGGCCTGCTCACGATCCTGCCCGTGCGGGCTCCCGACGAGATCGACCGCCGGCGCGCCGGCTGGGCCATGACCTGGGCCCCGGCCGTCGGGCTGGCGCTGGGCTTCGTCACCGCCTCCACGGTGTTCGGGCTTCGCCTGCTGTTCGGGTCGGACGAGATCGACCTGATCCCCCCGTTGTGCGGGATCGCGCTCCTCGCCGTCATGACCGGCGGGCTGCACCTGGACGGCCTCGCCGACCTCGTCGACGGCTTCGGTGCCCGGCGCGACCGCGACGGCACCCTCGCCGTCATGCGTGAGCCCGGCGTCGGGGCGTTCGCCGTCGTCGCGCTCGTGCTCGTGCTCGCGCTGCAGGCGTCGGCGCTCGGCCTCGCGATCGTCCGTCACCACGGCACGGTCGCGATCCTCGTCAGCCTGCTCACCAGCCGCACGGCGGTCACGCTCGCCTGCGCGAGCCGCGTCGCGCCGGCACGCCCGGGCGGTCTCGGCGCCCTGGTGCTGGGCAGCGTGCCCCGGGCCAGGGCGGCGCTCGTGCTCGTCCTCGCCCTGATCGCCGCGACCCTGGCCGGCCGCTTCGACTACCACGGGGGCGGGCTGCCCGAGAGCGCGCACGCGGCCGTGGGCCTGCTGGTGGGACTGGCCGCGGCCTTCGGCGTCCGATGGCTGGCCGTCCGCAAGCTCGGCGGGGTCAACGGGGACGTGCTGGGCGCGATGGTCGAGACGGCGACGACCGTGACGCTCCTGGTGATGGCGCTGTCGCTGCCGACCTGGCTGCGCTGAGCCGGCGACGTACCGCCCACCCGGGCTCAGCGGGTGTTGGACTCCACGAACGGCGGCTTGACCACCTGCATCGCCGCCTTACGCCCGCGCACGTCGACGCTGACGACGTCGCCCTCCCCGACCCCGCGGTCGAGCAGGGCGAGGGCGATTCCGGTCTTCAACGTCGGCGAGAACGTGCCGCTGGTGACGATGCCGACCGGCACGCCGTGCCCGGAGAGCACGCGCATGTCGTGGCGCGGGATGGCCCGGTCCCGCGCCTGCAGCCCCCACAGCCGGCGCCGGGGGCCCTCCTCGCGCTCGCGGAGCAGCGCGTCGCGGCCCCAGAAGTGCGGCTTGTTCCACCCGACCGCCCAGCCCAGCCGGGCCTGGACGGGACTGATCTCGAGCGACAGGTCCTGGCCGTGCAACGGGTAGCCCATCTCGGTGCGCAGCGTGTCCCGGGCGCCGAGCCCGCACGGCGCCGCCCCGGCCTCGATCAGCGCGTCCCACAGCGGGCCGGCGTCGTCCCAGCGCGGAAGCAGCTCGTAGCCGCGCTCGCCGGTGTAACCGGAGCGGCAGACGATGACCGGTTTCCCCTGCCACGCGGCGGGCTCGAAGGACATGTAGTCGGAGCCGGTCGGCAGCCCCAGCTGCTCGAGGATCTCCGGCGAGCGGGGACCCTGCACGGCCAGGACCGCCAGCGAACGGTGCAGATCGGTGACCTCGACCCCGGCCGGCGCGGCGGCGGCGAGCCGCTGCACCACCTCGGCGGTGTTCGCCGCGTTCGGGATCAGGAAGACGTCGTCGTCGCTGTGCAGATAGGCGATGAGGTCGTCGACGACCCCGCCGCTCTCGTCGCAGCAGAGGGTGTACTGCGCTTGCCCCTCGTCGATGCGACCCAGGTCGTTGGTCAGCGTGTTGTTCACGTACTCGCGGGCGCGGCGGCCGGAGACCCGGCCCTTGCCGAGATGGCTGACGTCGAAGACGCCGACGCCGGTCCGGACCGCCGTGTGCTCCTCGACGGTGCCGGCGTAGGCGAGGGGCATCTCCCAGCCCCCGAAGGGCGCGAGCTTCGCCCCGAGGGCGACGTGCCGCTCGTGCAGCGGCGAGCGGTGCAAGTCGTCCATGGCGGCTGAACCTACTGCCCTTCAGCCGTCACGTCCGACGCCGCCCCGACGACGGAGACGTAACGAAGGCGACAGTCTGCCCATCGATCGGCCCGTCGATGCCCTCGCCATAGGCTGCAGCGCATGACCGACCTGACCCTGTCCACGCAGCCGTTGTCGGAGCTCGAGGCCGACGTCGTGGTCGTCGCACTCGCCCCCGGAGAAGGGGGTCCGGCCCTGCTGCCGGGCGCCGACGCCGTGACGGACGCGTTCGAGGGTCGGCTGCCGGAGATCCTGGAGACGCTGCGGGCCACCGGCAAGGAGGGCGACCTCACCCGCGTGCCCGCCCCGCCCGGGCTCGGGGCCAAGCTCGTCCTCGCGGTCGGCGTCGGCAGCACCGAGCCGGACGACGAGGCCCTGCGGCGCGCGATGGGCAGCGCCGCCCGGGCGAGCGCGGGCCGGACGTGTGTCGCGGTCGCCATCGACGCCCCGGCCGGGCCGCTCGCCGAGGGGGCGCTGCTCGGCGCCTACGCCTTCGAGGGCTACCGCGAGAAGGACCCCAAGCGCACGCCGGTGCAGAACGTCGTCCTGCTCGGCATCGCCCGCAACGGCGACGACGCGAGCGGCGACGACGGCGCCGCCACCGCGGTGCAGCGCGCCGAGGTCCTCGCCCAGTCCGTCGCCCTCGCCCGGGACCTCGTCAACATGCCGCCCGGGGACCTCTCCCCCGCCGCCTTCGCCGACCGGGCGCACGGCGAGGCCGCGCAGGTCGGCGTCGGCGCCGAGGTCTGGGACGAGGACGCGCTCGCCGACCAGGGCTTCGGGGGCATCCTCGGCGTCGGCAAGGGGTCGTCCAGGCCGCCGCGGCTGGTGCGGCTCACCTGGCATCCGGAGAACGCCAGCCGCACGATCGCGCTGGTCGGCAAGGGCATCACGTTCGACTCGGGCGGCCTGTCGCTCAAGCCGGCCGCGTCCATGGAGTGGATGAAGACCGACATGGCCGGCGCCGCCGCCGTGCTCGCCACGGTGCTGGCCGCCGCGAAGCTCGAACTGCCGATCAAGGTCACCGGCTGGCTGCCGCTGGCGGAGAACCTCCCCGGCGGCTCGGCGCAGCGACCCGGCGACGTCCTCACCCAGTACGGCGGCAAGCGCGTCGAGGTACTCAACACCGACGCCGAGGGCCGGTTGGTGCTCGCCGACGCGATCGTCCGGGCCGCCGAGGAGGAGCCGGACGCTCTCGTCGACGTCGCGACCCTGACCGGCGCCCAGATCGTCGCGCTCGGGATGCGGACCACCGGCGTCATGGCCAACGACGACGGCTGGCGCGACGAGGTCGTCGCCGCCTTCCGCGCCGCCGGGGAGGACGGCTGGCCGATGCCGCTACCGAAGGAGCTGCGCAAGGGCCTCGACTCCCCGCTCGCGGACATGTCCAACGTGCCCGGCGCGGGCAACCGGGACGGCGGGATGCTGGTCGCCGGGCACTACCTGGCGGCGTTCGTCCCCGAGAACCTGAAGTGGGCGCACCTGGACATCGCCGGACCGTCCTGGAACGCCCGCGAGCCCTACGGCTACACCCCGAAGGGCGGCACCGGCGTGACCGTCCGGACGCTGGTCACGCTGCTGGAACGCAACGCCGCCGAAGCACGCGGGACCTGACCTTCCGCCGGTGCGTCCCGCTGTGCGGCGCGTCCGTCCGATGTGACCTCGCAGCCGCCCGAACTGTCCGGCACTTCCGCGGCGTGGAAAACTGGACCACGAACACTCCCGCGCTCGCGAAGGAGCCTGCTCGTGGCAGATCCGGTCGACCTCGTCATCCTCGGTGCCGGCAGCGGCGGCTATGCCGCTGCCCTGCGCGCCGCCGAACTCGGCATGAGTGTGGTGATGGTCGAGCGGGACAAGGTCGGGGGCACCTGCCTGCACCGCGGCTGCATCCCGACCAAGGCGCTGCTGCACGCGGCGGAGGTCGCCGACTCGGCGAAGAACGGGTCGAAGGTGGGCGTGAAGTCCTCCTTCGACGGCATCGACATGGAGGGCGTCAACTCCTACAAGGACGGCGTCGTCACCAAGATGTACAAGGGGCTCACCGGCCTGGTGAAGTCCCGGAAGATCGAGGTCGTCGAGGGCGACGGGAAGCTCGCGTCGCAGACGTCGGTGCAGGTCGGCGACCGGACCATCGAGGGTCGCCACGTGCTGCTGGCGACCGGCTCGGAGTCGAAGTCGCTGCCGGGCATCACGATCGACGGCGAGAAGATCATCTCGAGCGAGCAGGCCCTCAAGCTCGACCGGGTCCCGGAGTCGGTCATCGTCCTCGGCGCCGGCGCGATCGGCTGCGAGTTCGCCTCCGTGTGGGCCTCGTTCGGGTCGAAGGTGACGATCGTCGAGGCGCTGCCGCACCTGGTGCCGGCCGAGGAGGAGACCTCCTCCAAGCTGCTCGAGCGGGCCTTCCGGCGGCACGGCATCACGCAGCACCTCGGGACCAAGGTCAGCGACGTCGACACCTCCGGCGACGGCGTCACGGTGACGCTGGAGAACGGCAAGACCGCCGAGGCGGAGCTCCTGCTCGTCGCCGTGGGACGCGGCCCGGTGTCGCAGGGCCTCGGCTACGAGGAGAACGGCGTCGAGGTCGACCGCGGCTACGTCAAGGTGGACGCCTACTGCCAGACCAACGTCGAGACCATCTCCGCGATCGGCGACCTGCGGCCCGGCCTGCAGCTTGCCCACGTCGGCTTCGCCGAGGGGATCCTGGTCGCCGAGCGGCTGGCCGGCGAGCGGGTCGTCCCCGTCGACTACGACGGCGTCCCGCGCGTCACCTACTCGCACCCCGAGGTCGCGTCGGTGGGCCTGACCAGTAAGCAGGCGAAGGAGCGCGGGTACGACGTCGTCACCGCCGCCTACGACTTCGCCGGCAACGGCCGCGCGCAGATCCTGCAGACCGCCGGCTCGGTCAACCTCGTCGCCGCCAAGGACGGGCCGGTGCTCGGCGTCCACATGGTCGGCGAGCGGGTCGGCGACCTCGTGGCCGAGGCGCAGCTGATCGTCAACTGGGAGGCGACCGCCGACGACGTCGCCCCCCTGATCCACCCCCACCCGACGATGTCGGAGGCCATAGGAGAGGCTCACCTCGCGCTGGCGGGGAAGCCACTCCACAGCCACAGCTGATTGTTCGCCCGTTCCCTCTGGCGCGGACCCCCTGGCACGAGCCCACTTCCTAAGGAGCATCAGGACACATGGCGGTCTCCGTCACCATGCCGCGCCTCGGCGAGAGCGTCTCCGAGGGCACCGTCACCCGTTGGCTCAAGCAGGAGGGTGAGCAGGTCGAGGCCGACGAGCCGTTGCTCGAGGTCAGCACCGACAAGGTCGACACCGAGATCCCTGCGCCCGCCGCCGGGGTCCTGCAGTCGATCAAGGTGCAGGAGGACGAGACCGTCGAGGTCGGCGTCGAGCTCGCGGTGATCGGCGACGAGAGCGACTCCGAGGGCAGCGCCGGCGGCGGTGAGCAGCAGGACCAGGCCGAGGAGTCGGACGAGCAGGACTCGGCCGAGGAGCAGGACGAGGGCGAGTCGGACCAGGCGCAGGAGTCGGACGAGCAGGAGGGGTCCGAGCCGGAGCCTGAGCCCGAGCCCGCAGCAGGCCCAGCAGGACGAGCAGGACGAGCAGCCGTCGGAGCCCGAGCCCGCGCAGGCCCAGCAGTCGACTCCCCGGCCGGCAGGGTCGGGCCAGTCCGACGGCCAGGCCGATGGGCAGGGTGGGTCCGACGGCGAGGCCCCCTACGTCACGCCCCTCGTGCGCCGGCTCGCGTCCGAGCACGGAGTCGACCTGTCGTCGATCTCCGGCACCGGCGTCGGTGGCCGCATCCGCAAGCAGGACGTCCTCGACGCCGCCGCCAGCGCCAGCACGCGCGGCTCCGGCGGCAAGGACGGCGGACAGGCGACGTCGGAGGGCGAGGCCGCCGCCAAGCAGACGAAGGACACCCAGGCCGGCGGTTCGTCGCCCGAGGTCGAGCAGCCCCAGGCGTCGAAGTCCAGCGCCCCGCAGGCCAAGGCGAAGGCGGACCAGCCGGCCGAGGCCGCCGCCCACACCCAGGTGCGCGGCAAGACCGAGAAGCTCTCCCGGCTCCGCTCGACGATCGCGAAGCGGATGGTCGAGTCGCTGCAGGTCAGCGCGCAGCTCACCACCGTCGTCGAGGTGGACGTCACCAAGATCGCCAACCTCCGGAAGCGGGCCAAGGACGCCTTCGCCCAGCGCGAGGGCGTCCCGCTGTCGTTCCTGCCGTTCTTCGCCGTCGCGACCTGCGAGGCGCTCAAGCAGCACCCCAAGGTCAACTCGAGCATCGACCTCGAGGCCGGCACGGTGACCTACCACGAGGCCGAGCACCTCGGCATCGCGGTGGACACCGACCGCGGCCTGCTGGTGCCGGTGATCCACAACGCCGGGGACTACAACCTCGGGGGCCTGGCCCGCAAGATCTCGGACATCGCCAACCGGACCCGCACCAACGAGGTGACCCCCGACGAGCTCGGCGGCGGCACGTTCACGCTGACCAATACCGGCAGCCGCGGCGCCCTGCTCGACACCCCGATCATCAACCAGCCCCAGGTCGGCATCCTCGGCACCGGCACCGTGGTCAAGCGGCCCGCCGTCGTCGACGACCCGGAGCTCGGCGAGGTCATCGCGGTGCGGTCGATCATCTACCTGGCCCTGTCCTACGACCACCGGATCGTCGACGGCGCCGACGCCGCCCGCTTCCTCACCACCATCAAGGAGCGCCTGGAGGAAGGCTCGTTCGAGGGCGACCTCGGGCTCTGACGCGTCGGGCTCCGCACAGAGGCCCGCGCGGCGGGTGTTCGCGGTTCGCGCGGTTCTGAGCCCCGATTTCCGCGGTGACCGCGAACAGCCACCAGGGTGTTCGCGGTTCGCGCGGTTCTGAGCGCCGATTTCCGCGGTGACCGCGAACAGCCGCGGCACTCGACCGAGGCGCCACGTCACCGCGAGAAACCCAGCCCGGGCAAGACCCGGTCGACACGTTCGTACCCTCGAGCAACGGGGAAGAAGACACGTGTGAAGATCGCCGTCACGGGCGCGTCCGGCCTCATCGGCTCCGCGCTCGTCCCCGCACTCCTGACCGAGGGGCACGAGGTCGTCAAGCTCGTCCGACGCCAGCCCGAGGCGCCCGATGAGGTGCGGTGGGACCCACCGTCGGGCACTCTCGACCCGGCCGACCTCGCGGGTGTCGACGCGGCCGTTCACCTCGCGGGCGCGAGCGTCGGGCGGCCCTGGACGAAGGCCTACAAGCGGAAGATCCTCGACAGCCGCGTCCAGGGCACCCGACTGATCGCGGAGACGCTGGCCTCGCTCGAGCCCCGGCCGCGGGTGCTGGTCTCGGCCAGCGCCGTCGGCTTCTACGGCGACACCGGGAACAGCGTGCGCGACGAGTCCGGGCCGAAGGGCGAGGGTTTCCTCGCCGACGTCGTCGAGCAGTGGGAGGCCGCCGCGCAGCCCGCCCGGGACGCAGGCATTCGCGTCGTGCAGATCCGCACCGGTCTCGTTCTTTCCCGCACCGGCGGGATCCTGCGGCTGCAGCGGCTGGCGTGGAAGTTCGGGCTCGGGGCGCGGATCGGCAGCGGCGCGCAGTACCAGCCATGGATCACGCTGCAGGACGAGGTCGCGGCCATCCAGTTCCTGCTGGCCGACGGCGACATCTCCGGGCCGGTCAACCTCGTGGCTCCCGAGCCCGTGACGCAGAAGGAGTTCGGTCGCAGCCTGGCCACAGCCCTGCACCGGCCGATGCCGTGGGTGGTGCCCGGGTTCGCGCTTCGCCTCGCCGTCGGCGGGTTCGCCGACGAGGGTCTACTCATCGGCCAGCGGCTGCGCCCCCGGGTGCTCGAGGAGGCCGACTTTTCCTTCTCGGCCCGGACCTTCGACGAGGGGCTCCGGGTCGCGCTGAACGGCTGAGCGGCACGTCGGTGAGGATCGGGTCACGTCACTGCGGGAGTACCTGGGCGATCCGCCATCCGTCGTCGGTACGAACCAGCGCGACGACCGACGTCCGGCGTCCCCGGCCCGGGCGACGCTCGAGGACGGTCTCCCCGTCTCCCCCGCGACGCCATGGGCGACGATCGTGTGGGGTCGCAGCGCGTCGACCACCTCGAGGTCGGCGCGCCATTGCCCGGCCGAACGGACCCGGACGGACGTGACGTCGAACCGGACCCCGCGCGCCACCGCGTGCCGGCTCTCGAGCGCCCGGACGGCGGCGAGGTCGTCGGCGTAGGCCGAACTCCCGGGGGCATCGACGTCGGCCACGCGGGCCTCGTCCGGCGCGGCGAGAACGCCGGCGCGAGCGACGTCGAGCTGCGTCAGCACGGAGCGCCAGTCGGGGGTCGGCACCGCCGGTGCGGGACGCTCGGCCGGCTGGGTGCCGGGCGTCCGGGTGCCAGGCGTCCGGGTGCCGGGCGTTGGGGTGCCGGGCGTCTGCGGGAGCGGCTGCTCGGCCGCCGGAGCCGGCCGCTCCACCTCGGGCTCGGGCGACGCGGTGGCGCCGATCCAGCCGGCGAGCAGCAGGATCGCAAGCGCCCCCGGCACCACGAGAGCGAGCGACCGCAGTCCACGCCCCGGCAACGACCCGACGAGAGCCCGGGAGCCGCGCGACGCGCGGTGCCGGGCCCCTGCCGGTCGCGGCACGGGGAGGCCCGCGGGCGCCGCGCCCGGAAGCGGCTCCGGACGCGGACCGGCGGTCGCCAGCCGGGCGGCGAGCGCCCGCGCGTCGTGGTCCCCCTCCTCCACCGCGCCGCGCACCGGCCCGAGCCACCCCCCGGCGGCGTCCGGGTCGAGGCCGCCCAGCAGGTCGAGCAGGTCCGCCAGGTCGTCCGCGGGCCGGCCGGCGGAGCCGAGCACCGCGGTGACGCCGTAGCCGGTGAGCCGTACCCCGCCGTCCCGTCCGATCAGCACCTCCTCCGCCCGCAGCCGGCCGTGGGTGAGCCCGGCATCGTGCAGCACCGTGAGGGCTTCCGCGAGCTCGACCCCGAGCGTGACCACCTGGCCCGGCCGAAGGCCGGCCCGCGCCAGTTCCGGCAGGGGCCGCGCGCCGGACTCGGGCTCGAGCACCAGGTCCAACCCGTCCGAGGTGGGACGAACCTCGCGCACCGGCACGAGCCGAGGGTCGTCGACGTCGAGAAGTCGTTCGGCCAGCTGCTGCGCGTGCGCCCGGAGCCGCTCGTCGTAGGGCAGCGGGACGCGACGCGGGTTCCTGGGAGTCGAGGACGCGTGCACGGCCGGAACCGTAGGCAGGACCGGCCCAGCCCTGCAGCGGGCCTGTGGACGACCGGCCGACCGGCCCCTGACGGACCCCTGTCGGGCACGATGGGACCATGCCGTCCGCCCGTCCCCCGCTGCGCAGATCCGTCCGTCCGACCCGGGCGCAGTGGATCGCGGGGGCGCGGCCGAAGACCCTGCCGGCGGCGATCGCTCCCGTGGTGCTCGGCACCGGCGCGGCGGCGGCCGCGAACGACGTCGTCTGGTGGAAGGCGCTGCTCGCGCTGGTCGTCGCGCTCAGCCTGCAGGTCGGGGTGAACTACGCGAACGACTACAGCGACGGCATCCGCGGCACCGACGCCGATCGGGTCGGACCCTTCCGGCTCGTCGGATCCGGCGCGGCGAACCCGCGGCTCGTCCGCACCGCCGCCTTCGCCGCCTTCCTCGTCGGGGCGCTGGCGGGTCTCGTCCTCGCCCTGACGACGGCGCTGTGGCTGGTGCTGGTCGGCCTCGTCGCGATCGGCGCGGCCTGGACCTACACCGGTGGCCCGCGTCCGTACGGCTACCGGGCGCTCGGCGAGGTCAGCGTCTTCGTCTTCTTCGGACTCGTCGCGGTCCTCGGCACGACCTACGTGCAGGTCGAACGCTTCACCCTCGTCGCCCTGATCGGAGCCGCCGCCCTCGGCCTGCTCGCCTGCGCGCTGCTACTCGCGAACAACCTGCGCGACCTGCCGACCGACGCGGAGGCCGGGAAGCGGACGCTGGCGGTCGTCCTCGGCGATGCGACGACCCGACGGGCCTTCGCGGGGTGCCTGCTCGTGCCGTTCGTCGCCCCGCTCGTCCTCGCGCCGGCCTACCCCGGCGCTCTGGTCGCGCTGGCCGCGATTGGCCCGGCCATCGGGGCCGTGCGCCGCGTGCTCCCTGGTGGTGCCAGCGGCGCGGACCTCATCCCCGTACTTCAGAACACCGGCCGCACCGAGCTGGCCTTCGCCGTGCTGCTGGCGATCGGGCTCGCCGTCGGCTGACGCCGGCGCCGCAGTCGGGAGCCGGCGCCGGCCGCCGGCGAACTCCTCAGGTGCCCTGGCGCCGCTGCTCCTCGGTCCGCGCCGCCTCGGCCGCGGCGTCGGCCTTCTCCGCCTCGGCGCGCAGCCGCGCGGCCTCACCCTGCTGCTGACCCTTCTCCTGCTGCGAGCGTCCCTCCCGCTTGAGGTCCTCGCTGCCGGTGAGGCTGCCCGCGGCTTCCTTCAGGCGGCCCTTCACGTCGTCGATCTTCCCGGACGCGGCCTGTTCGTTCGTCTCCTTGTAGTCACCCATGCCTCGGGTGATACCCCGAACCCGTCCCCCGTCGAACACGTACCAGCCTCCCGCCGGGTGCAAGCATGCTCACGGTCCGGCACAGGGGTGCATGCCGGACGGCCTCAGCGGATAGCGTGAACGTGTGGACGAAGGTGACACGCAGCGTCGCGTGACCGTCCGCAGCGAGAAGATCGCCGACCCGGGCCCGCTGCACGAGCTGCTGCCGAGCTCCTCTCCCCTGGCCTGGCTCCGCCACGGCGAGGGCCTCATCGGTTGGGGCGAGGCCGCCCGCGTCGAGCTGACCGGACCCGACCGGTTCGCCGAGGCCGAGCGCTGGTGGCAGGAGTACCTGGCCGGCGTCGACGTCCAGGACGAGCTGACGCTGCCGGGCTCGGGCCCGGTGGTGTTGGGCGCGTTCGCGTTCGCCGACGGTCCGACGCCCTCGACGCTCATCGTCCCCCGCGTCGTCCTCGGCCGCCGCGACGGCGTCGCCTGGCGGACGACCGTGGGCGGCGATCAGCCGAACGGGTCGGACGCCGGGTTGGCCGCCGGCGCCCCGCGACCGCCGCGCGAGGTCCGGTTCGACGAGGACGCGTCCGCCGTCGCCGAATGGCACGCCGCGGTGGAGGACGCCGTCCAGGCGATCCGCGGCGGGCGACTCGCGAAGGCCGTCCTGGCCCTGCCCGCACAGGCCCGGGCCGCCGAGGACGTCGATGCGCGCCACCTGCTCGTCCGGCTCCTGGACCGCTACCCGGACTGCTGGAGCTTCCTTCTCGACGGCTTCGTCGGCGCGACGCCGGAGCTGCTCGTCGAGCGCATGGGCAGCGCCGTCCGCAGTCGCGTCCTCGCGGGCACGCTCCCCCGCATCGGTGCCGACAGCTCCGCCCGCCACGACACCTCGGACCTCGGCAGTCACCTGCTCGGCTCCGCGAAGGACCTCTCCGAGCACCGGCTCGCCGCCGAGCCGGTGGCCGCGCAGCTACGCCGCTTCGTCGACCTGGCCGAGGTCCCCGACGGGCCGGCCGTGCTCGAACTGCCCAACGTCGTCCACCTCGCGACCCGCTTCACCGGGCGGCTGCGCGACGAGGGCACCACGGCCCTCGCCCTCGCCGGTGCCCTGCACCCCACGCCGGCGGTGGCCGGGACGCCGCCCACCGAGGCCCTCGACCTCATCGACCAGCTCGAGGGTCGCGACCGTGGTCGCTACTCCGGGCCCATCGGCTGGATGGACGCCCGCGGCGACGGCGAGTTCTGCCTCGCGCTGCGCTGCGCCGAGGTCGACGGGCCGACCGTGCGGCTCTACGCGGGCTGCGGCATCGTCGCCGACTCCGACGCCGACGCCGAGGTCGTCGAGTGGCGGGCGAAGCTGCGGCCGATCCTCGACGCGCTCGGCTCCTGACCGCCTCAGAGCAACGGCCGAACGGCCGCGGCCACGGCGTCCGCGAGGCGGGCGCCGTCGTCCGGCAACGATGCGCGGCCGACGGGCACGTGGACGACGCGTAGCCCGGTGCAGGGCCGCAGCGCCGACCGGAGTTCCTCGACCGTCTCCGCCCTGGCGTAGGGGGTGGCGCCGGCCGCGCAGAGCGACCCCAGATCGACGCCGTGCGGCGTGCCGAAGACCCGCTCGAAGGTGCGTCGGTCGCCGGCGCCCTGCTCGAGGGTCGCGAACACTCCCCCGCCGTCGTTGTCGACGACGACCAGGCACAGGTCGGGACGCGGCTCGTCCGGTCCGACGACGAGCCCGTTGGCGTCGTGCAGGAAGGTCAGGTCGCCGAGCAGCGCGTAGGCAGGGCGGGCGGAGCCGGCGAGCGCCAGGCCGAGGGCCGTCGAGACCGTGCCGTCGATGCCGGCGACGCCGCGGTTGGCCCGGACGTCGACGCCGTCGAGATCGTCGACGGCGACATCCAGGTCCCGCACCGGCAGCGACGAGCCGGTCACCAGCAACCCACCCGAAGCGGCCCGGGCCACCTCACGCGCGACCAGCGGTCCCGACAGCGACGGCGCGGACGCAAGAGCGGCATCCCGCGCCTGGGCGGCGGCCCGGCCCGCCTCGAGCCATCGCCGCGCCCACCCGGACGGCGGGACGACCTCGGCCGGGGGCGCCGGCAGCCCGCGCGCCACCCGCACCGCCTGGCGGCCGGCGTCGGGCCAGCTCGCGCCGGCGGTCCGGATCTCGACGACATCCTGGCGGCGGAGCAGCCCGGCGACGCTGCGGGTGAGCGTGGGACGCCCGACGACGAGCACCCGTTCCGGCCGCAGCGCCTCCGCAAGGCCCGGCACGGTCAGCAGCAACGGCGCCGCTGCGACCGCCGTCGGGCCGCCCCGCGCGCCGCTGGAGGGCTCCGCCACCAGCGGCCAGCCGCGCGCCTCGGCCCAGCCGCGGGCCCGGGCGCCCAGGTCGGGAACGCAATCGCCGACGACGACCAGCGTGCGCTCGGGGTGGTCGTCGAGGGGGTCGTGCCAACCGGGCGGACTCGGCAGCGCGGTCCACGGCCGGCCCTCGGGTCGACCGTCGGGCGGCCGGAGCCCACCGTCCTGCGGCACCAGCGGCTCCCGCAGCGGAAGGTTCGCCTGCACCGGGCCCGGGTGGCCGGTCAGCGCGCCGGTCGCCGCCGCGACCATCCGGTCGACGGTCGAGCGGACGTAGGCGTTGCGCTGGACGTCCGGCACCTCACCGACCTCGACGAAGGCACGTACCGCCGGGCCGTAGAGCGCCGTCTGGTTCACCGTCTGGTTGGCCTGGACCCCGCGCAGCTCCGGCGGTCGGTCGGCGGTGAGCACCAGCAGCGGAATGCCGCTCTCCGATGCCTCCAGCACGGCCGGATGCAGGTTGGCCGTCGCCGTCCCCGAGGTGCAGCAGACCGGCACCGGCCGGCCCGACCCCTTCGCCAGCCCCAGCGCCAGAAAGGCCGCGGACCGCTCGTCGATCCGCACGTGCAGCCGGAGCCGGCCGGCGTCGTCGGCCGCGGCCAGCGCGTAGGCCAGCGGGGCGCTCCGCGAGCCCGGGGCGAGCACGGCGTCCCGTACCCCGCACCGGATCAGTTCGTCGACGAGCAGCGCGCCGACCTCGATCGAACTCATGCGCCGCGGGTCCCCGTGGCGGCGAGCACCGCGTCCATGCGGTCCGTCCATGCCTCGGCCCGCTCGGTGCCGGCCCGCCATTCGGTCAGCCGGGCCTCGTCCGCGTCGACGGCGCGGACCGGGAGGTACCCGTCGACCGGGAGCAGCGGCTCGTCCGTCACGTCGCCGGTGAGCAGCGGCGCCGTGCCGAGGCCGCAGGCGAAGGGCAGTTCCGGCAGGGCGGCCGCGAGCGCGACGCCGGCCGCCAGCCCGACCGAGGTCTCGATTGCGGACGACACGACCACCGGCAGGCCGCACTGCTCGGCCAGCCGCAGGCAGGCCGCCACCCCACCCAGGGGAGCCACCTTGAGCACGACGACGTCGGCCGCCTCGAGCCGCGCGACCCGCAGCGGGTCCTCCACCCGCCGCACCGACTCGTCGGCCGCGATCGGCACCGTCACCCGTCGGCGCAGCGTCGCCAGGTCCTCGACCCGCCGGCACGGCTGCTCGGCGTACTCGAGACCGCCCGCCGCGCGGTCCAGCCGCTGCAGCCGCCCGACGGCGTCCTCGACGCTCCAGGCCGCGTTCGCGTCGACCCTGAGGGCGCCGCCCGGACCGAGCGCGTCCCGCACCGCCTCCACCCGCGCCAGGTCCTCCGACTCGCGCTGCCCCCGCTCGGCGACCTTCACCTTCGCGGTGCGGCAGCCGCTGCCGGCGACGAGCTCGTAGGCGGTGTCGGCGTCGACCGCGGGCACGGTCACGTTCACCGGCACCCGGTCGCGGACCGGCGGCGGAAACCCCTCGTCGGCGGCCTCTCGCGCGGCCCGCCACCACGGCACGCACTCCGCCGGCCCGTAGTCCCAGAACGGCGAGAACTCGGCCCAGCCCTCCGGCCCGCGCCAGATCACGGCCTCGCGCATCGTGATGCCGCGGAACCGGACGCGCATCGGGATCGCCACCACGGCCGCGCCGGACGGACGGGTGCCGACGGAAGGGGCGGACACGGGGTCGGGGGCGGCCACGTGCCTATTCTCGCCGGAGATCGCTGCCGGGGTGGCCGGCAGCCCCTGCGACGAGAGGGCGGCGGACCGCGTGGCCGTTTCCGAGCTGTTCGACGAGGCCGCGTGGCGGGAGGTGCCGGGCTTCGACTTCACCGAGATCACCTACCACCGGGCGGTCGATTCCGGCGTCGTCCGGATCGCGTTCGACCGGCCGGAGGTGCGCAACGCGTTCCGGCCACACACCGTCGACGAGCTCTACCGCGCGCTCGACCACGCCCGGCAGAGCCCGGACGTCGGCTGTGTCCTGCTCACCGGAAACGGCCCCTCCCCGCGCGACGGCGGCTGGGCGTTCTGCTCGGGAGGCGACCAGCGGATCCGCGGCCGCAGCGGCTACCAGTACGCCAGCGGGGAGACCTCGGACACCGTCGACGCGGCCCGTGCGGGTCGGCTGCACATCCTCGAGGTGCAGCGGCTGATCCGGACGATGCCGAAGGTCGTGATCGCGGTGGTCCCGGGCTGGGCCGCGGGCGGCGGGCACAGCCTGCACGTCGTCTGCGACCTCACCCTCGCGAGCCGGGAGCACGCCCGCTTCAAGCAGACCGACGCCGACGTCGCGAGCTTCGACGGCGGCTACGGCTCCGCCTATCTCGCCCGGCAGGTCGGGCAGAAGTTCGCGCGCGAGATCTTCTTCCTCGGCCGCCCCTACGACGCGGAGGCCGCGCACCGGATGGGCATGGTCAACGAGGTCGTCCCGCACGCCGACCTCGAACGCGTCGCCCTCGACTGGGGCCGCACGATCGTCGCCAAGAGCCCGACGGCGCAGCGCATGCTGAAGTTCGCCTTCAATCTCGTGGACGACGGCATGGTCGGCCAGCAGGTGTTCGCCGGGGAGGCGACGCGGCTGGCGTACATGACCGACGAGGCCGCCGAGGGGCGGGACGCCTTCCTCGAGAAGCGCGACCCCGACTGGTCCGCGTTCCCGTACTACTTCTGAACCCACCGTCCTGACTCGGATGCCCGGTCGTGCGCTGCGGGCCCTGCCCTGCCCGCCGGACGCGACGCTGCTCGACGTCTGGGCGGCGCCGCTCGCCGCTGCCCTGGACGGCAGCGGGCCCGCGCTGGTGCCGGTGCCCGAGGGCCCGGCCGGTCGGGCCGTGGCGACGATGGCGCGCCTCGACCAACCGCTCGAGTCCGACGGGATCGCCCTCGTCGTCCCGACGTCCGGATCCACCGGCGTCCCCAAGGGCGCCCTGCTGACCGCCGAGGCTCTCCAGGCCAGCGGCGCAGCGACCTACGACCGCATCGGCGGGCCCGGACAGTGGCTGCTCGCCCTGCCGGTCACGCACATCGCCGGGCTGCAGGTGCTGGCCCGATCGCTGCACGCGGGCGAGCTGCCCGAGGTGCTCGACCTCGCGGGCGGATTCGACCCGACCGCCTTCGCGTCCGCCACGGACCGGCTCGGGACCGGCCGCCGGTACACGTCGCTGGTCCCGACGCAGCTCGCGCGGCTGCTCGACGCCGGCCGCCCGGCCGTCGCCGCGTTGCAGAACTACGACGCGGTGCTGCTCGGCGGGGCGGCGGCGCCGCCGACGTTGCTCGACCGCGCGGCCGCCGCCGGGGTCCGCGTCCGGACGACCTACGGCATGAGCGAGACCTGCGGCGGCTGCGTCTACGACGGGGTCCCGCTGGACGGCGTCGAGGTCCGGCTCGAGGGAGCCGGCGAGGGAGTCAGCAAGGGAGCCGGCGGGGGGACCGGCGGGGGGACCGGCGGGGGAACGGGACGGATCCGGCTCGGTGGCGCCGTCGTCTTCGCCGGCTACCGGCTCCGGCCGGACCTGACCGCTGCCGCGTTGCAGCACGCCGACGGCCGCCGCTGGCACGTCACCCAGGACCTGGGCCGCTGGGACGAGGGCCGGCTCGGGGTGCAGGGCCGCGTCGACGACCTCATCGTCACCGGCGGCGAGAAGGTGGCCCCGGCGACCGTCGAGGCGGCCCTGACGGCGCTCGACGGCATCCGCGACGCGGCGGTGGTCGGCGCGGACGACCCGGAGTGGGGCCAGCGGGTCGTGGCCGTCGTCGTCGCCCGGCCGGAGGCGGTGCCGACGCTGGAGCAGGTGCGCGAGCGCCTGCGTCCCGCGCTGCCGCCCTACGCGCTCCCCCGCCAGCTGCTGCTCGTCCAGGCGATCCCGCTGCTCGGCTCGGGCAAGCCCGACCGCGCCGCGCTGCGCGCCCTGCTGCAGAGCTGACCAGCGCGACGCCGACGTCCGCGAGATCGTCCAGGCGTAGCCTCGAAGCGTGGACATCCAGCGGCTCGGGACGATCCCGTACGAGCAGGCCTGGGAGTTCCAGCGCAGCCTCGCCACCGAGCGCGCCGAGGGCCGCCGCGACGACACGCTGCTCCTGCTCGAGCACCCGAGCGTCTACACCGCCGGGCGCCGGACCCTGCCCGAGGAGCGGCCGTTCGACGGCACGCCGGTGATCGACGTCGACCGCGGCGGCAAGATCACCTGGCACGGGCCGGGCCAGCTCGTCGGCTATCCGATCCTGCGGCTGGCCGAGCCCTTCGACGTCGTCGCCCACGTCCGCCGGCTCGAGGCGGTCCTCATCGACGCCTGCGCCGAGCTCGGGCTCGAGACCCGGCGCGTCGACGGGCGCTCCGGCGTCTGGACCCTCGACGGGCAGCGCAAGGTCGCCGCCATCGGCGTCCGGGTCACCCGCGGCGTGACGATGCACGGCTTCGCCCTGAACTGCGACCCGGACCTGGCGGCCTTCGGCCGCATCGTCCCCTGCGGCATCGCGGACGCCGGGGTGAGCAGCCTCTCCCGCGAGCTGGGGAAGATCGTGACGGTCGCCGACGCTCTTCCTGTCGTGGAGCGGTGTGCCGTGCGCACCCTCGCTCCCGCCGCACCAGAAGCCGAGCTCACGGGAGCAGTCTGAGATGTCGACCGCCGCACCCGAGGGCCGTCGCCTGCTGCGCCTGGAGGCGCGCAACGCGGCCACGCCCATCGAGCGCAAGCCTCCGTGGATCCGGACCCGCCTGAAGACCGGACCGGAGTACACCGAGCTGAAGGGCCTGGTGAAGCGCGAGGGCCTGCACACGGTCTGCGAGGAGGCCGGCTGCCCCAACATCTACGAGTGCTGGGAGGACCGGGAGGCCACCTTCCTCATCGGCGGCGACCAGTGCACCCGCCGTTGTGACTTCTGCCAGATCGACACCGGCAAGCCGCAGCCGCTCGACCGGGACGAGCCCCGCCGGGTCGCCGAGTCGGTCGCGACGATGGGGCTGCGCTACGCGACCGTCACCGGCGTCGCCCGCGACGACCTGCCCGACGAGGGGGCGTGGCTCTACGCCGAGACGGTTCGGGCGATCCACGAGGCGCTGCCCGGCTGCGGCGTCGAGCTGCTGATCCCCGACTTCTCGGGCAACCCCGAGCTGCTGCAGCAGGTGTTCGACGCCGCGCCCGAGGTCCTCGCGCACAACCTCGAGACGGTGCCGCGGATCTTCCGGCAGATCCGGCCCGGCTTCCGATACGAGCGGTCGCTGGACGTGCTGACGCAGGCCCGCGCCGCCGGGCTGGTCACCAAGAGCAACCTCATCCTCGGCATGGGCGAGAACCGCGAGGAGATCTCGCAGGCGATGACCGACCTGCACGAGGCGGGCTGCGACCTGCTGACGATCACGCAGTACCTGCGCCCGACCGTGCGGCACCACCCGGTCGAGCGGTGGGTGAAGCCGGAGGAGTTCGTCGAGCTCGCCGAGGAGGCCGAGGAGATCGGCTTCGCCGGCGTCATGAGCGGGCCGCTGGTCCGCTCCTCGTACCGCGCCGGCCGGCTGTACCAGCAGGCCCTGGCGCGGCGCGAGGCGGAGCAGCCCGCCTGACGTCCTACTTCCGGCCGGCCTGCCAGTTCATCCCCCAGCCGTAGGCACGGTCGAGGGCGTCCTGGGCGCCGTTGACGTACTGCACCTCTCGACGGATCTCGAACTGCCCCTGCGCGTTGTCGATGTAGGCGACGGCGCAGCTGCGCGACCCGCCGGCGTTCTCGTCGAGCCGGACCTCGATGGGCTGGCCCTGCGCCGGGAACAGCGTCACGACGCCGTCCGCCTGGTCCCACGCCGGCACACCCTCGTAGATGAAGGCGAACACGAGGATGCGGCGGATGTTGCTCGCCTGGTCGAGGTTGATGAACAGGTTCTCGCCGCCGGAGCTGGCGCCGCTGCGGTCGTCCGCGTCGAGCTGGATGTACGGCGGACGGTCGAGGGCACCGAACGCGTTGCCCAGCGCCTGCACGACCCCCTTGCGTCCGTCGGTCAACTCGTAGAGGCAGCCGAGGTCGAGGTCGATGGCACCGCCACCGCCCATGAGCCGCTTGAAGAAGCCACCGCCACCACTGCCCTGCGGCCGCGCGTTCCAGTTGAGGTTGACCCGCATCTGCCCACCGACGGCGCCATGCTTCGACAGCGAGACGGACGGAGCAGACTTCGTCAGCGTCAGCTTGTTCAACGAGACGCCAGGGCCCTGAGGCGGCCCGGACGGCGGCGGTCCCTGCGGAGGGGGGTTCTGCGAGGTCATGACCGAACCTTTCGTCGACGGTTCGCCTGCTGGGTGCAGTGCTCGTACGGCTCAGCTGTGACCTTGCTGTGCCGCGCCACCGGTGGCAAGAGGACGAGCGGACCCTCGGGCAAGTTCCGACCGTGAGCGGACTGGAGATCGTCGCGGCACTGCTCGCGATCGGGGTGGGTTCCACCGTTCAGGGAGCGGTGGGCTTCGGCCTCAATCTGCTCGCGGTGCCGGTCCTGCTGTTGATCGACCCCGCTCTGGTACCCGGCCCGGCGCTGGTCGCCAGCCTCGGCCTCGGGCTTCTGGTGGTAGGACGCGAATTCGCCGCGATGGACCGCCGGCTCGGCTTCGCCTACCTCGGTCTCGTACCCGGCGCCATCGCGGGCGCGCTGGTGGTCGCCGTCGTACCGCAGGACGACCTGAGCGTGCCGCTCGGCGTTCTGGTGCTCGTCGCGGTCGTGCTGTCCGCGGTGCGCTGGCAACCCGTGCCGCGTCCCAGCACGCTGACGGTCGCGGGCACAGCCGCCGGCTTTCTCGCCTCCACCACATCCGTCGGCGGCCCCCCGATGGCCCTCCTGTACTCCCGCGAGGACGCGGCGAAGCTCCGCAGCACCGTCTCCGGCTTCTTCGTCGTGGCCGCGGCTCTGTCGCTCGCCCTGCTGGCCGGCGTCGGGCGCTTCGGGCTGCACGACCTCCGCACGTCGCTCACGCTGCTCCCGGGCGTCGTGGTCGGCTTCGCCCTCTCCGGGCCCCTCCGGAAGTACGTCGACCGAGGTGCGACCCGACCGCTGGTGCTCGGCCTGTCCGCCCTGGCCGCGATCATTGCGATCGCCGAGGGCCTGCTGGGGTAGCGATGCACCCCACCCGGACAGGTTCGTCATGCCGTACCTCATGCCGCATCGGCATGCACGTCTGAGCCGGAATCCGGTGGCGGAGCCTTGAGTCGGATGTCGTAGAGGGGCTCTCTGGGAGATCTGCGTCTGCGGACGGTGATCTTGCCAGGGGCGTGGAGGACGACGGTCCAGTGGCCGCCGTGGGCTGCGGTGTGGTGTTCGGCGCAGAGGAGGAGGAGGTTCCACTGGTCGGTGGGGCCGCCGTCGGCCCAG